>NZ_VMBG01000001.1 GCF_007559335.1 Rariglobus hedericola
ATATCTCTGGAGCCAGAAACAAAAACCACGGAGCCGAACCAGTCGTTACAGACAATTTCGTGCAGTGTCACAGTCGCGGCGGAGCCGCTTTGTGTGCCACCGCACGAAATGTCTGATCTAAAGCGTTCGGCAAAATCATTATGAACTTCTATGACTTACCCAAATCGGAAAAACGGATGCTCAAGCAACAGGCATTCAAAAGGAATCCCCGAATAAAGTGGCATTTAGCGTTCATCATAGCTTTTGCCATTTTTACCTCAACCGCGATTACTAGCGCACTATATCCCAGATACGAAGACCGGAACTCAGTTGGGAATATCGCCACGAAAGCGGTTCTTGGATTCGGATTTATGTATTGGGGCTATCTTTCGATTCTTCAGCCTCGAATCATGCAAGAAATCGAAAAAATACGAAAATCAAAATGAGCCGAACCAGTCGTTACAGACAGTTTCGTGCAGTGTCACAGTCGCGGCGAAGCCGCTTTGTGTGCCACCGCACAAAATGTCTGATCTAAAGCGTTCGGCAAAAAACAAAGATTACTACACCATGCACTTAGCGTTTACCAAATCTAAACCCTCACGGCTTTTCAGCCTATGGAATCTTACCATATTTACGGCATGCTTCACGGCTAGCACCCTGATTGCGGAAGAAAAACCAATCGAAACCATCACAGCAGATGGATCAAGGCACATCATAATTAAAAGGCCCGAGAAAAAAGAAGCGGAAGAGCAGTTTATTACAGCCAAAGGAGTCCTCAAAACCAGAATCATTCGACACCTGAATGATGCCGGAAATTTCATACAGAGCGACTACTACAATGAAGCTGGACGCCTATATGCGTATGAACTTCCAGAATTCAGCAAGGAGGGCCCCGCACGATCCATAAAATGGATGGATAAAAATAAGGCCTTGATTTACACAGTATATCTTTTCCCCAATTTTAAGATTATCGCACCCGACGGAGCGAGTCTTACGCAAGAGCAGGTCGACGCAATTAACACGAAACTTAGATCTGAGTAAAAAACGAATGAGCCGAACCATGCGCTACAGACAATGCGATTCGCTGTCACGTCGGCTGCTTCGCACCCGCCGCGCCATCGAAGCGCATGTCTGACCTAAGACGTTCGGCAAAATGAAAGACCCCGGATTACATTGCCCGGTTTGCGGAAGCGAAAAGCGCGAAAACAAGCGATACCCGCTCTATGTTTGCGCGACGTGTTCAGCGAATATCGAAGACGAGTCCGGCCGGCAATTGGCTATCACAAATACACATGAAGGAGATGGAATTGTTATTACCTATGCGGACACCGGAGAAGAAAGAAAATCGCGCGAATGTATAGTTCAGGGAATTCGTTGCTTCGCACGCCAAGCGCATTTTGGCGGAGTTGTCATTCAAGCCTTCGATGAAAAGAAATAAAACCATACCGCCGAACCAAGCGTTACAGACAACGACCCGCGCTGTCACGCCGGCTGCTTCGCACCCGTCGGGCCAGCGCGTGTCGCGCCTGATCTGAATCGTTCGGCAATATAAGACCGAGGTTGCGCGGTGAACCATCGGCCCGAAAAAATTAAAACCATGTCGCTGATATACGGAAGCGACGGGGCGAAGCTGTAGATACGAAAAAAAACATCAGCTTAAAGAAAATCGAACCCACGCGCATGAATATCTCTGGAGCCAGAAACAAAAACCACGGAGCCGAACCAGGCGTTACAGACAATTTCGTGCAGTGTCACAGTCGCGGCGGAGCCGCTTTGTGTGCCACCGCACGAAATGTCTGATCTAAAGCGTTCGGCAAAAATATGAAACCCTACATCGTCATTATCGCCCTTACGCTGGCGTGCCTGAAATCTTTTGGCGCAGACGCGCCAGCCCAGCAGCCGGACCAAGATCGCTCGATCAATGCCCCTATTGGTATATTAGGTTATTATATTGGTAGCCCGCTCACTATCGAAGGAATAAGTCAGAAACCCGGCAGAGGAGATCATGACCGCAAGGGCTTGTGGGTCGATACGATTGGTGAGCACAAGCTTGATAAGCCAGTGGGCATATTACTTGATAATTGCGTATTACCAAGTAACGAGCGATGCATCCTGAAAGGATATGAATCTGTAAGATGGGTTGGGCGTCCTGACGTGGACGGCAAAGTCTCCCAGATGCCATTTCAGCCTCAATTTTACTTTATAGTTACTTCGGTCATTCAGCCGCAGACCCTAAAAATCAAATGAAGCCGAACCAGTCGTTACAGACAATGACCACAGCTGTCACGTGTCGTGCTGCGCACGCCCCGCGCCAGCTGCGGTCATGTCTGATCTAAAGCGTTAGGCAAAACGAAATGTCGCCAGCAGAACAAAAGATTATCGCCTCCGCACGGCGGAAAATTAAACGGCCCCACCTAGGCGTAGTATTTATAATTCTATGGATGATTGCTTTGCTCGTATTACTACGATTAGGAAATGATGAAAAAAAGAAAATCGACAGACAGCCCCTGGTAGAACAAGGCCCATGCAAACAGCGAGTTGCATATTACATGATGGCAGCAAGTGGAGTTTTTCTGATAGGCGTCGTTTTTGGTCCGCACCTTTTCGCATCTCCTGCCGAGAGACTTTTGATTAAGCTATTAGATGAAAAAGAAAACGGAGCCTAACAAGTCGTTACAGACAATGCAGTTTGCTGTCACGCCGGCTGCTTCGCACCCCGTCGCGCCAGCAAACCGCATGTCTGATCTAAAACGTTCGGCAATAAAATTATGAGCTCTAACCCTTTCTTAATCGGATGGCTCGTTTGTGGTCTTCTTGGGCTTATCCTAGGAATCGCCAGATTCCCCGATGATATGAAAAAGAAGGATTCGTTTATGGTTCTATTCATGATTATTGCGTCTATCCTCATGGGGCTGCTATCACTTTACGCAGCATATACACACAAGCGCGAAGAATGAAAACGGAGCCGAACCAGTCACTACAGGCAATGACCTTCGCTGTCACGCCGGCTGCTTCGCACCCGTCGCGCCAGCGAAGGTCATGTCTGACTTAAAGCGTTCGGCAAAATGAAAAACCTCTTTCTCATATGTCTTTTAGTCGTAGCGGTCGCTTTATCAGGCTGTGGCGACCTAAGTCCGAAAGTCATCATTTCGCCTACGCCGCAAGACGTGAAAACCGCCCTTCGTGATACCACGCTAGACTTTCCTGCAAGTGTAAGAATATCACGGCTTGAGACTTTCCCGAGCCTAACAGGGAACGAAGTGAAGATAGAAATTTTGGGAGGCGAAAAAGAAAGAGCAGAAATAGCAGCCATTTTTTCCGAATCAAAAGAGGCTGTATTTCCGATCCAAAAAATTGTGTCATCGAAGCTTAATAAGGATTATCCCTGGCATTTTAAGATTGATTCAGCGGCACAGCCAGACGGCCACTATCTCATATCAATTTATGGCGCCCAGTATTATAATTAAAGCGGAGTCGAACCAAGCGCCACAGGCAACGATCTGCACTGTGACGGATCGTGCTCCGAGCCAGCGCAGATCGCGTCTGATCTAAAGCGTTGGGCAAATGCATGACGACAAAAGCTAAAATCGGACTTACGGCCATATTCGCATGCATCGCGTGTGCGATATGCATCGCTCTAGATGCTGCATTTAGGCAGTCGGGAGATTGGTTATTCTCAGTATTTTTATTCCCTGCCTGCTACTTTTTCTTGCTGTGGATCGTTTTGCTTATCGGCGACATAAAGGATCTATTTTATTTCGCATGGATTTTTCACGCCATCCAGTTCGCCGCTTATGGAGTAATCTACGCACGCTTTTGGATACGAAGCGCGCCGAAGAAAGGCGCGTTATTAGTGACCGTCATCCATTTATTGATGATTATTATATACATGGGATCAGCGCTACTTTGGGAGCGCTCACGAACATGAAAATCACGGAGCCCAACCAGTCACTACAGATAACGGACTGCACTGTCACGGAATGTGCTCCGAGCTGCACATTCCACGCCGGCGCGATTCGTGTCTGACCTCAAATATTCGTCAAAAATGAAGACTCGTAATTTGTTGATTATATCAACTGCGTTGATTTTCTGTAGCTATAGCCTTCTACGAAAATCTCCCGTCGAAGTTGCTGATACCGCTGTAATGTTAAACTACACAGTATACGGAATTAATTCCTATCGTGTGTGCGGAGTTCTTAAAAATACCTCTGATAAGACCCTAGTTTTTCCGGTTTTGAAAGTCTCTCTTCCTAGTGTAGCCAATAGCCTTATGCATACCGTTACTGGTTGCATAGTGCCTGCCGGGGAGAGCCGATATTTTTTAACAGGCGGCGAGGGCATAGATTCTTTTGTTCCGCCTATTGAAATCAGTTACCTCTACTCAGACAATCGTATCGAGAAGGCCTATGTTGCTCGCCAGCTTAAATATCTTCCAAAACTTAGTTGCACCGACGTTTACTTCGACTCTTCGGACACCGGGCGGGGGGGAAGTCTAAGGTATCGATTCGTAAATAATTCAGATTTAAGGATCGGAAGTATTCAAGCTACGGCAGTTTTCTTTGATGAGGAGGGGACTCTTATTGCGGCCTGGGCATTTCACTCGACCAAGCTGGATAATCCGGAGGGAAAGCATTATGTCATGGATATCGAAAATGGGCAGCGCGTGGTGCGAGCCGAAATACAAATAGACACTTTTATAGAAGAGGGCGACATGCCGAATCAAAGGGTTGCAGTGCCTCCCTCAGTGGAATAAGAAAACAACAGAGCCGAACTGGGCGCTAAGGGCAACGACCATAGCTGGCGCGGCTCACGTTTATCATTCGGAAAAAATAAATCATGCGCTATCTAGCAGTCTTTTTGTTCAGTTACGTCAGTTTGATGGCCGATAATTCAAAGTTCATTACCGGCCCATCGATACCAGACGTTAAGAGTCCGGTCCTATTTATTAAGGCACTGACGGACAAAATTTCGGAAGAACCGGAAAAGCCGGAAAGCTTAATGTATATTAATTATCTGGCGACATACTTGATCTTGCTCGCGGAAAAGAAGGATTTTAATCCAGAGGTGTTTATCACGCTGAATAGAGCTGCGCCCGCCATCGCTAAATTGCGTGTTAGCGCCCCAATTATTCCGAGCGGAAATGAAGCTTGGAAGGCTAGACTTATTGACGATCCATATGATGCGATGGCACACCGGCCATTTCTGTCTTTTTACTTCTATTATTATTTCGAGGAAGCCAAGAAATCAGAAGGAAAGAAGATACCGGATTACACCGGCCCTATTTTCGGAACATTATGAAAAGGGAGCCCAACCAGTCTTTACAGACAATGACCGCAGCTGTCACGTGTCGTGCTGCGCACGCCCCGCGCCAGCTGCGGTCATGTCTGATCTAAAGCGTTCGGCAAAATGAAAGCATGGCTCTCGAGTGTTTGGATCAAAGCGGGAGTTCTCACTATTTTGCTCCCGTCAGTGGGCGTTTGGATCTTTGGGTTGTGGTATCACACTCTTCATTGGGAGAAAGACTATGTTCAGCCTCTTTATTGGTCCTTTCCCATGCCGTTCGCATTGGGCCTAATCGGTAGCACACCAATACCCATTCTCTGGACCGCCATCAGACAAATACGGAAACAAAATAAATGCCGAATCGAAACCTCGGCAGATGAATCCCTCTAGTGTAAAAACCACTGAGTCGACCAGTCGTTACAAGCAACCACAGCTGCCATCACTGACTAAGGCGTTCAGTAAAAAAATGAAAAATCGTGTTTCTGTCGCCCTTTCTATCGCAGTAATCCTCTTCTGCGTGACCGGCTGTAATAGCCACACTTGGGTTGATGTGTGGCAGCCTATCTCGGTTCCGAAAGGATTGGCATGGCACAACGCCGCATATCAGCAGACTGCTTTCGATATCGATTCGGATGGGCGTATTGATCGCCTTCGCTTCTGGATTGGAAGTGGCCTCGCGGAAGAGTTGATGGATACCGATCTAGATGGATGGTTCGACAGTCATGTCGTTAGTGCTTATGGCAAGGATCGCGAACAGAAGCAGATTCACACCCAAGCCCCAGCAGTCCCTGTAGCAAATGCTGCTGGTGCTTTTGAGCGGCCCAGAGATCAATAAAATCCAGACCATAAGGCAGAACCATGTGCTGCAAATGGTTGTAGCTTTTGCGTCTGATCTAAAACATTTGGGGAATGAAACAGAAGTAAACAGGCGCTGGTCGGATTGGTTGTTCTTCTCCTTTTCTATTTATTTAGCTACCATTGCTTCACTCGATGCGAAATATAATCCGGATGTTTAATGAGGTTGAAGCGGGTGTATGGCTCTTGATAGCCATCGTCTTCTTGGTTTTTAGTTTCAAAGCCGTCGGCGAAAAACGGAAACTTGGAGTTGTTTGTTTCGTGGCATTTCTGATCTTTGGGATTTCAGATATCATCGAAAGCCGGACCGGAGCTTGGTGGAGGCCGTTATGGCTTTTGGCTGTGAAGATCCCGTGTGTGCTTACATTTATTTACTGTTATCTAAAATATAGGCGGATACAAAAAACGGAGCAGTCAAATTATTGATAATTAGCAACGATCATGCCGGTTGGGGCGCGTTTTTATCAGTATGGACGCATCGAACGAGTAAAGGGCCTGTCCGGATGGCGGACAGGCCCGGTTGGCCTGTTTAGTTGCTGGATCGCTCGGTTGGTTTCCAGCCGGCGAAGGCTTCGGGCCATTCTTTTTCGGTAATCGCAAAGACATCGGGCCAGTTCTTTTTGATCAGAAGGGCGAAGGTATCTTCATCTTGCTGCGACAGGTATTCGGCGACGACTGCGCAGCGGTCTTGCCAGTCATCGGGGTAAATGGCGCGAGCCCACCCATGCATGCGCCGGAGGTTATTGTTACTGAGGACGGATTTGGATTCTTGATTCATATTTATGGATTACGCGGTTTGGGGAGCTTGTTGGGTTGTAGAGGGAATTGGCGCTTGAACGGGTTGGGTTCGGATGAGCGCGCAGCAGCGCCACCGCACGGGAATTGCCGTGCGGGCGGTAAATACGCTTCCGGTCATCGCGCCTCTCGGGGGCTGGCCGTTCGGTGCTAGCCGAGTTGGCCCAAGAGGTAGGCGAGACCGGTCGCGCCAAGGAAGATGCGTGGGAGCTCGCTCATGGTTTTAATGAATACGGGCTGAAAATCGGGAATAGCTCGGCGAGCGGGAGTGGGGTGCGTGGCTCGGGTCCAAGGCGTTTAGATCTGCGCGTGGTCGATGACGCCTTCGATGGCGATGATGGCGCCGGAAGCGTCGTATACGCCAACGAGGCGATCTTCCACCGTCACGGCGGCGTGATGAGCAGCCATTATTCGATAGGTAACGGTGGTGCGTCGTCGCGCCATCAACGCGCTTTGGATTTGTGCCGCGACACCGGGAAGGTCTTCGGGGTGGATCAGGTGGGCGAACGAGAGGCTTTGGTTTTTAATGACGCGGTGTGCTTCGTATCCGGTGACACGATGGAACGCGTCGCTCACCCATTCCATCGTCCAGGTCCGATCATAACGACGGCGATAGGCGAAGCCGCGCAGGTTTGTGACCAGCCTTCGTAATAAGGCGGCCGCTTCGGACTGATTGATCGTTGCAATGAAGGGAGTTGGCTGAAGAGAGAGGGTGTTCATGGGGCTTGAAGTTGTTTGAGGGGCGGGAGGCTAAGCCATTGGGTTGCCCGCGCTGATTCGTTTGAGGGAAACCCTCGGTTCCTTTGGGCAATGGGGGCGTGCTGATGCTACGCTCCATGCCCATGTGCGGCGTTTAGTTTCATCGCCTTGTTGAGGAGTTACGCCGGCAAAAGGTTCTCCTTGGCCGGAGTTGAGGGCGCGTGACGCTTGAGCACCCGTTGGAAGAAAAGGTTGTTCGGAATCCGCAGTAGGCCTCCGTCGGAAGTGCGTAAGGTTGTGTAGATGAGGCTCAGTTCGACGACTTTTCCGAGGATGGGGTCGTCGCCGACAATCTCGATCTGGTCGTTCATCTCAAATGGCCGAAACGCCACGATCAACACCGAGGCGAGCATGTGGCTGAGGATGCTCCACATCGCCACAAAGCCGATGGCCAGGAGGCTGAGGACGGCACCGAGCAGGGATAACAACCCCTTTAGATCGATGCCCATCGCGAGAAGCACTCCGAGTGCCGCAATTCCGATGACCACCCAGCGTATGACACGAACCGTAACCCATGATTTGGCGGAAGCGGCTGTAAGACGAGATTCGGTGGGCGCGCGCGGGCCACGCGCGAATAAATACGTGGTCAGGATCGCGACGACCAGAATGGCCGCCGGGCCAAAATTCGAACCCTGAAAAAATGAAGTGAAATGACTGAGGGATTGCATGAGGAGGTCACGCAGACGATGCCGCGTTGTTGAGAATAGGCGCACAGGGCCGCAGCCCCTGTGCGCACGTGGACGACGCTGCGATTAGCGCCATGAAATAGCCGACAGGAGGGCGGGAGTCGCACTGGCTGGGGCCGGTGCCAGGACGCGGCGAATTTTCAACTCACGGGCTCCGCCCGGGGTATTCCAAGTGAGGATATCGCCTTCGCGGCAGCCGATGAGCGCGGTGCCGATCGGGGTGAGAATGGAGAGACGTTTCTCGTCGACGTTGGACCGTTCGGGAAAGGTGATCGTGTATTCTTCCACTTCGCCCGTCGAGAGGTCTTCGAATTCGACTAGAGATTCCATGGTGACGATGTCTGCCGGGATGGCGGCGGGATCGATGATCACCGCGCGGTCGAGCTCATCCCTGAGCTTTACCAGTGCGGCGCTGGCATTGGAATAGAGCGCGGCGGAAAGCAGCAGGCGTAGCTTGGCATTATCGTCGTGGGAAATGTAGATGGGGGTGTTGTTCATGGTGTTTTTTTGGGGGAAATAGGCGGCCGCTTTCCTGCGCCGAAGGGCGCAGGTCGTTGGGTGCAGGGGTGGGTGTTAAGCTAGGCGGCGACTGTCGACATGGAGTCGTTTTCGACGACTGCAGGCCTAGGTAAGAATTCCTGCTTTTTGGCGCTGATGAGCTGGCAGCTCATGTCTTCGGTCTGCAGGAGAATGTGATTTGGGAAGCGCGCATCGGTATCGCGGCCTGGATTGAGATAAAGCGTCGAATCCTTTTGTTCGTGCCAGTGAACGGGATTGTGCACGTGGCCAGAAAGGACGACCTGCGGGCTATAACGGCGGATAGGATCAACCAAATCGGGGTCGCCGGCATCACGGCTGTTCGTGCGGGTGGCGACCAACGTTTTGGTCGGTGGAGCGTGGACGACCCAAATGTCTGCGTTGCCTCCCTTCGGGCGGGTGGTGCAGCTGATGTTGAGTAGTGAAAGCCCGTCGAGGGTGACGCGCTGTCCGTCGACCCACACGTTGGCGCTCGCCAGGTTGCGAACCCAATATGCGGGGGTCCAGAGCTCGAGTTCTGAATCCCACTCGAGATCGTGATTGCCACTGCACACGCTGATCGGGCGAGGGTAATCGTTGATCCAGTCGGAGACCCAATCGATCTGTTTCTGATGCGGTGCGGCATCGGAAAGATTGAGCATGTCGCCCGACATCACGAGGAGATCGTGGGCCGGGGCGTTGTCAGGGAGCCAGTCGAACCAGCGCTTATTAAAATGGAAATCGGTAACGTGAAGAATGGTCATGATGTGAAGGTAGGCTGAGCCCACGACGTGGTCGTTTCTGGACACACCTCCGGGCGGGAGTTTGATCAGGAAGATCTGCGCAACGGCGCAGATCCGATTGCTCGCGAACGCGCCAAGATCTGACCGCGTCGAAGCTCGTTAATTTATCGTTTCGCCCGGTCCCCGCGCTTTCGGTCTGTTGACGCGATTTGCTCGCGCCGACCGGTTAGCCCGTGGTCCCGGGCTGAGCCGGGAAGATATAAAACGCCAAACCCGCCGCTTTTTGCAGGGGGGCACAGAAAGTATTATTCTGAGGCGTGTTCGGGTTCAAGATGAGGGCAGGGATGTTTCAATCGCCGGCTTTGTCAAGCGGTGTCGGGCCTTTTCCTGCAATGCGGTGATGATCGGTCCGCTTTTGGGGAAATTGAGATGCCCGGGCTTTGAATCCGCCGGGGTAACGAAAGGAAATCAAAGCCAGCGTTTGTATTTGAATACCAGATACGGAACCACGGCGGAGACCAGCATCAGCGCGAGCGACAGGGGGTATCCCCAGGTCCATTGCAGT
Source organism: Rariglobus hedericola (assembly GCF_007559335.1). Classification (NCBI taxonomy): domain Bacteria; kingdom Pseudomonadati; phylum Verrucomicrobiota; class Opitutia; order Opitutales; family Opitutaceae; genus Rariglobus; species Rariglobus hedericola. The sequence continues at coordinate 10,182 of NZ_VMBG01000001.1, forward strand.
TCCGGCATGTGTTTGAAATTCATGCCGTAAATGCTGGCGACCAAGGTCGGGGGCAACAGCACCACCGCGAGCACGGAGAATAATTTGATGATCTTGTTCTGCTGACTGTTGATCGTGTTCTGGTCGCTGTTTACCCGGCCCAAAGTCGCGTCCAGGATGAACGTCACTTTGCTCGATACGAAGTTGGCGTGATCGGCGAGCGCGATGACGTCCTTGCCGGTGATACGCCAGTGTTCGTCCACTTGTTCACCGCTAAGATTTCCGCATGTTTCGGTGAAGAATCCGTGCACGCGTTGAAGGCTGACCAAGCTCTCGCGTGCGTTGGCCGTTCGGGCGCCATTTTGACCGATACGCTTCAGTATTTCGGTGTAGTTGATGGCGCCCGGGTCGCGGCTCTCGCCCATGAATATCAAGGTGGACAGGTCGTTGAGGTCGGTGGCGACAAATTCAAGAATGTCTGCGATGCGATCAACCACTTCATCAAACAATCCGAGGAAAACTTTCTGGGGAGTTTGGAATAATTCGGGGCTACGCTCGTAGCGGACCGCAAAGCCTTTGAAGGGCATGGGATCGTCAAAGCGCAGGGTCACGAGCCGGTTGGGACGATATACGAACGTCACGGGAGTGGTCGTGGAATCTGGACTCGCTGCTCTGACCATGACCGTCGCCGTCATGAATAAGGTGCTGTTTTCGATGTATAGGCGGCTGGAGACTTCGATCTCTTGAGCTTCGTTTCGCGTGGGCAGCTCGATCTTCTCCATTTTTTCCACGGCCTTGATTTCGTCGGCCGTCGGATCCAGCAGATCGATCCAAAGGACGTGCTCCAGATCTTCGTTGGGCAGGTTGGAAACGGACAGAGTGCGAACCGTCTTTTTGGTGTAGATCTTGATCACGTATCAGGACCTCTATGTTCCTAGGAAGGTTGGCAAGTCAGACCTAGGCGCTGCGTCGGGTAGAAGCTCTTTGATACTGGTGCGGGGTGACTAATGGCGGTGGCGGGCGGGTGGCGTTGAGGAAGGAGCGTTTTGTGGGTTAAGTGAAAACATCCTAGACGCCATCTGCTTGAGAGTCAGGGTGGTGAACGCCTCAGTGCGTGTGTCGGCAATGAAACCCCTTTATGAAATCGTTACTTCTTTCCTTGGTTTTTTCTCTGTCTGCGGTCGCCGTTTCGGCGGCGGATATCGCGTCGGTTAATTTCGGCGCCATCAAGGAGGAGTTGCGCGGATACTATTTTGCGAAGCCGGAGAATGCGGAGGTGAAGGAGCGTTTTGATGCCGCGGTGAAAACGGAGAAGGCGTATCAGGACGAGCTGCAGAAGAAGCTGATGGATGGTAACAAGCCCATCGATCTGCGGGCGGCGATGCCGAAGGCGGGCGGTATGGATCGCTACCACTTGGAGCGTAAAATCGATGCTGCGTTGAAGGCCGAATTGTATCTGATCATCGGCGGGTTGGGCCTCAAGTATGAGCTGATTTACGACAGCTCCAGTGCGGATTCGATCATCTATGCCAAGAGTCAGGTGGATGATGTGACGACGCTGGTGAAGCAGGCGATCATCGATCTATCGAAGAAGAAATAAGGGCGGCCGGGCCCCTGACCTGATGAAGCTACCGGCGCCGCGCGAGCAATTGGCGGGTTGTGTGTGGTTGCCGCGTATTCTGGCGAAGGCACGACTTTTGAATGCGGGTGAACTGGCGCCGGATTATGCGGCGCGGTTTGGGCACGCATCGGGGGTGGATGGGCAGTTTCTGGCGTTTTTCGAGCTGACCGCGGACGAGGTGCGCGCGGTGGCGGCCGCGGGCGGGGATGATGAGACGGTGGCGGCGTGGTTTGCCGTGAGAACTCAGGCGGCACGCACGTCTGAATGGAACCGCGTGGCCGTAAATTTGGGGCGGGCTGGGTTTCCTATGGCGGAACGTCTGCCGGTGGCGTTGGCGACGACGTATGCGCACTTGAACGGGCGCGGGTTGGAGACGGTGTTCGCGGTGCTTGAAGCGGACGAGGCGCTGTGAGCGTGAAGGGTTGCGGGCGGGCGGTCCCGCGCCGGACACCTTAGAACGGCCAGATACGCGGGACCACGATCAGTGACGTGACGAAGCAAAGGCAGTTGAGCGGGACGCCGATCTTGACGAAGTCGGAGAAGCGGTAACCGCCGACGCCGTAAACGTAGGTGTTGGTCTGGTAGCCGATGGGAGTGGCGAAGGCGGCGGAGGCGGAGAACATGACGACCATCACGAAGGGCTGCATGTTGACGCCGAGCTGCGTGGCGATGCCGATGGCGATGGGCACCATGAGGGCGGCCACGGCGTTGTTAGACAGGAGCTCGGTGAGGATCGTCGTGACGAGGTAGAGCGCGCCGAGGACGAAGATGGCCTTGTGGTCGGGGGGCACGATGGCTTGCACGCCGTCGACGACGTGGCCGGCCAGCCAGAGCGCGGCACCGGTCTGCTCGAGGGCGAGGCCGGCGGCGAGCATGCCGTAGATGAGGAAAAGGATGTTCCACTCGATGGAGGCGTAGGCCTCGTTGGCCTTGAGGCAGCCGGTGAGGCAGACGATGACGCAACCGGCGAGGGCGCCGACCTCGATAGGCACCCAGTTGAACGACGCGGTGGTGACCACGGCGGCGATGACGCCGAGGACGATGGGCATCTTTTTGTTCTGCGACGTGGCGGGAACGCGCGCGCGATCGAAGAGCATGAGGTCGTCGCTCTGGCGGAGGGCGTCGATGGCCTGGTCGGTGCCCATCATGAGGACGATGTCGCCGGCTTCGAGCGGGAGGGTGTCGAGGCGCTCGCGGACGTTGCGGCCCTTGCGGTGCACGGCGAGGACGATCATGCGGAAACGCTGGCGGAAATTCACCTCACGCACGGAGTGGCCGACGATGCCGGAGTGGGGGTTGACCACGGCTTCGACCAACGAACCCTCGTGGGCGGCGATCTGTTCGATGCCGAGTTTGAGCTCGGAGATGAGGTCGATGCCGGCAAAACCGCGGGTGGCGGCGATGCCCTGCGGTCGGCACGCGAGGATGATGCGGTCGCCGGCTTTGAGGAGGACCTTTTCCGGCTCGATGTAGAGCGCGACGCCATTGCGGACGATTTCGATGATGCGGATGCCCTTGGCGCGGGTGAGGCCGGCGTCGATGAGGGTTTTGTCGATGGCGGGCGAGCCGGACTGCACGAAGGCCTCGGTGATATATTCGCGGCGCTCTTCGTCGGTGAGGATGGAGGTGAGCATCTCGCGGGTCGGGAGCAGGCGTTTGCCGCAGAAGGCGAGGTAAACGGCACCGATGAGGGTCGCGGGCACGCCGAGCCAGGCCAGCTCGAACATGCTGAAGGCGGGGAGGTTTTTGGAGATGAGGATGCCGTTGACGACGAGGTTGGTGCTCGTGCCGATGAGGGTGCAGGTGCCGCCCAGAACCGCCGCGTAGGAAAGCGGGATGAGCAGCTTGGACGGCGCGAGGTTCATCTTGCGCGCGAGTCCGAGGACAACCGGCAGGAAGACGACGACCACGGGCGTGTTGTTGATAAACGCCGAGGCGATCGCGACGATCATCACGAGGATGAACATCACCACGGGATAGGACCAGCGGGCGGATTTCTCCACGAAGCCCGAGAGCAGCTCGATGGCCCCGCAGCGGACGAGGGCGGCGCTGAGGACAAACATCGCGCCGACGGTGAAGGGGGCGGGGTTGGCGAAGACGGAGAAGGCCTTTACGGGGGAGAGTAGGCCGGTCGCGATGATCGCGACGAAGAGCATGAGAGCGGTGATATCAGGCGCGATTTTTTCGCGCATGAAGCTCACCATCGTGGCGGCGAGCAGGACGAAGATGATGGCAATTTCCCGAGTCATGCGTTGCCGGCGCGGCGCTCGGAGGCCTGATACCACTTATAGAAAGCGATGATGAAAACGATGAAGGTCACGCCCATGCCGCCGGCTTTCATGATGACGGAGCCGAGCAACTGATCCTCGGCCGGACCGAAACCGGCGAAGAGGCGCGGCGCGTATTCGTAAGTCGGATAAAGGATGTCGTTGGAGAAGGCGATGAAGGCGAAGACGGGGGTCATGCCGATGACCACGCCGATGAGGTAGAGCATCTGCGAAGCGTAGGGGCGGGCGGGGAATTCACGTGAAGGGCTGATGATCGGCCACCAGTAAAAGAGCGCGGCGCCAAAGAACATGACGTGCTCGGCGATGTGCACCCAGCGGTTTTGCAGGGCCCAGTCGTAGAGCGCTGGAGCGTGCCAGATCGAATAGACGAGCATGTAGAGGAGTCCGCAGATGAGCGGATGCGTGAGCAGGCCGATCACCGGTTTCAGGCGGGGGCGGCCGGTGACCGTGGAGACGAGCCACGAAGGCAGACCGAGCAGGAACAATACGGCGGCCACATACATGATGAGCTGGTGTTGCACCATGTGTCCGCTCAAGAGGAAGCGTTCGCCGATCTGGTCGAGGGGGGAACCGACCGCCAGGTAGAAGACGATAAGGGAAAGGTAGAACTGGATCGCTTTGCCGCGCGGGTAGGCGACGCCGGGGGCGATACGTTCGCGGAGGGGGCCGGTGAAAAGCGCGTAGAGCCAGCCCAGCAGGATGAGCCCGCCGATGAGGTGCGGTTCGTTATGCCAGTGGGTCCAGTCGATCATGGGACGGAGTCGGGGAACTATGCGGGCGCAAAAAAAGGCGGCTCGGGGAAACGAGCCGCCTTCGGATGGAGCGCGCGGTTATTGGGCGGCGGCGCGTTCGGCGTAGATTTCCTGGGCTTTGAGCGGGATGCTGTCCTTGGCGGAGAAGATCGCGATCAGGGCGCCGACGGTGCCGCCGGCGAGCACGAGGCCGATGAAAAACAGAATCGTGCAGAACAATTTGTCCCACTTCAGGTGCATGAAGATGAAGATCACCAGCATGAACTTCACGAGGGAGAGGACGACGAGGCTCGTGACGATGAGCCACTTGGCGAGCGGGATGTAGATCAGCACGATCTCAACGCCAGTGATGACGGCGAGAATCATGGCGAGCTGCACGAAGATGTGGAATTTGCTTTCCTCGTGGTGGCCGTGATCGGCCGGGGCGACGGTATGGGTGGAGGCGCTCATGGAATGTAGATCAGAGATATTCGAGCAGGTAGACGGCCGTGAAGATCACGATCCAGACGATGTCAACGAAGTGCCAGTAAAGGCCCATGCCCTCGACATCGATGGCGTTGGCTTCGCCGAACTCGACCGGTTTGGAGGAGCGGGCGAAGAAGTAGAGGGCGACAAAACTGGCGGCGGCGGCGAGCAGGGCGATGAGCTCGTGGTGAACAAAGGCGGAGACGGCCGTGGCGGTGGCGCCGTATTCGTGGATGGCGTGGACGCCACCGAGGACGGCTTTGATCGAGGCAACGGTGATGATACCGAAGACCGCCAGGTGGGCTATGGATTTGAGGATCCACGGGCTGCCGTCGGCGGGCTTGAAGGTGCGGATATACATGAGCACGAGCCAGAGAACACCGATGGCAACGTGACAGCCGTGGGTGCCGGTGAGCGTGTAGAACGTCGAGCCGAACATGCTGCTGGAGAGCGTGAGGCCCTTCTCATGGACGAAGTGGCTGAACTCATACACCTGGCACAGCAGGAAGATCAGACCGAAGACGATCGTGCCGAGGAGCATCTTGCGCGTGGCGGGGACGTGACCCTTTTGGCAGGCGTTGACCGCGAGCGCCATAAGGAGCGACGACATGAGCAGGATGAACGTCGAGAACGACGTGAGCTCGAGGGAGAACAGGCCGAGGATGTCGGGCTGGTTCGGCGTCTCGTGGAGACGGTAGATCAGGTGCGTCGAAATGAGCGCGCCGAAGAACATGCAGTCCGACGCGAGGAACGCCCACATGAAGAGTTTCTTGTTAGGAATACCCGTCGTCGTGGTGTGATCGTGGTGGTGGTCGATGGCCCCGGAGGCCGCGTGATTGCTCATTGCTGAGGGAAAAGTTGAGAGCTGAGAGTTGAGGGCTGAGAGATCGGATGCGGTGAAGCGGGTCCGGGTGGCTCAGTGTTTCTTGTGATCGTTTTTGTGATCGAGGTGGATGTGGTAGCCACCGGGGCCTTCGGCGGCCCAGAGGTAAACACCGAGGAACATGATCACGCCGCCGGCGATGGCGCCGATCATGATGTGGTTCACGAAGAAGAGGGCGCCGATGAACAGACCGACGGCGGCCACGAGCGGGAACCACGACTGGCTGGGCATGTGGATGCCGCCATGAGCTTCGTCTTCCTTGGCGTGCGCAGCTTTCTCCGCAGCGATCTCGGCCTGGTGGTTTTTCTCATACCAGTAGGCGTCACGGGCGTGCACGGTGGGCGTGACGTCGAAGTTGTGCTCGGGCGGGGGCGTGGAAGGAACGGCCCATTCCAGCGTGCGGGCATCCCACGTATCGGGGTTGGTCTTCTCACCTTTGAAGTAGGTGTAGATCATCACGCCGAAATAAATCGCGACGCCGATACCGAGGATGAAGGCGCCGACGGTGGCGATGAGGTTGGCGTCGTTCCAGCCCATGTTGCCATCATATACGGCGGTGCGGCGGGGCATGCCGTTCAGACCGAGGAAGTGCATCGGGAAGAACGTGGTGTTGAAGCCGACGAAAATGACCCAGAAGGACGTTTTGCCCCAGAACTCGGAGACCTTGCGGCCGAAGATGAGCGGGAACCAGTAGTGGATACCGGCGAGGAGCGCGAAGATCGAACCGCCGATGAGCACGTAGTGGAAGTGGGCGACGACGAAGTAGCTGTCCTGCTGCTGGGCGTCGGCCGGAGCGGCGGAGTGCATCACGCCGGAGAAACCGCCCATCATGAACATCCACATGAAGCCGAGTGCGAACAGCATCGGGGTGCGCATCTGGATGTGACCGCCCCAGATGGTGCCGATCCAGTTGAACATCTTGACGCCCGTGGGGACGGCGATGGCCATGGTCATGAGGGAGAACGCGGCGGTGGCGACGGTGCCCATGCCGGTGGTGAACATATGGTGGGACCACACGCCGAAACCGAGGAAGCCGATGGTCGCGCCGGAGAACACGATGATCGGGTAACCGAACAGGGGCTTCTTAGAGAAGGTCGGGAGGATTTCCGAGACGATGCCCATCGCCGGGAGGATCAAAATGTAAACCTCGGGGTGACCGAAGATCCAGAAAAGGTGCTGCCAGAGAATGGGCAGACCGCCGTTGGAAACATCGAAGAAGGAAGTGCCGAAGGAGCGGTCCATCATGAGCTCGACCAAGGCGATGGTGATCGCGGGGAAGGAGAGGATGATGAGGAAGGCGGTGACGAGCGTCATCCAGGTGAACACCGGCAGGCGCATCATGGTCATGCCGGGCGCGCGCATATTGATGATCGTGACGATGAAGTTCAGCGAGCCGACGACCGAGGAGACACCGAGGATCTGCAGGCCCATGACCCAGAGGTCGGTGGACATGTCGGTGGCGAATTGGTTGGAGTAGGCCTTCGAAGTGAGCGGGGCGTAGCCGAACCAGCCGGAGTCGGGCGCGCCGGATTTCACGAACCAGCCGATGTTGAGGATGATCGCGCCGGCGAGGAAGACCCAGAAGGCGAAGCCATTGAGTCGCGGGAAGGCGACGTCACGCGCGCCGATCTGGAGCGGCATCATGTAATTAAAGAACGCCGCCGAGAGGGGCATGACCGCGAGGAAGATCATCGTGGTCGCGTGCATCGTGAACAGCTCGTTGTAGAGCTGGTGCGAGATGAACGTGTTGTTCGGGATCGCGAGCTGCACGCGGATGAGCAGCGCCTCGAAACCTCCGACGAGGAAGAAGAACAAGGCGGACATGCCGTAAAGCAGGCCGATCTTCTTGTGGTCGACGGTGGTGAGCCAGCTGACGATGCCGGTCTTGGCAGTCGGGCGGGTGAGGAGCCAGGAGCGTTTCTCCGTGGCGGTGGTATCGTGGGCGGACATGGTGGCGGTCAGATAGGTCGGAAAGTGGCGGGAAAATTACTTGAGGCTGTGCAGGTAGGCGACGAGGGCGCGGGCCTCGGCGTCGTTCACCGTGATGTGTTCCTTGACGGTGGCACCGGTAGCTTTGTCGATCTCCAGGTAGCCGGTCATGATGGAAGGACCGGTGGGGACGCCGACATACATCTTGTTGCCGGGTTTGACCTCGTTCGGGTGGGCGATCCAGCGGTGAAGATTGGCCTTGGTGTTTTCCAAGAGACCGGCGGCAACGGTGGTGCGGGCGCCGAGGTGAGTGAGGTCGGGAGCGGTGGTGCCCACGCCTTCATGACCGCGGACAGTGTGGCAGCCGGCGCAGGACTTTTCCTGGAAGAGCTTGCGACCTTGGGCGATGAGAACGGGGTCTTCGCCGGCCTCGATCTTCTGCTGGTTCTGCCAGGCGACAAACGGGGCGCTGTCAAATTCCTTGGAGTAACCGGGGGCGTTGCGGCCGGGGTTCGAGAATTCGTAGGGGGCTGCGACGGGACCGTCGAGTTTGGCGTCGGCGGCGACGGTGCGGGCGGCGGACTTCTGGTGGGCAAGCCAGGCGGCGAAATCGGTTTCGTTGAGGGCGATCACGCGGAAACGCATGACAGCATGGGATTCGCCGCAATACTCGGCGCACTGGCCCCAGAAGTAGCCGGGCTGGTCGGCCTGCAACCAAAGGTGGTTGCCGCGGTTCGGCATCATATCGACCTTGCCGGCGAGTTTCGGAACCCAGAAGGCGTGGATGACGTCGGCGGTGCGGAGGTTGACGCGCACGGGACGGCCGGCGGGGATGATGAGTTCGTTGGCGGTGACGAGGTTGCCCGCGCCGTCGATCTGCTCCTTCGGGTATTCAAACTTGAACCACCACTGGAGACCGGTCGCGGTGACCTCGTAGGCGGTTTCCTTTTGGTCGGCGGGGACATCGTAGGTATACCAGATGGCCTTGAGCGTGGGGACGGCGATGAAGACGAGGGCGAGAACGGAGAGACCGATCAAGCTGAGTTCGATGAGAGGGTTGCCATGGCCCTGGTGAGGGATGGCGGCCTTGGGATCATCGGTCTTGCGGGCGCGGAACTTCAACATGGCGTAGGCCATGATGGCGGCGACGATGACGAAGGTGATGCCGGTGACCCAGAGCGTGACGTAGAAAACGTCGAGCTGCGACTTGGCCACGGGACCGTGGGTATCGAAGGTCGATTGGGGGCCGGTGAGCCAGTTGAACCAACCGCCCAGGAATAAAGGCATGGCAGCTACGGCCGCGCAGGAAAGGGCGCGGGGTTTAATCAGGTGGGAAAGAGACGGTAAGGTCATTTGTCCGAAAAGGCGGATAAGCCCGCTGGTCAAGCGGGTGGATAGGAGGAGAATAAGCGGTGAGAGCGTCGGGAAGCGGAGAGTCATTTCAAGCCATAAACGTCGGTGGGCGACGGCATAAGCACGGCGTGTGGCTTTAGTAGCGCAGGTGAAGGTCGTTTTCAGCGGGCGGAGGGCCACCACTGATAGAGGAAAAAATAAACCAGCACGCCGGTGATGCTCACGTAATACCAGATGGGAAACACCACGCGCGCCCAGGCTTTGTGGCGGATAAAATCGCCTTTGATAGCGAGCGAGAAGGTCTTGGGCACGAGGTAGGCGATGCTGATCGCGAGGATGACGTGGGTGATCAGCATCACATAATAAACGAGAGCGATGCCGCCGGTGCCGCCGAATTTGGTGTGAACCGCTTCGCCGGCGCCGGCGGCCATGCCCTTGAGGATCTTATGCGCGACATAGCCCACGAGGAACACGGCCGAGACGCCGCCGGCCGAGAGCATGCAGGCTCGATGGGCGGTTTTATTGCCCGATTTGATAAAAATGAACCCCGCCGTCATTAAGACGGTGGCGAGCGCGTTGAGCGCGGCGTTGAGGGGCGGGATGTCGTTAAGGGTCACGGGCGGTGGTCAGGTCGGATAGGTCGGGTCAATTGAAGATAAAGCGGTCCGCCACCAAGGCTCCGAGTTGGAGGGGCAGCCAGCCGATGGTCATAAAAAAGAGGGAGCGCGCGGTCTTGTCGCGGTTCGCAGGACGCAGGAACGCCGCTGCCTTGGCCAGAAACCAGAGCCCCAGTAATACGGTCACGATCGTATAATAGATGCTCGCGAGCTCGAGCCACTGCGGCAGCAGACACACGATGACGAGGGCGACGGCGTTGACGAAGGACCAGCGGGCGACCTTGCCGCCTTCGCCATCGCGCACGGGCAACATCGGGAAGTTCACCGAGCCGTAGTCTTTGCGGTAGGTCCAGGCGATGGCCATGAAGTGCGGAATCTGCCAGAGGAAGAGAATGGCGAACAAGATCCAGCCGAGCGCGGTCACGCCGCCGGTCGCCGCCGACCAGCCGATGAGCGGAGGAAATGCGCCGGCGATCGCGCCTATTTCCGTGGACCAGCGCGACCAGCGCTTCGACGGCGTGTAGATGGCCAGATAGGAAACAATGGTCAGCAACGCGAAGAACGCCGCCGAGCCATGCATATAAGTGAACAACGTGCCGAGTCCGCCCGCGCACAGGCCGATGCCGATGATGAACGCGGAGCCCGTGGCGACTTTGCCCGAGGGAATGGGCCGGTCGGCGGTGCGCGGCATGACGGCGTCGGTGTCGCTTTCCATCCACTGGTTGAGCGCGGCGACGCCACCGGCGCACGCGCACGTGCCGATGACCAGCGCCCAGAATTCCACCGGATGCCAGCCCGGCCGCGCCGCCGCGTAGCCGACCAGCGTGGTGAGGACCGAGAGAATGCTCAGCCGCGGTTTGGTGAGTTCGAGGTAATCACCGAAACGGGCCTTCGGCGTGACGGTGGCGGATTCCAGCGTGGCGTCGGTGGTCATGCGGCGAGGGGCGTTGAGGCGGTGCGTTCGATCACGTTGCGATGCGCCCACCACGTGACGGTGAAAACCGTCGCGAGGATCAACGCGCCGCCGATCACATGCGCCGTCGTGTAATACGGATTGCGGTAGGTGAGCACCGTGACGGCGCCGAGCACGATCTGCCCCGTGAGCAACGCCACGATCAGGCCGGCGGCATATTTAAAACCGCGACCGGCGGCGGGTGATTTCCAGAGCAAAATCGCCAGCCAGCAGAGCACGACGGTGAGCACGACCGCCATGCCGCGATGGGCGAAGTGAATCGCCACGCGGAAATCCCACATCGACGGAATAAGTCCGCCGTCGGGCGTGAGCGGAAAGGTCGGGATCGCGAGGCCGGCGTTGTTGTGACGCATCACCGCGGCGACGATCAACTGCACGAAGACCAGCAGGGTCGCGACCGATGAGAGAAAACGAATTTTGCAACCGATGTCGGGGCGCGTTGCGGCGGGGGCCGTGGTGGCTTCGATCCAGCCGCGCGAAAGGCCCGCGGCGATCGCGAAGAGCACGCACACATAAACCTGCGCGAGGATGCCGTGCGGAATGCGCAGCATCTGGCCGAGCGACATTTCGAAACCGGGCACCGCGATGGAATCCAGCAGCACGCGTTTGCCGCCGAGGATGCCTTGCACGATCACGATCGCGAGGGCGGTCCAGCCGAGTTTGCGCAACCAGCTGCGGTCTTCGCGCAGTTGCAACCACACGACGAGGCCGATGGCGAACAGGCCCATGACCATGCCAAAGAGACGGTGCGAATGCTCGGCGAATTTATCGATCTCGGTGAGCCAGCCCTCGGGATTGATCGAGCCGTTGGACAACGGCCAGTCGGGGAAGGCCATGCCGGCGTGAATACTGGTGGTGAACGCGCCGAGGGTGACGACGCCGAACACCCACGCGGCGCCCAGCGCGGCGAACCACGCGAGCGCAGGCTTGTAGGATGAGGTGCGGGAAGTGGTCATGGTCGAAGTCATCAGCACGCGTTGTGGCGCACGGAAGCTGATTCACTACTCTCCTCAAAGCCTTTGACAATTTTTTCCTCGGGGGAATCCGTAGGTATATGGTTTCTTCCCTGTCGCGCCCGCTCGTCCTAATGACGGTTCTCTCGCTTTGCGTTTTACTCCCTGCCTGCAAGCCCGGTGCTTCCGCTTCGAAATCCGACGCCACCGATGTCGCCAACTCGAAACGCCATCCGCTTACGGGTGAGATTATCAAGGCCGACGTCGAGCGTCTCACCTTGCTGGTCAAGCACGACGAGATCCCCGGATTCATGGCGCCGATGACCATGGAGTTTTCCGTGACAGCCGGCGACGTCGCCAACGCCCGCGAAGGCCAGCGCATCCGCGCGGAACTTGTTGTGCGCGAGGATGGGGAGTTTGCCCTCGAAAAAATCTGGACGATCAACCCCGTCGCCGACGCCCAAGTCGGCGCGGCCGGCGGTGCGCTGCGCCAGGACACCTCGATTCGCGGACGCCGCGCTTATCGCGAAGTGGGGGAGAACCTGCCTGATTTCGCGCTCTATGACCAGACGGGCAAGGTCGTTTCGGCCGCCAGGTTTCGCGGGAAGCAGGTCATGTTGAATTTCATTTTCACGCGCTGCCAAGTCGCGCAGATGTGCCCGCTCGCCACCGCCAACATGATGGTCGCGCAACGCAAAGCGAAAGAAGCCGGCGTGGCGGACATCGAGTTTGTATCGATCACGCTCGACCCCGAATACGACACGCCGGGTGTGTTGCTCACCTACGCGAAACAGCGCGGCATCGATACGACCAACTTCTCGTTCCTCACCGGGCCCGAAGGCGCCATTAAAGATTTGCTCACGCAGTTTGGTGTGCTGGCCGATTTCGATGGCAGCATCCTCAAGCACACTGTTTCGACGCTGCTCATTGATGCGCAGGGCAAAATCATCTGGCGCACCGATGGCAGCCAGTGGTCGCCCGAAGAGTTCGTGAAGAAAATGAAAAAATCCACCCCGTGAGCAGACAACGTTTACAGATCGTGTTACTGACCGTGGGAGCGATTGCGGTCTATGTGGGGTTTCGGGCGCTGCCGACCGGCACGAATCTCCACCAGGTGGATTTCGATACGCGCGGCAAGGGCATGGTTGAACTGTGCGATCCGTCGAATCCGCAATTTGTCGCCGTCACCACCGCGCGTTCACCGGTGACGATGACGTTGCAGGGCGAACTTCCCGCCGTGCCCGGACGTGAATCGAAGCTCACGCTTACGCTCGTCACGATGACGGGAAAAGCGGTGGGGCCGGCCGACGTGCTCGTGCAGCATACGCGCAAACTGCATCTGCTCGTGGTCGATCCGACGTTGCGCGATTACCAGCACATTCATCCCGAGCCGGCCGCGAAAGATGGCGACTGGTCGTTCTCGTTCACGCCGCGTCTCGCGGGAACCTACCGGGTGTTTGCCGACTTCGTGCCGGTGCCGACTGCGCGCAGTCTGTATGCCGGCGCGGATCTGCCGGTGACGGGTGAGGTTGCCGTCAACATGAACATCCTTTCGTGGGATGCCGAGGTGGAAGGCTATCAGTTCAAGCTCACGCCGGCCGCGCCGATTCATGCCGGAAAAGTGGCTGATCTCACATTCACGGTGACCCGTCCGGATGGTGGCGTTGTGCCGATGGAACCGGTGATGGATGCTTACGCGCACTTGGTGGCGTTTGATCAAGGGCACAGTGGTTTCGCGCATTTGCATCCGAACGAGATTTCGCTGACGCCGCCTCCGGATGAGAAGCATCCGAAGCTCACGTTCAAAATCACAATTCCGAATCCCGGCGTGTATGTGATCTGGGCGCAGGTGAAACTGGCCGGTCGCGAGGTGTTCGCGCCCTTCTGGTTCGAAGTGGCGCCGTGATTAATAACTGCGGTTGAATGCGCGGTGAAATTGTCCGTAACAAAACACCGGAGCGGCTCTTGAAGCTCCGACCAACCTACCTTTCCAACGGTTGGTCTAGTTTGGGTTTTTCCGGATCGGAAAGATCGATGCGCTGATCGGAGTCGTGAAGGACGACAATGATCTGGGTGAAATGCCACTGGCCGCGCGAGCGGTCGGCGATCACGTAGGCGGTGCCTTTGCTCCGGTTGCCTTTTACGCCGATCTGGAGATCAGCGTGTCCGGCTGAGTTGTTGAGGTGGATGCTGCCCGTGAAAAGCAGGTTGTCGGTGATGGGCGAACCGAGCGCTTCGATGGCGGTAGGCGAAGTTTGAATACGGGTGAGCGCGCCCTGGTAGGCATCCGAGCTTTTGAAAAGCCCCAGCAGCATGAACCCGAAACCACAGAGCGCGAGGATGCCGAACAGGATGATTGCCGGAATGAGCCAGAGCAGATTGCGATCAAACCAATCCTTCTGTCGGGGCGGCCGGGGAGGCAGCGGAAGTGGCGGGGTTTGCACGATAAAAATCCGTCCGGTCGTCCACGCCTCGGTTAGAACCGCAGGTGCTTCACGGTGAGGCCCTGATTGATCAGCTGTTTCAGCGAATCGATGCCGATCTTGAGGTGGTCATCGACGTAAACTTTGTCCACGGCGAGGTCGCTCTCGGCTGTTTTGACTCCGTCGGGAACCATCGGCTGGTCGCTCACGAGCAAGAGCGCGCCGGTGGGGGTTTCGTTGAAAAAGCCCGTCATGAAAATCGTGGCGGTCTCCATGTCGATGGCCATGGCGTGGATTTTCTTCAGGTATTTTTTGAACTCGGCGTCGTGTTCCCACACGCGGCGATTCGTGGTGTAAACGGTGCCCGTCCAGTAATCGCGGGCGTAGTCGCGGATGGTCGTCGAGATGGCTTTCTGCAGCGCGAACGACGGGAGCGCGGGAACCTCGGGAGGGAAATAATCGTTACTCGTGCCCTCGCCGCGAATGGCCGCGATCGGGAGGATCAAATCGCCGACCTCGGCGCGGTGTTTGATGCCACCGCATTTGCCGAGGAAAAGCACGGCCTTGGGTTTGATGGCACTGAGCAGGTCCATCACGGTGGCGGCGGTGGCGCTGCCCATGCCGAAGTTGATGATGGTGATGCGGCCGGCGGTCGCGCTGCTCATGGGCTTGTCGAGGCCCTGAACTTTCACGCGATTCCATTTCGCGAACTGCTTCACGTAATGCTGGAAATTCGTGAGGAGGATGTAGTCGCCAAACTTGTCGATGGGCACGCCGGTGTAGCGGGGCAACCAGTTCTCGACGATTTCGCGACGGGTCTTCATGGCCCGAAGTTAAGCACGTTGAATACCGAAGGGCACGGAGAAAACCGGAACCGTGCGGTTAATCCATCTGAGGCCGGGGTATCAGACCTCGGCGAGCGCGTTCACCGTGTTGAGGTGCTCGACTCCGGTGTATTTCTGGGACTGTTCGTCGGCGTGGTAGCTGGAGCGGATCATGGCACCGCTCTCGATGACGCCGATGCCGAGACCGAGACCGAATTCTTTCCAGCGGATGAATTCGTCTGGGTGCACCCAGCGGGCGACGGGCCAGTGCTGCGGGGTGGGCTGGAGGTATTGGCCGATGGTGACGATGTCGGTCTTGTCGGCCGCGATGTCGCGGAGGGTTTGCTCGATCTCCTCTTCGCGCTCGCCGAGACCGAGCATGATGCCGGTCTTGGTAGTGAAACCACGGGACTTGGCGTGCTGGAGAATGGAGCGCGAGCGGTCGTAGCGGGCCTGGACGCGGACGGGTTTTTGGAGGCGTTCGACGGTCTCGAGGTTGTGATTAAAAATGTCGGGCTTGGCGTCGAGGACGAGGTCGAGGAGGGCGGTGTTGCCCTTCCAGTCGGGGGTGAGGACCTCGATGGCGGTCGTGGGGTTGGCATGGCGGACGGCGCGGATGGTGGCGGCCCAGACGGAGGCGCCTCCGTCTTTCAACTCGTCGCGGGCGACGGAGGTGATGACGCAGTGCTTGAGATTCATCTTGGCCACGGCGTCGGCGACGCGGGCGGGCTCGCCGAGGTCGAGTTCGGTGGGGCGGCCGGTCTGGATCGCGCAAAAGTTGCAGGAGCGCGTGCAGATGTTGCCGAGGATCATCACGGTGGCGGTGCCGCGGGACCAGCATTCGCCGAGGTTGGGGCACTGCGCGCTCTGGCAGACGGTGTGGAGCTTGTGGTCGTCCACGAGCTTGCGCACGGCCTGGTAGCCGGGGCCGCTGGGCAGTTTGGCACGGAGCCAGGAAGGTTTACGCGTGGTGTCCATCGGAGGGAGCAAGGAACTTGGGTAACAGCTCGCGGAACTCAATCGCGAGCACGTTTTTCACGGCGGCCATATCCAGTTCGCGGCCTAATTCGGCCTGTAATGAAGTAACGGTGCCCTCGGTCGCGCTGATGCCGCAGGGGACGATGCCTTGGAAATGAGCGAGGTTGGCGTTCACGTTGAGGGCGAAGCCGTGGTAGGCGACCCAGCGGCGGATGGCGACGCCGATGGCGGCGACTTTGCGAGTGCCGACCCAGATGCCGGTCTTGCCCTCGCGGCGCGTGGCGGTGAGGCCGAAGGTGCCGACGGTGTTGATCATGACCTGTTCGAGGAGGCGCAGGTATTCGTGAAGGTCTTTATGTGGGGAGAGGTCGATGATCGGGTAGCCGACGATCTGGCCGGGGCCGTGGTAGGTGATGTCGCCGCCGCGGTTGGTTTTGACGACCTCGATGCCTTCGCGGGCGAGGTGTTCGGGATCCCACACGAGGTTATCCGCAGCGCCGCTGCGGAGGCCGACCGAGTAAACGGGTTCGTGTTCAGTGAAAACGAGGGTGTCGCCGATCTCGCGGGCGATGCGTTGCGCGACGAGAGCGTCTTGGGCTTTCCATGCGGCCTCGTAACGCGTGCGGCCCCAGTCGAGGACGGAGACGGGCGGTGTGGTCGTGAGAGAGGGCATGGGCGGAAGCCCCAAAGGAAGACACGGATGCAGCCGGCGCGCAATCGCCTTAGACGAAAAGCAGCGTGGCTGCGCCGGTTGCGGCGGTGAGGCCGAGAATGAGGGCGACCTGTGTTTTGAGGGCGGGCGAACCAAGACCGACCGCGAGCGCGGCTTTCAGAAGAGAGTTTGCGGCGGTTGCGATGATGACGGCCTTGGCGGCGAGCGACATGTCCAGCTCGCCGGCGTGTTGTCCGTCGGCCATCGAAAGCGAAATCGCTATCGTGTCGGTGAGGCCTGAGATGAAACTCAGCGGCAAGACGCCAGCCTGCCAGTCGAGCGCGGTCGCGGCTTTCACGAGGAAGGCCACCGCTGCGTAAAGCGCCGCGAACTTGATCGCGGTGAAAAGGCTCAGAGGGTTTTTCAGCGCGGGCGGTTCGCTGAGTTTATGCTTCGTGCGTTTCTGGAAACAATAATACCAGATCGCGTAGAGTCCGGCAGGCAATGCGGTCACCAGAAACGCGGGCACCAGTTTCCAGGCGAGTTGCGGATTCACGAGTCCGACCAAAATCACCACGCGCGGCAACATCACGGTGGAGGCGATGATCACCGCCAGCGCATATTCTGAGGACAACCGCGGCTGCGACTTGCTGCATTTGCTGAATGAAAGCGTGAGCGCGGTGCTGGAGGCCAGGCCGCCCAGCAAACTCGTTACCAAAATTCCCGCGCGCGAACCCAGCAGCCGCATCGCGACGTAGCCGCCGAAACCGAGTCCGGAAATCAATACGACCATCATCCAGGTCGAAAAGGGATTAAATCCGCCAAACGGTCCGTAGTCCTTGTCCGGCACCAAGGGCAGAATCACGCCGGTGATCGCGACGAATTGAAGCGTTCCGCGAATGTCCGCGGGGGTGAAGGCTTTGGTCCATTCGTGGATCGGTTGCTT
Organism: Rariglobus hedericola; assembly: GCF_007559335.1. Classification (NCBI taxonomy): domain Bacteria; kingdom Pseudomonadati; phylum Verrucomicrobiota; class Opitutia; order Opitutales; family Opitutaceae; genus Rariglobus; species Rariglobus hedericola. Next base: position 27,818 of record NZ_VMBG01000001.1, read on the forward strand.
GAGTCCGATCAACACCATCGTCAGCGCGCCGACAACGATCGCGACCTGCAGTTGATCCCATGCGACCAGCGCGCCGATGAACAAAGTGAGCAACGACGCGGCAAACGACGTGCTGCCCGGGCCGTTGGCTTGAGCCGTGTTCCAACCGGCTGCGATGAGGTGCGCGGCCACCGCCACGATCACCAAGGGAAACGCCAGCGGCAAAAAGTCACGGGACACTTCCGCCGAGATGCACCCGAGGATCGCCCAGAGCGTGTGCGTGCGCACGCCGCCGAAATCAGGCTTATTCTCTTTTTCAACCTGTTCGCTCCATTGGCGGATTAAACCGATTAACGCGCCAAGGCCGGCGCTGGCAAAAATGGGGCCGATAAGATCAGGCAGCACGGAATTCAAGATGAACCGGCTCTCGCTCGCGGCAAGTTCTTCCCCTGAGAAGACATCCGGTTTGCCTTATCAAGGAAATCCCCGATGAGCCGGCTTGGGGTGATCAGGGTTTTTGCATTTGCGCAGGTCTGCGGGGCGGGCCACGGTTTCCGATTCCCATGAGCGAGACTCCTTCGACTGATATTTCCCACGACCAACATGCGGTGCGCCGCGGCAAGTTGGCTGATATGCGTGCCGCCGGTTTCGATCCATTTCGCGCCAATGTCGCGACCACGCATTTCTCGCAGGACGCCAAGGCTCTCTATGTCGAGGGACAGGACAACGTCACGACCGTGACCGTCGCGGGACGCTTGGTGACATTCCGCGTGCAGGGCGGCAGCTCGTTTGTGAAGATTCAGGATCAACAGGGCATCATCCAACTTTACTTCCGCAAGGACGTGCTCGGCGAAGAGCGTTATCTGTTTTTCAAGAAGGGCCTCGATCTCGGCGACATTCTTGGTGTGACCGGCACGCTCTTCCTCACAAAGACCGGCGAAATCACCGTGCGCGTGGATGCTTTCACGCTCGTGTCGAAGGCACTGCGCCCGCTGCCGGATAACTGGAACGGTCTGACCGATTCCGAGCAGATTTACCGTCAGCGTTACCTCGATCTCATCGTCAACACCGAGTCGCGCAACCGCCTGATGACTCGCTCGAAGATCGTGTCGCACATCCGTCGTTTCCTCGAAGACCGCCAGTTCCTCGAAGTCGAGACGCCGGTGTTGCAGGCGGTCGCCGGCGGCGCGGCGGCGCGTCCGTTCCAGACGCATCACAACACGCTCAACACGGACTTCGTGCTGCGCATCTCGCTCGAACTTTATCTGAAGCGCATGCTCGTCGGCGGTTATGACCGCGTGTTCGAAATCGGTCGCAACTTCCGCAACGAAGGTGTTTCGCGCCGCCACAATCCCGAGTTCACCATGCTCGAGGTTTACCAGGCTTACAGTGACTATCGCGGCATGATGACGCTGGTGCAGGACTTGTTGCGCTCGCTGTGCGACAACGTGCTCAAGACCTCACAGATCACGCACGCGGCCAGCGGCGAGGTGATCGACTTCGGCGGCCAGTGGCGCGAGGTGAAGTATAAGGATCTCATCATTGAGAAGACCGGCGACGCCGATTGGTTCAGCCGCAGCAAGGAAGAGAAGGTTGCCGGCGTGCAAAAGCTCGGCCTCTACGCAGATCCGAAGTGGGAAGAGTTCGAACTCACCAACGAAATTTTCGGCAAGCTGATCGAACCGAAGCTGATTCAGCCGACGTTCGTCACGCATCTGCCCAAGGAGCTGTGCCCGCTCGCGAAGATCACCGAGAACGATTCGTCCACGATCGATGTGTTCGAGTTGATCATCGGCGGCATGGAAGTGGCGCCTGCTTATTCCGAGCAGAACGATCCTGATGTGCAGCGCGCGATGTTTGAGGCGCAGGCCGGTGGCGAGCAGCAGAACATCGACCAGGATTTCCTGCTCGCGCTCGAGCACGGCATGCCGCCCGCAGGTGGCATGGGCATCGGCATCGACCGCCTGTGTATTTTGCTCACGGGCGCGGAGAGCATCCGTGACGTGATTCTTTATCCGCAGCTGCGTCCGTCGGAAGCGAAGTAATGTAACCGCGGAAGACCCGACGTCTGTCAGGGCGAGCGGGTCTGTAAGGCCGGTCTTGAACTGAATCGCAACACAGCCAGACAGACATAAAAAAAGCGCACCGGTGAAGGTGCGCTTTTTATAAAGGAGGGATTAAAATTACGGTTGGCTGCTGGGGCTTTGCCGAACCGTATTATCGGGCATGTCTTGAGCAGGAGTGCTGGTTTGGGACGCTTGTTCGCCTTCCTCTTCAGTAATATCTTTCTCGAGAGGGCCATCGATATCTGCGTTATAGGTTTTTTTCTGAAATTCAGTATTATCGGAGACGATCGATTGATTGATCTTTGAGATTTCAGCTGCAATGAGACCGCTCTTCTTGACAATTTTAGTAACCCTTAACGCGAGTTGATTTGCGGCGATTTTGCTGGGAGGGGTGGCCGCTAGTTTACTGATTCCCGTTTTGTAATATGTCGCGGATTCTTTAGGCTCAAGTTTAGCGAGCTTGGTAACGATGCTACTTATTTTGTTGGGGCCCGAGTTTTTTGGCAGCTCACTCAGCTCATCTCTAAGTCTTTCAAAGTTCTTCACCTTAGTAGGCAAGGAAGCAAAACTGGCCGTGGTGAAGAAAGCGCTGACTGCGATCAAAATCAGGAAGGATAGTTTTTTCATCGATATCGGTAGATTTATTCAGGCTATCTTATCGTCAAGCCTTGACTGGCCATCCAAGGGCAGCGGTCACGGCCCGTTATCAAGGTTGTCGTTAAGCATGGTTTCTTGTCTTGCGCGATGACCGGCCGGGAAACTTGATCCCTGCGACTAACGACATGCCTTGGTATCTCTATCTCGCCTTGAAGCAGCTCTTCCCGACCGGGAAACGATTGTCGTTTTTCACGGCGATCTCGATCCTCGGTGTGGCGCTGGGCGTGGCGACCTTGGTTGTGACGAACAGCGTGATGGGCGGTTTCGGCTACGAAATCCGCCGCATGATCATTGATACCCAGGGCGATGTGCAGATTCGAGCCCGTGAGCTCATCGGTCAATCGGGGCCTGTCCTCGCCACGGTTTCCAAAGTCCCCGGCGTCGTTGGAGTGACGCCGTTTGCCGAGGGCGTGGGCATGCTCGAATACGGGCGCAAGCAGGCGTTCCCCGCGATCATGGGCGTCGATGTAAACCGCGTGAACGACGTGATTCCGCTCAACCGGTTCATCCGCGTCGGCTCGCTGGACGAACTGGATGACGACACCGTGATTCTCAGTTCGCAGCTCGCTTACACGCTTGGTGTGCAAATCGGCGGCAAGGTCACGATCTCGTCGCCCTTGCTCCTTGAGCGCCTGAAAAAGGACGAAGTGTTTCTGCCCCGCGAACTCGTGATCGTGGGCATCTTCGAGATCGGCCACCAGCAGCTCGACAGCAACACCGTCCTCGTGACGCTCCGCCGCATGCAGGATCTCTACGGCCTCGGCGAAGCGGTTCATGGTATTAACATCAAGATCGCCGACGGCCTCGATGCCGACCTGATGGCTAAACGCATCAACGCCGCGTTGCCCAAGCAGCCCGAGATGGTCGCCCGCTCATGGATGGATGCCAATGCGGAGTTCCTCTTCGTGCTCCAAATGGAGAAGCACCTCGTCTCGATTCTGCTGCTCTTCATCATCCTCGTGGCCTCGTTCTCGATCACGAGCTCGCTGCTCACGACGGTCGTCCGCAAGACTCGCGAGATCGGCTTGCTCGGGGCGTTGGGCGCGCGTCCACGTGAGATCGCCGCGTGTTTTTGCGTGCAAGGTTTCTTTATCGGCGTGCTCGGCACCGCGTGCGGACTCGTCGCGGGTTTCGTTTTCCTGAATCAACGTAACAACATTCTGGAGTTGTTCACGAAACTCACCGGCAGCCAGGAAACGCTGGAGCGCTTTTATCAGTTCAGCAAAGTTCCCGCTCACATCGAATCATCCGATCTCGTGGTGATCATTGTGGGAACGGTCGTGATTGCGACGCTGGCCGGTATTTTCCCCGCCTGGCGCGCGTCGCGTCTCAAACCTGTGGAGGCCTTGCGCAATGAGTGACATTATTCTTTCGGCCTCCGGCCTGCATAAAACCTACCTCAGCGGCGAACGCCGTCTGGAGGTGCTGCGCGACGTCACGCTCTCGGTGAATGACGGCGAGAGCGTATCGATCCGCGGTGAATCCGGCTCCGGCAAATCGACACTGCTTCATCTCCTCGCGGGCTTGGACGCGCCCGATCAGGGCGAGGTGCGCTGGGCCGGTTCGACAGACACCGGTGCCAGCCGTCGCGTCGCGTTTCTCGGCATGGTGTTCCAGTCGTTCTATCTCATTCCCGAGCTCGATGCGCAGGGCAACGTGCTCATGGCGGCCCGTATGCTCGGCAAAGTCGGCGCTGCCGAAAAGAAGCGCGCGCAAGACCTGCTCGCCCGCGTTGGCCTGGCGGATCGCGCGCATCATCTGCCGTCGCAGCTCTCCGGCGGCGAGCGCCAGCGCGTAGCCGTGGCGCGCGCCTTGATGAACTCTCCGCGACTGATCCTCGCCGATGAACCCACGGGTAATCTCGACGAGAAGACCGGTGACTCGATCATCGACCTGTTGCTCGGCTTGTGCGCCGAACAACGCATCGCGCTCGTTCTGGTGACCCACAATGCAGTCCACGCCGCCCGCGCCTCGCGCACGGTTTTTATGCGCGACGGCGTGCTGCAATAATCCTGTTTTTAACCCCGTTTACTCGTGAGCTTTTTTTCCTCTCCCAAACCCAAGGTGAAGTGCGGCGTGATCGGTGTCGGCTCGCTTGGCCAGCATCACGCGCGCATCTACGCGGCGCTGCCCAACGTCGAGTTCATGGGCATCTTCGAGGCGAACGACGAACGGGCGAAGGAGATTTGCGCGCGGCACAACTGTCATCGTTTCGCCACGATTGAAGAGCTCGGTGCGGCGTGTGATGCCGTCTCGGTCGTCGTTCCCACGGATAAACATGAACAGGTCGCGCTGCCGCTGCTCGCACAAAAGTGCCATCTGCTGATCGAAAAACCCATCACCGCCACGTTGGAGGAAGCCGAGCGCGTGCTCGCCGCCGCGCAGGCGAACAACTGCATCGTGCAGGTGGGGCACATCGAACACTTTAACCCGGTGATGAGTTTCATGGAGAAACACATCGACCGTCCCGGCTACATCACGGCGGAGCGTCTCGCGCCTTACACGCCACGTGGCACCGAGGTCGGCGTGGTCTTGGATTTGATGATCCATGACATCGGCATCGTGCTCGCCTTGGCAAAGTCCCCGATCCGTAAAATCGACAGCGTGGGCATTAGCGTGCTTTCGAAGACCGAGGACATCGCCAATGCGCGCATCGAATTTGAAAGCGGCTGCGTGGCGAATCTCAGCGCGAGCCGCATGAGCATTAAGAAGAATCGCGAGATCCGCATCTTCCAGGACAACGCCTACCTGTCGCTCGATTTCATGAACCAGAAGGGACATCTGGTGAAGAAGAACGATCTCATCGCCTACGGAGTGAAACTCAAAGTGGGTCTGGCGAAAGCCGGTGACTCCAGCTCGATTCCGGTGCAAGAAATTCCGATCGAGAAGGACGAGCCGCTAAAACTGGAGTTGCAGCATTTCACTGAAAGCGTCGCCGAATTGAAGCAGCCGAAGGTCGGCGCGGCGCTGGGCAAAACCGCGCTGGAAGTGGCCATTCAGATCACCGAACAGATCAAGGCCGCGCGTAAGTGAGCGACGTTTGAGCGATGAGCACTGCTGAACCATTCCATCTGCCGCCGCCTGCGAAGGGTCGTGTGGATTTGCTGGTGATCGCGGGTGAGCACTCGGGTGACCAACATGCCGCCACCATGGTGCGCGAGTTGCATGCGCAGAAGCCGGGACTTTCGGTCGTCGCGCTCGGCGGTCCCGAATTGGCCAAGGCCGGCGCGCAGGTGCTGCACGACATGACGGCCTCGTCCGTCGTTGGGTTTGTCGAGGTGTTGAAAAACTATCCGTTCTTCAAAGCACTCTTCGAAGAGATGCTGCGCTGGATCGCGGAGCACAAACCACGGGCGATCTGCTTCGTGGATTATCCCGGTTTGAACCTGCGTCTGGCGAAGGCCCTGCGTGAACGCGGTCTTTCGGTGAAGGGCGGCGGAACCATCAAGATTCTCTACTACATCTCGCCGCAAATCTGGGCATGGAAAGCGAAGCGTCGTTTCACGATGGCGCGCGATCTGGATGCGCTCGCGGTGATTTTCCCCTTCGAGGTCGAGTGTTATGGGGATACTTCGCTGCCGGTGGAATTCGTCGGACATCCGTTTCTCGATGACGATCACGAGGCTCCGGTTTGCTACGATCCGTCGGCTCCGATCCTTTTGCTGCCGGGCAGTCGCAAACAGGCGGTCGGGCGGATTTTTCCTCTGCTGCTCGCGGGCCATGCGGCCTACGGAAAACGCGACGCGGTCGTGCTGTATCCGAGTGAGCTCATCAAAGACGTGCTGCTCGCGGCGAATCCTCCGGCCAATGTGAAGCTGTTGCCCACGGGTTCGCCGGTGGCGGCCTCGGCCGTGCTCACTTCGAGCGGCACGATGTCGATGCATTGTTCGCTCGCGGCGATTCCGGGCGCGGTCGTGTATCGGGCCAATCCGCTCACTTACATCATGGGCCGCATGCTCGTAAAGGTGCCGTATCTGGGCATCGCGAACCTGCTGCTTAAAGAGCCGATGTATCCCGAGTATATTCAAGGCGCGGCCACACCGAAGGCACTCGCGGCGGAGTTGGACGCGTGCCTGCGCAACATTGACCGTCTCATCACCACGCAGGCTCAGGCGGAGAAACTCCGTGCACTCTTACGACGTCCGGCCGGCGGCACGGTGGCGGACTGGGTGTTGCGCAAAATGACCTGAGTAGCGCGGAGCGCGGTTCCGGCAAAGTTGAGCGAAACGGGAGAGAGAACCATCGCCGCAAGCAGACTCCTGCCTTTTGGATCTTCCAGTTGATGTCCTGATTATTGCACGAAAAGCCCCGCGTCTTTTCGGACCGCGGGGCTTTGGGTTTGATGGCGAAGGCTTTATTCGGTCAGCACAACACGGACTCGGGCGAAGCGGCGGGCGTTGGTTTCGGTAGCAGTCTGAGTGTCTTGGAAGCGAACGCGTTCCCAGATCGAATCGACCGCGGTCTGATCGAGAAGGGTGCCGCCGGCCTGCCAGTTCACGAGGTCGCTGGAGTATTCGACTTGGTAGGTGACGCTCGGGTTGGTGCTGGCTTTGCGGCGGAGGAATTCAACCTGGAGGCGACCATTTTCGGAATCCATCCAGATGGTCGGAACGCCGCCGTTGTCGGTGCCGATTTCGTGAGCCGGAGCTGCGGCAGCGATAGGCACGTTGAAGGCGAATTTCTCGAGGTTGGTGATGTGGCCTTCCTCTTTGTAAAGGCTGGCGGCGCGGCCTTCCTTGCTGATGGAGCCGAAGTTATTAAGGCGCCAGTATTCCATCTGCGCGTAAGTGCGCACCCACGCGAGCGAAGTCGGGGCGGAAGTGCCGGCTGCGTTCACGGATTTGACGCGATAGGCATACCAAGTCGAAGCGGAGAGGCCGGTGTCGGTGAAGTAAGCCGAACTTGCGAGCTGAGTGCCGGCGGTCGTCCAGTTCGTGCCATCGGAGGATCGTTCGATGAGGTAACTTGTCGCGCGTTGGGCCCCGAACCAGATGATTGCAACACGGGTGTCGGCGATCGTGGATGCAGAGATGAAGTCAGGCGCGACGGGCGGAGACATGGCGCTCTGAATGCGGACGTTGTCGAGGGCCCAGGCGTCAGTGCCGGCACCGCTGTTGATCGATTGACGCCAGCGGAAGGCCGTGGCCGGGGTGCGCGCGCCGACGGGTATGGCGATGCGGTAGATGGTCCAGTTGGATGCGAACGGATAGTAGGAGGGCGATGTCTGAAGCGGTGTCCAGGTCACTTCGTTTACCGAGTATTCGAGCACAACGTTTTCGCCGGGCTCGGAATTTTCCCAGTAAGTCGTTCCGTCGACGGAGGAGTTGCCTGCGCGGAATTTGAATTCGATCCAGCCGCCATCGCGCACGTCAACCGGTTTGGTGGCCGCGATGCGTGTGGTGGTGGGGCCGAACCAAAGCACCGAGGAGCCGTCGAAGCCTTGGCCACCATTGAGAACTAATCCACCGGTGATCGAGCGCCAGAGCGTGGGGCTGTAGCCGACGGTGAAGTCGTCGAAGAAGACGTCGGTGAACGAAGTTGCCACAGCGGAGACTTCCACGGATGGAGTCGCGGTGGCGAATTCGTTGTAGGCGGTGAGGCGGTAGTAATAGCGAACGCCGAGCGTGAGGTTGCTGTCGGTGAGGGAGGAGGTGGCAACCGGCAGGTTCGCGATTTGCGTCCAAGTGCTGCTGCCTTCAACGCGTCGCTCGACGATGTGGCCGGTGACACCGGTCAAGGAACTCCACGCCACCCGGACTTCGCCGGAGGCAGGGGTCACGACGGAGATGGACGTCGGTGAAACGGGTGCGGTGTAAGCAGTGGTCGTGACCGTGCGCGTGGCCGAAACCGTGGAGCGGCGGTCGCTCGTGGCGGTGACGATGCGATAGTAGTAGGTTGTCGACGGTTGCAGGCTGGTGTCGGTGTAGGAGCGGGCGCTGGCGGACAATTCCGTGAGCGTGGTCCAGCCGTCGACACCGTTGGCGGAGCGTTCAACGAGGATCTTGTCGTAACCGGTGCCGGAGATTGACCAGGCGAGGGTCGCGCTGGCTGCCGTGACGGACGAAGCAGTCGGCGTGGTGGGCACGGGCAACGGGATCTGCGGGATGGCGACGGTGACAACGTTACTCCATGGCGAGCTGACGTTGGTGGCCTGTGCTTTGAGGCGGAACTCATAGGTCGTCGCAGCGGTGAGGCCGGTCGCGGTGTAGGCGACGGCATTTTGCGCGATGGCGGAGGTGACGTCGGTCCAGTCGGTTTGCGTCGTCAGACGGCGTTGCAACGTGAAGCCGGTTTCGAGGGAGTTCTCGATCCAGGTAAAAGCAGCCGAGCTGGTGGTAATTGTGCCGGCGGAGAGCACCGGGGCGGGGAGGGTGGTGCCGTTGTTCAGCGGGTAAAAGCCGACCGCGCCAGTGAGCGGGACAACGAGTTTATCGCTCACCGTGTTGAACGCACTGACCTTGGTCGTGACCGGCATACCGAGGATAAGCTGCTTGGCGGTCGTGTCGTAGATTTTGGTCTCACCGAAGCCGAAGCGGCCCGTTTGGTTGGTGGCAAAAATCTCCGCCGTGATGGTCCAGAGCTCGGTCAGAGCGGGATCGAACACCGAACCGTTCCAGAAAACGCGTGAGCCATCTTCGGCCATGACGACGGTGCGCGAACCGTAGTAATTAACGCTGCTGACGCGGATCGACGTCATGGCGGTGAAAATGTCGCCGATAGTATCGAAGCGGCGGACCATGGAACCCGAGCTGTTGTCATCGCCATGGTAGTAATAACGGCCGGTGGAATCATGCGCGCCTCCGCCCTGACGTTGATAGGTCGTGCCTAGGGTTTTGCCTGTCTGAGTGTTGAAGATAGAAACCGTGACCCACTGGTTCATCGGCTCGACCACGAGGCGACCGGGGCCGCCGGCGGAGAGGCGATAAATGTCGCCCGTGCCGTAGCTGTCGTAGGCTGGAACGTCGTAAGTGCGGTCGACGGTGAAGCTGTTGAAGCCGACCGCGTAGAGTTTACCGATCGACCAGTTGGGGACGTAAACACGTTGGTCGCCCGGGTGGACTGCGAAGTCCAGCACGCCGGTGCCGACGCGAATGACGCGCGTGATCGTTTCCGTGTTGGAGTTGATCTCGAGCAAGTAGGCGCGTGATGCGCCGGTGGTGACGGCGGCCTCGCTGATCGCGTAGACCAACGGCGAGCCGGCGCGCGATTTCATTACCGTGATCGCCAGGGCATCGAGCTGCATCGTAACGGGAATTGTATACGAAGTGCTGCCGCTGGTGATGGTGATATCCGCGGTGTTCGCACCGGGCGTGAGCAGTGAGACATCGATCACGGCCTGCAACGTCGCGGGCGTGACGCCGGTGTTGGCCACAAATGTGAGCCATGGCTGGGAGGCGGTGGCATTCCATGGCTCGCCGTTAACGGCGGAAGTCAGGCCAATCGAAAGCGGATAGGTGGGGTTGCCCTGAACCGTGCCAAGGCTGAACGAACTCTGGCTCGGGGCCACGAGTTGAACGGCGAACGATTGGACGTCGCCAGCGCTGACGTCACTGCCGACAACGTAATCGATACGCCAGTAATACGTCACGCCGGGCGGCAGGATGTTGTTCAACGGGAACAGGGGCGAGGTCACCTGACCGAGGTATTCAGGGGAAGCGGTGGTGGCGTTGGTCACAGCGGCTTGGGAGGTGCCGAGGTAAACGCGGTAGCCGGTGGCGGCGGGCATCGCAGGCCATGCGAGCACCTCGGGGGAATGCACCAGGCTGTTGCGTTCGGGCGTGAGTCCGGAGCCGGTCAAGCCGGCGTTCGCGAGGCTGTAGAACTGGAGCGCATCGCCGTTCTGGATAATAAGGCGACCGGTCGCTGCATTGTAGGCGCTGACTGTCGTGGTGACGGGCATCAGCGCGACTTGCTGCTGCGTGGTGACGTCAAAAATCGCCGAGGCACCGAACGCAAAACGACCGTCGTCGCTGGAGCTGTAAATCGTCTTACCGATGGCCCACTCGACCTTAAGTGTCGGGTCGTAAACCGCGCCGTTATAAAAGATGCGCTGGCCGTTTTCGGAGAGGAAAAGATCACGCGCGCCATAACCGCTGACGGATTTGAAACCGTTGGACGCGAGTTCGGTGAAGACGTCGCCGATGGTGTCATATTTAATCAGCTCGGCGCCGGTGCTGTTGTTGTCGCCGTGGTAATAATAACGGCCGGTGGGATCGTAGGAACCGCCGCCTTCACGGGCGTGGATGGTGGATTTAACGACGCCGTTTTGGGTGTCGTAAATGCCGAGGTAAACCGACTGGTCTTCCGGCTCGTAAATGATGCGGCCCTGACCGCCGGGGGAAACGCGATAGATGTCGTTGTTGCTGTAGCCAACCCCGCCAAACGGAGGGAATGCGTAGGTGCGCTGGACCGTGAAATCGCTGATGCGAACCGCGAGGAGCGAACCAATTTTCCAGTTGTTTACGTAGATGCGCCCGTCGGCTTCGTGGATCGCAAAGTCCGTGACATCCGCGCCCACCGCGACCACGCGCGTGATGGTTTTGAAGAGCGTGTCGAGTTCGAGCAGGTAGGCGCGAGGAGTAGCGCCAGTAGCGGTAACTTCGCTGATGGCGTAGGCCTTGGTCGTGCCCGGGCGTGAGCGGAGACGCGTCACGGTGAGCGGATCAATTTCAAGTTCAACCGGGATGGAAGTGGTGCCTCCGGCGGAGCTGATCGAGATGCTCGAGCGATAAAGTCCGGCCTCGAGATTTGACGCATCGAAGCGAACTTGGAGCGTGGCCGGAGTCGTGCCGCTGTTGGCTACAAATGAGACCCACGGATCAGGCGACGAAGCGGTCCAGGATTGGCCTGTGGTGTTTGCCGCGAGGGAGATGGGCCTGATCAGATTGGCGTGACCGCGGACGGTGGCTGCCTGGAGTTTCGAGATGTTGGTGGAGATCGTCGAAACAGTGAAACTCATCACCTCACCCGGGCTGACCTCGGTTCCGATGACCGGATCGACGCGCCAGTAATAAGTGGTGCCTGGAGTGAATGCGAAATTCAGCGCCAAGGAAGTTCCAGTGACCTCGACCTGGTATGAAGGGGACGCCTGCGTGGCTGCGGCCAACATCGAGGCGGAGGACTTGTCGAGGTAAACGCGGTAACGATCTACGCCGGGAATCGGGGACCAAGTCAGCGATTGCGGAGCGAGAACGATGTCGCCGTCGCGAGGCGTGGTTTCGCGTCCGAGAATGGTTGCCCCGACCGTTTGTAGAAGATTGACGGAGCCGAGGCTCTTCAACGTTGGGTTGAAATAAATCAGGCGCGCGTAGTCCGAGGTGATTGCCTGCACGGTGGTCGTGACGGGCAACGTGTAGACTGAGTTGCCGGTCGCGTATTCGAAGATGCCGGTGGACGACGTGAAAATTTCCGCCTGCGGGCTGATCGCGTATACGTCCTTGGAGAATAATTTTAATGCGGTGGTCACCGTTGTCGGGGAAACGGCCAGCGTCTTGACGAAGAGCTTGGAGCCATCGGCGGGCATCAAGCATGGCGAGTCGTAAGGCTCGCGTTGGAAGGCGGGGTAAGCGGCCTCGTTTTTGCCCGCGTAAGTGAGCAGGCCGTTGGCGCCGATCGTGTGTTTGACGATGGCAGAGCCCGCCCAGCCGGCGTCCCAGCCGTATTGGACCCAGCCGTAGAGCGCAGTCTTGTCGGGGGAGACAACGATGTCGCCGAAGCCGTAGGTCGCGGAAACGCCCTCGGCCCGCATCGTTTGGATAACGGTGCCAGTGGTGCGATCAATCACGCGAAGTGACGGCGCCCAATCGCCATCGACGCAGTAAATCGCGTTACCCGGACCGTAGGCGATGTGGCCGTTTGAAATCGTTGATCTCGATTCGATATAGGCGGGGACGGTGATGCGCTGGGTGATGGCCAGCGTCGCGAGGTCGATCGCGTAAATGTCCTTGGTGTTGGCGCAGATCACGAGGAGCTCGGCCCCATCGGCGCGAACCACGAGGTCGGACGGTTTATTGCCGACCGTGATCGAGCCGATCGGGTTAAGCGTGAGCGGATCGATCACGACGATCGCACCCGGGTTGTTACCGTTTTGGTGAATCGCATACATGCGGGAACGCACGGGGTCGTCCTGCAGCGACACGATGTTGAGCGCCGCGAGCGTGCCGGTGACCGTGAGCGTCTCCGACTTACCGGCGTTGGAGATCGTGATGGTCGCGGTGTAGGACGAGTTGAGCAGCGCGGCGTTGGCGAAAGTGAGAACGAGTTCGCCGGTGGCTTGATCGATCGTCGGGGTGACCCACGACGCATCCGTGGACATTTGAAGCGAGGCGTAACTAAAGCCGGCCAGCGCGGGGTTCAGTTTAATGCGGAGGACATTCTGGTTGAAACCGGGGACCAGAGCGATGGCGGTCTGGTTGGTCGCGAGGGTGAAATCCAAGACCGTTGGATCGACGCGATCTTCAACCGTGATCGTGAACGTGCGTTCGAAACTGCCGCCGCCGGAATCCGTGGTGCGGACGCGGATCGTGTGGTTCGTGGCGGTCTCATAATCGAGCGACTGGGATGTCAACAGGTTCGCGCCGGAAATCGTGAAGCGGGCGTTGTCCGTGTCGCCGGTGCCAGCAACCAGGGAGTAGGTGAACGTGCCGCCCTCGGCATCGACGGTGGAAAGCACGCCGACTTGTGTGGAGGCAGCAAGATTCTCGGCAACGCTCGCAGCCGACAAATTAAGGGCGCTGGGCGGCGAGTTGATGAACGCAAAAGCACCCGCATCGATCGTGCTACCGGCAAAGCGTGCGACGCGGCGAAGGTCGTAGGGGACCAACTCGACGACGTTGCCGTTACCGTTGAGGTCGGTCGTGTCAGCGTCGGCTGCGTTGATATTTCCCGCTCCGATCACTGCGCTGGCGATTCCGGGCAAAGCGAGCAACACGTCGTCGTTGGTGCCCCAAAAGCCATCGACGCCGGCGGAGGGAAGCGTGCTGAGACCGTGGGCCGAAACGATTTTGTTACCGGTTGAAGCCGTTCCGATCACGAATTCTGAAACGTTGCCTAGCGCAGTGTAGTTGGTGCCGGGTCCGGAATAGCCGTTACCTGTTTCAACCGACTGCCAACCAGAAGAGGTCGCGGGGTTGGAATGGATCAGATTGTTCGCGTAGTAGCAGGTCATGCCGATGTTGGTGCCGATGGCGCTGCCGCGGGAGCTCGTGTTGCCAATAAACGTGGACCCGCTGACGCGGAAATTGCCCGCATTCGAATGGTTTTCCATGGCGCCACCTACGTAGAGCGCACTGTTGGAATAGAACGCGCAGTTGATGATGGAGAGCGACTGGGCCGCCGTGCCGACGTAGTAAAGTGCACCGCCGTAAACCGCGTAATTTCCAGCGAACACGCAGTGGCGAATAGTGACGGAACCGTTCCTGAAATGGATAGCGCCGCCGCTGCCGCCGACGATTCCTCCACCCAATTCAGCGGGGTCGTCCGAACGACCGCCGGCAAACACCAAACCCTCGATGACAACCCCGTTGGCAAACGCAGTGCCGTTGGTCGTCATGATTGTGCGGGTATTATCGGTAGCCACGCCGGCAACGCCGATGTCGCCGCTGAGAATAGTGCGATTTGCCACCCAATCACGCTGGGAACGCACGGTCTCGGTGCCGGCAAAGCCACCATAAATCCCCAATCCGGACTTCAACGTGTAACGCAGCGAACGATTGCCGGTGTGGGTGCCGGTCGACGTATCGTAGTCGGGTTTGTAGATCCCCTTGGCGATCCAGATCTCGTCGTTAACAGTGGCCGCGTTGAGCGCGACGGTCAGCTCGGGATAAGCGTTCGCCCATGAAGTCCCGTTAGCTGATCCCGTGGCGGCACCGTTGACGTAAATCACGGCCGCAGATGCGGCGGTAACCAACGACGAAAACAGGACCAACGCGGGCAACAGGGCGCGAAGAGGATTTTTAAAGATCACGGGGAAGCGGAAGCGGGAGAGGGCGGGGGGAAGGTGAAGGGGTATAGCAAAAAACGCAGACTGGAGGCCGAGCCTTTTACTGACTGGGAAAACGCAAGAAGCTTGTTTGAAGCGGGAAACCGCTGAGAACAAGCTATTAGCAATTCGTGGCAATAGTGTGGTTTGCGCTGCGAAGGCGAACTGATCTCAACCGCGTTACGCGGCGGCCTTTGTGGAGACCAATTGGAGCAGGGAATCTGGCTGAACGGACAGAACGGAAAAGGCGCTAAGATGCTGAAAACCGGAGGCGACTGCCGGAAATCTGACGTAAATTGCGGAAATGGCCCTCGCACTCGCGCCAATCTCGGGAATTCGGATTTCGTCTGGGTTAGCCTTTGCCGAACTTTGCCGCTTTGCATCTTAGCGACTCAAAATCGAAACCTCACTCCAAGCTGCCGCCGGCTTGGGACTCGATTTGCTTCCAGAGTGCCGCGGATTTTTCGGAGACAATCTTGCGGGCTTGCACGACTTCGCCGGTGCGGGCGGCGAGGTTGGCCTCGGCGATCTTGGCGAGGTCGTCGAGGTTGTAGAGGAAGACGTTGTCCAGTTTGGCGACGGCTGCATCGATGTCGCGCGGGAGGGCGAGATCGATGAAGAACAACGGGTCAGCCGGGCGTTTTTTAATGGCGGCCGCGGCATCGGCGAGCGTGACTACGACATCGGGCGCGGCGGTCGAACCTACGACAATCGAGTATTCGCCGAGGTGCGTCGTCATGTGTTCCCACGGCAGCGCGGTGGCGTTGAGTGTCGTGGCGAGTTCCATCGCGCGGCCGAGGGTGCGACTGGCAACTGTGAGCGAACCGGCGCAACTGCTCTGAAAGGCCTTGGCGGTTTTTTCACCAATGTCGCCCGCGCCGAGCAGCAGGATGCGGGTTGAAGCGAGGTCACCGAAGATCTTGAGCGCGAGATCGACCGCGACGTTGGCCACGCTGATGTGCCCGGCGTTGATTGCGGTGTGCGTGCGGACGTATTTGGCGTGCTGAAACGCCTTCTGGAAAACGCGGTTCAACACCGGACCGGTCGTGCCGCGCGTCTGGGCGTCGGCGTAGGCGTCCTTCACCTGACCGAGGATTTCGGTTTCGCCGAGCATCTGGGAATCGAGGCCCGAGGCCACGGTGAGCAGGTGTTCGATCGCGGGAAGTCCGCCGGCTTGATGACTGATGGTGGCGAAGGCGTCGGCCGGAAAATCCTGGAACGCGCAAAACGTCTCGCGCAGCCGGTGAACGGTGTCACCCGACTCGGCGGTGCCGTAAAACTCGACGCGATTGCAGGTGTTGAGCACGGCGATTTCACGCATGCCGGGGAGTGCCGCGGCGGCTTGGTGAAACGCGGGCAGGCGTTCCGGTGAGAGCGCGAGTTTTTCGCGCAATTCAAGCGGCGTCTTGTGATGACTCGCGCCAAGCAAAAAAAGCACGGGCGAACTCATGGGGCGACATGGCTGCCGCTGACGAGAGGCAGGGTGGCAAGCAGGGCGGCAAAAAGAATCAGCAACGTCCAGGAGAGGCGTTTTCCGATTAGACGGTTTCTGAGTCGCAGGATGAGCGTGATGGCGTAAGCGGCCCAGATCGCGACGGTCACGGCGAGCTTGGTGGTATTGACCGTGGACGTGTCGCCGAGCCAATAAACCGCGCCGACGCCGAGTGATGCGGTTAACAGCACGACACCCGCGGTGAGCAGGCGCAGGCAGATGTGATCGAGCTCGCGGATGGACGGAAGAAAGGAAAACAGACCGTGCAGGTGATGACGTTTCAGGCTGAACACCTGCAGCACATACATGAGCGCGGTAAGCGTGAGCAGGCAAAACACACCGTAGCTAAAAAGGGCGAGAGCGGCGTGGAATTCGATCCAGGCATTGCCGCCAAAAATGTTGACGCGGCGGGTCGCATCCCAAGCGGGAAAGGCGAGAGAGACCAACGTAAGCGCGGCGGCAAGGACGGACGTGAAATAACCGAGCAGGCTCAGCCGGAACGTGGCACCGATGACCAGATAGAGCGCGATGGCCGACCAGGCGATGAACTGAAAAAGTTCAAACGTGTTGCCCAGCGGGCAGCCTTTGACCTCAAGGCCGCGCTGATAGAGGCCGAAGGTTTGCAGCGTGAAACCGGCGGAGATGATGAAATACATCAACGCACGGGAGAGCTTGCGTTCACGGATGACCGCTACGGTGCCCAGCACAAACCCCGTGAGGTAACACGCGGCGGCAAACCAGAGCCAGGTGCGATCGGTGAAGTGAAGCATGGCGAAAGAGAGTCGGAGACTGTGCGTGATACGATCCCGTGGCGCAAGCCACCGGTGGTGTTGAAAACTAGGAACGCTGGGCGGCCCAAAAACGACACTCGTCGGAGAAGTCCACGACGGCGCGGGATTCGCGGACGAGGTCGCGGCGCATCGAATCGTAGTCGTGTGTCCACCCGGCCGCGGCTAGGTCTTCGAGAATTTCAGTGCGGTCGGGCAGATGCATGAAGGTGCGGCCAACATCGTCCTCGAAGTAGCGGTCGCCGAACTCGACGAGGCGCGGGTCCTGTTTCCCCTGTTCCCAGCGAAGGGTTTCTAGTTTCCACGAAGCGCGTTCGACGCGCGAGTGGTCGCGGTCGTGAGTGGTGAAGAGCAGCGGCGCGCCTGGAAGGCATACGGCGGCGATATTTTTCAACGCGAGCCGACGATTTGCACGGCCGGGAATCTGCATCAGGCCGTTGAACATGAAGAGGGCGCCTTCAAACGGTTTGTCACTTATTAAGTTACAGAGGGGGTGGGTGGCGTCGGCGTGGTGGATGGGGATCGCGGCGGAGCGTTCTTCGGCGAGGGCGCGGGCTTGGTCCACGAGTTCCTCGGCGAAGTCGAAAGCGACCAGGTTGTGATAGCCGAGTTCCCAGAGTCCGACCGTCACGCGACCGGCGCCGCAGCCGGCTTCGATGAGGCGCGCGGACTTATCGGTGAAGAAACGCTCGATGAGCAGCTTCTCGGATTTCCAGAGTCCGAGGCTGTGCGCGGCGCGGGCGTAGTGGACGACCGCGATGGGATCGTTGAAGTCCTCGCGGACGGTCGCGGCGGAGATTTTTTTTAACACAGAGGGCACGGAGCGCGCGGAGAACGAGGTGGCTTGGGTTCTCTGTGAACTCTGCGACCTCTGCGTTGAAAAATCAGGCCTTACGTTTCCACGCGGCGATGAACATGCCATTGGCGTTGAGCTCGTGCGGCCAGAGGTGGAGTTGCGGGCCTTGGCCGAGGACGGGATCGGGAATGAAGTCGGGGTGAGCGGCGCTGAAGGCGTTGGCGACTTTGGTCGTCTCGCTCTTGGTGAGCGTGCAGACGGCGTAAACCAAGCGGCCGCCGGGCTTCAAGGCGGGCGCGGCGTGGTTGAGAAGCTGAAGCTGAATCTCGGCGAGTTCCTTCACGTCGTTGGGCGTGGTCGTCCAGCGGGCGTGCGGGTTGCGCTGCCAGGTGCCGACTCCGCTGCACGGGGCGTCGATGAGGATGCCGTCGAACTTGGTTTTAGTCGGAAGGAACGGGCCGCCGTTCCAAGTGACGGCGCGGTAGTTGAAGGCTTGGGCGCGGCCGGCGCGCTTGCGGAGCGTGGCGAGGCGGCCGGTGTTGCGGTCGCTCGCCCAGATGAGGCCTTTGTTTTCCATCAGCTCGGAGAGGTGGAGCGTTTTGCCGCCTTCGCCGGCGCAGGTGTCCCACCAAGTCTCGGTGGACTTGGGGTTCGCGGCGTATCCAACAAGCTGTGACGCGAGGTCTTGGATTTCGAAAACACCTTGGTGGAATTCGGAGGTTTTGAAGAGATCGGTCTGGCCGGTGTAACGCAGCGTGGTGTCGCGACGGGCTTCCGGGACGAGCGGCGAGGGCGAAGGCGCGAGGTTGCCCAAGGAGCGGGGGAGGGCGGCGGCGAATTCTTTTTGGACGCGGATCCAGAGGGCGGAGTCCGACTGAAGGTGGCGGAGGTAGTCGGAGGTGAGATCGATCTCGGAGTGGACCCACTCGGGGACGGCACGGGCGGCGAGGGTCTCGGTTTTGAAGTAGGACGGGTCGGTGTCGAACTTGCGCTGGAGATCGAGGGCGGAGGCGACGCGGCTCTGGGTGGAGGCGGATTTATCGAGCCAGTTCAGCCAGCGGTAGTAGATGAAGACAGCGCGGGAGATGTCGCGTTTTTCGGAGGGGTGGAGGTCTTTGTCCGCGCCGAGCACGCCGCGCAGCACGTAGTCGGCGGGTTTTTCGGCCGAGACTTGGTCGATGATGAGGGTGGCGCGGCTGAGGAGGGCGGAGTCGGACATGGAAGGAATCAGGTGTTAACCACGAAACGGGCGAAATACACGAAAGAATCTGAGTAGGCGGAAAATCAGAAGGTCGGCACCAGAGGACTGTAGTAATCCATTTAAGGCTGAATGCCAGAAGTCATGAATTTAGCTTCCGCACGGCTTGGCTGTTGATCGCGACTGCGCGACATAATTTTTATCACAGGCATAATATCTGCATTTGGGCTTGGATGCTTACGGTGGGCACACGCACATATGAACTGGTTCGCGCGCACAGCGGTTTTTTCTTGGAACTCGATCCGCAGTTGTTCCTAGAGCCTACGCAACAATGGAGGTTGGAGACGCATTGGGTGACGAGTCCGGACAATGCTCCCGAGCAGGCTGACACCAGCCCGGAATACCTGCGGCTCACGGTAACGGCTGACGAATACCGGATCAGTGACTGGCGCGAGCTTACCGGCCTGGGGCTTGATGAGATAGAGGACGAGGGCGAGGGCGGTAAATTTTACGGACGGGGCACCTTGGAACATATGCTTGGGCCGGAACGGGAGCTGCATTGTGAGCCCGCATCGTTTGGGCTGATCTTGGGCGCCATGAAGGTGTGTCGAAAAGAGGGTTATCTGTTTTCGTGCGAGTTCGATGCGACGGTTAAACTCGACGATGGAAAGACTGAGGAGCTGGCCTTGAAAGCGGAACTGCCGTTTGCGGGCGTGTCGATGAATGTGCCGATAAACGGGAACGCAGTCGCTATCGGGCTAGCGCGGGCGCGGGAGGAGATCGGATCGCTGGAGATTGCGGCCGGTCAGATCACCCCGCACGACTGGCTACGTAAAGAGAGGTCTGATCCACAGGCACCGCTAGATGATACGCGGCGGGTGTTGTTGCACACACCGTGGCGGCAGCGACTGGCCTGACGGCCTGTTAGAACTTCTTCGACCACTTGCGGTCGTCGGCGATTTCGAGGTGTTTGGTTTCGAGTTGGACGCCGGCGACGCAGGGGTGCGTGCGGAGTTCTTGGAATTTGGCGGGCGTGAGTTTCCAGCCCAATGCGCCGCTGACGTCGGAGAAGGCGGTGATGCGGTCTTCGAAGAGAAAGCCGAGACTCGTGAGCGTGGAGCCGACGGATTTGTCGAGGGTTTGGCGGAGCGTGCGGAGGAAGTCGTTGAGCTCGGGGTGCGCGGGGTGGAGGAGCCAGGTCACGCGTTTGATGTGGCCCATTACGTAGGCTTCGAGGGGGCGGCATTCCTTCACGTTGATGCGCGGACCTTCTTGCCCGACGATGATGTTGCCGAGGATGACGACGGGGACGTTTTCAGCGAGGTTCATCGCCCACTTCGCGGTGGCGTCCGCAAACATGTTGAGAGGAAGCGACGCTTTGCGAGTCGCGAGCGTGAACATGAACCACGGACGGTTGTCCTTCTTCGCGAGTTTTTTAACGAGGTTGCTGGAGAGTCCGCAGAGGCGGAATTCGACGCGGTCGCCTTGATTGAGGAGTTCGTCGGGTGCGAAGGTATCGAGGGCGTCGGCGAGTCCGATGTAGGCGTTCATCGGGTGGCCGGTGACGTAGAAGCCGAGGAGTTCCTTTTCGAACTGGAGGCGCTCGGCCTGGGTGAAATCGTCGTCGGAGTCAGTCTCGCGGTTGCGGACGACGGGCTTCTTGGCGACGGGAGTTTCCTCGGCGAGCATGTCGAAGAAACCGCTCTGGCCGGCGGCGCGGTCGCGGGCGTTGGCGGCGGCGGTCGAAAGGGCGGAGTCGATTCCGTCGAAGAGTTTTTTGCGGGAGGCGCCGCTGAAATCAAAGGCTCCGGTTTTCACAAGGTGCTCCAGCACGCGTTTGTTAAGGGCCTTGGCGTCCACGCGGGAGACGAAGTCTTCGAAGTCGGCGAAGGGGCCGTTTTTTTCGCGTTCCTCGATGACCTTGACGGCGGCGCCTTCGCCGACGCCCTTGATGCCGGCCATGCCGAAGCGGATTCCGGCGGAGGCGGGAGTCGACGTTGTTCCCTCGGCTTTCCGGAAAACCGGGGCAAACATGTCGCGCGATTCGTTGACGTCGGGTCCGAGGACCTGGAGGCCCATCGCTTCGCACTCGGCGACGAAGTGGGAAACCTTTTCGGAGTTGCCCAGTTCGGAGCTGAGCATGGCGGCCATGAACTCAGCGGGGTAGTTGGCTTTCAAATACCCGGTTTGATAGCTGAGAATCGCGTAGGCGGCGGAGTGGGATTTGTTGAAACCGTAGCCGGCGAATTTGTTGAGAATGTCGAAGATGGCGTCGGCGGTTTTGGCGGGGATGTTGTTCACGCGGAGGGCACCATCGACGAACTTGGTGCGCTCTTTCGCCATGGCGTCGGCGTCTTTTTTACCCATGGCGCGGCGAAGCATGTCGGCGCCGCCGAGGGTGTAGCCGGCGATCACCTTGGCGGCTTCCATGACCTGCTCCTGGTAAACCATGATGCCGTAGGTTTCCTGACAGACGGCTTCGAGGAGCGGGTGCGGATAGGTGACGGTGGACGGGTCTTTTTTGCCTTTAACGTAGTCGGGTATCCACTCCATCGGGCCGGGACGGTAGAGGGCGATCAACGCGACGATCTCGTCCACGGAGGAGAGGCTGATCTGGCGGCAGAGATTTTGCATGCCGCCGGACTCCAGCTGGAACACGCCGGTGGTGCGGCCGGAGTTGAGGAGGGCGAAGGTTTTGGCGTCTTCGAGGGAGATTTTCTCGATGTCGAAATCGGGGTTGGCGGAGCGGCGGATGTTGGCGACGGCGTCGGCGATGACGGTGAGCGTCTTGAGGCCGAGGAAGTCCATCTTCAGCAGACCGAGCTTGCCGACGGCGTTCATGTCGAACTGCACGGTGACGTCGCCTTCCTGCAAGGTGAGCGGGACAAATTCGTCGAGCGGGCGGTCGGTGATGATGATGCCGGCGGCGTGTTTGCCGGTGTTGCGGACCATGCCCTCGAGCACGCGGGCGGACTCGAAGATTTTTTTGGCGACAGGGTTGCGGTCGAGTTCGGTGCGGAGTTCGGCGGATTTCTCGACGGCTTTTTCGAGGGTCATCTCGAGCTCGTCGGGGATCATCTTGGCGAGGCGGTCGGCGTCGGCGTAGGGGAGGTTGTTGACGCGGGAGACGTCGCGGATGACCGCCTTCGCGCCGAGCGTGCCGTAGGTGATGATGTTGGCGACGCAGTCGTTGCCGTATTTCTGGCGGACGTAGTCGATGACCTCGACGCGGCGGCGCATGCAGAAATCGATGTCGAAGTCGGGCGGGGAAACGCGCTCGGGATTCAGGAAACGCTCGAAGAGGAGTTTGAAACGGAGCGGGTCGAGGTTGGTGATGCCGAGCACGTAGGCGACGAGACAGCCGGCACCGGAACCGCGGCCGGGGCCGACCGGAATATCCTTGGTGCGCGCCCAGTTGATGAAATCCCAGACGACGAGGAAGTAGTCCACGAAGCCGGTGAGGCCGATGATGGAAAGTTCGTAGTGGAGGCGAAGAACGAGTTCTTCGTGCGCAGTGAGCTGCGTGTAATCGGGCGGAGTGGGTTTCTGGCCGGGGGCGAGCGCGAGCAGCGGGGCGAGGCGGGCGGCGACGACGGGATGCGTGGCGACTTCGGCGGGGTCAAAGCCGTAGCGCTGAGTGAGACCGGCGGCGCAGAGTTCGGCGAGGTAGGCGAGGGGAGCGACTTTGCGCGAGGTAACCTCGACGGGGAGCGGATAACGCGGGTAACGCTCGGAGCCCTTCGGGAAGGGAATAGTGAGGTCGCACATGTCGGCGACGAGGTTGGTGTTGTCGAGCGAGTCGGGGCGCTCGCCAAAGAGCTTCAGCATCTCATCGCGCGATTTGAGGTAGAACTGGGAACCGGTAAATTTCATGCGGTTCTCCTCCTCGATCTTCGCGCCGGTCTGGATGCACAACATGGCGTCGTGCGGGGCGGCGTCGGAGTGGTTCACGTAGTGAACGTCGTTTGTGCAGATGACCTTGAGGTTAAATTCCTCAGCGAGCTTGAGGAGGTCGGGAATGATTTTCAGCTGCTCGGGGATGCCGTGGTCCTGGATCTCGACGAAGAAGTTTTCGCGTCCGAAAATGGCGACGAAACGGCCGCAAGCCTGGCGGGCCTCTTCGTAACGGTCGTGGAGCAAGTGTTGCGGGACGACGGCGGCGAGGCAGCCGGTGAAGCCGATCAGGCCGTCGGCGTATTTGGCGAGGGTTTCGAGGTCGGCGCGGGGTTTGTAGTAAAAACCTTTGAGGTGGGCGTCGGAGACGAGCTTGAGAAGGTTTTGGTAGCCGGTGAGGTTTTTGGCCAGCAGCCCCATGTGGTAGTAGCTTTTGCCGTCCTCGGATTTACCGGCTTTTTCGAGGCGGGAACTTTCGACGATGTAGATCTCGCAACCGACTAGGGGCTTGATGCCTTTGGACTTGGCGGCGTTGTAGAACTCAATCGCACCAAACATGTTGCCGTGGTCGGTGAGGGCCAGGGCCTTCATGCCCATGTCGCACGCTTTCTGCATCAACCGGTCAATGCGGCAGGCTCCGTCGAGGAGGCTGTAGTCGGTGTGGACGTGGAGGTGGACGAAGTCTGAGGCGGCGGACGACACAGGGCTAGGCAACGGGGCTCAGCGGGCATCGCAAGCAAGAGTTGGAACAAACCTGTGCAAAGGGTGGGGAGGGGCAAAAAAGCCATTGACGACGGGGGAGGCGTTTGGCTCATTCCTTAGCTTTTCCGCCAAAACTCACATCACTTTCACCATGCCCATCGAAATCAAAATCCGCAAAAACGAGCCGGTTGACCGCGCCCTGCGCCGTCTGAAGAAGAAGCTCGAGCGCGAGAACATCATCAAGGACGTGCGCGCCAAGCGTTACAACGAGAAGCCCACCGAGCGCCGTCGTCGCAAGGTGAAGGTCATGGCCTTCACCCAGATGCTGCGCGATCGCCACTCCCAATAACCCGCTCCTCGCGGAGTTCGCTTCGTTTTTTACGACCGCGTCGGCCGAAGTTATTCGGAGGCGCGGTTTTTTTGCGAGTAGGTGAATAAACGAGGCACAACCGTCCGTCGTAGTTGATCGTAGTGTCATGGTGAAACCGTCACTGGCCCTGTCCACCTGTTGGAATTCGTTCCGTCACACCGACGGCTACGCGATGTTGCGCGAGATCGCCGATCTGGGATTCACGCATGCCGAGCTGAGTCACGGCATCCGCATCGTGCTTTTGCCGGGCGTGATTCGTGCGGTGGAGGAGGGTGTGATCAAGATCAGCTCAACGCATAATTTCTGCCCGTTGCCCACGGGGATCACGCAGTCGGCGCCGAACTTGTTCGAGCCATCCGTGAAAGATCATCGCGAGCATGAACAGTGGTTGCGGCACACGAAACGCTCGCTGGATTTTGCCGCGCAGATGAAGTCACGCGTGCTGGTGATGCACTTGGGTAGCGTGAAATTTTTGTGGTTCAACCCGGCGGGCAAGCTCAAGGCGTTTGTCCGTAATAATCCCACGGTGACCGTGCCCGACGACAAGGCCTACCGCGCCGTGTTGAAGAAAGGCTGTGAGAAACTCCGTTTGAAGATGGGCCCTTACTGGCAGCAGGTGCAGGCCAGCATCGAGGAAGTTCGCGGCTACGCGGTGGAGCGCGGCGTGAAGCTCGGTTTTGAAAACCGCGAAAAATTCGAGGAGCTGCCGCTCGACGACGACTTCGATTCTTTGATCGGAGGCCTCGCGCAGCCGCACACCGCGGGCTACTGGCACGACACCGGCCACGCTGATATCAAGCAGAGCATGGGCATGCTGGAGCATCGCCTGCACTTGGAGAAAAACGCGCCGCGTCTGCTGGGCTTCCATTTGCACGACGTGACCGCGGACGGCAAAGACCACCAGCCGATCGGAGCCGGTCGTATTGATTTTAATATGATCAGCAGCTTCTGGCGCCCGGAGCATTTGCTCACGCTGGAGCTCAGTCCGCGTGTCAAAACCGAGGATATTGTTGAATCGAAACAGCGCATCGAGGCGCTCATCGAAGCACGGTTTGGTGCGTGAGTTTATCTTCACCGCGCACCGCAACCCGTCGCTGCGCGCGGATTAATTTTCGGAGTGTTAGGAGCGCAAGAGTTCGCTCACCCAGCGTTTATGCGGTCCGGACAGCGTGAGCGTATCGATTTCGGCAACGGCGACCCAGACCAGTCCGGTGCGGCTCAATGAGTCTTTGGACAAACGTGATGCCGGTAGTTCGTAGATCGATTCCGTGATGGCGAAACGAGTGATGCCGCGTTTTTTCTTCGCGATGAGTTTTGCGTCCGGACCGGCGAATGCGGACTCGTCGAGCCCGAGATGTTCGGCGGCAGGCAGCTCGTGCATGTTGGCGAGACGTCGCGCATCACCGGCGGTGCGGTGAAGGAGAAGTTTGCCCTTTTGCACGCACCACACACGGGAGACGGAGCGTTGTTCAATGACTTTGGCGGCGAGCTTCGGGTATGACTCGGGGTCACCGTTGCGGCCGGCGGAGCAGAGCGTGAGCACGGGGCAGATCGTGCAAAGCGGATTGTTGCGATGGCAGACGGTCGCACCGAGTTCCATCATCGCCTGATTGTGATCGCCGGGTTCGTCGTGGTTGAGGAGCGCGTCGGCGAGCGGCGCGAGTGCCTTCGATGCGGAAGCGCTATCGCGGAACGGCGTGGCATCGGCGGTGAGGCGCGTGAGGATGCGCACGACATTGCCGTCCACCACGGCGGCACGAGTGCCGAAGGAGATGCTGGTAATTGCGGCCGACGTGTAAGGCCCGATACCGGGCAGCTCCATCCAGGCTTCGCGGGTTTCCGGAATCGCCGGGAGCGCGATGAGCGCCTTGGCGAGTTTGTGCAGGTTGCGGGCACGCGTGTAGTAGCCGAGGCCTTCCCAGTTTTTCACGACCTGTTCTTCGGAGGCGGCGGCAAGGGCTTTGAAGTTAGGGAAAACCTCCACCCAGCGCGCCAGATAAGGGAGCACGGTTTTCACCTGCGTCTGCTGCAGCATGAGTTCGCTCACCACGGTTTTGTAGAGGGATGGTGCGGTGCGCCACGGGAGTTTGCGCTGATGCACGCGATACCAGGCGAGCAGGGCGCGCTGGAACTCGGTCTTTTGGGCGATGAGCGGAGATTGGGCCACGAAGCGCTGAGCAGGCGCAAAAATTCACGGGCACGCCAGCGCAGATTCCTTTTGTGCTTTCACTGCTTTTTGTGGCCAATGGTTTATGCCCAAAAAGCCGGACGACGACTCCGACCAACCCAAGAAACTCAGCAGCTATACCATCAAGCTGGATGACACCCAGATGGAAACGCTGCGGGCCATCTGCACGAAGCGCGAATGGATGCCTGCCGAGGTCGCTTACACGCGTTTCGCGTTCAAGGCCGATCATCTGAAGCTGAACGTCACCGCCTACACCAGCGGCAAGGTCGTTATCGCGGGCAAGGGCACCGAGGACTTCGTGCGTGATGTGATCGAGCCCGAGGTCACCAAAGCTCCCAAACTGGGCTACGACGAAATTCTCAACCCTGATTGGTTCGAGGCGCACGCCGGTCTCGATGAGAGCGGAAAGGGCGATTTTTTTGGTCCGCTCATCGCCGCGACCGTGATCGGTCAGAAGTCGATGATCGAAGCCTGGCGCAAGGCCGGTGCCCAAGACTCGAAGAAAATGGCTGAGACTAAGATTCTCGAACTCGACCATATCATCCGCAACACGCCGGGTGTCGTGGTGAAGGTTTGTTTCTGCGGTATGCCGAAATACAACGAGCTTATGGCTCGCCCACGCGCGAACCTGAATCTGCTCCTTGCCTGGCAGCACGCCACGGCGCTTTCGCAGGCGCTCGCGATCAGTCCGGTGAAGTGGGGGCTCCTCGACCAGTTCACCGAGCAACCGCTGGTGCAGCGCGAACTCGCGAAGAAGAAAGTGGAAAACTTTGAACTGCGCATGCGCACCAAGGCCGAGTCCGATCCGGTCGTCGCCGCGGCGTCGATCGTGGCGCGTGCCGAGTTTGTGCGGCAGATGAACCAGCTCTCAAAACAGTTCGGCCAAAAACTCCAGAAGGGCGCGGGTCCGCTGGTGAGGGCGCAGGCGCACGATATCATCAAGAACCTCGGTGTTCACGCTCTGAAGGATTATGCGAAGCTGCATTTCCGCACGGCTTACGAGGTGGTGAAAGAGGCGGGCAAGCTCGACGAACTTCCTCTACCTGAACCGAAGGAACGCTTCGGTTTCGGTCGCGATTGATTTCACGCTGACCACGCATGGCCGGAAAACGACGCCAACTTCGCGGGTTTGACCTCAAGCACATCGACGGCTTTGCCGAACTGATCGGCGTGGATGAGGCGGGTCGCGGCGCGTTGGCGGGGCCGGTCGTAGCGGGCGCAGTGCTGGTGACGCCGGCGTTTCTCGACAGCCGTTGGGCCGATGAAAATGCGCGCCGCATAAACGATTCGAAACAACTCAACGCCACCGAGCGCGATGCCTTGTGGTTTGAATTCGAGACACTGATGGCCGAAGGGAAAATCCACGCCAATTTCGGCGTGGCCGACGTTACGGAGATTGAACAGTTCAACATTCTCGGCGCGACGAAACTGGCGATGCGACGCGCGTTGGAAGGCATTCATGGCCCCGATGCGTTTGCACCGCCCGTCAAGGAGCCGGATTTATTTTCTCCGCCTGAAGAGATCGCCGCTTACAAGCCGCGAGCATCCGCGCACATCATCGTGGATGGGCTTCCGTTGAAGCATTTTCCTTATCCGCACACGGGCATCGTTGGAGGCGACGGGCGGTCTTTGTGCATCGCGATGGCGTCGATCATTGCGAAGGTCACGAGGGACCGTCTGCTCAACGATCTCGACATCACGTTTCCCGGCTACGGTTTTGCACAGCATAAAGGCTACGGAACCGAGGAGCATCGCGACGCGGTGCTGCGCCTGGGCAAGTGTTCGCAACACCGTGAGATGTTTTTGCGCAAGCTGCTCGCTAAACGCACCGATCCCGACCAAATCGATTTTCTCGCGGAGCCGCCTGAAAGCATCTAATCGTTCAACTCATGGCCGGCAAAAAAAACACGTCTTTGGACCGCGTTCTCGGGCGTCTTGATTCGCTCGATCCGGCGAACCTGGCGAATCTCGTGCAGCGGCTCGCTCGTGAACGCAGTCTGTTTGAAAACGTCTTCAACATCCTGCAGGAAGGCGTGCTCGTTATCGATGCCGAAGGGGAGATCGACTACGCCAATTCCGCCGCTCACCGGCTCATCGGTTTGGCGGGCGATGATCTGGCGGGGAAAATACTCTGGCGATTGGTGCCCGGTTTACGTCCATCACTGGAGACGGCGCTTGATGACGCGGCGGCCTCGCTTCCGGTGATGGCGCGTGAGATCGAGCTCACTTATCCCGAGCGTCGCACGGTGCGACTTTATATGGTGCCGTTTGCGGATGAAGGCAGCGGTGCGCAGCGACGATTCGCGGTGATCCTGAGTGATATCACCCGCGACAAACAGAGCACCGAAGCACGTATCGAAGATGAGCGCACCTCGTCGATTCTACTGCTTGCCGCGGGGGTGGCCCACGAACTGGGGAATCCGCTCAACTCGCTCACGATTCATCTGCAGCTGATCGAACGAAAACTTAAAAAACTGAAGTCTGCGGCGCGCGACAAGGAGACGGCGGCGCTGTCGGAGTCCATCCGGATTTGTCAGGAAGAAGTGCTGCGTCTCGACGGCATCGTGACTAATTTCTTGGAAGCGATTCGTCCGCGTCCGCCGGATCTGGCCGAGGTGAACATTGCCGATGTTATCGAGGAAGTGCTGCGTTTTCAGGAACGCGAGCTGGCGGACCGTGGCATCAAGGTCGATGCGATCATTTCGCATGATCTGCCGGCGGTCATGGCGGACCGTAACCAAATCAAACAGGTGTTTTTCAACATCATCAAAAACGCCATGGAGGCGATGAGTCCCGGAGGCTCGTTGCGCATCAAGACGCGGAGCGATGACGAGAATGTGTATTTGCTTTTTGGTGATACCGGCAGCGGCATCAAGCAGGAGGATCTCGTCAAATTGTTCCAGCCCTATCATACGACGAAGCAAGGCGGTCACGGACTCGGACTCATGATCGTGCAACGCATCATGCGTGAGCACGGTGGCCAAGTAGGCGTGGAAAGTAATCCCGGGCTGGGGACGGTGGTGACGCTGCAGTTTCCGAAGAAAAACCGGCGCGTCAGGATGCTGCAGTGACGAACTCTGCCGCAGTGGATTGATTAAAATCCGGCGGTGCTGCCGGGAGCCGAGAGCAACTGATTGCGGGTGCGTTCATCCATGTTGCGGGCGCGATTTTCCTCGATCAGCCGGATCTGCTCTTTGACGTAAGAATCGAGTTTGGCGGAGTAAACCATCAGCCAGTTTCCGACCAGACGCGCGCGCAGGGATCCGTCGGCCAGTTGATAATCACAACCGATGGCGGAGGCCTTGGCTTCCAATGTGTCGGGTTCGATTTTGCGCCATTCGGAGGTGCCTTGGCTGGCGCGAAGGATATTCCGTATTTCGAATTCGTTGATGGTGTCACCGACGCGTAGATAGGCCTCGAGCACGGAGCAGTTGTCTTGGAAAAACACATGTAGCCGCCAGCCGTTCTCGCTGCTGAGCATGTTGGGCACGGCGGATTTCCAGTATTTGCGTTCTTTTGTGCCGACGGGGAAGTGAGCACGCACGTCGTTGAAAGGCTGCTGGCGGAGTAATTCCTCTTCCTTCGCCGGGTCGGGATTTTTTTCGCGAGGCACGAATTTTCCGACGGACGGCTGCAGGAGGCGTCGTTCGAATTCCTCTTGGGTTTCACCTACGCGGGCGAAGACCGAGGAGCAAAGAATCAGGCCAAGGGTAACGAAGAAGACCGGCGCGGGGTGACGCATGGACATGCCGACAGTTTCAGCAAACCTGTGCGCATTCCGCCATTCAAAAAATTTATTCCTGTATCGGCGCGGGTGCTGCAGGCGCACAGATATTAGCCTGGAGCGTCCTGCGTGACGGCAGTTCGCGTGAGCGCGAGCCGTTTATGTCGCAGCCTGAGGCGCCATGCGACCCATGAGAAGATTGCGATTTTGGTGCCGTAGATTGCCCCGAGCAAAATCAGTCCGCGGGTGGACGGAGCGCCGCCGAAATCTCCTAGGAAAAGCGCGACATACGAACGCAGCACGTGAATGGGAAGCGCGATCCAGAAGTAGATGCGCAACGGTATGCCGGAAAGACCGAGCACATAGTTGCGGATAAAGTAGGGGATGCCTGGTGCGAGCATCACCATCAAGGCGACGGCGGCGTTTTCACCCGGTGGGACTTCGGGCATGTGTTGGTAGCGGCGCTTGATAAACCGCTCGAGCGGTCCACGCAAAAAACTCCGTGCGATCCAATGCGTTCCGATCAGGTGGAATGCGGTTATTGCCGAGACGATGCCCAGCCCGATCAAGGGGCCGAAGCGTGCTCCGATGAGCAAATAAACCATGCTGATGGGGAAGCCCACCAGAGGCAGAATCGAGGTGAGCGTGAGAATTACCCCAGTGTTGAGCTTTTCCATGGCGCGGGGGATCGCCAGCCAGTCGAAATCGATCAGGAACAGCCACAGCGCGGCGCCAACCAATGCAAGCAGCACGGTTCCACCAATCAGCCATTGGCGTTTCGATAAGTTAAACTTGAAGGCGCGCATCTTCATCGGGCCGACCACGAATTGCCGGATTCTGCAAAGACCTCAAAAGACGGGGTTGGTAACGTGCGGGCGGTAGAGCTTAAACTGCGGGAACCGACTTCAAGTGAATGGGTCCAGCAAGCGATACCTCTTGTCTGCAACGTGGTGCTGACCACGCGGGCAAACCCCAATGAGCCAATCATCCAGTTTGCTGAAACGGTTTCAGGCATGGCGCCGGCGGCCTGCTCCGAGCGCGAAAGCTTCGCGTCACCGAGTGTGGTGGATATCGATATTGGCAGTCGTCGCCTTGGTGTCATTTTTCTTTTGGTTTACGTCGGCGCGGATGTTGACGGACCGCTTTAATATCGCCGAGCCGGTGAACAGTGCGGCGTTTGCCGAATCGATAGGACCGTTGCTGGGTGCGGACTTCTCCACCGGCAATCGCGTCGAGTTGCTGGTCAATGGCGATGTGTTTTTCCCCGCAATGTTGAAGGCCATCGGAGAGGCCCGCAAAACCATCACGCTGGAGACCTATATCTGGGCGTCGGGAGAAATCAGTGATCGTTTCATCGAAGCGCTTTCGGAGCGGGCGAGGGCCGGTGTTCGCGTCAAGGTGCTCTGCGATGGAATGGGCACGCTCAAGCTGAAGGATGAAGACCAGCAGCGATTGCTGGATGCCGGTGTGGACCTGCTCATCTACGGGCGCGAGCACTGGTATGAAATCAAGCCCAACATCAATCATCACACCCATCGCAAACTGCTCGTGATCGACGGGCGCGTGGGATTCACCGGCGGCATGTGCATTGATGACAAATGGGGCGGCAATGCCGATTCGCCGGAAGTGTGGCGGGAGACGCAGGTGCGCATCGAGGGGCCGGTCGTCCGGCAGATGCAGGCGGTGTTCGCGACCAACTGGCTCCAGACGACGTCACATCTTTTATTCGGCTCGGATTATTTTCCAGAGGTTGATTCATCATCGACGGGCGGAACCCGTGTGCAGTGTTACAAGAGCGGTCCCAACGAGGCGCCCGAGCACGCACGCATTTCCTATCTGGCGGCGATTGCGGCGGCGCGGCATTCCATCCAGATCGCCAACGCCTACTTCGTGCCGGATGATCTCATGGTGGACATGTTGCTGGCGGCGCGGGAGCGCGGCGTGCGTGTTCAAGTAATTGTCCCGGGCATCAACGATTCACGATTCGGTCGGGCGGCTTCGCGTTCACGTTGGGGAAAACTACTCGCGGCGGGCGCCGAGATTCACGCCTATCAGCCGGCGATGTTTCATTCGAAAATGATGATGGTGGATGATTTTTTCACGACGATTGGATCGACGAATTTCGACAACCGTTCTTTTGGCATCAACGATGAGGTCAACGTGAACATCCTCGACGGCGCCGTGGCGCTGCGCAGCCGCGAGATTTTCGAGGAGGACCTGAAGCGTTCGCTGCCTGTCACGCGTGAAGAATTCGAGTCGCGCCCGTTTTATATCAAGGTGCTGGATCATATCTGCGGGCTTTTTCGTTCGCAGATTTAAGTGAAGACGGGATCTGAAACGAGAAGCATGCGGCGCCTTGACCCGGCGGCTTTTCGGAGCGTTTTATAAACCCATGCTTTCGAGTGTCCTTATCGTTGATGACGAGAAACACACCCGCGACGGGCTTCGCCAGGCCCTCGAGGAGGAGTATGACGTTTCCGTAGCCGCGAATGCCGAGGAGGCGTTCAACCAACTCGATGCCCAGGAGTTTGACGTGGTCCTCACCGACCTGCGCATGCCCGGAAAATCCGGCCTCAAGGTCATCGACAAGGCACTGGCGCTTCCGAACAAGCCCGCGGTTATCATGATGACCGCCTACGGCAGTATCGATTCGGCGGTTGAAGCAATGAAGCGGGGCGCGGTCGATTTCCTGACCAAGCCCGTGAATATTGAGCGCCTTGAAGTGCTCATCCAACGGGCGCTTAAAACCCGCACGCTCGAAGTGGAAGTGAAGCATCTCAACGAGCGTCTGGACGAAAAATTCAACGTGGGTGGCATCGTCGGCCACTCGGGTAAACTCAAGGAAGTGATCGACCGCGTGCGCCTGGTCGCGCCCTCGAAGGCCACCATTTTGATCGATGGTGAATCCGGCACCGGCAAGGAGCTGATCGCGCAGGCGATTCATCAGGCGAGTCCGCGGGCGCGCGCACCTTTCATTGCGGTTCATTGCGCGGCGCTTTCGGAAAACTTGCTCGAGAGTGAAATCTTCGGCCATGAGCGCGGCGCGTTTACCGGGGCTATGGAAAAACGCGTGGGGCGCTTTGAAGCTGCGGATACCGGCACGCTTTTTCTTGATGAAATCGGTGAAATCTCCGCTTCGACGCAGGTGAAGCTGCTGCGCTTCCTCGAAACGAAAGCGATCGAGCGCGTCGGCGGGTCGAAGCCGATCCAACTCGATGTGCGCCTGGTCGCGGCAACCAATCGCGATCTCGAAAAAATGGTGCGCGAAGGGAAGTTTCGCGAGGATCTTTATTTCCGCCTCAATGTCGTGCGCATCACGCTACCGCCGCTCCGCGACCGCCCGGATGATATTCCGCTGCTGCTGGCGCATTACATCCGTTTCTTCGCACAGGAAAATAATCTGCAGCCGCTGACCATCGAGCCGGGGGCATTGCGTTATCTGCAGGCCTATCCGTGGCCGGGAAATATCCGTGAGCTGCGTAATTTTACCGAAAATGTGGTCGTGATGCATCGCGGTGCCAAGTTGACCGAATACGATCTGGAACCGCGTTTCCGCAGTGAGCGACTGGCCTTGCCCTCCTCGGGCGGGACGTCCGGCGATACGTCTTCGGCATCGTCCTCGGGCAATGGAATGCAGGTTGCGTCGGCATCGGCAGGTCCGTCGC
The DNA here is from genome assembly GCF_007559335.1 of Rariglobus hedericola. Taxonomy (NCBI): domain Bacteria; kingdom Pseudomonadati; phylum Verrucomicrobiota; class Opitutia; order Opitutales; family Opitutaceae; genus Rariglobus; species Rariglobus hedericola. The sequence continues at coordinate 61,317 of NZ_VMBG01000001.1, forward strand.
TTTCGATTGAGGAAAACGAAAAGCGCTTGTTGCGCGAAGCCTTGATCAAAGCGCGGGGCAATCGGACCAAGGCTGCGCAATTGATGGGCATCAGCCGTCGCACGCTGCACCGCAAGCTGACCCAGTGGCCCGAACTCGATGTGATCGATGGCTAGAAGACGCTAGTCCGCCGCGGTGGATGCGGTAGACATCGCGAGGGCAGGGAAACGGGCGTTAGGGGTTGCCTCAGCGGATGGGTGACGTTTGCTGAATCAGCTTTTTCATCATGCGTCTTACCTCATTGTTGTTAGCTGCTTTTCTCTCTCTGACGGTGGCTCGCGCCGAGGTGCGATTGGTCGGCTCCGACCTCCTCGGCAAAGATTTCACGACTGCACTGGCGGCCTATTCGAAGCGCAATGATCTCGGGATCAAGCTAGCGCTCGAAGGCAGTCGTGCCGGCATGGAGCAGTTGCAATCCGGCCGTGCTGATTTGGGCCTCATGGTTTTCTCGCCCGGCGAAAAACCACCCGAGGCTCCGTATGTGGTGCTGCCGGTGGCGTATCACACACTCGCGGTCGTGGTGCCGGCGACCCTGCCGCTCAGTCAGATTACGTTCGGACAACTCAACACGATTTATGGCGATGATGCGCAGTCCGGCCTGAAGCGTTGGAGCGATCTCGGTGTGACCGGAGAATGGGCCAACCGAAACATCCTGCCCAACATCACCGGCCCTGGCGGTGGCATCACTTATGATCTGTTTCGTTACACGGTGCTCGCCGCGCCTTCGCTCAAGCCGACGGTGGGCGTGCAGACCACCCTGTCGAATACGCTGACACGCATCCGTGGTGATGAGGGCGGTATTGCAGTTCTGCCCTTGATGCCGGCGACCCAGACACGCTTGAAGACGTTGCTGGTGGCGCGTGGTGCGCAGGACGTGGCTTTCGGCCCCACGCCGGAGAATCTGCATTCGGGTGATTACCCCGTGCGGCTCCCTGTGTATCTGGTATTCCGCAAAGACGCGGCCAAGCAACTTCAGACCACATTGCGTTACCTCTTGAGCGAGGAAGCGGTGCCGCTGTGGGAGGGGGCGCAGCTGGTGCCGTTGCCCATTCAGGCGCGCAACCAGATGATTTTCGATTTAGAGGTTCTTTAAGCATCCGTTAAAATCCTCAAAAAAGCAGTTGACGAAGAGAGGTGCGGGTCTTGTTCTCCACCTCTCTCACGCAGGCGTAGCTCAGTTGGTAGAGCACCACCTTGCCAAGGTGGACGTCGAGAGTTCGAGTCTCTTCGCCTGCTCCATTTTAAGAAAGCGTCCGGTAATGACACCGGGCGCTTTTTTGTGTCCACTCACCGGACATGCTTGCTGCTGAATTCTTTGCCCTGCCGCCTTCGCTCGCACCTTTTGCTGCTCATTTTCGTGCGGATGTGGCTCCTTGGGAGTGGCTCAAGATCACCGCGCGGGCGTTTGACGGACTGCCGGCGGCATCCCCGCGAGCTATTCCGCCCGGCGTGCATATTGAGGGTGCCGTCTGGATCGATCCTTCGGTGAAACTGCCCGCCTATGCCACGATCATCGGACCGGCGTGGATCGGCGCAAAAACCGAGATTCGCCCTGGGGCGTTTATTCGCGGCAACGTGATCGTCGGGGAGGGCTGTGTGCTGGGCAATGCCTGCGAATTTAAAAACTGCGTGCTGCTCGATGGAGTGCAGGTGCCGCATTTCAACTACGTGGGCGATTCCGTCCTGGGGAATGGGGCGCACTTGGGCGCGGGCGTGATTCTTTCCAACCTGCGTCTCGACCAGCAGCCGATCACGGTGAGATTTCCCTCGGGGCTGTTTGAAACGGGGCTACGGAAGCTGGGCGCAATCCTTGGCGACAAAGCCGAGGTCGGTTGTAACGCGGTGCTCAATCCTGGCACGGTGCTGGGCAAGCGTGCGCTCGTCATGCCGACCACGGCATTCAGTGGCTACCTGCCGGCGAATACCATCGCGCGCATCCGCGGCACGGTGACGCAGATCCCCCGCAGAGATTGACGACGGCCGTCCGCAACCGGCACCTTTTACCTTTTTCGAAATGCGCATCCTCACCGGCATCCAGCCCTCCGGGCAGCTTCACATCGGCAACTATTTTGGCGCGATCAAACCCGCGGTCGACCTGCAGGCGCGCGGAGACTGCACCTACTTCATCGCTGATTATCATTCGATGACGTCGCTGACGGATGCCGCCCAGCGTCGCCAGAATTCGTTGGATGTCGCGCTGGACTGGCTGGCCTGCGGACTCGATCCGCAGAAGAGCGTGCTGTTCCGTCAGAGCGATGTGCCCGAAGTGTGCGAACTGATGTGGATGATTGGCACGCTCACGCCGATGGGCCTGCTGGAGCGTGCGCACAGTTATAAGGATAAAACCGCCAAGGGCATCTCGCCAAACTTTGGTCTCTTTGCTTATCCGGTGCTGATGGCGGCGGATATATTGCTCTACGATTCCAATCTCGTGCCGGTCGGTCGCGATCAAAAGCAGCACGTCGAGATGACGCGCGATATCGCCATCAAGTTCAATCACACCTATGGCGAAACCTTTGTGGTGCCGGAGTCGGAGATCCGTGACGAGACGGCGGTGGTGCCCGGACTCGACGGTCAGAAAATGAGCAAGAGCTACGACAACACACTGCCCATTTTTGGAGAGGAGAAAGCCATGCGGAAAAAAATCATGGGCATCCTCATGGACAGCCGCACACCGGCTGAACCGAAGCCCGACGCTGAAAAGAACATCGCGATCCAGCTCTTGAAGCTCGTGGCTACTCCCGAAGTGGCGGCCGATTACGAGAACCGCCTCCGTGCCGGCGGGCTGGGTTACGGTGATCTCAAGAAAGCCTTGTTTGAGAACTACTGGAATTTCTTCGCGCCTTATCGCGCGCGTCGCGCCGAACTCGCGGCGAACCTCGATCACGTTCACGCGATCCTGCAGGACGGCGCCGGGCGAGCGCGGGCAACGGCCAGTCAGGTGCTCGGCCGTGCGCGCAAAGCGAGCGGATTGTGCTGAGGAAAACGCTGGCCTGTCGTGCCAGGCGAGGGCGAATCGGCCAATCCAGTTTGTAACTTAATAAGTTACAAACTGGATTGGCTGGCAGGAGCGTCGCAGGGATGGATCGAGTGGGGCGGGCGTGCAGGCGGTGATATTCGCCGACGGCACCAGCCGGTCGTGGATCGACCCATTTTTAAATGATCACCGGCTGCGGTTCGCGCAGCGTGGCGATCGCGGCCATGATTTTTTCGGAGGCGAGCTGGTAACGATCTTTACCTGCTTTGGGATCATCGTAATCCGCGGGTTGGAGCGGGCGGCCGTAAACAATCGACAGTCGGGTGCCGGGACGGAGTTTGCCGTCGCGGCCAAAGGCGATGTGGGAATTGAAAATGCGCGCGGGGATGACCGGCACGCGCGAACGGCAGGCGATCATGCCGACGCCGGTTTTAGGGGCTTGGAGCGTGCCGTCGGGCGAGCGCGTGCCTTCAGGGAAAAGCGTGATGACCTTGCCCGCCTGCAAGGCGCGCAGGACGTTTTTCATCGCACTGACATCGGACGTGCCGTCGCGGTCAACGGGAATGGCACCGACTCCGTTCAGCCACCATGTGGCGAAGCCGCCTTTCCACAGGGTCTTGCGGGCGAAGAAGGCCAGCTGACGGGGGATGTGGCAACCGACCGCGGGAGGATCGAGGTGGCTGGCGTGATTGGAGGCTACGATAAACGCACCGGTTTTGGGGAGATTTTCGACGCCGGCGACTTCACCGCGGAAAAAGGCATCGTAGACGAAAGTGATGATGTAGTGACAGATTCCATACAGGAAATCCATCTCACCGTGATTGTGGCGACGTTGCATGAACGCTTGGGGATTAACCGATTTTTTCGGTGATCAGGCCGGCGATTTTTTCCACGACCTGTTCGAGGTTGAGATAGGTGCTGTCGATATCGATGGCCCCGGAGGCGAGGACGAGCGGGGCGGTCTTACGACTGGCATCCATGCGATCACGTTCGGCGACGGCATCGGCACGGCCCTCGAGCTCACGGCGTTTGGCGCGCGCCTCGACATCGGCATGGAGGAAGAGGCGCAGATCGGCATTGGGAAAAATGATGGAGCCGATGTCGCGGCCTTCCATGATGAGACCGCGAAAACCATGAGACCGGGCGACGTCGGCTTGTCCGCGCTGATACGTGAGCAGGGCGGTGCGAACTTCGGGGATGGCGGCAAAATGCGAGACTGCAGCGGTGACTTCGGGGCCGCGGATCTCGGCCTCGGGCGCGAGACGTCCGCCGATTTCCATGCGGGCGGCGCGACCTTCTACGCGGGTGCCGAGCGTGATGGAGGGCAGGGCGGCTTTGACTTCATCGACCTGGTCGACGCGCAGACCGCGGCGAAGCAACTCGGCGGTGATGGCACGGTAGTAAGAGCCGGTGTCAACGTGGAGAAAGTTGAACCGTTCGCTAAGGGCTCGTGAGGTGGAGGATTTGCCGGAGGCGGCGCCGCCGTCGATGGCGACCAGGAGAAAAGAGGACATCAGGAGGGTGAAAGGGATTTTAGACGCAGCGATTCGAGCAGTTCGAAGAAGTGCGGGAAGGTCTTGGCGCAGCAGGCCGGGTCTTTGATTGAGATCCAAGGGCGGCCGTCGCCGTGGAGATCGTGGCAGCCGAGGATGCCAAAGCTCATGGCGAAACGATGGTCGCCGTAGGTCTCGATTTCGACACCGGACTTGAGCGGTTGAGGCGTGATGGTGAGGCCGTCGCCGTCGGTGTGCTCATCGACCTCCTGACCGAGCTTACGCAATTCACGCACCATGCCGGCGACGCGGTCGGTTTCTTGTTTGCGCGAGTGGGCGATACCGGTGATGCGGGTCGGGCCGGTGAGCAGCGGAGCAATCGCGGCGAGGGTGAGGAAGGTGTCGGAGAACTCGTTGAAGTTTTCGGAGACGCCGGAGAGAGGCGAGCCGGAGGTGAAGGAGACTTCGAGTCCGCGAGGAGATGACGTGGCGGAGAGGCCGACGCGTTTCATGACCTCGACGAATTGCGTATCGCCCTGAAGGCCTTCGTGAAGGTTGAGGAGGTTGAGCGAGCCGCCGGTGACGAGAGGGAGGACGACGTAGTAGCTGGCGGCTGTAGCGTCGGGCTCGATGGAGTAGGTGCCGGCGAGCGTGTAAGGTTTTTTGGCGACTTCCCAGGATGCGGAGGCTGGGTTGAAATCAGCGGCGCCGCCGAATTGGTTGACCATGTTCTTCGTCATCTGGACGAAGGGCTCGCGGACTTTGGTGGAAAGTTTGATGCGGATGGGTGCATCGGCGAGCGGGGCGACCATGAGGAGGCCGGACAACATCTGGCTGCTTTCGCTGGCGTCGATGAAGACCTCTCCGCGGCGGAGGCCCTTGGCGTGGATTTCGAGCGGGAAAAAACCGTCGACGCCGGTGCAACGGACGTCGGCACCGAGGGCGCGGAGGGCGTCGATGAGGCCCTTCATCGGGCGTTTGCGCATCTGGGGAATTCCGTCGATGCGGTAGATGCCGCGAGGGGCGGCGGCACAGAGCGCCGTGAGAAAGCGGGCGGCGGTGCCGGCGAGTCCGACGTGGAGATCGACGGGCGCGGGTTTCGTGAAGCCGTTGGATTGGTCAGAGACCTCGATGGTGCCGGCGTCGGCATTGGCTTGAACGGTGAAACCGAGGGCTTTGAGCGCCTCGACCATCAGGTGAGTGTCTTCGCTGAAGAGTGCGCCGGTGAGCACGACCTTTTCCTTGCACAGGGCGGCGAGCAGGAGTGCGCGGTTGGTGAGGCTTTTGGAGCCGGGCAGGGTGACTTCGCCGCGCACGGGGCGGGTGAAGGGCTGGATGGGAAGAATGTCCGGGAGCTTCGTCGGCGACATGAAGCGGTGACGTTCAATCAAACGGGCGCAGTCGCCAAGGTGATTTTACGGACGAAAGCCGTCGCGCCAAGCCTTGCCGCGTTCAAGGCGGGCGCGGACTTCGGGCCAATCGCGATTGGAAAGAGCGGTTTTGAAGCCGTGCAACTCGTCTTCAAGCTTCGTGAGCGCGCGGAGGACTTCGTCGCGGTTTTGCTGAAAAATCTCGATCCACATCGTGGCGTCGCTCGCGGCAATGCGTGTCGTATCGCGCAAGCCGTTGCCGGACAGATTGCGCCAGCCGGGGTTTTTTGCGGCGAGGAAGGTGGCGAGTGACGTGGCGACAGCCTGCGGGAGATGGCTGATGTGCGCGGTGATCTCGTCGTGTTGATCGGGCGTGACGGTCGTCACCTCGGCACCGAGATCGTGCCAGAAACGGGCAATGGTCGCCGTGGCGGATTCGCTGGCGCCTTCGAGCGGCGTGACAAAACACACCCGTTTTTCAAAGAGGGTGTCGGTGGCGTTTTCCCAGCCGGTTTTTTCGCTGCCGGCCATCGGATGCGAGCCGATGAAATGCGCCTGACCGGCGATCGCGGTGTGGCAGGCGCGGCACAGTTCGCCTTTGACGCTGCCAACATCGGTGACGAGCGCACCGGCGGGAAGGTGGGGTGCAATCAGCCGGGCCAGCTCGATGATTTTATCGACGGGTGCGGCCAGCACGACGAGGGATGCTTCGCGCACGGCGTCTTCGGGCGTATCGGCGACGTGTTGGACCCAAGGCTGTTCGCGCAGTTTCAGGCGGGCTTCAGGACGGCGCGCCCACACAGTGATGCGTCGAGCGAGGCCGCGGGCATGAGCGGCGCGGGCGACGGATCCGCCGAGCAAGCCGGGGGCGAGGATGACGAGATTTTCCAGCACGCTTCTGTGAAAACGCCAATGGGTGGTAGATGTCGAGTTTATCGCGGTTTAGGAGGGGAACACGTTGCATTTTTCATTCACGGGACTTTGCTCGATCTTCTACCCTTACCCTATGGTGGTTTCCCGGACAAAATATTACCTCAAAGCCTTCTTGAAGGCCGCGCGTCTCTGGCTGCTGGTGGCGCTCGGTCTCGTTGCATTGGGACTGCTTTACTACTTTCTGGCTACTGTCGGACCGAAGCGCGTGGGTGGTTCAGCCACCGTGGTCACCGCACCGGATGATCCGGCGATCGCGCGGTTGTCGGATGAAATCACCGCGCTGGAAAAACAATACCAGCAAGCCGCCGATGCCAATGTGGTCACGACGGAATCCACCGAGGCCTTGGCGCAGGCGGTGGATAAACAGAAGGAGCTTTTGCGCACCTTCAGCAAAGCCGACTTGGACCAGTCCACGCGACTCGTGCGGTTGGAGACGGAACTGGATAGCGTGCGTGCGCGCGGGAAAGTGCTTTTGGTGGATCGCCTGGAGAAGGACGGCGAAGAGCTTTTGACCGCAGGAAAAGTGGATGAAGCCGGAGAAAAACTGCGCGAAGCGCTGCGTTTGCAGAAAGAAGTCAACCTGAGCGCGGCCAGTTCCCGTTATAAGAACTATGTGCGTGAGACGTCGTTGACGCAGGCAGTGGCGGCGGTGGAAGCCGCGCCGTTAAAAAAAGAAATGCAGGCCGCGCTGGTGTCTGCACGTCAAGCGGCGACGGATCAACGCTGGGCCGACGCACTGACGGCTTACACGGCGGCGCGCGACATGCAGGCGCGCATCAATCGCGAGTATGGCCGCACCCGCTATGCCGATCTGGCCGGCGCGGACCGGCTCAGTGCCGAGATCGAATCCCTTAATGCCGCGGGTATCGCGACCGAGATCGATGTGAAGGAAAAAGCGGGCGACGATGCGGTGATCAACGGGCGTTCGGCCGAGGCTGCGGTGTTGTTCAACGACGCGGAGAACCTTCAGTTGCAGGTGAACCAAAACTACCCACGCAGCCGTTTTGTCTCCTCGCAACGAATCGAGAACCTGGAGATCAAGCGACAGACGGCGTTGTCGAGCGACGTGGCCAATTCTCTTGAGGAGCTGGACCGCGCGATCGGCGTGCATTTGCGCAAACGGCAGATCGTCGCCGCCGAGCAACAACTCGGAGAGGCCGGTCAGTTGGTTGAAAAACTGTTTAAAGATTACCCCAAAAGCCGCCGCCTTGATGGCGCGTTGCGCATCAAGTTCGCTTATCTCGCGCTGAGGCGGTCAGATTTGCGGGCGCTGCAGGATGAGGTTTACGATCGTCTGCTGCCGTTGCCCGGCGTGAGCAACTGGCTGCTCTTGAAAACCGAAGTGCCACAGTCGCTCTACGTGCTGGTGATGAATACCAATCCGAGCCGTAATCCCGGGCGTTCGCTACCGGTGGACTCCGTGAGCTGGAATGATGCGCAGGAGTTTTGCACGCGTCTCTCGTGGTTGCTGGGCACGACGGTGCGCCTGCCTTCCGCCGATGAATTTCGTGTCGCGCTCGGGGGCGAAAGCGCCTTCGAAACCTGGAACAGCCGCAACAGCGGCGGGCATAGCCATGAAGTTGGTCGTCAGAAAACGAATGCCTCGGGCTTCGCCGATTTGCTGGGGAATTTGGGCGAGTGGTCCGCGGCCGATGCAACTGACAGCCGGGCTCCAGTTGTGGGTGGAAGTTATCTGGATGAGCCCGAAGCGCTGCTCAAAGTCCCGTCCGAGCCGCGCTTGAAAAGCGATCGTGCTCGCCATGTGGGGCTGCGCATTCTGGTCGAGTTGTGAGCCGGAGAAAATCCGGCATTGCGTGAATCAGAGCCCGCCGAGCTTGGAGATTTTTTTAAACTCGGCGGCGGTGAGTGGCATCACCGAGAGACGGCTTTGACGAAGCAGCGCGGTATCCTTGAGAGATGGCTCGGCCTTGATCTGCTCAAGCGTGACGGGGAGGCGCAGGGGCTTCAGAGGTTTGATTTCCACGGCAACCCAACCCTCTTCGTTGGCTGTCTTGTCGGGGAAAAAACTACGGCTAACCTCGGCGAGTCCGAGCACGGCCTTGGTGGTTACGCTCGCATAGAAAAACACGCGGTCGCCCGGTTGCATGGACTTGAGGTGATTACGCGCCTGGTAATTGCGAACGCCGGTCCAATCAGTGCGGCCGTCGCGGACGAGATCGGTCCATGCGTAAGCCTCGGGTTCGGATTTCACCAGCCAGTATTGGGTTGTCATGCGTGCGGCTAAAATATGCAGTGCACCTAGATGGAGACCGATGATCTTGAAAAGGTAAAAGCCCTCCGCTGGCGGTGGTTTTTTGCAAAATCGAGATCGTGTTAATGTCGCCCTGTCGGTCGTGATGGCACCCGATTTGGAGCGCTTCCATATTTTACGTTATGAACAAAACCCTCTTACCAATCCGTGCGCTGTTCGTCGCGCTTTGCGCGGCTGCGGGCTGGTTGGTTTGCTACACGGTGCGCGATTGGGATGCCCATCAGACGCTCGCGATTTTCATCGGTCTGGCGATCGGGTGCCTCGTGGTGCTGGTCGACATCATGCTGAAGGGATTTTCCCTGCGAGGCTTGTCGGCCATCACGTTTGGTTTGGCGGTGGGAACGGTGATTTCCTACATGATCAGCAACTCGCCGCTGCTGGAACAGGGCGATCCGCAGATTATCTTTTTGGTGCGACTGACGCTGTTCATCGTCTGCACTTATCTGGCGACCGTGATCGCGTTGCGCGGGAAGGATGAGTTTAACTTGGTGATTCCTTATGTGCGTTTCGTTCCGCACGAGGTCGAGGCGCCTTTGATTATTGTGGATACAAGCGCGCTGATCGATGGACGCATTTCGCGAGTCAGTGAAACGGGATTTATCGGTGCAGCGCTGGTCATCCCTCAATTCGTGCTCAACGAACTTCAGCGCATCGCGGATTCGACGGATCCGCACATGCAGGCGCGCGGACGCCGCGGTTTGGAAACGTTGGGCGAGTTGCGGCGCATCAAAAACATGGATTTGCGCATTCATGAGAGCGAAGTTGGCAAGCCTGCGGATATCGATGCCAAGCTGGTTTTCCTCGCGCAGTCGATGCGCGCGAAGCTGCTGACGACCAGCTACAATCTGGCCAAGCTTGCTGAGTTTCACAGTGTCGCCGCGCTCAACCTGAATACGCTTGGAAAGGCGATTCGCCCGGAGTTGGTCACGGGTGAAATTTTAGAGGTCGAGCTGACCAAGGCAGGCAAAGAAGACGGGCAGGCGATCGGTTACCTCGACGACAATTCGCTGATTGTGGTTAACAACGCTCGGAACCACATCGGACGCGTCGTCACGGTGGAGATTGTCAGCGTGTTACCGTCTTCGGCCGGCAAGATGGTGTTTGCCCGACTGGTGGAAGCTTAAGGTTAGCTTAACCTCTCTCCGGACGAAGGACTGGGAAAGTCCTGAAAATGAGGCGGCATACCGTTGCGACGGTGCCACGTTTGAGCACACCGCATACGCCGATCCCGCCCGGACACGCCGGTCACCGATGGCGGCGAAGCTAGCAACTAGCGCACTGAGCCCGTTTCAAGCGTCGTTAAAATAATGAAAGAGATAGTGCCGACGCCCATAAATAAGACACCCCCAACGATCCAGAAGAGGTAAGTAACATTTCTCTTCAGGACGGGAAATCTAGCATAGTAGCCGCATCCATAAAACAGCGGGATGAATATCCAAAAAACCCGTGCTTGTTTGAATCCAATGCCTAGAAACAGGACAATAGGTAGGATCGTGATAGGAACCAAGTGCTTCCAATAAAGGGAGAGCCCTTCGCTAAGAGGTATACGTGAGCTGGCCTTCATTCGCGTTGAAACTTCAAGTAGGCCCGCGTGGATCCACGCGGGCTTTTTCGTTTACGCCCCAAATTCCTCAAAGGGAAGCGGGGTGGGCGAGAGAAGCCAGGACAGGCCGTCCTCGTGCTGTTTGACGTGCCAAACGATGACACCAAGAGGGCCAATTTTTGCGGCCATGGGAAAGACGAAAGGCGGAATCCACAGCATGGATAACTTTCCCGTTCCTTCCCAGCCAGCTTCCGTGAAACGATTTCCCACCGCATGAACCAATCTTTTTCTCAGGGTTTCATCGGGGATGATCTCTTCAGGTGTCCGGAGGAAGTTCAGATTGTCGATATACTCAAAACCGTAGAGGCGAAAGGAACCTATCTCTGCCGGAGTATAAGTAATGAGCTCTCCTACGGTGACTGAGTAAGCGTCAAATAATGGATGGTTCATTTACGGGCGTTTTCGTTTCGCCAGGTCGGCGGTGATTTCGTCGGCGATGCTGCGTGACGTGCGGGGTGGTGGAGCCGGGGGAAAGACTCCGGATTGGGGTGCGGTCGGAAACAGGTCGTCTTCGCTGGGCTTGAAAATCCAATAGGCGAGGGGGCCAAGGACGGGGATTAAAATAACGAGCATCATCCATGATGCATTGTTCTTGGTCGGTCCTTTCGATGCGCAGTGAACGCCGGTGGCCGTTGCGAAGATGAAATACACAATGACGGCGATAGCGTAGGCTATCATGAACTGCTCTGCCTGCTCCATCTCCCGCTGCATCGATTGCGTGATCGCGTCTAGCTGCTTCGTGAATTGCTGGGACGGGTCCATTATTTATCGGGTTTTTGAGCAAGGATGCGGTTACAGATGACGACGCACTCGTTGCAGATGGAAACGACCGGTATCTGTTCTGTGGCTACAATGAGCTTTTCGATTTGGGTCTGGTCCTTTCCGCAGAAGGAGCATTTCGCGAGGGTTTTCTTGGGCATGGTAACAATTAGCGGACTAAGCCCGTGGACTCATCATTTTAAACGTCACTCAAGATGCGCTCAACGGATATTATTTTGGTCATTAAGACCTTTAGTGAATCTGCTGAGTGGTGCCCTAGCCATCGAGTGAAGTAGTCGCACATTTCTGGAATCTCGGATTCCTTCGAAAGCAGGATGTATCGGATATCTTCCGGTTTAACCTCTAATGCGTAGTTGGCCTTCAGTGATTCGTTGATCTGGCCGCGTATTTTTTTGTTCCGGTAAGTTTTTTCATCTATCGGAGCGGACCCTGATCGGATGTCGATCGGTGGCACATAGCGCCATTCACATTCCTCGTAAAAATTGCGATGAACGTGGTTTCTTCCGTTTCTTTTATCTTTGCCCTTAAGTGGCTTTGTGTGGCCCAGAGTGAAGGCCATGGCTGCAAAGTCATTTCGGCTTTTCTTTTTTTTCTGATTTGCGAGTGCGTGAAGGGCTCCTGCGAATGGCGAGTTCGAATTGATGTAAACTACGGGGCTTAGGCCTTGTTCAATTGCCCATTCCTGAGACATCCCAATTCCATAGTTTCCGTAATAGTTTAAATGGCTTGTCAGTCTGCTAATGGGAATGTCGCAGAAGCAAACAACGGGGAACGCCCAATGGCTTTGGTTTAACCATGTTTGATCTTCGAGTGATAACGTCGGCCAGAATCCATTTTTCAGAATACTCTGAATCGTCCCTACGTTTTTTGTGAAGTGAAAGAGGGAAGACGTTTTCGCGGTGCTCATTATGAAGGCCAGTATTACTGCTGGGTCTCGCCTCTGCCACAGGCGAGGCCGATGATAAGCCCGATTGCGCCTTCGCGGCCGATGGCATTTCGAAGCGCCTGTGCGTTAGATGTGGTTGTTCCGAGTGCGGAAGCGATGCTCGGGGATGCTCGACCACCAATGAACGTGGTTATACTGCTGCTGGTAGTGCCTAGGCGGCTAGCAAGGCCGGGGGAACCTTGGCCATGAGAGATTAGTTTTTCTATGCTGGAACTGATGGTGCCGGCTTTGTGTGCGATTCCGATGTAGCTCATGGGGGTATTATTTTTTTATTGTATCCCTTTTAAGGATACTGAAATTGAATGATCTTGGCGGTTAACTTGCCTTCTTCGCCACCTTCGTTGGTGCTGCGGCAACAATCTTAACCGGCACTTCAACTTTGCCGCTTTCCGCTACGTGGTCACAGAAAGCTTCGAGCAGATAGGTCAGAATTGTGCTGTCGTTTGTCAGATGCTTTCCGTGAATGAAATTAAGCCGTTCTCTTAGCGCAGGTGTGATGCGGCCGTTTATAGAGGCGCTTTTTTTCTCGTCCATGGATTGGCATTCGGGGCGAAAGTCGGCTGTATTCAACTTTGTGCTTGTGCTAGAAGTATCACCGTGATGCTTGTATCACACCGAGCCGCTGAGTGCTCTTGGTCCGGAAGGCCAAGACCTCGGTGGTGTCGGTGCCTTCCAATGACCGAACACGTTTTCAAGCCGGTGCGCGTTTCCAAGGGTAAGCGGATCCAATCCCGCTTGTTCTACGGGCGCTATTCGCTCGCCCGTGGTGAGCGTCCCGTGACGGTCGCGCTGGAAACCGTCGATATTCGGGTTGCCCGTGCAAAGCTCCGGAAACTTATCGTGGAAAAGCAAAGCGAGCGTCTGGGCCTGATTGCTCCGAAAGTCATGCGGGATGCGGCGGCAATGCCCTTTGCGGCGGTTCTGGGGCAGTATCGCGCAACGCTCCTCTCGTTGGTCACGCGGCTCCATGCGCAAGGTTCCGTGCGTCGTATCGAGCGGGCAGGGAAGGGCGCGGGCTGGCGTGTCCTGGGAGACGTGACCCCGCTGTCGTGGGCCAAGTGGGTTTCCACGCTCACGTGCTCGGCCAAGACGCGCAAAGAATATCAGACTTCCGTGATGGCGTTCCTCAATTGGCTGGTTCGCACAAAGCAAATCGCGGTCAACCCATTGGCCGGTGTCGATAAGGTCGAAACACGCGGCAAGATGGTCCGCCCCGTGCGTGCTTTCACGGATGACGAATTGCGCCGCCTGTTGGCCGTCGCGGGCCGTCGTCGCTCGCTTTACCTGCTCCTGCTTTACACCGGTCTGCGTCGTAACGAGGCGCGGTCGCTGGTCTGGGACGACGTCAAGCTGGATGCGGTTCGGCCCTACTTGCTGGCTCGTGACACGACGACAAAGAGCGGGGTTAAGCGGGCGGTGCCGCTGCATCCTGCCTTGGTGGTCGTTTTGACTGCGCTTCGGCCGTTGCCTCCGGTCGATGCATCGATGCGTCCGCTGTGGCCGATCTTCCCAAAGCATCGCACGCTCATGGCCGATCTGGTTCGCGCAAAGATCGAGCACGTGGACAAGCTGGGCCGCGTTGTCCACTTCCACGCCTTCCGGAAAACCTTTCAAACGCTCGGCGTTCGGTCGGGTGTAAATCAACGGGCCGCGCAGGAAATGCTCGGGCACTCTGACCCGTCATTAACGGCCAACGTTTACACCGATGTAGCGGCGCTGAACCTACACGGCGAAGTGGCAAAGCTGCCGTGGTTGGGTGATGCAGCGGAGCGTGCAGTCGTTTCGGCTCCATCGGCTGCACTCTCCCTAGGTAAGCCCGAAAAAGTCGCGGGGCTTGTTTTGGAGCTTCTGAGTGAGCTTAACCTCTCTCCGGACAAAGGACTTATGGAGTCCTTAAAATGGGGCGGCCTACGGGATTCGAACCCGCGACCCCTAGAATCACAATCTAGTGCTCTAACCAACTGAGCTAAGGCCGCCGTGAGAGTCGGGCAAAATCAAGACGCCGCCCGCCGCTGTCAACTCCTTCTTCCGAACCTTTCCCGTTGCCGGTTTCACGGTTTGAGGCGATAGTCCGGTTGTAATGCCCCGCGTCCGGATCGTCACTTTCAACATCGCCCATGGCCGCGGGCTTTCGCCCATCCAAGGTATGACGACTCGCCGCCGCATTCGTGCGACGTTGCTCAAGATCGCCAAACTCCTGGCCGAACTGAAGCCCGACATCGTCGCCCTTCAGGAAATCGACGAAAACTCCCGTTGGGCGGGCAATTTCGATCACTTGGAATTCCTGCGTGAGTTCGGTGGTTTCGAGCACGCGGTCTTCGGCATCAACAACCGTCGCGAGGGCCTGCTCAATCTGAGTTACGGCAACGCGATTCTTTCGAGGCATCCGATTGCCGTATGGGAAAACATCGCTTTCGGGCAAAGCAAAGTGGGCGAGAAGGGGTTTCTGTTTGCCGAGATTGATTTTCACGGACGCCACCTGCCGATCGCCAACATGCATCTGCATTACCGGTCAAAGGTGCACCGGTTTGCCCAGGTGGACCGGTTTCTGGCCTACTTGCACGACAAGCAGCGCGACCGGCACACTCATTGGGCGGTGCCACCGATCGTATGCGGTGATTTGAACAACACGCATCACGCGTCCGATGCCACGGCGACGTTGCTGAGCCATTTGCATGATTACGGGGACTATTCATTGCACCCGAGCAAGGGCTGCACGTTCCCGTCACCCCTGCCGGGGCGCACGCTGGATTTTATTTTTCTGCCGCCCGGTGCACGAAATGCCGAAAGCCACGTCGTGCGCAGCTTTCTCTCCGATCATCGTCCGGTGGTGGTGGATTTCGAGGTGGCGTGAGCGGGGATGGTTGAAAAAACCCTTTGCTCCCGGTCGTGTTTTTTGCGGCGATGATCGTTCACATGGATCGCATCGCCCAAGCCTTCGCCCGCGCCCGTGCCGCCAATCGAGCCGCCTTCGTCGCCTATCTGTGCGCCGGTGATCCGGATTTTGATACCTCGCTCGCCGCCTGCCGTGCGCTGATCGAGAACGGCGTCGATGTGCTTGAGTTGGGCGTGCCGTTCAGCGATCCGCTCGCCGATGGTTTGACCAACCAGCTCGCCGCGCAGCGTTCGCTCGCCGGTGGCATGACCGCCGCCCGCGTGTTCGAACTGGTGCGTCGCATCCGCGAGTTCGCGCCGGATACGCCCATCGTTTTCTACACTTACTACAATCTCGTGTTCTCGAATGGTGTGGACGCCTACGTGCAAGCCGCCAAGGAGGCCGGTGTCGACGGCATGCTCACGCTTGACCTGCCGCCCGAGGAGGCCGCCGATGTGCAAGCCGCGTGCGCATCCAATGGCATCAAAACAGTGTTTATCGTGGCTCCGACCACGCCCGAGGCGCGCCTCGCCATCATCGGCAAGGCCGCGACGGGTTTTATTTATTACGTGTCTCGCGAGGGCGTGACCGGCGTCCGGGATTCGGTGGCGGCCAATGTCCCCGAGGCGATTGCCGCCATCAAACGTCACACTGCGCTTCCCGTGGTGGTGGGTTTTGGCATCGGCAAACGCGAGCACGTGGCCGAAGTCGCCGCCCATGCCGACGGCGTGGTGGTGGGCAGTGCGTTGGTGAACGTGATCCGCGATCATCTCTCCGAACGCGCGAAAATCGCTCCGGCGCTGGCGGCCAAGGCGGCGGATCTCGTCGCGGGGACGCAGCGTTAAGATTTTCTGACGGTTGAAGGAGGCGGCCGGATGGTTTCCGGCGCCTTTAGAACCTGTTGATGAACGCTAAACCTTTGAAGGTTTAGCCCATTGAGACTTGGTCTCATGTTTTGATTGACTGTTGGCGTGCCGACTGCATTCATTTTTTAATGATAAGGAGTCTCAATATCGATTAATTTCAGCTGATCGGCGCCTGCTCACGAATTTGGCGCAAGATTCAGTAAGAAATACGCAACAACAGGGACGCAGCTATGCAGCGGTTGCCCTTATCATTACCCGTTTCGATTTCCGCTCGTTCCTTCTTTAACCACCGCACTTATGTCTTCGACCGACGCACTCGCCAACTCCTCCACTGATTCGTTTTTTCCGGCCGAGAAAGCCGCCCACATCCTCGATCACATGAACGAGGACCACGCGGATTCGATCCTGAATTATGCCCACCATTTCGCGCGTCGTTCGGCGGCGACGGCGGCCCGCCTCAGCGGTATCGACCAGACGGGGATGGACCTCGTGGTCACCGAGCCGGCCGGCGAAACCTCGGTGCGCATCGCCTTCGAGAAGCCGCTGACCTCGCCTGAGGACGCCCACATGGTCCTTGTCGGGATGGCGCGCGCGGCCAGGCAGCCCGCTGCGGCCAATCCCGATGCCGCCACCGCGAAGGCCCGCGCGGCCATTGATCAACTCAAGTCCGGTTTGCGCACGGCCATGCTCGGCACCGCCTCCGCGGCCGGCGAGCCGGATGCATCGGTCGTCCCCGTGGTGCTCTCTGCGGATGGCACGTTGCATACTTACGTCAGCGAAATGTCCGCCCACACCAAAAACCTTCGCGAGTCCGGCCGCGCCAGCGTGATGGTGATCGAGGACGAAAACACCGCCGCGCAACTGCTCGCCCGCAAGCGCCTCACGTTGCGCTGCGCCGCCGCGTTCATCGAGCGGGATACGCCGGTGTTCGCGACAGTGATGTCCGCGATGAAGGAGAAATTCGGACCGGTCATGCAGCATCTCGAAGGCATGACTGATTTCCACGTGGTGCAGCTCACGCCGGCCCGCGGCCGCCTGGTCTGCGGTTTCGGCCAGGCGTTCGACGTTGATCCCATCGACTGGACCAAAGTTTCCCATGTGGGCGGCGACGGCCAGGGCCACGGACACACCGCTCGTAAATAATCTCCATGTATTCCCTTCGCTCCTTTTTTATCGCGCTACTGGCGCCCGCATCCGTGGTTTTCTCGGCCGAGCGTATCGTCACGCTGGGCGCTCCCGTCACCGAGACGGTGTTTGCGCTTGGCGCCGGTGATGCGTTGGTGGCGCGTGATGCCTCCAGCCTGTATCCGGCGGCGGCGGCTGCGCTGCCCGACGTGGGCTACTTCCGCACGATCAGCGCCGAGGGTGTGCTCGCGCAGAATCCCACGGTGATCATCGCTGATTTTGGCACGGGTCCGGAATCCCAGGTTCAGTTGCTGAAAAACTCAGGAGCCAAATTCGTGCACCTGACGGCGCGTCCTTCGGCGGAAAACACCGCCGTCATGATCGAGCAAGTCGGCGCCGCCGTGGGCCGTTCCGAGCAGGCTGCGGTTTTGGTTGAAAAACTACGCGCACAATTCGCCGAGGCCGCCGCGCTGGCCAAGGCCTCGGGCCGCACGCCGCGGGTCATCTTTGTCATGGGCATCAGTGGCGGCGCCTTGCAAGCCGCGGGTGACAACACCGCGGCGACCGGTCTGATCGGGCTCGCGGGCGGCAAGAACCCGCTGTCAGGATTTAATGGATACAAGTCGGTCACGGCCGAGGCAGTGCTGGAGCTCGATCCCGACTTCATCCTCTATGCGAAGACGCTGCACGGTGGCGGCACCGCGCTGACCATGGAAAACGCACCGGCCTGGCTGGCGTCTTCCCGTGCGATGCGTGAAGGCAACGTGAAGCCTATCGACATGACCTATCATCTCGTCTTCGGCCCGCGCATGGGCGAGGCGGTGCTGGATGTCACGCGCATGCTTCACACGAAGTAAGCAAAGACTGTTTCCGAAAAGATGATCACGAGCGCGAGCGGACGGCGGTGGTTTTTTATTCTGCTCGTGCTCGCGCTCGGTGGCACATTTTTGTGCACGGTGCGCCTCGGTGCGGCGTCGATTACATGGCAAGATCTCTTTTTCGCCCTTACCGGGCGGAGTGAGGACCTCTCGCGCGTCGAGCGCACGGTGATCTTCGACATCCGCCTGGTGCGGGCACTCGCGGCGCTCGTGATCGGCGCGGTGCTGGCGGTATGCGGTGCGGCGATGCAGGGATTGTTTCGCAATCCGCTCGCCGATCCCGGTCTCGTCGGTGTCACCAGCGGTGCATCGGTCGGCGGCGTGCTCTACATGAAACTCGGCGCTACTGCGCTGGCGGGAGTGTCGGCGGTGTTCGGAAGCTTGATGCTTCCGGTGTGTGCCTTCGCGAGCGGCCTGCTGATGACCGTCGTGATGCACCGTTGTTCGCAAGTGGGCGGACGCACGGTGGTATCGCTCATGCTGCTCGCGGGCGTGGCGATCAATGCGCTCGGTGGCGCCTTGATCGGTCTGGTTTTGTTTTTTGCCGACGACGATCAGTTGCGCCAGTTTACATTTTGGACGCTGGGCAATGTCGGTCATGCGTCGTGGATGAAGCTGGCGGTGGCCGCGCCGTTTCTACTCGTGGCTCTGGTGCTCTCGTTGCGATATGCGAGGCCGTTGAACGCACTGTTGCTCGGTGAAGCCGAGGCGGGGCATCTCGGTGTTGATCTACAACGGGTGAAGAACACGTTGATTTTTGCCACGGCGGCTGGAGTCGGTGCGGCGGTCTCGGTGGCGGGCGGCATTGGATTTGTGGGACTGATCGTGCCGCATTTGATGCGTTTGGTTATCGGGCCCGATCATCGCTGGTTGTTGCCGGCATCGGCGCTGGGCGGAGCGATCTTGCTCGCGTGGGCGGATATTTTTGCGCGCACCGTGGCGGCGCCGGCGGAGCTTCCCATCGGCGTGATCACCGCAGTCGTGGGTGCGCCCGTGTTTTTCGCACTGCTGCAATCGCAGCGTAAAACCCATTTTGCCTGAGCCATGTTGCGTGCCGAAAACATCCGTGTGATTCGCAACGGTCGCCCGATTCTGGATGGCGTGTCGTGCGAGGTTCCGGCGGGCAAGGTGACGGTGATCCTCGGTCCGAATGGTGCGGGTAAGAGCACATTGTTGCGCTTGTTTGCGGGTGAGTATTCGTCGGATGCCGGACAAGTATCGCTGGGTGGACGCCCGTTGTCGGAATGGCGTCCCAAGGATGTTGCGAAGTGCCGTGCCGTGTTGCCTCAAGAGTCCTCGCTGACGTTCCCATTCCGCGTGGATGAAGTTGTCTTGATGGGGCGGGCTCCGCATGTGCGTGGAATGGAATCGGCGCACGACCACGCGATCTCGATGCAGGCACTGCAACGCGTGGATATGGCGGGGAAGCGTGAGCGGATTTTCCCGTCGTTGTCGGGCGGAGAAAAACAACGGGTGAATCTGGCGCGAGCACTGGCGCAAATCTGGGAGCCGGTGGGGGCGAACGAGCTGCGGCTGACTGGCGACGCGGCGACGACGGGCAAAGCTACGCGCGTGTTGCTGCTGGACGAGCCGACTTCAAATCTCGATCTCGCGCACCAGCATTCCACGTTGCGGGAGGCACAGCGTTTTGCGCGCGACGGTGCGACTGTGCTGGCGATCCTGCATGATCTCAATCTGGCGCTCGCGTATGCGGATCAAGTGATCCTGCTGTGCGACGGACGAATCGCTGCCGCAGGTGAAATCGCCACGGCGCTTACGCCGGCTCGGATCCGCGAGGTGTTTGGCGTCGAGTGCCGGTTTATGGAGATAGCAGGACAGGGCAGACCCTTTATTCATGTGCTACCTATGAGCGCTGAGACGCGTTAAAGGCTGATCAAGGCAGAGTGATGTTAAATTGTTAACTCACTGATTATTATTTTATTATGTTAATAGCTTGTTGAATTGCTGCAATCGAATGGTCTTTTGTTTCGGTTAATTGATCTGTTAATCACTGATTTATAGGTTGATACGTAATTAGCAATTACGGGCAAAACTACGCAAGAAACAGGAAGTATTTAGGAGCGTCCGGGGTGTATAGTGAGACTGAGTCTTGATTTCACAAATGACCGACAATGCCGCTCAGCACCACGTCCTCCTTCGAACTGACGAAGCGTCCCTTCGGCTGGAGGAGTATCTGCTTTATCAAGAGACATTTGAAGCAGTGGATGAAACGACCCAGCCAGGCATGTTCCTGATCGCGATCGGTCTCGAGGGACAAAGCGTATGGAAGCTAGGCGATACCGAATGCAAAGTGGGTCCTCAAGAGCTGGTCGCATTTTCCTCTTCGGCCGACTTAAAGGTGCGCCGCGATGGTGCGCGTCCTTTCCGGTTTTTGCTTTGGCATTTTAACATCGAAAATATGCGCATCGTTCGCGGCGCGTTGGGGCAGTCGGATTCGGTGGATGCCGCGACCTGTCGCACCAAGGGATGGCCGATGGCCGGACCGTTTAAGATGACGGCCGATCAGCAGTCGCTGGTGCTTTCGTTGCGCTGTGCGCCCGCCACTCCGCTGCGCGCGCTTTGGTATGGGGCGAAGCTTCTTGAGCTGTTTGCCATTCTTCAGCCGCCCGCCGTGCTCGAGAAACATCAGAAGTCAGGCTACCTGCATCCCGCGGTGCAGAGCGCATTGGCGGCGTTACACGCCAATTTTGCGTCTCCGCCGACGCTGGTTGCAATTGCTTCGAATGCCGGGATCAGCGCACCGCATTTAAGCCGTCTTTTTGCGCAGGAAACCGGCACGACAACGAGCCGTTACCTGCGTCAGTTGAGAATGCAGCGCGCGTCGCAATTACTGCGGACGGGCGAGTGCAATGTCACCGAAGCCGCCTTGGCGGTGGGTTATTCGAGCTTGGGCCAGTTCAGCCGGGCTTTCCGGGAAACGCTGGGCCATTCGCCGGGCCAGCACAGGCGGATGCACTGAGCTGCACAGCAATTTCCGGCAAAAAAACCGCATCCAATCAGCCGCAAAACGAACCGCTGTTCTGATATATTGAGAGTGAGTCTTATTATCTCCCAAGCCTTCAAGAAAACCAAATCACCACAATTTCAGTGAAGAACCCCGGGTAGCCCCGCCCGCCTTCCGACATCCGGGTTATGAATAAAACCGCCAACCAATCCTACTCTTCCGCCTTTGCGCCCGCCCGTCGTCTGGCGCGCCACGCCGTGGGTGGATTCACGTTGGTCGAGCTGCTTGCGGTCATTGCGATCATCGGTGTTCTGACCGCGCTGACGATGTCGGCCATCGGGCATGCGCGTAGTTCCGCCACGAAGGTGCGCGAGGTCGTTGCAGCGCGTTCGTTGATGCAGGCCTACCTGCTTACGCCCGCGGACAACAAAGGCGTATTGTTGCCCCAGTCGGGGGCCTATTCCCAGGCGTCGACGAATGAGGCCGGCCAGGTCATCACGCTGGCGATCACCGCGGCGGCCTGGCCGCATCGTTTGCGTGCTTATCTCGGTGATCGATTCAAGGGCACGCTCTATCTGGACGAACAGGGTGAGTATTACGATGAGCTGATGACGCAGTCTCCTGGCACGATGCGGGACTACGCGCTGATTCGCAGCCCCTCGTTTGGCATGAACGGACAATTCGTGGGTGGCAGTGGTGCGATGATGGTGGACCCACCGATCCGGCGTTTGGCGCAGGCGGCATCGCCGGCCAAGCTGATTGCGTTCGTCTCGGCGCATGACCGCACACTCAACGAAAAGTCAGGATTCTGGCGCGTGGCGGCTCCGGTGTATGGCTGGCCCGCGGCCGAGCTGACCTCGATCCCAGATCAAAAATCGCAGGACGCCGCCTATGGTTACGTGGCGTTCCGGCACAAGGGACAAGCGGTGGTGGCTTATCTGGACGGACACGTGGAGACGAACACCTCCGGAGAATTGCGTGATATGCGCCGGTGGTCCGATGAGGCCTTCCGTGCGGACAATCCGAACTATGTGCCGGCGGCGATGCCTTGAGCACGCAGGCATCGCGCAATGGATCTCCAATTTTTCAGCAAATTTTTTCGTCAACCATCAGCCAAACCATGAAGACACTTACTCATTCTTTGCGACGCGCCGCTTGCGTGTTGCTCATCTCGTTCGTCGCTTGCGCGGCGCACGCCAGCTCCACGCTTTTGCAGGACATCGATCTTCCGGGGACCGAGGGACTCGTCGAATGGACGAACGTGTCCAGCACCAACAGTGCGCTCACGCCTTCAACCGGCGCGGGCACGCTCGCTCCGGTTTCGCCCGGCTACAAAGCGTCAATGGGTTTTTATTCTTACATGGGGCACTACAGCTTCACGGCGGGAACGACGGCCGGTTTCGATATAGCCAATGTGGTTCTTCAATACACTGGTGGTTACAATCCGGACTATTCGTTTGATCAATATCTGGCCTTCAACAACACGACGCCCGCCGCCCTCACGGCCGGCCCCGTGCTCACTTACACCTACTCGGGCGGCACGGGCACGCTGACGCCGACGTTTTCATCGGTGATCGGTGGCCCGACGACGCTCTTCATCGAAGCGATGGGCAGCGATGTGACTTTTTACACGTTTGGCTGGCAGTGGGATTTATCGGCGGTCACCGAGACGATCACCGGCATCAGCATCACGACCAATGTGCCGGTGCATACATCTATCACGGGAGTGCAGATCGCGTTGAGCGACACGTTTGCCGGCAGCGCGATTCCGGAGCCGGCCACTTACACCGCGATCGCCGGGGCGATCATTTTGGCTGCGGCCTGTTTGCGTCGCGGCAAGCGCACGGCGGCCTGAGCGGTGTCCTTTCAGTCCATTTTTCCAACATCACTATGAAATCATCACTCCTCTCACGCGCGGCGATCGCCGCTCTCATTCTCGCGGGCTTCGCCACGGCGGCCCGCGCTACGACGAATGGAGTCAATCAGGCTCCGCTTGGAACCACGACGACCCCGGGCGTCGGCTATGCATTCTTCGAGGACTTCACCCGGAGTGCAGCTCCGGCTCCGTATAACTTTTTCTCCACCGCCGAGACGGATGCCGATGTGATCACGGCTACCTTTGCGTCAACAATGGCCGGTGGCTCGGCTGCGGGCGGCGGTTTACGAATCTACTCCGGCAGCGGACCTACTCCCAATGCCTTTAACATCACGCTCAGTGTCACGGCGGTTCAGGATTTTAGCGTGTTCTCCCTGCAAATAAAGCATACGGCGCCGAGCAGTGGCAACTGGGCCGATTTTTTCACCATCAGCACGATCGACGGCCAGGCCGGGGTTCAGTCTTTGGTGAGCAATTCGAACGAGGGCTCCCAGCTTGATTTTAATATCTATCAGTGGACTTGGACTGGTCTCGATATTGATGCTTCGGAATCGTTCAACATCACGATCACCAGCAATGCGGATCATGTTTCCGTCGACAACATCCGTCTTGATGCCGGATTTGCAGTTTCGGCCGTTCCCGAGCCTTCCGCTTACGCCGCTATTTTTGGCGGACTGGTGCTTGCCGGTGCCGTCTTGCGTCGTCGTCGCACGGCCAAAGTCGCCGTCTAAGCCAGTTGGTTTGAGTTTATTTTTCCGGCGTCCGCTGAGCGGAGCCGGGATTGGTGAATCGTCGTAAAGGTCAACGGGCCGCAGTGCTTGGTCGCGCTGCGGCTCCTCTTTTTAGCAGCACAGATTTTTTATGTCCTCCTTGCCCGCCATCATCTGTGAAATCACCGCGCCGCGTTCGGCGCAGGCGGCCGCACTGGCCGAGATCGCCGGACTCTGCGCCCGCGATGCGGGGCAGCGGCTGGTGGTGAAGACGCTCGTCATCGGCCGGTCCAAGACGGGAGTTAACGAGCCCGTGCTCACGTTGCATCTGCCGGTGGAGCTCGCTTCCAGTCAGAATCAGATCTGGTGCCTGGCTTGCCGTCTGGCGTGTTTTTGTCCGGATGCTCGCGTGAGCGTGCTGGTTCAGGGAGCGTTTGCGGGCGCTGAAAAGGCCGCCCGGACCCGTCGCCGCCGAAGTGCCTGAGTGGATACGTAAATTTCAGACATCATGTTTGTCCCTGATGATTTTCACGCGAGGCCGGGCGTGCCGCGTTCTCTGGATCTGCCCGGACGCCTGCGGATCAGCCGGTGTTTTCGCACTACGCCGGAAGGGCGCATCGCGGTAACGGACGACTGGGTGAAGTTGCTGAACGCGATGACGCGGCTCGGTCCGGTCGCGTTGCAGACGCGCCATGCCTACGCGCGGATGGTGGCGGTCACGCTGGTGCCACAGCTCTCGTGGTGCGCCCAGCGCCGGTGTGCGGCCGATGCGGTCCGTTCGCTTCAGTTTCATTTCGATCACTGGCAGTGTGCGTGGGCGCGACTGGCGCATTGTGATTGTTGCGGTTCTCCGGGACGCATCGAGGTGTGCAACGAACACGGGCTGGATTTTCTACAAGTCTGCGCACTGCCTGAATGTCAGGTTGCGGACTGGGCTGATTTCCTGGCGGATGTGACGCTGGAGGATTCCGGCAAAGATGATGTGGTTGGAATACCGTTTGAAAGCGGCGGCTTTGCGCGCGCGCCTGCGCAAGCCGCGCTGGTTTCCAATGATGTCGATCAACTCGTGAGACTGCTCACGCGACTGTCGGAAGACGAGGGATCGGTCAGCTGCACATTGGTGACGGAAGCGGTGTGCCATCGTCGGGAATTTTCGCTGAACCGGGTTGTTGCTGAAGACGGCGTGCTGACGGCAGGCGAGGGTCTTTCGCGATTCCAACTTGGGCTGGTGGCATCACGACGACTGGCGGTTACCCTGCGTGAAGATGGTTTTCATTTACATGTTGTCGGAGCGGATGATGCCCTGCTGCTGACGCTTTCCGGAGCCGCCGGCGCCTCCGATAATTTTTTATGGAAAGAGGCGTTGCGCGCCGTGTTTCCGGCCATTTGAGTTTGTATCAGTCATGTCCTTACACATCGCAACAAACCGCGGCTTCGCATGCATCACGAAGGCAGCCGGCCTCAACATCGTATGAGCACGGAAACGATCACGGATTCCCGCACTCATGTCATTGTGCTCGGCGGCGGATTCGCCGGTCTCGCGGCCTGCCGGCAGCTGAATGATCCGCGCGTGCGGGTGACGCTGGTGGATCGCCAGAATCATCATCTTTTTCAACCGCTACTTTACCAGGTTGCGACCGCGGGACTGGCAGGTCCCGATATCGCCCAGCCCCTACGACACATTCTGTCAGACCAGGACAATGTGACCACGCTCATGGACGAAGTCCTGCGCGTTGATCTCGATGCGAAGCGAGTCGAACTCGGCCATGGTGCGCTCGCCTACGATTATCTCATCGTGGCGCTCGGAGCGCGCACCGGCTACTTCGGCCGCAACGAGTGGGCGCGCCACGCGCCGGGTCTGAAGACGCTGGCGGAAGCGACGAACCTGCGTCGTGACTTGCTGCTCGCCTTTGAGCGCGCAGAGACGACTTCGGATCAGGCCGAACGCGACCGGTTGCTCAGTTTTGTAGTGGTGGGCGGAGGCCCGACGGGTGTGGAAACGGCTGGCGCGCTTGCCGAGCTAGCGCGGCGTGTGCTGGTGGATGATTTCCGCCGCATCGACCCGAGCCGTGCGCATGTGCATCTGGTGGAAGCCGCGCCGAAGCTGCTCACGATGTTCACGCCGGAGCAGTCTGAATACACGCGCAAGCGCCTCGAAAAAATGGGCGTGACGGTGCATCTCGGTTCGCCGGTTAGCGAAGTCGGCGAAGGCTACGTCGTGGTCTCGGGCCAACGCCTTGAGTCAGCCGTGACCATCTGGGCGGCGGGCGTTGAAGGCAGTCCGGTTACACGCACGTTGACCGGTGCCACGCTGGATCGCGGCGGTCGCGTGCAACCATCGCCTGACCTGAGTCTGCCGGATCGTCGCGAAGTCTTTGCGGCGGGCGACTTGGTTGCGCTGACGGATGTGAAAGGCGTGCGCGTGCCCGGAGTCGCTCCGGCGGCCACGCAGATGGGCGGCCATGCGGCGCGCCAGATCCTCGCCGATCTCAATCGCAAAGAACGCGCGGCGTTTGTTTACACGGACAAAGGCAGCATGGCCACGATCGGCCGCAGCGCAGCGGTGGCGTATGTGTTCGGCATTCGCTGGAAGGGGTTTCCGGCGTGGTTCCTCTGGATGTCGGTGCACCTGATGTTCCTGCTCGGCATGCGTAATCGCATCGGCGTGTTCCTCAGCTGGATGTGGTCTTACTGCCGCTGGCAGCGCGGCGCGCGCATCATCGTGGATCTGCGTGCACCGGCGACCGGGACGGCTCCCGACGCGAAGAGTGCGTGAGGATTTGGCTTGAGCGGGTGGGCATGGAATCGCGTTTATAGCGCCCATGCCCACTTCGCCCCAACGCGTTCTCCTCATTGAGGACGACCGCCTGCAGGTTCGCGTGACGGAGCAGTTGCTGGCCAATGCGCGCATGGAACGCTTCGAGGTTGATTGGGCGCCGACCTTTGAAGATGGGCTGCAAAAATTACTCACGGGCGGCTATGCGGCCTGCCTGCTGGATTTTCAGCTCGGCGAACGGGATGGACTGGAGTTGTTGCGCGAAGCCCGTGCCAAGGGGAATGACACGCCGGTTATTTTTCTTACCGCGGACTCCTCCGAGAAAGTCGATGCGGCGGCGATGGAGGCGGGCGCCTCGGATTATCTGGTGAAAGGCGAGATCACGCCACGCGTCCTCGAACGCTCGATCCGTTACAGTTTGAAGCTGGGCGAGGCCATGCGTGAACTGCGCCGTCTGGCGACGCGCGACGCGCTCACCGGCCTGCTGAACCGCCGGGCCTTCGATGCGTTGCTCGCCGAGGAAGTGGACAGGGCGCGCCGGTTCGGACATCCGCTGGCGTTGATCATCCTGGATCTCGATCACTTTAAAATAGTCAACGACACCTATGGCCATCCGTCGGGTGATGCGGTGCTCGCGACGGCAGCCCGTGTGCTGGAATCTGAAGTGCGCACGATTGATCGAGTAGCCCGTATTGGCGGCGAAGAGTTTGCGGTGCTCCTCATGGAGACGGAGGCGAAGGATGCATTTTTCGTGGCACGACGCCTGGTCGACGTGATGCGCGGCAAGCCGATGACTATTGGAAAAAACACCACCATCACGGTCACGATCAGTGCGGGCGTGGCGGCGCTGCCGCGGTATGGCGAAAGTGAAGCGGCCTTCCTCGCAGAAGCCGACAAGGCGCTCTACACGGCCAAGAACGGCGGACGTGACCGCGCGGTGCTTGCCTCTTAACGGCGGTGCGGCGAGCCTGCCGCCATGGCGTTCACCGATTCATCGACGACTCTGGCGGAGATTAAAACCCGCGTGCTGGATTTCGCGCGCGAGCGTGACTGGGAGCAATTTCACGCGCCGAAGAATCTGAGCATGGCGCTGGCCGCCGAGGCGGGAGAGCTGATGGAGCATTTTCTGTGGGCCACGCCCGAGGCCTCCCGCACCATCGCGCAGGACGCGGTGAAGATTCAAAAAATCGAAGAAGAACTCGCCGACGTGGTGATCTACGCGCTCGAGTTCGCCAACATGACGGGCATCGACGTCGCTGCAGCCATTGAGAAAAAGATGGCGGCCAACGCGGCGAAATATCCGGTCGAGAAATCCAAGGGCCGTTCGGATAAATACACGGAGTTGTGAACTCAACCGTGTGCCGGTCATTTGACATGAGACCGGCATCTCGCGAGTCAGGTAGCGCCGCATTTTCACGATGAACAAGACGACTGCCGTCCTTAAAAATTACTACGTGCTCCCGTGCTGTCTGTTGTTGCTCAACTTGGTGAACAGCCTCGTGGGCTACAAAGCCGAGATGATTGCGGAGCCATTTTTGCGCACGCTCACGGTGATTTTTCTGATCATCTGCGGTGCGTCCCTGGTGGCTTTTGTGGTGGCGCCGACAATCGCCATGGCGGTCAACACCCTGCAACGCGGCAGCCGTCAGGGCGGCGGTAAAGTCGGCGAAACGATCTTCCTGCTGATTCTCGGAGTCGGCGTGTTCTGGTGCTACTACCAACTCTGCAACCACGGTCCCGCCGCCCTGCTGCCGGCCCAGTGGCGCAACCCGAAGTGAAACGGGCGACGCAATCCGGTTTGTAATTTAATACGTTACAAACCGGATTGGCCGGACTCGAACGAGGCGAGGAGGGCGGCGGAGGTGAGGCCTTGGGCGCGCAGGATGCGGAGGGAGAGTGAGTCGTGGCGTTTGGCGAGGCGCTCGCCTTGGTCGTCGAGCATCAGCGGGCAGTGATAATAGGACGGCACGGCGTGGCCCAGCGCGCGGATCAAGAGGAGCTGGCGGAAGGTGGATTTGATGAGGTCGGCCCCGCGCACCACCTCGGTGATTCCGAGCGAGGCGTCGTCCACGGCGCAGGCGAGTTGGTAGCTGGGCACGCCGTCTTTGCGCCACACGAGGAAGTCGCCGAAATCTTTGCCGGCGATCGCGGACTGATGTCCGCAACGGCCGTCGGCGAAGGTGAGCGTCTCGCCATCGGGCACACGAAATCTCCAGTTGGTCGCAAGGCCCGCGGCATCCAGCGGCGGCAACGTTGTGCCGGCGGGCGGGCGAAATGACGGCGGATAAAGGGGCTCATCGTGATCGCCGCCTTCATGCGGAGCGGAGACGGAAGCTTCGGCCAGTTCGCGACGGGAATGATGGCACGGAAAAATCAGACCGGCGGCGTGGAGTTGGCGGAGTGCGGCGCGGTAGTGATCGAGGCGCTGGCTTTGCACAATGACCGGTTCTTCCCAGGTGAGGCCGAGCCAGCGCAGGTCCTCGATCATGGCATCGACAAAGTCCGCGCGGATGCGGGTGGAATCGAGATCATCGTTGCGCAGTAGCAGGCGACCCCCGGCGGCGAGCGCGCGTTGCCGGGCGATCCAAAACGTGCGCGCATGGCCCAGGTGAAGATAGCCCGTGGGCGAGGGGGCGAGACGGCCGAGATAACTAGAGAGATGATTAACCACTAATGACCCCTAATGGGCACTAATCCGCGAAAATTTCAGTCTTAATTAGTGTTCTTTAGTGCTCATTAGTGGTTTCAAAAAACATGCCCAAGCTTCTTTGCGTCTATTGCTCTTCCAGCACCAAGATCGACCCGAAGTATTACGCCGAGGGTGAACGGCTCGGCCGCGCGATGGTGGCCCATGGTTGGGGACTGGTTTATGGCGGCGGCAACGTAGGGCTCATGGGTGTGGTGGCGCGCAGCGTCAAAGAGGCGGGTGGCACGGTGGTCGGAGTGATTCCGGATTTTATGCAGGTGCGCGAACTGGCTTACGTTGAGGCGACGGAGCTCGTGGTCGTGCCGACGATGCGTGAACGCAAACGCCTCATGGCGGAACGCGCGGATGCGTTTCTGACCTTGCCCGGTGGTATCGGCACACTGGAAGAGATGACCGAGATCATGAGTGAGCGGTATTTGAACCTCACCCAGAAGCCACTGATTTTGCTCAACCAAGACGGCTTCTACGATGACCTGTTGCGGTTCTTCGAGCGTATGGTCGCCGAGAAATTCAAGTCGGCCGGGCTGGCGGAATTGCTGGCGGTGGCGCCTACCGTGGATGATGTGTGGCCGCTGCTGGATCAACCGAAGGCGTTTGAGTCAGACCCGATCTGGCGTTAGCTCGAACTTATCAAAGATTCGATTTTTCGGGCGAGGGCGGTCGAGGCTTCTTCGAGCCAACGGGTGCCTTTTTCGGCGGTGGCGAGCGTTGCGTCGCCCATCACGCCGCTTTGCGACAGGTCGGAGGTTTTCCATGCAAACACCGCGGCGGCGCCTTCAGGTCGGAGGGTGCCCGGGGCATCGGTGCGGGCGGGGTATTCGCACACGGCGCGGTCCATGTGGACGAGCTCGGGCGCGGTCGCGAGTAGAAGAGAGGTTTCCCATTCACCGGCGTGAAAACCGAAAGACGCTTCCTGTGGCGACTGTGACGGACGATAATAACCGCTTAACATACCGGCACGGAGCCCGAGTATGCTTTGCAACTCGCGGAGCACCGGCACGATCACGGCGCTGTTGCCGCCGTGGGTGTTGAGCACGGCGATTTGGCGGAAGCCCTGTGCTTTCAGATGCGTGGCGAGTGAGAGCAACTGGCGGCGCAGCGTGCGGGCCGTGAGCGTGATGGTGCCGGCGAAACCGGTGTGCTCGTTGCTCTTGCCGTAGGTGAGTGACGGGGCGACGAAGACCGGGGCGTCGGCGGCGAGCTTGGGCAAGGCGTGTTGCAACCATACGCGGCCGAGCAAGGCATCGGTGCCGAGCGGAAGATGGTGGCCGTGCTGTTCAATCGCTCCGGTGGGAATGATGACGAGGGCGTGCGCTTTGTCGGGAATCGCGGCCAGCTCGAAGGCGGTGAGCGAGGCCAGTTCGCGGGACTGCGGCGATGCGAGCGCCGCAGCGGGGGCAACCGGCTTGGGCACCGGCAGCACGAGGTCGGTGTCGTGCACGACGACTTCGCCGAGCAGGTCAACGAGGCGGGTGGTCGCTTCAATGAACAGGCGTTCGCCGTTCAGCGTGGCATCGGGCGTGAGTGGTGCGGGCTGACCAAAATATCCAGGACGGAAATCCGTGTCGCGCACATCGGCGGAGAGGGGAAATGTTGCGGGCGTGCCACCGAGCAGATGAGCGGCGACCGCCTGGGTGTGCGGACGGTTGGCATCGGTGGGATGAAAGCCGAGTCCGAGGCTGGCGGCGCCGATCACGTAGGTGCGCAGGTTGAGGGAGACACGGGAGTCGAGCGCGGCGGTGGCGGCCAGTTCGCCATTCCACGGACTGGTGTTAAAGAGGAGCACGCGAGTGAAACCCGAGGCCTTCACGCTGGCGAGGATTTCGTTGAGCGTTTCGAGGGCGGTTTCGGTATCCACACCGAAATGCGTGTGCGCGTAAGGCGCCGCGCCGAATCG
Organism: Rariglobus hedericola; assembly: GCF_007559335.1. Taxonomy (NCBI): domain Bacteria; kingdom Pseudomonadati; phylum Verrucomicrobiota; class Opitutia; order Opitutales; family Opitutaceae; genus Rariglobus; species Rariglobus hedericola. The sequence continues at coordinate 92,405 of NZ_VMBG01000001.1, forward strand.
CAAAGGCGGGAGCACCAGCACGTGCGGTTGCAAGCCGCCGGCAACGATCGCGGCACGCAGCAAAGCGGAGCCCACGGTTTCCTCGGTGTTGAGCGGCAGGCCGAAACCATGGTCGGCGAAACCGTGGATCGGTAACACGACGAGCGTGCGGGCCTTGTTGGGGCGGGCGGACAAGTCGCTCCATGTCTGGTGGGCCCAGGCGGTCGTGGGTTCGGCGTTGGCGAGCCAGAGGGAGGACATCGGTGGAAGATTAGCGAGAGAGCCGGCTAATGCGCAAGATTGGGCGCGGGGTTATCGTCCGGCGGAGAGCAACTCACCGACCACTTGGGCAATCACTTCATCGACCTCGGTCGTGAAGGCGACCTGCTTTAAATACGCTGACGTCACGTAGGGGAAAACCGCCTGCGGATCACGCGCGCCGAGCTTCAGGTAAACCATGTGGTTGGAGAAATCCCACGACCAGCGGTCTTCATAGACGATCACCGCTTGCGTTGAGTCGGGCAGCATCGTGATGGGACCGCTTTCGGCTTCGAGGCCGCGCGCTTGCAGGGCTCGCACGATGCGCACGTCGATCCCGTGGTTGTCCTTGAGATTGCGCAGCACGAAGAACCGGCGGACGTCCTTCAAATTACGGCCTTTCTCGACGACTTTGGTGTCGGTTGATGCGCAGCCGGTGGCGAACAGACAGACCAGCATCAGCAAAACGAACTGAACGGCGGATTTCATGTAAACACCCAGCCACGACGGAAATCGCCTTCGCTGCAATCCTCAGTTGCACGGCAGGGCGGGGCAGGCAATCTCCTCAGCACACATGGCCATCATCGGCAAACGCAACCAACTCACCGTCCTCAAGTCCGCGCCGCCCGGGTTCTACCTCGACGGTGGCCCGCACGGCGAATTGCTTCTGCCGGGTGCACTCATTCCCGAAGGCGCCAAGGTCGGCGACACCCTCGACGTGTTTCTTTACCGCGACTCCGAAGACCGGCTCGTCACCACGACGGAAATCCCGCACGCACAGGTCGGCGAGTTTGCGTATTTGCGCGTGGTCAGCGTCGCGCCCCGCATCGGCGTGTTCCTCGACTGGGGGCTTTCGAAAGATCTGCTCCTGCCCATCCGCGAGATCAAACAGGAGGGCGTTCAACAAGGCGACTGGCTCGTCGTCTACGTTTATCTCGACGCGAAGACCGACCGCATCGTGGCGAGCATGCGCGTGAAGCGTCACCTGAGCACCACGCTGCCGGCTTATGCCGAAGGCCAGCAGGTTAATCTGCTCGTCACCGGTGAAACGCCGCTTGGCTACAACGCCATCGTGGAAAACGCGCACTTCGGCCTGCTGTATCATAACGACATTTCGACTCCGCTGGGCATCGGTCTGCGCATTGATGGTTTCGTGCGCGCGGTGCGTGACGACGGCAAGATCGACCTGAGTCTGGATCGTGCGGGTCATCAGCGCATCGACGTGAACACAGAGGTGGTTTTCGACGCGTTGAAGAAAGCCGGCGGACGTCTGCCTTTCCATGACGATAGCACGCCGGAGGAGATCCGCGCCGCGTTCGGCCTGAGCAAAAAGGCGTTCAAGCAGGCCATCGGTTCACTCTTTAAAGAGCGCCGCATCATGATTACCAAACACGGTATCCGGATCGCCGATACCCAGCCCAAGTCTGTTTCCAAATAAACCATGTCCGCTTCCGAAACCACGCCCCGCACCGTCATCGTCAAGGCCGAGCCGATCGAGCTCTGCCAGCTCCTGAAATTTGCGGGACTCTCCGAAAGCGGTGGCGCCGCCAAGGCGGTCATCAGCGAAGGCGAAGTGCTGCTCAACGGCGCCGTCGAGACGCAGAAACGAAAAAAAGTCATGGGTGGCGATCGCGTGACCTTTGGCGGCGAGACGATTCTCGTGAAAGTAGGCTGAGCTGTTCAACGGCTAATCACGGACGGTAAAATTCCTTTTATGGCCAAACCCGAAATCAAGATCGAGCAACTCAAAGCCGGCACCGGACGCACCCCGAAAAAGGGCGAGCTGGTGACCGTTCACTACACCGGTTGGTTCACCGATGGCGGCAAGTTCGACAGCTCCGTGGATCGCAAGGAGCCGTTCGCCTTCGTGCTCGGCGCGGGGCAGGTGATCTCCGGTTGGGACCTCGGTGTCGCCACGATGAAGATCGGCGACAAAGTGAAACTCACGCTGCCGCCCGAGCTCGCTTATGGACGCGAAGGTTATCCCGGGGCGATTCCGCCCAACGCCACGCTGGTGTTCGATGTCGAGCTGCTGAAAATCGGCTGAACCGGTTTACGATCATCCCGGCGCGACGCCACTCCATGAAGATCATCATCACCGGCGTCACGCGCGGTCTGGGGCGTGCCTTGACCGAGGAATTTATTCGTCTCGGCCACACGGTGATGGGCTGCGGTCGCGGCTCGGAAGGCGTGTTTGATCTGCGCATGAAATACGGCGCGCCGCACAGCTTCGACGTGGTCGATGTGTCGAACGCCACCAAGGTCGGCATGTGGGGCGCACGCGTGCTCGGCTTCGGCGAGGTGCCGGACATCCTGATCAACAACGCCGGGCTTATGAACACGCCCGCGCCACTCTGGAACGTGCCGGCCGAAGAGTTCGCCACACTGGTCAACGTCAACATCACGGGCACGGCCAACGTCATTCGTGAGTTCGTTCCCGCGATGGTGGCGGCGAAGAAAGGGGTGATCGTGAATCTCAGTTCTGGCTGGGGACGCGGGGTGTCGCCCGACGTTGCTCCGTATTGTGCGAGCAAGTGGGCGATTGAAGGACTCACGAAAGCCCTGGCCGAAGAGTTGCCCTCCGGCATGGTCGCGGTGCCGCTTAACCCAGGAGTGATCGATACCGATATGCTCCGCCAGTGCTGGGGCGAGGGTGCGGGCAATTATCCCAAGGCCGAAGCGTGGGCGAAAGTGGCCTCGCCGTTTATCCTGAAACTGAGCGCTGCGGATAATGGCCGCAGTCTCACGGTCCCTGATTTCGAAGGTTAATTTTTTTAAACCCAGCCGCTATCCGGCAGCTTCCATGAAAACCAAGATTCCTGACGCCCTCAAATCCGACCTCCCCGACAACAAGTGGGGCAAGCTGCTCGGGGCCACGCCCGTCATCATGACCGTGGTGGCCACGTTGCTCGCGGGCCTCGCGTCCAGCGAGATGACCAAGGCCCAATATGAGCGTGCCTACGCGGCGCAGCTCCAGTCGCGGGCGGGCGATCAATGGGCGTTCTTCCAGGCCAAGCGCCTGCGCGGCGAGATGCAGCGCAACACGTTTGATTTGCTCTCCGCCCAGCTGGGAGCGGTGGCCGCGCAGTTGGAAGATGCACCGACTCCGCCACCCGCGCCCGCGGTCGTGCCGGAGCTTGCGGTGGTGATGAAGGCTGTGCGCGATGAAGTTCCCGAGGCGGAGCTTGCACCGCTGTTGTTTAAACTCACGCCTGCCATGCTCGCCGATGCACAACGCGCGGCCAAGGAACATGCCGCCGCGTATGATGCGTTGACCGGACCGATGCTCAAAAAAATCGAAGCCGGCGGTTCGGTCGCGGCGCGACTCCGTTTTAATGGCATGCGCTACGATCAAGAGGCGCAGTTGAATGCGGGCATCGCGCGGCTCTACGAGTTGCAGGTGCGCAAGAGCAACCTGGTCGCCGAGCGTCACCATGCGCGCAGCCAGAAGTTTTTCTTTGGCATGCTCGGCGCCCAGATGGGCGTCATCATCAGCACGCTGGCAATGGCCGCCAAGAAGCGGAACCTGCTCTGGTCGCTCGCGGCCGGCGCGGGCCTGATCGCGATCGTGTTCGCGGTCTATGTTTACCTGTATGTCTAAAAAACGTGCAGCCGTCTGATCCCGCCAACGGGCGCGGACATCAGACGGCTCACGGGACGGCGCGGTGGATTACTTGCGCTTGGCAGTGATGCCGAAGCGTTCGGCCAGAAGCAGAATACCGGCGACGAGAGCAAGGGAGCCGAGCACCCAGGACGGAAGATCGAGGCCGATCAGAATGTTGAGGCCGACCAGAATGAGATAAATCGCGAGGATGATGTGTGCCATGATAGGATGATGGTGAAGGGTTTCACCACGGCAGACCACGACAAGGGCGTTTGGTAACGCCCGATCAATCAACGCGAACGATTTTGCGTTGCACGCGCCCGGCGCACGCCTCAGCGCAGCCCGCGCAGGTAGAGATCCTCGACTTTTTTGCGCGCCCACGGAGTTTTACGCAGGAAGGTGAGGCTGGATTTGACGCTCGGGTCGTGCGTAAAACAGCGGACGTCGATCATGTGCCCGAGTTTCTCCCAACCGTGACGCGCGACGAGTTCGGTGACGATCGTTTCGAGAGTGACACCGTGAAGGGGATTGTTGGGCTGCGCCATGAAGGGGAGGCAAAGCGGTCGATTTAGCGCGGGCAAGGGTGTTTCTTGTGCGTGCGACGGCTCCGAATGTGATTATCATGGTCAATCGCCATTCCACTTTTTCAGTTCACGTCCCTGTCCACGCTTCGACCATGAAGAGAATCCGCATCAATCATAACACTCAATACACCTACAGCGAACCGGTGTCGCTGCTTCCGCATCGCCTGATGCTGCGTCCGAGGGCCGGGCATGATATCCGCATCGAAACGGCGGATGTCGTGATCTCCGTCCCGCATGATTTGATATGGCAGCGCGATATTTACGGAAACTCGGTGGGCGTGGTCACGTTTACGGAGCCCGTCATGGAACTGTCGATCACCAGCGAAGTGCTGCTCCAGCATTTCGAAGTGATGCCGCTCAATTTCCATGTGGACGAGCGCGCGGTGATGTTTCCCTTCCACTTCGACCTGTCGGAACGCGTGGAGATGATTCCCTACCAGATGCCCTGTTTCCCCAGTGACAGCGAGGCGGTGCGCAGCTGGGTGCAGGAGTTCTGGCGTCCAGGCCAGATGATCGAGACATATGTGCTTTTGGATACGATGAACAAGGCCATCGCGCAGGGCTTCACCTATGGTCAACGCGAAGAGCCGGGAGTGCAGCGGCCGGCCGAGACTTTGAAACTCCGCGGGGGTTCATGCCGCGATTTCGCGACGCTGTTCATCGAGGGCTGCCGGTTCTTCGGTCTGGCCGCGCGGTTTGTGAGCGGCTACCTGCACTCGCCGCTCACGGTGCAAAACGACGGTTCGACCCACGCCTGGGCGGAGGTTTATCTGCCGGGCGCAGGCTGGAAGGGCTTCGACACGACGAGCGGACTCGTGACCGGTCACGACCACATCGCGGTTGCCGTCACGAGGCATCCGGCGGATGCGCCGCCGATCGCGGGCAGCTTCATCGGCTCAGCCGAATGCCAGGCGACGATGAAGGTGAGGGTCGATGTTCGCGAGTGGTGAAGCGGCCAGGCCCCACCGGTAAGGCCTGCGTTCAAGCCTTGGGCGGGGCGGCCGGGGAGGCGGATGCGAGAATTTCGACCTGAAGCGGTTTGGTGGTTTCGAGGTGCACGTCGCGCTGAGGAAAGGCCATCACGATGCCGGCTTTGGTGAAGACTTCCGCGATGCGGTGGCGCATTTCGCTTTCGATATCTTTGCGTCCTTCGAGTGCGCTCCAGAACGACGCTTCAAAGGCGAGAGCGCTGTCGCCGAAATCGGTGAAGGTCGCAAAGGGTGCGGGTTCTTTCATCGCGCCTTCGAGGCCGGTCATGACCTCTTCCAAGAGTCGTTCGACCTCGCGGGTGGGTGAACCGTAGGCGACGCTGACGCGGATGCGGGTGCGGATAACGTCGTCGGAGAGCGTGAGGTTGACGACGTTTTCTTCGAGCAGGCGGCTGTTGGGGACGATGACGTGCGTGTTGTCGCGCGAGCGCACGAGCGTGCTGCGAGGACCGATAGTTTCGACAGTGACCTGCTGGCCGTTGATCTCGAGAACGTCGCCCTGATTGATCGGGCGTTCGACGAGGAGGATGATGCCGCTGATGAAATTACTGATGAGGTTTTGACTGCCGAAGCCGATGCCCACGGCAAGGGCGCCGCTCACCACCGAGAATTGTGTGAGGGAGAGGTGAAAGAGATTGGTGGCGGTGAGCAGGACGATGAGGAACAGCGCGTAGAATGAGAGGGTTTGCCAGGCGGCGCGACGGCCGGTGTTCATCCCGAATCGCTTAAAAACGGCGCTGCCGATCAAGGTGCTCGTGCGACGCGAGAACCAGTGGCCGGCGATGATGAGCACGATGACCGTGAGAATGGTGTTTACGCGGATGGGCTGGTCGGCGATGGAGAACACCTCGTAGTTCCACCCTGCGGCGATGCCGGACTGTGCGGAGGTAAACGTTTCACCCCACGAGAACGTGCTCACGCGCGCGCCGAGTTCTTCGTTGAGGCGATTGCGGGCGGTGGCGAGCTCTGTGAGGTCCGCGAGGTTTCGTTCGTTGATGGCGACGCCGGCGGTGAGATGTTTCACGCGGTCGGAGACCCAGTCTTGCTGGCGAGCTGGCAAGCTTGAGTCGGCCAGGCGGGCTTGGAGTGCCTGCAACTCCTGACGATTTTTGCGCAGTTCGGCGAAGAGCGGCCGGCGTTCTTTCGGGATTCGGGCAAGGGCTTCGTCGTTGGCCTTGGCGGTGGTTTTGAAATCGGCGGATGAGCCGGCATCGGTGAGCACGAGGATGCGTTTGCGGAGCACGTCGGTGAGGGTGGCCTGGCGTTCGCGCTGCGCGGTGAGGGCGCTGAGCATGAGATTAACGGTCTGGCGGTCGGCGCGGCGTGATTCGAGTTCGGCATCGGTTTCGGGGCTCTTGGTGGCGGCGGAATCACGACGCTCGGCGGTGACGACGAGCCGCGCGACCTGTTCGGAGAGTTCGCGGGTTTTGGCGATTTCGAGATCCAGCTCGGCGATGCGTTTATCTTGTTTGGCCTGGGCTGCGACGAGGTCGCTCTCACCGATCACGAGGTGGGCGTGTAGCCATTCCAGATCAGGCAGGAGCAGAGCGATTTTAGGAGCCAGCAGTGATTGCTGGAATTTGAGGGTGGCGAGGGATTTTTCGTGGAGAACGATGGTTTCGCGGGCGAGGCGCGACTCGAGCTCGGCGAGGCGGAGCGCGCCTTGCGTGGCGATGCGGTTGGCGGATTCCTGCGCGGATTCTTTGGCGGTGCGGCGGAGGCGGTCCTTGGCTTCGAGATCGTCGCGGGCGTCTTGAAGCGATGTGGCGACATTTTCGATGTCGGTTTTGAGCGCGGCTTTCGCGTGCAGGAGATAATCGCGCTGATCGTAGAGCTGATCGAGGAGCACAAGGCCTTGAGGTGGCTTGAGGCGCACCTCGGGCGGGCGGGGATTTTGCGCAAGGTCAGTGAGTTCGGCGGATTCTTTGGCGAGATCGGCGGCGTGTTGCAGCGTGTGCAGTTGTTCGGTGTAGGTGCTGTCAATACGGCCGAGCAGGACGATCTCCTGGGTTAACCAGAGGGTGGAATCTTCGGCCTGGTTGGCGGGGAGCTTTTCGAAGTCCACGCGGGTGCGGTCGATCTCTTTTTGCAATGAGGCCCGTCGCTCGGTGACGAGAGTGGGCGTCAATTCGGCTTCGGAGGCTTGGGCGGGCGCGGGGTTTTTCCCAGTAAGGGCATCGGTCGGGAGCGCGGCGAGGAGTGGCAGTTGCGCGAGGGAAATGCCGATGGCAGCGAAGAAATAAATCGAAGCGCGCAGAAACGAGTGTGTGGACATGGAGAAATCGCCGGACACGAGAGGTGCGGCGTCAGTCCAGACCCAAGTTTAGGCGGGTGGTGCGGGTAATTCCTCCGCCGCAGATGCTTTTGAGCCTTTTGGGTTGCCGGCGATCAGCCCCATGAATCCAGAATCAGCTGGATGGGGGAGCGCGTTGAGGACGAGTCGCGGGCGGCAGAATCCTGGTTATGGGCGAATGCAATGATGCATTCGCGGCAGATGCAGGCCGTGTTGCGTTGCTCTTCGGAGAGTTGATCGAGCAGCGTGGCGGGAATCTGAACCGAGAAGCACCAGCAGTGTCCGCCGGCACCGGTGGCATCACACTGGTTGGGGCGTTGGCAAAGCGGACAGAAGGATTGCGGCGCGTTCACTGGGTCGCGTCGGTCAGAGGGCAAACAACCAGTCGAGCAGGCGAGGCAGGATAGTCATGTAAGTTGTCTGGAATGAAGGCGCGTGGCGTAGGTGGCGGCGAGCAAAACGGTGTTGGCGTGGAGGCGCGCCGTGTGGATGCGGTCGCGGTTATAGCCGCCTCCGTAGAGAACGACCAAGGGAATGCAGCGGCGGGTGACGGCATCGAGCACATGGCGGTCGCGTGCGGCCATGTCGGCATCGGTGAGGCGCATTTGTCCGAACCGGTCGTGCTCGTGCGGATCGGCGCCGGCGATCCAGAAAATAAGATCGGGCGCGAAGTCGTCGAGTGCGGGCGTAAGCGTGGATTCCAACTGCTCCAGATAATCAGTGCCGTGAACGTAGCGGGGGAGCTCTACGTCGAGACGGCCGGGAGTTTTGTGCGCGGGATAGTTTTTCCCGACGTGAATCGAGTAAGTGAATACGCGGTCATCGTCGACGAAGATGCCGTGGGTGCCGTTGCCTTGGTGGGCATCGGTATCGATCACCGCGATCCGTGCGGAAGGGTGGCGCGTGTGGTGCGTGCGAATGGCGATGGCGACGTCGTTGAGCACGCAGTAGCCGAGTCCGCGATCGGCGAAAGCGTGATGCGTGCCGCCGGCGAGGTTGCATGCGAGACCGTCGGTCAATGCGGCATCGAGTGCGGCGAGCGTGCCGGCGACCTCGAGACGCGAACGGATGAGCAGCGCTTCGCCGGCGGGCAGACCGAGTTTGATTGCTTCGGCGGAATCGAGGGCACCCGTGCGGATTTTTTCGAGATAGGCCGGCGTGTGAACACGGAGCAAGGCGGACTCGGGCGCGGGTTCGATGGTGTGGATCGTGACGTGCGAAGGAGCGGCTTCCCGAATCATGGCTGCCGACCGCCAGAACTTGTCCATGGGGAATGGATGCTCCTCAGGCAGCGGAAATGTGTAGTCGGGATGATAGAAGCAACGCACGGGAAAGAGGTGAATTAATCACTGCTACCTCCGCCAGAGTCACCACCGCCTCCACTGTCGCCACCACCACCGTCGCCGCCCGAATAGTCGCCGCCCGAATCGGAGCTGCTGGAATCGTGAGCGCAGCCGGCGTGATGGGTATGGCCGTGATCACTGGAGTGGGGCGAGTGATCTGCTCCGCCGCCGCTATCATGTGATGATGAACGGTTGCGGCGTGATTTGGGGTCGGGTTTGACGAGCAGGATTATCAAGACCACGCCGATGATGACGAAGACGAAAAAAATCATATCAGTGGAGGGGGCTGTAGTCGTCCGTCCAATACCACACGGTGACGACACCGTCGTTGTCGTCTTCCGAATGGGAAATACTGATCAGGTTTTTCGGGCCGACGGTGGAGGCGAATTCGGCGGCCTCCGTGCAGAGCGAATTCCAAGTGGAAAACGTCCCGCGAAAAATCCTGAATTCGACTTTCGGCTTGGCGGCAACCGGTGCGGGTGCGGGTTCAGCAGGCACACCGGCGGATGGCAGTGGGCTCGAGCAACGCCAGCAGGTGTCGAATTGATCATCCGACGTTTCCCAGCAGCGGGGGCAGGTTTTCATGAGTGAAACAGAAGCAGATTTTTGGGGGCAGGGGAGTTTAACCTGAAGGAATGACGACGAGAACAATGCCCTGTTTTTCGCAAAGGGCTTTGAACTCCTTCCAGTGCGTATGCAGTGGCTCGCCACCTATCCGGTCACATCCTGGGTCCCACGTGATTTGAGTGCCTGCGGGTAGCTGGGTGATCGCCACTTTGAGTTCTTCAAACGAAGCGTAGGTCGAGTTGCCGAGTTTTAATGTGAACTCGAAAATTCGCTTGGAGAGGTTGAAGGTGGAGATCTGCTGGAGGACGAACTTGAGGGGAACGGGTATGAACGTTCCCGCCGGGGCTGTGACGGGCACGAAAGATTCGAATTCAATCGCGGGCGGTTGATCGATGGTGATGCGTTCGAATGTCTCGTCGCTGAGGGTTTCGGACAGCGAACGAATGCGGGCCGGGATACGATCAATGGAGCCGGCTGGGAACTGCTGGAGAGAGCTTTTAACCGCAGGATAATACGACTCTGCCTTCATGAGACCGGTGTTCAGCCCGATGAGAACTGCTGCAGTCGTGAGTAAGTGGCGGTTCATTTTTGTGCTGCCGGGACCGTGATGGCGGCGATGGCTCCGTTGGTCGCCATGTCTTTGCCGAACGACAGTTCGACTTGGGCGGTGGCTGTCTTGATGCCGGGGACCGACACAGTGGGCGGCGTGGTGTAGCCTGCGCCACCACGCGTGATCTCATAGGCAATCACGACACCGTTTTTCACCAGTGCATCGGCGGTGGCGGGTGTGTGCTTCCAGAGCTGGGTGCTGCCGGGCGGATAGCGGTAGTAGTTGGAGACGGCATTTAGCTGTTCGTCGGTGATGCCGTATTTCTTCAACGCATTCATGAGTGCCGATTTGTTTTTACGTGCTTCCTCGTCGGTCGGTCCGTGGCTGTCGGGTCCTGCGGGACGGACATGACTGAACGCTTCGCGGAAGATCTCGTCTTTCACACCCAGCGCGGCGGCGATGAGTTTGACGGGTCGGCCGCGATCCACGGGTTCTGTCTCATGGCCGCCTGAGAAAACAACGGGCACGCGAGTGACTCCGGTAGGGACTTCGGCCTGGGTGATAAGGGAAAGAACTGCGATGAGCAGAACGGTGAGAAAGAATTTGGGGTAACTGTGCATGGCTGTAAGCGGGGAGTTCTTTTTGGCTTAGCTTCTTTCGATGATGAAATAGCGCCTGATTTTACGGGAGGTTTTGTTGTGGTTTTCATCTACTGAAACTCCACTGAGCACGATGATCTCTCCCTTTTTCAGTCTAATCTGACTGCTGGATTCCTGGCTGGTGAATACAGGTTGAAGCAGTGGCTTTGGTGGCGAAATGGAAATCCATCTCTCCAATCGGGTGTCGCTAAACTCATAGGTAATTTCGTCACCTTTTTCCTGAACCTTGAATTTTGTGCCGACGTCTCTTGATCCGTTTGATTTTGGGATGCCTGCCTCATCCCATTCTTGAACGAAATCTAACTTATACGTCTGTAGCGTGCCTTTTGAGGATGAACTGTCGGTCTGAATAAAGATCTCCATCACCGCCTCACTGCTGTGGATTTTAGCGCGTAAGCTTTGGTTCGTGACTCCATCGAAAAGGTGAGCATCACCGCGCACGAAATAGAGGGTGTAGGTGTCGGCCATCGCAGAGCTGAAAGTGAATGCCAAGAATAGCGCTAATAAGGTTTTCATGCTTTGAGACTGTCAGCTTTTCGGGGTGTTAAATGAACCGAGTGAGGTGATCGTTATTGCGTCAGTTTCAGCTAATTTGCGCAAGCGGGAGTTTGCGTAGGTGGATGATGTCCCTTGTTGATAAATCGCGCACTGACGGGTGATTGAAAATAAAAAGCCCGAGCGTTTTAGGCCCGGGCTTCGAAGACGAACGAGTGAGTGTTCGGGATGTTTAACGCACGACGCGGGCGCCGCCGCCGCCGATGGTCTTTTCGACTTCCTTGCGGGTGGCCATCGAGGTGTCGCCGGGCGTGGTGCTGGCGAGCGCGCCGTGGGCCGCGCCGTATTCGACGGCTTTCTGCGGATCGTTGAACTCGAGGAAACCGAACTGGAGGCCGGAGGCAAAGCTGTCGCCACCGCCGACGCGGTCGAGGATCTCGAGCTTCGGATACTGGCGGCTCTCGTGGAACTTGCCGTCGTGCCAGAGGATGGCGGACCAGTCGTTGACCGTGGCGGTGTGGACGTGGCGCAGCGTGGTGGCGGCGACCTTGAAGTTGGGGAACTCCTTCACGGCGGTCTCGATCATGGCCTTGAAGGCGTCGAGCTCGATGGCGCCCTGGTTGTTGGCGTGATCGACGCCCTTGACCTCGAAGCCGAGGGAGGCGGTGAAATCCTCTTCGTTGCCGATCATGACATCGACGTATTTGGCGATCTCGCGGTTGACCTCCTGGGCCTTCTTGAGGCCGCCGATGGTCTTCCAGAGGGAGGGGCGGTAGTTGAGGTCGTAGGAGACGATGACGCCGTGTTTCTTGGCGGCTTTCACAGCCTCGATGGTGGCTTCGGCGGTCGAGGTGGAAAGGGCGGCGAAGATACCGCCGGTGTGGAACCAGCGGGAGCCGAACTTGCCGAAGATGTGATCCCAGTCGAAGTCGCCGGGCTTGATCTGCGAGGCGGCGGTGTTGCCACGGTCGGGGTTGCCGACGGCGCCGCGAATGCCGAAGCCGCGCTCGGTGAAGTTCAGACCGTTGCGCACGGTGCGGCCGATGCCGTCGTCTTCGCGCCATTTTATGAAATCGGTGGCGACGCCGCCCTGCATGATGAAGTCCTCGACGAGGTGGCCGACTTCGTTGTCCACGAAGGCGGTGGCGACGGCGGTCTTGTAGCCGAAGCATTTGCGGAGGCCGCGGGAGGTGTTGTATTCGCCGCCGCCTTCCCACGCTTTGAATTCGCGGGCGGTGCGGATGCGGCCTTCGCCCGGGTCGAGGCGGAGCATGACTTCGCCGAGGGAAACTTGGGCGAACTGACATTCGGAAGCGGGACGGATAGTAAGGGCCATGGTGGGGAGGGTGGTGAAAAGTTGAGGGATGAGAGTTGAGTGTTGAGAGATCGGAATGGCCAGAACGGAGCGGGCGGGGACTAGGACGGAGCCGACTCTGGTCTGGACGGAAGCGGAGTGAAGGAAAGTCTAGAGCTGAGAGCTAAGAGTCTAGAGCAAGCGAGTTCGGAGTGCTGGCTCTAGACTATCGTCTCTCTTCAGACCGTGTAGGACTTGAGGGAGGCGAGGTTCCACTCGGGTTGGGCGCATTCGCGGGCGATCTCGTTGAAGGCTTCGACTTCGGCTGGGGTGAAGAGCAGGCCGCCGGCGGTGGCGGTGTGTTTGGCGAAGTTGGCTTCGATCTGGCCGGGGATGATGGCGCCGTCGTTGCCGTGGCCCATGACGTCGGCGAGCACGGCTTTGATGTTGGCCTGCTGGTCGCGGCCTTTGGCGAAGAGTCCGGAGCCGAGGGCTTCGGGGTGGATGACTTGGAAGAAGAAGGCGCAGGTGCCTTTTTCGCCCTCGGGGACTTTGTCCCAGCGGTTGCGGATGGTGGGGAGCGAGCCGCCGATGAAGGCGCCGACGACCTCGTTCATGAGGGAGAGACCGTAGCCTTTGTGCGCGCCGAAGGGGAGCAGGGCGGCGACGTCGTCGGGGTTGGTGGTGGGCTGGCCGTTTTTGTCCACGGCGGCGAGCGGGGGGAGTTGTTTGCCTTCGCGCTTGAGTTGCTGGACGCGGCCCATGGCGATGACGGAGGTGGCCCAGTCGATCACCATCGGGAAGCCGATGGCCTCGGTGGTGGGGAAGCCCCAGGAGTGGGGGTTGGTGCCGAGGGTGGGGAACTTGCCGCCGAAGGGCACGACCTCGGCGAGCGCGGCGGTGCAGTTGGTGTAGGCGATGTAACCGCGGCGGGCGGCGTCCATGACGTAGCCGGCACCCCAGAGGTAGTGGAAGGCGTTGTCCACGGAAACGGTGCCGACGCCATAGATGTCGGCGAGGCGGATGGCTTCGTCGATGGCGCGGTAGGCGGTGGCCTGGCCGAGCTTTTTGTTGGCGTTCCAGATTTTGGCGGAGGGAAAACGCGAGGGGCGTTCTTCGATTTGAGCGCCGGGGACGCAGCCTTTCGAGCCGGAGCCGAAGAGGTGGTCGAGGTGGAGGGCCTTGAGGCCGTTGTGGGTGCGGATGCCGTGGCGGGAGGCTTCGGCGCAGAAGCGGGCGCCTTCGGCGGACTCGTCGGCGAGGTATCCGCGATGTTGATACGCGGCGGCGACGAGGGCGTTGTGGGAGGCTTCGGGGACGACGTGGTAGGTTTCGGGCATGGGGATGGCTGTAAAAGTAGCGGGTAGTGAGTAGTCGGAGTATCAGACGGCGCGGGCGATGGGGGTTTTGCCGGCGAGGAACAGAGTGAGGTTTTCGACGGCGCAGGAGGCCTGGCGTTGGACGCTTTCGTGGGTGCGGCTGCCGATGTGGGGCGTGATCACGGTGCCGGGCAGGCCGAGCAGCGGGTGGTCGGCGGGCGGGGGCTCCTGGTCGAGGACGTCGGCGCCGTAGCGGATGTGGCCGGACTTGATGGCGGCGACGAGGGCGTCGAGGTCGATGAGTTCGCCGCGGCCGGTGTTGACGATCACGGCACCCTTCGGGAGGAGGGCGAGACGGCGGGCGTCGAGGAGGCCCTTCGTCTCGGCGGTGAGCTTGGTGTGGAGGGAGACGAAGTCGGCTTGGCGGAGGGCGTCGTCGAGGTTGGAGACGCGTTCGATTCCCTGCCAGCGGGCAAAGTCTTCGTCCCAGTAGTTGGCGAACACGATGACGCGGAGGCCGAAGGCGCGGGCGCGGACGGCGACTTCTTTGGCGATGCGGCCGAGGCCGATGAGCAGGAGGGTTTTGCCGCAGACTTCGTTGCCGGTGATGCGCGTCCAGCGGCCGGCGGCGACGTGGTTGGCCTCGACGACGAGGTTGCGGACGACGGCGAGGAGGAGGGCGAAGGTGTGTTCGGCGACGGTGGTGTGGTTGACGCCGGGGGTGAAGAGGACGGGGAGGGCGAGGTCTTTGGCGGACTTGAGGTTGATCTTGTCGAGGCCGATACCGTATTTGGAGATGACCTTGAGGCGCGGGAGGGATTTTTCCATGACGGCGCGGGTCATGGCGTCGTCGCCACAGAGGTAGGCGTCGAACTGGCCGGCGAGTTCCAGCATGCGGGACTCGGGGAGCGGACCGCGTTCGCGGACGATCTCGAAGCCGGCGGCGGCGAGCATGTCGTGATGGATGCCGGGTGTGTCTTGGAAGGACGTGGTCGTGAGGAGGACGCGGGTCATGGAAATGGGGAAAGCGGCAGTTTTATCGGGTTGAAGCGCGGGGACTATCGCTGGAATGTGAAAACACTTCCATGCCATCCTTCGGACCAGCGACTCGGAAACTCAAAGGCAAACTCGGCCGTCGCGTGACGACCGACCACGACGCGGTGTTCGCGGCGTCGTTTGACGGGAGTAAATTATCGTTTCTTCCCGAGGCGGTGATCAAGCCGAAGACCAAGGCGGAGATCGCCGAGGTTCTGGCGCTGGCCAATAAGTATAAAGTGCCGGTGACGGCGCGCGGGGCGGGTTCTTCGCTGACGGGCTCAGGTTCGCCGATTGCGGGCGGCTGGGTGCTCGATTTGTCGGGATGGAATAAAATCACGGTGGATGCCGAGGCGGGGTTTGCACACGTGCAGGCCGGTGCGGTGATCGAGAACATTCACAAGGCCGTCGAAGCGTTGGGCTGGTTTTATCCGCCCGACCCGGCGTCGAAGAAATTCTGCACCATCGGCGGCAACATCGCGTGCAACGCGGGCGGCATGCACGGCGGAAAATACGGAGTGACGCGCGACTTCGTGCTGGCGCTGAAAGGCTTTTTGCCGACCGGTGAATATGTGGAATGGGGAACGGCGACGAAGAAGTTTTCGTCGGGTTTCAACCTGCGCGATTTGTGGATCGGGGCCGAGGGCATGCTGGGCGTGGTAACCGAGGCGACGTTGAAACTGATTCCGCTGCCGGCGGCGCGGTGGACGTTGCTGACATCGTTTGCGGACGAAGCGGCGGCGTTTCGGGCGATCCGGGTGTTGTTCGGCCAGCGTGTGCAGCCGGCGATCTGTGAATTTTTGGACCGTTATGCGGTGCAATGCGCCGAGGCGAAAACCGGCAAGACGGTGTTCGCGGGGCAAGCGGGTCGTCCGGTGATTTTATTGGAGCTTGCGGGCACGGCCAGCGAGGTCGCCGAGACTAAGGAAACCGTGCTGGCGTGGGCGAAGGCCCACACGACGGCGTATCGCGAGGCGCGCGACCGCGCCGAGGCCGAGGAATTGTGGGACGTGCGCCGCAAGTGTTCGGGCGCGATGTTTGCGCTGGGCGATTCGAAGTTAAATGAGGACATCGTGGTGCCCATGCGTAGCTACGAAAAGTTCGCCGCGTTCCTCGACAAACTTCGCAAATCCTCGCGTCTGCCGATTCCGACCTTCGGGCATCTGGCGGACGGCAATCTTCACGTGAACATCATGTATCACCGTGAAAACCATGCCGAGTATCTGCGTGCTGAGAAAGCCGTGGGACAACTCATGGCGGGCGTGGTGAAGCTCGGCGGAGCGATCTCGGGCGAGCACGGTATCGGTTTGGCGAAGACGCCGTTTATGCCGCTCCAGCATTCGCCGGCGCAGATCAAGGCGATGCGTGCGGTTAAAGATGCGCTCGATCCGAACGGTATCCTCAATCCCGGGAAAATGTTCACGCTCTTCAAAGTCTGGGAGCACCCGCGCCTGAAGATCGCGCTGCCGTGGGATCACAAGTGAGTTAACGCTAAAATTCATTCATCGAACATGCGTTTCCGATGCCTGTTGCTTGTGGCTGGAGTGTCGACCGTTTTGGCGGCGACGTTGCCGGGGGCTCGTGCCGACACCCTTGTATTCAAAAACAATGGCGACCGTCTCAAGGGCACGATGGTTGCCGAGGAGGGAGACGTGCTGGTTTTCGATACCGAGCGCTTCGGCGTGATGCGGATTCCGCGCGGTAATGTAACCCTTGAGCGGGAAGACACCGTGCAGGTTCAAGCAGCGGCCGAAGAGAATGCATCGGCGGGGAATGTGGTGAGGGCCGATGCCTCGGCTGACGTCGCGCAATTGGCGATGGCGTCCAAGCCGGATCCGGCGTCCAAGAAAATCCCCTGGCATGTCCGGCTGGCGTTTTCCACGGAGCTGATCGAAGACACGACGAACAAGGCGGAGTGGATCTTTGAGCTGCGCGCCGAGCGAAAATGGGCGCGGGATGAACTGCGTTTTGAGCCGCGTTATGAATACAAGTCTGAGAATGGCCGGGCGACATCCGATCTGTTAAAGCTTAAGAACTATTACCGGCACGACATCGGGCGGTGGTGGTTCGTCCAATATCTGCCGTATTATGAACTCAACCGTCAGTTCACCTACCAAGGACTGCCGCTGGATTATCAATATCTTCGCAACGAACTGGGCGCGGGTATTCGCGTGATTGATCGTCCGGGTTCGATTTTGCGAGTCGGTGCGGCCGAGTCGTTCTACAACATCGATCTGCTCAATTATGACGCCAGCCTGTCTCTGCGGAGCGAGTCGGTGTTCGTGGAGGCCGAGCTCGATTTTCCGTGGCGTGTATCCATTCGCGATCGCGGTCAGATCCTGTGGTATAGCAACGGGGACGAACAGGGTATCGGCAACGAACTGGAGATCACCAAACACCTGAACGACTTTTGGTGGATCGGCGTCCGCCATGAATACCGGGTGAACGCCCCCGAGTTGCAGGGTGGCGATCTGTCGAAACTGAAAGTGTTTCTCGGCGTGGACTTTTAGTCGGGTCACACGTCATTAATCACGCGCCTACGCGCACCGGCTGTTCTCGGTTGTTGTCCGCAAGGGCCTTGGCGCGGCTGGTGTGATTGCTGACGTTGTTGCCGTCGTTGCCGCGCAGGGCCGCGAAGCACAAGGTGGACAACATCGTGACGACGCCGAGCACGAGAAACGCGTGGTGCAGCGCACTGATGAGCTGCGGGTGGTCGGTCTGCGGCACGCCTTGCAAAAACCACGCCGCGACGACCGAGCCGAGGGCCACACCAAAGCTGAGCGAGAGCTGCTGGCCGGTGCTCGCGATGCTGCTGGCCTTGCTGGCATCGGCATCGCTGATGTCGGCGTAAACCAGTGAATTGATACTCGTGAACTGAAGCGCCGAGATGAAACCTTGGGTGAGGCTGATCAGCAGGATTGCCCAGATCGGCGTGGCCGGACCGACGAGCGTGAAGACGGTGATCAGACAGCCGAGCAGGAGCGTGTTGACGATGAGCACGCGGCGGTGGCCGTAGCGTGCGAGCAGGGGTTTGCTGAGGATTTTCATGCCGATCGCGGCGGCTGCCTGTGGCATGGTGAGCAGGCCGGCTTGCCACGGTTTGAATCCGAGGCCGATCTGATAAAGCAGCGGCAGCAAAAAGGGCATTCCGCCGATGCCGAGACGCGTGACCGTGCCACCGACGACGGACACCCGAAAGGTGCGCACGCGAAAAAGATTGAGCGTGAGCAGTGGGTTTTTGATGCGCATCGCATGCCAGACGTAGGCCCCGAGTAACGTGCAGGCCAATACGCCGAGCGGCAGGACGGAGGTTACGCCCAGTTGATGATCGCCGAGCACTTCGAGCACATAGGAAAGAAGCGCGATGCCGGTGCCGAACAGGATGAAGCCGAGACGGTCCAGCGGCGGCGTATTCTCCTGCCGGTAGTCGGGCATGTAGCGCCGCGCCAGCCAGAGTCCGGCCAGACCGAACGGGAGGTTGATAAAGAAAATCATCCTCCACGGGAGCCAGTGAACGATCAAGCCGCCGACGAACGGCCCGATGAGTGGACCGATGAGGGCAGGGATGATCACATAGTTCATCGCGGTGATCATTTCGGAGCGCGGAAACGTGCGCACGAGTGCGAGGCGGCCGACGGGCGTCATCATTGCGCCGCCGATGCCTTGCAGGATGCGTGAGGCCACGAGCATGGGGACATTGACCGCCAGCCCGCAGAGCAACGACCCCGCGGTGAAGAGCGCGATGGCCAGCACGAAGATGCGTTTTGTGCCGAACCGGTCCGCCATCCAGCCGCTGATTGGAATAAAGACCGCCAGTGCCAGCGTATAACTGGTGAGCACGCCTTTGAGGCTGAGAGGCTCGACCTCCAACGCGGCCGCCATGGTGGGTGCGGCGGTATTCACGATAGTGGCGTCGAGTTGCTCCATAAAGAGAGCGACGGCGACCAACCAGGGCATGATCCGTTTGATCGGAATATCCTGGGTGGGCGCGAAACGGGAAGCCATTGAGTCTCAAATAGGCGGGAAATGTCCGCTGGCAACTTCACGGGCGATTTCGTCGTCAGTTGCGCCTGATGGGCTTCGGAAGGAGCGGGCAGGCAGCGGACGGAAGTGGAAAGTCGTTACATATCCGTCAAAACGTCCCGAAATTTGCGTTTGCCGCGTGCGGGCACGGCGTCTCAATGCCCGTTTCTTTTCATGTATCTCAAGGCGCTCAAGCTTCACGGTTTTAAGTCCTTTGCCGACCCCAGCACCCTTCGTTTCGAACCGGGCGTCACGGCAATCGTCGGTCCCAACGGCTGCGGCAAGTCCAACGTGGCCGACGCCATCCGCTGGGTGCTGGGCGAACAAAGCGCCAAGGCCCTCCGCGGCGGCAAGATGCAGGACGTCATCTTCGAGGGTGCCGACACCCGCAAACCCGCCCAGCTCTGCGAAGTCTCGTTGCTGCTCACCGATTGCGAAAAACAACTCGGCAGCGAATTCCACGAGATCGAGATCATGCGTCGCGTTTACCGCGATGGCGGCGGCGAATATTTCTTCAACGGCCAGCCGTGCCGCCTGAAAGACATCCAAAAGCTGTTCATGGACACCGGCATCGGCCGCACGTCCTACTCGATCATGGCGCAGGGCCAGATCGACCAGATTCTCTCCTCGAAGCCCGAGGAACGCCGCGCCGTTTTCGAAGAAGCCGCCGGTATCACCAAGTATAAATCCCAGCGCAAAGAGGCCCTCGCCAAGCTTACGCTGACCGAGACGAATCTCGTGCGCGTTGCCGATGTGGTCGCTGAAATCGGCCGTCAAATCGGTTCGCTGCGTCGGCAGGCTTCCAAGGCGCTGCGTCACAAAAAACTCAGCTGGCGTCTCCGCCATCTCGCGCTCGCGCATCACGGTTATAATTTCACGCAGGTCAGCACCGCGCTCACGCAACTCGAGGAGCAGGTCATCCAGCTCCGCGCCGCCGCCGAGACCCGCCGCACGCACCTGCACCAGCAGCAGTCCACGCTCGAAGGTCAGAAAGCTCGTCGCAGCCAGCTCAACCAGCGCGTGCAAGAAGCCCAGCAGGCCGTCTTCGATCTTCGCTCCGAGAAAGAGCAGGCCGAGAACGCCTCCAACCTTTCGCACATCAAGCGTTCCGGTCTCACCGATCGCCTTGAGTCGTCCCGCGCGAATTTTGGCGAGCTCGAGATGCAGCTCCACGAGTTGTCCTCGCAGGTCGATACCGGCGCGCAGGACAAGCAGGAGCAGCTCACGCTTCTCGGCGGTTCCGACGCGGTTTTCCAGGATCGCAATCGCGAACTCGCCGTCGTCGAGGCCGAGTTGACGAAGCTCGAGCAGGAACTCCAGCAGACGAAGTTCCAGATGCTCCAGTTCGAGAGCAACGTCGCCCGTCTCCGCACCGATTGCTCCAGCTACGAGGTGGACCAAAAAACCTCTGCTCATCGCCATGCGTCCGTCGCGGAGGAACTCGAGCAGCTCCGCCAGCAGCAATCCTCCGCCGCCGCGCAACTCTCCGAGCTTTCCGCCCGCGTCGAAGAGGCCACGGTCGCCAAGGCCCGAGCCCATCAGGAAACCCAGGATGTGCAGATCCAGATCGGCGATCTTACCAAGGAATTCCGCGAGGCGCAGAAGAAGCTGCAGGACATTGACCGCCAGCTCGCCCAACGCACCGCGCGCCTGAACCTGCTCAAGCAGCTCGCTGAAAAATTCGAAGGCTTCGGAGAGGGCGCCAAGGCCATCTTGCAGGGCCGCCTCGCCGCCACGCTCGGCGAAACCGTTGCCACGCCTATCACCAAGGGGCTCGAAATCGCTCCGGCCCACGCCAAGGCCATCGAAGCGCTCCTCGGTTCCGCCGTGGAAGCGATCAACGTTGCTGACGTCGCCACCGCGCAAAAAATCCTCGCCCAGCTCGAATCCGAGCAGATCGGCGCGGCTGTTCTTCAGGTGTCCGGACTGGCCCCGCAGGCCACCGCCGCCGGTTCGCTGCCGGCCGGGGTCACCCCCGCGACCGCCGCGCTGCTGAATCTGGATCCGTCTCATCCCGCCGCCGCGCTGCTCGGCTCGTGCTACGTGGCCGAGAACCTGCACGCGTTCCTCGATTTCTGGCGCGAGAATCCCTCCTTCAGTTTCCTCGCCGTCGCCACCGCCAAGGGCGAAATCGTCGACCGTCGCGGTCTCGTGTTTGGCGGCTTCGCCAAGAAGTCCAACAACAGCATCGTCCAGCGCGAAATCGATCTGCGCGAAACCGCCCGTCAGCTCGCCGACGACCAGAAGGCGCATGACGAGCAGAAGGCGATCATCGACAGCCTTAACGCCCGCCTGGCCGAGGCCGAGACCACGCTCGAAGCCAAGCGCGCCGAGGTGCTCGAAGCCTCGCAAAACGTCGCCACCGTCCAGTCCGAAGAGCGCAACGCCCAGCGCGCGCTCGAAGAGATCGGCACCAAGGCCAACCGCATGGATTCCGAGCTGCAGGGTCTCGAAGCCCAGCGCAACGAAACACTCGCCCGTTTCGAGCGTGCGCAGGCCGCACTCACCGAGGCCAGCACCTCCGTGGAGGCCGGTCGCATCCGTATTCAGGAAATCGAGACACGCATCACCGAACTGCGCACGGATCGCGATGTGAAGCGCGACACGCTCGCCCAGGCGCGTCTCGAACTGGCAGACCGTCGCCAGAAGGTGGAAGTCCTCGACCGAGGTATTGCCGACATGGAGCGCCGCCGCCGCCAGTTGTCCGAAATCCTCGTCCAGCGTCAGCAGGAGATCGAAGTCTGGACCGAGCAGATCGCGTCCCTCGAAGCCGAGAGCGATAACCAGAAATCCCGCGCCGCGCAGATCGCCGAAACCCTCGTCGTCGCGCAGCAGCAGGTGGAGCAGATCCGCATGGAGTTGACGGAGGTCGAGCGCGAGATCGGTGGTGTCGAGAATTCGCAGGAAGGCATCCGCACCGATGCCGAAAAAGCGCAGACCGACTTCAGCCGCTGTGAAGTCGCTCTCGCGCAAAACAAGTCCCGCGCCCAGTTCATCGAGGAAGATGTGCAGCGCGAATTCCAGATTCGTGTCGGCCAGTATGACTGGCGTGCGCTCTTGTGGCGCTCCGAGGATGATCCGCCTGACTTGAAGGCGCTCGATCTCGATGACGACGAGGATGACAACGATGCCGGCCACGCCGCGCCTGCGGTTGCCGCCGTCGTTGAGGCAACACCCGCCGTTGAAGGCGAAGCCACCGAACAGACTGCGGAAACCGCCGAGGGTGCTCCGGTCAAACGCCGCAAAAAGAAAGGCCCGAAGCCCGATCCGACCGAGGAAGATCTTGTCGCGTTGGAAAGTTCCGCCGATTGGGATTCCGTCAAGGCCGAGGTCGATGCCCTGCGTCAGCGTCTCGCCGGCATGGGCGCGGTCAATACCGGCGCCATCGAAGAATACGCCGAACTCAAGCAGCGCTACGATTTCCTCAAGGGTCAGAGCGACGACTTGAACACGGCGAAGGGCGATCTGGTGAAGACCATCGACGAGATTAACAAGACCTCGATGGAGCAGTTCCAGATCACGTTTGACCAAATTAAGAAGAACTTCGTCTACACGTTCCAGACGTTGTTCGGCGGCGGTATTGCCAACCTCGAACTCATCGTCACCGACGATATTCTGGAGTCGGGTATTGAGATTACCGCGCAGCCGCCCGGCACAAAATTGAAGGGCATCACGCTTCTCTCCGGCGGACAAAAAACGCTCACCGCCGTGGCGCTACTCTTCGCGCTCTACATGGTAAAGCCATCGCCGTTCTGTTTGCTCGACGAGTTGGACGCTCCGCTCGACGAATCGAACATCGGCCGTTTCACGAACCTCCTCGGCAAGTTCGTGGACAACTCCCAGTTCATCATCATCACGCACAACAAGCGCACGGTTTCGGCCGCGCAGGCGATCTACGGCGTGACGATGGAAGAACGCGGTGTGTCCAAGACCGTCTCGATGAAGTTCAACCAGAACAAGAGCGACATCGAGCCGCACCAGGAAAACATCGCGGAGTCGGTGCGCGGTGCCAAGTCCACCATCGGCGCGTCCTGATTGAATCGAACCGATGGCACTGCCCAAGGTTAAGCTCTGCTGGAACGGGAAGCGCGTCGAAGCCGACTGGCATCTCGGGCTTTTCGGTTTCTACACGCGCGGCACATCGGGCAGTCGTTTGCAGGGCATCGTTATCAGTGGACGCGGCCTGCTGGCGTGGCTGGCGGGCCTTGCCGTGGTGGCGTATTTCACCGGCGCGGCGGCTCTTTGGTTCTGGCTGGACCGGCGCCCGTATAACTACGTCAGCTACACCGATCTGGTGCTGCCGACGCGCTGGAGCGGCATTGAAAAACTGCGTGGCCAGGCGCTGATCGCCGAAGGCATGGACGACATCAAGGCCCGCAAATGGAGCGAAGGCTTGCAGAAACTTCGCGTGGGCATCGCACGCAATCCCGAAGAAATCAAAGGCCGCCTGGTGCTCGCGGAAATCTTCCTCGCGATGAAGGCCCGCAAGCAAGCCATCGAGATTTACGACGGAGGTCTCGGCACCCAGTATCCGGGGCGCGACTACGTCGAGGCCATGCTCAAATCGGCCGCGCAAAGTGAAAACTATGAGTGGTGGTTGCGCACGTGCGATCGCGCGCTGGCCCTGATCGGAAACAATCCGGCCCACGCCGCCGACCACCGCTGGCTCATTCAGCAAAAACTCAGCGCGTTGCTCGCTGCCGACCGCCCGGCGGAGGCCCTCGTGCTGGCCGAGGCCGAAGGTGAATCGGGCAGTCCCACGATCAGCGAATTCCGCGTGCTCGCCTTGCTCAAGGAAGGTAAGCCCGATGCGGCGCTGGCATTCTTGAACGAATGGCAGAACCGTGCCGGTTCGCGCCTTGATCCGCAGATTTTGCGCCTGCAAGCCCGCGCCTTCCGTGAAGCGAAAGATGCCGCCTCAATGGATCGCGCACTCGAGGAGTTGCGTGAGTTGTCGCCGGCCGATCCGCGTCCGTATGTTTACGGCATCGTGCAGCGACTGCTGGCCGGCCGTCGTGACGAGGCTTTCGCTTCGCTCGATTCGTTCCTGCTGCGGTTCGGAAGCACGCCCCAGTATTTGCAAATGCTGGCTGCGCCGCTGGCGGAGATCGCCGAACGGCCGATGCTCGAAAACCTGGTGAAGTATGCAGCCCAGCAAGGTTTCGATCTGGAGCCGTTCCGCCGGTTTCTTCTGCAAGCGTTGATGGAAAAAGGGGAGTGGCGCGAGGCCTCGACGGTGTTGGCCGAGGCCAAAGGATCGGATAAAAAAGCGGAGTCGGTCGCCCTGTGGTATGACCTGATGGATGCGCAAATCAAAGCCGCCCTCGATTCTGGTGAAGCCGCGCAGTCGAACCTCGTGAGCCTGGTGCGCGGGCGACAGTTCGCGCTTAGCTTTTACAAGGATGCCATCACCAACATGCGGCGCGCCGGCCGGCTCACGACGGCGCGGGAGATCGTTACGTTTGCCCAAGGTATGTATCCGCAAAACAACGTCATCGAGACGTGGCGCAAGGAGCTCGACATCGAGCTCGCTGCCGCCGCCGAACTGGTTTCGAAGCCGGTGGTGACATTGCCTCGTCCGCAGGTTGCGGCGGCGACCGTGGTTGCGCCGAGCACCCCGCGAGTCGAAGTGACGACAGCTGATTTTGAGGCCCGACTCGAAGCCCTGACGAAGACCGGTGATTATGCGGGCGCGTTGCAATACCTTCGCGAGATTCGTGTCACCAAACCGGCTTGGCTCGACGCCCGCGAGGCGGACCTGTCCCGTGACGAAGTGCGTTTCAGCGGTCGGGCAGGGGACTTGGTGGCGTTGCGGTCGTCGGCGCGGCTTTACATCAATGGCGATCGGTTGCGCTCTGCGCGCACGATTGAGATCGCCCGCGAATTGCATGCCGCTGGGCGCATACCCGAAGCCGTTTTCCTGCTCAAGGAATTGCTGGCCAAGGTGCCGGATTACCCCGTCGCCCAGCGTCTGCTGGCCGAGTGGGTTCCGAAGCCGGTCCCGACAGCCGCGACGCCCTGATTGGGCATTCGCTGGTCTGCTCCTCGTCCGCAGCGGAACTAATGCTGGTTCAAGGAAAACTAGAATCGTCGCTTCTAGAGGTAAAAACGGATTGCGGGCGCCCGTCCGCGGGTCCTATTGTCGCCGCTCTTGTTCACGCGCAAGCTGCGCCGCTTAACGACCTTAACTCAAACACCTCGCCCATGCCCATCGCTGTCGGCTCCCAAGCTCCCGATTTCACCCTCAAGACGAAGACCTCGGAAGGTCTCAAAGACATCAAGCTGAGTGACAACTTTGGCAAAAAGCCGACCGTTTTGCTGTTCTTCCCGCTCGCCTACACCAGCGTCTGCACCGACGAGCTTTGCGACGTTTCCAATGGCTTGAGCGGCTACACCCGTTTTGGTGCCGACGTGATCGGCATCAGCGTTGACAGCCCCTTCGCTCAAGAAGCTTGGGCCAAGGCCAGCAACATCAAGATTACACTGGTCTCCGATCTGAACAAGGAAACCACTAAGGCTTACGACGTCCTTTTCCCCGGTCTCGCCGGCATCGGTGACACCTCCGCCCGCGCCGCGTTCGTCATCGGCATTGATGGCGTCGTGAAATATGCCGAGCAGACCGAGTCGCCCAAGCACCTGCCGAATTTCGAAGCCGTCAAAGCGGCCCTCTCCAAGTAACTCTTCATCGCGCCCTGTTGCAGTGGCGCGGTTTTATTTTCCACCAACCGACAACCTGACCAGACCCGACCTTTCCGTGAGCCTTCCCAACCCGTTCAACACGCTCCAGTCCTTCACCGCCAACGGAGCTTCCCATCAATTCTATTCGTTGCCCGCTCTCGAGCAGGCCGGCTTTGCCATCAGTAAGTTGCCCGTCTCGATCCGCATCGTGCTCGAGTCGCTCCTGCGCAATTGTGACGGCAAGCGAGTCTCCGAGCTCGCCATTCGCGATCTCGCCCGCTGGCAGGCCAAGTCCGCCCGCACCGAGGAAATCCCCTTCGTGGTTGCCCGCATCGTCCTTCAGGACTTCACCGGCGTGCCGCTCCTCGTCGACCTCGCCGCGATGCGCTCGGCCGTCGTCAAACTCGGCAAGAATCCCAAGATCATCGAGCCTCTCGTGCCGGTCGATCTCGTGGTGGACCACTCCGTCCAGGTGGATTTCGCCGGTTCCGCCGACGCCCTCGCGAAGAACCTTGATCTCGAGTTCTCCCGCAACCGTGAGCGCTACCAGTTCCTGAAGTGGGGCATGCAGGCCTTCGACACTTTCAAGGTTGTTCCCCCCGGCATCGGCATCGTGCACCAGGTGAATCTCGAGTATCTCGCCAAGGGCGTCCTCAAAGACACCCACGGCGTTTACTATCCCGACACGCTCGTCGGCACCGATTCGCACACCACGATGATCAACGGTATCGGCATCGTTGGCTGGGGCGTCGGCGGCATCGAAGCCGAGGCCGGCATGTTGGGCCAGCCCGTGTATTTTCTCACGCCTGACGTCGTCGGAGTGCACCTCACCGGCGCGCTCAAGGAAGGCGTCACCGCGACCGACCTTGCCCTCACGCTCACGCAGCTCCTCCGCAAGCACAAGGTCGTCGGCAAGTTCGTCGAGTTCTTCGGCCCCGGCGCCACCGCGCTGCCCGTCGTCGACCGCGCGACCATCGCCAACATGGCGCCCGAATACGGTGCGACCATGGGCTTCTTCCCGATCGACGCCGAGTGCTCCAACTACCTTCGCGCCACCGGCCGCCTCGATGCCGACATCGAAACCTACGAGGCCTATTACAAGGCCCAGAATCTCTGGGGCATCCCGGCGAAGGGTGACATCGAATACTCGGCCGAGCTCGAGTTCGATCTCTCCAACGTCGTCCCCAGCGTCGCCGGCCCGAAGCGTCCCCAGGACCGCATCGAGCTTACCGCGATGAAAGACGAATTCATCACCGCCTTCTCCCGTCCCGTGAATGAAAACGGCTTCGGCAAAAAGATGGATGAGTTCGTCACCGTCAAAGCTCACGTCGCTGGCACCGATATCCGCCACGGCAGCGTGCTGATCGCCGCCATCACGAGCTGCACCAACACCTCCAACCCGAGCGTCATGCTCGCCGCCGGTCTGCTCGCTAAGAAAGCCGTCGAACACGGCCTCACGGTCAATCCGCTGGTCAAGTCCTCGCTCGCCCCCGGTTCCCGCGTGGTCACCGATTATTTGGAAAAGACCGGCCTCGCCCCGTATCTCGACCAGCTCGGTTTCCAGACCGTCGGCTACGGTTGCACGACCTGTATCGGCAACTCCGGCCCGCTCGATCCGCGCATCGAAGAGGCCGTGGTGAAGAACGATCTCGTCGCCGCCTCCGTGCTCTCCGGCAACCGTAACTTCGAGGCCCGCGTCCATCAGAATATCAAGTCGAACTTCCTCATGTCGCCTCCGCTGGTCGTGGCCTTCGCGCTGGCCGGCCGCGTGGACATCGATCTCGCCACCGAGCCCCTCGGCACGGACAAAAAAGGAAAGCCCGTTTACCTGAAGGACATCTGGCCGACGCTGAAGGAAGTGCGCAACCAGATGCAGGCCGCGCTCAAGCCCGAGGTCTTCCGCAAGCTCTACAGCGACTTCGCCGAGCAGAACCCGAAGTGGAACGAAATCCCTTCGACCACGGGCAACGTTTACTCGTTCGAAGCGAATTCGACCTACATCCAGGAGCCCCCGTTCTTCACGAACTTCTCGCTCACGCCCGGCACGATCAACGAGATCCACGGTGCGCGCGCGCTCGGCATCTTTGGCGATTCGGTCACGACCGACCACATCTCGCCCGCCGGTGCCATCAAGAAGAGCTCGCCCGCCGGTCGCTTCCTCCAAGAAGCCGGCGTTTCGTTCGAGGACTTCAACTCCTACGGCTCGCGTCGCGGTAACGACCGCATCATGACGCGCGGCACCTTCGCCAACGTCCGCATCAAGAACCTCATGCTCGGTGGAGAAGAGGGTGGTAACACCATTTATCAACCCACGGGCGAGAAGCTCGCGATCTTCGACGCAGCCGCCAAGCACAAGGAAAACGGCACGCCGCTTATCGTGATCGCCGGCCAGGAATACGGCACCGGATCGTCCCGTGACTGGGCCGCCAAGGGCACGAACCTTCTTGGTGTTAAGATCGTCGTCGCCCAGAGCTTCGAGCGTATCCACCGCTCCAACCTCGTCGGCATGGGCGTCCTCCCGCTCCAGTTCAGCGAAGGCACCACGGCGCAGACGCTCGGCCTCGACGGCACGGAGACCTACGACGTGATCGGCCTCGGCATGACGATCAAGCCGCAGCAGGATTTGACGCTCCGTATCACCCGTTCGGATACTTCGGTGAACAACATCACGGTGCGTTGCCGCATCGATACTCCGATCGAGATCGATTACTACCAGCACGGCGGCATCCTGCCGTATGTGCTCCGCCAGATCATCGCGGCTAACTAAGCACGCTAATAAAAGCGCAAGGCTGCGGGTAGTATCCCTCAGTCTTGCGCCTTTGCATTTCGTCCGGTTTAGATTAATTTATTCAGACCATGGCAGATGCCACCAAACCCACGTTCCTTGTTGATGCCGGTTCCGACCCTGTCGCGATCCGTATCGAAGGCCGCGCCTCGTTTCAAAACAGCGCCTGCCTGAACGACTTCTTTAGCGAACTCATCGCGGCGGGGAAAACCCGTTTCATGATGGATTTTCTCAACTGCACCAGCATGGACAGCACCTTTCTCGGTGTGCTGGCCGGTGTGGCCCTCAAATTGCGCAAGCAGACGCCTCCGGGCAGTCTCGTGCTTTGCCGCATGGCGCCGCGTAATCTCGAGCTCGTCCGCAATTTGGGTCTTCATCGTCTGCTGACCGTCGATGCCGATACCGCAGACCTGAATCTCAACACCACGTCGGCACTGCCCTGTTCTCCTGACAAGGGGGAACTGGAGAGCGCGCGTCTGGTGCTCGCTGCGCACGAAAATCTCGTCGCCGCCGACGAGGATAACCGCGCCAAGTTCCAGGACGTGCTCGCGTTCTTGAAGAACCGCGTTTCGCAGGGCTGATTCGCCGAATCGGGAACCGTCGGTTGGCTTTGGGTTCAGTAAACGGGTGGACCTTGCGGTCCTCTTTTGACCAAAACCCGTTTGCGTCCTCCTGTCTTCGTCGCTCCATTCATTTTTCCCATGTGCGCCGCCACCTCACCGATTGATTGCCACTCCCTGCCTGATGCCGCCGGACATTTCGGCCAGTTTGGCGGAGTCTATGTGCCCGAGACGCTCATGACCGCGCTGCAGGAGCTGACCGCCGCCTATGAACAGGCCAAGGCGGATCCCCTTTACCGCGCCGAACTGCGACACCACCTCAAGGAATTCGCCGGCCGTCCGACCGAACTTTATTACGCGGAGCGCCTGACCACTCACTGCGGCGGCGCGAAGATTTTTTTTAAGCGCGAAGATTTGCTGCACACCGGTGCGCACAAAATCAACAACGCCATCGGCCAGGTGTTGCTCGCCATCCGCATGGGCAAGAAGCGCATTATTGCCGAGACGGGCGCGGGTCAGCACGGCGTAGCGACCGCCGCAGTCTGCGCGAAATTTGGACTGCAGTGCGTCATCTACATGGGGGCCGTCGACATGGAGCGCCAGGCCTTGAACGTGTTTCGTATGCGTCTCATGGGCGCTGAAGTTCGCGGCGTGGAAGCCGGCCAGAAAACGCTCAAGGACGCCGTGAACGAAGCGATGCGTGATTGGGTGACCAATGTGCGCGACACCCATTACATCCTCGGCTCCGCGCTCGGTGCACATCCGTATCCGATGATGGTGCGCGATTTTCACCGCGTGATCGGCCAGGAGGCCAAGGAGCAGATCATCGCACGCGAGGGACGCTTGCCCGACGAGATTGTTGCCTGCGTGGGTGGCGGTTCCAACGCGATCGGCGTGTTCTTCGATTTCCTGCAGGAGGCCACGGTCAAACTCATCGGCGTCGAAGCCGGCGGTCGTGGCATCAAACTGGGCGAGCACGCCGCGCGTTTTGAAGGCGGAAAACTGGGCGTCCTTCAAGGCTCCAAGACCTACATTCTCCAAAATCCGGATGGCCAGATCGAGCTCACGCATTCCGTGAGCGCCGGTCTCGACTACGCGGCGATCGGGCCGGAGCACGCCTATTACCGTGACATCGGCCGCATCGGCTACGCCTACGCGACGGATGACGAGGTGATGGAAACCTTCCAGCTCGTTTCCCGTCTCGAAGGCATCATTCCCGCGCTCGAATCGACGCATGCGATTGTCGAAGGTCTGAAGCGCGCCAAGGCTTTGCCGAAGGATAAGATCGTGCTGATCAACCTGAGCGGTCGCGGCGACAAGGACGTGAATCAGGTCGCGAAGATGCTGGGCGTAAAATTGTTCTAACCTCGGCTGCGCGCGTGCGCGCGGGTGGGGGTGAAGGATTTTAGCCGTGTTATCCGCGCAATCGCCGGTTAGTGATTGGGTATGAAATCGATGACCGGCTACGGCCGCGCTTCCGCTCCCCTCGGCACGCATACGCTTACTGTTCAAGTCAGCTCGGTGAATCGCAAGACGCTCGACCTGACCGTCAAACTTCCGCGCGAATGGGAAAGTCTTGAGCCCCTCGTCGGCGAACTCGTCCGTCAAAATGCGATGCGTGGAAAAGTGCATGTTGATGTCGAGCTGACTGGTGCCGCCGGTGTGACCGAGATCGATTGGGACGAGACGGCCGCAGCCGCGTTGTTCAAGCGCCTCGCGCAATTTGCCTCCAGTCGCGGTGTCACGTTCACGCCCACGCCCGAGTTGTTGCTCACGTTGCTCAACAGCCAGCGCAAGGGATCGTCGCTACCCGATGTCGAGATCGCCGAGCCGGTGCTGGCTGAGACACTGGCCGAGGCCTTGAAAAGTTTTGCCTCCATGCGAGCCAAGGAGGGATCGACGCTGCTCGTCGATTTTATGAAGCGTTTGGAAACGCTCACCGGTCACGTGAATGCGGTGGCGGCACGCGCACCTCAGGTCGCTGCCGGCTATCGTGATGCGCTGCACAAGCGTCTGCGCGAAGCGGGCCTCGAGCTCGATGTGAGTGATGAACGCGTGCTCAAGGAAATCGCGCTGTTTGCAGATCGTTGCGACATCACCGAAGAACTCACGCGTCTACGCAGTCACTTTGACCAGTTCACCGCGCTGCTGAAATCCGGCGGCGAAATCGGCCGTAAGTCCGAGTTCATTTTGCAGGAAATCGGTCGCGAGGTTCACACGATCGGCAGCAAGGCCAACGACCTCGAAATCTCGAAGAACGTGATCGAGCTCAAGAATGAGCTCGAACGCATCCGCGAGCAGATCGCCAACGTGGAGTAATCCACGCGGGCCTGCGGTTATAGCGTGATGCGGGCGGTCTGACCGAGGTAATCGCCTTCAGGGAAAATGACCGTGCCTTGTTTGCTTGGGCCGGACGGACTGCTCAATTCGACAGACAGGCGTCCGCCGAATTGTTTGATATCCGCGGCGTCCAACGTCCATCCGCCCGAGCCATCGGATTGAAGCATCACGCAGCATTCGCGATCCACGGTGAGCGTGCAGCCGGGCAGCCACGACACCGAACCGGGGGAGAAAAACGAGACTTGAAGCAGGTGGGTTTCCGGCCACCACACGGCCTGGCAGCTATCGGTGTTGGCGGCGATTTGGAAAGCGGGGGATGCGGCGAGTGTCGTGAGTTCGTCAGCCGAGGCATCGGTCGTCACGAGGTAGGCGTAGGTGGCGTTATCCGGCGTGTCGCCATGATTCACATACGCGAGGAAGACGTCGGCTTGCGCGGCGTCGCTCAAGCTGCTGCCGATCAAATCCCATGAGCCGGTCTTCGGTCCGCATTCGACCGTGACCTTGGTCGCTTCGGGGAAAATAAATCCCCACGGGCCGTGGCGGAGCCAGCGGTCACCACGCTCGACCTGACCTTGGACGATGCTCTGATCGAGGGTTGTCACCACGGGACCGGCGAAGGAACTGCGGATGCCGGCACCGAGACAAACGACTCCGCCGGGACCGAAGAACCAACTCTTGTGCGCGTTGAGGTGATCGGAGCGCAGGTGCTGCATGCAGGCTCCATGGCGACCATTGCTCACGCCACCGACGAGATCGGCGTTACCGCGGTTGCCCACGGTCTGACGCGGTTCGGGTTTCGGAGTCTGCAGACAGGTGATGCCAGGGAGCTTCTGCCAGTCCCAAACCGGAAAGATGTCCTGATACTCCGATCCATCGCGCAACAGGTAGGTGAGGCCGTCGGCGACGTGGTGGGTGAGCTTGCCCTCGTCGTTGCAACATTCGGCGCGGATGGTGCGCTTGGAGTGCATGCGGACGGAAATGCAGGCCGCCGCTTCGTGCTGCACCATGAAATCGGCGCGGTAAAACATCCGGTTGCCTGACAGGCAGCCCGGTGCTGCACCCGTGCGTAGGGCATCGGCCAGATCGCGGAGCTCGGCCTGACGTGTGCCGCCAGCTTCGGCGAGAAACGCTGCGACCGGAGCGAGGCTGATATTGGTCTGGCGCGGGCGGGTGATTTCACGGTCGCGGCAGCCGTGATTGTAATCCTCGCCGCGCAACATCCAGCGCGTGCCATCGAGGAGGAAATTGGCGATCAGCTCGTGGTAGTGCGGCTCCGGGGCCCAACGAGTGCCGTGGGTGCTTTCAAAAAAGAAAAGTCCCTCGCAGAGAAAGGAGTTTCCGTAGCCGCCGTTGTAGAGCAACGGGCCATGTTGGTGGAAGCTGCCATCGACTTGAATGCCTTCTTCGGTGCGGGGGGAAATCCGCACTTCCTGCAAGGCGGCGGAGACGGCGGAGCCGATGAGGGCTTCGTCGCCGGTTAACGCACCGGCGAGAACCTGGTTGGCGGAAATCCAAAGGAGATTGGCGCCCGTCCAGGTAAATGGAGAACGGGATACGTTATCTTCCTTCAGAACAAAGTTGCCGGCACGGTCGAAAATTTTGCGACTGCGGGCGAGAACATCGGGCGGCACGTGCTCACCGAGCAACAGCATCGAGTGGGCGAGCAGACGTGGAGAGCCGATCTGATTGTGCCACCAGTTGGCGGACATCGGATCGTTTTCGATCCACCATTTCAGCGCGGCGACGGCTAAATTGATATGGGCGGTGTTGCCGGCGGCGGTCGCTTCGGTGACCAGCTTCTGCATGCGCAAAAGGTGGAGGCGCGGCATCCAGACTCCGCGTGCGCGGGTGGAGTAATCAATGTCTGCCCAATTTCCAGCCGGTGTCGGGGGCTCGCCGGTGACGACGGGGAAGTCCGAATTATGCGGAGACACTGAAAGGATCTGACGACGAAGCTGGTCACGAAGACGCTGCAGGTCGGGGGAAGCCATAAAGAAAAGCTAGGGTGCGCTGGGCTTCAGCTCTGTGCGGGGGCACGCAGGCTGTAGATCAAATAAATCACGACGCCCACGCAGATGCCGGCATCGGCGACGTTGAAAGTTGGATACACATAGTCGCCAAAGTGAAAATCGAGGAAATCGATCACGTGACCGTGGATCAAGCGGTCAACCAGGTTGCCGATGATGCCGCCGCAGAGCAGGCCGAAGGCGAATTGGATGGGGCGTTTTTTGAGCTCAAGGGCGCGGCGCCAATAATAGATTCCGCCGAGGGTGATCAGGGCGAGCAAGGCGAGCATCGTGGTCTGGCCGGCAAACAGGCTCCACGCCGCGCCGGTGTTGCCGACGTGGGTGATGTAGAAAAAACCATCGATAACGGTGATCGCGCCGTCGGAGGGGTCGTAGGTGGGAAACGGCAGGGTCGCGGAGATCCACGCCTTGGTGAGCTGGTCGAGAACGAACACGCCGAGGCTGAGCCACCAGAGAAGTTGATACGCGTGAAGGCGCTCCCAACGCGAAACCGCCACTTGAGGAGTGGCGGTCGGCGTGGGTTGGATATCTGGAGGAGGCGTGATGGACGCGGGGCTCATTCGTCGTCGCCGTCGCCGCTGCTGCCGGCGGACAACGTGCCGCCTTCTTCGCCGAGTTCTCCGAAGAGGCCGGCTTGGGAACGGGAGCGCATGCGGTTGCGCTCGATATCTTTTTGGGCTTCGGCCGAGTAACGGGTAAACGGCACGGCGAGCAGACGCTCCTTGGCGATGGGCTTCTGGGTGTTTTCGCAGATGCCGTAGCTGCCGTCTTTGATGCGCTTGATGGCGGACTCGACTTCGGAAAGGGCTTCCTGTTCGGAGGACACGAGGGAGAGCGCGAAGTCGCGGTCAAAGGTGTCGGTGCCGGCGTCGGCCATGTGCTGGCCGTAGCTGGAGAGATCGCCCGAGTCGTCTTTGGACGAACGCTTCAGGGTCTCCTCGGAGTGGGTGTCGATCTGGCCGGTGAGGTGGTTGCGCAGCTCGATCAGGAGTTTGTAGTAGCGCAGGAATTTCTCGGGGATGTCCAAGGAGTCGTCGTGCGGGACCTGTTTTTTCTTGGGATTGAAGCCCAGGATGTCGGCGAGGGAGGCGGCCTTGATGTGATGGGGCTGCGCGGGCTTGGCGATGACCGTCGAAGCGGTGATCAGCTTGGTGGTCTTGGTGGTGGTCTTCGCGGCGACCGACTTGGTGTCGACCTCGACTTTGGCGGTCTTGGCGATTTCGCGAATCTCATCGAGGGAGAAGGCGATCGGGCGGACTTTTTCCTTGGCCTTGCTCTTTTCGAGGATGCGGCTGCGCAGGCTGTCGCGTGCCGAGGACTTGGCCGAGACGGCGGCCTTGGGAGCGGCGGCGGCGGGCTTGACGGGAGTTTTTTCGACTTTGGAAGAAGAAGGAGCGGGTGCTTTGGATTTGTCGGACTTCACAGGTGCTACGGACTTAGGGGCCGGCTTGGCGGCGGGAGAGGATTTTGATTTGGTGACGGGTTTGGCCACCGGTTTCTTGAGGATTGCTGGTTTCTTTGTGACCGCTTTGGCGGCAATCGGTTTCTTGGCGGGAGCTTTTTTTGGAGAGATTTTCGAGGCCTTGACGGGCTTCGGTGGAGACTTTTTCACGGCCGGTTTAACAGGTTTGCCAACGGACTTCTTTTTTGGAGCGGGAGCGGGCTTTTTAGTTTTTTTGGCCATGATGTTAGTTGATGGACTGAGGTAAGTGTTACGGGGCGTGCAAAGCTTCGGCGCAGCGGGAGCAAAGCTCGCCGTGCGTGGTGTTTTCCAGGGCCGGCACCCAGCGCCAGCAGCGCGGGCACTTGGCGTCGCCCAGTTCTTCGCAGTTGCGGACGGCCGCCGTGAGCGGGGCTCCGGTGGCGGGCGTCAGCGTGACGTGCGAGACGATGAACAACTCTGGCAGGAAATCGCGGTGCTTCTCGAGGGTGCCGAGCGTGGTGTCGGCCGAGTCGGCGGAAAGGGTGATGGAGGCGTCGAGGGACTTGCCGATCTTGCCGGCCTGACGGGCGGGCTCGATGGCCTCGGTGACCAAGCTGCGAACCTTGAGGAGCGCGGCCATGTCGGCCTCGATCTCGGGGTTCGTCCACGCGGCGTCGGCCACGGGCCAGTCCTGAAGGTGGATCGGGTTGTCGGTGAACTCGGTCTTGGTCGTTGCGTAGGCCCAGGCTTCGTCGGCGGTGAAGGTGAGGACGGGGGCGAGGATTTTGACGAGGACTCCGAAAATGTGGTGGATCGCGGTCTGCGACGAACGGCGCAGCGGATTGGTGGTGCCGAGCGTGTAGAGACGATCCTTCAGGATGTCGTGGTAAACGGCCGAGAGCGTGGTGGCGCAGAACGAACTCACCGCCTGGATGACGCGGTGGTATTCATAAGCATCATACGCGGCGGTCGCCTCGGCGAGGAGTTTGGCGGTCTGGTGGAGCGCCCAGCGGTCGAGCGTGTCGATCTGCGCGTAAGGCACGGCATCGGTCGCGGGATCGAAGTCGCTGAAGGTGGAGAGCTGGTAGCGCAGGGTGTTGCGCAGGTTGCGGTAGCCCTCGGCGGCGTTGTTGAGGATTTTCTCGGAGAGCGTGATGTCCTGCGTGAAATCCTGGGAGGCGATCCAGAAGCGGATGACGTCGGCACCGTATTGCGCGATGAAGTTGTCGGACGTCGGGGGCTTCTCGTATTGGCCGGACTTGGAGATCTTCTTGCCGTCTTCACCGACGATGAAGCCGTGGGTGAGAACGGCTTTATAAGGCGCTTCGTTGAAGGCGATGATGCTGGTCCATAGCGAAGACTGGAACCAGCCGCGGTGCTGGTCGGAGCCTTCGAGATAAAGATCGGCGGGTGCGGAGGTGTTGCCCTGATGGTTGCGAAGGACGGCGGCGTGGGAAGAGCCGGAGTCGATCCAGACATCGAGCGTGTCGCGGCCGATGGTGAGCGTGGACGGCGCGGGCCAGCCGGCAGGAAGCGCGACGCCATCGAGGATCTCGGAGGCGGGGGCGTCATACCAGAAGTTGGTGCCCTTGGTGGCGATCTTGTCGGCCACGGCGCGGATCACGCCGGCATCGATGAAGGCGTTTTTATCGGCGTCGTAGAAGGCGATGATGGGAACGCCCCATGAACGCTGGCGGCTGATGCACCAATCCGGACGGGCTTCGACGGCGCCGGTGATGCGGGCCTGGCCCCAAGTCGGAACCCACTGGACAGCGGGAATGGAGGCGAGGGCGGTTTCGCGGGGAGAAGCCGGAGTGGCAGAGGACGTGCGGTCGAGGCCGACGAACCACTGGTCAACGGCGCGGAAGATGATCGGGGTCTTTGAGCGCCAGCAGTGCGGGTAGCTGTGGACGTATTTGGCCTTGGCGAGGAGAGCGCCGGCGCCGGCGAGTTTTTTGAGGACGGCGAGGTTGGCGGGCGAAGGCTTCTTGGCGGCGATGTCCTCGATGGTTTCGAGGGTGCTGATGCCGACGAGATCGGCGGGGACTTGTCCGTCGTCGAGGTAGCGGCCGTCGCCGCCGACGGGGCAATAGATATCCAGTTTGTATTTGAGGCCGGTGAGATAGTCGTCGGCACCGTGGCCGGGGGCGGTGTGGACGGCGCCGGTGCCGGAGTCGGTCGTGACATAGTCGGCGAGGACGACGGGCGAGGCGCGGTCGATGAACGGATGGCGGGGGGCGAGTTTTTCGAGCTCGGCGCCCTTGACGGTTTTGACGATGGCGGGGGCGGCCTCAATCTTGGCAGCGGCGAGCACGGCGCCGAGCAGGGCCTGAGCGACGATGATGCGTTCGGCCCCGAGGTCGGCGACGACGTATTCAACTTCCGGATGCAGGGCGATCGCGAGGTTGGCCGGGATCGTCCACGGGGTGGTCGTCCAGATGACGACGAAGAGTGGCTTGTCGGAGGGAAGGTTGAACTTCGCGGATTCCTCGGCGGGCACGGCGAACTTTACCCAGATCGCGGTCGAGACGTGGTCTTTATATTCGATCTCGGCCTCGGCGAGGGCGGTTTCGAAGGGGATGGACCAGTAAACGGGTTTCTTGGAACGGTAGACCAGGTTCTTTTCGACGAAGGCCGAGAAGGTTCGGATGATGTCGGCCTCGTAGGCGGGAGCCTTGGTCTTGTATTGGTTGGCCCAGTCGGCCTGCACGCCAAGACGTTTGAATTGTTTGGTCTGGGTGGTGATCCAGCTCTCGGCGAAGGCGTCGCAGAGGGAGCGCATTTCGGCGGTGGAGACCTGCTTGTTTTCGGCCTGGAGGCCGCGCATGACCTTTTGCTCGATGGGAAGGCCGTGGCAGTCCCAGCCCGGCACGTAGGGCGTGCGGTAGCCGCGGAGAGATTTGTAGCGAAGCGTGATATCCTTGAGGGACTTGTTCAGGGCGGTGCCAATGTGGACATCGCCGTTGGTGAACGGGGGACCGTCATGGAGGACGAACGTTTTGCCGGTATTCGCGTTCTTGCGCTGAATGGCGGCGTAGAGATCCAGTTTCTCCCAGTGGGCGAGGCGGGAGGGCTCGCGCTGCACGAGATTTGCCCGCATGGGGAAATCGGTTTTAGGAAGCTGGAGAGTGTCTTTCAGGTCTTGCGCCATGCCAAAGAAAAGCGGCGAAGGCTACCCCCGGCACCTCGGTAGTCAAGGCCCGCGAACGACTCGTTTTGGGAAGAAGTTACGCCAAGGCGCGGACGGCCAGTTTTTCGCCGGCGGCGAGGCAGTTAGGAAGCGAGATGCCGTCGCGAACGTGTCCGCCGATCAAAAGTCCGGGGCGGGCGG
This sequence comes from Rariglobus hedericola, assembly GCF_007559335.1. NCBI lineage: Bacteria > Pseudomonadati > Verrucomicrobiota > Opitutia > Opitutales > Opitutaceae > Rariglobus > Rariglobus hedericola. The sequence goes on from NZ_VMBG01000001.1 coordinate 130,541, forward strand.
CCTCGGTGCGGGCGATAAGGTCGAGAAAACGCTCGTAACCGAGATTGTATTGGGGGATGGCGTGCGCCCAGAAACTGCGGCGGATGAAGGCGGGGGCACCGCTCACGCCGAGGAGTTCGGAGAGTTCTTTTTGGACGAGGGTGAGCAGGGAAGGCTCGTCAAGACGGGCGAGGTCGGGGCGGAGGGCGCCGCCGCTCATGACTGTGAGGGCAACGTGGCCGGCGGGGGCGCGTCCGGGGAAAAGCGTGGAGTTGAACAGGACGCCGAGGATGGAGCGGCTTTCGGCGGGCGGGACCAGCATACCGAAGCCGTCGAGCGGGTGGGTTACCTGTTCGCAGCGATAACCGAGGAAGAGGGAGGAAACAGGTGGGTATTCAACGTCGGAGAGAGCTGAGAGCGGACGTTCGCCCATCGGGCCGATGGTGAGCTCGGAAAGTGCGGCCGCGGGCACGGCTAGGACGACGGAGGAGAATGTTTCAGTGTGCGAGACCTGATGGGAATCTTTCCAATACAGCTTCCAAGGTTGGCCGGGGACGATTTCGGTGACGCGCGCGTTGAGTTCGACGCTACCGGCGGGGAGGCGGGCGGCCAAGGCGCGAGGGAGAGTTTCGAGTCCGTCGGTGAAATTGACGATGGGTGACGGGCCGGAGGGCTCGCCGCGGGCGCGTTTGGCCTTGGCGGAGGCGAGTTGGGCGCGGATGAGCGACCCGTGGGTGCGTTCGGCTTCCCATAGAGAAGGGAAACTGTGACGCGCGGAGAGTTTTTGGGCATTGCCGGCGTAGATTCCAGAAACGAACGGACGCAGGCCGTAATCCACCAGTTCGGAACCAAAATGATCGGCAACGAAATCGGCGAGACTGACGTCGGCGGTGCGGTTGCGACGGCGGGAGAAGACCTCGATGAGCAGCTGGAGTTTCGCAATGCCGGAAAAAAGCGGAGAGGTGAAAAAGGCCGGAGGAGAGGTGGGCGCGGCGACGGGGCGGCCATCACGGACGATGTAGCGGTTTTTGGCGGCGGGCGACGCGGTCAGCGGGGCGAGGTCGAGTTCGGAAAGGAGTGCGGCGACCGGCGGGGTGAGTTGGAGGGAGTTGGGACCGGCTTCGTGGAGCCAGTCGCCTTCACGTTCGCTGCGGATGTTGCCGCCGAGGCGAGGCGAGGCTTCGAAGAGACGAAATGCACGGCCTTGACGCGCAAGCCGGTGTGCGGCGGCGAGGCCGGTGATACCGCCGCCGATGATGGCGACGGGGAGGGTTTCGGAGTTTCTGACAGGATTCACGGGATGGGAACAGGATGTCAGAACGGAGCGTATCGGACTACGCAGATTTTGCGCTTTGCGAAGCGGGTTATTTCCACGTGGTCACCGTATCCACGAGCGCCTGCATGTTTTCGATCTTGGCCTGCGGGGTGATGCCGTGGCCGAGATTGAAGACGTGGCCGTTGAGCCCGCGCATGGATTCGAGGAGGCGGGCGGCTTCGCGGGAGACGATCTCGGGGGTGGTCTGCATGAGGACAGGGTCGAGATTGCCCTGGAGCGCGACGTTGGCGGGGAGGTTACGACGGACGATGGCGAGGTCGTTGGTCCAGTCGACGCTGATGGCGCGCACGCCGGAAAACGCCTGGTCGGTGAGGTGGGGCGCGGTGCCCTTGGCGTAGAGAATGATCGGGAAATCAGCGGGCAATGCGGCGATGATGCGGCGTATCCATTTCAAGGATGCGGCTTCATAATCGGGGCCGGCGATGAGTCCGCCCCAGGAGTCAAAGATCTGGATAGCATCGGCGCCGGCGGCGATCTGCATGTGGAAGTAGGCGATCAGCGACTCGGTGAGTTTTTCGAGGAGCGCGTCGAAGGTGGCGCGGTCGGTATAGAAGAGGAGCTTGATGCGCTCGAAGTCGTCGGAGCTGCCGCCCTCGACCATGTAGGTGGCGAGGGTCCATGGGGAGCCGCCGAAACCGAGGAGCATTTTGCTGCCAGCGAGTTCGGTTTTGAGGAGGCGGAGGGTTTGCGCGACGTAGTCGAGTTTCTCGGGGACGGCGGAGACGGGGTTGAGCGCGTCGATGTCGGCACGGGTGGAAATGCGACGGTCCATGGCGATGCCGCCACCGTCGCGAAAACTGTAGGGCTGGCCGAGGGCTTCGGGGATGACGAGGATGTCGGAGAAGAGAATGGCGGCGTCGAGTCCGGGGAAACGACGGACCGGCTGGAGCGTGACTTCGGCGGCGAGCGCGGGGGTCTGCACCATGTGGACGAAGGACGACTGGGCTTTGAGCGCGCGGTATTCGGGCAGGTAGCGACCGGCCTGGCGCATGACCCACAAGGGGGGGCGGTCAAGCGGCTGGCAGGCGAGGGCGGAGAGGAAACGTTCGCGGCTGTTCATCTGTTTTTTTAAAGAGCGGCCCAATCACGAGGGCGGAGGAAATCGGTATGGAGGCGGGCTTCCTCGGTGCCGGGTTCGGGGGAGTAGTTGTATTTGAACGACACGAGCGGGGGGAGGCTCATGAGGATGGATTCGGTGCGCCCGCCGCTTTGCAGGCCGAAGTGGGTGCCACGGTCCCAGACGAGGTTGAACTCGACGTAACGACCGCGTCGATACAACTGCCAGTCGCGTTCGCGTTCGCCGTAGGGCGCGGCCTTGCGGTGGGCGACGATGGGCTGATAGGAGGGGATAAACGCGTTTCCGACGGCGCGAAAAACGGCAAAACACGACTCGAAACCGAGGGCGTTAAAGTCGTCAAAGAAGAGGCCGCCGATGCCGCGAGGTTCGCCGCGATGCTTGAGGAAAAAGTAGTCGTCGCACCATTTTTTCCACTTGGGGTAAAGATCATCACCGAAAGGGGCGACCGCATCGCGTGCGGTGCGGTGCCAGTGGGCGCAGTCGTCCTCGAAACCATAATAAGGCGTGAGGTCGAAGCCGCCGCCGAACCACCAGACGGGATTGGGGCCGTCGGGATCGGCGATGAAAAAACGGACGTTGGCGTGGCTGGTGGGGACGTAGGGATTGCGCGGGTGGATGACCAGCGAAACGCCGAGGGCCTGCCACGGTTTGCCCGCGAGTTCGGGACGGTGTGCGGTGGCGGAAGGCGGGAGCTGCGTGCCAAAAACGTGGGAGAAACCAACGCCGGCCTTTTCGAAAACCGAGCCGTCTGCCATCACGCGCGAGCGGCCGCCGCCACCTTCGGCACGGGTCCAAGGATCTTCGGCAAAAACCGCCGAACCATCCTCGGACTCGAGGGCGCGACAAATACGATCCTGCAGGTCGAGCAGGTAGGCTTTGACGGCGGAAAGATCGGGCGCGGTGGACATGGCGAAGGGAAAAACAAAGAGAACGAGAACGCTTAAGACAATGACAACGATTTTGGTCCGCGGGGCGGGGGGCTTGACGACTTTGCTACAGTTCGCGTTCGACAGGGGACGAGGCCTGATGGCTTTATGTCCGCTTTCGCCTTTTTAATCGAATGAACTCAACCGCCCTGGCCACCATTGCAGCGACCGGCTTTTTCGTCGCCTTTCTGCATGCGGCGATCCCGACACACTGGCTGCCGTTTGTGTTGGTGGCGCGCACCCGCCGCTGGAGCCGCTCGAAGGCGTTGATGGTTTCGGTTTTCGCGGGATTGGGCCATGTGGCGTTGACGAGCCTACTCGGTCTGGCGATCGCGTGGTTCGGCTTCCAACTCGACGAACACTTCGGTCACGCGTTCACGATGATCGCGGGCGGCGTGTTGCTCGTGGTGGGCGCGTTTTATTTTTGGCGTCAGTGGCGGGGCAAAGGCATCCTGCATCACCATACGCCGGGCGGTAACCATGAGCCGAGTTCGCACTGCGGTCATGAAAAGCACGGTCACAGTCACTTGGAGGCCGAGTTGGAAGGCAGCGCGCTGGTGTCGGATCGCAAGGGCGACTGGGCGGCGATCAGCGGGTTGTTCATCATGCTGACGTTGTCACCCTGCGAAGGGTTTTTGCCGGTCTATCTCTCGGGCGTGCAGTTTGGCTGGCAGGGCTTTTTTGTGCTCAGCGGCATCCTCGCAGTGGGCACGCTCGGCGGCATGTTGGTCTTTACCTGGCTCACCCTCGTCGGTCTCGAAAAGGTGGAGCTGAAGCGCATTGAGCGCTGGGAAGCCGGCCTGCTCGGAATCGTGTTTACGGTGCTCGGCGTCGTGATGCTGACGCTCAAGCACTCGCACTAAACAATCAGTCCCGTTACTTCTTTTTTGGGGGAAGCGTAAACTTTACCATCGGTGCGTCGGCAGCCGGTGTGGACGCAGGTGCTGCGGCGGCGGGAGTGGTGCCAACCGGTGAAGCGACGGGACTGAAAGGGGAGGTGGGCGCCTCCTTCGGGCCGATGAACGTGGGCGAACCGGCAGGAATGGCGGCGAAACTCTGCGAGAGGAGTTCGATCGTTTTGCGATCACGGGCGGCGCCCAGATCGATGGTTCCGCCGGGGCCGAAGGCGCCCATGATGACGATGATGACGCGGTGGCCGTTGCGAAGCGCCGTGGCGCTCAGGCAATATCCGGCGCTCTTCGTATAACCGGTTTTGAGTCCGTCGACTCCCTGGATTTGGCCGAGGAGCTTGTTATGGTTGATCATGTGCATGGGGCCTTTCACGCGGGCGGATCCGAAGTCGCGTTCTTTGACGGAAGAGTATTTGAGGACGTCGGTTTTCTGCACGAGATAGCGACAGAGAATCGCGAAGTCGCGGGGCGTGGTGAGGTCGCCATCGGCGGTCAGGCGGCTGCTCGGGGGCAGGCCATGCGGCGAGCGAAAGGTGGTATTGGTCATGCCGAGGGAGCGGGCCTTGGCATTCATGAGTTCGACGAACGCCTCAACCGAGCCGGCGGAAAACCGGGCGAGGGCGTGGGCCGCATCGTTGGCCGACTGGATCATCAAGGCGTGGATGAGGTCTTCCACGGGGAAGGCTTCGCTCGGATCGAGAAACACTTGGGTGCCGCCCATGCCGGCATCGTCCGGAGTGATTTGCACGACGGTGTCGAGGGTGAGGGAGCCGCTCTGGAGTTTGTCGTAAACGACTGCAAACGTCATGAGCTTCGTCATGCTGGCGGGTGGCGTCACGACGTCGGCATTTTCCTCGGCGAGGGTCTGGCCGGTGGCGGCATCGATCGAGATGTAACCCTTCCATACGCCGGCTGGTTTCTGGGGTTTGGCGGCGCGCGCGACCGGCGTGAGCACGGCGAAGGCAAAGACGGAGAGAGCGAGGAGACGGGTGAAGTTCATACGCTGGTCGGGAGAGTTAGGAAGGTGGGAAGGGGAGTGTGGCGACGGATATTATTTGGCGCCGCGGGTCTGCTCGATGGGGAGCTCGTGGAGTTTGAGCTCGGGGTTCTTGTCCATGAAGTAGCGCAGCGTCCAGTCGTTGGGGAAGAGGACGATGGGCTGGTCGAATTTATCGACGCCGAAGCTCACGCCGCTGGCGACGATCAGCGTGGACGTGTCCTTGAGCGCGGGATGCGGTTCGAGCCAGCGGAGGAGCGTCCACGGCGTGGCTTCGAGACGGGACTCGGCGTTGTATTCGGATTTGAGGCGGAACTGCACGACCTCGAATTGGAGAACGCCAACGGCGGCGAGCAGGGTGGCGCCGGGAGGAGCGTTGCGCGGTTGGAAGGACTGCACGACGCCTTCTTGGAGGAGCTGCTCGATGCCGGCGCGGTATTTCTTGGAGTCGCCGGAGTTGGGGTTCGAGATGTAGGTGAACACCTCGGAGGGGAAGCGCGGGATCTCGTCGTAGGCGATGGTGCGGTCTTCGGTCAGGGTGTCGCCGATGCCAAAGGCGTCGTGACCGACGAGACCGATGACATCACCGGGCCAGGCAACGTCGACGGTTTCGCGCTCTTGTCCGAAGAGACGGTGCGAGGAGGACAAGCGCACGGTGCGACCGGTGCGTTGATGGACAACGCTCATGTCGCGGGTGAATTTGCCGGAGCAGATGCGCACGAAGGCGATGCGGTCGCGGTGCTTCGGATCCATGTTGGCCTGAATCTTAAAAACGAAGGCGGAGAATTTCTCGTAGGTGACGGGAATCTCGCGGGCGAGGGTCGGAGCGGGCGCGCCGGGAACGGTGATGCTGACGGAGCTGCGGGTGGTCGGCGGAATCGAGTTTTTGAGGAAACCCTCAAGAAGGATCTGGATGCCGAAGTTGTTCACCGCGGAGCCGAAGAATACGGGCGTTTGTTTGCCTGCCTGGACGTCAGCGAGGTTGAACGGCGCGCTGGCACCATCGAGAATCTCAATCTGTTCGGAGACCTGGTCGAACGTGTAGTCGTCGAGGCGGTCGCGGACGACGGGATCAGTGAGACCGGTGACATTAACGGGGGCGCGGTAGGCACCATGGGGCGTGCGCTCGAACAGGTGAACTTCCTTGGTGCGGCGATCGTAAACGCCACGGAAGCCGGGGCCGTTGCCGAGGGGCCAGGTGACGGCGCAAGGCGTGAGGCCGAGCACGCGTTCCAATTCATCGAGGAGATCGATGGGATTGAGCGTGGGGCGGTCGCACTTGTTCATGAACGTGAACACGGGGACGCCGCGGCGTTTGCAGACCTCGAAGAGTTTGCGGGTCTGCGGCTCGATGCCCTTGGCGGCGTCGATCACCATCAGCGCCGCATCGACGGCGGTGAGCACGCGGTAGGTGTCTTCCGAGAAGTCCTTGTGACCGGGGGTGTCGAGCAAGTTGACCGCGTAGCCCTGGTAGTCGAATTGGAGAACGGTTGAGCTGATGGAAATGCCGCGCTGTTTCTCGAGCTCCATCCAGTCGGAGGTGGTGGCGCGCTGGCTCTTGCGGGCGGTGACGGTGCCGGCGAGGTGGATGGCGTTGCCGTAGAGGAGGAATTTCTCGGTCAACGTCGTTTTACCGGCGTCGGGGTGCGAGATGATCGCGAAGGTGCGGCGGCGGGCGATTTCCTGGGCGGGCGTCATGGCTAAACCCTCAACGCAACAGGTCGCAGGCGGGGAGGGGAAGCCTTATTTGGAAAGTCGCGAACGGACCAGCATTGGGGCAACGCCGGGTAAATTTTCACAAAGTTATGCAACTTGCAGGATGGATATGGGGCTGCCCGCGCACATCGTCATGAGCGCACCCCTCGTTTATGCTCATCGCTTTCATGGTTATCGCGGCGCTTTACCTCGCCGGACTGCTCGTCCTGACGGGCGCGGTCATGCGTGCGCCCGAGGGTTTCGAGGATGAAGACGGTTTTCATAAAGGCCGCGGTCCGTTGACCGACGATCTTTCACTTTGAGCTTCTACTGGCAGGGCGGCGCGTGATGATGTCGCGATGTCGTCGCCTGTCGCTTCACTGAAACTTAAAGCCAACGCCAAGTCGCGCGTTCTCACCGGCCACCCGTGGGTGTTTGCCAACGAGGTCGAGACGCTCCTTTCCCCCGACAACGATGGCGCCGTCGTGGAATGCCGTGACCGCGCCGGCCGTTTTCTGGGCAGCGGTATTTATAATTCGAAGTCGCAGATCATCTGGCGCCGCCTGAGCACCCAGCGCGTCACGCTCGACGAAGCCTATCTGCGCAACGCGATCACCAAGGCCATCGCCCGCCGCGATGCCAGCTCTGCCAGCCCCACGCACCGCCGCTTGATCTGGTCGGAGTCGGACGATCTGCCCGGCGTGGTGGTCGATCAATTTAGCGATACGCTGGTGTTGCAGATTCAGACGCTCGCGATGGATCAGCGTTCGCAGCTCATCACGGATCTGCTCGCCGAACTGGTTTCGCCCGCCGAGATCATCGTGCGCAACGACGCCCACATTCGTAAGCTCGAAGGCCTTCCTCTCGGCGTGCACACGCGCAGCGGAAAATCCTGGGAGCCCCGTTGGGAGAAAATCGACGGCTTTGATTATTGGCTCGATCTGCAAAGCGGTCAGAAAACCGGTTTCTATCTCGATCAACGCGAACAACACGCCGTCCTCGCGAAACACGTCGCCGGCAAACGCGTGCTCGATGCCTTCTGTAATCAAGGACCGTTCGCGCTTCACGCCGCGCGCGCCGGTGCGAAGGAAGTGCTCGGTCTCGACAGCGCCGGTGACGCCATCGATCAGGCTCGCAAAAATGCCGAGCGCAACGGCGTGAACGCGTCGTTCAACGTGGCGAATGTGTTCGACTGGTTCAACGATCCGGCGCGCCACGGCGAGCCGTTGTGGGATGTAATCGTGCTCGATCCGCCGCCGTTCGCGAAGTCGAAGAGCGCGCTCGAAGGTGCGTTGCGTGGCTATAAAGAAATCAATCTCCGCGCCATGCAGAGTCTCGTGCCCGGCGGCATTCTGGCGACCTACACGTGCTCGCACCACATGCAGGATGCCGAGTTGCGCACCGTGCTCGCCGAGGCGGCAACCGATGCGAAGCGCAAGGTGCGCGTCGTCGAGTTCTGCCACCAACCCGCGGACCATCCCGTCCTCGTGACGATGCCCGAGAGTGAATACCTCCGTGGCTACATCGTGCGGGTGGAATAACCGTATTTGGATCACGATTTTTTATGGCTTGGAGCACTCTTCATTGGAAAAGCGACGTCATTGGTAAGCAGACCACCGCGCAGGTGTTGCTGCCGGAAACGGGCAAAGGTCCGTTCCCGGTGTTTTATCTTTTGCACGGACTGAGCGACGACTCGTCCATGTGGCTGCGCCGCTCGCGGATCGAATGGTATGTGCGCGACCTGCCGTTGATCGTGGTGATGCCGGACGGCTACCGGAGTTTTTATACCAACGCGGTCGAGGGACAGGAGTTCGCGCGGCACATCGGCGAGGAGCTTCCGTCCTTCATCGAACGCACGTTCCATGCGCGTCCCGAACGGTCGGCGCGCGCCATCGGTGGTCTGTCGATGGGTGGCTACGGTGCGCTGCGCATCGGCCTGGGTTACGCCGATCGTTTTTGTTCGGTGAACAGCCACTCAGGCGCGGTGGCGTGGGGGAATTTCGATTACAAGACCGGCCCGAACGCCCCGGTGTCGTTGAACGGCCGAGGCGCGGAGTTTTTGCGTGAGTTGAGCAAGATCTTCGGTGCTGATCCGCGTGGTTCGGATCACGACTTGAGCGTGCTCGCCCAACGCGCGAAGGCATCCGGGATGCTGCCCGAATTACTGCTTGATTGTGGAACCGAGGATTTCCTTATCGAGGACAACCGCTCGTTTCATGCCGAGCTCACGGCGGCGCAGGTGCCGCATACCTATAACGAATTTCCCGGCGCCCACACGTGGGACTATTGGGATACGCACATTCAGGAGGCGCTGGCGTTCCACGCGAAGAACCTGCGCTTGCCGTTGGCGACCGCCTGAGGTTAATCGAAACCATGGCCCTGCTCGTTCCTTCGTCTGCCCTGATTGTCGATGACGAGGCTCACATCCGCTCGTATGTGAAACTCCTGCTTATGCAGCTCGGCGTGGAAACGTTTTATGAGGCGGGTAACATCACGGAAGCGCGTGAACTCTGGCAGGCTCATCATCCGGGGCTCGTGATGCTCGATGTGAATATGCCGGGGGGCAACGGACTCGCTTTGCTGCCGGAGATACGCGGCGAGGACGATGAAGTCTTTATCGTGATTTTGAGCGCGGAAGCGCAGTCAGGCACCATCAAAGAAGCGGTCGATGGCGGAGCGGATGGCTTCCTGCGCAAAGACCGTCCGCGCGAGGATCTGATCAAGGAACTGGAAGGAATTTTCGAAACGGAGGAGTGAGGGAAGCACGAGTCCGGCGGACGCAAAAAAGGACGGACCGTGAGGTCCGTCCTTTTTTTGCGATGTATTCGTCAAACGATTACAGGCGGCCGGCGTAGATGCCGGTGGAACCGAGCTCTTCCTCGATGCGGAGGAGCTGGTTGTATTTGGCGACGCGGTCGGTGCGGGAGGCGGAGCCGGTCTTGATCTGGCCGCAGTTGGTGGCGACGGCGATGTCGGCGATGGTGACGTCCTCGGTCTCGCCGGAGCGGTGGGAGAGGACGGCGGTGTAGCGGCTCTTGTGGGCGAGCTCGACGGCGTCGAGGGTCTCGGTGAGGGAGCCGATCTGGTTGACCTTGACCAGGATCGAGTTGGCGGTGCCGGTGGCGATGCCCTTCTTGAGGAACTCGACGTTGGTGACGAAGAGATCGTCGCCGACGAGCTGGATCTTGTCGCCGAGGGCGACGGTGAGCTTCTTCCAGGTGGCCCAGTCGTTTTCGGCGCAGCCGTCTTCGATGGAGTCGATCGGGTATTTGGCGCAGAGCTCTTTGTAGTAGGAGACGAATTCGTCGCCGGTGAAGATGCGGCCGTCGGATTTCTTGAAGACGTATTTGCCGGTCTTCTTGTCGTAGAATTCGGAGGCGGCGACGTCGAGGGCGAGGGTGATGTCCTTGCCGAGCTTGTAACCGGCACCCTTCACGGCCTCGGCGATGGCGTCGAGGGCTTCCGTGGTGGAGGGGAGCTTGGGGGCGAAGCCGCCTTCGTCACCGACGGCGGTGGCGAGGCCACGGCCCTTGAGAACCTTCTTCAGGTTGTGGAACACTTCGGCGCCGGCGCGGAGGGCCTCGGAGAAGGTGTCGAAGTTGATCGGGCGGATCATGAACTCCTGGAAATCGATGGGAGCGTCAGAGTGCGCGCCACCGTTCATGATGTTCATCATGGGAACGGGGAGGACCTTGGCGTTCGGGCCGCCGATGTATTTGTAGAGGGGCTGGCCGAGGGAGTTGGCGGCGGCGTGGGCGGTGGCGAGCGAGACGCCGAGGATGGCGTTGGCGCCGAGCTTCGACTTGTTCTTGGTGCCATCGAGCTTGATCATGGCGTGGTCGATGCCGACCTGATCGAGGGCGTCGAAGCCGATGAGCTCGGGGGAAATCACGTTCTTGACGTTGCCGACGGCGGCGAGGACGCCCTTGCCGAGGAAACGGGTCTTTCCGTTGATGCCCTTCGGGAGGGATTTGGCGGTCACATCGCTGTCGCGCAGCTCGTGGGCCTCGTGTTCGCCGGTGGAGGCGCCAGAGGGAACGGCGGCGCGGCCAACGACGCCGTTGGCGAGCTTGACGTCGACTTCAACGGTCGGATTGCCGCGGGAATCGATGATTTCGCGGGCGGTGATTGCACTGATCGTGGTATTGCTCATGTGGAAGGGAAAGGTGCAGTGAAGCGAACGGCGCGAGGGAGGGAAGCCGAAAGACTGCGCATGGGTTGGCTTTGGATCCGCGCAAGGCAGGCGGCTGGCGCTATTTGATCCGCCTGTAATGGCTCGAAACACCGGGCGCACTGGAAATGTTGCACGTGCGCGTGGGGCGTGCGCCCTAACTCCACGGGATCAGAGCGGCGAACGTGAGAAACCGAGTTTGATCATCGCACGTCCGATCAGACCTGGGGCCTTGGGATGAAGATGAGGAGGTAATTGCTCAATGTGCCCGCGGCGAACGGCCGTGGCGAGCGGAGTGACTCCCTCATAGTTGCGGGTGGCCAGTAACTCGGCGGTCAGCAGCGACGCGGGGAGCTGATTGAGGTGCCCCTCGAAAGCGGCTGCATGCAGCGGGGTGTCGCCGTGGTCGTTGGGCGTGAGTAACAAGTCAGCGGTCAGGCTCACTGCGGGCAGGCGATTCAGCTGGCCGGTTTCCGCGATGGCGTGAATCACGGTGTAACCCGCCTTGCTCTTAAGGATGAGGTGTTCGCGCACCAGCGATTCAGGCGGCAGCTGGTCGAGATGGCCGGCGATGGCCGCAGCGTGGATGACGGTGTCGCCGGCCTTGGTCGTCAGTAGTAGCGCACGCGGAGTCAGCAAAGACGGCGGGACTTGATTCAGATGACCATTGAGCGCGGCAACGTGGAGAATGGTTTCACCACTGAGGTTGCGTTCGGTGAGAAGACCCGCGGTGAGGGTCGCTGGAGGAAGACGGTCCAATGTGCCGTTTTCGGCTGCTTCGTGCACGAGGGTGTTACCGAGGTCGGTGCGGAGCAGCAGGAGTTCGCGGTCCAGAGGTCCGATATTGGGCGGCAGTTTATCGAGATGACCGCTGGCGGCCGCCGTGTGCAGCGGAGTGTAACCGGAATTGCTGCGGATAAGAAAATGGCTGTGCGACAACAGCCCTGGTGGCAGTTGTGCCAAATGCCCGCCATGGGCGAGGTGATGCAGCGGCGTGTAGCCCGAGTCGTTTTTTAGCGTCAGCAGGGAGGGCGTGAGCACCGCTGCGGAGAGATCGCGCAGACGTCCGTATTTGGCGGCGGCGTGGAGGACGGTGTTGCCGGCGGGATTGCGCGCGGAAAGTTCGCCGGCAGTGAGTGCCTGGGCAGATTCGCGGGGCAGGGTGCCGTCGCGTAAAGCCGCGACGAGCGCATCAGTATCCATAGCGCAGAGCGAAACGTGCGCTCGGGTGTCGCGCAAAACTAAAAGCAGGCCCCCTGCATCTTACGCGGCTTTGAGTTTGCCATGAACCGGTCCGAACTCAATCTGACCCGAATACCCATTTATGAGCCTCGAAGAATCCACACCATCCGCCCCGGAAGTAGCTCGTGAGGCGGTTTTGGTGGTTGATGATGAACGTCCCTTGCTGGAGGTCTTTGCCGAGGCCTTGGGAACCCGTTTTGATGTGACGACGGCGACATCGGCGCGTGAGGCTGAATTCATCCTGCGCAAAAAGAATTTCAAAGTCGTCATCGCCGATCACCTGATGCCCGGTGGCAATGGCATGAGTTTCCTGGTGCGCGCCCGTGAGGAATATCCGCACATGCAACGCGTGCTGGTGACTGGTTACATGAAGCCCGAGATGTTGCTGCGCAGCGTGAACGAGGCGGCGTTGTTTCGCTATTTGCTCAAGCCGGTGTCGGTCGTCGAGCTGGTCAACGTGGTGGTCGAAGCAGCCAAATTGCACGACGCGCTGGTCAAGGTGGCCGCAGACGACGTGTCGTAATCGAGGCGTGGCGGACCTTGTTTCGCCGCAAGCTGTTTGCCGTGCGCTTACGTTGATTTGAACGAGGGGTATTCTTTTTGGCGGCAGGTAACTTTTGCGTTGAAGATACGAGGGAGTTGGATTGGTTGGGTGTATCCCCTCTATGCATACCCTTGCACGTATCCCCGCGCGTGAGGCCCGCCTGAACCGTCAGACTGGCAATCGCGCATTCACCCTGATCGAGCTTCTGACCGTGATCGGCATTATCGCCATTTTGGCAGCCATTACTTTTGGCGTGGTGAAGGGAGTCAACGAGCGTGCGGCGATCGGTCAGGCAAAGACTGAACTGGCGGTGCTCTCACAAGCGTTGGAGGCTTATAAAAAACAATATGGCGATTATCCGCAGACTGGATTAGTCGCAGTGGGTCCAAACACGACGACCGCTCTGGCTGCCACGCATACGCAAGCGCTTTTGTTTAATGCTTTAGCGGGTAAATTGGGTCCTAAGCTTGGGTCTGCTGCCGAAATAACCAACTCTGCAATTAACAGTAAAAGCTTTGTAGAGCTTTCTCGTTTTTCTTTGGAAACGACAACCTTGCCCTCTGTCAATAATGCAACGGCTGCTTTAAATAGTTTTTTAGATCCTTGGGGGCGTCGTTATATGTATTATTATAATTCAGCCGCTGCTGGCTGGCGTCACCCTGGGTATATTCTTTTTTCGGTTGGACCTAATGCGGATTATCAAGCCCCTACAAATACGGTTAACAACTACACTCACGCAAATAATCTCGATAGCATTTATGCAAACAAGAACTAACACTCCAGTTGCACGCTCACTGCAGGCCTTTACATTGATTGAACTTTTGACGGTGATTGCCATTATCGGTATTCTGGCTGCAATCATTATTCCTACGGTTGGCTCTGTTAAAATTTCGGCTAACAAAGCAAAGTCCAAGGCTCAGTTTAGTCAGTGGTCCGTTTCTATGGGTTTGTTTAAAAATGAATATGGTTATTATCCTTCCATTGGGACTGGTAATAAGGTTGTCGCAGCTTCATTTTTCGGTGCGCTAACGGGAAAAAGTTACAGTGGTGGAACGGCTTCGGATCTAAAGGGGAATAGTAAAAAATTGTCTTTTTATTCGGCCTCTGATTCTGAGGTTACATTAATTGCTAATGGGGATGCTGCTGATGGCTTGCTCAAAGATGCCTTTGGGAATACTGATATTGTATATTTCGTAGATTCTAATAGCGATGGTATTATTAATGATCAGGATTCTCCGGCCTTGTCGCTCGCACCTGTAACTCCAATCGATGGCGCTCCAGTTACGCCTACTGGATTTACGGCCGCTGCTGGTGTGCGATCTGGTGTGATTTTTTATTCGGCAGGTCGCGGCCTGACGGCCAATGACATAGTCTATAGCTGGTAAAATAATCATAATTTAATTAATGAAACCTAGGAGATTTTCAATGCAGCGCAGCAATTATAGGGGCTTTACGCTGATTGAGCTGTTAGTGGTGATTGGCTTAATAAGTCTTCTTGCGGCGGGTATTGGCATTTCCATGCGTAATGGGAATCCTACGTCTGCATTGAGGGCCGGACAAGGATCTCTTGTCAGTTTGCTTTCAGGTGCTCGTGGTCAAGCTGCACTTAATCAGTCGGATGCGATGATCGTTGTCGATGTTACCAATGCTGGAAATGACGATTTTTTGCGATCATTACAAGTGGTTGTTCGTGCTGGTTCAGGATTGGATGAATGGCGTGCTGTAGGTGATCCGATTATGTTGCCGCAAGGTATATATGTCGTTCCTCCCTCAAGTCCTGCTGTGCTTACATTGACTGGATGGTCTGCAAATAGACAGTCTAAGGGATTTCAGCCTCTAGCTACTTCTCTTGCTGAAAGATCCTACGACGCCGTTAATTATCAATACTATCCCACGGGTGCTTTTGCTTCTAAGACTTATCTTAAGTTTCAAGTCTTTAGCTCGTTAGGCAAAACTACCGGTGAGGGCACTATTTTGGTAACTTCTGGGCGTCGCACTGACGCCACTACTATTACTCTAGACAATCCTGATTTCATCCGAGGCGTATTTGTTAGTCGCTACGGTGTTCCTACTCTTATTAACGAAGCGCAAACATTTGATTTAGTTACTGTAACTCCATGACCTTTAATAGTTCCAAATCTGCACTGGACCCAACAGCTCGACATATTAAATACTCGGCATTTTCTCTGGTCGAAGTGGTTGTAGCCGTCGGTATTTTTGCATTAGCTATTGTGGGGGTAATTGGGCTTTTAGCTCCTACTAGTAAAAGCATTGCAGATGTTGCTGATTCAGATGCTGCGTCTCGAGTGATTACGGTTATACAATCTCAGTTGCAGCAGGCTGGGTTTACTACTGTAAAAGCCAGTTTGGGCGGGACTTTATTTTACGCATCAAAAGATGGGTCTAAGGTAGGGTTGGGGAGCAATCCTACTTTATGGACAAGCAATCAAGAAAAGTTCTTTGAGTTTACGCTTGTGCGAAACGATACATTATCTCCGGCTGCATCTGACGATGCGGCTGGATTTTTGGCTTTCACCGTGGTTCTGAAATGGCCTGCATACGTTTCGAGTGCTGATGGTCAAGGCACTGCTGTTGTCGATAATCAGAAAAGCGTTATGGTGGTTCCGGCTGCAATTACACGATGAGAACTCAAAATTTTATTAGGTCAGCCAATCGCTCTAACTCGACCAGCAAACTTGGATTCACTCTGATTGAGCTTCTGGTTGCTATCGGTGTTACGGCTCTTTTGGTAAGTCTTATGCTGGGTATTGTTACTAACATTACCAGCGGATGGAATAGATCGTCAGGCTCTTTGGAGAGCGGCAATCAAGCGCGGTTGGTTCTGGATCAAATGGCAGGCGATTTGCAGGCTGCCGTTATCAAGCGTGATACTAACGCGTGGTTGGCAGCTACAGTTCAGACCACGGGCCCAGGGTGGACAGCAGGTGGCACAAATACTTTTTCCATACCTAGCGGCGTGCCGCCGAAATTGGAGGATTATCGATTTGGTCCTTATGGAGTATGGCTGCGTTTTATTTCCACGGTTCCGGGTTCGAATGCAGACCTAGCCAATTTATCTGCACCTCGTGCAATTTCTTACCAAATCATTCGCCTGCCGGTTGTATTGGGAAGCAGTGAGGTTCGCTATCAAATGTTTCGTGCAGAAGTAGCCCCCGATGTAACATTCAGGGTTGGCTATAACTTGCTTGATGCCAAATATAATACTACTGATGACGGTGGTTCACTTAGTGTTCGATTACCCGCAGGTAGCTCAGTAACCAGAGCTAATGTAATTGCGAACAATGTTGTCGATTTTGGCGTAAGGATTTATGAGGGCACCACGCTAAAATTTCCTCTTTCGTCTACTGATGCTTATCTAGCAACGACTGATACTACAAAGGGATCAAATATTGGGTTTCCAGATTCGATTGAAGTCTTTGTTCGTATATTGAGTTCGGAAGGGGCTCAGCAATTGGCCTTGTTTGAAGCTGGCACTATAACTGGCAATTGGTGGGACATTGTTTTGGCTAACTCGCGCGTCTATACCCGTCGCGTTGAGATCAAATCCAAAAGCCTCTGATCGGTGTTTTGTTGGATTGCGCCCCGTGCCCCTCTTGGTGGCCGGGGTTTTCTTTTGTCTAAGGCATATCATTTGGTGGGGCTTTTTGCTGCCTGAAAGCGGTGGTGATTTCCGGACGGCAATCATACCTCCAGTTGGGAGATCTGCAGGGAGTGAGTCGTCGCGTGGAGGTCTTTTAGCTGGCGAACTAAGAACTGGCTTCACGCAGTCGTTGGTTTTGATCCATGGTCGCGCCACAACTATCCGGTCACACTGAATGAAAATCTACTTCATGGGGATTTGCGGCACGGCGATGGGCAATGCGGCGCTTTTGGCGCGGGCGGCCGGGCATGAAGTGCTGGGGGCTGATACCGGGGTTTATCCTCCGATGAGCACCGTCCTCGCTGATGCGGGGATCACGTTACACGAGGGATATGATCCCGCTCGGCTGCAGAAACTCGCTCCTGATCTCGTTGTGATCGGTAACGCGATGTCTCGGGGTAATCCCGAGGTGGAGTGGTTGCTGGATACCCGTGCGCTGGCGTTCACTTCGCTGCCGGCGTTGCTGCACGATACCGTGCTCAAGACGCGTAAGAATATCGTCGTGTGCGGCACGCACGGTAAAACCACGACGACTTCGCTCACGGCTTTTTTGCTGCGGGAGAACGGTCGCGATCCGGGGTTCCTGATCGGGGGCGTGCCGCTGGATCCGCCGGTAGGCAATCACCTCGGCACGGCCGCTGATCCGTTTGTGATCGAGGGCGACGAGTATGACAGCGCGTTTTTCGACAAGCGTTCGAAGTTCATCCACTACGCGCCTCACGTTGCAGTGTTGAACAACCTCGAGTTCGACCATGCGGATATTTTTCGTGATCTCGCGGATGTGCAACGGACGTTTTCGCACCTGACGCGGATCGTCCCGCGCAACGGTTTCGTGGTGATGAATGGCGACGATGAAAACCTGAAGGCGCTCGGGCCGTTGCCGTGGACGCGGGTGGTGCGCGTGGGCACGGACGCAGGCAACGATGTGCGCATCACCGGATTCTCGGAGACGCCGGCGGGCGTGAGCTTCACCTTGTCCTGGAGCGGCCAGCCGTGGGAAACGGTGACTTGGACGACGCCCGGCCTTTACAACGCGCGCAATGCGGCGATGGCGGCGGTGGCAGCGGCGCTTTGCACAGAAGACGGACTACAGAGGACGGAGGACGGACGGGTGAGGATCGGAGCTGGTGGTCGACCTTTGTTGAGTTTGGCTCCGCTGGCGCGGTTTCGTGGCGTGAAGCGTCGGCAGGAGGTGCTGGTTTCCACGCCTGCGCTCACGGTCATCGAGGATTTCGGGCATCACCCGACGGCGTTGGCTGAGACGTTGAAATCGTTTCGCAACCGGTTCCCGGAGGCGGTGATCACCGCGGTGTTCGAACCCCGTAGCAACACAGCGCGCACCAACACGCTTCAGGCCGGTTTCATGACGGCACTGGCGCTGGCGGATGATGTTTATCTCGGTGCAGTCAATCGGGCGGACAAGCTCAAGGCGGATGAGCGTTTCGATACGGAAGCGGTGATCGCCCACGTGACTGCTCATGGACGCAGGGGCACAAGCGGCGCGAGCAATGCAGAGGTCTTGGAGAAATTGGTGGCGGCAACGTTGCCTGCGATGGAATCAAAACCTCGGCTCGTGGTGTTTTTCAGCAACGGTAGCTTTGACGGGATTATTGCTAAATACGCGACGGCGGCTCGCGTGTGATTTAGCTAGCGTAAGCCGATGAGGGCTTTTCGAGCTTGGAAGCTCTCATCATCAAGGACTGGCGCACTCCCTTGCGCGGAAAAATCGGCGGGGACTTCGATCCATGATTTGCAGCCGCCCATGTCGGCGGTGAGCGAAAGGATCAGCGGAGTAGCGAGACGATGGACGCGCACAACAAAAGCGTGGACTCCCGGCGGCTGCGACCAGTCGAATTTTTCGCGGACGGCGGCTTCGTTCCAGAGATGATGGGAATCGAGAGCGGCGACATCCGGCCAATCGGTGAGAAAGGTGTGGTGAACGATGTCGGCGAAATAGGAAAGCACGACGGTGTCGCTGCTGGTCGCAGGGCCAAAAAAACGCGCGGCGTGGGGTTTGGTTTTATCGGCCTGCGCGTGAAATTGAGTGGGGAAGAGCCAAAAGCGTCCGGCGCGGGCGGCATCGAAACCACCGCGACCTTCGGAAATGCCGCCTTTACGGAGAACCAGGATTTGTTCGCCGTGGCCCAAGGCTTCGACGATCGCGTGCCATTCTTTGAAAGCGGGAAACATGGAAGAAATTGGAGTTTTAACGCAGAGGCGCGGAGACGCAAAGATTGCAAAGAGGGAAATGCGCTTGGGCTTGAGATTTTCTTGGCGGCCTTTGCGTCATGGCGTCTTTGCGTTGAATTTAGGAAATAAAAAAACCGCAGCGGTGAGGCGGCGGTTTTTAAACGTCTAAAAGCGGTAAGCGGGCTTACTTCTTGGACTTGGAAGCGGGCTTTTTGGAAGCAGCGGCGGCAGCGGCGTTCTTGCGTTTGTGGTAAGCGATGCGGCGCTTCTTCTTGATGACTTTGTTAGATTGTTGGCCCATAGGTTTTTTAAAGGTGAGTGGGTGACGTTGCGGGATAGAGGCGGGGGGAGTCAAGCGTCGGGGTGGCCTTCGTCGGATGGAGTGGATTCCGAGGATTCGTCGGCGACGAGTTGCGTGATCGCGGTGACGCGACGGCCTTCGTGGGCGAGGGCGTAGAGAGGCACGGGCGGGTTGCGGTCGAGGCGTTTGACCAAGGCGGAATCGGTGCGCTTGGACAATTCCAGCAGGTGCAGACCTGCGTTGTCGCAGGCGAGGAAGCGCGCGTAAGGTTTAAAAACCTCGACCCGGCCGAGGAGCCGGGCCGGTTGCGTGGAGGGCGGGGTGGTGAACACCGGGAGTTCGGAGCGATCCAGCACGAGGCAGCTGTAGGCCTGGCTGCGCAGATCGAGGCCGGCGCGATGGGAGAAGCGGACCCAGTTGGAATCGTTTTGAATGCCGGCGGGGGCGTGGGCGAAGAAGTGGCACCAGTCGCGTTCGTTGGCGGCTTGGAAGAGCGGGCAATCTTCGCGGTGAGTGCACGGGGCGACGATGCGGTGGCCGGAACGCAATTGATCCCGCAAGGTGGCGAGTGCGCGGCTGTCGCGGTGGGTGCCGGGCTCGATCCAGATCACCGCGGCGGCGCGTTCGACGAGCGCGAGCAGTTGGGCGCGAGCATCGTCGGGCAGCTCGTTGAGCACATGACTGATCACCAGCAAACCGATGGGCTGGCCCGTATCGGTAAACTCCGATACCTCGATCGAGGGAAACTGTTCGCGGGCGCGTGTAGCCGAAAACGTGCGTGCAAGGGGCGAGTGATCCCACACGGCAAGTGCCGAAAACCGGTCTGCGCCGAAGGCGGACATTGCGCGCCGGCCGGCGACACCACTGCCGCAGCCCCAATCGAGGAGCAGGCCGCCGGCGGGCGGACTCCAGTGACGCAGGCGAAGTTCGCCGAGCAGCGCGTCCCATTTCCAACCGATGCGTTCAGCATAGGTGACATCGTAATTGGACAAATCGGAAAGTGACTCCCAGTAGGGGCCGTTGGCGGCCGAGCCAGTGAGAAAGCCTTCGCGCAGGCGGTCGAGCGCGACCCAGTCGAGTTGCTCTGAGTTCATGGCGCGGTTTGGAGGTAGGACAAAATCAAGGGCTCATGATTTGAGGGTTTGCGCCGCGGCGTCAAAGCGCATGAGTAGAAACGCTCATCAGAATTGGTCGGCGAGCCTATCACCCCTATGAAACCCATGCGCTACCTCCAAGGACTGTCTCTGGTGTTAATCGTTTCCCTGAATGTGTGTGCTCAAGAGGCGCAACCCTTGGTCGACGCCGCGGCGAAATTGTATGCGGAGTGCCAGACCTACTCGATCGAACTGGATAATCGAATCGTCCAGTTGAAATCGGCGCCGGGAGCAGACGGACAGGCGGCTCAGTTGGAGGTGATTTCCACGGAGTATCGCCGGCTGAATCTCAAGGTGCAGCGTCCCTATGGTTACTGGTTGATGGCGCAATTGTGGCGGGATGGATCCGCCTCGCGCCCGAATGCTGCAAACGGCGCGGTGGCTTTCTCGGTCGTTTCGCGGTCGGACGATGCCTTGCCGCGACAAGGCGTGGTCGAGGGCGGCACATTCAAGATTTTGCTGGCTCCGGCCGAGCAGTTTAACGCGATGGCCAACACCCGTCTGGGCCCACAGGCGATGGAGGATCCAGTGTTGCGATATTTTCACGCGCATCGGACGGAGCCGGAAAAGAACATGTCTCTCGGTTTGACCGAGGCTGATGTGATCGGTCGTGAAACGATCAATGGGAAAACGTGTTTTCGCATCATCGGAAAAACGGGCAACGGACACTCGGTCATGCTCTGGATTGACCGGGAATCCTCTTTGGTTGCGCGTTCGGTCATCTGGTATCCCGGCACCGATTCAGAATCGGGGCTGAAAATGCTGACGGTGATCGAAGCCTTTTATAACCAGCAAAAGATCAATCCGGGTTTTGCGCCGGCCGATTTTTCGATTGGAAAATCGACGGGGAGCGGACGGGTTTCAGCCCAACAAATGGGGTTTGGGGAGACGGCTGATTTGTTGAAGTTGACGGAAATTTCGGCGCGATAGCACGCTGTGTGCGGCTAAGGAATCGGGGATTTGATTTAGTGATGGCGCACTCTGAATAATCGTTCTTATTGGGCCGGATTAAGTAATAAGCCGCTTATTACTCATTATCCCATGCGCATCTTACCCTTTTGCTGTCTTTTGGCGTTCGGTTTTGCATGCAGCGGTCTCAGCGCGCAGACGGCACAGGAAATCGTCGACAAGGCATTCCTGAACTATGATCAGATGCCCGGGTATTCTGCGCAGCTGAACAGCCGGCGGGTCACGGTGATGCTGGCTCCGCAAAAGCAAGGTGAGGAAACGAGATTCGATGTGCGGATGGTTCAATATATCCGTCTCGAGCTTAAGTGGCGCAAACCGGAGGATTGGCTGGTCATCAAGACCACGGGTGTGGAAGCCACCAACAACAGTGGTGGCAGCAGTTCTTTTTCCGCCGTGGCCCGAAACGGAGCCGGTGCCGTGCAGACCAGCTACTATGAACAGTATGGAGGCAACAAGGTGGTTACGCGGACGCTGGCGGCCAATCAATTGTCCAGCCAGCTGAACAATATTTTGAACGGCATGGTCGACTCGCCGGTGATCAAGCAGCTGCGTGTCACGTCCGGTGATTCGGGCAACATCGCGTGGGGCTTGCTGGAGCTGGAGTTGAAAGGGGAGGATGCCGCTCAAGGTCGATCCGCGTATCGGATCATGGCGCGCAATGTATCCGGAGCCGAGCTCATGCTCTGGATCGACAAGGAGAACTTTGCCTTGCTGCGCACGCTTTCGGTGAGACGCGGCGGTTCATCTTATGGCTATCGTCCGCCGGGAAGTTTTGGTTCACCTCAGGATCCCAACCTGGCGGCACGGGTTTTCACCTTCGAGGAAACGCTTTACCTTCAACAGCAGTTTAATCCCAACCTCAACGCGGCGGCTTTTGCCGTCCCGACCACCGGGCGTCCGGAATCGTTGCTCGGGGAGAAGTCAGGATTCGCCGGCATTGGCGAACTGGTTAAATGGGCGCCGGTTTCAGCTTCCACGGAAGTGCCGGGGCAAACTCCCGCAGTCGCACCGGCGGTCAATCCGGCGGCGGTGGTGGCTCCTGCCGTGGTCGAGCAAGCGCTGACGCCGAGGCAAATGTCGGGAATTGTTTTGATCGAAGGCGATGAAAGCACCGCGAGCGGTTTCATGACGAAGATCAAGGGCGTGGATTTCGTGGTCACCAATCTGCACGTGTTGGGCGGCAATAAAAAATTCACATTGAGAACCTTGAGCGGGCAGGAGCTGCCCGTGCTGGGTATTTTCGGCGCCGCGGGAATCGACATCGCCATTCTGCGTATTGGAACCGGCGAGGGGGATTTAAAGCTCACCGAGGACGTGTTTAAATCGTCCAAGATCGGCAACAAAGTGGTCGTGGTGGGTAACCGGCTGGGTGGAGGCGTGGCCACCCAAACTGCCGGGAGCATCGTGGGTATCGGGCCGACGCGCATTGAGGTGAGTGCCAATTTCGAGTCGGGCAACAGCGGCAGTCCCATTGTGGATTTGACGACCAATGAAGTCGTCGGCGTGGCGACTTATGCCGAGACGCGGCGCATTCGCATCGAAGACGGTTCCGCCGCGGGTAGAACATCCAACGTTGAGAAACGCTGGTTTGGATATCGCATCGATGGCGTGACGAAATGGGAGTCGATCGACCTAGCCAAGTGGAACGCCCAAGCCGGACGGATTGATAAATTCAGGGAGACCTCGGAGGCGTTGCACGCCGTGATCCGTTTCGATTTCAAAACCGCGCGCCAGCATCCACGGCTCACGTCCATCGTGGATGGATTCGAAAACCGTTATCGGGCGGCGGGTGTCAACAGCCTGGTCGCGGCCACCGAAGTGAAGGATCTTTTCCGCGTGATCCGGACAATTTCAGACGACGGCATGCGAGATCTGAGTTCGGGTGATTACTACGACTATTACCGCACCTGTCTTTATTGGGAAAACAGCATCTCGTCGCAGCTCGATTACCGAAAGGCGATCATTGAGGTGCTTAAAAAATATGAGGCCAACTCCAGTCTGTATCTTTCGCGTATGCGCAGCGGCAACCAGTAGTCTCGGGTGCAGTTGAAGGCACCGGCGGGGTTTGTCTTACAGTGAGAAACCCAAGTGGGTCGCGAGGCTATGACGGTGGATGCCGTAGAAGGCGGCGAACGTGCGGATGCGGGTGGCGAGGGCGGTGTCGGCTCCGCGGGCATGGCCGGTCTTGATCGCGGTGATCATGATGTTTTTAGCCGTGTGCTCGGTGGAGATGAACTCGAAGACCTTGGTGCGGTAACCGGCCCATTCCAGAAGCATGGCTCGCAGTGAATCGGTCACGAACTCGGCCTGGCGTTCTTGGAAAATGCCGTGGCGGAGAGCGTCGGTGAGAACGGGCGGTGCGGTGAGTTGCGCACGCAGTTCCTTCTGGCAGCAGGGTGAAACGACGAGGAGGCGCGCACCGGCGGTGATACCTTTGATCAGTGCGTCGTCGGTCGCGGTGTCGCAGGCGTGCAGGGCGACGAGCACGTCGAGACGTTCGAGCACGGTCGAGGCGATGTCGCCGGCGGCGAAACTCAGGTGAAGCGCGAGTCCGTGCGTGCGCGAGAGGTCGTTGCAGAGTTGCACGAGCTCGGGGCGGAATTCGATGCCGGTGACTTCGGCACGCGGGCCGAGATGCGCGGCGAGGGCGAAGGTGAGGTAGCCTTTGCCGCAGCCCATGTCGGCGATGCGGATGGGGGCGGGAGAAGGTTGAGAGTTGAGCGTTGAGAGTTGAGAGACGGAGTCGGCGGACGGGAGGAGTTCGGACTCGGTTAGGAGTTGGGAGAGGAGTTCGGTGAACTTTTGGATCTGGCGGAATTTATGCGCCATGCCTTCGCGGGGGAGTCCGCGGTCGTTGGTGACGCCGAGGTCGCGCAGCCACGGAGCGTCTCCGGCGATGAGATGAGCTTTTGCGCGATCGTGGGTTTCAGCGACGGGCGTCGGGGCGGTCGACGCGGTTTTCACGGAGAGACGTGCGGTGCCGTCGGCGCGGGTTTCGAACTGGGCGTTTTGTGCGGGAGTGAACAGATGCGCGTCGAGAAAGTCAGAGCCGAGGAGTGGCTCGATCAGCGCAAGCGCTTCGGCGGGCGGGTGGTTTTTGGTGATGTCGCGCGTGGCGTGCCGCCAGAGCAGCGAGAGGTGCGGGCCGGACTTCAGCGTGACCGGCCGCACGAAGAGATTGTTCAGCGTGGCGTCGGCGCCGCGGTGTTTTCCTAGGGTGAGCTTCACCAGCGTGCCGTCATGGACGGCGGAGCGGAGCAGATCGAGAAAACGGAGGCGGGCGTCAGGTGCGGACATGTTTGGTTTATGGCAAGTAGTCGGTGGTCATGGCCTGATCAACCGTGACCTTGTCCTTGGGGAGAATGGCGAGTTCTTCGAGCTGGTTAATCTGAGTTTGGAAACGTTCGCGGGTGATGCGTCCGATGTTGGCGGAACCGCCTTCAGGGCCGCGACCGGTGACGAGTTTTTCGTCGATGATCATTTTGCGCGAGAAGAGCATGAACTCGTCGGTGTTGTTGGCATTGGCCGCCTTCATGAGCGCGTGGGCCGGAGCGGGGTCGTTGGTGAGGTAGTCGTTCCAGCCCTTGATGTAGGCTTTCACAAAAGCGCGGGCCTCGGCGGGGTGGGCGGCGAGCCAGGCTTTGTTGGCAACGAGCACGGCATAGGCGTCGAAGCCGGCGTCCCAGGCGTAGAGGAAGCGGGGCATTTCACCGCCGGCTTTGATGATGTGGTAGGGCTCGGCGATGTAATAGCCCTGCTGGATGAGATCCTTGGTCGCGACAAAATTGGCGACGGAGTAGTTCTGCGGAATGAGCTTAAAATCGATGCTGTATTTTTTCTTTAGATACGGGAGAAAAGCCCATTCGGGACGGGCCATGAGCGTCTTGCCATTGAGGTCTTCGAAGCGGGTGACGGGGTTGCCGGCGTGCAGCATGAGCACCGACGGGTCATTCTGGAATACGGCGGCGATCTGCGTGACGGGGATGCCTTGGGAGATGGCGAGGAGCGTGTTGGTGCTGTCGCCCTGGCCGATGTGGGCTTGGCCGGTGGCGACTTTCTGGATGACAAAGGCGTTGGGGCCGCCGGGGATGATTTCGACGTCGAGGCCGGCGTCTTTGAAAAAGCCTTTGGCCTGCGCCTGATAAAAACCGCCGTGCTCGGGTTCGGCGACCCAGTCGAGCTGGACGATGATTTTGGCGGGAGTTTTGACCAAGGCGACGTCGGCGGAGACCCAGACTTTATCGCACGAGGTGAGGAGTAGGCAGACGGCGACGGCCGATAAAAAATGAGGGAGAAGTCTCATGATAGAGATTGGGTTTCGGAAATGTGGTAGAGGTTTTTCAGGCTGCGGGTGAGCGGTCCGATTTCGAGGTGGCGATCGTCGATTTGGGTGACAGGCATGACACCGAGGAGGGCGTTGGTGACGAACACTTCGTCGGCATGGAGCAGATCGGAGTGGGTGAGCAGACCCTCGCGAACGCGGGCGGAACCGAGGAGCGCAAGGACTTGGGCGCGGGCGATACCGGGCAGGGGGCCGCTGGCCAGTGAAGGCGTGTGGGCGATTCCGTCCCGCACCGTAAAGATGTTGCTGGTCGCGCCCTCGATCACGATGCCGGCGGGGGTGAGGAAAAGGGGCTCGTCGAAGCCGGCGGCAACGGCGACGCGTTTGGCGCGGATGTTGGCGAGGTAGTTGAGGGTCTTGTGGCCGGAGAGGGCGCCGGTGCGTTCGCCGGTGAAGACCGTGTTGACGCGGAAGCCGCGAGCGTAGGTTTCGAGCGGATACGCGTTGGCCTTGGTGGAGATGAGTTCGCCCGTGGTGGTTTCGTCGCGGGCGAAGAGGACGATCTTGACGGAGCCGTCGGTCAGGGTGTTGGCGGTGGTGACGAGGGCGAGGCGTTCGCGAAGGGTTTCGATGGAGACGGTGTAGCGCAGGTCGAGGGCGCGGGCGCTGGCGGTGAGGCGGGCGTGGTGTTGCGCGAGGAAGGCCGGGCGACCGGAAGTGATTTTTACGGTTTCGAAGATGCCGTGGCCGTAGAGAAATCCCTCGCTGGTGGCAGGAATGAACGCCGAGGCGGCAGGCAGGAGAACGCCGTCGAGAATGACTTGTGAAGATGCGTCGGTCATGGCGGTTAAGCGGGGCTGGTCAGAGCCTCGTGCATGGCGCGGCCTTTATCGAGGGTTTCTTGATATTCTGCGGCGGGCTCGGAGTCCCACACGATGCCTCCGCCGACGTGGTAGTAAGCGTGGTTGTTGACGCACGTGATGGTGCGGATGGCAATGTTGAGGTCGGCGTTGCCATCGAAACCGATGTAGCCGATGGCGCCGGTGTAGATGTGGCGTCGGTGTGGCTCGAGTTCGTCGATGATCTGCATCGAGCGAATTTTGGGGGCGCCGGTGATGGAGCCGCCGGGGAAAGACGCGCGAACGCAGTCGATGATGTCGAGTCCGGCGCGGAGTTGTCCGGAAACCGTGGATACGAGATGATGAACGGTGGGATGGGATTCGAGCCGCCAGAGCTGGTCCACGCGGACCGAGCCGAATTCGCAGACGCGACCGAGGTCGTTGCGCTCGAGATCGACGATCATGAGGAGTTCAGCGCGGTCTTTTTCGCTGGAAAGGAGTTCAGCGGCGAGGGCGGCGTCGGTGGTCGGGTCGGCGGAACGCGGGCGGGTGCCTTTGATGGGGCGGGTTTCGACGTGGCGCTCGCGCAGGGTTAGGAAACGTTCGGGGGAACTGCTGATGAGTTGGACAGGACCGTAGGAGAGATAGGCGGCGAAAGGAGCCGGGCTGCGATCGCGAAGGCGCAGGTAGAGATCGTAGGGCGCGCAGGGCAGCGGAGTGGAGAAGCGTTGGGTGAGGTTAACCTGATAAACGTCACCCGAGGCGATGTAGTTTTTGATGCGACCGATGGCCTGCTTGTAAGAGTAGAAATCAAAATTAGCGGTCGGCTTGGACTCGGTCGGAATGCCGGGTTTGTAACTTATTAAGTTACAAACTGGATTGGCGACGGAATGTGATGAAAGGGTTTCGCGGAGGCGGGCGAGGAGCGCGGCGGCGGGAGTGGTGGCGACGGGGTTGGCGACGATCCAGGTGCGGCCGGTGGCGTGTTCGTGGGCGATCAACGCGTCGTAGAAGGCGAACTCGCAGTCGGGGATTTCGGGGAGATCATCGGGGCGGACGCGGGGGAGTTTTTCGAGCTGCGTGCACAGTTCGTAACCGAAAAAACCAACCGCACCGCCGGTGAAAGGGAGCGCAGGGGGCGCTGAGTCGTCGGGAAGTTTGTCACTTATTAAGTTACAAACTGGATTGGGGCGGTGGTAGCGCGCCAGGAGGGTTTTGAGGGTGCCGAGGGTGTCGGGCTGATGCTTGGTGCGGAAGACGTGGAACGGTTCGAAGCCGATGAAAGAGTAGGCGCCGAGACCGTTGGTGGAGCGGCCGCTGTCGAGGAAGAAGGCGTGGTCGCGGCCGGCGATGCGGTGGAAGAATTCGTGGGGCGGGCAGGGTAGGGTGACTTCTTCGAGCAGGACAGGCGGGGTCAGTGCGAGTTCGGGGCGTGCGACGACGCCGGTGGTGTCAGCACGGGCGGCATGCGTGCGGACGGATTCACTGTGAATGATCAGGTCGGGTGCGAGATCGGCGAGCGGCACGAGCACGAAAGCGCGTTCGTGGAGGCGCGGATGGGGAAGGATCAGGCGGTCGTCGGACAGCGTGGTGTTGGCGAAGAGAAGCACATCGAGGTCAATCGTGCGCGGGCCCCAGCGTTCGGCACGGATGCGTCCGAGTTGTTGTTCAATGATCAGACACGCAGCGAGCAACGCGTGCGGCGTGAGTGTCGTTTCTAGTTCGACGACCAGGTTAAGGAAATCCGGCTGCGCATCCTGATCGGGAAGGCAGAGGGCGGCCGTTTCGTAAACCGGCGAGACACGGGCGATGCGGACCTCGGGCGTGGCGGCGAGGCGGGCAAGGGCCCCGGCGAGCAGGGCGCGGCGGTCTCCGAGATTACCGCCCAGTCCGAGGTAGGCGGTCTGCACGCGATTTGCTGGTTTCGACGGCGACATGGTCGAGGATGCCGGCGATGGGAACGGAGGGTTTTTTGATGGTGATATCGACCTTGTCCAGGATGGGGCAAGCGGCGAGGACGCGGTCGATCACGTGACTGGCGAGCGCTTCGATGAGTTTGAAGCGGTCTTTCTCCACGGTCTCGCGGCAGATGGCGTAGACCTTGGTATAGTCGACGGTCTGGTGCAGATCGTCGGATGTGGCGGCGGCGGCGATGTCGAGAGTAAGCACGAGATCGACGATCCAGCGCTGGCCGAGTTTGTTCTCCTCGGGGAGGTCGCCGTGGTATCCGTAGAATACCATGTTGGAGAGGGTGATGCGGCCGGTCATTTTGCTTGGAAGTAGCGAGCAATGAGTAGCGGGTAGCGAGTAGAAATCAACGGGCATCCCTGACGGCGGCGGCCATGAGGGCGACGCGGTGATTGGCGCGCACGTCGTGGACGCGGTGGAATTGAACGCCTTGGGAAACTGCAAGCGAGGTGAGGGCGAGGGTGCCTTCGAGACGTTCGTCGGGAGGAAGATCGAGAACGTGGCTGATCACGGATTTGCGGGAAACGCCGAGAAGGAGCGGATGCCCGAGCGAGTTCAGCTCCGCGATACGTGAAAGGATGGCGAGGTTTTGCGGCTGGGTTTTGGCGAAGCCGATGCCGGGATCGAGAATGATGCGGGTGGGGTCGATGCCGGCGTCTGTCGAGAGGGCGAGCGTTCGGGTGAGGAATTCTTTGATGCCGATGATGACGTCGCCGGCCGATTCGCGGAAGGCGGCGTCGTTGTGCATGAGGATCGCGGAGGCGCCGTGACGGGCGATGACGGCGGCCATGGCGGGGTCGCGTTGGAGGCCATGCACGTCGTTGACGAGGTGGGCACCGGCCGCGAGCGCGGCATCGGCTACAGCGGCGTGGTAAGTGTCGATCGAAAGAGGTGCGGCGACGTGGCGAACGAGTTCGCGAATCACGGGAATGACGCGGCGGATTTCTTCGTCCGGGCTGATCTCGGTGTAACCGGGGCGCGTGGATTGACCGCCGATGTCGATCATCGTCGCGCCCTCCGCGACGAGCAGCCGCGCGTGCGAAACGGCGGCGGGGAGGCTGTTGTGTTTACCGCCGTCGAAGAAGGAGTCGTCGGTGACGTTGAGAATACCGACGATGTGAGGCGTGCCATCGAGGATAAGGCGGCGGTCACGACAGTGAAATTCACGGGAGTTGGTCGTCATCAGGAGTCCTTGGTTTGATAAGAGTCGTGCCAGCGGTGAAGGGCGGCCCAGCTGAGCCAAATGACAGCACCGGCGAACACGAAACCGAGCAGGCAGCTGATGATGGCGGTGGCGAAGAGCGCAGGGATTTGGAGCTGGGAACTGTAGATGATTGCGAGGAAACCGAGTCCGCCCTGACCGCCGCCGGAAGTGCCAGCGAACATGTCGCCGGAAATCGCTCCGATCGGCGCAAGCGCGGCGGCGATGCGCAAGCCCGTGAAAAAGTAAGGCAGCGCGGCGGGGATGCGCAGGAGAAACATTTGCTGGAGACCGGAGGCGCGACCCATGCGGAAAAGATCGATCAGGTTGCGGTCGGTGGAGACGAGACCTTGGGTGGCGTTAACGACCAGCGGGAAAAAGCTGATGAGGAACGTGATGATCACGACGCTCTTTAATCCCGCGCCGACCCACAAAATCAGGATGGGCGCGAAGACGATGATGGGCGTGAGCTGAAGCGCCATGAGCCACGGATAAAGCCCGGCGCGAACGAGCGGAGATAGTGACAGCACAAGCGCGAGACCGGCACTGACAAGGACAGCCGATGCAAACCCGAGAGAGGCCCCGATGGCGGTATTTAACGTGGCGGACCAGAGCTGCGGCCATTTTTCGGAGAAGGCGCGGGCGACGGCACCGGGCGAAGGCAGCAGGAAGAGCTGATCGTCGGAAAGTATCCACAAACGCACGACATACCAGATGGCGATCAACAAGAGGCCGGTCAGAACGGGCAGCGTGAAAGTGAGGATGCGGCGCTTCATGCGGAGACTTGGCGGAGCAAACGGGACACGTCGGCGACGCGTTGGTGAAACGCAGGGTGCTCGCGGGTGGCGGCATTGCGCGGGAATGGCAGATCGACAGGTAGATCGTGGGCGATACGACCGGTGGACAACACGAGGATGCGAGTGGAGAGAAACACGGCTTCGGTCACGGAGTGCGTGACAAACAGCGCGGTCCACCGCTGGCGTTCGTGGAGGGAGAGCAGTTCCTCGTTGAGATGTTCTCGAGTGAGCTCGTCGAGGGCGCCGAACGGTTCGTCGAGGAGCAGCAGTGAAGGCTCGAGGGTGAGGGCGCGGGCGAGGGACACGCGCATTTTTTCGCCGCCGGAAAGCTGGCGCGGGTAGCGATCGGCGAGGTGGCCGATGCGGGCGAGCGAGAGGAGCTGCGTGGCGAGTTCGCGGCGACGGTCGGCTGGGACACCACGGATTTTGAGGAGCAATTCGGCGTTGTGTTGAACGGTGAGCCAAGGAAGCAGCGTGGCGTCTTGAAAAATGAAAGCGCGTTCGGTGCCGGAGGTGGCGGCCGGTTGGTTTTCGATGAGCACGCGGCCCGCGGTCGGGGTGGTGAGACCGGCGATGAGGCGGAGCAAAGTGGATTTTCCGCAACCGCTGGGGCCGATGAGACTGATGAACTCTCCGCGGGCAATTTGGGTGGTGATACCGGAGAGAACGGGTGGGCGCGAGTTGTCACCGAAACGCTTGGTGACGGATTGGAGATCGACGAAGGTGTCGGCGGTGAGGCTCATGCGCGCAGAAGAATGATAATGAACGGCGCACGGGCGCGGGCAAGCGCGGGGGCGAAATGCGCGGCGATCTTACTTCAGGCGGGCGAGGGCTTCGGTGGCTTTGTCCAGGCTGGGTTCAAGGGCCAAGGCAGCCTGATATTCGCGGCGGGCGTCGGCGGGGCGGTTGTCTTTTTCGGCAATGAGGCCGAGGCGATAGCGGGCGCCGGCGTGGTCGGGCTCTTCGGGGCGTGCGGGTATTTCCAGGCAGCGGCGGAGAGCGGCTTCGCCTTTGGCAATGTCGCGGCCGGTTTCGGAAACGATGCGGCCAATGGTGTAGAGCGCGAGGTAGGTGTCGGGGTGGTCTCGGAGGAAGGTTTCGCAGGCGGCGAGGGCTTCGTCGTAACGTTTTTCACTGCAGAGGACGTTGGCCCGGAGGACGGTGCCGCGAATCGGGTCCCGCTTGGTGATCTCGGCAATGTGGGCGTAGGCTTTTTCAAAACTGCCGCCCGCAAAACCGGGTGCGCGAGTGTAAAACTGAACGAGACCTTCGCGATAGGCGATGGTGTCCGGCGAGAGTTTGACGGCTTGTTCGAGGGCGTTGCGTCCGCGGCGGGCGAATCCGATGGCCCCAAACGTGGTGCCGAGTTCGGTGGCGCGGAGGAGACTCGCCGTGCCGTAATCGGCGACGATCAGGGCGTTGTCCGGGGCGAGTTCGGCGGCCTTGGCGAGCGTGGTGGCGGCGGCCTCGCGGTGCTGCAGCTTCAGGTCGCAACGGCCGAGATACCACAGGGCGCTGACATTTTTCGGCTGCTTGGCGACGATGGCGGCAAACAGGTCGCGGGCTTCGGGAACGCGTTTGGCGTCGAAGAGGGCGATGGCCGAAGTGAGCGCCGGTGAATCGGCGGCGAACGCGGCGAAAGACGGGAAAATAAGCGCGAGTAAAAAAGCGAGACGGAGACGGCTCATTCGAAACGAAGGGCTTCGATAGGGTCGAGCTGGGCTGCCTTGTGCGCGGGATAAAAACCGAAGGCGATGCCGACGGCGCCGGAGAAAACAAACGCGACAATCACCGAGGAGGATGAAACGAGGACGGGCCAGTTGTTGAGATGGGATACAAGCTGGGATGAGCCGATGCCGAGCACGATGCCAAGGGTGCCGCCCATGAGACTGAGGACCATGGCTTCGATGAGGAATTGGAGGCGGATGTCGCGGTCGTGCGCACCGATGGCGAGACGGATGCCGATCTCGCGGGTGCGCTCGGTAACGGAGACGAGCATGATGTTCATGATGCCGATGCCGCCGACGATGAGAGACACGCCGGCGATGGCACCGAGCAACGCGGTCATGGTGCGCGAGGTGGCGGTGGCGGCTTCGGCGAGCTCGAGCTGGTTGCGCACGGTGAAATCGGGATCGCGGCCCTGGCGACGCTGCTGGAGGAGATCGGTAATTTCCTGCTGGATACGCGGCATCTGGTCCTGCACGGCGGCCTGGATAAGGATGGTGTTGAGGTTGGTGCGGCGGGAGACGCGGCGCATGGCGCTCGTGTAGGGGATGATCACGGCGTCGTCCTGGTCGGTGCCAAAATAATTGAAGCCCTTGGATTTCAGCGTGCCGATGACTTTGAACGGAATGTTGCGGATGCGGATGGTTTGTCCGATTGGATCGCTGCCGGGGAAAATCTGGTCGGCGATGGTCTGTCCGATGACGGCTATCTTGGCGGCGCTGCGCACCTCGGCCTCATTAAACATGACGCCGTCGGAGAGCGGCCAGTCGCGGATGCCGGGGAACTCGGGGGATTCGCCGTAGACGGTGGTGTTCCAGTTGAGGCCGTTGGCGAGAACCTGCTGCCGATCGCGGACCTCGGCGCTGACGGCGACGACGCCGGTGATTTCGTTTTGGATGGCGAGGGCGTCTTCGGGGGTGAGGGAGCTGGCGGAGCCCCAGCCGCCGCGCGCGCCACCTGAGGTGAAATTACCAGGGAAGATGGTGATGACGTTTTGCCCGAGGCTGGCGATGGAAGCCTCGACTTGGGATTTGGCGCCGTTGCCGATACTGACCATGGCGATGACGGCGCCGACGCCGATGATCATGCCGAGCGCGGTGAGGACCGAACGCATCTTGTTACGACGAAGCGCGCGGAGGGCGATAATGGTGGTGGCAATGATGCGCATCGGGATCAGTCCTCGGCGTGGGTGAGTTTGGCGGCGGTTTCGGCCTCGGCGACTTTGCGCAATTCCACGGCGGCTATCGAACGGTCGGCGACGGCGTCATCGCGGACAACGAGGCCGTCGCGCACGATGAGGTTGCGGCGGCAGTAGCGGGCGATGTCGAGCTCGTGGGTGACCATCACGATGGTGATGCCCTGGTCGTTCAGGCGCTGGAAAACGCCCATGACCTCGACGGACGTCTTGGTGTCGAGATTGCCGGTGGGCTCGTCGGCGAGGATGACCTGCGGGTTGTTGACGAGGGCGCGGGCGATGGCGACGCGCTGCTGTTGTCCGCCCGAGAGCTGGTTGGGTAAGTGGTCGTAACGCTGGGCGAGACCGACGATCTCCAGTGCGTGCATGGCGCGGTCGCGCATCTCCTTCGCGGAAACGCGGGCGGGGGCGTAAAGCATGGGGAGCTCGACGTTCTCGAGGGCGCTGGTGCGGGAGAGCAGATTGAAGCCTTGGAAAACGAAACCGAGCTTCTGGTTTCGGATATCGGCGCGCTCGTTGCGACCGAGATTGGAGACGTTGATGCCATCGAGCAGGTAGGTGCCGCGCGTCGGCCGGTCGAGGCAGCCGAGCGTGTTCATCAAGGTCGATTTACCGGAGCCCGAAGCGCCCATGATGGCGATGAATTCGCCCTTTTGGATGTCGAGAGAGATGCCGCGCACGGCGTGAACCTGCACCTCGCCGCTGGCGTAGGTTTTGTGGATGTCCGTCAGTTTGACGATGGGCTCCATGGCGCGGGTGATAACGATTAACGACGGGCGCCGCCGAAGGGATTGGCCGCGGCGTTGCCGGCGGGAGCGCTGGCTTGGTAGGCACTGGTGATGATCGCGTCGCCCTCGTCCACGCCGCTGATGATCTCGGTCGCGCTGCCATCGGTGATGCCGACCTTGATGGTAATGGGGATGACCTTGGGAGCGGCGGGAGTGCCGCCGAGCTTGTAAACGGTGCGCTCGGTGATGCCGCCGGATTCGTCCGCGCTGGCGCGCAGGAGACGGGCGGGCAGCTCGATGTTCCGCTCCTTGGCGAGCTGGATGAGACGGGCGCGAACCTCGGGGGCGATGCGGCGGGAATTGGACGGTGCGCCGGCTTCGGTCATGAGCTGCTGGATCTGTTCGCGGGTGGCGGGTTTGGGCGCGCTGGCGGACGTCGCGGTGGCGGGCAGGAGGTTTTCAGGGATGCGGACGCGGAGCGCGCTGTTGGCGACTCGGAGAACATCCTCCTTGCGGGCAACGATGATGGAGACGTTGGCAGTCATGCCCGGCTTGAGCTTCAAGTCGTCGTTGTTGACGTCGATGATGGTGACGTAGGTGACGACGTTCTGGACGATCACGGGGGAGTTGCGGATCTGGGAAACCTTGCCGCGAAATTGACGGTTGGGGTAGGCGTCGACGGAGAAGTTTACATGCTGGTCGATGGCAACGGAACCGATGTCGCCCTCGGCGACGTCGGCCTCGATCTGCATCTTGGTGAGGTCGGCGGCGATCCCGAAAAGCTTGGGGGCGTTGAGGCTGGCGGCGACGGTTTTTCCGACCTCGGCGAGACGGTCCATGATGATGCCGTCGATGGGCGCCAGAATACGGCAACGGGCAAGGTCGACCTCGGCGGTTTGCACGGAGGCTTTCTGAATCTGCATCTGCGCCTCGGCCTGGGTGAGCAAAGCCTCGGCCTGGTCGAGCTCCTGCTGCGAGACGAGTTGTTGGGAGCGCAGGGCGCGGGTGCGCTCGGTGTTGAGTTTGACGAGATTGTGATTCGCGCTGGTGTTGGCGAGCTGGGCTTTGGCCGAGTTGAGACGGACCTCGTAGGTGGCGGGATCGATGCGCGCGAGCAGGTCGCCTTGTTTCACTACGGAATTGAAATCAACGAGGACCTCTTGGATGAGGCCGGAAATCTGCGAACTGATTTCGACGGTTGTGACCGGTTGCAAGTCGCCGGTGGCGGTGACGGACTGGACGATGTCGTTGCGGCTGATGGTCGCGGTGACGAACTCGGCGGTCGGAGCGGCCTTGCGGGTGAAATAATAATAAGCACCGCCGGCGAGGGCGGCGACCACGAGAATGATCAGCCAGAGTTTGGAGGAACGAGGGTTCGCCATGATGGGAAAGTGGGTCGAGGGATCGGGCGGCGGGCGCGGAAAACGAGAGGGGAAAAGGGAAATTAATTCCTCCTCAAAGCAAATCACGCAACGCCGGAATCTGACAGACGCCAGCGGGCAGGTGAATGTTTCGTCACCGTCGCAGAAACCTGACGCGGGGACGGCTAGGCGGCCGGAGGGCGGGGGAAGGCCGTGGCAAGGGCGGCGGCGACGTTGGCGGGAACGAAGTGGGCGATGTCGCCGCCGTAGCGGGCGACCTGTTTCACGAGCGATGAACTGGTGTAGCTGAATTGCTCGTGCGGCATGACGAACAACGTTTCGATACGCGGTTGCAGGTGGCGGTTCATCAAGGCCATGTTGAACTCGAATTCGAAGTCCGAGAGGGCGCGCAAACCGCGGATGATGGCATCGGCTTTTTGGGCGACGGCAAATTCCACGAGGAGACCGTCAAAAATCACCGCGGTGACGTGAGGGTATTTGGCGAGGTTGGCTTTGACGAGATCGAGGCGTTGCTCGGCGGAAAATACGGGGCCCTTGCCGGGATTGCGGGCGATGGCGACGGTGATGCGATCGAAAAGTTTTGCCGCACGGTCGAGGACATCGAGGTGACCGTTGGTGAGAGGATCGAACGTGCCGGGATAAATGCAGTGACGCATAAGCAACGACATCATCCTGTCGTGCGGTCGCGGTGCGAGAACCAAATCGTTGCGTTTCCGGGGTTGCCTTTGACCGAGGCGGTCACTGTCGTTCGGCCCAAAGCCCGACCTTTCCAAGACCATGAACCTGCCCAACCTGATCACTCTTTCGCGCATCCCGCTGATGTTCGTCGTGGTGTGGTTGATGTATCAGCAGTGGACGGGCGCGGCGACGCTGGCGTTCTGGTTGTTCATCGCGGCGGCGATCGGCGACTGGCTGGACGGTTACTTGGCGCGCAAGATGGGTCTGATCTCCCTCTTCGGGAAATTCATGGACGCGCTGACGGACAAGATTTTTGTCGTTGGTATCATGATTGCTTTCGTAGAGCAGAATATCATCCCGGTTTATTTCGTGCTGATCGTGCTGTGCCGGGAATTTTTGATTTCTGGCATGCGCATGATGGCGGCGGCCAAAGGCGTGGTCGTGGCCGCGGAGCGCGGTGGGAAAACCAAGACGCTGACGCAGCTGATCGCGGTGGGTTTCCTGCTCTTCGTGCCGATGCTGCAAGGTGACATGGCGGGCTGGTTGAGATTCGATTTCTCGGATTATTCCAACGTGATTCATCACATCGGACTCTGGCTGTTCATCCTTGGCGTGTATTTCACGGTGAAGTCGGGCTGGGATTATCTGGTGAAGTATCGCGCGGTGCTGTTCGACGAAGACAAGAAATGAGCACGCTGAAACAGCCGGTGTGGCCGCGGTTCCTGCCGACGGCGTGGGTGGTTTCCTGTGCGACGCTCGGACCGATCGGACGGATTCGTCACGCGCCCGGCACGTGGGGCTCGGTCGCGGGTCTGTTGTATTTCACGACGCTGTTTGCCGGACGTATCGGTGACGTGGGCGTGATTCTTTTTAGTATCGTGGGATTCTATTTCTCGGTGGCGATATGCGGAGAGGCGGAGTTTCGCCTCGGTGAACGCGATCCGGGTAAAATCATTTTGGACGAATTTGTCGCCATGCCATTGTGCTTCATCGGTTGGTCGCGATTCGAGCACGTGGTGCCGAACTGGGCGGTCTTTCTGACGGGCTTCGCACTTTTCCGACTCTACGATATCACCAAGCCGTTTGGGATTAAAAAACTTCAATACCTGCCGGGCGGCTGGGGCGTGACGGTCGATGACACGGTGGCGGCGCTGGCGGTGTGCGTGACGATGCACGCGGCGCACTTTGGCTGGGTGATGTGGCTGGCGCGCTGAACCAACCGCTGCTCAGGGCAACGGCTCAATGTTCTCCAGTGATATGCGCACATGGAGGCCCTGCTGGAGCACGTCGACGGCCACGATGATGCCTTGCGGATCGGCGGGGTCGTCGACCACGCCCTCGAGTCCCCAGAGCGGTCCGGCGGTGACGCGCACGCGGGTGCCGCGTTTGATCAACGGACGCAGGCTGAGATCGAGTCCCGACGCGACGATTGTGCGCACGGCTTCCATCTGGCGCATAAAAAGTCCCTCGTCGCCCACGGGAATCACGCGGGCAAGCAAGTCCTGCTGATAAATGCGCGCCTTGTTCTCGAGGACGATTTTCGCGAACACGTAGCCGGCGAACAACGGCTTGGTGAAACGCTTCGTCTGGGTGCCGTAACGCTTCACGCTCTCGATGAGCGGCAGGTAGTGATCAACGCCCTCGGCGGTGAGCAGGGCGGAGAGTTTTTTTTCGCAACGCGGTTTTGTGTGACACACGAACCAGTGCGCTTCGCCGGGAGCGGGGGTGTTCACCGCTTCAGCAAGAAACGCACGGCGGCAAAGTAACCCTCGAGCCCGAGCCCGCTGATGACGGCGAGGGAGACGGGTGCGGTCAGTGACGTGTGGCGGAATTCCTCGCGCTTGTAGATGTTGGAAATGTGGACTTCGACGGTCGGCAGGTGGGCGCCGGCGAGCGCGTCGCGCAACGCCACGCTGGTGTGGGTGAGCGCGGCGCCGTTGATCACGATGCCATCGAACTTCGCGTCGGCGAGGGCGGCGATTTTGTCGATGAGCGCGCCTTCGTGATTGGACTGGAAGAAATCGAGCGACGTCGTGGCGGCGAACTCCGCGCGCAGCGAAGCCTCGAGGTCGGCAAGTGTCGTGTGCCCGTAGATTTCGGGTTCACGTTTGCCGAGGCGGTCGAGGTTCGGGCCGTTGAGGATGGCGATTTTCTTCATGGAGCGTGCAAAGACTTAGGGTGTGTCTGGGAAATAAATCAACCCATCGCTGACGCTCTGCGAGCGAAGAAGAAAGGGCACTGGGCCGGCGTTGCCCTCGGCGGCATGGCCCGCTGGGCCACCTCCGCCTCGGTCGCCTTGGCCGAGCACCCTTTCTCCTTCGCGCTGGGCCGTTTTATTTCCCAGGCACACCCTCCAAGAAAACTCGGGGTCGCGTCACGTTTTCTTTCAAGGAGAGCTCAGGCGGCAGCTGTGCGCGCTGAAACCGGCACCGAAACTGACCAGCCACCAATCGTGGCCGGCGTCAGGGAGCGCATCGCGTAGGGCGATCTCCAACGCGAACATCACGGAAGGACTGCTCATGTTGCCATGGTCGCGCAGGACCTCGCGGGTGGCGTCGAGCGGATAGGCGGGCAGGGCGGTTTCGAGGGCTTTGATCACCTCGCGTCCGCCGGCGTGGGCTAGGATGCGGCTGATGGGCGGCGCACTGGCAGGCTCGGCGGCGAGTAACTGCGACACGGCGGCGGCCGCGAGATTGGGCACGGTTTTGTGAAGCAGGTTGCGGAGTTTTCCGTCCTTCATTTCGAAGCGCAACGTGTCGCGAAGTTCGGGGCGGTGAAGGGTGTTGAACCCGTGGCAACGCACGCTCTTTCCCGATTCGGACGGCGAGGCGCGC
Organism: Rariglobus hedericola; assembly: GCF_007559335.1. Classification (NCBI taxonomy): domain Bacteria; kingdom Pseudomonadati; phylum Verrucomicrobiota; class Opitutia; order Opitutales; family Opitutaceae; genus Rariglobus; species Rariglobus hedericola. Next base: position 169,324 of record NZ_VMBG01000001.1, read on the forward strand.
CAGATGCTGGCGGCGGCGCCGTCGCTGAAGAGACACGCGCTGATGAGCACGCCGGGATCGTCATCGAGGAAGAACGCGGCGGAGCAAATCTCCACGGCTATGCAGGCGACAGTGGCGGAAGGTTGCGCGGCCAGCACCGCTTGCGTGGCGCGCAAGGCAGGCACGGCGGCACCGCAACCATGCCCGACGAGATCTTGAAGAAAGACGTTGGGACGCAGCCCGAGTTGCTCGGCCACGTAACTCGTCACGCCGGGACAGATATAACCCGTGCACGTGCAGATGACCAAGGCATCAAGTTCGTCGGCCCGCAGACCGGCCTGGGCGAGCGCGGTGGTCAGCGCGCGGCCGGCGAGTTCCGGTGCGGCACGGAGAAAGGCTTCGTTGAGCTGGTCGGGCGTGAAGTCGAAAACCGCTTGGACATCGGGCACGGCAAAGTGGCGTTGGGCGATGCCGCTCTCGCCTTTGAGGACAGCTTCAAGGAGGAGCAGTGAACGCGTGGAAAGCCGTTGGCGTGCGTGGGACCGCGCCATGATTTCCCAGCACTCCGGTTGGGTGAGGACGTTCGGCGGGACGGCGGTGGCGAGGGCGTGAAGATACATCGGCTGTAGGGTCAGTGCGTGATTTTATAAAGGGGTTTCATCGGCAGCAGTCGGAGACGACTGGCGGTGGCGAGCCAGCGCTGGCGGGCGGGTTTGAACAGGAACGGATGAAGGGCCGCGGCGGACGCGAGGCGCAGGCGGAAAAGGGTGCGCAAACGCTGTTGCACGGTGCGAAGCGTGGATTCCCACGAAGCCTCGCCGCGCGACCAGGCGAGCAAAGGATCGAGGGCCTGTTCGGCGCTTTGAAACGCCATCGCCATGCCATGGCCGGTGAACGGCGGAATCATCGCGTAGGTGTCGCCGAGGACGATGCGGTCGGTGCGCGTGGAGGGCTTGGAAAACCCGAGTCCGGCAATGGCGGAAAACGAAGCAGGATCGATTTTGGCGGTCGAAAGACGGTCGGCAAGTGCATCCAGACCGACGGCGCGCAAGTAGGAGACGAGTGCGGTTTCGCGGGTGAGTTCGCGGAGATCGGCGCGTTGTCGGAAAAGACCGGAGACATTGATGCGTCCGTCTTCTACGGCGCACAGACCGACATAGGCATGATCGCCCAGATGGAGTTCCAACTCTGCGTTGAGCGGGAGATGAAACGCATGGCATTTGAGGCCGATCCATTCAGGGCGCGCAGGACGGCGACCAGTGGCGAAAATGCGTCCGTCGGGCGCATCGCTTGGGTCGATGCGTATCTGCGTGCGGAGATCGCCGCCGACCGCGGTGAACGCATCGGCGAGACGTTGATCGAGCGCGTGCCGGCTGAGCGCGAGGGCGGGCGAGGCCAAGGTTTGCCGGCGCAACGGCTGGTCGCGCAAAAACCACGCGACCTCGCGATGAGGCGTTGCGTCGGCGAGAAATGGGGCGAGTCCGAGGCGCTCGATCGTCGTGGCGGAGAGTCCGGTGATGAATTCGCCGCAGACGCGGTGACGTGGATACGCGCCGGCTTCGAATAACGTGACGGGCACCGCGGCCCGGCGCAGCGCGAGGCCGAGGGAAAGACCGGCGAGGCCGCCGCCGATGATTTCGACCGGACGGTTCACGGGCGGCGTTCGGCGATCAGCCGATAGGCACCGAGCCACGTGTGGGAAATTTTCCAACGCCACGCGGCCGGATCGAGACCGAGGGCACGCGGAAGTTCGTCGCCGCGAAAACCGGCGGCGATGCTCACGTAGCCGTCGTGGCGGGTGACATGGTTGGCTCCACCCAGGGGCGCGAGGATTCTCCACATGTATTGGTTGAACCGCTTGCGCGTGGGCTCACTGAACAAGAGCAGGCGAGCGTGCGGACTGATGGCGTTGCCCAAGGCGTGAAGGGAGGCGTCGTCAAAGTGATGAAGGATGAGATTACCGATGATCACCGAGTAATCGTTCCAGCTGGTGAACGCCTGAATGTCGGCCTGATGCCAGAGCGACGTGGCGGGCCAAGACGGCGGCGCGGGAACGCGATCAATGCCATCGACACGTGGAGCGACGGTGCGGAGACGTGAGGAGAGTTCGCCGGTGCCGCTGCCGAGTTCGATCACGCGATCATCGGAGCGGATGTTGCTGGCGAGTGTGCGCTCAAACCAAGCGGCGTTTCCCATCGCGCGATTGATGACGCGCAAGTCGCGGCGACTGTGAATCGCATCGGGATCGCCGGGCGGAAGCGAATCGAGGAGCTCGGGTTCGAGGCGGCGTTGCACTAGAGCGGATTGTCGGTGGCGATGAATTCCCACGGCAGGTCGAACTTCGCGGCGAGCTCGGCTGCGAGGGCTTTCACACCATGGACCTCGGTCGCGTAGTGTCCGCACAGATAGAGATTCAGTTTTTGTTCCTGCGCGGTGTTGAACCACTCCTCGCGGAGTTCACCGGTGACGAGCGTGTCGACTCCGGCGGGCAGGAGCTCGTTAATCGCGCTATTCCCGCTGCCGCTGCAAAAAGCCACGGATGCGGGGGCATCGGAACCGTATTCGATGGCGATGACGCGGTCGTAGAGGCTTTCGAGTTGGGCACGCAATTCCGAGCGCGGACGTGAACCGGGCCGCGATGCGATGCGACCGATGGATTCGCCGTCTTTCACGAGGAACGGTCGGTCGGGCACGAGGCCGAGCTGGCGGGCGAGGAGGGCGTTGTTACCCAGCTCGGGGTGGCCGTCGAGCGGGAGATGATTGCTGTAGAGAGCGCAGTCGCCGCGAATGAGTGTGGTAACGCGGTCGTAAACCGGGCCGGTGATCGGGCGCGGCATGTCCCAATACATACCGTGATGAACGATGAGAAAATCCACGCCGGCGGCGACGGCCTGCTGGAAAGGGATGACGCCGGCATCGACGGCGGCGCCAATTTTGGTGATGCGGCCGCTATTGGAGAGTTGCAGGCCGTTGAAGGCGCCGGGGGCATCCTTGTAGGCGGAACGACGGGTGCGTTCATCGCAGTAAGTGACGAGATCTTGCAACGTGGCCATGCGGGTTGATGAAGACGCGGATTCGGAGTGGCAATTTTCAAAACGCGGGCTACCGATTGCGCACATGAGCGAAACCAGCTCCGCGGTCGACCTGATCGCCCAAGCCACCCAGCAATTTACCGAACGCCCCTCGTGGGATGATTATTTCATGGCGACCGCCGTGTTGATCTCCACGCGCTCGCCGTGCGAACGCCTCCATGTGGGCTGCGTCATCGTGAGCGGCGGCGACCGGCAAAACCGTATCATCGCCGCCGGATACAACGGCTTCCTGCCGGGCACGCCACACCTCTCGCGTCTGCGCGAAGGCCGCGAACAGGCGACGGTGCACGCGGAGCAAAACGCCATCGCCGACGCGGCCCGCCGCGGTAGTCCGGTCGAGGGCGGCGTGGCTTACGTGACCCATTACCCGTGCATCAACTGCGCGAAAATTCTCGCCGCCGCGGGCATCGCCGAGATCCGTTACCGCGAGGATTACACCAACGATCCGCTGGTGGGGCCTTTGCTCACGGATGCCAACGTGAGCATCGTGAAACTCTAACGCGCACGCGCTGTCTTTTATTCGTCGATGTCCACCCGCCATCCCGATTCCTCCTCCGTGCTGGGCGGTTCACTCCTGCTGGCGCATCCGTCGCTGCGCGAGGAGACCTTCAAGCACACGGTCATTCTTATCGCCTCGCATGATGATGACGGCGCCATGGGCGTCGTGCTCAACCGTCCGCTCGAGAAATGCCTGGGCGAGCTCAACGACGAGTTTGGCCAGAGTGCGCTCGCGCAGGTGCCGTTGTTTGAAGGCGGACCGGTGCAGCCGACGCAGGTGATCCTGTGCGTGTGGCGTCCGCATCCGGAGAGCGAAGGCTTTCAACTCATGTTTGGCATCGATCCGCAACGTGCGGAGGAACTCATGCACGAGGAAGGCGTTCACATGCGGGCATTCTTGGGTTACGCCGGATGGACGGGCGGCCAGCTCGAGGATGAAGTGAAGCGCGACACCTGGGTGGTGAGTCCGCTGGTGGCCGACCTGCTGGAAGATTCGCCCGACGAACAGCTTTGGCGTGATTTGCTGGGGCAGATCGACGACGAGTGGAAACTGCTCGCGAACGAGCCGGAAGACCCGAGTTTAAATTGAGTGACGACGGCGATATTTGCCGTTGACAGAGGCACACCTGAACTGTGTTTTCGTCTCTTTTATGAAAGTTGTTTCCTCTATCAAATCCGCGAAGAAGCGTCACCCTGCCTGCCAGGTCGTCCGCCGCAAAGGCCGCATCTACGTCATCAACAAGGTCGAGCCGCGCTACAAGGCCCGCCAAGGTTAATCTAAATCCCTCTTTAATAACGTGAAAGCCGAAGGCCATCCCGCGCTCAATAACGTTTGCTACCTCGATGTTTCGAGCGGCAAGCGTTTCCTCACCAAGTCCACGATGAAATCCGCCCGTAAGGAAGTCATCGATGGAGTCGAACATTTCGTCGTCCTCCGCGACGTGACCTCTGATTCGCATCCCGCCTACACCGGCGAGAAGCGCATCGTGGACACCGCCGGTCGTGTCGAGAAGTTCACCTCGAAGTTCAAGCGTGGTGCCGCCAAGGCCAAATAAGGCCTGAGCGACAGACGAACAACTTTCAGCCCGCCTTCACCGGCGGGCTTTTTTGTGCCCGTAAAACCGGACGCGGCTCCGTTTACGGTGTCGGCGGTGTGTCCGTGCCAAGGTTAAGCACGCGGGTTCGGCGGGCTTGGGTGCGGCTGCCTACGCGCTTACGGCTGGCGGGTGTGCTGTAGGGATTACGGCGGTAACCCTGGCGGGTCGGATCACTGGCGCACTTGAGTTGGTAGTCCTGCATGCGCGCGAAGAGGTCGAGCAACTGATCGGGCAGCGGATAGTCGTCGAGGCCGGAGCGTTGCAACGCGAGCAACAGTTCGTGCGAGGCTTCGAGCGTGGAAAGGCAGCCCTCGACGGGTTGTTGTTTGATCACGTAGCGACTCAGAGCAGTCGGCGTGAACATGAGGCGTGGCAGACGCTGGAGCGACGGGCTGAGACGCAGCATTTTTTTGGCTCCGGACCATGTGGCATCAAGGAGGAAAACCACCAGCCGACGTCCTCCGAGATCGGCGGGCGTGAGGTCGCCTTTGGAGAGGTTGCGCGCGCCGACACTCGGGTAGACGAGCATGACGAAATTCTGCGGATCGTTAATGATCTCCTGAACCGATTCATGGTCGTCGAAGGCGAGTCCCATCTGAAGTTCGCTGTTGGCGAGGCAGAGATGCGTGAGCCGGCCGGTGGCGGCTTTCTCGTGCTTGAATTCATGAGGGTGCATGAGAAAAACGAAACGAGTGCGCGTCTCCATCGGGGTGATCGAGGGACACCAGCAAATCGGCTTCGGCCAGAAGCAACGGTAGCACATTTCGCGACTCATGCTGCAACCTGAGTTAAACGGGTCGCCAAGCTCAAGTTCCGTCTTGCCGTCCGCCGATGCCAGATCGTTGCGGTAGTAACTGAACGAATACAGCCGTAAGCTGGCGTCATGACTGCACGGGAAACTTCAAAAGTGGCCTGACTCCGGCTGACAGACGTGAACTAATTCTAATTCGCATGAAACAACGCGGTAATAGGCACGAAGTGGATCTGGTATTCGTAGGCGCGGGGGTGATGACCACCACGCTGGCCACGTTGCTCAAGGAGCTGCAGCCTGACCTTACGATCGAAATCATCGAGGCGCTCGATACCGTCGCGGCCGAGAGTTCGAATCCGTGGAATAACGCGGGCACGGGCCACGCCGCTCTGTGCGAACTCAATTACACGCCTGAAAAAGCCGATGGCTCGGTGGACATCTCGAAGGCCATCCAGATCAACGAAGCCTTTGAGGTTTCGAAACAATTTTGGACCTCGTTGGTCGAGCGTCGCCGCCTGCCCGCGCCCCACGAGTTCATCGCCGCGGTGCCGCACTTGAGTTTTGTGCGCGGCAAGGACGTCGCGTTCCTGCGTGCGCGCCACGAGGCGCTCGCGGCCCACCCGCTGTTTGCCGGTATGGAATACACCGAGGACCGTGCGAAGATCGCCGCCTGGGCTCCGCTGGTCATGGCTGGTCGCGATCCCGCCGAGCCGGTGGCCGCTACACGCGCCGAAGAAGGGACCGATGTGAATTTCGGTGCGTTGACGCAGAACATGCTCGAATCGCTGAGCAAACAGCCGGGCGTCACCGTTCGCCTCGGTGAACGCGTGATCGATGTCGCGCGCAAATCCGACGGACGCTGGAAGCTGAAGATCGACGGCCGCGACGGAAAACGCCGCGTGCTGGCGCGCTTCGCATTTCTTGGCGCGGGTGGTGGTGCGCTGCCGTTGTTGCAGAAATCCGATATTCCCGAAGGCCGCGGTTTTGGCGGTTTCCCCGTGAGCGGTCAGTGGCTGCGTTGCGACAATGCCGAGGTGGTCGCGAGTCATCAGGCCAAGGTTTACGGCAAGGCCTCCGTGGGCGCGCCGCCGATGTCAGTGCCGCATCTCGACACGCGTGTCGTTGATGGAAAAAAGTCGCTGCTCTTCGGGCCTTACGCCGGATTTACCACGAAATTTTTGAAGAAAGGTTCGTTCCTCGATCTTCCGGGTTCGATCAAGCCGGGCAATCTCGGACCAATGCTGGCGGTGGCACGCGACAATGTGGACCTCACCAAATATTTGATCGGACAAGTCATCCAGTCACCGGAGCAACGTTTCGCTGCGCTGAAGGAGTATTTCCCCGAGGCCAATCCTGCGGACTGGCGTCTGGAGATTGCCGGCCAGCGCGTGCAGATCATCAAAAAGGACGAGAAAAAAGGCGGCGTGTTGCAGTTCGGCACAGAGGTCGTGACTGCGGCGGACGGTTCGATCGCGGCCTTGCTGGGCGCCTCGCCCGGCGCCTCGACGGCGGTCTCCATCATGCTTGGATTGATTCAGCGTTGTTTCCCCGAGCAGATGAAAACCGCCGCGTGGCAGGACAAGTTGCGCGAGTTGGTTCCATCCTATGGGAAATCACTCGCCAAGGATGTGGCTTTGCTGGCGCAGGTGCGCAATCATACCAATCGCGTGCTGGGACTCGCCGGTGCCGCGGCGGGAACGGACACGCGGTGAACTCCGGGTTGCGACCAAGCGAAGTTGGGGCATGGTAATGGAAGCTAAGCTACTTTTACCATGGTCGCCCTCAATCTTCGCTATGTTGCCGAGCTCGTCGGATCGGGCCGGTTGGGATTCGTCGCCACCAACGGCCTGCAGGACTATCTCGTGATCGAAGGTCAGCAGGAGGACGAGTATCGCCTGCGGATTAAAGAAGGGTGGCGCGTGGCGGAGATCCGGCCGATCTGCCGCAGCATCAATCCCAAGCTGATCCATTCACATCCCGACCTGCTGAAGGCGCGGGCGTTTTCCTACACATTGGTGATTCTCGAGCACCCGGCGCTGAAGGCCCGCGAAGGAAAACACGACGGAGACGCGGTGATATCCGACGACCCAATCAGGCCGGGGAAATGATCGGGCTGGGAGTTGCGATGGCGGATTTGGGGCGCACGGATGATTTGTGTGACCCGGGCGGCGGTTCATTAAGCACGGCCCAAAACATGCCGAGTTCACGCACGGCTTCGATGAACTCACTGAAGTTAATCGGCTTCACCACGTAAGCGTTCACGTTGAGTTTATAGGCACGGGTGAGATCACTTTCCATCTTGGACGAAGTGAGCATGACCACCGGAATCGATTTCAGATTCTCGTCCGACTTGATGTATTCGAGAACTTGGATGCCGTCGATTTTGGGTAGCTTCAAATCAAGCAGCACAACGGCGGGGTTACCACTGGGCCGATTGGCGTAGTCACCTTCGCGCTTGAGGTAGTGCAGTGCTTGTTCGCCGTCGCGGACGGTGACGACTTCATTGGCCAAATTAGTTTTGGTCAAAGCGCGCAAGGCGAGTTCCAGGTCGTCCGGATTATCTTCAACGAGAAGGATGGGCTTAAGCATGGTGGGAAGAGGTTTTACTGCTGATGACAGGCAATGACAGGTGGAAAACTGCGTATTCGTCCTGTCGGCTTTCGGCCCAGACACGGCCACCATGGCGTTCGATGATGCGTCGCACACTGGCCAGACCTATGCCGAGGCCGGTGAATTGATCGGAGGTATGCAGGCGTTGGAAGACTCCGAAAAGTTTGTCCGCATACTTCATATCAAAGCCGGCGCCGTTATCTTTAATGGTAACGATGCATTCATGATTGGTTTCTACTGCAGACACCTCGATGACGGCGTGGTTGCGCTTTGACGTGTATTTAACTGCGTTCTCGAAAAGGTTTTGCAGGGCCAGCAAGAGGAGGTTCGCGTCGCCGTTCACGCGCGGAAGTGGCGCGATATGCCAGTCGATCGAGCGGGCTTCGGCGTTTATCATGGCGTGGCTGCGTGCGGTTTCCACAAGGTCATTCAAATCCACCGGCTCAGTGTTGAGTGGGGTGAGATTCATGCGTGAAAAAGAGAGAAGCGTGTCCACCAGATTTCCGGCGTAGGCGGTGGATTTTAAGATTTTCTGAAGGAGGAAACGTCCCTCGTCATCAAGGAGTTCGCTTTTGTCCATCTGGAGCAGTTCCGCATAGCCGCGCACGTGACGGAAAGGTGCGCGCAAGTCGTGGGAAACGGTGTAGGCAAAAGCTTCCAGCTCCTTGTTCATGCGCTGCACCTCGGTGAGCAGATGTGATTTGGCGGCGGCTTGCTTGAGCACGATGTCAACGACGGCACTGCGGAAAATCATGGCGGCCTCCAGTTCGGCCTGAAGCCAAGGTGAAGACCGTCCGCGCACGGTTTCCTTCCAAGTGTCGAAACTCTTGCGCGGGTGCATGCGCAGCGTGTCTGTTCCCGAGGACGGTAATTTGTGGGGTTCGCCGCTCCATAGAACGGTGGTCACCAGTTCGGCCCGGAACCAAAGAATGTAACATTGCTCGACGGGGGAAATCGAAATGGCGAGCAAGCCGCCGGCAACGGATGCATCGTCGCCAATTTCTGGATACACGAACGGCAGCTCGTTGGTCTGGAAGAGACCGCCGGTGATGCGCGGGCCGACCCAGTCGCGGAGCTTGAGGATGGCGTCGTCGGGCGGGGTGATTCCATAGCGTATGATCTCGCCTTCACGCACGAGTGCGCTGCCGTGCGCGCCGGTGAGCTCCAGCATGTGACTGGAATCGAGTGCGGTGGTGAAATCCACGGCGTCGGTCATGTGGGCCAGCAAATCGGTGAGCACCTTGCGCAGCTGCACCTGCCGGGCGAGCTGGTCGGATTGTTCACGCGCGGCCAGTTGCATCGAAAGAATCTGCGCCAGTAGATCGCAGACAGAGCGCGTGGCGAAGGAGAGGTTGCGGGGTTCGCGGCCGTGGCAGGAAAGCAGTCCCCACAGTTTGCCATCACGCATGATGGACGCACTCATGGAGGAGCCGGTGCCCATGTTGCGCATGTATTCGAGGTGGATGGGCGAGATGCCGCGCAGCGTGGAGAGAGTTAAATCCAACGGAGGCAGTTCGCTCGAAACAGCCAGCAACCGCACCGGCTGGTAGTCGTTGCTCGCGATCAGGCGGAGGCGGTTGATGTGATAGAGATCGCGCGCCTGCTTCGGAATGTCGAAGGCGGGGAACCGGTGGTTGAGATAGGCCGGCAGCACATCGTTGCGGCTTTCGGCAATGACGGTGCCATTCCAGTCGGCGTCGAATTGATAAATCAGGACGCGATCAAAGGCGGTCAGGCGGCGGGTTTCCTCGGCGGCAAGGACGCAGAGTTCAGTGGCCGAGGACGTTTTACCCATACGCGCCAGCAGGGGCGGAAGTTCATGCCCCTCAAGCCCGGCATGCAATGCGTCGTCCACGGCATATTCACCTTCGACGATGATAAATCCACCGCGCGTGTGTGCGATCAGAGTCACCGGTGAGGCATCGGACGAAGGAGACCAACCGCTCGCCAGGCTGAGTGGATTTACGGTGAAACTTGGGTCGTCCAGCGCGCGGCGCAGTGCGCGGGCGTTGGACACACCGAGGGCTTGCTCCCATGTCCGGCCCAACACCGCGGCACCTGTGCCGGCGAGAGTGCGGGAGTTCTCGCTGGTGTGCGAAATGAGTGCGTCGATACCGCGAGCGGCCAGCAGAAAGCCGTGTGGCTGAATGGTGCCGGGAATGTGGATCGGCTCGCGTTCGCAATCGGACAGATCGGCCTGCGGAATGTTTTCGGAAGAGTTCACGCGTGGGCAAGGTTGGAGGCAAACCACTCGTGCAGACGGGCGAAGGTGGCTTGGGCGGAAGCGACGATCTGATCGTCGGTTTCAGGAGATGAGTGGGAGAGAAGAACCTGACGGAGCTCCTGCCATTTGTGCGGAGTATCGGCGCCGTAGCTTCGATAATAACTATAGCCGGCCCCTTCGCTGAAACCGAACTGCTTCTCCAAGTGACGTGAGATCATTTGTCCGCCGAGGGTGGAGCCTTCGATGACGTAGAGGGCTCCGAGCACTTCGGGCAACGTGTCGGCGGGCGGCAATTGTGTGCAGCGGGGAAGTGCGGCTATCCCGGCGTCATCGAAGCCGGCATGGTGAAGATCGGAGATGAGCAGCGGGGTTTTTTCACGTCCGTTCAAAAGCTCGCCATAGGCGGACTCATGGATGGTTTTTTCCCACTGCTCGATGAAACCAAAGAAGCCGCGAATGAGTGCTTGATGGTGCTGTATTGATGAGGCCAAGCCGACGACCTCTTCGAGTCGGACGTGGTGAGGGCGGCTTTCGTGACGCAGGCGGTCTAACAGCATAATATCAGGGTGGAGTGGGGCGGCGGCCGGGCAAGGGAGACCTTGGTGTATTTGACCTCTTATGGCTATCAGGTTTTCTCCGGTTCAAGGCGGGGAATGCGAGCCAGTGCATCAATCAAAGTGGGCAGGTTGACGGGCTTGGTGATGAAGTCATCCATGTCCAGCGCAAGGCACCGTTCGCGTTCGCCTTTGAGGGCATGGGCGGTGAGGGCGATGATGTAAGTGCGGGGGCTTCCGTTGGTCTGCGAGGAACGGATATGGCGGACGGCTTCGTAACCGTCCATGACAGGCATTTCCAAGTCCATGAGAACGGCGTCAAAGGATGTGCGCGCCAATAGATCGAGGCCTTTACGGCCGTTGTCGGCGACTATGACTTCGTGGCCGAGGCGACGGAGAAATGCGCGGATCACCGCTTGGTTGACCGCGTTATCTTCGCAGACGAGCAGCTTGAGAGATCGTGAACTCGCGCCGGACGAAGCCGTGCTGGTGGACGGGGGGCGCGCAGGTGCGTTGGTTGCGGCTGGAGCGCGGATCGTGGCACTGAAGACGGATCCTTCGCCGGGGCGGCTGGAAAGCGTGAGACTGCCGCCCATTAATTCGCAGAGATGTCGTGTGATGGACAGGCCCAGTCCGGTGCCTCCGAAGCGACGCGTGGTGGAAGCGTCGGCCTGATTAAACGCGGTGAAAATGCGTGATTGGTTTTCGGAAGCGATGCCGATGCCGGTGTCGGTGATCCGAAAGACGATGACATCGGGGGCAGGAGCCTCGACCTCGAGGGTGACACCCCCGATTTCGGTGAACTTGATAGCGTTGCCGATCAGGTTGGTGAGTATCTGGGTGATGCGCACGGGATCGCACATCACCAAGGCAGGCACGTTGCGGGCGATGGAGGTGGTGAGCGCGATGTGTTTTTCGGTGGCGGTGGGCAGCAGCAGGCGGCTGGTCTGGGCGATGATGACGTTCAGGTCGCAGGGCACGCGTTCGATGTCCAGCTGCCCGGCGGCGATTTTGGAGTAGTCGAGGACGTCGTTGACGATGACGAGAAGCGAGCGGCTGCTGTGATCGATGAGGTCGAGATATTCGTGTTGCAGGGGATTCAGCGGCGTCTCTTTCAGCATGTGGGTGAATCCGATCACGCCATTCATCGGCGTGCGGATTTCATGGCTCATGGTGGCGAGGAAACGGGATTGGGCGTGCTCGGCTGCCTCCGCGGTATCTTTGGCCAGCCGGAGCTGGGTCTCGGTTTCCTTGCGGCGTGTGATGTCGCGCAGGATGAGCACGCGCGCGCGGGTGCGTTTGCCGTCGGAGGCGAAGACATTGAAGAGCGACGCTTCAAAGTTGAGCCCGCCAGCCTCGACTTCGAGGCGCGGAATTTCCGGATTGGCCATCAACGACAACAGGGCGGGCCAGCCGGAGAGCAGTTCGGAGGCGGCCCGGCCCACCGTGCGGTTTTGGGGGAGGTTGAGGGTGGCGGCGGCGGCTTGGTTGTGATCGACGATGTAGTCTTGATCATCGAGAACGATGATACGGTCTTCAAGCTGCTCGATCAACGCGGCGCGGGCCACGGGGGCCAGATCCAGCATGCGATGGCGAAGCAGTGCGGCGGCGACAAACGCACTGGTGAGCGGAAAAAAAATCGGCGCGTAGTTCAGCCCGTGCGGATAGCTCACTCCAAATAAATGCAACGCATCGGTGGTCCATCCAACCAAGGCGGCCGCGAGAATCAGTAGGCGTCCTCGGCGTTCCCAGAATGTGTGATGCCTCCGGGGATAGAGCAGCAGGAACACGGCGGCCCAGACGAGATAGTTGTAGATGTAGTAAATGATTCCCCAAGGGCCCAAGGTGTTTCGCAGCACGGAAATTCCGCCGGTGGAATCTATCCGGAAATCGTGGCGGAGCAGCGGATTCTGGCCGGGGCCGGGGAACCAGATCAGAAGCAAGGTGATCAGCGGCACGACCAGAATCGCGGCGAGCGTCCAGCCGCGAAGCAGCGGACGGTCGCGAGTCATTCGATGCACGGTCTCGATCCAGACCGGCGCATAGAAACAGAGGAAGGAGCAGCGAATCTGAAAAATCAGGGTTTTGTCCGCCAGATCGGGCACGCTGAGTTCAATCGCATAACCGAGTGCCCACAGCGCGTTGAGCAGTAGGGCGAGGCAAAAGGGTGCCGCAGTGGAGGTGCGCAGACGACCGCGCACCAGAAACAGCATCACCACCTCGAAGACGCTGGAGAAAAGTAAACCCGTGATCTGCCAGGACACGCCTTAGAAGACGACGCGCGAGCGGGTGTGATCAAGCTTTGTGACGCAGGGGTTTCCCCCAGAAATGGGCACGAAAAACACGACCCCCTTGCGAGGGTCGCGTTGGTTTTCACGGGAGAATTTCCCTGAAGGCTTACTTGCCGAGGCTGGCGCGGAGGCTGTCGAGCTGGCCGGCGGAGCCGAGGAGCACGTTGCGCGAAGCGATGAACTTGGCGTATTCGACGATGAAGATCTTGCCCGGGGGGCGGAAGTCGAACTCGGAGGGCTTGTCGCGGAAGAACTCGCGGTGAACGCGGGTCCAGACGAGACGGCCGTCGGTATCGATATTGATCTTGGTGACGCCGAGCTTGGCGGCGGGGAGGTATTCATCGACGTTGACGCCCATCGAACCGGCGATGGTGCCGCCGGCGGCGTTGATGCGGGCGACTTCGTCCTGGGGGACGGAGCTGGAGCCGTGCATGACGAGGGGGAATCCGGGGACGAGGGCCTTGATCTTCTCAAGGACGTCGAAGTGCAGGGACTGCTTGCCCTTGAACTTGAAGGCGCCGTGCGAGGTGCCGATGGCGCAGGCGAGGGAATCGCAGCCGGTCTGCTTGATGAACTCCTGGGCTTCCTTCGGGTTGGTGAGGGTGGCGTGGCCGTCTTCGACGACGATGTCTTCCTCAACGCCGCCGAGCATGCCGAGTTCGGCCTCGACAGAGATGCCCTTGGCGTGGGCGCGGTCAACGACGCGCTTGGTGATGGCGACGTTCTCCTCGAACGGATCGTGGGAGGCGTCGATCATGACGGAGCTGAAGAAGCCGGAATCGATACAGTCGTAGCAGGTCTGCTCGTCACCGTGGTCGAGATGGACAGCGAAGATCGCGTCGGGGAAAATCTCGTCGGCGGCGCGGATGATGGCCTCAAGCATGCGCTTGTCGGTGTAGGAACGCGCACCCTTGGAAATCTGGATGATGAAGGGGGCCTTGGAGTCCATGGCGCCCTTGAACAAGCCCATGGCTTGCTCGGCGTTATTGATGTTGTAGGCACCCACGGCGTATTTGCCGTAGGCGTGTTTGAAGAGCTGCGCGGTTGTTACGATCATAGGGAAAAGTGGTTAACGTGAACGGCTAGGCTACCGACCGCACGAATTGTGCCGCAAGGGTTTTCTCCACGCGGTTTTTGGCGGCAAGTGCGCAGCGGTTGCAGGAAATGGCCCGGATCAACCCAGCTTCAGGCGGCCGGTGCTGTCGCCGATGCGGTCGGCTTTGACCCCGTTCAGGTCGAGCATGGACAGGTAAAGGTTGGTCATGGGCTGATCTGAAGGGAGTTGCAGGTAGCGACCGGTCTGGATGCGGCCACCGGCGCGTCCGGCCAGGATGACGGGCAAGTCGGTGTGGTCGTGGCGGTCGCCATCGCGAATGCCGGAGCCAAAGACGACCATCGAGTTGTCCAACAGCGTGCCTTCGCCTTCCTGAACGCTCTTCATGCGTCCGATCAGATAGGAAAACTGGCGCATGTAGAATTCGTCGATTTTGCGGATCTGCGCGAGTTTGTCGGCCCGCTGCTCATGATGGGACAAGCTGTGGTGACCCTCGGTGATGCCGAGCGTGGGGAACGTGCGACCGCTGGCCTCCGAGGCCAGCATGAGTGTGGCTACCGGTGTGCTGCGTGTCTGGAACGACAACACCATCAAGTCGCACATGAGGCGCATGTGCTCCTCGTAATCGGACGGAATGCCGGCGGGCAGCGGGGCCTCGGGACGGGCGGCAAAGGATTCGAAGGATGTGACGCGTCGTTCGATCTCGCGGACGGAGGTGAGGTATTCGTCGAGCTTGGCGTTGTCGGCGCGGCCGAGATCGCGTTGAAGGCGGCGGGTATCGTCCATCACGAAGTCGAGAATGCTCCGGCGCTGGCGGGCGCGAACTGTGCGGCTCTCGACGGTTTCCTGAACCGAGCCGCCGCCAAACATGCGCTCGAACACGAGACGCGGATTGCGTTCGGCGGGGAGCGGCTGGTTTTCGGAGCGCCACGATAAGTTGAACTGGTAGGCGCAGCTGTAACCGGAGTCGCAGTTTCCGGCCAGGCGCGGGGGATCGCAACTGAGTTCAAGTGAAGGCAGCCGGTGACCCGCGCCGATGCCGGCGGCGATCATCTGGTCGATGGAACGGCCGGCGCGGATGTCGCTGCCGGAGGTTTTGAGCGCCTGCGTGCCGGTGAGAAACGTCGCGCTGGCACGCGCATGGTCGCCGGGGCCGTCGCCGTTGCCGTTGGCTTTTTTATGACCGAGGCCTGCGATTATCTGGAGATCGGATTTGTGAGGTTCGAGCGCGGCGAGCGAGCTGCTGAGTTGGAACGAAGAACCGGCGCCGGCGGTGGGCCACCAGTGGGCGTTGTTGACGCCATTGGGGACATACACGAACGCGGTGCGAAGAGGCGGAGCGAGCAGTGAACCTGGACCGGCGGCGGCGCTTTCGGCGGCACGGAGCACGGGGCCGGGAATGAGACTCTCAAAAATGGGCAGCGAAACCAACGCGCCGAGACCGGTGAGAAACTGGCGGCGGTTGAGCGAAAACGGAGGCGTGGGCGCGGGCATCGGCTTGGGCGTTCAGGGTTGGCGTGAGAGGGCGGCGACCTGCGGGGTGGCTGGAGTGTCGGCGCGTTGGTTTTGGAAGGCAATGCTCGCGACCACCGCGTCGATATAGGCGGGCAGCGTGGAGCCATGGTTGGCGGCGGTCGTCACGATGGTGTCGACGGTCGGGCGGTCGTAATAATCAAGGCCGCGGCCGAGGGCGTAAGTGAGGAGCGTGCGGGCGAAGTTGCGGTTGAACTCGTCTTGACGCGCGTTCGCCAGAATGTGGGAAAGCGAAACGGGAGAGTTAACGGCTTCGCCGGTGACCAATTTGCCGGAAGAGTCGATCGGTTGACCGCCGTCGGTTTCACGACGACGCCCGAGCGAATCGTAATTTTCCAAGGCGAAACCTATGGGATCGATAAGCGCGTGGCAAGAGGCGCAACTGGGATTGCTGCGGTGAAGCTCGAGCCGGCCGCGCAAAGTCTGGGGTTGTCCGCCGCCGGCGTGTTCGGCGAGCGAAGGGATATTCGGCGGAGGCGGTGGCGGCGGTGTGCCGAGGATTTTATCGAGAACGAATTTGCCGCGCAGGACGGGCGAGGTGCGGTTGGGGTAGGATGTAACGGTGAGAATGCCCGCCTGGCCAAGCAAACCGGCGCGACGATCAGCGGGAAGTTGCGTGCGAACGAATGCCGTTTCGGAAGCGGGCACGGGGAGTCCGTAGAAACGCGCGAGACGTGCATCGACGAACGTGTAATCGGCGGTGAGCAGTTCGGTGAGCGGGCGGTCGTTAGTGAGGAAATCGGAGAAGAAGCGAAGGATTTCCTCCTTCATGGAAGCGGCGAGGGCCGGAGACCATTCGGGGTAGAGCTTCGGGTCGGGTGTTCGCAAAGGCAGATTGCGCACCTCGAGCCACTGGCCGGCGAAGTTTTGCACGAAGCGGCGGGAGCGTGCATCGGCGAGCAGGCGCTTGGTTTCTTCGGCGAGATGAGACTTCAATTCGCCGCGGTCGGCCAATTGCAGCAGGCGTTCATCGGGCGGTCCGTTCCAAAGAAAGTAAGCCAGGCGTGAGGCGATGGCGTGTTCTGACAACGACTGGCGTTGTATTTTATCTCCGGATACGGATGAAGAGATAGCGGAGGTTTCGCCGATAAAAAGAAAGCCGGGGGAAGTCAGGATGGCCTGAAGAGCGACCTGAAGCGCGGCGGCGGGAGAGTCGCCGGATTTTTCGGAGCGTTCGGCGAGGAAGGCGAGGCGGTCGATTTCGGACGGTTTGGGGGGACGGCGGTAAGCGCGGGGGACTAGGGGAGTGAGCACGCGGGCATACCAATCGAAGCGGTTTTCGCCGGGCTTGGGTGCGGCGACCCACGAAGGCAACGGCCCCTCGGGCCGCGTCTGGCCGGGGACGAGATAAGGGCCTTCAAGGCTCGCGTCCTGCAGGTAAAAATTGCGGTCCTGCTGCTTCGTTGTGGCTGTGGGCTCGGCGTAGAAATCGTTGAGGAAGGCGATTTGGATTCGGCTCGGGCCGGCGGGCAGATCGACCTCGATCTTGTGCTGGCGTGGACGGCGGCGGGTGCCATCGGCGGCAAGCTCGGTGATGGGTTTGTCGTCCACCTTTACGGAAAAGCGTGCGGCTTCGTTGCCTGCCGCGTCCTGGGCTACGCGCACGGTGAGCCGGTAGCGACCGGCGGCCGGCGGGGTGATTTTGAACGTAAGGACGGTGTTGGAGAACAAGGCGGCTTCGCCCTCGCTGTTGCTGCCGGTCCACTTTTCGGGCGGGGCGACAAAGATGCGCGGCGGGGGCATCGGGTCGGGAATCACCGCGGCTGCGACTTGCTCGGCGGCGGTGAGGTAACGCTCAAACAGCAGCGGTGAAACGCTGAGCACGCTGGCGATGTGATCGAAGCCGTGGCCGCTGTCATCGTCGGGGAAACTTTCGGCAGGGTTGAACGTGATGCCGAAAAGATCCTGCACGGTGTTTTTGTATTCTTCGCGATTCAGGCGGCGGATGACGACGCGACCGGGATCGGGATTGCGGGGATCGACGGGATGCAATGTGCGATCGAGCCATGTGATGAACTCCGCGCGCTCGGCCGGCGCGGGCTGAGTGGCATCGGCGGGCGGCATGAGGTTGTTGCTGACATGCCGGAGCACGCGTTCCCACGCTTCTCGGCTGTCGCTTTGCGGGACAGGCAGGGAAAGACGGTCGAGTGCGAAGTCGCCTTTGCGTGAGCCGCTGTCGTGGCATTCGTAACACGTGCGATTGAGGAAAGGCTGTATCCGCCGGTTGAACACAACCTCTGGAGAAGGTGCGCGCACGTGCCACCACCAGTCGGGCCAGGTTTGATGCGCGGCGCCGCCGAGGATCGCGCAGAACGCGAGCAGCAGGGCGGTGGCAAAGAGGCGCATGAGAAAGGAGGGGCGGGGTGCTTCAGGCTTTCCGACGGAGGCAAAACTACGTTGGATGGGGAAAATGGACGGTATTACCCTCGAACGTCTCGGCAACCTGCATCTCGTGTTTTTGCACCTACCCATCGGTTTTGTGGTGGCGGCGGTGCTGCTTGAATTGTGGCGCTGGCGGCGCCCGTCGGTGGAAGGCGCTTGGCTGCAAGGACGTCTGCTGGCGGCCAACGCGGTGGCGTCCTTGTTGACGGCGGGCGCGGGTTTATTGCTGGCGTCGGGCGGCAATTACTCGGGAGAGGTGCTGGCCCTGCATCGTTGGGCGGGCGTGACGTGCGCGGCTCTGGCGATCGCGGCTTGGATGGCACATGCGCGAGGCGGCAAATGGGCCGGGCGCGTGATGTTGTTCGCCTTATTGGTCGCGACGATCGTGGCCGGACATCTCGGAGCGACGCTGACTCACGGATCGGCCGTGACGGTGTGGTGGCGCACGGAAAAAACGGAGTCAAAGAAGACCACCGTGGCGGTGCATCCGATCGCGGCCGATGCACCGGTGTTTGAAAAAGAAATACGTCCGCTGCTGGAGCGTTCGTGTTTCGAGTGCCACGGGCCGCTCAAGGCCCGCGGACGCCTGCGACTCGACACACGCGAGGCGGCGCTGGCGGGTGGCAAGAGCGGGCTGCCGGCCATCACGCCGGGCAAGCCGGAGGCGAGCGAATTGCTGCGCCGCATTAAACTGCCACGCGACGATGATGAGGCGATGCCCGCTGGAGACGCGCTGGAGCTGACTCCTGCGGAGATTGCGCGGCTGGAGAAATGGATCGTGGACGGCGCGTCCTGGCGCTGAGCCTGCCCGATTACTTGGCGGGCGTCGCGGCGGCAGCACCGGCGGTTGTGCCCTTGGCGTTGCTGGTATTGGCGCGCATCAACTCACGGATCTGTTGCTGGGCTTTTTGCTCGGACTGAAGCTGGGTCAAGGCGGATACCTGATCGGGGGTGAGCACGCTCTTGGCCTGTGCGATGACAGCATCGCTGATGGTCGCGCGGTTGCCGCCGCCCCAGTTGCCTGGGCCGCCACCGCCGCCCTGATCGTTGGTGGATGCGGTGCTGCTAGTGGCGAGGGCGCTGACGAGGAAGTCGCTTTGCGTGCTGTTGAGCGGCGTGGATGAGTAGCTTAGGCGCTGGTCGAGTTGGGAAACCAAGGCACGCTGGGACTGGGTGGTTTCGTAATTTTGATATTGGTTGAAGGCCGTCTCGCCGAGGGCGGTCTTGATGCTGGAGTCGACCTCGGACTGGGCCTCGTCGGTCATCTTGCGAAGTTCGTCGCGATTTTCGCGGGCGTTGAGGCCGCTCTCGCGGGCGGCAGTCATCACATCCATGCGGGCGGTCTGGCGCTCAATGAGGAGGTCTTTGAACTTCTCCAATTGGGCGGGGGACAGATTAAGCTTTTTGAAAAGATCGGCGTAGCGGCCGTCGAGGGCGGCGCGTTGCTGAACGGACATGGCTTGCGCAAACTCGGGATTGGCCATGAGGGCGGCGAAGTTGGGGCGGTTGTTGTTGCCGCCGCGCTGGCGCTGACGGGCTTCGGCCTCTTCGGTGTTCGCGGCCGGTTCGATTTCGGCGGGCGTGGTGGTCGCGGGAGCAGTGAAGGAGGCGGCGATCGGGGCGGGCTTGGGTTTGACGGTTGCGGCGGCGGCGGAGGCCTTGAGCAGTTCGTTTTGCAGGGCGGTCAGGCGGCGGCTTTGGCTCCAGGCGATCAGACCGGACGAAATCGTGGCGACGGCGAGGAGGATGATGAGGTAGTTTTTGACCTTGGGCGACATGTGGAGGAATGACGCACAGGCGAGGCGTCGGGTTTCATTTAGAGTGTAAAAGAAAACGGCCGGCAACCCGAAGGTTACCGGCCGTGCGCAGCGCGACCCGAACGGGTTGCGGCTTATGTCCAGATCAGCGCGAGGGGAATTCGAACTCGGCCTTCTTTTTGTCCTTAGAGAGCGTCAGGTAGGCGCTGAAGGTCGTGCCGCGCTTCGAGAGCAGGCCTTCGATGAGGCCGGTCTTGCCCATCTCGACGAGACGTTCGACCTCGTCCACGGGGAGTTCTTTTCCGCAGAGAATGCGTTTCAATTCAAACACGGTGCGCGGGGTGCCGTCGGCCTGAGGCTTTACGACTACAAACGCGTCGGGCGTGAGGTAGAGGTCGCCGTCGTGCAGTTTGCTCTCGCCGAGCTTCTGGGCCTTGGTGATGTCGAGAGGCTCCTTCTTTTTCCGCGGAGTCTTGACCGAGCCGTCGGCGTTTTTACGAGGAGCGCGGGGCGGGAATTCCCAGGCGATCTTCGGGCCGACGCGGAGGAGGAAGGCATCGAAGGGACGGCCTTTCTTGGAGGTGAAACCTTGGATGAGACCGGTCTTTTTGGCCGGGCCGACGAGGTCGATGGCCATCTCGCGGGTGATGGGCTTTTGACACATCAGGCGGCCGACTTTGAAGGACTCGGTCCATTCGCCGTCCACTTTTTCGCGGAGAATGTAGCTGGTGGGGCCTTCGCAGAGCTCGGCGCCGGTCTCGGGATCGGTCCAAAACGGTTCGAGGGTGTTGACGTCTACCTTGGCGCCGAAATCGAGCTCGGCCTTTTTCTGGCCGGGCTTCTTTTCGTCGTCGACGATCTTGATCTTGGAGGGGAAGCGGTTGCCGGTCTTGGCGGAAACGAAGCCGTCGAGGGGGCCGATTTCGCCGGTGGCGACGAGCTGGCGGACCTCGGACTCGTCGAGTTTACGGCCGCTCATCACCTTGTAGATGGAGAGCACGCCATCGCGGGAACGGAAGGCGCGGAGGGTTTCGAGCATGGGCTCGCCGTCGGTGGGCGAGACGATGTCGGTGACGCGGGAGTTGGACTCGTTTTCCTCGAAGGTTTTGGTGCGTTCGACGATGCCCTTGGTGACCTCGATGATTTCCTGCATGAACTGGTCACGCGGGTATTTGTTTTGCTCCATCTGGCGAAGCTTGGACTCCCATTCGCCGGTCATGTCGGGCTTGGTGAGGGCGTCGGCCTGGACGGCGTGGAGGAACTCGATGACAGACTCGGCTTTCGTCGTAGGAGCGAGTTCGCGCTGGTTGCGCTCCATATACTTCTGGTTGATCAGGCCTTCGATGGTGTCGGCGCGGGTCGCCGGGGTGCCGAGACCGCGTTCTTTCATGGCGTCGGCCATGGCCTCGTCGTCGACGAGCTTGCCGGCACCTTCCATGGCGGAGAGGAGCGTGGCTTCCGTGTAGCGGGGCGGCGGCTTGGTCGTCTCGGTGTGAAGCGTGGAGGTTGAAGTGACGGCCTTGGAGTTGTCCGAGGGAGAGAGCGCGGGGAGGGCTTTGGAGTCGGGAGAGTCATCGTCCACGACGGTCTTATTATATACCGCGAGCCAGCCGGGAGCGGTGAGGACTTTGCCCTCGGTCTTGAAATCGTGGCCGGGAGCGACGGTCGAGATGCGCGTGGTGATGTCGAATTCGGCGGACGGGAAGAACGTCGCGACGAAACGGCGGGCGATCATATCGTAGACCTTGGCTTCCATCTCATCGAGATTCGACGGGGCGGTGGTGGTCGGGATGATCGCAAAGTGATCCGAGATCTGCGCGTTGTTGAAGATGCGCTTGTTGGGCTTCAGCCAACCTTGAGCGAGGATGGTATCGGCGTGTTTACCGAGTTCGCCGGAGAGATTGGTGAGCGTCTGACGCACGGTGGGGATGTAATCCTCGGGGAGCGCGCGGGAGTCAGTTCTCGGGTAGGTGATGGCCTTGTGGCGCTCGTAGAGAGCCTGGGCGATCTGCAGCGTGCGACGGGCGGGGAGACCGAAACGACCGTTGGCCTCGCGCTGGAGCGTGGTGAGGTCGTAAAGACGCGGGCTGGCCTGATTGGAGGCCTTTTTCTCTTCGCGGACGGAGGCAGGAGGCTGGCCTTGGCAAGCGGCGAGGACGGCCTCGGCCATGGCTTTGTCCCAGACGCGGTCGATGCGATCATGCTCGTCGTTTTCGGCTTTTTTGAAATTGGCGCGTTGGTAAAAGCCCTCGTAGCTGCCCTTGGCTACGGTGAACTCGGCGGTGACGCGCCAGAAAGGACGGGGCTTGAAGTTGCGGATTTCGAGCTCGCGGTTGAAAACGATGGCGAGGGTGGGGGTTTGCACGCGGCCGACGGAGGCGACGTTGCCGGCGCGGGAGCCGAACATGCGCTTGGTGAGGGCGCGGGTGCCGTTGATACCGATGAGCCAGTCGCTTTCGGAACGGCAGCGGGCTGCGTCGGCGAGGCCGGCCATTTGTTCGCCGTCGCGGAGCTTGGAGAAGGCGAGCTGGATGCCCTCGGTGGTCATCGTTTGCATCCAGGCGCGCTTTATGGGTAGCTTGGATTTGGCGAGCTGGTAGAGGTAGGCGAAAATGAGTTCACCCTCACGACCGGCGTCGCACGCATTGATGACTTGGTCGATGTCGTCGCGGGCGAGGAGCTTCTTAAGGTGGGTGAAGCGCTCCTTGGAATCGGCGATGGGCTTAAGGCCGAATTTTTCGGGGATGATGGGAAGCACCTCGAGGCGCCAGAAACCGTATTTCTTTTTGTCGATGTCCTCGGGCATCTCGAGTTCCACCAAGTGACCCACGGCGGAGGAGATGACGAATTCGTCGTTCTCGAAGTGGTCGCCTTTCTTGGGGATTTTACCGAGGGCCTTGGCTAAATCTGCAGCCACGGACGGCTTCTCGGCGATGATGAGGGACTTCATGTAGATGCGAGCGGTTACGGGGCGAGGCGGGCGATTTCAAGGTTTTGTTTTTTTCGTGACCCGAGTTTAACGCCGCAAACGCGGGTCGATGGCGAAGCCGACGGGCGTGGCGATCACGAGTTGAGCGAAGCGCGGATGGGCGGGATTTAAGAGGAGATTGAACTCCTGCGGGACGATCGCGCTGGGGACGGAAAGCGCGAGGTGTCGGCCGGCTTTCAGCCATTCGTCACCGATGCGACGGGTTTCAGTGAGATGGGGTAGCGGGCCGGGGAATGAGTATTGTCCGGGCAGGACGGCGGTGGCGATGTCGTCGGCGGACAGGTGGACCGAAAACGCGATGAAGCGTGGCAACGGCAAGGCGTTGTCCAGATGCACGAGGGTTTCGAGCGAGGCGAGCGCGAGGGACGTGCTCGTATATACGACGCGGTGGCCGATGGAATTCCAGCGTCCGCCGTAGATGCGTGCGCCCTCGCCGTCGAACGCGGTTTCGAGGTGCCTCTCTTTCACCATCCGCCACACGCGCACAAAGGCGGCGGAGGGTTCAGACATAGACGCCGTGTTCGATGCGACCGATCAGGTATTCGACCTCGCGGGCGCCCGTCTCGCTCTCGGCAAAATCGAGAGGGACGCGACCCTGCAAGCCGAGGGCGGGGCGACGCAGCCACACGCGGGCGGTGGCGGCATCGCCATCGTGCAATTCGACCGCGAGCCAGTAGAGGCGGGCGTAGCGCATGATGCGGTCGCCATGCGAAGGATCGAGCGGCTCGCGGTGCTTGCGGCGACGGGCCAAGGTGGCGACCGAGATACCGATCTTGCGGGCCATGTCTTCGACGGTGAGGCCGAGTAATTCGCGCAAGGCATCGAACTCAAGGACGGGCAAACCCTGCAGGATACGATCGACGATGGCAGCGGGATCGGCGGGAGCCGTGGCGGTGGCCTCATTTAATACCCACGCCTCGGCATCATCTAATTTACGAGGTGTGTATTTCATTTGATGAGCATTTTACTCTCAAATGAGAGAGTCAATGAATTTGGGCATGAAAAACGGCAGGTCTTGTGGGACCTGCCGTCGAGGACGGAATAGACTGATACAGTGCTACTAAAGTCGGCCTTAAGCGGCGGGGGCAGCCTTGGGGGTCTTAGCCAAAGCGGCATCGAGGGCCTTGATGAGCTCGGCGATGGTCGCGTCGGTTTCGTCACCCATATTGGAGATACGGAAGGTCTTGCCCTTCAGTTTTCCGTAGCCGCCGTCGATCACGAGCTTGTGCTCGGACTTGAGGATCTTGTTCAGCGCACCGAGATCGATGTTCTGGGTGTTGGCGAAGCAGTTCAGCGCAACCGAGCCGTAGCCTTCCTTCGGGAACAGCTTGAAGCCCTTCGAGAAGATGAAGTCCTGCACGGTCTTGTTGAGGCGGGCGTGGCGGGCGTAGCGGTTCTCGATGCCCTCGGCCATGATGTCCTCAAGCTTGGACTTGAGAGCGTAGATCAAGGCGATGCATGGTGTGCTCGGGGTCATGCCGTTCTCGTGGTTCTTTTGGAACTCGATCAGGTCGAAATAATAACCGCGGTCCTTGGCGAGGGCGGAGCGCTCAAGGGCCTTTTTGGAAACCGTTATGAGCGCGAGGCCAGGAGGCATCGCGAGGGCCTTCTGCGAGCCGGTGATGATGATATCGATGCCGAGTTCGTCCTTCTTGATCGGAACGACGGTAAACGACGAAACGGTATCGATGATCGAAATGACGTCGGGGAACTCGCGGAGGACGGCGGCGAGCGCGTTGATGTCGCTCATCGTGCCGGTGGAAGTCTCGTTGTGAATGATGGTGACGCAGTCGTAGGCGCCGGTGGCCAGTTCCTTGCGGACGGCCTCGGGATCGACGGGCTGGCCCCACTCGGCTTTGAGAGCGGTAGCTTGTTTGCCGCAGCGCAGGGCGACGTCGTTCCATTTGTCGGAGAATGCGCCGTTCATGCAGTTGAGCACCTTCTTCTGGCAGACGTTACGCAGGGCGCCTTCCATGACACCCCAGGCGGAACTCGTGGAGATATACACCGGATCCTTGGTGTAGAAGAGCGCCTGCAAGTCCGGTTGGATGGAATTGTAGAGCGCCACGAAATCGGTGCTGCGGTGACCAATCATCGGCTGCGCCATGGCGCGAAGCGTCTTGTCGGAGACGGCGATGGGACCGGGAATGAACAGTTTGTAGCTCATGGGCGTGTGTGTGATCCACCGGCGACGTTCACCGGCGGTTGACAGCAACTGGCAGAGGATTGAGTTGCGTGACCCGGCTTGCGACGTGGTAGAACGTTCAGCCAAGCCCTTCCGCACACCCACCGTCAACACCCTAATCCGCCCGCATGTCGTCCTGGCTCAAGCGCCAACTCAACTCCTTCGAGCACTACACGATCGATGTCATTTTCGGTCGTCGCGAGGGGATGCGGGCGACGGTCTTCGCGGGGTTTTTACAGGGGTTATCGTATATTTTCAGTGGAATTGCACAGTCGCGCTTGTGGCTCTACCGCAAGCGGATCCTTCATGATCAGCCGCTGGGGTGCCTCGTTGTCGTCGTAGGGAATCTCACAGTTGGCGGCACGGGCAAGACCCCGGTCGTGGAAAAATTCGCCCGCGCCCTGCGCGACCGCGGTCGGAAAGTCGCCATCCTCTCTCGCGGTTACCGCAGTAAATCCGCTCCGATGTGGAAAAAGTGGTGGTATCGCCTCTCGCACACCGCCGAGCCGCCGCCGCGTATCGTGAGTGATGGACAACGCGTGCTCCTCGATTCCGAGCAGGCTGGTGACGAACCTTACATGTTGGCACGCAACCTTCCCGGCGTCTTCGTCATCGTGGACAAAAACCGCGTGAAGGCCGGCACCTATGCCATCAAGAAATTTGGCTGTGACACGTTGATCTTGGATGACGGTTTCCAATATCTGCCGCTCAAAGGCCGGCTCAATTTGCTGCTCGTCGACAAGACCAACCCCTTTGGCAACGGCCAGCTTTTGCCGCGCGGCATCCTGCGCGAACCGATCAAGCATCTCAAGCGCGCCAGCTACGTGTTTCTCACCAAGTCCGATGGCGTGCGTGATGTGGAACTCGAGGAGTTGATTCAAAAGCACAACCCCGGGGTGGACATCATCGAGTGCGCGCATCGGCCGCAGTATCTTCAGCGCTTCGGCACCGACGAACGCCAGCCGCTCGAATGGTTGCGCGGGAAAAAAGTCGGTGCGTTCAGCGGTATCGCCGTGCCGGAAAGCTTTGAGAAATTTGTGCGCGACCTGGGCGGACACATCGCGTTCACGCGCCGCTTTCTCGATCACTACCGGTTCACATCGGAGGACTTTGTTTCGATTTTTACCGAGGGCATCGAGCAAAAGGTGGAGTTCATCGTCACGACCGAGAAGGACGCGGTGCGCCTCCCCGAGGGGTTGCCTTGCGCCGTGCCGATTTATTATCTGCGTCTCGAAATCGACATCATTCGCGGGGCCTCCGACTTTGACGAAGCGGTCGAGCGCATCTGTTTTCATGATGCGCCCGTGCGCCCTTTGGACTAACTTTATTTAACCATTTATCACGCCATGATCATCGACTCCCGTTACAACGAACTCGCCCGAGGCCTGACCGCTTTTTCCTGTGAACTGAAGAAAGGTCAGCGCGTGCTGATCGACGCCTTTGATGTGCCCGAGGCGATGGTTATCGCGCTGATCCGCGCCACCCGCGAACTCGGCGCCCATCCCTATGTGAACCTCCACCGCGCCCGCGTTTCGCGCGAGCTCATGCTCGGCGCCGAGGAGGCCCAATACGCACCGCATGCCGAGATCGAGTATGCGCGTATGCAGAAAATGGATGCCTATATTGCGTTGCGCGGCTCCGATAATATTTTCGAAAATTCTGACATTCCCGCCTCCCGCGTGCAGATGGTGTCGAAGATCATGAAGCCTGTTCTGGATCATCGCGTGAACAAGACCAAGTGGGTCGTGTTGCGCTGGCCGACGTCTGCCATGGCGCAGCAAGCAGCCAAGAGCACCGAGGAGTTTGAGGATTTCTATTTCAAGGTCTGCACGCTCGACTACTCGCGCATGATTCCCGGCATGAACGCCCTCAAGGCGCTCATGGATAAAACCGATAAAGTCCAGATCACCGGTCCCGGCACCGACCTGCGTTTCTCGATCAAGGGCATCGGTTCGCAGACCTGTGGCGGTCGTCGCAACATCCCCGATGGCGAAGTGTTTTCCTGTCCGATGAAGGACAGCGTCGAGGGCGTCATCTCCTACAACGCGCCGACGGTTTATCTGGGCACGTCCTTCGACAATATTCGCCTCGTTTTCAAGAAGGGTAAAATTGTCGAGGCCACCGCCAACAACACGAAGCGTTTGAACGAGATTTTGGACAGCGATCCCGGAGCGCGCTACATCGGCGAATTCGCCCTGGGTTTTAATCCGCACATCCTCGAGCCGATGCGCGACATTCTGTTCGACGAGAAGATTGCCGGCTCGTTCCACTTTACGCCCGGTCAAGCCTACGAAGGCGTGGGCAATGGCAACAAGTCTCAGGTGCATTGGGACATGGTGAATATCCAGCGTCCGGAGTGGGGCGGCGGTGAGGTGTGGTTCGACGGCAAACTCATCCGCAAGGATGGCATCTTCGTGCCGAAGACGCTGCACAAGTTGAACCCTGATTATCTGCTTGGTAACAAGTGAAGGACTTCATCCAGTCTCTGCCGAAAACCGAGACGCACCTGCACATCGAGGGTGCGTTGCCTTACGAGCTGTTGCGTGCGTGGAAGCCGGATACGTATCCGGATAATCCCTACTTTCACGCGCCGGATTTCCGTTATCCGTCGTTCCCGAAATTTGACGAGATTCTCCTCGGGCACGCGCTGCCGTGGTTTGTGTCTGCGGAGCGCTATTACGAGGCGGCCAAGGCGATTTTCGCCAAACACGTTGCCCAGAATGTGCGCTACGTGGAGACGTCGTTTCATCTTCCGGTGACGGGATTTATCGGTGTTCCCGGGCCCGAGATCATCGCGGCGATTCGCGCGGCGGTGCCGGCGGGGCTGGAGGTGCGGATTTTTACCGGCATGGCGCGGACTGATTATCAAGGGCCGATGCAGGCCGTGATTGATGATCTGGGTCGCTGGGAGGGTCTGGCGGGTGTGGATTTACACGGACTCGAAAGTCTCCCGAACGAGCCTTGGACGGCCAAGGTGTGGGCGCGGCTGCGGTCAGAGGGCAAAGTTACCAAAGCGCATGCGGGCGAGTTTGGCGGAGCGAATCGTGTTCGCGAAGCCATCGAGGAACTGGGCGCAACGCGCATTCAGCATGGCGTGCGGGCCATTGAAGATCCGGCGGTCGTGGCCTTGGCGGCGGAACGGGGCGTGACGTTTGACGTGTGCCCCTTGAGCAACGTGAAGCTCTGCGTAACGCCGTCGATCGCCGGGCATCCGCTGCGGGCGCTGTCGGCCGCGGGCGTGCGTTGCACGATCAGCACGGATGACCCGCTGGTGTTTGGCAACGCACTCAATGATGAGTATGCCGCACTGGCGGACGAAGCGGGTTTTACGAAGGCGGAACTGGCGCGTTTGGCGAAAAACGGCTGGGAGGTCGCCGATGTGCCGGTGGCGACGCGTGCAGCGATGATTGCGGAGATTGATCGCCTTGCGGCAAAATCCTCGTGAGCGTGGGCGGCCCGTATGTCCATTAGCCACACCGTTCCGCCTGATTCTTCCCGCGCCCGAGCCGACAAAGTGTTGGCGACGGCGTTTCCCGAGCATAGCCGGGTGGCGTTTCAACGGTGCCTCGACGCAGGATTGGTGACGCGCAATGGCAAGGTGATCGATCGCAGTGCCGAAGTGGTGAGCGGCGATGAACTCATTTTCTCATTCCCCGAGGTCAAGTCATCGGAGATCAAGGCGGTCGATATTCCGATCAACGTCGTTTATGAGGACAAGCACTTGCTCGCGATCAACAAGGCCGCAGGGATGGTCGTGCACCCCGGGGCCGGCACGGGCGACGACACGCTGGTGCATGCGTTGCTCGCGCATTGCGAGGGCGAGCTGAGCGGCATCGGTGGCGTGGAGCGTCCCGGAATCGTGCACCGCCTGGATCGCGAAACCTCGGGCATCATGCTCGTGGCAAAAAGCGATGCAGCTCATCGCGGTATCTCGGAGCAATTCGCCGCGCGGACTTCGCACAAACAATATCTCGCGCTGGTGGACGGCGTGCCGTCGCTCTTGAGCGGCAGTCTGCACAAACCGATCGGGCGCAATCCCACGCAGCGGCACAAGATGGCGGTTGTGGA
Organism: Rariglobus hedericola; assembly: GCF_007559335.1. Lineage (NCBI taxonomy): Bacteria > Pseudomonadati > Verrucomicrobiota > Opitutia > Opitutales > Opitutaceae > Rariglobus > Rariglobus hedericola. The sequence continues at coordinate 198,388 of NZ_VMBG01000001.1, forward strand.
GGGTCCGGGCGGCCGCGACGCGCACACCGATTGGGAACGCGTTGAAGTATTTGGCGGCAATCTCGCATCGCTCATCCGCTGCACGATTCACACGGGACGCACGCATCAGATTCGCGTTCACATGAAGTCACTCGGACACATTTTGCTGGGTGACGTGGTGTATGGCTGGAAGGCGAGTCCGCGTCTGCCGGTTCAACCCACGCGCATGATGCTTCACGCCGAGCATCTGGTGGTGAAGCATCCAATCACGGGCAAAGTCCTCGATCTGCGCGCGCCGTTGCCGAAGGACTTTGAGAAGATGCTCAAGGGTCTCCGCAAGCTGGAGAAACCGGCGGCGACGATGATCAAGCGCGGGCTGCGCAGTCCCAAGGGACCGCAATAAGGATGGAAGGAGAACGGACCTCCCGGTCCGTTCGGGGTGTGGGCGTGAGATGAGCGCGGTTCGGTTTGGGACGGACCGCAGGTCCGCCCTCCTTCAGGCGAGCGCGCTCGCAGCCAATCCCCAGCGCAGGTTGTAGAGCGAGTGGTGGAAACGGTCGAAAAGCCCGAAATCGGCTACCGTGACGACGGTGATGAGCGCGGCGGGAAACACATCGGCGCGGGCTGCGGGCATTCCGGGGATGCCCTTGCGTTCTTCGAGGGTGAGCGGACCGACTTCATCGAGTAAATCGGTGAGCGTTTCGAGCGACACGAGGGCGGACGTATCTTCGAGTTTCACCTGATGAAGCGCAGCCTTGATGACGCGCACGCTGGTAAATGTGCCGCCGGTGAAAACGGCTTCGGCCGCGCCGAGATTGAAGCGGAATCCCGCGCGTTTGAATTCATCGCGCACATGCAACGCGAGCGCGGTGCATTCCTTCGTCACGAGTGGAGCGTGCGGATCGGTAATGAACTTTTCGGTCATGCGCACACAACCGAGTTTCAGGCTGAGCTCCTGTTCGATGCGACGATCACGGAAGGCGAGGCACTCGAGACTGCCGCCGCCGAGATCGAAGACATAGAAATCGCGAAGGTGGGCGAGGGCGGGGTCGCAGGTGAGCCCGCGTCCGATGAGATCGGCTTCCTCATCACCGGTGAGAATGCGAATGGTGTGGCCGGTGGCGGTGAGCACGCGCTCGCGAAACTCAGGGCCGTTGGCGGCATCACGCACGGCGCTGGTGGCGACGAGCACGGTGGTAGTCGGTGAAAACGGCACGGCGAGGGCGAGCAAGTCCTGGATCGCGGAGAGTCCGCGGCTCATGCCGTCTTCGCTCAGGCGCGGCACGGCCTGGCTGATTCCGGCGCTGATGCGGGCGTCGATGGTGTGGGCCTTGAGCGACTCGATGCGTCCGTCCTCACGGCGTGTGGCGACAAGGACCTTGATCGAGTTGGAGCCAATATCGATGACGGCGACGACGGGATTCATTGTAGGGTGTCGGAGTCGTGGTGTTACAGGACGAAATCAGCGGGGGCGATCAGCACGACGAATTCGCCTTTGAGGCTGCCTTTGAGTAAGCGATCGCGGACGTCGGCGGCGCGGCCGACGTAGAACGTTTCGTGGAGTTTGGTGACTTCCTTGGCGATGCACACGACGCGGTCGGGGCCGAGCGTGGCGACGATTTCCTCGGCAAATTTATCGATGCGGTGGCAGCTTTCGTAGAGTGCGAGAGTGAAGTCGAAGTCCCGGTATTTCGCTAGAAATGCGGTGCGGGCGGAGGTCTTTGAAATGAGGAAACCGGCGAATAAAAACCCGTTGGTGGGAAGTCCGCTCGCGCTGAGCACAGCGGCGACGGCGCAGGCGCCGGGCACGGGAATGACGGGAAGGTTGCGGCGGCGGCAGGCGCGCACGATACGGAATCCGGGATCGCTGATGGCGGGCGTTCCGGCGTCGGATACGACGGCGACGGATTTACCGGCGGCGATCTGGTCGGCGAGTCTTTCGGCGACTTCGATTTCGTTGTGATCGTGGTAGGGCACGAGGTCGCGATGCAGTCCGTAGCGGGTGAGCATCGAGCCGGTGGTGCGGGTATCTTCGCAGGCTACGAGATCGACGGCACCGAGGATGGCGCGCGCGCGTTCAGTGAGGTCGGCCAGGTTGCCGATGGGAGTGGCGACGACGTAAAGATGGCCGGGCTGCGGCGTGAGCGAGGCGTTGGGTGCGGAGTCGGCCATGTGCGGATAAACAGGCACAAAAAAATCCGGCCTGAGCGAGGCCGGATTTTTTTAGAAACGATCAGCGCATACCGCCGCCGGGCGAGCCCATGCCGCCCATGCCAGGAATGCCGCCTTCCCAACTGGCGGGACGGCTCCACGGAATGGAGCTGTCCTGCTCGGTCTTGGTGGTGCAACCGGAGAGGAGGAGGGAGGCGCCGGTGAGGGCGAGTGCGGTGAGCAGGAGTTTCTTCAGGCGGACCATATTATTTGGTGAGCTTGGCGGTATCACCCTTGGCCAGGCCGCCGTTGATGGAGCCGGCGTTGATCTGGGCGATGGAGAAGTTTTCCTGGACGCTGCTGACCTGCGAGGTGGCGACGGTGGCGCCGCTGCGGATGATGGCGAAATGCTGGCCGGTCTGAACGCCTTGGGTGGAACCGGCGTTGAGAACGACAAACGCATTCTGGGCACCGATGCTGACGACTTCAGCGCTGAGATCGGCGACGGGCGCGCCGGCAGTGTTGCCAGAAGCGGTGCCGCCGGTGGTGTTGGCCATTGAGCCGGTGGTGTTGCTGCGGCCGGCATCAAATTCCTTCACGCGGGCTTCGAGGGTCTCGATCTTGCTCTTGTAGGCTTCGATCTCTTCGGGAGTCGCGGCGGAAGCGGAGAGCTTGGCCTGGGCGAGTTCGCGCTTCAGCTGGGAGATTTCTCCGTTGAGGGACTGTTCAGCATCGGTCTTCGCGGTGAGCTGATTGCGCAACTGGGAGACGTCGCGGCTGAGCTGGGTGTTGCGGGATTCGGCGGCGGTGGTCTTGGACTTGGCTTCGCCGAGGTCGCTGTCGAGGGCGGCAAGACGCTTCTGGAGGGCTTCACCTTGGGCGCTGGACTCGGTCAACTTGCCTTGAAGCTGTGTGGTCTCGGTCTTGGCGTTGGAGACCTCCTGCTGGAGCTGCTCCTTGGTGTTACCAATTTGGAAATAGAAGAAGGTGGATGCAGCCGATCCAAGAATGGCGATCACACACAGGGCAAGGGTAAGGGATTTCATAAGGGGAGATGTGGCGTTAGTCTCAGCAGCGCAGACCCTCTTGAAAAGGGAAAAGTTTCCATAAAAACACGCCCGGACATGGATACATGTGCCGGGCGGTCAAACGGGCTACTTGATGCGAGCCGGTTGCGGGATGATTTTAGGAGGCGTAGGTGGACTCGAACCAAGGCGTGTTCGTGGTCTTTTTTACCGAACCGTTGGCGGCGAGGTGTTCGAGAACTTTGAATACGAGCTCGGTCTTTTCAGGCACCGCGAGGGCGGTGGCGAGGGAGTCGGCGGTGAAGGTCTGGCCGGCAGAGGACTTGAGTTTTTCGGTGATCTTCAACTTGAGGTCGATGACGGCACCGGCGGCTTTTTTGCCGGCTTCGACACCGGGTTGGTGATAGGCGTTGATACCGACCAGCGAGGCATAAAGGCCGACCACACGCTCGTAGAGGGCGATCAAGATGCCGAGCGTGCGCGGGGAGACATCGGCGACCGTGATCGAGACGGACGAGCGATTGCTTTCGGACAACGCATCACGGGTGCCGAGGTAAAAGCCTTGGAGGTAATCGCCGGTGGTGACTCCGGGATCGACGTCGAACGAGGCTCCTTCGCGGTCCTTGAGAACCTCGATGAAGGTTACGAAGAAGTTGTTCACGCCATCGCGCAGTTGCTGCACGTAGGCGTGCTGGTCGGTCGAGCCCTTGTTGCCGTAAACGGCGATGCCTTGATTGACGACGTTGCCCTTGAGGTCGCGCTCCTTGCCGAGCGATTCCATGACGAGCTGCTGGAGGTAGCGGGAGAAAAGGAGCAGGCGGTCTTTGTAGGGAAGGATAACCATGTCCTTGGTCCCTTTGCCATCCGTGGCATAATACCACATGAGGGCGAGGAGCGCGGCGGGGTTTTCAGCGGTCTTGGTGGAGCGCGAGATGACGTCCATCGCGGCGGCGCCATCAAGGATTGCCTGAATGTCGATGCCCTGAAGAGCGGCGGGCAGGAGACCGACGGCGGAGAGCTCGCTGGTGCGGCCGCCGACCCAGTCCCACATGGGGAAACGGGCGAGCCACTTCTGGTCGATGGCGGTTTTTTCGAGCTTCGAACCGGCGCCGGTGACGGCGACGTAGTGTTTCGTGAAGTCGAGGCCGGCGGCCTTGAATGCAGCGGCGGCTTCGAGCTGGCCATTGCGTGTCTCGGCGGTGCCGCCGGACTTGGAGATGACGACCGCGAGGGTCTCGGGGAGTTTGCCGGCGAGCGAGGCCAGCACGTAGTCGATGCCGTCGGGGTCGGTGTTGTCGAAGAAGGAGACGACGAGCTTGTCGGCGGCGGGCTGGCCGAGGGCGTGATTGACGAATTGCGGGCCGAGGGCGGATCCGCCGATACCGATCACGAGCAGCTGTGTGAATTTCTGGCCAGTGGAGCTGAGGATTTTCCCGGAGTGCACATCGGCGGCGAAGGACTTGATGGTGGCGAGGGTGTCGCTGATTTCCTTGGCGAGCTCGGGGGTGGGAGCGAGCTTCGGGGCGCGCAACCAATAGTGGCCGACCATGCGGTTCTCATCGGGGTTGGCGATGGCGCCTTTTTCGAGCGCAGCCATGTCGGTGTAAGCTTGCTGGAGCGCGGATTCCTTTGCGGCGAGAAAGTCATCCGGAAACGGGATGCGGCTGATGTCGAGCGCGAGGCCGAGATCGGCATTCTGGTAGTAGTGCTTTTTGAAACGGGACCAGGTGGACATAGGAAGTGTTGAGAACGGTTATGAACTCATGGGCCAAGCACAAGCGAGCATCCGCCGGCGCGCGAAGAATGAAAAGATTCTGTCATCGCCATGAAGCGGCGGTCCTGGCCTGCCCGGCCGATGGGGCTCGCTAGTAGGAGGGCCTTCGGGGACAACCGACCACGCCTTCGGGGAAAACAACATTCCGACGGTGAGGAAATTCAGTCATAACAAAGATCCCACCATGGGCGACCGCTCCCCCAAATCCACGCAGAAACAGGCTTCGCAAAAACAGGCGAAGTCCAATGTCTCGAACAACAAAAAGCAGGCGCTCGTCACCGAGCAGCAGGCCACCAAGGCGAAACTCGCGGCCAATAAGAAAAAGTAACCGCTTCGGCGCGCGGCTTGCCCGCGCGCCGGACTTCGGTTGGATTCACTTTCTGTTCAGCAATCCTTCATCATCGAAATCACCATGGCCAAAACACAAAACTCCAAGAAAGAGACCAAGAAGCAGCCCTTGAAAACTCCGGCCGAGAAAAAGGCCGCCAAGCGCGACAAGAAGAACACCCGTTAAACCGGGCTGTTATAAAAAAGACGCACACCCGGAACGGGCGTGCGTCTTTTTTTTGTGCCGGCAGGATTTACTATTGGGTGACGATTCGCAGGCGTATGAATCGCGGATCGATTGACGAAGGTGGCGTCAGGTCCCTGACCCGGATCGTTTGTGTGTAGCCGTCATCGTCGAGAACAGTGGCGGCTGACACGTCTGAAGCGCTGAATTTCCATGTCTTGAGATCGTTCGAGACCTCGACGATGTAAGCCAGATCGGAGGCGGTTTTGCTTCGCTGATAGATGAGCGCAAGCTGGCCGTTTTCAAAAGCGCTTTGCTGGTGGAGCGAGTTGGCAACCTTGGGATTCGTGCCCAAGGCATACTCGAGGAGGTTGGAATAACCGTCGCCGTCAGGATCGGCGGATGGGGCGCTGATGGCGGCGTCGTTGAGTTCGGTGGTGGTGAAGAACGTGGTCTGGAAGGTCGCGAGATTGGCCGGCTGAAAATGTGCCACCAGAGAACGCGATTCGTTGAGCGTAAAATTATAGACGGAGGCGGTGGTCACCGAGGCGCTGTTTTCGCGCCAGCCGGCGAAGCCGTAGCCAGCCGAGGGCGTTGCGTTCAAGCTGATGGCGGTGCCGTTTTCAAAAATACCCGAGCCCGCAATCGTCCCTGCGCCGGTCGGCGATGCGCTGACCGAAAGCGTCGAGGCGGTGAGGACGGGCGTGGTGTTTTCCACGGAGACATCGGTAACGGTCGCGGTGGCGCGGACGGTATCGGTGCCGGCGCAGATCGCCAGGCCGGCTTGCGGCGCGCCGGCAAAATTGGCGGCGACACTGCCGACCGGAGTCCATGAAATGTTATTCGTGGAGTAAGCGGCGGTGATGGTGCCGCTGGCTTGGTTTAACTTGAGCCAGACAGGAGCCGCCACCGTGGCCGAGGCTTGGACTGCGGTGGCGGTGGCACCGACGACGGTCCGCGAGCGTAGAGTAATGAGTCCGGCGGGGGAAACGGTGAGGGCGACAAACGGGGCGTTGGCATCGGTGCCGTCGCGCAACATCACGCCGGCCTGAGCGCTGACGGGAGTGGTTTGAACGGAAGTGATGCGGGCGACGATCGACGGCGTGGCGGTGGTGGTTTGCGCGGAAGTGAAGGCGAACTTGTCCGAGGTGGCGCCGATTTGCGTGCCGCTGCCGGTGAGGGTCCAGGTCGATCCGGAGTAGGTCGCGGCGCCGCTGAGCGCGGGGGCGCCGATGTCGAGGTGGCTCCAACCATCCGGGATGAGGCTCGTGGTGATCGTGCCGGTTCCGGTGAACGTAACGCCGCGACCGTTGAGGTCGTCGGTGGTGTAGGTGCCGGCCGGGAGGATGGTTTTGCCGATGGTGAGGCGGGCGACTTTGACGGCTTTGGAATTGATGACCGCCGTGCCGGTGGCGAGGGCGAGCGGGCCGCAGCTGGTGACGTTGATCGGGAAGGACAAGGTGCCGCCGGCCAGGTTGAGTTTGCCGCGATAATGGGTCGCGTTGGAGACGTTGAAAAGCAGCGAGCCAAACGTGCCCGTGCCGGGGCCGTTGGTAAGGGTGAGCTCGCCGGGGCCGGTGAGCTTGGTGACGCGCAAGTTCAGGCCGCCCGTGGGTGTGGAAATGTTGCCGCCGTTAAGAACGCGGGTGGTGCCGAGGCTGTTGAAGGTGCCGACGGTGAGAAGCTGCGTGAGCGTGCTGACGAAGGGGTTGATGCTGCCGCCGTTGGTCGTGAGCGTGGGCACGGTGTTGGTCGGCATGCCGCTGGAGCCGTAATACGCGGTGAGGGCCAGCGAGAGTTTTGCCGCGGGCCCGTCGAGCACGATGTTGTTACCGTAGAAGCTCTGGTCGGGCGGATAATAAGCGTTTTTGGTGCGGAGTTCGAAGCCGTTGGTGTGAAATCGATCATTGACCGTGCCTCGGGAGAACGCGCTCAACTGTGTGCCGCCGGTGGGCTGGCTCTTCCATACCGGCAAGTTGTTCCAGTGCTGGCCGGACGGCTGGTTGGCTTGCAGATACCAATCGGCCGGCGCGATATCGGTGCGATCGTGAATCATCACGGTCGCCGAGCTGTCGGAGCCGATGATGTAGTCGCTACCCGGCGCGAGCGTGATGACGACGCTTTGTTCGCCTTCGTAAACGGAATTGGTGACGGGTGTCGCGTTCAGCGTTGCCGAGGACGACGCGATTGCGAGCGGACTGGCGGCGATATTGAAACGAGTGCCGTTGGCGGCGGTGCCCGTGAGTAGGTAATTAACGGATACAGGTTGCGTGCCGGAGGTGGAAACCGTGAAAACGCCGGGGGCGGCACCGGTCTCATAAGCCTCGGGTGAGGTGGCCTTGATCGTGACGACGGGGAGGGCGCTTTCGGTGATCGAGACGGTTCCGCCATTGGGAAGCGCATCGTAGCGAATCGATCCATTACTGACGGGAACGCTCACGGTTTTGGCTCCTTGGACGACCGTCGCAGCACGCCAAGCGGAGGGAACCTGCGTGTTCACGGTGAGCGGCAAATCGTAGAGCGCATTGGTAGTGGTGGTCAGCGTCAACGTGACGAGCGACGAGGTGGCGGCGGTGACGGTGATGGTCGCGCTATTTCGCTCTTTCTCATATTTGTGGTAGGAAATCGGATCAGTGATCCAGAGGTCGCCGCCGTCGCGTCTCGTTTTCAAGCCGTCGAGAAAACGGCGGTAGACGTCTTTATCGAACGCCCAGAAATCTTGTCCGCCCTGGTCGGGATCGCCTTCCGAAGGCCGGCGCTGGAGTCCGTGGAAGATGGTGTAACCCATTCCTTTTTGCGTGATGGCGGTGTCGGCGACCGCGAGGAGTTCGGGCAGGGTGTTGATGCCCGTGAACGGAGCCTTGCCCGCGATGAATTCCGGACGGCTGATCATATTGTAGTTGTTCAATATGTCGGTGAGCGGCTGGCCGTAACTAAACCACGTATTCACGCCAGGCTGACCGTAGGAGATCAGGTGCGGGCTGGTGTCGCCGGGATAATAGATGTTGCGGATGACTTCCCAGCATTTGCGGATCTCGTCCTCCATGCCGACGAGCGTGGTGGTGTTGGCGTGTGACCATGTGTGGTTGCCGTAAACCATTCCCAGTTGCGGGATCACCGTGTTCCATTGCGCGGCATTGGAGGTGTAGCCGGAGCCGCCGGGATTGACGTAAAACGTTCCGATCATCCCGCGCTTCACCATTTCGGGTATGGCCACCTGAAAATGGCTGGGGCAGCTGTCGTCGAACATCAGCAGGAAGCAGGCGGTTTTGTTGTCCTTCCATCGGGCGACTTGGGAGTCACCGATGGCGGCATGCGCTGACGCGGAAAACGCTGCGGTCACAGTGCAGGCCAAAAGGGTCAGGAGGGGGCGCTTAAAAATGGAAAACATCGTCGAGGGTATTCGACGAGATGATCAAAACAGCCGCGGGATTTTTAGCCTGTAAAATACCTTTAGGCGGAAAAACAAAGCGGATTGCTCAAACAAATAACCAGCACTCCCACGCTGAGCAAAATACAATGACCTCTTTAATTAAGAGAGATCCTAGGCTGCGGCTTAATTCAGGCGCAACGCGGACGCCGGCGCAGCACCATGCAGGAGGCGACGGCAACCAGGCCGGCAAGCGCATATGTGGACGGTTCGGGCACGGCGGAGAAGAAAACGCCGTTGACGCCCGAGAAATCAAAGCCGCCCGCAGCACCTTCGCCGTCGGATGTGTTGGTCGGGAAGTAAGTGGCTGAATTCCAGTTCAGCAGATTGTTGGTGTTGCCGCCGTCGGTCACATCGTAACCAAAAAGCGAATACCCGTAGATCGTCGTGCCGGGGTCGACATCAAAGTCGTCGAGCGTGAAGACCACGCCGCCGGGTCCCTGGTTGGGGCCGTTGAAGATGGCGTAATCATCCGTCGTGTTGTCGCCGTCGGCGTAACGGTGGATCGAAAACGTGCTGTGGTTGTAGACGTTGTTGGCTGTGAACGGCACGGTGCTGGCGAGTGCACTGTAACCGGTTGGATTGCCGAAGGCATCCACGCTGGTGACGAGCGCTATCTTGAACGATTCGTGCTGGGGGTTTATGCCGAAATCGAAGACGGGAATCGCGAAATCAGCCGTCGCGCTGAAGCCGCCGTTTGAGATGAAATCGACGCGCTCGATGTTGGCATACGACGAGCCGGCGTTGCCGAATAAGTTGTGCACCCCGCGGGCGAAATTATTGTCCAGCAGCACCTCTTGAAAGGTGTCCGCATGATCGGCGATGCGGTTGCCGGCGGCGCTGGCGGTTTGATACCACACATGGGCATTGTTGGTGCCGCCCGAGCTCCGTCGAATGAAGACCTGATCGGCCATGCCGGTGAGGGCATACGTGCCGGTGGACGTGGTGAACGTCTGCAAAGCGACCGTCGTGTTTTGAAATGTATAGCCTTCGTGAACGGTGTCGGCGGAATCAGTCGTGATCGTCGTGACCGCGGTGATGGCGGTTTGTCCTGAAAGCCCGGCAGGCACAGCCAATACCCACGCCAGCAACAGGCCAAAAGGCCAGGCTTGGATCGTTGGCAGACATTTCATGCCGGTGACCCTGTATCGTTTTTGGGCGAATTGAAAGTATGGATAACGGACAATCCTGATAACGCGTCAACTTTGTGGCAGGGCGGGAGGTTCTGCGGCGGATGTTTCGACCAATACCAAACGGAACTTACCAAAATTCTTACCGAGGATCATCTTGATGGGGAAAATGGATATCCCGAGGCCGATGAGTGCGCCAATCGGTGCGGTCACGAATTGAATGGTGCGAGTGGGGACGCCGGCCATGCCCATGCAGAACCCGATTATAAATCCGGCGATGCCACCGAGAATCATGGCGACGAGCATGGCGATCAGGCTTCGCCAGAGATAGGCCCACCAAACACGCAGCACGCGCGGCCAAGTAATTTCGAGTTCGTTGTTCATGGTTAAAGTGAATGCGCTCCGTTTATTTTTTCAGCAGCTTGGGCCACGACGCGACGAGTTCGTTCACGAGTTTATCGAAGGCACGGGTTTCGGTTTGCCGGCGAGCCTCATCGGCTGACTCACCACTGCTCCATGAAGTCGATAACATGGCTTTTCGCTCGGTGACTTCGTAAGCCGAGTAAATGTAGCCTGTGCGAGTATCGAGCAGCAGAGCCGATACGGTGGTGACAGCCGTGATTTGACGGGTGGGAGAGAGCCCGAGCGTGATCACGGAGAGCGGCTTTGCGGCGTCCTTGTCGATGAACGCCGTGTCGAAAGTGTAGAGAAAAATCAAGTCGGCGTGCAGCCGGGCAGCGGCTTCACGTAGCTCGCGGTCACTTTCCAGTTTGTTGGGAAGCAGCAACCGGTTGAGTGTCACCAAGCCGGTAATCTGCGGGAGTGCTGAAATACGGTCTACTTGTGCCTGCGTTTCTACTTCCCTCGTCATGATGACGGAGTAACGCCCTTCGCCATACTGGCCTCCATTTTGGCGCAGGTAATAGTTGCTGTAAGTCGGGGCCTGCACGCGCACGGTGGCCATACTGGCGGGAAACGGATGGGTGGGCTTCGTGGCAAAACCAGCCTCAATGCTGGCGGGGGAAAAAGCCTGAAGATCAGCTTTTGCACCTGGAGTGATGTAAGTTGAGCAACCGGTGGTGAATCCCAGCACCAGCGTAAGAATTAAAAGTAGAATGTAGTTTTTCATCAAGGGGTAGCGGTAATGCTAATTCGCCTATGTGTGGATGAGCATGCAGGCTCCTTGTCCAGCCAAACGTTTGCAGTGGGGATCAAGAGCTCTCAATTTGCCGACTAACGACGAATTCAGCGTGGACGTAAAAAAGGCGCTGCGGGATGCGCAGCGCCTTTTCGTGATACCGAGTCGGGCTCGGCAATACCGGCTTCTGCTTATAGATACTTGTCGGTGACGGCGCCTTCGGAGGCGGTGCTGACGAGGCGGGCGTATTTGGCGAGGACGCCGCGGGTTTCCTTGGGGGGAAGCGGCTTGTAGGCGGCCATGCGAGCGGCGTAGTCGGCTTCGGGGATGAGGAGGCTCATCGTGTTTTTGACGGCGTCGATCTCGATGAGATCGCCGTTTTTGACGATGCCGATCGGACCACCCTTGGCGGCTTCGGGCGTGATGTGGCCGACGTCGAAACCGTGCGAGCCGCCGGAGAAACGTCCGTCGGTGATGAGCGCAACATCCTTGATGAGACCGCGGCCGGCGATCGCAGAAGTGGGAGACAGCATCTCGCGCATGCCGGGACCGCCGACGGGGCCCTCGTTGCGGATGACCACGACGTCGCCTTTGACGACGTCGCCACGGAGGACGCCTTGGAGCGCGTCTTCTTCGCCTTCGTAAACCTTGGCCGGACCTTTGAAGTAGAGACCTTCCTTGCCGGTGATTTTACCGACGGCGCCGCCGGGGGCGAGATTGCCGTGGAGGACGCGGAGGTGGGTGTCTTTCTTGATCGGCTGATCGAAGGGGCGGATGACGTCCTGTTCCGATGGATACGCGGGGTAGGGCTGAACGTCCTTGAGGGACTCGGCGATGGTGTCGCCGGAGACGGTGAGGCATTCGCCGTGGAGCATGCCGCGATCAAGAAGGATCTTCATCATCGGGCGGATGCCACCGATACGGATGAGGTGGGCCATGCCGTATTTACCGAAGGGCTTCACGTCGGCGAGGAGCGGGACGCGGTCACCGATGGTCTTGAAGTCGGCGAGGGTCAGCGGGACTTCGGCGCAGTGAGCGATGGCGAGGAGGTGGAGAATGAGGTTGGTCGAACCGCCGAGGGCCAAGCAAACCGTGATAGCGTTCTCGAAGGCCTGGCGGGTGAGAATATCGCGGGGCTTGATGCCTTTTTTCAGCATGGCCATGACGGCGGCGCCGGCGCGTTCGCAGTCCTCGCGTTTTTCTTTGCCGACGGCGAGTTGGGCGCTGCTGTTGGGCAGGCTCATGCCGAGGGCCTCGATGCAGGTCGCCATGGTGTTGGCCGTATACATGCCGCCGCAGGAGCCGGGGCCGGGGATGGCGGTGGCTTCGACGTCACGCAGGCCGGCGTCGTCGAGTTCGCCCTTGGCGTGTTTGCCGACGGCTTCGAAGACGGAGACGATGTCGAGGGGCTTCTTGTGGTCGCAGTCGGAGGCGGCGAAGCCGGGGAGAATGGAGCCACCATAGATGAAGACGGCGGGGCGGTTGAGGCGGGCAATGGCCATCATGCAACCGGGCATGTTTTTATCGCAGCCACCGATGGCGACGAGGCCGTCAAAGCCTTCGGCGGCGACAGCGGTCTCGATGGAGTCGGCGATGACGTCACGGGAGACGAGGGAGTAACGCATGCCCTGCGTGCCCATGCTGATGCCGTCGGTGACGGTGATGGTGTTAAAATAGACGGCTTTGCCGCCGGCGGCATTGATGCCCTTCTGCGCGTGCTCGCTGAGGTCGCCGAGGTGGACGTTGCAGGGCGTCATGTTACTGGCGGAAGACGCGACGGCGATTTGGGGCTTTTTAAAATCCTCGTCGGTGAAGCCGACGGCGCGGAGCATGGAACGGGCGGGCGCGCGGTCGTTGCCATCAACAACGACGGAGGAGTGCGGACGCGGGAAAGAGGAGGACGTGGAGCACATGGGTTAAAGGATGAACAAAACCAAGCGGGTGGGGGGCGGGCAAGCGCGATGTCTGGGCAAGGGAGCGGTCCAATTTCCAGGGTTGCGTCGGTTTCCGGCGACCGCATCACTCTCGGGTTTTCTTTCGCATGGCGTTCAACCTCAAAAAAGTGCTCAAGGCGCTGCTCTTCTCATCGAGCGAGCCGCTCTCGGTTAAGGATATCCAGACGGCGTTCGCCCGTTTCCATGACCAGGCCTTGTTGCCCAAGGCGGTCGTTGATCCGACGGTCGAGGGTGAGGCGGAAGTTCCCGCTGAAGACGCACCCGCAGCCGTTGCGGGCGAGGCTGAGGCCGCCGAGGTGCTGGTCGCCGCGCCGACCGAGACCGACGCGGATCTGTATCAAGACGTGCCTTCGCTGATCACCGCCACGCAGATTCGTGAAGCGATGGATGAACTGGCGTCCGAACTGCGGGCGGCGGATGATATTTATCTGCTGATCGATGGTGCGAGCGGTTACCGCTTGGTGACGCATCCGCGTTTCGCGAAGTGGATCCGCATCCAACGCGACGAGCCGGCTCCGGCCAAGCTCACGCAGTCGGCCCTCGAGACGCTTTCCATCGTGGCCTACCGCCAGCCGGTTACACGCACCGAAATCGAGACGATCCGCGGCGTATCGGCCGAGGCGGGCCTCAACAAACTGCTGGAGCGCGAACTGGTTTACATCGTGGGACGCGCCGATCTGCCCGGACGCCCGTTACAATACGGCACGACCGACAAGTTTTTGGAATTCGTCGGCGTGAAGTCGCTGGTCGAGTTGCCGGCGTCCGACGTGCTCTCGCCGCGCCAGATCGACGAGTGGCTCAAGAACGCGATCAACGTGAAGCCGCCCGCGGACGCCGAGATGGGCCTGCCGCTCGAAGAGGGCGAAGGCGAGACGCCGAATCTCTCCGAAGTTGATGTCGAGCACGTGCCGATGTCGGCTGAAACCGCCGCCGAGGTGTTCGTTGAAGCGGCTGCCGCTGAAGAGCCGGCTTTGGTCGAAGAACCAGCACAGCCCGCGCCCGAGACTCTGTCCGACGACGAAGACAAACCTGCCTCCGCCTGATTTCCATGTCCGACCCGCTCCAACCCATCCGGGAACAAATCGATGCTCACGACCGCCATCTGGTCGAGTTGTTGAACAGCCGTCTCGCGCTCGCCGCCGAGATCGGAAAACTCAAGCGCAGCACCGGCGGTCAGATCTATGTGCCCGAGCGCGAGGACGCGGTGTTCCGCAAGGTCACGGCGCTCAATCAAGGTCCGATCAAAAACGAGGCACTGCAGGCGATCTATCGCGAAATCATGTCGGCGGCCATCGCGCTTGAGAAGCCGTTGCTCATCGCCTACCTCGGACCGGAGGCGACCTACACGCATGCCGCGGCGATCAAGAAGTTTGGCGCGAGCGTCGATTACTCGGCCATCGCGACGATCTCGGATATTTTCACCGCGATCGAAAAGGGTGAAGCCGATTACGGGATCATCCCGATCGAGAACTCCACCGAGGGCTCCGTGCGCGAGGCGCTCGACGGCTTCGTTGATAGCGATCTGAAGGTGGTCGCGCAGGTGTATTTGGAAATCAACCACGCGTTGATTTCGTCCACGCCGCTGGCGCAGATCGACAAGGTTTATTCGAAGGACCAGGCACTTGCCCAGTGCCGCGCCTGGCTGCAGCGCCACCTGCCGCATGCGCAGTTGATCGACACGGCGAGCACCGCGAAGGCTGTGCAGATTGCCAAGGATACGCCCGGTGCCGCGGCCATCGCGGCGGAACTCGCGGCGCAGGTGCAAGGCGTGCCGGTAGTCGCGAAAAATATCCAGGACCAGAATGACAACACCACGCGGTTCTTTGTCGTGGGCAAACGCCCGTCCGGTCCGGTCGGCGGCGGTCGTGACATCACGAGTCTCGTCGTCTCGCTCGGCGACGAAGCGGCTGCGAATTCCGGTTCGCTGTTGAAGATGCTCATGCCGTTCGGCCAGCGCGGCATCAACCTGTCGAAGGTCGAGTCGCGCCCGAGCAAGAAACGTCCGTGGGACTACTTGTTCTTCATCGACGTGACCGGTCACTACGAAGACCCGGCGATGAAGGAAGCCATCGCGGAGCTGCGGAAGTTCTGCCCGTTGGTGAAGTGGCTGGGGAGTTATCCCTCGGTCCAATAAAAAAAGGCCGGCTGTGAAGCCGGCCTTTTTTGTGGGCGAATAAAACCAGCCGTCGGGCGCTTAGCGCGCGATCAGCTTGAGGAATTCCTCGTTGGTCTTCGTCTTCGAGAGACGGGCGATCATCGTGTCGGTGGCCTCTTCGATTTTCTGGGCGACGAGAGCGCGGCGGAAGAAGTGGATCGCATCGAGCTTCTTGGCGTCGATGAGGAGCTCTTCTTTGCGGGTGCCGGAGGACTGGATGTTCATCGCCGGCCAGAGGCGCATCTCGGCGCATTTGCGGTCAAGGACGAGGTCGCTGTTACCGGTGCCTTTGAACTCCTGGAAGATCACGTCGTCCATGCGGCTGCCGGTCTCGACGAGCACGGAGGCGACGATGGTGAGCGAGCCGCCTTCCTCGATGTTACGGGCGGCGGCGAAAAGCTGGCGGGGCTTTTCGAGGGCGCGCACATCGAGACCGCCGGAGCCGGTGCGGCCGGAATTTTTGAGCGTGTTGTGAGCGCGGGCGAGACGGGTGATCGAGTCAATGAAGAGCACGACGTGGCGGCCGGTCTCGACGAGACGCTTGGCGCGTTCGATCGCCATGTCGGCGATGCGGACGTGGCTGTCGACGTTCTCGTCGTTGGACGAAGCCCAGATCTCGGCGGGAACGCTGCGGCGGAAGTCGGTGACTTCCTCGGGACGTTCGTCGACGAGGAGAATCATGACGTGGCACTCGGGATGGTTTTGGAGAACGCCCAGCGCCATGTCGCGGAGAAGCGTGGTCTTGCCGGTGCGGGGCGGGGCGACGATGAGGCCGCGCGTGCCTTTGCCGATCGGGCAGAACAAGTCGACGGCGCGGGTGGTCATGCGGCCGTCCTTGAGCTCCATCTTGAGCTGCTGGTCGGGCGACATGCTGGTGAGTGCGATGAAGTCCATGCGGGCCTTGCGGTCCTCGATGGACATGCCGTCGACGGATTCGACGAACTTCATCTTGGGGTTGGGGAAACGTCCCTCGGCGGGCCAGGCGGTGCCGGTGATGTGGCTGCCTTGGCGGAGCTTGAAGCGGCGGATGAGTTCCTTGGGAACGAAGGTATCCGAGGGCCGGCGTTTGCCGTAACGGGTGAGGTCGAGCAGCTGGCCGTTGCCGCCTTTCTGGATGTCGATGTCGAGGACGCCGGAAACCTGGATCACGTTTTCGGGACGCTCCGGGGGCTGGGGAGCGGCGGCGGTGGCGGGCGCGGAGTTGGCGGCGGGAGCGGTCTCCGACGGGGTGGTGTCGGAGGTCGGTTGTTCAGGGTTATTAGCCATGTAGTTAAATTGAATGAATGAATCGTATGCGGTGCTTGACGCTGCAAACCACGGGCGAAATAAGGGCTAAGTGTCAGGCGCGCGAACGAACGCGCGTTTGAAAAAATCCCTAACAAAAGCCCCTAACGTGTCGGACCAAAAGAAAACCTCAGCATCCCGTGAAAAACGGGTTTTTAAGCCTTCGGCCGAGTTTCAACGTCAAGCCAATCTCGGGAGTCTTGCCTCCTATAAGAAGCTCTATGCCGAGTCTGTCAACTCCCCAGAAAAATTCTGGGGACGGCAGGCCAAGGAGTTGCTCGTGTGGCGCAAGCCCTTCACGAGCGTCCTTAAATGGAAGGCTCCCCACGCCAAGTGGTTTGGCGGCGGCAAGCTGAACGTCGCCGAGAACTGTCTCGACCGCCATCTCGGCACCGCGCTCGAGAACAAGGCCGCGATCATTTTCGAAGGTGAGCCCGGCGATGTGCGCACCATCACTTACAAGCAGCTCTCGATGCACGTCTGCCGTCTGGCCCACGTGTTTGAGAACATGGGTGTGGTTGCGGGCGACCGTGTGGCGATCTACCTGCCGATGGTCCCCGAGGCCGTCGTGGCCATGCTGGCCTGCGCCCGTATCGGCGCGGTGCATACGGTGATCTTCGGTGGCTTCAGCTCCGAGGCCATCAAGGACCGCATCAACGATTGCAAAGCCAAGCTCGTCATCACCGCCGACGGCGGCTGGCGTCGCGGCAAGATCATCGAACTCAAGCCCGCCGTGGACCGCGCTCTCGAGGGCACGCCCACCGTGCAGTCGGTGATCGTCCTCAAGCGCACCGGCAACGAGGTCAAGATGGCCGAGGGCCGCGATGTATGGTGGCACGACGTCTGGAAGGGCGGCCCGAATACCCACAAGGCCAAGGCGTTCGACAGCGAGCACCCGCTCTTCATTCTCTACACCTCGGGTTCTACCGGAAAACCGAAGGGCGTGCTGCATACCAGCGCCGGTTACCTGCTCGGTGCGAAGATGACGTCGCACTACATTTTCGACCTTAAACAAAACGACCGTTACTTCTGCTCCGCCGACATCGGCTGGATCACTGGTCATAGCTACGTCGTTTACGGCCTCCTCTCGAACGGTTCGACCGTGTTCCTCTACGAGGGCGCGCCCAACCAGCCCGAGCCCGATCGTTTCTGGCAGATGATCGACCGCCACGCGATTACGATCCTCTACACCGCGCCGACCGCGATCCGTGCGTTCATGCGCTGGGGTGACAACTACGTCCTCAAGCACCGTCTCGATTCGCTGCGCCTGCTCGGTTCCGTCGGCGAGCCGATCAGCCCCGAGGCTTGGCTGTGGTATCACAAGCTCATCGGCAAGGGCCGCTGCCCGATCGTGGATACGTGGTGGCAGACCGAGACCGGCTCCATCATGATCGCGCCGATCCCCGGTGCGGTTCCTCTCAAGCCCGGCTCGGCCAGCCTGCCGTTCTTCGGCATCGTTCCGAAGATCGTCGACGAAAAGGGCAAGGAAGTGCCGCGCGGCACCGATGGCAAAATGATCATCACCAAGCCCTGGCCTTCGATGCTTCGCACGCTGTGGGGCGACGACGAGCGTTTCCAGAAAACCTACTTCGGCGACTATCCGGGAATCTATTTCACCGGCGACGGCGCGAAGCAGGACAAGGATGGCTACTTCTGGATCTCGGGTCGCGTGGACGACGTGCTCAACATCTCGGGCCATCGCATCGGCACGGCCGAGGTCGAGGCTGCGCTGGCGACGCATCCGGCCGTGGCCGAGGCGGCCGCCGTGGGCCGTCCCGACGATCTCAAGGGCCAGGCCCTCGTCGTGTTTGTGAGCATCAAGACGGGTGTGACCGCCGACGACAAGTTGAAGGAAGACCTCCGCGCGCACATCGGCCGCGAGATCGGTTCCTTTGCGAAGCCCGACAGCGTGCGCATTGCGCCGAGCCTGCCGAAGACGCGCTCCGGCAAAATCGTGCGCCGCATCCTCAAGGACATCGCCGCGGGCCGTCAGGTCACGGGCGACACGACGACGTTGGAAGATATCTCCGTGATCGCCGCGTTGCAGACCCAGGATTGATTCCGCTGATCGGTCTGTTGATTACAAAAAGCCCGCTGCACAACGCAGCGGGCTTTTTTTTGCGCGTGGTGTTTAAGGCCAGCGTGGATCGCGCCACAGTTCGCGACCCTGGCGATAAGTGCCGAGGACATCGGCGGGCGTCACACGCGTGAGCACGCTTGCAATGATGTGGCGCGTGGCTCGCAAGTGGGGCGCATGGAAATCGAGCACCACAAAATCGGCCGGCAGCCCGCGTTCGAGGTAACCGTAATGATCGCCGCCGAGGAGCGGGCGGATGTTGCTCGTAGCCATTTTTAAAATGGCGCTGGGATCAGGCGAGAGGGCGTCTCCAAACTGGGACTTGGCGAGTTTGTAGGTGAAATCGAGTTCGGGGAGCAGCGAAGGTGAATTGAGCATGCCGTTATCGGTGCCGAGCAGGAGATTCACACCGGCGCGAAGCAGCGCGGCGACGGGAGGGAGCGGCAGGCCGAGGCTGGCGTTGGCGCGCGGATTGATCGCGGCGGTTTTCCCGGAGCGTGCGAGCAGGGCGATCTCGTCGGAGTTGGCGACGGTGAGGTGAACGATGAGGTCGGCGTCGTAGACCTCGATGGCGCGGATGAGATCGCCGCGTCCGGTGATGGCGTGCGAGCGGTCGCGGTAGCCGGCGCTTTCGAGGCAGTGGATGGCACGGATTTTTTTCGCGGCGGAT
The DNA here is from genome assembly GCF_007559335.1 of Rariglobus hedericola. Taxonomy (NCBI): domain Bacteria; kingdom Pseudomonadati; phylum Verrucomicrobiota; class Opitutia; order Opitutales; family Opitutaceae; genus Rariglobus; species Rariglobus hedericola. The sequence goes on from NZ_VMBG01000001.1 coordinate 217,667, forward strand.
GTAGCGGTGCGAATTTCACGCCAGGCAACGTCGGTGAGATCGTTCATCGTGCTCTCGGAAAAACCGTCGGCGACGGCGAGCATGGCGTCCAGTTCAGCGCGGGCTGAGGCGGGAAGCGGCGCGGTGTTGGCGTCCAGATCAGCGGCGGTGAACGGCGGCGAATCGAATTGGTTGAGGATGATTGATTCGACGCCGGTGGCCTCGGAGGCCTTGCGCAGGAGCCGTGCTCCGTAGGCGCCTTGCTCGCGAAAATCGAGATGGGCGATCACGCCGGTGCGCGCCATGTAACCGAGGTGGGCGACGAGATGCGGGAGGTGGGTTTCCTCGGAGAGCTTGGCGAGTTCCCGGTATTTATAACCGGCGGGACGAAAAAACGCCTCTTCAAGTGTGAGGCCGGTGGCGCCGTCGGGCAGGGCGCTGTCGCCCATGTGGGTGTGGCCGTTGTAGAGACCGGGAATGATGACGAGCGCGCCGTTGTCGATCTGCCGGCAAGGTTCGCCGAGATCCAGGGCGGTGATCGTGTCGGTTTCCCAAGCAAAACGATGGCACCGATGCGGCGCCAGATCGGGGCCGTGCAGGACGATGCAATCGCGGATCTCGGGCATGATGTGCGGCGACCCTTAGTAACTCGTGTCGCGGGCGGTGTAGATGACGCGGGTGTTCATCAACAGGTCGCCGTGATCGCGGAGTCCGTAGCCGACGAGCCATTCTTTGCCGGCGAAAGTAAAGCCGGTGAGGTCGGGTGTGTGCAGGGAATCGGGCCGCACGCGGTAAACCATGCTGACGGAGCGGACTGAACGGGCGCCTTGGGCGAGCAACTGGCCGGCGGCTTCCTTAAAGGTGCGGCCGCTGTCGCAGATGTTGTCGAAGAGCACGATGTCGCGACCGGCGAGCTTGGTGCTCTGCCAGTCGATCTCGATGTTATCGAGGGGTTTGTTGGTGTTCTTGTCGTAGGAACGCGCGCGGCAGAAGGCGGGCTCGACCGATTGGCGCATACGCAGGAGCAAATCGGAGAAGAAAAACGCCCCACCGCGCAGGAGGCAGATGCAGAGCAGGAGCTTGCCGGTCTCGGCTTTGGATTCGGCGGCCCACGTGTCGAGTTGCGCGGACAGGATGACCAGTTGTTCTTCGATCGCCTCGGGCGGATACAGCAAGTCGAGATGCGCAGGAATGGTGCTCATGGGATTTCAGGTGTCGGGACAAAAGCCGTAGAGAAGATCGTCGCGGCCCTTGCCGGGCCAGTTCACCTGGTCGACGCGCAGGTGTTTCATGACGTCGAAGACGAGGGCGTTGAGCGCGGCTTCGAATCCAAAAATCGAATACAAGGCGGGCGCATCGACGCAGATGACGAAGGCGCCGAGTCCGGCGTCGCGCAGCATGCGCACGCTGCGATCGACCATCTCGGCTTCCATGGCGGAGCCGCCCTGCAAGATGATGACCGGCTTCGGGTGGGCATTCATCTGCTGGAAGGGGCCGTGGGCGAATTGCAGGAAGTCGCTGATGGGCGGGCACGGCCAGAACACACCCTCCATGAATTTGCAGGCGAGGTTTTGCGCGAAGTCGGAAATGGGCGCGGCGGTGACCAGATTGAAACCCTGCGAGAAGGCGCTGGGCAGACCGATCATCGCGGCGCGCAGGTCATCGGGCGGCTTGATTTCGAGCAGCGGGAGAATTGTCGCGGCGGTGGGCTGCGGAAAGCGGCAGCCGGCGAAGCGGGCGGCGAACTGAAGGGCGGCGAGGTAGCCGGCGAGCGGACCGACGAAACGGATGAGCGTGGTGTATTCCTCGGCGAGGGGGAATTCGATGAGTTCGCCTCCGTCATTGAGGATGGCCTGAAGCAGTTCGGCACGGTCGGCTTTTCCGGCGGCGAGGGCGGCGGCCGGAGTCGTGGCGGTAAACAGAATGCAATGGGCGAAGTCACCGCGACGGTTGAGCGCGATGCGGGCGTTGGGCGAGACGCCTTGGGAGAAAACGACGAGGGTTTTATCGGCGAATGCTTCCGGCTCGGCGACGGTGAAACCTGATAACGGCAGGTAGGCGGCGGAGCGGTCGGTGTAGAGATTCAGCAGCATCGCGAGGTAGCGCGCGTGCGCCTCGGAGCTGCCGGTGCCGGTGACGATGAAGCGTCGTGAAGCCAGCGAGGCGGGGCGCAGCGGAGGCGGCGGCGCGTCCAGCATGCCCGCCAGCACCGAGGGAATACTGGCGAGGCGCTGGCCGAGGAGATCGTGGCCGAGCGGATCGGCGGTGGAGGTGGACATGCGATGGGGCGGGTGGCGGCAGATCAGTCTTCGAGGAAAATCCACTTCTCGACCTCGATCTTGTGACGGTTGAGGGCCTCGGCATATTCGGGCTTTTTGACGAGGCTGGTGGGCGAGTTCATCACCATCTGAATCTTGGTGTTCGGGATGTGATGCTTGAGCAGCAGGATGGATGCATCGTAGTCACGACTGTCGTAATCGACGCCGATTTTGCGATAGGCCTCGTCGGAGGAGAAAGCCTGCCCGGCGTCGGTCATCATGCGATCGGTGGCGTGGGCGCCGAAGCCGGCGCCGCGTCCGTCGTTGTGCAGGAGCAGCAAGGCGCCCACACCGTATTCGATGATGTGTTTGACGGAGAGCTTGAGCTTGTCGCGGTTCTCGACGGTGCGCAGCGGGAAGCGGTTGAAGAGCGATTCGCTGTGCAGGCGCACGACGGGAATCTCGTAGATGCGCGGCTCACCGTGGGTGAGAATCACGAAGTCCTGGCTGGTCACGATGTCGTAGTAGACGTGAACGCGGAACCAATACGGCGTGGTCAGCAGCTCGACCACGGGATCGTCGGGATTGTCGTCCTTGTAGTGGGTGAGGTGGTCGGGATCGATGGTGATGAGAAAGCGATTCTGGCGGATGGCCTTGTAGCCTAGGATGACTGGTCGCGCGCCGCCCATGTAGCGCTCGAGGGATTTTTTTTGGAAGATCTCGGTGAACTGCGCCTCGGTGACGAGGATCTCGTTGTCCACCGGTTTCATCGGCAGGAAATAACTGGCCGAGTAGATAAAGCGCTTGGCGTCGGACAACGCGTAGGGGCGGAAGGGAATGACCGGCTCGGGCGGGAGCGCGCGGCGCACAGACGTGGCGGTCGGGCGGCTGAGGATGTGGCCGCCGGCAGCCTTCGAGGCGAGGTAGGCGAGGTTGAAGGGGCCGGGCTCGAACTCGAGCGACTCGGTGCCGGCGACGACGATGCCCTGCGATTTCAAGGCGTTCACCTTGTCGGGGTTGTTGGTGAGGACGATGAACGGTGCGGTGACGTTCAACAAATGGCAGATATGCGAGATGTTGTCGTAGTTGCGGTGGTCCTTTTGGAGACCCATCGCGGCATAGGCGGCGAAGGTGGAGATCTGGTCGAGCGAAGCCTGCACGAGCATGCGGTCGCGGGCCTTGCCGACGTAGCCAACGCCGCGGCCTTCCTGCATGAGGTAAAAGAGAATGCCGTCGCCCTTTTCGGAGATGACCTTGAACGCGCCTTCGAGCTGCTGGACACAGTCGCAGTCACAACCGCGCAGCGTTTCGCTGGTGATGCACGACGAGTGCAGGCGGGTGTAGAGCGTCTTCGCATTCGCGATGTCACCGTGGGCCATCGCGACGATGTAGTGCTTGTCGATGATGTCCTGGAAAATGAACGCGCGGAACAAGCCGAAGCGCGTATCAAGCTGGCATTTCGCGATGAAAAGCGTCGTTCCATAGAGCGGACGTTCATCGAGGACGCGCGGCGCGAGGATGGCGCCGGTGGCGTGTTGCAGGCGGGCGATCAGTTCTTCGAAGTCAGGGGAGGTGACGGGAGTTTCCGGAGTCAGTGAGGACATGGATGATTTTGAAAATGTGGGAATGAGAACGACTCAGCGCGCGGGACGGAGCATCAGGCGGTGTCGTTGGAGGGGCGCCTGATTCCATGCGGATTGAAATGCGCTGAGCGTGCCGCAGGCCGATTTTGCGAGGGAGCGGTAAGGGATTTCGAGGACGATCTCAGGGCGATCTGAAATCCAGGGATCGAGCGTGTAAAGAGCGGGGTTCACCGGCGTGCAGCGGATGGCGTGGCGTTGTCCTGAGCGGTCGGGATGAGTGTGGCGAAGATCACGCGGAACATCGTAGCCCGAGCAAACGATGAGCGAGAGATTATCGCAACATTGCAAAAACTCAAAACCGCGTTGCAGCGCGGACTGGTCGAGACCGAGTTGGGCGGCCGTTTGTTGCTGCCAGGCGAGCTGGGCCGAGAGAAAATCCGCGTGCGCCTGGCGATGCTCGGGACGGATGGTGTTCACGTCGGCCTGCTCGGACAGCAAGTTGTAGGTGTGCATGGACACGAAGATGGCGGCGGCGGGATCGACCGCGGCGACGGCGGCGGTGGCATCGCCCCGAACTTTCAAGTAGGAAGGGAGATCGATTTCTTCGAAGGCGCTATAAGCACCGACGAGTTGGCGCGTGAAGGCTTCGGGGCGGTTGTCCTTGGTGAGCACGGGCGCGGTATCGCGGGCCAGCCAGCCGTCGTCGTGATGATAAACGGCGTAGCGAATCGCGTCGTAAGGCTTGGGTGGGGCGAAGCGGTCGTTGCCCCACGCATCCGCAAACTGGCCGGCGACATCGGCGTGATCGGGATGGGTTACCAATAGCCAATGGGTCGGAGTCTCCTGCCTGATCATGCGTCGATAAACGCATAATGCGCGCCAAGTGTGCGGCGACACAGGAATGAGGGTAATTCATGTTGGCTTTTAATCTGCTAACCAAAGGTCGTGCCCCGCACCTCTCCGACTCCATCTCTTTGCATCTGTGATGATGCGACTTTTTTGCCTTGGCGTAGCTGGATGGAAATCAGCGAGATCGCCGAACGTGAACGTGTGGTTCTGGTGGTGCCGGTCGCGGGATTTGCCGATCACGGGCCGGACCTCCCGCTTGATGCGGAGGAGCAAATATTAATGCGCGTGGTGAAAGAAGCGTCTCTCCAACGTGGGGAAACACGCCTGCTGGTGGTGCCGCCGCTGCGTTTTGTGACCGGGCCGGCGGATGGAGCGGCGTTCACGGTCGAGGTGCCGGTGGCGCATGCGTTCATCGATGAGGTCTGTGCGTCGCTGGCGGCGGTAGGTTTTCGACGCGTGGTTTTGTGCAATGCGAGTCCGTGGAACGAGGAGTTGTGCGATGCGGCGGCGCGGGATATTCGAATCGCGCGGGGACTTCAGATGTTTTGCGTGAATTTGAGTGCGTTGGAAATCGGGTTCGCGGCGACAGAGGATGCGGAGTTTGCGAAGGCCGGCGGACGGTTGGCGGCGTTGTTCGCGGAGATCGCGGGGCGTCCGGCGCTGGCGAATGACGGGAAACTTTTAACGATGGAGGCACCTGCCAAATGAGCTCGCGCGAACGTTATCTTCCCTCGATGACAGCGGTGCAGATCGCAGCGTTGCCGGACAAGGCTTCGGCGCCGGTGATCGTGACCACGGGTGCGATCGAACAGCACGGTTATCATCTGCCGGTCGCGGTGGATTCGCTGATGGGACAGGTGTGGATCGAGCGCATCACGGAGGCGCTGCCGGACAACGTGCCGTGTTATATCGCGCCGCCGATCACGATTGGAAAAAGCAACGAGCACGTGGGTTTCCCTGGGACGCTGATGATTTCGAAGGAAACGTTGCGGATGCAGTTGTTCGTGATCGCGCGGCAGGTGAGCGCCTGGGGTTTCAAGCAGCTGGTGGTCTTGAATACGCACGGAGGGAATACGTCGGTGCTGATTTATACGCTACGGGAAATCGAGGCGGCGTATGGGCTGAAGACGACGTTCTTGAAACACGGTGTGAAGCTGGAGCCGGAGTTATCGGCGCAGGAAGACGCGTATGGGTTTCACGCGGGGGAATTGGAGACGTCGTGGCTGCTGGCGGTGGCGCCGCAATGGGTGAAGATGGAACGTGCGGTGTGCGAGTATCCGGCGCGGTTGAGTGATCCGGGCGAGCTCAGGCCCGAGGCGGCGCCGGCGACGTTTGCGTGGGCTTCGCATGATGTGTCGGCGTCGGGCGTGATGGGTGACGCGACGGCGGCCACGGCGGAGAAGGGCGAGCGGTGGATTTCACAGATGGTGGCGGGCTATGTGGCGCGCATCACGGAACTGGCTGCACCCAAATCGAACCCTTGATTCTTTAATATGCATCATACGCTTGGCTCTGCTCCGTTGGTTCATCGTTGGAATAATGAAATCGCGCCGCGCCTGACGGTGGCGTCGGGCGACACGGTGACGTTTCAATGCGCGGATTCGAGCGGCTGGCAGGTGAAGCCGGAGTGGACCGCGGCGGATTTCAAGGCGGGGTTCGATCCGTTGCAGGTGCATGCGCTGACGGGACCGGTGGCGATCGAAGGGGCGATGCCGGGCGACATGCTGGAGATCAAGATCGAGGCGTATCGACATCATGGATTCGCGTGGACGAGTTTGATTCCGGGGCTCGGTTTGTTGCCGGAGGATTTCCCAAATCATCATTTGATGATTTGGAAACTGGAGGAAGCCGTGACGCGGAGTTTCCCGGGCGTGACGCTGGATCTGCATCCGTTTGCGGGGATCATCGGTGTGCAACGGGCGGAGACGGGCGAGTTTCGCACGCGGGCACCGGGGGCTTTCGGTGGGAATCTCGACGTGCGTCAGCTGACGGCGGGGACGACGTTGTTTTTGCCGGTGTTCACGCTAGGCGCAGGCGTGCTGACGGGCGACTGCCATGCGGCGCAGGGCGACGGCGAGGTCTGCATCAACGGGATGGAAGCGGCTATGGATGTGACCCTGACCTTCAAGGTGCATAAGCAAAAATCGTTGAGCGGGCCGTATGCGATTTTTCCGGGCGGGTTCACGCCGGCACGTTATGTGACGAAGCCGTGGCATCTGTTCATCGAGTCGGATGAGAATCCGCGCGAGGCCTGCAAACGCGTGGTGCGGCGGGCGATCGAGTTCATCGTGGGCCGATTGGGGGTCACCCCTGAGATGGCCTATACGTTGTGCAGCGTTGTGCTGGACCTGAAAGTAAGCCAGTTGGTAAATGTGCCGACGACGACGATCACGGCGTGTTTGCCCGAGGCGATTTTCGACTGAACTTGAAACGAATTTTTAAACGCAAAGACGCAAAGGCGCGAAGAACCTGAAAATCACTATGCCGATCATCGAAGCCAAACTGAAGGAGCTGGGGTTGACGTTGCCGGCGGCTCCGGTGGCGGGCGGGAGCTATCTACCGCATCGCATTAACGGGAACACGTTGATCCTCGCAGGAGTGATCAGCGTGAGGGATGGCGTGATGACGCATGTCGGGCAGGTGGGCGCGGGCGTGCAGACGGTCGAGACGGGGATCGCAGCGGCGCAGGTGTGCGCGCTCAACGTGCTGGCGGCGATCAAGGGCGCGCTGGGGGATCTGGATCGCGTGAAGGAGTTTTTGTATGTGGGCGGCTACGTGAACGCGGTCGCGGGGTTTGCGGAGAGTCCGCAGGTGATCAACGGCGCGAGCGACCTCTTCGTGAAACTCTACGGTGACGCCGGTAAACATGCGCGCGCGGCGATCGCGGTGGCGGGACTGCCGAAGAATGCTACCGTGGAGATTCAGGTGAATGTCAGTTTTGTTTGAGCGCATGACGTTCGCCGACTGGCAACGACTCTCGCCGGCCGAAGTGGCCCGCACGCTTCACGCGAAGGCGGATGCGTTGCGGCCCGGACAACGCGAGGCGGTGTTCGCGATGCTGGCGTGCGAGGAGGAGATCGCGGGGCGGTTGGAACGTATCGGCGAAGGAGTGACGGCGAATCCGTTGCTCGCGGGGGTGCCATTTGTGGTGAAGGACGTTTTTGATGCGGCGGGATGGCCGACGAAGGCGGGTTCTACTTTTTTGGATGAGGAGCGTCCGCGGCCGGAAGCGGATGGGGTGCTTGTGAAGACACTGCGCGAGACGGGGGCGGTGTTGGCGGGAAAGACGCACCTTCATGAGTTTGCTTACGGAATCACCGGGGAGAATCCGCATTACGGCTACGTGGAGCATCCGCGGTTGCCCGGACGGACTTCGGGCGGGTCGAGCAGCGGGAGCGCGGCGGCGGTGGCGGCGGGCGTGGTTCCGCTGGCGTTTGGGACGGATACGGCGGGATCGATACGGGTGCCGGCGGCATTTTGCGGACTGTTTGGTTTTCGGATGGCGCCGCATCATCCGTGGATCGCGGATGCGTTTCCACTGGCGCCGAGTTTTGATACGGCGGGTTGGTTTACGGCCAACGCAGGTGACATGGCGGCGAGTTTTCAGGCGCTGCTCGGCGTGAAGGCGACGGGGCGGGTCTGGCGTGGGGCCTGGCTGCCGTTTGGCGATGTCGATACTGAGCTGGTGGCGGCGCAGGCGAGCGCGGCGGCTTCGTTGTGCGGTCCGCTGGAGGCGGAGCTGGCGGATCGGTTGCGGGTGGAGTTCGCGGAGGCGCCGAAAGCGTTTGGGGCGTTGCGCGGGCCCGAGGCGTGGGCGGTGCATGCGAATTGGGCCGAGCGGCGCAAGGACGCGTATGATCCGGTGGTCTTTGCCCGCGTTATAGCGGGTCGCGATATGACGGCGGAGGCGCAGGCGGCGGCGAAGGTCGCGCGCGAGCGGCTGATCGCGGCGTTTGGGGCGGTATGGGAGCGGTATGATTTTCTGGTGCTGCCGGCGACGCCGTGCGTGGCGCCGGTGAAGGCGGATTGCACGCAGGCGACGCGGGACCGGATTTTTCAGCTGACCACGCCGGTGAGTCTGGCGGGGTTGCCGGCGTTGACGCTGCCGGTGGCGTTGCCCGGTGGTTTTTCAACGGGTTTACAGATGGTGGCGCCGACGTGTGACGCGCCGGTGTTTGCCGACGTGCTCGCTCTTACTTATGAAAATCATCCGACATCTCACTGCTGAAGGTCCGGGGTGGGCGGCGTTGCAGGCCGATGGTTCGGCTCGGGTGATCGAGGGAGATATGCTGGGCGCGTGGTCGGTGACGGAGCGCGTGGTGGCGGTGGGTGAATTGCTGGCGCCGGTGGAGCCGGTGACGATCTTTGGGATCGGGCTGAATTACCGGAAACACGCGGAGCAACTCGGGTTGGCGTTGGTGGAGCGTCCGCTGGTGTTTATGAAGAGCGGGAACACCGTGCAGCGTCCGGGCGGGGTGATTGAGATTCCGCGGACGCTGGCGAGCGAGGCGGTCGATTATGAAGGCGAGCTGGCGGTGGTGATCGGAAAGCGCTGCAAGAATGCGACACGGGAGAATGCGCTGTCATTTGTGCTGGGATACACGGTGGCGAATGACGTGTCGGCGCGCGACTGGCAGTTCAAGCTGGGCGGCGGACAGTTTTGCCAGGGGAAGAGCTTCGATACGTTTTGTCCGTTGGGGCCGGTGCTGGTGACGGTGGATGAACTCGGTGACGCGGGGGCGCTGAAGCTGGAGACGGCGGTGAACGGCGTGGTGAGGCAGGAAGGCAGCACGGCGGACCTGATTTTTGATGTGCGGGAGCTGATCGTGTTTTTGAGTGCGAGCAAAACGCTGCTGCCGGGCACGGTGATCCTTACGGGAACGCCGGGCGGGGCGGGGCACACGATGAAACCGCCGGTGTATTTGCAGACGGGGGACGTGGTCAGCGTGACGATCGAAGGGATCGGAACACTAACGAATGCGGTGACGGAGGAGAGCTGAACCGGCAGGGTTTAACGCAGAGACGCAGAGGCGCGGAGAAGATGCCGGTTAACCGCGGAGAGCGGCATCGTTTGTTTCCACACATGAGCGGGCGGCAGCGGAGATAAACGCGGGGGCGCGTGAACTTTTTGGGCGCTTTGGGTTCCATGCGTAAATGAAACAACCGCATATTTCCTGTGTGATGATGACCTCGTTGGACGGCCGCATCCAACAGAAGATCTGGGGGCTGCCCGAAGACGAGGATCTGTTCGAAGACGTGGCCAAAAAAATCCCGTGGGATGCTTGGATCGTGGGGCGGGTCACGATGCAGGGCTTCACGGAGACCAAACCGCGTCCGCCGCGTCGCGGGCGCTTCACGGTGCCGTCGGGGGATTTCGTCGCGGACTACGACACCAAGACCTTCGCGGTCGGACTCGATCCGCATGGGAAACTGAAATTCAAAACCAACCGGGCTGATAGCGAACATATCATCTCCGTGGTCACCGAGCGCGCCACGGCCGAGCACTTGGATTATCTGCGTTCGAAAAACATTTCCTACATCATCGGCGGCAAGCGCGACATCGACCTAAAGCTCGTGGTCCGTAAGCTCGCGAAGCTTTTTCCGATCAAGCATCTGTCGGTGCAGGGCGGCGGGAAGATCAACGGTTCGTTTCTCAAGGCCGGGCTCATCGACGAATTGCACCTGATACTTATGCCGCTGGCCGATGGCACGGTCGGCACGCCGACACTCTTCGACGTCGAAGAAGGCTACTCCCGCCGCAAGGCCACGCATTTCCGGCTTAAGTCATCCAAGCTCATCAAGGGCGGTGCGCTGTTGCTTAAATACCAATCGGCTAGGAAAAGATAGCGCATGACCGCCAAGCACACTTCGACCCAGGTGGCGGCGGAGGAAAAGCCGCTCGGCAGCGGTTGGCGCGAGCGCTGGCACGAGGTCATCTTTGAGGCGGATACGCCGTGGGGAAAACGCTTCGATGTCGCGTTGCTGGTTCTCATTTTACTCAGCGTGCTGGCGGTGTGCTTGGAAAGTGTGCGCGAGCTTCGCGAAACCCATGGTTTAACGCTGCGCGCGATTGAGTGGGTCTTCACGGGCTTGTTCACCTTGGAATACGGCGCGCGGCTCATCAGTGTGCGGCGGCCACTGCGTTACGCGCTGAGCTTTTATGGCCTCGTGGACCTGCTCGCGATTCTGCCGACTTTCCTCGTTTATTTTCTACCCGGATCGCAGGCGTTGCTGGTGATCCGTGCGCTGCGGTTGCTGCGGGTTTTCCGGATTATGAAACTCGCGCACTTCGTCGGCGAAGCGCAGCTGCTGGGGGCGGCGATGCGGGCCAGCATCCACAAGATTGTCATCTTCATCGGCGTGGTGCTTTCGATTGTGCTGATCTTTGGCGCGCTGATGTATGTGATCGAAGGCGAGGAAAACGGGTTCACCAGCATTCCGGTCTCGATCTATTGGGCGGTGGTCACGCTCAGCACGGTGGGCTTTGGGGATATTGTGCCGCACACTGTGCTCGGTCGCGTAGTCTCCGCGATCCTGATGCTGATGGGTTACGCGATCATCGCCGTGCCCACGGGTATCGTCACGGTCGAGCTGAGCGCTGCGACCCGCGCCGCCAACAACACCCAGTCGTGTCCGTCGTGCGGTGCCAGCGACCACGATAACGACGCGCGCCACTGCAAACACTGCGGCACGAAACTGTAGGTGGATGGGCGTCGGCGAAGGGTTGATACTGCGGACGATCAGACGCGGGCAAAGGCGATGAGAGCGGTGAAGTCACCTGCGTCGGCTTTGCGGAGTGCGGCGAGGTAGAGGGTGCGAGTGTCGTTTTTTGCCTCCAGCTCGGCTCCGCCGCCCCACGTGAAGGTCGGCCGTTCGAGGGCAACGGCGAGGCGGTCCGCAAGCAGGCGGGCGTGGCGACCGTTGCCATTGCGCCAAGGGTGGATGGCCACGAGCCCGTGGTGCAGCCGCACGCAGAGTTCGTCGGGCGCAAAGGCGGTGTGTTCATGCCAGGCGCGGGCGTCGGCAAGAAGTGAATACAATCGTGTTTCGACCTGTGCGGGCGGCACGCCGAGGTTCAGTTCGCAGTCACGAATTTTACCCGCCCAGCGCCAGACACGGCGAAACATGCGCCGGTGCAATTCGCGCACGAAGAGATGATCCAGGAGATCGGCCGGTGCGAGACGACGGCGGGGCGCGAAGAGCCAGCGGCGGGCTTCCAGGATGTTGGCGCGTTCCAGCAAGTTGAGTTCTGCCAGAGTGGCGACGCTGGGGATGATAAACCGTTCCTCGTCCGGGGAAACGGGCGTGGTGCCGGAATCGTCTCGAGAAGGAGGGAGCAGGCTCATGGAGCGGTTGGCGAAGGCGGCAGGTCGTTACTCGCCTGAGCTTCGAGGGCCATGGAATGTTCGGTTGCGCGTAGGTGGGCGAAGTTGGGATCACGGCGGGCGGCGAGCTGCGCGAAGGTGAGTCCGTTCTTGGGGACCAAGGCGACGACGAGTTCACAGTCCATCGCGCCAGCTACCCGGCGAAGGGTGGCGAGAGTGATGGCGTCGGCTTTTTCGGCTTTCTCGTAATCTTGCACGGCTGAAGGAGTCACTTTGAGCGAGGCAGCAACCGCCGCGCGGGACAGTCCGAGGGCCTTGCGAACGGCCGCCAGCCAGCCATGAACGGGCTTGGAAATGGGGCGTGTGGTCGAAGTGATCGCTTGCAGACTATTTAAGGCTATAGCTGTTGATTCATGGCTTTTCACATGGCTATAACTGTGCGTTTGTGTTCTAATTGCAAGCTATAGCTATGATCCAGATCACATGCTTTTAGGCCGCATGGAATTTAATCCCTCAAAAACTAGCATATAGCGGCCCGACCCCATTTCGTCCCGCTCCCATGGATCGGCGGGCCTTTATAATCGGTTTGGGCGATTGCGTCGCGTGGGGATCGAACGAGAGTGGCCTCACATGGATTATTTTAAAGCAATCGGCGAAAAACTTTCTGCGCGCTGTGGCGAAGGCGAATTGGGGGCCAACTTCCCCGATCTTGCCGCCGAAGTGATGGCGGAGTTTCCGGTTCCCGCCGGCATGGGCATCGACTACATGGCGGATTGGGCGCTGGGCCGTGAGCGTTTACCCGAGCAGGTCAATTTCCACAGTGGATTCGGTGAGCCTGCGTTGGTCGTTTATGAGGAGCCGCGCTTTTACGCTGAAGTCCTTCACTGGTTTCATGGTCGCACCTCGATTCACGGTCATGGGTTTTACGGGGCTTTCAGGGTTTTGGCCGGATACTCGATCGAGGCGCAGTTTGCCTATCGGCGGGATGAGGAGCCCACGCCCGGGATTCAATTGGGGGAGTTGGACCCGACCGTCCTCCGGTTGATCGTTCCCGGCGATATCACGCGCATTCTGCCCAGAGAGGCATTCATTCACACGGTGATGCACATGGGGAATCCCTCTCTCACGCTCGTGATCCGCAACAAAGGGGGATTGGTGCAGTTGGATTATTCGATGAACGGATTGGGCGTGAACGCCTATCAGGATTCTCAAACCCACGTGCGCCAGGCCGAAGTCCTGAGCGCCTATCACGCGGCAAACCCGGAGGGCTTCGAAACGCGATTAATTGAGTTTCTGAAAACCGGGAGCGCCCATCGGATGGCCCGGATTCTCAAGGAAATGATGCACGAGCTCGACGACGGGTTTTTAAATGGTGAGATCCGCGAATTGGCGGTGGAGCGATTCGGTCCGCTCGGCGAGGTGATCATCGAATCCATCACCCGATCCCTTCGTGGCGGTCAAATCTGGGATGAAGTCGCGGGCATAGAGGATCCGGCGCTTCAGCTCAGAACCGCGTTGTCGGATCTTTTCCCCGAGGAAAAGGATTTGCTGACCGTGGTGGGCCGAACGTTCCCGGATCGCGAGCCGCAGGATGTTTTGGACGACTGGGCTGATACCGTAAGCAAGTTGAGCTGAGCCGTGGTTCGGCAATCCGTTACCTCAATAGTTAGATTTTCGAATACCGAAGGCCGGCTCCTCTGAACTGACTGTGTGGCGATTTTGTTGCCGATTTACGGCCCGAGCCCGTTGGATCGGCGCCGTGTCCGATCAGGCGGAGGTTGTCATGAAGTCTTGACCTGATTTGCAGCTGTCTTGGCTGCAGGCTTGCGAGCCAATGTGTTGCGGGGCATTGCGGAGGGATGCGGCCGATTAAGCGTTCTGTTTTCGTGCTATCCCTTCTCACGAATCTTGTTCTGGCTGGAGTGGTGGTGTGGTGCGGGCAAAAGCTTTTGAACCATGAGGCCTCGCCTGAACCCGAGCGACTACCGGCAAGCCGCCAGAGTAGGGTGGAGGGAGTCGATGTTTCCAGCCTTGGACCCGACTTGGTCGGCAAATTAAGACGGAGCGATCCGGAGGCTCTGCGCGATCTGTTGGATGCGTGTGGCATGGATCGTCAAGCGATTCGGTCAGTTGTCGGATCGGCTATCGGATATAAATTTCATGCCGAAAGAATTAAGGCGATCATGGCATCGGAAGGCGGTGCTTGGTGGAAAGGAGAACCTGATTGGTGGCGGGTTACGGGGCATGAGAAAATTGATCGTCGGGAGAAGACCGAGGAGGAGCGTGTGGTGGGTGCTTATCCGGAGTTAGTGTATCCGTGGAGAGAGCAGCGTTGGAATTTTCTACCCAAGGAAAAGCAGACCTCGATCAGGCAGCTTGATCGAGAATATGCAGAGATGATTGAAAACCTGCCGCCTGGTCCGTGGTTGGCGGAAGAAAAAGAGATGTATAACCGCCTGCTCGCCGAAAAGCGCCGAGATGTGGAGGCGCTGCTAAGTAAGGATGAATTGGCGGAATATGATTTCCGAGAAGATGGCCAAAGTCTGGATCGCGAGATTGGGAAATACTCGCCGAACGAGGCGGAGTTACGGGCGGTTTACCGGGCACAGCGGGAGCGCGAGCGTGTAAAAAAAGAATTATTGGCGCGGTATCCGGGCGAAGCGTTCAGCGATCCCTTTGCCTCTCCTCTCTCTCGCAACCCGAAAGCGGTGGCGGAAGAGAATGCTGTGGAGGAGACGTATAAAAACCAGTTGAAGGAAATTTTCGGCGCAGAGCGTTTAGAGCGCGGAGATCGTGAAGCCGATAAGAGCTTTCGTTCCATTGTGACCGTAGTCGACAAGTTCAAGTTGGATAGAACGCAGGCGGAGGTCATCTATGCGGTGCTGAACCAAGCTGACGCCGAACTTAAAGCACCTGTGACAAGAGCGGTTTCCCAAGAGGAATACGAAATCAGGAAAGCCGCTCTGCGGCTTGATGTGATCGAAGAAATAAAGGGCCGATTACCTGCCAATGCGGTCGATCTTCTCTTGGAGCAACTGACATGGGAGCATTATTGGCTTAAGGAGCCCTGAACATAACTGAGCGCGTATAAAGCCAGTCTGATGAACACAGCCGGATTGAACCTTTTGATTCCTGATAAACCGGACACTGAACGCGACGCGCTGGCCGCTGTGTTTCGTCGTGGCGGTGGCGAGGTTCATCGTATCGGGCGCTTCTGGGATCCTCCGGCATTCGATCCAGCCACTGTTCGTGTCTATGGCCCCGATTCGTTCTGTTTGGTTCTACAACAGAAGTTGGGCTTTCCGCTCTGCTCGCCGGATGACGATTTGCTTCTGCGTCTGCCTCCCGAGTTTCTCCGGCGTGAGCTTTCTCGGAAGACGTTGGGGGATGCGCTGGCTTCTGGCTTTCCGCTATTCATCAAGCCGATGATGCCGAAGCAATTTCGCGGCGCAGTTTATCGTTCTGCAGAAGCGTTGGCGGACGAGTGTCGGGGCATAACGATGGAGACGCCGGTGCTTGTTGCCGAACCGGTAACGATCACAGCCGAGGTGCGATGCTTTGCGCTCGATGGGAGTGTGCTGGCTGCCGCCGTTTACGAGGGAAAGGCGGAGGTTGCCGAAGCAGTTCAATTTACCCGGTCGGTAATAAAGTCGTTGCCGCTTCCACGCGCCGTCGTGATCGATGTGGGTCTGGTAGCTGAACGAGGCTGGGCGGTGATTGAATTCAACGCGGCTTGGGGTGCAGGGCTTAATGGCTGCGATCCGGAGTCAGCTCTTTCGTCCATTGTGACAGCATCAGCAATCGGCGAGGAAGCATGTAGTGACCCACCTTCCTAGCTGTGCGGTCACATTTTAACCCTGCGTCTCCACTCCATTTTAGGCACTATACCTTCTGCCTCTAGTAGGTCGTATGCGTGAGCTTTGTAGGCGGTTGCCTCCATCTTTCCAGTTAGGTCGGTGGCCGGCAGCGTATCGAAGAACATGGTCGTATTCTCGAACTCCCAGTAGAACAGATTTAACAAGGCTTCGATTTTTTCTAACACTCCACGTATGTCATTGAACGTTACGACAGGTAGGATTTCCGCGCTTAAACTTACCGCTAAATCATAATGAGCCAGCCGCTTGTGGCGGTGCTTACGAATGCTTGCGGCGTCTTTGATGATTTGATCCAGCGCGCCATTCACGTTTTTCTCAAACTCAACGTCTTTCGCATCTGGAATGGCCGCCCGCAGAGCCCACAGCGATAGGTTTGTCTGTGCGCGTGAGTCTTTGTCGGTTAACCGCGAAATAGATAGCGTCATTTCGTCCGCTAGCAGGGACTGAAACATTCCAAGAACGCCGCCCAATCGTTTACCGAGTAGCTCTGTCCGTGCTTTATCTGACATGAATAAATGGGAGTAGACTTCCCATGATTGGCGAAGCTCACATGCCTCGCCCGCGAGGTGAGGAAAGACACCTCGTATCGACGAGGGGTAACTAGAGTAATCGCGGTTGATCGTAGCAGGCATCTGTAGCTCGGTGCGCTCAGGGCTACCGGTTGAGTTTGGCTTTAAGGTAAGGAGCCGTGGGGCTGGTTTTGAGTTTTAGGAGGCCGGGGAGGGGGCCTTGGTAGAGGAGTTCGCCGCCTTGGGGGCCGCCGACGGGGCCTAGTTCAATGATGTAGTCGGCTTCGGCGAGGAGGTCCAAGTGATGTTCAATCACGACGACGGTGTGGCCTTGTTCGACGAGGGAATGGAGGACTTTGATCAGCTTTTCGCAGTCGCTGAGGTGGAGGCCGATCGTGGGCTCTTCGAGGAGGTAGAGGTTGCGGACGGCGATGCCGCGGCTGCGCTCTTTGTAGCTCGCGAGGCCGTTGGCGAGTTCGGTCACGAGTTTGAGGCGTTGGGCTTCGCCGCCGGAGAGGGTCGGGGAGCTTTGGCCGAGGGTGAGGTAGCCGAGTCCGCAGTCGACCATGAGCTGGCAGACTTGGGAGAGCAGGGAGTGGAAGTCGAAGAAGGTGGCGGCTTCTTCGAATGTGAGCTGGAGAACCTGGCCGATGTTTTTGCCTTTCCACTGGATGTCGGCGAGCTCGGGGCCGTAGCGGGTGCCGCGGCAGTCGTCGCAGGGGAGGTAGGTGTCGGGCATGAAGGCCATCTCGAGCTTGATGCGGCCGCCGCCGGAGCAGGTTTCGCAGCGTCCGCCGGCGGTGTTGAACGAGAAGCGTCCGGCGGAGTAGCCGCGCATCTTGGCTTCGGGGAGCGAGGCGAAGAATGTGCGGATGAGGTCGAAGATGCCGAGGTAGGTCGCGGGGGTGGAACGCGGGGTTTTGCCGATGGGGGATTGATCCACCTCGATCACCCCTTTGAAGGCGTCGGCGTTGCGGAGGTCGAGGAACGGGACGGTGTCGGCGGGCTCGGGCGCGAAGCCGGTGGCTTTGACGAAGTCTTTGCCGGTGACTTTGGATTTCTTCGCCTTGATCGCGTGGTTGACGGCTGGATACAGGACGTCGCGGAAGAGCGTCGATTTGCCGGCGCCGCTGGGGCCGGCGACCATGGTGAGGCGGCCGAGCGGGAGGCGGACGTCGAAGTTCTTGAGGTTGCGGAATTGGACGTTCTCGAGGGTCAGCCAGTCTTTGTCGGAGGACGGAGAACGGAGGACAGAGGACGGACGACGGGCGGAGGCCGGAAGGTCGCGGTAGGATCCGCGGAGGGGGTGTTGGATGCCTTTGGCCAGGAAGAGGCCGGTGAGGGATTTCTCGCTGGCTTTGATGTGGGCGGGCGTGCCGTGGGCGAGGAGGTCGCCGCCGTGGATGCCGGCGGCGGGTCCGAGGTCGATGATGCTGTCGGCGCGTTCCATCAGCTCGTCGTCGTGCTCGACGACGAGGAGGGTGTTTCCTTTATCGCGGAGGGCGAGGAGGGTTTCGATGAGGCGGTCGTTGTCGCGGGCGTGGAGTCCGATGGAGGGTTCGTCGAGGACGTAGAGGACGCCGGCGAGGTTGGTGCCGAGTTGCGCGGCGAGGCGGATGCGCTGGGCTTCGCCGCCGGAGAGGGTGTCGGTGGGGCGTTCGAGCGCGAGGTAGCCGAGGCCGACGTGGTCGAGGAATTTGAGGCGCTCCTGGATCTGCGGGACGATGTCCTGGGTGATGAGCGCGCCGCGTTCGTCGAGCTTGAGGGCGCCGAGGCGGGTGAGGAGCTGCTCAGGCGTGCTGGCGAGGAGCTCGGGGAGGGAGACGGGCGCGAGCTTGCCGTTGAGGTGGAGTTTGACGGCGCGGGCGATGCGGTTGAGGCGCTGGCCGTGGCACTCGGGGCAGGGTGTGCCGGTGTCGGCGACGTCGTCGCCGGACTCGATGCCGAATTCGCGGAGGCGGGCGGCGGGATCGTCTTTGTCGTCATCGTCGGCGGGTTCGAGCATCCACGGGAAGACGCGGCCGTGTCCGCGGCAGGTGGGGCACCAACCGCGCGGGGAGTTGTGCGAGAATTGCTTGGGGTCGAGCTCGGGGAAGGATTCGCCGGTGTCGATGTCGGTGCGGGTGGTGGAAAACCACGAGAGGACCTCGCCGTTGGGGAGGGCGATGAAGCAGGAGCCTTTGCCGAGGCGGAGGGCGTTGTCGAGGGCGGGGCCGGGGCGGGCCTCGGTCTTCATGTCGGCGACGACGACCTCAATGTCGTGCTCGGAGTAGCGGTCGAGTTTTTGGAATGTATCCACGCGGAGGAGACGTCCGTCGGCGCGCATGAGCTCGTAGCCGTGGTCCTCGATCCAGGTGGCGATGGGCTGGTGGTGGCCCTTGCGTCCGCGGATGAGCGGGGCGCAGAGGTAGAGGTGTTTTGCCTTCTTTGCCTTGGGCGAGTGGAGGACGGTGAGGAGGAGTTTTTTGAGCTGGCCGGGGGTGAGCGGCTGGACGGGTTTGCCGGTGTCGGGGTGGTGCTGGACGCCCATGCGGGCGTAGAGGAGGCGGAGGTATTGGGCGACCTCGGTGATGGTGGCGACGGTGGACTTGCGGGAGCCGCGGGTGATGCGTTGCTCGATGGCGACGGTGGGCGGGATGCCGGTGAGGCGGTCGATGGCGGGGCGGGGCATCTGCTCGACGAACTGGCGCGCGTAGGGCGACATCGATTCCATGAAGCGGCGCTGGCCCTCGGCGAACACGATGTCGAAGGCGAGGGTGCTCTTGCCGGAGCCGGACACGCCGGTGACGACGGTCAACTCGCGGTGGGCGATGGTGAGCGAGATGTTCTTGAGGTTGTTCTCGCGGGCGCCGGTGAGCCGCAGCTCCGCTGCGGGTGGAGTGACGAGTGATGAGTGATGAGTGACGAGTGGGGTGCCGTAGGGCGCGGGGTCTTCGGCGGCGAGGGGAAGGGATTCGTCGGCGAGCGCGTGGCGGAGGAAGGGGGACGTGGCGGTGGTGGCGCGGGCGACGTCTTCGGGGGTGCCTTCGGCGATGATCTGGCCGCCGTCGGCGCCGGCTTCGGGGCCGACCTCGATGAGCCAGTCGGCGGATTTGAGGACGTCGAGATTGTGCTCGATGACGACGACGGAGTGTCCGCGGTCGACGAGGGCCTGGAGGACGGCGATGAGGCGTTTGACGTCGTGGCGGTGGAGACCGGTGGTGGGTTCGTCTAGCAGGAGCAGAGCTCCTTTCGGAGTGACGAGTGATGAGTGAGAAGTGACCGGTAGCTTTTCGCCGGTGAAGTTGCTGAGGTATTTGACGAGTTTGAGGCGTTGGGATTCGCCGCCGCTGAGGGTGTTGAGGGGCTGGCCGAGCGTGAGGTAGCCGAGGCCGACGGAGTCGAGGCTGGCGAGACGGGTGCGGATGGACTCGTGGTTTTTGAAGAGCGGGAGGGCGTCGGTGATGCTGGTGCCGAGGAGGTCGGAAACGGAGAGGTCGTTCCAACGGATGGCGAGGACCTCCGGCTTGAAGCGCTTGCTCTCGCAGATGGGGCACGGGACGAAGACATCGGAGAGAAACTGCATCTCGACGCGCTCGTAGCCGAGGCCTTGGCAATGGTCGCAACGACCGTCGCCGCTGTTGAAGGAGAAGGACGACGAACTGAAACCGGCTTCCTTGGCGGCGGGCTCCTTGGCGTAGAGCTCGCGGATGAGTTCCCATGCCTCGGTGTAGAGGGCGGGGTTGGAGCGCGGGGTGCGGGAGAGGGGCGACTGGTCGACGAGAACGATCTCGGAGAAGGCATCGTCTCCTGTGATGGACGCGATGACGGCGGGATCCTCGGTGAGCTGGAGGCGCTTCGAGAGCAGGCCTTGGTGGATGACGTTGTCGAGGAGCGTGGACTTGCCGGAGCCGGAGACGCCGGAGAGGGCGACGAGACGCTGGAGCGGGAGCGAGAGCGTGACGTTGCGGAGGTTGTGCTTGGAGGCGTCGCGGAAGGTGAGCCAGCCCGAGCCAGAGGACGGAGGGCGGAGGACAGCGGACAGATCGGAGTCGGGTCGCTGGCGCTCCCCGCTACGGGGAAGGGCGACTGGGCGGCGGGTGGCGGGGAGGTCGACTTGTTCGCGGCCGGAGAGGTAGCGGCCGGTGATGCTGGCTTTGGATTTGAGGAGGCCGGGGAGGTTGCCTTCGAAGACGATGTGGCCGCCGCGGGCGCCGGGCTCGGGTCCGACCTCGATGAGGTGGTCGGCGGCGCGGATCATGGCTTCGTCGTGCTCGACCACGACGACGGTATTGCCGGCGTCGGTGAGGGTGCGGATGATCGCGATGAGGCGGTCGATGTCGCGCGGGTGCAGGCCGACGCTAGGTTCGTCGAGGACGAAGAGCGTGTCCACGAGGGACGTGCCGAGACAGGACGTAAGGTTGACGCGCTGGACCTCGCCGCCGGAGAGGGTTTTCGAGGTGCGGTCGAGGGTGAGGTAGCCGAGGCCGACTTGCTGGAGGTAACGGAGGCGCGTGAGGATGCTCTCGTAGGCGATGGTGGCGCTGCGGTTGTCGGCGGAAGTGATGAGTGACGAGTGGCGAGTGAGAAGATTGAGAAGCTCGGAGACGGGGAGTTGGTAGAGTTCGGGGAGCGTTTTCCCCTGCCATTTCCAGCAGAGGGATTCGGGTTGGAGGCGCGTGCCGTGGCAGGACGGGCACTCGTTGTAGGCGCGGAAACGCGAGAGGAAGACGCGGACGTGCATCTTGTAAGTGTTCTTCTCGAGCCACGTGAAGAAACCTTTCACGCCATACCAGGCCTTGGGCCACTCGAGTCCGTTTTCGCCGTAGCCGGGTTCGCCGTTGATGACGAAGTCGCGCTGCTCGGGCGTGAGGGAGGCGATGGGGACGTTGACGGGGATCTTTTTCTTTTTGGCGACGGAGATCAGGTCGTCTTTGGAGGCGCTGTAAACTTCGCCTTCCCACGCCTTGATGGCGCCGTCGGCGATGGAGACGGACTGGTCGGGGATGGCGAGGCGGTAGTCGATCTCGATGATGCGGCCGAAGCCGCGGCACTGGGGGCAGGCGCCCAGCGGGGAGTTGAAAGAGAAGAGCGCGGGGGACGCGGCGCGGAAGGTGCGGCCGGTTTCGGGGGAGTGGAGGCCTTTTGAATAATGGCCGACGGGCGCAAGGGTGTCGGCGGAGAAGACGTGGACCTGGCCCTGGCCGAAGTGGAGGGCTTGTTCGACGGCTTCGAGGAAGCGCGGGCGGGCGTCGGGAGTGGTGGCGAGGCGGTCTTGGGCGGTAAATAAGAACGTCGAACGTTCAACGTCCAACATCCAACGTCCAAGTTCGGAATCGGCTGACGCGGCCAGCAAGTCGTCGATACGGGCAACCTGCATGCGCGAGCCGGGCGGTTGGACGTTGGGCGTTGAAGGTTGAGCGTTGGATGTTGAGCGTTCGTGCGCGGGCAACAGCACGCGGACGTAGGACTGGCCTTTGAGATTGGTGAGGATTTCGACCCACGTGAGCTTTTCCGGCTTGGTGACCTTGAAGGCGATGATGACCTGGGCGCCGGGGGTGACGGCGCGGGTCTTTTCCCAGATGGTGGCGGGTGTGTCGTCCTCGACGGGTTTGCCGGTGGCGGGGTCGAAGCAGGTGGCGACGTGGCTGAACCAGACTTTAAAGAAGTCGGTGAGCTCGGTCATCGTGCCGACGGTGGAGCGCGAGGTTTTGACGGTGTTGGTCTGCTCGATCGCGATGGACGGGCGGATGTTCTCGATGGAGTCGACCTTGGGCTTGTCGAGGAGGTCGAGGAACTGGCGTGTGTAGGCGGAGAACGTCTCGACGTAGCGGCGCTGGCCTTCGGCGTGGAGGGTGTCGAATACGAGGGAGCTTTTACCCGCGCCGGAAAGACCGGTAACGACGACGTATTTGCCAAGGGGCAGGTCGAGGTCGAAGCCCTTCAGGTTGTTCTGACGCACGCCGCGCAGGCGGATGCATTCGGGGGCGGCTTTGGACTTGGCGGCGGGGAGGGAGGAGGCGGAACGGACCACGGGTGAGACGAAGTCCAGCGTGCGGAAGAAAGCAAACCGTCAGCGGACGGGAAATTCCCGCTGCTGACATAGGGTTGTCAGCGGGGAGGACGGAATACGGAATACAGAGGACGGGCGACGGACGGATGACGGGCATGGCGCGCTTTGCGCGTCATCGCGGCATAAAGCCCCTCCTACAAACGGTGCGGGCGGAGTTCCCGCCCTACTGTCAGGCCTTGGACTTGGGGGCGACCGTGAGGGTGGCGCTGGCGTTTTTGATGGCGGCGACCACGGCGGGGGCGGGCTTTTGGTCGGTGATGATGGAAAACTTCGCGCTGAACGGGGCGGTGAGGCTCATGGCCTTGCGACCGAACTTGGAGCTGTCCATGGCGAAGATCGTGCGCTCGGAAGCAGCGATCATCTTGCGCTGGGTGGCGACGATCAGGGTGTTGTGATTCCACACGCCGGCCTCGGTGATGCCGGCGCCGCCCAGGATGGCGATGTCGGCGTGGATTTGTTCGAGGGATTGCTCGCAGAGCGGGCCGACGAGCACGCCGAGACGGTTGTGGATGCTGCCGCCGGTGACGATGGTTTCGAGAGAGCCGATTTCGCTGAAAAGACCGGCGATGGGCAGGGAGTTGGTAATGACCTGCAGGCGTTTGGCGGTGAGCAGGCGGGCGACGGCGTAAATGGACGTGCCGCCGTCGAGGATGACCGTCATGCCGGGTTGGACTTGGTCGGCGATGAGACGGGCGATGGAAAATTTTTCGTCGGACTGGCGTTGGTCGCGGGAGATGAAGTCGTATTCCTTGGCGAGTTCGTCGGTTTCGACCAGCGAAGCGCCGCCGTGGTGGCGGCGAAGGACGCCGCGCAATTCCAGTTCGTCGAGCGCGCGGCGCACGGTGGAAAGCGAACTGGCGAAGAGCGTGGCGAGGGTGTGCAGGTCGGCGTATTTGTGCTCACGGATATGTTTCTCGATGAGGTCGAGCCGCTGCTTGTTTGTCATGGCGATGGGTTTTAGGGAGCGGGAGGCAAAGGTCGAGGCGTGTGTTGCGAGGGGAGTTTTTCGTTGCCCGAGCGGGCGACGGCTTGAAAGTGGCGCGATGAAACATCCTTTCGTCGCACTTCTGGTGCGTTGGTCGGTGCTGGCCCTCGGCGTGACGCTCGCGACACGCCTGGTGGACGGCATCAGCTACAACGATATCGGCACCTTGGTCGCGGTGGTCGCACTGTTGAGCTTGTTCAACGCCGTGCTGAAGCCGCTGCTGGTGCTCTTCGGACTGCCGTTCATCGTGCTGACGCTGGGATTGGGTGTGTTGTTGATCAACGCATTGCTCCTCTGGCTGGTGGGCAGTTTGTTGCAGCCGGCGTTCCGGGTGGATGGGTTTGGCTCCGCCTTTTGGGGTGCGCTGATCATCAGTCTGACCAACCTCTTCGTGAGCGTGCTGCTCGCCAAAAAGAATGTGCAGATCAACGTCACCCGTGGCGTTCCGTCCGCGCATCAGGGCAATCCGCCGCCGGCTCCGGGGCCGCGCAAGATCAAGGACGACGACGTCATCGACATCTGATTGCGGCTTCGGGCGCATCCCTAGTTTCAATTTGACCGGCGAACGCGACGACGCGACGTTTGCGCCTTTAGCCGGCACACGCATTCCTTCACTTTTCCATCATGGCAGACACACTTGAATACGATCTGATTGTCATCGGCGGCGGCCCTGCGGGCTACGCGGGCGCTATTCGCGCCGGTCAACTGGGCAAAAAAGTTGCCTGTATCGAACTCGAGCGGGCGGGCGGCACCTGTCTCAACTGGGGCTGCATTCCCACCAAGGCCCTGCTGAAGAGCGCCGACCTCTACCAGAAGATCAAGAAGTCCGAGACGTTTGGCATCACCGTGAAGGACGTGACCTTCGATTTTGCCAAGGTCATGGAGCGCTCCCGCGGCGTCGCCGGCCAGATGGCCAAGGGCATCGAGTTTCTCTTTAAGAAGAACAAGGTCGACTACTTCACCGGCAAGGCCCGCGTGATCGCCGCCGGCATGGTCGAGATCACCGAAGGCGAGCATAAGGGCAAATTCTTCAAGACGAAGAACACGCTCATCGCCACCGGTTGCAAAATGCGCCGCATCCCCGATCTCGCGCTCGACGGCGTGCGCGTGATGACCTCCCGCGAAGCCCTCGCCAACACCAAGCTGCCGAAGTCCATCGTGATCGTCGGCGCCGGCGCCATCGGCGTGGAATTTGCTTATTTCTACAACGCGTTTGGCACGAAGGTGACGCTCGTCGAAATGCTCAACCAGGTTCTCCCCGTTGAGGACGAAGAGGTGTCCAAGGTCCTCCAGAAGTCCCTCGAAAAACAGGGCATCACCATCCTCACCGGCACCAAGTGCGAGAACTTCCGCGTTGGCAAAGACTCGGTCAAAGTCGACCTCGTCACCGGCGACAAGAAACAGGAAGTGGAGTCCGAGGTGGTGCTCTCCGCCATCGGCGTCGTGGCCAACATCGAAGGCGTCATAGCTGATGCCGTGAAGATCGAACTCGACCGCAACTACGTGAAGGTGGGCGACGATTATCAGACCAACATCAAGGGCATCTACGCCGCCGGTGACATCATCGGACCGCCCTGGCTCGCCCACGTCGCGACCTTCGAAGCCGTGAGCTGCGTCAACGGCATGTTCGGCCACGGCAAGGCCAAGCGCGTGACCAAGTTCCCCGGTTGCACCTACTGCCAGCCGCAGGTTTCCAGCACCGGTCTTACCGAGAAAGCCGCCAAGGAAAAGAAGCTCGATTACAAGGTCGGCAAGTTCCCATTCACCGCGTCCGGCAAGGCCGTGGCATCGGCCGACAGCGAAGGCTTCGTGAAGGTCATCACCGATGCGAAGACCGGCGAGATCTACGGCGCGCACATCATCGGCAGCGAAGCCACCGAGCTGATCGCCGAGTATGGACTCGCGATCGAACTCGAGGCGACCGTCGACGAAATCCACCAGACGATTCACGCGCATCCGACGCTCAGCGAAGCCGTGATGGAAGCCGCCGCGGCGTCGCTCGGCGAGGCGATCCACATCTAAGCGGGGAGAGCCACGGATTGCCCTGCGTTGTCTTTACACTGGACAGCGCGGGGTCACCGGAGGAGTTTGCCGCTCAGTTTTTTGCAGGCGTAGCACAATGGATAGTGTAGCGGTCTCCGAAGCCGTCGATCCGGGTTCGACTCCCGGCGCTTGCACCACTTTTTAGCCCCGCTTTCTTAAAGGAAAGCGGGGCTTTTTATTTAATACCGATGTCACTCCCCAGTTCAAAACACCTCGTGGTTTTCGGCGCCGGTTATGTCGGCGGTGAGGTGGCGCGTCAGGCGATCGCGCGGGGCTTTCGCGTCACGGCGCTCACCCGCAACCACACCACGGCCCGCGCGCTGGCCGAGGCGGGTGTGACCGTGATCGTGGATGATCTGGCGGCGGATACCTGGCATACGCATGCCGCGCTGCGAGACGGCGCCGACTGCGTGTTGAATTGTGTGAGCTCGGGCGGTGGCGGTCCGGAGGGTTATCGCCGTAGTTATGTGGACGGGATGAAGTCGGTGCTGGCCTGGGCGTCCGGCGTGACGGCGGGCACGATTGTTTATACGGGCAGCACCTCGGTGTATCCGCAGGACGGCGGCGTGCGCGTCACCGAGGAAGATTCCATCGAGGAGGTCCGCACGGTCGGCAATCCGCTGGTGGAAGCCGAGGATTTGTTGCTCGCGAGCGGGGCGGGTGCGCGGCGTTTCGTGCTGCGGCTGGCGGGGATCTACGGACCCGGCCGGCATTATCTCGTCGATCAATTGCGTGAAGGCCGCGGTGAAGTCGCGGGCCTGGGGGGACACCGGCTGAACTTGATTCATCGCGATGACATCGCGGGTGCGATCTGGGCGGCTTTTACGGCACCGGCGAGTGTTGATGGGGGCGTGTTCAACGTGGCCGACGACGGTGCGGCCCCGAAGGCGGAAGTCGCGGAGTTTCTGGCGACAAAGCTGGGCCTGCCCGCGCCGCGATTCACGGGTGAACCGGCGCAAGGACGCCGTCGGGTGACGCCTGATCGGGTGATCGCCAACGACAAGATCAAGCGGGTGTTGGGCTGGCAGCCGGTTTACCCGAGTTATCGGGAGGGGTATGCGGCAATACTTGGGGCTTGAAGATTTGCCCGCGTTGCTAGGCACTAGCCGTTCGTTTCAAACCTCATCTTTAACTCCCAACCCTTCTCTTACCATGGCCGGCGTAGGCAAACTTCTTAAACAAGCTCAGAAAATGCAGAAATCCATCGAGTCCATCCAAGGACAGATGGAGACGAAGGTCATCGACATCACCAGCGGCGGCGGCGCGGTGAAAGTGAAGATCAACGGCGCGGGCAAGTTCCTGTCTCTCGAACTCGATCCCGAGTTCCTCAAGGAAGACTCCAAGCTCGTGTCCGAGACCCTGCTGACCGCCATCCAGGATGCGTCCAAGCAGGCCAAGGAATTCAACGACGCCGAAATGCAGAAGGTCACGTCGGCCTTCCAGATGCCGGGGATGTTCTAAGGAGCGACGGACTCGCTCAGGTTGAGAGTTGAGTGATGTGAGTTGAGAGATCCGGACTTCGGGTTTTGGTCACTCAACTCTCATCTTTCATCTCTCAACTATTCCGATCCATGACTCCCGCATTCGAACGTCTGCAGCAGCAGTTGAAGCAACTGCCGGGGGTCGGGTTTCGCTCGGCGGAGCGGATGGCTTTGCACCTGCTCGTGGGCAAACCGGGTGCGTTGCCGGTGCTCGTGAGTGCGTTGCAAGATGCGGCGCAAAGTGTGCGGCGTTGCACGCGCTGCGGCAATCTGGCCGAAGGTGATCTGTGTTCGATCTGCGCCGATGAACGTCGCGACCAGCGCATCGTTTGCGTGGTCGAAAACGTGCCCGATCTCGTGGCGCTCGAACGCTCGGCGGCCTACCGTGGCGTCTATCATGTGCTCCACGGAAAACTGTCGCCGATTCACGGCATTGGACCGGCGGATCTGAACCTCTCGGCGCTGTTAACGCGTGCCGCGGCCGGCGAAGTAACCGAGTTGATCCTGGCGTTGTCCAACGACGTGGAAGGTGAGGCGACGTGCCACTATCTGACCGAGCACCTGTCGTCGGGTGCGGGCATCAAAGTGACGCGTATCGGCTTCGGCCTGCCCAGTGGCGGCGGGGTTTTGTATGCGGATTCGGTGACGCTGAAAAGCGCATTGGATGCGCGGCGCGACTACGCGTGACGGTGGGTTTTCGCCCCTAACGATGGGGCGAAGGATTGGCGCGATAATGCAGGAGTTGCGCATTTGGCGTGGAACTAGCTCTAGGGAGTTATCCTTAGCTTTCTGCTCTGAAACGCTTAACTTCCCGTGACTTCTTCCTGGTATGATCGATTGGTGAATATGCCCGGCTCGGAGCCCGAGAAGGGCGCTCGCGAGATTTTGGTGATCGATGATCATTCCGAGGCGCGGGAGATCATTGTGACTTTGCTGGCCCGTCTGGGATGGGCGACGCGTCAGGCGGCCACCGGGGCCGAAGGGTTGGAGGTCATGAAAGCGGGGCGGGACTGTATTGGTCTGGCCTTGGTGGATGTGATTTTGCCGGACACGGATGGGATGAGCCTGGCGAGGCAGTTGCGATCGGAGTATCCGCGGCTGCCGATCGTGCTGTTGAGCGGGCAACTCAACGATGAGTCGCGCTGGATCGTGAGCGCGGAGGGATTTCGTTTTCTGCCAAAACCTTTTAATCTCACGCAACTGCGCGATGTGGTCGCGGAGATGTTGGGGGATGCCGGACCGATGGCACCGACGTGAGCCATTGATCACATGGACCAAAACCTACTGCTGACCGTCGAGAAACTGACGCTAAACCCGGACATTCAGCGCGGGTGGGTGGCGAACCGGGCATTCGTGATCAAGAACGTGCCGGCGCAGACGTATCTGTCGGTGAGCGCGGCGCAGGCGGTCGTGTTGCAGGTTTTTTCCGAGGGAAGCACGGTGCCGGCGGCTTTGGCGCATTTACTGAAGAGCCGCGAATGTCTGCCGTTGCGGGAATTTTATGAGCTGGTGCTCAAAGCGCACCATGCCGGAATTCTTTGCGCGGGATCGGTGCGCAAACCGGTGAAGAAAACCATTCGCTGGCCGGGGTTGAAGGCGAATTTTATCAAATGGCCGGTCGCGTTGTTATCCCTGGTGGTGGTGGTGTGGATGGCGGTGCGTTCACCGTCTTTTTCTTTGGAGTGGGGGCCGCTGGTGGCGGGAGTCTTGCTGGCGTTGGGTATGCTGGTAGCCGGTCAATTGCTGGCCGCTGCGGTGTTGGTGAACGCCGGTGGCGACGTTTATGCAGGACGCAGACTGGCGGGGGTGCATTGCTATTTTGATTTACGGG
Organism: Rariglobus hedericola; assembly: GCF_007559335.1. Classification (NCBI taxonomy): domain Bacteria; kingdom Pseudomonadati; phylum Verrucomicrobiota; class Opitutia; order Opitutales; family Opitutaceae; genus Rariglobus; species Rariglobus hedericola. Next base: position 246,437 of record NZ_VMBG01000001.1, read on the forward strand.
ACACCCGGCTGATGCGTCCGGATGAGCAGCTGTTAATCACGCTGGCGGGAAGCCTGCCGCTGACGGCGGCGCTGTTGGTCGCGTTATGCAAGTTCCCCTTGATGGCGCTACCGCTGGCGGCGGTCTGGCTGCTCGTTTGGCGGCCGTGGGGACAGGGATTACCGCGCAGGCTGGCCGGTTTGCTGAGCAGGTATCCGGATTTGGATACCGACAGCCGGTTTATGTTTCTGCCGAACCAGCGTCCGCAATTGCATTGGCGCCCGTGGTGGCAGCTGTGGGATTGGCGGGTATGCGCGATCGAGCTCGTCTGCGCGGCAGGTTGGGCGTTGCTGGTGGCGCGGTTGGTTTTGGACGGATTGGGTTTGTCGTTTATGGAGGTGGCGACCGACTGGAGTTATTGGTCATGGTCGCTTCCGGCGCTGGGTTCAGCTCTTTTGATTACAGTGATGGTCATCATGATCCGGCGGTGGCGCGATGGTTTGCGACAGAGCTGGCGCGGGACGAGGCAACGCTGGGCGACAACGTGGCGCCATTGGAGACACGAGTATGTGTTTCCAGATAACGAAGCGGCGTTGCTGCGGCTGGCCGCGGCGCATCCGTTGCTGGGGCAGCTTAATCCTTACGATCAGGCGCTGGTCTGCCGTTCGTGGCGGCCCGTGACGTTCAAGGCATGGACCGATCTGGCTTCGGACCAAGTGGAGAGCAACCATGTCGGGTTGATTTTATCCGGCCGCGCGCAGGCCAGTCGTGTGGGCAAAAACGGACGCCGCTTGCAGGCGCTTTCGCTGGAAGAAGGCGATTTTTTTGGTCTGCCGCACCTGAAGCCGGGAGGGATGGATGTGTTGCTGCATGTGCGCAGCCGCACGCCGTTGTCGGCGATGATGATGCCGGTGGAGGTTTTTAAGAGCGTGATCCTGGAGCGGCTCGGTGCCGAAGTGGTTTACGACCTGACGCACAAATATGCGTTTTTGCGGATGCTGTCGTTGTGCAAATTCTGGCACACGCACGCCGTGGCGCGGTTTGCACGGCTGGCCCAGGTAGCTGCCTACAGCGATGGCAACCCGGTGGTGTATGAGAAAAGCGAGATGCGCTGGTTTTACATTGTCTATGATGGCATCGCGCAGGTGCGCAGTCGTGAAAAATTGCTGACACGGCTGAAGTCGGGGGATTTTTTTGGCGAGATCAGTCTGTTGCAGAACAGTTCGGCGATGGCCGACGTGGTGGCGCAGGGTCAGTTGCGTTGCCTGCAAATCGACCGGACAAGTTTTCTGCGCTTCATGACGCATAATCATCATGTGGCGCTGCGACTGGAGAAGATCAGTTCGTATCGGTTGGGTCACCCGATCTTACCGCTGGGTCTGGGGACGTTTGATCCTACTGGTCACGGGTAAATTCGGGTTGGGAGAACATGCGCGCGGGTTTCAACGGAAGTCGGTTTGCGTGGATTCGACTCCCTGCATCTCATCAAATTTTCTCAGGGATTTTAATCCCTGCCGCGTATTACTTCACGCAACCTTACTTAAAATTATGAAATCCACCCGTATCCTGTTTGCCTGCCTGCTTGCTTCTTTTGCCGCCGTCGCGCTCGTTCGCGCCGAGGCCAAGTCCGAGGAGAAGAAGACGGAAAAGGCCTGCTGCGTCGAAAAGAAGAGCTGCTGCGCCGCTGAGAAAGCCTGCTGCGAGGGCCATGAAAAGAAGGACGAGAAGAAAGAAGAGAAGAAGTCCTGAGCCGCGTCATCCGTTGCTCTTTAACATAAAAAAAGCCGGCCATCATAGGCCGGCTTTTTTGTGTTCGTCAGTTCTCACCACCAACGATGACTGGCGGCGGAGGTGAGCGCGTCTTCAAGCGGCTCAATCTTCGGGTGCCAGTGGCGTTCCCATTCAAGGCTGACCGTGCTGGCATAGCCGTCCTGCTCCAGAATGGTGCGCAAACTCGCCATGGGGAAATCGCCCGTTCCGGGAAGGGCGTAGGTGTAGGCGTTGTTGCCGGAAGGAACCGGAATGCTGTCTTTGACGTGGATGTGAACCACGCTGGAGCTAATCTCCTTCCATGTATCCACGGGCGATTCGCCGCCGAGTTTCCAAGTGTGGTGGGCATCCCAGAGCAAGGAGGTTCCAGTGGGTGCCTGAGCGAGGAAACGGCGGATCGCGGGTGTAGTAATGAGCGCGTCGTGGGTCTCGATCATGAAGTCGGTCCGCCAGCCGTTTTCACGGCGGAGGCCGTTCCACCAGGCGAGCGTTTCGAGGGCTTGGGCGAGGTCGGCCTCGGTGAGACCGGCTTTGCTGCCGCCGTCGAAAATGCGCAGGCGGGGGATGCCAAGGGCTTCGGCCCACGGTATGAATTGGAGGAATGCATCGCGGTCGGCCGACGTGTTGCCGATGAGGCGGAGGGACGTATCCAGTGCGACGATACGAATGGGCGACTGACGGGCGTGGGCGGCGAAGGCTTCGGGCGTGCCGTAGGTTTTGGCGAGCCAGGCGGGCACGTCGAGCGAACCGCCGAGTCCGCGCAGTTCGACGGCGTTGAGTTGGTGGCGTGTAGCGAGGGCGAGGGTTTCATCGAGCGTGAGCTCGACGGCACCGAGGGAGGAGAAGGCGCGGGCGTAGGGACGGGTGGACATGCGGAAACGAAAAGCCCCGGGCATGAGCCCGGGGCTGTGAGGGTTACGATTGCGGATTAAACGAGGCGGTTTTCGGCGATGACCTTCGCATACCATTTGGCGGAGGTCTTGGGGGTGCGCTTCTGCGTCTTGAAGTCGCAGTGGACGATGCCGAAGCGACGGGTGTAGCCGTCCTGCCACTCGTAATTGTCCATGAAGGACCAGAGGAAGTAGCCCTTGACCGGCACGCCGTCGGCGATGGCGCGGTGGAGTTCGTGGAGGTAGTTGCGAACGAGATCGCGGCGGTGGAGATCGTGGACCTCGCCGCTTTCAGTGAGCGTCTCGACATCGTAACCGCAGCCGTTCTCAGTGATGTAGATTGCGGGGACCTTGTAGATCTCGGCGGGGAGGCGGGTGCCCCAGTAGAGGACCTGCGGCATGATGTTGAGCCACGGGCAGCTGCTGCGGGGGAAGTCGGCGGGGAGGGGGAGTTCCTCGTAGCGCTTGCCCTTGGCGGCGCGGACGAAGGCGCCGGTGTAGATGTTGAGGCCGAGGAAATCGGTAGGGAGGCTGATGAGGCCGAGGTCGCCTTTCTGGACGTCGGGCATATCGGCGCCCATGCGCTTCTTGTGGTCGGCGGAGTAACGGCCGGTATAAATCGGCTCAAGGATGCGGGAGTTCTTCTCGATGAACCAGGCGCGGGCGGCGGCGATGTCGGCAGGCGTCTCGGTGACGGGAATGGGAACGGCGGAGTTGTCGGTGATGCCGACGCGGGCGCCCTTGCCGCCGAAGTTGCGGACGGCCTTCACGGCGTGGCCGTGGCAGAGGAGGGCGTGATGGTAAGTCTGGTTGACGACCTTCTCGCTTTCTTTGCGACCGGGGGCCTTGTCGCCGACCTTGGAGTAGCCGAGGAGGGTGAAGCAGACGATCTCGTTGAGCGTGATCCAGTTTTTGACGCGGTCGCTGAGGGCTTTGACGACGGTCTCGGCATAGACGGCGAAGGCATCGGCGGTGGCGCGATTGGTCCAGCCGCCGCGATCTTCGAGGGATTGCGGGAGATCCCAGTGGAACAGCGTGACCCACGGGGTGATGCCGTGCTTGAGGCAGGAGTTGATGAGTTTGTTGTAGAACTCGAGGCCCTTGGGGTTGATTTCGCCGTCGCCGTTCGGGTAGATGCGCGGCCAGGAAACCGAGAGACGGTAGTTCTTGATGCCGAGCTTGCGCATGAGCGCGAAGTCCTGCGGGTAGCGGTGGTAGTGGTCGTTGGCGACATCGAGCGTGTCACCGTTGAGGACCTTGCCCGGGATGCGGGCGAAGCGGTCCCAGATGGACTCGCCTTTGCCGTCCTCGAAGGCGGCGCCTTCGATCTGGGCGGCGGCGGTGGCGACGCCCCAGACGAAATTCTTAGGGAAAGTGAGAGGTTTTGGTTTGATGGGCATGGTCAGGGAAAAGTTGAGGGTTGGTGATGAAAGTTAAAGTGGACGGGGCGGTCAGGCGTTGGCCTCGACACGGGCTGCGTGGCGGTTGCGCCAGCGGTCGGCGACACGCTGGTGGATGGCGTCGGGCGAAAGTCCGTGGGCGGCGCGCAGGATGTTCTGGCTGCTGCCGTGTTCGACGAACGTATCCGGCCATCCGATACGTTCGACGGCGGCGGGGCAGTCGGCTTCCTGCAGCGCCTCGAGGGCGGCGCTGCCAAACCCGCCGGCGAGCACGTGATCCTCCATCGTGACGATGAGCGGGATGCAGGCGGCCTGGCTGAGCAGCAGTGTGCGGTCGAGGGGCTTGATAAAACGGGCGTTCACAACGCCGACAGAAATATTTTCGGTAGCTTCGAGACGTGCGGCGAGGGCGAGGGCATCCTGCACCATGGAGCCAAGCGCCCAGATCATGATGTTGGAACCCTGCTTTAAGACCTCGGCCTGTCCGATTGGAAGCGTGGCGGGGCTTTCCTTGATCTTAACGCCGAGCCCAGCTCCTCGGGGGTAGCGGATGAAACCGGGGCCGGGGAGCTGGAGACTGGTGTGCATCATGTCCACGAGCTCGTCCTCGTCCTTGGGCTGCATGATCGTGGCATTCGGGACCGGGCGCAGGTAGGCGAGGTCAAAGAGGCCGTGGTGCGTGGGGCCGTCGTTGGGCGAGAGGCCGGCGCGATCCATGACGAACGTCACCGGCAGGTTTTGCAGGGCAACATCGTGGATGATGGGATCGTAACCGCGCTGGAGAAACGTGGAGTAGATGGCGACGACGGGCCTGATGCCCTTGGTGGCGAGACCGGCGGCGAAGATCACGGCGTGTTCCTCGGCGATGCCGACATCGAAGAACTGTTTCGGGCACTCGGCCGCGAGGTGCGACAAACCCGTGCCGCTCGGCATGGCGCCGGTGATGCCGACGATGGCGGGATTGGCCTTCGCGAACCGAACCATGGCCTTGCCCATGACGTCCTGGTAATTGGGGGCGGGCGGAGCGATGGGAGCGACGGCGGGTTTCAGGCTCTCGCCGGTGAGCGGATCGTAGGGACTCGCGCCGTGGAATTTTTCCGGATGGGCGATGGCGGCGTCGAGGCCTTTGCCCTTTTTGGTGATGACGTGAAGAATGACGGGCGTGTCGCAGTTTTTGGCGAACTCGAGGTTCTTCACGAGTTCTTCGAGGTTATGCCCGTCGATGGGACCGAGGTAACGCAGGCCGAATTTTTCGAAGAGCGAGGACTCGACAAAGAAGTCCTTGGTCTCGCGTTTCCACTTTACCCAGAGACGGTGCATGTCCTGTCCGCCAGGAAGGCCGGTGAAGAACTTTTCGAGGTCGTGGTGGACTTTGTTATAAGTGGAGTTGGTGGAAAGCCGGTTCAGGTATTTCGAAAGGGCTCCGACGTTTTTGGCGATGGACCACTCGTTGTCGTTGAGGATGACGACCAGGCGCTTGGTGGAACTGACGACGTTGTTCAGTGCTTCGAGCGTGATGCCGCAGGTGAAGGCGGCGTCTCCGCAGAGGGCGACCACGTGTTCGTTCGTGCCGCGCAGGTCGCGGGCGGTGGCCATGCCCAAGGCCGCGGAGAGGGCGGTGCCGGCGTGTCCGGCGCCGAAAGAATCGTGGGTGCTCTCGGCGCGATACAGGAAACCGCTGGCGCCGCCGGTCTGACGGAGTTTGCGGAAAAATTCACCGCCACGGCCGGTGAGGAGTTTGTGCACGTAACCCTGATGCGAGACGTCGAAGACGAACTGGTCATCGGGGGTGGTGAACACACGGTGAAGGGCGAGGGTGAGCTCGACGACGCCGAGGTTGGGGCCGACATGGCCACCGTTGCTCGCGGTGACAGCGATGATCTCGTTGCGAATTTCGCGGGCGAGCTGCGGCAGTTGATCCGCTGCCAAGGCCTTGACGTCTGCTGGCCCGCGGATGCCATCAAGCAGACGTGGCGAGGAAAAAGAAGGGGCCGAAGTGCCGGCAGATGTGTTCATTAACGAAATTCGAAGGGATGGGCGCGGACAGCGGGCAGTGAAGAATCGCTTCAGGCGTCGCGGGTGGTGTCAAAGGGCGTCAGGACAACCGGGCCGTTTTTTTGTTTTTTAAGCTGTTCTATCTTGAGCTCGGCTTCTTTGAGACGGGCCTCGCAGGTTTTGAGCAGGGTGTTGCCCTCTTCGAACTTGGCGAGCAACTCGGCCAGCGGGACGTCGCCGGATTCCATCGATTCAACGATCGTTTCAAGGCGTGCGAGGGCGTCCTCGAAGGAAGGCGGTTGCTTGGTTTTGTCGGCCACAGCTGGTTAACGTTGCGGGCGGAGAAGGGCTTTTCAACCAAACTTTAGGCGGACGGGGTGCAGACGGTTTTCAGGTTTGAGAAGACAGGGTCAGGCTTGGCTGCCGGCTTAAAATTGAGAGTTGGCGTTGACGGGGAAACAGATGGAGTCGGCGCATGGTTTTTACAGTCGTGGTCGGGTTGGTGGTTGCCAAGTTGCTGGCTGAATTGGTCTTGGCGGCTTTAAATCGCGCGGAAGTGCGCCGTCATGCCTCGCAGGCTCCGGCCGCCGTGGCCGCGATCATGGATGAGGAGACTTACCGGAAATCCGTGGATTACACGCTGGCGAAGAACCGCTTCGGAGTCTGGTCGATGATTTTTGACACGGGGGTGCTACTGCTGGCGTTGTCGAGCCAAGTGCTGCCGATGCTTTTCGGAAGCGTGGGAGCGTGGTCGCCAGTGGGTAAGTGGGATGACGCGTTGTTTATTCTTTTTGTGGGTGTGCTGCTGAGCATCCCGAGTCTGCCGTTTGAGTGGTGGGGGCAATTCAGGCTCGAAGGGCGTTTCGGCTTCAATAAATCCACGCCCGGGTTGTGGATCGCGGACAAGTTCAAGGGCCTGGCGCTGATGTTCGTCATCGGGTTTCCGCTGCTCTGGGCGTTGCTCTCGTTGGTCGGCTGGGTCGGTAATGCGTGGTGGTTCTGGGGCTTCGGGCTGATCTTCGTGTTCCAGCTCCTGATGATGGTGCTCTACCCGAAGTTGATCATGCCGCTGTTCAACAAGCTCACGCCGCTGCCCGAGGGCGAGCTGCGCACACGCTTGATGTCTTTGGCGGATCGCACGGGTTTCAAGGCGGCGACCATCGAGGTGATGGATGGCAGCAAACGCTCGGGGCACTCGAATGCGTTTTTTACGGGCTTCGGACGCTTTCGCCGTATCGTGTTGTTCGATACGTTGATCGCGCAGCTCACGCCCGAGGAACTCGAGGCGGTGCTGGCGCATGAAGTCGGTCACTATCGTCGCGGGCATATTCCCAAGACGCTCGTGCTTTCAGCGGTAATCCAGCTGGGCGCATTCGCAGCCATCGCCTGGCTGGCGCGCAGCGACTGGTTCAACCCGGCGTTTCATTTTCCTGCGCGTGAACTGGCGCCGAGTTTCCTGCTCTTCGGCTTGTTGAGCGGAGCGGTGATGTTCTGGTTTTCGCCCCTCGGCAACATCCTGTCGCGAAAACATGAATACGAAGCCGATGCCTTCGCCCGCGAAGCGATGGGCGGAAAAGAACCGCTGGTGGCGGCGCTGCGAAAGCTCTCCCAGAAGAACCTGAGCAACCTGACGCCGCATCCGTGGTTCAGTGGATTCTACTACTCGCATCCAACTCTGGTGGAGCGCGAGGCGGCGATGGCCAAAACAAGCTGATGAACGTCGCGGTCCTTCGCCTTTGCGGGGTATTGCTTTCGGGCTGGTTGCTCGCGAGTAGTTCGCAGGCGGAGCCGCTGACCGTCGCGACTTACAATATCGAGAATTACACGATCGCCGACCGGACTGTGGAGGGCGTGTATCGGAAGGAATATCCCAAGCCGGAGGCGGACAAAGCGGCGTTGCGGGCGGTCATCCGCCAGATGAATGCGGATGTGCTGGCGTTGCAGGAGATCGGTGGAGCGCCGTTTCTCGCGGAGTTGCAACGCGACTTGAAACATGAAGGCGTGGATTATCCGCATGCCGTCGTGTTGGAAGCGGAGGACAAAGATCGCATGATCGCGGTGCTGTCGAAGAGGCCACTGGTGCAAGTGGTGCGTCACCAAGATCTCGCGTTCAAATATCTGGGTGGCGTCATGAAGGTCCGTCGCGGATTACTTGAAGTGCGCGTGGCTGACGACAAGGGCGAGGTCGCGGTCTTTGTGGTGCATTTGAAGAGCCGCTTTACGGAGCGACCGGATGATCCGGGTGCGGCGCTGCAACGAGCGGGTGAAGCCGTTGCGGTGCGTGATCGGGTGCTGGCGGTGTTTCCCAAACCGGATACGGCGCGGTTTTTGATTGTCGGGGATTTTAACGACGGACGGACCGCGCGTCCGGTGCGGGCGATGTTGGAACGCGGCGAGACCCCGATCACGACCTGGCTGCCGGCGGCGGATGAACGCGGCCATGTGTGGTCGCACTTTTTCCGGAAGGACGATTCTTATTCACGCGTGGATCACGTGCTGGTTTCAGCGGGTTTGCTGCCTCGGGTGCTCGGTGGAGCCGGACGGATTCAGGACTCGCCGGAAGTCGGGAAGGCGAGCGATCACCGTCCAGTCGTCGTCGTGTTGGAATAATTAAACGGTGATAATACCGGCTCGGGCACAGGCACAAAAAAGACCGGCCCTTGAGAGGCCGGCCTTTTCTGAAGAAGCGACGTGCGCTTACTTGACGGTTACGGGAACGGCGATTTCGCCTTCGCCGAAGCCCTTGAGGAAGAGGCTGCCGGAACCGGGCTTGCCGCCGGTGATGCTGACCGTGGCGCTGGTGGAGCCGGCGGGGACGACGACTTCGGGCATGATCACGCTGTCGGGAGCGTCGGTGGTGACATCCAGGAGCAGGCCGCCGGTGGGGGCGGGCGTGGTCAGGGTGAAGGTGAGCTCCTGAACCTGGCCGCGGGTAAGGGCGAGCGAGGTGGGCGAAACTGTGAGGGCGGTGGAATCGACGCGGAAGGTGCCGACGGCGGAAGTGCCGTTGGCGCCGGCGATCTCGACCTTGTAGTTGCGACCGGACTCGACGGCGGGGACGAAGAAGCTGATCGAAGTGGGGGAGTCGTAAACGGTGCGGGCGGAGGTGCCGTCGAAGGTCACGGTGTCCTGAGCGGTGAAACCGCGGCCAAGGACGCTGATGCGGGCGCCGACGGGACCACGGTTGGTTTCCAGGGAGAGAACGTAGCGACCAACGATATTGCTGCGGACGACGTCGGAGAACTCCTCTCGGGCGTTAACGACGCCCTGATGGACATACTTGTAGTTAATCAGGAAATAATAGGCGATTTCGGCGCGACCGGCGGGGAGTTGATACTCGAATTCATAGATGTCGCGGCCGAGGGCGCTCTTTTTCATGTCGAAGCTCTGGCCGTCGATGATGATGCGGACGAGCAGGCTGCCGGGGACGACCTCGGGGGCATCGGGCTTTACGCGGGTGGAGATCGTGTAGATCTGCGAGGGGTTTTCCGCCAGCACGCTGGGCGTGAGATTGGTGATGGCGTGGTTGCAACCGGTCAGGGAAACGAGACCGACCAAGGCGCTAAGCGCGAGGAGAAGGGATTTGGCGCGAATAAAGCGGGTGTTTTGCATTGGGATTTTCTGATTTAAAAGTCCGTGGATACGCAACAGAAACGCCTGATCTTGGCAATGAGCGAAATCAATTCTGCGGTGCGGCAATCAGGTCAACACGGTCCGCTTGGGCTTTACGTGCATGTTCCGTTTTGCGCATCGACGTGCGATTTCTGTGCGTTTTACCAGACCACGCCAACGGCAGATGGTATCGATCAATATATGAAAGCGATGGCCGATGAGGCGGCCTTGGTCGCCTGGGACGGTCGCCGGATCGAAACGGTTTTCTGGGGTGGAGGCACCCCTGGGCTGCTGTCTCCGCAGGATATCCGCCGGTTGGGGAACATCGTGAGCGCACGGCTTGGCGGCGGGGCGACGGAGTGGACGGTGGAAATGGCACCGGCTTCCGTGACCGAGGCGCGACTGGAGGCGTTGAAAGAAATCGGGGTCACGCGTATCTCGATGGGGGCACAATCATTTCAACCGGAGTTGCTCGACGGATTGGGGCGCCAGCACACGCGCGAGCAAATTTTCCGTGCTTACGAGCGCATCCGTGCGGCGAATTTCGCGAGTGTGAACATCGACCTGATGTTCGCTTTGCCCGGGCAGGACGAAGCGGCATGGCTGGCTGATCTGGGCGAAGCACTGGCATTGGCGCCGGATCATCTTTCGACGTATTGCCTCACCTTCGAAGAGGACACGAAACTCTGGGTGAAGTTGTCCAAGGGACAGGTGAAGCTCGACGTCGAGCACGAGGCGCGGCTCTACGAAACGACTTGGGCGCGGTTGGAGGAGTCGGGTTACGTCCAATATGAAGTGTCGAATTTCGCACGATCAGGTCATGCGTGCCTCCATAACTTGAATACGTGGCGCATGCACGAGTGGGCCGGACTGGGGCCGTCGGCCGCCTCGCAACACGCGGGCTGGCGCGGAGGAAATGTGGCGGATCTGGTCAAATGGCAGGAACTCGTCTCCCGGGGCGAACGGGTGACCGAGGACCGGGTGCAGCTCACGCCGGCGCTGCTGGCCGAGGATGCGCTGATTTTTGGCGTGCGGATGAATGCAGGGGTTGACCTCGGGGCGTTGCGCGGCCGTTTCCCGTCCGCGCCATGGGATGCGGTCTCAGCCGAGATTGCACGGCTGACCGATGCGGAGGTCGCGGTAGTGAAGGACGACCATCTGCGGCTGACGACACGCGGCCGGTTGATCGCGGATACGGTGGGCGGCGAACTGATGCAGGCGTTTTCCGAAGCTGCCGAGGCGTGAGGTCGTGCGCCTCGGTCCTTGCCAAGTTCATGTCGTCCGGCACAGGGTGAGGTTCGGCGAATTTCTCCGACCGTATTTTTATTTTATATGAAACACCCCCTGCGTTCTTCTTTTTTTATTCTGATGCTGGCTGCCCTGCTGGCAGTGGCAGGCTGTAACAGCAGCACAAAGAAGATGAAGGATGAGGACATGGTAATGGCGCGGTTCCTCGTTGAGGCCAGCGAAGGCGATGCGTTTGCCTCGGTGACCCTTCCGGTGAGCGGAGTGCAGATTGTGGTGAACAACAAACCGGTCGTGACCGAGTTCGATTATGTCAGTGTAGAACTGGCGAAGTCGGATCTCGGCACCTTTATCGTCTTTAACCTTACGGGTGATGCTTCGCGGGATGTCTATCGTTTTACGGGCAATAACCAGGGCAAGCGACTGGTGCTGTTCATTGGTGGAAAGCCGGTGGGCGCCCGTATGATCGATCGTGCGTTCAATACCGGATCGATCGCGGTTTTCGCAGCAATTCCCGAAGAGGAATTGCCCGCAATCGTGAAAAAAATGAATGAGACGGCCATCGAAATTCAGCGCCGCATTTCCAAGGAGAAGTAAGGAATGGCCGGATGTGTTTCGGGTTGGTTGATTTTTTTGTGTCCGCTGGCGGTATTCGCGGCGGGCCCGCGCATCGAGTTAGTGTGGCCTACGCCCAATACGGCTTATCTCGAGGGTAAGCCGATCGATGCTTACGTGCAGCCGACAGTTTCCGGGGAGGTGACGTCCGGGCTTTTCGGCTGCGCGCGCAGCGGTGGCGGGCAGTTTCACGAAGGCGTGGATTTAAAGCCGGTATCGCGCGACCGGAAGGGCGAGCCGACGGATGATGTGTTTGCCACGATGACGGGTGTGGTGAGGCACATCAACAAACGCTCAGGCGAGAGCAGTTACGGTCGGTATATTGTGATCGAGCACCCCGACTTGAAACCGGCGGTGTATACGCTTTACGCGCATCTCAGCGCGGTCTCCGTGGGATTAAACCCGGGGGACACGGTGCAGCGCGGACAGGTGATTGCCACGATGGGGCGTTCGGCGGGCGGCTATGCGATTCCCAAGGATCGCGCCCACCTGCATTACGAAATCGGTCTGATGATGACGCGGCAGTTCCAGTCGTGGTATGACTGGAAAAAGTTCGGCAGTCCCAACGAGCAGGGGCTTTACAACGGCATGAATCTCATGGCCGTGAACGCGCTGGATTTCTTTAACGAATTTCGTGCGCGTCGCGTAAATAACTTCACCGAATATTTTGCGCAGCTTCCTGCGGTGGCCCGTGTGCGCATCGCCACCACGCGCACGCCGGATTTCGTGCAACGGTATCCTGAACTGCTGACGACCCCCGTGCCGATGGGCGGCGTGGCGGGTTGGGAAATGAAGGTCAACGCCACAGGGATTCCGTTTTCGTGGACTCCGCTGGCGGCGACTGACGTGATCGGGTTTCGTGCAAACGAGATCCGGTTGTCGGAGGTCGATGCCGATGCAATCAAGCGCTTTCGCTGCAAGTCCATCGCGGTGTCACGACGCGGCGAATACACGCCGGGCCGTGATCTCGACACAATGCTGCAGCTCGTGTTCGGCGTGCGCTGAGGATCAGCGCTTGCTCCAGTCCAGCATGCGTTGGATCGGAACGAGCGCGGCGGTGCGGATGGCTTCCGGCACATCGATGACGGGCGACAGGTTTTTCAACGCATCGCGGACCTTCTCGATGGTGTTCATCTTCATGAAACGGCAGTCGTTGCAGGCGCAAGAATCGGTTGGGCCGGCGATGAAGGTCTTGTGCGGAACTTCTTTGCGCAGGCGGTGCAGCATGCCGCTCTCGGTGACGACGATGATCTCGGTGGCGGGGGTTTCCTTGGCGAATTTCACCATGAGCTCGGTGGAGCAAACCTCGTCGGCGAGATCGCGCACGGCTTGCGTGCACTCGGGATGGGCGACGACGGGCGCGTTGGGGAATTTGGCGCGGACTTTTTCCACGGCCTGCGTCGTGAACATGACGTGTGCGTAACAGCTGCCGGGCCACAGGCGCATCTTGCGGCCGGTCTGCTGGGAAACCCACTGGCCGAGATTCTGGTCGGGGACGAAGAGGATGTCTTTGTCGGCGGGGATTTGGTTGACGATTTTGACGGCGTTGCCGCTGGTGACGATCACGTCGCTCAGCGCTTTCACGCCGGCGGAACAGTTGATGTAAGCGACGACGTAAACGTTGGGATTGGCGGCTTTGTAGGCGGCGAGACGATCGTCGGGGCAGGAGTCGGAGAGTGAGCAACCGGCGTCGATGTCGGGCAGCAAAACCGTGCGCGCGGGGTTCACGATCTTGGCGGTTTCAGCCATGAAGTGGACGCCGCAGAAGAGAATCACGTCGGCCTGCGCGGCCTGTGCCTGATACGACAGACCAAGGGAATCACCGACGTAATCGGCGACCTGCTGGATGGCCTCGATCTGGTAGTTGTGGGCCAGGATGACGGCGTTGCGTTCGCGTTTGAGCGCGAGGATTTCCTCCTGAATGGGCGTAAGCTTCGGCGGGGCCGAACGCGGGAGGAGGACGAGGGGCTCGTAATCGAGAACAGGCATGGCGGGAAAAATGGCAGGCGGTAACCGGCTCAGCTCTGGGGCTTGAGCTGCGATAACAGCGCTTTGAATTCGCGGACGTTTTTCAAACTCTCCAAATCGGGGTCGTGCGACATCCAATCATAGTCGGTGTAGCCGAGATGGATGGCTTCACCGAGCACGCGAAGGGCGTCGGACCGGCGTTTGCTGAGAGCGAGGCTGCAGGCGAGATTGTAGCGGGCGGTGGCGTTGTCGGGCTGAAGACGGACGAGCTTGCGGTCCATCTTGAGGCCATCGGCAATGCGACCGGTTTTCGTGTAGAGACCGCCGAGCAGTTCGATCACATCTTCGTAGCCCGGCTCGCGCTTGAGCACGGATTCGTAGAAGGCGATGTCGAAGGCGGGATCTTCTTTGCGGGACATGTGCGATTTAAGCGTGGTTTTTGCAGCCGCCCGATTGCTTGAGGGCGTTGCAATGAGCGCTGACCTGAAGTCGCTGGGTGACGGGGGTCAGTCCCAATTTGGTGGAAACGGTGCTGCCATACCACTCCATGAACGGGGCGCTGATCTCGAAAATCTTGTCGCAATCCACGCAGATGACCTGCGCGACCTGCGCGTTATTGGTCGAGATGGGCAGGTAGTATTTGATGTTGGTGCCGATATCGACCTCACGCAGCAAAGCGCTCTCGGTCATGATCGGCAGCGTGCGGTAAACGGTGGCACGCGACACGGAGTCATCGATGGCACGTGCGTGATCGAGGAGTTCCTCGGCGGTAAAGTGTTCCTTGCGCGCGAACGCCGCCTCGAAAATGGCGAGGCGCTGGTTGGTCATGCGGAGACCTTTTCGGGCGAGGTAATCTCTGAATTTTTCGCGGGCCGCGTCGTTACTCACAGGCAAAATGTCGGTGGGGTGGTGGAAGCTGTCAACTGGTTCGTCGGATGCTTAAATTCGTGGTCGGCGCGCTTGCAGGGTGGCGGACGGGGGTTCATCAACCACTGCTTATGACGGTTGGCGTGCATCCCCTCGCGGGCTTTGACAAGCTCCTGCACTACAAGGTGCCGGAATCGTTGCGCGCGCAAATCGCCATCGGCTCCCTGGTGCGGATTCCGATCATGAACCGCCTGCTCCTCGGAATCGTCGCGGAGTTTAGCGAGCCGGTGGATTTCCCCGTGAGCCGTCTCAAGCCCCTGGCCGACGTGGTTTATCCGTTCCCGGCGCTGCCTCCGGATTTGCTCAGTCTGGCGCGCTGGATGTCGAGTTACTACGCCGCGAAGCACGACTCGATTATCGAGACGATGTTGCCGGCCGCCGTGCGCAACGCGGCCAACATCAAACAGGAAAAACTGCTCTCCATCGCCCGGGTGATTCCTGCCGATGAACTGGCTGCTTTGATGAAACGCGCGCCGGCGCAGAGCAAACTTTACCAGTTCCTCGCCCAGCAGTTTAAGCCTCAGAAAAAATCTTTGGTAATAGGACGGTTGGGGGCGACGGCCGCAGTTGTCGCCGCGCTCGTTAAACGCGGACTCGTGCTCGAAGAAAACCGGCGCGTCGAACGTATCGCCTACACCGACGACTGGTCGACGGGCGAAGTCGTTGCTTCGCAACCGCACAATCTTAACCCGGGCCAGCAAACGGCGGTTGATACGATCGCAGCGACGTTGGCCGAGAATAAATTTGTCGTCACGCTGCTTCACGGCGTGACCGGATCGGGCAAGACGGAGGTCTATTTGCGCGCGATGCATGATGCGCTCGCCGTGGGTGGCGGCGTGATTTTTCTCGTGCCTGAAGTGGCGCTAACGCCACAGACGGTGTCGCGGTTGCGCGGGCGCCTCGAAGCCATCGCGCCCGGCCATAAATGCATGGTCTGGCACAGTCACCTGAGTGAAGGCGAGCGACTCGACGGCTGGCTCTCTCTGGCGACGGGTGAATCTAAAATCGTGGTCGGCGCGCGTTCGGCGATCTTTGCTCCGGTGCAAAACCTGAAGCTCATCATTGTCGATGAGGAGCATGAACCCGCTTACAAGCAGGACGAGACGCCGCGTTACCATGGCCGCGATGTCGCGGTGATGCGGGCCAAGTTGAACAACGCGTTGTGCCTGCTCGGCTCGGCGACGCCGTCGTTGGAAAGTTACTCGAATGCGCAGGCCGGGAAGTATCGGTTGATCGGTCTGCCGGAGCGCGTGGATGCGCGCAAATTGCCGCACATTGATATCGTGGATATGCGGGTCGAGATCGTGCGCCAGCGCGGGTTCACGTCACTCTCGCGCAAGCTCGTCGATGCCATGCACGCGCGTTTTGAGAAAAGGGAGCAGACGATTTTGTTTCTCAACCGCCGCGGCTATTCGCCGTCGATGCAGTGCACCAAGTGCGGGCATGTGGAGGAGTGTCCGCATTGCAGCATCACGATGACCTACCATCGGAGTGACGAGAAGTTGCGTTGCCACCTGTGCGGACAAGAGGCGGTGGCGCCGGCTCGGTGTCCGGCCTGCGGTGCGCCCGAAATTCGTTGGAAAGGCATGGGCACGCAGCGGGTCGAGGAGGCGGTGCGCCGCGTGCTGCCGAAGGCGCGTCTCGAACGCATGGATACTGACACCATGTCGAAGAAGAATCGATTCCGTGAAATCCTGTCGGATTTTCGCGCGGGTAAAATCGATATCCTGATCGGCACGCAGATGATCGCGAAGGGACTCGATTTTCCCAACGTTACGCTCGTGGGCCTGATCGATGCGGACATCTCGATGCACATCCCGGATTTTCGCGCCAATGAACGGACTTTCCAATTGCTCGTGCAAGTGGCGGGTCGCGCCGGGCGAGGAGATCGCGCGGGCGAAGTCGTGGTGCAAACGTTCACGCCCCAGGCCGAGGCGATTCAGTTTTCACGGCATGCGGACTTCGAAGGTTTCGCTGCCAGCGAGTTGAAGATGCGGAAAGATTTTCGTTATCCGCCGTATCGGCACCTGATCCATCACTTGTTTCGCGGACCGAGCGAAGAGAAGCTCAAGTTCTTTACGGAGCAGTGGGCGCGGCACGTGGAAAAAGAGCTGGCCGGTCGCGTCGAGCTGCGCGGTCCATCGCCGTCGCCCATCGAAAAAATCAAGGATGAGTATCGGTATCAGGTCTGGTATTTCACGAACGGCGTGACCCGGGTGATCGCCGATTTGAATGCGTTGCGCACGGCCTTTGCATGGCCTGATGACATCACGCAAGTGCTCGATGTGGATCCGGTGAACCTGACGTAGTCGGCCTGCTTAGTAGAACAGGTTGCGGTCGAGGCTGCGGTATTGGATGGCTTCGAGTAAGTGTGGGGCCTCGATGCGGTCAGAGGCGGCGAGGTCGGCGATGGTGCGGGCAACTTTCAAGATGCGGTCGTAGGCACGTGCGGAGAGCGATAGCTGTTCCATCGCCTGCTGGAGCAGGTCGCCGAGAGACGAATCAATGACGCAGTGCGCGCGGATTTGCGCGTGGGTCATGCGGGCGTTGGCGGTGGTGCGGGTGCCGGCGAAGCGGGCGAGCTGGCGTTCGCGGGCGGCCTGCACGCGGGCGCGGATATCGGCCGACGACTCGGCGGGTTGCTCGGTGCGCAGTTCGTTGATCGATAGCGCGGGCGCCTCGATGTGCAGGTCGATGCGATCAAGCAGCGGGCCGCTGATGCGGGCGCGGTAACGCTGGATCTGCGCGGGCGAGCATCGGCATTCGTGACGCGGGTCGCCGAGGTAGCCGCACGGGCAGGGGTTCATGGCTGCGACAAGCATGAAGCTGCACGGCAGCGTCACTTTTCCAGCGCTGCGTGAGATGGTGACGTGACCGTCCTCGAGCGGTTGTCGGAGGACTTCGAGGGCGCTGCGTTTGAACTCGGGGAGCTCGTCGAGAAACAGCACGCCATTGTGCGCCAAGGAGATTTCGCCGGGCCCGGGAACGGTGCCGCCGCCGAGGAGGCCAACATCGGAAATGGTGTGGTGTGGCGAGCGCACGGGACGGCGGCCGAAGACAGGGGCTCCGCCGCCGCTCAAGGTTTGTCCGGCTGCGGAGTGGATGCTGAGAATCTGCAGTGATTCATCGAGCGTGGGTGAGGGGAGGATGGTCGGGATGCGTTTCGCGACCATTGATTTTCCGCTGCCGGGCGGCCCGATCATGATCAGATTATGTTCACCGGCGGCGGACACCTCGATAGCGCGGCGGAGTGCGTGCTGGCCCTTGATCTCGGCAAAGTCACCCGACGACATGTCGGGACCGGCCTCGATGCTGATGCTCGCCGCATGGGGGATGGGCTCCAAGGCGAGTTCACCGCTTAAAAAACGCACGGCTTGGTCGAGGGATTTGACGGGGTAGGAAGCAACTCCATCGACGAGGGCGGCTTCCTCGGCGGATACGGGCGGGAGCAGGACGCCGCGTTTGCCCAGTTTTTTTGCGAGACGGGCGAGGGCGAGGGCGCCACGCACAGGGCGGGTGGCGCCGGAGAGGCTGAGTTCGCCGGCGATCAGATAATCGTCGATGCCGGGGGCGTTGATTTGTTCGGTCGCGAGCAGGATGCCGAGGGCGATGGGGAGATCGTAGAACGGGCCTTCTTTACGCAGGTGACCGGGGGCGAGATTGATGGTCGTGCGGGTGCGAGGTGACTTGAACCCGCTGTTGCTGAGGGCCGAGACCACGCGGTCGTCAGACTCCTTGACGGCGGCATCGGGCAGGCCAACCAAAATGAGTTTAGGGTCGCCGCTTTCACCGGAGTTCACCTCCACATGGACCAATTCCGCGTCGATGCCTTGCAGTGCGGCGGAGGAAATCGTCGCAAGCATGGCTGATTAAATCGCTGCGACGGAGTGCCGGCGCGCGATCTCACCGAGGTTGCGTTCTACCGCGTCGATGTAGGGGTGAGTGCCGTCGGCTTGAGTGAGGAACCGGTAAACGCCGAGGAAGTCGTTTTCCAGTTTGGGCCTCACGACTTTTTCCCAGAATAGAGAAGTTCCCGCGATGAGTTGTGCGGGGGATTTGAATACACGCTGGGAGGAAGGCAGTCCGAGGAATGCGTCGGACTCGGCGAATTCGTTGAACAACAGCTCCAGCTCATCGGGGTAGTCGTCCGCAGCCATTTGCCCGAGGTAGTCGGCGGTGGCCACCATACTGGCGAGCACATGATCGTCGCGCCGGTTGAAACGGAGTTTCATGCCGGTCGTCGAAGGGCCGGTGCAGCGAATCGCGCCGAGCACGGTGTCGATTTCGTCGATCTTGAGGCCCAGGGTGGGTAAATAAGACGCGCTCAGAGCGCAGCTGCGCAGAACGTGGCAAAACGTGTATTTGGCACCAGTGCCGAGGCGATCTGAACGGAGTTTTAGATAGCCGCTGTCGTGTAAAAGGGCGGTGGCGAGACCCAGTTCGAACTGGCGGTGGGTGAACGGTGTTTCACCGGAAGTCTGACGTGCGGCGAACAAATCCACATAAGCCACCGTGACCTGCAGAGTATGACGGAAATCGTGATAGCTCAGGTCGTTGGCTTGGTAATCTAGATAACCGCCAGTGAAGAGTTTTTGAACTCCGGCCAAAAGCTCGCAGGTGAACGTTTCGGATGCACCGGGAAACAGAGTGCGAGTGGCATCAAGGATGGCTTCGGTGACAGACTCTGCGCGCGTGGTGTCAGTCGTGAGAGGCATGTCGTGGTCCGGCCGGTTTTACGAGGAAGTGGAGTTACGCAAAACTATGGCGAAGCGAGCTGTGAGTAATGATTTGCGGAATGCGCGCGCAAGCCCAATCTTCGTATTCAACTATTCACCGACTCCACGATGATATTGGGAATTACCGGCGGTATGGGCGGGGGGAAATCCACCGCGATGCGCTTCTTTGAAGAGGCGGGTTTTCGGCGGATTGATTCCGATCGCATCGTGCGCGAGGACTTGCTGACCGATCCGGCGGTGGTCGGCCTGATCAAAGCAAAGTTTCCCGATGTGGTGAATGCGCAGAACGAAGTGCAGCGGGCGGAGTTGGCGCGGTATGTTTTTGGCAACGATGAAGACCGCGTATGGCTGGAGAAATTGTTGCATCCCATGGTATATAACCGCTGGCAAGAGCTGATGGCTGCCGACCCTGCGGCGGATTGGGCGATCGAAACCCCCCTGCTTTTCGAACAAGGTTTGGAAAATTGGTTTGATTTTACCGTATGCGTATCGACATCGTCGGCCAATCAGCTTGTCCGGTTGATTGAGCGCGGAATTCCCCAATCGCTCGCCGAGCAGCGAATTTCCAAGCAATTGCCCTTGGCTCAGAAACTAGAAAAAGCCGATTTTATCTTGTCCAACGATGGCACTCCCGAGGCGCTTCGCCTTCAGGTGAACCACTTGGCGGCCCGGTTGTCCGGTGTTCGCTGAAAAGCGGTTTCGGGCCGGTTGATTTTTTGTCCCTCTTTTTTTCCACAAATGGCTGAATCCGATTTGAACGCCTCCGCCGAAACCGGCGCAGGTAAACCTAAGAAAACGACCAAGCGTGCGCCTCGCGCCGCAAGCGCCGACGCCCCGAAGAAAACGCGGGTGACCAAGCCCAAGTCGCCCAAGGCCTCTGCCAAGTCGGAGAGCGTCCGCGAGCCGAGCTTGTTTGAACCCACCTCGTCCCCGGCTCCCGAGCCTTACCGTGCTCCCGAACCGGTGCGCGAGGCGGTTGCTGCTCCGGTGCACTTTGACGCGCCTGCGCCCGCACCGACACCGCCGGCCGAGCGTCCGGTCTTCGTGCCGTCGTCTGAGCGTGCCGCGGCTGCGGCATCAGACGCACAACAAAATAGTTTTGAGTCCTCTGGCGCGACATCAGCCGAGCCTCAATCGCAGGACTCTGCCCCGTCTGCTGATCGTGGCCACGAAGGCTCTGCGCCGCAGGGTGGGTTTCAACAAGGGCAGGGCGGGGTCGGCGGAGCCCCCGAAGATGATCGGGGTCCTTGGTGGAAGCGCAAAAAGGACAAGAAGAACAAGTGGAAGGATAAGCATCAAAATAGCGGTGGTGGCGGTGGAGGTCGTTCGGGTGGACACCCGCAACATCCCCCGCAGCCGGCGCCTCCCGTGCTCGCTCCGCAGCACTATGGTGACCTGCCTGACCCGGCGCGCTTTGAAGATCAGGTCGCGTTGGATACGCTGGCGGCCTCCCTGCTTACGGGCAATGGCGCAGCGCCCATCCAGATCGACCAGCTGTTCTCCTTCAGCCTGTTTGAGCTGACTGCCTACGCCCGCAAGCTGGATGTTCCGTTTGAAGGCACGCTCAACCGTCTGCAGATGTTGGAGGCGATTTTTATTCACGCCGCGGAGAAACAGATTCCCATCGTCGACCGCGGACTGGTCGAGCTCACGGACAAAGGTCACGGCTTTATCGTTCACGAGCAGGCGAATTATCGTCTGTATCCGGAAAGCACCTACCTCCCGGAGTCGCTAATCAAGCGTTACGTTCTCAAGCGCGGCCACCACGTTGAAGTGATCGTGCAGTCCCCGCAGTCGGGCGATCGTTGCGCGGCGGTCGTGGGTGTAAAGACCGTCATGGGCAAGGCGCCCGACGAGGTGTCCAGGCTCACGCCCTTCGAGGAGCTCGTTCCTTATTATCCGCTCCAGCGTATTCTTTTGGAAGCGCCCGAGATTCATAAAGACATCTCGATGCGCGCGGTCGATCTGCTCACGCCGATCGGCTTTGGTCAGCGCGGCTTGCTGGTGGCTCCGCCCCGCACGGGCAAAACGGTGCTGCTGCAAAACATCGCGAACTCCATTTCGCACAACTTCCCTGATAAAAAACTCATCCTGCTGCTCATCGATGAACGTCCCGAGGAAGTGACCGATTTCAAACGTCACACCAAGGGCGAGGTGGTCAGTTCCACGTTTGACGAGGCTCCCGAGAGCCATGTGCACGCTGCGGAGATGGTCATCGAGAAATCACGCCGCCTGGTCGAACAAGGCGAGCATGTCGTGATCCTGCTCGACTCGATCACCCGTCTGGCGCGCGCCTACAACGCTCTCGCGGCCAACTCCGGCAAAATCATGTCCGGTGGTGTCGAGGCGACCGCGCTTCAGAAGCCCAAACGCTTCTTTGGTTCGGCCCGTAATATCGAAGGCGGCGGCAGTATCACGATTATTGGCACTGCGCTGATCGATACCGGCAGCCGCATGGACGAAGTTATTTTCGAAGAGTTCAAAGGCACGGGCAACATGGAGCTCCATCTGGACCGCGGCTTGTCCGACAAACGTATCTTCCCTGCGATCAACATTGATCGCTCCGGCACACGCAAAGAAGAGCTCATTTATCACCCCGAGGAAATGCTTCGTGTATACGGTTTGCGCCGGGCGATGCAGGGCATTCCTCCCGTCGAAGCGATGGACATGTTAATTCAACGCTTGAAGAAAACCAAAACAAACGCGGAATTCCTCATGAGCCTGAGCCGCTAGTTCACTCTCCCTGTAATTACCCGACAACTACCCTGATCGGCCTAACGCCCCCTCCCCAACGTGACTTCCGCCGACGATTTCGTCATACAGCTCGCCCTTGACAAGGGCGTGCTCACTCAAGCCCAGATCGATGAAGCCAACCAGCGCATCGCTGCTCACACCGATCTGACCACCGCTCCGCCCAAGCTCTTCGATATTCTGATCGCCAGCAAGCTGGTCGAGGCCCGCCAGCTGAGCAAGCTGCTGGCCGACGAATTTGGCATGCCCATGGTGGACTTGGCCGCGTTGCGCGTTCCCAGTGCCGAGGCGATGGCCTTGGTGCCCCGCGCGCTGGCC
This sequence comes from Rariglobus hedericola, assembly GCF_007559335.1. Taxonomy (NCBI): domain Bacteria; kingdom Pseudomonadati; phylum Verrucomicrobiota; class Opitutia; order Opitutales; family Opitutaceae; genus Rariglobus; species Rariglobus hedericola. Next base: position 268,643 of record NZ_VMBG01000001.1, read on the forward strand.
GTGCGCTACACGGTATTCCCGATTTCCAAAGATGGCGGTTCGTTGCAGCTCGCCATCAGTGACCCGCTTGATGTCGACGCGATCGACAGTCTGGGCCACATGCTCAAGCTCAACATCGAGCCGTCCGTCGCACCCGCTAGCGAAATCAAGCACGTCATCGAGCGTTTCTACGGCAAGGATGCCGATGAACTCGATGCCATGCTCGGCGAATTTTCCGTCACCGGAGCCGAGGCTGCGGGCGTAACGACCGTGGCCGTCGATGGCATGCCGTCCGTCGAGGAAGGCGATGCGCCGATCATCAAGCTGGTTCACCAGATCATTCTGGAGGCGATCCAGCGCCGCGCTTCCGACATCCATTTGGAGCCGCTCGAAAAGCGTTTCCGCGTCCGCTACCGCATCGACGGCGTGCTACTCGAAATCGAGAACCCGCCGAAGCGCCTGCAGCTTTCCATGATCTCACGTCTGAAGATCATGGCTAATATCTCGATTGCCGAAAAACGCATTCCGCAGGACGGCCGTATCCAGATCAACATGACAGGCAAGCAAATCGACTTGCGCGTGTCCTCGCTGCCCACCGCGCACGGCGAGAGCATCGTCATGCGTATTCTCGACAAAGACGGCCTCCAGCTCGGTCTGCCCGAGCTCGGCTTCTTCAGTGATGACCAGGCCATCGTGGAACGACTGATTGCGCTGCCCGACGGTATCATGCTCGTCACGGGTCCGACCGGCTCCGGCAAGACCACGACGCTGTATTCATGTCTCCACTTCATCAATAAGTCCGACCGCAAGATCATCACGGTGGAAGACCCGGTCGAGTATGTGCTCGCCGGTATCAACCAAGTGCCGGTCCGTCACGATGTGGGCATGACCTTCGCCTCGGCGCTTCGCGCCATGTTACGTCAGGCTCCGAATATCGTGATGGTGGGTGAAATTCGAGATTTGGAGACGGCGGAAATTGCCATCAACGCCTCGCTGACCGGTCATATGGTGTTCTCCACGCTGCACACCAACGATGCTCCCGGTGCGATCACGCGCCTCATCGATATCGGTGTTAAACCGTTCCTGGTTTCCACTTCGTTGCGTGCGGCGGTCGCCCAGCGTCTTACGCGCAAAATCTGCAAGCAGTGCAAGAAACCGTATACGCCCGACTCGAACGAACTGCGCTCTCTTAACATCACGCCGCAGCAAGCCGCCACCGCGACGTTCATGCAGGGTGAGGGTTGCCAGAACTGTAACGGCACCGGCTACCGCGGCCGCGCCGGTATTTTCGAGATGTTCGTCGTGAACGAAGAGATCCAGCGCATGATTTATGACAACGTCGGCACCGCCAAACTGCGCGACAAAGCCCGTTCGCTCGGCATGCGCACGATGCGTGAAGACGGCGTTCGCAAGGTGCTCTCCGGCATGACTACGATTGATGAAGTCGTTTCGATCACCGTCGGTGACGCCAGCTAAGCCTGCTTCCTGCTACTCGCCGCTATGAGCTACGAAATGAACGATCTGCTGGAGCTGGTGGTGGATCAGGGCGCCTCCGACCTGCACCTCCAGGTTGGCCAGCCGCCGACCCTCCGCTTGAGCGGCAGCATGGTGCCGATCGACGGCCCTTTGCTTACTCCGGCCGACACCGAGAAGCTCATGCTCTCGATCACGCCGGACAACCACCAGCAGAACGTGAAGCTGAACGGCGGCTCCGATTTCGGCTTTGCCTACCTGGAGAAGGCCCGTCTTCGCGTGAGTGTTCTCAAGGCGAAGGGCAACTACGGCATGGTGCTTCGCCAGATCCCGAACAAGATGTTCAGTCTGCGCGAAATCGGCATTCCCGACAAAGTGCGCGAGCTTCTCTATCGTCCGCGCGGCCTTATGCTGGTGACCGGCCCGACTGGATCGGGCAAGTCGACCACGCTCGCGGCGATGATCAATTACATCAACGAAACCCGCGACGGCCACATCATCACCATCGAGGATCCGATCGAGTATTATCATCCGCACAAACACTGTATCGTCACCCAGCGTGAAGTCGGTGTGGATGTGCCCAGCTTTTCAGAGGCCATCCGGCGGGCGCTTCGTCAGGATCCCGATATCATTCTCGTGGGTGAAATGCGCGACCTCGAGACGATCGAGGCGGCGATCAGCGCGGCCGAAACCGGTCACTTGGTGTTTGGCACGTTGCACACCAACGGCGCCGCCAAGACCATCGACCGTATCGTGGATGCGTTTCCCGCAAACATGAAGGACATGATCCGCACGCAGCTCGCGTCGTCCATTGTGGCGGTCATCTCCCAGGTGCTCTGCAAGAAAATCGGCGGCGGACGCATCGCCAGTTATGAAATCATGGTGAATACCACCTCGATTTCTTCGCTCATCCGCGAAAACAAGACCTTCCGTATTTCCTCCGATATTCAGACCGGGGCCAGCTTGGGTATGATCACCCTCGACGCCCATCTCATGAGCCTGGTCAATCGTGATCTCGTCACCCCTGACGAGGCTCTCGACAAAGCCCAGGATCCCTTGGTCATGCGCGAGAAACTCCTCGCGATGGGAGCACAACTTCGCCAACTCTAACCACTCTCAACGCAATCGCTTTCCCCCTCGTCGGCTCACGCCGGTTACCCTATGTTCGAAAGCCACAGTCAGGCCATTTTGGAACTCTGCCGCGACCATCATCTGGTCGCGCTCAACACCCTTAACGATCTCAACGAGGAGCACAAAGCCACCGGCAAACCCGTGGCCGATCTACTCATTGAAATGGGACTCGTTGAGAAAAGCACTCTGCTGCGTAAAATCGCGGAGCATCTCGGCCTCGAGTATCTGGAAGGCCACGCAGGTGACATTCCAGCCGAGGTGGTCGGCGCCGTCCAGGGCAGCCTCGCCCGCATGTATGGTGTCGTGCCCTTGCGCGTGGACGCTCAAAGCATCGACCTGCTGGTGGTCGATCCGTTCAACAGCCAGGTCATCGACGACCTTACCTTTGCCCTGGGCAAAGACGTTCGTCTGGTCGTGGCCGATCCCGGCCGCGTGGACGGGCTGCTCAAGCTTCACTATGGCGAGGACGACGCCACCATCGACGACCTCCTCAAGGAGATGTCGAGTGACGATCATGACGGTGCCAACGGTGGCGAAAAAGAACTGTCCGAGCACGACCTCGAGTCGATGGCCGGCCAGACTCCGATCGTCCGTTTCGTGAACTTGGTCATCGGCCAGGCGATTCGAGACAAGGCATCCGACATCCATTTCGAACCCTTCGAACACGAATTCAAAATCCGTTACCGCATCGACGGCGCGCTCTATGAAATGGCGCCGCCGCCCAAGCATCTCGCGTTGCCCATCACTTCACGCGTGAAAGTGTTGGCCGCACTGAACATCGCTGAACGCCGCATTCCTCAGGACGGACGTATCAAGCTGACCTTGGGCGGTCGTTCGGTCGACTTGCGCGTATCCACGTTGCCGACACAGTTCGGTGAATCGGTGGTGTTGCGCGTCCTCGACCAATCGGCGGTCCAGCTCGATATCGCCGCCCTCGGCATGCCGACCGACGTGTTTGAAGGCATCAACGAGATCATCAAGCGCCCGAACGGCATCTTCATCGTCACGGGCCCGACGGGTTCCGGCAAGACGACCACGCTTTACTCCGCACTTCGCGTCATCAATACCGCGGACCTCAAGCTGCTCACGGCAGAGGATCCGGTGGAATACGAAATCGAAGGCATCATGCAGGTTCCGGTGAACCATGCCGTGGGCCTTACGTTTGCCGCCGCCCTGCGCTCGTTCCTCCGCCAAGATCCCGACGTGATCATGGTGGGCGAAATCCGCGACTTGGAGACGGCGCAGATCGCCATTCAGGCATCGCTTACGGGTCACTTGGTGTTGTCCACCCTCCACACCAACGATGCTCCAGGTGCGGTGACGCGTCTCGTGGACATGGGCGTCGAACCCTTCCTGATTGCCTCGTCGCTGGAGGCCGTGCTGGCCCAACGTCTGGTGCGTCGCATCTGCAAGAGCTGCCGCACTCCCTACGAGCCACCGGCTGCTCTTCTGCAACAACTTGGGATTGATCCGGTTGATATCGGTAATCGTGAGTTCTTCTTCGGCAAGGGCTGCGAACATTGCAGCAACACCGGCTACAAGGGACGTATGGGCGTTTACGAGTGGCTGCGTATGAGCGAGGCCGTTCGCGATCTCGTCGTGGAGCGCGCCTCCACGATGGTGATCAAACAAAAAGCCCTCGAACAGGGCATGCGCACGTTGCGCGACGACGGTCTTCGCGCCATCTTTGACGGTGCGACCTCGATTGAAGAAATTATCAAATACACCTGATCCACGTTCGGCACGTTTCCAGCATCGACCTGTGATCTAATTTCCATTACAAACTTCTTAATACCCTTACCCTATGCCAAAGTTTACCTACAGCGCCATTGAGTCGGCCTCCGGAAAAGAAAAAAAGGGCGTGCTTGAGAGCGCGTCATCCGAACAAGCATCCGCCGAATTGAAGGCGATGGGCCTCATTCCCACCGCACTTGCAGCCGAAGGCAGCGGCGGTCCCAAGCTGTCCGCGGGCGCCAAGAAAGACGTCCGCAAGCTCAACGCTCCCGCCGCGCCGGCGAGCACGCAGCTGCGCGCCAAAAAGAAAAAAGGCGGCATGACATTCGGCCGTATTATCAGCAACGCGAACCTCACGGTGTTTACCCGTCAGCTCGCCACGCTCGTTAACGCCGGCATGCCCATCATGCGCAGCTTGGAGACGCTCGCCCGTCAGGAGAAGAATCCGCTCTTCAAGGACGTGGTGGAGTCTCTCGTCGAGAACATCCGCTCGGGCGGTAATTTTTCCGATGGTCTTCTTCAGCACCCGAAGGTCTTCGATCGCCTTTATGTGAACATGGTGAAGGCCGGTGAAGCGGGCGGCGTGCTCGGCACCGTGTTGGATCGTCTTTCGCGCTTCATGGAGAAAGCCGAGAAGATCAAGGGCAAGGTGAAGTCTGCGATGACCTACCCGGTGATCATCGTGTTTGTCGCCGTCGCCATCGTCGGCGCACTGATGGTTTTCGTTATTCCGCAGTTCGAGAAAATCTTTTCGGGTATGCTCAAAGGCCAGTCGATGCCTGGCCTGACACTCGCGGTTCTGGCCGTAAGTAATTTCGTCAAGAATCACATCATTGCCACCATCGGTATCTTTGTTGCGCTCTATTTCTCTTTCAAGGCGTGGCACAAAACCAAGGGGGGCACCCGTGCGGTCGATTGGTTCCTCTTGCATGCCCCCGGCGTTGGTCCGCTTTTCCTGAAGTCGTCCATCAGCCGTTTCACCCGCACGCTGGGCACACTGCTCGCTTCGGGCGTCCCGATTCTGCAGGCGCTGATCATCACCCGTGATACTTCGGGCAATGTTCACGTGGCCGATGCGCTAAACGTCGTTCATGACCGCGTTAAAGAGGGTGACAACGTCGCCCGTCCCCTTGATTCGACCAAGGTGTTCCCGACCATGGTAACCTCCATGATCGAGGTCGGTGAAGAAACCGGCGCCCTCCCTGAGATGCTTAATCGCGTGGCTGATACCTACGACGAAGAGGTGGATAATTCCGTCGCCGGTCTTACCTCGATCATCGAGCCGGTCATGATTGTGTTCATGGCCGTGATGGTGGGCACCATCGTCATCGCGTTGTTCCTCCCGATCGTGAAGATCATTCAGAGCCTTTCGTAATTGTCCGATTACGTTTCGACTCAACAAAAAGGCCGCCCGATTTTCGGGCGGCCTTTTTGTTGAGGGGACGTCTGAACTCCGCTCTTATTTCGCCGGCGAAACCGGCTTGGTGAGCAGCACGCTGTTGAGCCCCATCAGGCGCTCCGAGAATTCATCGTGCTCGTTGGCTTGGCGTAGGGTGCGCTGGACCATGCCCATCTTGGCGTCGAGGTTGTCGATCATCGAAACAAACACCGCTTCCGGCGTGGCCGCGTAAACGGCCGCGCCCCATTCCGGTTCACCTTGATGACTGAGCACAATGTGTTCGAGGCGTTCCAGACGCTCCGCATCGAGACGGGATTTGATGCCGTGTTTACGGGCAAGTTGATAACCGAGGACGACGTGGCCTTGCAGGATGCCCTTGCGGCTGCGCTTGGTTGCAAGCGAGCCCTCGTATTCGATGGTCTTGCCGGTGTCGTGGAGAAGGATGCCGGCCATCGCGAGGTCGGCGTCCACTTCGCGGTAGAGCGGTAGCAGGGCCTTGCAGGCGCGCGCCATGTGAATCGTGTGCTCAAGCAAACCATGTCGGTAGGCGTGGTGCATCGAGACGGCGGCAGGCGTCCATTTGAACGTGTCGCCGATCTCCTCGAACACGCCGCGCACGGTCATACGAAGCTCGTCGTGGGTGATGCTGTCGATGAATGTTTGAAACTCCGCCCACAGTTCAGCGGCAGGCTCGGGCGCGACTTCAACAAGGTTGTCGATCAGGCCGGGAGCCCCAAGTTCGTCTTCGGAAAGGGGAGTGACCTTGAGCAGTTTTGGAGAGAGCCGGCCTTGATAATAATCGACGCGACCTTCGATGCGCAGCACGCCGCCTTCGCCGGCGGCCTTGACGGTGTCGAACACCGTGCCGTCGCTGAACAGGGTGCAGCCAAACGAGCCGGTGCGGTCACCTAGATCGAGGACGAGAAATGGATTGCCGTTGGAGGCTGTTTTGATAGCGAGTTTTTTGACCACCAAGACACTGGCGAAGGGGCGTCCGGAGGCGTCTTCAAGCGCTTTGAGTTCGCGGACTGAGAGCAGAGGGAGTTCGTCGGACATAGTGGTGACGGAGCTTAACTGTATTTTTTGACGAGCTGGGTGAAGTTCTTGAAGAACGGATGTCCTGCATCGTGCAGCAGTGCATAAAAGACGGTCTCGGAAGGAAGCAGGTGCACGCCTGCGCGTGCGAGCGAACCGAGGCAGATGGCGGCATCAGCGGAACGGCGGGCGCCAATCGCATCGGAAAGCACGGTGACTTGCAGGTTGGCATCAAGAGCTCCGAGTGCGGTCTGGTAAATGCACACGGGAGTTTCCAAGCCGCAGAGAATGATGTGTTCGATATCGGGTGATCGCAGGGCATCGGTGATGCCATCGTCACCAAAGACGGAAAAAGAACTCTTGGTGTGGACGTCCGAACCGGGGGCGAGCGCGAGCAGTGCGGGGGCTGTGCCGCCGAGTTTGCGTGGGAGTTGCTCGGTGAAAGCGACCCGAATACCCAAGCCGACCGCCGCCTCGATCACGAAGGAGCAGCGCTTCAGAAGTTCTTCGTGCTCAGGGATGACCTTGAGGAAGGACGGTTGGAGGTCGACGCAGAGCAGTAGAACACCGGCGAGAGGATCGGGAGCGGCCATGATTGTTTATGGATAATAACGACGGCGGGACTTCACCTGCACGAACCGTTTTTCGGGAAGAATGTAAGCGGTCAGGTGGCCGCCCATGACACACGCGGTGTCGATGCCGACAGACCACTTAAGTTTGTAAACATCAGGCCGGGGAGTGTGCCCGTAAATGACGAAGGGCGGACCGTTCCAGAGATCGGCCCACGGAGGTGAGTCGGGCGAATCGGAGCGTTTGCAGGCCCGTCCATCGGCATCGATGGATTGGATTCGCGTGACGATCGAGGCGGGCTGGCGTTGCCAGGGTTCGTTAGGAAGAAATCCACCGTGCGCGAAAACCGTGTTCAGGGCCTCGACATAGTGGGTGAGCGGCATCGACTCCAAGTAGAGCCAATCCTCGGGGCGCAGCTTTTGGAAAGTGTCAGCGTCGGTTTTTCGATCAATCTCGGCAGCAGGCGTCTTGTTCTTCCGGTAATTCAGGAGACGCAGTTCGTGATTACCGAGGAGCGAGATCGCACGGTGCTGACGAGCGAGGTCGATCACCTTGCAACTGTCGGGACCGCGATTCACGAGATCGCCGACGAGAATCAGACGGTCGTCCTTGGTGGGTTTCAGGAGCTCGAGGAGCTCGGCAAACTCTTGATGGCAACCATGGATGTCGCCGATGGCGATGATACGACCGTTCATTCGTGCTGGTGAGCAAATTTGCTAGCGTCCACCCCCTTGGGAAGTAAACAAGAAAGCCTATGGAATTGAATCTGCAGCCCCTCGCCACGACCTGTTTTGTCAGCGGAAAGCCATTTGGTGAGGGCGAGCGCGTGCTGAGTTTTCTGGTGCGCAACGAAACTTCGGACGAAGTGATGCGTTACGATGTCCTGGAATCGGCGCGGGAGAGCTTTACGGTTCCTGGTTTTGTGGCCTGCAGTTGGGGACATGTGTTCAAGCCTCGCAAGGTCGGGGAAAATCCCGAGCGTGAATTAAAGCTCACCGCAGAAAATCTTTTCGTGACCCTGGCGGATCCTACCATCGAGATTGCGCCGGAAAACGAACGGCTTGTTCAATTCCTCGCCCTCATGCTGGAGCGCAAAAAACTTCTCAGGCCGAAAGGGCGTGCTGCCGATGGGGAGCGCAATCTTTACGAGCACGCCAAGTCCAAGCTCATTTATGCGGTGCCCGCCGGTGAACTCAGTCCGGAGTTCTTCATGGCGATTCAAGAGCAGCTCAGCCTGTTGGTGGGCGGCGCAAAGAAATCAGTTCCTGTTGCGCAAGGCACCGTAACCCCCGAGGGCCCGGCCTCGACGTCTACTCCGTCCGAGTGACGAAAAATGCCGCGAGCGCGGCCGTCACCGCAGCATGGTGTGTGGCGATGCGTTGTGCCATCGGAGTGACCGATGGAGTTTCCAACGTGTAACCAAGTCGGGAGTGATGTTCGAAGAGGTAAATCGCCTCAGGCCATTTATCGCGTAAAAGCGGATCGGTGTCGGGCCGAATGATGCCCGGGGCGATGGACTCACGACCGTCGATCAGCGGTGCCGATTCGATGGGGCCCTGATGTCGGGCGGCCTCAATCATCGCATCGGCGAGAGTGTGGCGGGAATCCGGATTCAATTCGTAGAGATAAAAGCCGGTGGTTTCCCAGTCTTCGTGCAGGCAAAAGGTGACATCGAACCGGGGCTGTTTTTGTAGCCAACCAATGTGTGCGCTGATCTCGATGCTGAGCGTATCGCGATAATCACGATTCAGATCGATGGAGGCTTCATTTTCCCGGGTGCCGCGGATGTAGCCGGTGGGATTGAGTAATGGGCACAAAAACCAGGTCGCCCGTTCGTCGAACAGACCGCTTTCGAGCATCTGCAGAAGTGCTTCGGGAGCCGCGGGCTCGTCTCCATGGATGCCGCTCGAAAGATAAATGCGCGTTCCATTGCCCGCCGTCTGTTTTGTGTAAGCGGAAAGGGGCACACCGGCTATGGTAGCGAGCGGTTCCTGTCGGAAGCCATGGGCGAGCGCCGCCGCTTCGAATCTTTTAACGAAGGACAGCGGATCGAGCGGGCAGGCTTTGACAGCATTCATGGGCTACTTCTGTCTAGCGTTTTACCCGTTTCCGCGGGTGCAATTTATTTCCACCATCATGTCTCCAGTTCGCGTTCGTTTTGCTCCCAGTCCGACCGGGTTTTTTCACATCGGCAGCGCCCGCACGGCGTTGTTCAACTGGCTTTATGCCCGCCACACCGGCGGCGTGTTTGTGCTCCGTATCGAAGACACCGACCAGGCGCGCAACAGCGAGGCGTTCCTCAACGTGATCTACGACAGCCTCACGTGGTTGGGTATGACGTGGGACGAAGGTCCGAAGGTAGGCGGCGAATTTGGTCCATATCGCCAGAGCGAGCGCGGTCCCATCTATAAGGAATACCTGCAAAAGCTCACCGACGCCGGTCGCACTTACGAGAAAGACGGTGCGGTTTGGTTCAAACTCATCGGCGATCGTTCCGAAGTGTTCGATGAACATCGTCAGAAGACCGTCACCAAGGTCGCGGTCGCTCCGAGCGTGATCGATGACCAGATTCGCGGTCGCGTGGAGCGCATCGAAGACGAGGATTTTGTGATCTTCCGGTCCGACGGCAACCCCGTGTTCCATTTCGTCAACGTGGTCGATGACATCGCCATGAAGATCACGCACGTGATCCGCGGCGAAGACCATCTGTCCAACACGAGCAAGCACGTCGAGTTGTTCAAAGCGTTTGGCGCACCGATGCCGAAGTTCGCGCACATCCCGCTGATCTTGAAACAAAATGGTCCGGGCAAGATGTCGAAACGCGACCAAGGCGCGCTCATCGAGGAATATCAGAACAAGGGCTATTTGCCTGAAGCATTGGTGAACTTCCTTTCATTGCTCGGCTGGTCTCCGAAGGACGACCGTGAGAAGATGGCCATTGCGGACATCATCGCGCTCTTCGATTTCCCCGGGATCAACCAGAGTAACGCGCGTTTCGACGAAAAGAAACTCGCACACATGAACATGGCCTACCTGCTGGAGTTGCCGGTCGATGATTTCGTCGCGCGTGCACGCGCGTATTTTGAAAAGCATAACGTGACCTCGCCGCTCTCCGCTGATGCGGCGTATCTGCGTGATGTGCTTTTGATCAGCCAGCCCAAGATCAAATCGTTTGAAGAGCTCCCCGCTTACACGGCCTATTTTTTCACCGAAGATTTTACGATCGATGCCAAGGTGCGTGACAAAGTCATGGGCAAGGGCGAGCCGCAGGCGCGTATGGCCGAACTCACCGAGACAATCGCCACGGCGGATTTCTCCAGCGACACGGCGATCGAGGAAGCGATTAAAGCTCTCGCGGTTTCGAAGGGCCTGGGCTTCGGCGATTATCAGTCTGTTGCTCGTCTGGCTGTGAGTGGCACCAACGTGGGGCCGAGCCTCACCGGCATGTTCCGCGTGCTCGGGCGCGAACGCGTGCTGTCGCGCTTCGCACGGTTGGCGGCGCTTTGAGCGTATTCATAAAAAAAGCCCGACGATTTCTCGTCGGGCTTTTTTTGGAGATTACTTTTTGGGCGTCCAAGCGTCTTTAAGAGAGATCGTGCGATTAAACACGAGTTTCCCAGGCGCGCTGTCTTTGCTGTCCAAGGCAAAGTAGCCGATGCGTTCGAGTTGGAAGCGGTCCTCGAGCTTTGCTTCGGCGAGGGAGGACTCGAGCCGTGCGGTAACGACTTCGAGTGACTGCGGGTTTACGACCTTCAGGAAATCCTCCTCTGACCCCGGTTCGGACACGGTGAAGAGACGGTCATAAATACGCACTTCAGCGGCGATGCTTTGCGTGGCGCTGACCCAGTGGATGGTGCCTTTGACTTTGCGGTCGGAGCCGGGTTCGCCCTGAAGCGTGGTGCGATCGAAGGTGCAGCGCAGTTCGGTCACGGCACCGGTGGCGTCCTTCACGATTTCGTCGAGCTTGATGATGCCGGCGTATTTCAGGCGGACCTCACCGTCGGGTTTGAGGCGGAAGTATTTGGGCGGCGGGACTTCTGCGAAGTCATCGCTCTCGATGAAGACCTCGCGCGTGAGGGCAATTTTGCGCGTGGTGGGCGTTTCGTCCTGAGGGTTGTTGGTCGCGTTGCACTCGATGACCTCGCCCTCGGCGATGTTGGTCAGGACGATCTTGATCGGACGCAGCACACCGAGACGGCGGACGGCGAGCGTGTTGAGATCCTCGCGCACGACGTGCTCCATGACGGCGATATCGGTGAGGGCGTCGAACTTGGTGACGCCGGCACCGATCACGAATTTACGGACGGCCGTGGCGGTGATGCCGCGACGACGCAGACCGGAAAGCGTGGGCATGCGCGGGTCGTCCCAGCCGGTGACGACGTTGTTCTCGACGAGCTGGAGCAGCTTGCGCTTCGAGACGATCATGTAGCCCGGAATGAGCTTGGAGAACTCATACTGGTGCGGCAGCGCGCGGGGCAGTTCGAGGCTTTCCAGAACCCAGTCGTAGAGAGGGCGGTGATCAACGAACTCGAGCGTGCAGATGCTGTGGGTGATTCCCTCGAGATAATCGCTCAGGCAGTGCGCGTAGTCGTAGAGCGGGTAGATGCACCACTTGTCGCCGGCGTGGTGGTGCGCGACGTGGCGAATGCGATAGAGCAGGGGATCGCGCAGCCACATGTTGGGCGCGGTCATGTCGATCTTGGCGCGCAAGGAACGGGCACCGTTGGGGAACTCGCCGGCGCGCATGCGCTGGAAGAGATCGAGGTTTTCCTCGACCGAGCGCGTGCGGAACGGACTGTCCTTGCCGGGCTTTTCAGGGGAACCGCGGTAGGTCTCGGTGTCCTCGGCACTCAAATCGCAGACGTAAGCTTTGCCCTTTTTGATGAGTTCGATCGCGTAGCTGTAAAGTTGTTCGAAGTAATCGCTGGCGAAGAAAGGCTCGGCGGCAGACGAACCAAGGGTGATCGAAGCGCGGTAGTGATCGGGGCGGCCGTTGACGGATTGAGCGTCGGGATGGGATCCCTTGGGTTTGAAGCCGAGGCACTGATCGGCCCAGCCGGCGATGAGCCACTGGACATCGGTCGTGATGGAATCGACGTATTCGACATCTTCCTTCGCGGGATTGGTATCGTCGAAGCGGAGGTTGCAGGTGCCGTTGTTTTCGCGGGCGATGCCAAAATTCAGGCAGATAGATTTCGCGTGGCCGATGTGAAGGTAGCCGTTGGGCTCGGGGGGGAAGCGCGTGACGATTTTTTGATGACGGCCTGCGGCGAGGTCGGCGGCGACGATGTCGCGAATAAAATCGGTGGGCGTGGCAGGCGCGGGTGCGTCGTTGTTCTCAACGGTCATAAAACGACGAACTTGCCGCCCGTGCGAGCGGGCGGCAACGCTGCATTTATTCTTCGATTATTGTCCGCACGTGGGACGCGAACGCTTTTAAGAAGAAGCTGCTTTATCGAACGGGGCGGCCGAGGCGCCAGGCGTGGGCATGACGCCGTAAGTCTGCATTTCCTTGAGGATGCCACCGATGTAAGGGATGAGCTGTTTCTTGCGGCTTACCACGCCGGGCATGTCGAAGATCTCGTCCTTCTGCACGGACGGATAGTTGATGCGATTAATGAACTCGGCTTCGCCTTTGACGAGGAGCAGGGAGTTTTGCGTGTTGATATCGGTGACGAGCACGCAGGCAAACAGCAGGGCTTCGTCGTCACGCAACGTTTGCAGTGCCTTCGCGAGATCGCGGGAATGTGGCCAGAAATTGCCGAAGCCGAGCTCTTCGATTTGGGAAACGGCAAAGCGAATGCCGTCCTCTTCGTAGATTTTGAAATCGGAGCGGATGACTTTGTCCGGCGAATTGGCCAGAATGACGGAGCCTGAACTGAAAATCTCGTTGGCGAGTTCACGCGAATCCACCGAGGCGATTTTCGCCAGCCAGCTGAGAATGACGCCGTCTTTTTCGGTGGTGGTGGGACTGTTGAGATGCAGCGTATCCGAGATGATGCCGCTCATCATAATGCCGGCGATATCCGGCGAGGGCACGATGCCTTCGCGTCGAAACAAGTCGGCGATGATGGTGCAGGTGGAGCCCACGGGTTCGTTGATGAACAGAATGGGTTGCTGGGTGTTGAGCGATCCAAGGCGATGGTGATCGATGATCTCCACAATGGTGACTTGATCCGCGCCGCTCACGGCCTGGCTCATCTCGTTGTGATCGACGAGGACGAGGCGGGTTTTAACCGGCTTGAGAACGTCGGTCTTGGTAAGGATGCCCTGCAGCTTGCCTTCGTCGTTTACGACCATGTAGGCCGCCACGGTGGAGGTGGCCAGTTTCTTGCGCAAATCGCCGAGGCGGATGTCACCGCTGAGTGATGCGAATTTACGATCAACGAGTCGATCCAATGTAGTGGCGCTACGGATAACCCAGGCGGTGGTGGCCGAATCGAGCGGGCTGACGATGAGCGCGACGCCATTGGTTTTGGCGGCCTGAACGATCGAGTCTTCCACGGGAAGATTACCGGTCACGACGAGTGCACGCACGCCGAGTTCGATCGAGCGCATCTGGATGTCGCGACGGTCGCCCACGATGATGATGGTTTTTTCCATCGGCACCCCTTCGCCGGCGGACACCTTGCCGAAGGATTTCACATCCATGGCGCCCACGCGCACGAAGAGCTCTTCGGCGAGATCGGGGCGGTCCACATGGAGCGTGTGAGCTTTAAGCGCGCGCGAGATGTGGGTGAGGCTGGTGAATACCTTTCGCATTTCACGCGGCTCGCGCATGTGTGGAACGAAAAAGCTGCCTAGTTGGAAAATCGAGACCGTGCCGATGACGCGATTATCCTCGGTTACTACGGGCAGAATACGAACGTCGTATTGGTCGATGAGCTCAAGGGCTTCGGCGCAGGTAGCCGATTGGCAAATCGAGACGACATTGCGCACCATGACATCGCGCACGCGCGGGGTGACGTCGCTTAAATAAATCGGGAGCGGCTGGTGGAATCGCGCGAGAATGGTATCGATGCGGGCATTGGAATTGCCGCAGCGGGCGGGGGCATAGCCAGTCTCACCCTTGGCCTCTTTGAGTGCGGCATACGCAATCGCCGAACAAATAGCGTCTGCATCGGGATTCTTATGGCCGATGATGTAGGTGGGTGATGCGGACATTAATAAAAGAGGGTATAAAATAAAACAGCCCGACCATAGGTCGGGCTGTTTGAGGATCAAGTCTTGGAATTCAGGATGTTTTAAGCACCGCCTGCAACAGCTGGCGCAACATCTGCGCCGGTGTTGTCCTGTTCAAGAAAGCGAACACCAGTCTTGTTCGCTTTAACCGTCTTTTTGATGTCAAAGGTGGTGGTGCCATCGGATTCGATAAGCTCACCCGTGGCTTCCGTGCCGCCGAGGTTCTTATAAAAAGCGACGTTGCCACCAATGAATACAATGTGGCCACCGTCGGCTTTATATGTTCCGGCATTTTCGCTCCATTTGCCCGTGGCCATGTTAGCAATACCGCGTGTATAGGCAATAGGAGTGGTTGCAGGATAGTTGCTGTTCAGGCCGACGACATAACCAAAAGCCAAGTTGGCGGCTTTAAATTCGTTGGTCAGATCCTGCTTGGTTGGAAGAAGGATGTTGGCAACAGCGACGTTCTGGGCCTCTTGGGTAGTGGTATCGTCAGCCTTGGAGATCCAGAGAGCACCGGCTTCCAAGCCACCAGAGACTGCGAGAGCGCCTGCTACGGTTTCGACGGTAGCTTGAACGCCTCCAGTGGACAAATTCTGACCGAAGGTTGTGCCGGGACCGGTAAGCAAATTGGCGGGCAGTTGATCTTTGTTGAGCTGCGAATAGATCAGCGAGGATTGGCCGATTTGGCGGAGATTGGAGGAATCGGCGGTGCGGCGGGCCGTCTGTTGGACCTTGCCGACCGTGGGGATAATGATGGAGGCAAGAATACCGATGATCGCGATAACCGTGAGGAGTTCGATCAGGGTAAAACCTGCGTTTTGACGACGGATGTTTTTAGTCATGGGGAAGGGCATTGAGGGTAGTGGTAAGGGTATGACAAAACAGTTCCTCTGGTTTTGTTGAAACTCAAGAAGAAAGTCCCTCTGAAGCTGGACAAAATCGGGGCGTGGTTTCTACGCTGACACGGAATGAAAATTTATTTGGACGGAAAATTTGTGGATGAGTCCGAAGCCAAAATTTCCGTGTTTGATCACGGCCTGCTTTACGGTGACGGGGTGTTCGAGGGCATTCGTGTTTATCAGGGTAACGTTTTCCGTCTCGAGGAGCATCTGGAGCGTCTGGAATACTCGGCGAAAGCCCTGCTCCTGAAAATGCCTTGGTCTCGCAAGGAGATTGCTGATGCGACGATGGAAACCTGCCGTCAGAATGAGCTGATGGATGGCTACATCCGTTTGGTTGTCACCCGTGGCGTGGGCGATCTCGGGCTCTCTCCCTGGCTGTGCCCAGTTCCGTCAATTTTTATCATCGCCGGCAAGATCGCCCTGTATCCCGCCGAACACTACACGACTGGTTTGTCGATCGTCACGGTGCCTACCCGCCGCATCAGTTCGGCGGCACTGCCTCCAGCCGTCAAGTCGCTCAACTATCTTAATAACATTCTCGCCAAGATGGAGGCCCGCCAGGCCGGCGCCCTGGAGGCGATCATGTTGAACGACCAAGGCTACGTGGCCGAGTGCACCGGCGATAATATCTTTATTGTTCACAAGGGCGAAATCATCACGCCGGCCGCGTCGCAGGGGGCACTCAAGGGCATCACGCGCTCGACGATCATGGCGATCGCGGAAGAGTTAAAGATTCCCCTCAAGGAGGCCGATATGACCCGCTACGATGTGTGGAATGCGGACGAATGTTTTCTTACGGGCACGGCGGCCGAGGTTATCCCGGTGGTAAAGCTTGACGGACGTGAAATTGGCAACGCCAAGCCGGGTCCGGTTACGCAGCGGATATTGGAGGCTTTTCGCCGTCGTGTGCTGGTCGAAGGGACCCGCCTTTGACGTTGTTGCCTTTGGCAATCCCCTGTCGTGTCCGCCGTCTGCAAGTGGGACATTGTCGCGCACTTGGTTTATTGGCACTGCGCCGTGTAGTCTCTTGCGTCCGGACGTCGATTTGTGTCGTTACAGAGGTGACGCCTTGCCTTGTCAGCCGACCACCGGTTGGCATGGTCGGTGCAAGAGACCTCCATCGCTTTGTCCAATCTCAAAAATTCTTGCGAGTGCAGTCGAAGTTTCCGCCTTACGTGATAACCTACTCCCATGGCCAGCCCGCTTAAGTGTGATCTTTGCACCAATCCCGCCACTGTGCACCTCACGCAAATCGTGAATAACAAGGTGCATAAGGTGGACCTGTGTGAATCGTGCGCCCAAGCCAAGGGCGTGACGGATCCGAGCGGGTTCTCGCTGGCGGATCTTTTACTCAAGGCTTCGCTCAATCCGGAAATTCCGGCCTCCGCAGTGCGTTGTGAGCAGTGCGGTTTCACTCAAGGGGATTTCAAGAAGCATGGGCGCTTTGGCTGCCCGCAGTGCTACTCCACTTTTTCCAGTATTGTTGAGCCCATGCTCGACAACATGCACAAGGGCACCGCTCACACGGGCAAAGTCCCTGAAAAAGCCCTTGAGCGTAAAACCCTTCACGACCGCCTCGGTGAACTCGAACTGAACCTTGAGGATGCGGTCAAAACTGAACGTTACGAGGACGCTGCCCGTTACCGCGATGAAATCACCCAGCTCAAACAAACCGTCGAGCAACCGAAGCGTGCGCGCTAAGCCCATGACCATCACCTCTCTGTTGGCCACGCCTTCCGAGCTCACCGATTCTTCGAGCAGCAAATCTGCGATCGTGCTGATGACGCGTATCCGTCTGGCGCGGAATCTTGCAGGCAAATCCTTTCCCGGCTGGGCTCGCGAGCCGCAACGGGCCGAAATTTTGGAGGCCTGTCGCGAGGCTTTGATGGCGACCGCTCCGATGAAGCGGGGGGCTAGCGCTGCGGTTTCGGAGCTTACTGATCTTGAGAAACAGATGTTGGTTGAACGTCATCTGATCTCTCGCGAACTCAGCGGCTCGGCCGCGGGTTCAGGCGTGGTGATCAACAAGGACCAGACGGTCTCGGTTATGATCAACGAAGAGGACCACCTGCGCATTCAGGTGCTTCGCGCCGGATTCCAACTCAAGAAAGCTTGGAGCGTGATCAACGCCCTCGATTCCGAACTCGAAGACCGCCTCGATTATGCGTTTTCGCCGCAGCTGGGCTATCTCACCGCGTGCCCGACCAATTTGGGCACCGGCCTAAGGGCGTCTGCCATGATGCACCTGCCTGCGCTCGTGATTGCCGGCCAGATGGAGAAAGTCGTTCGTGCCGTGAACCAACTCGGCATGGTGGTGCGCGGACTCTTCGGCGAGGGCTCCGATGCGAGTGGCAGCATTTTCCAGATTTCCAATCAGACGACCCTGGGCGAATCCGAGGAGGCGATCATCAAGCGCCTTGGCAGCGTCTTGGAATCCATCATCGAGCATGAGCTCAACGCCCGAGCAAAGTTGATGGAGACAGATTCCGCCAAGTTGTTTGATAAAATCGGACGCGCTTACGGAATCTTGCAGAATTGCCATCAACTGACCTCGACCGAGGCGATGAACCTGCTGTCACTCCTGCGCCTGGGTATTGATCTGATGGTATTTCCGGAAGACTCCCGCGCCATTATCGACCGCCTGTTTATCGAGGCCCAACCGGGGCACATTCAGAGGACGGCGAAACACGACTTGGAATCTAATCAACGCGATATTCTTCGTGCCGAACGTCTGCGCACGGAGTTTGCTACGTTTGCAAAACCCAATTTCACGATCAACGGTCAGAACTAACCCATATAAACCACGCCTATGGAACCGATGAACAATTTCACCCCCCGCGCCCAGCAAGTGCTGGCGCTGGCTCGCAAGGAAGCCGATCGCTTCCATCACAACTACGTCGGCACCGAGCACATCCTTCTGGGATTGATCAAGCTCGGACAAGGCGTCGCCGTGAGCGTTCTCCAGAAGATGGGCCTCGATCTTGAGACCGTCCGCAACGCTGTCGAAAAACAGGTGGGCACCGGTCAGGAAACCAAGACGCAGGGCAGCATTCCTTACACGCCTCGCGTGAAAAAGGTCCTCGCCCTCGCAGGCAAGGAAGCCAAGGCGCTCAACCATTCTTACGTCGGCACCGAGCACATTCTGCTCGGTCTTCTCCGTGAGGGCGAGGGCGTCGCCGCCCGCGTGCTCAAGTCTCTCGACATCGACATCGAGCGCACCCGCAACGAAATCCTCCGCGAACTCGATCCGCAGTTCTCTGGCGGCGAAGGCGGCACTCCTGGTGGCGGTGAAGAAGCGTCTGCCGGCGGTTCGCAGCGCGGCTCCGGTGACGAGGGCGGCGGCAACAAAAAGGAAGTGAAGACCCCGGCCCTCAAGGCCTTTGGTCGCGACCTCACGGAACTCGCCCGCAAGGGTGAACTGGACCCCGTCGTCGGTCGTAAAAACGAGATCCGTCGCGTCATTCAGATTCTCTGCCGCCGCACCAAGAACAATCCCGTCCTCATCGGTGAAGCCGGTGTGGGTAAAACGGCGATCGCCGAAGGTCTCGCCCAAGAGATCGCCGGTGGCCTCGTGCCTGAAATCCTCTTGGATAAAAAGATCATCACGCTCGATCTTGCGCTCATGGTTGCCGGCACCAAATACCGCGGCCAGTTCGAAGAGCGCATCAAGGCCGTGATGGACGAGGTCAAACGCGCGAAGAACGTCATCATCTTCATTGATGAGATGCACACCATCGTTGGCGCCGGCGCCGCCGAAGGTGCCATGGATGCGTCCAATATCTTCAAGCCCGCACTCAGCCGCGGCGAACTCCAGTGCATCGGTGCGACCACTCTCAACGAATACCGCAAGTATATCGAAAAGGACTCCGCCCTCGATCGCCGCTTCCAGTCCGTGAAGGTCGAGCCGCCGTCCGTTGAGGACACGATCACCATCCTGAAGGGTATTCGCTCGAAGTATGAGGATCACCACAAGGCCATCTTCACTGACAAGTCGCTGGAGATCGCGACGAAGCTTTCTGATCGCTACATCACCGGACGTTTCCTGCCCGACAAGGCCATCGATGTGATGGACGAGGCCGGCTCGCGCGCCCGTATCTCTTCTCTCAGCCGCCCGACCGACATCGAGGACCTTTCCAAGGAAATCGAGCAGGTCTGCGCGCAAAAAGAAGAGGCCATCGCCAAGCAGCACTTTGAGGAAGCGGCCAAATATCGTGACACCGAGAAGCAGCTCCGCGCGAAGCAGGAGCAAGCCACCGAGGCTTGGAAGAAAGCCCGCGACGAGCAGCGCATCACCATCGACGAGGATCTGATGATGCAGGTCGTCGCCGACTGGACCGGCATTCCGCTCTCGCGCATGGAAAAGAAGGAGAGCGAAAAACTCCTGGGCCTCGAAAAGGAAATCCAGCGCACCGTCATCGGTCAGGATCTCGCGGCGAGCGCCATCGCCCGCGCTCTGCGTCGTTCCCGCGCCGACCTTAAAGATCCGCGCCGTCCGATCGGTTCGTTCCTGTTCGTTGGCCCCACGGGCGTCGGCAAGACCGAGACCGCCAAGCAGCTCGCGATGCAGATGTTTGGCAACCAAGAGGCGCTCATTCAGATCGATATGAGCGAATACATGGAGAAGTTCGCTGTCTCCCGCATGGTCGGCTCGCCTCCCGGCTACGTCGGCTATGACGAAGGTGGCCAGCTTACCGAAGCCGTGCGTCGCAAGCCCTACGCTGTGATCCTTTTCGATGAAATCGAAAAGGCCCACCCGGACGTGTTGCAGATCCTGCTGCAAATTCTCGAAGACGGACGCCTGACCGACTCGCTTGGTCGCGTGGTCGATTTCCGAAACACGATCATCATCATGACCTCGAACGTCGGTGCGCAGCTCTTGATGCGTCAGACCTCGATGGGCTTTGCAGCTGCGGCTTCGAGCTTCAGTGACGCCGAAAAGATGCGTGAGAAGGTCCTGGAAGAGGCCAAGAAGGTCTTCAAGCCCGAGTTCCTCAATCGCATCTCCGACATCGTGTTCTTCCGCCCGCTGGAGAAGACCGATCTCGTCAAAATCGTGGACCTCGAAGTCACCAAGTTCGCGAAGCGTCTCGTGGAACGCAAAATCGAGCTCGAGTTCACCGACGAGGCCAAGCTGCTCCTCATCGACAAGGGCTACGACGAAAAATACGGCGCGCGTCCGCTGCGCCGTGCCGTCGAGCACTTCCTCGAAGATCCGCTGGCCGAAGCCATCCTGCGCGGCGATGTGAAGGACGGCGAAGTCATCTTGGTGACCCGTGATGGCGAAAAACTAGCCTTCACGCAAAAGACGCCCGTCGAGCCTTCACCTGATACCAACGTCGCTTCCTGATCGAACGCAACTTAGGTTCAACGCCTCGCAACCATTACGGCGGCGAGGCGTTTTTTTGTGTATTGTCTTCGCCGTGCGCGTGTTCACTCGTCTTCCCGTGTCTCGATTCTGCCTGCGATTGATCTGGTGGCTTTGTCTGGTTGCGTGCGTCGCACAAGGCCGGGCCGCGCTGAACACGGATCTGCCGGACGATTGGTTCACGCGTGCGCCCACGCCCGAGCGGCTCAAAGCCGTGCAATCCAGCGCAGTGTCTTCCGGCTGGAGCGCGGTTTCAAACCGGCTGTTTGCAGGCGCGATTCGCGCGTATGAACTTCGACAGGAAGATGCGGCCGCAGCGTGGTATCACGTCGCGCGGTGGTGCGACGTGTTTGCCCAATCCCAGTCCAAATCGGGACGGCAATGGCTGGAAGCGCTCAACCAGGTTGGCGGGATTCACGGTAATATTGATCAGGTAAAAATATTCTCGCTGCCGGATGAAGAGATCGCGCAGTTGCTGTCGGCTGAGACCCGCGGGTGGCTTCTGGGAGACAAGGCGTTTTCGGAGTCATTTTTTAATCTGCTCACGCCTTATGATTGTCTGCCGCAGGTGATGCGAATCGTGCAGACGCTCCGGGATTCGGACGCGCGTTTGTTTTCTGAATACAGCCAGCTGGCGATTGCGATTGCCTTGGTTTACGACGAATCCCCGCCGTCGTATTGGCCTCACTGGCAGGTATCCGAAAAGACGTTACCGCGGCGTTTGCCGGCTCCGCTGGATGCTTTCAAGTTTTTGGTGGATGCGGACCAACGGCGGGTGACGTTACAAAAACTGGGACAGTTGTCCGCCGGCGAATTGAAGTTCGTGGTCGATCTGGCCGCACCGGCAACCGAGCTTGCCTGGGCGCAACGCACGGTGAAGTTCCCTCTGGCTGACTTGGTTAAAAGCTATGAATCCGTTCGTTATCGGCATGACCGGATCGACGCGCGCGAATACGTTTGGACCGGTGCCAGCTATGATCTGGAGGAAATCCGTCGTGAGGGCGGAATTTGCGTGGATCAAGCTTACTACGCGACACAGGCGGGCAAGGCGAGGGGAGTGCCGACGCTGTTGTTTTCAGGCGCAGGGCAGGACGGACGGCACGCGTGGTTTGGCTATCTAGGAATAGGCCGTCAATGGGTGCTCGATGCCGGGCGTTACGCGGAGCAGCGATATGTGACCGGGGTCGCGTATGATCCGCAGACATGGCTGGAACTTTCGGATCATGAACTGGGGTTTTTGAGCGAGGGATTTCGACGGCTGTCGCCCTATCGCCAATCGTGGCAGCATCAGGTTTTCGCGGAACTCTATCTGCGCATGCACAAACCGGCCGCAGCTGCCGTGGCTGCACGCAAAGCGGTCAATTATGAGCGCCGAAATCTGGCGGCTTGGGATCTGTTGCTGGATGCCAGCGAAGGCGCGCCGGCACGCACGCGCGAGGGCTTGTTGATCGAAGCGGCCCAGGCGATGCAGCGTTATCCCGATCTCAATGGTCGTTATGTCCGCGCGCTGGTGGCGAGCTTGCGCGAACGCGGTGAAATCAGTGCGGCGGATTTGGAAGAGCGGACTTTGCTTCGTCGCAGTCGTGGCGGCGGCCGCACCGACATGGGGGTTGATCAGGCGGTCGCGGTCATGGCCAAATCATCGCCGGCTGATGACACGCGCACCTACCGTCAGGTGCTGCAACAATACGGACGAGGCGCCGGTGTGGATTTTTATGACCGCGTAACCGAACCCTTCGTTGCAAAGTTGATCACCGAAGAACGGAAGGTCGAAGCCGCGCAGATTATCGTGCAGACCCGTGCGGTGTTGAAACCGGATGCGGGCAGTCAGCTTGATCTCGAAATGAAAGATCTCGCCGACACGACCAAGTGATCAGGGCTCTCCGCTGATCGCTCCGGCGGCGATTGATAAAAAGGCAGCGAGCGCCGGATCAAGTGCCGCTGCCGATCGCCAGCCGATGACCAGACGGCTTTCCGGTCCCGGTCCATCAAGTGGACGAAAAACCACTTCGGGTGGCAGCTGCTTTGCCTCGGACGGACACATGAAGGTGGCTCCGATACCGGCGCGGACGAAGCCTACGCCGTTGGCGCGCGGCCACACTTCTTCTGCGATGCGCGGAGTGACGCCGGCGCGTGCGAAGGCTGCCAGAATCCGATCGTAGAAACCCGGGTTATAGGCTCGTGGAAATAACACGAACGGTGTCGCCGCGAGATCGCGCAATTGCAGTGAGGGTTTGGCGCTCAGCGCATGATCCGAGGGAAGTAGAATGCCGTTTTTCTCGCGAAGGAGCAGTTTGGTTTTGAGCCCCGGTGTGGGCGTTGCCTCCGGGTGGAAAAAACCGCAGGCAAGTTCGCCGGCCTGCAACGCAATCAGCTGGGTTGAGGTAGGCGATTCGTTGAGTTCGAGCCGTATCCCGGGGAATTTTTTATGAAACTCTCGCAGGATGGCCGGCAACACCGTGGCCATGGCAAGACCGGTAAATCCGACTTTGATGTGGCCGCTGCCGCCTTCGGCGAGCGCCTGCAGTTCGGATGGAATTTTTGAGAGTGATCGCAGAACCGGCTCTACCCGTTCCGCCAAGGCTTTGCCGGCTGCGGTCAGCTCAACACGGCGCCTTGAACGTGAAAAAAGGGGAGTGCCCAGCGCTATTTCTAGTTGGCCAATTTGCCTGCTTAGAGCGGGTTGAGCGATTGAAAGCGTTTCGGCCGCCTTGCGGAAATGAAGTTGCCGGGCCACCTCTCGAAAGTAAACGAGATGGCGTAGCTCATAATTAAACTGATACTCGCGAGGCATCACAGACGACTGAACAAGTATTTCTCAGGTATGCAAGATTCTGGTAGTATGATCTCCTTGTTTATGACCACGGGAGCTTGCTCCTGATAACCTCGACCACCCTGAACCATGGCTAAATCTCTTTTCCAAAAAGTCTGGGACGCCCACACCGTCCGCACTCTGGCTAACGGCCAGACCCAGCTGCTCATCGGCACGCACCTCATTCACGAGGTCACTTCTCCCCAGGCCTTCGGCATGTTGCGCGATCTCGGCCTGAAGGTCGCCTACCCGCACCGCACGTTCGCGACGGTTGACCACATCATCCCGACCAACGAATTGGTCGAGCCCTACGCCGACACGCTCGCCCAGGCCATGATGGACGAGATCCGTAAAAACTGTGCCGAATACGGTGTCACCTTCTTTGACCGCGCCAGCGGCAAGCAGGGCGTCGTGCACATCGTCGGTCCCGAGCAGGGCATCACCCAGCCCGGCACCACCATCGCCTGCGGCGACTCTCACACGTCCACCCACGGCGCGTTCGGCGCGATCGCCTTCGGCATCGGCACGAGCCAGGTTCGCGACGTGCTCGCCACGCAGACCATGGCCCTCGGCGCCCTCAAGGTTCGCCGCATCGAGGTCAACGGCAAGCTGCGCCCCGGCGTTTACGCCAAGGACGTCATTCTCCACATCATCCGCCTCACCGGCGTGAACGGCGGCACCGGCTTCGCCTATGAATACGCGGGCAGCACCTTCGATGGCTTCACCATGGAAGAGCGCATGACCGTGTGTAACATGTCCATCGAGGGCGGCGCCCGCGTTGGCTACGTCAACCCCGACCAGACCACCTTCGATTATCTCAAGGGCCGTCCTTATTCGCCCACGGGCGCCGCTTGGGATGCCGCCGTCGAGAGCTGGAAGTCCTACG
Organism: Rariglobus hedericola; assembly: GCF_007559335.1. Taxonomy (NCBI): domain Bacteria; kingdom Pseudomonadati; phylum Verrucomicrobiota; class Opitutia; order Opitutales; family Opitutaceae; genus Rariglobus; species Rariglobus hedericola. Next base: position 293,114 of record NZ_VMBG01000001.1, read on the forward strand.
CTTCCGATCCGGGCGCGACCTACGACGACGTCATGAAAATCGACGCCGCCGACATCGCTCCGAGCGTTACTTGGGGCATCAATCCCGGCCAGGGCATCTCGATCACCGAGAATATCCCCAGCCCGGAGACCGCCACCTCCGCTGACGAGAAGGCCGGCATCATCGAGGCGCTCGAATACATGAAGCTCCCTGCCGGCAAGCCGATCAAGGGCACAAAGATCAACGTCGCCTTCCTTGGCTCCTGCACCAACGGCCGTCTCTCCGACTTCCGCGAGGTCGCCAAATACATCAAGGGCCATAAGGTCGCCGCTGGCGTTAAAGCCATCGCCGTCCCCGGTTCGCAGATCGTCGCCCTCCAGTGCGAAAAAGAAGGCATCGACAAGGTTCTCGTCGACGCCGGTTTCGAATGGCGCGCTGCCGGTTGCTCCATGTGTCTCGCTATGAATCCTGACAAGCTCATCGGCGACCAGCTCTGCGCCTCGTCGTCCAACCGCAACTTCAAGGGCCGCCAAGGTTCCATCACCGGTCGCACCGTGCTGATGAGCCCGGTCATGGTCGCCGCCGCCGCCGTCACCGGCGTGGTGTCCGACGCCCGCGAGGTCTTCTCGGTCAACTAAACCCAAAAGCTACTCTTACTTTAAAATAAAATGGCTCTCGCAAAAATCACCTCCGTCACCGGCCGCGCGGTCAACGTGCCCGGCAACGACATCGACACCGACCGTATCATCCCGGCGCGCTTCATGAAGTGCGTCACCTTCGATGGTCTCGGCGAATTCGTCTTCTTCGACGTCCGCCACGACCCGCAAGGCAACAAGATCGACCACCCGATCGATCGCCCCGAGCACAAGGGCGCGACGATCCTCCTCTCCGGCGCCAACTTCGGCTGCGGTTCCTCCCGTGAGCACGCCCCGCAGGCCATCTCCAAGGCCGGCTTCAAGGCGATCATCGCCGAGAACTTCGCCGAGATTTTCTTCGGCAACAGCACCACGCTCGGCATGCCTTGCGTGACCGCCAGCCGTGAAGATATCGCCAAGATCGCCGCCGCTGTGGAAAAGGATCCGCAAGTCGAAGTCACCATCGACCTCGAAAAGCTGGAAGCCCGTTTTGCCGGCCAGTCCGTGAAGATCGCCCAGCGCGAATCCGCCCGCGACGCGCTCGTGAATGGTCGTTGGGATGCCATCGGCGAGCTCATCGATGGCCTGCCCAGCGTGCGAGTCACCGCCGGCAAACTGCCCTACATGGCCGCTTCCTAAAGCGTCTTAGCGGCACAAGCTTGCGCCGTTGCAACCGGCAGGTCTTCGTAGGCCTGCCGGTTTTTTTGTGACTTAAGCCTGTGGTCGGGGTCACTACCGCAACCATTTCCATGTTTTTCGCTGTCATTGATATCTTCAAGGGGGCTGACGTCCTCATCTATCCGCTCGCGGTGTGCTCCATCGCGCTCGTGTTTATTCTCGTGGAACGCGGCTACGCATTGCGCAGCTCGGCGATTCTTCCCGATGACTTGGTCGATGCGATTGTGGCGGGCCGTCCGATCAGCGGAGGTGCGCATTCCGTGTTGTCCCGTATCGTGGCTTTCTCTGAACAGCATCCCGCCGATCCTGATGCGACCAAAGCCTTCGCCCGTCTCGAAATTGTCCGCATGGAGCGCGGCATTCCTTATCTCGATGTGATCTACGCCGGCGCGCCGCTGATCGGTCTGACCGGCACGGTGTGGTCGCTCATTCGCGTGTTCTCCAGTATTTCCGGCGAGAGCGGCATGCCTGATCCGGCTAAGTTTACCAGCGGCGTCTCGCTGGCGCTATCGGCCACCGTGATCGGTTTGATCATCGCGGTGCCAGCTCTGGTCGGCGGTGGCATCCTGCAACGCCGTGTGGAAAAATACGCCGCGCAAATCGACGTGCTGCTCGAGCGCATTCTGGCCCGTAACTCCGCCAAATAACCGCACCATGAGCGGACTTTACCAACGCCGGCGCAAGCGTCCCGAGCTCAATCTCGTGCCGCTGATCGACGTGCTCGTGATGCTCGTTTTCTTCTCGTTTGTGACGATGCAGTTTCGTTCATCGGCCACGCTTAACATCACGCTGCCCAAGGTGGAAACCGCCGGTAAAAACGAATTCAAGGGAACGGTCACCATCGGTATCGGCGCCGATGGCACGCTCTCTTTCAACGGCAAGCAGGCGAGCGAGGCGCAACTGGCCGAGCTTCTTCGTCAGGTGCGCGATCTCGACAAGGACACGCCGGTGCTCATTCGCGCCGACGAAACCACGCCGCTGAAGACACTGACCTTTGTGATGGATGCCTGCCGCAAGACCGGTCTCAACCGGTTCAGCCTGCAGAGCCGCTGAGCTTGCGTTTCGCGAGCCAGCCGCGTGCGAATTCAAACACGATGGGCAGCACTGAAACCACGATGATGGCCATAATCACCAGACCGAAATTTTTCTTCACGAGCGGCAGATTGCCGAAGAAGAATCCCAGATAAGTGAAGGCGTAGATCCAGATGAAGCCGCCGACGACATTGAACATGAAGAAGCGGCGGTAAGTCATCGCACCGACACCGGCGACGAAGGGAACGAAGGTGCGCACGATGGGCACGAAGCGCGCGAGGATGATGGCGCGGCCGCCGTAGCGTTCGAAAAACTGATGGGCACGTTCGAGATGTTTTTTGCGCAGCCAGATGGAGTCTTCGCGACGAAAAACGGCAGGGCCGATTTTGTTGCCGATCCAATAGTTGAGCGAATCACCGAGCACTGCGGCGATGAACAACAGGAAGGCCATCAGGTGCACGTTCAGCCCGGACTCGGGCAGGGCGGCGAGTGCACCGGCAGCAAAGAGAAGGGAATCGCCGGGCAGCAGCGGCATGACTACCAGACCGGTTTCGGCAAAGATGATCAGGAAGAGGACGCCGTAGGTCCACATGCCGTAATCACGGATGATTTCGGACAGGTGTGCATCGATGTGGAGGATGAAGTCTACGAGCTTCTTGAGCAGATCAATCATGGGAATGGGACGAAAGAGGAAGGGGCGGCGGGCTTACGCCAAGACACAAAAAAGGCAGGCAGTTAAATACTGCCTGCCTTTTTTGAAAAACGATCTGAAAAATCAGACGTCGGGCTTGGTCTTGCGAAGGCCGGAAACGCGTTCGCCTTCTTTCCACTGACCGCGCTTCTTGAGGATGGCGACGCGCTCGAAGCGCTTCAGGACATTGCGCTTGATGACGAGACCGTTGGCGCCTTGGAGACTTTTGTGCTGTGACATGGTATTAAAAAAAGTGGGTTCTGACTCGTTAAAGGGTCAGTTACTAAGAGTTCTCTCGTGCCCATGACAAGTATTTTTCTGCAACATGTTCAGCCTTTACCACAATCCACTCGGGAGTCTGGTAGGGATGACGTGCATGGAGCCATGTCTCCAACAGGCTGATTTTGGCCAATAACACCTTGAAGGTCAGTCGATACTCCTCGGTTTTCTCAGGTTTGCCCTGCCAGATATAATGGGACGTGATCGGGCCGTCGATTTGCACGCAAGCAGCCAAATGCGAGGCCACGGCGGAAGCGGCCAGTGTTTCGGCCATGACCTTGGTGGGCACGGTGGTCCAGGCGATGAGCATGTGCGTATAGCGCGCATGACTCTGGCGCGACGCAACGTTGGAGCAGGGGAAATATACCCTTGACCGGTCCAAGCGTGCTCTGTGCTATCGGCTTTTTATCGCCGCCAACCACGCCCACGCCTGACCATGAGAGACGACTATCTTAAAGAAGCCCACAAAGTCATTCCGGACGCCAACATCTTGATCAACGTGGTCTCGCGCCGCGTTAAGCAGCTCCGCCGCGGTCAACGCGCCCTCGTGGAGTCCCTCGAGAAGCTCTCCCCTGAAGATATCGCCCTGCGCGAAATCATCGAGGGTAAGATCACTTACCAAGAGGCCGCCAACTAACGGCCGTCGCGGCGGGATCGACCCGCACGCCCACGGGTCATTCCGTGCCAAGCGGGAATCACCGCGGTTTAAACAACCGCCTTTTTGATTCTTCACTTCGCGCGGAGTGACTTTTTTTATAGCTTCTCACCGGGCCCCGACGCCCCTGTTTTTATGTCCGCCCAGAAAAAAGATTCCAAACGCTTCACGGAAGTCCGCAACGCCAAGGCGCTGCGTGATTATCATGTGGAAGAACGGTTCGAGGCGGGCGTCGCGTTGCAAGGCACGGAGGTGAAGGCGATTCGCGCCGGTCGCGCGCAGATCAGCGATGCCTTCGGTAAATTTGAAAAAGGCGAGCTGTGGTTGTTCAACGCACACATCGACGAATACGCGTTCGGCAATCTCAACAACCATGCGGCGCGTCGCACCCGCAAATTGCTTTTGCACAGTCATCAGATCCGCAAGATCGCGCAGGCCATGCAGGTCGGTGGTCGCGTGCTGGTGCCGCTGCGCATGTATTTCAAGGAAGCACTGGTCAAGGTCGAGGTCGCCATCTGCATCGGCAAACAACTCCACGACAAGCGCGACGACCTGCGTAAAAAAGCCGAGATGACGGAAGTCGCCAAAATCATCAAAACCACCCGTCGCGCATGAGCACTCTTCTTTCGACCGTGACCGTCCGCGTGCCGGGCAGCACCTCCAACTGCGGCGCGGGATTCGACACCCTAGGCCTCGCGTTGCAGATCTACAACCAGGTGACGTTGACCCGCGTCGACGGTGATGCGCCGCGACCGGTGACGGCAGCCGACGGGCGCGCCCAAGCAATGGTGGAGACTTCCGCGGCGGCTTTTTTTGCCGCGGCCCGCATTCGCCCCTTTGGATTTTCGTATCAGATAACTGGAGACGTGCCGCCCGCCCGCGGACTGGGCTCCAGCGTTACCGTGATCGGCGGCGTGCTGGGCGGCTTGAATGCGCTTTCGGGCGTGTCGCTTTCGGGGCATCAATTGGTGGCCATCGCGACGGCGATTGAAGGACATCCCGATAATGCCGCGGCGGGTATTCTCGGTGGCTTTTGCGTGGCGCGCTGTGATGCCACGACCGGTGCGTATGTCGATACCGTGCGCGTCGAACTCCCGGAGGAGCTGGCCTTCGTGGCCACGTCTCCCGATGTGGAAATGCTCACCAAGGAATCCCGTGGAGTCCTCCCGGCTACGCTTCCGTATTTCGATGCGGTGAAGAGCATCAACAGCACGGCCTACCTGGTGGCGGCCATGGTTTCGGGCGAATACGAGCGTCTGCGTCATTCGGTGACCGATTACATGCACGAGCCCTATCGTTTGCCGCGTATTCCCGGCGGTCGGTCTGCCATCACGGCGGGTGTGGCGGCGGGCGCTTACACCGGTTGGTTGAGCGGCAGCGGATCGACTGTGCTCTGCGTGGCGCCGAAGTCGGTTGCCGGCGAGGTGGCGCGTGCGATGCAGGCGGCGTTTACCGAAGCCGGCCTGACCAGCACCGCGCGCGTGTTGTCGGCCGATAACACCGGGTTAACGGTGGAGTGACACAGCGCCCGGACGAAGGGGCGAAGGTGCATCGGCCGGCCAGTGCTGTTCGATCAGCGAGGCGAGTTGCTGCCAGCGAAACGGCTTGGCGAGAATGCCTTTGAAGCAAGCCATGCGCGCGATGTCGGAATCCTCATCGAGTGCGTGGCCGGTGATGAGAACGCAAGGAGGCGCGATCGCGGAGCGGGCGATGGCGCCACGAATCAATTCAATGCCGTTTAGATGCGGCATGTAATAGTCGGTCACCAGCATGCCAATATCCAGGAGGGGGATCGTTTCGAGCGCGGTCACCGGATTGCTGAACGTGAGGATCGGACACTGAAAGTGTTCACCCAACAAGCGGCCTAAAAGATCGGTGAACGACATTTCGTCGTCTACGATCACGATGGCTTTACCCGCTTGATCTTCCACGGTCCAAAATGTGCAGGCGGTGTGGAGTCTGGGCAAATGCAATCAAACGTAACCGGAGATTGCCTTGGCGCCGGCACTCGCGTGATTTGTGCGTTCCTGCGCCGCTATGCTGCACATCGTCCTTTTCCAGCCAGAGATTCCTCAAAACACCGGTAACATCGGTCGCATGTGTGCGCTCACGAAGTCGCGGCTGCATTTGATTCATCCGCTCGGCTACGAGATTACGGACAAACATCTCAAGCGCGCCGGCATGGACTACTGGCATTCGCTCGACGTGCATCACCACGCGGACTGGGCGGCGTTCAAAGCCAGTCCGTCAGGCCCGAAGCGCTTGTGGTTGTTCACTACAAAGACGACGCAGAGTTATTGGGACGCGAGTTTCACCGACGAAGACGGCCTGGTGTTTGGCAACGAAGGCCACGGCGCGCCGGAGTGGTTGCACGAGGAGTTCGGCGCGGATCGCCGGCTGACGATCCCGCATGCGAACCACGAGCTGCGCTCGCTCAACCTGAGCACAGCGGCCGGCATCGCCTGTTATGAGGCGCTGCGGCAGACGAAGCTGATCGGCTGATTATTTGGCAGCTGCCGGGATGAACCCGCGCTGTTTGAGCCAGAAAAGGCAGTCGGCATCCCACGGCGGCGCGATCTTGTTGTGCATCGGCAAGCCGAGTCCGTGGTGGCCATTTTGGTAGATGTGCAGATCGAACGGCACGCCGGCCTTGCGCAACGCGGAGGCGAAGAGCAGGGCATTTTCCACGGGGACAGCCTGGTCTTCGACCGTGTGCCAGATGAAGCAGGGTGGAGTTTCTTTCGTGACCTGGAGCTCGTTGGAAAGAAAGCGAACGAGGTCTTCGGGCGGGTTTTTGCCGAGTAGATTATGCTTGGAACCTTGGTGGGTGAATTCGCCGAGCGTGATTACAGGGTAGCAAAGAATGCCGAGGTCGGGCCGCGAACTCTCACGTTCGATAGCATCGGTAGCGTCGGCTTGGCCGGCGTCGAAGTGGGTGAGGAGTGTCGAGGCGAGATGGCCGCCGGCGGAGGAACCGATGATGCCGATGCGAGCGGGATCGAGTCCGTCACGTTTGGCGAAGGAGCGGACCATGCGCAGAGCGCGGGCGGCGTCGTTAAGCATTACCGGATGGTGATAGCCGTGGGTGCCGAGCCGGTATTGCAGCACGTAGCAGGTGATGCCTTGCGCGACGAACCAGTCCGCGTAGCCCTTGCCTTCGTGGCCGGCGAGACCGCCGTAGCCGCCACCGGGCAGGATAAGCATGGTGGCACCGTTGCGTTTTTCAGGCGCGGGCAAATATGCGGTGAGCGTGGGGATGTCCTGTGGTTTATCACCGAGGGCACCGGGTGCAGCGGAAGGCCAAAGGGGCAGCGGGGCGGCGTTCATGGAGGAAAAAGCGCTAGATAAGAGCAGGCCAATGACGAGCAGATAACGTGGGGTCATGCGCGCAGGCTGGACATGTGTGCGTGCAGCGAAAACAAGAAACCTCGCCCAATGCCTGTTATTCCGCGCGACCTCCCCATCTACGAACTCGAGAAAAACCTCGTGGCGACGCTGCGCGCGCAAGGACGGCTCATCGTGCAGGCGCCGACGGGTTCAGGCAAATCGACGCAGCTGCCGCAGATGTTGCGGGCGCATGGTTTCTTGGAAAAAGGCGAAGTTGTCGTGCTGCAACCGCGCCGGCTGGCGGCGCGCATGTTGGCGAAACGCGTGGCCGAGGAAGTGGGCTGCGCACTCGGCGACGAGGTGGGTTACCAGATCCGGTTGGAGTCGCGGGTGTCGGCCAAGACGAAGATCCGTTTTGTGACCGAGGGAATTTTGCTCCGGCAGATGTCGTTTGATGCGACGTTGAAGGGCATCGCGGCGCTGGTGTTCGACGAGTTTCACGAGAGGCATCTTTATGGTGATATCTCGCTGGCGCGGGCGGTGCAGATTCAGCAGACCACGCGTCCGGACCTGAAGATCATCGTGATGTCGGCTACGCTGGATGCGGTGGTGCTCAAGGATTATCTAGCACCCTGCGAAGTGCTCACGTCGCAGGGGCGGAGTTTTCCGGTGGCGATCGAATATCTGCCGAAGGCAGTCAATTTCGAGAAGGACAACGTGTGGGATGTGGCGGCGCGTGAAGTGGCGCGGGTGGCGGCGAAAACCTCGTCGGGCGATTTTTTGGTGTTCATGCCGGGCTCGTATGAGATTAGCCGGACGTTGCAGGCGCTGCAGTTTGAGAGCGCGTTGAGGGATTTCGTGGCGTTTCCGTTGCACGGCGAATTACCTCCGGAGCAACAGGATCGCGCGGTGGCGCGGAGCGAGCAGAGGAAGATCATCGTTTCGACCAATGTGGCGGAGACGTCGCTGACGATTGATGGCGTGACGGTGGTCGTGGACTGCGGACTGGCGCGCGTGGCGAGGTTCGATGCGAACCGCGGGATCAATACGCTGCTCATTGAAAAGGTTTCGATTGCGAGTGCCGACCAACGTGCGGGACGTGCGGGTCGCACCGCGCCGGGCGTGTGCGTGCGGTTGTGGACGGAGCGCGAGCATTCGCAGCGGGCGTTGCAGGAATTGCCCGAGGTGAAGCGGCTGGATTTGTCGGAAGTGGTGCTGACGCTCAAGGCGAGTGGCATCGACGATATCGTCGCGTTTCCGTGGCTGGAGAAACCGGAGCCGAAGGCTCTGGAGCGCGCGGAGATGTTGCTGGCGGATTTGGGCGCGCTGGGCGGCAAGCGTCGGGTTATCACCGACACGGGACGGCGCATGCTGAGGTTTCCGGTTCATCCGCGTTATGCGCGCATGTTGCTGGAGGCGGATGCGCGGGACTGTGTGCGTCCGGTGGCGTTGATGGCGTCGCTTACGCAGGGACGTTCGTTTTTGATGCGCGGGGTGCCGCGCGATGTGGAAGAGGCGCGCGAGAAGACGCTGGGCGACGAAGAGGAGAGTGATTTTTTCCTGCTGATGCGGGCGTGGAAATATGCCGAGCAGAACAGTTATTCGGTCGATGCGTGTCGGAGGTTGGGCATCCATGCGCAGGGAGCGCGTCAGGTCTGGCCGTTGTTTAAGCAGTTCTTGGAGATCGCGGCGAAGGAGGGACTCGATGCGAGCGAGAAGTCGGTCGATGGCGTGCAGGTGCGCAAGTGTGTGCTGGCGGGGTTTTCGGATCAATTGGCGAAGCGGCTCGATGGCGGCACGCTGCGATGCGATCTCGTGCACGGGCGTCGCGGTGTGCTGGCGCGGGAGAGTGCGATGCAGCGGGCGCCGTTGTTCGTGGCGGCGGAGATCAGTGAAGTCGAAGGGCGCGGCGGCGAGGTGAGCGTGCTGTTGTCGCAGGCGACGGCGGTTGAGGAAGCGTGGTTGAAGGAGCTTTTCCCTGAGGATTATCGCGACGCGGTCGGAGTGGTTTATGATGAGCAGGCTCGGCGGGTGATTGCGCGGCGTGAGCGGCGGTTTCGTGATCTGGTGTTGGAGGCGAAGCTGACGGCGGAGACTCCGCCGGAGAGCGACGCGGCGTCGTTGCTCGCGAGGGAAGTGATGGCGGGGAATATCGTTTTAACGGAATGGAATGAAAACGTGGATCAGTGGATCGTGCGCGTGAACCGGCTGGCAGAGTGGTTTCCGGAGCTGGAAGTCACTCCGATCACGGACGCAGACAAGGCGACGCTCATCGAGCAAGTTTGCTACGGCAGCTACGGGGCGCGCGAGTTGAAGGACAAACCGGTGATGCCGGCGTTGCGCGACTGGCTGCGGCCGGAGCAACTGGCGGTGCTCGATGATTATCTGCCGGAGCGGTTGATCATGGGCAACGGACGCAAGGCGCGGTTGACGTATAAAGCGGAAGGTCCGCCGATCATGAGCGCGCGCATCCAGGAGCTGTTTGGTGTCGATGGGCGTTTCACCATCGCTCACGGGCGCGTAGCGGTGAAATTCGAGGTGCTCGCGCCGAATCAGCGGCCGATCCAAGTGACGGACGACCTGACGAGTTTCTGGAGAGACATGTATCCGAAGGTGAAGGCGGAGTTGTCGCGGCGGTATCCGCGCCACGAGTGGCGCTAGACCGCCACGGCGCCGCGGGCGTGTTCAGCGACGAAGCGTTCCAATTCGGCGACGGCGGTGACAGGGCCGTTTTCGCTGAGGAGTTGGGCGCGGACGGCCTTGGCGCGCTGCGCGTGGTTCGAATTGGCGGCGAGCCGGGTGAGGGCGTTGTGGAGCTGTTCAGGCCAGACGTTTTTACTGAGGCGGAAACCGCAGCCGAGGCGCTCGACCTCGCTGCCAAAGAACTGTTGGTCGCCGATGTGCGGAACCACGATCTGCGGGACGCCGGCATGGAGTGCGCTCGCGGTGGTGCCGGCTCCGCCGTGATGGATGACGGCACTGGCGTGTTGGAAGAGCTGGTCGTGGGAGACCTTGCCGATAACCTTGATGTGATCGTCTTCGCCCAGTTGGGGGAACTGCGCCCAACCGCGTTGGATGATGATTTTTTTGTCGCGGGGCCAGGCGCGGACGAAGCGTTCCATCCAGGCGCCGGCGTTTTCATAGACCATGCTGCCGAAGGTGAGGACGGGGACACGGTCGCCGCCGGTGAAGGCGCGGATCTCGGCGTCGATCTCGGGGCTTTCGGGAGATTGCCAGCGGCAGTAGCCGGTGAACTTGAAGCGCGGGTCGATCTCGGCGCCGGGCGGGCGTAGCAGCGCATCGGATACAGTGACGAGGACACGGCCGGCGGGTTTGGAGAAAAAGTTGCGAACTTTCGGAAGACGGGCGGCTTTGAGCTCGGCGTGGACGCAGTTGTTGATGACGCGATCGACGACGGCGTTGGCGATTTTCCATAGCCAGCGGTTCCAGGCGCGACGGGTGGTTTCGCCCAGCCAGCGCGGAGATGGAAAGTTTTCCGGCGGGTAGTCGGGCGAAGGGATGACGTGCGGCGCGAAGGCGAGGGTGGCGAAGGGGACGCCGTATTTTTCGGCGATGCCTCGGTTCATCGGAAAGAGGTAACTGGAGACGACGAGGTCGGTCTCGGGCATAATCGCATCCATGCGCGAGATCATGTCAGGAATGTATTTTTTCGCGCCGACGTAGATCTCGCGAAGCTGATAGATCGGAGTGCGGATTTTTTGGAGACGGCCCATCCAGTAACTCAAGTCGGCTTGTTCCCAGTTGGGGCAGAGCGGATAGAACTCCACACCGGCGGCCTCGATCTCGTCTTTGTAATGCGGGATGGTAGCGAAGCGGACCTGGTGGCCGGATTTTTGCAACGCGACGGCGAGCGCGATGACAGGATAAATGTCACCGGTGGAGCCGTGGGAGGTGAGGATGACGCGCATGGTTTTTGCCGCCGACTGTGGCAGGCAAGAGGCGCGGAGGCGAGTGGCCGCGCGTGACGTTTAAGTAACGAAGGCGGGGCTTACAACCCGGCGAGCAATCCGCGCAGCTCGGCTTCGGGATCCTGGTGATCCTGGTCGATGGCGAGTTGGAGGGCGTCGGCGAGCCACGGTTTCGCTTCGGCACGACGGCCTAGGGCGAGGAGGGTTTTTCCGAGCATGATGCGGGGCATCATCCAGTCGGCCTTTTTACGGGCGCAGGCCTCGAGGTGTTCGAGGGCGTCGGCGCCGCGATCCTCGGCGAGTAGGGCCTGCGCGAGGCTGAAACGGAAGAGTTCGTTGTCGGGTTGTTTCGCGACCAAGGCGGCGAAGTGCACGGAGCGGGCGGGGGCGGTCATCAGGCTTCGTCGATGAAGATGAGAACGGCGGTGAGGTTGTCGTGGCCGCCGCGTTTCAGGGCGAGATCGAGGATGAGTTGAAGCATCTCGGCGGGGCTCTCGGGCCCGGATATAATCTCGGCGAGTTCTTCGTCGGCGATCATACGGCAGATGCCGTCGGTCGTGAAAAAGTAGCGGTCACCCTTCGTGACGATGAACTCCTGGAAGTCGACTTCGGGCAGGCCGGGTTGACCGATGCAGCGGGTGAGGGCGTTGCGGTTTTCGATGCTGATCTCCATGTCTTCGCCACGGGCACGCAGGCGGCGGGCTTCGTTTTCCACGGTGTGGTCTTCGGTGAGCGGGAGGAAGTCGCCTTTTTGAAACACGTAGGCGCGGGAGTCGCCGACGTGGGCGAGTTGTAGCTGGCCGTTTTTGAAGGAACCGAAAGTGAGGGTGCTGCCGATGCCGTAGGGCGGGTTCAATTGCTGGCCGAGCTTTTGAACGCTGAGGCTGGTGGTTTGGGTGAGTTTGATGAGGTCGGGTTGGGCGCCTTCGATAAAGCCGCGGGTGATTCCCTCGACCGTGCATTCGGCGGCTTCAGCTCCGCCGGGGAGACCGCCAATGCCATCGGCTACGCCGAACAGACCGAGCGCATCATCACGCAAAAAACGATCCTCGTTTTCAAAGCGGGTCTTGCCGATGTCGGTGATGGCTGCTGATCGGTATTTCATTCTTGGTGACAGGGCTAACGTAGGCTCGGGTGGCTCAAATAAAAGGCTGAAATCGCTCGATGCGATTTTCACGGTTCATTCGCACGGCGTTTTTTTGCGGGATACAGTCCAGAAAGAGACGGCCATAGGCCTTTTGGGTGACGCGGGAGTCTAAAATCGTGATCACACCACGGTCGTTGGCGGTGCGGATGAGGCGACCGATACCCTGGCGAAAGGTGATCAAGGCATCCGGCAGCGTGAGCTCGCTGAAGGGATTGCCTCCGCGTTCACGGATCCACTCGGTGCGCGCCTCGAGCACGGGATGGGTGGGCACTTCGAAAGGCAAACGCGTGATGATCACCTGGGCCAAGGCGTCGCCGGGAACGTCGATCCCAGTCCAAAAGCTATCGGTGCCGAAGAGGATGCCGTTGCCTGCCTCGCGCAGTTTGCGGGCAAGTTCGGTGCGCGAGTAATCGCGACCTTGCATAAAAAAGGGCCGGAGCGCGCCGTCGTAGATCGGTTCCATCGCCTCGGCCACGCGCTTCATATCGAAATAACTCGTGAAGAGAACGAGCGTGCCGCCCTTGGTGCGCCGCGTGCAGAAATCGATGTAGTCGATAAGCACATCGAGCGCGAGACGCGCCTCCTGCGGCGTAGGCAGCGGCACGTCGGCGGCGACGAAGACGCGCATCTTGCGTTCGAAATCAAACGGCGAGTGTTCGACCGCGGTGGTAACGTGTTGAGCGCCGATGCGGGCTTGGAACGGTTCGATGCGGCCGCCCATCGCGAGTGTGGCGCTCGTGAAAACGACCGACGTGCCGCGCTTGAGGAGTTCTTCGCGGATGAACGGGGCGACATCGATCGGCGCGGTGCGCAGGGCGACGATGGTCTGGCGTTTGCCCATGCGCTCGACCCAGTAAACGGTCTTGTCGGCATCGGCGACGGCGAGGAAGGCGCGGAGGCTGCCCTGAAGCGTTTTGACCTTGCCCGCTTGCTCAAGGAGTTCGTCGCGTTCGCGGCCGTCGTCCATGCGGTCGGCGCGGGTTTTAACCGCCTTGTGCAAGGCGAGGAGCGGTCCGTCCATCCAGGCTTCGGCAAAGCCCTCGGCGCGCACGCGCACGATGGTTTGTTTGGTGAGCAGGCGTTCGTCGAGGAAGGCGAAAAACTGGTGCGCGGCCTCGAGCACATCGACGACGAGCTGGCGGTCGACGGCGTCGCCGTGTTTTTGAAGCAGACCGCGACGCGCCTTGGGGTTGTAGAGATACTTGAGCATCCGGTCCACGCCGTAGCTGGAGAGACGCAGACCGCAGTGATCGGTGGCGACCTCGGGAACGGTGTGGGCTTCGTCTAGGACCAAGAAGTCGTCGGGAAACAACACGCCGCGCGTGGCGCCTTTCTCGGCGGCGCCGCCGGCGTTGATGTGGGCGAAGAGCAACGAGTGGTTGACGATGATAACGTTCGCCGCGCGGATGCGGGTGCGGGCGCGTTGGTAGGGGCACTTGTTGCAGTCGCAGTATTTGCGGGCGCAACCGGAAGAGTCGGCATTGACCATCTCCCAGACCTCGGGGAGCGGGGCGGGATTGAGCTCGTGGCGCAGTCCCTCGGTGGTCGTCTCGGCCCAGGCTGCGATGCGCTGAAGATCCTCGTGTTCGGGCGTGGCGAAGAGTTCGTTTTTATCCTGCAACGCATGGGCGAGGCGCGAGGTGCATAGGTAGTTGCTTTTCCCTACAAGCATCGCGGATTTAAACGAGGCGTAGGATTCCGTCTCGGGCGAGGCAGCAAACACGCGGCGGCACAGTGGCAGATCCTTTTGATCGAGCTGTTCCTGCAAGGCGATCGTGTGCGTGGAGACGATCATCTGGCGGGACTGATCCATCGCGTGGACGATGCCGGGGAGCAGGTAGGCGAGGGATTTGCCGACGCCGGTGCCGGCTTCGAACAACAGGGATTCATCGCCCTTCATCGCAGCGGAGACGGCACGGGCCATTTTTTCCTGCTGCGGGCGGTGTTCGAGCTTTAGACTGGCTTGCAACCAGCCTCCGGCGGAAAACAACTTCGCGGCAAATTCCGGCGCGCGCGACGGGGGCGGCGGGGGCGGAAGCGCATCGGAGGAGTTGTCTTGGAGACCGATCATGGGGACGTAAGGGGTGAGAAGAGGCGCGCAGGGGGAGGAGCGCAAGTCGTCAGGCAGGTTTATCCGCGGATGTAATAGAAGAGGCTCTGATGACCATAGCGCGGTCGGTTCATTGGGACACAGTCTCAGGGGCTCGTGCGTTGCGTAGTGAGCTAAAAGGGTTTGGCTGATTTTTTCATATGCAGCCCTCGTGGACGGATACTTTGGCGGAATTCCTCAAAAAAGAGCCCGGCGTTGAGGCCGTGCGGCTCGATCCGGTGTCGCGCACGGTGTCCGTGGCCACGCTCGGAGAGGTGGATCTCAAGCAGCTGGAAAAGCGTCTCGATGAAACCTTGATGGCGATCGAATCGCAGCTGGGTGCGAAGGCCAAGGCGCCGGCCGGATTTACTTTAACACGCGACGGGCAGCGCACGGAGTTTTCCGGGGTGAGTTGTGCGACGGCACCAAAGTTTTGGAAATGGCGTGAGTTTGCCTGGCCCGAGGCGGATGCGTCGCATGCGGACCATGATCATGACAATGACCACGATCATGACGAAGGCTCCCACGGGCATGGGCACGGCCACGGGCATGGAGAATCGGAATGGAAGGAACTGACGATCTTCGCCGCGGTGTGCGGAGTTTTTGGTATTGCCGGATTTACCGTGAAATCGCTCGCCGTGGGCCCTTCTTGGCTGCCGCTGGCATTGTATGCGATCGCGTTGATCGCGGGCGGTTGGGATGCGGCGGTCGATTCCTGGGCGAACATCAAAAAGGCCAGGGTTGATATTCATTTTCTGATGCTCGCGGTCGCCGTGGGTGCGATCTGCGTCGGCGCCTGGAGCGAGGCGGTGTTGTTGCTCTTCTTGTTCTCGGCATCGGGAGCGATGGAGGCGTTTGCAATGGATCGCACCCACCGCGAGGTGAACGCGTTGCTGAAATCAGCACCGAAACACGCCACGTTGCTTGTGCCGGGTGGTGGTGAACGCGAAGTGCCGGTCGATGAAATCTGCCTCACGGACCGTCTGCTCGTGCGTCCGGGCGAGGCGTTTCCGGCCGATGGCAATGTGCTCAAAGGCAAGAGTGCGACCGATGAATCGGCGCTGACGGGGGAGGCGATCCCGGTGGAAAAAGCCGTGGGCGATCCGGTGTTCAGCGGCACGTTGAACCTGTGGGGCGCGGTGGAGTTTGAGGTCACGCGACTGCCGGCCGAGAGCACGCTGCAAAAGATCATCCGCTTGATCCAGACCGCGCAAAAACTGCGCGCACCCAGCGAGCGGTTCACCGATAAATTTGGCGGCGGTTATACACTCGCGGTGCTGGGGGCGTGCGCGGTGATGTTCCTCGTGTGGTGGCTGGGCTTCGGGATCGCACCGTTTTTGAACGACGGTGAAACCAAGTCCGCGTTTTATCGTGCGATGACCCTGCTGGTGGTGATGAGCCCGTGCGCGCTGGTGCTGTCGATTCCTTCGGCGATTCTCGCGGCGATCGCGTGGGGCGCACGTCATGGCGTTTTGTTTCGCGGAGGTGCCGCCATCGAAAAACTCGCGAGCATCAACGTCGTCGCGATGGACAAAACCGGGACGTTGACCACGGGCGAACTCGCAGTGGTGGGCTACGAGAGTTTCCCCAAAGGACGCGAGTCGGACATCATGGAACTGGCGTATGCGCTGGAGGCGAATTCGCAGCATCCGTTGGCTCGGGCCATCGTGCGCGATGCGAAGGCGCGGGGCGTGCGCGAGCTGGGCGTGGATGAATTTGAATCGATCACGGGGCAGGGCGTGCGTGGGAGTCTTGGCGGGAGCCAGGTGCTGCTGGGACGTCGTGAATTGCTGGAAAAAGGTCCACTGGCTGAGTGGGCGCGAAACTTGCCTCCCGCCGCTGCGGATCTCGCGGAAGTCTGGGTCGTGGGCAAGGACGTGATCGGGCGCGTGTTGTTGCGCGACCAGATCCGTGCGGAGTCGAAGGATGTGTTGGCGAAGCTAAAAGCGGCCGGCATCCACACGGTTATGCTGACGGGGGACCGTCGTCAGGCGGCCGAGTCTGTCGCCCGCGAAATCGGCTTGGACGAGGTGCGCGCCGGCCTGACGCCCGAGGAAAAAGTCGCGGCGATCCAGGAGTTGCGCGCGGGTGGTCGCAAGGTCGCGATGGTGGGTGATGGCGTGAACGATGCGCCGTGTCTGGCCGCCTCGGATGTGAGCGTGGCGATGGGAGCACGCGGCAGCGATGCCGCGCTGGAGCAGGCCGAAGTCATCTTGATGCATGATCGCATCGAGAATTTCCTCGCCGCGCTCAGGCTCAGCAAACGAGCCACGGCGATCATCAAGCAGAATCTGGCGATCTCGCTCGGCGTGGTGCTCTTGATGGCGATTGCCGCGATTTTCGGGATTATCCCGCTGGCGATCGGCGTGGCCGCCCATGAAGGCAGCACGGTGATCGTGTGCTTGAATTCGCTGCGGCTGCTCTTTGGCGAGAACCGGTGAGCTGTGAGTAAATAAGCGGGTTATCCGAAGGAGATAATTACTCGATCCAGACGAAGTCGCCTGCTCGCACCTCTTCGTAGAGTTCTATTATTTCCAGGTTGCGCATGAGGACGCAGCCGGCGCTTTGCGGCGTGCCGAGGCGGTCTTCGTGGTTGGTGCCGTGGACGTAAACGTAACGTTCGTAGGTATCGACCAATTCACCGGTGATGTTGAGGCCTTGGTTTACGCCCCGCTCGAGCCCGCGCAGCCAGAGAATGCGGCTGGTGATAAGATTGGGGTGCGTGTCTGCATCGGCCACTTCGTTGAAGTGCCGGCACGTGGGAACGCGCGCCTTGAAAACCATGCCCGGGGGCTGGTCGGTGCCGATTTTTTCCGCAATGGCGTGCAGGCCGCGCGGGGTGCCGAGGGAGTCCTTTACGTTGGAAGGCGGGCGCTTGGAGGTGGAAATGACGTAGCTGCGGACCAGTTCACCTTTGCGGAAAAACTGCATCGTTTGCGTGGCGATGTGCACGGCAAGCAATCGCTCTGCGGACTTGATGCCGAGGCGGGTGCATGTTTCAGTGACCGACTCCCAAGGAGATTTCATCGTGAATACGCGTAAAGATTACGTCATCGGTATCGTCGGCGCCACGGGTGCCGTCGGTCAAGAGCTCGTGCGTTTATTGCATGAGCGTAACTTCCCCATGAGCGCGCTGCGGCTTTTTGCCTCGGCCCGCTCGGCAGGAAAGGTCGTGGAGCGTTTCGGGAAGAAATGGACCATCGAGGAAGCCAAGCCGGGCGCATTCGCCGGCGTTGACCTCGCGTTCTTTGCCGCCGGCGGCTCCGTCACGCGCGCCCTGGCGGCTGATGCCGTGAAGTCCAGTTGCGTCGTCATCGACAAGAGCTCGGCCCTCCGCATGGAGCCGAATATCCCGCTGGTCATTCCCGAGATCAATCCCGAGAAGCTGCGCAACCACGGCGGCATCATCGCCAATCCGAACTGCTCGACGGCTGTCATGTTGATGGGCCTCTGGCCGCTCCATCAGGCTTTTGGCCTGAAGCGCATCATCGTGTCCACGTATCAATCCGTCTCCGGCACGGGCGCCGAGGCCGTCAAGGAGCTCGCCGACCAGATTCAGCAGCACGTCTCCGGTCAGCCGGTCACGCACAAGGTCTATCCCTACCAGATCGCCTTCAACTGCATCCCGCACATCGATTCGTTCGGTGAGAACGGTTACACCGGCGAAGAGACCAAGATGGCCGAAGAGTCCCGCAAGATCATGGGTCTCCCCAATCTCAAGGTTTCCGCCACCACGGTCCGCGTGCCCGTCGTGCGTGCCCACTCGGTGTCGGTTAGCGCCGAGTTCGAGCGTCCGGTCGATCTCGCCAAGGCGCGTGCCGCCATCGCGGCATTCCCCGGAGCCGAGCTGGTCGATGACGTTGCCAACAAGAAGTATCCGACCCCGCTCGACTTTGCTGAGAAGGTGAAGTGCGGCGTGGGCCGTCTGCGCATCGATACGGCATGGGACAACGGTCTCTCGTTCTGGGTGAGCGGCGACAACCTCTGGAAGGGTGCCGCCCTCAACGCCGTGCAGAACGCCGAGCTGATGATCCGCGAAGGCATTCTTAAGTCTGAGCCAGCGGCGGTTTGAGGCTTCCGGCGGGGCGGGGGACTTTGCTCCTCCGCCCCGCCTTGTTTCGTCCATGGAATAAAGCCTTGTCAGCACCCATACCCGCCCGCTTATCTCTCAACTTTGGTTCGGACGATTAGCTCAGTTGGTTAGAGCACCTCGCTTACACCGAGGGTGTCGGGGGTTCGAGTCCCTCATCGTCCACCAGAAATTTTCACCACACCATAACCCGCAAATGCGACACACGATCTCAGTCCTCGTTGAGAACAAGTTCGGCGTTTTAGCCCGCGTGGCCGGCATGTTTTCCGGTCGCGGCTTCAACATCGAGACCCTCAACGTCGCTCCTACGCATGACGCGTCGCTGTCCCGGATCACCGCTGTGCTCATCAGCGACGACTCCGCGCTCGACCTCTGCATCAAGCAGCTCCGCAAGCTGGTCAACGTCGTCGATGTCGTTGACTTCACCGAGGGCCAGGCCGTCTCCCGCGAGCTCGTGCTGATCAAAGTCAAGGCCGACTCCAAGACGCGCTCCGAGATCATGCAGATCAGCGACATCTTCCGCACGAAGATCGTCAACGTCGCCCACGATTCGCTCATCATCGAGATGACCGGCGACGACGCCAAGGTCTCCGCCTTCCTCAAGCTCGTCGAACCGTTCGGCATTCTTGAACTCGCCCGCACCGGCGCACTCGCGCAGACGCGGTGACGCATCTGCGCAGATTAAGTTGGAAGATTAAGTTTAAGAACGAATCTTCCAAATTATCCGCCTCCTGATTTTCCCTTAAACTTAACCCTAATCCTTCAACTTTTTCACCACCATGCCCGCTAAAGTATACACCGACAAAGATGCCGATCTCGGCCTCTTCAAGAACAAGACCATCGCTGTGCTCGGCTACGGCTCCCAAGGCCACGCGCACGCCCTCAACCTGAAGGACTCCGGCGTCAAGGTCATCATCGGCCTTTACGAGGGCTCCAAGTCCAAGCCCGTCGCTGAAAAGCACGGCTTCACCGTCGTCTCCACCGCCGAAGCCGTGAAGCAGGCCGATGTCATCCTCGTCGGTCTCCCCGACATGAAGCAGGCCGACGTCTATCTTTCCGACATCGCCCCCAATCTCACCAAGGGCAAGACCCTCGTCTTCTCCCACGGCCTCGCCGTCCACTTCGGCCTGATCAAGGTCCCCGCCGACATCGACGTCATCCTCGTCGCCCCCAAGGGCCCCGGCCACATGGTCCGCCGCCTCTACGTTGAAGGCAAAGGTATGCCCGCCCTCATCGGCGTGTTCCAGGACAAGTCCAAGAAGGCCAAGAAGAACGCACTCGCCTGGGCCAAGGGCATCGGCAGCACCCGCGCCGGCGTCCTCGAGACCTCCTTCAAGGAAGAGACCGAGACCGACCTCTTCGGCGAACAGGCCGTCCTCTGCGGTGGCGCTTCCGCCCTCGTTCAAGCCGGTTTCGAGACCCTCGTCGAGGCTGGCTACCAGCCCGAGATGGCCTACTTCGAGTGCTTGCACGAGCTGAAGCTCATCTGCGACCTCATGTATGAAAAGGGCATCTCCGGCATGCGCTTCTCCATCTCCGAGACCGCCAAGTATGGCGACATCACCCGTGGCCCCCGCGTGATCAACGCGAACACGAAGAAAGAAATGAAGAAGATCCTCACCGAGATCCAGAGCGGCAAGTTCGTCAAGCAGTGGGTCGCCGAATACAAGGGCGGTCTGAAGAACTACAACAAGCTCCTCAAGGCCGGTGAAAAGCACCAGATCGAGAAGACCGGCGAGCGTCTCCGCAATCTGATGCCTTGGATGCCCAAGCGTAACATCAGCGGCGTGGCCGGCTCTTACGTTTCGTAAAGAGGAGTAGCGGTAATGGGTAGCGAGCGTTCGAGCTCCTAAAACTCCACTTATCTTCAGGGGTGCCGTCCGGAAGGACGGCACCCCTTTTTTGTGTTCTCAAACTGCTCCCTTGGCGCAAACAAGGTTCGCGCATGCCGTGTTCGACGAGTAAGTAAATCCCGTGTTTATCACCTCTCGCTCACTTCGGATAAACCGACGTTTGAGGAGCATTTGGAAATATACTTGGCGTATCGCGTGCCTGCTGGTTGGGCTCGCGATCATTGTTTTGGCAGCACTCTCGTTCGACGACCGGCTCATGGACACGACTGCTCTGCACTATATCCCGCGTGTGCTGCCCGAATCAGAGAACGGTTATCTTGTGCTTGCGAAAGTAGCCGGCCAACTCGGCAAGCCGGACGATCTAACTGGAGACAACTTTAGCGATACGCTTTATGGTCGCAGGTGGGATTCAGCCCAAGTCGGAGCATGGTTGAAAGATCGTGGGTTCGCCATCGACGCTGTCCGCCAAGTTCGGTCGCTGGAATTTGGGCAAACGCCCGTGCCGGATAACGCGGTCTCCGCGTATGGTTCGCAACCGGATGTGCGCATGATTATTTATCTTACGGTGCTTCGAGCGCGGCAGCTGCTCGGTGAGAACGATACTTCGGGCGCGACCACCATGGTGTGTGATGCACTGCATGCTGCTCGTATCGTTCTTGGCAGTCGTGGGGACCTGTTAACTCATGTTTCTGTAGTTGCTGCACAAACCGTGACGTTCGAAACGGCTTACGCTGTAATTTCAAATCCGCACACAACACTGACGGATTGTCAGCGACTCCGCCATGAAATCTCTCTCTCCCGACTGTTGACCGAGGACTTCGCCCAGTTGATCGCGGCAGATTTTCGGATGAAGCAGCTAATGATTGAGGGATTGAAGCATCCTCAAAGCTTATCAGGCCTTTTGCAGTTCAGCATTAAAGACCGCATTGGCTATCGCCTTCCGTTTCTTTTCAAACCCAACCAAAGCCTGAATTATGTCATCCCTTGGTATCATTATTACGAATCATTGATCGACATTCCGATTGATCGAAAGCGGTCGGCTTCTACGGAGCACATGCCTGATCTTTGCGCATTATACGGAGAATGGCTCAACGGTTACGGTAAGAGGCTGGCACATGATTTTCTGCATTCATCGTTCGGTGGCGTGTTGGATGCCCGACTGCGTCAACAGACCAGATGCTCAATTGGAGAGGCTTTGGTTGCCCTTCGTCGTTATCACGAAGCAACTGCGGGACAGTTGCCCTCTTCATTGGGCGAACTCGTGCCTGATTATTTGCCGTCTGTTCCTTTGGATTATGCGGATGGCCTTCCAATTAAATATTCCAAAGAAATGAAGGCCCTTTGGTCTGTCGGTGAAAATCATTTTACCTTGGTCAAGGAAGATCAGGATGTGGGGGCCGAGGTGATTATTGTGCCTGTGCGGTTTGATGGAAGTTACGCGCCTTGGAAACGAATAGACCCGGATCAAGCGAGGGAGGTAGCGGGTGGGTTATTCGGCCATTAACGGCTGCCCGCTGGTAACGCTGTCGTTTGTATAAATAATTTCGACTTAACCGATCAGGGAGCGCTCAATGTTCCTCCCTATTTCATGTCTGCACCCTTAACGAAACTCCGACTGGCCACTCGAAAAAGCCCGCTTGCCCTCGCGCAATCGGAGCAGGTCGCCGCGCACCTGCGCGCCACGCTGGGCGTCGAAGTTGAGTTGTTGAAAATCGTCACCACCGGCGACCAGCGCATCGAATGGTCCCTCGAAAAACAGGGCGGAAAAGGTCTTTTCACCAAGGAGCTCGAAGACGCGCTTTTGCGTGGAGACGCTGATCTCGCGGTCCATAGCTGCAAGGATCTCCCCGGCGAAATGCCCGCCGGCTTGTCCGTTGCCGGCTACCTGCCGCGTGAAGACCCGCGCGACATGCTGGTCGTCCGCGAAGGCCTCGAGTCGCCCGCGACCATCGCCACCAGCAGTCCGCGCCGCCGCCTGCAGCTCGCGATGCTGTTTCCCGATGCGCAGTTCACGGAGATCCGTGGTAACGTGGACACCCGTCTCCGCAAGATCGGCCAGGACCATGTCGCCGACGCGACCGTGCTCGCGTGCGCGGGTCTGCGCCGTCTCGGCATCGGTGGCTGGCAAGGCGTTGAGTTTCACGCGCTCGGTTTCGAGCACATGGTTCCCGCCGTCGGCCAGGCAGCGATCGCGATCCAGACGCGGGCGGCTGATGCGGCTCGTTTCGCCGCGGTGCTCGATAAACGCACCTCGCGTTTCGTTACGCTGGAACGCGCATTTCAAGCCGCGCTCGGTGGCGGTTGCCAGACGGCCTTCGCCGCGCATGCCACGTCTGACACACTCTGGTTTTACCACCACGAAATCGGCCTCCGCAGCCTCCCGCTGAGCGACGCGGAAATCGACGCTCCGGTCGAAACCGCCCGCACGCTGCTCACTCACTTCGGATTCAAACTTTGAAACGCAAAGACGCCATGACGCGAAGAGACCGAGGTTCGGAATCTTTGCGATCGAACTTAGCTCCTTAGCGTCTTTGCGATTAATTCCTCACTTATGTCTACAGGCATCGTTCATCTCGTTGGCGCCGGTCCCGGCGATCTTGGCCTCGTCACCTTCCGCGCAAAGGAACTCATCTCGCAGGCCGACGTCCTCGTTTACGATTACCTCGTTCACCCCGAGCTGGTGAAATGGTGCCGCCCCGAATGCGAAATTGTCTACGTCGGTAAAAAAGCCGGTTTCCATTCCGTGCCGCAGGAAGAAATCGAGACGCTCCTCGTCACCCACGCGAAGGCAGGCAAGAAGGTCGTGCGACTCAAAGGCGGCGATCCCTACATCTTCGGACGCGGTGGCGAAGAAGCCCGCACGCTCGCCAAGGATGGCATTCCGTTTGAAGTCGTGCCCGGCGTTACTGCGGCCATCGCAGCAGGCGCCTACGCGGGCATTCCGCTCACTTATCGCAATCTTAGCACCGCGCTCGTGCTGCTCACCGGGCATGAAGATCCGACGAAGAAGGAAACCCAGGTTGATTGGCGTAGCTACGGTGCGCTGAAAAACACCACGCTCGCGATCTACATGGGCATGGGGAACCTCGAGTTCATCTTGGCCGAACTGCAGGCCGGCGGACTTTCCTCCAAAACGCCCGCCGCCGTCGTGCAATGGGCTTCGCTCGGCCGCCAGCGCAGCGTGACCGGCACGGTTTCCACTCTGGCCGAACTCGTGAAAACTTCGGCGCTCGCCGCGCCCGCCATCATTTTTGTGGGTGAAGTGGTGCGCGACCACGAGGCGATCGACTGGTTTGAACACCTGCCTC
This sequence comes from Rariglobus hedericola, assembly GCF_007559335.1. Lineage (NCBI taxonomy): Bacteria > Pseudomonadati > Verrucomicrobiota > Opitutia > Opitutales > Opitutaceae > Rariglobus > Rariglobus hedericola. The sequence continues at coordinate 316,806 of NZ_VMBG01000001.1, forward strand.
TCTTCGGCCGCCGCGTGGCGATCACGCGAACGCGCGACCAGAACAGTGAACTGCGCGACAAACTTGAAACCCTTGGCGCCGAGGTGCTCGAACTGCCGCTCATCACGATCAGCAAGGATACGGATCGGCTCGGTTTTGTGGAGATCCTTGCCGAACTCGGCACCTACGACTGGATCGTCTTCACGAGCGCGAACGGCGTGCGGTTCTTCTTCGAGGATTTCCTGAAGGGCTTTAAAGACATCCGCTCGCTCGGTATGTTGCGCTTCGCCTGCGTGGGCAAAGCGACCGCGCGCGAGATCGAGAAATATCACATAAAAGTCGAGTGCATGCCCGAGACCGCGACGGGTTCATCGCTGGCCGATGCGCTCATCGCCACCGGCAGCCTCGACAGCGCCAAGGTCATCGTCGTCACGGGCAACCTCAACCGCGACACGCTAGTTCGCAAACTCGAGGCCGGTGGCGCGATTGTGGACAGCCTGCTCCTCTACAAAACGGAGAAGACCGATCTCACCCTGGATCCCGTGGCGGATGACTTCCGCGAGAAGGGAGCGGATGCGATCCTCTTTGCCAGCTCGTCGGCCGTGTTGTCATTTGCCGAACAATCCGCGGCGTTGGCTTTGTCGGACAAGGCCACACTTCCGCTCGCTGGCAGCATCGGACCGCAGACCACCGAGACGATGAAGAAAGTAGCCATGGAGATCGGCTTCGAGGCGAAGAAGCCCAGCCTCGACTCGCTTATAGAAGCTCTGATTAAAAATCTTAAAGCCCGTTGAGGGTTTAGTGAGGTGTCGGGCCGGGGACGGCCTTCAGTAGGCGGGTGTCATCGATCAAGTTTTCCTCATCGTAGCTCACCTGCACGGTGAGGAGATCACCGGCAAATTGTCCATTGAAGGGACCGGTCTGGGCCATGAGAACGGTAACCTCGGCTTTGTTATTCTCGTTTGCTGCACGCTTTTTTTCGGAGATCGGCTTGGAGTTTAGAGCTGGTGCGCTTTCCACGAATTGGAAGACCTCGACGGGAATTCCATAGGCATCGATTCCGTGGGATACAGGCTGGCCGAATTTTTCGATCACTTCGCTGCGCTCCACGCCCGCGTGCAAATCTTTTAACTCGGTCAGAGCTGACGGCACTTTGCTTTTAGGTTTCGTCGCGCAACCTGCCAACAATAGCACCGGGCAAAGCACTGAAAATGCCGGTATAATCAGCGCGCGAAATGTAATTGGTTTCTGCATACACCTCACCGACTGGGGGGCTTTTGATGCGTTCCCCTTATCGCGGGGCGGGGGGAATTACCGACCGTGACGTAGGGGGTAAAAACGTGAAACCGCAGGCGGCTAACATGCATAATCTTGCGCGATCACGGTGGTTTTAACGCAAACAGATGTTGCCCGGAAACATGGGCAGACGACTGGTGATTCCTCGGGTTTTATTCAGTCATCAGGCAATTTCTCATTCGCGAATGCTCAGCCGTGAGCCGTGAATACTGCTTTTGCACGCGGTTGGTGATAAAATCGGGTTTGGATTTTTGCCGGTTATCGGTTGGGTTGACCCTTACTCCCATGAAAGTCCCGTTTCTCGATCTTTCGATTCAGCATCAAGCCTTGCGCGAACAGGCGCTCGCCGCGCTCGCGTCCACTTACGACGGCACGCGCTTTTGCCTCGGCAAGGACGTCGAAACCTTTGAGGAGAACTTTTCCAAGACGCTCGGCTACACTCGCACGCTCGGCCTGAACAGCGGCACGTCGCCGTTGCACCTCGCGGCGGTCATCGCGGGCTGGGGCCCTGGCGACGAGGTGATCGTGCCGGCATTCACCTTCATCTCGTCGGCGTGGGGCGTGAGCTATGTCGGCGCTACGCCCAAGTTCGTCGATATTGACGCGAAGACCTTCAACCTGGATCCGGCGGCGGTCGAAGCTGCCATCACGCCCAAAACGAAGGGCATCGTGATCGTGCATCTCTTCGGGCAGCCCGCGCCGATGGATGCGCTACTCGCCATCGCCAAGAAGCACAACCTGTTCGTCGTCGAGGACTGCGCGCAGGCGGTCGAAGCCAAATATAAAGGCACGCCGGTGGGTATCCTGGGTGATGTCGGCACGTTCAGCTTTTATCCGACCAAGAATCTCGGCGGCTGCGGCGAGGGCGGTGCGCTGGTCTCGAAGAACGATGCGCATTTCGACCAGGCCAAACTCCTGCGCGTGCACGGCATGGGCCGTCGTTATTATCACGACCAGGTGGGTTTTAATTTCCGCATGGACGGCTTCCAAGGCGCGTTGCTCAACGTGAAGCTGCCTCACCTCGCGACGTGGACTGCACGTCGTCAGGCCATCGCTGCGAAATACATCGCGGGCATCAAGCTCGCCGACGTGATCCTGCCGGCGACGGTCGATTACGGCGCGAGCGTGTATCACCAGTTCACGATCCGTCATCCGCGCCGCGATGCGTTGCGCGAGCATCTCACTAAGCACGAGATCGGCACTGACTTGATCTATCCCGTGCCGCTGCATCGCCAGACGTGTTATGCGGGCCTGGGCTACGCGGAAGGTTCGATCCCGGTTGCGGAGAAGGCGGCGGCGACTTGCGTGAGCCTGCCGATCTTCCCCGAGCTCACCGACGCGCAGGTCGATCACGTGATCGCCTCGGTGAATTCATTCTGATTTATCGAAGCATGATTGGTAATACCTACCTCAAGGTTTGCGGGCAGACTCGTCTCGAAGATGCGCAGGTGGCCGCTGATCTGGGGGCGGACTACTTGGGATTCATTCTTTATCCGAAATCACCACGCTACCTTTCGCTGGAGCGTTACAAGGAAATCGCGCCTACGCTGCCGGCGGGACCGCGGCGGGTGGCGGTGATGGTCGAGCCTTCACTTGAGGCGCTGGGCGAGGCGATAGCGGCCGGCTTCGATTTGTTTCAGATTCATTTTTCGCACACGACCTCATTGGAGACGGTGCGCGCCTGGTCGGGTTCGGTCGGAGCGCATCGTCTCTGGCTCGCTCCCAAGTTGCCGCCAGGTGAGGACGTGCCGGCGGATTGGCTGCCGCTCGCGGCTACGTTTTTATTGGATACATTTCATGCCGGCGGTTTTGGCGGCTCGGGTAAAACCGGCGATTGGGGAAAGTTTGCCCGTCATCAGCAGACCTATCCGCAGCACACATGGATACTCGCGGGCGGTCTTAATCCCGACAATCTGACGGATGCGATCACGGCGAGCGGTGCGCGCACAGTTGATGTGAACAGCGGCGTGGAAACGTCGCCGGGTGTGAAAGATCACACCAAGCTGAAGCAGTTGGGCGACGTGCTGGCTAAAATCGGCTGACTCAATTGATCAACTGAGGTGGCAACGCGCCCTCGAGGGCGAGCAGCTGGCGCTTGATGTCCTCGCCGAAGGCGAAGCCGGTGAGCGAACCATCGGCACCGATGACGCGGTGGCACGGGACGAGGAGGCAAATGGGGTTGGCGCCGTTGGCACTGCCCACCGCGCGCGAAGCGGTGGGATTACCGAGATCCGCGGCGAGGCCACCGTAGCTACGGGTTTCGCCGTAAGGAATCGCGACGAGGGCGGACCAAACTTTGTGCTGAAACTCCGTGCCTTGCGCAGCAAGCGGCACGGTGAACGTGTGCAGTTTACCTGAAAAATAGGCATCCACTTCCTTTTTTACCGGAATGGTTAAGGAAAGTTTGTCACTTATTAAGTTACAAGTGGGCTTGAGGCGTTCGCTCAGGCGGTGGAGGTCGCCGAAGGCGGTGGCGACGACGGCGCCGGTGTCGTCGACAGCAACGGAAAAGGGGCCGCAGGGAGTTGGGAAGGTCGTCGTGTGGAACGTGGGGGCGGTCGGCTTCATGGGGCGGGTTGGTTGAACTGCCAGAGGTGCGCAGTGGCGAGACTGCGGTGCGGGGAAAACACGGACATGAGGCGCTTGGTGGCTTCGATGTCGGGGCGAGTTTGCAGTTTGAGGAGTGCGTGGAGCCCGCTGGTCACGCCGGTGTCGCCGAGAGGAACGCAGTCGGCGAAACCGAGGGCGCGCATCATGAGATAATTGACGGACCACGGGCCGAGTCCGCGGATGGCGAGCAACGTGCGCTCGGCGCGGGTGGCGCTCATCGTGCGCAGGGCTTCGAGGTTGAGTTGTCCGCTCGCGACGAGGCGTGCGGTGTCGATGACGTAGGCGGCTTTGGAGCGGGAAAACTGGAGAGGTTTGAGGTCGTCGTAAGTGAGCGCGGCGATGGCGGCGGGCGTGGGCGGAGCGTAGAGATTTTCGGCGAAAGGCTGGCTGGTAAGTTCGATAAGGCGGCGGCGGAGTTGGAACGCGAAGGGGAGGTTGATTTGCTGGCCGATGATCGACCAGAGGAGTCCGTCGAAGACGGATGGAGTTTGCGTGATGCGCAGTTCGGTGCGGCCGGCGATGAGACGGGCTAGCCCGAGTTTGCGGGCGAGTCGGGCGAAGGCGGCGGCGTCCTGGTCGAGCCCGAGCAATGCGATGACAAGGGCATGGGCTTCGGGTGCGTGATCGGCGGATTCAACGCCGATCAAGTCAGGCGATAGGTGTAGGCGGAGCAGGGAAGGCGTCTGGTTTTTGCCAAGACGGACAACCGTTGTGTAGGTATCGCCATCGAGGCGCTCGGTGAGACTTTGCGTGTCTCGGGCGAGGGCGCGCTTCAGGTAGGCAAGAGGATAGCCGGTGGGAAGCGTGAGATCGAAACGGCAAGCGGTGCGGAGGTCGCGATACGCGGACGGCGTGAGGCCGTTGAAGGCGCGGAAGTGCTCTTGGAAGACGGAGAGTGATTCGAAGCCGGCGGCGAAGGCGATGTCGGTCAGCGAAGCGTCGGCCGCTAGGAGTTGGTGTTTGGCGGTGGCGAAGCGGGCTCGGAGCAACACGTCGGCGGGCGTGGCGTGGTAATGTTGTCGGAAAAGCTCGAACAAACGCGTGGGGCCGAAGCCGGAGCGTTTCACGATGGCGCGGGCATCACGGAAGGCGGCGGGATCCTGGCGGATTTCAGCGACGAGTTGCTCGATGCTTTTGAGGACGGGATCGGCACCGCGTGCGAAGTCGTCGGGATGACATTTTTTGCACGGGCGCAGGCCGGCCGCGCGGGCAGCTTCGGCGGTCGGAAAGAAGCGCGTGTTCTCGGGCTTCGGTTTGCGGGCGGAGCAGGACGGCAGGCAGTAGATGCCGGTGGTCGTGACACCGAAGAAGAACCGGCCGTTATACGACGCGTCGCTCGCAAGGACGCGTTCGTAGAGTTGGGCCGGATTCATTCGCATATGCACACCTTAGCACAGGTCCGGCGGGGCGTCGTCCGGATTATTCCGGTGCAATTTCTCCGGCGCGGCTCACATGCCGGGGAAACCGCCTTTGCCCTTCATGGCTTCCATCTGGCGCATCATCTTTTTCGCGCCGCCGCCCTTCAGCATCTTCATCATTTTCTGCATCTGCTGGAATTGCTTCAGGAGCTGGTTGACCTCGAGGACCTTCACGCCGGCGCCGTTGGCGATACGTAGACGGCGGTTACCGTTGAGGATGTCGGGCTTGCGGCGCTCCTGGATAGTCATCGATTTGATGATGGCTTCGGTGCGGCCCATTTGATCTTCGGCATCATCAGGGATCTGCATGCCGCTCATGCCGGGCATCATGCCCATGATGCTCTGCATGGAGCCGAGCTTTTTGATCTGCTGCATCTGCGCGAGGAAGTCTTCGAGGTTGAAGTCGGCCTTGCGCATCTTCTCGGCCATCTTCTCGGCCTCTTTCTGGTCGATGTTTTCCTGCGCGCGTTCGACGAGGGAAACGACGTCGCCCATGCCGAGAATGCGCGAGGCAAGACGGTCGGGATAAAACGTGTCGAAGTCGGCGGTCTTTTCGCCGGTGCCGACAAATTTGATGGGCACGCCGGTGATCGACTTGATCGAGAGCGCGGCACCGCCGCGGGCGTCGCCGTCGAGCTTCGTCAGGATCAAGCCGGTGAGTCCGAGGGCGTCGTGGAAAGCCTTGGCGACGTTGACGGCTTCCTGACCGAGCGCGCCATCGGCCACGAGGAGGATCTCGTCGGGCTTGATGCGTTCGCGGAGTTTTTTGACCTCCTCGATGAGGTCGGAGTCGATTTGGAGACGGCCGGCGGTGTCGAAGAAAATGGCGTCGGCGTTGGCCGCGTGTGCGGCGGCCAGACCGGCGGCGCCGATGGCGGGGACATCTTTGGAGACGCGGTCGCTGTAGAAGCCGAGCTCTTCCTGTTTCGCGAGGATTTCGAGCTGGTCGATGGCGGCGGGGCGATAGACGTCGCAGCCGACGACAAACGGACGGTAGCCGCGTTTTTTGAGCAGCTTGCCGAGCTTGGCGGTCGAAGTGGTTTTGCCGGAGCCGTGGAGGCCGACCATCAGGACCTTGAGCGGGCGGGCGGAGGAGAGTTCATTGGTGCCCTCGCCGAGGAGGCGCACGAGTTCGTCGTTGATGATTTTGACGATCTGCTGGCCGGGGGCGACGCCCTTGAGGACCTCCTGGCCGACGCAGGCGGTCTGGACGCGTTCGATGAATTCGCGGGCAACCTTGAAGTGGACGTCGGCCGAGAGTAGGGCGGTGCGCACCTCTTTGAGGGCGTCGGCCATGTTTTCTTCGGTGAGCTTGCCGACGCCGCGGAGGTTGCGGAGGGCGGAGGAGAGTTTGTCGGTGAGGGATTCGAACATCGGAAAGAGACGGAGTTGAAACGGCCAATGGACGCGAATCGACGCTAATTTCCAAGTCCGGGCAAACGAAGCGGGCGGGCAGGGTGCAGAATTGTGTCGATTCCGCGTTCCTTATTCTGTGAATCTTTCGCTCCCATGAACCCTGTTCTCAAGCTGTTGCTCGAAGGTGGACGACTCACGACTGCGCAAATGGCGCAAGTGGCGAGCATCACTGTCGCCGAAGTCGAACAGCACCTGGAGCAGCTGAAAAAAGATAAAATCTTCCTCGGCTGGCGTCCGGTGCTCGATCTCTCGCGTGATGCGGCAGCGGGTGCAGCCGTGCGCGCCGTGATCGAGGTCAAGCTCACGCCCGAGCGCGGCGGCGGCTTTAACAACCTTGCGCAACGCCTCGCCAAGTTCGACGAGGTCGAGTCCTGTTACCTCATGTCAGGCGGTTTCGACCTGCTGGTCTTCGTCAATGCACCGACGCTTCAGAAGGCCGCGTCCTTCGTGTCGGAAAAACTTTCAACCCTCGGCGGCGTGCTTTCGACGAGCACCCACTTCCTGCTGCGTTCTTACAAGGAAGGCGGCTTCCTGCTCGCGGGTAGCGAAGGCTCCAGCGATCGCCTCAACGTCAGCCCTTGAGCTGATCCACCCCAATGAGCACTACCAGCAACCGCTGGGTGGCGGGCCATGTGGCGGCGCTACCGAGGAGCGGCATTCGTGATTTCTTTGAGCTCGTGGCCAAGATGAAGGGCCAGGACGTGATTTCGCTCGGCGTGGGCGAACCTGATTTTGTGACGCCGTGGCATGTGCGCAAAGCCGCCATCACTGCGCTCGAAGAGGGCAAAACCTACTACACGTCCAACCTCGGCATGCCCGAGTTGCGTCGCGCGGTCGCGACCTACGTGACCGAACACTTCGGCGTAAACTACCGTCCTGAGGACCAGATCATCATCACGGTCGGCGTCTCCGAGGCGCTCGATCTGGCGTTCCGCGCCTTCTGCAATCCGGGCGACAAGGTCATGTATCACCAGCCGTGCTACGTGTCCTATCATCCGAGTATTTCCCTGGTGCACGCCGAGGGCGTCGCGGTGCCGACCTATGCCAAGGATAACTTTGCGCTGACCGCCGAGGCCCTGCGCGCCGCGTGGGTGCCGGGCTGCAAGATTCTCATGCTCAACCTCCCGTGTAATCCCACGGGTGGCACCTGTGATCGCACGCAACTTGAGGCCATCGCCGCATTCTGCCGCGAGAAGGACCTGCTGGTGTTGAGCGACGAAATCTACTCCGAGCTTACCTTCGATGGCACGCACACCAGCATTGCCAGTCTGCCAGGCATGCAGGATCGCACGATTTTCCTCCACGGTTTCTCGAAGGCCTTCGCGATGACCGGCTGGCGCATCGGCTACGCTTGCGGCCCCGAGGTGCTCATCGACGCGATGATGAAGGTGCACCAATATTCCATGATGTGCGCCTCGATCATCGCACAGGAAGCCGCGCTTGAAGCCCTCAATAACGGTTGGGACGATGTCTGCGAAATGCGTGATCAGTATCACCGTCGTCGCGACTTGATTGTCCGCCGCTTCAACGAGATCGGCCTCACTTGTCACTCGCCGCGCGGCAGTTTTTACGCGTTTCCCAGCACCCAGGGTATTGGCATGACCGAGAAGGAGTTCGCGATTGGCCTGCTCAAGGAGCAGAAGGTCGCGGTCATCCCGGGAACGGCGTTTGGCGTCAATGGCACCGGCCACGTCCGCGCGTGTTTCGCCACCGGTTACGAGCAACTCGTGATCGCCTGCGACCGCATGGAGAAGTTTGTTCAGGGAGCGAAAAAATAAACCGCCTTGTCCGCAAGCGTTGTCCGGAGATGGCAGCGCTTGCGACCCGTTGATTTATAGGCTGGGCTCTGAGGCGTCCGGGCTTTATTCCTTAGCTTTTATATAACCATGAACCGCACCGTCGTCATCGTCGGCCGACCCAATGTCGGCAAGAGCCGCCTCTTTAACCGGCTCGCGCGGAAGCGCATCTCCATCGTTCACGACCAGCCGGGTGTCACCCGGGACGTCATCTCGGCCGATATCGAAGACGGCGGCTACACCTTGCTCGATACCGGCGGTCTCGGCTTCAAGGGCGACGATGGCAACCTCAGCCTCGCCGCGCTCACCCGCGCCTCCGAGACACAGGTCGATTTCGCTATCGAAACAGCCCAGTTGATCCTGTTCGTGATCGACGGCCTCGAAGGCCTCACCGCGCTCGACATGACGATCGCGCGCATGTTGCGCAAATCGAAGAAGGACGTGCTCCTCGTCGTCAACAAAGCCGACTTCGATGACGACAAAGTCGATCTCGCCGAAGCCTACCGCCTCGGTCTCGGCGAACCTCTCCGCGTATCCGCCGAGCACGGTCGCTCCGAGAGCTACCTGCGCGAAGAGATTCTCAAACGCATTGGCACGGTCCCCGAGGTGGAAGAGGCGACCGGACCCAAGACCTCCGCCGACCCGCTTTGCGTGTGCTTCATCGGTCGTCCGAACGTCGGTAAATCCTCCCTCAGCAATCGTCTGCTTCGCAGCGACCGCCTGATCGTGAGCGATGTCCCGGGCACCACGCGTGACGCCATCTCGCTTCCCTTCGAATTCAAGGGCCGCAACGGCAAGATGTATCCGTTCCGCCTGATCGATACCGCCGGTATCAAAACCCAGACGAAGCTCGCTTCGCCCGTCGAATATTTCTCCCGCCTTCGCTCGCTCGACGCGATCAAGGAAACCGATGTCGTTTTCCTCGTGCTCGACGCCATCGACGGCGTCACCCAGCAGGACAAGGCGATCGCCGGTGAGGCCGTCAAGGAGCGCAAGCCCATCGTTATCGTCGTTAATAAATGGGACGTTGTTCGCGATGCGTTCAAGAAAGGCGAAGACCCGAACTGTGCGCCCGAGGCCGCGATTCACGGTTTCGACAGCGAGCGCGACTACCGCAAAAAATACGAACGCTCCATCTTCGACAGCCTGTTCTTCACGCCGGGCGCTCCGGTGATTTTTGCATCCGCCATGTCGGGCTACGAGGTGGACCGCATGCTCAATGCCGCGGTGCAGCTGAACCGTATCCTCGATACGAAGATGCCCACGGCGAAGTTGAACAAGACGATCAACTATCTCACCGAACGCACGCCTCCGCCCGCCATCGGTGGCAAACGTTTCCGCGCTTACTACGCGTTGCAGACCGGCAACCGCCCGTTCCGCATCAAGATTTTCTGCAACCGCGAAGAAAAGCTCACCGAACAGTATCGCCGCTACCTCGAGGCCGGCCTCGTCGATGCGTTCGAATTGAACGGCTGTCCGATCTACTTCGAGCTCGTCGGCAAGGAAAAGCACGAGCCTGGCACTGCGTATTCGGGCAAGGCCAAGAAAGCCGGCCTGATCTTTAAGGAAGAGCATCCCGAGGCGCACGTTCCCAAGTGGAAAGAAGGCGAAGATGCCGCCGCGGCCGACGACTTTAAGCATGAAACACTCGAAGACTGATTTCCGTGGCGGCGAAGCCGTCGTGTTGTCCACCAAGGCGATTTCCCTGGCGGTTACCACCGACGTCGGGCCGCGCGTCGTCACTTTCAAATCCCTCGAAGGTAAGAAGGCCGGCAATCTCTTCCTGGAGATGCCCGCCGACGAACCTCGTTATCACGGCTACTATCTGCGCGGCGGCCATCGCCTCTGGCATTCGCCCGAGGACATCGTTCGCACCTACCAGCCCGATGACGAGCCGCTTGCTGTGAAGCCGCTCAAGAACGGCGTCGCGCTTGCCCAGCAGACCGAGGAAAAAACCGGTCTGCAAAAGGCGATGAAGCTCGAAGTGCAGGGCGAGCGCACGGTGAAAGTCACGCACGCGCTCACCAATCACGGTCTGTGGACGATCGAGACAGCCGCTTGGGCGCTCACGATGCTGCGCGGCGGCGGTTACGGCGTTCTCCCGTTGCTGCCGAAAGGCAACCATGCGGACGGCGACCTGCTGCCATCGTATTCGTTGGTTCCCTGGTCCTACACCGATCTCTCGCTGCCGCTGTGGAATATGCATCGCGAGTTCATCGGCATCGACGTGCCGAAGGCGAAGGTCGCTCAAAAATTCGGCATCACCAATTATCCCGGCTGGTCCGCGTATTGGGTCGAAGGCGTCACCTTTGTGAAATACGCGCCGGTGATCAAGGGTGCGGTGTATCCGGATCTTGGATGCGCATTCGAGGCGTTCACCAACGGTGAGATGATTGAGTTCGAGACACTCAGTCCGCTCGTGAAGCTCGCTCCCGGCGAGTCGGTCACGCACACCGAGCACTGGGGCGTATTCGACGGTTTGAAGAAGCCGTCGACCGATGCTGCTTTCGCCGAGCTCGCGGCGGTCGTCGGCAAGTGGATCAAGACGCTGAAGTAAGTTAAGCACCGCGCGCCGTCTGATGTTGAATATCGTTTTCCTCGGCTCCGATCCCATCGCCCTGCCGCTGCTCGACTGGCTGGCGGGCGAGGGAAGTGCCGTCGCCCGGGTCATCGCGGTGTTCACGCAGCCGGATCGCCCGGTCGGTCGTGGACAAAAAATCACGGCCAACGGCATCAAGACTTGGGCATTGGCGCGCGGGTTGCCTGTTTACCAACCGGAGAAAATCACTGAGGACGTCCGGGCACAGCTCGTTTCGCTGAATGCCGATGTGTCCCTAGTCATGGCTTACGGGCACATCCTGAAGCAGGACTTCATCGACACGCCGCGCCTCGGCACGTTGAACCTGCACGCATCGCTGCTCCCGAAATATCGCGGCGCTTCACCGATCCAGACCTCCATTGCCAATAGTGAGAAGGAGACCGGGGTTTCGCTGATGCGTATCGTGCGCCAGCTCGATGCCGGCCCGGTGGCCGACCTCGAGCGCGTGGCGATCGCACCGCGCGACACCGCTCTCGATATTGAGTTAAAACTGTCCGCCGCCTGCGTGCCTCTGCTCGTGCGCACCCTGCCGAAGCTCGCCTCCGGAGAGTTAATATTCGTCGAACAGGAGCACGCTGCCGCCACCTTTTGCCGGCGCATGGTGAAGGATGACGGCGCACTCGATTTTAACGTCCCTGCCACCGTGCTGGCCGCGCGCATCAACGGTCTTTTTCCCTGGCCGGCCTGCAGCGTCGAAGTCTCCGGCCAACCCGTTAAAATCGGCCTCGCTGACGTGCCCCGTGCCGAGGCCATTTGTAACTTAATAAGTGACAAACCGGCTGGCACGGTGCTGGGCGCGGATGGGGAAGGGTTGCTCGTGGCGACGGGGAACGGCGTGTTGCGGTGCCTGCGTTTGCAGAAGCCGGGTGGTAAGATGCTCGGCGCTCCGGAGTTCCTGCGCGGTTCACCGATTGCGGCCGGCACGGTGCTTCCATCCGTCGCACTGCCGCCGTTGGTTGCCGCGACCCCGTTTCCGTATAAAAAAACCGTGCAAGGCTAGCTCTTGTTTTCGCCGGAAAAGTTCCGCAACGTCTTTGTTCATGTTGAAACCATTCCTCTGGGGCGTCGGCCTCGCCCTGCTTTCAATCACGGTGCGCGCCCAATCGGTCGGCTCCGAACTGGCTAATATGCGTGAAGACGTTCGCCTGCTGAACCAAAAAGTCGGCTCGCTTTCACTCAAGATCGAAGAGCTTGAACGCCAAAACGAATCACTGGCCAAACAGGTCGCCGCCAGCTCCGCCCAGTTGCCGACTTCGGCCACCGTGCAGCAGCTCAACGCCGCGGTAGCTGATCTGAACCAGGCGATCAAAGCCGGTGATGCCGCGACCGCCGCCAGCGCCGCCGCGCAGATCAAAAAACTCGGCGACGCCACCAACATCGCCCTCGATTCGCTGGCCAAGGGACAAGCCGCCCGTGCACCCGTGCAAACGACCTTCAGCGAAAGTTTTCCTTCAGAGGGCATCAGCTACACGGTCCAAAAGGGCGACACGCTCTCCACCATCTCGCGCAACACCGGCGCCAAACTTTCCGATATCATCAACGCCAATAAAATCGCCGATCCCACCAAGGTGCGTGTCGGCGACATCCTCTTCATTCCCGGAGGCAAATAATCCCATGTGCGCAGCTCCTAAATCCCGTCTCGGTCGTGGCATCAGTGGTCTCATCGCCGGCGCCACGCCCGCCAAACCTGCGGCCACCGCCATCGCCGCCACGCCGGCTCCGTCCGCGGCCATTCCTCCGGCACCCGGTTTTGCCGAGGTGACTGTGAGCCTGATCGTGCCGAGCCCTTATCAGGCGCGTCGCGAGATTTCGCCCGAGCAGCTCTCCGAGCTGGCCGAGAGCATTCGCAGCGAAGGCCTGTTGCAGCCGATCGTGCTGCGTAAGAAGGGTGATAAATTTGAGCTCATCGCCGGCGAACGCCGCTGGCGTGCGTTCCAATTGCTTAAGATCAAGACGATCCCCGCGCGTTTGGTGGAAGCCAGCAACGCTTCCGCGGCCGCCCTCGGCCTGATCGAGAATCTCCAGCGTGAAGGCCTTAACCCGCTCGAAGAAGCCTATGGCTACGCGAGCTTGATCCGTGACTTTGATCTTACCCAGGAAGCCGCCTCCGAGCGCGTGGGCAAAGGTCGCGCAAGCGTGGCCAACTCACTGCGTCTGCTTTCGCTCGATGCGGAGCTTCAGGGCTACGTTTCCAAGGGAACGCTTTCCGTGGGCCATGCGAAGGTGCTGCTCGGGGTTGAAGAGCCTGCGCAGCGCGCGGTGGTCGCCCGCCGCGTGATCGAGGAAGGCCTCAGCGTCCGCGCCACCGAGAAACTGGTGCAGGCCAAAAAAGCCGGTGCGCCCGCTCCGTCAGTGCAAAGCGCCTCGGCGCGCAAGCTCTCCGCCGGTGACGCCGCGGCGGTGTCCGGTATCGAGAAAAAACTTACATCGCATCTCGGTGCCCGCGTCGCGCTTCAGCATACGCCCAAGAAGGGCAAGATCGTGATCGCCTATGCGGGTAACGACGACTTGCAGCGCATTCTGGAGAAGCTGGGTGTTGAGGCCTGAGCGCAGGGGGTTTTAATCTACGGACATGGAAGCATCGCCAGCCCCCGGAGCTTTGGATCAGATCCAAAAGCATTCCCGGAAATGGTTGCGCGAGCGTTTCCCGCTGGGTGAAGAACTAAAGACCTATTCGTGGGCCAAGCTGAAAGCCGACTTCCTGGCGGGATCGACCGTTTCACTGGTTTCGATTCCTCAGGCGATCGGTTTCGCGCTGATCGCGGGATTGCCGCCGCTCATGGTGATCATGTCGGTGGTGGTGGGCGGATTCGTCTGCGCGCTGTTCAGTTCCTCGCGTCATCTGGTTTTCGGACCGACCAATTCGATCAGCATCATCCTGGCGGCGACGTTGTATTCACTCAGTGGAGGCAGTCTTACGCCGGCTGATCTGGCGCTGGTGCTGGCGTTGTTGATCGGTGTTTTTCAAGTCGTCGCGGGACTCGCGCAGATGGGGAAACTGACGCAGTTCATCTCGCGCTCGGTGATCATCGCGTATGGCACGGGAATCGGGTTGCTACTCGTCGCGGGGCAGGTGCCGCATTTGCTCGGCTTGGCGGCGGGGCACGGAAGCTTTTTCGAAGCTCTGGTCGGAGCCTTCACGCACATCGTGCATTTTCAGTTCAATCCCTTTCCGATCTGCATGGGCGTCCTCACGCTTCTGCTGTTCTGGGCGATCGAACATTTCTTACCCAAATTACCGGCGGAATTAATCGGCTTGATCGTGCTCTCGCTGTTCACGCAGCACTTCAATTTGCAGGAGTTGGGCATCCGGACCATCGGCGATGAGGGCGCGCTGGCGGCGGCGTTGCCCTCGTTCATGGGCATGCCGTTCGGAGGGTCCGAGTGGGCGGTGGTGCCGCCGCTCATGAGTGCGGCGCTGGCGATCGCGATTCTCGGAATGTTGGAGGCGGTCTCGATTTCCAAAACCCTCGCTTCGCAATCCGGCCAGCGGCTCGATACCAATCAAGAACTGGTCGCGATGGGTTCGGCCAATATCGCCAACAGCTTCTTCGGTGCGATGCCCGGCTCGGCGTCTTTCGCGCGGTCGGCGGCCAATCTCCACAGTGGTGCTCGCACGCAGGTCTCGGCCTTGCTGAGCAGCCTGATCGTGCTGGGGGCGCTGTTTTTCGTGGCGCCGCTGATCAATTTCATTCCAGTGCCCGCACTGGCGGCGCATCTGATCCGCATCGGTCTGAAGATGATTAATCGCGAGCAGATCCGCATCTCGTGGCACTCGACGCGTTCGGATGCGATCGTGTTTGCAGTGACGTTGTGCGCGACGTTCTTCCTCAAGCTCGACACCGCAATTTACGTGGGTGTGGGTGTGTCGCTCGCGCTCTTTCTGCGTAAAGCGAGCGCGCCTTCGCTGGTGGAATACGGTTTCAATGAGCAGGGCCAGCTGGCGGAGATCGATGAAAACCAAACGCGCGGGAATTCCGCCATTTCCATCGTGCACGTCGAGGGCGAGTTGTTTTTTGGCGCGGCCGATCTCTTTCAGGAACAGGTCCGGTTGCTGGCCGATGACGATGGGATCAAGATCGTCATCCTGCGCATGAAAAACGCGCGGCATCTCGATGCGACCTCGGTCATGTCACTGCTGCAGTTGCACGATTATTTAAGTAAAACGGGACGGCATTTGTTGATCAGTGGCATCAATCCCGACGTGGAGCGCGTGCTGCGAAAGAGTGGGGCCCGCAAACAGATCGGCGCGGATAACATTTTCCCGGCCGAGGCCAATCTCACGATGAGCACCAAGCGGGCGTTGTTGCGCGCCTCACAGCTGCTCCAGCAGGTCGGCTCGGCACCGTCGGCGGGTGTGCGTATTTTTTACGATCGCAACCGCGAAAACTCCACGGGAGCGGAAAGCCCCACGCCGATTCGCCGGGGCGATCACGACAAACCCGGCGATTATCAAATTTGATATTTTCGGGGCGGGGCAGGGGGCCTTTCAGGCCTTGGCTCCCCGCGATTGACAACTGCGCCGCCGTGCGGCTCTCTGACCCTTTACATCATGTCCATCCTCATCGGCATTTTCACGTTCGTTCTCATATTGGTTTCCGTGTTTCTCGTCCTCGTGGTGCTGGCCCAGAAGGCCAAGACCGACGGTGGTATGGGCGCCACGCTCGGTGGTGGAGCTACCGAGGCCGCCTTCGGCGCCGATACCGGCAACGTCCTCACCAAGGCCACGATCAACGCCGCCGTCATCTTCTTCGTGCTCACGTTTGGCCTCTATTTGAGCCACATCTACGTCTCGAAGCACCACAAGAGCACCGAGGGCCAGCTGCCCGCGATCGCGGCTCCTGCTGCTACCACGCCCGCTGTTGAGCAGACGACCACCGCCGCTCCCGCGGAAGCCCCTGCGGTGACGCTCCCGGCTGCCGCTACTGCCGCTCCGTCCGAAGCCGCCAAACCCTGATCAGCGTGCAACTCGCGTCCATCCGGACGATTTTTTCAAGGCAGGCGGGCTTGCTCGCCTGCCTTGTTGTTTTCTGCGCCGCGCTTCCTCACGAGGTTGAGGCGCAATCCCGCCGCTATCGTCCGCCGGCCCGCTACATTCAGTTTAAAGCGCCCGACCAAGCCGAAGGCCGGAAAATTCTGGAGGATTTCCGCAAGCTCGGTCCATCCGGCGATTATTACTTGGAGTTCGATCTGCGAGTGCTCCCGCGTCGGGGTGACACGCGGGTGATCTCAGGCGGACGGCTCTGGGGCGGTCGCAACGAAATCGGTCCGGTTTCCCGGGTGGAACTTCCTGCCGTCGATGACACGTCCGCACGACGTCTGCTCGTGCAAAACGGCGCCCAAGGTTCTGTCTGGGTCGCACCTTTAACCGGTGCCATCACGAAAGCCGGAGCCTTGGATGCATCGGCGTTGTTTGCTCCGCTGGCCGGCACCGATCTCACGGCTTTCGATCTGCAGATGCCGTTTCTGTATTGGGGCGATTTTGTTTTTGAAGGACTCGCTCCGGTGCGCGGACGTCCTGCGCATGTCTTCCTGCTTTATCCGCCGGCCGACATCGTGGCTTTGAAGCCTGAGCTGACGGGGGTGCGCGTGTATTTGGATACGCAATTTGGTGCGCTGGTCCAGGCGCAGCAAATTGGTGCCGAGGAACGCGTCCTCAAATCCATCACCGTGCTCGATCTGAAAAAAATCGACGATCAGTGGATGGTGAAGGTCATCGATCTGCGCGACGAGACGACGCGCAACAAAACCCAATTTGTGGTCACGGGCGCAGCGATGGGCCTGGATTTTTCGGGCATGCTTTTCGAAGCGTCGAATCTGGCCGAAGCCGTGACTCCGCCGCCGGCGAATCGCATCCGTCGTCTCGGGCCATGAGCGCACTCGGTCCTGCGATGAAAACAGGCTCCGGTGTTCGTGCGGTCATCTTTGATCTCGATGGCACGTTGATTGATTCGATGCCGATGGTGCTGCAGGCGTTTGCTCATGCGCTCGCGCCGTTTCGTCCCGATCTGGATATCGACGGGATTTTTCAACGCTTGGGCGGACCACCCGAACGCACGTTTCTGGAGTTGACGGGAGACGCGGTCAAAGCCGCCGAGGCCATGCGACGCCTGGATAGTTTTGGCTTTGAAAACGGTGCGCTGGTTCAACCGTTTGGCGGCATGCGCACCTGGTTGGAAAGCTTGCGCGCGCGAGGCTTCAAACTGGCGATTTGGACGGGGCGTGATCGGCACACGACGCAGGCGATTTTTTCAGCCCATCAGCTGGGTGAGTTTTTTAGTGTCGTGGTGTGTGGTGATGATCTGCCCACGCACAAACCGCACCCTGCGGGCCTGGTGGAAATCCTCACTCGTCTGGATGTTCGGCCCGAGGAAGCGCTTTATGCCGGCGATGCCGACGCGGATGTGCTGGGTGGCGCCGAGGCCGGGGTGCGCACGGTGTTGATCTCGCACGGACGCAAAGCCGAGGCGTCGGTAGTTGCCCTTGCGTGGTGCAATGTGGATACGCCGGCCGAGGCTTATGCGCGTATCGAGAGTGAAATCAGCCCCGTAAAAGAATAAATTTCTGCTCATTGTCGCATTCACGTAAATTTAGCGTTGCTCAGAAAAAAGTGACAGGCATTCGTAATTCATAGGTTTCCCCGTCATTAAGTCAGTATCCAGCCCCACTTACACATGGCCAAAAAATCCGCCCCGACCCCCGCTCCGCTTACCTTCGATCTCCCGGTTTCGCTGATCGCGAAAATCGAAACTCACCGCAAGAAGCTCGGCTTCAAATCCACCAGCGAAGTTGTTCGTCTGGCTATCGGTGAGTTCAACCTCGACCGCTACGAGTCCGATGCTTCCGAGCACCGTCAGATCTCCGTGCGTCTCCCCGGCCCGACCAAGGTCGCCCTCGTGAAGGCCGCCAAGAAAAAGCGCGTGAGCGTCGGCGAACTCCTCCGCGTCGCCATCGAAGCGCTGCCCGCCAAGGCCACCGCCAAGAAGGGTAAGAAATAATCCGGGCGGAGCGCTTCGACGCTTCGCTCTCGTTTTCACAGGCAAGTTTCCGCCATGCGCGGGGCTTGCCTTTCTTGTGTCCACATTTTTTGTTCTAACGATCTATCCATGAGCCAAGCACCTGCTCCGCTTTCGTCCTGGGCCCTTAATGTTTCGCCTTCGCCGACCCTCGCGGTCGATGCCAAGGCCAAGGCACTCGCCGCCGCCGGCGAGGACGTCTGCGGGTTCGCCGCCGGCGAGCCCGATTTTGATACGCCCGAACACATCAAGGACGCGTGCATCGCCGCCTTGAAGTCCGGCAAGACCAAGTATGCGCCCACGCCCGGCATCGAGCCGTTGCGCCAGGCCTTGGCCGACAAGTATCTCGCCGACTACGGGCTGAAGTATGCCCCGTCGCAGTTCATCGTTTCCCCGGGTGGCAAGTTCTCCTGTTACCTCACGATCCTGGCGACCTGCTCGCCCGGTGACGAAGTCATCATTCCTGCGCCGTTCTGGGTGAGCTATCCGGAAATGGTAAAGCTCGCCGGTGCCGTGCCGAAGCTGGTCCTCGCCGACGATTCCACGGGCTTCAAGCTCACGCCTGCCCAGCTCGAGGCCGCGATCACGCCCAAGACCCGCCTGCTGATCATCAATTCCCCGTCCAATCCGACGGGCGCGGTTTATACCAAGCCGGAGTTGGAAGCGCTCACCGCCGTCGCGTTGAAGCACAATCTCTACATCATGTCGGACGAGATCTACGAGCATCTCACCTATGATGGCGCGAAGCACTACAGCCCTGCGACTTTCAGTAAGGAAGCGTTTGATCGCACGATCATCGTTTCCGGCTTTGCCAAGACCTACGCTATGACCGGCTGGCGTCTGGGCACCACCGTCGCACCTCCGCACATCGCCAAGGCCATCTCCGAGCTGCAAAGCCAGATGACCTCCAACGCCACGACTTTCGCCCAATACGGCGCCGTCGCCGCGCTGAAGGAAAAGGAAAAGACCGATGCCGCTTTGAAGACGATGCTGGTCGCCTTTGATCGCCGCCGTAAGTTCCTGCATTCCGAATTGAACAAGATTCCCGGCATCAAGTGTCTCCTGGCCGAAGGCGCGTTTTATCTCTTCCCGAACATCTCCAGCTTCGGCTTGAGCTCGGTGGATTTCTGCTCGCGTCTGCTCGAGGCCGAGAAGGTCGCGGCCGTCCCCGGCAGCGCGTTTGGCGCCGAGGGTTATCTGCGCCTCAGTTACGCCACCAGCGACGAAATCATCGCCAAGGGCGTCAGCCGTCTGGCGAAGTTCTGCGCTACGCTGAAGAAGTAACCGGCCAACTGTGCGAAACGGTTCGCGTGTTGTTGACCGCAGAGGCGTTCGTGCCTCTGCGGTTTTTTGTGTCCGGCTACCCGAGTTGTTTTAAATATCAAGCGTGCCGCCCGGAGGCACGGCGTTGACCGTGTGACCACGGCGGGCGGCCGCGAGCGCGAAGGCGGCTGCATCCTGTGCGATCGGCGGCCAAGTGTTGTAGTGAACAGGAATGGCCAGGCGGGGCTTGAGCAGATCCAGTGCGTCGAGCGCATCCTCGGGTCCCATGGTGAAGTTATCGCCGATGGGCACGATGGCGAGGTCTAGACCGCCCTTGGCGATGAGCTGCATATCGAGGAAGAGCGCGGTGTCGCCCGCGTGGTAAATCCGCCGCTCGTCGGCCTCGATAATGATGCCGCAGGCGGTGCCCATGTAGAGCGGGTTGAGGCCGGCGTTGATCGAAGAGGAATGATGCGCGATGGTGAGCTTTACGCGACCAAACGGGAACCGGAACGAACCGCCTGGATTCATACCGTGGGATTTTACGCCCTGCGCGCCGAAGTATTCGGCGATTTCGTAGTTGGCGATGAGGGTGGCGTTGTTGGCCTTGGCGACGGCGAGCGCGTCACCGGTGTGATCCTCGTGGCCGTGGGTGATCAATACATAGTCACAGCGCACGTCTTCGGCTTTCAGCGGAGCCTGCGGATTTTCGGTGAGAAACGGATCGATGATCAGGCGCGCGGACGAGGTCTCGATGAGGAAGCACGAATGGCCGTAGTAGGTGATTTTCATGGGGTGAGAGGCGGGAGTCTATCGCTTGGCGGGAAAGCGGTTCGCACGGGTGTAATCGGTATCCAGCCAAGGAGAACTAAACAGGAAATCTGCGGTGGCGGCATTCATGGCGCACGGGATGTTCCAGAGAACGGTGAGGCGCAGCAGTGCTTTGACATCCGGATCGTGAGGTTGGGCGGCCAGCGGATCCCAAAAGAAAATCAGCAAGTCGATCCGGCCCTCGGCGATGGCTGCGCCGATCTGTTGATCACCACCGATTGGTCCGCTCAGAAACTGGTGCACAGGCAGTCCGAGCGCATCGGCAATCAGTCCGCCGGTCGTGCCCGTGCCCGACAGTTCGTGCCGGGACAGCGCGTCACGATGAGCCCGCGCCCACGTGAGCAACGCTTCCTTCATGTGATCATGGGCGACCAAGGCGATGCGCTTGCGGGAGGGGAGGGCGACGAGAGTGTTGTCAGTGGAGGACATGGTGAACCGTTTGGGTATGCTTAGATGGTGGCTGTGGCGTTCGATTGGCAAGAAAGCGGGGCGTCACAAAAGCGGGTTTAAATGCCAGATGATTGCCGCTTTCAAAAAACTGTAAAAATGGTGGTGCGGCGCGGATGAGAATTACTAATGTCCAGATCGTCCCGGCATGTATCGTCCTTTCGCCACCTACTTTGATAGGCTCGCTTTCACCTATCGTGATCGGACTTATTTTTTTGGCGTGAAGGCCCGGCTGCTGGCGGGCTTCAGCATCCTTCTGCTGTTTTTGATCCCGCTGAATACGGCGAAGTTCATCATCGATCCACCCCCTTTCGTCGGCCTACGCGTCGTTTTTAATCTTTGCATGGGTGTGGCTGCGGTGATGTCCCTGCGATGGATACGCAAGGGACGCCCGGAGCTGGCGGGAAACTGCCTCGTGCTGGCCACGGTTCTGCCGGTGCATCTGATCTCGTTACTGGTCCCTGCTTACCAGCAGCCACTATCGGCGGCTATTTTGATGTTTCTGTTTGGGGTGGTGTTCATGCTGCTCTCCTTGGTTTTTGCCACGCGCATGGTCGCGCTCGGGATCTTGGTGATCACGGTATCGAGTCAGGTCTCGTTTCATTTCACCCAGCTGCAATTAGACACCATCGAGGGCTCAATGCGGTTCGCGGCCACCACGTTGCTTCGCGACGGGTTGATTTCTCTGGGGCTCGTTTTTATTTTGGGCATGGCGTTGGTCCGTATGATCGAAACCGCCCATCGTCGGAGTGAAGAGTCGTTGCGTGAGACGCGGGCGACCAATGAAAACCTCGGACGTCTGGTGGCGGAACGCACCTATGAATTGGAGACGGCTACGGAACTTGCCAACGAAGCCTCGCGGGCAAAGGGCGATTTCCTTGCCAACATGAGTCACGAAATCCGCACGCCGCTCAACGGCATCATCGCGTCCTCGGATCTCCTGCGGCGTCGCGATGATCTTTCTCCGGAGGCTGCGGAGCACGTGCGGCTCATCGCGGAGTCCGGAGAACTGTTGCTCAAACAACTCAGCGATATTCTGGATTTTTCAAAAATTGAATCCGGACAGTTTTCATTGGAAGCGCAGCCGGTGGAGGTGCCGGCACTCGTGACGGATTGCGTGACGCTGCTGGCTCCGAAGGCGGCGCAGGGAGGAATGCGCATCGAGTGTGTGCTGGGCGTGGATGTCCCGCCGTATTTGCAGGGCGACGGGTTTCGCCTGCGTCAGGTGCTGCTCAATCTTCTGTCGAATGCCATCAAGTTCACGCCGTCTGGCGGTGATGTGCGCATCACGGTCACGCAGGCCGGAAGTCATGCGTCGGTGGCGCAAATTCGTTTCGAGGTGCGTGACACCGGCATCGGCATGGATGAGTTCGCCATGAACCGGCTTTTCGAGCGTTTCACCCAGGCGGATTCGTCCACCACGAGGCGCTATGGCGGCACCGGACTGGGACTCGCGATCAGTTCGCGGATCGTAGGAATGATGGGCGGTCGTATCGAAGTGGAGAGTTCACCGGGCGTGGGGTCCGTGTTTTATTTCACCGTTCCTTTTGGCGTGATCACCGCGGCGGAAGGTGAATTGGACGTGCCGGCCCCGCAGGTTGTCCGCCTCGGCCTGAGCGTGCTGGTTGTGGAGGACAATGCCATGAACCTTAAAATTCTGGGGGCCCAGCTGACGGCGCTTGGCTGCACGCATAGCGTGGCCGTGGACGGAGTGGAGGCCTTGGCGGCGTTGAAGAAAGGACCGCTGCCCGACGTGATTTTGATGGATTGCCACATGCCCAACCTCGACGGGTGGGAAGCGACGCGCTGTATCCGCTCGTGGGGCGACAAAGCGGCGACGATTCCGATCATTGCGCTGACGGCAGCCGCACTGCCCGAAGAACGGGCGCGGTGCATGGAAGCCGGCATGAACGATTTTCTGTCCAAGCCGGTCAAACTTTCCGGACTGCAGCAGGCACTGAGGCCCTTCGTGCGGGCCGAGGAAGCATCGGGTGTGCGTCGAGTCTGATAAGCCGAAACGGCGGAGTCAGTTGAGCGCGGCCGTGCAGCCGGGCGAAGCCCGGTTACTTTTCCTTGTTCTGCGGAGCCGCCGGAGGAGGCGTGGTCGGCGTCTTCTTGAAGTTGGATTTCGGAAGCAGTTGCTTCTGATGATAGCGCTGCGTGGCCTTGAGATCTTTTTTCGATGGCATGTATTTGCCCATGACATATGGCCGTCGAAAATACCGGCGCGGGCAAATCAGAAATCGAGATGCTGAGATAAGGCATTTCGAAAAAGAAATTCCGGTGGCGGACGAAACGATCCCGGATTTTATTTAGTTGCATTTAATTGCATAAATAACACTCCCTTGAATCCAGTTTAATTCCTACCCCTATGCATACCCTGATTCGTGTTGGTTGCGCGCGGTTTCGCGGCACTCGTTTCGTGTTAATCGCTGCGCTGGCCGCGGCTTTTTGTCCTTTTATCCAAGCCGGTCCCGGGCGGACTGAGCTCGTCAAAGCCGGTTCAGGCTGGCAGCTCGTGCGCGACGGAAAGCCCTTTTTTATCAAGGGTGGTGGTGGCGGTGGTCCCAAGGACGTGCTGGCCCAGTCGGGCGGAAACTCGTTTCGCACGTGGGGCGTGGGCGACACAACTGCGGCGGAGCTCGAGGAAGCCAGGAAAAACGGGCTTACCGTTACGCTGGGCATCTGGCTCGGTGATAATCCGGAGGGAATCCGTCGAGGCATCGAAGAAAAT
Organism: Rariglobus hedericola; assembly: GCF_007559335.1. Classification (NCBI taxonomy): domain Bacteria; kingdom Pseudomonadati; phylum Verrucomicrobiota; class Opitutia; order Opitutales; family Opitutaceae; genus Rariglobus; species Rariglobus hedericola. The sequence continues at coordinate 340,211 of NZ_VMBG01000001.1, forward strand.
CGCAAGGCGGTCCTGAAGTATAAAAACCATCCCGCGCTGCTGTGCTGGAGTATTGGCAACGAAATGGAATCGCATGGCCGCAACACACCTGAGTTGTGGAAAGCCATTCAGGAGCTTGCGGCGATGGTGAAGAAAACCGATCCGGATCATCCCACCATGACGGTGATCGCGGAGATCGGCGGACCGACTTTGGACAACATCAAGAAGTATTGTCCCGACATCGATATCGTGGGCATCAACACCTATGGAGGCGGTCCGTCCATCGGAGAACGCTACCGCAAAGCCGGCGTGGGCAAGCCGTATGTGATTACCGAATACGGTCCGCCCGGAACCTGGGAAATCGGCCGCAACGCCTTTGGCGCGGCCAATGAGCTCACCAGCACGGAAAAGGCCGCCTCCTATCGTTCGATTTATGAAAAGTCGGTGCTCGGCCAGCCCGGTATCTGCCTCGGCTCTTACGCATTCACCTGGGGTTTCAAACGCGAGGCCACGGCGACGTGGTATGGTTTGTTTTTGCCGGATAACGCGAAGCTTGCCGGCGTGGACGCACTGACCGAGCTGTGGTCGGGTAAACCGTCCAAATACCGGTGTCCGGTGATATCGCCGATAAAGATCCTGACGTCTGACCAAGCCAAGGGCGGCACGAACTTGCGGGCATCGGTCACGACCTCGGACCCGCAGAATGCGGCGCTCACCATCACCTGGTCGTTTATGAAGGAAATGGCCAACTATGACCTGACCGGCACCGGAGCCAAGGCGACCGCGGATCATTCGGCGGGCATTGTTAAAAACGGACTGACTTCGGTTGAGATTAAACTGCCGACGGAGCCCGGCGTCTACCGGCTCTATTGCCACGTTCATAATCCTTACAAATCCGCGGCCATTGCCTCTGCGCCGATCAAGGTAACCCGCTAATCAATTCGTGCTCCGACGCGCGGCCTGCGCTCGTTGTTGGAAACGCGCCAGCTTCATTTCTCCATGTTAACACGCGTCCTTGTATGGCGGTTGGGTGTAGTCATTGGCTGGATAGTTCCGGTAGCTCCGCTGGCTCTGATCGCGGCCCCCGAGATTGTTTCGGTGGGCAAGGGCTCGTATGCCTCCGAGCCGCCCCCCGATTCCGGAAAAGATGCCGCAGAGATGATCCGAAGATCCTTCCCGCTGGTGGATCCGTCTCTCGATCGTGCAATACCCACCAATAAATATTGGACGCATTTGTTGGAGGGGAAACCATCCGGTGAACTCTGGACATATCCGCTGCGTGTATCGCCGAAGGAAACCGGATTGGAGTTGTTTTTTCCAAAGGAGTGGAACGAGAAAGGCGAACTGAAGAGCAAGTCGAGGAATGATCTTTTCAGGATCGAGGGTGTTGATTTTCAAACCCGTTCGTTGCTCGTTAAAAACTGGGGCGATTGGACGCTGTCGTTTCGTCTGCCGCAGACCGAGGCGCGTTACCTCGATATCACGGTGGGCGAGGGCCTGCCTTGCGTATGGATCGAATCGAAGGGCGTGGATCTCAATCTGCGTCCCGGAGAGGACGCCGTTTTTATGGACGAGCGCGGAGGGGCTGCGGTTTTTCCTTTCACGGGAAATCGTCTGGTGGTCACCGCTTCCGGACGAACCTATGGGTTGTTTTTTACGCCGGGATCCCAGGTCACTCGCGACGCTGAGGGCCTGAGATTGAATTTTTCAGCCGGCGCGCGAGCATTTCTGACTGTCGGCGCATTGTCTGCACCGGAAGACCTGCCGCTGTTTGCCAGGACCGCGTATTCGATTCCTCGCGACAGTCGTATTGGTTGGGACTTTGACAGGGACAAGGGAAAGGTAACCACGACTTGGACGGTGAAGACGGAACCGCTGGTCGCCGGTAGTCCGGACACCGTGTTGCAGGGCTGGCTCGCTCATCACTGGCGCGACACGAAGCATGCGCTTAAACTGGAAGGGCCGGTTTATCTGACGCCACGCGGTGCGATGAAGACCTCCATCGGCAACGCGTTCAGTATCACCTATGACTTCGAGGGGATTCTGCCGTTTCTCCCGCCGCCGTCGAAACTCGGACTGCCCAATGATTATGATCCGGCGCGCATGGCGGGTCTGCTCGCGAATTGCGCCCAGAAAACGAAGTATGGGAAAGACACCTACTGGGGCGGGAAAGATCTCACGCGCTTCACCCAATACCTGCAGATGGCGCGTGAACTGAAAGATCCGGCTTATCCGGCTTTGCTGGCGTCGGCCAAAAAATCGATGGCTGATTGGCTCACGTATACTCCGGGAGAAACCGAGCATTATTTTGCGAAGTATTCGAACTGGCGTGCGTTAATCGGTTTCAATGGGAGCTACGGCTCCGAGCGTTTCAACGACCAGCATTTTCACTACGGTTATTTCACCTACGCCGGGGCACTGCTCGGAATGGAAGATCCGGCATTTTTGAAGGATTACGGTGAGATGCTCCGGCTTGTGGCGAAGCAATATGCCAACTGGGATCGGGCGGACACGCGGTTCCCGCTGTTTCGCACCTTTGATATCTGGGCCGGACATTCCTGGGCGGGAGGCACCGGTTCGCCGGGCGGAAACAACCAGGAGTCGACCTCGGAGGCGGTGCAGTCGTGGATCGGGATGTTTTATCTGGGGCTGATGATGGAAGATCCGGAGATGACCTCCGCCGCCGCGATGGGCTATGCCATGGAATCCCGTGCCACGATGGAGTATTGGTTCAATACGCACGGCGATGTGTTTTCGCCCAATTACCAGCATCCGGTCATCGGTGTGCTCTGGTCGGGTGGCCAGGTCTACGGCACGTATTTTACCGGTGATCCTGCGTGGATCTACGCGATTCAAACGCTCCCGCAATGTCCGGGGCTGGACTTTCTCGCGCGTAACGCGGTTCATGCGCGTGAACTTTATCACACGATGTTGGTGGCGCGAAAAGCCAAGGAGGGCAGCGATGATCTCGCGCGGATGGGCGATCTGGGGAGCGTGATGCTCGCGGTGGCTGCGCTCGTGGACAACGATTACGCCGTCGTCGAGTTCGACCGTCTGTGGGCGATGGGCTCCAAAAATGTGACCGCTCACGATGCCTCGGGCACCACTTACTATCAGGCACACGCTTACCGTAAACTCGGCCGGCGTCAGTTTGATGTTCGCATGAACATTCCGACCTCCTCGGTTTATTACAACGAGCGCACCAAGCTCGCCACCTTTGCCGCTTACAACCCGAAAAACCAGCCGATCACGGTCCAGGTTTCCAAGGCCGGAAAAGTCATCGGCACGTTCGTCGCCGCACCGCGTAAACTGACGACGGTAAACCGCCTCGATCCCGCGCCGTAGGTCGCCGTTGGCGTCGGATCAGGTGGGAACGTTTATGGATTTGCCTGCCCAAGTGACGCCGGTTTACGCACCCGCACGTGCAGAAAATACGCGGCGACCTGGGCGTCTTGCAGCGTAGGGTGGGCGAGAACGGTTTCGGCGGACGGACAGGGTTCGGACACGCGCTCGAGTGAGAAACCGGCGGCCACGATCAGGTTGAACCACTCGCTGATGGGGCGGTGAAAGCGGGGCACTTTAAATTTTGGCAGACGATCGCTGATGGCCTTGGGAGCGGCGCCGAAGATCCATTCATCGATCCGGCCGCGGGCATCGACGAAGTAATCGCCGACCTCGATGGCGTAGGTGATGCGATCCTCGTCACGGCAGTTGCGGCGATGCGGTGGGTTGAAACACGGATGCAGAATGGAGAACTGCAGGAAACCGCCGGGCTGTAGCACACGGAACGCCTCGGCCAGCACTTGATCGAGTTCGGGGATGTCATGCAGGCTCATGAAAGCCGTGGCGAAGGCGAAGGACGCCTCGGGAAACGGCAGTTGGACCGCGCTGGCTTCTTGATAGGTGATCCCGAGCGGTGCACGCGTCTCTTCGGCTTGGGCGTGACGGATAAATACCGGGGCGATGTCGATCGCGGTCATCGTAGCGCCGCGTCGCGCGACCAGCCGCGTATTGTGGCCTTCTCCGCAACCGATATCGATGCCGTGCAACCCGTCCACAGGCGGCAGCATTTCCAAGAATGCCGGAGTGTTGAGATGGTCGCGGTAAATGTCGTAACCGGCACGCGCCAGTTTCGACCAGGCCTCGGCGTTACCATTCCAAAAGTTCCCTGCAGTGACGTGATCCATGTGGAGACAGGGACTTCGTGAGACGCTCGAACCTTAGCGCATGGCTGGGCGTAATTCGCGGCGGAGTTCGCCGGCCAGAATCACTTGCTCGCGGCAGACGGCGCTGACGGCTTCCGGAGAATTGTCCGCAAGCGCCATGGTTTTGAATGAAACCGTGAGCGGAGTGCCGGCGGGGATTTTGGCGTTTTGGAGACGGCGCAGACAGAAGTCGCGCAAGTTGCCCGCTCGCGATTCCAGCACCAGATAGATGGTCTCGCCGGAGTCGCTTGGCGCGTAGATGACCGCGACGCCCAGAGCGGTCGGAGGCACGGCGGTGGCGATTTCAGACGCACTGCACGTGGTGAGCTCAAAACGTTTTTGCCAAGGGGAGGTTTTAGGATCCATTCGCGAGCGTCTTTTCTTCGGGCAGCCATGACAATGAGTTTATGTCACAACGGGGTTAAGCAGCCCCATGGGGCTTATACCTATGCTAGCGACTGGGGAACGGCCTGATACTCAACGGCTGGGGGAATCTGCTATCTTCTAGCTTATGAACACCCTACTTCTGATCATCGTTCTCTTGCTTCTTTTCGGCGGCGGCGGCTTTTATTTTGGCGGCCCTGCCATCGGTGGCGGCGGTATCGGCCTGATCCTGCTCATCCTCTTGATTGTCTATCTTGCCGGTGGTTTGCGCGGCGGGAAGTAATCTTCCCGTAGTCGTAGATAGATCTTTAAGCGGGTGAACCCATGGTTCACCCGCTTTTTGTTTGTGGCTTTAGAGAGAGCGCCACGGGCACCTGGTTTTCGAGCGGTGACCGTTCTTGTATGTTTCCAGAGGTGGGTTTTGCTGGGCGGGTCCATGTGCGCCGCATTTTCACCCGAAGAGGATCTGTTGTTTGAAAAAACGGGTGCCACCGTGCTTAAGCGTCTGCGCAAGACGCGCAATCCGGCCGATCTGCTGTCCGTGCTGACGAGCACACATAAGGAATTTGACCGCGCTTACGACACCGCTCCATCCGCCGCCAAAGACGCAGTGGCTTGCCGCGCCGGTTGCGATTCGTGCTGTCATGTTCCGGTGGGCGTGCAGGCGCATGAAGTGTTGATCGCCGCGCAGTATGTGCAGACCCATTCATCGCCCGTGGAGTTGGATGAGCTGATTGCCAAAACCGCCAATCATCGCGAGGCGTTCGCCGGACGTTCGAGTTTCGAGCGTATGAATATGCGCAAGCCGTGCGTGCTGTTGCGTGAAGGCAGTTGTTCGATTTATCCGGCGCGACCGGAAGCCTGCCGCTCCCATCACAGTCACAGTGCCGAAGCCTGCCGTGCGAACTTTGCGAGCGGGCGCGAGGATATCGACGTGTATATCCCTGGAGTGCGCGGACGCATGTTTGCGGTAATGCTCGCGATGGATCAGGCCGTGGCCGAGGCGGGTTACGATGGGCAGGCGTATGATTTTGGATCGGCGTTGCACGAAGCGCTTACCGACAGCTTGTGCGCGGTGCGCTGGGTGCAAAGACAGCCGGCGTTTCCCGATTCGTGTCGTGAGGCCTCGGAAGAGGGTGATGACGAAGAATCCGGCGTGATGCGCTCCGAGGGTTATTTTCAGTAATGCCAGTCGACGGTTCAGGCTCACTTCCGCGGGATCTCACCACGATCAACCGTGAGTTTTATGAAGCGTTGTGGGCCGAGACTTACCTCGAGCAGCCGGAACGGTTTAATACGTGGCCGTTGGTGTCCGGCTTGTTGCCGCAAGCGCCGATGCGACTCGAATTAGGGCCGGGATTGCGTCCGCGACTGCCGGTGACGGGAACACATTTTGTCGATCTCAGTGAGACGGCGGTCAAACAACTGACCGCGCTCGGCGGACGGGCGAAGGTGGGACAGATTACGGCGCTGACGTTCGAAGCAGAGCAGTTTGATCTGGTGGCGGCGTTTGATGTGATCGAGCACGCGGAGGACGACCGGCGGGTCTTTGCGGAGCTCACGCGTGTGCTGAAAAAAGGAGGCGTGCTGCTGTGTTCGATTCCTTTGCATACGAAGCATTGGACGACCTTCGATGCGTGTGTCGGGCACGCGCGACGCTACGATCCGAGCGAATTGAAGGCACTGCTGGCTGATCACGGATTGGTGGTCGAGCAAAGTGCGGTGTTCGGCATGCAGCCCAACAACTCGTGGTTGTTGGATTATGGCGTGCGCATGCTCACTCAACACCGGCGGAAGGCGATGCGTTGGTATAACCGCGTGTTCATGCCGCTGGGCATGTTGTTTCAGAAGAAGCTGAGGTTTACAGCCGGCCTGATGAATACCGAAGGCGTCCACGAGGTGGCCTTGGTATGCCGGAAGAAATAAACTCAGGCGTTGATCAGGGCTTTGACCTGTGTGCCGAGCAGCTCGATGGCGCGCAGCATTTGAGGGTGGGGAAGCGAGGCGACGCTCATCTGAAAACTGAGGCGATCAATTCCGCCGAGTGATTCGCTGACGGAGCGGATCTTGGTGGCGACGGCCTGTGGGTCTCCGACAAGCAGGGCACCGGTGGGGCCGAGCAGTGCGTCGAACTGGCGGCGCGTCACCGGTGGCCAGCCACGCTCGCGGCCGATCTCGGTGAAGGCACGCGCGTAGCCGGGGAAAAACTCATCGGCAGCCTGTTGGGTGGTATCGGCGACATAGCCGAGCATGTGAAGACCGACGCGTAACTGTGCTGGCGCATGGCCGGCTTGCGCACCGGCTTTGCGGTATAAATCGATCAGCGGGCGGAACCGATGGGGTTCTCCGCCGATGATCGCGACCATGAGTGGCAGGCCGAGTTCTCCGGCCCGCATAAAGGATGCCGGCGTGCCACCGACGCCGAGCCAGATTGGCAATGATGCCTGCAGCGGACGGGGAAAAACGCCCTGGTGGTCCAAGGCGGCGCGATGGTTTCCAGCCCAGGTGATCGGGTTCTCCGCGCGGAGTTTCAGGAGGAGCTGAAGTTTCTCTTTAAAGAGCGAATCGTAGTCTTCGAGATCCAGTCCGAAGAGCGGATACGCTTCGACGAAGGACCCGCGACCCGCGACGATTTCGGCACGGCCCTGCGAGATCAGATCGATGGTGGCGAAGTCTTGAAACACGCGCACGGGATCGTCGGCGCTAAGCACGGTCACCGCGCTGGCGAGCCGGATGCGCCGCGTGAGTGCAGCGGCGGCGCCGAGTATCACAGCGGGCGAGGAATCGAGGAAATCATGCCGGTGGTGTTCGCCGATACCGAAGACATCCAGCCCGCTTTGATCGGCGAGGGTGATCTCCTCGAGGAGCTGTTGAAAACGCTCGACGGGTGAAGGCGTGATTCCCGTGACGGGATCGGGTCGGACGGCGACAAAACTATCCAGGCCAAGTTGCATGACGGCGTGATGAAGGTGGTTGCTGATCGTGTTCACGCTGTGTGCAACCGGGGGCGAGTCAAATGACGCGGTCGCTTCCGCGTCACGAGATATACTGTGCCTGCCCGAACTCAGGTTGTGCCGTCCGACGAACGAAACGTGTGCCAGGCGGCTTTGAACGGCCAGGTGACCACGAGCAGCACTCCGCCGATCACCGCGGAAACCGCGATCATGGGCCAGCGAACAGTTTTTAGCGCAGGACCGAGACCGCGTTGCAGTCCCGGCAATCGCGAGTAAGCCATGGTTGCGGCGGTGATGAGCACGATGCCGATAAATTTTTGTAACGCCGTGACGTGCACCGGGGCGCCGAGGAGATGGGAAACGATTTCCGTGACCAGGATGCAGCCGACGTAGCCGATGAGAATGAACGCCGTGTGTTCAAGAATCGGATACTTCTCCAGTAACTTCAGGCAGTAACCCGCCACGAAACGCAGGGCCAAAATGCCGATGAAAACGCCGAGGCAGACGACCCAGAGCTTGGGACTCATCGCGACAGCGGCCACCACGTTGTCCACACTCAGGCTCAGGTCCATGAGCTCGATGGCGGCGACCGTGCCCCAGAAGCTTTTACCCGCGACTTTGGCGATGCCGGCTTCTTCACGGGCCGCTTCCTCGGCCTTCGAGGTGAAGTGAGAGCACATCAGATAGATCAGGTAGGCGGCGCCGATGATCTTGAGCCAGGGATTGTCGATGATGTAGGCGGCGCCGGCCATCGCGAGGCCGCGAAACCCGTAGGCGCCGATGATGCCCCAGCGAAGCGCCTTGCGCTTTTGATCCTCGGGCAGGTGATTGGCCATCGCGGCGATCGCGAGGGCGTTGTCCACGCTCAGCAGGCCTTCGATCAAGATGAGCGAGAGAATGATCGGAATCGCGTCGATCCATTCGGCGCCCGAAGGAAAGGTCAGTGCGACCGGCAGGAGTGAGGCGAGGCAGTCCATGTAATAACAGGCGACTCGGAAGCGTCTTTACCCAACTGGCAACAGCGCAATTCAGCCGGTTGTTTCCTAGCTTGGACTTGGTGGTGAGCCGGAGAGAGTTTGCGCCCGATCACGAAAATCCGATGCAGCGTTAAGGGCGTTACGATTTTTTCGCGGACTGTTCGATGAGCAGGTTTTCGGGCATCGCCAGCAACGGATCACCGCTGGTCTGTTGTGCATCAACAGCAGCGATGAGGCGCTTCATGACTTCGACCAGCTCACGGGATTGGGAGGGCTTGACCAGGTAGGCGTTCGCACCGTTTTTCCGGCTGAAATCGATATCTGTAAGCTGGCTCGAAGACGTGAGCATCACGATCGGCAGCGCCGCGAACTTCCCATGACTGCGCACCCAGGCGAGCACTTCCAAGCCGGTGACCTCGGGCATTTTGATATCCAGTATAAGCAGCTGCGGCCGCGGGTGGGCGGTCTGGTCCGAATACGCGCCGATGCCGTCCAGATATGAAATCACATCGCTGCCATCGATCACGATCGTGAGCTGGGCTGGCGCCAGCGGAACGAACGCTCTTCTCATAAAGAACGCATCGTTCTCGTCATCCTCGGCGTATAAAACGTGGCTTAACAACATGGTTTAAATTCCTGCGGCTGATTCCAATTCCACGCAAAACGTGCAGCCGTTGCCCGGAGTTGATTCTACTTTGATGGATCCGCCCATGCGCTCGACGGCTTTCCGAACCACGGCGAGCCCGATTCCCGTGCCTTCTTCCTTATTGGGGGTGATTTGGTAGAAAATATCGAAGATCTTTTGTTGGGCGGCGGCGGGAATACCGATGCCGTTGTCCTGGATGAACAGGTTCACGCGACCGTGAGTGGCCTCGGTCCAGATTTTCACTTTGGGCTTGGTCCCCGCCGGCACAAACTTGATGGCATTAGAAAGCAGGTTGGACACGCATTGGGTCAATAGCGCGGGATTGGCCCGCACGGCGTGGAGCGGAACCGTCACGTTGATCTCGGTCTGCTGCGTGGTGAACTGGGGATAGGTTTCCACGATGCCGGAGATAAACGAACCGAGTGCGATGCGTTCCAGTGGCGTTTCGTTTTGCGCGACACGGCTGATGACGAGCACATCGCTGATGAGACGATCCATGCGATCCGACGCCGTGATGATACGGCGCGAATAATCCCTGGCCTCCTCGCTGGCCACGGCAGCAAACTCGTCTGCGAGAAGCTGCGCGTAGCTCTGCATGGCGCGCAACGGGGCGCGGAGGTCGTGGGAAATACTGTAAGAAAACGCCTCCAGTTCCTTGAACTTGGCATCGATTGTGGCGGTGCGTTCGGCGACACGTTGTTCCAAGTTGCGATTTTGCTGGGCCAGCAAGGATTCGGAGCTGCGTAGCGCTTCCTCGGTCTGGCGCATCGCGGTGATGTCACGCGAGACGCTGAGGATATTCACAATCTTTTGGTTGGCGTCCCGGATCGGCGTCACGATGACATCCCACCACTTGGCCGTGCCTGCGCAGGTCGGGCAGAATCCGCGGAAGCGTCCGGCGCCGCCCTCAAGGGCTGTTTTCAGGGCGGCTACAGCCTCGAGATGGGTGGGCGAATCAGCCCAGAAGTCTTGCCAGATCTTGTCTTTGATCGACGAGAAATCGCATACCTCCATGACGACCTTTCCGTTTTCGCTCATCCATTTCAGGCGCCCGTCCAGCTCCAGCACCTTCACGCAGTCGGTCGTGGCGCCCATGATGCTTTCGAGATAGGCGGCGTTTTCACGCACGGTCATTTCGGCCGCACGTTGCTCGGTCACGTCAAACACCACGTTGATCAGTCCGATGAGCTTGCCACTGGCATCAAACAACGGATCCGGATGCGGGACGATCCAGCGACGAGAACCATCGGGGCGGATGACCATCGCTTCCAGACCGCGAATAGAGCGTTGCTCACTGAGAGCGACGGCGGTTGCGCACGTTGCTTTGTCGACAGGCGTGCCATCTAGATAGTTCAGCTCGTGGGCGCAGCACCAGCGGTCACGGCCGATTTCCGGCTGCCGGCCAAAAAGCTGGACCGCCGCCTCGTTATAAAAACTAACGAAACCATTTTCATCCAGCGTGTAGCAGGCAACGGGGAGCGCGGTCAGCAACGCCGCCTGTTTTTGCTCCAGTGCACGCAGTTGAATCTCCGCCGTTTTGCGCACGGAAATATCGCTGAGCACACTGGTCCCGGCGGCCACGAAACGGGCGAGCGTTTCGATTACCCGCAGGTCCTCTTTGTCGAAGGGGCGGGGATTGGTATGGGAGATGATCCAGATCGTGCCGATGGCAACGCCCTGGCGGTAGAATGGCGTGAGCAACACTTCGCGGATCGGTGTCTTGAGATTCGCGATGTAAGGATAAAAGCGCTCGGGGTCCTCCATCAGATGAACCTCATTACGGTCCAGGACGACACCGCAGGGACTGAAGCGGCGGGGCAGGGTGCCGCCTTTGAAGGGCGCGAAGACGCCGGCGGTGGCATGCCAGCGGAACACTTCGTTTTCGCCATCCATCTCTTCAATGCTGATACCGGCCGAGTCGGCGTCGCAGAGCGACAAGGCGGTGTCCACGAGCACTTGAAGAATCGTTTCCGGCGCGGTTTCCAACGCGCGGACAATCTTCACCAGCGCCTCGTTCTCCGCTTTAAAATCGGGCTCGCGCGCGGATCGTGATGATAACTCCGACGTGATGTCGATGTCTTCAAGCGTGTTCATGCGGCAGGCGGATTGCAGAGTGGGCTGAAGCATGAAGGTGGTGTTTAAAGACGAAATATTGACGCGGAATTCGAGCCGGATTTGCGATTAAATGCACCACCCTAAACTCAAATGGCCACTTTAAAGACCATCCGGTTTGGGCGAAGATTTGACCCCTCGATAGGGCAATGATCGATGGTCGTCCGGTCAGGCTGTGGCAGGGCCCATTTTACGGGTTGTTTCAACCAAGGCGCCGGCGAGGGTTTGAACGGCTTTAAACGCACGCGTATCGATCAGGTTGCCATCGGCTTCGAATGCTTTGTTGGCATGCGGTAGAATCGCTTGCACAGGCACGACGTGGCAGCCGAGTTGAAGCAAGAGTTGCTGTGCGAGTTTCTGTGAACGCACGCCGCCAAAAGGCCCGGGCGAGGCCGAGACGACCGCGGCGACCTTGCCGGGAAACGGGTCCTCATCGGCGCGTGAGCACCAGTCGAGGGTGTTCTTCAGAAGCGGCGTGATCATCGAATTGTATTCCGGCGAGGCGATGAGCAGTCCGGGGTGACTGTTAATCAGTTCGATCAATTTAACCGCGTTGGACGGCAAGCCCTCGGCTTCTTCGAGATCACCGTGATACAGTGGCAACACGTAGTCGTTGAGATCGATCAACGTCACTTCACCGCCTGCTTCGCGCACGGCGGTCACCGCGACCGCGAGAAGTTTCCTGTTCAACGATTCACGCCGGGCACTGGCGGAAAAAGCGAGGATGCGAGGGGCGGATGACATGGTTGCATTTAATACATACGGCGGCTCACGCGCAAGCGGGCGCAGTGCAGGACAGTTTGCCCCGGCGGCTTAGTTGCTCTGCGGTCCGATGCGCAGCAGGCGGCCGTTTTCTGCATCGGTGAGCACATAGATAAATCCGTCCGGGCCTTGGCGCACGTCGCGCACACGGTCGCCGATGATGAGCGATTGCTGGCCGATCACGTTGCCCTCGACATCAAGGTCGATGTGGCGGACTTCTTTGCGCTTGAGCGATCCCGAAAAGAGGTCGCCGCGCCACTGAGGAAATTTGTCGCCCCTGTAGAAAAGGAGTCCGCTCGGGGCTTGGGCGGGTGACCATACGACGACCGGATCAACCATGCCGGGACGCGATGTTTCGCGGCTGATGATACCGAACGTGTATTCAATACTGTAAGTCGCGCGCGGCCAGCCGTAGTTGCCGCCGGCGGTGAGCCGGTTCAGTTCGTCGCCGCCGCGCGAGCCGTGTTCGTTGGCCCAGATGCGGCCGCTCACGGCATCGCGAGCGAGGCCTTGGACGTTGCGATGGCCGTAGGTCCAGATGAACGGATCAACACCCGCGCGGCCGGCGAAAGGGTTATCAGGCGGAACGGTGCCGTCGTCGCGCAGGCGGAGAATTTTGCCGAGCTGGCTGTCGAGTTTCTGCGCTTGTTCACGCATCAACTGGCCGTCGAGGCGCAAGGGTGGATTGCCCCCGTCGCCGAGTGCGAGGAGCAGTGTGCCGTCGGGCAGCCACAACAGCCGCGAGCCAAAGTGAGCGAAGCCGGGTTTGGCGGGCGAGACGATGTGAAGGACTTGAAAATCGGTGATGCTAGTGAGGTCTTCGGAAAGACGTCCGCGGGCAAGTCGCGTGCTGCTGCTCTCGGAGGTGCCGGTGCCATAGGTGAGATAGACCCAGCGGTTTTCTGCGAAATGCGGATGGAGAGAGACGTCCATCAAAAGACTGCGCTCACCGGAACGAATTTCCGACAAGCCGGAGATGGGCTCGGACGCCAGTGCGCCGTTGCGTGCGAGGCGAAGGTGGCCGAATTTTTCGGCGATCAACATTTCGCCGGTTGGGAGCCAAGCCACGGACCACGGGTGCACAAGTCCGTTGATCACGGTCACGGCTTGCCAGCCGGTGGCGTGAGGTGCTTTGCCCGTGGGCATGACGGGGCCGGAGGGCACGCGAAACATCCAAGTCAACGCGGCGGCGAGAGAAAGTGCGACGATGCCTGCGATGACCAAGGGGCGACGTTTCATTGAACCGCACGGTAGGTGCGAGGTGTTGTTGGTCAAGAAGCGGACCGGATGTTGAGGCGAAGAAGGCGAGTGTCTCTGCATCAACCAAAGACGGACCAGCCGGTGCGTTGCGCCAGCATCTCCAGGGCTGCGGTGCCGAGGAGTGAGTTGCCGCTGGCGTCGAGACCGGGCGACCAGACGGCGATGACTGCTTTGTTAGGAACGATCGCGAGAATGCCGCCGCCGACTCCGCTCTTGCCGGGAAGACCGACGCGAAACGCGAAATCGCCGGCTCCATCGTAATGGCCGCAGGTCATCATGAGGGCGTTAATACGACGCGCGCGACGTGGTGACACGACATTGAAACCCGTGGCGGGATTACGTCCATTGTTGGCGAGAAACAGGCCGGATTGCGCGAGCTGCCGGCAGGTCATGGCGATCGCGCATTGATGAAAATACACGCCGAGCACCTCGGCGGCGGGATGCCGGACCACGCCGAAGGAACGCATGAAGTGGGCGAGCGCCATGTTGCGGTCACCGTGGGCCTGCTCGGATTCGGCGACGAGCCGGTCGATGTTGATCGCATCGTCGTTGGCGAGGAAGCGCACGAAACGCAGGATTTCGCCAATGGCCTCCTTTGGACGATGTCCGCCGAGGATGACATCGGTGACGGCGATGGCGCCGGCATTGACGAAGGGATTGCGCGGTTTGCCCTGTTCTTGCTCGAGCTGGACGATGGAGTTGAAGGCGTTACCCGAGGGTTCGCGATCAACGCGCTCCCAGAGCCGGTCACCGATCTGGCCGAGGGCGAGCGTGAGCGTAAACAATTTAGAAATACTCTGGATCGAGAATGATTCGTCGGCATCGCCCGCCGTGATCACGGGGCCGTTCACGGGGGCCACCGCAATGCCGAATTTGTCCGAGGAAACTTTGGCCAGTTGCGGGATATAATCCGCCACCCGGCCCTTGTCAGCGCGGGTGCTCAACTCGAGGTGGATCTCGTTCACCCATTGTTTTAGCTCATCCATGCACGCAACCTAACGAGTGCCGGGCGGGAGACCAGCATGCTTACGCGGCGTGTGTTGAGGAATTTTCCGAGATGAGTCGGGGGAATTTTTTCAGCGGTGTCCTCCGGGACTGAGTTCGTTCGTTGAACTTCTGAAACCAAACGCCATTTAATTGTTCAACCGAGGACTCCCATGCCTACCCACACCATTCGCCTGCACCGCGTCTTTAAATCATCGCCGGAAAAAGTGTATCGCGCGTTTCTCGACGCCGATGCCATGTGCCGCTGGTTGCCGCCTTTCGGCTTCGTTGGAAAGATGCACCACTTCGAGCCGAAGGTTGGCGGCAGTTTCAAGATGTCGTTCATCAATTTCGGATCAGGCAAAGGGCACAGCTTTGGCGGCACCTTTCTGGAGCTCGTTCCTCACGAGCAGCTTCGTTACAATGACAAATTCGACGATCCCGCGTTGCCGGGAGAAATGACTGTGACGGTGACATTGAAAACGGTGCTCTGCGGAACCGAGATTAACATCGAGCAGTCGGGCGTGCCCGAGGTTATCCCGGCTGAGATGTGTTATCTCGGCTGGCAGGAATCGCTCATCCAGCTGGCTCACCTCGTGGAGCCGGAAATTCCAAAGTGATCATCCGCTGGTGTCGGTGCAGCTCGTTGATCCCGACGGCTGGCGAGTAGGATAAACGCAGCCAGTCCTGCGGTCGCACCGAGCCACGCCAGTAGGGTTGCGTAGGCTATAGGGACCGGCGTTGAGGCGCCGCAGATCTCGGGGCCACTCAAACCGAGGACCGCCCCCGCGCCGGCGTAGGCCAGCACGCACAGCATGCATTTGGGCGCGAGTGCGAGCAACGCCGCCGGCAGCAGCCAGTGGATGGCGCGACGCGGAACCTCAGGTTGTCGCGAAGGCATCGGCGGATTGCTCATAGCGGTCATGGTGACGAAGCCACTCCATGCCATAGTCCAAGCCTACCTCGTCGCGGCCCTTCGGAGTCAGATCGAGGATGTGATAGGTGCCCATGATGAACTCCACGCCGCGCCCGTAGGTGGAATAGGTGTGATAGATCGTGCCGGCTGCATCGCGCGTGAAGACACTGACACCGGGGGCTTCCTCGTGGGGGAATTCACGGCGACCGTAGTTGTAGTAAACTTGGTCCTCCGCCATCTGCTCCGGCGTGAAGGAGACGTGATAGTCGAAGTTGAAGTCGTTGTCGTGCGAGGAGACCCAGTTGACGTTCCATCCCATGCGTTTTTTGAACGGCAGGATCTCGGCGATCGGTGCGCGGGATACGGCGGCGAACGCTACATCGCGGGCGGGCAAGTGAACGGCGGCGGCGTTGAAATGATCCATCATGAAGGAGCAACTCTTGCAGCCCTCTTCCCAGCCGGGCCCCAGCATAAAATGTTGGATGACGAGCTGGCTGTGACCTGTGAAGAGATCCGCCAAGGTGACACGGCCCGCGGGCCCCGTGAAGGTGTAGGGCTTGTCGATTTTGATCCACGGCAACTGGCGGCGGCGGGCGGCGAGTTCATCTTGAAGATGGAGCAGCTTCTTTTCTTCGCGCAGGAGTTCGAGGCGGGCGGTGCGCCAGTTTTCTTCGGAGACGACAGGCGGGCGGGTGGATGCGTTGGTTATCATTGGGAGGCGAGGGTGGTTAGTTATGGGCAAGGCAGTGGCCTTGGGTGCGATTGCTGAGGGAAAACTACAGGAGGCGAGTTACGCGTTCTGTGCGTCGGTGTAGAGTTTCTGGTATTCGGCTTTGAGCTGCTTGTGCAGCGCCCAGAAAGGCGGAGGCGTCGTGTCTTCGAGCAAGGCCGCGAGCAGACTGAAATGCGTATGCCAACCGCTTGCGTAACCGGGAATGGAAGGGATGTCTTCGCCGCGTGCACGATGAGTGAGCACAAGGATGACCTGGTCGCCCTGCGGGGTGAGTTCGAAGGTGACTTCCGAAGAGTCGTCGAACGTGTAGCTCAACAAGCGCGGTGGCTCGAAACGAAGGATGGTCGAGGGCATCGTGAAGCCCTCTGCATTCATCTGTTTGTATTGCTCTGGAGGTTCTTCGTCGGGTGAGAGATTTTGGTGTTTGAAAACGAGGTCGTTTTTTCCGCCCGCCTTCGGTTCACAGGAACCGCCGGCAAACCAGCGCGCGCGTTTTGCGGGATCCGTGAGGTATTGCCAGATGCGTTCGATGGGACCGGGAAGGGTGCGCACGAGGCGGACTTCTGCCGGACCATTAAAAGAGCCGTATGAGTCGTTGGTTTTCATGATGATGATTTTTTCTTGGTAAGTTTCTTGGCATTGGCGGCGTCTTCCGCACGCAGCTCGCGTTCGAGGGCATCGAGGCGGCTCGACCAGACGGAGCGGGTTTTTTGCAACCACGCTTCGAGGTCGTCGAAGCCGTCGGGATTGAGTGCCTGGATGCGCGACTGACCCTCGGCTCGTGTAGAGACGAGACCGGCTTCGCGGAGAATGTTTAGGTGCTGCGAAATCGCCGGTGCGCTCATTTCGAACTCGGCGACGAGTTCACCCGAGGTCCGTTCGCGCGCGGCGAGCAGCTCGACAATTTTCCGTCGGGTGGGATCGGCAATGGCGGCAAGACTCTGCATGACGAAATAAATTAAGCTAAAGCTTAATTAAGCAATATTTAAATTATCGAACGCTTTGAGAAGCGCGGGTCGCGCCACCAACTTGGCGTTGCGAGGCATCGTGTGGCTGTTTCACTCTGCGCCATGTCTTTCGCCCAGCTGGCACTTCAATCCGTCGAGTTCGCGCATCCGGGAATGACTGCGCCTTTATTCACCGATTTGACGGTGCAATTTCCTTCCGGCTGGACGGGTATCGTCGGTCCCAATGGAGCGGGGAAGACGACGCTGCTGAAGGTCGTTACCGGCGAACTCGCGGTGCAGTCCGGCTCGGTGCATCGGCAGGGGCTGGCGCTCTATGTTGCCCAACGCACCGACGAGCCGCCGGAGATGTTTGAGGATTTTATCTGGGCGCCTGATGCCACCGTGCTCAAGGCGCGGTTGCGCGTGAGTGAAGACTGGCCGGACCGTTGGTCGACGCTCAGCCACGGCGAACGCAAGCGTGCGCAAATCGCGGTGGCACTTTGGCGCGAGCCGGCGGTGCTCGCGCTCGATGAGCCGAGCAATCACATCGATGCCGATGCGCGGCGGTTGCTGCTGCTGGCGCTGACGGAGTTTACAGGAATCGGGCTGCTGGTGAGTCACGATCGTGCGTTGTTGGATGAACTGTGCACACAGTGTTTGATCATCGATCCGCCGGACGCGGTGATGCGGCCGGGTGGTGTTACCGAGGCAATGGAACAGCAGGATAGCGAAGAGAAATCAGCGCGCCATGCCGACGACATCATGCGCCGCACCGAGAACCGTCTCCGTGACGAAGCCCAGCGACGTCGGGTGGTTGCCGAGCAAAAGTCCGCGGCTTCACGTGGTTCCAAGCAGATCAAAATTCCGATCAACGATCATGACGGACGCGCTCAACGGAACCTCGCCAAGATGTCGGGCAAAGACGCCTACGCCGGAAAAA
Organism: Rariglobus hedericola; assembly: GCF_007559335.1. Taxonomy (NCBI): domain Bacteria; kingdom Pseudomonadati; phylum Verrucomicrobiota; class Opitutia; order Opitutales; family Opitutaceae; genus Rariglobus; species Rariglobus hedericola. Next base: position 358,010 of record NZ_VMBG01000001.1, read on the forward strand.
TGGTCGCGCAGATGAATCAGCGCGCGGGCAAGGTCGCGACACAACGCTCCGAGACCACGCTGAAGAAGCGCTACGAAACCGGCATATGGGTGGATGGCGCTTCTTACATGCCGAGGGATTTTTTGCTGCGTCTGCCGGCGGGCAGTCTGCCGCTGGGTGGCGGACGTCATTTGAACTTTCCGGATCTGGAGATTGGTGGAACGAGTCGCATCGCGATCACGGGTGCCAACGGACTCGGCAAGAGCACGCTGATCAATCATCTGCTGGCGCATCTGCAGTTGCCCGAGGAAAAGTTGGTGTCCGTGCCGCAGGAAATCTCGGCAGAGGATTCGCGCGTTTTACTGGAGGCGGTGAAGCGCCTGCCCAACGACGAACGCGGGCGCGTGATGACTACGATCAGCCGGCTCGGTTCGCGTCCGGCTCGTTTGTTGGAGAGTGCGCTGCCAAGTCCGGGTGAAGTGAGGAAGCTGCTCCTCGCGATCGGCATCGTGCGTGGTCCGCATCTCATCGTGATGGATGAGCCGACGAATCACATGGATCTGCCGGGAATCATGTGTCTCGAAGGCGCGCTGGTGGATTGTCCCTGCGCGATGCTGCTGGTAAGCCACGACGAAGAATTCCTGAAGAAAATTACCGCGATCGAATGGCATCTCTCGCGGGATGGGACTGGGGACACCCGGCTCGAAATTGTGGCTTGAGCGGACATGAAAAAACCGCCGGCGGAAAAATCCGGCGGCGGTTGAGAAACGGTAATGCGGGGCTAAGCCCGACGGCCGTGTGGTTGCTTACTCGAGACCCTTGGCCTTGAGGAGCGCGGCGAGTTCGACGGGATCGGCGACGCCTTGCACGGTGTTGAGCAGACCGAGAACCTTGAGACGCTCGTCGGAGCTGCAGCTGGAGATCTCGATCATCCAGTCTTCGGACTTGGGGGCGGCGACGATCACCTCGTCGGACCATGCGATGACCTCGGCGGCGTCGATGACGCCGGAAGTGATGCCTTTGATGTAGTATTCAGCCTGGGTGCGGTAGTTCATGGATGCAGCGACTGTGGTGGTCCCGGCACGAGAGCCAAGGCGGAAATCTTCCGATAAAAAGGCCTTGTTTCCCGAGTGGAAAACAAGGCCATGCCTGACGAGGCTTACTGCTGGATCAGTTTGAGCTGAGGCTGATTGGCGGCGGCTTCGCGGGAGTTAAACGTGATGTTGGTGGTGCTGCCGGCGGTGAGCGATTGGATTACCAACGTCACCGTGTTGCGGCCGGCGGCCTTCTCCTGCTGGAGATAGGCGGTCACGTCCCATTCAAACCACGTTCCGACCGGACTGCTGCCGGGTATGGTGACAGTCGCGAGCGATGAACCGGTGGCGGCGGGCTTGGTGCCCCACGTGATACCGGTTTCAAGCCAGCTGGTGTTAGCGCAAGCGTAGATACCGATAGAGCGGCTGGTGGTGTTGGCATCTTGAATACACAGGCGAACCTTGCCCGAGCTGAGTGCGCCGGAGGCGCTGCTCAGATCAAACTTGAGGTAGGCCTGACGATTCCAGTCGACCGCATCGAGTTTCACCGTGAGCGCGGGATCAGCGCCGTAGTTGGTCGAGGCGCTGACGCCGTCCTTCACAAAGGCATCGGCCGAGGCGGCGAGCGTGATGTCGTTGGCGACGACTTTCAACTGAGGCTGGTTGCTGGCGGCCTGGCGGGAATTGAAAGTGACGCCGGTTGTGCTGCCCTGCGTGGACGATTGCAGCACGAGCGTCACCGTGTTGCGACCGGCGGCTTTCTCCTGCTGCAGGTAGGTGGTCACGTCCCATTCAAGCCAAGTGCCGGCGGCGAGACCGCCGGGAATCGTGACGGATGAGAGCGCGGCGCCGGTGGTGGCGGGTTTGGTGCTCCACGTGATGCCGCTTTCAGACCAGCTGCTGTTGGCGCTGGCGTAGAGGCCGATGGAGCTGCTGGCTGCGCCGGCCGACTGCACGCACAGGCGAACCCGACCCGAGTTAATCGGACCGGAGACGCTGCTCAGATCGAACTTGAGGTAGGTCTGGCGATTCCAGTCCACCGCATCGTTTTTCACAGTGAGTCCGGTATCCGTGCCGTAGTTGGTCGAGGCACTGACGCCGTCTTTGACGAAGGCATCGGCCGAAGCGGCGAGCGTAACGTCGCCGGCCACAGAGCCCACCATCACGCCGTTGCCGGTGGTGCCAAAAAACACGCGGCCGTAAACCTGACGGTCAGCCGTCATGCTGTTGGGATTCACGCCGATTTGTGGCGGACCGAGATTGGTCCAGGAAACGCCGTTGTTGTCGGAGCGGAAAAGGCTGTCCGCGATATTATTGACCGTGCCGAAAACATAGATCGCGGGAACCGTCGGGCTGTCGGGCGAGGCTTTGCCCACCGACATGAACTCCGCGCTTTGCACGTTGGTGATCTTGGTGAAAGACGCACCCGAGTTGGTCGAATGATAAAGTCCTTCGGTGATAATGCCGACCCAGACATCGCCTTCCTTGCCCGGCGTGGTGTCCACGGTCAGGTTGTTTTGCGGCCACGAATACGGGAGCGCTCCGCCTGCGGAAAAGGTCACGCCGGCATCGGTGCTCACATACATTTTGGAGTTATGATAAACGTAGAACTTGTTTCCGTTCACTTTGTCGGCGGCCAAGGGATAGCGGGGGCCGGCCGAAAAGAGATTGTTTCCACCAATGATAATGCCAACGGGCAGGGTCGGAATCGCGGTCCAGGTCACCCCGCGATTGGCGGAGCGATAGGAGCCGTTTTGCTGGGTGACCCACACCATGGTTTCGCTGGTGGCTGAGACGGCGACACGACCACCGGCGGCATCTGAGGGGCTGGTCCATTGCGTATAGGACGTGCCGCCGTTGGTGGAGTATCCGGCATAGGCCGCACCGTCCCAACCTACGCGACCAACGCGTGCGATGAAGTCGGGATTCGTTTCCTGCACGGCTACACCGGTCATGTTGCCGGTTCCCGGTTTGGCGAAGGTCCACGGAAAGAACGTCATCATGCCGATCGAGGGCGACGTGGTGAGGGACTTGTGATCCCAACCGCCGATATCGGCGATGCTGGAGAGCAGGACATTGCTGCCCGAGGGCGGAGACAGAAGCGTGCCGATGGAAACAGTTTCTTCGTGGCCTGCGGCGCGGGCTTTCCATGTGATGTTGGCGGGCGTCGCCCACACGTCGGTGGTTTGATAGGCAAAGAAGAAATCGCTGAACCAGACGCTGCTCGAGTTAAACGGATCCCAGCAAAAACTCGTCGAGGCCTGACCGATGCTGGTGTCAAACCAAGGTGCCTCGGACTTGTCGGCGATCCGGTTCATGAAGGTCCAAGTCGCTCCGCCGTCGTTGGAGCGGTAGTGATTAAAAGGGCCGTAGTTCGGGGTGAACGTGCTGCTGTTCACGACGACTTGGAGACTGTTCTGCGGATTGACCGCCACGCCTGCGTAAGCGGCGGAAGCGGGCGGGGTGATGGTGGCCCAGCTGCTGCCGTTCCACTTAAACACGCCACCGCCGGGAGTCGTGGACCACGGGTTGCCGGCCGTCACATAGAGCGTGCCATTGGAATGAGCGTCGGCTTTGACCACACCGGTCGGGCTGCCCGCCATCAATGTGAACGAGGCGCCGCCATCGGTGCTGCGATACACGCCGTTGGAGCACCCGAGGTAAATGTTTTTGGTCACACCACCGACGAGTCCGCCGCTGACGTCGAACTGCACGAAGCTTCCGTAGAGATCGTTGATCTTCGTCCACGACGCACCGGCGTCGGTGGACTTGAAGGTTCCGTTCGTGGCGGTGACCGTCGCACTGGAGCGAGTCGTGACATACACGACATTGCTGTTCAACGGATCGACCGCGATGCGTTGTCCGGCGCCCTGTTCGCTATTGGGTTTAACATCGATCAGAATGGAGCAGGCCGCCCAGGTGTCTCCCCGGTTGGAAGATTTCAAGACCGTGCCATCGACGCTCCACGGACCGCCGACCGTCGCGTAAAGCGTGTTGCCCGTCGTGTCGGCCGGGGCAAAGGCAAGGCGGGCCGCTGCATGGCGATTATCCCAGCCGCTGACCGAATTTTTGTAGAACAGGCCTTCCCAACGTTGGGTTGTGTGGTTCCAGCGGTAGGGCGTGCCCACATCCGTGGTGATGAAAAAAAGATTCTGCACCTTCGGATGGGCCTGGACGGTGGTGGTCGCACCGCCGCCGCCGATGCGGACGGTATTCCAGTTCATGGCTTGGGCAGTTGCGGCGATACACGAACTCAGGAACAGGCCTACAAGCAGGCCGAAGCGCAGAGGGGTTTTAATGAACCGTGGGGTAATATTCATGGTTATGGGGTGGAGTTTTCTTCTCGCAGGGGAGCGCGAAGCAAAGGGGGATGAACCGCAAAAGACCTAGCTGGGAAAGCCAGCGTCGTAGGATGATAAGGGGTGGGGACAAGCTAACAGAAAGAGAAGCGACCTATCCCGTAGCGGATGAACTCAGGTGTCTGCTAGCCCTCAGTGAGCCATAGATGCAAAGTCTTAGCCGCTTGTTCGAACAACAGATCAGTTGCGAATAGTGGACTGAGGTTCAGTGGCGTTTTCCGCAGTGAATCAGTCCGGTATTCGCTGGAAAAACGCGCCGCGATTCCTAGGCTCTCCAGTCAGTTCCCTTCGTTACCCCAACCCCTGATTAGCATGAACTCGTTTTTGACGTCGGCGCTTATGCGCGCGCTGTTTATCTTTACGGTCGGCCTGCTGGCGAACTCCGCCGGTGCGCAGACCTTGCTTTCGCATTATAAGCTTGATGGAAACGGCACGGATTTCGGCACGCTGGCGGTGAATGGCACGACGAGTGGAGCGGCGGCTTTTACCAACACCGGTGCCGGCGTGGGTGTATTTGATAAAGCACTACGCGTTGGCACTGGAGCCACCGATCATTTTGTCGCTCCGACCGCCAATAATTCCGCCTATGCCTTGAGTGCGATCACCATCGCGCTTTGGGTCAATGTCGACACGGCATCGATGAATGACCGGCTGGTGTCCACGCTCACGGGCACCAACGGATTTGATCTCTACATGGGGGGCTACACTGTCGGAGGTGGTTCGGGTGGCGCGGATTTGTTCAACCTGACGTTTGTAGTCAATGGCACCAGCGGCGGTGTGTCATCGACAAGCGCAACCTATGTGAGCGACAAATGGCTTTTCCTCGCGGTTACCTACAGCGCAAATACGGCCTTGTTCTACAGTGGTGATCTCACGACGGCCGCATCCTTGAAGAGCACATTGAGCTATGCGGGGGGCTCCATCGTTGCCAGCTCGGCCGACCTTGAAATCGGCGGAACTCCGGCTACGACGAACGACCGCACGCCGACCGCACTTTTCAACGATGTGCGCATCTACAGTGGCGCGTTGACCGCTTTGCAGCTCGAGGCCGTGCGCGCCTCCACGATACCGGAGCCTTCTCAGACTGCGTTGGCCTCCGGTCTTTTGGCTTTCGCGTTTTTGATTATTCAAGCGCGCCGCCGTCGCTGCTGAGCGAATCGCGGGCGGCTATTCCGTTTGTGCGTTTGCCACGGACGTAATGCGTTTTGAGTGTTTGCACCGTGCCAAATGAAACCCGTGAAGTCCGACCGTTTTCAAAACTTCGTCATGTCCTGACGCTGGATGGACGGGTGCTCGCGGTGCCGGACGATTGGGAACTGCTGCCGCCGGGCGACGCGGCCTTGAGCCGGCGTATCAAAGAAGACGGACCGACGTGGACGGTTATCGAGATGAAAGGGCGGAAACGTTTTTCACGCGGCATCTGGGCTTCGAAGGAACGGATTGCCGCGCTCCAACTGGCACGCGCGGATGAACGGCTCGACCCCGATTATCAACGTAAGTTGGATGCGGGTCGCAAACGGCGGGCAGCCGAACAGGTCGAGTATGAACAAGACTTTCGGTCGGCGGTGATGGCGTTTTTGAGGTTTCATCCGAGTCGGTCTGCGGAGGCGGAGTTGATGGCGCGGCTGATCACCGATCATGCGGTGCCGGTGGGCAGTGGCACGGTCGCGCGCACTGAACGCATTCCAATCGAGGAACGGGCCGAGGCGGCGACCATCGCCTGGATGCGGCATCAAACGACCGGTTATGACAACATGGTCATCCCTTTGGTGAAAGGTCGCCGCCGGGAGGTGAGACGGCTGTTGGCTCAGCGTTCGCACCAGCTGCTTACGCGTTACCGGGAAGGGTATGACATCGACCCTGTCACGTGTCCGCTGGCACGCGCATTGGCTCAACATCGATCCAAACCACTCGCGGTTCCGTCGTCGATGAATCCGCAGATGGCTTTGGGTTTATGAAGATGAATACGCGGATTTAAACCTTGAGTGAGCCGCGGAAGCCACGGCCGCTGTAGTAGGATTGTGCGCCGTTGTGATAAATGAACACGCGGTCGTAGCGGCGGTCGCCGAAGAGGGCACCCCCGAGTTTTCGGATGTCGTCCGGAGCCACCACCCAGCTCGATGATTTGCGGTCAAACTTTCCGAGCATCTGCAGGTCGCGGTATTGATCTTCGTTTAGCATCTCGATGCCCATCTCCGCTGCCATGTCCATGGCGCTGTTTTTGGGTTTATGCTCTTTGCGCGATTCAAGTCCTTCGCGATCGTAACATAGCGAAGTGCGGCCGTCGGGGCTTTCGGGCGAACAATCGAAGAACGTGTATTCGCCGGTTTTCTTGTCGTGGGCAACGACGTCCGGCTCGCCGCCGGTTCGTTCCATTTCATGGAGCGACCAAAGCTTTGCGGGCTTGGATTCCAGACGGGTTTTCACCTTGGACCAATCGACGTCTTTGTGCCGGTTGATGTATTCTTCGAAGCGGGCCTGCAGTTTTTTGAGGAGCGCTTCACGTTGCTCGGATGAAAGTGTTTTTTTGGTTTCAGCTGACTTCATATAAAATTTTTGGATGGGGATTCGCGGGAGCGTGAGGTTAGGATGATTTTCGGGAAAAAAGCCGGCTGAGGAGGTGGCCCTTCCACATCAAAAGACCCGACAAAACCAGGACCGGAACATAGACAAACCGGAAGTAGGGCAGGTATTGCACCGTCTCTGAAGGGGGACCGTAAATATAGCCCAGAATGGGCAGGCCGAAGAGGATGTGGATCCAACGAAGAATCGAGCGTTTGGTGCCTGGCTTCATGGTATGGTGCAGGTGTGTTGGTTATTTTATAAATTCTGGCCCGCGAGAAACGCTTGCAGCCGGTCCAGGTTTTGTTCGTTGGCCGGCTCACAGATCGGACGCATCGCTGCCGCCGCCTCCGGACTTTCGAACTCTTGAATCCAGTCCAGGTGGGTTTGCCCGTCACGAGCCGCCAAAGTGACCGTCAATCGAAACCATGGCTTCACGACGTGCTCGATCACGATTCTGGTGTCGGGCGCGATTTCGCGGAAAACGCTTTCGTTGGGGTAGTCGGCGCCGTTTGGGCTGTGCATCACAAAGACCCAGCGTCCGCCGGGCTTGAACTCGAATTGCGTGAACGTGTTCTTGAAGCCGCTGGGGCCCCACCAGCGCGCGAGTTGATCCGGCTGCTCGAAGGCGGCGAAGATCTTTTGCGGACTTGCGGCCAGGGTTCGCCCGGTGCGCAAGGCGGCTCCTGAACGTGCGATCACATGGGACAGTTGTCCCAGCATCTTTGCCCAGCCAAACCCTGCGCCTTGGAAGGCTTGTTCACCCCAGGGTTGAGAAACGTCGAAACCGGCGTGTTCAAAAAATACCCGCGTGCCGTCGCCCTCGGGTTCGAGCCGGAAGCTCACCTGCGTGTTGACGACGGGACCGCCGGCAGACCAGGAAAACACGAGATGGGCAGGAGCCTCGCACTCCAGCACTTCGCAGTGGACGGTCAGTCCTTCAAAGCCGACAGCGGGATTGGGCGGCACGAGAAACGTGAAGGCATGCCCGACGCGCGGTTCGAAATCGTTGGGATACATCCAATCCGCGAGGGCGTCGCGATGGGAGATCGCGCGCCAGACTTGCTCGCGAGGTTGGGGAACCAGAATTTCACGACGGATGGTTTTGCTCATTTGGTGCTCCCCTTGGACAGGTGTTTTTGAAGGCGTTGCAGGCGGTCGTCCCAGAATCGTTCGTAGCCGGCGATCCAGTCGCGCACCGGACTGAGTTGCTCGGGAACGAAGTGATAATGGCGTTCGCGACCGTGGCGTTGTTCGCTCACGAGACCGGCATCGAGCAGGATGCGCAGATGCTGGGAGACGGCAGGGCGGCTCATTTCAAAGTGAGCGGCGATATCGCTGACCGAGCGTTTATCCTCGGTGAGCAAATCGAGCATCTGGCGCCGCGCACGGTGACTGATCGCGTTAAACACATCAGACTCGCGATTGATGGACATGACCATGCCGGCAGAATGCGTAAGCGATCTCTTACGTGTCAAGCGTGCCTTCGTATGAAGGTTTGCGGGAACGATTGAGCCGGCGATCTGCTGGCGCGCGACTCTTGCTAAATGTTCTTACGCGCGCGCCAGATTACCCCAAGGCGCGCACTCAGTGTCGCGACGGCGTGGCGCATGGAGTCGAAGGCTAGTTCGGTGGGATCGAGTTCGGCTAGTCTGCGCAGTTGCCAGTCGGTGACCTCGGAGCGTTGGAGCACGACGTCAAAGGACGTGGCACGAGCTTGGAAAAACACATCGCACACCGGACGCGTGAGGCCGGCGTAAGTGTAGGGATTGGGATGCGAACTGAGGTAACGCAGATCGGTGAGCGCAAGACCGATCTCTTCGGCGATCTCGCGGTGAACGGCTTGTTCGAGGGATTCGCCGGCATCAACAAAACCGCCGGGCAGGGCGAGCAGGCCGCGTGCAGGATCTTTGGCGCGTCGGATGAGCAGGAGGCGCTGCTGCGGATCGAGAATGAGCGCGGCGACCGCAGTGACGGGATTGTTGAAATCTCGATGGCCGCAAGCCCGGCACTGGCGGTTGCCGCCGGTTGACGAAGGCGTGTGGGCATAGTCGGGCGAGCCGCAAAGGGGGCAGTGGGTGTAGGCGGCGACGAGGGGCTTCATGGAGAGAATTACAACCCGGCAGAGCAGGTTGATTGTGCTAGAACGGGAAGAGCAGCGGCACCATCAGCACCGTGACGAGCAGCACGATGAGGGAGAAGGGCACGCCCATTTTAACGAAGTCACCGAACCGGTAATTGCCGGGTTCGACCACCAATGTGTTCACCGGGGATGAAATGGGGGTCATGAACGCGGTGGATGCCGCCAGCGCCACGGTGATCGCAAACGGGAAGGGCGAGACCCCGAGGTGTTGCGCCATGCCAAGCGCGATCGGCGCCATCAACAACGCGGTTACGGTGTTCGAGATGAACAGGCCGATCACCGCGGTCACGCCAAACAGCGCGGCCAGATACACGCGGGGGCCGGCGCCCTCCAAGGCGGCCATCAAGCCGTTGACCGCGAGATTAATGCCACCCGTGCGCTCGAGAGCCGAGGCAAAGGGAATCATGCCGGCGATCAACACCAGGCTCTTCCAATGAATGCACCGGTAGGCCACATCCATGCTGATGCAGCGAAACAGTCCCAGCAACAAACACGCGATGAGCGCGGCGACGACATTGGGCACCCAGCCGGTGATCATCAGCACGACCATGAGGCCGAGACTCAGCAACGCGTAGGGCGCGCGGTCGGCGGCCGGTGCGTCTTCAGTTGATTCGGGCGGCAGACTGAGCACGAGAAATTCGCGACGCTGGCCTTGCAGCCGGCGGATCGCTTTCCACGTGCCGATCACCAGCAAGGTGTCGCTGGCGCGGAGTTTTTCGTCGATCACCGGGCCATCGAGCGCCTGGCGGTCACGGCGCAGACCGAGGACTTGCAGGCCGTATTCGCGGCGTAATCCTGTATCGCGAACGGTGCTGCCAATGAGTGCTGATTCGGGCGCGATGACCACCTCGGCCATACCGACTTTACGGGACTGATCGCTAAAATAACTTCCGCTCAGCGGAAGCAAATCGAGCCCGAGTTCTTGATGCGTTTTCGGAGGAGCTGTCTCGCAGGCGAGACGGTCAACGAGGAGCGTGTCGCCCGCTTGGAGCTCAGTCGCAGGGCCGGGCAAAACCATCTCCGTCCCCAGGCGGGCCGGACGTTCGACCGCCACGAGGTTGAAGCCATGCGTGCGGCGCAGGTTGAGCACTTCGAGAGAACGTCCGGTGAGCGGTGAACCTTCACGGACGCGTAGGCGCAGTTCGCGGTCGGCCAGGCGATAATCATGGATCAGCACCGGGAAATTACGCTCCACCGCGGCGACCACGATTGACGACTCGGTTTTTGAAAGACGTCCGCGCATTACGACCATATAGCCAATCGCTAGTGCGAGGATGACCACGCCGATCGGGGTCAGGCTGAAAAATCCGAGTCCGGCATGGCCGTGGTGTTTGAGTGCGCTGTCCACCACGAGATTGGGTGCGGTGCCCACGAGTGTGAGCATGCCGCTGATCAAGCCGGCGAAACTCATGGGCATCATCAACCGCCCGGGTGCGATGCCTTGTCGTTTGGCGATGGTCAGTGCCACCGGAATAAAAATCGCGACGACGCCCGTCGAACTCATGATCGAGCCGAGCACAGCGACCGCGAGCATGAGCAGGATAATCAGACGTGTCTCACTGCTTCCGGCATAGCGCACCAAGAGATCGCTCAGTCGAAACGCCACGCCCGTGCGCACCAACGCCTCGCCCACGACAAACAGCGCCGCGATCAAAAGGATGATCGAGTCCCCGAATCCCGCGACCGCCTCGCCCGCGGTGATGACTCCCGTGAGCGGCAACAACACCAGTGCGATCAAAGCGACCACGTCCATGCGCGGTTTGTTGGCTATGAAAAGCGCGACGCAGCCACCGAACACGCCGAGGACAAGCATCAGGTCACGATTCATAATGAATAAGAATCCCGCGCGACCGGGCCCTGCCTCGGTTGATGGTGGTGCCCGGAGATCCGTCTCATTTACTCTTTTGTGTAATTCGGGCCATGGGAGGGCAAGCCCGTCCCAAGTCCTTTCGGTCCGTCCGGTCGGATCGGATTACTTGCGTTCCACTTCGAGCACGTTGTGCGCGTAGTCGCCGGGCGCGGGAAACTGGTTGAAGTCATTCACGCCCCACCAGGCTTTGCCGATGGTGAAGGGGCGGTCCACATCCTTGGCATCCGCGTAATAAAAGATGACGACCAGGTTGTGGCGGGGTAGCTTTTCGATGATCCGCTGGCTTACGAGGATGAGCTCATCCTTCGACACGGTGGCGGATACCACGACGGAAAGGCTGTAGGTGATCTGAACTTCGTCGGGCAGTTTTTCCCGACTGATGACTTTAAACTCCGGCACGTTTTTCCCTTTCAACGACCATGGCACGTGAGGACGGTCTTCGCAGCCGGCGAATACACTGCACAGTGCGAGCACGAAAAGGAATCGAATGATCATGGCGTTAACGTGAGATGACTTCGGAGTGTGCACTATAGGCAACAACTTGCAGCCTGCCTGTGCTTCTTTCGGAGTAAAAAAATGAAAACAAAGGCTGTTTGCCCTCTCAGCCGGGCATCATAACGACATACGAGCCCCTGATTAGGTGTTTACCCTACAGTTTTATTGGAGCGTTCAGGCCATTTTGTGGTCCGTGACACCATATATGATATCGGAACCTTACGTATCCATGGCTCAGCTGAGCGATTATCTGGCGATGCGCAGGGAGGCGATTTTACAGGCGTGGCGCGCGGCGGTGGATGCCGATGCGAAACAGACCACGGCATCCATGCTCACCCGCACTCAGTTCAATGATCACATACCCGGCATCCTGGATGCCTTTGAACGCAGGTTGCGTTCGGAGCCTGGGGAGAAAGCCCAGCAAGCGGAGAAAGCGCAGGAGGTGAAGCATGGTATCACCCGCTGGCATCAAGGCTACCGGTTACAGGAACTCATGCGTGAGTGGGGACATCTGCAGATGTGTCTGCTTGAGGAGCTCAAGGGCTTTGGCGTGGCGTATCCGGATTTTGAACGCGATGCGCTGGCGGAGGCCGGGCGCCACCTCGCCGTGTTGGTCAACGAGGCCATCAGTGAAAGCGCCGCGCAATACGAGCACATGCAGCAGGAGGAAGCGGCCAGCCATATCGATGATCTCATGGGCACGCTCACCAGCGTCCTCGAAATCGAGCGCCGCCGGTCCACGTTGATTCACCAGGCCGTGCACGACCTGGGGAATAATCTGAACAGTGTCGGCATGACGGCTTATTTGCTGGGCGATAAAAAAATCGCCGAAGCCGATCGCGTAGAGTTCGCGGATATCCTGCAGCAAGGCGTGCGCTCGGCGTCGGGCATGCTCGGCGAACTCATGCAGCTCGCGCGACTCGAAGCCGGTCACGAGCGGCGCGAGATCAGTGCGTTCGATGCGACCGCATTGATCGATGAAATCTGCGATCTCAATCGTGCCGTCGCGCGCGAACGAAATCTTTTCCTAGAGGTGGATCCGTCGCCACCGCTCCCCGTCGAGGGCGATCCGGGCAAGGTGCAGCGGCTGGTGCAAAACCTCATCCGCAACGCGCTCAAATACACCGAGCAGGGTGGCGTGCGCATCAGCCGGGGTGAAAAGGAGGACAGCTGGTGGGTCAGTGTAACGGACACCGGCCCCGGTTTGCAGGCCGGCACTGATGCGCCGCTTTTGAACGAGATGAAGAAGGCCACGGAGATCGCTGCGGAGACAGAGGGCAAATCACCGGGTGTGACGGATGACGATTCCGGCACGCCTCGTAGTGGTGCGGGCGCAGTTTCCGCGCCCAAGCGATCGACTCGACTGCCTTCGGGTGAAGGTATCGGACTCTCCATCGTAAAACGCCTGTGCGATCTACTGGATGCGAGCCTCCAAGTGACCAGCCCCGCTGGCCGCGGCACAATGTTCAAAATCGTGTTCCCGAAACGGTATTAAGTTTCCCCAGCTTTTTTGGGGGCTCAACACCAAGGAGCGGGGGGCGTGAGCCTGCGTGAAAGTTCAGCGAGCCAACTGAAGGTGAAGGCCGTCTATGGTGCGCAGCGATGATCGTGATTTTTCAATAATGATTTTCGTTCGCCTCGGCGCCCGCGGTTTTTCAACTTCGCCGCCCGTGGCTTCCGTCGTTCGTTCCCCTCATTCTCTATTCTGGAAATTTCAGATCGGCGGCTGGCTGTTATTCGTTCCACTCGCCACTGGATTTGCCCTGGTGGCATTCAATGACCCGGGGCAGATCGTGCTGACGGGAGTCATCCGACAGGTTGTTTCCTTCGGATTGACGCTCGCCCTCTGGTGTTTCTATCGCCGCTGGCCGGCGGATACTTTCAGGCTCGCTCCGCATATCGCGCAAATTGCGCTCGCCTGCACCATCGTGACCGCAGTCGACACAGTGCTGGTGGAGATCATTCGTGCGACGTTTGCAATGGAGCCGGCTTCGCCACTGGCCCAACGCGGTTCCGTGCCTCTGCGACTGTCCATCTACCTCGCCTGGTCATCGCTTTATTTTATGATCCGCCAGGAACTTGAGACGCGTAATCGCGGGCTTCGACTGGCGCAGATAGAACTGGCCGCCCGTGAAGCCGAACTCGCCTCGTTGCGTGCCCAGGTGAATCCCCACTTTCTGTTCAACGCCCTTAACTCCATCCTCGCCGAGTGTGGCGACAAGGCACCTGCCGCCCGCGCGATTACACGTTCGCTCGCCGATTACTTGCGCGCCTCTTTGTTGCAGCGCGACCATCACGCTCCGCTCGGTGAAGAGGTGGATTCAATCGCCGCCTACCTCCGGGTCGAACAAGCGCGTTTTGAGGAAAAACTCATATACTCTTTCGCGATCGAGCCTGCCGCTCGCGAAGCCTTGGTGCCGCTTACCGTGTTGCTTCCGCTGGTCGAGAACGCCGTGAAATACGGGATGCGCACTTCGCCTCCGCCTCTGCGAATCGCCATCACCGCCACGCGTCGCGAAGACGTTCTCACCTTGACCGTGGAAAACTCGGGCCACTGGTTCGAGCCGCGTCCGGGGGCCGCCGACTCCACCCAGATTGGTCTGGCCAACCTGCGTCGCCGGTTGGCACTGCTCCATGGCGATGCCGCTGCGCTCACCATTCATCCTGACGCGCACCAAGTGAGGATCGTAGTGACGCTTCCGGTCGCCCCATCCGGAAAATAATCACGCTGACCAACGACGACCTCATGCCTGCCGCCACTCATTCCGCAGCTCCCACCGCCGAACCTCTCAACGTTCTCCTCGTCGATGATGAACGTCTTGCCCGTAAATACCTGCGCGAACTTTTGAGCGAGCAGGCCGGAGTAAGCGTCATCGGCGAGGCCGACTCGGTTGCCGCCGCTGCGGAACTCGCGCGTCAACTCCGGCCCGACGTCATCTTCCTTGATGTGCAAATGCCTCCCGCGAGCGGCTTCGATCTGCTCCCGCTGCTTGATCCCGCGCCGGTGATTGTTTTTGTCACGGCGCACGACGAATTCGCGGTGCGCGCATTTACGGTCAGTGCAGCCGACTACCTGCTCAAGCCCGTCGCCACCGATCGGCTGGCACTCGCGCTTCAGCATGTGCGTAACCGCCTCAATGTGCCGGCGATCGTTCCCTCTGAGTCGGCCACACCTTTTGCTTTGGGACTCGATGACCCGCTGATCCTGCGCGATTCGGGCCGGCTTCGTCGTGTGCGTGCCCGGGACATCGCAGCGTTGGCGGGCGAGGGAAGTTACACCCGTGTTTATCTGTCCGACGAGCGTTCGATGCTCGTGTTGCGTCGCATGGATGCGTGGGAAACGATGTTGCCCGCGCCGCCGTTTTTGCGCGCCGAACGCTCGCTGATTGTGAACTTGGAACGGGTAGACAGCCTCGACATCCGTTCACGGGATGAAGGCGTGCTGCGACTGGCGGCAGATGGCGCGCCCGCTCGGGTGCTCGGTCGCGTTGCGCTCTCGCGGCTTCGTGCGGCGTTGCGCATGTAGGCATGCCTGGAAAATAGGTATAACGCCCCGGTGGGAAAATAGTGTCCGAAGCGGTGATGGTCGTTTCGTTGAAGATTCAGCCGGTTTCATGGAAGCGGACTTATAAAGCGGCGCGATGCACCGCTAAGGGTTGCACCTTCACTTATGAAATACCGTTCCACCTCGATTTCCTTTCTTCGAATCGCCGCTGTTTGCGCCGCGCTTTTTACGGGCTCGAATGCCTTCGCCGTGATTCTGGTAAACCTGACGTTTGATCAAAACAGCGTGCAGCTCGGGACGACTGGCACCTTTACCATTTCGGGCAGTGCCACGAGCGGCGGCAGCACCAGCAGTAATGGTTGGCAGACCTACAGCAACGGTGCTCCTGGAAATTTGGTCCAATGGCTTAACGTATTCGTGGTCACGGAAAGCCTGCCCGTAGGTGTTACCATCGGCAGCCAGACGTTCAACCCGAGTATGGTGGGGAGCAACCTCGTCAACCTCGGCGGTTCAAATAATTTTCGTCTCGCGAGTCCGAGCACCAACTATGGATTTTCGGACGTGTTGCAGATTGGCAATGGCACGACCGACCAGATCTCCGGCACTTTTATCCTGAGCGGCAGTGAGACGGGTATCGATTCGCTCACCGTGGCCGATTTCAATATGAACATCGGCAACGTGACCGTGACTGCCTCGGCCGTGCCCGAGCCCGCCACGTATGGCGTTCTGGCAGGCGCTGCCGTTCTCGGACTCGCGTGCATCCGTCGTCGTCGGACCGCTTGAGAACTTCGCAGCGTTCCAAGCTAAGAAAGTATCTTGTTATCAACCGCCGCGCGCAGGCGGTTGATTATCACCTGATCCGTCGGAGATTTCAGACAGGTGAAATCTGGCAGTCGTCTATCCTGCTTTCTTGAAGAGACCACTTACGGCGCGCCAAAGACGGTAGATTTGGAAGCCGCAGGCGCCCGGCAGCGTAGTGCGTTGGGCGAGTTTTTTATTAAGCTGAGTAACTCTAGTTTGGAGCAGGGCGATGGGGTGGGTGGCTGCGAGCATTCCATCGATAACGTTATTTTGCAGTAATTTGACCCCGATGCGGGTGGGATCTGTTTCCAGTTGGATTTGGATTTCCACCGCTTTGAGAATCTGGCCGCCGTCGGTCGGAGGAGCCTGCAGGCCGATGACGGAATCAGCGTTGCCCTTGATGAAGGCAAAGTAGTGCGCGTGCTGAATCGGGAAGGCGTTGTGAACGATAAACGTTTTTTCGCGCAGGAGTTTTCCGCTGAGCACGCACTCTTTTTCCGGATGGTCCCAGATCCAGCGCACCTGCACGAGTTCCACCACGGCCGAGAGACAGGCGATGCGGAGATTCGTGGCGGATGAAAGGCGCGGATTGTCCAAGGGAAAGCGCACCGTCTGGAGAAGACGGGAACTGGCGGAGATAGTTTGGGCGATGACGCCCGCCACTTCCGGTCCGGAGAATTCCAGCCGGGCCAATTCATCGACTTGATTGCTCGCCGCCGGTGTGGCGGCGGCGTGGGTGGCCGCTTCTTTGACGAGAACCTCCGCATAGCCGATCAGGTTTGCGACGAGCCGGGTGTAGTCGCTTGTGCACGAGGTATAACGCAACGGTCCCCCGCGATAAGGCAGCGGATCGTGGATGATCACCGGGGTGAAGGACGGGATCTGCTCCATGTAGCTCGGTATCCGTTCGTAGAAACGTCGGGAGAAACCTTCGAAATCGGTTTTAAGTTCCTCCAAGTGGGCGAGGTAATACGACGTGTTGCCCCCACGGTGGGAGCTCCGGTAAGCCTCCTGCAGGCTGAGGATGGCGATTTTCGAGCTATAGTGACCCGCAGACCGCAGCGAAAAATGTGCGTAATCAAAGCCGGGCCAAAACGTATGGGGCGGTTCCTGGTTTGAACTGAGGATAAAGTGATTTCCATGGGTCACGCAGGTTCCGGGCTTTCCGGCCAGCGCGCGCGGCACGACGGCCTTCACCAGATAGCGTCGCTTATCCAGCGTGTCATGTTCGTAGGGCTCTTCCGCCAACCGATGTTGGATACGCTCCACCGGATTGATGACGGACGGGTCGTCCGACGGACGCACTTGATAGGTCTGCCAGCCCACCTTAAGGAATCCGGTGGAGTTGCCGGCCTCGGGCAAAGGCAGGTGATCGCCGTCGCAGCGGATCAGCTCGTCGGCGTCGAGCAGCAGCACCCAGTCGGCTCCGTGTTCGTTGACGGCGAGGTGCATCAGGCGCGTCATTTTTTCGGCCTGGAATTTCCCTAGTGACGGATCGTTCTCGACCACCAGCGGCAGACCTTCGGCGACTAACCGGGAGAGAATGGAGGAGGTGCTGTCCGTGCTGCCGTGGTCCAGCACGATCAGCTTTTGCAGGTAGAACAGATTGTGACGGACGAAGGCCTCAATGATGTCCTCTTCATTTTTCGCGCAGGTCACTCCGATGATTGTCATTTGAAGGGGCTGATCAACGTGCGCACTCCGGTGAAGGCAATTGTTTACCGGCATGCGCCGCGGGAAGGTCACTTGGTGATCATCTGCAATCACCTTGCCTTCATCGTGCGTCGGGCCAGACAGGAAACTTCAGTTCAACCCTGACCATTTCCGATGCCAATCCCGCCTCCGATTCCTTCGCCCGCGACGACGCCTCCGCCGCTTTCATTTCAAGACGAACTCGCGCTGCGCATGTCGCAACCTCTGTTGGTCGAAGGCCGGCCGCTGGCCGGCACCGAAGGCATGACGCTCGGTGACGTCGAACTCGACGTGCTGAAGGGCGGTCGATTTGTGCGCTACTATTGGAACATCTCGGTCGTGGTGCTGAGCTTTCGCAACAGCACGGCTCTGACCTACGTCCGTTCTGATCGCTCCGCCGGAATGGGCGCACTAGGCTGGGGCACGGTTTCCCTCTTCTTTGGTTGGTGGGGGTTTCCCTGGGGCATCGTCCATACCCCGCTCAGTCTCTGGCACAACACCCGCGGCGGGTCGGATCACACGCATGAAGTCCTCAAGGCCTATCTCGGCGACGACCACTCGAACGAAATCATCAAGCAGGCGCCACGACGCAAAGCGGACGCCGCGCTCTGGATACTGCGCGGGCTCGTGTTGAGCTTCGTGGCCATGATCGCGATCTTCATCTATCAGGTCGCGAATGCGTGATAAGACGCGTGAGGTGAACGCACGGTTCATCATCGTGCGGGCGACACGTGGAGCTCCCTTGTCGTTGGCGGGAGTTAAAGAACTCCCCGCAGATTATTGAAAAAAAGCGTCCACCGGCAGGCTCTCTTTGTGACGCTCCAGCTTGAGTGTCCGGCGTATGAAAGCGGGAGCGCGACCCGTATAACGAGAGACCTTGTCCAACGCCGAAGGCGGACGGGTGTTCCACTGGATGAGAGCGCGGATTTTTCGTTCGACTTCGTCCGCCTCGTCGAGCGTGCGGCAACGGGTCATCAGCGCGTAGGGCGAGGTCATCAGGTTGTTGGTCGTGGCGAGGTGCTGACCAAGGGCGGGCTTTTCCGTCCAAGTCTCGAATTGTGGAAGCCGTTCGGTCTCACGCACGCCTTGGAGGTGACGGATTTTTTCGGTGCGGGATGACACGCCCCGGATCTTGATCAATAGGGATGCGTCGTAGTTTTTCCAGTTGAGCGCGAGAGGGCCGTAAGGCTCGGACGAGCCGTAGTAATGCGCAGCCAGGTCGATGACGTCGAATTCGGGGCCGTGCATCAGATGGATGAATCGTGCCCAGCCTGCGCCGACCAGCCGCGCGGCGCATTCGAGCAGGCAAGGGCCTGACTCGTCCACGCGCAGCTCGGCATGGAAGGGACTGCGACGGAGTCCAGAGGCGACGATCATGCGTCGCGTGTAATCAGCGATGAGGGCGAATTCAGGCGCGGTGAAAGGGATCTGGTCGGTGCGCAGACAGACGATTTCCTGCTGGTCGGTCTCGGCGTAATGAGTGCGACCGACGTCGATGATCGAGACATTGCCCTCGGCATCGATCTGGCCGTTGCAGTGGTATTCGTGGCCTCCGATGAACTCTTCCAACAGCACCGTGCCGGCGCGGGTGCGCAGCCAGTAGTCCTCAATCAGGGAAGGGGGATCGTCGGCGGAAAAGATGCCGACATTCATGTTGGCGGCGCCGTCGTTGGGTTTGAGGACGAAGCGGGCGAGCCGGTTTTGTCGGACGATGTCGAGCGCGTGAGCCGGGGAGTTGGCCAGCTCGGCGTAGTTGATTCGCAAGCCCGGATCGGTCGCGCGCAGGTGGGATTTCAATGCGAATTTATCACGGAAACGGCGCATGATCGCCGGTTGCACCCAGTCCAAGCCGAGGCCCTCGGCAAGTGTGACCGCGTTGGAGACCGTCATCTCACTATGAGGGATGATCGCGCTGATGGCGTGGTGCCGGCGCAGATGCTCGATGAACCGTGGGAACGCATCCGGCGTGGCGACATAATGCGCGGCGATATAATCCTTCGACCATAATTCGGGATGGAGCCGGGCGGATGAAGGCACGTTCGCCGTAGTGGTGTGGAAGCATACCGCGCGCGCACCGAAACGGCGATGCATGCGACGGATGAAGTCCAAGGCATAGCCGCCGGTGGGGTTTTGGATGAGGTATTGCATCGATGAGAAAGAGAAGGCCTGCCTGCGCCCGAGGACGAATTGTGAGCGGAGGACACTGCGTTGTGTTTATTCGCAGGCAATCCCGAGGTGCAGGTTGCGGATGACGAACTTGGCCGATGGCCGTTTTTTGAGAGTGCTTCGATTGCCTGATGGAACCATTTCGCCGGCCGGCGGTCGCGGCGATGTGACTTTCGAATCCTGGATGATTCTCATCAGCGGCCTGCTGCTTCTTATGGGGCTTTCCACGGCTTACGTGAGCCGTTGGCCGTTCACGGGCACGATGGTTTACTTATGTATAGGTGTGCTGCTCGGTCCGGTTGGCTGGGGCATTCTCCAGTTGGACCCGCACCGGCAGGTTTCCCTTTTTCTACATGCATCGGAGGTAACCGTGGTAATTTCTCTCTTTACCGTCGGTTTGAAACTCCGACTTCCGTTGCGCGATCCGCGCTGGGGGCCGGCCGTGATGCTCGCCTTCGGTTCGATGACGGTGACGGTGGGACTGATCACCGTGACGGGGATGTGGGCGCTTAATCTACCACTTGGCGCCGCAGTGTTGCTTGGCGCGATCCTAGCACCCACCGATCCCGTGCTCGCTTCGGACCTGCAACTCAAGCATGCGGGCGATCGATCCGAACTGCGGTCGGCACTGACCGGTGAAGCCGGCTTTAATGATGGCACCGCATTCCCTTTTGTCATGCTCGGTCTCGGGCTGCTAGGCCTTCACGATCTCGGAGCGGGCGGTTGGCGTTGGTGGGCCGTGGATGTGATCTGGGCGGTGGGCGGGGGACTCGGGATCGGAGTGGCGATGGGCTATGGCACCGGTCGTTTGATTGTCCATCTGCGTAAACGCGAACGCGAAGGTGCCACGCTGGACGAGTATCTCTTGCTCGGATTGATCGGGGTCTCGTATGCCGTCGCCGTGAAACTTCACGCCTATGGTTTCCTGTCGGTATTTGCGGCGGGAGTCGCTGTGCGCGCGATTGAAAGGCAAGGCCCCGGCACACGACGAAAAGGCACCGGCAAGGAAACACGACAGACCGAGCCGTCCAAAGTCGAATCCGCGAACCCGGCGGCGGCGATGTTGTCGTTCAATGAACAGTTGGAGCGAATTCTGGAAGTCGGCATGGTGGTGCTCGTGGGCGCGGCCTTGCTGGTGGTCGGGCTCTCAACACATGCGCTCTGGTTTGTCCCGTTGTTATTCTGCGTGGTGCGTCCGCTGGCGGTCTGGCCATTGGTATGGCTGCGCAAGTTTCATCGCAAGCAGCTCACGGGCATCATGTGGTTTGGGATCCGCGGCATCGGCTCCATTTATTATCTGATGTATGCGATCGATAAGGGATTGCCGCCGGATCTGGCGCGACCGTTGGCTGCGTTGACCTTCACCGTGGTGGCCGCCTCCATCGTGTTGCATGGCATCTCGGTTACTCCGCTGCTGAACCGCTTGCAGCGAAGACCGCGAACCTGATTCTGGATTACGGCAGGGAGACGTCGTTCTGAAAATGGATGCGACCTAGGTTATTTCTTGGGCTCGGCCTGTATATTCGAACACTGAAGAACTGATGTTTTCGACTTTTACTTAGTCTCGCTCCGACGGTTTCATAACTATTGTTCAGTTCGCTTTACCCCGAAAAAGACACCCAAACTATGTCCGCCTCCGTCTCCACGGTTTCACCTTCGTTGCCGCCTTGGGCGCTCGGTCCCTTTGTCCGCCCTGACAATGCCCGCCCTTTGATCCGCCCCAACGCCGCCTCATGCTTCGACTGCCCGTTGAGCCGGAAGCCAGTCGCGTGGGAGGCGCGCCACACTTTTAACCCCGCTGCCGTGGTTCATGAGGGGCGCGTGGTAATTCTTTACCGCGCCGAGGACGACCAAGGCCCCGGCGGCATTGGTGGCTACACCTCGCGCCTCGGTCTCGCCGTCAGCGACGACGGCGTCACTTTTCGCACCGAACCGCAGCCGGTTTATTTTCCCGCCGAAGACGCGCAAAAACCCTTCGAGTGGACCGGCGGTTGCGAAGACCCGCGCCTCGCCACCGGCCCCGACGGCACCTACGTGCTCACCTTCACCCAGTTCCCCGGCCGCAATCCCGTCGGCGGCAACTTCCCGTGGCGCGTGGGTCTCGCCACTTCGCGCGACCTGCGCACGTGGACGAAGCACGGCAGCGCCTTCCAAGGCACGCCCCACGAAAACCTCCGCATCAAATCCGCCGGCATTCTCCAGACGCTCGACCACGGCCGCCTCGTCGCCGCCCGCGTGCGAGGCAAATACTGGATGTATTTCGGCGAGTCGTTCGTGAGCATCGCCTCCTCGGACGACCTCGTGCACTGGACGCCGCTCACCGACGCGCACGGCGCACCGCTTCAGATCATGCGCCCGCGCGCCGGCTGTTTCGACAGCGAGTTCACCGAGGTCGGACCACCGCCGCTGCTCACCGAGCACGGCATTGTGCTGGTTTATAATGGCAAGAACCGGGACCACGCCGCTGGCGGCGATCCGAAGCTGCCCACTGGTGCCTACGCCTGCGGCCAGGCGCTCTTCGACAAGGATGATCCCACGAAACTGCTCACGCGACTCGATCGCCCGTTTTTCCAACCTGAGCTCGATTGGGAAACCGCCGGCCAATACGAGGCGGGCACCACCTTTGCCGAAGGTCTGGTCTTTTTTGAAGGCCGCTGGCTCCTCTACTACGGCTGCGCCGACACCTTTGTCGGCTGTGCACAGACTTCAGCTTAGAAATCGGGTGAGTCCTTCAGTTTTAGTGAAATAGGACGGGAAGGATGCGCGGCTGGAAAGGCGAATACTGAAGGCCCATCCCCTTTCGGTCATTTGCACGCATTTGGCAATTTGACGAGTATTCGTCACGGAAACGTCGCGGCGCGTTTATTGCATTGGGAGTGGTCTGGTCCTCGTCTGATGCGGGCCATTTTGATCAGCCCGCCGCCATCCGAGTTCTCGCTTCACCATGCCGCCTCTTCGTTTTTTCCGCGTTCGATTTTGTTTCTGTTTCCTGGCGTGGATGCTCGGGTTGGTCGCATCGCTGCAGGCGGACGAACGCATTCGCATCGTGGCGGCCAATCTCACCAGCGGTAACGCCCAGAGCTACGATGCTGGTCACGGCGGTCGGATCCTGCAGGGACTCCAGCCAGATGTCGTGCTGGTGCAGGAATTCAACTACCTGAACCACACGACGGCGGATCTCCGCGCGTGGGTGGACGCGAATTTCGGCGCATCGTTTTCCTACATGCGCGAGCCCAACGCCGGCCAGATCCCCAACGGCGTTGTGAGCCGCTACCCGATTCTCGCCTCTGGAAAATGGGAGGATTCCAATGTGAGCAATCGCGATTTCGCCTGGGCGCGGATCGATATTCCGGGCGACCGCGATCTGTGGGTGATCAGCGTGCACCTCCTCACCACCAGCGCCTCGAATCGCAACGCCGAGGCGTCGCAGATTCTCAACTACATCACGGCGCAGGGCATCCCGGCCGCTGATTACGTGGTGCTCGGCGGCGATTTTAACACCGTCAGCAACACCGAGGCGTGCATCGACACGCTGTCGTCTTACTTCGTGACCAGCGGTTCCTGGCCGGTCGATCAGGCGGGCAACGGCGGCACCAATCGCAACCGCGACAAGCCCTATGACCGCGTGCTGGCCGACACGGATCTGAACGCCCGCAAGGTCCCCGTGGTCCTCGGTTCGCAGAGCTTCCCCAACGGCCTCGTCTTCGACAGCCGCGTTTATTCGCCCTTGCCGTCGCCGGTGCTGGAGAGCGACAGCGCCGCGACCAACATGCAGCACATGGCGGTGGTGCGGGACTTCATGATTCCCACCACCAGCGCGCCGGCGGTTCCGGCGATCTACAGCGCCGCCAACGCCAGCGGCACGGCCGGACAGACGTTCAGTTATCAAATCGCGGCAACCAACACCCCGACAACATTCGGCGCCAGTGGTCTGCCGTCAGGGTTGAGCGTCAACACCGCCAGCGGCCTCATCTCCGGCACGCCAGCCGCGGCGGGCAATGCCACCGTCTCGCTCTCCGCGACCAACGCGAGCGGCACGGGCACGGCCACCCTGGCTCTCACCATCGTCGCCGCCGGCAGCGGCGGCGGGGGAGGGCAACCGGGCGTGGAGTTGCTGCGCGAGGATTTCGCGGCGCTGACGACCGGCAGCGACACGTCCAGCAGCGGCCCCAGCGGCACTTCGCAGAGCACCTTCGCGCCCAACTTTCCCTCCACCGCCCAGTTCTTTCCCGCTGGAGGCACGGTCAAACTGGGCAGCGGTTCAAACGTCGGTTCGATGACCAGCAAAGTTCTCAATCTCAGCGGCTCAGGCGGAGCCTTCACCGTGAGTTTCAAGGTCAAGGGATGGACCGCGGTTGAGGGCGATATCACGGTGACCGTCACCGGCCTGATCGCGCAAACGGTCACCTACACCAACACGCTTGCCGATGGTTACGTGACCAAGACGCTCAACTTCACGGGCGGCACGACCAACTCGACCGTCACCATCGCCACCACGGCGAAGCGGGCCTTTATCGACGACGTGGTGGTTGCCAGCGCCGCAATCCCCGCCACCCCGACGCTCGCCACCAGCGGCACGCTCGCGGCGGTGAACACCATCTATGGCACCGCTTCATCGACACCCACCAGCTTCAGTGTTTCCGGAGCAGATCTCACTGCGGGCATCCTCGTAACGCCGCCCGCGGGCTTCGAGGTTTCGCAGACGACCGGCGGCGCGTCCGGCTACGCCTCCACGCAAACCGTGGGCGCGTCGGGCACCGTGGCGTCCACGACGATTTACGTGCGCCTCGCGGCGAGCACCGCGGCGGGTAATTATGTGGGCGTGGTGACCTGTTCCAGTGTCAGCGCCTCATCGGCGACCGTGCCGGTGGCGGCCAGCACGGTTGCCCGCCGGTCTTTGGTCGTCACCGCGCAAGATCGCAGCAAGCCCTTCGGCGAAGTGTGGAGCGCGGGCACCTCCGCGTTCACGGCGTCGGGTCTCGTGTCAGGACAGACCATCGCCGCGGTTGTGCTCAGCACGGTCGGCGGCACGGCGGCCTACGATGCCGCAGGAAGCTATTCGATTTTCCCCTCGAATGCTTCCGGCGGCAGTTTCACCGCCGCCAACTATAGTATTTCCTACGTGCAAGGCACGCTGACGGTGACCGCTCCGACCTTCGCGGAGTGGGCCGACGGACTGGCCGACGCCACCCCAGCAGGTGATCCCGATGGCGACGGCATGGTCAATCTCCTCGAGTATTATCAAGGGCTCGACCCCGAGGTGTCGGACGGCCTTGCGCCGCAGATCCAGTTCAACGGGGCCGAGCTGTCTTTCGAGTATCGTCACAGCAAGACGGCCAACGGCGTGACCGGCGCCGTGGAATGGACCACCGACCTCGCGGGCACCGCCGTGTGGTCCGACGAGGAGGTCACCGATGAGTTGATCGAGACCTTCGACCTCTACGAACTCCGCCGCGCCACCGTGCCGGTGACCGCCGCCGAAACCAAGAAATTCTTACGCCTCCGAATCAGCCAGCCCTGAGCCCAGAGTCAGCAAGGAAGACTTAAATAGTATCTAGCGGCGTGGCCCTTTGGATTGACTCCCTCTTTTGCTCTACTGCTAGACGGTCCCCGGAAGGTCAGATTTGGGTCTGCAAGAGGGCATTGAGATTATAATGAGCGAAGACTTTCCTGATTTGGAGATCATTGCCGCCACCCACGACGTTGCTTTGTGAGAGAGAGGTTTTTTGCGAGTGACGGGTGGTGGGCAACTGACGGTTTTTACCCGGCAGCTTTTTGACTTTGGAACCGGCTAAAAGCGCCATGGCCTTGAGCCAGACATCATCAGCGTGGGGACAGAGGGATTGAAAGAGGGCTATATTGGTGACGTCCGGGTGAAGGGAACCGGGCGGGTAAAGCACGCCGACATGACCGGTAGGGAAAAGCAACGTCGAGGGGCCGGTGTGTTGAGTCTCCCATTCCCATTCCTTGTAGTTCTGGATTTCGCCGGTGCTGCTCAAACGCATGTGATGAGCCCGGTAACAATGAATATGGGCGGGCTCGGCAGCGAAGGCATCATAGAGCCGGGCAAAAAGATCGGGCGGATAATGGGCATCGTCGTCCACTGTGAGAATAGGCAGGTCGGGAAAATCCCGCAGCGCATGAATTATTTTGGTATAGGGCCGAGGTCGGGTGCTCTCCTTATTTCCAAGCCACGACGGGACTGGCGCCGCAAGGCCGTGGAAATTTCTCGATCTTTGACCGAGTCATCGATCCAGAGAATCAGCCGCAGCGGTTGCACGGTCTGGCCCAGCAGGGTTTCAATGGCGATGTGGACCCGTTTCAGGCGTTCGCCGTAAGTCGTGAGGGAAACAATGAACGGACGGGTGACTGCGGGGAGCGCGGTGCGCGGACGTTTCGAGTAGCGTGCCAGTAAAGCAAGGCGGGCTTCGCGCTTCCGATCGGGCAGAGTGCTCATTTCCTGATTCATCCTTCGGCGAATACGCTCAATCAAGGACAGCCTAAGTGATGGGGACTGAGACATGGCGCGGGGATGAAGGAGAATCGGGAGATAAGAGTCTTTGATGTGGATTTGCAGGTGAAATTTGCAAAGCAACTACGTCGCTCTTTTTGGCCCATGTCGGATCGGAGGCGGCCAGAGCCCCTTACGCTCGATCCTATTTCCAAGGATAGGAGACCCGCGGCCTAAGGGGTGAACGCGTTCGGCTTCACGGTGCGTAGAGCACGCGATCCAGGAAGGTGATTGCGGCTTTCTCGGCGCCGGCGTCGAAGAGGAAACCGGTGATGTGTCCGCGGTTTTTTATCCAATAAACGGGTTCGTGAGAAACACCGGCGGCAGTGAGAGCCGCTTCGAAGCGGACGGCGTGCTCGGTGGGAACCAGTTTGTCGTTGCCCGCGTGATAGAGGAATACGGGCGGGGAGCCGGCCGAGATATGATTGATCGGTGACGCCTCGCGAAAGGTGGCGGGGATTTGGTCGATCGTGCCACCGAGGAATGCGGGCACCAGATCGCCGCCGGGATAAAGCGTGAGATCGCTCGGCGCGCCTCCGGCGACGATGGCCTGCACCCGCAGTTCGGGCGGCCCATCCATCAAGCCGACCAATGCCGCGAGGTGTCCGCCGGCCGAATATCCGAAGGTCGCGACCCGGTCTGTCCGCAGACGATACTCATCGGCGTGGGCATGCAACCAGCGCAAGGCCTCGCGGAGATCCTCGACCGGCGCGGGATAGGTGAATGCGGGCGCACCGCGATAGGCCGCGTTCATCACGACGTAGCCGCGGGCGGCGAGTTGTTTCGCGATGGATTTCATCTGGTAGCGGTTGTCGGAAGGTTTCCAGCCACCGCCGTAGATCAGGAGCACGCCAGGAAACGGCCCGGCGCCTTTGGGTAAGTAAAGATCGGCCTCCAATGCCTGCGGCCAAGTGGCCGGCGTATAAACGATATCGTCCTGTCGGATATAACTCGTCTGACGCGCCGGAGCGGGTTGTCGGCTGCCGCTGGCGCAGCCGGTCATTGATGCGAACAACCCAAGGCAGGCGAGGGCGACAAAAGGGGCGACGGCAATTTTCATAAAGGCGTGCAGCAGCAGACCCTCAATTCCCCGAATGGTCGCGAATCTTGTTGTGCCGACCATCCTTCTTGCCGACGTGCGCGGCTACGACGACGCTCAAGCCATGGCCAAGTATCTCATTTCGTTTCCTGCGGAAGCCATGCAGTTAACGCCCGCGGATCTTCAGCAGGCATCCATCGACTCTCACGCGGTGGTTGCCGAGGCAAAGGCGGCGGGCGTGTGGGTGTTTGGCGGTGGCATCGATGAGAGCGTCGCGCCCGTGTTGGTTTCTGGGGACGGTTCGGTCTCGCCGACGATTCACCCGGGCAGCCGGTTGACGGGTGGGTTTGCGGTGTTGGAAATTGCGACACGCGACTCAGCGCTCGAGTGGGCACGGAGGTTCGCGGTGGCTTGCCGCACGTCACAGGAATTACGCGTGTTCCTGTTCAATCCGGAGAGCTGAGGGTGGCGGGTGGTCCCTTTGGCTCGCATCTAGCGGCCTGATCGCCTCGGCTCGACGGCCCATAGATCGCGAAGACTAACAAAATGTCTTATTATTGATCGCCTCTCGCACACGGGTGATCATTTCCGGGTTCGCTTGGGATATCAGGCAGGCCAAGGAAGTGCGTCGGGTGGTTCCGTCTTCTTGGCGCACGTTCAAGTGCAGGGTGATTTCTTCGTCGGTCGTCTCGGTGATCAATGAGTCGATGAACTTCCACGGAAGCAGGTGGCCGTTGTTGAAGCCGTTTTGGATAAACAGGCCATGGCGCACCGGCTGCCAGCGCGTGAGAAAGTGGGGAGCGAAGCGCGGCACATGGCTTAAAAACAGCGGAAGATAAATCATCAGGCTCACAGCAAACGGGGCCAATAACAGGCCGGTGATCAGTCGGGTGGGCGGAGCTTCGTCCGCACCCGCGTGGTAGACAATCCACAATCCCAACAGTCCAAGCAGCGGGCCAAGAATCAATGTAGTGCGAAGAACGGGCCATGCTCCCTTTCTTAACTCCTGTTGACGAAGTGGAAGCACGCGCTGTGTTTCGTGGAAGATGAGTTTGGCTTTGGCCATGGTCGCTTTTCGTGAATGGGGTCAGGCCGAGTATTATTGTATTTTGCTATTTCTGGATCGGCTCATCATCGAGCGTGCAGTGCCTTCTGCACCGAGTGCCAATTCTCGCGTCAGCCAGGAAACGGACGCGCCGCTTTCCGTGCGCACGGACTGGGCAAGCTTAAGCTTCCACGGGGCGGTCTTGGGTGCAGCCAAAGCTTCGGTCTGATTGCGGCCGGTCTCACGGAGTTTCTTGTCGAGCAACTCCCGCCATTGTGCCTCACGCAAAGCACGCGCTTCCTGAGAGGCCAATCCTGGCGTCAACGCCATGCTCTTATGCTCGGCGGCCAGCGTGCGTTGCCAGTCCGTTCCGCCGATGGCCCAGCCCGTGGAAAACGCTTCATATCCAAGGCGTTTTTGTTCCTCTTGGTTGGCCGCCAGTGCGATCAAGTGCTCGACGTAGCCCGACCACCCATCGGGCGTATCGCTCCAGCCACGCCCGTTCAAAGCCCCCTCGGGGTCCAGTCCGGCAAACCGCGGTCCTCTGAGAAAACGCGCCAGACTACTCCAGCGAAACGCTCCGACTTGGGAAGCTTCTACGACCTGGGCTCTCACTGGATTGAGATGCACATAATCGATCACATGCCCCATGACACGCGCATCTTCAATCGGAAGGGCCTGATAACGCCCTTGGAAAAGATGCCCGCGCTCCTGGCGGAAGCGATTAAACCGGGTTGCCGTGGTGCTCATCAGCCAATGCATCCCCTCGGTCAGGTTCGGTTGCGGCGTCTCCACGACCAAATGAAAGTGATTGCTCATCAAAGCATACGCCTGCAACCGCCACCCATATAAAGCTACCGCCTCCTCCAGCGTCTGCACAAAGGACTGCGCCGCACCGACAGTTTCAAAGACATCGCGGCGATAGTTGCCGCGGTTGATGACGTGGTAGATCGCGCCGGGGTATTCGAGCCTCAGTTTTCTGGCCATGAGGGGATTGCGGCGAATCGGGCGGGGCGTTCAAGGCAGAAATACAACAATACTCGGCCTGACCCCCTTGGCTCGACGCGACAGCCTTAACTTCGGCACCGGCGCCGTGTTGATGGAAGCTTCCGAGACAATGACAGTCAACGGCAGCACTCTGACCATGGGCGGTGTGATCAGCAGCAGCGAAGGCGGCGGAATCACCAAGGCCGGTGCAGGCACGCTCGAGCTCGGCGGAGCCAACCTCTACAACGGCGCCACCTTGGTCAATGCGGGCACCCTGCTCGTCAACGGCTCGCTCGCCTCCGGCAGCGTGGTGACGGTGAACTCGGGCGGAACGCTGGGCGGCTCCGGCACGATCAACGGCGCGACCACCATCGCCACCGGCGGCACGCTCGCCCCCGGTAACAGCCCCGGCCTGCTTACCTTTGGCAGCAACCTCACCCTGGCCACCGGTAGCACCACCGTCTTCCAAATCGACGGCACCAATCGCGGCACCACCTACGATGCGATCAACCTCACCACTGGCACGTTAACCTACGACGGTGCGTTCAATCTGGTCTTCGGCACGACCGTCCAGGATGGCACCGCCCTCGATTTCTTCCGCCTGTCGGGTAACGGAAGCACTGGCAGTTTTTCGTCGATTCTCGCGAGCGGCAGCTATAGCGGCCTGTTTACGAACGACGGCGGCGTGTGGACGCTCGTCAACGGAGCGCAAACGCTCACGTTCTCGCAGACCACAGGCGATCTTTCGTTTTCCAGTGCCGCCGTCCCCGAGCTCTCGACCTACACGGCACTTTTCGGCGCGTGCTCCCTCGGCGTCGCCGCGTGGCAACGCCGGCGGAAGTTGCGGGCGGCGTGAGTGCCCCCTCTGCCGGAACGTTCCAGTCGAATGCAGGACCGGCGCTGCACCGGGGTGGCGTCCGGCAATTTCAGTGGCGATTCGGGCTTGCGACGGCCACGTCTCCTCAGCGCTCCATCGCCGCGCGCAGACGGGCCAACGCAGCGCGGCCGAGAGTGAGCCGCCGCGGAAATGGGGTCGGTCCGTCAGTTGTCGAAAAAATAGGGTTGGTTTGAGGCGGGGCTTAAAAATTCGAATACTGAAGGCCCGACCCCTTTGGCTCGACGCGCGCCTGTGTTGGTTTCTGGCGACGGTTCGGTCTCGCCGACGATTCACCCGGGCAGCCGGTTGACGGGTGGGTTTGCGGTGTTGGAAATCGCGACGCGCGACTCAGCGGTCGAGTGGGCACGGAAGCTCGCGGTGGCTTGCCGCACGTCGCAGGAATTGCGCGTTTTCCCGTTCAATCCGGAGAGCTGAGGCTGAAGGGTGGTCCCTTTGGCTCGATGGGACCTGAAAACTAGCATCTAGCGGCCTGACCCTTCGCTCGACTCCCATCGGCTCGATGCAACACTGGGGTGGATCATGCCTAACGTAGCGGTTTTACACCGCCTCTGCGTCCTAATCCGAATGCTATACGATAAACGTCAGGCATCTGTATGCGGCCATCACTCAATTGCTGAACGATGCCTAGATCTTCCAAATCAATTAGCACGCCCATTCCACCTTCTCCGAGGCGAGGAGGGGGGAGTTTTACGTCGCCCTGTATACTTGCAGTTTTTAGTGTCTTAATGACATTGCTCCCTGACCATAATTCCATAATTTGGTCTACTTCACAGGGGACGGAAATACTGCTGAGGGGTTCTATAAGCGATTTCACCCACGGGTAGTCTTCGATCACCTCAGCAACCCGGATTTGAGAGGCTGCTTGAACCCCTGTTTGTATGGATTTGTAATGGAGCGGGTATTCCCACCCATGCGGCAGATCGCCAGCCGCAGCCCTACGAAGTGCCGCGGAGAAACTACGCGGGCTTACCTGTTCGCGACCATCAAGAAGGTGATTTGGTAGCCATGTATACGGATAGCCGCGTTTATTTCCGCTTCCCATTGCTGGGCCTGCAATGGCGTGAAATGCGTTTCTTTGAGTAACCTCATCTATTCTAAGGATGCTGGGTAATATCCAGGTATTAGTGGTTTTGTCTTCTTTCCAGCTCAATCCATAATGCTTTTTAAAGTGGATGCGTATTTCTTCACCGCTATTTTGTGCATTACCTAAACATTGAAATAATAGAGCATATAGGTCTACACTTCGCCAGGTGAGCGTTACCTTTCTGGCTAACAATTTTGAAGAGTCTGGAAATGCTAAAATTTCCTTGTCCTCTATCATGTCAGGACGAACAAATAGCTTGAGTCTGATGGCGCGACAGCTGCGAATATCTAGAGCAAGTTGAAAAAGAGCCTTTGCCAAGGGGCGAATTGAAACCCAATCGTTTGCTAGCCTATCTAAGGCATCAAACAATACTAGATGGAGTCTCTTTGCCTTTAAAAGGGCGCAATCAGCGTTTTCAAGTAGCTCGTCGTAATCCTCTGGGTTTTCAGAGGTCCACTTAACTCTTTCCGCCCACTTGCCTTCTCTGCTCGGAAAAGGCGATGGAAAATCAAGATGCGTTGCTATTACAGCTTTCCAGATGTCTCTACAGGCGTATTTTTTCGTTAGTAAATCGAGGGTGTCTTTACTAGGAGCGTCGACCTTTGTTAGTCCTGTTCCAAATCCATGCGATATTTTGAGGTTAGTGCCAATTCGAGCCTCCGGGAAAACCGAAGCTAGGTAGTTCCTGTGTGGTTTTGAGTTTAGCACAGCCCACCAGTGACTTTTCCCTGCACCTCGTATACCTTCGACTATTGTGTTGTCTGGATCAAGGGCCTTGGCGTGGCTTGCAGGAACGTAGGTGAATGCAGGGTCCCGTGTAGTAAACGAAGATGATTCGTCATTTCCAGGAAGTGCTTCGATTAGTGCACTGCGAGTGACCTGTCTGGGGAATGTATCTGTGTTCATTCGTTTTCCTTAGTGGCCAAATGGAATGCCGCTTCAAGGAACTCCCCGAAGCTAGAATCGATATCCGATTTGGTTAAAATTTTTCGAGAAAGGAGTAGTGGGTCGAATTCTTGAAATCTATTATTCCATTTGATGCGTAGCGGTGAATGCGGCGCTGACTCGTCCTTTAGATCAAAGCTAAATGTGTTTTCTTCGTTTTGGCCGGGTGCGATCTCCTCATAGAGATTTTCCGAAAAAAGCTTATAAGAACGATCTAGAAATTGGGCCGCCCGTGTTGCTTGATTCGTTTCAGGGAAAAGTGCATCCACTATCCAAAGTTTCTCCCTTACTTTTTTTGCAATTTTGGGACGCATTCTCCAGTGGGAAAAGAGATGTCCGTAACCCTGCCATGTTTGTGCGGTATCGGTGGCAAAGAGGAATGCATGTGTCGCCAACACGACTATGCTTAGTGCACCTAGATCATGCAGGCCAGCTCTGCTATCGATTAAGATTACATCTGGCTTTTCTTGTTCTTCCAGCGAGTTGATGAGTTTTGCGATGCGCTCCGAAAACCGTAAACTTTTCCCTCCGGATGATACGTCTGCATAAACACGTGACAATTTGTCCAAGTAAAATGACTCGTCCATGCCCATCGATGCCGCTATGCGGATCTGCCCAGTGGTGGTCTCCGCTAGTGGACTTACTGATATCATTCTTGATAAAACCGCGTCGCCTTGGCCATTGGCATCTTCCAATAGCCAATCAATAATTCCAAATTCAGCCATCTTGTCCGGGGGGAGGAGGAGGCCGGAAAGACCCGGTGATTCTAGATCTAGGTCAATCAAAAGCACGTTTTTTCCCTCTTGGGCTAACCGATAGGCAAGCATTGTAAGGGCTGTAGACCTGCCTACGCCACCTTTTAGACTAAAGAAAACTAGGCGAGGGATATTAGTCGTGGTTTCCGGTTCAATTGAGGACCAATCTTGGCCAGTGATTTGCCTGTCCAGGAGCTGTATTTTGAGCGTTTGTCCGTCAACAGGGATAAATACTTCCAGAATGGCTGGATCGTTGAAGATATCGTTACTGTTGAATAGTTCGTCTTTGAATATGACTCCAGAGTCGGCGGCGAGATATGTATCGATAGCACCTAGTTTTGAGATAATCTCTGTGCGTAGATTTTGATGCTCATCGGAATTTGCGTCTATGGCGACTCTAATGCGGCCGTGTATATCTCTAATCACTAATGGTTTTATGCCAGCAGGGAATTCGATTTCATTTAATACCTTAGCCGCGCCTTTTATGGCGTCATTGAAAAAAATGGGTTTCATGTGCTGACTCCGTCAATTTTTGCTGCTTGTAGCATTGCGATGACTTCTTCGGCGGCGGCCTTCCATTTATCAGTCGATGTGGGAATGCTGCTCTCCTTGTAATATCTATGATCTACGTTCCAATCTCCAAAATGACTAATTTTTGTGAGCATTGACGTGTATTTAACCGCCGTTCTTCCGCTGAGTGTTAAGTTGATCGCGTTAAATTTGGCGGGAAGTGCATTAATATGATTTCTTAATGCACTTCCGTAGGGTGGCGATCCATTGGCGTCTTCCGCGTGCCTGTGCCACATGAATAATGCTTTAATCCCGCACTCTGCACAGAACCCATATAATTGACCAGCATTTGGCATTCTTGAATTCGAACGCAGTAGCTCAGCATCATCGAAGTGGCGTTTAGCTGATGCAAAAAAGTCAACTGGTTTGAGTGCCGCGGTCATTTGTTAGGCTATGGGAGCTGTCGATTAATTACAGCGTCGCAAGGATTGTATTCAACGTGGCACTGGGCCGCAGGGCGGCGGAGGCTTTGGCGTTATCGGGCTGGTAGTAGCCGCCTATGTCGGTGGGCTTGCCTTGGACGGCGATCAGTTCCTTCACGATCTGGTCTTCGGAGTTCGTGAGCTTCTCGGCTAAAGGGGTGAACGCTTTCTTGAGGTCGGCGTCGGAGGTCTGCTTGGCGAGGGCTTGGGCCCAATACAGCGCGAGGTAGAAGTGCGAGCCGCGGTTGTCGATGCCGGCGCCAACTTTGCGGGCGGGGGACTTGTCGAACTCGAGGAACTTGCCGTTGGCTTCGTCGAGGGTCTCGGCGAGAACTTTGGCCTTGGCGTGGTTCTGGGTGATGCCGAGGTGCTCGAAGCTGGCGGCGAGGGCGAAGAATTCGCCGAGGCTGTCCCAGCGGAGGAAGTTTTCCTCGGTGAACTGCTGGACGTGCTTGGGGGCGGAGCCGCCGGCGCCGGTTTCGAAGAGGCCGCCGCCTTTGATCAGGGGGACGATGGAGAGCATCTTGGCCGAGGTGCCGACTTCGAGGATCGGGAAGAGGTCGGTGAGGTAGTCGCGGAGGACGTTGCCGGTGACGCTGATGGTGTCCTGGCCTTTGACGATGCGCTCGAGGCTGACCTTGGTCGCGTCGGCGGGGGGGAGGATCTGGAGGTCGAGGCCCTGGGTGTCGTGGTCCTTCAGGTAGAGCTCAACTTTGGCAATGAGCTGGGCGTCGTGGGCGCGGGCTTTATCGAGCCAGAAGATGGCGGGCGTGCCGGAGAGGCGGGCGCGGTTGACGGCGAGTTTAACCCAGTCGCGGATCGGGAGGTCCTTGGTTTGGCAGGCGCGCCAGACGTCGCCTTGCTCGACGGCGTGTTCGAGGAGGGTCTTACCGTCGGCGTCGACGATGCGGATGGTGCCGGCGGCGGACGCTTCGAAGGTCTTGTTGTGGGAGCCGTATTCTTCGGCGGCCTGGGCCATGAGGCCGACGTTGGGAACGGAGCCGATGGTGGCGGGGTTGAGCGGGCCGTTGGCTTTGATGAAGTCGATGGTGGCCTGGTAAACGCCGGCGTAGCTGCGGTCGGGAACGAGGGCGAGGGTGTCGCCGGTGTTGCCTTTGGCGTCGTAGACTTTGCCACCGGCGCGGAGGAGCGCGGGGATGGAGGCGTCGATGATGACGTCGGAGGGGACGTGGAGGTTGGTGATGCCTTTGTCGGAGTTGACGTAGGAGAGGGCGGGGCCGGCGGCGAGGGCGGCCTGGATGTCGGCCTCGATGGCGGCTTTCTGGTCGGCGGGGAGTTTCTCGATCTTGGCAACGAGGTCGCCGAAGCCGTTGTTGAAATCAACGCCGAGGGTGGCGAGGACGGCGGCGTGTTTGGTGAGGAGGTCTTTGAAGAAGACGCGGACGGCGTGGCCGAAGAGGATGGGGTCGGAGACCTTCATCATGGTGGCCTTGAGGTGGAGCGAGAGGAGAACGCCGTCGGCTTTGGCCTGGGCGATCTGCTGCTCGTAGAAGGCAACGAGGGATTTCCTGCCGATCTTGGTGGAGTCGAGGATCTCGCCGGCCTGGAGGGCGAGCTTCGGGAGGAGAACCTTCACGGAGCCGTCGGCGCCCACGAACTCGATCTTGGCGGTGGTGGCAGCGGCGAGGGTGAGGGATTTCTCGTTGGCGAAGAAGTCGTCGGCGGAGAGGGAGGCGATGCGGGTCTTGGAGCCGGGCGAGAAGGCTTTGTTAACGTGCGGGTGCTTCTTGGCGTAATCCTTGACGGCCTTGGGGGCGCGGCGGTCGGAGTTGCCTTCGCGGAGGACGGGGTTCACGGCGGAACCGAGGACCTTGGAGTAACGGGCGCGGGCGTCTTTCTCGGCGTCGGTCGAAGGGGTTTCGGGGTAGTCGGGGAGGGCAAAGCCCTTGGACTGAAGCTCGGCGATGGCGGCCTTCAGCTGCGGGATGGAGGCGGAGATGTTGGGCAGCTTGATGATGTTGGCCTCGGGCTTGAGCGTGAGGGCGCCGAGCTCGGCGAGGGAGTCGGGGGTCTTCTGGTCGGCCGGGAGGAGGTCGGCGAAGTTGGCGAGGATGCGGGCGGCGACGGAGATGTCGCGGGTTTCCACGTTGATGCCGGCTTGCTTGGCGTAGGCCTGCACGATCGGCAGGAGGCTGTAGGTGGCGAGCGCGGGGGCTTCGTCGGTGATGGTGTAGATGATGGATGGGCTCATTCGAAGTAGTGAGTAGTGGGTAGCGAGTAGTGAGTAGTTCGGAGATCCGGACTCGGAGGCTCGGAAACGGAAAAGTAGTTGGCCAGCAAAGGGCGGGCGCGGGGGTGGGTCAAAAGCAAATGCGGGCGGGCGAGAGGTATGCGCCGCGCTAACGGGGACGCATCGTTTGCTATTAGCCGCAGGCAATCAGCGGGTCTTTTCGCAGCGGGCTTTGATGATGAGAAGGATGTAGTTTTGCAGGTCGGCCATCAGGGCCTCGGTCCACAGGTGTGAGTAAAAATTAAAGCGGGTGGAGAGGCGTTGATCGCTGGAGAGGTGCAGGATGACGCGATCGGGGCCGAGGGACTCGATGTAGTAGGTGCCGTGGAGAACGTCGAAGTAGGGGCCGCCGATGGTGACGTGTTCGTCGAAGGTCGTGGGCGGGATGTTTTCCGTGTCGGCTTGGATCGAGAACGAGATGCGGACGGGCTCCTGCCATTCGGTGATGCGCTCGAGGAAGAGCACGTTGCCCTCGAAGCGGGCGTAGCGCACGGCGCCGACTCCGGTGCCTTCGAGCAAGGCTTCGGTGGGGCGCGGAAAGCCGAGCAGATGACTGAAGTTGAGCGAGTGCTCGGATTCAGTGATGAGCGGGACGGATTTGATCTGGTTCCATACGGTGGCCGGCGAGGCGTTGATCTCGATGGAGGTTTCGACGCGGCGGATTTCCGTGGAGGCTTCGCGCAGGGATTCGAGGGGGGCGGCGACGAACGGTATCAGGGCAACCACCGCTGCGCAGTAGTTACGGCTGCTGTCTTGAGTGAACGCGAACCGGATGAGGCCGGCCAGCAGGCCGCCGAATGATGACAAAACCAGAACCAGAGGAAGCCAGATAATCACGCAGATCAGCCCCTCCCAGGCGAAGAGCAGACAGCAGCCCAGGCACGCGAGCGATGAGAGCCAAGGCATAAGGATACGGCGGCCCCAACTATAACGTTTACGGTATTCGCCCAGCCAGACGGTGAGGAAGCCGAGAGCGATGGGAACGCCGATGATGAAGGTGGAACTCATCACTTCGAACAGCGTGCCTTTGTCGGCATCGAGGCCAAACATCAGGCGGACGAAAAGACCGTAAAGAGCTCCGCTCAATGCGCCGATCCAGACGAGTTGTTTGCGAGACAGGGTGGGCATTCAGGCGAGTCGAGCCGTTGGCGATGTCGGAGGCAAGGCGAGGCACGTCAAGGCCTTCAGCCTCCCTCGTGTTCAGCGCCCGCGCGGGCTGTGGCCGAATTTCTGACGGAAGGCGCGGCAGAAGGTGTTGGCGCTGGTGTAGCCGCTGGCGAGGGCGATGGATTCCACATCGGTGTCGGTCGCGGCGAGCATGGCGCGGGCATGCTCCAAGCGCAGACGGCGGAGCAGGGCGCCCGGGGATTCGTGGTAGCGGCGGGTAAACTCGCGGATGAAGTGCTCGCGGCTTACGGCGCATTTGCCGGCGACGAGTTTGAGGTTGATGGGCGAACGGAAGTGGCTGCGCAGGTAATGGTGCCCGAACTCGATGGGATCGGTCGTCTGCGTGCCGCGCACCTGTTCGCGGTAAAGCGCGATGAGCAGACCGTGGATCAACTCGGCCTCATGGAGGCGGTCGCGGAAGGTGCGTTGCTTAAAGCGGGTGCCGATCTCGTCAAAGAGGGCGGACGCTTCCGAGTCGTCGGACATGCGCACCACCGAACCGAAATCGGTGCGCAATCGCGCGAGCAACGGAGCGAGCGTTCCGATCATGAGGGTCACATAACGTAAATCGTAAGGTGCGGTGGCACCGGCGGGATAACCGTAGGCCGTGGGTTCGTCGTGGCTGAACAGCATGGCGTGACCGGCGGGCACATCATGGGTGCCCGCGGCATCGCGAAACCAGCCGCGGCCGCTCTGGGTTCGCTGGATGGCGACGTGGTGGGACCGCCCGCCGCGCAGAGTGTTGTCATACTCGTAGGCGGAGGAACTGCGCACCTCGTCGGCGGCGCTGATGATGATGGGGAAAACCTCCTCGGGCATGCCTTCATGTCACAAATTGCACATCGTATATCAAACTTTTCATATCCGCCTTTAAGGGTGCCGCAGGTTTGAGTGCAGGCGGTCGCACTGAGTGGCGTCCGTATTTAACAAATCCCCTCCATGGCTAAAATTACCCTGATTGGCGCCGGCTCGGTCGTCTTCGCGAAGAACCTGATTTCCGACATCCTGCAATTTCCCGAATTGAGCGGTTCGACCATTACGCTGATGGACATCGATCCGGCGCGTCTGGAAACGGCGCGCGTCATGGCCGAGCGAGTGGTGCGTAAACTCGGCGTGAAGGCCAGGATCGAGGCGACGCTCGACCGTCGCAAGGCGATCACGGGCGCGAACTACGTTATCTGCACGATCCAGGTCGGCGGTTACAAGCCGGGCACGGTCATCGATTTTGAAATCCCGAAGAAGTTTGGCCTGCTCCAGACGATCGGCGACACGCTCGGCGTGGGTGGGGTGTTCCGCGGATTACGCACTATCCCGAAGACGTTGGAAATCGCCCGTGACATCGCGGACGTGGGCGCGCCGGGCTGCACGTTTCTCAACTACACGAATCCGATGGCGATGTTGTGCATGGCGGCCGACCGCGCGGTGGGCGTGCCGATGGTGGGCCTGTGCCACAGCGTGCAAGGCACCAGCCAGCAGCTCGCGAATTACGCGGGGCTCGACGCCAAACACGTCACGTATCGCGTGGCGGGCATCAACCACATGGCGTTCTTCCTCGACTACAAATACCGCGGACAAGACGCGTATCCGCTGTTGTTCAATCTGCTCAACGACGGAGCGTTCACGCAGGACAAAGTGCGCTTCGAGATGATGCGCCGACTCGGTTATTTCGTGACGGAGTCGAGCGAGCACCAGAGCGAATACAATCCGCACTTCATCCATCACGGGAAGTCGGTGATCGAGAAGTTCGACATTCCGATCGACGAATACCTGCGCCGTTGCGAGTCGATCATCGCGACGTGGAAAAAAGCCGAGGCCGAGCTCATCGGCGAGGACGGCGACATCACCGTGAATCCGCAGACGCACGAATACGGCAGCTTCATCATTCACTCGATGGAGACGAACACGCCGCGCGTGATCTATGGCAACGTGCCGAACACCGGACTCATCACGAATCTACCGGACCGCTGCTGTGTGGAGTTGCCGGTGCTGGTGGATGCGCAAGGCTTGCAGCCGACGCACATCGGCGACCTGCCGCCGCAGCTGGCCGCGATTTGCCGGACTAACGTCAACGTGCAGGAGCTCACCGTGGCGGCAGCGCTTACGGGTAAACGTGAACACATTTACCACGCGGTCATGACGGACCCGCATGCGGCCGCGACGCTGCCGCTCGATAAGATCTGGGCGATGTGCGACGAGTTGATCGAGGCGCACCAGAAGGTCGGCCTGCTCGGTGAGTTCGCTCCGACCATCAAGAACACCGGCCGCGCTTACGCGGGCACGGGAGACAAGGTCATCGTGTCGGTGGAACCGGTGAGGCCGTTGGCTGAAGTGTCGGGTGCACCGATCGAGTTTAACTTCACGGCGGTGAACCAAGGGACGACGGCGTTCACCGGGAAGTTGGTCTTCGAAGCCAACGGCGTGGCGGTTCCGATTAAAGGAGGCGCTGTTTCAATCAAGCTCGCTCCCGGTGCGACACTGGTGAAGCGCGTGGTGTTGCAACCCGCCGCGACCACGGCGCTCACGTTGCGCGGGATCTCGACGGATGCGCGTGTGATGGGGCGCGATTACATCTTCAGTCCGCCGCGCGTGATCAAGGTGTCCGCCGCGGACGCCGTGGCAGTGGACGTGGAGTTCATGGCGAACAAACTACTGAAATCCGCGATGACCGTGAAAGGCACCGTGCTGGAAATCACGGGGCGAGTGATCGACACGGCGGTGAAGGTCGATGTGGCCGCGCCGTGGGCAGCCTCGACCATCGAGTTCTTCGTGAAGCCGGCGCGGGTGGGCGGCGGGACGACCCAGTTGTTTTTGTTGCCGCGGGCGAAGGGCGCGACCGTGCTGGGCAAGACGCGCAAGCCCTCGAAGGCGGTGGCTTTCAAGGTGAAGATCGACAAGGGCGGCTACGATTTCACGCTGCGCTGCGATTTGAAAAAACTCGGTGTGCAGGTGAACGCGGGCGAGGCGTTTTACCTCGATTTGTTGATCTCCGCCGGCGCGCTCGGTGATGCCCACGGTTCCTGCCGCGTGGGTTGGAACGGCAAAACGAATAG
Organism: Rariglobus hedericola; assembly: GCF_007559335.1. Taxonomy (NCBI): domain Bacteria; kingdom Pseudomonadati; phylum Verrucomicrobiota; class Opitutia; order Opitutales; family Opitutaceae; genus Rariglobus; species Rariglobus hedericola. The sequence goes on from NZ_VMBG01000001.1 coordinate 398,340, forward strand.
CTCGTCACGCTCGGAGCACTTCGCGCTCATTGTGCCGGTGTGAGCGGAGTCCGCTTTGAATGATCACCCGGACCGCGCCTGCAAGGTGCGGCTTCCGGGCGGCGTTCAGTGACGCGAGAAAATATCCGCGACGGGATAGCTTGAGCCGTTCAAGGCGGCGTCGGTGAGGAATTCGTGGCTCGCGAGGATCCACTCAAGGCGGAAACCGGTGGACTGACTTCCGTAAACTTCGACGTTTTGATAACGGGAATCGACCACCCACAGACGGGGCACGCGGCAGTCGGAGTAAACCTGTTTTTTGAGGACCGTGTCCGGATGATGATCGCCCGGCTGGAGCACCTCGGCGGCGAGGTAGAGCTCGTTGTTATCGCGACGCACGAGGGCGAGGTCGGGGCAGATGACGGTCCCGGCTCGGAGCGTGAGCGTGGTGCGGCGCGGCAGGAGCTTCAGCGCGGAATTGGCCGGCAGGTGGCGGGCGACCCAGGCGTGGAGACGGTCGCAGAGGACTTCGTGCGGGCCGTTAAGCGGGCCGCGGATGAAGGTCTCGCCGTCGATCAACTCTTCGTAGGGATCGGGCATGCGGTTATTTTTTGATGAGACGGGCCAGCCAGAGAAGCAGCAGACTTCCGCCGATGGCAAAGATCACCTGCATGGCCATGCGGCTGACTTGGGTGAAAACGAACCAGCCGAGAAAGGCGCCGGCACACGAAACAACCAAGGCAACCGGGAGCGCGGTTTTGCCTTTGCCGGTGAGCGCGGAGAGCACTCCGACGATGACGCCGATGACAAGCAGAGTGAAAAACGTCTGGAGATTCATGCGCTCAGGCGGCGGGTGGAATCTGCAGTTTTTGCCAGACGGCCACGGGCACATCCTCGGCGCGGCTTTGCGGGCTGTAGCCGGCGGCGGTAAGCTCGACAAACCAGGCGGCACCGCCGTCGGGGAGCTTGTCGCGAAGGAGGGCGCCGAGCTGCTTGCGACGCTGCTGGAAGCAGGAACGGATGAGGAGCTTCACCTCGGGATCGAACACGAACGGCGCGGGTTTGCGCACGAGGTTGAGCAAGTAGGATTCGACGTCGGGGCGCGGGTGGAAGCACGCGGCGGCGACCTTGTGGCCGGGGGCGATGTCGTAGGCGGACTGGAGGAAAATCGAGATGGCTCCGAATTGTTTGGAGCCGGGCTTGGCGGCGTAGCGTTGCGCGGCTTCCTGCTGGAGCATCAGCACGAGATTGGTCGGCAACGGACCGGAGAACACCGCGTCCATCCATGGGGTAGAGATGGCGTAGGGGAGATTGGCGACGACTTTGAAACCGGCGGCGGCTTTGTCGGCGGGGAGGGCGGCCAGGGGCTGATCGACGGCGTCGCCTTCGAGGAGGTGGAACGTGTTGGGAAACCGGGGCAGGAGCGTGGCCTCGAGGTGAGCGTGGAGGTGGCGGTCGAACTCGACGGCCCAGAGATCGGCGCCGGTTTCGAGGATGGCGGTCGTAAGCGTGCCGAGGCCGGGGCCGACCTCGACCACTGTGTCACCGGCGCGGACGCCGGCGAGTTCGAGTGACTTGAGGACGATGTTGCCGTCCACGAGGAAGTTTTGCCCGAGCGCGCGCTTGGGAAAGTGGCCGAGTTGATCGAGGAGATCGCGGGTGGCTGAAGGAGAGAGAGGCACGGATGATGGGTTAACCACTAATTAGCACTAATGGGCACTAATTTCAGGAAAATCAGAGGATTCGACGTTTCCATTCGAGGCTGGGTTGGGCGCCGAAGTTAACGATATAGCCGACACGTTTTTTGGTGGCGCGGAGATAGTTGATCAGCTGCGCCTCGTGCTCGGGGAGAAGTGTTTTCACGGCTTTGATTTCTACGACAATTTCTCCGATTACGATGAGGTCCGCTTCGTAATATTTTCGGAGCGGCCGTCCTTTGTAGAAAAGTTGGAGTCGGGCTTGAGCGGTAAAAGGAATCGCCCGTTCGGTGAGTTCAAGTTCCAAGCTTTCCTGATATACTTCTTCAAGGAATCCGTGGCCGAGCTGGTTATAAACCTCGAAGCAAGCAGCCATGAAGTCATAGCCCTCTTGCTCGAATACACCCTGTGCTGAATTAGTGCTCATTAGTGTGAATTAGTGGTGGAAATCTGAGGTCTGAGAAGGAAACGGATTAACCACTAATTGGCACTAATGGTCACTAATTTCGGGCAATTAAGAGGTGTGGTTCACGCGGTTTGAAATTCCGTAATCAGGGCGGCGGTGTCGGGGGCCTTCATGAGGGCTTCGCCGCAGAGGATGGCGTGGGCGCCGGCGGCGTGGACGCGGGCGGCGTCGGCACCCGTGAAGATGCCGCTCTCGCTGACGGCGATCACGTGTTTCGGGAACAAGGGTATGAGTCGTTCGCTCAGACCGAGGTCGCACTTGAAGATGGCGAGGTCGCGGTTGTTCACGCCGATGATCTTTGCGCCGTGTTTCACCGCGCGCTCAAGTTCGGACTCGTTGTGAATCTCGAAGAGGGCATCGAGTCCGGCGAATTTGGCGGCGGCGAAGAGCGCGGCGATCTCGTCGTCATTGAGGGCGCGCACGATGATGAGGATGGCGCCGGCGCCGGCTTCGCGGGCCTGAAGGACCTGGATGGGGTGAACCATGAAATCCTTGCGAATACACGGAATGGCGGGGCGGTCTTGGCGGAAGAAATTCGTCACGCCGGTCAAGTCGTCGAGCGTGCCGCCGAAGAATTTTTCGTCGGTGAGGATGGACAGGGCGGAAGCGCCGGCGGTGCGGTAGTTGATGGCCTGATCGGTCGCGGAGAGCGTGGTGGCGGCGATGGCACCGGCGGAAGGCGAGCGGCGTTTGATCTCGGCGATGACGGCGAGTTTACCGTCGTCACGGCGGAGGGCGGCGGCGAAAGACGGGGGCTTGGGGGCCATCGCGTTGAACGCGGCCAGTTCGGGCAGGGACACCGCGCGGATGAGCGGGGCGATCTCCTGTCGTTTCCAAGCCATGATCTCTGTGAGTTTGTCGGACATGTCGTAAGGAACAATAGCCGCAAAGAGGTGCAAAAGGCGCAAGAAACAATCCCGCGGTGATTCGAGGGTTTACCTTTTCACGTCTTTTGCGCCTCTTTGCGGATAATTTATGAGCGCTGTTGCCGATCTTCGCAAAACCATCGCCGCCCTCCGCGCCCCCGGCGGTTGTCCCTGGGATCAGGAGCAAACCCACGCCACGCTGACGCGTTGCCTGATCGATGAAGCCAGCGAGTTGCTCGACACCATCGACCGCCTCGACATGCCCCACATGCGCGAGGAATTGGGCGATGTGTTGATGCAAGTGGTGTTTCATGCGCAACTCGCCGAGGAGGCCGGACACTTCGATCTCGAAGCGGTCGCGGCGGAGGCCAACGACAAGCTCGTGCGCCGGCATCCGCATGTGTTCGGCACGGGCGACAAAATCGGCACGTCCGAGGACGTCATCGTGAAGTGGGAGCAGATCAAGGCGCAGGAAAAGAAGAACGGACCCGTGCAAAAAGGTGTCTTCAAGGACCTGCCGCCGCGACTGCCGGCGTTGATGTTTGCCGAGACGATCTGGAAACAAATCGAAAAGAAAAACCTGTCCGTCGACGGCGTGGTCGATGTCGCCCAAGTGAAAGCGCTCGGCGCACAGCTCGACGAGGCGACGCTCGGGCGGATGTTGTTCGAACTCACGGCGGCGGCGCGCGTCAAGGGACTTGATCCCGAAGGTGCGTTGCGGCTCCACGCCACGCAGGTCATGCGCGATGTCGAAGCCCGCGTTACATCCGCCACCGCCTGAACCGGTGCTTGCGCGCTGGTGGGCGCCGTTTGCGGAATTCCTGGAGAAGGAACGCCGTTACTCGGTGTATACGCTGCGCAACTACCGGCAGGCGTTTGATGATTTTTATCGTTGGTTGAACGCGACCGGTTTGTGGGAGCGCGGATTCGACCAACTCAGCACGCGGGAGCTGCGCGATTTCGTGATCGAGGCGCAGTCGCGTTTCGACCGTCGCACGCTGCACAATCACGTGTCGGGGCTGCGTGCGTTTTTTAAATTCTGGCTGCGACGCGGCGGCGTGAAACGAAATCCGTTCGTCGGCGTGCCGCTGCCGAAGCTGGAAAAGCGTTTGCCGAAATTCCTCACCGAGACGCAGATGAAGCTGCTCTTAAACGGGCCGCAGCGGTTGTTGGAAAACCAGTCGCTGGATGCCTTCACATCGTGGCGAGACCGGCTGGTGATGGAGCTGCTTTACGGCGGTGGTTTGCGTGTGAGCGAGCTGACGGCGCTCAACTACGGCCAGATCGATTTCACGAGTGGCGTGGCCCGGGTGCTCGGCAAGGGCAAGAAGGAGCGCCTGTGTCCGCTCGGGCGTGTGGCGATGGCCGTGCTTGAGAAATGGAAACGTGAATTTGCGAAGGACACGGGTCACGATTTGCCGGTGTTGGTGAACGGGAAACAGGAGCGGTTACCTGTGCGGCAGGTGCAGTTGTTGTTAAAACGCTACCTCGCGCTGGCGGACCTGCCGCTGGACCTGACTCCGCACAAACTCCGGCACAGTTATGCGACCCACCTGCTAAATGCCGGTGCGGACCTGCGCCTTGTGCAGGAATTGCTGGGACATGTGAATTTGAATACAACGCAGGTCTATACTCATGTGAGTGTTGCGCGACTGCGGGATGTTTATGCGAAAGCGCATCCGCGCGCCTAAGTCTCAGAAGCAGGGTGTTGCCACCAAAAGAAGGATATGACTAGATATCACTAGGTTTGGTAAATTTTCGCCTCATTTTTACGTTTAGCTAAGATATAACGTAGTAATTTGTTAAAAGTTAGGCAATGCGGTCATTGCATCCCGCTTTCACTGAATGTCGTTAACTTCGCCTTTATCCACCAATCAGCCCGCCGGTGACGTTAAAGTCATCATTGTGGACGACCATGCCGCGATCATAGGAATGATGACCCAAGTGGTTGAATCCCTGCCTGGTTTCAAGGTGGTGGGAAGCGCGCTCGATGCCGATGCCGCGATGGAAGTCTGTCGTAATGAGCAGGCTGACATCATCATCCTAGATCTGGTGCTGCCGGGCGTGTCGGGCCTGGCCCTGCTGGGCGAACTGGGAATCATCTGCCCGAAGTCCCGCATCCTGATTTTTACCGGCAGCCTGAATGCTGCCGCCATGCGCGGAGCGCTCGCCGCCGGCGTTTTGAGTGTGGTCGAGAAGATGGCCACGCTGGAAATATTCCGCGCGGCCCTGCTTTCGGTTTCCCAAGGTCAGACGTATTTCGGACCGCTCGCGGGCAATTTCATCAAGGCGCTCGTGAGTCGCGATCAATCGACGCCTGAGGCGAATGCCGGTATCAGCGAACTCACCAAGCGTGAGAAGACCGTGCTTTGCCACGTGGCGCAGGGTCTTAGCTCGAAAGAGATCGCGGACAAACTCGGGGTGAGCGTGCACACGGTGATCAATCATCGGAGCAACCTTATGAAAAAAACCGGGCTGCATCGTGTCGCGCAGCTTTCGCTGTTTGCCGTGCAGGCGGGTTTAGTGGGAGAGACGACGGATCGCTGAGCGACGTCAGAGGCTGGTTTTTACACTCCCGATTGATGGGTAGGTGGATCACCCGATGTTTCGCAGAGGAAAACCTCTAGGTATCCGGTTATAATTACGCAGGTCTATTTTTACACTTGTTTGATATATTCGCCGGGCTTGTAGATCGCGGGTATGATCCCGCAAGTCACTTCGCCACGTCGTTTCAGGAGCAAGCTTCGCCTTGTATCCATTTTTTGGGTATGTCCTGTTCTGATTCTGGGCGCTGTATCGACTTCCCACGCGGTGCCGGCCGGCACGAGTGCAGTGACTGGATTCAACTCCGGCGGATGGAACGCCGATGATGTGCGCGATTCCTTGGGTGCCGGTATTGTGAACGCGACCACGCATGCCCCGGGCTCGGCCACGGTGGTGGACGGAGCTGCGGTCGACTCGCAGATTTTCTGGCGCGATACCAACGGCTCGCTGGGAAATCTGGGTGGCGTTTCGCTGACCGGAACGCCTACGGGCAGTGGCAAAAGCACGATCAGCGTGATGAACGCCACTTCCGGTCTGGCGGATGCGGCGACCGCGTTGGGTGCCGGTTTCAGTGCCGTGTATCGCTGGCAAAACACGGATACCACGGCTGCGGGCATCTCGTTTAAAATCGGTATCCAGTCGACGGCGTGGGGCACTTCACAAGCCGGCTACACGGCGACTCGCTCGGGTGAGTCTGCTTGGGATCTGCTTCTGGTGCATGATCCGGCCCAGCCGGGTAACACGCCCGGAAACACCACGGTGAACGGTGCGTTCGTGACGTCGGTGGTGAACACGACGACGAGTAAATTTTTCCTCTACGGACAGGCTGGAAATACGAACCTCACTCCGCCCGAAGGCAGCGTTGCGAAAACCCTCGCCGAGTGGGCGTTGGATCCGGTGTGGGGACCGTTGCTCTTCGGTGACGGGGCGAAGGTCACGAATACGCAGTTTGGCTTTGGTTCCGGCAATGCCGCGGCGTCGGGTGTTCTCGACTATGCGACTGTAAGTTATCTGAACTCGGGTGCGCGTATCGATTTTGTGGATGCGGCGCGTTACACGGGGGCTGGATCGAATTTTGACGATGCGGCGAACTGGGGCGGCGTGACGCCTGGTTCGATGCAGAATCTTTTTATCGATCAGGATGCCTCGCTGTCGGTCACGGGCGTGCAGAGCACCCGCAGCCTCGGTGTGCTCGCGGGCACCACGGGGCTCGTTCTTAACGACGGCGCGACGCTGGTGCTCAACTCCGCTGAAAACGGCACGTTGTCCGCCGATGCCGGTGCCACCCTGAGTGTGACCGGTGCGGGCGCGTTGCAGGCCGCAGTCATCGAGGCGGGTGGCACGATCAATCTGGCCACGATCACCACGCTGGATGGCGGCGCGACGCCACACCCGGTTCGCGACGGCACCAGCCCCAGCGCGGTCAGCCGCTATGGCTTGGTCGTTTTTAACGGAGGCACGGTGAACCTCCAGTCAGGCGCGAATGTCACGGTGGCCAACAACACCGGCGTCAACGGGCTCAAGGCGATGATTCGAGTGGGCGAAGCATCGGGTGCCGCGGGAGCGGGCGTCCTCAACATCGCCAATGGGGCGACGCTCACAGTGGGCAGTCTGCATGGCACGGATAGCTGGGGCGCGTTGCACGTCGGTGATTGGGGTGGCTTGGGCATCGTCAATCAGAACGGCGGCACGGTGGATATTTTTGGCGGATTGATGATCGGCAACGAAGGCGGCACCGGCACCTACACGATCTCCGAGGGCGCGTTGAATATTTATCGTCCGGTAGGCGACAACGGCGCAATCGTCCTGGGCCGTGCGACGAACAACCGCGTTTCAAGCGGCACACTCAACATCGATGGCGGTTTGGTGACCTTGGGCGCCGACGGCGGTGCGAACGGAAATGTGGCGCTCGTGGTCGGCGGACTTTCCGACGACGTCGCGGCTTACTCGGGCGGGCAGGGCACGGTGAATCAAAATGACGGCGAAATGTATTTCCAGAACGGTATCCTTAAATTCGGACGAGGGCAGGGCACGTATAATCTCAACGGCGGCGTGCTCTCCATCGGCGGAACCAACGGCATCAGTGCGACGAATAACGGCGTGTATGCGTTCAATTTTGGCGGAGGCACGTTGCGCGTGACCGGTAGCGCTCTTGATACGGCAATCAACGCCACGCTGGTGACCGGCAAGACATCCGTCATCGATACCAATGGAATCGGCGCCACCTGGCGGGGAAATTTTACGGGTTCGGGCACCTTGAACAAAATGGGTGAAGGCGTTCTCACTTTGCGTGGAAACAATGTTTTCGGTGGTGAAGTCTATGTGGTCGGAGGGGCCATCGCCCAGACAGCCGGCGTATCCAGTATCAAATACTTTGGCGTGGGTTCGGGACCCGCAGCGGACGGCGCTTATGATCTTTCGGCGGGCACGCTTAACATCAGTCAGGCGCTGCAAGTGGGCGACTGGAGCGGCAAGGGCGTGTTCAACCAGACGGGGGGAACGGTCAACGTGGTCGGTTCGTTCAACGTCGGCAATCAAGGCGGCGAAGGTGAATACAACCTGTCGGGCGGCGTGCTCAATCTGTCCGGCGGACTTTACAACATCGGGCGCAATACCGACACGAAGCCGGCGAGCACCGGCGTGTTCAACCTCTCGGGAACCGGATTGCTGGATATCGCCGGAGGTAATTTCGTGATCGGCAACCGCGATGCGACCGCGACGCTCGGCAATGGCACGGGAGTGTTTAACCAGACGGGTGGCACGTTCCGGCTCAGCGGGACCACGGGCTCGGACAACTTGTTTCTCTCCGGTTACGGCGCGGGTGAATACAATCTGCTCGGCGGCACGCTGGAGATCGGAGCCGATCGTCTTCGCGGCAGTTACGCCTCGGGCGCCTATGCCTTCAATCTTGGCGGCGGCACGATCAAGGTCATCACGACCGCATTGGTGACTTCGGTGGATTCGACCTTGGTCGATGGTGCGCGCTCTTACATCGACACCAATGGACTTGGTGCGACCTGGTCCGGCGATATTGATGGTGCGGACGGTGGTTTGACCAAGCGTGGAGTCGGCACCCTGACGTTTACGGGTGGCGCCACGCGCGCGATCGGAAGTTTTTTTGTGGAGCAAGGAACGACGGTTCAGTCCAACGGCACGTCAACCATCTCGGAGCTGGCCGTGGGCACGGGCGCGGGCAATTCCGGCACTTACACGCTCGACGGTGGAACCTTGCTGTTGAGCGGCACGCCTCCGTTCAGTTCTCCCGGCGCGGCGGCTTCATTCCGCGTGGGTGATTTTGGCGGCACGGGTGTTTTTAATCAGAACGGAGGCAGCGTGATTGTGGGTTCTTCGACGGAACTCGCGGCGCTGAACATCGGCAACCAAGGAGGCACCGGCACTTATAATTTGAACGACGGTGTGCTTGAACTGGCGGGCGGCATCAATGTCGTCGGACGTTCCAGCGGTGCCAATGCCGACAGCACCGGCACGCTCAACATCGCGGGCTCCGGCTTGCTCGAAATCAAGAACGGCAGCTCGCTGATCATCGGTAACAACTTTGTCCGTTCCTCCTATGGCACGGCGACGGTTAACCAGAATGGTGGCACGGTGCGTATCACCGACGGCACGTTGTTTGTCGCGGGCTTTGGTGATGGCACTTACAACTTGAACGCGGGCACGTTGGAAGTGGGCGGCGACAGTTTGGTTGCGCGTTACAACAATCCAACCGCGACGAGCGTCTTTAATTTCGGCGCGGGCACGATCAAGGTGATTAACGAAGATCTGGTCACCGATGTGCGCGCCGTCCTCGTCGATGGCGCAGTGGCTACGGTCAATACCAACAGCTTTAACGCCACCTTCTCCAACGGTTTTTCAGGCACGGGCGGTTTTGCAAAGACGGGTGTCGGTGCGCTCACGTTGAATGGGATCACGGATCTTCAATCCGCTTCGACTGTGCGCGGAGTGCTGCGCATCGGTGCGGGCGCGGGCAAGTCGGGCACGCTCAATCTGACGGATGATCTCACGGTCTTCATCACGAACGGCGTCGGTCGTCTGCAAGTCGGAGTCGATGGCGGTAGTGGTATTGCCAACTTCAATACGGGGGCGTCGTTCACGATCGACGACTCGGCAGTGACCAGCGGCTGGGGCACCCTGGATATCGGTCGTGGCGCGGGTTCTGTCGGTGTGCTGAATCATTCCGCAGGCCTCGTAGATATTTCCGGCGGCGCCTTGCAGGTCGGCTATTCCGGAGCGACGGGCACCTACCATCTGTCGAGTGACGCGACGTTGGATATGGGGGAGAACTCTTCTCTCTTCATTGCGTCGGGTGATGGTGCGAGCGGTTTGCTGACCATCGCGGATAACGCGGTGTTCAACACGGCCGGCCAGGTGTTTGTGGGCGCGGGCGCCTCTGCGACAGGAACGATCACGCAAACGGGTGGTTCGGCAACATTCACCGGGGCGACGGTCTGGTTCGGCACGAACAGTGATGAGTTAATTACCACCCAAGGCACCGGCATCTATAATCTCGAAGGGGGCGTGCTGGTCTTCAACGGGGTTTCGCAAGACGTGCGCTTCGGTGACAGCGCCGGTGGTGCAGGCGAGTTCAATCAAAGCGGCGGCACGGCGACGTTTACCGATACGAAACTGCGCGTGGGGGCCCGCGGCAGCTACAATCAATCGGGCGGTGTGCTCGAAGTCGGCGGGGTAAATCTGACTGGCTCCGGAGCCTACAACTTGGGCGGTGGCACGATCAAGGTCGTAGGCACTGCGTTGAGCACGGGAATGAATGCCACGCTTACCGCTGGAAAAAGCCTGACGGTGAACACGAATAATCTGGGCGCGACCTTCTCGGGTTCGCTAACCGGTTCGGGCGGTCTCACCAAGATCGGGCAAGGCACCTTGAGTCTCTCGGGCAACAGCAATTATTCGGGATCAACGGTCGTGCAGGACGGCACGTTGCGAGTCGATGGTGAGCTGGCCAACACCGTGATCATCGTGAATGCGGGTAGTTTCCTTTCCGGTCACGGTTCGGCGGGGGGAGTCGTGATCAAGAATGACGCGAGCTGGATGCTCGGTGGGGCGACCGGTGCGTTCTCCGTCACGGGCGACGTAATTCTGGAGGCTGAGAGCTACACCCTGCTGCGTATCGCCTCGGTCGGCAGCCATGACTATTTGAATATCGGCGGCACGCTGTTTGCAGGCGGAGTCCTGGAAGTTGTTTTGTTGAATGATTTCAACCCGCTCGATGGCGAAAGCTTCACGCTGTTTAATGCGGGCGGTTTCGACGGCACGTTTGATGAACTTTTGCTGCCGGTGCTCACGCCCGGCCTGAAGTGGAATCTCGATTCGCTCTACACGAGTGGAGTGCTGTCCGTGCAGGTTGATGGCTTCACAATTCCCGAGCCGTCCAGCTGGGCGGTGATCTTCGGTGCGGCCGCCTTGACGGCCGCACTCTGCCGCCGCCGGCGGGGGCGCTGATCAGAGACCGCGGATCGCGCCGGTGAGCACCTCACAGGCGCGGTCAATGGCGGGGCCTTCGTGAGCGGTGCTGATGAAACCGGCTTCGTAGGCGCTGGGGGCGAGATAAACTCCGCCCTCGAGCGCGGTGCGGAAGACGCGGGCGAAGAGTTGGGCGTCGCCTTTTAGGGCGGTGTCGTAATCGCGCACGGGCGTGTCGGTGAAGAAGAAGCTGAACATGGAACCGCACTGGGGCGTCTGCACGGCGATGCCTTTGGCTTTGCAGGCGTCGGCCACGGCACTGACCAACTGGCGGCCGAGCGTGTCGAGACGGGCGTAGGGATTGAGTTCTTCCAACAGACGCAGCGACGCAATGCCGGCGGCCATGGCGAGCGGGTTGCCGCTGAGCGTGCCGGCCTGGTAAACGGGGCCGAGCGGAGCAAGCATGTCCATGATATCGGCGCGTCCGCCGAAGGCACCGACGGGCAGGCCGCCGCCGATGATTTTGCCGAGACACGTGAGATCAGGGACGATGGCTTCGCGTTCTTGGACGCCACCCTTGGCGATGCGGAAACCGGTCATGACCTCGTCGAAAATGAGGACGGTGCCGTGTTGCGCGGTGATCTCGCGCAGGTAGGCGAGGTAACCGGCGTCGGGCATGATGAAACCGACGTTGCCGCAAAACGGTTCGATGATGACGCCGGCGATCTGGCCGGGATTGGCGGCGAAGGCGGCGTCGAGGGCGGCGCGATCATTGTAGGGAAGGACGACGGTTTCACGCGCAAACGAGGCAGGGATGCCCGCGCTGTCGGGGTGGCCATGCGTGAGCGCACCGGAGCCGGCTTTGATGAGCAGCGAGTCGGAGTGGCCGTGGTAACAGCCGGAGAATTTGATGATCTTGTCGCGCTTCGTGAAACCGCGCGCGAGGCGAATGGCCGACATGGTCGCCTCGGTGCCGCTGCTGGTCATGCGGACTTTTTTAATCGAAGGAACGAAGCGTGTGATGAGCTCGGCCATTTCGACCTCGTAAGGATTTGGCGTGCCGAAGGACGTGCCGTGTTCGAGCGCGGCGGCGATGGCGGCCTTGATGCGCGGGTGGTTGTGGCCGTGGATGGCGGGACCCCAGGTGCAGACGAAGTCGATCAGCTCTTTGCCGTCGGCCGTGGTGAGCGTGGCGCCTTGGGCGGACTTCGTGAAGAACGGCGCGCCACCGACGGAACGGAACGCACGGACGGGGGAATTGACGCCGCCGGGAATGAGTTCCTTGGCGCGGGCGAAGAGGGAGTCGGAGAGCGTTGAGTCGGACACGGCGGCGATATTAAAAGGAATTAAGGCAGGTGGCTTTATTGGTCTTTGCGCGTGATTGATTCAATCGCCGAGTTGCACCGGGGCGGGTAGGCCGCTCATCGTGGTTGCGCAATACATGGATAATCGCAAAAAACGGTTGCTGGGCATTCTGGGCGCACTGGTGGTGATCGGCTGCGTGGTCGGTCTGCTGGCTATGCAAATGGACCTGGGCACCCAGGTGAAACGCTGTCTCGAATTCGTCCGTGCTCAGGGACCGGGCGTGTTTTTTCTGGCGATGGCGGTGCTGCCGATGTTCGGGTTTCCGCTTTCACCCTTCATTTTTTCAGCGGGGCCGGTGTTCGCGCCGACGCTCGGGCCGGGCGTGGTGATCGCCAGCGGGATGACGGCATTGGCGGTCAACGTGTCGTTGAGTTACTGGTTTGCGGCCTTCGCGCTCAGGCCGTGGCTGGAGCGGTTGATCAGCTGGCTGGGTTATCCGATGCCGAAGCTGCCGGCCGGCCGTGATTGGGAATTCACGCTGGTCGTGCGCGTGGTGCCGGGCACGCCGTTTCCCCTGCAAAGTTATCTGCTGGGGCTGGCTCGCGTGAAATTTTGGATCTACCTGCTGGTGTCCACGCTGGTGCCGTCGGGATACTTGATCGCGGCGGTGGTGGCGGGCGATGCGCTGGTGCAAGGCGACAAACGCAAGCTGGTGTTCGCTGGCATCCTGTTCGCCATCGTGGGGACGACGCTGCATTTCCTGAGGAAACGCCTCGCCGCGAAACGTGCGCTTACGCGTGTGCCGTCCGACGCTGATAAACCAGCTCAAACAGGGGCGTAGCCATCAACGTGGTCACGATGGCCATGAGCACCATGATGGTGAACAGTGTCGGCGTGATCAGCCCGCGCTCGAGGCCGATGTTGAGGATGATTAATTCCATGAGTCCGCGTGCGTTCATAAGCGCCCCCACACCGAGCCCATCGCGATGGGTCTCACCGCAGGCGCGCGCAGCTAGGTAGCAGGCACCCATTTTACCGATGACCGCGCCGGCCAGCACCACGCCGGCGACCAGCCAGAGGCCGGCATCGTTGACCAGGTCGAAGCGGGTGTTGAGACCGGAATAAATAAAGAACAGCGGCAGCAATAATTGGGTCGCGATCGGCTCGATGCGCTCCTGGACCTTTTCGGTGAACTTCCCACGCGGCACGGCGGCGCCGAGGATGAACGCCCCGAACACGGCATAGATGCCGATGCTGTCGGTAAACCAGGCGGCGAGCATGAGCAGCACGAGCAACCACCCAAACATGTGGCGGCTGTCGGCTTCGCTGCGTTCACCGCGGGTGACGATGGCTCCGAGCAAACGCTTGCCGAGGGTAAAGGTCACCGCGACCAGCAGGACGCTGCCGCCGATTGCGTAGAGGGCGATGGTCGCATCGCCGGCAAAGCTCGCCAGCACGAGCGCGAGCACGCACCACGCGGCCGCGTCGTCGATGGCGCCGGCGGCCAGCGCAAGTGCGCCCACGGCAGTGCCGGTGAGCTTTCGCTCAACGATGATACGTGCGAGCATCGGAAATGCGGTGATTGCCATGGCCGCACCGAGATAAGGCATGGCTTGCCAGAGACTGACGCCGGGATTGAAAAAACCGCCGCGTGCCAGCAGCCAGGCGGCGATGCCGCAGCCGAGTATGAACGGTGCGAGAATGCCCGAAGCCGAGATGGCGACCGCGCTGCGCAGGCGGTCCCTCACCAGATCGATGCGGAATTCCAGTCCGACGACGAACATGTAGAGCACGAGGCCGACCTGGGCCACTGTGAACAAGATGGGTTTTGAGGCTGCGGGGAAGAGTTGCGCCTGCCAATACGGCGCGAGCAGCCCGAACAACGACGGGCCCAGAATCACGCCGGCGATCATTTCGCCGACTACGGGCGGCTGGCCGACGCGCGTGCCCAGCCAGCTGACGAACCGGCAGACGCACAGGATGATCGCGAGCTGCAGGAAAAACCGGACGGAGAGCTCGAAGGGCGTCATATTAAATGAAAAGGCCTGACTCCGGCGTGGGCGCGCAATCAGGGCAACGCCTAACTAGCCCTTATAATTAAACTTGAAGCTCCGATGGGGGCTTCGTGTTCTCGCTCGCGCATGTCATCCGTCGAATTTTCGCACAACCGGTCACCCCTTGCCGATTTTGTCGTGCGCTTCGGGGTGGACGCCGACGGACAGGATTCGGTGTTTGCACTGCCGATGCCGGTGATCGCGGGTGAAGTGGATGAAACGATTTTTTCCGGACTCACAAAACTACCCTCGCGCGACGGGTTTCGTTTGTTCGAGCGCGACGGCCTTTTGATCGGCGCCATTGATGAAGTGGCGGAAATCGATCTGGCCGCGCAGGCACACCGGCTTTACCGAAGCCTATTAATTCTCGCGGAAGGGCGGCGACTGGCTCGGGTGTGGAATTACGTGCCGCGCATCAACGAGCCCGATGCGGCGGGATTGGAGAATTACCGGGCATTCTGCCGCGGGCGCTCACTGGCGTTTGAAGAACGACTCGGCGAAGGCTACGCGGAGCATCTGCCGGCGGCCTCGGCGGTGGGCGGAGTGGACGGCCGGTTGACAGTGATTTTTGCCGCGACGCACGGCGCACCGGCCCATGTTGAAAACCCCGAGCAGACTCCGGCCTACGAATATCCGATCGAACACGGGCCGCGGGCACCCAGTTTTGCACGGGCGACCCAGGTGACCGAGGCGGGCAATCGTTATGTGTTCATCTCAGGCACGGCGGCGATCAAAGGCCACGCGACCATGGCGACGGATGATCTGGCCGGTCAGATCGCCTGCACGCTCGATAACCTGCGGATCATTTCCCGCGCGTGCGGCCTGGGCGAACGTTTCGGCGCGAACGAGGAATGGAGCCGTCATTTTAAAATTTATCTGCGTCATCCAGGAGATTATCCGGCGGCAGCCGAGGCTCTGGCGGGAGTTTTGTTTTCTGCAGCGGACCGCGTGACGTGGCTGAAATCGGACATCTGCCGCTCGGCCTTGCTGATTGAAATCGAAGCGACGCTGGTGGCGTCAGCGTAGTTGCGCATCGGCGGGAATCACACAGCGCAGGCCGCGGGCATCCAAGCCGGCCAGCACTTGGGCGATGGCGGTGACGCGCACAGCATCATGCAATGGAGCACCCTCGTGAAGCAGCAGGATCGAGCCGGGCTTTGCCAGGCGAAGAACGTGCTCGGCGACCTTTTGGGGATCGCGGGCGAACGAGTCGCCACTGCGCACATTCCACGAAACGCAAATGAGTCCGCGTGCGACAAGCGCGCACTGAAGCCAGATGTTTTTAATGCCGACCGGAGGGCGGAAGCAACGGGGAGGAACTCCGCCGGGAGGCGTGAGCGGACCGGTCGCCGCGTCGAGTTGTCGTTTCACCTGCGCCGGCGTAGAGCACCAAAATGTGCCCGCGGGATGCGTGTGCGTGTGGTGGCCGATCTCGTGGCCGCGGCGGGCGATTTCCGCTACGAGCGCGGGGTGGCGGGCGGCGCGTTCACCCACGAGAAAAAAAGTGGCGCGCGCTCCGTGCTGATCGAGCAGATCGAGGATGCGCGGAGTGTCGTGTTCGTCGGGGCCATCGTCGATGGTGAGCCACACCTCGGGCCGATCGGTTTGAAATCGGGTGAACGTGCGCACCAGTCCGGATGCGCCGGGCATGAAGAGATGATAGAGCACCCAAAGATCAGGGACAAAAAAGAGAACCAGTGCCCAGCCCATCGACACGCCGATCAGCCCGAGGATGAGGGCGGCGATTTTTATGATAACGATGCAGAGGAGTGAAAAACGCATCAGACGTCGGGCTGATCGGGGCAGAGGCGCAGGTTAATGGCGGCGACTATCCAACCCAGGGCGGCTCCGGCAAGCACATCGAGGGCGACGTGTTGCCGCGTGGCGATTGTCGAGTAGGCGATGGCGACGGCCCAGAGCACGTTGAGGCACTGGATGAAGGTGCCGGCGTGCATGCGGCGTAAAACACGCGCGAGCCAGCAGGCGCCAAAGACGGCGAAAGCCACGTGTAGCGACGGACAGGCGTTGCCCGAGGCATCGATGTTTTTGAGAAACTGCATTTGCGGATGCGCCGACCAGTCGATGTGCGACGGCGGGGTGATCGTGGGCCACAAAATAAAAATCAGCAGGCCGATCCCGCCCAGGGCGATCGCGCCCAGCGCATGATCTCGCAATTCGCGCAGCCGCATCATCAGGGCGGATGGAATGATGACATAGAGCCAGAGCGAGGCGTAGGGAATCAACGCCCACGGTTGAAAGCTGATCCAACGGTCGGGCGCGGTGTGCGGCACCTGCACGGGCGGCGAGAGCGGGTGGTTCAACACCTGAAAATAGATGACAAAGAATGCCACCATCAGAACCGGTGTGGTCGTGGCTTTGCGCCAGTGGTAGGTGGCGATGCGCGTGCGGACGGAAGGAGGAGACATGTCAGTGATGGGTCAGCAGTGACTGCAAGGCGCGGGTGTCGGGTTTACCGCGGGCGGTGAGCGGGAACTCCGCGACGATCACCAGCCGGCGGGGGATTTTCCACGTGGCGAATTCCTTGCGCAGCAATACGCGGACCGACGGCGCGTCGAGCGACGTGGCGAGCACGGCGGCGAGTTCGTCGGGTGTTTGCGGATGCAGGCAGGCGAAGGCATCACGCACGCCGGGCAAGGCGCGCAACAGCCGCTCAAGATCGCCGAGATCAAGGCGGCGTCCGGCGATTTTCACCAGACGCCCCGAACGGCCCTTGAGAACGAGTTCACCGTGCTCGTTGATCACGGCGAGATCGGCCGGTGAAAAGGAACCTCGGGCGCGCACGGTGTCGCTGGTTACACGGATGCGGCCGCCGCGCGCCGGAGTGAGCGTGACGCCCTCAAGCGGTGTGCCCACGCTGCGGCCGGCAAGCGTGGCGTCGCCGCTGCGATCATAGGTGATGCCACCGGTTTCGCTGGAACCGTAGAAACTATGCGCACGCAGGTTGAATTTGGCGGAGAACGCCTGTGCGATTTCAGGCGACAAGGGCGTGCCGGCGGAGATGACCGTGCGCAGACTGTTGAGCGCATCGGCGGGCAGATCGGCTTGGGCAAAGGCACGCAACAATGCGGGCACGGCGGGGAAAACCGTGGGGCGCCAGAGGGCGATATCGGCCGCGAGCGCGTGGGGAAGCGGCACGCTGGAGCAGATGAGCGCGGTGCCTTGGATGAGCAGCGGCATCACGAGATTGCCGAGACCGTAGGAATGCCCGAGCGGAATGACCGCGAAGTTCACGTCGTCGGGACCGATGCCCATGGTGGCGCAGATCTGACGGCCATCGGCGATCATTTCCTCATGGGTAAACGCCAGTGCGCGCGGTTGTCCGGTGCTCCCAGAGGTGAGCTTGACGACGAACGTGCGACGATCCGGTTTGTAACTTATTAAGTTACAAAATGGCTCGAGTGAGTCGTTGATCAGGGCGAAGCGGGCGTGGGCGGCGGAGGCGAGTTGACGCTGGGCGTCGGGTGGCTCGGAGGGGTCGAGGGGGACGGGGATGGCTCCGGCGCGCAGGAGCCCGATGAATACCGCGAACCAGCGTCCGCCATTGGGCAGGGCAAACGTGACACGCTGATGACGGATGTTGTCGGGCAGGGTCGCGCGAAACGCATCGGCCTCGGCATCGAGTTCGCCGCGCGTCCAAGCGCGGCCGGTGGCAGCTTCGACGACCGCCAGCGCCTCGGGTTGAACTTGGACGAGGCGCGTCCAATGGTCGGACACGGTTTCGGTCATGCGACGACGGGTGGTTTTTTGCGACTCAACGGCTCCAGTTCAACCATGACCAAGGCGGTAATCACGATGAGAGCGACGGTCGAGCCGAGCGCGGAGACGACCGGGATCTTGCTCAGTGCGAGCACGCCGAACGAAGCCGCGGTGGTGAGTGCGGAGAGGCGGATGGAAATGGGCGGCGGTTCGCCACGGCCGGCGTTTTCGGCGGAGAAAATCGCGTAGTTGTGGCTCAGGCAGACGCCGAGAAACGCCCCGAGGAGATGGAACATGTTGAGCGAGTTTCCGGCGAAACCGAGCAAGCCAAACGTGAATAAACACGAGCCGCACGGGATGATGAAAATGCGCAGGCCGCGACGGATTCCGTAGAGGACGAAGACGCTGATGCCGATCAAGCTGAGTCCCATGATGCTCAGGCGGAGGGCGCTGGCACGGTAACGGCCGAAGAGCGAATTGAGAGTTTCCAGTTGATTGGTGCCGACGGTGCCCAATTCCGGCGGCGGTTCGGAGCCAGGCTCGTGATCGGCGATGGTGAGGAACCACGTCGAGTGTCCGCTGGTGAAAAACAACATGCCTAGGGGACCGGTTAATGCGCTCTGTAAATCCGCGGCGAGTGCATCGTAAGCCGGCGGTGCGGAGCGCGCGGCGAGGGCGCGCCAGTCGTTGAAAAACGGATCGAAAGAATCCGCCGTGTAGCCGCGTTGTTCGAGGGTGGCGCGGAGTTGCGATTCAAAGCCGGAGAGTGCGACGATGCGTGCAGGCGTGGCGGTGAAATCGGCATGCGTGGGCAAAACGAGTCCCATGCTGGAGGCACTGGTGTCGGGGAAGGCGGAGGTGTGCCAGGTCTGGAAGGCTTCGAGGCGGTCGCGGGCGTCGGTGATGCTGTCTCCGCGCGTGATGTAGATGGCGCGTCCGTCGGTGTCGCCGAAGTAGGACCGCACTTCGCGGTCGTTGTCGTTGAGCGACGTGTTGGGCACGTCGAGCTGGCGGATGTTATCCTGCCAGTTCAGCAGCCACGGACCGACGGCGGAGATGACGATGGCAATGATGCCGAGAATGCGAACGACGTTGCGATGGCGGATACCGATGGCGTGCACCGCGAAATTGCGGGCTTCGAGATACGGGTGGTTGAGTTGCGCGAAGTAGAGAATCGCGCCCGCAAGTGCGCTGATCAGACCGGCGCTGACAAAAACGCCGAGCTGGCGGATGAGCGGCAGTTCCGAAAAAAGCAGAAACGAAAACCCGATGACCGTGGTGAGGCAGCTGGTGAGAAGCGGCTTCATCAAACGCGCGAGTTTTTCGCGATAACGCTCGCCGGCGTGCAGCGCGGGTTGGAGATAGAGATAAAAACCGTAGTCGATGGCGACGCCGGTGAGCAGCGCGCCGACCACGAACACAAGGATGTGAATGCGTTCGAAGGCCATCGTGGCGGCGACCCAGCCGCCGAGGATGGAGAACAGGATGACCGGCACGAGGTGCAGGGATTTCCACGGACGGCGCACGAAGAGCACGGCGACAGCGAGCACGGCGATCATGGAAAGGATGTTCAACCATTCGAGCTCACCGCGGATGCGCTCCTTGCTGGCGGCGGCGAAACGGTTGACGCCGCTCCATTGAAGCGTGAGGCCGGGATGCGTGGACTGCAGGTCGGCGAGCGCCTGGTCAATGACCGCGAAGACGGGCGCCTGGCCGGCTTCGTCGAGAGGCGAAACCGCGAGTCGGGCCCAGACCAGCGAATGGCCGCCGGCGGGCGTGCTGGCCGCGAGCGACTGGGTCTGCAGAACGAGGGAAGGGACGAGCAATAGCGGATCGCTTTGCACGATCTCTTGAAACGCGGTGGCCTCGGGGCGCAGAAGGAAGGCATCGAGCCCGTCGACGATACGGGTGGAGAGCCAGGCGCTGCGCGCGGCCTCGGGTTGTCCGGTGGCGGCAAACGCGCGGTCCTGCGCCGAAAGCCAGGTGGGCAGCAGCAAGTCGAGACGACGTTGATAGAGGAAGGCGCCGAGCGCGTTGTTGACCGCGGCATCTTTGAGCGGCGTGGCTTCGGCGAAGAGCGGGGAAGCGCGCAACGCGGCGGCAAACTTCACGGCAGCGTCCTCGGGCGGCGGCTCGTTGGGATGCGCGGGATCGGCGAGGGCGAGGAGGACGACGCGAGCCTGGCGTTCGTCGGCCAGCGAACGCAGGAGCGTGATCTCGGGCGAACGCTCGTCGGCGGGCACGAGGTCGATGACGTTGGTGGAAATCTTCTGCGCGTAGTCGATGCGCGAGAGCCAGAAGAGCCCGAGTGCGCTGAATACAATCAGCAGGAAGCGGGCGGTGATTTTCTGGCGGCTGGGTTCCATGCGGCGGGTGATGACGGCGGATTAACGGAAGAATTTAGTCAGTTCGGCTTCGTTAAACGTGACGCCGGTCTTGGTCTCGCCGATGAGAATTTCCACGCGCTGGGCGGCGGCTTTGCGCATCTCGATGGTTTTCACCAAGCCGTTGTCGCCGGTGACGGTGATCGGATTGAGCACGCTGGCGAGCGGGCCGGGATTGGGGACAAAGGTGAAGCGCCAGGAGCTGCCGTCGCGGGCACCGTAGAGTAAAAAATTTTTTGCGAGCTCGGGCAGGTCGAAACGCAGGACGTTGAGCAACGCCTTTGTGGCGGCCTGGGCACGCGGATCGTCGGGGAGTTCGCGGCGGCGGCCGCGTTCATCCATCATGAAGCCGCCTTTTTCATCGACGACCATGAGGCGGTCTTCGGGCGTGAGGTAGTGGAGGCTCAAGCCGCGCACCGGATCGAGTCGGATCTCGCCGGTGAGTTTGGCGGGACCTTTGCGGAAGGGGAAGTAGCGGTTCTCGTTGAAGACGGCCTTGAGCGGAGGCTTGGCCTTCAAGTCGGCGACCAAGGGCAACCATGAGGCGTCGTTTTCGCCGGGGACGATACGGTAATCAGGCGTGGCGAGATCGGCGGGAAACTCGGCGCGCAAGGGTAGGGCGCAGAGAGCGAGCAGGAGCAGGGAGTGGCGAAAGTTCATAGGGAGGGAGTTTGTCGGCTGATACGACGGACAGCAGGCCAGCGCCAAAGTAACAGCTGGGTGATAAGACGGGTGTGCAACCACACCATTTTGACGTTGTCGCGCAGGTAGTGGAAATGCGACACGCCGCCATCGGCCTTGGTGAGGTAGCGGCACGGTGCCGGAATATTGAGCGTGGGCACGCCGGCCCAGACCATGCGCACGGCGATCTCGGGATCGAAGTCGAAGCCACGCGCGGCTCGCGTCCGGGCGAGGGCGTCACGCAACGCAGCGGCGGGATAAACTCGAAAGCCGAAGAGCGGATCACCAATGAGAGTTTTGCTGAACGTCTCAAAGTGCACGAGGCCCACGCTGAGCTTGCGGCCGTGGAGACGTTCAAGCGGCACCTCGGGGCCGAAGACCGGCAGGCCGAGCACGAGGGCGGCGGGCGTTTTTTGAGAGGCGGCCATGAACGGCTCGATATGTGTGACCGGATGTTGTCCGTCGGAATCCATCACGAGCGCATGGGTGAAACCGGCGGCCAGCGCGGCTTCGATGCCGGTGAGCACGGCGGCTCCTTTGCCCCCATTGCTCAGGCGATGAATGATCCGCAGCGAGGGTTCGCGAGCGGCGAGCGGGGCGAGACTTTGCGCGCTGGCATCGGTGCTGCCATCGATCACGACCCACACGGGCTGCCAGCGGCGCAACGCGTCTTCGACCGTGGGCAGCAGGCGGGAACCGGCGTTATAGCTGGGAATGAGAACGAGGTGGGTGGAGGAAGGCGTCATGCGTTGGGGTCGGGCGGAGGCAGCGTGGCGTTGAAGTGGGCGGCGATGCGCGCCGTGAATTCCAGCGGGTCGCCGATTTCCGCGGCCGGAATCAATTCGTCGAGGGTGATCTCGATCCAGCACGGCAATGGCGGCACGCGCCACCACGGGTTGCCTTTGCGCGCGAGCTTGGGGCCGGAGCGGATACGGATGAGTTGGACCGGGCATTGCGCGCGGCGGGCGATGACCGCGAAACCGGGCTTGAGCGCATTGATTTTTACGCCGCGTTCGGTGCGCGTGCCCTCGGGGAAAATCAACAGTGACTGGCCCGCGATAATGCGTTCGGCAGCGTTGCGGATGAGGTCGACGCCGTTTTCGCCGGCGGAAACGAATCCGCACATGCGCGCGGTGGGACCGGTGCAGGGATTGCGCAACAGGGCGGGTTTGATGATGCAAACGGTGTCCGGCAGGCGCCCGAGGAGGATCGGTGCGTCGAGGAGACACGGGTGATTGGCCACATAGATGGTGCCGTTGCCGAGCGGGCGGTCGAAGCCGATCCATTTGGCGGGAATGACGTCGGAGAAGTGCAGCCAGCGGACCCAAAAATTAAACATCCAACGGGTGGTGCGGCGGGCGCGAGGACCGTAGCGCTCGGGATTCGGAAGGAGCAGCAACGGCACGCAGGCGATGTTGAGAAAAAGCCCGCCGAGGCCGAACCAGATCCAGCACAGGTAATAACCGATAGGCAGCCAGAGCCGATGGAAAAACGTCTTCACGCGTCCTCCTCAACGGCGGGGTTGAGTTCGATGAAGTTGAACCACCAATACGGATTTATGCGCAAAAGGTCTTCGAGGATGTTGATGAAATCCTGGAAATGAACGCGGGCGTTCACGAGGTTGGCTTCGCGGCTGATCGCTGGATCGGGTCGCCAGACGGGGGAGCTGTAAATGTCGGTTTCACCGGGTTTCCCGGGCACGCCGACCGTGAGCAGAACGGGCATGCGAAAGATCAACGCGAGGTGATAAATGGCGAAGGGGAACAGCCTTCGTGCACCGAGGAACTGAAAGGGTTCACGCTTGGCGCTGAATTCGAGGCGGTCGCATTTCAGCGCGATGGAGTTTCCGGCGGTGATGGAGTCTTTGAGCGCGAACAGGAGGTTTTCGCTTTCGTTGACCCAGATGAACGACACCCACTCGGAGAAACGCGCACCGAGGCGGTCAATGTCTTCGGAATTGCCGACGCGTTGACGAATGAGGGACACATGGCGCTTTTCCTGACCGCCGATGAGAAAGCCGGTGAGGTCGGAATCGGCGAAATGAAACGTGCCTAGGAACGTCGGTTCCTGGGAGTGAAGAAAGGCGCTGAAGTCAGCTCCGGTGTTCGTGAGCACGCCGCGATGGGGGAGTCCGCGCGAGACGCGCAGCTTAAGCATGAGCGCTTCCTCGAAAACGAAGAAGTGGCGCAATACCTCGCGGCGGGTCGGCTCGCGCCCGAGGGCGGCGCGTAGGTAATCGCGCGAGTGCTTCGCCTGGGAGGGCATGTTGCAAAGCGCGATCCAGGTGCCGAACAAGCGAATCGGGCGGTAGATGAATTCGGGCACCACCCGGTCGGCGATGCGCAAAAAAGCGTAACCCCAGCTCGGGCCGGGATTGCGTTTGGGCAAAACAGGAATGTCCGCCGGTGTGCTCATAACCAGTCGAGGGTGAGCCGGCGCCCGGGCGCAATCAGGCCGGCGAACGGGGTCCGCGTGTGCACTAAGTCGAAAAACGCCAGGAGCGGCAGACGCACTTCCTGGGCGGATGCGTCGCGGTCCGCTTCCGAGTCGAGGTCAAGCGTAACGCGGGCTAAGGCGTTTTCGGGCGAGACGGAAAGGGCGAGCGCGAAGGCGAAGGTGCGTTCGCTGGCGGCGTGGTTTTCCAAGAGCCAGGTGCCACGTTCGTCGCCGCCGCAGAGAATGGTGCGCGGGGTTTCGGCGAGGAGGGCGACTTGCAGGGCCTGTGCAGGCAGAAACTCACTGCCGGTCATGGGGAAAAACTGACGCACGGCCTGCTGGCGGATGATGAGCGCCTGTTGCACGGCACTGGGATGGATCGAAGTTTGAAACAGCGTGGGGCTCGCGCCGGGAAAACTGTCGAGGTAGCCCTCGAGTGCGCGGGTTTCGGCGTAACCGGACGCATAGACGAGCGTGTCGTTTTCGGTGGGCCCGAGTGGCTCGAGCGAGGCGCCGACGAGCAACCCGAGCTGGGTCATGCGCCGCGTGGCGTTTTTGGGGAAACGCTCTTTGAAACGCTCGCGCGTGGCGGCGGGTTCCTCGAGTCCGGCGTCCTCGGTGTGCAGGGCGGTGATCCAGCGTTCAAGCATGACTGAGAAGGAGGGCCGCGTGGGCGCCACCAAAGGCGTTGCTGGTGCAGAGAACACTGTCGAAGCCGGCGAGATCGAACGGCGACAGCGCGACGTCCGGCGTAAACGCGGGCGCTTCACTGCCAACCGTGCCGGGAGCGCGGCCGACACGAATCGCGGCGGCGGCAATGGCGAGTTCGACCAAGCCGCAACTGCCCAACGTATGGCCGAGGCTGCCCTTCCATGACACGAGCGGAGATCCGCCGAAGTGACGCGCCAGCACACTGGATTCGAGGCGGCCGGCCTCGAGCGTGCCGGTGCCGTGGCCCTTGAGCCAGAAACGGCGGCCTGCGGTGGCGGCGAGCAAAGGCGCGAGACACGCCTCGAAGCCCGAGCCATCGGCTTGGTTGGCGGTGAAATGGTGCATCTCGTTATGCAGACTTTGGGCGCTCAGCGCGAAATCACCGCGGTCGCGCGTGAGCACGGCAAACGCCGCGCCATCACCGAGGCCGATGGAACCGGTGGCGCGATCCTGGTAAGGCGTGGGCAGATCGGCGTTGAGGATTTTCAACGCGTGAAAACCACCGGCGACGAATGGACTGAGAAAATCAAAGGTGAACACCAGTGCCTCGTCGGCGAGATTGGCCGCGAGCACGCGCGAGGCTTGCAGCAGGCCGAGATGCGCGGAGACGCACGCATGGGAAAACGTGGTGATGTTCGGGCCCCAGCCGAGTTGGCCGGCGAGCCAGTCCACACAACGAAAAGGCGTGCCGTAGTTCAGGTGCGCGGTGTCGCCGGTGCGGCGAAACGCGTGGAGACTGCCGACGCCGAAATTGCTGCTGGTGACAAATACCGGTCGGCGCGGCGAACCCCAGCCTTCGCCGGGAATACGGGCGGCGAGGGTGCGCACGAGTTCGATCCAACCGGGTGGAACGGTTTCGTCGTAGCTGTGACCGGCACATAGCGCGAGCGGCACGAGATCACCGCCATCGGCGCCGAGCACAGGAACGGGGGCGAGCGCGCGGCGGCCTGCGAGCAGTGCGGCGAGCGTGACGGCTTCATCGCCAAAGGCGGTGAGAGCGCCGCAGGCGGCGATGCGTGTCGGC
The DNA here is from genome assembly GCF_007559335.1 of Rariglobus hedericola. Taxonomy (NCBI): domain Bacteria; kingdom Pseudomonadati; phylum Verrucomicrobiota; class Opitutia; order Opitutales; family Opitutaceae; genus Rariglobus; species Rariglobus hedericola. The sequence goes on from NZ_VMBG01000001.1 coordinate 423,643, forward strand.
GGGAGAGTGGCGCTCATGAAGGCGGCCGGTTGTTTGTCCCGACTCAGGCGGGCAGACGGTCGGGCGCGGCGTGGGCGCGGATGAACGTGGCCAGTGACTGGATGCTGGCGAGAGCCGTGCGGGACTCCTCGCTGCTGCTGATCTTGATGCCGAATTCCTTTTCCAGGCGCACGACGAGCTCAAGCGCATCGATGGAGTCCAGACTGAGACCGCCACCGATGAGGGGCTCATCGTCGGGGATTTCAGCGGCGACCACGTCTTCGAGACGGAGGGTTTCTACGACGAGGACCTTGAGTTTGGATAAAAGCGGATCGGACATGAACAGGAAGGGAATGACAGGGAGGGGAAAGGCGGGGTGCAAGCCTCTGAAATCAGATGCGGCGGAGAACGTGGCAGACATTGCTGCCGCCGAAGCCGCTGCTGTTGTTGAGCACGAGCGAAGGGGCGACGGACAGCGTTTCGCGCGGGAGGTTCAATCCGGCGCAGGTTTCGTCGGCGTGGGAGAGATGGGCGTTGCCCGGCATGAAGCCTTCACGCAGGGCGAGAGCACAGAAACCCGCTTCCATCGCGCCCGCCATGGAAAGGCCGTGGCCGGTGAGACCTTTGGTGCTGCTGACGACGGGACTAGCCCCCGTATCGGTAAATACCGTGCGCAGGGCGATGGCCTCGGCGCGGTCGCCGATGGGCGTCGAGGTGGCGTGGGCGTTGATGTAATCGATCTGGCCGGGGGTGACGCCGGCGTCGCGCAACGCGCGCTTCATCGCTTCGCGCAAACCCGCGCCCTCGGGGTGCGAGATGGCGACGCTGTGGCCGTCGGAGGCCTGGCCCCAGCCGATGAGCTCGGCATAGGGCGTGGCTCCGCGACGGCGGGCCAGCGAGGCTTCCTCGATAATCAACACGACCGCGCCGCCCGTGCCGACGAAGCCATCGCGCGCCGTGTCGAACGGACGCGAGGCGGTCGCGGGATCGGTGTTGAGCGAGAGGGCGCGCATCGGTGCGAAGGGCAGGAGCGTGTCGGCGTTCAGCTCTTCGGCGCCGACCACGATCATGCGCTCTTGACGGCCGAGGCGGATCTCGTCGATGGCGTAGCCGATCGCGTGGCTCGATGAGGCGCAGGCGGAGACAAAGCCGGCGACCGCTCCGGTGATGCCGTAGTGGGCGGCGAGGTTGAAGTTGAGCGTGCCGGCGATGGACGTGACGACGCCCATGGGATTGCCGCGCTCGAAGTTACTTGAGCGGGCATGCGCCAGGTGGTGGTGCAACATGAACGCGGATCCGGCCGAGGCGCAGAACAAGCCGGTTTCACCATTGCCGAGATCGGCCTTGGTCAGGCCGGCATCGGCCAACGCCTGTTCCATGGCGCAAAACGCATAGACGCCGTGCGGCGCTAGGCTACGCAGAGTTTCACGCGGCACATCATAACGCGCGGGCCACGACCAGTCGCGCCAACTCGGCGAATCGACCGTGAAGTCGCGCACGGGTGCGGCGACTTTCACGGGGATGTTGGGGTTGTCCCACAACGGGTGAAGCGCCATGCCGCCGCGACCGGAGCGCAGGCTTTCGGAAACGGTGGCGGCATCGTTCCCGATGCTCGTGATGAAGCCGAGACCGGTGATGAGGACGGAGCGCGACACAGGGTGGTGTCAGGTTTGGGACGGCAGGAGGGCTGCCACCTTCACGCGGACGAAATCACGAAGTTCTCCCACGGTCGTGATGGCCATGATCTCCTCGTTGGAGACGGAAACCTGATAAAGATCCTCGATGAAGAAAACGATCTCCGCGAGTGCGAGGGAGTCGAAGCCCAGGTCACCGATCAATTTGGCGGAGTTGGATAAATCGGCCGGCGACGCGGCGCGCACCTGCATCGGCTGATGGTCGTGCACGATGGCGAGGACCACCAGGTCCAAGGCTTCGACATCACCCGTGGTCATGAAGCGCGTGTGGGCATCGCGAACGGAAAGTGAAAACTTTTCGAGCGGGCTGCGCTTGACCGGTTTGGGGGCGGGGGCCGAAGGAGGCGTTGTGGAGTCGTCGGACATGATACGTCGTGTAATGAAATTAAAGAGTGGCGATGCTTTCCTTGCTGCCAGTGCTTTTCAAGGAGTTACAGGAACTTTCGGCGGGGGCCACCGGCGTGACAAACCACGTGCGCCAGCCCTCGCACAATTCCAGGCGTGCATACACACCGACTACTCCAATGAGGCGGAACGGGAGCGTCCACGTGAGTTCGTAACTGCGAAAACCGAAGTAGTGCTGGTGGTTATTGCGACCCCAGACGCCGCGAGCCAGGCGCGAACGGGCGATGGAAACCAACCGGCGGTGATAGCCGGAGATCAACCTGAATGGCAGCCGCGTATGCGGGCCGGCGAATGCGGGTGTTTCGAAGGCGGCGGCACCGTGTTTGAACGGCTGCGAGACGACACCGAAATAGTAGAGCCCGAGGTCGAGGCGGAAGGCCAGCGTCATGAGCTCGTGGTCGCCCATGTAGTAATACTTGTCCTGATAAATTGCGCGAAACCAGCGGTCGTAACTCGTCGTGAACAGCTCGTTGTGACGGGCGATGCGCGGGGCCTTGGGTTTGCCGCGGATCGAGCCATCCACGAGCGTGGCCGCCGAGCACGCGGTGTATCCGATCCAGTCCATCCCCGGTGAATAAAACGGATCGATGAATCCCGCGGCGTCACCCACGAGCACGAAACCGTCGCCGGCGAACGTGGTGGAGCGATAGGCGAGGTTGCGGCGGAAATGCACGTCGCCCTCCTGCCAGCTCGCGTTGGCGAGCAGCTCGGCACCGGCGGGGTGTTCCATTAACATCGAGCGCAGACGCGAACCGATCGACTCACCGGCCGGCAGATCGGTGATGCGTTGATCGAAGACCACGCCCACGCTTACGTCGCCGCCTTTGAGCGGAATCATCCACGCCCACCAGCCGCGGCCGACGAGGTGATTGGTGGCGTTGTTGCGCCACCCTTTGGTGCGGCGCGACCACTCGGGAAACTTGTCGGCGAGCTCACGCGAGTCCCAGTTTTTCACACCGGTCCAACGGCTCCACGCGGAGGCGATGGGGTGATCGGTATTGGGGACGAGCCAGCCGTTTTTGCGGGCCAGCACCGCGGCCACACCTGACGCGTCGACCACCCAGCGGGCGAATTCCACGCCGGTCCGACCGTCTTCGGACGACCAGGAAATCGTCTGTTGTCCGCCGGCGACCAGCGTCACATCGGTGATGCGCACCGGGCGCAGCAGCTTGGCACCGGCGGCGACAGTGCGGGCGAGCAGCTCTTCGTCGAGCACCGCGCGATCCACTTGATAACCGGGCAGGCGGACGTTGTAGCCCGGACCGGTTTCACTGCACGAATCCAGTGTGTGGGTGTGTTCGTTTTGAAACCAGAAACGCAGGCCCTGTTTGGTGATATGTTTTTCGTGCAGGTGCTCGTTAAGATCGAGCACGCGGCCGAGGAAGTAGCTGCTGACCTCGACTGTGGACTCGCCCACGCGACGTTTGAACTGATCGCTGCGCTCAAGGATGAGCACGCGCAGGCGGGGATTACGGCGAAGCAACAACCAGGCGGTCGAAGCACCGGAGAGTGCGCCGCCGAGAACGACGACGTCCCAGGCGGTTGAAGCGGTGGAGGGCGTTTCCATCAGGCGGGGTTTCCGCCGCTTCGGAGATCGGGCACGAGGTGAAAGCGGTGTTGGAATTTACAGACGAGCAAAAATATCTGAAACCGCCACCAGAGGGGCCAGGTGAGCTTGGAGTGTCCGGCCACGATGGACGTGATCGCCGGCGCGAGTCCCATGGGTGGTTGTTTGCACATGAAGACGGAGAAACTGTCGTTGTCGTAAAAGGCGTTGATCAGTTTTTGAAAAACGCCGGCGTGGGATTTTACGGCCTTCGTGTAGCGACGACATTCGGCGGGCGTGAGCGCGCGGTTTTCGGCGTGGGCGCGCACGATCATGTCGGCGGCAAGCTTGGCCGAGTAGCACGCCATATAGACGCCCGATGAAAAAATCGGATCGAAGAAACCGCCGGCGTCACCTGTCAGCACGAAGCGGTCTTCGGCTAGTTCGCGGCGGAAATAACTGTAGTCGGCGGTGACGTGAAAATCGATGACCGGCTCGGAGCCCTCCATGAGTTCGCGAAGTTTCGCGGAGGAAGCCACGGCATCGTTAAAAAATGCCGCGGGTTGCAGGCGCGAGCGGCGCATCGCCTCGGAGGTGGTGACCAGACCGACGGAAGTGCGCTCGGCATCGATCGGAATAACCCAGAACCAACCTTCGGCCAGGCGCACGATGACGGTGTGGCCGGCGGCCATGCCGGGTGCGCGGACCACATTTTTGAAGTGACTGTAAATGGCCAGTCGCTTGGGAGCGCGCGCGGGTTCGAGATCGCGTTTCAATTCGCTGGGGAAAAACAAATCGCGTCCGCCCGCATCGATGACCCAGCGCGCGGTGACGCTGGTGTCGCCGCCCTCGGGCGAGACCAAGGTGACGCGATGGCCATCGTTTTCGGCGACGACACTGCGAACAGTGATGCCGGTATGCACCTGCGCTCCGGTGGTGCGCGCATGATCGGCGAGGATGGCGTCGAACTTCGCGCGATCGACCTGGAAGGTGCTTTCCAATCCGGGGACGAGACCGGTGGAGAAGATGACTTCCTTGTCCGCAGATCCATCGGCGAGGTGAAAACTGGCGCCGTATTTGGGGATGAAGCCGGCAGCCTCGACCTTGGGCCAGGCGCCGGTTTCACGCAGCAGTGCGTTGCCATGCGGGAGGAGTGATTCGCCGATGCGGAAACGGGGGAACGCTTCTTTTTCGAAGACGATCGTCTTGAGCCCGGCGGCGGCGGTGCGCGTGGCGGCTGAACTGCCGGCCGGACCTGCGCCGATCACCAGCACATCGTAATCGTAAGTGGGTTGGGACATGCGGACGGGTTAGCTGACGTATTTTTGAACGATGGGAATGCGACGGCCGACACCGAAGGCGAGGGGAGTGATCTTCAAGCCCGGTGCCATCTGCTTACGCTTGTATTCGTTGAGATCAACCTTGCGCACGATGTCGTTGACGACGGCTTCGCTGAAACCTTGCGCAACGAGATCGCGGCGCGAAAGGCCTTCCTCGACATAACCCTTCAAGATCGCGTCGAGCACATCGTAAGGCGGTAGGCTGTCCTGATCGACCTGGCCGGGGCGCAACTCGGCGGACGGCGGTTTTTCAATGGTGTTTACCGGGATGATTTCGCGGTCGCGATTGATCCAACGGCAGAGGTCGTAAACCTGCGTTTTGAAGACGTCGCTGATGACGGCGAGACCGCCGCACATGTCGCCATAAAGCGTGCAGTAGCCGACGGCGACTTCGCTTTTGTTACCGGTGGTGAGGAGCAGCGCGCCGAATTTATTGGAGAGCGCCATCATCACGACGCCGCGCACGCGGGCCTGGATGTTTTCCTCGGTTACATCGCGCGGGCGTCCGGCAAAAACGTCGATGAGTGAAGCCTCGGCGGCGGCCACGGTGTCGGCGATGGCGATGGTTTCGAAGCGCAGGTTGAGATTGCGGGCGAGATCGCGCGCGTCGTCGCGGGAATGCTGCGACGAAATGGCCGACGGCAGGGAAACTCCAATAACGTTCTCCGCACCGAATGCCTCGGCGGCGAGCACGGCAACGAGGGCGGAATCAATGCCACCCGAGAGGGCGATGAGTGCTTTTTTGAAGCCGCTTTTATGACCGTAATCCCGCAGCCCGAGCACGAGCGCCTGATAAATGTCGCCCAGTTCGGCGGGATCGGGCGTCGCGGGGGCGAGGGGAGCGGCCGAAGCGATGTCGACTACGCGGGAATCGGCGGCGAACGCGGGGAGCAGCGCGGTGACCTGTCCTTGGGAATTGGATACGAGGCTGCGTCCGTCGAACACGAGCTCGTCGTTACCGCCGATGGCGTTGACGTAAACGACCGGGCAACCGAGCTGGCGCGCGGCGTCGGTGACGAGTTGCGTGCGCAGGTGGCCCTTGCCGTGGTGCCACGGGCTGGCCGAGAGATTGACCATCAGGTCGAGCTGTTGGCCGGCGAGCCAGGCGAGTGGCTCAAAGTGATAGAGATTGCGCGGGGCAAACTGCGGGTGCGTCCAGATATCCTCGCAGATGGTGATGCCGACTTTTTTCCCGTTGATCGTGATGACCGACGGCGGCGTTGCGGCGGGCTCGAAATAGCGGTCCTCGTCAAACACGTCGTAAGTGGGCAGGAGGCATTTGCGCGCGTAGCTGACGACGCGGCCGTCCTGGCATAGTGCGGCGGAGTTGAAAAAGCGGCGACCGTCCTTGGCGGGGTTGCTTTCAACCGTGCCGATGAGGGCGGGCACGTGGCCGATCCCGGAGGCGATTTCCGCGAGAGAGGCTTCGATGTCGGACACGAAGCGGCGTTTGAACAACAAGTCGCGCGGAGGGTAGCCGCAGATCACGAGTTCGGGGTAAACGACCAGTTCGGCGCCTTGGGCGACGAGGGATTTATAGGCGTCGAGGATGAGCCGGCGATTGCCGGTCAGGTCTCCGACGATGGTATTAAGCTGGGCGAGGCCGATGCGCATGGGCAGATGAAGAGGGCGCACCATTGAGGCGTGTTGCTCCGCTGACAACCCACAAGGCAACCCCCGTCGCAAGTGCGCCAACTCGTTTCAAGAAACCTGTCCGAGAAATCGCGGTTAACCGCCAGTTTGTAACTTAATAAGTTACAAACTGGATCGTTTGGGTGAGGGCGTTGGCTGACGGGCCAAGCTGGGAGGCTGTAATTTGGTGCTTCCGTGCGGGCGGTGGGGCGGGCTTGGTGTGTGCATGTCTCAACCTCCGCTGATCTTGGCTTCGGCTTCGCCCCGGCGTCGCGAATTGCTCGCGGGGCTGGGCGTGACGTTTGACGTGATCACTGCGCAAGTGACGGAACACGAAGACTCTACGACCGATCCGCGCGTGATGGTGGCCCATAATGCCGCGCTCAAAGCCGACTGGGTTGCCGCGCGTCATCCGCAGTCGTGGGTGCTGGGCGCCGATACCACGGTGTTTATCGACGGCCACGCGCTGAATAAACCCGCCGACGCCGCCGAGGCGCGGGCGATGTTGCGACGGTTGAGCGGACGCAGCCATACGGTGTTCACTGGCATCGCGTTGAGAAATGAATCCGCGGGCGTGCGGATCGACGAAGGTGTGGCCAGCGAGGTCACGATGCAGGTGCTCGACGAGGCGATTATCGAATCCTACCTCGCGAAGGTGCATACGCTCGACAAGGCCGGCGGCTACGGGATTCAGGACCACGGGGAGCTGATTGTGGCGAATTACACGGGCTCTCTCACGAACATCATCGGATTGCCGGTGGATGAAACGAAACAAATTTTGACTCGTTGCGGTCTGCTCAAATCCTGAGCTGTCACCGCTTTTCATGATCAAGCCACCGCCTTCATCCGCCCAACCGCCTGCGCCTGCCCGGCGTTCCGCGCGTTCGGTGTGGTCGCGCAATTCCGACGTGCGCGCCGTGCAGATCGGCGTGGTGGCGACGATTTTGGTGCATGTGCTCTTGCTCGTGCTCGCGCCGAAGATCGAACAGTGGATGGAGCTCCGTTCATCGTCGGACTCCGCCGAGGACTGGGCGTCGCGCGATTTTCAGATCGAGATGGCGCCTGCGGAAGTCGTTCCCGAGACCGTGCAGCCGCCGAAGTTCGTCGAGGCCAACCCCAACGCGCCTGATAACGCGCCCGACAAAACCGACAACGTCGCCGCGCAAAACCAGCAGGTCGCCCAAGAAACGCCCACGCCCGCCGGCAAAAGCGACGCGCCGGCCAGCAAGGGTGATCCGACCACGTCGTCTACGGCCATCGTGAGCGGCATGCAGGTCGAGCCGCAGCCACCCGCACGCCGGCCTCCGCCGTCCAACGAGCCGGAAACACCTGCGCAAGAGATCGCCCGGCGCGAGCAGTTGCCGTTGTCAGGCACCGAAAAATTCGAGGGCGACAGCGCCGACGGGATTGGCAGCAATGTCGGCAAGCCCGCGCCCAACGCTACCGGCGTGCCCGAGCGCGTCGAGGGCGTCGCCGATGCGAAATCCGACACCGGCTCGCGCGTGGGTCTTTATTACAAGGTCGATGCGAAGCGCCCGCAGTCTCGCCCCACGCTCGCGCCCGATATCGTGAAGGCCCGTCCGTCGCCGCTGGCGAATCGTGAGTTCGGCACCGAGAATATCGGCGCCGTTGCCTACAACGCCAAGTGGAGCGCCTACGGTGAATACATGCAGAAGTTCATCGAGTCGGTGCAAATCCAGTGGCAGCGCATCATCGGCCAGAGTAACATTTACCCGACCGCGGGGACCAAAGTGGTCGTGAAGTTTATCATGGATTCCAAAGGGGACATCCCGAAGATTGTCAGCGTCGAGAGTTCCGGAGGCCGTGCCGCCAAGGACGCCTGCGTGAGTGCGATTGTCGCCCGGGCGCCCTACGGTGCGTGGCCCGAGGACATGATCGGCGTGCTCGGCACCTCGCAGGAGATCACTTTTACTTTTCAATATAACTAATACCGTCACATGAGCGCCTTTCCTTCAAAATTCTGGGAGCAACTCCCGCTCGGCAACGGAGTCACCTTGCTCACGCACGACGCCAATGGTCTCGCCGCATTCAGCAAGCCCGAGGGCGTGCTCTCGCATCCCAACATGGAGAGCGAGGTCCCGCGCGCGCTCCTGACCGTGCCTTATTCCATCAAGGACGAATCCTTCAACTGGACGCCCGCCGATGTCCCCGGTGCCGCGCCGCGCCGTCTGTATTTGTTGAACCGCCTCGATTCCGCCACGTCCGGCGTGATCCTCGCCACCGCCAACGAGGCGCTCGCGACCTACATGCGCGAACTTTTCCTGAAGAAGGATATTCGCAAGCTCTACCAAGCCGTCGTGTTTGGAAAACCGTCCGAGGCTTCGCAGCTCTGGCGCGACCGCCTTTCCGTGCAGAAGCGTCGCGCCAAAATCCGCGTCGGCGTGGGCAATGCCGCCACCGGCGCCGCCAAGGCCTCCGAGTCGCGCATGACCGTGATCCGCCAGCGTCGCGACGTCGTGCCGCCGCTCGCCTTGCTGCAACTGGAGCCGCTCACCGGCCGCAGCCACCAGCTGCGCGTGCAGTGCGCGGGTCGCAACCTGCCCATCGTCGGTGACCTGACCTACGGCGATTTCCCCGCCAACAAACAGTTCGCCAAGACCACCGGTCACAAGCGGCTCTTTCTGCACTCCTACCAGACGACGTTCGACTACGAGTGGCAGGGTAAAAAGTTCAATTTCACCGCCACCGCGCCTTTGCCTGAAGAGTTTGCCCAGTTGCTTTGACAGCAGGCACATAATCGGCGGAATTCAGGCCCGCGACATGATCTTACCCAAGAGCAACCGCCTGACTCCCGCGCAACTGGCTGAGGTCACCGCCATCGTCGAGCCGTTCGGATGCGGACTGCAGCCCATCGTGGGTGCGGTTCGCACCATTTACGCCATCGTCGGCGACGAGCGCGACGAGTTGATGATCACGCGCATCGAGGGCCTCGATTACATCGAGCGCGTTGATCGCATCCAGTCGCCGCACAAGCTCATGGACCGCCGGTCCGATCTCGCGAGCCACCGCATCACGCTCGGAAGTGTCACGCTCGGCGAGGAACTTTTGGTGATCGCCGGCCAATGCACCATCGATCCGAAGAATCCCAACTTCCTCTACGAGACCGCTCACGCTGTGAAAGAGGCCGGAGCCAACGCGCTGCGCGGCGGTGTGTGGAAACCGCGCACCAATCCGTATTCGTTTCAAGGTGACGTGAAGTCGCTGGATATTCTCATGGAGGCGCATCGCCGCACCGGCCTGCCGGTCGATGCCGAGGTTATGGATGAGACGCAACTGCACCTCGCGCTCGATGCTGGCGTGCACATGCTCCAAGTCGGTGCGCGCAACGCCCTCAACTACTCGCTGCTCCGTGCCATCGGCCGCGCCGTTGCCGATCGCAAAACCATCGTCCTCCTCAAACGCGGCCTGCACATGGGGCCGATTAGCGAGTTCATTTCCGCCGCGGAATACATCGTGAGTTTCGGCAATCCCAACGTGCTCCTTTGTCCGCGCGGCACCGCTCCGGCGCTCGACGGTTACCGAAATCATCCCGACGAAAGCATCACGCCGCTGCTGAAGGAAAAAACCTGGGCGCCCGTAGTCGTCGATCCGTCGCACTCGGTGGGCAAGGCTTCCTACGTTCCCGCCTGCGCCCTCGCGGCGGTCGCTTACGGCGCCGACGGCCTTTGCATCGAGGCTCACGTCCAGCCGAGCAAGGGAATCGGCGACGATCCGAAACAAGCACTCACACCCGAAGTCCTGGGCGAAACCATCCGGCAGGCGCGTCAATTGTGGACGCTGCGTCAACCGGTCAAAACTTCCTAATTCTTTTTCTCATGACGATTCATCCTTTGGCCGTGCTTGGAGCGGCATTCTCTCTGCTGACTGTTCCGGTGTGGGCGATCAGCACGGTGCAGTTAAAAAGCGGTGCGACCATCGAGGCCGAAGTGCTCGCCGAAAAACCCGACCGCATCGTGGTGGATCTCGGTTTCACCGTCGTGACGGTTCCCCGCGACGAGATCGAATCGCTCACCGCCAAGGTCGAAAAGGGTGGGATCGCCGTGGTGCCCGACAACGTCGATCTCTACCGCGTCGCCACCAATCCCTCGGTGTTCTCCGTGAAAGAAAACGTGGACCGGGTTGGCGAAGCAGTGGTGCTCATTCGCACACCCGTCGGACTCGGCTCCGGTTTTTTTATTCATTCGTCCGGCTACATCGTGACCAACGAGCACGTCATCGCCGGTGAATACAATATCACCGTCACACAGTTCCGCCGCGGCGCGACCGAGCTGGAAAAAGTGCAGTATAACAAAGTCCGCATCGTCGCCCTCGATTCTCGCCTCGACCTCGCGCTGTTGAAGATCGAGGACGCCGGCCCGGTGCTTTTCCCGACCGTGGCGTTGGGTGACGGCGCCTCGCTCAATGACGGACAGACCGTCTTCGCCATTGGCAGCCCGCTCGGTCTCGATCGCACGGTTTCCCAAGGCATCGTGAGCGCACGCACGCGACCGCTCGACGGCCAGCTTTACATCCAGACCACCACGCAGATCAATCCGGGCAACTCCGGCGGGCCGTTGTTCAATCTGCGCGGCGAGGTCGTGGGCGTGAATAACATGAAGGCCATGGAAGTCGGTGTCGAAGGCCTGAACTTCGCGATTCCCACCGGCGTCTTAAAAAACTTTCTCAGCCATCGTGACGCTTTTGCCTTTGATCCGCGTAATCCGAACGCCGGCTACCGTTATCTCGAGCCCCCGCAACCGGTGAAAGCGTCCACGTCCGATAAACCGACCAAACCCTGAGCCCTCTTTTAAATCCATTTTATGATCCGACCCATCATTGCATCCGCGTTTTTCACCTCTGCCTCCTTGCTCATCGCGGTGCCCGCCGTGCCGCTGGTTAACCTGGTTGATGACCAGACGCTCGCCGTGGTTTCCGTAAGCGATGCGCCCGCGTTGTTGCGCGGCTGGGATGCCGGCCCGCTCGCAAAAACCTGGAATGATCCGCAAGTCGTTAAGTTCCTCACGCCCTTCCGCGAGGAGATCAAAATCGACGAGTGGGATGCCGAGACGAAAACCGCGACCGGCCTCACGGTGCGCGAATTGCTGGCGCTCGCCAAGGGTGAGGTCCTGATCGCGGTGCCTTCGTTCAAGATTTCCACGATGGAAAAGAAATCGCCGCCGCCGTTCTTGGCCGTGCTCGAGGTTGGTGACGACAGCGAGAAGATCGAGAAAATCCTCGCCGAGTCTCTCGCTAAAAAATCGCTGCAGGAGGAGACCGAATTGTTCTCCGGCGTAAAGGTCCACATCCGCCCGCTGGCGAAAAAAGCGACCGATGAAAAAACGGACGATGCCACGGAAGACGAAGCCGACGAGATCAAGACTCCCGGTTCGTTCGCGTGGGCGATGTCGGACGGTCTCTGGTTCATCAGCTTGGACAAAGAGCGCGTGTTCGCCGCCATCGATGCGTTAAAGCAAGGCGGAGTGAACGCGGCATTGGGCAAGACCGAGCGTTATCTGCGCACCCGCCAGCGCGTGGGCCAAGCGCAGGCTCTGGTCTATGTTAATTTCCCCGCGGTGTATCCGTTGGTTCGTGACGCGGTGGCCGAGTCCAAGGCGAAATCGGCCGCAAAGCCGAACATGATGGGCATCGATTCCGAGGCGGTCCTGAATGCGCTGGGATTGGACGTGTTGGGTGAAAGTTATTTCTCGCTGGAGACCGGTGCTAACGAGACGAACATGGATTTCGGCCTTACCTACACTGAGGAGCGCGGACTCGTGAAGTTGATCGCTTATCAGCCGGGCACGGCACTGCGTCCGGATTGGATCGCGGCCAAGTGGCCCAGCGTTTCCACGGGCCGTTTCAGCGTGCCGAAGGCGTATGCCGCGCTGGCTGAGTTGCTGGAGTCGATCAGCCCGATGATGTCCGGCATGGCCCAGGGCCAGATCCGTGCGTTTAATAAAAAAATCGGCATCGATATCGAACGCGATTTGATCGGCAGCCTCGGTGAAGACATCGTGACGGCATATGTGATTCCCTCGGGCACGCCCGATGGTTCCGTTCCGGCTTGGACCGACATGGATCAATTGTTCGCGATGACGCTGGCCAACGAAGCCACGTTCATCAAAGCCGTCGAGGCGCTCAAGCGTCTGGCTGGTCCCGCCGCGGACCAGATGTTCACCAAGCGCGATTATCTCGGTAACACGCTTTATACGCTCAACCTGCCGCCGACCCCGGAAGGCATGAAGGCGCGCCGCGGATTTTCTTACGCGATCGCCAACGGCACATTTCTCCTTGGCGTGGGCTCTGCAGCGAGCGTGGAGAGCGCACTCCAAGGCATGTCGTCCAATCAAGGTCTGTTCTGGAAACGGGATGACGTGAAGGCCGTGGTCGCTAATTTCCCGGCTGATGCGGTGGGCATTCAGGTGCAGGATATGCGCTTCATCGTCGATTCGCTGATCGAGATGGCGGTTCAGTATCAAACCGCTGAAAATGAAGGCGTCGACGAAGCCGATCAAAAGAAGCACGTTGATATCTCCGCCCGTCCCGATGCCGAGTTGATCGGCCGTTACTGGGGATTGAGCGGCGGCTATGTTCTCAAGACGCCGGAAGGCCTCTTCACCAAGACCCGCATCGTTCATCCACAGCCATGAGTTCATCTCTTCTTAACGGCCGTCTCGGTGCCGTCTGTTTGCTCGCAGTTGCTTCTTTGCACGCGGCGGCGCCTGAAGTCGCGTTGAGCGGACCCGAGGTGCAGAAACTCGATTGGAATACCCGCGTGCTTCAAGCCGTGGATATGAACGGCGACAAGCTGCTCGATGTGCTCGTGGCGAACAATGACCGCTCGACCATCGATATTCTTTATCAACTCAAACCGGGTGAGGCCCGCGAGGTCGCGACGAAATCCGCCAATGCCAACCGCTGGGAACCCGTCGTGGAGGATGCGCGTTTCCGTCGTGAGCGGGTCACCACCGGTGTGACGATGTATGATCTGGTGGCGGGCGACCTCAATGGCGATGGCCGCGCCGATCTCGCCTACAGTGGTGATCCGCAGGCGTTGACCGTGCGGTATCAGGAAGAGGAAGGCACGTGGCGCGAAGTGAAACTCAGCGAAGCCCCGGGCCCGATCCAGTCTCCCGGCAGCCTGCGTCTCGCCGATCTGAACGGCGACGGTCGCACGGATTTGGTGATGCTCGGGCTGAAGGAACTCGTGGTGTTTTATCAGAGCGAGGCCGGCGAACTGGCCTCGCCGCAGCGTTTCCCGCTGGCCGATGAGAATTGCTATGGCCTCGAGCTCTTCGACGTGGATGGCGACGGGCGTCCGGATATCGTTTATCTGAGCAACAGTCCGCGTGATGCGTTTCGCGTCCGCCTGCAAAACGCGCAGGCGCAGTTCGGTCCCGAGCAGGCGTATTCGATTAAATCGGCGCGCAGCACGTTGCAGGTTCTCGCTCCGGCCGATGCGAAAGCGAAACAACCGGCGCGACTGGTGTTCGCCCAGCAGCGCACCGGGCAACTGGAGTTCTTCAATCTGGAGACGGCCAAAAAGGGTAAAGACGGCGCGGCCCCCGTGCTGCGTCCGCGCGTGTTTACTCCGCGCACGTCGGGCAAGACGCCGGCATCGTATGCGTTCGGTGATTTCAATGCGGACGGCCGCGAAGACATCGCGGTGAGTGATGCCGATGGCGCGCAGGTCTTCATTTATTTCCGTCAGGCGGACGGCGGGTTCACCACGGCGGAGCGCTTTCCGTCGTTTGCGGATGTGCGCAGTCTCGCCGCGGGTGATTGGACGGGGGACGGTCGCGCCGATTTGATCGTGGCGAGTTTGAAGGAGCAGTCGGTGGGCGTTGCGTCGGTCAATGCCGAGGGCCGTCTGGATTATCCGCAACCTCTGCCGGGAACGGGGCGTCCGCTGGCGGTTGCCGCCGGCGATGTCATGGGCAAGGGCAAGTTGTCCATCGTCGTGCTTCGCGAAGAAAAAGGAAAACGCTGGTTCGATGTGCTCGCGCGCAACAGCGAAGGTGCGCCGGTTATTCTGCGCACGGTGGAGTTGACCGGATTAAAGACCGATCCGCGCGGCTTGCGATTGATCGATGCGAACCAGGACGGACGTCTCGATGTGGCGGTGTTTACGCCGCTCGATTCGATGCGCCTGTTTCTGCAAAACGCCGATGGTAGCTTCACGGATGCAAGTGCGGGCGCGGGTTTCCGCAAAGGACTCGTGGACAATCTCGACGCGAGCGCGGTCTCGAGCGGCGATCCGGCCGGTGACGGCAAGCAGGCGTTGTTAGTGAGCACCGGTGGATTCACGCGCGCACTCAGCCTGGATGCGAAGGGTGCGTTGACAGTCATCGATCAGTTTAACGCGCGCGACACGACGGCGGAGATCACGGCATCGTTTGTGATTCCCACGCCAAAAGGCGGACGCTCCGAGGTGTTGCTCTACGACCGCAAGGGGGAGCAGTTCCAGCGCCTGCGCGCGAACAAGCAGGGCGTTTATGAAGTCGTTGATGCCGTGCCGGTCGGTCGCATTGACGTGGTGGGGGCCGAAGTGCGCGCCACGGGGAAGGGCGGGCGCCAGTCGGAGTTGTTCCTGTTGGGCAAAGACCGCTTCTGGTGGATGCCGCTGGATCGCGGTGATTTCACGGCGCGCTCGGTCGAGACCTACACGACTGATTTGCCGGAGATTAATTACAGCGACGTGATCGCGGGCGACCTGACCGATGACGGCAAAGTCGAATTAGTTACGCTGGATCCCGACAACAGCGTGGTCGAAGTGCTGGCGCGCGATGAGTCGTCCAAAGCGTGGGTGAGCCGCGTGCATTTCAAGGTCTTCGAGACGGACGACCATTATCAAGGTCGCCGCGGCGAGGCCTTGGAGCCGCGCGAAGCCATCGTGGCTGATGTTACGGGTGACGGTAAGAAAGACCTGCTGCTGCTGGTGCACGACCGCGTGCTGATTTATCCGCAGAAGTAACGGGCAGGCGAACGCTTTTGGCGGAAGGTAGTTACGAAAAAGCCCGCCGGTCTGATTAAAGACCGGCGGGCTAAAAATGGTGCAACCTTAGGGAGTCGAACCCCAAACCTTCTGATTCGTAGTCAGATGCTCTATCCAGTTGAGCTAAGGCTGCGCTGAGGAGGAGTGAAAAAGCCGTTTTTAAACGGCGAGTGCAAGCGCGAATTTGGAGATTTTATCGGGCTGGTTTTTACGGGCCTGAATCATCCTCGTTTCAACGCGGTCGCTAGCCTCGCGAAATCAGACAATAAAAAACCCGCCGGGCTAGGAGCGGCGGGTTTGAGCTCTGACTACACTGACCGGATCACATCGTTTCCGGCGCGGCGGCTTCCAGATCGGTTACGCGAACGTGCTGGCGCTTGGCCTTTACCATGTGCGAACGGCGCTCGAGCATGCGGTCGAGTTTATCGATCAGCATGGCGACGGCCTTGTGGCACTCATCCGACGAGACGGAGGCGTTCATGTCGGGGCCGAAAATCTGTATGTGGCCTTTGGCGGTGAAGCGCTGGGCGACGGCCTGCTTGGAGTCGCATTCAAGTTCCACGCGAACGCGGATAATTCGCTCCTGATGGCGGAACAGGCGTTCCGACTTGTCTTGAACGAAAGTTTTGAGGGACGGGGTTAGTTCGAGGTGAATACCTGAAACGATCACTTCCTGCGTATTATTTTGTCTATTCATGACTGCGGTATGTTTTTGGTTAGACCTAGCCTGAAATTGGTAGCCTGCTCGTGGCCATGTCCTCGCTAAGCGAAGAAGTCACAAAGTATGCGGCCGTCATCGTGACGGGCGGATCTTCCGGTATTGGAAAGTCCTTCATTGAGCTGATAGCGACGGTGCACCCCGGGGTGCTCATTTGCAATCTTTCAAGACGCGTTCCGGCCATAAATGTGAGTCAGCTTAACCTGCGCCATGTTCCCTGCGATTTGTCGAAGCATGATGAGGTCAGCGCTGGCGCCGACGCGGTATTAAGCCTTCTAACCGAGCATGCGCCGAAGGGGCCGGTTTTGTTGATCAACAACAGCGGCTTAGGTGCGTATGGGGTGTTTCCCGAGCCGAATCTGGGACACCAATTGGAGATGCTCGATGTGAACGTGCGGGCGGTGGTGGAGTTTACCGGACGTCTCTTGCCGTGCTTAAAAACGCGCAGTGGTGCGGTCATTACGGTGGCCTCGACGGCGGCCTTTCAACCCACGCCTTATCTGGCGGCTTACGGTGCGAGCAAGGCGTTCGTGTTGCACTGGAGTCTCGCCTTGAATGAGGAGTTGCGCGGCACCGGTGTGCGCACGCTGGCGGTCTGCCCCGGGCCGACTTCAACGGAATTTTTTCGCCGCGCGGGACTCAAGAAAGGATCGGTTGCGGATTCGCTCGGACAGACCACCGAACAGGTTGTGAGCGAAGCGTTGCAGGCGCTGGCGCGAGGCAAAGCTCAGGTTGTCACCGGCTGGAAAAACAAGGTGATGGCGGCGGTTGCATCGAAGTTTCCAAAACCGTTTGTCTCGCGTATCAGCGCAAAAATCCTGGCGCGGTGGCGCCTCAGCAAGGTGTCCTCGTGAGCGAGGAACCTGCGCTGAATGCGGCGCCGGCCAAGCCCGCGCCGGAGCCGGTCGATTACGACATCCGCGCGTGCGCCTGGCCGCCGCGTCGCGGAGAACCGCGCGAGGGCACGGTGCGCATGATCGGACCGGAAGAATTGAAAACGTGGATCGTGCATGAGGACGACCGCCTCTTGATCATCTCAAAGCCCGGTGACGTGGTGTGTCATCCGTCGAAGGCCGGTCCGTGGTCGAGCCTCGTCGGCGCGGCACGCGAATACACGCAATTGCCTACAGTGCATCTGGTGTTTCGTCTCGATCGTGAGACGAGTGGCATCATCGTCCTCGCGAAGGATCCGAAGATGGCGTCCCGCCTGCAGAAGGCTGTGCAGGAGCGTCGCGTCACCAAACGTTACCAGGTGATCGTGTGGGGCGAATTGCGTGATCCTGTGACGGTCGATCAACCGCTCGGCATAGATCTGCACAGTCCGGTGTTTGTGAAAAGCGCGGTGGTGCGCTTGGGCGACATGGAGGCCAAGGCGGCGATCACGCATTTTTCCAGCGAGGCGGTCGCGAATGGGTTTTCCCTGGTGCGCGCCGATCTGGAAACAGGTCGCAAGCACCAGATCCGCGCGCATCTCCAGTGGCTCGGTCACTCCGTGGTGGGCGATAAAATCTACGGACCCGATTCAAGGCACTACCTTGAGTTCATCGACCACGGCTGGACGCCCGCACTTGAGGCAAAACTCCTGATGGACCGCCAGGCCTTGCACTGCGCCGAGATCGGACTGGAGCCCGCGGGACTTCCATTCACGTTCCGGGCACCGTTGCCAGCGGACATGACGGCCTTCGCGAAGGCCAAGGGACTGCTGTGAAGCAGGGGAGCGGTTCCGGCGGTTGATTCGCTACGAACAGCCAGGCGAACCTAGTATGCTTAATCTACGGATGCTTGAGAACTCGGTCCGGCTATTTTGAGATCAATCCAAAAGCGGGTGCCCTTGCTGGATTCGGGGTCGACCCCGATGCTTCCACCCATGCGTTCCGCGGCCTTGCGGGCGATGGTGAGACCGATGCCCGTGCCATCATATTTATCGGCGGGGTGGATGCGTTCGAACATGCGGAAAATGCGCACACGATCCTTTTCAGCGATGCCGATCCCGTTGTCCTCAATCCAGAGTCTTACGAAATCCGGACCCGAGTGATCAGGCACGATTGAGGGGGAGGGGGATTGCGCCCAAATTTTCACGAGAGGCATCAAACCCGGACGGACAAATTTCACCGCGTTGCCCAACAGGTTGGAAAGGCACTGCGTGAGGAACGCCTCATGGCCGAGAATCTTGGGCAGAGTTCCCGTCACGCGAATATCCGCGTTGGTTGGATGCAGATTCGGGTAAGTCGCAAGGATGTCGGCCAGCAGTAGATTTAAATCGATGGGAGCCAAGATCACGTCGGCACGCAGCACGCGGGTGTAGTCGAGAACATCGCGAATGAGCCCATCAAGACGATTGGCCGAACCGGCGATACGCTGGAGGAAATCAACTCCCGTGGCGTCCAAACCGGCGGCGTGATCCTCGAGAAGAAGGCGCGAAAAACTCTGCATTCCGCGCAACGGCGCACGCATGTCATGCGCGATGCTGTAGGAAAACGCCTCCAGCTCTTGAACGGTTTCCTGCAGCTGCGCGGTGCGCTCCTCGACGATTTTTTCCAGGTTGGCTGCGTAGTGAGATAGTTTCAGTTGTGCGGCCTGCAGGTGTTCGCGCTGCTTCGCCAGTTCGAAGAAAACGCCGGCTTTACTTTGCAGAATGTGGGGCTCGATGGGTTTGAACAGAAAGTCCACCGCGCCGAGTTCGTAGCCGCGAAAGCGTCGCTGCATGTCCACGGCACCGGCAGTAAGAAAAATGATGGGCACGCGGCGGGTGCGCTCGGTGCCACGCATCAACTCCGCCAACTCGAATCCGTCCATACCGGGCATTTGCACATCGAGAATCGCCAGTGCGACTTCGTGGACCAAGAGCAATTCAAGGGCCTCCGACCCGGAGCGGGCCTGGAGGATTTCCAGACCATCGCGTTGCAGCAGCGCACGCAACGCGAGCAGGTTGGGATCGAGGTCATCGACGATCAGAAACTTGATGACGTGGGTCTCGGGCATGGCGTCGTTCACGTAAGATGGGGACGAATGCCGGCTTGGGCGCTGAGTTCACGCGCGATTTGCTGAACGTTGAGTGACCGCGCGGCGGGACAGGCCTCAAGTGCGCTCTGAGGCATCAGTGACACCTCGGCCGTGTCCGGCCGTTGCACGAAACACAGTCCGCCGACCCGGTGCACCGCACGAAGCCCGGCGGCACCGTCGCTGCTTGCACCGGTCAGCACCACGGCTCTCAATCCATTGCCATAGGCATCGGCGGCGGTTTCGAATAAGATGTCGATGGCGGGGCGGGAATAGAACACGGGCTCGTCGCTGGACAGGGAAAGGGTGAAGTCTGATTCCACGAGCAGGTGATAATTAGGCGGTGCAAAATAGATCGTGCCGCCGGCCAACGGTTCCTTGTCTTCTGCTTCCTTCACGGGGAGCTGGCAACGCGGGCCGAATATTTCGGCGAGCAGGCTGCGTTCGTTTGGAGGGAGATGAATCACCACCAATACCGGCAGCGCAAAATCGCGCGGCAAGGCGGGCAGGATGTTGATCAGCGCGTCGATTGATCCGGCGGAGCCGCCGATGACGATGCACTCCGCCGGTGCGGATGCGGATGATGAGCCGGAGAGGTTCGAGGTTTTCATCATCAGCCTTTCTTTTGATATATCCGCTGATCCAATACAAACGGAGTGAATGAGTCGGTGTGCGCGGAAAAATGCATGCTTTCCTTAAGGCCCAGACCCATAAATCCGCGGCGCACCAATGCGTCTTCAAACAGGCCGATCGCGCGGTCCTGCAACTCGCGGTTGAAGTAAATCAAGACGTTGCGGCAGGTAACGAGATGCACTTCGGCAAACACCGAATCGGAGACGAGGCTATGGTCGGAAAAAACCGTTCGCTCGCGGAGAGTTTTGTCGAATTTCACGCCGCCGTAAGCCGCCGTGTAGTAATCGGAGAGGGAGGATTTACCTCCTGATTTACGATGGTTGTCAGTGAAGAGGGCAACCCGATCCAAGTCGTAGATTCCGAGTTCGGCTTTTTTTAATGCGTCCGCATTGATGTCGGTGGCATAAAAAATCGTGCGGCTTTCGAGGCCTTCCTCGCGGAAAAGAATAGCGAGCGAATAGAGCTCTTCGCCAGCGCTGCAACCGGCGACCCAGACCTTGAGCGACGGATACGTTTTCAGGTGGGGAATTACGTTTTCACGCAACGCCCGGTAGTAGGAAGGATCACGAAACATCTCGCTGACTTGAACCGTAAGGTAGGCCACCAAGTGCGGGACCAATCCGGGATCATGGAGAAGCTTTTCCTGCAGCGCGGAAATGCTCGGACACTTGAATTGCACGAGTGCCTGGGCGACGCGGCGTTTAACCGAGGCCATCGAATACCCACGAAAATCGTAATGGTATTGCTGGTAGAGTGCTTCAAGCAGCAACTGCAGCTCGATCTCCTCGGTTTTGGCGGCCACACTTCTCATCGGGGCATCCAGACACGCACTAGCGACAGCAGTTTTTCCACGTCCAGCGGCTTGGCCAGATAATCGTTCGCGCCGGCGTCCAGCGATTGCTCGCGGTCATTCCGCATGGCTTTGGCGGTGAGGGCGATGATCGGGAGTTTTTTCCACTCCGGACGTTTGCGGATTTCCCGCATGGCGGTCATGCCATCCATCTCGGGCATCATCAGATCCATCAGCACCAGGTCCACGCCGGTCGCTCCGCCGGTCCCGCTCTTTTCGAGCGCATCCAACGCTTCGCGACCGTTGCGGGCGATCGTAAGTTTCACGCCGTAAGGTTCGAAGAGGCTGGTGAGCGCAAAAACGTTTCGGACGTCGTCCTCGACGAGCAGGATGCGTTTGTCTTCCAACGTGTCGTCACGACCACGCACTTTTTCGAGCATGACTTGTTTCTCCTCGGGTAGGTCGGAAACGACCTGGTGAAGAAACAACGTGACTTCATCCAGCAGGCGTTCCGGGGATTTGGCGCCTTTGATGATGATCGATTTTGAATACTTACGCAGGCGCTGTTCTTCGGCTCCGCTCAATTCGCGCGCTGTATATACGATGACCGGAGGGAAGGAGTAGTCTTCGTTGGCCGACAGGGTTTCCAGCAGTGAGAAGCCCGAGGCATCAGGCAGGGTGAGATCGAGCACCATGCAGTCGAAGGTCGTGGCCTTCAGTTGCTCCAGACATTCGGCGGCGGTTTTGGCGCCGACGGTTTGGACTCCGCCCGAGCCGAGCAGGAGCCGCATGCTGTCGAGCTGGACCTCGTTGTCCTCGACGATCAGCACTCGTTGCAGCTTTTGCGTGAGGCGCATTTCGAGCCGTTTGAAGGCGTTCTCTAGCTGCTCGCGTTTGACGGGTTTGAGCATGTAGCCGATCGCGCCCATGGAAAGAGCCTTGTCGGTATAGTCGCTGGCCGAAACCACGTGCACGGGAATGTGGCGCGTGCGGGCGTCCTGCTTGAGCCGTTCCAGCACGAAGAGACCCGAGTTGTCGGGAAGTCCGAGATCCAGCACGACGGCGCTCGGCTGGTATTGGCGCGTCAACGTGAGGGCTTCTTCGGCGGTGCTGGCGACGAGGCACTGGAACGACATTTCGTGTGCGAGATCGACCACGATATCTACGAAGGATTCGTCATCCTCCACGATGAGAATGAAGCGGCTGCTCCCCGTAAGGCGTTCGCGGTCGTCGGGGATTCGACGCACGGGGGCGTCTGCGAAGTGCGGTTGCGCGGCGGGCGTGTGGACGCTTGAAACCGTGGCTGGCGCTCCAGAGGTTTCTTCCGGGCTTGGGGCTGCGGTGGCACCGATATAAACTTCAGGTAACAGAACCGTGAATACACTGCCTTTGCCGGCTTCGCTGGTGAGCTGGATTTCTCCGCCGAGGAGACGCACCAATTCGCGCGAAATCGAGAGGCCCAGACCGGTGCCGCCGTATTTGCGGTTGGTGGTGCCGTCGCCCTGACGGAATGGTTCGAAAATGATGTGCTGCTGCTCGGGAGGAATGCCAATGCCGGTGTCGCGGACGGAGAACGCCAGCCGCCCGTCGATGGCGCGATCGATGGCGAAGGTTACCTCGCCGCGCTCGGTGAACTTAATCGCGTTGGAAAGCAGGTTTTTCAGCACCTGTTCGAGGCGCTGCGAATCGGTCACGAGACTGGCCGGCAGTTTGGGGGCGACCTCGATGCGGAAGGCCACGCCCTTTTGGGTGGCGGTCGTTTCGAACAGGGCTCGAAGACTTTCGGCGAGACGCTTGATGTCGACGGGTTCGGGAAGAACTTCGATATGGCCGGATTCGACCTTCGACAGATCGAGCACTTCGTTGATCAGTCCCAGCAGATCATTGCCGGCCGATTGGATGGTCTGCGCATACTTCACCTGCTCGGCGGTAAGGTTACCGGCTTTGTTGTCCGACAGAAGCTTGGCGAGGATCAACGACGAGTTAAGCGGCGTGCGGAGTTCGTGCGACATGTTGGCCAGGAACTCCGACTTGTAACGGCTGGCCTGTTCGACGGTGCGGGCTTGTTTTTCCAGCGTGGCCGCAGCGCGGTGCAGATCTTCCTTTTGCTTGGCCAGGACTTTTGCCTGAAGCTCAAGCTGGGCGTTGGTCTGCTCAAGCGTTGCCTGCTGTTCTTCCAAGGTGACCTGCGATTCTTTGAGTGCGCGGGTCTGTTCCTCCAGCTCTTCGTTCGAGACACGCAGCTCCTCGCTCTGGGCCTGGACTTCCTCGGACTGGGCCTGGGTTTCCTCAAGCAATTCCTGCACTTGGGCGCGATATTGCGCGGAACGCACCGCGACGCCGATCGATTCACCGAGTCGGGCGAGTAGCTCGACGCCATGTTCGGGGATGGCATGGAAAAAGCCGAACTCCATCACGGCGTTGACCTCGCCATCCACGGTCGCCGGGACGATGAGTAAATGCCGCGGCGGGCGCTGACCCAAGGATGAACCGATGGTCAGGTAACCGTCCGGAACGTCCTTCACCACGGCGGATTTTCCGTCTCGGGCGACTTGTCCCAGCAAGCCTTCGCCTAGTTTGATGCGCTGCGGGATATTGGCCGTCTCGGGCAGTGCGTAGGTGGCCAGACGCTGGAAGGAATCGCCGTTTTCAACATACATCGCGGCTGCCTGTGCGCCGAGGTAATCGCTGAGGAAGAGCAGGGCGCTTTCGGCGAGTTGGTTGAGCCTTTGTTCGCCGATCATCTGCTCGGCGAGCCGGAGTTGACCCGATTGAATCCATTCCTGCCGCTGTTTGGCTCGCTCGGCACGCAGCAGAACCCACGTAATCACGCTGGCCAGAATCAGACCAACCAAGCTGACGGACACGGTGCTCCAGACTGCAGTCTTAAAAGCGGCGTCGGCATCAACCAAGCGCTGATTGCGCAGGCTTCTTTCTACTCCAATCATGCGCCCCACATTCTGCCGCAAGGAGTCCATCGCGTTTTTACCGCGATCCGACCGCACGAGTGTGAGCGAGGCATTCGCTCCGCGACTGCGCTGGGTTTCGATGGTCTCGGCCAACTCCGCCAGTTTGACGGAGATGTTGCTCTTGATGATCGGGAGGATGCTTTGTTGGTCGGGATTGTCT
Organism: Rariglobus hedericola; assembly: GCF_007559335.1. NCBI lineage: Bacteria > Pseudomonadati > Verrucomicrobiota > Opitutia > Opitutales > Opitutaceae > Rariglobus > Rariglobus hedericola. The sequence continues at coordinate 447,504 of NZ_VMBG01000001.1, forward strand.
GCGATCAACCGCTCCAACTCACCGATCCGTGTGTCGATATTGCCCAATGCGACGTTGTAGGGCACGAGGTATTGGGCGTCCGTCGTCAGTAGATAACCGCGCTGACCGGTTTCCGCATCGGTAACCAAGGCTAAGAGATCCCCCAGGGCCACTATCACCTCGTGGGTATGAGCGACCGTTTGGGATGTGTCCCGGAGGGTTTGAATCTTGAAGTAGCCCACGATGCTGCTCGTCAGAAAGAAGAACATGACGACGGCAAAACCGACCATCAACGGAAGCACGCTGCGCGAGTGCCGGTGATGGGGAGCGAGGCCGGATGTCCGGCCGGACGCTGACTGGGACTGGTTAGAGATTCCTGCGCTCATAGTGGATTGGGCGTTGGTCGATTAATGCGACGCGGGGGCGGAGTGAACGCCGAGTTTGGGGGAGCGATTTTGAGCCAGCCAGAAGTCTTTGATCGAGCGAACGAGGTTCAGCAGTTCTTCCGGACTGGGTGGTTTCACGAGATAAGCATTGGCGCCCAACGCGTGGGCTTGAGTGATGTCCGCCTCGCTTTGGGATGAGGTCAGCATGACCACCGGCACGTGGCGGGTGACCGGGTGCTGGCGGGCGGCGCTCAGCACCTCGAAACCGGTCGCGAGCGGAAGTTTCAGATCGAGCACCACGAGGTCGGGCAGCGGATAGCGCAGACGATCGGAAAACGGGCCGGAGCCGGTGAGATAATCGATCGCCTCCTGGCCGTCCGACGCGGATTGCACAGGGTCGGTGATGCCGGCTTTTTGAGCGGCCCGCGTAAACAGGAACCGGTCATTGGGATCGTCTTCCACCAGTAAAATGATCTTCGAGGTTTTCATTCGATGGGTAAAAAAGAATGCTCTTTGTTGGGACGGCCTACCGGCGCACGGGAATCTCAAGGGTCGCGAGGTAGTCTTTAACCTGCGGGATCGTGAGGGTGCCGAAGTGGAAAAGGCTGGCGGCGAGCACGGCGCTGGCGTGGCCGTCGTTGATCGCGTCTGCAAAATGCGAAAGCTCGCCGGCACCGCCGCTGGCAATCACGGGGACCGTGACGGCATCGCTTACGCCGCGGGTGAGCGGGCAGTCGTAGCCGGTTTTCATGCCATCGCAGTCCATGCTGGTGAGGAGAATCTCGCCGGCACCGAGTTCGACCGCGCGTTTGGCCCAGTCGATGGCGTTCAGGTCCGTGGCATTGCGGCCGCCATGCGTGAAGACGCGCCAGGATTTGCCGTCGGGTTCGCGGCGGGCGTCGATGGCGACGACGATGCACTGGGCGCCGAAGCGGTTCGATGCGGCGGCGATGAGTTGCGGGTCTTTGATCGCGGACGTGTTGAGGGAAACTTTGTCGGCTCCGGCTTTGAGCATGCGTTCGATGTCTTCGAGCGAACGGAGTCCGCCGCCGACGGTGAGCGGCATGAAGCATTGCTCGGCGGTGCGGGCGACAACGTCGTGCATGATGCCGCGACCATCGCTGGATGCGGTGATGTCGAGGAAGACGAGTTCGTCGGCACCTTGGGCGTCGTAGGCTTTGGCGGACTCGACGGGATCGCCGGCGTCGCGCAATTCCTGGAACTTGATGCCCTTGACCACGCGGCCGGCGTGAACGTCAAGGCAGGGAATGACTCGTCTCGATAACATCGTTCGTGATGACGAATGAGTAAGGTCGGGCTGACGAATGAAAAAGCCCAATAACGGATGAAAAATCATTCGTCATTGGGCTTCGTTTGCGCGGTTGCGCGGACCGATCAATTTTCCGTGTGGACGATATCGGGCTCGAAGTTGACCACCAGGCGGTAGCTCTGGCCCGGGCGCATGACCAGCGGGTGGTCGCGCACGAGGTGCTGGAGGTAGTGGATCTTGCCGTAGTTGGTGCGGTAGGTCGGATCGTTGGTGACGACCTCGGTGTCCTGCCAGACGCCTTGGAAGTCGTCCTTCTGCACGGTGCAACGGTGGCCTTCGGCGCCGAGGGCGATGGCGCTGCCGACGTGGTATTTCGAGTGGGGCGCGGCGATGGCGAGGACGTAGCGGAACTTGGTCAGCTCGACCTGCTGCTTCACGGTGTAGGTGAACTCCGCGCTAATCTTAGGGCCGGCGAAGTTCCATTGAACTTTGACGGTGCCGAGGCCCTTGAGGATTTCCTCCTTGGTGTTGATCAACTCGGGCTGCTCGTAGCGGAAGTAGAAGCTGTTGCGCAGACCGAGGCCGGTGACGCAGTTCTTGCCGTAGAAGGCGGGCAGGGTGACCTGCTCGACGCCGCCGACGTTGAACGTGAGCTCGGGGAGCATGATCGGTGCATAGACGTTGTTGGGCCAGTCGAACACGCCGGGGCAGTGAGGGAAGGGCAACGAATCGCTCGTGAGTGTGGTGCCGGAGCTGATGAGCGGGATCTGCGCGTGGAGGCCGCTCTCGGCATCGCGATAAAGGAAGAGGCCCTGCTCTTTGCGGTTGGATTTGTCGAAGATGACAAAACGGCCGACGGTGCGGTTGCCCTCGGGGGGCTTGGGGGCGCCGGTGGGAACCGGAACCTGCACGGCCTTGGCGAGGCGCGCCCATTGGCACAGGTAGCGTGCGGCGTCGAAATTCGCCATGCGCGTGGTGTGGCTGCTGTAGGCGGTGCGCTCTTCGTCGCGGAGATCGACGAAGCCGTGCTCCTGATCCAGGTAAGTCTGGTAGAAAAACACGAAGAGGCGGCGGAGGAGATCGAAGTATTTGGGCTTCTGGTCCTCGAGGATCCAACCATCGCGGAGACCCTGGAGCACGAGGCTGATGCAGTGCATCTGGCCGTAGGCACCGGCGGCGCGGCCGAAGGCCCAGCCGAGACCGTCCTGACGGACGAGATCGGGCATCATTTTCAGGTATTTCTCGGCATAGGTGCGGAGGGTGGGGAGCTTGCGATCGCGCACGCCGGAGTTGGCGTGGAGCTGCAACGCGGAGCGGGTGAAGACAAACGTCATCACGCCGTAGAGATTGAAATTACCGCCAAGGCCTTCGGTGGAGTCGTCGAAGAAACCGGTGGAGCTGGTCTGGTTGATGCGATCAACCATGCGCTCGATGAGGCGGGAGGTTTCGTCCTTCTTGGAGAGGCCGAACGAGTAGCGGGCGACGGCCTTGGCGACGTTGAACGCCTGCCAGTGGTTGTCGTGGTCGCTGCGATGGAGGAGCTGTTTGTCGATGCGGACTTGGGTCTCTTCGACGAGACGCTCCCAGACGGGATTGCGTTCCTTGGAGGGACCGAAGCACAGGAGGCCGAGGGCGGCGTAGGCGAGACCGTTCTCGGTGGCCGGCTCGGTGAACATCTGGGCGGTCACGCAGCGGGCGGTGAGATCGATGAGATCGTAGCCCTTGAGGGTGGTTTCGCCGGTGGCGCGGTAGTATTCGCCTAAGGTGTAGGCAACGTGACCGGGTTCGTCGGCACGGGGCTCCTCGCCGGGAGCGGGCAGAATGCTGCCGTCGGGTTGGATGGAATCCAGGTTATGGCCGAGAATCGATCGGGCCATGTCGAGACACTGCTCGGAAAAACTATGCATGCGTAGTGGTTTGTCTGCCAAGGTCTGCCGGGCGCATCGGGCGAACGGCGAAAAGGTAAGAATGTTCAGGTATTGAACCAGTGGAGCAAGAGGGAAGTTGGCGTTTTTTCCGACGGGGCACGCAGCTTAACTGCGACAAGCTTGGCCTCTGGTGCGGGTGCATGGATCACGCGGTGGCAATCTCGTCCGGGTCCGGTGCGTGCCTGGCGAAATAATCTTCGCGGAGCACTCTGTGGATTGCGTCTTTTCCTATAGAATAACGGAAAGCATCAAATCGGCGTGCATCGTATCAACCGCGCGGTTGAAGCGGTGATCATCGGTCGATGGCGACAAACAAAAAGGCGCCGGGCTCGAAAGCCCGGCGCCTTTGGAAAGCGACCTGATCGTTGTTTAGACGATGTTCACCTTGCGGTGGACCTTGTCGAACTCGACCTTGCCGTCCGTGAGGGCGAAGAGGGTCCAGTCGCGGCCGATGCCGACATTCTTACCGGCGTGCAGCTTGCTGCCGCGCTGGCGAACGATGATGTTGCCGGCGATGACGGCCTGGCCGCCAAATTTCTTAATGCCGAGACGTTTCGAGTGGCTCTCGCGACCGTTGGAGGTCGAGCCTGCACCTTTTTTATGCGCCATGGGATGTGTTTTCCTTTAAAGGGTTGTTAGATGATCAGGCTTTGATGGCCTCGATCTTGATGACGGACAGTTCCTGGCGGTGGCCGCGCTTCTTTTCGTGGCCCTTGCGCTTCTTCTTTTTGAAGACGATGACCTTGTCGCCGCGCTTGTTTTCGAGGATCTTGGCGGTGACAGAAGCACCGGCGAGGAGAGGGGTGCCGATTTTGAAGGCGGCGCCTTCACCAGCAGAGAGGACGTCGGTGATCTCGACGGTGGAGCCGGCTTCCGTGTTGGGGAAACGGTTTACAATGAGAATGTCGCCTTCGGTAACAGCGAACTGCTGGCCTTGGGTTTTGATAGTCGCTTTCATAAATAAAAGGGAGAACTAAGAGGTTTTGGGCGGGGTCACGCAAGTAGATATTTGGGAATTTATAAACCCGCGCGTCAGATGGTATTCATCGCCGGATTTGGATAGCGGAGCGACGCTAAACTCACCTAGCTTTTCCACCTGTGAATATTTCCCCTACCCCTCGCGTTGCGGTCGCGTTTCTTACCGTAGCCTCCTTTTTTTGCACTACCCGTCAGGCAGTTGCGCGCGTGGGCGAAACCCGTGACACGGTTGAACGCCGCATCATGCAGCCCAACTTGGGAAAGGCGTTTTTCCGCGGAAAAGATAAGGATAACCGGGATGCCGAACGCGAGCGTCAGCGCGAAGAGCGCGACCAGCCGTTTAACGAGACCAAGAAATTTTATCCGCCCGATACGGCTGAAGGTGTTTACTGGAAGTCGGCGCTCGCGAACCAGCTCAGCAGTGAAAACGGCTGGAAGGTCCATGTTTTTTACGCGGGCGGTCGCTCCATGGCGGAGGCTTATCAACGCGTGGGCGAATCACTCAACGAATTCGAAGTGCGTGCTTTGTTGAGTGCCAATCGCGGCGCTTCCTCGTGGAAGAAACTGTCGAGCGAAGGCGGCGGCACCAATGGCATCGGTTATGATTACGAGTTGGAAGACGGCTCGATGCGGGCGAAGCAAAAGGGCAACTGGCTGATGATTTTTTCCACGCGGCTGGATAACTATGTCGTCGAGCAGCAGAAGGTCGCGAAGGAGATCCGTGACCGCGAGACGGAGCTGCAAAAGAAAGAACAGCAGGGCAAGGCGCCGGAGAGCGTGATGGGTTTCTGAGACGTCGGGCGATGGACATAAAAAAGGCGACGGTTTCAACCGTCGCCTTTTTTGCGGGCAGGAGCCTTGAGTAATTGCCGTGACCTCAAGGGGTCTTTTTCGGTGCGGCGGCTTCCTTGGCTTCCGCATTTAGAATGTCGACCTGCATGTAGTAATGTTCGCGGCGCTTGTAGTCGGGAGCCATGACGGCGCGGGGCAACAGCACGACAGGCTTGGCGGCGAGTTCGGCCTCTTTGGCTTCCTGTGCCTTGAGAGCGGCGAGACGGGCCTCCTCACGATCGGCGGCGTCCTGCTTCTCCTGTTCGGCGGCGGCGAGTTTGGCCAGCGCATCGCGACGGGCCGCTTCAACTGCGGCGGCTTCCTTGGCGCGGAGATCGGCGGCTGCCTTGGCGCGACCTTCGAGACCTTCAGCTTCCTTGGCGGCCTTGGTGCGTTCTGCGGCGGCGGCGGCCAGTTCGGCTTCGGCGGCGAGGCGGGCGGACTCGGCGGCGGCTTGCGAGGCGCGACGGCGTTCGAGTTCGGCGGTGGCGGACTCGGCATCCTTGCGGGATTTTTCAGCGGCGAGACGGGCGGCTTCAGCCTCGGCGGCGGCGGCTTCGGACTGGCGGCGTTCGGCATCGGCCTTTTCGGCGGCGGCGATTCTGTCCTGGTTACTTTGCTCGGCCTTTTGCTTGTAGGAACGATAGCTGATGAGGCCGCCCAGCGAGAGGATGAAAAGTAGAATGAGGATGATGAGGAATGTTTTTTTCATAAAGTGGGACTGTGGAGAGGACCGTGTTGAGCGAAAGTGGTTCGGGCTAAATTACAGCGGAGAACGTCGCCTGAATGCGGAAGCTTCGTAATATATGAAGCAGGCAAAGGCTTGAGCGAGACGTGTGCCATGTTCAAGCCAAGGTTGGCCGTGCGACAGTGAAGCCGTCCGTCCGGTCAAATGGCTCAAAGCTTTTGTTTTTTGGCGGACGGCGATGGTTTGATGAACACGTAGTCCACCAAAATACTGAGCCCGAAAACACCACCGAGGGTGCGGATGTTGCGCATGGCGCCGACGACGCTGGAGAGCGGACTGGAAGCGCGTTCGTGGACGCGTGTGAGCAGGAGGCAGGCGAGCAAGGCCATCACCGGGAGCACCAGAAAAACCTGATGATAAACCTCAATGGGCGAGCTGTTGCCCTGCAGAAGATGCTGGAGGATTTCGCCGCCTACAATCGGGCCCATCGCGGTGATCAGTGACGTGATCGCGAGATTGGCGCTGATGGCGAGGGTCTTGGCATGCGGCGGAATGATCTTCAGTTGAAGATTAAACAACGAAAGGACGAAGCCTGCGCCCATGACGCCGCCATAGCTCCACATGCCGTAAAGCAACCAGCTGTTTTCAGGCGTGAGCACGCACCACAGGAGGTTCTGCACCTGCCACGCGATCATGCAAAACAGCATCACGGGTTTGTTGCCAAACCGGTCGGCAAGGGCGCCCCACGCGGGAGCGGATACCGCGCCGCCCACGCTCGAGAGAATCACCAGTGTGCTCACATTCTGCACGGAAAAGCCAAGCTGCTTATACATGAAAATCGCGTAGAACGGCCCGAAGGTGCTCGCGGCAAATCCCCACGCCGCACCGTAGGACACCAGCCAGAGAAACGGCTTGGTCTCGAGCAACGCCCGCACTTGATCGCGCCACGGAATACGGGTCTCGGCTCGGTCGTTGACGGGTATTTCGGCGTGGATTTTTCGCTGCAACAGGACCGATGCCACCCGTAAAACCACCGCGCTGCCGAGGACGACCTGGAAGGCCACGATCGAACCGCTGAGTTCGCCGATCAACCAGCCTGAGAGCACGAGAAACAAGATCTGGGCAACCTGCAGGAGGCGGTTGCGGCGGCCGAAATATTTGCCGCGCAGGCGCACCGGCACCCATTCCTGCACCCACGACATCCAGCTCACACCGGTCAGCGCGGTCACCGCGGCCGAGACCGCGAACAAAGTGATGAACCAGCGGCCACTGATCTGCGGTTGATCGATGGGTAGAAACGAAAGCATCACCGCCATGATTGCCCAGCACAGCGCTTGCAACGAAGAGGACGCGACCGAGACCGCTTTTGGCGAATAGGAGCGGTTCACCAGCGGCATCAGAAACGCCTGGGCAAAATTACCCCAAAACGGCAGCGACGCGATCAGGCCGTAAGTTGCCGGCGGCAGTTGAAACATTTCCACCAACAGGGCCGCGATGATGAAGTTGCCCGGTTGCAGCAGATAAACAATCGGTGTCGCCGCAATGCCATCATAGGTGCAATGGCGCAGATTGTGACGGAGCGTCGAGGTGGACATGGCGGGCGTGGGGCGGTTAAAAACTGACCTCCCTGTTAATGCCATGCCTCCCGTAATAGAAGCCAAAGTCGTCCGATCCAAAAATACGGTTGCATTGGCCCGCAGTCTCCTCGGCAAGGTGCTCGTCGCCACGGGCGCTGATGGAGTTGTGCGTCGGGGCCGAATCTGCGAGGTCGAGGCTTATCACGGTGAAACCGATCTCGCCTGCCATGCGAGCAAAGGCCGCACGCGCCGGACCGAGGTGATGTATGCCGCCGGCGGTGTGTGGTATGTTTATCTCTGCTATGGCGTGCACGAGATGCTCAATCTCGTCACCGGCCCGGCAGACCAGCCGTCGGCAATTTTGATTCGCGGTGTCGAAGGGATTTCCGGCCCCGGCCGGCTGACGAAGCTCCTCGGGATCGACCGGCGTTTTAATGCGAAACCCGCCGCGCGCACCACGGGACTATGGCTTGAAGATGATGGTTTCAAGGTGCCGCGGGGCGCGATCAAAGCCACGGCTCGCATCGGCGTGGCCTATGCGGGAGCTGAATGGGCGGCGAAACCGTGGCGCTTTTATTACGCGCCGGCCGCGGTCACGGTTTTGCGGGCGGCTGGTAGTCGGTGAGCACGGCGTAAGCGGTGCCGACTTTGAGCTTCACCTCGAATCGCAAGGGCAGGCGGTCGGCGTCGGCCGACACCCATACGCGCACTTCGCCACCACGGCGGAACATACCCTTGGGTTCGCCAATCATACGAGGCATCAGCAGCACGGTTTTGCGTTTTCCGGAGGGCGTGGAGATCGTTTCCTCGCGCTCGGCAGTGATTCGGAGCTGGTAGAAATCCTTGTCGAATAACACGAGTACATCACGGGACTGACCGGGTTCGAGCGCCCAGGAGCGGGTCTGAATCAGGCTGGTGATGAAATCCATTGGCATGCCCTCGGGCATGGGAAACGAGCTGTTGCGCGCGGGTTCCAGGTGATCGACGTAACTCGCTTCGTTCTTGGTGTAGTCGAAGGTGATGGAGGCGTTGGTTTTGTTTTTCTTGGCCTGCGTCGTGGCGGTGGCGTTGAGCAGACGTCCATCGTGCGCGTCGAACAACATCTGTGCCTCGCCGTCGAAACGGTAAAGCAACCGCACGAATCCCTGGGTCGCGCTGGTGGTGGTCATGCGCGTGTGCGACCGGCCGGCGATCGTCTCTTCAGTCGCGGTGACCTTCATGTCGCCGGCATGGCCCAATAATCCCCAGCCAACGCGGTAGGTGAGCGATTCGCCGGGTTTGAGCACTTCGACCGATTCGTTAGCTCGTGCGGTTGGTGAAAACGCGAGCAGCACCAACAAAATCGCCGGCAGAAATCGGTGGATGAAGGTCATCGGTGGGGCGTGACGAAGATCAAAACGCAACGGATGTGTGATCGTCCATGTTAATCAGGACGGACGTCTTCGGGTGCGGTGATGAATGCCCCAGCCGCCAGCCGTGCGCACGTCGCGAGGGTGTCGATTTCGGCCACGGTCTTATCGGTGCGTATCCGCGCGATGCGGGGAAAGCGCAGCGCATAACCGCTTTCGTGGCGTTTGCTCGGCTGGATGGAGTCGAAGGCTATCTCCAACACGGTATCCGGAACCACGCTGCGATACCGGCCTTTTTCCTCGATGGTATTTTCGAGAAAATGTCGGGTGAGTTCGGCAATCTCTACGTCTGTGAGGCCTGAATACGCCTTGCCGATCGTGAGCAACCGGCCGCTCGCTTCGTCACGGATCGAGAACGTGTAATCGCTGAGCACGCCCTTTCGTTTGCCATGGCCGTATTCGACGCCGACGACCACCACGTCGATTGTCGCGTAGGCTTTTTTGAGTTTCAACCAAGCCAGTCCTCGTCGTCCCGGTGTGTAGGCGCTGAGCGGATCCTTGGCCATCAGTCCTTCGTTGCCCCGCTGGCGGGCGGCTAGAAAGGCCGCTTCGATTTCGACTTCGGTGCGCGCCTGCTGCACGGGGGCGAGCGTGAAACGCGTGTTCGCGACGGGACTGATGGCGAGCAATGCGGCCAGTGCGGTGCGGCGACCGGCAAGCGTGGTTTTCAAAAGGTTGATACCGTTTCGCCAAAGCAGGTCGTAACAGGAAACGGATACAGGGATTTCCTCGCCGAGGAAAAAATCGTCCCCTTTGCGACCGAGGCGTTTTTGGAGTTCGGCGAAGGGCAGGGCGCGTCCGTCGCGCCACGCCAGCAACTCGCCGTCGATGATGAAGTCACCCGGAAGCGTGTGCGCGGCGGCGGCCAGATCGGGAAACTGCGCGGTGATGCGGTGGAGATCGCGGGAGAATAATTCAACTCGTCCGCCATGTTTGTGAACCTGGCAGCGGATGCCGTCGTATTTCTCCTCCAGCCAGACGGGGGCGCCGAGTCGTTGGAGAATCGCGCCCGCCGTGGGCTCCGGACTCGCCAGCATGAATTGTAACGGGTGAAAAACCTGCAGCTGGATTTGCTCCAGCCGGTTTTCTCGAGTGGCGCGCACGACCTCGGCAATATCGCCGCAAAGCAGATTGGCTTCGCGCACCGTTTCAACGGGACGACTGGCGGACGCGGCGATGGCTTCCTCGACGAGGCCTTCCTTGAGGCCGATGCGCAAATCGCCGGTGATAATCTTGATGAGATATTTTGCGGCGGCGGGCGAAAGGGCGCGCAGTCGTTCTTGAAGGAGGGAAAGTTTGGCTGCAGGTCCGCGCGCGTCGGCGAGCGAGCAGAGGAGTTGGGCGATGTCCGTAAGCGGTGTCGGTTGCGGCTCGGTATGTCCGGCGAGAATCGCTTCCGCCGTATCGCCGCTGTCACTGTAACGCAGATAAGCGCGCCGGTAATCCCCTTCGTTTAAGCCGGTGACGTCGAGCAAGGCGCGCTTGATGACCGACCATCCTAGATTCAGCGCACGACTCTCCGTCTGTGGAAAGGGACGTCCGGTAAAATACAACGCGGCGAGCGCGGCGTCTTCATTTCCCAAGCTCGCGAGATAGCGGGCCAGCAACGCGATTTTATCAAGTTTCCCCGAGAGTGATTTGAGCTGCTCGGCGGTTTGCGCAAAACTATCCAGTGAGTCGGACGCAAAGGCGGCTTCCGGTGTTGCTGCCGTTGGTCGAGGAGCGGGATTTTCAGGGAATCCGAGTGTTAGCGGCATTTCCAACTGGTTGTCCTGTCCGATCGCCCAAGCCTCGATTCCACGATCGCGCAGCGTGCGGGCAAAGTCGCTCGCGAAACCGTGCAACGTGAGCACGCGTCGGGGTTGCACGAGGTCGACGAAGCGCAACAGGTCGTCGTAATCGGCGTGGTCGGAGAGCGGGAAGGCCGCGTCACATTGATAGCGAAACCGGGCGCCCGGATCGAGTGCCCAACCGGTGATCATGGCGGTGCGCCGGTGCGGGATTTTCTTGATGAAAGATGACGCCGGACTTTGCGGCGGACAAATCACGACATGGCCGGCGAGTTGGTCGGCATCGAAAACCCGGTAAGGCGGAAAGCTCATGCCCAGCTCTTCGTAGACTCGAGTGAGTTTGAGGGTTTGCGGATGCAGCATCGCGGGCAGCCCCGCGCCAGCGAGACCACTCAAAATTTCCTGGCTCTTGCCGAGACTGTAACCGAACAATACGGGCGTTTCCCCGTCTTCGATCGTCTGCCGGCAGAAGTGAATGATCGCGCTGATCACCTCCGCTGTGGGTGGCAGAACGTAGTGGGGGCGCCCATACGTGGTCTCCATGATCACGAGATCGGCTCGTGGAGTGTCGCAGACTTCGGCGGAAAGTCCTCGGCGAAGTTTGAAGTCGCCGGTGTAGAGCAAACGCCCGTGCTCGGCGTGCTCCAAAAGAATTTGTGCGGAGCCAAAAATGTGTCCCGCCGGATACAGGGTAACCGCGATCTCCGGTGTGAGCGATTCCGTCTGATTAAAGGGCAGGATATGCTCGCGACGTTCGCCAGGCATGCGCGCGCCCATCAGTTTTGAGGTGCCTTCCGAGCACAGGATTTCGCGATGCGGGGCGAGGTGATCAAAGTGCGCGTGGGAAACGAAGGAGCGGTCGACGGGATGGTGCGCGTCGAGCCACCAGCCGGCTTGCGGCAGCCACAGACCATTTCGAAATTGAACATCCCACGCCATGTGTCCGGTAAGATTCACTCGGACCTGCGCAACTCAAACCCGTTGCCCGAAAAATCAGGATTTCGCGTCGATCGAGTATTTCCCCGGTCCCGTGAAAAGCAGCCCAAGGCACACGATGGTCATTGCGGCCGGATGCGCGGCGGCATCCCAGCCGGCGAAGGGGTAATATTTCCAAATCGAGGCGACCGCCATGGTCACGAAAAGCGCGAGTGAGACCGGCCGGTGCGCGAGGCCGAGAATCATCAGTGCGCCTCCGGCCGTCATGACGAGCGCGGCGGCGAAACCCCACGCCGTATGTCCGAAATCAATTTCGAGATAACTGAGCGCACGGCCCGTGGATTTCCATTTGTCGGGACCGCCCATCAGACGGGGAAATCCGTGCACGCACATGAATAACGCGCCGATGCCACCGCGGATGATCAGCAGTCCCGCATCAGAACAGCGGTCGAGTGACTTCCATTGGAAATTCATAGTCTTAATCCCAGGGCGGCCAAGCCTAGTAAAACCAACATTCCAACTCCCACCAGGATCCAAAAAATGTTCACAGGGCGGCGGGCTTTTGCGGCATCCGTCGAATCGTGTTCATCGGGCAGATCAAGGTCGTCGTAGATTGAGGTTTCACGCCAGCCGGTGCGTTCATCTGCACCGCATTCGGGACAGGCGCGGGCGTTACGCGGAATCGATTCTCCGCAATTGGCGCACTCGTCGGGCGGCGGCGTGGAGCGACTCATGCAAAACCCTTCGTTGGCTCAGGCCTCTTTTTTGACGGGGTGCGCCGGCTTGAAGTATTTGCGCTTAACGAGACGCCAGGCCGTCACAAAGAACGCCGTGAGCGGAATCGCCAGCACCATGCCGAGGATGCCGCTGAGTGCGGTGCCCCAGAAGAAAATCGATACGATGATCGCCACCGGATGCAGACCGGTGCGGTCGCTCATGATTTTCGGGGTGAGATACCAGCCCTCGATGTTCTGCACGATGATGAAGACCAGCAGAACCAGTCCCACCAGCGGCATGCCGCCTTCCGGTTGGAGCAACGCGAGGGGAAGGGCGATACTCAGACCGATGATCGTGCCGAGATAAGGCACGATGTTTAGAATGCCGAGGACCAGTCCGATGATGAGGCCGAACTTGAGGCCCACCACGCTGAATCCGATCGCCAGCATGGCGCCCATGATGAGGCCGATGACGAGTTGACCGCGGAAAAATGAGACAACGATGGAAATGAATTCACGAACCAGAAACACCACGTCGTCGCGCACGGACGGCTTCAGGAAAGGAAGCTGTTTCTCCATGTTCTTCGTGGGTTCGCCACGGGAGAGCAGGAAAAAGAAAAGGTAGATGGGCACGACCGCGAGATGGGCGAAGAATCCGAAAATTCCCATCACGCCATGTCCGGCTGATTTCAGCGAGGGGATCGCGTGTTTCGTCATTTCTTTTGCCTCGGCGAGCAAGCCGTCCACCGCGCTCTTCACCGTGTCGTTTTCGAGCTGCTTGTGGGCGAGTTCGATCCATTGCGGATAATGCTGCTGCACATACTCGATCGCCTGTTTCCAGAACTCCGGAACATAGGCGATGAAGGCGAGCACCTGTTCCACCAGAGGCGGGGTGATCAGCAAGGCGGCACCCGCGAGAACCAAAACAAACGCACCGTAAAGGGTGATCACCGCGCTCAGGCGTTTGAGCTTCAGGCGAGTTTCCAGCAACTCAACCACGGGGCGCATGATTAGCGCCATGATTCCCGCGACGGCCAGCGGCCAGAGCACGCCGGAGAAGTGGCCCACGACAAACGACAGCACGACTAACACGCCGACGAGCAGGGTGATCGAGGCCACCAGTGCGAACAGACCAAGGGCAAAGCCCACCAACTTTCGTTGTGGCGGAGTAAGCAGGCGCTGTTCGGAAGTTTCGGACATGGCGCAAACAACAGGGAACCGCACCGCCGGACGCCAGCCGAAAGGAGGGCGGCACCCATCGGGTTTCTGCCGTCTTGCGTTCACGGTAAATTGGATACCGTGTCGATTTGCCACATGCAGGCCGCCACCCACATCCACGTCAAAGGTGCCCGTGAGCACAACTTGAAGAACCTCGAGGTGCGCATCCCGCGCGGAAAACTCGTGGTCGTCACCGGGCCGTCCGGCTCCGGCAAGTCATCGCTGGCGTTTGATACGATCTACGCGGAGGGCTACCGCAAATACATGGAGTCTCTCTCCACTCAGGCCCGCCAGGTCCTTGAGCAGCTCAAGCGGCCCGACGTCGATTTTATCCACGGTTTGTCTCCCGTGCTGGCCATCGAGCAGCGCACGGGCGGCGGCTCGCCGCGCAGCACCATCGCGACCGTTACCGAGATCGCCGACTACGCGCGACTGCTCTGGGCGCTTCACGGCGAACAACGTTGTCCGAAGGACGGCGGCCGCGTCGTGCAACGTTCCCTGGACGACAATGTCGCCCGCGTTCTCCGCGAAGTGCCGGGCGAGCGCATCATGATTTTGGCACCGGCGCTCAAGGCCAAGGCATCCGTCCTCCGCGACGAATTGCCACGTCTCCGCCAGCGCGGGTTTCAGCGCGTGCGCCTCGACGGCGAGATTAAGAACCTCGACGATAGCGATCTCCTGCCCGCCGGCACGCGCACGGCCGAGATCCAGGTTGATCTGGTGATCGACCGACTGGTTGCGGTTGCCGATCAACGCAGCCGGCTGGCCGACTCCCTTGAACTTGCTTTCCGCGAGGGCAAGGACCGCGTCTTTATTCTCGCTCAAAAATCGTCCGCTACCCCTTGGCGCGAGATCGGGCTTAGCCAGTCACTCGCCTGCGAAGTGTGCGGCGACGTGTTTGAAAAACTCACGCCGCGCCATTTTTCGTTCAACCACTCCGAGGGTGCGTGCGGCACGTGTGGCGGACTCGGTCGGAAGCTCCGTTTCATTCCCGAGCTGGTGATTGCCGATCCGGAAAAATCTGTGCGTGGCGGTGCAATCAAGCCGTGGCGCATCGGCGGAAAAAATCTCATCATCAAACACAACGCCCAGCTGCGTCAGCTGGCCGAGCAAATCCCGTTCGATGCGGACACGCCGTGGAAAGACCTGCCGGCGAAGACGCGCGAAATCCTGCTCAACGGGGCGGGGGAGCGCTTGTTTGCCTTTAAGCTGAAGCGCATGCGCGAGCCCAAGGCCATGCCGTTCTCCGGCATCATTGGTGACCTTGAAGAGAGCTTCCGCGAAACCGAGAGCGATGGATTTCGCGCGCGTCTGACGACGTTCATGATCAGCGGCGAGTGTCCCGAATGTCACGGTTCGCGTCTCAACGCCCGCAGCAGCGCCGTCACGGTAAATGGAAAAAATCTGCCGGCCTTCTTCTCTTTCGATGTGGGCGATGCCCACGCTTTCGCCACGGCTTTGGTCGTCGAGCTGGCCGGCAACGAGGCGTTGAAGGAAATCGTCACGGGCATCGAGCAGCGACTGCTCTTCCTGTTGGAAACCGGACTGGGTTATCTGACCCTGAGTCGGGATTACGACACGCTCTCCGGCGGCGAAGCCCAACGTGTGCGGCTGGCCACGCAACTTGGTATGGGGCTCATGGGCGTGATCTACGTGCTCGACGAACCGAGCATCGGCCTGCACCCGCACGACAATCAAAAGCTGCTGGAAACGCTTCGTGAACTCCGTGATCGCGGTAACACGGTGCTCGTCGTCGAACACGATGAAGACACCATGCGCATTGCCGACGAGATCATCGAACTCGGGCCCGAGGCCGGCACGGAAGGCGGGAGCATTTTGTTTCAGGGCACGCCGGCTGAGTTGATGAAAATGCCGGCGAAGCTTTCACGCACCGGCCCGTTCCTCGCGCGAAAACAATTTGTGACGAAGGACGTCGCCACAAAGAAGGCGGACGGACTTTTCCTCACCGTGCGCGAGGCGAGGGCAAACAATCTCCGCGACGTCGATGCGCGGTTTCCCGTCGGGCTGCTCACGGTCGTCACCGGTGTCTCCGGCTCCGGCAAAAGCACGCTCGTCAACGATGTGCTCGCCGCGGCCGCCGCACGCAAACTCAACGGCGCGACGCGCATCACGCCGGGCCTGCATCGTGCCATCGAGAACCTCGATCATTTCGAAAAACTCGTGCAGGTGGACCAGTCTCCCATCGGCCGCTCGCCGCGTTCCAATCCCGCGACCTACGTCGGTTTGCTTGATTTGCTGCGCGATTTGTTCGCCCAAGTGCCGCTGGCCAAAGTGCGCGGCTACAAGGCCAGTCGTTTCTCCTTCAACGTGCGCGGTGGTCGTTGCGAACGCTGTCAGGGCGATGGCGTCATCAAACTCGACATGCAATTCATGGCCGACGCCTACGCGCCGTGTCCGAGTTGCGGCGGACGTCGTTTCAATCGCGAGACGCTTGAGGTGCTTTTTCACGGCAAGTCCATTGCCGATGTCCTCGATATGACCGTGCGCGAGGCGATGATGCTGTTCCGCAACATCCCGCGAGTGATGGACAAACTGGAAACGCTCAACGCCGTCGGCCTCGGTTACCTCACGCTCGGCCAGTCCGCGACGACACTTTCGGGCGGCGAGGCGCAGCGATTAAAACTCTCGCTGGAGCTGAGCAAACGCCAGCAAGGCGGCACGCTCTACATCCTTGATGAGCCGACGACCGGCCTGCACTGGGTGGACATTCAACACCTGATGGACCTGCTGTTCAAACTGCGCGATGCGGGCAACACGCTCATCGTGATCGAGCATAATCTCGATGTGATTGCGCTGGCCGACTGGATTATCGACCTCGGTCCGGGCGGTGGCAGTGCGGGTGGAGAAGTGGTTGCCTCCGGCCCGATCGCGACCATCGAAGCGGAGCCGCGCAGCCTGACCGGCGCGGCGTTGAAGCGCTGGCGCAAGGGCGCCGCTTAAACCTTCTCCGCTTCTTTGCGGATACGGCGTTTGCGGCGCCAGATCAGAAACCCGATCACCGCCACCACGACGATCACGATCGCGGCCCAGCCGGCGTATTGGTTGGTCTTGTGGAGCGAACGGTTGAACAGCTCGATGTCGTCGTGGAATTTCCCCCACATCCAGTGGCCCAGCCACACGAACACGGGCACACTGATCAAGGCGGCCAACCCGTCGAAAAATAAAAATTTCACGAAGGGGACCTTCATCGAACCCGCCGTGAAAAAAATCGGCGCACGCAGGCCGGGCAAAAAGCGTCCGATGAAAAGTCCCATCGAGCCGTTCTTATCAAAAAAATCGACGACCTTTGCCTGTTTTTGCGGAGGAAAAATCCGTTGGAACCAACGCGACGTAAGCACCCAGCCGCCAACATGCCGCCCGGCCAGAAAAGTAATCGTGTCTCCACCCAGCACGCCCGCATACATCAACGCGCTGATTTCGATCCAGGAGCGCCCGTCGATTTGGCCGAGCACGCCCGCGGTGATCAGCACGATGTCCTCGGGAATCGGCAGACCCAGCCCGCAGAGCAACAGCACAATGAACGGCCCCCACAGGGAAAGCGGGGAGTTCTGGAAGTAGTTGAGGAGGGTCTCAAACATGAAGGGGAGGTTGCATCAAACACCGGGCGTGGTCGTTGCCAAGGGTTTAAACAGGAGAGTCCGCCGGACGTTCCCTCGATTCGGGGAATAGAGTTGAAACTTTGACGGTTTCGCGTGTAGGTAAGCGCACATTTGTTTAGGCGAACCCGAGGCGTCGGGCTGAGAGTGGGACACGTTCCGTCCCTAAAGTCTTCGAACCTGATGCGGTTAGCACCGTCGAAGGGAAAACGGGATTCGTCGCGACAGTTGCGGCGGGTCCGGAACTCCTGATGGCGTTGTCGGCCGCGGCCCTCAATTCACCCATCCTCATGTCCACATCCGCCACCAAGACCGAAGCTGCCGACTCCTCGGCCAACCGCCGCGAGTTCCCCGCGTCCACCCGCGTTTACATCACCGGCAGCCGCCCCGACATTCGCGTGCCGATGCGTGAGATCGCGCTCTCGCCGACGAAGCTTCCCAATGGCACCGAGGTCCCCAACGAGGCCGTGCGCGTTTACGACACCTCCGGCGCGTGGGGCGACTCCGCTTTCCATGGCGACGCCACCCAAGGTCTGCCGACGATCCGCCGCGACTGGATCCTCGAGCGCGGCGACGTCGAAGAAGTAGTCGGCCGCGAAATCAAGCCCATCGACGACGGTTATCTCTCCGAACAACACCGCGCGCAGGCCGAGGCCGAGGGCCGTCGCAACGCGATCAAGTTCTTCGACCGCAGCCAAAACAAAGTCCTCCGCGCCAAGGCGGGCAAGATTGTCACCCAGCTCCAATACGCCCGCGCCGGCATCATCACGCCCGAGATGGAGTTCATCGCCATCCGCGAAAACATGAAGCTCCAGCGTTCGCGCGAACTGCTCGAAATGACCGAGGAAGGCCCGCGCAATTCCCTCTGGCGCCAGCACGCCGGCGAATCCTTCGGCGCCTCGATCCCCAAGGAAATCACGCCCGAGTTCGTCCGTTCCGAAGTTGCCCGTGGTCGTGCGATCATTCCGGCGAACATCAATCATCCCGAGCTCGAGCCGATGATCATCGGCCGCAACTTCCTCGTTAAGATCAACACCAACATCGGCAATTCCGCCGTCGCCTCGTCGATCGACGAAGAGGTCGAGAAGATGCGTTGGTCCGTCAAATGGGGTGGTGACACCCTGATGGATCTCTCCACCGGCAAGAACATCCACCAGACTCGCGAGTGGATTCTCCGCAACTGCCCCGTGCCCGTCGGCACCGTTCCGATTTATCAGGCTCTCGAAAAAGTCGGCGGACGCCCCGAGGCGCTCACGTGGGAGATTTTCCGCGACACGCTGATCGAGCAGGCCGAGCAGGGCGTCGACTACTTCACGATCCACGCCGGCGTGCTCTTGCGTTACATCCCGCTCACCGCGCGCCGCATGACCGGCATCGTTTCCCGCGGCGGTTCCATCATGGCGAAGTGGTGCCTCTCGCACCACAAAGAGAACTTCCTCTACACCCACTGGGACGACATCTGCGACATCATGGCCGCCTACGACGTGTCGTTCTCCATCGGTGACGGCCTGCGCCCCGGCGCCATCGCCGACGCCAACGACGAAGCGCAATTCGGCGAACTCAAAACCCAGGGCGAACTCACCAAGCGTGCCTGGGCGCGCGGCGTGCAAGTCATGAACGAAGGCCCCGGCCACGTTCCCATGCACATGATCGCGGAGAACATGCAGAAACAGCTCGAGTGGTGCGACGAGGCTCCGTTCTACACGCTCGGGCCGCTCACGACCGACATCGCTCCCGGCTACGACCACATCACCAGCGGCATCGGTGCCGCCATCATCGGCTGGCACGGCTGCGCGATGCTCTGCTACGTCACGCCGAAAGAACACCTCGGCCTGCCCAACCGCGACGACGTGCGCACCGGCGTCATCACCTACAAGATAGCAGCCCACGCCGGCGACTTGGCCAAGGGACACCCGGCAGCCCAATACCGCGACAACGCGCTTTCCAAAGCCCGCTTCGAGTTCCGCTGGCAGGATCAGTTCAACCTCTCGCTCGATCCGGACCGCGCCCGCGAATACCACGACGAAACCCTCCCGCAGGACGGCGCCAAGACCGCGCATTTTTGTTCGATGTGCGGACCGCAGTTCTGCTCGATGCGTATCACCGACGACATCCGCAAATACGCCGACGAGCATGGACTGAACTCCGTCGAAGCCATCGAAGCCGGCATGAAAGAAAAGGCCGACGAGTTCCACGCCACCGGCGGCGAGATCTACGTCGAAGAGAAAAAATGACCGTCTTCGTCAATGATCAGCCCCGCGCCCTCGCGAGCGGCGCCCAACTCGCGGATTTGCTCCGCGAACTGGGCTTGGCCGAGCGCAAAGGCGTGGCCATCGCCATCAACGACGAGGTCGTGCCGCGTTCAACGTGGCCGACCCGCGCGCTCGCCGAAGGCGAACGCATCCTCGTGATCCAAGCCACCCAAGGCGGCTAACGTTCAGCGTCCCGTGAAACTCATCGTCATATCTCCGGAGAACGAAGACTCCCGCGAGCAATCCGTGCTCGCGCAGCTCTTCGCTGCGGGCCTGACGAGCTATCACCTGCGCAAGCCAACTTGGTCGCGCGATCAACTCGCCGCCTGGCTCCGTTCGCTGCCGGCCGAGTTCCATTCGCGCATCGTGCTGCATTCGCACCACGAGCTTGCCGCTGAGTTCGCTGTTGGCGGTGTTCATAATGCACCCACCGCCACGCCGTTCGCTCCGCTCCGCAGCCACGCCGTCCATTCGCTTGTCGAGTTGGGCGGACTGCTCGATGCACGTGCCCGGTTGGTTTTCAGTCCGGTCTTCCCGTCGTTTTCGAAGCCTGGCTACGGCCCCGCTTTTGACCGCGACGAACTCCGCACACTGCTCGCGCTTCCGCGCCGCGCCGAGGTGATCGCCCTCGGCGGCATTGACGCTACGCGCATCCAAGCTTGTCGCGAATTTGGCTTCGACGGTGTCGCCATCCTCGGAGCCGTGTGGCAAGCCGCCGATCCTGTGCGTGCTTTCGCCGAACTCCAAAACGCCCTTCACGCCCATGCCGCTTGATCCCGACCATTTCCCTCCGGTCATGTGCCTCACGATGGACGGCCTGCCGCTCTCGCACGCCGACCAGGCGCGCGCGCTCGTCGCCGCCGGCGCGGGCTGGATTCAGCTGCGCGTGAAGAACGCCGCGCCCGACGCATGGCTCGCGATCGCCCGCGAAGTTGTCGTCATCGGCCACCAGGGTGGGGCACTCGTCACCATCAACGACTCGGTCGAGATCGCCCTCGCGGCCGACGCCGACGGCGTGCACCTCGGCAAGCTCGACGAGGATTGGATCGCAGCCCGCGCCCGTCTCGGCACTGAAAAACTTCTCGGCGGAACCGTGAACAACGCCGAAGACGCGCGTCGTGCGGCCGAGTCCCATGTGCTCGACTACGTCGGTATCGGGCCGCTGCGTTTCACGACTACAAAGCAGAAACTCGCGCCCGTCCTCGGACTCGAAGGCATCGCCGCGCTGCTGCCGCTCCTCGACGGACTGCCTGCGTGGGCCATTGGCGGCGTGTTGCCATCCGATCTGCCTGCGCTGCGTGCGGCCCGCCTCGCGGGTGTCGCGGTGTCGTCCTCGCTTTACGCAAACTCCCAAGTCACCGCCAACCACGCCGCGTTCATCGACGCGTGGAACGCGACTTCCTTAGCTCCATGAAAACATCCCCCCTTGTTATCGCCGGCGTCACGCTCCGCTCGCGCCTCTTCCTTGGAACCGGCAAATACAGTTCTGGCGCCGTCATGTCCGAAAGCCTCGCAGCATCCGGAGCCGAACTCGTCACCATGGCGCTGCGCCGCGTGCGCACCGATGGCGGACACGACGATATCATGAGCCAGCTCGATACGACCAAGTATCGTCTGCTGCCCAACACGTCCGGCGTGCGTGATGCCAAGGAAGCGATCCTCGCCGCGGAGCTCGCCCGCGAGGCGCTCGGCACCAACTGGCTGAAGTTGGAGATTCATCCCGATCCCAAGTATCTCATGCCCGACGCGATCGAAACGCTCCTAGCCACGCGTGAATTGGTGAAGCGCGGCTTCGTCGTGCTGCCCTACGTTCACGCCGATCCGGTGCTGTGCAAACAGCTCGAAGAGGCCGGAGCCGCCGCCGTTATGCCGCTCGGCGCACCCATCGGCAGCAACCTCGGACTCGAGACACGCGCCTTCTTGGAAATTATCATCGCGCAGTCTCGCGTCCCCGTGGTGATCGATGCCGGTCTCGGCACACCGTCCCACGCCGCCGCCGCGCTCGAAATGGGCGCGGACGCCGTTCTTGTGAACACGGCGATTGCCGCCGCCGCCGATCCGGTGGCAATGGGTGCAGCCTTCAAACTCGCGGTCGAGGCCGGCCGTCTCGGTTTCGAGGCCGGATTGGCCGCTCGTTCCACCAAAGGTGAAGCCCACGCGACTTCGCCGCTCACCTCCTTCCTCGCTTCGGTATGAGCACGTTCGTCGATACTTGGAAACAACACGACTTCGCCGCCGTTGGCGCGCGCATTGCCGCCGCGACCGAGGCGGATGTTCGCCGTGCGCTCGGCAAGCAGGGCCGTGGTCTCAACCTCGATGATCTCGCCGCGCTGCTTTCGCCGGCCGCCGCGCCGTTTCTTGAGGAGATGGCGGCGCTCAGCCACCGGCTCACCGTCGAGCGTTTCGGTCGAACGATGCAGCTCTACGCGCCGATGTATCTGACCAACGTGTGCGCCAATATTTGCAGCTACTGCGGCTTCAGCGCGCAGAACCGCATCCCGCGCAAGGCGCTCGATGATGCGGAGATTTCCGCCGAGGCCGACGCCCTCGAAAAGTTCGGCTTCGACCACGTGCTCCTCGTGACCGGCGAATCGTCGCGCTACGGGCTCGCCTATTTTCAGAACGCGCTGCGCCTGCTGCGTCCGCGTTTCTCCAACCTGTCGATGGAGGTTCAGCCGCTCGACGCCGAGGAATACGCCGCGTTAACCGCCGACGGTTTGAGCGCGGTGCTCGTCTATCAAGAAACCTACGATCCGATCGCTTATCCGAAGCATCATTTGAAAGGTCCCAAGGCGGACATGGAATATCGTCTGGCGACGCCGGACCGGCTCGGCACCGCCGGGGTGAAGAAGATCGGCCTTGGTGCGCTCTACGGTCTCTCCGACTGGCGTGCGGAGTCGTGGTTTGTGGGCCTGCATCTACACTACATGGAGAAGCATTACTGGCGCACGCGCTACAGCATCGCGTTTCCGCGGCTGCGTCCGCACGAGGGCAATGAAATTCCCGTCACTCCGTTCAACGAGCGTGATCTCATCCAGACGGCGTGCGCGTTCCGGTTGTTCAGTCAGGAAGTGGAGCTGTCGCTTTCGACGCGCGAGAGTCCGCATTTCCGCAACAATGCGTTCAAGCTCGGCTTCACGTCGATGAGCGCGGGCTCGAAGACCAATCCGGGCGGCTACGCGAGCGAACCGGAGTCGCTGGAGCAGTTCCAGATCAGCGATGAGCGTTCACCGGCCGAGGTCGCCGCTTTTTTGAAAACCAATGGTTACGAGGCCGTGTGGAAAGACTGGGATGCGACTTACGACGGCCAACAAACCGCCCGCTCCAACGATGTCGTTCACGCCTGACGAACTTGCGCGCTACCAGCGGCACCTGTCGCTCTCTGGCTTCGGGCCCGAGGCGCAGGCCAAGTTGCAGGCGTCGCGCGTGCTGGTGATCGGTGCGGGCGGGTTGGGGTGTCCGATTTTATTGTATCTCGCGGCGGCGGGCGTCGGGAAGCTGACGGTGATCGATGCGGACGTGGTCGATGTATCGAATCTTCAGCGACAGGTTTTGTTTACGACTGACGATGTCGGCCAGCCCAAGGCCGAGGCGGCGGCGCGGCGGTTGCGGGCGTTGAATTCATTGATCGAAATCGTCCCGCTGGTTGGACGGCTGAATCGCAACAACGCTTTGGAGCTGATCCGCGCGCATGACGTCGTGGTCGATGGCTCGGATAATTTTGCGACGCGCTATCTGGTGAACGATGCGTGCGTGCTCGCCGGAAAACCGCTCATTTACGGCGCGATCCAAGGTTTCGAGGGGCAGGCGAGTGTGTTTAATTTCAAGGGTGGTCCGACGTATCGGTGTCTGTTCCCCGAGCCGCCGGCGGCGGGGACGGTGCCGAATTGTTCGGAGGCCGGCGTGCTCGGCGTGCTGCCGGGGCTGATCGGGACGATTCAAGCGACGGAGACAATCAAGGTGATCACGGGTATCGGCGAGCCGTTGTCGGGGCGGTTGCTGCTGTGGAATTCGCTGACGATGACGTCGCGCACGCTGCGCTTTGCGGCGGATCCCGCCAGCCGGATCACCGAGCTGCCGCCGGAAGGTTATGGCGAGACGTGCGCGGTGCCGGCGAAGCCGACGGGAGACGAACTCACCTCCGCCGAGTTGAAGGCGAATCTCACAGTGCAGCTCATCGATGTGCGCGAGGACTGGGAGCGTGCGCTCGGCGCGATACAGCCGTCGATCCACGTGCCGTTGGGAAAGCTCGGAACCGATGAAGGCGCCGCCGCGCTGGCTGCGCTCGATCCGACAAAAGACACGGTGGCGTATTGCGCGGGCGGCGTGCGCAGCCTGAAAGCACTGGTGCCGTTGCGTGAACGACATGGTTTCCAGGCGGTGCGCAGCCTGTGCGGCGGGTTTAAGGCGTGGACGGACCGTTGAGTTAATCCAAGGCGGATGCGGGTGTTGGCCTACTGGATGAACGCGGTGGTGATTTGGTTGATGCGGAGGCGGCCGGAGAGAAGGGCGCCGGTGGGGCTGACGTTGGTGATGACGACGGGCGTGTTGGCGTCGGCGTGGACTCCGGTGAAGACGTGGGCGCTGGCGTTCACGGGGAAGAGCTGTTGTTGGACGACGCCGTTTTGGGTCCAGCGCAGGTGGACGACCTCGTCGCCGTTGAACTCCCACCACGTGATCTTTTGGAGGACGAAGGCACGGGCGGCGGTGATGGTGAAACTTTCGCCGCGCTCGAAACGGCCGAGACCGCTGTTGCCCACGCCGAAGCCGGAGCCTTCAAAGCCAAAGAAGGACGTGACGGCGGGGGCGAAGTCGGGCGCGGACGGCGTGTTGACGTTCACACCGGTCTTGGGGGCGGCGAACGTGAGCGTGGCGGGTGTGCCGTCGGGATTGATGCTGGCGGCGAAGGACGTGCCGCCGTTGACGGCGTTCCACGGGGCGGAAGTCCAGGACTGCGACGTGACGGAGTTGCCGGGAGCTCCGGGGATCGAGGGCGTGAATTTGACGGCGTCGGCGATGACGTAGCCGTTGGTCCCGGCGTTATCAATGAAGACACCGTGGTTGCTGTTCGGCGAAAACGTGAACACGCCGAGCGGATGCCAGGCGCCGCCGCTCTTTTGATCGATGGTGAAGGGGGTGATTCCGCCCGCGTGGATGACGTCGATGGGCGTGTTACTGGCACGGTTGGCGTTGGGCACCCAGTTGACGGTGACGATGTAGTTGCCGGTGGCGGGGAATGGTGGAGTGAAGAGGGCGGTGCGAGTGCCGTCGCGCGTGTCGCCGTCGTGAAAGTAGTTGGAGCTGTGCTGGCCGGTGGCGGAGCCGGTGGTCCAGCCGGCTGATTTTGTGAAGAGCGGGGTGGCGTCGAGATTGTCGATGATCACTTCCGTCAAAGTCGGAGTGGTCGGTGCATCCACGGTGAGCGACAGCAGGGCGGCGCGCAGGGGAGCGGCGAGGAGCGCGTTTCCGGCGGGCGAGACGTGGGCGCCGTCGGTGGTGGTGTATTTGGCGGCGCCGTTGGTGAGCCAACGCGTGTTGTCGGAGGGTGTGGCGATCGCGGCGAAAGTATCGAGCAGCACGTCAATTTTACCGTCAGCAAGGTCGGTGGAAAAATTGTCGTTGATGGCATCGCGTTTTCCGCCGGCGCCCCAGTTGGGGAGCGGAGTTTGTCCGGCGAGCGTAGCCCAGCTGTCGGTGCTGGACGTGCGGGGCATGAGCTTGGTGCGGATGATTTTTTGGACGCCGGCATTGCGAGCCATGGTCCAGATGCTCTCGGTGCGCGTGCCGATCGCGGTGGCGTCGCCGGTGCCGCCGGAGCCGAGGTCGTTGGTGCCGTATTCTTCGACGACGACGTTGGCGAACGGCAGGAAGTGCGTCTGGCGTTGCTGGCGGGCGGGGTTGACGAAGTTCGCGGCGGTCTGGCCGTGGCGCGTGAGGTTGAACGTGGCGATGGCGTTGGCGCCGGCGCTGTCGACGGCGGCGCGGTTGAAGAAGCCGTAGCCGGAAATGGCGGGAACCGGGTTGGTGAGATCGCCGGTGCCATCCAGAATGCTGTCACCGATACCGATGACGGCGAGGTGGCCGGGCGTAGTGTAACGCCCGAGGAAGACGACGGGCAGACCGGCGGGGCGGGTGGAACCGCCGGTGATGGCGGGGATGGGACCGGCGGTGTCGAAAGTGCCGGGATCATTGGCGGGCGGATAGACCACGAACTTCGAGCCCGAGTAAGTGGTGGGCGTGCCGCTGGGGATTTTTCCACCGGTGGGGATGGAACCGCGAATGTGCAGCCAGAACACCTCGTCGCGCGCGGGCGTGGCGCCGGTCCAGGTGGAAGACGGAATGGCATCGGACAACCAGAAGGGCGTGGTGGAGTTCATCGGCAGCACGAGCGTGCGGGAGCCGGAGAACGTGAGGGGCACGCGCTGGCCGGTGGAGGCGCGTTCAAGCCACGCGTGGCTGATGGTGACGTCGTTGGTGGCGTTGGGTGTTTCGGCGTCATAGGGATACATCCAGTCCATGAAGCCGATCTGTATCTCGGCGACGGGCCCGCCGAGCTTGTGCGGCGAGCGGTGGCGGAAGGACGTGTTGGCGATGGCGGGCGTGTAGAAATTGCTGGCGATGCGTCCGCCGGTGGCGACGACGCGAACGGGTTCGACCGCGTGGGTGAACGGAGTGGCCACCATGCCTAGGAAAACAGTGATGGCGGTGAGGCGAAAAAAGGAAGCGGGGGATTTCATGCGAAACAGGGAAAGAGGTTTAAAACCAAAAGAGAGGACGGCGGGGGCCGTCCTCTCTGGTTTCAGGCGGGCGATATCACGATGTCATCGAATGATGATGGGATCGCTTCGGTTTAATTGAGCAGAGCGGTGACGACGTGCTTCACGCGCAGGCGTCCGCTCAGGTTGGCGCTGGTCGGGCTGACATTGGTGAAAACGACGGGGGTATTGGCGTCGGCCTGCACACTGGTGAAGTTGAAGAGCGCCGCGTTGATCGTGAACACCTGCTGTTGCACGACACCGCCCTGGGTCCATTGCACGTGGACCTGCTCGTCGCCGGTCCACTCATACCAACTGATTTGTTGAAGCGCGAAGGCGTGATTAGTCTGGAGGGTGAAACTCTCGCCGCGCTCGAAGCGACCGACATTGGTCGGCGTGCCGACGCCGAAGCCGGACGACTCGAAACCGAAGGCGGAATTCACCGCGCCGGTGAAGTTCGGCGTGGCGGGCACCGTGACGTTCACACCGGTTTTGGGTGAACCGAAAGTCAGCGTGACGGGAATGCCATCCGGACTGAATCCGGCGGAGAACGACGTCGCACCGGCGGTGGCGCTCCACGGGGCGGCGGTCCACGATTGCAGAGTGAAAGGCGTGCCGGCGGTGAGCGCGGCGCCGTTGTCGGTGGTGATCTTCAGATTCTGGATCAGGTTGATCTGTGAGAAACTCGCGGTCGAAGACGTGAAACCGAACACGGTGCCGGCGGGGAGCGAGGCGGGATTGCCGAGGCGATTGATGAGGTCGGCGACGGGCGCGGTGGAGTCGTTGGCACCCTTGTAAAGGCGGGTGCGAACGGTGCCGGCGTCACCATCGTAATCGATTACGACAAACATGTCCTCGGCGTAGCCCCACGGATAGAGAGGCAGCGGCTGGGACGCGAAACCGTCGACATTGGGTGTGACGGGCGCGGGCGTGATCGCGATGAGATCAGGCTCGGTGCCCTTGGCCTGCACCTTCACGCCGAAAAGGACGTTGGGCTGCTGATAGAAGCCGAGGCCGGCGAGACCGGCGCCATGTTGCGCGGGGTTGGCCGAGTAGGCGCCAAAGACGAAGCCGGAGCCGGCGTGACCGGAGTTGATGCGGTAGCCGAAGCGCGCCTGCATGCGTTTCTGCGAGGCCGCGAGCGGCTGGCCGGCAAAGACCACGGCGGTGGTGAGGTTGGCGCTGTTGTGCGTGAGCTTGAGATCACCGGTGATCACGGCCGGCTGGAACGAGCCGGTGTGATAGGTGAGCATGCCGTCGGGCGCGGTCGTGAACGTGGTGTCGAGCACGACGTTGCTCGTGGGCGGGCCGGGCGGGGCTACGATCGCAGGCGCGTCGCTGCGCAGGTAACGGAATACCCGCGTGGTCATGGCCGGGAACGTGTAGCTGAAGCTCGTGCCGAGGCTGGTGGGCACGGCGACGTCGGGCAGCTCGGTCGCGGACATGACGAACATCTCGGGATTGGTAGAGCCGGAGACCGGCGCGTTGGTGATCGCGAGTGACGCGGTGATGGCGCCGTCGTTGCGATTCAAGACCTGCACATAGACGTAGCGTTCATCCTGGGTGCCGGTGACGAGCAAGTGCGTGTCGCTGCTATGCTGCTCGAGGATTTCATCGCCGGTGAGACGGTTGTGGACGTAGGTGGCCCACCACGCGTGGTTCGGCAGGTTGTTCTGATAATAGTGCATGGCGGGGTTCGTCTTGATGTCGAAGGCGAAGCCGCTGCTGAGAATATTGCGCGGGTTGTAGAGCGAGAAGTGATCGTAGGTGAGGAACCACAGGCCTTGGGTGATGGTGTGACGCATCTCCAGCGGGATGTTGAACTCGGTGATGCCGGTGCCGACGTTTTCGGGAAAACCGTATTCACGAAGTTTGCCCTGGATGGCGCCTTCGCCGCGGTAGGGCCACTGGGCAATGCGGGCCTGGGTGAAGGAGACCTGTTCGGTCGGGTGATTGAGAATGTTGTAGGCGTTCTCGACGGGATCGGGTGCGTTGGTCTCCCAATCGTAGATCTCGGCGTAGAGGTGGCGGGTAACAACGTCGACCTGCTGGTAGCCATTGAGAGGTGCGGCGCATTGGGCGAAGAATGCGTTGAGGATGTTGTCGGCGCGGTTGGCGTTCATAGCGAAGCCGTATTCGGCGGCGACGACCGGACCGCAGAGCTTCACATTTTGACGCACGCCGGAGGCGATGAGCTGGTTATGAACGCTCTGGAAGGCGTCGATGTATTCCTGCGGTGAGGCGACCTGATAATCGACTGAGATGTCGGGCTCGTTGCCGACCTCCCAGTATTGGGTGGTGAGGTTGAAGGGGGGCGCCTTGTAACGCTGGACCAGGAAGGCGATATTGGTGGCGATGGTGCCGGAGCCGATGTTGCCGTTCAGATCGAGGAAGTTGTCATGCAAGTGCTGCTGCTCGGTGTTGAAGGGCGGATTCGGCTTGGTGATCGGACCGACGAAGAGCGGAACGCCGCCGGCGTTGATGATCTGGGCGACGCGGATATCCATGTCGTTAAGCGTGTAGTCCTTCGAAGGATAAACACCGGTGCGGATCATGCCGACCTTCAGGCGTTCGAGATCGGCGCGGTAGTTGGGCGTGGTGGACATCCAGAATTTGCCGGCGCTCAGATTCACGCCGAGCTGGCCGATGCCGACGTTGTCGATCACGTTTGCGGCGTTTACCGCAAGGGCGGGTTGGGTCACGGTGATGCTGCCGGAACCGCTCAGGAAGATCGCAGGGAAGGCGGTCTGGAGTTGCGCGAACGTGTAGGTCGTGTTGGCGGCTAACGTGGTGCCGTTTCGCTTGAGACCGGCCAGGCCGTCGGTGGCGTTGGTCGTGCCGCCCACCACGAGGCTGGTGACGGTGAGATTGTGGTTAAGGTTCACCTTGCTGCCGGCCTCAATGACGAGCGAGCCCTTGAGGTTGGCTGCGCTCGTGGTGCTGAGGGTGCTGCTCCCGGTCAGATAGAGTGTGCCATAGAAGCCGGTGCCGGTGGTGACGGCCAGTTGATGGATGCCGCCACCGAGAAGCTGGAGGTCGCCGTCACCGCGAAGGTTGCCGAAGGTGAGGTTCAATCCGCGGGTTGCGCCGCCGGTGTTGAACGAAGTCACCTCGGAACGCGTTGTGAGGAAGTCGGTGACGTTGAGGATCTGCGTGCCGCCAGAGCCGTTTGAGAGACCGCGCGCCGAACCTCCTTTGGTGAGCAGGGCGGGGATCGTGACGGGATTGGTCGAGGTGCCGTTTTGCTTTATGAGAACTGAACCACCGTCGATGATGAGCACGCCGCCCGTGAAGGGGGACGCCACGGAGGTTTCGGGCGTGCGCAACACGTAACCGTTGGTATGGAAAGTATCGGCGTTGCTGATACTGGAGGGGTTGGTGCCTCCGCCGGACGGCTGCGACCACCAGGCGGCGGGGGTATGCCAGTGTTGGGAAAGGCCGCTGTTGGCCTGGAGATACCAGTCGGCGGCGTTGAGGGTGGAGACCAGACCGGTTGCCGCGCCGAGGGTGAGGCGCAGCAGGAAACGTAAACGTATCGACGGAGTCATCGTGATGGGGGTTGGGTTTTTTGCAGAGACCGGTTGAACGGCGTGCGGGGGTAAGAACTGACCCTTGAGGCGATGGCTGCCGGTGACGCTCCGACCAACCGGTATTTTGCCGATCACGATTCGCAGACGGGGGAAGCCTGCGGGTTTTACGGTAATTTAATCCGAAATCGGGGTTTCCCCGATGCGTTACGAAGCGCGTGGAGTTTCGATCAACGCCGATCCCTCGCGCACGGGAACACTTTCTCCGTCGCGCCAATTTCCCTCGATTTGGAGGAGCTTGGGCATGGGTGAAAGACCCCGTTCGTTTTGGGTGAGTTGCGTGGTAAGCAAATCCACGGCCATGGCGCCGATGACATCGTGACACTGATAAATGCCGCCGATCTCCGGGTGTTCGGAGGAGCAATCGAACGTCGCGAATGCGATGTCGTCGGGAATGCGCCAGCCCATGTCGTGGATCACGTGCCATGCGAGGTATTCGCCGAGGATCACATCGGGGCGTTCTTGCTCGATCCACGAGCGCACATGACGCCGGTCTTCGGTGTTGTCGGTGCCGGAGAATACGCACAACTTGATCCATTGGCGGCCCCAGGGCTGCATCTGCTCGTAATAAAGCGGGTAAAGCCAGCCGTGGTTTACCTTTTGATCGTAGGCGGTGGACACGATCACGGCGATGCGACGGTAACCCATTTCGAAGAGGCGGTGCAGGGCCATCGGCACGCTCTTGTTGTAGTTGAACGCCACGCGGTGCAGCGGGGATTGCGCAAGGCCGGAACCGAGCGCGACCGACGAAAAATTCTCCCAGGAAAACCGCTCGAAGACGGCCGAGGTCGAGGGATTTATCATTCCCGGGATCAACAGGCCGTGGATGCCGCGACTTTGAAGCATGCGGGCGAGATTGCCCGAGTTGACGCCCGGCTCGCAGACCCATACCGGCTCCAGCACGTAGCCGGCCTGCTCGGCGCGTTCGCGCGCGCCCAGAAAATTGTCGTATTGATGAGCGGGCAAATCTTCGGCGCGCGCGCTGTGCGGATGCGATACGATGAACGCGAGGTTGGCCTGATACCGCGGCGCCTTGGTGGAACGCAGGTGGGCCATGAACGCCGCGGCGAGCGGGTTTGCCCTCCAGCCCATCTCGGTGGCGATCTTTTGGATACGCTCTCGCGTGGCGAGGGAGATGCGCGGATCGTTGCGCAAGGCGTTGCTCACCGTCGACTGGCTGCATTCACAGGCATCG
Organism: Rariglobus hedericola; assembly: GCF_007559335.1. Taxonomy (NCBI): domain Bacteria; kingdom Pseudomonadati; phylum Verrucomicrobiota; class Opitutia; order Opitutales; family Opitutaceae; genus Rariglobus; species Rariglobus hedericola. The sequence continues at coordinate 478,616 of NZ_VMBG01000001.1, forward strand.
GCAATCTCTCGTGTCGTGGGGTAACGGCTGACGGACATGCCCGAATACCCTAACTGCCGGCGGCCCGCTTGGGAAGCCTCCGGCTTCATTTCTTGTGATTTTGATTTAGTCGGGTGGTTGAAACGCGATGCAACGTCGCTTCTACTGCGTGACGGTTTTCCCGCTCATGCCCGACACGCTGCCCACGATTGTTCATCTCGATGCCGACGCGTTTTTTGTGTCGGTCGAGCTGGCGTTGCAGCCGGAGTATCGCGGGAAAAAGGTAGCGGTGGGCGGACGCGAGCGTGGAATCATCGCCTCGGCGAGTTATGAGGCGCGGGCGTGCGGCGTTTACACACCGATGCCGACCGCGCGGGCACTCAAGGTGTGCCCGGATTTGATCCTGCTCCCGCACAAGGGGGGCTACGGCGAGGTGTCGCGGAAGATGTTCGATTTGTGCGAGACGATTACGCCTTATGTGCAGCGTAATTCGATCGATGAAGGTTATCTTGATCTCACGCCGTGCGGGTTGAAATCGGTTGAAGAGATCGAGCGGGTGGTGCGCGGGTTGCAGAAGCGGATTTGGGACGAATTGCAGATTCCTGTGTCGATGGGCATCGCGATGAACAAACTGGTTTCCCAAATCGCATCAAAACTGAGGAAGCCGCGTGGTTTTGTTGTCGTGGAAGCGGGTGCCGAGGCATCATTCCTCGAGCCGCTCGACATCGGCAAGCTGCCCGGTGTCGGCACGAAGACGGAAACCGAGCTCCAGATGCGCGGGGTATGGAAAATCAGGGATCTGTTCACGAAGACGGAGCGTGAACTGGCGGCGTTGCTGGGAAGCGACTGGCAATCGTTTTTAGCGATGGCGCGGGGTGAAGACGACCGCGAGGTGCACACCGAGCACGAGGACGCCAAAAGTTATTCGCAGCAGGAAACGTTTTCCAAGGACATCGGTGATTTCACGGAGATCGAGCGCGTGGCGAAGGGGATGATCGATGCGTTGATGCCGTCGATCCGTGCGGACGGAAAACGCGTGAAGACGATGACAGTGAAAGTCCGCTATGGAGATTTTACGCAAGAGACGGCGGGGCGGAGTCTGCCGGAGTCGAGCGATCTCGAGCAGCCGTTTTATCCGCTGGTAGCGGAGCTGTTGCGCAAGGCTTGGACGCAATCGCGGGCGTTGCGATTGGTGAGCGTGCGGTTCTCCAGCGTGGAGGACGGCGGGCGTCAGTTGGACATGTTTGCGGAGACTGATGAAAAGCGTCGGAAGCTCGCGGCGGTGATGGATCAGCTCAACAAAGGGAAACTGCAGCGCGTGCAACATGGGCATCAGTTGTCTGCCAAAAAGAAAACGGGCGATTAAACGAAGTCTCCCGGCAGTTGGCAGTTCCCTGTTTCAGTAATGCGGACACGAAAAAGCGGACTGTGGGGTGACAGTCCGCTTTTGAACTTTAGCTACGGGTGATTAAAGCCTCGCGCTCAGGTTATTAGTCGATGGCTTTGTCGAGCTGCTTGGCGCGAGCAAGGTGATCGCGAAGGGTGGGCAGATAACGAACGGAGAAGGCGGCGACATCGGCGTCATCGGATTTGGAGCCCTTCTCGAGGCTTGAGATTGCATCTTCATGGCCGTCGATGACGTCCTCAAGGTAGGCCTCGTCGTAATCATTACCGGTCTTCTTGCCCAGATCCACGACGTCGTCATGGTGCTTCTTCATATGATTGGTGTCGGGCTGCACGCGTTTGGTCATGGCCATCGCGTTGAGGTCGGCATTCATGGCCTCGTGGTCGGCGACCAGAGTGGCGGCGAAGGCACGAACCTGGGCGTTGGAAGCCTTCGTGGAGGCTTGCTTGGAAATGGCTACTTGGTAGTCACCGCAGGCGGTGAGCTTGTGTGCCCACTTCTCGCCTTTGCGATCCATCGGGGTGGCGCTGTAGGTATAAACCGGAGCCTTCAGGCTGGGTTCGCGCGGCTTATTCGGATCGGTAGGCATGGCGACGTTCGGCATGCTGGTAGCATTGACGTCGAGGGTGGTGACCGGCGCCGGCTTCACACTGCCGTCACGAGGACGGTTCGTATCAGCGGTTTCGTTTTGGGCGCTCAGCGGGAGGGCCAATGCAGCGATACAGCCGAGGGTGATGAACTTAAGGGAGCGGGGAGTTTGGTTTTTCATAACGCCCTTACTATAACGCATCTGTAACTTGCCTAACATCAGGCAGGACTGTGTCCACGGTGTGGGGGGATTCCCCGTTAAATGAAAAATCGCCGATAAAACGGGAACCGAACGAGTTCTGCTCGAACACGGCTCGTAGCCGCTAAAATCACTTTTGTTCAAACACCCCATAGTGGCCCAGCGTGGCTGCGAAATTGCCGTCATGTAGCCAAGTGCGAGCGGATTGGCTGCCTTTCAGCTCGGCGTCCCAGAAAGCGAGTGTGGAGCGTTCGATGAAATCATGAAAACGAAGATCACGAGCGTCGGGCTTCTGTCGTGCAGTGGGCCCGGAGAATACCATGTGATCGCCGCCTTCGAACGTCAGCAGGCAGGCGGGCGCGGAATGAGTCTGATCGTAGGGGATACGGCGATCTTTGGCGTTTTTGACACTGCCGGCCTGATCGGTGTCGGCGGTGCCGGTGAGATGATAGACTGGAATCTTAATGGCGGCGTAAAGATCGTCGCGCCGCGGGGCGGGCGTGCTCATGGCGATGGCGGCTTTGATGCGCGGATCGTATCCACCGATTGGATGCGCTGGAGTGATGGTGGCCAATGTGGTGAAGGATCCAAAGGAGTGCCCGGCGAGGCCAATGCGGTTGAGATCAAGTCGTGCGTGGAGTGGCGATGCGGTGCCCGCGTTGAGCGCGGTGAGTTGATCGAGAGCGAACGAGACATCACGGGGACGATTGCGGGCGTTGTCAGGATCGGCCGCGGCACGACGGAGGTCTTTCATGGGCCGCTTGCTGTCTTTCCAGACGGCTTCGTCACTTCCTGGGTGCTGAAGGTGGACGCTGATGTAGCCATGCGCCGCCCAATAATCTCCAAGATAACCGTAGCCCTCGCGTGAACCGCCCAACCCGTGGGAGAAAATAATCACCGGACAGGGCGACGTGGTGTTGGCTGGATAATAAATTTTGGCGGGCACATCGCGGTTGCGAGCGGAGTCGTGCCAGTTGAGGAGGAGGGTTTTTACCGGTGCGACCCTGGTGTCTGCCGGATAGTTGGGTGCGGCGGAGAGCGGTAGAATTCCGATGAGGCAAAAAATCGCGATGGCGGTCAGTTTCATGGAAAGGTGTGCGGCTGGTGGAGTGCGCGGAGGTTATCGATATAGGCGCTTTGCAGCCGCATAAGTTACGTGAAAATCCTGCATGCATTCCCAGATAGTTGGAAATCTGAGGATAAATACTCAGTTGGCGCATAAGTTTGGGCTAAATGCGCCGTAAAATGCATAACTTCGGATGAAAGCGTCGCCTACAGCTCTCCTTGAAAAAGTCCCGGCCCATCTCATTGCGCAGGCGCTGCATCATCCCCCTTCGGCGCCCAAAGTGCTGCCTTTGTTGAAGCGCCATTTGATGGATATCGACACTTCGATCCACCAGATTGCCGAGCTGATCCGGTGGGATCCGGGAATCTCGGCGCGCGTGTTGCAGGCGGCCAACAGTGTGGTGTTCTCACGTGGCGAACGCTGTAATTCCGTGGAGCTAGCCGTGAACCGCATCGGGTTTGAACACATTTACGAAATGGTGGCCAATGCGGTGGCCGAGCAGGTGCTGGTGCGACCGCTGCTGGCGTATGGAATCGAGGCGGATGATTTTTGGCGACGCTCGGTGGCGTGCGGACTGGCTGCGGAGCGACTGGCCGAGGTGTGCGATGAGGATCGCAACGTGGCCTACACGCTTGGGTTGCTGGGCAACGTGGGCATGGTCGCGATCGACCACTGGGTGCAAACGCATCAGCCAACCCTTGGACTTTTTGGACGGGGATTTCCACGTGAGTGTAGTGAGAGTGAACGTATGCTACTGGGCTGCACGCAGGCGGAAGTTGGTGCGCACGTTCTGCGCGGATGGGAGTTTCCTCCGGAGATGAGCGAGCCGTTGCGGTGGCAATATGCCCCGCTGGAAGGACTGGCCTATCGAAAGCTGGGCAGTCTGCTGCATGCCGCGAAATGGCTTTCCGCCCACGTATGCGCGGAGCCGGGCGTGCGCGTGCCGTTGCCGGAGGATCGCTTGCTGGCGCCGCTCAAGATGAAGGCGACGGCGCTCGCGGGGCACGCATTTGTCGTGAGTTCGCGATTGGAGGACGTGCAGCGACGCCTTGATGGAGATGCACCGCTTGAGGCGGCTTGAGCGTCGCGCGGAGCCTCAGTCGTGATCGAGGAATATCCAGCGTTCGACCTGGATGTGGTGGCGGTTGAGGGCCTCGGCGTATTCAGGTTTTTTCACGAGGCTGTCGGGCGAGTTCATCACCATCTGGATTTTTTCGTGAGGCAGATGATGCCTTAACAACACCAGCGAGCGTCGTAGTCGCGACTGTCGTAGGCGATGCCGAGCTTGCGATAAGCGTCGTCGGTGGAGCACGCCTGGCCGTTCTCCGCCATCATGGCATCGGTGGCGAAGGCTCCGAAGCCGGCGCCGCGGCCGTCGTTGTGCAGGAGGAGTAATGAGCCACTGCCGTAAGTGACGATGTGCTTCACCGACTCCTTGAGCTTGTCCGATTTCCCACGGTGCGAAGCGGGAACCGGTTGAAGAGCGATTCGCTGTGGATGCGCACGACCGGGAGGTCGGAGATACCGGGTTTGCCGTGGGTGAGAACAACAAAATCTTCGCTGGTGACGATGTCGTAGTAAACATGGACGCGAAACCAGTAAGGCGTCGTGAGCAGGTCGACGATGGGATCGTGCGGATACTCTTTTTTGAAGGCGGTGAGGTTATCCGGTGAAATTTTAACCAAGAAACGATTGTCGCGAATCACCCGGTGGCCGAGGACGAGCGGATGGGGGCCGGACATGTAACGCTCAATGGCGGACTGATCGCGGAAGAGCTCCTTGAATTGCACCTCGGTGAGCAGGACATCGTCGTCCACCGGTTTCATTGGTAGAAAGTAACTCGCGTTATAGATGAAGCGATGCGCCTCGGGCAGTGCGTGCGGTTTGAAAAGCACGACCGGATCGGGGGGGAGGCACGTTTTACGGCGGTGGTGGATGGCCGTTGGAGGATGTGACCGCCGGCGGCCTTCGATGTGAGGTAAGCGAGGTTGAACGGCCCGGGTTCGAACTCGAGGGACTCGGTGCCGGCGATGGTGATGCCCTGCGCTCGGAGAGCGTCGATTTTGTCGGGGTTGTTGGTGAGAACGGTAAACGAGGCATTGATGCCCAAAAGCTGGCAGATGTGGGAAATGTTCTCGTAGTTGCGGTGATCCTTTTTGAGGCCCATCGCGGCGTAGGCTTGGAACGTCGAAAGCTGGTCGAGCGATGCCTGCACCAGCATGCGGTCGCGGGATTTTCCGACGTAACCGACACCGCGGCCCTCCTGCGGCAGGTTCGAAGGGAACGATCTTGGCCATGTCCGCTCTCGCGTTGAGGGCGCAGAGTTGCGGGTTGCGAAGGCGCGGGTAACGCGTGATTTTTAACGCATGGCCGTCATTGATGCGCACGTGCATTTGTATCCGCCGGAGGTAAACCGCGATCCGGCGGGCTGGGCGGCTGCGCATGGCGAATCCCACTGGGCGGTGATGTGCGCGCGGGTGAGAAAATCCACCGGAAAACCCGTGCAGGGGTTTCCGTCCGTCGATGATTTATTGGAGGAGATGGATGTGGCCGGCGTGGAGGGCGCAGTGTTGCTCGGCTGGTATTGGGAAACTCACGACAGCTGCGTGCGGCAGAATCGATTTTATGAAGAATGCGTGCGGGCGCATCCGGACCGTTTCTCGGCATTCGCGACGGTGCATGCGGGGGCGGGTGTGGCGGCGCTGGATGAAGTTCGACGCGCGCGGGACAATGGGCTGATCGGCTTGGGGGAACTGTCGCCGCACTCGCAAGGTGTGTCGGTCGACGATCCCTGTTGGCTTGCGGTGCTGACACTGGCGGGCGATCTCGAACTGCCGGTGAATTTGCATGTCACCGATCCGTTGATCGGAAAATATCCGGGACGGGTCGAAACGCCGCTCGTTGATTTTTACCAGCTGGCGGCGCAATTTCCGCAGGTTAAATTCATTTTGGCGCACTGGGGTGGCCGGCTTTGGCGGGAAGGTGGATTGCTTCCTGAAAATGTATGGGTCGATACGGCGGCCACGCCGCTGCTTTATGATGCGTCGATCTGGGCGGAGGGCTTGGGCGCGTGTCGTGCGGAGCGGATTTTGTGGGGCACGGATTATCCGCTGGAGCTGTATCCCAAGGAGCCGGGAAAACAGACATTCCCCGGTTTATTGGACGAAGCGCAGGCACGGATGCCGGTCGATGTTTTGGGTGCGAATGCCGCGCGGTTGTTGAGCCTCGGGTAAGACGCGGGCCTGTCTTGCCTCCGGTCGTGTTTCGGGTTTGAACCACCGGTCTTATGTCGAATTTTGAAGCCAACCTCGCTCCGCTCGGATTAAAACTTCCCGCCACTGCCGCCGCGGCCGGCAACTATGTGCCCACGGTGCGCACGGGTAACCTGCTTTATTGCGCGGGCACCATCTCGATCCAGGACGGCAAGATGACCCACGAAGGCCAGGTCGGCAACGAGCAGACCGTGCAGACGGCCTACGAGTCGGCGCGCGTGTGCACGTTAAACACCCTCGCCAACATCAAGGCCGCGGTCGGTTCGCTGGACCAGGTTTCGCGCGTGGTGATGGTTAACGGCTTCGTGAATGCGGTGAGCGGTTTCGCGGACAGCCCGGCAGTGATCAATGGTGCGAGCGATCTACTCGTCGCGGTGTTTGGCGATGCGGGCAAACATGCTCGCGCCGCGGTGGCAGTCGCGGGACTGCCCAAAAACTCCACGGTCGAAGTGCAGATCGTCGTTGAGCTGAAGGCCTGAAGAAGGCGTGAAAAAGCCCCGGCTGTTGAAGCCGGGGCTTTTTTCGTTTTCAGAGCTGTTTGATCAGCACCTTGGGATTGCGTCCGCTTTCCTCGTAGGCCTTGAGACGAGCCTCGGGCAGGGCGGACTTTTCGGTTTCCTCGAAGCCGAGCACGGAAGTGAAGAACGAGTAGCTCTGCGTGGAGAGGGCGACGATTTGAGCGACGCCCTTTTCCTTTGCGCGCATGCAGGCGAAATCGACCATTTTACGGCCGACGCCGCGGTTGTGGTAGAAGGGCAGCACGTAGAGCGAACCGATTTCCGCGAGCTGCGGTTTGTCGGGGTAGAAATACAACGTGACGCAGGCGATGATGTTCTCGTCGATTTCGAAGACGTAGAACTGGTCGATGTTTTTCTCGATGGCCTGCTGGGTGCGGTGGAGCAGTTCCTCGCGCTTCACTGCGTGGCGCGTGAGGTTGTAGAGGAACCGCACGTCGCGCTTGGTGGCCTTGCGGATCTGCTGGTAGTCGTTCGCGTAGATGAGCGATCCGACGCCCTCACTGGAGAAGATTTCGTTGATCAGGCCGTCGAAGGTGCGTCCGTCGACGATGTGCACGCGCGGCACGCCGGTCTCAATGGCGCGGATGGCGTGGGCGGCTTTGCTGAGCGAGAGTTCGTTGAACTGCTCGGGATGATCTTTGAGGAGGGCGCGCAGGGTATCGACGGAGATGTCGCGCTTGATTTCGCCGTTGATCTCAAGGCCGGCCTGCGGGGTGAGGTAGATGACCTTGGAAGCGTTAAGGGCCTCGGCGACCTCGGCGGCGAGCAGGTCGGAGTTGATGCGCAGCGAACGTCCGTCCGGGCCGTAGCCGACGGGCTGGATGATCGGAATGATGTCGGCGTTGATGAGGTGGGAGATGAACTCCTTGTCGATGCGATCGACCTTGCCGGTGAACTGCTGGTCAACGCCCTTGAGGATGCCGGTGGGCAAGGCGCGCACGGAGTTGGTGATCGCGCACTTGAGCGTGTTTTGCGTGAGGCCCTCGAGAATGAGATGGGAAACCCGTGAAGAGGCGCGAATGGCGAGGTCGAGCGTGGCCGCATCGGTTACGCCGGTGCCGTCGGCATTGCTGATGGCGATTTTCCGCGACTCGGAGAGCTCGATGATCTGCTGGCCGATGCCATGGACGAGCACGACCTTGATGCCGAGCGAGCGGAGAACGGCGATATCGACGAGCAGGTTGCCGAAGTTTTCGTCGGCCACGATGGAGCCGTCGATCGCGAGCACGAAGATCTGGCCTTGAAAACGCGGGACGTATTTCAGGATGCCACGGAGATCCGTGGGTTTGATCAGTGCGGTGGAGACCGGGGTGGCGGGCGTAGCGGGGCCGTTGCTCATCTTTGGATTAAGCAACGTTCATCGGACAAGCAGGCGGGCGCGTCAATAGTCGTGGCAAGGCCGACGCCACGACGTCCGTTTGCGCGGATTACTTGAGCGTCGGTGCGCTCCGCCATTTTTCGGGCGGGAGGTAGGCGAGGCCGATCAAGATGAGCTGGGTGGCCACGAAGATTACCAAAGCAACGAAGGCCTGGTCCATGAAACCGTAGCTGTGGAGGCCGACACCGAGCATGTTGGTGCCGAACCAGCTCCAGCTCGTGACGATGTTGCCAAAAATCGCCAAAGCCATGATCCCGCGCGTGCGGGCGAGTCCGCCCCAGCGGGCGTGGAGGATGATGGCGTTCCAGATGACGATGATGAGCGCTCCGTTTTCCTTGGGATCCCAGCCCCAGAAGCGTCCCCAGGATTGATCGGCCCAGATACCGCCGAGAATCGTGCCGATGAGGCTGAAGAGCGTGGCGAAACAGATAATGCCGTAAACCATGCGGCTGAGAGAATCGGCCGTGGCTTTATCGAGCGAACGGGTGAACACGCCGCGGAACACGTAAATAATTGCGAGGAAGCCGGCGAGGAACGTGGCCGAATAGCCGATCGTGATCACGACGACGTGGGTCGCCAACCAGAAGTTGGAGTCGAGCACGGCACGCATCATTTCCAAGGTGTCGCCGCTGAGCGACAGATGGTGGGCGATCAACAAAGTGCAAAACCCGGTGAGACCGGCGGCGACACTGCCGATGCCGTTCTTGAAGATTTTTTCGAGGGTGAGGCACAGGCCGACCGAACCCCAGCCGACGAAGAGGGCTGAAGAGTAGAGGTTGGTGACCGGCGGGCGGCCTTCGAGCCACATGCGCATAAGAATGCCGACGGTCGTGGCGACCCACGCGAGCAACACGAGGTAATAGGCGGCGCGTTGCAGGGGCGCGGGCCATTTGAGCCAGGAGAAAACGGCGAGCAGAAAAGCCAGCACGTAGAGCGACATGCTCGTGTAGAAAGGCTCGGCCTTGTTGAAGAGCGTTTCAGCGTCGGTTTTTTTGAGAACGGCGGTAAGTGCGCGTTCGGACTCGGTGCGCTGTTTGGCGAGCAACGTGTTGAACTGCTCGGGCTGCTGGTTCTTCCAGGTGTGCTGGAGTCCGGCGAAGGTGAGCGCGTTCACGTTGACGGAACCGTTTTGGAAGGTCGCGAGGAGCGATTGTCCGGCCTTCTGCCAGGTCGCATCCGTGGCGCCGGCGGCGGGCGGGATGGCGAGGAGGATGCCGATCTGTTCCATGCGCAGAAACTTCGAGCCCATGTTCATGGTGAAGCCAGCGAGCTCGGCGTTCGCGTCCTTGCCCGACTCCTTGTTGCGCACGGCTTCGACGCCGGCGGCAAGATTATCCTGCAGGCGAAGCAGGTCGTTCAGGAAGTCGGAGCCGTCGGGCATCACGAGGCTGTGCTTGAGTTGCTGATACAGGATGACGTGGTTGCGCAGATTCACCACGGCGCGCTGATAAGACGTGCGGGCCGGGGATTCGACGGACTCGGCAAGACTGGCCTGACGATCCAGCTCTTCCAGCTTCGCGATGAGCTGGCGGTAGGAGAAACGCTTTTTGCCGGCACCGTCCTCGATGCCGAGGCCGAAGACGTCGAGCACGCCGGGATGAACGATTTCGAAGTGTTGGTAGGTGTCCGCAAGTTCGGGACGAAAAAACACATCGAGCAACCATTGCGTGGGCGTGAGCGAGACGTTTTCGGGCGTGACGATGCGCTGGCGTCCCTGAAGGAGCAGGAGCGTGTTGCGCGCGACGCTATCGAGGGGCTTGGTGCGACCGTTGGCGACGACGGGGATGCGGCCGAACCCGTCGAGATTGAAGTCGGACTTCGGTTTGCGGAAAAGCGGGCTAGCCAGGTAAAGCGCGCCGAGGATGAGGATGGCGAGAGGAAGGAAGCGTTTCATGGCGATCAGGCGCGGCGCTTGTTAATGAAGGCGAAAAGGTGGATGCCGAACTGGATCAGGAGGCCGATGCCCATCATCGCGCAGGCGATGTAGGGAAGGATCCAACTCGGGTTGCGCACGACCTGAAGGACGGTGGTCGTGTCATTGTTGTCGAAACCGGCTTGATAGAACGTAAGGCCGTCGAAGCGCAGCGGGTTGTTCATGTAGATCAACACTTCGCGGTCCGTGCTGCCGTCCTGAGAGTGGAGACGAACTTTGCTGGCGAAATTCTTGGGAATCTCCGTGCCGACGTAACGGTCGTGGGAGAATTTCAGCAGCGTGAGCGAGTAGGGCTTGTAAGCGCGTTCGAAACGCATCGCGAGGCGCCAGGTGCGGCCCGCGTAGTCGAATGTCTGCGGCTGCACGAGCATGGTCGAGACGACCCAAGTGCCGAGCGAGACGTTGGACGGTCCGAGCAACTCGATGACGGCGGCGGGGAGATTGCGCTCATTCTGTTTATAAGTGAGCGGAATCGGAATGATCGCGAGACGGGCCCCGATGTCGCGGGTGGCGGGCGGGGGAGCCGAGGCGTTGCCCAGCTCTTCGCGCATCTGCACGGCGGCGTTCGGGTAATAGGCGCGTGTGACGATGCGGAACGGCAGTCGTTCATGCTGGATCTCGTCGCGCTGTTGCAGGCGTTCCTCGGGAATAGCGACGACTTGATCCCAGTTCGGATCGGTGGCGTCGACCACGGCGAGTTCGTTGAAGCGATAACTCTCGGAGTAATTGCGCGTCTGCCCCTGATCGAGACGGAGTTGAAACTCCTCCTGCCACAGACCAGTGAGGAGTTCACCAACAAGAAGAATGATCAGTCCGGCGTGGGTGAGCAGAATGCCGGATTTTTTCCACGTGAGCTTGAAGCGGTAGACGTGGGAGGCGACGAGGTTGATGAGCAACAGCCCGCCGATAAAGTAGCCGCCGGGGAACACGGGAAGGGGAAAGCCCTTCACGTCCCAGAGCACAAAGAACGTGCGGAAGTATTTTTCCTGCACGGCCCAGATGCCGAGGTTCACCTGGTCGAGCGTGGCGGCGAAGATCAGGATGATCGACAGCGCGAGCAGCACCACAGTGACGCGGAGCGAGATGAAGAACTTAACAAAGGAATTCCAGGTATCACGCATGGCTCAACGGGAAGGACGGATGGTTTGAACGAAGGCGAGATAAGCGGACTTCTCACGACTGACGAGAGCATCGGGACCGGTGAGCTTGAAGAACCAGGTGGCTCCATTGAACGGCACGATGGCACCGAGAACGCGTTGGCGGGGTTTGCCGTCCGCGGGCACGGGGCCGAGGAGCTCGGCGACATCGATATGCAGATCGCCGGCGTGCAAATGAGTGAGAGCGGAATCGAGTTCGGACGCCGAGATGGGTGCGAGCTGGAGCTGCTGACGCCAGCGGTTGACGTTGGCGAGATTGCCACCGACGTCGCCGGGGAATGCAGTCACGGCCAGCTCGGCCTGTTCGCCGGCGGACTCACCGGGGATGATGAACGTGGCCTTGCGCATCGCGGAGGCCGCGCGTGATTGCCAATTGGCGGGGGTGGTCCAGCTGAGATCGCCGCCGGAAGCGGTGGGGACTGCGGTCGAAGCCATGTCGGTGGGCATGGCGGGCGCGGGCGATGACGCAGCGTTGACCGGAGGAATGCCAAGGCCGGCATGCGGATCAGCCGATTGGGCGTTGGCGGCGGCAGGCGGCGGGGTTTCGCGGGGAACGCGGTAGGTTGCGATTTTGGCGTCGCGGCAGCCGGAGGCGGCGAGCAACGCGGCGAGAGCCGGTAAAAGAAGTAGGCGTCGGGACGGCATGAGCGGCGATATTGCCAATATTTGAGTGAAAACTGCAACCCTATCCGGCCAACTATCAGACGTAGACGCGATGGCATTAGCAGTGACGTCACGTGACATGAGTTGGCATGTCGTGTGTCGCGAGTCTTGAGCTTGGCGCAATGATACGCACAGTGATAGCCATGCAATTGATTCCGCTCGGGGATTGTGCCGTTTTGGTGGTGCTCAAAGCCAAGACAACCACCGCTGCATTGGATGCCGTGACCAAACTGGCGCGCGCACTTAATGCTGCGACGTTGGCGGGTGTCACCGATATCGTGCCGGCCTTCACAACGGTCACGGTTCATTACGATCCGGCACGGGTCGCGCCGGGCGAAGGCACTCCGGTGGAGCGCGTGAGCGCGTGGATCAAAACCGTGCCGGCGGCACCGGCGGCAGTCCGTCGTAAACCAGCCGAAGTGACCGTGCCGGTGTGCTACGGCGGCGAACAAGGTCCGGACCTCGCCGTCGTGGCCGCGCATACTAAGCTGGTGGAAGCCGAAGTGATCCGCGTGCACAGCAAGGCCGTTTACCGCGTGGCGGCGGTGGGGTTTTCGCCGGGTTTTCCGTATTTGCTCGGCATGGCGCCGAGGCTTTCCACGCCACGGCGGGCGACTCCGCGCACTCTGGTGCCGGCCGGCAGTGTGGGCATCGGTGGTTCGCAAACGGGTGTTTACCCCTCGGCGACTCCGGGCGGGTGGGCGCTGATCGGCCGCACGCCGCTCCGGCTTTTCCGTCCCGAAAGCGAAGCCGCGCCCACTCTGCTCGAAGCGGGCGACACGGTGAAGTTTGTCCCGATCACCGAAAAACAGGCTGCTCAATTGGAGGAGCGTCCGGTTGTGTTGGCCGCCGCCAAAGTCACCAAATCGTCCGGCGTGTTCGAAGTGATCAAGACGGGTGTATTGACGACGGTTCAAGATATGGGCCGCAACGGTCGCCAGCATCACGGCATACCGGTGGGCGGACCGATGGATCGTCAGGCTGCGCGCGTGGCGAATCTGCTGCTCGGCAACGATGAAAACGAACCGCTGTTGGAAGTGACGTTGACCGGTCCAGTGTTGAAGTTTTTACGCGACACTTGGATAGCCGTGACCGGTTCGGCTGTTCGCGATGTGCCGGGCTGGCGTCCGTATCAGGTCAAGGCGGGGCAGGTGGTGTCGCTAGCCGAGCTCACGTGTGGAGCGCGCGCCTATGTCGCGGTCGCGGGTGGCTTGGAAATCGCCAACGTGCTCGGTGGCGCGGGCACGCTGTTGCGCGCCGGTGTGGGCGGCTGGAATGGTCGCGCGTTGCAAGCGGGCGACCGGATCGGAGCGAAGGCCGTCGTGTTTGAGACAACGGGCAGCTGGAGTGCGTCCGCCGAATTCAACGCGGCGACGGGGGCGGATGTGGTGGTGCGTTTTATGCGCGGCCCGCAATGGGACTGGTTTGCCGCCGCGAGCCGCCGCAGTTTTCTCTCGAAGACCTTTAAAGTCACGGCGCAGTCGGATCGTATGGGCATACGACTGGAAGGTTCGGCGCTCCGGCTTGAAGACGCGCGCGAACTGACCTCCGAAGGCGTCGGTTTTGGATCGGTGCAAGTGCCGCCTGACGGAAAGCCCATCGTGCTGATGGCCGACCGTCAGACCATCGGCGGGTATCCAAAAATCGGACACGTGATCGCGGTGGATTTGCCGCGTCTTGCTCAGGCTCGCACGGGTGACCTCGTGCGATTTCATGAGATAAGCATCGATGAGGCGCAGGCGCTCTACCTCGCGCAAGAGCACGCCCTGGCGCTGCTGGGTGCAGGTGTGCGCAGCAAGTTGAAGCGTGGCTGAGGACATGATCGCGGCGATTGATTTGAACTGCGACCTGGGCGAGGGCGCGGGCAACGATGAGGCGCTGATGCCGCTGATTACCTCGGCGAACATTGCGTGCGCCGGACATGCGGGCGATGAGGGCACGATGCGGACAACAGTGCGCCTCGCCCTGCGTCACGGCGTGGCCGTCGGTGCGCATCCGGGCTTTGCGGATCGCGAGCAGTTTGGACGGCGTGAGCTGAGGTTAACTCCCGGCGAAATCGTCGCGTTGGTGCGTGAACAAGTGGAGTCGTTGCGCACCGTTGCGAAATCGGAAGGCGCGCGGGTGACCCATGTGAAACCGCATGGTGCGCTTTATAATTTGGCGGCCCGCGACGCATCCGTGGCGGCGGCGATTGCCGAGGCGGTGGCGGACATCGATGACCGTTTGTGGCTCTATGGATTGGCCGGCGGTGAGTTGTTGATTGCGGGGCGGGCGAGGGGGCTGCGAGTCGTGGCCGAGGTGTTTGCGGACCGGACTTATCAGGCGGATGGTTCACTCACGCCGCGCAACCGGCCGGATGCGTTGGTCACCCGGACAGACGTGTCGATTCATCAAGTGCTGCGCATGGTTCGAGAAAGTCGCGTGAGGGCGACTGATGGAACCGATGTGGCCATCGTCGCCGATACGGTGTGTCTGCACGGAGATGGAGAACACGCGGTGGAGTTCGCCTGCGCACTGCGCGACGCCCTGCTGGGCAAGGGCATCGATGTGCGCTCTGCGTGCGTGGGTTAAGCCTGGGGCTTGACCGGAGGTGCCGCGTGCGGCTTGCGCAGAATTAAAACCAGTCCGACGCCGATCAGGAAAATCGAATAAAAGGTTCCGCGGCTCAGTCCCATGATCAGGGCGATGCCTTCGTCGGGTTCGCGGAACAGTTCTCCGAACATGCGAACAACGGCGTAGGCGATGAGAAATTCACCGGCGAGGCGGCCGGGTTGGCGCCGGACGACATCGGTGCGCCAGAAACGCCATTGCACGAAGGCCAGCAACAACGCGCCTTCTAACGCGGCCTCATAAAGCTGCGATGGGTGGCGAGGCGGGATCAGCGCCACAGGAGCGCCCTCGGGTGCGCTGGACGGAAAAATGACCGCCCAGGCCACGTTGGTCACCTTGCCCCACAACTCGCCATTGATGAAGTTGGCGATGCGCCCGAGCATGAGACCGAGTGGCGCCACGGACACGATCAAGTCGGACAGGTGGAGGAAGGGCAGTTTGCGATTGCGAGCAAACCAAGCCATGGCCAGCGCGACACCGATAAAACCGCCATGGCTCGCCATGCCGCCTTCCCATACGCGAAAGATCGCAAACGGATCTTCGCCCAGTGTGCGCCAGCCCTCGTAAAGTAGAAACGAGCCGAGGCGGCCGCCGACCATTACGCCCACGACGATTGCGATGATGAAATCAGAAATCTGAACCGAAGGCAGCCTGGAGCGTCCGGCCTTCGCATAGACATGCAATAAACCTGCACCGCCGACGAAACCCAGCAGGTAGGCGAGCCCGTAATAGCGAATACCGAATGTATCACTAAACTGGATAACAAAGGGGCTGAGGTTGTGGACCCAATAGGCGAGGAACATGGCGTGCGATGGAGGTGCGGGAACGATACGGCCACATCTGTGTCTTTGGCCGCTTATGTTATGATCTGACGCAATCGAGTGTAGTTGGCTGGCGCGATTTACGAATTAAAAGTGAAAGCGAGATTTCCGGTTATTGCCCTTGACCGTTAGAGACTGTAAAAAAATACTCACATCAGTTCATTCCCCTTGAATCTTACCCTCATGAAATTCCGATTTGCAGTGCCGGCCTTGCTGGCTGGTTGTGTTCTAGCATTTTCCTCTGGTTGCGCCGTGATGAGCAAAGGCCGCTCGCAGACGGTCGTGGTTCGCACGAGCCCCGAAGGCGCCACTGGTCTGATCAACGGTATCGAGGTCGGCAAGACCCCGTTCAAAATCGACCTTAACCGCAACTCTGCGTATTCGATCGACCTTCGCAAAGCCGGTTACGAAAACTCGGCCGCCGTCATTCTTCCGGTTGCGAATGAATTCGAGAAAAACACTTTCCGCTGGGGCGTCGATTATGACCTCGGTGCGATGACCGATCTTTCTCCGAGCGAGCTCAACGTGAATCTCAAGCCCGTGATGCCTGCGGTTGATGCCGGTGGCGACCGTTTCCAAGAGATGACCTATCGCGTGCTGCAGGCCGATGCCATGCTCGCCGCCAAGGAGATCACTCCGGCTGACCATAAGTATATCGTCTCCGAGATCGTGAAGTTCTACACGAACTGAGTCCTTTAAAATCCGGCCCGGGTAGTTGCGCTTCTCCGAAGTGCGATACCCGGGCTAATTGTGTGCGGAGGACGACGATGGGACTTGCCCACGCTGCGGCCGACGGGCCTAGTTTTCATCTGAATGAGTGAACTTAAACGCACGCCTTTGCGGGATTTCCATGCAGCCCACGGGGCCCGCCTGGTAGACTTTGCCGGTTGGGAAATGCCGGTTCAATACCGCTCGATTCTTGAGGAGCATAAAGCCGTGCGCCGGACCGCCGGCTTGTTCGATGTGAGTCACATGGGCGAGGTCGACGTTAAGGGGCCCGAGGCACTGCGTTTCTTGAACAACCTCGTCACGAATGACGTGGCGAAACTGTTTCCCGGCCGCGTGCTTTATTCACCCATGTGTTATCCCAACGGTGGTGTGGTGGACGACCTCCTCGTCTACATGCGCGCTCCCGAGGATTATTTTCTCTGCATCAACGCCGGCAATATCGACAAGGATATCGCCTGGATTCTTGAGCAGGCCAAGGGCTTTGATGTGCAGATCACGGATCGTTCCGATGATTACGCACTGCTCGCCGTTCAGGGCCCGACGGCAGTGGCCATCGTGCAATCGCTCACAGGTGCGAAGCTCGACCGCATCGGTTACTACCATTTTGCCGAGGGAACGGTCGCCGGTATTCAATGCCTGATCAGCCGCACCGGTTACACGGGCGAGGATGGCTTTGAGCTCTATCATCCGGCCGGTGATGCCGTCTCTTTGGCCGAGGCCATTGTCAAGGCGGGTGCCGCCCACGGGCTCGAACTGACCGGACTGGGCGCGCGCGACAGCTTGCGTCTGGAGGCCGGTTATCCGCTCTACGGCCACGAAATCACCGCAGACATTTCTCCGCTCACAGCGGGTCTGGGCTGGACGGTGAAACTCGCCAAGGAAGCCGGCTTTATCGGCCGTGATGCGCTGCTTGCCGAGAAGACCAACGGTGCGGCCAACAAAGTCGTGTTTTTCAAGACCGGCGACCGTCGTATCGTTCGCGCGGATACTCCGGTGCTTGGTGTGGATGGCATGGTGGTCGGCAAGGTGCTTTCGGGCACGCTTTCGCCGGTGCTTAACGAAGCCATCGGCTCCGCGCTGGTCACCACCGCGGCATCGGCCGGTCCGCTCTCCGTGGATATACGCGGCACCCTGATCAACTTGCAGCTGGTCAAACCTCCCTTCGTAGAACTAAAAAAACCTTCATCATGAGCAACGTCCCCGCCGATCTCCGTTACGCCAAGTCCCACGAATGGTTAAAGCCTGCCTCTGATGGCACGGCCACGGTCGGAATCACCGACTACGCGCAGAACAGTCTGGGCGACATCACCTACGTGCAGCTCCCCAAAGTGGGCACCGTTTTCGCCGCCGGCCAGGTCTTCGGCGTCGTCGAGTCGGTGAAAGCCGCCTCCGATCTTTATCTGCCGGTCGCCGGTGAAGTGATCGAGGTCAACACGGCGCTCGATTCCGCTCCCGAGACCGTCAATCAGGACGCCTACGGCGCGGGCTGGATTCTCAAACTGAAGCTCACGGCACCGGATTCCGTCAACGGACTGCTCGATGCAGCGGCCTACGAAAAAGCGATCGCCTGATCAGCTGGTTAATCCCGCACAAAAAAGCCCGGATCGATTCGATCCGGGCTTTTTTATGTCCAGGCGGGTTCAGGTTTAATGAACGGACTGGCTTGGGCGTCCTTTATTTTAAAAGACTCCGCTGCTGCGACGGACGGCCCAGTCGATGATGGCTGCGTCGTTGCCATCGAAACGCCAGACGAGGTTCAGGAATTCGGCCGGGTGAATGTCATTCGCCATGAAAAATTTACGGTCACCTCCGCAGGCATACATCGTGGAGGAACGGAGTTCGCCGCGGAGTTTGGCGCGGGCCTTGGGAATGATGCGAGGGAGCCATTCGATACCTTCGGCGGTGGCGTTTTTGGCCGGCCAGGTGTCGGGATCGGCGATCACGCCTGTAGGCTGGCCATGTTGGACGTTGAGGAAGTAATCACGGCGCACGTATTCGATGCCGAGAGCGATGTCGTAGCCGGGTTCGCCTTCGTAGTTGGTCTGGTCCTCGGCGTAGTCGTAGATGTGCTGCGCGGTGATGCCGTTGCTGGCGAGCCAGGCATTTTCATCGGCGGTGAAATAAGTATCGGCGCCGCGTTGGCCGGAGGCGTAGAGGCTTACGGCCTTGTCATAAAGTGCGCGAAAGGTTTTGGCGAAAGTGTAGTGGGTCATGAGATGGAAAAGTGGAGTGAGTTTAACGCAGGGGCGCTAAGACGCAAAGCGACCGCTGAGAAAAATCAGACGCCGGCAGTGCGTCAGGCGAACCGCTTCAGCGCTTCCTGGAGTTTTTAGGCTTTTTAGCCTTGGACGGCTTGGAAGGTTTGGATGCCTTGCCCGAGCTGAAAGTTTTTTTCTTCGGGATCGGCACCGAAGGATGCGGTGACGGTTTGTCCATCGGAAGGGCTGAAACCGGAGCGCTTCCGCCGGAACCTGCGGGGCGGAAATCGATCAAGCGCTTGAAGCGATCCACTTTCTCAACCGCAACATCGAGGTGCGCTGCCAGTTGGTAGGTGTTCTTCGTGCGACGTCCGATCAAGGCATCGCCGGCGTTGTTGATCGTGTAAACATCGTCGGACAGCACGGACATCGGGATGAAACCGAACGTCATCGATTCGGTGAGCTCGACGAAAAGACCGTTGGGGCGCACGTCGGTGATGACGGCGGCGAAGGTGGATTTCTTTTCCTTGGCGAGTTCGCGCTCGAAGAACTCCAGCAGCTTGATTTTGACGCTCTCGCGCTCGGCCTCCGTGGAGTTGATTTCGGTCTGGCTCAGGTGTTCGCCGAGCGTGTCCATCTTGGCGGCGCTGTAACCGTAGTTGTAATTGGCGGGAGCCTTTTGACCTTCGTGCTTGATCAGGTAGTGATCGAAAACGCGGTGGACAACCAAGTCGGAGTAGCGACGGATCGGCGAGGTAAAGTGCGTGTAATCGTTTTTCGCGAGGCCGTAGTGTCCGTCGGGCGAGCCGCGGTAGGCGGCTTTTTTAAGGCTGCGTAGAAGTTGAGTGCGCAACGTGTAGCCCTGCGGATGCGTGGAGAGCACGTGAAGGAGCTTAACGATTTCTTCGCGCTTGGAGAGGTCGCCGGTGCGGATGTCCTGCGCGCCGAGAAACTCACGCAGCTCGTTGAGCTTTTCGACGTCGGGCTCGTCGTGGACGCGATAGATCGACGCGAGCTTTTGCGTCTTGGTCATGCGAGCCACGGTTTCGTTGGCCGCGAGCATGAACTCTTCGATGAGCTGGTGACTTTCGTCGTGTTCGATTTTTTCGAGGCGGTCGGCGTAGCCCTCGGCGTCGACGAAGACCTTGGTCTCGGGCATGTCGAGGTCGAGGGAGCCGTTGGCCATGCGGTCCTGCCGGAGCTTGCTGGCGAGCGACCATAGCTGGCGCACCCATTTTTGGAGGTCGGCGAGCTCGGCGTCATCGAGTGAAGAAAGCGCGCGGCCCGTGGAGCCGGTCTGGTGCTTGGCCGGCAACGGAAGGGCGCGGATTTTTTCGAAACTGTCTTCGAAGAGGAGCGCGTAGGCCTGTTTGTAGGTGAGGCGTTTGCGGCTGCGGATAACGGTGTTGGCAAACGTGTGTGCTTTGGGGCGGCCCTTGGCATCGAACACGAGGAACACGGCCTTGGTCAGACGATCCTGGGCTTCGACGAGCGAGCAGAGACCGTTGGACAGTTTTTCGGGCAACATTGGGATGACCGTGCCGACGAGATAGGTCGAGTTGCCGCGACGCTGGGCTTCTTTGTCGAGCGCGGTGCCCGATTTCACGTAGGCGGATACATCGGCGATGTGGATGCCGACGCGAATGTCTCCGTTATCCAGATACTCGAGCGACAAGGCGTCGTCGAAGTCCTTGGCGTCATCGGGATCTATGGTGAACGTGGGGATCTCGCGGTAATCCAGGCGGCCGGTGAGCTCGGCGGGTTGAACCGTGTTGGGAAGAGAAGCGACCTCGCGCTCGACGGCAGCGGAGAAAGTGGGGTCGAGGTTGTATTTGTGATAAATGCCGGCGAGTTCAGCGCGGGGTTCGAAGGTCTTGCCGAGGCGCTCGATGATTTCTCCCTGGATGAGCTGACTGCGTTTGGTCCAGTCGGCGAGACGCACGACGACCTTGTCGCCGATAGCCGGAGTGGGCTCGATTTTGGTTAATGCGGGATCGCCGACGACCACCTCGTGAAACATCCGAGGGTCATCGGGCTTCACGTAGTAGCTGTTACGGATTTTCTGAAGATTCCCGACGATGGTGCCGCGCGCTCGCTCGATGACACGGAGGACACGGCCGGTTTGTTCGGTGCCGCGTCCGTCACGACGCTGGCGAATGCCGGGGTTGATATAAATTTCAACGGTATCGCCGTGAAAAGCGACGCCGGTGTCATCAGGAAAAATCTGAATGGAGTCGGGTGCGGGGCCGGTGCCTGATTTGGCTAGGACAACGTAGGCGGAACCACCGGCGCGGAAGTTGATTTTTCCGAGGTGGGCGTCACCCGAGGGCGCTTCGGCTTTTGGGGTGGAGCCGGAGCCAGCGCCGGAGCGTGGATGGAAAACCTCGCGCTTGCCGACGGATGATGAAGCACGACCGCCCGGAAGGGCGATGCGATCACCGTTTACGAGGGTGAATTCGCCTTTCGAGAGCAGCGTGCGAATTTCGTGGGCGAGTTGAGGGCGCAGCTTTTTATTGAGGCCAAGCGCGCGGGAGAGATCAAGAATCGTGGCGGGGCGATAGCCGGGCTGACGAAGGAGTTCCAGGAGCGGTTCACGGAATTTCATATCGTTTCAGGTGCCGTCAAAACCTCGGCCTGTCCGAGTTTTGCAGTGGAAATAAGGCAACGCCACGGGTTAGGGTGCGGCGATGAAAATCGTTCAAGTCGCCAGCGAATTGTTCCCCTATGTGAAAACAGGGGGGCTGGCGGATGCAGTGAGTGCTTTGGCGGGAACCTTGGCCGAGCGGGGGCACGAGGTCTCGGTTTTTTTGCCGGGCTACCGTGCAGCCGTGGATCATCCGCTCGCGGCCGGTGCGCAACGCACATTGGGCCTGCGCATCGAGATGGGCGACACCTTCATGACCGGCGAAGTGCGGTCTTTTTCCCCGGCTCCGAATCTCACGCTGCATTTGGTGTGTCGCGAGGAGTTCTTCGACCGTCGCAATCCCTACGGCACGCCGGAGCGCGACTACGAAGACAACCACCACCGGTTCATCTTTTTTTGCAAAGGCGTGGTCGAGGCCATGCGTTTCATGGAGCTGCGGGCCGATGTGATTCACGGCCACGACTGGCAATGCGGATTGCTGCCGCTGTTGCTGCGGCACACGGAGCAACGTTACGGCATCACGCTCGCGATGAAGACGGTGTTCACGATTCATAACATCGCGTTTCAAGGCGTGTTCCCGATGCGTTCGTTTTACCGGACCAATCTGCCGGACGAACTCATGGGCATCGATGGCGTGGAGTTCTATGGGCAGATGAGCATGATGAAGTCGGGCATTCTGTTCTCCGATCGCGTCACGACGGTGAGTCCGCGTTATGCGCGGGAAATCCAGACGGCGGAGTTTGGCTGTGGACTCGACGGCGTGGTGATGACGCGGGCGGATGACATCGTCGGCCTGATCAATGGCATCGATACCGACGTCTGGAACCCGGCGACGGACACCTTGATTCCGGCTAACTACACGGTGGATAACCTGACAGGCAAGGCGGGCTGTCGCGCGGACTTGCTCAAGCGCAGCGGATTTGACCCGAAGTTCGCCGGTCCGGTTTTTGGCATGGTCTGCCGGCTTACCGAGCAGAAAGGCGTCGATCTCGTGTTGGCCAACGCAGAATTTTTCAAAAAGAACGACGTGCGGTTCATCGTGCTGGGCTCGGGAGACAAAGAACTCGAGGCTGGCTTGCGCGAGCTGGTGGCGGCGATTCCCAGTCGTGTGTCGCTCTCGGCGCGACTCGATGAAGGCATGAGTCATCTCATCGAGGCGGGCAGCGACTTTTTCCTCATGCCATCGCGCTTTGAACCGTGCGGATTAAACCAGATGTATTCGCAAGCCTATGGAACGATTCCGCTGGTGACGCGGGTGGGCGGGCTGGCCGACACGGTCATTGACCTTGATCATAATCCGCACGCAGGCACTGGCGTGCTGTTTCATCCCAGTGAAGAAGGCGTGAAGGCCGGTTTGGACCGGGCGCTGACGTTGTTTGCGGACAAGACGTCGATGGCCGTGGTGCAGGCTCGCGGCATGCACTCAGATTTCGGTTGGGATAAGACGGCGCAGGCCTACGAGGACCTTTACGGCGATGCGATCTGAGGGCGGGCCGTTTACTTTTTCCCTGCGTAAACGTGATCTGAATAGGTCACGGTCATTTCCTGATCCAGCGATCGAAACCACATCGCGCGGCCGCGGATTCGCACCGTGACCAGCTTGAGGAAAGTGGGCGTGTCGCCGTCGGGAAGAGAGTAGGTCATTACTGTGCGCGCTTCCTGGACCTTGACCATGAAGACCGGCGAGAACGGGCCGGTGCTGGCTAGTTCTACTTTTTCAATGGTGCCCGTGGGGCGGTGCAGTGTGAACGTGGCGCGCATGAATACGGCGGAGTGATCGTCATCGTCGCCCGGCTTGAGCTGGAAACGGTATTCACCGCGTTCGGCGGTTTCGCTCAGGACTTCACAGGTGCCGGGTGCAATCTGGTCTTTGACGTTGGGCGCGGTTTCGTTGGAGGAACGGCGGGATTTGAGCTCGAGGTATTTTTGCGTTTCCTCGGTGGTCGGAGCGCGTCCGTCCTGTTGCACGAGCGTCCACAGGCGAAAGTTTTTACCCAAGGGGTCATAGCGCTCCACACGTCCGCGATCACCGGCGATGGTGGTTTGGGTGAAGGCCCAGCCCTTCGTTCCTTCCGCATGAAACCCTTTGAGGGCTTCAGCGAGTTCGGGCGGGGTCGGTGCAGCAATCAGCGGGCAACCGAGGGCGAGTAGAAAGAGGCAGGCAAACAGGCGCATCCCGACTGAAAAACGCGACGCGGCGGGTGGATGCAATCCTACTCTGCGGGTTCGCCGGTCAGGCCAAGGCCACGACCTTATGGGAAACCGCACCGGTTCGCCCCGGAAGTTGCACGGAATCTCCGGTGACACGCCCGAGCAACTGGCGTCCCAGCGGGGAAGACGGCGTGACGACGAGGCAGGATTCGCCCGCTTCGTTGATCTCCATGCCGCCGTTGCGAGGGCCGAGAAAGTAAGTCGTCTGCCGACCCTTCGTTTCGAGTGTGATCACTGCGCCCAAGGCGGCGGGACGGCCGCTGGAAAAATCCGGCAATTCCAAGGTGCGATAGAGCACGATGGACTCGGCGATCTCGGCGGCGAGGCGGGCCTGGCCTTCGGCGAGATAGGCAGCTTCCTGCCCGCGCATGTCGAATTTACCCTCCTGCTTGTTTTCGGTGCTGGTGGCCTCTTCGCGCGATTCGTGGGCCGCACGGGCCTGGAGATCGAGTTCTCGTTGGAGCTGGGCGACGATGGCGTCGCGGACGGCTGACTTCTGCATCCGGACCAACGTAGAGTTCACCACGAATGACGCCAGCGAAACTCTCAGGCGTGCGCCGCGGATTCTTTGCGCAAATTGAGAAGTTTTTGCACGCGCTCGGTGAGTTCGCGCGGGCTGAAGGGCTTGGTGAGATAGTCGAGTGCCCCCAGTTCCAGTCCGAGGCTGCGCGCATCCGTCGTGGCCCAGGCGGTGAGGATCACGATGGGAATGGCGGCCGTGGCGGCGTCACGACGAAGGATTTCACAGATGCCAAAGCCATCGATGTCGGGTAACATCAGATCCAGCAGGATGAGATCGGGCTTCCGGCGGGCCACCGTAGCGAGCGCGTCGTGTCCGTTGGCCGCGGTCATGACTTCGCAACCGGCCCGTGTGAGGTGAAACTGCACAAGGTCGGTCACGTCCTGCTCATCATCCACACTGAGAATCAAGGGTCGCACCTCCTTAATATGAACGATATGCGTGTCGGTGCGGTGACGTAAAGGTGACGATGCGGTAAAAAACATGTTCAGCCGCACCCGTGCACCTCCGTAGTCCTGCGAAAAAACCGTTAAAACAAGAGGTTAGGGCGATCCGTTCTCGCGGCGGGTGGCCGGATCATCATGGTGAGAAATAGCTAGTGTAACGGCATTTTCAATACACCTAGATGGCCAGAAAAATCAGCTTTCTTAATTACAAGGGCGGCGTCGGAAAAACCTCCTTGATCGTAAACACCGCAGCCTGTCTGGCAGCGAACGGACGTCGCGTCTTGCTCTGCGATTTTGACACGCAGTCAAATGCCAGCATCTGGCTCATGCGCCTCGAGCGCTGGAACAAGCTCAATGCCGACGGGCATGGCTCGGTCTATTCGTTCTTCGAGCCGGGCGGCGTTCAACTGGAAGACCTGATCGTGCGCGACGTGGTTCAGGACAAGGGCGGAAAACCCGCGCTGCCGGGGCTCGATCTGCTGCCGACCACGTTCAACCTCGTTGATCTCGAAAACGAGTTCACGGGCGACCCGCGCCGGCCTGCTTATTTGCTTTTTCAGGAGCAGTTGGCCGAAGTGGCGAAGAATTACGATTACGTGCTCTTTGACTGCCCGCCCAATCTGCTGCGCGCCTCGCAGTGCAGCGTTTTCAGCTCCAACGAAATCTACGTTCCGTCGAATCCCGATGCCCTGAGCCTGATCGGATTCACGCTGTTGGTGGAAAAACTGGGACGTTTTCAGCAGCTCTCCGCCGGCTTCCGCACCACCGCGATGGGCACGCCGACGCAGATCCGCGGAATCATTTTTAACTCGATCAAGACCGGCGTGGATATCGAGGTGCCGAAAATGCGAATGCAGCTCCGGCTGAACCAATTCAAGGCCGCCAAGCGCGCCTCATCGGACGCCAAAATTTTTGATACCCAGATACGCGATGCGATGGTGGTGCGCCGCGCCGTCACGTTGGGGTTGCCCGTCAACCTCATCGGACAGGAAAGCGCCGAAGCCACTCGCGACAACGTTGTCCAAGACTACCGCCAGCTCGCGGCAGAAATTGAAAGGCATGAACCATGAACACGACTATCCCCACCACGACGATGCGCCGAACCCAATCACCCTTCGCAACCACACGCTACACTTCGAAAGATTGGGACGAGGTCCGCGTGGCCTTCGGCTCATCCATCCTGGTGGACACGTCACTCACCAGCCTCGCGCAAAACCTTGAAGGCGCCGCCTGGCCGCTCGCCGGCCTCGACGAGACGCCAGCCACCTACATCGACCTGTCGTTTGACGACATGCGCGAACGCCTTGCGCTGCAGGGGCAGCCCCCGCGCATCGCGGACCAATTGATCGAAATCCTCAAGGAGACCCTGGCGTTCGATGAACCGTTCGGCGACATGGTGACGCAGTCGGAGTCCGCCACCGTCGATGAAAATCCCTTGGTGAAGAATCTCTCGAAGTTGAAAATCCCCTTGGATTTCCCGGTGACGCTGACGGCCCTCTCGGCCGAGACGCTGTTGTTCTGCCGTTTGGAAAACATCACCACGATCGGCGGGTTCGCCCTCACGGCGCAGCGCATGGCCGGCACGGTGGTGGTGGGCGGCGACTTCCGCTCACTGCTCAACGCGCTTTCCAATATCGATGAACGCACGCTGGCGCGTTACCTGCCGTTCCGTCCCGGATCGAAAGGTCTGCACTACATCGAAGGCCTCGCCCAGTGCGTCGAGTCGCAGCCGGTGGCGATTCAGGCGGCGCTGGCCCGTAGTTTGAAACAAGAGATATCCGCCGCCGCTGAAGAGCTGGCCCGCGGGATTTCCGACGAGCAACTGGCCAAGGCCAAACACGATCTGCAGGTGCAAGCGGCGGCGCTGCGCGGTTTCTGCCCCGAGGATTACGCCGACCTCCAGGCACAAATCGCTTCGGGCACGAGTCCGCGTAGGTTGACCACCGTGCTGGGCGAACCCTCGCTTGAGGCCGTGGTGACCGAGTTCATCACACCGGTGGCCGCGAAGCCCAAGGCGACCGGATTTTTCGCACGGTTAACGCGTCTTTGGAGGAAATAAAATCATGGCTACCACGGCATCGTTTTCAACATTCGTTCGCCCCCCGGGAAGCCCGATCTACTCGCCAGCGGGACCGTCCCTCGTGTTGCCGCGTCGCTCACCGTCCAATCGAGTGCAGCGTTTGCCGAATGAAGTGAAAGATTCTCCCGCTGCGGAAGCCCGCCGGCAAATTGCCCAGGTGCTGGCGTTGATCCGTGCGGCCGAGGAGATGGAGCCGCCATGTCCCGTGGTCGATGCGCAGAATGAAGAACTGGCGCGCTCGTTGCACCAACTGGAAGCGAAACTGGCAGAGCGTGAACGCGAGGTGGCCGAAAAGGAACTGCGCCTCGCTGATCGCGAGCGTGATCAGGCGGAGACGAATGCGTTGCTACAACACCGCGAGGCGTTGTTGGCCGCCGCGCGTAAACTGCCGGTGGTGCGTGCACCGCTTTCCGTGGCGGAACACGCGGCGCTACTCAACCTGAAGGGCGAGCTCGACCGGCAGGAGGCGTCTCTGCGCGAACATCGCGAAGCGCTGCGTGAACGCGAAAAATTTATCGAAGACAGTGAACGCCGGCTTTTCGAAAAAGTGCAGGAACAGCAGGAAAAAGAAATGGAGCTGGAGCAGCGCGAGGAAGAGTCGCAGTTCCGTGCATTGAATGCCGCGCCAGTCGGAGCCGATGCGCCGCCTGCGGTTAAAAAGACCTTCGACGAATTTACCGAATAAAGAGGACGGCCCCATGTTGGTGCTGTGAGCCCGCACCGTCCGACGGATCGGTTCACGCCTTGATGGCAAAGGCTTCGATACCGGCCTGGACGTCGGCGATGGAGCGAATTTCCGACGCAGGAAACAGGCTGTTGATGCGGGTGATTACCTGCTGGATAACGCCGTCGGGACACGACGCGCCGCCCGTGATCAAGATATGGCGAGGGCCCTGGCCGGACGATGCCTCGGGCCAAAGCGAATTCACTTCCACGTGACCGCCATGGGCGGGGCCGGCGGCCGGGAAGACGTAGTGTTCCACTTCACTTAGGGAACGGATGTTGGTTTCGCTCTGAATAAAGAACGCCTTGTCGCCCAGCTTTTGCGCACAGAGGCGATAGAGCTGATACGTGTTGGAGGAGTTTTTTCCTCCGATGATGAACGCGGCATCAAGCGGCTCTTCCAGCGCGCGTGCGAGGGCATCCTGGTTGACCTGCGTGGCGTAGCAGAGCGTGTCGTTGCGGCCGCTGCCGCCGACGCGTGCGGGTTCGCCGGCGACGTCGGGGCCGAAGATGTTCGCGTAGAGCTCGCGAAGGTGAGCAATGATCTCGCGCGTCTCGTTCATGAGCAGCGTCGTTTGGTTGACGACCGCGACACGGGCTAGATCGCGGGCCACAGCGAAGCCGGGAGTGTGTCGGTCGGCGAAGACGCTTTCAAAACGGGTTTGGGCACCGGCTGGATCGGTAAGCGATTGGGTGATGACTTCGCCGAGCAGTTGGGTTTCGGCGAGATTGCGCACGATGACGGCGGGCGCGTAACGGCGGGTGTTGGAGAACGTGGCCTTGGTCTCCTCGTGCTCGTGCTTGCCGTGGATGACGACGGTGTAGCCTTCACGACCGTAGGTGCGGGCGGCTTTCCAGACCTTTTCAACGAGCATGCAGGTCGCGTCGTATTGGCAGACGGCGATGCCTTTGCGGACGAGGCGTTTTTTGTCTTCGTCGGTCGCGCCAAAGGCGGGGATGATCACGACATCGTCCGAGGTGAGCGTGTCCCAGAGCAGCGGGAGGAACGGGGCGGCGGTAGCTTTCTGCCCGTTGACCGCAAAGGGCACGCCTTTTTCCGACTGAAGATAACGCAAGCCGCGGCGGAGCAGGTCCTCGTTGACGAACGGATTGTGGATCAGCTCGGAGAGCATGAACACGCGACGGCCGGGGTTGGCGGCAAGTGTTTCGTAGGCACGATCGATGGCGTTTTTCACGCCGAGGCAGAATCCGAAATGACTCGGGATAAGGTAACGCACCGCGCCGAAATCGAGAGGGATGGGCGCGGTAGCGACGCCTTCGCGCCGGCGGGCGATGGCCTTGATCGCGGAGCAAAGCGCCGACTGATAAAGCGCACTGGTGTCCGCGTCCTGTGAGTAGAGCGCGAGGTTGCGATCTTTCTCGGGGCGGAATTTGTAGATGAAATCGTTTTCCCCGAGTTGCAGATAGGGAATGTGGATCAGGTAGGGATCAATGGCTGCGAGCACGGTTCTAAGTCCGGCGCCGAGTGTCGCAGTGTGGGCCTCCAGTTGCTCTATTGATTGAAACTGGAGCGACGGATCGGAGGGCCGACCGCTAATCTGCGTGAAGACGACGCGATGGCGCGTCTGGTTGATCTCCGCGTGAAAATATTCAGCCAGCCCGGTGTGCGCGGGGAAAACGGCGTCCAGTTGAGCCAAGGCTTTCGATGTGTCGGGGCCGGTGAAAGCGAGGTCGAAGCCTGCACCCTCATGCTTGCGCACGAGGAGTTGATTCGACGCGTTGAACGCGAGGATGACGCAGGCTTTGGAACTGGACGGTGAAATCACGATTCGTCGTCGGTCGATTCACTGTCGTCGTCGAAGGAGTGGCCGGCAAAACCGCCGTTGAAAAAGCTCTCGTCCTCCAGCGTGGCCATGACGGCATCGCTCACGATCTTGCGATCGGCAGCCACGAGGCCGGAGTAATCCATGGTGAGAAGCTCGGCAATGCCGGCGCGGGCTTGTTCACGGCTGGTGACGCCGTCGAGAAAGTCATCCGCCTGGCTGGCGATTTCGTCGATGATGGGACGGAGGTTCATGAGTGGTCTCGTATAAAGTTTCGGTTATACTGAAAGGGAGAAAGCCGCTTCCGCAAGACGTCGTCCGTTGATCTGCAATTCGACGATATGGCGGCCGGCATGGTGGCGGCGGGTGCTGAAATCACGGATCGTTTGCCGCTTGGTGAGAGTGAGGTTACCGCGAGCGGGCAGATCGAGCGTTTTCCATTTGAAGACTTTTTGGGAGCTCGTGCCGCGAGCCCGGGCATAATGAATCACGTAGTCGATGACCAGTCGCTGCGACTTGTTTGCGCGGGAGGTGATCGTGGCCGTCAACGCCAGGGTGTCGCCAAGGGCGAGCTTGCGTGGTGCCGCTTGGAAACAATCAACGTCGAGACGGGCGGCGGCGCCGGCACCGATGAGCTCGAGAGCTTCGGTGCGGCCGGCTTTGATGAGCGTGCGCAAGGCGTGGCGAATGATCCAGGCCGTGCGTGCGTCGGAGTCATCCCAGGTTTTTAGCAACGCGATGACGCGGTCGGGATGATCCTTGGCTATGTCGTTGAGATGGTTGGCGACAGACTTGCGGACGTAGAGCGAGTCGTCGGCGCGAAGGGTTTCCAGAATCGGAAACGTGGGAGAAGGATCGGCGACGAGCGATTGCAGTCGGGCGCCCCAAGGAAGACGCGGACGCGAGCCTTCGCTTGCGAGGCGGCGGACATGTTCGTCTTCGGACACAGACCAATCGAGGAGGACGGCGAGGGTAGCGGCTTGGTCGCGCAGGATGAAGGGTCGGATCGCGAATTCGGCGGAGCCGAAGCGGGTGAAAAAACGAAGCGCGTCGAGCGATGCGGGGACGTCGTCGAGTCCGTGTTGGGCGACGAAGTCGGAGAGGAAGATGCCAATAAACCCGCGGTCGATGCGCGCGGCGAGGGCGCGGAGCACGGCGAGTTGTTCGCGGTAGGGAAGGGGCAGTGCGAGCGCCACGCCGGTCGAGGTGCGGCGCATGCGATCCATTAACTCACGGGAGGACAGGCCGGTGAGCGTGTGGTCTAGGAAGGTAGTTGCGTTGAAGGCGGGCGACAACGCGGAGAGTTCGGACGCGAGCGAGCGGTAGCGCGCGGCGTCGAACATGTCCTTGAGTTGGTCGGACATTTTCGGAGACGGAATTTTCTAACCACTAATTTTCACTGATCGGCACTAATTTCGGAGGTTCGGAATTAGTGATAATCAGTGTTAATTAGTGGTTAACCTCGTTTGGATTTAGCCGAGGACTTCGGCGAGCTTGGCGGCGTCTTTGCCGCCGCCCATCGCGAAGTCGGGTTTGCCGCCGCCTTTGCCGCCGAGTTGGGCGGTGAGCGCGCTGATGATCTTGCCGGCTTGGTGTCCTGCTTTGATCGCAGCAGGAGAAGCAAAGGCGACGAGGCTGACTTTCTCCGGGCCGAAGGCGGCACCGAGGATGACCACGCCTTCGCCAAGCTTGGCGAGGACTTGCGAACCGATTTCGCGGAGGGCTTCGGGGGCCTCGACGGTTACGACGGCTGAGACGCGCGCGAGTCCGTCGGTGGTGACGGCTTTGGCGGCGAGTTCGGTGGCGAGGACGGCGGCGGCGCGTTGTTCGAAGGCTTTGAGCTTTTTGTCGGTCTCGGCTTTTTGGGCGAGAAGCGCGTCGATCTTTTGGTCGAGCTGTGAGAGCGGGACGCCGATTTTGGCGGCCGTGGCGGCAAGCTGGGATTCGACGGAGGAAACGTGGTCGTAGGCGGCTTGGCCGGAGACGGCTTCGAGGCGGCGGGTGCCGGCGGCGACGGCGCCTTCGGACACGATTTTCACGAGGCCGATTTCGCCGGTGGTCGAGACGTGGGTGCCGCCGCAGAGTTCGCGGGAGTAGCCTCCGGCGTCCACGACGCGGACGGTCTTGCCGTATTTCTCACCGAAGAAGGCGAGGGTGCCTTCGGGCTTTTTGTCGAAGTCGGTTTCGTAGGATGTGACCGTGGCGTTTTCGAGAATGCGCTCGTTGACGAGGCCTTCGATTTCGCGGAGCTGGGCGGGCGTGACGGATTCGAAGTGAGCGAAGTCGAAGCGCAAGCGGTCGGGCGTGTTGAGCGAGCCGGCCTGGCGGACGTGGGTGCCGATCACTTTGCGCAGCGCCCAGTGGAGGAGGTGCGTGGCGGTGTGGTGGCGGTTGATGGCGCGGCGGCGGGTGGCATCGACCGAGAGCGTAGCCTTTGATCCGGAGGAAAGCTCGGTGGTGAGCTTGGCGACCTTGTGGAGGTAGCGGCCGGACTTATCTTTGATCGTGTCGGTGATGTGGACGAGTTGGCCGTTGATGAGAGACTCGCCGGTGTCCCCGACCTGGCCGCCCATTTCGGCGTAGAAAGGCGTGGCTTCGAAGACGAGGTAGGTGTCTTTCTCGGTTTTAACGACGTCGATGAGCGTAGTCTCGGTGGTGAGCGAGAGATAACCAGTGAATTGCGTGGGCTTGATCTCGGTGGTGTCGGCACCCTCGGTCGCGGCGACGATGATTTCTTTCTTGGTTGAGGCCCGACCGCGGTTGCGCTGCTCTTCCATGAGGCGTTCGAACTCTTCGGTATCGACGGTGAGACCGCGCTCAGTGGCGAGGAGCTGCGTCATGTCGAGGGGGAAACCGTAGGTATCGTAGAGCTCGAAGGCGAGGGCACCGGTGATTACGGAGGCGCCGACAGCGGCTTTGTTGAAGATCGCGAGACCGCGGTCGAGCGTGCGGCCGAAGGACTCTTCCTCGCTCTTGATGACGCGGCGGATGATGTCTTGGCGTTCGACGAGTTCGGGGAACACGGAGCCGAGCGACAACACGACGGGGGCGACGAGTTGTTCGAAGAATCCGGTTTTGAGGCCGAGCTTGGTGCCGTAGAGGATGCCGCGGCGGAGGATGCGGCGGATGACGTAATTGCGGCCTTCATTGCCGGGCATGATGCCGTCAGCGATGGAGCAGCTGATCGTGCGAGCGTGGTCGGCGAGAACGCGGAAGGCGACGTCGGTGATTTCCTGCTCGGTGAGACCTTCGCGCTTAGTCGGCACGGTGCCGAGGTAGGTCTTGCCGGAGAGTTCGGTGATCTTGGCGAAAAGAGGCGCGAAGACGTCCGCGGAGTAGTTGGACGGCTCGGGAGCAAAGTCGGTAAAGCCTTTGGTGTTGGCGTAAATGCCGGCGACGCGTTCGAAGCCCATGCCGGTATCCACGTGTTTGGCGGCGAGCGGGGAGAACGTGCCGTCGGCGTTGGCGTTGAACTGGATGAAAACGTGATTCCAGATCTCGATGCAGCGCGGGCTGGAGGAGTTCACGCCCTTGCGGCCTTCGACCTCGTTGTCGTCGACGAGCAGGTTGAAATGGATCTCGGAGCAAGGGCCGCAAGGGCCGGTGTCACCCATCTGCCAGAAGTTGTCCTTGCGGTTGCCGTGAACGATGTGAAGCACGGGGTCGAGACCTTCAGCTTTGAAGAGTTCCGTCCAGATGGCGTTGGCTTCGGTGTCGAACTCAGAGGGGTCGCCGGGCTTGGGCGCGTAAACGGTGGCGAAGAGACGCTTGGCGGGGATGCCCCAGACTTTGGTTAGCAAATGCCAGCCCCAGGTAAGCGAGTCTTGCTTGAAATAGTCGCCGAACGACCAGTTACCCAGCATCTCGAAGAGTGTGTGGTGGTAGGTGTCGTAGCCGACGTCCTCGAGGTCGTTGTGTTTGCCGCCGGCGCGGATGCACTTCTGGGTGTCGGCGGCACGGGTGTCCTTGGCGGGGCGGGCGCCGGCCCAGCTGGCAACATTGGGGGCTTTTTCACCCAGGAAGATGGGCACGAATTGGTTCATGCCGGCGTTGGTGAAGAGCAGTCCGGGCGAGTCGGGCAGCAAGGACGACGACGGGACGATCGTGTGGCCTTGGGAGGCGAAGAAATCGAGGAAGGACTGGCGGATCTCGGCGGAGGTCATGGATCTGGAATAAAGAGGGTTGAGCACAGAGGGCGGGCGAGGGGGTGGCAAGGCGTGAATGGTCGGTGTCGAGCGGGCATTTCCGACGCGTTCGTGCACGGGAAGGTGCCGGCGTGATGCAAGAGGGCTTAAAATATTGCCGCAGTATTATGCAAAGACTTGTCATTTTATGGGGGCGAATTCAGGCTGACTCATAACCCCCTAATCAGCCGAAGTTAGCCGAGTGTTGTCTGAACTCCTTCGCATTTTTTTACTTAAGATTAACTTCAGATGAGCGATACCTTCGGTTTCACCTTGGACGACCAGACATTTGGACCTTTGAATTTTGCGGGCGGAGCGCGTGGATTTGGTTTCAACCCGTTCATGAGGATTTAATTGTATGAAGAAATCGCATACAACACGAGAGGTGGTTCCGGCTGCATCATCAGGCGGTGCGGCGGGTGGGCCCAAAGCAACTTACAGCCGGTGGATCATGTATGTGCTCGCAGTTATGGCGACGGGGGTGACCGCGTATGCGAGGATGGAGGCGAGTCAGTGGTTTGGGGATCGGCAGATGTTAATCGTGTTTTTGTTTCCGGTGATGCTGGCGGCGTATGTGGGCGGCCTGGGACCCGGGCTGACCGCGACGGTGCTGGCGGCGTTGTGGACGTCTTATTACATCGTGCCGCCGGTCCAGGCGTTTACGTTTGGGTGGACGGCGGATTTCGCGCAGTGGCTTATATTTGTGCTCAGCTGCCTGTTCGTGTGCGTAGTGATCGAGTCGTTGCATCGATCACGACTGAGGGCGGCGCTTAACTCCGAAAAGAACAGCGGCAATCTCTCGACTGAACGCAAGGTGCAGGCGGGATTCGCGGCTGCGCTTATCTGTTTGGGCGTGATCGGAGTGATGTCGTTTTTGAACGTGCTGCGACAGGAGGCCAACGAGGAGAAGACACGGCATGCCGAGCAAGTGGTCGCCGCGCTGCGTCTGATGATGTCCAACGCCACGGATGCGGAGACTGCCGAGCGTGGATTCGTAGTCACGGGCGACGAAGTTTATTTGGAGCCCTACGAGAAGGCGAAGCAGCAGCTTGCCGATGGTATTAAAAATGTAACACGCCTGATAGCAGACATCCCTGCGCAACAGAAACGCATGGAGACTCTGGTGCCTTTGCTGGACGAGCGCATGGGGCTCGTTGCGGGGCATATCGATTTGCGCAGCAGGCGCGGCTTTGATGCGACGAGAGATTCGGTCGCGAGCGGCCGAGGCAAAATCGTGCACGACCGTATTCGCGGGATTATTGCAGAGATGGAGGCGTTTGAGCAGAAACAGTTGAATGTCATGAACGCGAACGCCAGGAGCGCCCTCATCCTGACCAAGGGCGTGATCATCGGCGGGAGTGCACTGGCCTTGGGCGTGGTGGTTGTGGCCTTGCTCATAATTGGAAAGGACATCGGTCGCGGTCGCCAGGTGCGCACGGAGTTGAGCCAGGCGCGTGATGAGCTGGAGGAACGCGTCCGGGAACGCACGGCACAGTTGGAGCAAATCAACGAAGCATTGAAGGAGGGAGAGTCGCGTTACCGGGTGCTGGCACAACTATCGCCGCACGCGATTTTCCTCAATCAGGACAATCGCATCACGTTCATCAATGAAGCGGGGTTGCGGCTGTTTCGTGCCAACAGCAGGGAAGATGTGATCGGGCGTTCGCCGCTCGATTTTTTCCATCCTGATTTTCATAATCTGATTCTAGAACGGGTCGGACAGATGCTTGAAACACCTCAGACCGTGGGGCTGGTCGAGGAAAAGATGATTACGCTGGACGGCTCGGAAATCGATGTGGAAGTGGCGGCTGCTTCCTACTGGCAGGATAGGAAGCCCGTCATCCAAGTGGTTTGCCAAGATATCACGGAACGCAAAGCTGCGGAGGCTCGCCTGCGAGCCTCAACTCGCGAGGTGCTTGATCTGAAGGCGGCGCTTGATGAACACGCCATCGTGGCGGGCACCGATGCGGCGGGGCGGATCACCTTTGTGAACGACAAGTTTTGTGCGATTTCCCAGTATGCACGTGAAGAACTGATAGGGCAGGATCATCGGATTATTAATTCGGGATATCATCCCCGGGAGTTTTTCCGTGATCTCTGGTCGACGATCACCAGTGGTCGGGTATGGCAGGGGGAAATCCAAAACCGAGCCAAGGATGGTTCATATTATTGGGTTGATACGACGATCGTTCCTTTCGTAGGCGACGATGGAAAGCCCCATCAATACGTGGCCATACGCGCCGACATCACCGAGAAAAAGCGGGGGGAAATGGCCTTGCGCGCCAGTGAACAGAGATTTCGGTCCACCTTGGATAATCTGATGGAAGGCGCTCAGATCTTGGGACGGGATTGGAGTTACCTTTATATGAACGCGGCGGCGGCAGGACATAATCGCAAGCCTGCGGCCAGCATGATCGGGCAGACGATTATGGAGTGTTTTCCCGGAATCGAGACGACGAAAGTATTTGGTTTTATGCGTGCGTGCATGAACGGAACTGAAGCTCACGACGTGGAAAATGAATTTGTTTATCCAGATGGTTCATCGGCCTGGTTTCACTTAGTCATCCAGTCGGTTCCGGAAGGCGTGTTTATTCTTTCCGCCGATATTACTGCACGCAAAGAGTCCGAGGCTTTGCTCCGTCGGCAGACTGAGGAACTGCGCGTGTTGTTCGACCTGATACCCGCGCTGATCTGGTTCAAGGATACCAACAACCGGCACTTGCGCGTGAATCAACGGGTGGCTGATGAACTCGGGTTGCCGGTGTCGGAAATTGAAGGACGGCCGTGTGCGGAGGTTTATCCTAATGAAGCGGAGCGATTCTACGCCGATGACCAGATTGTCATTTCATCCGGCCTACCTCGCCTCGGGATCATCGAAAAAATCCACGATGCGCGCGGACGTGTGCGCTGGATGCAAACTGACAAAGTGCCTTATCGCGATGATGCCGGAAAAGTTGTGGGTATTGTAGTCGCATCTCAGGATATCACCGAGCGCCGGGAGGCGGATGAGAGGCTGCGGTTTCAGGAATCTTTGCTACGTGAAACCGGACACATTGCGAAGGTGGGAGGGTGGAGTTTTGATCCAGCCACGGGTGAAGGTTCATGGACCGAAGAGGTGGCGCGCATTCATGAACTTGATGCTGCCAGCAATACCTCGCTTCAAAAAGGCCTCGATTTTTATGTCGGTGAATCGCGAGCGATTATCGAAACAGCCCTTAAGAGAGCCATCGAAAATGGCGTGGCGTATGACTTGGAACTCAATCTGATCACGGCCAAAGGGAACAATAAGTGGGTGAGAACCATCGGACATCCGCAGATGGAAAACGGACGAGTAGTCCGGGTTCAGGGATCATTTCAGGATATTACCGAGCGTAAGCTCGCGGAACGTCGTCTGGCTACGCAAGGGGCGGTCAGTCGTGTGCTGGCGACGGCGGAATCCCTGGACGAAGCGGTGCCTTTGATTATTGCAGCAGTAGCCGATTCCGAGGGGTGGGAATTTGGCGCCTTTTGGGAAGTAGATCAAAAAGACGAAGTGCTGCGATGTCGGGAAATTTGGAATCGTCCTGGATTACCCATGCGCGAGTTAATTTCCATGACGCGGGCACTGACATTCGGCAGAGGCGTGGGATTGCCCGGACGGGTATGGAATTCGGGCGTGCCGGTGACCAGCGCTGATATCTCCAAGGATACAAACTATTGCCGGGCCGCACTGGCGGGAAATGCAGGGTTCCGGAGTGCGCTTGGCTTTCCTGTTCTTCAAGGAGACCAGGTGATTGGAGTGATGGACTTTCTCTCGTCAGAAATGCGTGGACCGGATACGAAACTCGATGAGGTATTCGGACTGATTGGACGTCAGATCGGTTTGTTTATTCAACGACGTCAGGCCCAAGAAGAAGTGCGGGTGTTAAACACGGAGCTGGAGCATCGGGTGCATATGCGGACCGCTGAACTGGAGTCGGCCAACAAAGAGTTGGAGGCTTTCTCCTATTCGGTATCCCATGATTTGCGTGCACCATTGCGCGCCGTGGATGGCTTCTCGCAGGCGTTGGTCGAGGATTTTGGTGAGCAACTTTCGGACGATGCGCGTCGGTATTTAAATACGATTCGCGGAGAGACTCAGCGGATGGGTGAGTTGATCGATGATCTTTTAACTTTCTCCCGCTTAAGTCGCGCCTCTCTGGATCGACTACCGGTGGATACGGGCGGGCTGGTTCGCTCGATATTGAAAGATTTGGTGTCCGATCAACCGGATCGTAATTTTGATATTCGCATCGGCGACCTGCCGGCCTGTGAAGGAGATCTGGCTTTGATGCGGCAAGTCTGGATCAACCTGATTTCCAATGCATTCAAATACACCGGGAAAAATGTGGCGCCGGTGGTTGAGATCGGCAGCTTGCGGGATGGCGCGACCACGGTTTATTTCGTTAAAGATAATGGGGCCGGTTTCGATATGCGCTATGTGCACAAGCTGTTTGGCGTTTTTCAGCGTTTACATCGTTCCGATGAATACGAGGGGACCGGCGTGGGCCTCGCTATTGTGCAACGTATTGTGCACCGGCATGGCGGGCGAGTATGGGCCGAGGGCGTTGTCAATGAAGGGGCCTCTTTCTATTTCACTCTCAATCAAGAATAAAAAACATGACTACCCCGAATTCCGACATAATTGAAATCCTACTTGTTGAGGATAATCCGAACGATCTTGCGCTCACCCAGCGCGCGTTGAAAAAGGCCCGTCTCGCGAACCATCTTCATGTCTGTCGCGACGGAGCAGAAGCGCTGGACTTTTTGTTTGGCGAGGGTGTTTACGCAGGCCGTCGATTGGACCAGCCGCCCCGCGTGGTGCTGCTCGATATTAAATTGCCGAAGGTCGATGGCATCGAGGTCTTGCGTCGCATAAAAGCGAATCCACTCACCCGCACCATTCCGGTGGTCATGCTGACATCATCGAAGGAGCAAAAAGACGTCGTGGAAAGTTACCACTTAGGCGTAAACAGTTATATTGTGAAGCCGGTCAATTTTGAGGGTTTTGCGTCTGCGGTGGAGCAGCTTGGCATGTATTGGCTGCTGGTGAATCAGTCTCCCAACCGGGAAAGTTAACCGATGACACCGGTCCTCAAAATTCTGTTTGCCGAGGACAATCCTCTCGATGCCGAGTTGGTGCTGCGGCAGCTGCGTCGTGACGGATTCACCTTTGAGTCGCTGCGGGTCGATACGGAGCCGGCCTTCAGTGACGCGTTGAATGCAGAGTGGGATCTGATCCTTTCGGATTTTGATCTTGGTTCGTTCAACGGGCTGCGGGCACTGGAACTTGTTAAATCGCGGAAGCTCGATATACCATTTATTCTTATTTCCGGAACGATTGGCGAGGATCTGGCGGTTGAGGCGATCAAGCAGGGGGCATCCGATTATTTGCTGAAGGATCGGCTGGTGCGGCTGGGGACGGCAGTCACCCAGGCGATCATGGAGGCGCGCTTGCGTCGCGAGCGTCGCGAATCCGAAGCCGCGCTGGCGGTGAGTGAATCACGCTATCGTCTCCTGGTGGAGCAGGCGTCCGACGGTATTTTTACGGTCTCGGAGGAAGGACGCTATACCGATGTAAATGCGCGCGGATTGGAAATGCTTCAGTATTCGCGGAGTGAGTTTCTGGGGCTGACACTGGGCACCTTGCTGGCCCCGACGGACTGGCCGCGTCTGGCGGAGGAAGTGTCTTATCTGCGCAATGGACAAAGTCGTGTATCTGAATTTAGAATACGAAGGCGCGATGGAACCTGGTTCGATGCCGAAATCAGCGCGCGGGCACTACCCGACGGCCAGTTGCTGGGCATCGTCCGTGATTTGACCGAGCGACGCCGTTCCGAGCAGGCCTTGCGTGAGAGCGAAGAGCGTTTCCGCCAGATTGCGGAAAACATCAATGGTGTCTTTTGGATCACGGATCCCCTGAATCAGGACCTGCTCTACGTCAGTCCCGGGTATGAGATGATCTGGGGCCGCAGTTGTGAGAGCCTCTATGGGGCGCCATCGACGTGGACGGATGCAATCCACGAAGACGATCGAGAGCGGGTGGAGCGGGCCGTGTCGCTTCAAGCGATGGGCGGTTATCATGAGGTTTACCGCATTTTGAGACCGGATGGCACGTTGCGCTGGGTGCGGGATCGGGCATTTCCGATCAAAGATGCATCGGGAAATGTTTATCGTATCGTCGGAACGACGGAGGATATCACCGATTGGCGGAAACTGGAGGAACAGTTCCTGCAGGCGCAAAAGCTGGAAGCCATCGGCACGCTCGCCGGCGGGATTGCGCACGATTTTAATAATATTCTGGGGGCGATCATCGGTTACATTGAACTGGCCAAAATGGGACTGAAGGGAAATCCCAGTGCGCACCAATACTTGGAAATGGTGCTGCAGGGTGCGAACCGGGCGGCTTCACTGGTGAAGCAAATTCTGGCCTTCAGCCGGCAGCAGGATCATCAGCGTGTGACGCTGCAATTGCGACATGTGGTCGCAGAGCCCATCAAGCTTTTGAGGGCGACGATTCCGGCGATGATTGATTTTGATGTGTCGCTCGATTCGGACCTGCCGGTGGTGCAGGCCGATCCGACGCAGATTCATCAAGTGGTCATGAATCTATGCACCAATGCGGCCCACGCCATGCATGGCCGGCCCGGTCGATTGGGCGTGAAGTTGGAGAAATTTTTAATGGATCCGCGTCAGACGGAAGTGGTGGCAGCCAACCTGAAGCCCGGCCTTTATGTGAGGTTAATCGTAAGTGATACCGGTTGCGGAATGGAACGCTCGACCTTGGAGCGCATCTTCGAACCCTTTTTTACCACCAAGGGGCCGGGTGAAGGAACGGGGTTGGGCTTGTCGGTGGTGCACGGCATCATGCAGAGCCACGAAGGCGCGGTCACGGTGCACAGTGAGCCCGGCGAGGGCACTTCGTTTCATTTGTATTTCCCGGCTGATGGCACGGCTGCGGTGGAGGTTAAACCCATCGAAAAAAACGAGATTGCCCGTGGCTCCGGCCAGCACGTGTTGTTTATCGACGACGAGCAACCGCTCGCGCAACTCGGCCAGTCCATATTGGAAGCACTGGGTTACCGGGCCACCGCATTCACGGATGCGGCCGAGGCACTGGCCCATTTCAAGTCTGCGCCTGGAGATTTTGATTTGGTGATTACCGATCTCAGCATGCCAGGGATCATGGGCACGGATTTGGCTGCGGAGATCCTGGC
The DNA here is from genome assembly GCF_007559335.1 of Rariglobus hedericola. Lineage (NCBI taxonomy): Bacteria > Pseudomonadati > Verrucomicrobiota > Opitutia > Opitutales > Opitutaceae > Rariglobus > Rariglobus hedericola. Next base: position 518,959 of record NZ_VMBG01000001.1, read on the forward strand.
CATACGGAGTGATATTCCCGTTGTTTTGACCACGGGTTATTCAGCCAAGATGGATTCCGGCGCGGTGCAGTCTCTGGGCATCGGCGAACTACTCTTAAAACCCTTTAGTTTCCGTTCTTTGAGCATAGCCGTTGATCGGTTATTGTCGGAATCGCGTTCTTAGCATTTATTAGCCGAATGCCGCGTATTTTGATCATCGATGATGAGGTTTCCTTCAGATCGATGTTGCGTGTGGCGCTGGAGCAAATGGGGCATGTCGTCAGCGAGGCAGCCGATGGTGGCGCGGGTGTGCAGGCTTATATCACAGAACCGGCCGATGTGGTGGTTACCGACCTGATTATGCCCGGGAAAGAAGGCATCGAGACAATCATGGATCTCCGCCGGCATGATCCGCAGGTGAAGATCATCGCCATGTCGGGTGGCGGACGCATGACGACAATTGATTACCTGCAAATCGCCAAGCGGGTGGGTGCAAAAAAAATACTACCCAAGCCTTTTGGTTATGAGGAAATCCGGGTGGCCATCACCGAGATTCTTGCGCCAGACGCTACGAATCCGCCGGCCAGCTAAGCCGACGGGCGGATTCGGACGATACCTTAACGTTGGTTAGAGGTTGGCGATGATGGCGTCGGCCATCGCCTTGGTGCCCACGGATTTTTTGCCGAAGGCGATGTCGCCGGTGCGAACACCGTCGGTGGCAACGGCTTTGCGGACAGCGGCCTCGATCTTGTTGGCGATGTCGTCCAACCCGAAGCTGTAACGGAGCATCATGGCGACCGAGAGAATCTGAGCACACGGATTGGCGACGCCTTTGCCGGCGATGTCGGGGGCGGTGCCACCGGCGGGCTCGAAGAGACCGAAGGGCTTGCCGAGGGAGTTCTTGCCCGTGCCGAGGGAGGCGCTGGACAACATGCCGAGGGAGCCGCAGATGACCGCCATCTCGTCGGAGAGGATGTCGCCAAACATGTTTTCCGTGAAGAGCACGTCGAACTGGTTGGGGTCGCGCGCGAGCTGCATCGCGGCGTTGTCCACATACATGTGGCTCAGGGTGAGGTCGGGGTGGTTCTTGGCGAAGTAAGCGGTGACGACGCGGCGCCAGAGAACCGATGTCTCGAGCACATTGGCCTTGTCCACGGAGCAGACCTTCTTGCCGCGGGAACGTGCGGTGACAGCGGCGACCTCGGCGATGCGCTCGATCTCGGAGGTTTTATAAACCATCGTATCGACGGCCTGCTCTTCACCATTTTCAAGGGTGGTGGTCGTCTTCGGGAGGCCGAAGTAGATGCCGCCGGTCAGCTCGCGGATACAGACGATGTCGATGCCATTGGGGATGCGCTCGGTCTTTAGCGGGGAGGCGTCGGTCAGGTCGGAATAGAGAAGGCCCGGGCGGATGTTGGCGAAAAGATTGAAGGCCTTGCGAAGCGGTAGAAGGGCGGCGCGCTCGGGCTGTTCCTTGGGGGGGAGCTTTTCCCATTTTGGGCCGCCGACAGAACCGAAGAGGATCGCATCGGCCTCTTTGCAGAGCGCCAGCGTGGAGTCAGGGAGGGCTTTGCCATGGTTGTCGATACCGGCGCCGCCAACGTCGGCAGTCGTGTAGGAAAGCGTGAGGTTTTCCTGTTTGGCGACGTGCTCGAGCACGCGAAGGGCCTCGGTCATGACCTCGGGCCCGATGTAGTCTCCAGGAAGAACGGCAAATTTAAGGGTCGGCATAAAGGGGAGGAGTTAGCTAAACCGGCCAACGGGAGGCAAAGGCAATTTTTCGCGATTGCGGCGCGACGGATTCCGCTTCTGTTGGCGACCTTACAATGACGATGATCATTCATACGCTGCCCGCCGGACCGATTGAGACCAATGGCTTTTTGCTGACGGACGCCGCGCGCGGGGAGGCCGTGTTGATTGACGCCCCCGGCGGAATCTGGGCGTTCGTGGAGCCGATTCTCATCCGCGAGAAGTGCCGGTTGACGGAGCTTTGGCTGACGCATGGACACTGGGACCACATTCAAGACGCGGCCAAAGTAGTGCGGGCCAGTGGGGCAAAAGTTCGCGGGCACCTGGCGGACCGGACTTTTTTCGATACGCCAGAAATCATGTCGGCGTTTCTGAGCAGTCGCATCACATTGGAGAAAATCGCCATCGATCATTGGGTGGCGCAAGGTGACCGCTTTGAAGCCTTGGGACGCTCGGTCGAGGTGCGCCACGTTCCGGGTCACTGTCCGGGGAATGTGTTATTCTATTTTGCGGATGAATGCGCAGCGTTTGTGGGAGATGCACTGTTTGCCGGTAGCGTGGGCCGCACGGATTTGCCCGGCGGGAGCCGCGAGCAGTTGCTGGCGGCGATCCGCGCGCAAATTTATACGATGCCTGATGCGACCACGGTTTATCCGGGACACGGTCCGAGCACGAGTGTGGGCGTGGAAAAACGGAGCAATCCGTATGTGCGCGGATGAGTTTTCGCGTTTGTCATTTCGGTGGTGACGCGGGTTGATGATCGGCAACCAATGAGCGATCTCCAGCAGGATGAATTTTTTATGCGCCGAGCGATCACGCTGGCGCGAAAAGCGTGGGGGCAGACCCATCCGAATCCATTGGTTGGTGCAGTGATCGTCGAGGGCGGAAATGTAGTGGCTGAAGGCTTTCATGCCCAAGACGGTGGGCCGCACGCGGAGCGCGTTGCTTTGGCGAATCTGGGTCGTGCGCCAAAGCCGGGGGCAACCCTATATGTGACCTTGGAACCATGTTCTACGCATGGGCGCACGGGGGCTTGTTGCGACGCTATACGCGAGTCAGGTATTCGCCGGGTGGTGGTTGGGGCGACTGATCCAAATCCGGCGCACACGGGGCGTGGATTTGAGGTGCTCAAGGCGGGCGGCATCGATGTGACTAGCGGTGTTCTCGCGACCGAGTGCGCAGACCTGAACCTGATTTTTAATCAATGGATTGCGACGGGGGGCCCGTTATTGGCCGCCAAGGTGGCAATTACGCTGGATGGTAAAATAGCCTGTCGCACCGGCGAATCCAAGTGGATCACCGGGGAAGCGGCGCGAGCTGATGTTCATGCCTGGCGTCGGTATTTTCCGGGTATTGGCGCCGGTGCGGCCACGATCATGAAGGACAATCCCAAGCTCACCGCGCGCACCGCTTCGGGTGAGGTCTGGTGCCCGTTACGCTTTGTATTCGATGGCTTGTTACGCACGGTGACGGATGCTCACTTGCCCGATGTTTACACGGATGAGTTTCGTGACCGCACGATAGTCGTCACGACTCAACATGGCGGGATGGGCTACGTGAAGAAATTGCGTAACATGGGTGTGCAAGTCTGGGTGATGGACACGCCTACCCAGCGAGTGGGTTTTGCCGATTTCAGAAGGAAGTGCGTGGAGGAGAAAATCGGCGGAGTTTATTTCGAAGGAGGTGCTCAGTTGATTAGCGAATTACTGCGTTCGCGACAGCTGGACTACCTGTTTGCCTACCGCGCGCCGCTGTTGTTTGCCGACGACAAGGCGAAGACAATGTTCACGGGTTTGCGGCCGGAACGCATCGATCAAGCGGTGAGGTTGTCGGAAGTGAGAAACGAAGTCTTTGGTGATGATTCGCTCATGCGCGGTCGAGTGACGTATCCGGAAAAACTTTTGCTCGATGAAACTGTATTTAGCCTCAGGTAACGCACACAAAGCAGCCGAGATGAACGCGCTCGCACAGGCGAGCGGACTCGACGTGGAAATCATATCCGCAAAGGAGGTGGGAGGAATGCCTGCGGTCGTTGAAGACACGGGCACATTTATTGGTAACGCACGCAAAAAGGCATTGGCACTTAAGGCGATGCTGCCGGCTGATGCTTGGGTGCTCGCGGATGACAGCGGCCTCTGTGTCGATGCACTTAGCGGAGCGCCGGGGGTAGAGTCGGCATATTACGCCGGTCCACAGGGTGATAGTGCGGCTAATCTAACAAAATTGGTCGAAGTGATGAAGGGAGTGCCTATAGACAATCGAGGCGCTCATTTTATCTGTATCCTACTGCTTGCGGGGCCTCAAAATGTAGAGCATGTCATCGAGGGGCGCTGTGAGGGCAGGCTATTAAGTAAACCAGAAGGAGGGGCGGGCTTTGGTTACGACCCTTTGTTTGTTCCTCAAGGTTATGAGGAGAGTTTTTCCCGTTTGGGTGATGAGGCTAAGAATATCATCAGTCACCGTGCCCGGGCTTGGGCGGGATTGACTGAAATTATAAAGACATTGGATTGTCGCTAAGTTGCCAGATAAAATAATCACCTCGCGAAAACTTGGTGGTATTAGGTGCTCCGGCGGGAGGGGAGCTTGCAAGCTTGCTATCAAAAGTGAGTTCACGTCCGGAAGGCACCAGATATAAATTTCTTCCTGCACCGGATCCCGTTGATCGTATGGCTCCGGTAAAATATTTAGATTCAAAAAGTTGCCCAAGTGAACCTACGAGCTTTACGTTTTGCCCGCTCCAGTTTTCCATCAGGCGAACAAGATTTTGGACGCCGCCACTATTGATGCCTGCTGCGGTATTTGTAGGAGTATTTCCACTAACAAGGGCTGCATATACTGCCGTTGTTGCGCTTGCGTTACCTTCTCCATCTGGCGGATTTCCTGCAAGTCTTACATCGCTGACATCAGCCGTGGCATTATCATCATTCCAGTTTGCAGATAGTAATGTGATGGCGTCTGCCATGATTGCCGCCGGATTTCCGGCGTTGTCTTCGGTGTTAGCGGTGCCTTGTGGGTTCGATGTGTTATAGTTACCCTGAATATAGACGCCATTGTCGCTAGCGACTGTGAAGCCTACGGGCTTTCCATCCACGGTGGTGTAAGGTAGCTCGGATGCATTGCTCAATCTGATACCATTAATAGTCGTGGTTTGGGGGTTTGGGTCATAAGCGTATATGATTCCGTTGTAAGCGGCTTTAAGCGCAGCTGGTGTTGATGGCGCGGCTAGTCTGGCTTTTAAATTGCCTATATCGATTGTCGTAATGTTTACATTTTTATTTTCGCGTGTATCGAAGACCTCTTTTCTTGCCGATGTAATGATGCTGGCGGCCAATGCTGGATTTGTAATTGCGTAATCGATGGAGGGGTTGGCTTTTGTGTAAATTTTTACAGGATAGAGAAGATAGAGGATATCAGTGGTTTTCCTTACCTCTATTGTTATGCCGGCCTTTTCGGACATGCGATTCGCTTTGATCACGGGGTCTTCTACTATAGAAACACCGGCGGGGGTTTTGGGGCTTGGAGATATGATGGATCGATAGACATCGTTAGTTGATGAATATGCGTTAGTGCCACTGGGACCATAAACTTGGAAACTTAGGTCTGCATCGGTGCCGCCAAGAAAGTTTTCTGGTTCTTGTAATTTTTTTATTTGATTTTTTCGGGCAACCATCTCGTCGTCATCTGAACTGAAATTAGGGTTCGAAAGTGTATTTGCGACGCCTGAGTTGTGGCGGAAATATATAGCGGTTGCTGGATCTATTGCCTTATTTAAATCAGTCATTCCGTTGAATGAATTCGCGTAAAATATTTTATCTACAACGGTTAGGTTTACTCCTGATTGGGCGCCGATGTAAAGACTGCCATTTGATGATATATCGCCTTTAATAGTCATCGGGCTTCCCGTGCTAAATTCCATGACGTCTTGGTAGAAAACGCTGAATTGGAAAAGTGCGGAGCGGCTTAAGGCAAAACGGCGACCCAGTTGATAGTGGATTTCGCCTAATAATGGGTGGGTTTGTGAAGCACGCGTTAATGCCGTATAATAATTAACCTGGGCTGGACGGCTAACTCCGGATACCTTGGTTGTCCCGACTTTTGTCGGCCCATTTGAACGAAGGGTCCTGGAGATGGTCCAGTCGGCCCCGCCAAATGCAGTATTGGCGAGATCTGTATTTGGTATCGTCGAGAAGTCCACAATGAAGCCTTTGCCGCTTAAGTTGTTGTCAATATCTTGAAGTGGAACACTCTCTTTTATAGATGTAATCCACTGAAAATAGAGAAATTCCATTTCGGCTTCCGCTGAAAGCTTGGCTTTATCCAGTAAAGCCTGACGCATGCTCGCTCGATAACTTGTTACGCTATAGCTTAGTGATGCGGCTGCCAAATAGGACATTACTGCAATTACAAGGACAACAGCGACCAATGCGCTTCCCTTGGTCGCTCTTTTATTATTAGAGAGTGCTTTCATGGCCTTAAAAGTCGGGTAACGGCGTAGGTGTAGGTGTGCGTGTGCGCGTAGGGCTGGGCGTGGGCGTGGGCGTGCCTGTGGGAGCGGGAGTAGGTGTGCGGGTCGGCGTGGCGACCGGAGTGGGTGTAATGGTGGGTATAGGGGTGCGTGTGGGCGTGGGCGTAATTGTGGGTGTCTGTGTCGGTGTATTGGTTGGCAGCGGTGTGGGTGTAATCGTGGGTGTAGGTGTGCGCGTGGGGGTAGGTGTAATTGTGGGCGTCGGTGTGATGGTCGGCGTCCTTGTGGGTGTGGGTGTAATGGTGGGTGTGCGCGTGGGGGTGCGAGTGCGTGTCGGCGTGCGAGTAGGCGTAATTGTCGGAGTGGGCGTTATCGTGGGTGTGGGTGTGATTGTGGGCGTGGAGGTTCGCGTAGGCGTGCGCGTGGGGGTAGGTGTGATTGTGGGAGTCGGGGTGATGGTCGGTGTCGGTGTAATCGTGGGCGTTCGCGTAGGCGTGGGGGTGAGCGTAGGTGTCGGGGTGATGGTCGGTGTAAGCGTAGGAGTAGGCGTAGCCGTTGGAGTGCTTGTGGGTGTCGGCGTAGACGTAGGCGTGCGCGTGGGCGTAGGGGTGCGCGTCGGCGTAGGTGTTACAGTGGGTGTAGGTGTAGGTGTAGGCGTATTGTTAGGGATGTCCGGTGGATCAATACGATTAAAGGTGTCACCTCCTTTGTTGATGAGTATGCCTGCAACTGAGCCCTTGGTGTAAAAATCACTGTTTTTACCTTGGTAAATGGTGAGTTTTTCCGTGGGGGCGGAATTGATCCTGATATCCAAAGTGACAAACTTATCGGGCACTTTTTTATTCCCGTCAGCGGTTCCGTCTTTTACTGATCCGAATGGATATTGGTCCGGCTCTAGGTAGTCTGCTATGAACTTTGGCGTGGGATCTCCTGCGGTATTTTCATACCAAGCCAATTTGGTTATACCGTCTTGAGCTAAGACCTCATAGGCCCGTTGACGCAGTATTGTAGCCAATCGATCTGCGGGAATTGACTCGACTGCTTTTCCGGCAGCAATGGAGTAGGCAGAGAAAGGCTGGCTGAATGTTAATGTTACATCCCCATCGGCATTGGCGCCGCGATTATCCGTGACGCTGGCGATACGGGCGCCTGCGATACCTGGGTTATCATTCCCCGCTGCATCTGTGTATGCATCAATTGAAAAACTAGGGCTAGCCAGCACAAGAAAGTCTCCGGCTTGAGGTTTTGTGCGGGCTTTAAATGTTACTACTATCGATGAGGCGAATGAGTCGGCTGCTTTTGTTGACCCCGGCACGCCAACGTTCACTAAATAGCTGATGCGCGCATAATGTTGAGGTTCAGCAGGATTTGGTTTCTCGAGATAGGGCGGAGCAATTGCCGCAGAAATCTCTGTTGTCATATGCTGATGCAGATAGCTTGAACGCTCATTCAGGCGGGTGACGGTGGTGACTTTTTTTGCCGTCACCGAACTGCTAATTAACAGGCTTAATGCGAAGCCTAGTATAACGATGGCAATCGTCATCGAAATCAAGATCTCGACCAAGGTGAATCCCTTTTTGAGTCTTAACCGTTGCCACAGCGAAAGTATTTTGGCGCGAGCGGAGTTCATGGCACTGAGCGAAGCACGGTGATTGATTGGGTCAGTGGTCGTCCTAAAATCGTGAATCGTGCGGAAAAGTCCGCACGGAGAAGAAATCCAGCAGGGCTATTGGCCAAATCTGGCGTCATTTCTGTCCCCGTCGATGGGCTTATGCGTATAACGGATCTCGTGAAAACGACATTGATTGGTGCACCGCTGGCCGCACCCATTGGCACAGTAAGCCCGGACGAAGTTCCATTTATGTAGACGTCACTATCTGCCGTGGTTGGTTTAACGGTAAATACGTTTAAGTCTTTTCGCCAAGACAGTCCTTCTCCAGTTGGCGTGGCGGCAAATTTAAACAGTGGAGTAGGCGGGTTGGCTACCAGCTCGGCTGCTGCTGTGTAGGGGATGCTGTTGAGCAAGAACTGATCAGCCATCGAGCGAAGCGCGAATCGGACTTCGTTACGTATGCGGGTTTCGGCGGACAGTCGATATGACTGCACCAGAGCCATGAGCAGGCCGGCCATGAGCATCGTGAGGAGTATGGTGGCCACCATAACTTCCACCAGTGTTAGACCACGTTTTTTTGGTGATCGGACATTTGTTTCACGCGCGCAGGCACCCCTCCGTGGGTTGAGGAACGTCGTTTCAAATGTGCTGTATTTTGGGTTCATGCTAGGCTGCTGGAAAAGCCTGGTGAAATTCATAAGCAAGTTTCTCTCCACTTATGATTTTCCGATCAGATGTCAGCAGGCGGGGTGACCTGATGGAAGTTAATTAGTGTCAATTTTTGGTAATAACGAGCGTCGTCGTATCCTGCGGATGTCTCATTCCTGCTTGTGTTTCGCCAAGGTTCCGTGCGGTTTTGCGTGCGCAGGTGGCCTGACTTGCGGGCACCGCTTCAATCGCGATTAAATTTCTCCGGTATCATGCAATATTTAGGCACGGGTTTTACGGTGATTCTTCTTTGGGTTAACCTATGGGGACTCGGGCTGGCGACGGGGTTGTTTTGGCGTAACCGTTGGCTGGCGCTGTCGGTTGGACCCTGGCTATGGGCCACTGTGTTTTTCGCGATCGAAACCCACTGGGGGCTGGGCAGTCTTCGAGGCTTGGGATCGGTGGCCACGGTTGGCGCACTTGGGTTGATCGTCCTGAGCAACACGAAGTGGCTTCCGAATCGACTGAGAGGTTTGGATGGCTGGCTGCAAGGCTGGCGTGAGGAATTTAATTTGGTTTCGGCGAAAACCTGTCTGTTCACGTTTGGCGGACTCTTTTTGTATGTTTTTGCCTGGAGGTGGGCATTTCCGAGCATTGATGGATCGGCCGAAAAGATAGCGGACCTGTCCTTTATCAGCAGCTATCTGGTTGGCGGCACCATTCCCGTGGCCGATGCCTGGCTCTACCCGTATCGATTTACCCAATACTACAGTTTTCAGCATTATTCGGGGGCTTTGCTGGGGCGCATGTTTGGGTTTTCTCCGGGTGAAACTTATAACTACGCTTTTTGCGTTTTGAACGCCTTGGCCGCACTGGCTTTTGCCGGCGGTGTGTCCCTGCTGGCGCGCCGGAATTGGGTGAAGATCATGTTGGTGGTCGGATTTGTGGTGGGTGGCAGCGGCGTGTCCGGGCTCACCCCTTTGTTTTTCCAAGATGCAAAGCTATGGAACAGCCAGCGATTCATCGGCACGGAGCCTTACAGTCAGGCTCCTGTTGGCACTTGGTTGAAGGAATATGCCGACAACTATCCGACGGTAGAGCTTTCCGGCGAGTGGTTCTCCTACTCGGTTTCCCTCGGTGACTACCACGCGCCTTTGGCAGGATTTTATCTTTTGGCGCTAGGAGTGCTTAGCGTGGTTTTAGCTGAGCGAACGAAGCTTCGCCGTTACACGTTTTTGGTGGGAGCGACGCTTACGTGGACGGTCATGGCGAACACTTGGAGCTTTCCTCTTCAATTGATGGCGGTCGGTGCATGGTGCATGTGGAATCGCTCCCGATGGCGGGTGGACTGGCCAATGGTGGTGTTGGGAGCGGCAGCCACGTGGCTGGCGGCGGCAATTTATCTGAAGATTTTCACCGTGGCTGCTTCCGAGTATCAGAACAACCTGCGCTGGGTATCCTCGGAACTCCATGCTCCATGGCTGCTGTTCACGATGTATATGCTGCCCACGATTGGGTTGGCGGTGCTGGCGTTTTATTCACGCAGCCGGGCCCTGCTAGGGCTGGGATTGTTGGCGTTGGCCTATCTGGCCTTCAGCGAATTGTTTTACATCGACGATGTTTACGAGGGGGCGCACGAGCGTTTCAACGCGACGCTCAAGTGGTGGCCATGGATAGCCACTTGGGTTCTTTTGGTTCTGGGGCCGCTCCTCATTGACGGCGCCAAACAGCGATGGGTGCGAGTGCTTGCCATCATTCTTTGCGCATACCCTTCGTTGTATGCGTGGGAGTTAGGACGCTACTGGTTGCTCACTCCGAAGTTCTATGCGGGACGCATGGAGGGGGATGGCTATTTGCGCAGGGATGAGCCGGCCAAGCAGCTTTTGGAGCGATTGAAACTGGAACCTTACGGCGCAGTCATCGAGCGGACCAATCGTGATTCGTTTACGGATTCGTCGTATCTGCCGCTTTTTGCAGGAAAACCCATGTGGTTGGGTTGGTCGGGACATGAGGCGCTCTGGCGCGGATATCCGTCGTTCGTCTGGCAGCGACTTGATCGCCTTGAGCGCTTCTTCAAAGGTGAAATCACGGGGAATGATGCTGACTGGAAGTCGGAGAGAATTTCCTATGTCTTGTGGTATCAGCCCGCCGACACCGAAGAGCTTTGGTTAAAGCTCAATGAGGCGATCCAAAAGGATTACGAGTGGTGCGTGATTTACATCACACCGGATGGAAAGCGGGTGGGCTTCTGGCGCTTGCGCTCAATGGTGGCGCTCAACACACAGGTCTCCACTTAATGTCGCATATGAGAATCGAGCTGTCGGTCGTGATGCCTTGTTACAACGAGGCCGAAGGTCTCGCTCAGGCAATCAGGCGGGTTCACGCAGTGTGCAAAGGACTTTTTCTCACCCATGAAATCTTGATCATCGACGATGGCTCGACTGATGGATCTTGGGCCATCGTAGAGGATGCAGCGCAGTCGATTCCCGAGGTCAGGGGCCTGCGTTTTTCAAGAAATTTCGGGCACGAAGCTGCGTCGTCGGCGGGGCTGCGGCATGCCCGTGGTATTCAAGTTCTGATACTGGATGCCGATTTGCAAGACCCTCCTGAATTGCTGGCCGAATTGCGTGCAAAAATGGCGGAAGGTTATGATGTGGTCTATGGAGTGCGTCGTTCCCGTGCGGGCGAATCGTGGTTGAAACTGGTTTCTGCAAAGTTGTTTTATCGTGTTTTCAATCTGCTCACGGATAACCCGATTCCCGAGGATACGGGAGACTTCCGATTGATGACCCGGCGTGCGGTTGATGCATTTGTCGCCATGCCTGAGTCGGTGGTTTTCTTGAGGGGAATGATCAGTTGGATCGGGTTTCCGCAGGTTGGCATTTACTATGATCGCAAGCCGCGTGAGACCGGGCGTTCCAAATATAATTTCAGAAAACTGCTGGGATTGTGCATCGAGGCTATCACGGGGTTTTCCGTTCGTCCGTTGCGAATCGCATTTGTGATGAGCATGGCGTTGTTTCTCGGGGCGCTGGGGCTGACTGCGGTCATTTTGATCGGCTGGCTGAGCGGACGAGGAAGTTCGGACATCGCCCTGGTCATGATGGTGATTTCATTCATCGGCGGTGTTCAGACATTGGTGATGGGTGTGATCGGCGAGTATCTGGGAAAGCTTTTTGTCGAATCCAAAGGGCGACCGCTTTATCTGATCCGTGACACCATTGATAAGGCAGCGCTTGACGCTGAAAGCCGTTAATCTGGACGAATGAGTCTTCCAGACTATCAGACGAGTCGGGTGGTGGCGGTGGATCTTGATGGAACGTTGTTAAAGGCGGATTTGTCCTGGGAGCTTTTAATGGCTTACCTGCGAGCACGTCCGTGGCGGCTGTTCTGTGTTTTGGGCTGGGTGAGCGCGGGTGGCCTTGTCCGGTTAAAATCAAATCTGGCTGAGCGCGTATTGATAGAGGGCGAACACCTGCCTTGGAACGACGAGGTGATCGACTGGTGCGAGCAGCATGCGCAAAAGGGCGGGCGTGTCGTGCTCGCCACGGCGTCTCCTCTAAAAGCGGCTCAATCAATCACTGGGCATTTTAAGTTTATCACCGAGGTTTTGGGGAGCGATGAAGTGATTAATCTCAAGGCTCAAGCCAAGGCGGATGCACTTACATTCAGGTTTGGCCACGAAGGATTTGATTACATTGGAAACAGCTCGGCCGACCTCCCGGTTTGGCGTGCGGCTCAAAATGCGTTTTTTGTGGGGACGGAGTCGGTGCGCAATGGATTTCAACACCGGCTTGAGGCGAAACGCTTGATCCCGATTACTGGTGGAAGTGACCGTTTGGAGCCTGTGCTGCTGGCTGCATTGCGTCCTCATCAATGGCTGAAAAACTTATTGATACTGGTGCCTTTGCTCGGAGCCCATCGTTGGAATGATCCGGCTTGCTGGTGGTTGATTGGACCTGCACTGCTGGCGCTTTGCTGCGTGGCATCCGCTACCTATATTTTAAACGACCTGACTGACCTTGAGTCGGATCGCAGGCATCCACGAAAAAAACGAAGGGCGTTCGCTAGTGGTCAATTAGGGATTCCTACGGGACTGCTATTTATCGGAGTGCTCTTGTTTACGGGTGGCGCGCTGGCACTCGTTTCCGGCCTGACGGCTTTGGCGGCCGTGAGCGGATACGTGATTCTATCGATCGCGTATTCTTTAGGTCTCAAGAAAATCGCAATCGTGGATGTGGTGTGGCTTTCGTGCATGTATACGTATCGCGTTCTGATCGGAGGAGCGATTACCGGCGTGGTGGTTTCATCCTGGCTGCTGGCGTATACGATCAGTTTGTTTCTTGGGCTGGCATTTTTGAAGCGTTATGTGGAGTTGGGGTCATCAAATGCCGGCGAATCGGTGCAGGTTCCCGGGCGTGGTTACGACGGAAGTGATGCATCGCGAATACGAGCGGGAGGTATTGCCGCGGGTTTGGTATCGACGGTGGTGCTGGGCTTTTATTTACGAAGTCCGGCCAGCATCGTATTGTATGCTGATCCACGCTGGTTGTGGGTGGTTGTTCTCGCGATGGCTGGCTGGTTGGCCAGAATATGGATCATGGCAGGTCACAAAAAAGTGGATGATGATCCCGTTTGGTTCGCGGCAAAAGATCCGGTGACTTGGCTTATTTCGGCGGTATGCATCGCGGCTTTGATGTTGGCGGGACCTCTGTGATGACGTCGGTAACCCTACCTTTTCGTTCTTGGGGCGGGCTGACGACGGCACGCACACGACGCGAATACTTAGCCTGGAAAAATGATCCATTGCCGCGACATGAAGGCGCATTGCTGGCCTACGGCATGGGCCGCAGTTATGGTGATTCGTGTCTGTTGGATGACGGTGTGATGATTGAGACGCGGATGCTTGATCACATTTTGGAGTTCGATGCCATTGCAGGCGTCGTGCGCTGTGAGGCCGGATGTTCAATGGCTGGTTTGCTCGATTTCTGCGTGCCGCACGGTTGGTTTCCCCCAGTCACACCTGGAACAAAATGGGTCACATTGGGAGGCTGTGTGGCGAATGACGTGCACGGGAAAAACCATCACGTGGCGGGAACGTTTGGCTGTTTTGTCAACCGGCTGGGTTTACGACGGTCCGATGGGACTACATTGGAGTGCAGTTTGACGTGTAATCAGGATTTTTTTCGAGCGACGATCGGTGGGCTGGGGCTTACCGGCGTGATTTTGTGGGTGGAGCTGAGGTTGAAACGTATTCGCACATCTCAGATCACTCAGCGCCTAAGCAGGCTGCGGGGAATCGATGCGTTTTTTGACTGTTTTCAGCAGAACGAAAAGATGCCCGAGTATTCGGTTGCATGGCTCGATACGAGTCATGCAGGCGAACCGCGTGGATTACTGATATCGGGCGATCATGCCGGGGATTCGGACGAGCTGATTGTGCGGGGTGCTCACCCCAAACTATCCTTGCCGGTTATGTTGCCGGATTTTGTGCTGGGGCCTGACGCGATACGGTTGATGAACCGAATTTACTATGCGGCAAATTCGGGAAAGCGGGCGGTGAAAAATGTGCATTACGATCCGTTTTTTTACCCGCTGGATGCGGTGGGAAACTGGAATCGTGCATATGGAAAAAAGGGACTGGTTCAGTATCAATTCGTAGTGCCTAAAAACTACGGAAAAGATGTTCTGGTCGAGACTCTGGCCAAGGCGAGATTGGCGGGGCATGCATCCTTTCTTACGGTGGTAAAAATGTTCGGATCGATCGTATCGCCAGGTTTGCTCTCGTTTCCGCGGCCGGGAGTGACGGTATGTTTTGACTTTCCTAATCTTGGAGATCGAACGGCCCGATTGCTGGAAGACATGGATCACACGGTTTTTTCAGCAGGCGGGGCGTTGTATCCCGCAAAGGACTGTCGGATGAGTCGCGATGCGTTTGAACGATCATTTCCTGCTCATGATGCATTTAAGTCGTTGATCGATCCTGCATGTTCTTCGAGCTTTGCGAAAAGAACCGGCCTAACTGCATGAAGATCATTTTAGTTTTGGGTGCGACCTCGGCAATCGCCCAGGCGTATTGCCGGTTGCAGGCTTCGTCGGGGGCCTGCTTCTGGTTGCTGGGAAGGAACGAAGACCGGTTGCGGACCGTGGCTGGAGATCTGCGTTTACGCGGGGCTGGTGACGCGGAGATAAGGCTCATCAAAGCGGATAATTGCGCGAGTGTCAGTGAGGGGATCGCGGATGCGGTGAAGGCACACGGACGCATTGATGTTTTTCTCATCGCGCAAGGGGAGTTGCCTGATCAGATGCGTCTTGAAGAGGAGCCGGAGAGTGTGCGGGATTTTTTTCAAGGCTCGGTGGTGACGGTTGTTCAGGGCGCGTTGCTGGCGGCCGCACAGCTGGAACTTCAGGGTGGGGGCGATTGCGTGATCATCGGTTCGGTGGCGGGTGATCGCGGACGGCGTCGTAATTATATCTATGGCGGAGCGAAGGCGGCGTTGGAGGTGTTTTCCCAAGGGCTGAGGCAACGGCTGGCTCCTCAAAGCCGGGTTGTCCTGCTCAAGCCGGGCCCGGTTGATACGCCGATGACCGCGCATCTGGCCAAGTCTGCTTTGTTCACAACGCCTGAAGCGGTCGCGGGCGTGCTCGCGCGTGCATTGAACCGGCGCCGGCCGACTGTGGTTTACGCACCTGGCTACTGGCGTTGGGTGATGATGATCGTGCGGGCGCTTCCCGACTGCGTGGTTAAAAAAATGCGGGCTTAAAGCATGAACCACGAAATGAATCACGATGCGGAATCAGATAACGGGCTATCGGCGCGCAGCTCGCGCTGGTTGTTGCTGTTGATTCTGTGCCTCGGAGCGGCGGCGCGCTTTTTTGGTATCAACTGGGATGAAGGAACGGGGCAACATCCCGACGAACGGCATGTGACGATGTGCACGTGGCGGCTGGAGTGGCCGGGATCGGTTGCCGAGTATTTGGACGAAGCCAAATCGCCGCTCAACCCACGTAATCGCGAGGCGCATTTTTATGCTTATGGCACTCTGCCCGGCACGCTGCTGCGCGGCGTGATGAAGTTGGGCGGGATTAAAAAGCCCGAGCAAATGGTTCTCGCCGGACGCGCGCTTTCGGCACTCGCGGACACGGCGGTGATCGCGCTCGTGTTCGCACTTGCGCGAATTCTTTACCGGCGGAGGGCGACTGCGGTGCTGGCGTCTTTCTTGTATGCGGCGGCGGTTTTGCCGATCCAGCACGCGCATTTTTTTGTGGTGGATCCATTCGCGAATTTGTTCGTCGCGCTCGCGCTGGTATTTCTAGCAAGGGCGTGGCGGGACGGATATTGGCGGGATTACGCGGCAACGGGCGTGGCGCTGGGGCTGGCGGTGAGTTGCAAGATTTCGGTGGCAACGTTTGGGCTGCCGGTGGCGTTGACGGCGCTTTTGTCGATGACGGGTAAAGGCGCGGATTGGGGGGGCGGTTGGCGTGCACGTGTTGGGTTGGCTGCGGTGCGGACGGCAGTGTTTAGCCTGATGGCGCTAATCACGGTGCGACTGGCATTACCTGATGCGTTTGCGGGTGTGTGGCCATGGCAACTGGCACCGCGTTGGCTGGCCAATATGCGCGAGGTGATCGCGATCAGTAATGGCACCACGGATATTCCGTTCACGAGGCAGTTCTACGGACGCCTGCCGTTGATCTGGCCGGGATGGAACATGGTTGTATGGGGAATGGGTCTCGCTTTGGGCTTGGCCGCTTGGACCGGATGGATTGCCGCCGGATGGGAAATCGTGCGTGCGCGGTGCCGTGAGCATACCGTGCCCGTGCTATGGGTGGCGGTGGTTTTTTTCCATCTCGGCTTCACCTATCAAGCGACGCTGCGGTATTTTTTGCCGATCTACGGGTGTCTCGCGCTGCTGGCGGCGTGGTTCTTGGTGGAACGGGTTAGAATCGAAAAGCTACGGGGCAAACTGACCACGGCGGTGGTGGTGATTTTCACGGCGGGCTGGGCGCTGGCGTTTATTTCGATCTATACCAAGCCGCATACGCGCATCGAGGCATCGGAGTGGATCTACAAAAACGTGCCGGCGGGAAGTGTGCTGGCCTGTGAGCATTGGGATGACTGGCTGCCGCTGGCCTTGACGGAGAACCGAAGCCCCGAACGTTATCAACAAATCGAACTGCCGTTGTATGTCGCCGACGACGGGGACAAGCGCGGCGAGCTGCTGGCCAAGCTGAACCGTGCTGAATACATCGTAACCGCTAGTCAGAAGCTGCGCGACTCGATCCCACGGATGCCCCACCGGTATCCGTTTACGATCAATTATTACGAAGGCTTGGAGGATGGTTCATTGGGTTTTGATTTGGTTGCTTCGTTCACGCGGAAGATGCGGGTTGGTCCCTTTGCGATTTCGACACGCTCTGCGGAAGAGGCGTTCAGCGTTTACGATCACCCGCCGGTGATGATCTACAAAAAGTCCGCTCGATATGATGCGGAGGCGTTGGTGCAGCGGTTCAATGCAATCCCGCTAGATGGAGTGACGGACACGCGCAGCCCTCAAAAATCCCAACAGGCGCTGAAGGCTCAGGTAAAACCGGCGAGGGTGGCGCAGGGGCGAGCCGAGTCTGCGATCCTGCTTTCTCCGGATAAGTGGACGGCCGCTCAGAAGCAGGGCACCTGGGCGCGGATGTTTGATCGCGAATCATGGGCGGCCCGGTTCCCGATTCTGGTCTGGGTGCTGAACCTCTTGGTGTTGCAAGTGGTGGGGTGGGGACTGTTAGGACCGTTGTTGGGCAAGTTGCCGGACCACGGCGCGGCTCTGGCACGCCCGTTTGCGATACTCATTCCTGCGTGGGTGCTGTGGTTGTTGGCGAGCACGGGGCTGGGGCGAAGCGACCGACCGACTTACTGGTTGATTGTAGTGGTGTTGGCGGGACTTGCGCTTGCCCTGACCAGGCGTTTCAGGAACGAGTGGATCGAATGGTGGCGTGATCGCGCCGGAGTGCGCGCATTCCTGCGAGTCGAGGCGGTTTTCTGGATAGCGTTTACAGGGTTTCTCCTGATACGCGCGGCGAATCCCGATGTGTGGCATCCATTCTGGGGCGGAGAGAAACCGATGGAGATGACCTTCCTTTACGGTGTGTTGAAGTCGGAAACATTTCCGCCGATGAACCCGTGGTATGCGGGTGGTTTCATCAATTATTACTATTTTGGTTATGTGCTTTGTGGCACGCTTATCAAGGGACTGGGTATACTTCCCGAGGTTGGTTTTAATCTTTGTCTGGCGACCTTTTTTGCATTGGCGTGCGCCGCCACTCTATCCGTAGCGCGGGCTCTTCGTCCGGTGGGTAGCTGGTTGGTTGCTGGGTCTGCCACAGTGATGGTGATGCTACTCGGGAATCTGTTTCAAATCGTGTTTATTTGGAGGCAACTGTTGCGGCTCGGTCAGGCGGATCACGAGCTGAGCTTCCCGATGATATCGGATCTGATTCGGGCCATTCATGGGATCGGGCATGTTTTGAACGGCGAGCGACTGGCACCTTATGCGGCGGATCTTTATTGGGTGTCGGCACGAGCCATCAGCGGTGACGAGGTCGCCCCTGTGACGGAATTTCCTTTCTGGAGCTTTCTCTACGGCGATCTACACCCGCACCTCCTGGCGCTACCTTACACCCTATGCGTGATCGGCCTGTTGGTGGCGTGGGTAAAAACAACGACGTTGAGGGCACGCATCGCGCTGACGTGTTTGCTCGGACTGAATCTGGGCTTTTTCTGGCCGACGAATACTTGGGATTGGCCGACCTACGGTGCACTGACGGGATTGGTGATTTTCTTGGGATTTTGGAGACAGGAGCTGTCGGTGCTGAAAGCATTCACGGTGGCGCTGGGGAAATCGTTGTCGGTTTTTGCAGTCATACTTGCGACGGGTTATCTGGCGTTTTGGCCCTATCATCACAGCTATGTTCCCGGATATGGTTCTTTTGAAAGCTGGCGGGGGAACCGGACTTCTCTGGGGGATTATTTTTACGTCCACGGCCTGTTTCTCTTCATTCTTGGATCGGCGCTGATGGTGTCATTCCGTAGAAAGGCGTTCGGCTTTGTGCGTGGATTCCGGTTATGGGGCCAAGTGATCCGGGCATTGCCCCGAGATGATCGCGCCACGGGACGTAGAAGGTTGATAGCCCTCGGTCTTCAACGGCGTGCGAGTATTGGCGGTGCAGTTTTCGGTGCGCTTATGATCGTGCCGTGTCTGGCGGTTATTCTTCATGGCTCGTTGCCCGCTTTGCTGACCGGCGGCGTTGTCCTGTCGGTTTGCGCCGTCTGGCATCGGAGGAATGATCCGGTTCAAGCCCTGCCTGCTTTGCTTACCTTGATGGCCTTCGGGCTTTCGTTGCTGGTCGAGTATGTCGTGCTGGTGGGTGACATCGGTCGCATGAACACGGTGTTCAAATTCTATTATCAGGTGTGGGTCTGCTACGGTCTTGCCTGTGCGATGACCTTGCCCGGGTTGTTTGCCGCTTGCCGTGGGTGGTCGGCCGGCGTGAGACGGATATGGATAATCATGCTGGCGTTGCTAATGGCGCTGGCGGCGTTGTATCCGATTTCGGCTACACCGGCCAAGATACGCGACCGGTTTCTCTCCACGCCGCCGACATTGGACGGCCTTAAGTTTGCCGAAGGGGCCGAGTATGAAATCGAGAGCCGGCAATTCCCCCTGAAGCCTGACTTGCTGGCGATCCGCTGGCTGCAGGACAATATCGAGGGATCACCCGTGATCCTGGAAATCAACACCGGGGCCAGGTTGTATAGCTGGGGATCACGTTTCTCCATCCACACCGGGCTTCCTTCTGTGGTGGGCTGGAGCTGGCACCAGAGGCAGCAACAGGCCGGTCTGGAGAAAAATCATGTAGATGAACGGATCGCCGATGTGCTGACAATTTATCAAACAACTGACATTGCTGAGGCGAAGAGGCTCCTGACCAAATACAATGTGCGGCTTGTGGTGGTGGGTGAGTTGGAGCGGGTATTCGCATCAAATGAAGGCTTGGATAAATTTGAGCGCATGAATCTAGTGAAAATTTACGACCAGCTTGGTGTGCAAATTTATCGGGTTCCGGTTGAAGCCCCATGAGTTTGGAATCTCAGGAAAATAATCCGGTGCGGCCGCCGATGCATGAGCGAACCGTGTGGCTGCTGTTTGTTGCGGGCTTGTTGATGTATGCGATGATGCGCCTGTATCGGATCGAAGATTTTCCGATCTATTTTTTCACCGATGAGGCGGTCCACATGGTTCAGTTCCGGGCCATGATGGAAAATGGCTGGCACTCTACGGAAATTCCGCGGGAGTTTTTGCCGGCTTATTTCGTCAACGGCGGAATGTTCAACCTGTCCTTGAGTGTTTATGTTCAAGGAATCGCCGGATTGTTATTCGGGCAAACGGTTGAGACCGTCCGCATTACGTCAGTGCTGTTCAGCCTTACCGGAGCGGTCGCGCTGGCATTGATGTTGCGCAAGGTATTCCGCATCCGCGAATGGTGGGTGGTCGTGCCGATACTGGCGGTGCTGCCATGCTGGTTTTTGCACAGCCGCACGGGATTTGAAACGGTGCTGATGGTCACTGCCTACAGCTGGTTCCTATATTTTTATTCACGGTATCGCGCGGGCGAACCACGTTGGGTAGTTGGTGCCATGCTTTCGGGTGCCGCGGTATTTTACGCCTATGCACCGGGGCAGGGCATCATGTTCATGACGGGGTTGCTGCTGTTGGTTTCTGACGGGCGCTATCACTGGCAGAATCGAAAATGGTTTTTGGCCGGCGCGGCTCTGGCGCTGGTGCTGTTCGTGCCCTATCTCCGATTCAGATGGCTGCATCCGGAAATGCTTTCGGGCCATCTGGCCATTCTTGAAAGCTATTGGGTGAAGCCAATTCCACTGACGGAAAAGTTGGTGATTTTTCTTAACAATTACCTGTCGTGTATCTCGCCTCGTTATTGGTTTTTTGCCGAGACTGACATTGCGATCAGGCACCTCGTGCCGGGTCATGCCCATATTCCATTTTGGCTGGCGCCCTTCGCTTTGGGTGGGATGGCGGTATGTGTTTATAAATGGCGTGATCCGGCTCACCGGATGATTCTGCTAGTGTTTTTAGCCACGCCTTTCAGCAGTGCCTTGGTCTCTCCGATGGTGACACGACTACTAGCGGTCACGGTTCCTTTCGCACTATGTGCCGCATTGGGGTTTGGTTTTCTGATGGATAGATTTGCCGGACGATGGTTGGTGTCCCTGCGAGTTTTCGTGCTGGTGGGTTTATCTTTGGCGGGGGCATTTCTTGTGCGAGATGCGCTACGGAAACCTCGCGCCAAGGGGATTGATTATGGGCTTTATGGGTATCAGTGGGGCGCGCAGGCGGTCTATCGTGATTTGATTCCCGTCTATTTGCAGACAGATCCCGCAGCCAATATCATCATCACTCACATCACTTATAACTCGCCTGAAGTATTTCCGGCGTTTTTCGGTTGGATGAATCAAAACAGAGTCATTTTTGCCAGTCTGGCTGACATTGAGACGGGCGAAACTTTACCGGAGCCCAAGGACTTGGTTTTGTTGAGCAACGCGGAATTTTTGCGGTTGGAAAACAACCCGAAAATCACCGCAGTCACCAAGCGGGCAGAAGTGAAATTGCCTGATGGAAATCCAGGGTTTTATCTTGTGCAGCTCGACCTGGATGCCGGCTTCGTAGCGGCGACGCGCAAAGCGCGTGGCCATGGAATAAGGCCGATGTCTGATCGTGCTTTGCTGAATGGCGTGCCCGTTTCGTTTGCTTTGACCGGTGCCGAAAGCGGTCGTGCGGAGGATCTGGCCAAGGGGCTGGAGATAACGAGTGAAGCAGGGAAGCCGATCAATCTGCAGATGTTCTTCGACGTGTCGCTGAGGTTTAGGAGCGTGGAAGTTCATTCACGAAAAGGTGCCGTATCACGTATCTCCATCTGGGGATTCAAGCGCGGGCAGCTGGTCAATTCACGCGTAGGATACTGGGGCGAGTCACCCGTTGCTTTGATTGCGGCCGGTGATTTTTATGACTCGGTGCGTATCGAGTTGACGGGTGGGCCGGGGTTGGTGAATACGCTGACCAAAGTCGTGCTGATTCCTGAAGCAGGCAAGGCGGAGCAGCCATGAGTGATCAAACGAAGCACGAGGGATCATTGTTGAGTAATTTCATCCATCGCCATGCATGGGGGCTGACGTTTGCCTTTGTCTTTATGGTGTCAGCGGTGACCGGCTATTGCGCTCACTTTAAACTGGTCCGGCCGCTCATAAATGACGAGGCGTTGGAGCTGATTCAGGGAGTCGGTATGCCCTTGGATAAGTTTTATTTTTTCACGCCCGACAGCGTTTACCCTATGGGCACGGCTGATATTATCGAAACGTTTTGTCCCTACATTGTCCGATTCGCGGTGGATGCCGGAGGAGAATTTGGTCCGCAAACCAGCTCTGTTTTTCTACTGAGAGGGTTTTATGCCGCCTGTTATCTGATGGGCTGCGTGGCATTCGCTTGGGCGGCCGGAAAATTATGGGGAGCGGGATGGGCGGCGGGTGCGGGACTGGCCTTGGCGAGTTCCCCGTTTGTGCTGGTCATAAATAATATTCTGACGCGTAACGGCATTTCGATCCTGTGGGTGTGCTTGATCGTGGCGGCATTAGTATGGTGGACACGCCGTGATGCCAAACAGTCCGTGGTTTCAACTTACACGCCGGCGCTGGTGGTTGCCGGACTGTTGATTTTGGGGTGCTGGACTTACACCGCGTTTCGCCTGGTGGCGATTGCGGTGTATGCTGCGCTGGTGGTGGACTGGTGGTATTTCGAAAAAACGAAAGCGCGTGCGATAAAAGTCATGGTGAGCGGAATTCTTTTCGGGGCCGTGCTGCTGGTTTTGATGGCATGGAATAGTGATTCGCTGCTGATCATTTTGAGGCGAGGTGGCTATGCGGTCGGGGACAGCAGTGGGTATCTGGCGAGATTGGCATTGACGCTCGCCACTCCCTTTAACCATCCGGGAAATCGAGTGACCCCCTTTATTATCGAGGATGTGCATGCCCTCGTGGGCGGCGCGGTGTTGTCGAAATGGCTGGCCGTTTTTTTTGTGGTCGGGTGGCTGGCGGCCTGGGTTGGGAGCTGCCGGGTTGCGTTTATGGCGGCAGTGATCTGGACGACGGGCATGCTGTTATGCGCGGTTGCCGGGCCCAACTTTAAATACCTGCTGCCGTTTATGCCGTTCGCGCTGTTGCTGGCGATATCGGGCCTGAGGATGTGCGTGCAATATCTGGCCTCCCGATTTGAGTGCGGGCGTGTTCTCATGGCCTGCGTGGTTTTGATATTTAGCGGAGTTGCCTGGAGCGGGCTGAACGACTTCTTCGGACGATTTCCGGCGGATCCGCAGAACGAGGGCAACCGGGTATCGAATGTGATGGCGGATGTTGCCGTTGAAATGGTGAAGGGCGGGGCGCCTCGCGTGTATGTTCAGCCGGGTAGGGGCGTGGATATTGTTTTCTGGCGCATCAAACCCTTGATCGATTCCGGGCGCGTGGCGGTTTATTCCACATTGCCGAGATTGCTGGACGGATTCGGCGAAACCGCACCGGTGCCGCCCGGTTCTGTTTTGCTGATCGATTACCCGATCCAGCAGTTCAGGAATAGTATCCTGAATTGGGATACGTTTCCGGCCATTAAAATAATCAACACCCGTGAACTGAAGGACGAGCGCGCGGGTGAGGCCGGTTTGTGAGCATGCTTCAGCGTTCCTGCAGTTTTTCGAAGGTGTGCAAGGCTCCCGCTACGATCTGGTCCATGTTGAGGTAGCGATATTGGGCGAGACGACCGACGAAGGTCACGTTGGGTTCATCCGCGGCCAGCATGCGGTAGCGTTCGGCGAGGGCGCGGCTTTCAGCTCCTGGCAGCGGATAATAAGGCTCGCTCTGGCCGGCTTGGTATTCGCCCGGAAACTCGCGGACGATGTTGGTCCAAGGTGAAGACTGGCCGGTTACGTGTTTTACCTCGACGGTGCGTGTAAAGGGCTCCGGGCCCGGGTAATTGATTTGAAGTGCGGGTTGCGCGAATCCATCGGGACCGGCGGGCACTTCGTCGAGTTCGAAGCGGAGCGTGCGGTAGGGGAGCGGGCCCCAACGGCAATCAAAGTATTCGTCGATCGGTCCGGTATAAATCAGGTGTCCGTAAGTGAGCCCGGGCAACGCGTGTCGGTAATCGGTTTCGAGACGCAATTCCGCGCCGGATGCCGCCAGCAACCGTTCAAACATTCTCGTATAGCCTTCGCTGGGTAGCGCTTGAAAGTCTTCTTGGAAATAGCGGTCGTCGGCGTTGGTGCGAATGGGGATGCGCTGGGTGACCGATGCATCGAGGGACTCGGGCGGGCGGCCCCATTGCTTGGCGGTGTAACCTGCGTAGAACAGATCGTAGAGCTCACGTCCGGCGACGGAGAGGATGGCTTCTTTCGCGTTGGCGGGTGACGGGATATCGAGGGCGTTATCCTTGAGGTATTGCTTGAAGTCATCCTCGGTGGCGGCGGGTGCGGCCTTAAGCTGGCGAAAAGTCTCCAGGTTGACGGGAAAGCTCCAGTAGGTGCCACGGGTGAATACGCGGACCTGATAGCGCACTTCATTCCATTCCGTGAAGCGGCTGAGATACGCGCGAACTTGGGCTGAATACGTCCGAAAATAATGCGGACCGTAAACGTGGTAGAACAAGCCGTGACGGTCTTTGCGGTCGTAGCAGTTGCCGCCGATGTGATCGCGTTTTTCGATTACAAGGCAGCGTTTGCCGATTGAGCCGAGCCGCTCCGCGAGGACGAGACCGGAAAATCCAGCCCCGACGATGACATAATCATAGGTCGCGCTCATGCCGGATGGTTTTCAAATCGCGAAAAAGTCTCAGCGCTTTTTGGGCGAACCCCGTCCAGCGCACGGAGGCATGGCCGCCCGCGCGATCCCGAAAATGGATGGGCAGTTCGATGAAGCCTTGGGGCTCCAGCAGGAGCGCCATCGCAATGTTGGCGAGTTCGAAGGACGGGGGGATGCGATCAGCCGTTTTGGCGGCGAGCGTGGCGGGATACAGACGGAAGGGCACGTTGGTATCGTTGAGGCGGGTGGAATGCATCCAGCGCAGACTCAGGCGCAGCACCCGCGTCACCAATTTTCGCGCCCAACCATCGTCACGCGTGGTGCGACGCCCATAGATCGCGGTGGCGCGGGAGCGATTGCTCCAAGCATCCGGAAATCCGGCCGGATCGCATTGTCCGTCGGAATCGATTTGGAAGACATGGGACGCCCCCAAGGCAGCGGCCTGCCGGTAACCCACGAGACAACTTTGACCGTGTCCGCGATTGGTATGCGTGTGAACGCGCAGTTCGGGCCAGTCGAGCGACGCCAGTTTCGCGGAGGTGCCATCGGTCGAGCCGTCGTCGATCACCAGGATGACGAATTGGCTGATGCTCGGGGCCAAGGCTTGGCGCCATTCGGTCAGAACCGGAATAATCGTTTCTTCCTCGTTATAAACGGGAACGATTAAAACAAGTTCAGGCGAAGGAGCGCTGGTCATGAAATAACTGAAAGTGGGGAGCCCGTGGAATGCGGGCGAGCCAAACCGGTTTGATTAAACCGTTAAAATCCGCGCCTTGTGGAATTGTGCGACCGTGCGCGGATTTTGGCTGAAAGTGGTGCCAGAGGCCGGGATTGAACCGGCGACCAAAGGCTTATGAGTCCTCTGCTCTACCACTGAGCTACTCTGGCGAAATCGAAGGGTCGGAGGGAAAATGTCCGCTCGGGAATTGTCAAGTGCCCGAGCGGACTGAATTCAGCGGTTTATGCGGCCCTCAAGTTAAAGCAGCCGTCGGCGGGAAGGCTCAGGCCTTTTTACGGGCGGGCTTTTTCTTGGGCGTCCGCTCGATGTTGAGGTAGGTTTTGGACCGCATCTGCTCCTCGTAGAACTCAACCAGGCGCACGCCCTCGCGGGGTTTGACGAGGTCCTTCTTGGTGGCGGCATCGATCTGGGCCTTCATCTTGCGGCACAGTTCTTCCCATTGGTATTGCACACCATCGATGACGTCGGAAACGCGGCTGCCGGCGAGGGCTTCCTCGATGTAAAAACCGTTGGGTTCGTCGGGCTCGAGGAACACGTGCACTTCGTTCACGCGGCCGAAGAGATTGTGGAGGTCGCCCATGATGTCCTGGTAGGCGCCGGTGAGGAAGACGCCGAGGTAGTAGGGCTTGTTGTTCAGCGGGTGGAGCGGCAGGTGGTCCTTGGTATCCTGCAGGTCGATGAACGTGCTGATCTTGCCGTCGGAATCGCAGGTGATGTCGACCAAGATGGCATTAACCGACGGTTTCTCGGCCAGGCGGTGCAGCGGAGTGATCGGGAAGAGCTGCTTGAGCGCCCAGTGATCGAGGAGGGACTGGAAGACCGAGAAGTTGCAGACGTATTGATCGGCCAGGAGTGCGTTGAGATCCTGCAATTCCTCGGGGACGTAGCCGGAGTCGCGGATCTCCTTGGCGATCTGTTCGCAGACCTGCCAGTAAAGCGACTCGGCGGCGGCCCGATTCTCGAGGTCTAGGTAGCCGAGATTGAAGAGCGAGAAGGACTCTTCTTTTTTCTGAATGGCGTCGTGAAAACGTTCGAGTTTGCCGAGCTTGGCCTTGTTTTTGAGGAGGAGTTCGAGGTCGGTGACGACCTTGTGCTTCACCTTGGGCTGGTGCTGGACGCCGAGGGTTTCGCGCTTGTTGATGCGTTCGAAGACCTCGACGACGAGCATGGAGTGGGGGGCGACGACGGCGCGGCCGGACTCGGTGATGATGTCGGGCACGGCGACGTTGGAGGCGACGCAGATGTCGCGGATGTTGGCGACGACGTCACGGGCATATTCGGCCATCGTGTAGTTCATCGATGACTCGAAGTTGGTGCGCGAGCCGTCGTAATCGATGCCGAGGCCACCGCCGCAGTCGAGGAAACCCATGGGGAAACCCATCTTCACAAGCTGGCAGTAAAAGCGCGTGGCTTCGACCACGGCGTTCTTGATCGTGATGATGTTCGGCACCTGCGAACCGATGTGGAAATGGACGAGCTTCACGCATTGGGTGAGCTTGGCGGCGCGCAGCTTTTCGGTGGCGAAAAGGATTTCGGCGGTGTTAAGGCCGAACTTGGCGTTGTCACCGGTGGAGGAGGACCATTTGCCTTCGCCGCGAGTCTGGAGTTTCGCGCGGAAACCGATGAGGGGCTTCACGCCGACTTCTTCGGAGATGGCGATGATGTCGTCCACCTCGGCGAGCTGTTCGACGACGATGATGATCTTTTTGCCGATCTTGCGGCCGAGCAGGGCCAGACGGATGTAATCGTGGTCCTTGTAACCGTTGCAGATGATGAGACGCTCGGTGCCTTCGTGCATCGCGAGTGCGATCATGAGCTCGGGTTTCGAGCCCGCCTCGAGACCGTAGCCGAACTCCTTGCCGGCCTCGACGATCTCATCGACGACCTCGCGGAGCTGGTTGACCTTGATGGGAAACACGCCGCGGTATTCGCCGTCGTAGCCCTCTTCCTTGATGGCTTTGCGGAAACACTCGTTGAGCTGCGTGACGCGGTGGCGCAACAGGTCCTGGAAGCGGATGACGAGAGGAGCCTTCAGGCCCATGCCGAGGGACTCGTTCACGACATCCATGATGCGGATCTCGCGGCCGTCGGCGAGGGGCTGGACGTTGACGAAACCATCGGCGCCGGCGCCGAAGTGGCCGGAACCCCAGCGCTTAAAACCGTAGAGTTCTTCGGACTGTGAAACAGACCAGGATGAGGCGGATTTGCTTTTCAAAAGAGGGAGGGGGAACGGACTGGGTTATGGCTTGCGTTCGTAAAGGTGTAAGCGGTTATGTAGCTGTTTCATTTTTCAAAAACCACAACACGAAATCACAACCATGTCCCTATCCTCAGTTGTCTCGCCTATTCTCGCCCAGCAGTCCGGTCCCAGCGGTGGCATGGGGCAGATTATCTTCCTGGTGCTGATGTTTGCCGCGATGTATTTCCTGATGATCGCCCCCCAGCGCAAGAAGCAGAAGGAGCACGCCAAGATGCTTGAATCCCTCTCTACGGGCGACGAAGTCATCACCGGTGGCGGCATCTATGGCGAGATCACCAACAAGAAGGACGACCGTTATGTCATCCGCATCGCCGAAGGCACTAAGATCGAAGTCGGCAAGGCTTTCATCCATGCTTTGGTGAAGAAAGCCGGCTGAAAATTTAACCCTGCCGTAACACACGGCGGGGGATTTATCCCGTCCCTGGGGATGTTTTCAGACCACGCAGTTTCTTAATCAATAGCAGCCTCCCTGCACCTTATAGGGTGTCCGGAGGTTTTCGTGTTTTTCAGCCGGATGATCCGGCGCTCTGCTTTTGAAGCAGGATTACCCCGTTTTATTTTAAACCAAACCCACCATGTTCAAACGTAACTTCTGGAAGTTGACGCTCAGTCTGGCCGTCGTCCTCTGGGCCCTGTCGTCCCTGCTTCCAATCCAAGACCAGCCTTTCGCTGAGTTTGCGAAATCCAAGTCCGAGGCCAAGTCGGCAGAGTTCGCGGCGCTCATCAAAGAGTCGTCCGATCGCGTTGTTTCCAAGCAGGCTCCCAGCGTTTTCGTCGCGCTCAAAGCCATCGCCAAAGAACGGAAGATCGATCTCAGCCAATACTTCCCCCAGTTCCCCCTCGAATCCTCGTTGGGCAAC
This sequence comes from Rariglobus hedericola, assembly GCF_007559335.1. NCBI lineage: Bacteria > Pseudomonadati > Verrucomicrobiota > Opitutia > Opitutales > Opitutaceae > Rariglobus > Rariglobus hedericola. Next base: position 547,181 of record NZ_VMBG01000001.1, read on the forward strand.
GTCGAGAAGCGCAACGCCATCCTCCTTGATCACTTGCTCGCCAAGTCCAAGGGGCGCCTGCAGCTCGGTCTCGATTTGAAGGGCGGCGTCGCTTTCACCTTGGAAGCCTCCGACACACCGGCCACCGCCAATATCGGTGATGCGGAGCGCAAGGAAAAGTTGTCGAAAGCCATCGAGATCATTGGTGACCGTATCAATGGCCTTGGCGTCGCCGAGCCGATCATTCGCGCGGTCGGTGCGAACCGCATCGAAGTGCAGCTCCCCGGCGTCAACACCAAGGATAATCCGGAGATCGTCGCCAGCGTGCAGAAGCCCGCGCGTCTTGATTTCCGTCTGGTGTATCCGTTCGGAACGCCCGCCATGCTGGGCGAGACTCCGTCCGGCTACGAAGTGCTCACGCTCGAGCAGGACATTCGTGGTCAGGTTTCATCCGAAGAAGTGTATGTGAAGCGCCTGCCCGCGATGACGGGTGAAGGTATCTCCGGCGCTTATCCGGTCATGGACGAGTTCGGTCGCTTTAAGATCAATCTTCGTTTTGACGACGCCGGCTCCAAGCGTTTCGCCGAGGTCACCCGTGAGATCGCCGGTTATTCCCAGCAGCTGCAGCAGCAGACCGGCAGCGCCAATGCCCGCGCACGTCTGGCTATCGTGCTCGACGGCAAGCTCTACTCGGCCCCCGGTGTCGAGAAGGAGATTGCCGGTGGTTCCGCCGAGATTTCCGGCAGCTTCTCTCAGCGCGAAGCCTTCGAACTGGCCAACGTGTTGAACAACCCCCTCGACCTACCCTTGCAGATCAAGGAGCAATACGAGGTCGGTCCCTCCCTGGCGGCCGACGCGGTTTCGAGCGGCAAGCTCGCGTTCATCATCGGCACGGCGCTCACCGCTGCGTTCATCATTATTTTCTACACTTCCGGCGGCTTCCTCGCGGTCATTGCGATGATCCTCAACGTCGTGATCATTCTCGGTGTGATGGCCAGCATCGGCGCCACGTTGAGCATGCCCGGCATCGCCGGCATCGTGCTCACCATCGGTATGTCGGTGGACTCGAATATTCTTATCTTCGAGCGTATGCGCGAAGAGTTGAAGCTCGGGAAATCCCTGCCGTCCGCGCTTGAGGCCGGTTTCGAGAAGGCGTTCTCCGCCATTCTCGATGGTAATTTGACCACGCTGATCACCGCCGCGATCATGATCGTGCTGGGCACCGGCCCGGTGAAGGGCTTCGGCGTGACACTCGCAATCGGTATCTTCTCCACGATGTTTGCGGCGCTGGTCATCAGCCGCCTCTTCCTCGATTGGTCCATTCACGGCGGTTACATCAAGCGCATGCGCATGGTCTCCATTTTGGAGAACACCAACTATGACTTCCTTAAGTATGCACGCGGCGCCTTCATCGTATCATGGCTGATCGTGTTGACCGGCGTCGCGGTGGTCGCCTTCAAAGGCAAGGACATCTACGGCATCGATTTCACGGGAGGCGATCAAGTCACGCTCGCGTTTGAGAAAGCCATCCCGCTTTCGGAGGTGCGCAAAACCGCCGCCGCCCAAGGCATCGAGGATCTCAGCCTTTCCTACACGAAACAGATTGGTGGTGACACCGAGGTGCTTCGACTGACGACCACGTTCGACCAGGCCAAGCCGTTCGTGCAGGCTCTTCAAGCTGCGCATCCCGACGCCGGATTCACGCTGGTGAGCGAAGCGCGCATCGGTCCGTCCGTGGGCGACGAAATCAAATCCAATGCCTTGTGGGCGATTTTCTGGTCGCTGGTTCTTATCCTCGTCTACGTGGCTTTCCGTTTCGAGATGGGCTACGGCATTGGCGCGGTGGTTTCCACGCTGCACGACGTCGTGCTCACCATCGGTATTTTCGTGATGCTCGGAGGCCAGTTTAACGCCTCCATGGTCGCGGCGATCCTGCTCATCGTGGGTTACTCGATCAATGACACGATCGTGGTATTCGATCGTATCCGTGAAGAACTTACGCTCAACCCGTCGGCTTCGCTGAAGAATGTGATCAACCGTTCGCTCAACCTCACGCTCTCCCGCACCCTGATCACGGGTGGCACGACCTTCCTCACGGCTGTGGTGCTGGCGACGGTTGCCGGCGGCGAAGTGCGCGACCTGGCGATTACGCTGATCATCGGTGTCATCACCGGCACCTTCTCGTCTCTCTACATCGCCAGTCCGGTTTTCTACTGGTGGCACAAGGGCGACCGTCGCCATGTCGAGAAGAGCCATGATGTGAAGCCCACCTACGAGTGGGACGCCGGCAGCAAGGCTTCGCAGTGATCCTGCGAGACTGAACCGCCGATGCTTTGGACCTATAAGCCGTTCCCGGCCGAAGAGGTCGGGAACTTGAGCCGGACCGCGGGGGTGAGCCCTGTGCTTGCCGAGCTGTTGCTTCGCAACGGCCTCGGTGAGCCCGCAGCCGCCGCGAGTTTTCTTCGTCCTGCCCTGGCCGAGCTCAACGACCCCTTTCTTCTGCATAATGTAGAGGCGGGGGCCGCGCGCTTGCGCAAGGCCATCGACGCGGGCGAAGACATCGTCGTGCTCGGTGACTACGATGTGGACGGTGTAAGCAGCACCGCTCTCCTTGTCAGCATTCTGCGTCGCTTCGGGTCGAAGCCGCGCTTTGTGGTGCCGCGTCGCATGGAGGATGGTTATGGTCTGTCGCGCAGCGCCATTGACCGCGCCTTGGAGCAGGGGAAGCCACAGCTCTTCATAGCGCTCGATTGCGGCACAAATTCGCATGACGAAGTGGCCTATCTCGTTTCGCAAGGAATCGAGGTCATGGTGGTCGATCACCATCGATCCAAAGAGAAACCGCTTGATCAGGGACTGCTCATCAATCCGCATGTGCATGGCCGTGCGGGCGACGAAGCCTGGCATAACCTCTGCACGGTCGGGTTGGTTTTTAAACTCGCGCATGGTTTGTTGAAATTACTGCGTGCTGAAAACCATCCGGTGGCTCACAGCATCAAACTGCGTGACTATCTCGATCTCGCGGCGATGGGCACGGTGGCGGATCTTGTGCCGCTGACCGGTGAGAATCGTATTCTTGCACGTTACGGTCTGCGTATCCTTCAAGGATGCGAACGTCCCGGTGTGCGCGCACTCATGCAGATCGCGGGAGTGAAGCCTGATCACGGGGTGAATCCCGTGGATATTTCTTTCCGTCTAGGGCCTCGCATCAATGCGAGCGGGCGCCTGGCTGATGCGGCGTTGTCCGTCGAACTGATGCTTAGCGACGATGAACAGTTCTGCAACGAGACCGCCCAGCAGCTCGATGTATTCAATCGCGAACGACAGGAGATCGAGCGACATATCACGGAAGAGGCCGAGAAGATGATTGAGCGCGATTTTGCCGACTGGCCGGGCATCGTGCTCTTTGGCGAAAACTGGCACCCCGGCGTCGTTGGAATCGTGGCCGGACGTGTAACCCGTAAATACAATCGCCCGTGCGTCGTTCTCGGCAACGAAGGTGAATTCGCGAAGGGCTCGGGCCGCAGTATCAACGGCGTGAATTTGGTCGAAGTGCTCGGTTCATGCTGCGAACAGCTCACGAGCTGGGGTGGACATCCGATGGCGGTCGGCGTGTCGCTGGAAAAAGTCCACCTGGAGACATTCCGTGCCCGGTTTGCCGACGCGGTGCGCACGGCGGCCGGCGGTGATTTGATCGATCCGATCCTGACGTTGTCCGCCTGGCTGACGCCGGATCAGATCAACGAGCAGCTGATGGATGATCTGGAATCGCTGCAGCCGTTCGGACAGGGAAACCCTGAGCCTATTTTTGGTGTGCGCGGCGTCGTGCTGCGTTCGCGGCCGGATGTTTTTAAGCAGGCGCACTTCCGGTTTAATTTCGATGATTCGCGTGGTCGCCGACTGTTTGGCGTGGCTTGGAAGATGGCCACGCGCCTGCCTCCGACGGGCGTGCCGCTCGACTTTGCAGTGGAACTGGCGTGGAACCACTTCAACGACCGCAAGCTCTTGCAGCTGGAGCTGGTGGATTGGCGGGTAAGCGAATAAATTTATCGCGGAAAAGTCAGGAGATTCCCATTGACGCCACTCATACGTCCCTTTTTCTCTGACCCTTCGGTTATGGCAAAATAGCTCAGTTGGTAGAGCAGCGCACTGAAAATGCGCGTGTCCTCGGTTCAATTCCGAGTTTTGCCACCACTCTCAAAAAAGCCGCGCTTCAAAACGAAGCGCGGCTTTTTTGTGCCCTTAGATCTACTTGGCTGGGATTGCGTTACCAACTGCCAATGGTGCGGGCCACGGAGGCTTTGTCCGCAGCGCCAAAGAAAGAGGTGCCCGCCACGAAGGTATCGGCTCCCGCCGTGCGGCATTCCAAGCCGGTCACGAGATCTACGCCACCATCGACTTCGAGGCGGAAGGTGAGTCCGCGTTCCTGACGCCAACGATCAATCTGGGCAATCTTTGGCAACATATCGCGGCGGAAGGGTTGTCCGCCAAAACCCGGTTGCACGGTCATTACCAGAACGAGATCCACTTGATCGAGAAACGGCTCGATGGCTTCGGCGGGCGTGCCGGGGTTCAACACGATGCCATTCTGGCAACCGAGTGACCGGATGCGGGCGAGGGTGGCGGCGTGATCGTAAGCAGGCTCGATGTGAATACTGATGAGGTTGGAGCCGGCTTTGGCGAAGGCTTCGATGTAGCGGTGTGGTTCGTCGAGCATCAGGTGCGTATCGAAGAACAAAGAAGCGCCTTTCCGGAGGGCGGCCACCGTTTGCGGGCCGAAGGAGAGGTTGGGCACGAAATGCCCGTCCATGATGTCGAGGTGGATCCAGTTAATGCCGAGGGACTCGACGATCTGGGCGCTGTCCGCAAGGCGGGCATGGTCGCCGGCTAGGATTGAAGGGGCGAGGACGGAGGCGTGCTTCACGCGCTTAGAATCAGGCCGGAGGCCGTGCGATGTGAAGCTGAATTCGCGGATACTTGTTTCGAAACCGAACTGGCTGCGAGGCGATGCCTGCCACTTCGGTTCGCGCCTGTTGCTGAGACAGGCGCGATGGCTGGATTACCAGATGTCGAGCGTAGCGCTGCGAACGTTCTTTGCCAGGCTTTCGGCAAGGAGCGGGATATTCTGATACTCAGCCTGAAGCTGCTGACCGCCATCGGTGAAGATTTGGCGGGTGGCGTCGATGGCGCGATCAGTGAAGATGGGCTTGTTGTCGCGGTTGTCGCGCAAGGTTGCCTTGGCGCTGAGGGTGACGTCGAATTTACGGGCTAGGCCGGTATCACGGGTCTCGCGGGTTTGAATTTCACGGCCGTATTTGACGAGATGGACCGTCAGCGTGGCGTCGGCTTCCTCGGCAGTGTTTACGAGAATAACGCGAGAATCGTGCAAGAAAGCCTCGCGGATCTGGGTGCTGACAATGGCGACGGTTTGCGGTGCATTGGTCTCATTGACCACAGGTGCGACGTAAAGCGTGCGGAAGGAAACCTGGCCACCCGTGCCGAGACGGTAGTTGGCACAGCCGGTGAAAAAGAGGAGGCCGGCGAGGCAGAGAAAAAAGGAAGCGCGCATGAATGGGGGCGCACCGAAGTGCGATGGGGTGAGGTGGTATCAGAACAACCAGAACGAGCGCTTGGGCTTGCTGCGGGGGACGTCGGGGGTCTTGGCTTTTTTCTCGGCGGCATCGACCTCGGCGAGGCGCTTGCGGGCATCGACGGCCGTGGCGGAGTCCGGGTAGGCGGTGATGGCTTCGTTATAAAACACGCGGGCAGCCTTATAATTGTCGCGTTTGTAGAAGTAGAAATCGCCGATCTTGATTTTGCTTTCGGAGAAAGTCGTGCGGACATCGACCAAGCCTTTGTCCACGGCGGGCACATTGACGTCGGTGGGGAAAAGGATGAGAAAATCCTCGAAGTAGGTGATGGCCTGGCGGGTGGAGGCTTGATCGTAGTAGGGGCCTTGCACGAGGGACGCATGGGTCTCGGCCAGTTTGAAATAGGCGTCGGGTGCGAGCAGGCTTTGCGGGTAGTTGTTGATCATGCGGTCAAGCGCATCGATGGCCTCGTCGGGTTGATCGAGCTTTTGGTGGCCGCGGGCGATGCTCATCAGTGTGATCGGCGCGTAGTCGCTGTAAGGCGCGGTCTCGAGGATCTTCTCGAAGTATTCGATACCGCGGGAACGGTTTTTGAAGCCCGGGATGATGCCGAAATAACGCGGGCGTTTGCCCTCAACGAGCGCATTGGCGATGCGGTATTGATCGCCGATAATGGCGTTGAAGTGAGGGGAGTTGGGATAGCGAGTGACGACGTTCTGAAACTCGTTGAACGACTTGGAATATTGGCGTCGCTCCATGCGCAGGCGGGCGGCGCGGTAAAAGGCCTCGGGGGCGTAGATGGAATTCGGGTATTTTTTGGCGATGGACTCGTAAAGTTTCATTGCCGAGGTGCGCTTGCCGTTTTCTTCGTCGGCACGCGCCTTGTTCATCGAATCCAGGGCGTTGCGGCCTTCCTCGACGATCAACCCGGAGAGCATGCCGCCTTCAGCCTTCCAGCCCGTGGCCGGAGTCCACACGAGATCGGCATGGAGCGCGGTGCTCGCGAGAATCGCCGACGCGAGACCAAGAATAGCGATACGAGGCAGGGCGCGGGCGATGAAATTGAGCATGTCGAAAGAGTTACCAGCGAACCAGTGCGGACCCATAGGTCAAGCCCGCCCCGAATGCGACGAACAGCGTGGTGTCGCCGGATTTGATGCGACCGGAGCGTCGAGCCTCATCGAGAGCGAGGGGAATGGAGGCGGCGGACGTGTTGCCGTAGCGCTCGAGATTCAAGAAAAAGCGATCCGAGGGCAGTTCGAGGTATTGGGCGAGTGCGTCGATGATGCGAAGGTTGGCCTGATGCGGAATGACACAGGCAATCTCGGTGGCGGAAATCTGGTGTTGGTCCAAGATTTCCCGGGCGGCCTCTTCCATCTCGCGCACGGCGATTTTGAAGATCTCGCGCCCTTTCATAGTGATGGTGCCCGGAGTGCGCAGGGGATCGGTGACGGTCTCGGCGGGGTTGCTGCCGCCATCAGGGATGCACAGGAGCCGGGCGTGAGCACCTTCGGCGTAGAGTTTCGTGCCGAGAATCTGCGCGGTTCCGCGGGAAGTTCCCAAGACGACAGCGCCGGCGCCATCGCCAAAGAGCACGCAGGTGGTGCGATCTTTCCAGTCGAGAACCTTGGAGAGTTTTTCCGCACCGATCACGAGGGCATTCTTGTAGCGGCCGGAGCTGAGCATGGCCCAGGCGGTATCCATCGCATAAAGAAACCCCGAGCACGCAGCGTTGAGATCGAAGCAGGCGGAGTGGGCGGAGACTCCGAGATGGTTTTGCACGAAGCAGGCGGTGGCCGGCATCGGCATGTCGGGCGTTACCGTGGCGACGATGATCAGATCGATATCAGCGGCGGTGAGACCGGCATCAAGGAGCGCGGCGCGTCCCGCGGCGGCAGCCATCATCGAGGTGGTTTCGTTGTCAGCGGCGATGCGACGCTCGCGAATACCGGTGCGGGAGAAGATCCACTCGTCCGACGTATCCACGATTTTGGATAGGTCGGCGTTTGTCAGGATTTTTTCGGGGGCGTAAGAGCCGGTGCCGAGTATGGCGATAATGGGGGAACCCATGGATTGGTCGGTCAAAAAGCGCTCGCCGGAAGGCTCGGCGCGTTTGGTCTCAGGTGGCGGGGCTTTCGAGTGGCGGTGTGGTCGCGATTTGCTGCGGGCGGATAATCGTGTTGGCGACGGCGGCATCGGCCTCAATGAGGTGAAGCATGTCGGCCTTGATGATTTTGTTGGCGGCGCGGATCGCGTTCTTGATCGCGTGACGGCTGCTGGAGCCGTGGGCCTTGAGGACGTTGCCGCGCAGGCCAAGCAACGGCGCACCACCGTAAACCTCGGGGTTCATGCGCTTCTTGAGGGCTTTGAAGGCGCCTTGTGACAAAATCGCTCCACCCATCCGCAGCGGGTTGGCCTTTAATTCGGATTTAAGTGTGGCCGAGAAAAAATGAGCCAGCGACTCCCAGCTCTTCAGCAACAGATTGCCGACAAAACCATCACATACGGCGACGTCGCAGTGATCGGTGAACACTTGGAATCCTTCGGTCGGTCCGACGTAGTTGATAAGATCACCCAGGCTCTTGAGGTGAACATTGGTGGCGCTGATCAGGGCGTTGCCCTTGCCTTCTTCGGTGCCGATGGTAAGCAGGCCCACGCGAGGATTGGCGATGCCCAGAACAACACGGGCGTAGTGGGAGCCCAAAAGCGCATTGTGCGCGAGATGCTCGGCTTCGGCCTCAGGATTGGCGCCGGCATCGATGAGAATGAAGTGGCCGTTTTCGCGTGGAATGATCGCGGCCAGTGCGGGGCGATCGATTCCTGCGAGTGTGCGCAACTTGATGGTTCCACCGGCCATGAGGGCACCGGTATTGCCGCAACTCACGACGGCGGAGGCTTCTCCGGACTTAACGAGCTCAATGGCCCGAAACATGGAGGCATCCTTCTTTCGCTTCAGCGACGGAAGGGGCTTGTCCTCCATGGTGATCACCTCGGAAGCATGAAAAAGCCTCAACGAGGAGTGCCCGTCGAGGCCGTGCTGCGCGAGCAGCGGTTTGAGCACAGCCTCATCACCCACGAGAGTGATGGGGTTTAACTCAGGGAATTCCGATAGGGCGAGGGCGACTGCAGCCACCACTTCGGGTGGGCCCAAATCGCCTCCCATCGCGTCAACCGCGATACGCCCGGTCAGGCCGGAAGAGGTGACCATCGCGAGGGATGGTGATGACTCAAAGCGATGGTGCCGCGAGGATTAGACCTCGACGTTGACCACCTGGCGACCGCGATAGGTGCCGTTGGTGGGGTTCACGTGGTGAGGACGGAAGGCGGTGCCATCGGTCGGGTCACGGGCGATTTCGGGAGCTTTGAAGGCGTTGGCTGCGCGGCGGTTGGCGCTACGGCGTTTGGACTGCTTGCGTTTCGGATTAGCCATGGTCGGTGTAGTTTAAAGGGTGGGTGACGTTCGTGTGAACAGGTCTGTAATAAGTGATAAAGGATGAAAGTAGAGGGCGGCGCTTTACGTCGTCAAGTGCCATCTCGGGGGTGACGCCGAGTGTTTTAATTTTATTCAACCGAAAAACCACGCAGCCAACAGCGCCGCGAGCACGAGGCGGTAAACGGCGAAGATGCCCAGTCCATTTCTCGCGAGGTAGCTGACCAGAAACTTTACGGCAATCGCGGCCGAGAGGGCGGCGACGAAGCTGCCGAGCAGCACCGAGGGAACGCCGAGCACGGAAATCATAGCCGGTCCCGCCTTGTAACCTTTTAAGAGCGCGGCCCCCGTCAGAATGGGCAGGCCGACGAGAAAACTGAATTCGGCCGAGCGCGCGGGGGAAAGACCGGCAAAGTAGCCGCCGACCATGGTGACCATCGAACGGCTTGTGCCCGGCCAAAGCGCAAGACACTGCATGAGACCGATGCCGAGCGACTGTTGAACCGTGAGGTCGGCAGGATCGAGTTTCGACGTCGCTGTGCTCGGCCGTTGTTTGCGCCAGCGTTCGGCGGCAAACATCAACACGGCGCCGCTGATCAGGGCGACGATCACGGCTTCGATGGAAAAAAGATAATCGTCGATCAGTTTCCCGAATGTAAGCCCAAGCGCGACCGCCGGCACGCAGGCAATGATGATGTTGCGGAGCAAGCGCAGGCCGGGCGTGTTTTGGCCCATTAATCCGCGCAAGATGCCGGTGAGTCGCCCCCAATAAATAAGCACGACCGCGATGATGGCACCGGCTTGAATGACGACCGTGTAAGTATCGACGGCGAGTTTTTGCGTGAGAGGAATACCTTCGGGGTATTTTTTCGAGGGCTCCTTATACCAGATCGGCTGACCGGCTGAATCACGGAGCGGTTCTTCGCTTTCGAGGCCGAGCGCATGGCCTGCAATGATCAGGTGTCCGGTGGAAGAAATGGGCAAAAATTCCGTGACGCCTTCGATCACGCCTAGAATAATCGCATCTCGTGTGCTGAGCTCTTTTAGTGGTTCACCGCCAATGAGCGCGGTTTCGGACTGCGCGGTCGAAGGTGGAGTTTGCGCGGATGCGGAGAGGGCCGCCGCGAGGCTGAAACTGAGGATCAAAAAAATACGACGCACGGTCGTTTGCTCCCAGAACGGGCGGGGCCTGTCGAGTTTATGCTTCCCTCGCGCGGAGGTTTTTCGATTCCATGCTGCCCCACATGTCTGCACTTGTAGAACTTACCCGCCAGCTGGCCGAAGGTCAGGATCTGACTGAAGCCCAAATCGCTCCGGCGGCCGATGCCCTGACATCGCCCGAGATAGCTGATCCGCAAAAAGCGGCGTTTCTTTCCGCGTTTTCCGACAAGGGTGAGACCGCCGGCGAAATCGCAGCGTTTGCCCGCGTGTTTCGTGAACGTGCAGTGGATCCGGGCGTGGGGCAATGGTCGGCCGACGCCATCGATGTGGTCGGCACCGGCGGTGATCGCACGGATGGTTTTAATATTTCCAGTCTGGTCACGCTGACTCTGGCGTCGGCAGGCGTGAAGGTCATGAAGCATGGCAATCGCGGATTCACTTCGAAGTGCGGCAGCGCCGATTTGCTTGCCGCTCTCGGCTTCGATTTGGAAGCACGTCCGGAAAAAATCCGCGGAGCACTGGATCAACTCGGCTACGCGTTCTTTTTTGCTCCGGCTTATCATCCGTCGTTCAAGCACATCGGTCCGGTTCGCAAGCAGCTGGCCGCGCAGGGACGTCGCACGATTTTTAATATTTTCGGGCCTCTGCTTAATCCTGGGCGCCCGGCGTTCATGCTTTTCGGCGTGTTCCCCGAGCCCATGGTTGAGAAGCTCGCGGATGTATTTCAACTGTTGGGGACCAGCGCCGGACTGGCCGGCCATGGCATCCTTAATGACGGCCGCGGTATCGATGAAATCACTACGGCGACCGTGAATCACGTGCGCGGCTTTGGCCGTCTGCGGTCGACTGCGGGGGAGTGGAGGGCGGCTGATTTCGGGCTGAAGCAATCGGCTTTCTCTGATTTGCAGGGCGGGGATCTCGCCATGAACATGGGTATTGTGGACGCATTGATCGAAGGCCGGGCGCCGCAAGGATTGGTCGATACAATTTCACTGAATGCCGCGCTCGGACTCTGGATTACGGGACGGACTGGATCGGTGGCTGAAGGCGTGGAGCAGGCCCGCGAATTATTGGTGGGTGGTGCGGTGAAGGCGAAGATCGCCGCAACCCGTGAGTTTTTCCAAAAATGAAGCGTAACTATTTCGGCACCGACGGGGTGCGCGGTCCTTATGGCGGTCATGTGGTGAACGAAGCGTTTGCCGCACGCCTGGCGGAAGCTGCGGGCCGCTGGGCGGGCGGGCGCGGTCGTGTGCTCATCGGGCGCGATACGCGCGGCTCGGGTGAAGCGTTGATGAAGGCGGTGGCCGCCGGTCTCGTCGCGGCAGGAATGGAGCCGGTTTCGCTCGGTGTATTGCCCACGCCGGCGGTGGCTCGCGCGGTGCGGACATCCGGCGCGGCCTTGGGCGTGGTCATCACGGCTTCGCACAATCCGGCCTCGGATAACGGCATTAAATTTTTTGCAGGCTCTGGTATCAAACTGACCGATGAGGATGAGGTTCGCATCGAGTCTTTGCTGCCGGATGCAGCCGCCGCGCCGGTGTTAACCGTGCCGGAAATCGATGGCGTGGCCGACTACATCGACGTTGCGCGCGGCGTATTGCCGGCCGGCTCGTTGGCTGGCTGGCGTATTATTTTGGATACAGCGCACGGCGCTACGACCTCCACGAGTCCCGCGGTGTTGCGTGCCTTGGGCGCCGAAGTGATTGGTATCGGCGACCAACCGGACGGACGGAATATTAACGAAGGTGTGGGCAGCGAACATCCCGAGAAACTGGCCGAAAAAGTTCTCACCGCCGGCGCACGTTTAGGCATCGCGCATGACGGCGATGGTGATCGCTGTATTTTGTGCGACGAAAACGGCTCCGTGTTGGATGGAGATGAAGTGTTGACCCTGCTGGGATTGCACGCTCTGGAAAAAGGCACGCTGGCCGCCTCGACACTCGTGATTACGGTGCAGAGCAACCTCGGGGTGGACTCCGCAATCAACGCCGCCGGCGGACGCGTGGTGCGCACCTCGGTGGGTGACCGTTATGTGATTGAACGCATGCTCGCGGATGGAGCGACGCTGGGCGGCGAATCCAGCGGGCATATCATTTGTGCGGATACATCGCCCACGGGTGACGGGTTAGTGGCAGCCCTCAAAGTGATCGAGGTCATGCTGGCGACGGGACGCCCGTTGTCGGCACTTCGCACCGGAATGAAAAAGTTTCCGCAAGGGACGCGGAATCTCAAGGTCCGTGACAAGCGTGAGCTGACGACTTGCGCGACTCTTTCAGCGGCGATTTCAGCGTTGGAATCCGATCTCGGCTCCGAAGGCCGTGTTCTCGTGCGCTTCTCTGGAACCGAGCCAAAATTGCGTCTTTTGGTGGAAGGTCCGTCCGACGATGTGGTGACGGCGGGCTTGATGCGATTGGAGCAAGCGGCCCGCGCTGATTTGCAGGTGATTTGAAAGGCAATCTAGCGTTGACCCATGGGGTGTCGGTGAATTCGTTAATTCATCCCCTTATGCCAGAAATCCCCGTTTCATCGCTAGACCCTCGCGTTCAGAAACAGATCGAGAATTCCCAGATCGCGCTGCAGCGCGGCAATCTCGATTATGTGCTGGATGTCACCACCCAAGTTTTGAAGGCCGCCCCCGGCTGTCTGCCGGTGCGTCGTTTGCAACGTGTTGCCCAGCTGCGCCAGCTTGGAACCAAGAACAAATTGTTCGCCAAGGCGTTTGGCTCCGTCACGCAGGCCGGCTTTATGTTTGGTGGCGGCAAAAAAGATCCATCCAAGGCGCTCGAAAATGCCGAGAAGATGCTCTCGGCTGATCCGACCAGCGTGCCTGCGCTCAAGCTCCTCGCCGAGGCCGCCCACGGTCTCGATATGCCGGACACGGTGGCGTTCGCTTGGGAGGCGATTCACGAGCTGCACCCGACCGATCGCGAAGCCCTGTTGAATTTTGGTGAAGCCTGTCTTTTGGCCAAGCGTCCGAAGGATGCCCTGCGCGCCGCTGATGAGTTGCTCAAGCTCAAGCCGCAGGATGGCGACGCACTCGCGCTGATGCGCAAATCCGCCATTGCCCAGACGACCGAGAAGGGCAACTGGGAGGACAAGGGCTCCTTCCGCGATAAGCTCAAGGACGAAGCCGCCTCCACAATGCTGGAGCAGTCCGCGAAGATCGTCACCTCCGACGAGATGACGCAGAAGCTCATCGACGAGGCACTCGTTCGCATTCAGTCGCAGCCGGACAGCCTCAACCACTACCGCAGCGCGGCGGAAGGTTACAAGAAGTTGGGCAACCTGGAGCAGGCGCTGGTTTATGTGCGCAAGGCGCGTGAACTTCCCGCTGGCGCCGGTGATACCTCGCTCGGCAAGCAGGAGAGCGAACTGAAGACGGCGATTCTTGAAAAACGTATCAAAGATTTGGAGACGCAATCCGCGTTGGCTCCAGAGAACGCGGAATTCAAGCAAGGCTTGATCAAGGCGAAGTCCGAGTTTGCCGCCACGCAGCTCGTCGAGGCCAAGGATTACGTCGAGCGTTATCCCAATGATTACGCCGCCCGTTACACACTCGGAAATCTCTATTTCGAGGCCGGTGATTATCAGAACGCCATCGCCAACTATCAGCAGGCGCAAAAGAGTCCCAAGGTGCGCGTGCAAGCGATCACCGGCATGGGCCGCTCACTCAAGGCCCGCAAGATGTTCGACCTTGCCGTGGCTCAGTTCCAGACCGCCAAGAGTGAACTCCAAGGCATGGATGATCAAAAGAAGGATGTCATCTACGAGCTCGCTTCCTGCTACGAAGGCATGGGCAAGAAGGAAGAGGCCATCAACGAGTATAAGATCATTTACAGCGAAGACATCGGCTTCCGCGATGTCGCCGACAAGATCAACGCGTTTTACTCGAGCTGAGCGACGAGTTCAGCCGTTTAGCGTCAGGCGGGCCGATTTATCGGTCCGCCTTTTTTGTGGCCGCTGATCGTGGTTTCCACTCCGCGAGCAACACCGCGACGATGAGCAATGCGAGGCCGGTTAAAAGCCGCTCCAAGTGCGCGGGTTCGTGGAAGACGAGCAGACTGACCAGCACGCCGAGAGGGATTTTGGCGTTGTTGAGCGCGGCCAGCGTGCCTGCGTTGACTTGAGTGAGTCCGCGGTTCCAGACGAAGAAGCCGGCGCCGCTGGCGATCAAGCCAAGGAATGCGAGCACCAGCCATTGCAGCGGTGTCGGTGAAAATCGGGCGAAGGAAAATCCGAGTGAGGGAATGGCCACCAACGCCGTGGTGATAAAGCCGCCGAGTGCGAGCCACGCGAACAGCACCTGATCCGTGATGTGCGCCAATGCCGGCCGGGTCTTTTTATAGGCGATCTGGCCGGCGGCGAAACACAGGTTGGCACCTTGAACGAGGAGGAAGCCGATCATGACGTTGGCGGTGCCGGCGCTTCGTTGGATCACGACACCGGCACCGGCGACGGAGAGCACGGCGGCCAGCATGTGGCGCACGCCGATTTGTTTGGTGAGCGCGGCATCGAGCAGCACCACATAGATCGGCGTGAAGATGGTGAACAGGTAGACCTCGTGGCCTTGCAGGAATTGGAATGCCTGCAGGTAGAGCAGATACATCATGCCGAACTGGATCGCCCCGATACCGGCGAGCCAGGCGGCGGTGCTGCGGGCGATTCCACGGGGATTCAGCAGCGGAGCAAATATGAGAAATGTCAGGCCCAGTCGCACCGTGGCCACCGCAGGGGAGGGCAGGTCGCCGAGGAAGTGTTTGATCAACCCGGGTGAAAACGCCCAAAGCAGCGAGACTAGCAAAAGCAGGACCATCGGCGTCGGTGCGTGGGGAACGGATTTAAACGCGGAAGATGGCGCCCAGTTTCTTGCCGAGAATCAAGCTCATGCCGACAATGGTCACACCGAGGAAAACCATCGCCCATACGCCCAGTGCACTGGCGATGAACTTGCCGTCACCGAGCAACTGGAAGAGCTCGAGGATGGCCTTGGTGATCGGGTAGAACGCCTGTTTTTGCGCGAGAATCAGCGAGTCGCTGACTTCAAGCATCGCGAAGGCAAAGGCCAGCAGGCCGCCTGCGATGAGATTCGCGGCGATAAGTGGAAGCGTGATCTTGAAGACTGATTTCAAGGGCGGGCAGCCGAGATTCTGTGCGGCTTCCTCGAGTGTTTCGCTGGTCTGCTGGAAGCCGGCGGAGGCGGAGCGCACGACATAGGGCAGGCGTCGGACCGAATAGGCGATGATCAGCAGGATCGTCGGGTCTTTGATCGGATTGAGGAAGGCGAACAGCTTTCCCTCTTGGCTCATGGCGAGATAACCAAACGCGAGCACGAGACCGGGAACGGCGAGCGGCATCATCGCGAGAAAATCGAGAACCTGGCGGCCGGGAATCTTCGAGCGCACCACGACATAGGCGATGGCGATGCCGAGAACGACATCAACGAGTGTGGAGATGCTGGCGAACTTGAGGGAGTTTGCGATGGCCGAGACGGTCAGGTTGTGACCGAGGGCGAGTTCGAAGTTTTGCAGCGTGAAGTTCTTTGGCAGCACGCTCGCATACCAGTCGCTGGAGAATGCTACGAGGATCACGCCGATGTGCGGCAGGACGGCGATAAACGTCACGCCGGCGAAGGCCGCGGTGCACAGCCAGGCTTGCAGGCGGGGCAAGTCCCGCGGGCCGCCGGAGCTGGTTGCCTTGGCCATCATGGCGTGATTCTGGCGTCCGAACAAACCCTTGCCGATCGCGTAGAGCAGCGTGGTGCTGGCGAGCATGATGGCGACCAGGGCGTAGGGCGCGGGGTTTCCGCTGATGTCCTTCAAGCCGTAGAAAATCTGCACGGCGATGACGCGCGGATAATCGAAGATGAGCGGCACGCCGAGCTCGGTGAACGCCCAGATGAAGACAATCGTGCCGCCGGCGAAGAGGCCGGATTTAATGAGCGGCAGGGTGATTTTGAAGAAGCGACGGAAGCCGGTGCAACCGAGGTTTTGCGCGGCTTCTTCCATCGCGGGATCGACGTTGGCGAGCGCGGCGACGGAGTTCAGATAAATGATTGGATAGAGCGAGAGTGCGTTGACCAAGGCGATGCCCCAGAACGGACTCGCGGCGAACCAGTCGTGGGTCCAGCCCTCGGGGCGCAGGCCGATGTCGATGAGCAACGCGTTCAGCGCGCCGTATTGACCGAAGATTTGTTTGATGCCGATGGCGCCGACGAACGGCGGCAGGATCATCGGGATCAGCACGACGGAGCTGAGCAGGCCTTTGCCGGGAAACCGAAAACGATCGCTGATAAACGCCAGCGGCAGCGCGATGAGAAACGTCATCGTCGTGGTCGCGCAGGCCAGCAGGAAAGAGTTGCCGATGCCGCCCAGATAGATGGGGTCTGAAAGGAGCGCGGCTACGTATTCGAGAGTGACCTTGCCGTCGGCGTCGATGAAACCGCCTTTGAGGATCTGAAAGATGGGCCAAAGGAAGAACGCGGCGAAAAAAACCGCCGTGAACGCAAACACGATACGGGCAAACGACTGCGACATCGGCGCGAAGTGTGTTCACCTCGCACGCACGTCCGCAAGGGGGAATTGCCGCAGAACCTGTTTGTTACTTGGCGACGGATACGTGCGGGGCCCGAATTCCACGCGTGATCAGGGTAATTACAAAAACCAGGGCCTGAACGAGCACGATGCAGGCGGCGGGCGAGCCATCTGCAAAGAAACTGACATAGATGCCGGTGAGCGCTGATCCCACGGCAATCGACGTCGCCAGAATCAGCATACGGTCAAACCGTTTGGTTATCAGCAAGGCGGTTGCGCCGGGAGTGATCAGCATGGCGATCACAAGCACGAGGCCGACGGCCTTCATTGCCGCGACGATCGCCAGTGAGAGAAGAATCAAAAGCAGATAGGTGAGGGCGCGCACGCGCAGACCAAGCACGCGGGCATGCGTGGGATCAAAACAGACGAGCAGCAGGTCCCGGCGCAAAACGAGCACGGTCGCGAGCACGATGCCGGAAAGGATGCTTGTTTCCCAAATCTGATCCCGGGTGATGCCGAGAATGTTGCCGAAGAGGATGTGATCGAGATGCAGATCGCTCGGCGTCTTGGAATACAGCACGAGGCCGACCGCAAACATGCCGGTGAAAATCACGCCCATGACGGTATCTTCTTTGATACGGCTGTTGTTTTTTACCCAGCCGGTGGAAACCGCGCAAAAAAGGCCGCTGGCAAACGCGCCGATGGCGAGAGGAATGCCGGCGATGTAAGCGAGCACGATACCCGGCAGCACGGCATGTGAAATCGCGTCGCCCATCAGCGACCAGCCGCGCAACACGAGAAAGCAGGACAACACCGCGCCGACCGTTGCGACCAACGCGCCAATGGCGAAGGCTTGCAGCATGAAGTTGTAGTGAAACGGCTCGAGCAGCGTATCGATCATGACGGCATCACTCCGTTCGCGAGACAGGTTTGTTTGCGGGCACGACGCGCGGCGAGCAGGCCGTGCTTGGGTGCGAACACGAGTGCAGTGAGAAAGACGAGGGTTTGCAGCGTGACGATGCATCCGCCGGTTTCACCATTCAGGAAGTAGCTGGCGTAGGCGCCGACGAAGGACGTGACCGCACCGATACCCGAGCCGAGCAGAAGCATCACACCAAAGCGGTCGGTGAGCAGGTAGGCGGTGGCGCCGGGCGTGACGAGCACGGCAATGACGAGAATCGCACCGACCGCTTGCAGCGCAGCGACGGCGGTCGCGGACAGCAGAAGGAGTAAGAGAACGTGGAGAAACCCGACTCGCAGGCCGAGGGCACGCGCTTGATTCGGATCGAAGCAGAAGAGAAGTAAATCGCGCCATTTGAGCGCAATGATCACGAGGCAGATCACGGCGACGATCACGACTTGGAGCACGTCGCCCGGTGCGATACCTAGGATGTTTCCGAAGATGATGCTCTTGAGGTCGACGCGCATCGGGTTGAGCGAGATGAGCAGCAGGCCGAGCGCAAAAAACGAGGTGAACACGATGCCGATCACGGAGTCTTCACGAACGGGGGTTTTCATTTTTACGAAGGCCATCGCGCCGGCGGCGAGGAGTCCGCTGGTGAACGCACCGAGGGCAAAAGGCACGCCGGCAAGGTAGGCGATGGCGACGCCCGGAACGACTGCGTGTGAGAGTGCGTCGCCCATGAGAGACCAGCCTTTGAGCGTGATGAAACCTGAGAGCAGTCCGCAGACGCCGCCGATTAGCGTGCACGTCCACAACGCCGTCACCATGTAATCGTATTGGAAGGGAATGAGCCAGGTCTGCATTGCTCAGGATTCCTTTTCGCGTTCGTCGATGAGATTCTCGCGGCCCGTTCGATCACGGTATTCGAGGTGGCCTTTTTTGCCAAGAACCAGGGGGCGTTCGTCATCGGTGAGCACGGTGACCTGACGGCCGTCGTGATCGTTGACCGTGGAGCGATCGAGGTCGAAGTGACGCAGCGCACCACCGAAAGCTTGCGACAGATTCTCGGCGGTGAACACCGTATCGGTCGGGCCATAGGCCAGCACCGTGCGGTTGATCAACACGACTTGATCGCAGAACTCCGGGACGGACCCGAGATTATGAGTCGATACGAGGATGAGCCGGCCCTCGGCACGAAGTTCGCGTAAGAGCGTGATGATGGCTTCCTCGGTTTTGACGTCCACGCCGGTGAAGGGTTCGTCCAGGAGGATGACGCGGCCGCGTTGGGCGAGGGCGCGAGCGACGAAGACACGTTTTTTTTGTCCACCGGAAAGTTCGCCGATCTGGCGGTCACGAAAGTCCCACATGCCGACGCGGCGCAGGCTTTCCTCGACGGCGGTGCGGTCGGCGGGTTTGGGCATGCGCAGGAAATTCATGTATCCATAGCGGCCCATCATGACGACGTCATGCACGCTCACGGGGAACGACCAGTCGACTTCCTCGGCTTGAGGAACGTAGGCGACCCAGCTTTGTTTTTGGGCTTCGCGCACGGGGCGTCCGTTGATTTCAACGCGGCCTTGCGAAGGTGTGACGAAACCCATGAGGGATTTGAACAACGTGGACTTGCCGGAGCCATTGACGCCGACCAGCGCGCAAATGGTGCCGCCGGAGAGACGGAAGCTGGCGTCGCGAAGCGCGGTGTGGCCGTTGGGATAAGTCACGGCCACGTTGATCGCTTCGAGCGTGAGCGATTCGATGGCGTCGGGTGTGATCATTGGAATGCGAGTGATTAGTAGCGAAGCGTGAGGCCAATGAAAGGCTGCACATCGGGCGCGTTGCGGGTGACACCGAAATTACAGCCGCAGTCGAGCTGCGTGTCGGCGTTAACGGCGTAGGTGAACCCGATGTCGGCTTGCGCCATCCATTCGGTGCCGGATTCGTAGCTGTGGGCGGAGAAAAACTCAACGTATCCGCCGAGTCGTGACGTGATGTCGTGGCTGAACGTAATGGAGTTAATCCATTCGAGGTGGCGGTCGTTGCCAGTGGAGTCGGCGAGCCAATCGAACTCGGTCATCAAGCCGAGGCCCCAGCCTGCGGGCAGAGCGACGGCGAGAGGGAGGATAAGCCCGCCCTCGACGAGGTCGTTGCCTGCATCGCCGAGCTGAAGCGGAACTTTGACGAAAGGCATGGCGGCAAAAGCGGTGTCGCCGCTGTCGTTGCCCCAGATGTTGTATTTGAGGCGGATGGTCAGATCGCCCCAATCGCGGGTCGTCGTAGTGACGCCAGCGGTGCGCACGCGCTCGCTCGTGTAGCTGTCGAAGATGAACTGAATATCGCTATTGTTGGTGAGGCCGAGCTTCACGTTCACCGGCGCTATGTTAAACGTCTCCGTGCGCGTGCCGGCGTCGTGGTCGTAGGTGTAGTTGGCGAAATCGAATTCGATCTGCCAGTGGCCGGCGTCCACCGTGTAAGGGCTTTCGGTTTGATCAGGACGATCGGTGCTCAGCTCGCGCATCTGCTCGCGCGGCGTGGGATTGGAGAAAGTGTAGGCGGATTTATCGGTCTCGGCAGCGACGGCGAAAAACGTAGGAGCTAGAAGCGTGAGCGGAGCGAGCAGGCGTTTCATTGGGCGGCATCACCGAGAAAGGAGGTGACGAGGGTGCGGGCGTTGTAGTCGAGCAGCGCGAGGTAGGTGGGTGCGGGGCCTTTTTCATCGGTGAGCGAATCGACATAGAGCACGCCGCCGTAACGAACGCCGGTTTCGCGGGCGACCTGACGGGCGGGTTTGTCGCTCACGGTGCTTTCGCTGAAGACGACGGGAATCTTGTTGGCACGAACTTGATCGATGACGTGGCGCACCTGTTGGGGCGTGCCCTGCGCATCGGCATTAATTGGCCAGAGATAAAGCGGACGCAGTCCGTAGTCGCGGCAGAGGTAGGAGAACGCACCTTCGCTGGTCACGAGCCAGCGCTGGGCTTCAGGAATGCGGGCAAGTTTGGCGCGAACCGGTGCATCGAGCGCACGGATTTTCTCAATGTAAGCCGCGGCATTGGTGGCGTAGGCGGAGGCGTGCACGGGGTCGATTTTCGCAAGGGCAGCGCGAATGTTTTCAACATAGGTGACGGCGTTCGTCGGCGACATCCAGGCGTGCGGGTTGGGTTTTCCTGTGTAGGGACCTTCGGTGATGCCCATCGGTTCAATGCCTGTCGTGACGACGACCTGCGGAACGTTTTTGACGTTGGCGAAAAACGGCTCGAACCAGCGTTCGAGATTCATGCCGTTCCAGAGCACGAGGCTGGCGCGCTGGGTTTTCACGATGTCACGCGGCGTGGGCTCATAGCCGTGGATCTCGGCGCCCGGTTTGGTGAGCGAATCGACGTCGGCATGCTCACCGGCGACGTTGCGAGCCATGTCGGCCAGGATCGTGAACGTCGTGAGCACGCGCGGACGGTCGGGGGCGGCTTGCAATGAAATCGCAGCGCCCGTGAGGCAGGTGAAGGTGACCAAGAATCCAGCGAGTAGTTTGATTCTCATATAAAAGTTAGGCTCACCTAAATTCAGAATCATAGAATTAGGGTCAACTAATATTTATTGAGTAAGTTATTTTAGCTAAGGCCGCCGTGCATTCGCAGGACAAGGCAGCGAACTGCTTGGAAAGGCAGGGCATTCGAAGCACTCCGACGCAATCCGCCGGCTGGTTTTCAGCGTCGAGGCGTGTGACCTGCAAAATCTTCGACATTTCGCGGGACGTGCTTTCTGTTTCCCCTTCCGCCCATGAAGAACTTCTACATCACGACCGCCATCGACTACGTGAACGGTTCGCCACACCTAGGCCATGCCTACGAAAAGGTGCTGACGGACGTTATCGCCCGATTCCGCCGGTTGATGGGTGACAACGTCTATTTCCTGACCGGCGTTGATGAGCACGGTCAGAAGGTCCAGCAGAGCGCCAAAAAACGCGGCATTCCGCCCCAACAGTTTTGCGACGAGGTGTCCGAAGAATTCCGCGCGCTGTGCAAGAAACTCAATATCTCCAACAACGACTTCATCCGCACCACCGAGGAGCGCCACAAGAAGGTCGTGTGCGAACTGCTCCAGAAGCTTTACGACAAGGGCGAGATCTACAAAGCCGAATACAAGGGCTTTTACTCCACGCGTCAGGAGCAGTTCCTTCAGGACAAAGACCGCAATCCCGATGGCACCTGGCCCGAGATTTTCGGCGAAGTCACCGAAATCATCGAGGCGAACTACTTCTTCAAACTGCAGCAGTATCAGACGTGGCTGGTCGACCACCTCAAGGCCAACGAGAACTTCGTGTTCCCTCGCTATCGCCAGAAGCAGGTCCTCGAGTTCCTGTCCGAGCCTCTCAACGACCTGTGTATCTCTCGTCCGAAGAGCCGTCTCGAATGGGGTATCACGCTTCCTTTCGATGAGGATTTTGTGACCTACGTCTGGTTCGACGCGCTGGTGAACTACTACACGGCCGTCATCGACAAACCCGAGTTCTGGCCGGCCGATTTCCATGTGATCGGCAAGGACATCCTGGTGCCGCCGCACGCTGTTTACTGGCCGATCATGCTCAAGGCCGCCGGCATCGAGCCGCCGAAATCGCTGCTCGCCCACGGTTGGTGGTCGATCAACGGCAGCAAAATGTCCAAGAGCACCGGCAACTTCGTCGATGCCGCCGAGTTTGCCGACAAATACGGCGTGGACGCGCTGCGCTATTTCATGATCCGCGAGATGAGCGTGGGTCAGGACAGCGATTTCTCCCTCGCGCAATTTCTCGCGCGCTACAACGCCGAGCTCGCCAACAATCTGGGCAACCTCGTCAACCGTGTGTTGAATATGACCACGCGTTTCAGCGCCGGCGTGTTGCCCGCCCCCGAGGTCTCCGAACAACCCGAGCAGGATTTGCAGGCACTCTGGATCAAGACGCGCGACGAGGTGATCACGCTACACGAAGGTTTCCAGTTCCACAGCGCGCTGGAGCGCACCTTTGGGTTCATCACCGCGACCAACGCCTACATCCAGACGCGCGCGCCGTGGACGCTTGCGAAATCCACCGAGGCGAAGGATGCCGTGCTCCTGCGCACCACGCTCGCAACGATCGCCGAGGCGCTGCGTCTTGGTGTGACGCTGTTGCAGGCGGTCATGCCCGGCACGACGGAAAAAATTCAATCGGTCCTCGGTTACACCGCCGGTGCCGTGTGGAAAGACGAACTCGAGTGGGGCTCGCGTCTCACCGGTTCGAAGGTCGCCGAGACGGCGATCCTCTTCCCTCGTCCCGAGGGCGATAAGGCCGCGAAGAAGTAAGGCCACGGCGTTCGCTGGCGCAGCGCATGACCATCCTCCCGATCAACCCCACTGAGAACGCCTCGCCGGATGCGTTGATCGGCTTCCTGCGTCAATGCCGCGAGGCGGCGCGAGGCGACGGACGCGAGCGGTTGGTGAGCATTTCCATTCAGGTTGGCGCGCTTGATCCGCTGGCGGTGCTTGAGGCAATTTTCGAGTCGGGCGAACTGCATTTCTACGCCGAGCGCCCCAATATCCACACTGCGATCGCGGGGGCCGAGGCGGTGCTCGTTCACGAGGCTTCGGGCCCGGAGCGCTTTGAGTCCGCGCAGCGTTTCATCGACGACGTGCTGGCCCGCACTATTGCGGTGGGTGACGTGGATGCGCCGTTTGGCGGACCGCATTTTTTCAGCGCGTTCACCTTTCTCGACCAAGTGGAACAGGGAGAGGCATTCCCGGCGGCGCGCGTGTTCGTGCCTCGCTGGCAAGTCGCGCGGGCGGGCGAAGTCACCACGGCGGTCGCCAACCTGCTGGTCGCGCCTGATTCCGATCTGGCGACACTGGCGGAGCGTGTCCTGCGCGCACACGGAAAATTCAAGCACATCGACTACGACGCAAAACCGGCGGTGCCGGTCACGTCGCAACCTTGCGTATTTCAAACCACGGAGGCGGGGGATTTCCGCACGACGGTCAAAGGCGGATTGGCGGCCATTGCGGCCGGTGTCGTAAAAAAAATCGTGCTCGCTCGCGTGCAGGACATGCAGACTAACGCGCCATTACATCCGCTGCGCCTGTTGAACGGACTGCGCGAGCGCTTTCCCGAGTGTTACAGTTTTTCAGTCGCGAACGGGAGAGGGCAGAGCTTCATCGGCGCGAGTCCGGAGCGGCTGGTGCGAGTGAGCAAGGGAGTGCTCGAGACTGAGGCGCTTGCGGGATCCGCCCGTCGCGGACAAAGCGCGAGCGAAGACGCCGCCTTGGGGGCCGAGTTGCTGGCGAGCGAGAAGGACCGCCGTGAGCAGGGCCATGTGTTGGAGTCGATCGTCCGCCGATTGGAGCCGCTGGGGTTCGCCCCGCAATTTCCTTCGCAACCGGTGCTGCGCAAACTGGCCAATGTTCAACATCTTCATACGCCAGTAAGCGCGGTAATGCCGGCGGGTATTCATTTGCTGGATGCGCTGGCCCGCCTGCACCCGACGCCGGCCGTCGGCGGTTCGCCGCGTGAAGAAGCGGTCGCCCGCATCCGCGACCTCGAGGGGTTTCCGCGCGGTCTCTACGCCGGCGCGATCGGTTGGCTGAATGCGCGTGGCGGCGGAGAGTTCCTGGTCGGCATCCGCTCTGCACTCGTAGAGGGACGCAATGCCCGCGTGTATGCCGGCGCGGGGATCGTTGCCGGCTCGGATCCCGAGCGGGAATTTGCCGAGACCGAGTTGAAGTTCCGCGCTATGCGCGAAGCGTTGCTCGGTTAATTTTTAATCACTCACACTTAACACGACCACCGACCATGAGCGACACCGCACCCGACCAGAATTTCGTTAACTACAAAAAAGCCGAGAAGCAGGCGCTGGAGATCGTTGCCACGATGAAGACGGCCAGCACCAACAAAGTGGACATCGAACTCGCGCTACTCGTCGCGGTTTTTGAGCTGCACAAGGACACCGCGCCGGCCGCGACCATCGCCTCGATCATCCAGGGACATCTCAAGCAGATCGTGCCGCACTACGCTTCGAAGAACCAGCCGCACGGCTGAGTTTTCGAGCGGGCCGGTGTGCGGGTTGGTTTAAACGTGACGTCCCGGCCAGGTTTGCGTGCGGCTCCAGAACGCATCGGTGCGGCCGCCGTAGTAGTCGTCGAGCACGGCGTCCATGACGGCCGAGGTGCGCCGGGCGCTTTCGCCGGTGCTCGGGCATTCGCCGCGGCCAAGCAGGGCATCGACCATGGTTTGGATGAGCGGTTGCTGGACGTGCGGCGGATTAGGACGGTCGAAGGTTTTTTCGCAGTCGCGAGTTTGGAGGCGGAGCGGTTCGTTGCCGAAGACGGAGAACGAGAGTCGTCCGGCCGTGCCCTCGATCACGACTTCATCGGTGCCGATGGCGCTGGCGAAATTCCACGTAGCGGCACCGAGCGCGCCGGCCTGGGTGGTGAAGGTCAGCGCGACGGCGTCTTCAATGGGGAGTGGCGTAGCGAGATTCGCGGCGCGTCCGTCGACGTTGAGCAATGGTCCGAAGAGGAAATCGAACAGGTCGAGCGCGTGTGACCCAAGATCGAGGAACAGGCCCGCGCCGGCGTTGGCCGCGTCGAGGCGCCACGGCGGACTGGCGGGATCGGCGATCACAGGCGCAGGGCAGGCGAAGTGCAGACGGATGTTGGTGACGGTTCCAAGGGCGTTGTCGGCGAGGAGGGCTTTGACCTGCGTGAAGCGGGGCAGGCAGCGGCGATAGTAGGCAACGAAGACCGGGACGCCGGCGGTGCGAAACGCGGAGACGATGGCGTCACATTCGACAGTGCTGCGGGCGAAGGGTTTTTCGACGTAGCAGGGTTTGCCGGCGGCAGCCGCGAGCGAGGCACCGTCGAGGTGCGCGCCGGGCGGAGTGGCGACGTAGATCGCATCGACCTCGGGATCGGCGACGAGGGCGCGAGCATCGTCATACCAGCGGGCCACGCCGTGACGGCGGGCGTAGTCGGCGGCTTTGGCTCCGTCGCGGCGCATGACGGCGACCAGCGAGGAGTCGGGCACCTTGGAGAAAGCGGGGCCACTTTTGATTTCGGTGACATCACCGCAGCCGATGATGCCCCAGCGGATGCGGGTCGGGGTGGAAGACATGGGGCCACGTTGAAAACAGGTCGTGCGCGCGGCAAGGCTGCGGAAACAGATAAAGCACTCCGGTCGCTTGCTGTGCACGCCGGTTAATCTCAATTGAGTGTATGTTCACGCGTGCGGAAAAAATCGAACTGGGGCTGATTGCACTCGCGACGGGCGCACTCGCGTTGGTGGCCGGGCGTCTGCCCAAGGAACTGGAGATCGGATCGTTTTTAGCGATCGGAGCGCTGGCGTTGCTCGGGCAAGGGTTGTTGCGGGATATCTGGTTGCTCACGAAACAACGCAGGGCGGGGGCGGGAGTTCATCGCGAAGAAGCGCGATGCATATGCATGGAATCGACCGTGGGCCTCGGCGGTGTGTTGACCGGCATTTTGCTGACGGCGCTGGCTGTTCCGTTTGCGGTGACGATGGCGGAGTGGGCGTGGCCGCTGGCGGGCGGACTCGTGTGGTGCGCCGGATTCGCGGTCAAAGATGTGGTGATTCAATGGACGCCGTGGAAATTACGGCGGGTGAAGGATCACGGTTCCATTTTGGTGCGCTGGCGGTAGTGATTGCGGCATGAGTGAACCGATTTCGTCGCCGATGCGCGAAGTGCACCAAGCCGATGCGATTCCGTGGATGCGGGAGCGCGGGCGGATTGACGGGGCGTGCGCGGTGACGTCGCTGCCCGATGTGTCGGAGGTGAACATGACGCTGCCGGCGTGGCGTGCTTGGTTTCTCGGTGCGGTCGAGTTGGTCGTGAATGCCGTGCCGGATGAGAGCGCGGCCTTGTTTTTCCAGTCGGATATCAAGCGTGATGGCGCGTGGATCGATAAAGGCGCGATGGTCGTGCGCGCGGCGGAGGATGCGGGCGCGCGAGTATTGTTTCACAAGATCGTCGCGCGACGTCCGCCGGGGATGCTCACGTATGGCCGGCCCGGGTTCACGCATCTGATCGCGGTGTCGCGGGCGATGAACTGCCCCGAAGTGCTGCCGCTGCCGGACATAATCACGGACGCGGGCGAACTGAAATGGATTCGCGCGATGGGCGTGCGCGCGGCGGGGCATGCGGTGCGTTTCGCGAAGGAGCAGGTGGGAGCGAAGGTGATATTCGATCCGTTCTGCGGCGTGGGCACCGTGCTGGCGGTTGCTAACGCGATGGGGCTCGACGCGCTCGGCGTGGAGTTGTCCCGCAAACGCTGTGAGCAGTCGCGGGTGCTGACGGTGAGGCCGGACGAACTCTGATCGGGATCAGCTGGCGGTCTCTGCTTCGAGGCGGATCAGCACGATTTCGGAGCGCGTGCCGACGCGGATGGGCGGGCCCCACGTGCCGACGCCGCTGCTGGTGAGCACTTGGAGGGAGTTGAGGCGATTCAGGCCGTAGGCGAAACGTCCGTGAACGCGTGAAACGACATGCGTCCACGGCCAGAACTGGCCGCCGTGGGTGTGACCCGAGACTTGCAGAGAAACGCCGGCAGCTTCGGGAATCGTGAGGTTCGATGGCTGATGCGTGAGGAGAATGCTGGCGCGGTCGTGAGCGATGCTCAGGCGTTCGAGAATCTTGCGGAAACGCACGGGCTCACCGGCTTCGCCATCATGAACGCCGATGAGTTGAAGACCTCCCGAGAGGTCCAGTTTTTCATTATGCAGCACGCGCACGCCAGCGCGGGTGAGCGCGGTAATAAATTTGGAACGATCAGAAAATTCGTCGTGGTTGCCCGTTGCGAAATAGGCGCCCTGCGGTGCTGCCAGTTTTTCCCAAGATTGCGCAACGGTCTTAAGATCGACTTCGGCACCGTCGAACATGTCGCCGGCGAGTAGCACTGCATCGGGCTTGAGTGCGTTGAGGCGCGAAACGATGCGGCGGACAAAGGCATTGCCGCGGACGTTGCCAAGGTGGACGTCGCTCACGAGGGCGAGGGTGCGACCTCGCCAGGTCGGCGGGAGGTTCGGCAGTGCGACGGTGGCGCGCGTGGTGCGAATCCAATAGGCGTTGATCAACCCGTATGCGGTGACGACGACGGCGAGACCATAGAGTGAAAACGCCAGCAGGCGGGAATTGAGTGACGTTCCGAGCAGCGTGGTGATGCCGCAGGCAATCCAGCAAACGAGGGCGGCGATAAGCGCGAAATTGAGAAACGCCAACGCCGTAGCCGACAACCGATACAATGCGGTAATCGCAGCGTTTCGGCGACGAAAGCCGAGGAGCATCGCGGGCACAAAACCCAGCGTGAGCAACGGTGGTATTACCAACGAGGTCCAGCCGGTGATGCCGGCGAAGTGGCGAAAGGTGACACTTACCAACGCCGTCGCGAGGAGCAGGATGAGCGAAAAAAGCCCGACAAAAATAACCATGCGGTTGGGCATGAGGCCGTCATTACTCGGGGCTGCTTCCTCGGTGCTCGCTTCATCAATGGACGGAACTGCGCTGCGCTCTTGGGACGACATGGAAGTTTTAACGGATGCAGGAATTGCTCCCATGCAAATACAGATAGCCGATGGCCGTAAAAATGACGGTGATTTGCCCTTGCAGATGCCGCTGGATGGGCGTCAGTAACGGCCCCTTTTCTTATGCCGATCCAAACCCTCTCCCTTGATTCGATTGATATCTACAGCGGCACGCAGACCCGCGTGAAAACGAGCGAAGAAGCGATTGAAAGTTATGCCGAGGAGATGAAGAACGGCGCCGAGTTTCCGCCGATCTCGGTTTATTTCGACGGGGCGACTTACTGGCTGGCGGACGGGTTTCATCGTTACCTCGCGACGAAGCGGAATGAGTCGCTGACGATTCGCGCCGAGGTGCAGCCGGGCGGGCGGGGTGATGCGCTGAAGCACGCCCTCGGAGCGAATGCCACCAATGGTCTGCATCGCAACAACAGCGACAAGCGTAACGTCGTGGAGATCGCGCTCGAAGAATGGCCGGGCATGGCGAATCCGGTCATCGCGGAAATTTGCAAAGTGTCGCCCGAACTCGTGCGCACGCGTCGTAACGAAATGGTTCAGTCGGGTCGGATTGAAAAAGCCGGCAAGGTCACCGGTCGCGACGGGAAGGAATATCCAGCGGAAGTGGAAAAGGTTGCGCGCGGGAAGGAAGAGAAACGTTCAAGTGAAGGGGAAGGTGGCGGCGGGCGTCCGCAAGGTGGCGGCGATGGTCCGGGCTCGCTCGGTGGTTCCAACATGGAGCTGGAACGCGAAGCTCGTGAAATGATTCGTCGCGGGGAGATCAATCCGTTCGAGCTCAAGACGCTGACGACAGCGAACGCGCATGATTACGCGGCGACGGTGATCAATCTTCTCGGCACGATGAAGCCGGGTGATCCGCAACGCCGGGCGGGGTTGCAACGCATCAAGCGATGGGTGGAAAAAGCGCTCGCGGGTGAAGTGGATACCACGGCGGCGGTGGACGGGGTCGAGGCCGCGATGCTGGCGTGAGCAAACACGTCAGATCCGCTTCTGCTTCCACTTGCCGCGGCGGAAGAGCACGCCGCTCCACAGTGTGAGCACGGTGAACGAGACAGGCACGGCGATGTAAACGCCGAGGGGGCCGAGTCCGAGTGGTTGTGCGAGGAGCCAGGCGAGCGGGACTTGTCCGCACCAAAAACAGAAAAAATTGAGGCGCGTGGGTGTGGCGGTGTCGCCGGAGCCGTTGAACGCGCCTTCGAGGCACATGCCGATCGCGTAGAGCGGGAAGGCGACGCTCACGATCCAGAGCGCGCGCACGCCGTGGGCGAAAACCTCGGGGTCTTGCGTGAAGAGACCGACGATGGGGCGGGCGAAAACGATGAACACGAGGCCGACGATGCCGAGGAGGGCGGCGTTGAACTTGGCGGCGATTTTCACGGCGGCGGCGGCGCGGTCGGGTTGGTTGGCGCCGAGGTTTTGGCCGACGAGGGTTGAGCCGGCGTTGGCGAGTCCCCAGGCGGGCATGAGGGCGAAGATGATCACGCGGATGGCGATGGTGTAGCCGGCAAGCACGGGGCTGCCGAAGATCGCGAGGATTTTGAAGAGGCCGACCCAACTGGTCGTGGCGATGAGCATTTGAGCGATGCCGTTGCCGGACGTGCGGATGATGACGAGGAGGCTCTCGGCGCGCGGGCGGAGGTCGGACCAACGAATGCGGATGTGGCTGGGTTTGCCGGTGAGGTGCCAGAGTTGGTAAAGCACGCCGATACCGCGACCGATGTTGGTGGCGACGGCGGCGCCGGTGACGCCCAGCTCGGGGAACGGGCCCCAGCCGAAGATGACGCACGGATCGAGAATGAGGTTGAGACTGTTCGCCAGAATGAGCGTGCGCATGGCGAGCGAGGCGTCGCCGGCTCCGCGGAAAATGGCGTTGATGACGAAGATCAGGAAGACGGTGGCGTTGCCGCCGAGCATGACGCGGGCGTAGTCGGTGCCTTGCGCGACGACGGCGGGGTCGGCTCCCATCAAGCGCAGGATGTCGCCGGCAAACCAGCCGCCGACGAGGCCGATGCCGGAGGCGAGCGTGATGCCGAGGACGAGGATTTGGCCGGCGGCCTGCGCGGCGAGGGCGGGATTTTTTTCACCGATGCGGCGGGAGACGATGGCGGTGGCGGCGAAGGAGATGCCGATGGCGACCGCGAAGATGAGCGACATGACCGACTCGGTGAGGCCGACGACGGCGATGGCGTCGCGTCCGAGACGGGCGACCCAAAAGATGTCCACAACGGTGAAGAGCGACTCCATGAGCATCTCCAGGATCATGGGGACGGCGAGGAGCAGGACGGCGCGGTTGAGCGGGAGCGCGGTGTAGTCGTGTTGTTCGCCACGGAGGGCCTGGGCGACGCTGCGCCAGAAGGATTGCGCGGGCGGGGAGGACGAGATGGCGGGGGCGGACATGGAGATTGTATCAGGCGTAGTCTTCGGCGCGTTCGAGTAGGCGGGCGAGATGGGATTGTTCGGGGCCGACTTGGGCAAGGGCGAGGGCGCGGCGATAACTCTCGGCCGCGGCGCGGTGATTGTTCAGGCGGGTGTGGAGTTCGCCGGCCACGGCATGGAATAGATGAAGCGAGTCCAGGCGGTCCGAGTGGGCGATGGATTCAAGCGCGTCGAGTCCGGCTTGCGGGCCGTGGACGTGGGCGACGGCGACCGCGCGATTGAGCTCAATCACGGGCGACGGTTTCAGGGTGAGGAGGAGATCGTAGTGGGCGAGGATGCGCGGCCAGTCGGTCGAGGCGGCGTCGGGCGCGGTGCAATGGAGCGCGGCGATGCCGGCTTGGAGGTGGTATTCGCTGGCGGTTTCGCCCTGCGCGGCGGAGGCGAGGTGTTGGAGACCTTCGTTGAGGAGACGGGCGTCCCACTTGGAACGGTCCTGTTCATCAAGGCGGAGGAGTGCGCCTTGGTCGTCGAGACGCGAAGGGAAGCGGGCGCTGGTGAGCAGCATGAGGGCGAGCAACGCGTGGGTGCGCGGCGTGCGGCCGGCGGGGTGGGAGAGCAGCAGCGTGGTCAGGCGGATGGATTCGCGGCAGAGGTCTTCGCGAAGCAAGCGATCGCCGGAGGAGGCTTTGTAGCCCTCGTTGAAGAGGAGGTAGAGCGCGGCGAGGACTCCGTCGAGACGTGGGGCAAGATTTTCGGCTTCGGGGAGTTCGAAGGCGATATTGGATTCCTGGATACGCTGTTTGGTGCGGGTCAGTTGTTTCTCGATAGCGGGTTCGCTGGCGAAGAAAGCGCGGGCAATTTCGCCGGTGCTAAAACCGCAGAGGACTTTGAGGGCGAGGATAACCTGGGCGTCGGGCGCGATGGACTGATGGCAACAGACGAATAGGAGGCGCAGGGCGTCGTCGCGGATCGTGTGTGATGAATCGCTGGCGACTGCGGCGGGCGACGGGAGGGTCTGCTCGATGTGCGTGATGATCGCCGGTTCCTTGGCGGCCGACATGTTGCGGTGGCGCAGGTGGTCCTTGGCGAGGTTCATGGCCACGCGAGTGATCCACGCGGATGGGTTGGGCGGGATGCCGCCCATTGACCATGTGCGCAGGGCGCGAAGAAGGGCTTCCTGCGCGATGTCCTCGGCGAGCGAGAGGTGGTTGACGCCGAGCAGGCGCACGAGCGCGCCATGGAGGCGTCCGGTTTCGTGGCGGAAGAAATGCTCCACGAGGCCCGACGGCGTGTGGGACGCGAGCGGCGGAATGGGGTCCGGGAAAGCCACGGAGGTTTTCAGGATTTCTCCGAAGTCGTGGTCACGCCGAGATGGCAGTCGGCCACCATGGAGCGGACCTCGATGACGAGACCGTATTCGAGACCGGGGTGGGCGTTCGCGATGGCAATGGCTTCGTCGAGTCCGCTGACGCGGAGTTTTACGTAGCCGCCGACGGATTCCTTGGTTTCGGAAAACGGGCCGTCCACGACGCGTTGGTGCGCGGGGCCGGAAACAACGTGGATTTGCGCTTCGAGCGGTTGGCCCTCGGTGGCTTTACCCTGCTTCAGGAGGCCTTCGAACCAGGCGTTCCAGCGGGTGATGAGTTGCTGGCGTTGATCGGGCGAGAGGTGCTGGTGGTTCTCCGGGCCGGTGTTCCGGAAGAGAAGCATGTAAGGTTGGGTTTCCATGTGATTACAACGAGTCAGGGAGGCTGGAATGGACACGAATTCAGGGAAAGGGTAAGTTTTGTGTCCGGAACGTCGGACGCCGTTCGTTGACTATTTGAAGACGTCATTACGACACACGAAAAACCTCAAACCAAGGAGATCATCATGGCTCGCTACGTAGATGGATTTGTCATTCCCGTTCCGAAGAAAAAACTCGCGGCATATTTCCGCATCGCGGCAAAAGCGTCCAAGATATGGAAGGAGCATGGCGCTTTGGATTATGTGGAGGCGGCGGGCGACGACTTGAATATCAAGATGTGCATGACCTTCACCAAAGGTATCAAAACCAAGGCGGGCGAAACCGTGGTGTTTTCTTACATTACGTTTAAATCGCGCGCCCATCGCGACAAGGTGAACGCCAAGGTCATGAAAGACCCGCGCGTTCATGAGATGTGCAACCCCAAGGATATGCCGTTCGACTGCGCGCGCATGCTTTACGGTGGTTTTAAAGTCATGGTGTCGGCCTGAGCGGGCATGGCATGAACACGGCGAAGGCACGGAACTTGATGACCGAACTCGGGGCGTTTCAGCGTGAGCTGGAAACGCTGGGTTTTGCGCTGGATTCGCGCGGAAGCCGGGAGGCGGCCGATGTCGCTTTGACGGCTTCGGCGCGCATCGGAGCGTTGCGTGAAGAGTGCGAAGCTGAAGATTATCCGGAAAACGATGTCTGCGCTGTCCGGATTGCGTAGGGTCGTTCGTTGAACTTGCACGAAACCTTATCATGAAAATCTCACGTATCCTTCCTGTGGTCGCGCGCTGGCTGCTCGGCTTACCGCTGGTGGTCTTTGGACTGAATCTGTTCTTTAATTTTATTCCGCAACCGGAAGTTCAGCTGCCCGAAAAAGCGGCGGCATTTGCCGGAGCACTGGCGGCGAGCGGCTATATGATGCCGATGATCGGACTCACGCAGCTCGTCGTAGGCGCGCTGTTGCTGGTCAACCGGTGCGTGCCGCTGGCGCTGCTGTTGTTTGCCCCGTTCATCGTGAACAGCGTCGCGTTTCACGTTTTCCTAGAGCCGTCCGGCCTTCCGATGGCGTGCGTGTTTCTCGCCGTGCATCTTTACCTCGCGTGGGTTTATCGGGCCGCGTGGCGTCCGCTGTTCGGGAAAACGGAAGTCTGAAAACTAGAATTTATGCTTAAGAAAATACTCTTGGTCGCGGCTGTGCTTGTGACGGTGTTTATCGTCGTGGTGGCGATGCAGCCCGCCGAATTTCGCGTCGCGCGCACCACGGTGATCGCGGCGTCGCCTGCGACGGTGTTTGCGAAAGTCAACGATCTGCGCACGTGGCAGGAGTTCTCGCCTTGGGCCAAGATTGATCCGAATGCCAAGGCGACGTTTGCGGGACCGCAGACGGGAACAGGTTCGTCGTTTACATGGGTGGGCAATAGCGAGGTGGGCGAGGGCACGATGACCATCGTCGAGAGCCGTCCGCATGAACTGATCCGGTTCAAACTGGAGTTCGTGAAACCATTTGAGGGGACGAACGATGCGGAGTTTACGTTCAAGCCGGTCGATGCTCAAACCGAAGTCACGTGGAGCATGAGCGGGAAGAACAACTTTTTCTTCAAGGCGGTCGGGCTGTTCATCGACTGCGAGAAGATGATCGGGCCGCAGTTCGAGGAGGGGCTGGCGAATCTCAAGGCGTTGTCGGAGGCGCCGGCAAAACCGTGAGAGCCCCGATCACGTTTGATTGAAGAGTCGGGAGACGGCCTGCCGACGGTAGTCGAAGATGCGATGCAGCGTGCGATGCACCCACAGGGCGTGAACGAGATCGCCCAGCAGTCCGAAGCGGAGGGCGTAGGTGACGCGGTCGGTCATCTGCACGCCACCGTCAACCGGCGTGAAGTGATGTTCATGATACCAGAGCCGGTAGGGGCCGGCGCGTTGTTCATCGACGAAGAACGCGCCTTCGCGCACGTGGCGGATTTCGGTGAGCCAGCGCACGCGCACGCTGGGGGCGACGCGGATGCGATAGGCGATCAGCTGGCCTTGATACATGGCGGGTGGCGCACCGAGGATTTCGAAATGCATCTCGGGAGGTGTGAGAGCATTCAGATTTTCGGGAGTAGAGAAGTAGAGCCAGACGCGCTCGATGGGCGCGGGAATGAACTGAGTGCGCTCGAGGGTGTGGATCATGGCTTGTCGCCATAGAGGGAGTGCGTGCGGATTTTTTCCGCAAGCTCCCAAGAGCGTTTGATCTGCGTGGCCTCTTGTTTGGCGCTGCTGACGTAGTGCAGCAACGAACGTTGACGGCCTATTGTGAAGGTTTCCCACCGGGCGAGGGCGGCTTCGTCCTGGTCAAGAACGAGCGCAAAGACTTCCGGCATGTCGAGTGCGTCGGGCGTGGGATCGGGTGAAAGCGAAACCGTGGCCGTGGATCGAAGCTTGAGGCCGCAAGTTTTGAGCAATTCGCCGCCGACGATGAGAAAACTACCGCCGTCGGCGTGGTTTTGAAGGGCACGTCTGCAGGTGTGTCCATTGATGACGGCGATGAGACGGCGGACACCAGCGGATTTAAACGTGGCCGCCACATCATCCGGCACCGGCAGCGCGTGATAGCGCATACCGGTGTCGAGACGAATAATAGTCGATATGAACTGAACAGAGGAGGTGCGTTTCGGCATGGCTCCAGTCGGTCCGTTAGCCAACCCAGGTGCGGGCGTTTTGGAAGAGGCGGAGCCAGGGGCTGTTGTCGCTGTTGGCGATCCAGGACTTCGGGGCCCAGCTGTGTTGCACGCTGCGGAAGACGCGCTCGGGGTGCGGCATCAGGATGGTGACGCGGCCGGTCTTGGTGGTGAGCGCGGTGATGCCGTGCGGGCTGCCGTTCGGGTTGAGCGGGTAGTGCTGAGTGACCTTGTGGTGGTTGTCCACGAAGCGTCCTGAGACCAGGCCGGAATCGCTGAAGGCGTCGGCTGCGGTGGCGGATGTGAATTCGGCGAAACCTTCGCCGTGGGCGATGGCGATGGGGAGGACGGAGCCTTCCATGCCTTTGAAGAAGATGCTCGGGCTCTTCTCGATTTTCACGGAGGCGACGCGGGCTTCGAAACGCTCGGACTGGTTTTGCACGAAGCGCGGCCAGCCTTCGGCGCCGGGGATGATGCTGTGGAGGTTGCTCATCATCTGGCAGCCGTTGCACACGCCGAGGGCGAAGGTGTCTTCGCGGGCGAAGAACGCCTCGAATTCTGCGCGGGCTCGGGGGTTGAACAGAATGCTCTTGGCCCAGCCTTCGCCGGCGCCGAGGACGTCACCGTAACTGAATCCGCCGCAGGCGGCGAGTCCGCGGAAATCGCGGAGGCTGATGCGGCCTTCGATGATGTCGGTCATGTGGACATCGACCGCTTTGAAGCCGGCGCGGGTAAAGGCGGCGGCCATCTCGACTTCGCCGTTGACGCCTTGTTCGCGGAGGATGGCGACGGCGGGACGGGAGGCGTCGGAAATCGCAATGTCGGAGGTGAAATCGAACGTGACCTTCG
This sequence comes from Rariglobus hedericola, assembly GCF_007559335.1. Lineage (NCBI taxonomy): Bacteria > Pseudomonadati > Verrucomicrobiota > Opitutia > Opitutales > Opitutaceae > Rariglobus > Rariglobus hedericola. The sequence goes on from NZ_VMBG01000001.1 coordinate 582,945, forward strand.
GGGTGAGGCCGGGGTTGTGGCGATCGATGCGGAGGGAGTGTTCCTGTTCGGCGCAGGCGGGGTTGTCGCGGAGGGACGCGATGCGGCGGGTGACGTCGCTCCACACGTCGCGGAGGACGGTGAGGTTTTCGTTGAGGATCTCCTGGCCGGCGCGTTTTACGCGGAGGGCGTGGTGTTTGTTCAGCGTGCCGATGCGGCTGACGCAGGTCTTGAGTCCGTTGGAACGGAGGACGCCGGAGACGTAGTCGATGTCGTCGGCGCGGACCTGGATGACGGCGCCGAGTTCTTCGCTGAAGAGCGCGGAGAATGCGCTGTGCGAGGCGGGGACTTCGAGATCGATGCCGGTGTGGCCGGCGAAGGCCATCTCGACGATGGTCGCGAGGAGTCCGCCGTCGGAGCGATCGTGGTAGGCGAGGATCTTTTGCTCGCGGCCGAGTTGCTGGATGGCGTTCCAGAATCCTTTGAGGTGATACGGATTGTCCACGTCGGGTGTGGCTTCGCCGGTCTGCGAAACGACCTGCGCGAGGATGGAGCCACCCATGCGGTTTTTGCCCTGGCCGAGATCGATGAGGAGGAGCTCGGTGGCGCCGGCGTCGGTGATGAGCTGCGGGGTGAGCGACAGGCGGATGTCGGTGACGGCGGCGAAGGCGGAGATGATGAGCGAGGTGGGCGCGGTGACGCGTTTTTGTTCACCGGTCGCGGCGTCTTTCCAGACGGTGCTCATGGACATGGAGTCCTTGCCGACGGGGATGGTGATGCCGAGGGCGGGGCAGAGTTCCATGCCGACGGCTTTCACGGCGGCGTAGAGATCGGCGCCGTCGCCGGCGAGCGCGGGGGCGGCCATCCAGTTGGCGGAGAGGTTGACCTTGCCGATGTCACCGACCTGGGCGGCGGCGAGGTTGGTCAACGCTTCGCCGACCGCGAGACGGGCGGAGGCGGCGGCGGAGTTGACGGCGACGGGCGTGCGTTCGCCCATCGACATGGCTTCGCCAGTGTAAACGTCGAAGGCGGCGGCGGTGACGGCGCAATCGGCAACGGGGACCTGCCACGGTCCGACCATCTGGTCTCGGTGGATGAGGCCGGTGACGGTGCGGTCGCCGATGGAAATGAGGAACGTCTTGTCGGCGACGGTCGGGTGGGCGAGGACCCGGCGCACGGCTTCGGCGAGTGTGATGTCACCGAGATCGAGGGCGTGTTGAGGACGCGCGAGGGTGTTGGCGACGCGGTGCATGCGCGGCGGTTTGCCGAGGAGCACGTCGAGCGGGAGATCGATGGGCGTGTTGTTGAAATGCGGGTCGGTGAGGACGAGTTTTTTCTCCTCGGTGGCGGTGCCGACGATGGCGAAGGGGCAGCGCTCGCGTTCGCAGAGGGCTTTGAACGTGGCGATGTGCGCAGGCGGCACGGCCATGACGTAGCGCTCCTGTGATTCGTTGCACCAGATCTCATGCGGAGCCATGCCGGGCTCGTCGTTGGGGACTTTGCGCAAGTCGAATTTGCCGCCGCGTCCACCGTCGTTGACGAGTTCGGGGAGAGCGTTGGAAATACCGCCGGCGCCGACGTCGTGGATGAAGGAAATGGGATTGTCGGTGCCGAGGGCCCAGCAGCGGTCAATCACTTCCTGACAGCGGCGTTCCATCTCGGCGTTGTCGCGCTGGACGGAGGCGAAATCGAGGTCTTCGTTGCCGGAGCCGCTGGCCATGGAGGAGGCTGCGCCGCCGCCGAGACCGATCAACATGGCGGGGCCGCCGAGGACGATGAGGTGGTCGCCGGGGTTGATCGCGCCCTTCTGGATGTGGCCTTCTTGGATGTTGCCGAGACCGCCGGCGAGCATGATGGGCTTGTGGTAACCACGGAGTTCGCTGGTGCCGTCGGCGGTGGGGACGGATTGCTCGTAGGTGCGGAAGTAGCCGTTGATATTGGGACGGCCGAATTCGTTGTTGAAGGCGGCGGCACCGAGCGGGCCGTCGATCATGATGTCGAGGGCGGAGACGATGCGGCCGGGTTTGCCGTTATCCTTTTCCCACGGCTGGACGGCGCCGGGTAGTTTAAGATTGGATACGGTGAAACCGGAGAGGCCCGCCTTGGGCTTGGAGCCGCGGCCGGTGGCGCCCTCGTCGCGGATCTCGCCGCCGGCACCGGTGGCTGCGCCGGCCCACGGGGAGATGGCGGTGGGGTGGTTGTGTGTCTCGACCTTGCAGAGAATGTGGATCGGCTCCTCGTGGGCGGCGTATTCGCCGGTTGTGGGGTTGACGTAGAAACGACCTCCGACGGTGCCAGCGATGACGGCGGCGTTGTCCTTGTAGGCGGAAAGGATGCCTTCGCTGTGGAGGTTGTAGGTGTTCTTGATCATCTGGAACAGCGACTTGTCTTGGAGCTGTCCGTCGATGTCCCAGGTGGCGTTGAAAATCTTGTGGCGGCAGTGCTCGGAGTTGGCCTGCGCAAACATCATCAGCTCGATGTCGTTTGGGTCGCGCTTGAGGCCGGTGAATGCGTTGACGAGGTAGTCGATCTCGTCGTCGGCGAGGGCGAGCCCGAGGGACGTGTTGGCGGCGACGAGGGCGGCGCGGCCTTCGGCGAGGACGGGGACGCTCGTCATGGCGCGCGGCTGCTCGTGGCTGAAGAGGGCGTCGCAGGCGTCGAGGTCGGCGAAGATAACCTGCGTCATGCGATCGTGGAGCTTGGCGCGGAGGAGGGCCTGTTCGTCGGCGTTCAGAACGGCGGAGCCGAAGTCGATGGTGTAGGCGATGACGCGTTCGATGCGCTGGACATCAACGAGGCCGCAGATGTGCGCGATGTCGGTGGCCTTGGACGACCACGGGGAAATGGTGCCGGGGCGCGGGGAGACGATCTGGGTGAGGCCGGTGACGGTGGCGGCGGTGCGGCGTGGGCCGTAGGTGAGGAGTTTTTCGAGGACCTCGCGATGGGCCGGGGAGAGGTCGTTGGCCAGCTCCGCGATGTGGACGAACTCGGCGGAAACGGCGCCCGCGGGCAACCCGGCGGCGACGAGGTCGTTGAGCAATTTGTTAAGACGGAAATCGGAGAGGGCGGAGGAGCCGCGGAGGATCAACATGGTCGAAAAAATGAGCTTTATCTGAACAGGGCGCGGGGGCGCTTGGCGATAGGGAAAACGCGGCAAATTTAACGGGTTTGGCGATTGAGCTGTGCGCAGAGTGGCTTCATGGTCCGCGTCTTCATGACGCCTCTGGATTTTCGCAATACCAACGCTTTGTGGTGCAGCGTGCTGGCGGAAACGCTGGTTCGCTGCGGAGTGACGCAAGCGGTGATTTCGCCCGGTTCGCGGTCGACTCCGCTGACGATGGCGCTGGCCAGGCATCCGGGCGTCGAAGCCGTTCCGGTGCTCGATGAGCGGTCGGCGGCGTTTTTTGCACTCGGGCTGGCCAAACAAAAAGGCCGTCCCGTGGTGCTGGTGTGCACCAGCGGCACGGCGGGGGCCAACTATTATCCGGCGGTGATCGAGGCGCATGAAAGCGGCGTGCCCCTGATCGTGATCACGGCGGACCGTCCGGCGGAGATGCGCGACTGCTCGTCGGGACAGACCATCGACCAGCAAAAACTCTTTGGCGGCTTTGTGACGTTTTACCACGAGTTAGCCGTGCCGCAGGCCGACGTGACGCTGTTGCGTTATCTGCGCCAGACGGTGGTGCATGCGACGGATCGGGCGCTGCGCGGCCCGGTTCACTTGAACGCTCCGTTTCGTGACCCGCTGCCTCCGATTGCGGACGAAACGGCCAAGGCGCTGGAGTCGCACGATTGGGAGGCATTCTTCACGGAGTTTCTGGCGCCGAAGCCGGAGCCTTTCATGGGCGTGACGCTGCCGCACAAAGGGCGCGGCATCGTGATCGCGGGCCCGGCGCAATCCACGGATGCGGAGGCTTGGAGCGAAGCGGTCTGGCGCTTTGCGAAGCAACGCGGCTGGCCGGTGCTCGCGGATGCGTTGAACCCGTTGCGGTCGCACGCCTCGCACGAGACGACGATGATCACGGCTTACGATGCGATTCTGCGTTCGGGCACGATGGCGGAAAAACTGAAGCCTGACTTTATCGTGTGTGTTGAAAACTGGCCGACCAGCAAAGTGCTGCGCACGTGGATCGACGGCCTTGGCGTGCCGGTGCTGCTGCTGACCGCGAGCGATCGCAATGGCGATGCGCTCCATGCGCCGACGCGTTGGGTGCGCTGCGGCATCGAGGATGTCTTGAGCGCTCCGGCGGGCGACATCGCGGCCGATGTTCGCACCTACACGGCGGTGTGGGGCGCAGCGGAACGCGCGGCGCGGCGGGTGATCGACGCAAGCATGGCGGATGCGGCCGCTTTCGAGGGACGCATCGTATGGGAACTCGCGCAAAAACTGCCGGGCGGGACGCCGTTGTTTATCGCGAACAGCATGCCGGTGCGCGATGCCGAGTATTTCTGGCCGGCGAATGACCGGGAGTTGCGAGTCTTCGTGAATCGCGGGGCCAACGGCATCGATGGAACGCTCTCGACCGCAATGGGCGTGGCCCACGGCAATGCGCCTGCTGTGCTGCTCACCGGTGACCTCGCGTTGCTGCATGATGCGAACGGCTTTCTGTCGGTGCCTCGTTTCAATGGTTCGCTGACCATCGTGCTGGTGAACAATAATGGCGGCGGAATTTTTAATCATCTGCCGATCGCGCAATTCGAGCAGGAGTTCGAAAAATATTGGGCGACTCCGCAGTCAGTTGATTTTGCGCGGCTCTGCGCGGCTTACGGCGTGAGTCACACGCTGGTCGCGGATGCGGCCTCGCTGGCGGAGATCGCGGTCAAACTGCCGGTGCGCGGCGTGCGGGTGCTGGAAGTTTGCACCGATCGCAACCAAGACGCGGCGTTTCGCAAAAAGCTGTTTGCGGACGTCGCCGCGGCGTTGGGTTGATCAAGCGTTAGTCCGCCGGAGCCTCGTGAACCAAAGGAATCGCGTTCCTACGGTCGCGCGGGTGTCGCTGCAGGGCGGACGCAAAAAGCACTGCGACGAACAATAAAAGCGAGGCGATCATCGCGGCAATCGCCACGCCCTCCAGCCGGCCTCCCGCCGGATGTTGGATGCAGAAACCCGCGATCAGAAAACCGATGCCGCAGGCCGCCTGTTGGGTCACCGCGCTCAGGCCGAAATAGCGGGAGATGTAACGAGGCTTGAGGTGCAGGTTGATGAGCGCGGATGCCGGCGAGAAGCGCGCATTGTTCATCCACATGAAGAGCGTCGCGACGAGCACGGTCCCCGTGAAACCCACGGAGGGCTTGAGTCCGGCGATGAGGAAATAAATCGAGGCGGCGATCAGTGAGATCACGCCGAAGACCACGAACGGTTCCCGGCCTTTCGTGAGGCGTTCGCTCAATGGCATGAGCAGCACCGTGAGTGATCCGCCGGTTATAAAAAACACCGGCAGATCCGCTTCGGTGAACCCGGCGTTGAGGACAAGAATGCCGGAGAAAAACGTGACCATCACGGCACTGGATGCAGCCAGTAATCCGCCGACGACGAGAGCGATCCGATTGCGGGCATGCCGTGACAACACGCGCAGTTGACGCTCGGAGGCGAGACGTTCGAAAGCCGGCTGATCGAGTGCAGGCAGCCGTGCGACGAACGGCAAAATGCCGGCCATGATTACGCCGAGCAGGACAAAGCCGGCGTGCCATCCGTAGTGGGTTGCGACAAAGATCATGACCGGCAGTGCGAACGCGATCGTCATGGCGGGCTGCCAGGCGAGCGCGCGACGCAAAGCCGGACTGCGCAGCCCGGGTTGAGCAGAACGTGTGACCAGAATCGGCAACCAAGCGCAGAGAAGTCCGCCCAATACTCCGGACGTAATCCGGCCTAAAAGCAGTTCTTGGAAATTACCGGCGAGGGCGCACGCGAACAGGCTGGCGGCATACCCTGCGCAGACGATCAGCAGGCTTTTACGACCGGCGAAGGTTTCAGTGAAGAACAACGCGACGAGCCCGCATAGTCCCGCGGCCAGAGGATAAGCGGCCGACAATATCCCATGCTGGATCGTGGACAGATCCAGCACGCGGGCGAATTGCGGGCCGAGCGGCATGACCAAGGCGAAGGTCAGCACGTGGACCGATTTGACGGAGGCCAGCACCCGAAGAGCGAAACGCCCGTGTGTGTCGGTCGGGTCGCTCACGGACTACAACTGCACCGGCAGGCCGATCTCGATGATCTGCGTGGGCTGGATCTGGTAATAATCCTTCACCGGACGGGCATTGCGGCTGAGGAACGCGTAGAGGCTCTTTTGCCATTCGAACATCTTGGCATTGCCGCCGGTGATGATCATTTCGCGGTTAAAATAATACGTGGTGCTCTGCGGGTTGACCGGCACGCCCTGAGCCTTGATGCGGTCGATGAGTTTGCTGACGGAAGGCGACTCCATGTAGCCGTAACGGCCGACTGCGCGCCACACGCCTTCGCCGAGACTTTCGAGCGTCATGCGTTCCTCTTCGTCGATGGTCGGCACTTCCACCGTGCCAATGGTCAGCAGCACCACAGTCTGCTGAAGGCACTTGTTGGCTTTGAGATGGTGCAGCAAGGCGAGGGGCGTGCCCTTCGGAGTGGCCACCATGAACACGGCGCTGCCGGGCACGCGCACGATGTTTTTGCTCTTCGCCACCTGCGACAGTTCGAGCTCGGTGATGGCGCCGCCGTAGATTTTTTCCTGGATCTCGTTACGGCCGCTTTTCCACGTGTGCATGATCGCAACGACGAGGGCGGCGATCAACATGGGGAGCCATCCGCCGTCGGTGAACTTGTGGAGCGTCGAAGCGAACAGCGCCACGTCGATCACGATGAATACGCTGCACAACGAAAGGGATTTCCAGAGAGGCCAATGCCAGTGGCGTTGGGTCACCAGATAGAAGGCATACGTTGTCACGACCATCGTGCCGGTGACGGCGATACCATAGGCCGCCGCGAGACGTTCACTGGAGCCGAACATAGCCACGATGCCAATGGCGAGAATGGCGAGCGACATGTTGATCAGCGGAACGTAGATCTGCCCGGCTTGCTCCGCGCTGGTGTGCATGACGCGCAGGCGGGGGAAATAACCGAGCTGGATGGCCGAGCGCGTGAGCGAGAATGCACCTGAGATCACCGCCTGGCTGGCGATGATGGCGGCGGCGATGGAGAGCAGCGTGAGCGCACCCTGCGGCCAACCTTCGGGAACGAGATCGAAAAACGGATTGGTGGTGCCGGGGTGGTTGATGACGTAGGCGCCCTGACCGAAGTAGTTCAAAAGCAGTCCGGGAAATGCAAACCACAGCCAGGCGCGCGCAATGGCTTTGCGACCAAAGTGGCCCATGTCGGCATAGATCGCCTCGGCACCGGTCACGGCCAGCACAACCGAACCGAGCAACGTGGCGGCTCCGTGGGGATGCGTGGCGATGAGGCGCACGCCATGCATGGGATTAAGCGCCTGAAAGATTTCCGGAGCCTGCCAGATGTGCCAGATGCCGAGTGCGCCGATGACGCCGAACCAGATCATCATTACGGGACCGAAGATGTCGCCGATGAGTTTGGTGCCTTTGTGCTGCACCCAGAAAATGCCGGCGAGAATGACGCAGGCGATGAGGATGATCGTATTGTGCGCATCCTCCGAAGCGAAGTAATCGTTCACGCCGCGCAGACCTTCCGCCGCGCTGAGCACCGTGATCGCGGGAGTGATGGCGCTGTCGCCATAAAGCAAGGCGGCGCCGAACAGCATGACGAGCAGCGACGGGCCGATGCGGCGGCTGGTTTTGCGATCATCGGTTTCTTTGACGTGGCCGAGTGCCATGAGCGCAAAGATGCCGCCTTCGCCGTGATTGTCGGCACGCAGTATAAACCAGATGTATTTGACGCAGACCACGAGGATCAGCGCCCAGAAAATGAGTGAAAGCACCCCGAGCACGCCCTCGGCACGTTCGTCGAGACGGAGCGTCGCGAGGCACTCCTTCATAGTATAAAGCGGGCTGGTGCCGATATCACCAAAGACCACACCAAGCGCGCCGACGCAGAGGCCGAGCTTTACAGCGGAGGGTGCGTGCGACGAGGGATCAGCCGAAGAGCTGTGCATGAATCGGGCAGTCTCACTCACGATGACGGCGACAGTCCAACTCGTTTTTGCGATCAAGGAAAATGGCTTGCATGTCTTCCCTGCGTTGACGCGGAGGGCTGGATAAACACCGTAACGCCATCATGAGTCTACCCGCCTGGAAGGTCGCCAAGACCTACACCGACATCCTTTATCACAAAGCCGAGGGCATTGCCAAAATCACCATCAACCGGCCCGAGAAGCGCAACGCGTTCCGACCCGAAACGGTCATGGAGATGCACGACGCCCTCATCGATGCGCGCGAGGATTTGACGGTCGGCGTGATCCTGCTCACCGGCGCCGGTCCGCATGCCGATGGCAAATACGCCTTCTGCGCCGGCGGTGACCAAAGCGTTCGCGGCCATGCTGGCTATGTTGGCGGCGACGGCGTGCCGCGCCTTAATATTCTGGATGTGCAGAAGCTCATCCGCTCCATGCCGAAAGTCGTGATCGCGCTCGTCGCCGGTTATGCCATCGGTGGCGGCCACGTTCTCCATATTGTGTGCGATCTCTCGATCGCGGCGGACAACGCGATCTGCGGCCAGGTCGGCCCTAAAATGGGCAGTTTCGATGGCGGTTTTGGCTCCAGCTATCTGGCGCGCATCGTCGGCCAGAAAAAGGCCCGAGAGATCTGGTATCTCTGCCGCCAATATAACGCGCAGCAGGCGCTCGACATGGGACTCGTCAACACCGTCGTACCCATCGCCGAGCTTGAAGCCGAAGGCGTCAAATGGGCGCGTGAAATCATGGGACACAGTCCGCTGGCGATCCGCTGCCTGAAGAGCGCTTTCAATGCCGACGTGGACGGCCAAAGCGGTCTGCAGGAACTGGCCGGCAACGCCACGTTGCTCTATTACATGAGCGAAGAGGCCAAGGAATTCCACGGCGCCCAGCGCGAGAAGCGCAAGCCCGACGCCCGCAAATTTCCCTGGTTGCCGTAACGCGCTCCGCTCAAGCCACCGGTCGCGAGGGCGGGACGGCGTTGCGCTCGGCCAGTGCGGCCGTGACCTTCGCCTTGCGCGATTTGTAATACAGCGCGAGCCCGCCCTGAAAGAGCAGGGTCACGCCCATGACGATCAGATAAAACCCGAAAAACACCGGTTTTATCATTGGGCGCAGGTCATCGACAGAGATGCCGGACTGGCTGAGGTAGCTGCGCATCTCCGGCGTGAGTTGCGCCAACAGGGCGGCTTCGTCGTAGGCCAGCATGTTCTCCAAAGAATACAGGAGAATCGTCGCGAGGATGATCACCTGCGCGCGCACCAGCCACTTCATGCCATCGGCTTTTCCGGTAATCAGCTGTTTGCGACCGCGCAATTCCAGGACGCCGCAAGACGTGATGATCGCGCCGATAAACACGCCGATCCATTCGCCCATCAAAAGGGAGATCACCGTGCATAACCCGGCAAAGAGCGCCACGCTCCAGCCGTCGATGGCGGCGATAACAAGCACACGACGCAGGGATTTTTCGTTGGGGGTATCGGGCATGACGAGGGGATGAGGTTTCGAAGCGTCGTCGCAGTTGCCTTAATCGGCAAGGGTGCACGTCGATAATCGCCGGGGTCGTTCCGCTTTGCCTGCTCGACACGCCTACCGCTCCGTTCACGCTCAGGGCCAATCCCATGCCCACGATCTACGAAACCCTCCGCGCCGATATCATCACCGCCGTCAAAGCGCGCGATACGCCGCTGGCCACCATTTTGCGCACCAATGACGGCGCCATCCAGCGTGCCGCGATGGACCTCAACAAGCCCATCGACGACGAACTCGTGCTGGCGACATTGCGCAAGGCCGTGAAAAACCTGGTCGGCGCCAACGTCGAATTCGAGAAGGGCGGGCGCCAGGATTTGATCGATGCAAACCTCAAGGAAATCGCAATTATTGAGAAATACCTGCCGGCCGGTCTTGATGCGGCGAAACTGGAAGCCCTGGTGGTTGAAGCCATCGCCACGACCGGAGCACAGAGCAAAAAAGACATGGGCAAGGTGATTGGCGCGCTTAAACAGCATCCTCAGGCCGGCCTCATTGACTTCGGTTCCGTCAGCAAGCTGATCCAATCGAAGCTGCCTTGATCGGAAGGCGAGCACCCATTTAAGGGCGTTGAACAACGTGAAAAGGGCGGGTGGTCGGGAGTTTTCCATCGCGGATAAATATGCTCCCACATCCGGAGCCCTGAGTTGCGCGTAGGATGATCGCGAGCAAGCTCGCTCCCTGAATTTTCCATGAACGCTTCTCCCGTCATTCTTTGGTTTCGCCAGGACCTGCGCTTGCAGGACAACGCCGCGCTTCACGCTGCTTTGGCGCGAGGTGGGCCGGTGATTCCGGTTTATATTTGGGACGAGGCGGGCGAGGGCGACTGGACGGCGGGCGGGGCGACCAAGTGGTGGCTGCATCATTCGTTGGTCGCGCTCGATGCCTCGCTTCAAACACGCGGATCGCGGCTGATCGTGGCGAGTGGCGACAGCGGCGAGGTGTTGAGTGATTTGATCACAGAGACAGGGGCGGAGGCGGTGTATTGGAATCGTCGTTACGAGCCGGCGGTCATCGCTCGCGACAAGATCATCAAAGCCGATCTCATCGCGGCGAAGATCGAGGCGAAGAGTTTTAATTCGGCTCTGCTGTTTGAACCGCACACGATTCAGAACAAGCAGGGCAAGCCGTTTCAGGTGTTCACGCCTTACTGGCGGCATTGTCTCACGCTGCCGATGGCTCCGGCGGTGGTGATTCGCAAGGGGGACTTTCCGGCTCCGGCGGAGTGGCCGGCCTCGTTGGAGATTTCTAAGCTGAAACTGCTGCCGACGATCAAGTGGGACGGTGGATTTTACGAGGCGTGGACGCCGGGCGAGACCGGAGCGCAGGCGCAGTTGAAGCGTTTTATCGCGAAGGCGATGGAGGCGTATTCGGATCAGCGCAACACGCCGGGGATCGAGGGCACCTCGCGGTTGTCGCCACATTTTCATTTTGGCGAGATTGGTCCGCGACAGGTGTGGGCAGCGGTGCAGGCGTTGTCGAAGGACAGCGGGGTGTTCCCGCCGAACAAGGGCTCGCAGACGTTTTTGAGCGAGGTGGGCTGGCGCGAGTTTGCGCATCATCTGCTGTTTCATTTTCCGCAGACGCCGACCGAGCCGTTGCGCGAGGATTTTAAAAAATTCCCGTGGGCGAAGGACAAGGACGGAGCGTTGTTGCGGGCGTGGCAGCGTGGGCAGACGGGTTATCCGATCGTCGACGCGGGGATGCGAGAGTTGTGGCACACGGGCTGGATGCACAATCGCGTGCGCATGGTGGTCGCGTCGTTTTTGGTGAAACACCTGCGTCTGCCGTGGCAGCACGGGGCGGAGTGGTTTTGGGATACGCTGGTCGATGCCGACCTCGCGCAGAACACGCTGGGCTGGCAATGGAGTGCGGGGTGCGGGGCGGATGCGGCGCCGTATTTTCGGATTTTCGCGCCGGTAACACAGGGCGAGCGTTTTGACGGCTCGGGCGAGTATGTGCGCCAGTGGGTGCCTGAGATTGCGAAGTTGCCGGACAAGTTTTTGCACGCGCCGTGGACCGCGCCGGAGAATGTGCGCGAGTATGCGAAAATCGGCGGGAATTATCCGGATCCGGTTGTCGATCACGCGCAGGCGCGTGAGGCGGCGTTGGCGGCGTTTAAGAGTCTGCGCGGTGACAGCATCGTCGAGCGTGACGCGTGAGCGACGCACGAGTGAGCATGCGAAATCTCGTTCTCGTTTGCGGCGATCATCCAGGCGCGGGTGAAGCAATCCGAGTCAAAGGTGGTGCGCTCAACCGTGAAGAGTTGATTTTCTGATATGCCGAGGATGCGTAAAAAGTCTGACCTTCCGAAGAAAACCTGCGTGGTCTGCGGGCGTCCGTTCACGTGGCGGAAGAAATGGGAAAAGGTGTGGGATGATGTGAAGTATTGCTCCGATGCGTGCCGGATGCGAAAGGGACGGGCTACGAAATGAGTTTATCCACGTTTACACGCAGTGTTCGCATCGAGTGTCCGGCGGAAAAAGTATTTGCCTGGCATGAGCGGCCAGGGGCGTTTACACGACTTGCGCCGCCGTGGCAGAAGCTGGAAGTGATCTCCCAGATCGGCGGGATTCGCGACGGCGCACGGGTGAGTCTACGCACGAAAATCGGGCCTGTGTGGGTGCGCTGGGATGTGGAGCACCGGAACTATGTCGAAGGCGTGCAGTTTCGTGACGTGCAGCTGCGCGGACCGTTTGCGCATTGGGAGCATGTGCACCGTGTGGAGCCCGTGGACGGCGGACGGGCGTGTGTGCTGACGGACGAGATCAAATATGAGCTGCCGTTTGGCGTGCTCGGGCGGATGGGCGGCGGGGCGTTTGCCCGGAGGGAATTGGAGCGATTGTTCACCTATCGACATGCGGTGACGAAGATGGATTTGGAAAATGAAGCGCGCTATATTTCGGTGCGACCGATGCGTTTTTTAATCGCCGGTGCATCGGGATTGGTGGGGCGGGCGCTGACTGCGTTTTTGCAGACGCAAGGTCATACGGTGCTCAGGCTGGTGCGTCGTGCGACCCGGGAACGCGACGAGGTGTTTTGGAATCCGGCGAAAGGCGAGGTCGACCCGCAGGCCATGCGCGGAGTGGACGGGGTGATTAATTTATCCGGCGAAGGCGTGGCGGATAGGCGGTGGTCTGCGGAGCGCAAAGCAGCGATCCTGCGCAGTCGCATCGACAGCACGCGCACGGTGGTGTCGGCGATAGGCGCGGTGCAAAGCGAGCGGTTGCGACCGTTTGTCTTCGTGTCGGCCTCGGCCATTGGAATCTACGGCAACCGCGGGGACGAAGTGCTCGACGAAAGCGCTGTTACGGGGAGCGGATTCCTTGCAGACGTCTGCACGGCGTGGGAACGAGAGGCGGTGGCGGCGGATGCGCTCGGCGTGCGTGTGGTCGAGTTGCGCACGGGGGTGGTGCTCACACCGGCGGGCGGGGCGCTGGCGAAGTTGCTGCCGGTTTTCAAAGCGGGCCTCGGCGGTAGGCTGGGCAATGGCAAGATGTGGATGAGCTGGATCTCGCTCGATGATTTGGTGGGAGTGATTTACCACGCGGTGCTCGACCGGCGTTGTGCCGGTCCGGTGAATGCCGTGGCACCGCAGGCGGTGACGAATGCGGATTTTACCCGCGTGCTCGGTCGGGTGTTATGCAGGACGGCCGTGTTGCCGGTGCCGGCGGTGGTGTTGCGCACGGTGTTTGGAGAGATGGCGGATGAAACGCTGTTGTCGAGCGCACGGGTGGTGCCGGCGAAACTCGCGGAAGCGGGCTATGGGTTTCGCCACGAAAGTGTGGAGGTGGCGTTGCACCATCTGCTCGGGCAATCCGGTTCCAAGCTTACATGAACAGCACTACGGTTATCATCGGCGCAGGTATTTCGGGGCTCGTGCTGGCGCGTGAATTGGTAACGGCGGGCGTGCATGTGACGGTGCTTGAAAAGAGCCGCGGCTATGGCGGCCGTATGGCGACCAAGCGGGTGGGGGAGGCGGTCTTCGATCAAGGCGCGCAGTATTTCACCGTGCGTGATGCGAAGTTTATCGAACTGACCCAGAACTGGCGCAACGCGGGGCTGATTAAAAACTGGCCGGATACACCGCATCGACGGGTGGTCGGAAATCCCAGCATGACGGCGGTGCCGAAGGCTCTGGCGGAAGGCTTGGAAATTTTGCGTGAGCATAAGGTCACGGCGGCGCGCCGTATCGCCGGCGGTTATTGGGATCTCGATGTTGAAAACCACGGTGTCATTCGGGCCGATCGTTTGCTGTTCACCTGTCCGGTGCCGCAGGCGCTGGCGGTGCTGGCGGCGGGTGAAGTGGAGCTGCCCGCCGGCGAGGCGGCTTCGCTGGCGGCGCTCCAGTATCATCCGTGTCTGGCCTTGCTCGTCACGCTAGCCGGTCCCAGCGCAGTGCCGGCGGAGGGTCTCGTGTTGACGGAAGGTCCGGTGCGCTGGATCGCGGACAATGTCAAAAAAGGCATCGCTCAAGGCGCAGCTGCCGCCGTGACCATTCATGCATCCGCCGAGTTTTCGGCTGCGAACTACGGAATGCCGGAGGCTGAAGTCGCGGCGCGGTTGTTGCCCGTGGTCCAAGCGTGGTTGGGCTCACCGGCGGTCTCGACGACGTTGCATCGGTGGAAATTCAGCGAACCGGTGACGACGCACGCGGAGCGTTGCGTGTGGTTGCCTGAACTGGCGCTCGGATTGGCGGGCGATGCGTTTGCCGGATCCAAAGTCGAGGGTGCGGTCATGTCCGCCCTGGCCATGGCGGAACGTTTGCGCGGGTGATGCGATTATCTTGCCCGAATGAGGGCGAAGGCGTTTGAGTGCGGCATGTCCGCGAACGCCTACACCGACATCGTTGCAACCATCGGCCACACGCCGCTGATCAAACTCAATCGCATCGCCGCGGGAGTGCCGGCGACCATTTACCTGAAGGCGGAATTTTTCAACCCGTTGGGCAGCGTCAAGGATCGCATCGGACGCGCGATGATCGAGGCGGCGGAACGTGACGGGAAACTAAAACCCGGTGCGACGGTGATCGAGCCCACCTCGGGCAACACGGGCATCGCGCTGGCTTTCGTGTGTGCACAACGTGGATACAAGTTGATTCTTACCATGCCCGAGACGATGTCCCTCGAGCGCCGGGTTTTGTTGCGCATGCTCGGTGCGGAGATCGTGCTCACGCCCGGTGCGGAAGGCATGCCGGGCGCGATTCGCAAAGCATCGGAGTTGCTCGCACACCATGGCGAAGGCGGCTTCATTCCGCAGCAGTTTGAGAATCCCGCGAATCCGGAAATCCATCGGCTCACCACGGCGGAGGAAATCTGGACGGCGACGGGCGGAAACATTGATGCCTTTGTGGCGGGCGTCGGCACGGGCGGGACCATTACGGGTGTGTCGGAGGTGATCAAAGCGCGACGCGAGCTGCGGAGCATCGCGGTGGAGCCGACGGGCAGTCCGGTTTTATCCGGTGGCAAACCCGGGCGTCACCGCATTCAGGGCATTGGCGCGGGCTTCATTCCCAAGAACTGCAATACCTCGATCATTGATGAAGTCATCACCGTCAGCGATGACGATGCCTTGGAGACGGCGCGTCAGCTCGCGTTGCAAGATGGTATCTTGGGCGGGATTTCGACGGGAGCCAATGTCTGGGCTGCGCTGCAAGTTGCCAAACGCCCTGAATTTTCCGGAAAGACCATTGTGACTGTAGGTTGCAGCTTTGGGGAGCGCTACATTTCGACCGCTCTGGCTGAAAAAGCCCGACAGGAAGTAGCCGTTTGAACCTAGGGTATGCTGGGTAGTTCACCCATGGGGGCCCAGGTAAAACCTGTGGATACCCCAGCGACACCCTAGGGCGCATAATGAGGTAACGCGCTTGAGGGAGATGGGTAGAGGGCTCGATGGTGGGAGAATCGGGATTCCTCTAGAGTGTGGTCATGAAAACCACCCGCACTCTCAGCCGACTGCTGCTCGCTCTTGCGGGTTTTGCATTCGCATTCGCGGGTGAGGCCAACGCAGCCAATCCGGTTTCGGGTGTGTCGCTGATTACGGCTTTGAAAGATGCTCACTCCTTGGCTGCCAATCGCAGCGACCTGAAGGTGTTGCGCGTGGAAGGCACTTCGATGCTGCCCTATTTTGGAACGGGTGCGGTCTTGGTTGTTAAAACACTGGCTGCTGAAAAACTTCGTTCGGGCATGGTGGTTGTTTATACCAACCGTTTTAACGAAATCATCGCCCATCGTCTGGTGTCCGTAACGGCGAATGGTTGGACTGCTGCGGGTTACAACAACAGTAGTGATGACACGACCCCCGTTACCAGCGAAAATCTGATCGGAGTAGTTTACGCGACGTTCCATTCGGACGCGCAGGCATCGGCTCCTCTGGTCGCCTCCACTTCGGTGGAAGCCGGCACTCTGGTTGCCATGGCGGGTCCGGCCCGCTGATCGTTAGCTGATCGCTGCGAGCTGACTCGCTAATACGATCCATGTAGGGAGGCAGGCATCCAAAATCAGGCTTCCCTCTACCAATGATGATGGCCTAAGGTAACCTGTTTATGCAGAAAACCCTCGTTATTCTTAAACCCGATTGCATGGCTAATAAACATGCGGGCAGCGTCATCGACCGCTTTGAAAAAGCCGGTTTCGAGATCGTTGGAGCCAAAATGATCCGCCTCTCCTCCGAGGTGCTGCGCTCCCATTACGCGCACGTGGCTGACAAACCTTTCTATCCCGAGATCGAAGCTTTCATGAGCTCGCGGCCCGTGATCGTTGTCGCGCTGCAGGGCGACGATGTGGTGGCAAAGATCCGCGAACTGCTCGGCCCGACCGACTCCCGCAAGGCCGCCAAGGGCACCATCCGTGGCGATTTCGGCACCGAGATGATGAAGAACGTTGTTCACGCTTCTGATAGTGATGAAAACGCCCGCATCGAACTGGCCCGTTTCTTCAAGTCGGACGAGATCTTCGCTTAAAAAACGAAGTCTGCTTGATTTAAAAACAAAGGCCGTCCGGAGAAATCCGGGCGGCCTTTGTTTTTTTAACCTCATCGAGATTATCGAGAGGGATAATGCTTCAGGTGCAGCCGCGCAGAAAAAACAGAATCAAGAGCACGGGAACGGGCACACCAACGAGCCACAGGAAAATCCATCCGATTTTACCGGCGTGTTTGTTTTTGGATTTGAATAAAAGGTTCATGGTATTTTACGGGGTTGAATTAACGGAATCGAAGACGCGGGTGCGGGTGTGTAAATAGGTAATCCAGTGCGTCCTAAATCCATTAACGCATCTCGCGTGCCACGAGTTGGGTTCGGTTATAAGCTTATTTAATCAAGTGAGATACGCGTATTTTATATATTTTCGTATTAGGCGGGCATACATAACCTGCACGATGGGCACGCGGGAGAGTGTGCCTTTTGCAACGAGTCAAAACACGCGGCTTAGCGAAAAACCGCTAAACTCACGCTTGACGGATTTGGATAAAACCAAACTGTCTTCCGCTCCAACAGACGCCCTCATCGTCTATCGGTTAGGACAAGGGATTCTCAATCCTTAAAGCGGGGTTCAACTCCCCGTGGGGGCACCACTCTAAATCAAACCCGTAGGCTCTTGTAGCTTACGGGTTTTTTGTTGGCTCGTGGAGTAACCTTCGCTCACTTCGCGTTGTTCGCATAATTTCCTGCGTCAGGTAATCAATTTTAAATGGCTGGTAGCCAAGTCCCGTAGCTGTGCTCCAACTCTTTTCTTTGACGGAAAACTAATGCAAAGCTGATCGAATGCCCGCTGGTGCCTAGCCTTTTCTGTAAACGAAAACCTAGGTCACGGCTGGCAAAAGAAGCTCTGAAGGGTCGACAATTTAAAGTAGTAAAAGCCACTCGAAAACAGCGGCTTTTAATGAATCACTCCACGACCTTATTTCATGTCTCCAGGAAACCCTGAATTGGTAAACGCTTTGGTGCAGGTGCTCGGTTCCGAGAATGTGCTCACAGCCCTGGAGGATATTTTACCCTATGGGTTTGATGGGACGGCAACATTTAAGCAGCGGCCCGTCGCTGTCGTGTTTGCGCACGATGCCGCGCAGGTTTCCGCCGTCATCAAACTCGCGCGGACTCATCGTGCGCCGGTGGTGACGCGAGGCAGCGGCACCGGGCTTTCCGGTGGCAGTGTGCCGGTTCCGGGGGCGGTGGTGTTGTGTCTGGTGAAGATGGACCGCATCCTCGAAGTGGATCCGGCCAATCTCACGCTGCGCGCCGAGGCGGGGGCGATTACTCAAAAGATCTTTGATGCAGCCGATGCCACGGGGCTTTTTTATCCGCCCGATCCCGGTTCGATGAAAATCAGCACCATCGGCGGTAATGTTGCGGAAAACTCCGGCGGTCTGCGCGGGCTCAAATATGGAGTCACCCGCGATTATGTCATGGGACTCGAGGTTGTTCTGGCCGACGGTTCCATCTGCTGGCTCGGAAGCAAGTGCGTGAAGGATGTCGCCGGCTACAACCTTCGTGACTTGTTCATCGGCAGCGAAGGCACGTTGGGCGTGGTGACGCAGGTGCTTTTGAAGCTGCTGCCTAAGCCGGCGGCGCGGCAGACGTTGCTGGCGACCTATGCACGCATGGACTCGGCGGCGGAGACAGTGTCGGCGATCATCGCTGCGAAGATCATTCCGTGCACGCTGGAGTTTCTTGATCGCAAGACTATCCAGTGCGTTGAGGACTTTGCGAAGGTCGGTCTGCCGCGCGATGCCGAGGCGATTCTTCTCATCGAAACGGACGGACACCCTGCGGCCGTTGCCGACGAGGCGGCCAAGATCGAGGAGCTTTGCCGAGCCCACGGCGCGACCTCGGTGCGTCGTGCCGCCACGGCGGCCGAGGCGGCGCAACTGGCTACGGCGCGCCGGAGTGCGTTCAGTGCCTTGGCCCGGTTGCGCCCGACGACGATCCTTGAGGATGTCACGGTTCCGCGCAGCGAACTCGCCGGCATGATTCGTGAGGTCGAGGCCATCGCGACGCGACATCAGCTGAACATCGCCACCTTCGGTCATTTTGGTGACGGTAATCTGCATCCGACCATTCTCACCGACGAACGCGATACGGCCGAGATGCACCGCGTGGAGCTGGCGTTTGCCGACATCGTTCAGGCGACGCTTGCCCGCGGCGGCACGATCACTGGCGAACATGGCGTAGGCCTGGCCAAGAAACCGTTTCTCAAGAGTCAGCTGGGCGATGCCTCTTACGAGTTGTTGCGGTTGGTAAAGCGCTCGCTTGATCCCGACGGATTGCTGAACCCAGGCAAAATTTTCGACCAGTCATGAAGACCCTCGCCGAAATGGATTACTCGGTGCTGCAGCAATGCATGCACTGCGGCATATGTCTGCCGACTTGTCCGACCTACCTTGAGACGAAAGAAGAGCGCAATTCACCGCGCGGCCGTATCGCTCTGATGCGCGCTGTCGCGGACGAGGAGCTGGACATCACCAAGGCGTTTGGCGACGAGATGTATTATTGCCTGGGTTGTCTGGCGTGCACGACCGCGTGTCCGGCGGGAGTGAATTATGCGGAGCTGTTTGAAACGGCCCGTGCCGATGTCGAAAAGAAGGGCGTGCTGGCTTCGCCCAAACGCGATGCGATCCGCTGGTTTGCGTTGAGATTGATTTTCACGCGTCCGCGGTTGCTGCGTGCGATGGGACGGATGCTTTGGCTTTGGCAGGCCAGCGGCGCGCAAATGGCATTTAGAAAACTCAAACTTACGCGGTTGCTGCCGGCGAATTTGCGTCAGCTTGAACCGCAGGCGCCGACGGTTCTGGCGAAGTTTTCGCATCAGCTCATCAAGCCCGTGGAGAAACCGGCGTCGGTGAAACGCCGCGTGGCCGTGCTGACCGGTTGCGTGCAGGATCTGGTGTTCGCTGATGTGAACCGCGCGACCGTGGACGTGTTGCTGGCCAATGGCTGCGAGGTGCACACGCCTCCGGTGCAGCCCTGCTGTGGTTCATTGCATGCACACAATGGCGACACGGATACGGCAGGGGAGTTGGCGCGGCGTCAGTTGGACCTGTTCGATCCATTTGTTTTTGACGCGATCATTTCAAATGCGGGTGGCTGCGGGTCACATCTACGGCATTACGATCACTTGCTGGCCGAAGATCCGGTGTATGCCGCGCGTGCGGCGGAGTGGTCGCGGAAACTTAAAGATATCTCCGAGTATCTGGTCGAAATCGGATTCCGTAAGCCGACCGGTGCGGCCACTGCATCAACCGAGGTGACCTATCACGAGTCCTGCCATCTGTGCCACGGGCAGAAGGTGAGCAAGCAACCGCGAGAGATTTTGAACGCCATTCCCGGTGTCAAATTGAGCGAGTGTGCCGAGGCAACGATGTGCTGCGGTAGCGCGGGCATCTATAACATCACCCAGCCCGAAACCTCCGGCTGGCTGCAAGAGCGCAAGCTCGGCCATCT
The DNA here is from genome assembly GCF_007559335.1 of Rariglobus hedericola. NCBI lineage: Bacteria > Pseudomonadati > Verrucomicrobiota > Opitutia > Opitutales > Opitutaceae > Rariglobus > Rariglobus hedericola. Next base: position 603,015 of record NZ_VMBG01000001.1, read on the forward strand.
ACGTGCAACGGGGGCCGAAGTGGTCGCGACGGCGAATCCGGGGTGTCACTTGCAGATCGCCAACGGGTTTGCGCAGAGCGGTGAAAAAACAACCGTGGTTCATCCGGTCGTGCTGCTGGCCCAGGCCTATCGAAACGAAACCGGCGCAGCCCGCTGAGACGTTTCACTGATGGCTTTCCTTCGCGGGCATTCCTTGGGATGCTCGCGAGTGATGTCATCTGTTGAACTCCTCGCCCGTATCGAAGCAGGTAAAGCCGCCGTCCTCGCGCAGACGGAATTCATGCACCGCGAGTTCGGCCGTGTTAAAAGCGAATGGAAATACGACGGCACGCGCGTGACCGCCGCCGACATCGCGATTTCCGAAAACATTTTTAAAGAGCTCGGTGCGCAGTTTCCCGACGATCATTATTTCAGTGAGGAGTTGGCGGAGACCGACGTGCCCGCGCCGCTCACTCAGCGTTTCGCCTGGGTGCTTGATCCGATCGACGGCACCAACAACTACGCGACCGGCATTCCTTACTGCGCGATTTCCCTGGCTCTGCTGGAGAATGGCACGCCGGTTTATGGTGTCGTTTATGATCTAGCCCGCCGCGTGCTGATTCATGGCGGACCCGGTTTTGGTTTGTGGGATGGAGAGCGCGAGGCGCACGTGAAGACCTCGCCTCCGGACGCGCAGAGCATGCTTGGGTTCCACAGTCCCCATGACAAAGGGTTCTCGCACCATGCGACCGCTCTGGTGGAAAATTTTAAACTACGCGGACTGGGCAGCAGCACGCTGCATCTGGCGTATGTCGCGGTCGGATTACTCGACGCGACGGTCGATCACAATGTGCGCATCTGGGATATCGCCGCAGCTGTGCCGCTCGTGTGGGCCGGTGGCGGCCAGGTTCAATTTCTAAACGGCGAACAATTCCCCATGAAAGTCTTCAACTTGAAGATGGACCGTATTCAGTTTGTCGCGGGCAATGCGTCGGCCTGCGCAACGCTGAGAACCTTGCTCAAGGTTTAACAACTACCGCCTGGCTCTTCGTCCTGGAAGGCGAGTGTCGCGCGGGACACGCACAAAAAAAGCGCTCCGTTACAGGAGCGCTTTTTTTGCGGCTGGATAGGAGCCGAGGGGAGCTCAGAGCTCGTAGGTCTTCAAGGGGACCGGATCGATGATCTTGCTGCCGGGCATCTTGGACTCGAGTTCCTTGGTGAACCAGTCGCGCGCGGCCTGGTCGCCATGGGTCAGGACCACGCTGCGGGCCTGCGTCTGGATGGCGAACTCGGCGAGCTCTTCGCGGTCGGCGTGGCCGCTCAACTCGAAGCGCTCGACGCGAGCCTGGAGCTTCGTGGTGACGTTGGCCGTGGCGAAGGTGAAGTCTTCACCCTGCTTCGCCTGAAGGAGCTGGCCGCCGGGTGTATCGGGATCGCAGTAGCCGACGAAGCCGATGGTGTTTTTGTCGCTGCCGATCAGGCCGGAAGCGAGCGTGTAGCTGGGCGTGCGCTCGACCAGCATGCCGGAGCTGATGATGTAGAGAGCGTTTTGCTTGAGATCCTTGCCGGCATCGAGCTTGCGCGCGGTGGGCTGGATATTGAGCTCTTTGATGATGTTACGGTTGAACTGGACGTGCTGATACTTGCGCGAGATTTCGTCGAAGTAGTCGGCCAGTGCCATGCCCATACCGGCGGCGTAGATCGGGCATTTCACGAGGCGGCCGAATTTACGGGCGTCGTGGATGATCGAGAGGATTTCCTGCATGCGGCCGAGGGCGAACACGGGAAGGAGGAACGAACCGCCGCGGTTGATCGTGTCGTTGATCGAAGCGATCAGGCGGGAGACTTCATTGACGCGCTCCTTGCCGACCTGGCGCTCGGTGGTGCCACGGGTCGTCTCCATGATGACGGTGTCGAAGTGGCCGGAGGGGAACTGCGCGCCGCGGAGGGTGCGCTGGTTCTCGAACAGCACGTCGCCAGTCACGAAGATGTGGCGGTCCTTGTGGTGGAGCTCGACGGCGCAGGCACCGGCAACGTGGCCGGCGTGGTGCATCATGATCTCGACCTCATCGGTCTTGCCCTTGAACTTTTGGGGCTGGAGGAACTCCATGCCGGTGAAACGCGGCACGCAGCGGTCCACTTCTTCGTGGGTGAAGAGCGGGTAATCGGGGATGTTGTTCTCCTCCTTCTGGCGCAACATGACGTTGGCCGAGTTATGGAGCATGCGATCCAGGATCATCTTGCTCGAATGGGTCATGACGACCTTGGCATTCGGGTGCTGACGCATGATCACCGGCAAGCTGCCGATATGATCCAAGTGACAGTGGGTGATGATGATGAGATCGAGGCTGATATCCTTGATTAAGGAAAAATCAGGCATGGCCAGCCGACCCGCTTGCTTGGGGTTCAACCCGGAGTCGATGAGGATATTTACATCACCAATCTGCAGGTAGATAGAGTTGGCACCGATCCCTCCTTGGGGATTCAAATCAATTAACTTCATTTATAAACGGTCAGACAGACAAACGCCTTGGGTGGGCGCAAGCGCAACTTTGCCTAGTTGATAAACGTGCCGCTTTTAAATGTCGCACGAGTCTTTGCCGCCCGAACCGTCGGGGATGGCCATTTCGAAGGCCGGCAACACCACATGGATGTGCCGACCAAGATCATCCACGCCGTGAAAACTGCCGTGTGAGCGGGCAGGGCAGGCCGTGACATGATAGCTGTTGTAAGAAAATTGTTCACCCGGGGACAGCCGTGGGGTTTCACCGACGATTTTGTCGCCCTCGATCACGAGCTGGCTGCCATCAGCATGCGAAACCACCCATTTGCGGCCCAGCAAGGTCACCGTGTGATCGGAGCCGTTGTGAATCGTGATGAAATACACGAACGCATGCGGTTTGTCCGGCGGCAGGCTCTTGCCCCCGTGGTGATACACGAGCTTGTCGAGGCGGGCGGTGAGGCCGGGAAGGGCGAGGGAAGCGGACACGGCTGACAACCAACCCAACGGATGCCGCTTTGCAACCGCTTTGGCCTTGGACGGTGTTACGCACTGCGGGCTTGCCTCTGTTTTTGCGCGCCCGCACAAAGCACCTTTTATGGAAAAACTGGCCCTTCTTTCGGTGAGCGACAAAACCGGTCTGGTCGACTTCGCGACCGCCCTCGTCAAGCAACACGGCTACAAGCTGCTTTCCACCGGCGGCACCGCCAAACTGCTCGCTGAAAAAGGCCTTCCGGTCACCGAGGTGAGCCAGCACACCGGTTTTCCCGAGATGATGGAAGGCCGCGTGAAAACCCTGCACCCGAAAATCCACGGCGGTTTGCTGGCCCGTCGCGACAAGGCCGACCACCAGGCGGCCGCCAAGGCCCACGGCATCGACATGATCGATCTCGTTGTGGTGAACCTGTATCCGTTTGAGCAGACCGTCGCCAAGAAGGACGTCCACTTCGAGGAAGCCATCGAGAATATCGACATCGGCGGTCCTTCGATGCTGCGCAGCGCCGCTAAAAACCACGAGAGCGTCACCGTCGTCGTGGATCACAACGACTACGCTGCCGTGCTCGCCGCGTTCGCCGATCCGGCCTCGCTCTCCGCCCTTCGTCGCAAGCTCGCCCTCAAGGTTTTCCAGCGCACCGGCGCCTACGACACCGCGATAGCCAAGTATCTCGAATCCCAGGCCGATGAGCCGAACCTCGATGCATTGAGCGGTTTGCCCGCCACGCTCACGCTCTCCTACAAGAAGGCCCAGTCGCTGCGTTACGGTGAGAATCCCCACCAGCAAGCCGCGCTTTACGGCACTTTTCATGACCATTTCGAGCAGCTCCAGGGCAAGGAGCTTTCGTATAACAACATTCTCGATATCACGTCCGCCACCTATCTGATTGGCGAGTTTGAGAAGCCCACGCTGGCCATCCTCAAGCACACCAATCCGTGCGGCGTCGCCTGTGCTGATGATTTGGATACGGCTTGGGAAAAGGCTTATTCCACGGACCGCCAGGCGCCGTTCGGCGGCATCATCGTCGTCAACCGCACGCTTGAGGCTTCGCTCGCAACCAAGATCGCCGATATCTTCACCGAGGTCATCATCGCCCCCAGCTTCAGTCCCGAAGCCCTCGCGATTTTCGCCAAGAAGAAAAATCTGCGTCTGATGATCGCCAAAGAAGGTCTCGGTGCCGATTCCTTGCAGGACATCCGCTCGGTCGTTGGCGGCCTGCTGGTGCAGGATCGCAACAAGCTCCTCGGCAATCCGCGCGACTTCAAAGTCGTCACGAAGCGTCAGCCCACGGCGGAAGAGTGGGACACCATGATGTTCGGCTGGCGCGTGTGCAAACACGTCAAATCGAACGCCATCGTCTATGTGAAAAACGAGCAGACGCTCGGTGTCGGCGCCGGCCAGATGGCCCGCGTGGACAGCTCGCGCATCGCCATCTGGAAAGCCGGTGAGGCCAAGCTCGATCTCTCGGGTTCTGTGGTCGTTTCAGAGGCCTTGTTCCCGTTTGCAGACGGCTTGATCGCCGCGGCTGACGCCGGCGCCACCGCCGCGATTCAGCCGGGCGGCAGCGTGCGCGATGAAGAAGTCATCAAAGCCGCCGACGAGCGCGGCATGGCGATGGTCTTCACGAGCATTCGCCATTTCAAACATTGATCGAGCAGCCGGATGCCGCGTTGTCCCGATCGGCGACAACGCGGCTGGCTTTTAATTTAAGGAAACTCGACCAGCGCGGGCGCGGGAGTGCGTGGCCGCGGAAGAGTCAACGTGAGGAGTTTTGACGGGGCGGTCGTGTGGTTGCGCACTGAATGGGTTTTACCCGTCGCAATATGCAGGGCTTCGTCTTTGCGCAGGATGAAGTTCGAGAGGCCCACGGTCGCGGTCAGGCTGCCTTCACATACGAACAGAATCAGGTTCTGCGTGGCGGGCTGATCCGACGCGGGTGTTTCGACGCCGGGACCAATCAAGGTGAGGCCCGCTTCGAGTCCGGACTCGGAGAGGATTTTGCGGGAGAGCAGCCAGGTTTCAGTGGAAGACGCGGTGTAATCTGAGGTTTTCATTTCGCGATTAATTTAAGGATTCGGAGTTGAGGTTGTTTATGCGCGGATCGGCTCAGGGCCGGTGGTCTGTCTTACGGTAACGATGCGCAGTTGGCGCAGGCCGCCGGGCATCTGCCAGGTGAACTCGTCACCGGAGGCATAACCGAGCAGCGCGGTGCCCAGCGGTGAGAATACCGAGATGCGATTCAGCGCTGCGTTGGCGGTGTCGGGCAGCGTCAGCGTGTAGAGTTCGCATTCGCCGGAGACTAGGTCGGCCACCTCGACCACAGAGTCGAGCGCGACGACGTCGGGCGAGAGCGTGTGGTCATTGACGAGCACGGCGCGGTTGAGCTCGGCGAGTAGGTTTGCGACGGCCTCGCGAAAGCGTTTATGGTCGGCAAACGCCGGTATGCGTCGGCGGATCTGCTGATTGTCGGTTTGTGAGATATAAATGGGTTTTGAATTCATGATGTTTTGAGTCGAGTGCGTGCGATGCCCGCGCACGGACGCATCGCGAGAAGCCTCGCGGGCGGTCGCTGCGGTTGGGCGTGAGTCCGAATGCGTGCGCGCAAAAACGCACGTGAGGGACGTGATTTTAAAGTTCGGGAGTTCACCTGCGATCAGGCTGAACTTCTCCGAAGAACCGGCGGCTGTATTGACTTAGCGGACGCTTGGTTCCACGCGATGCGCGGACGGTATCCGTCGTCTTTCAGCAGACGCCGGATAAGCCAGGGAAGACCACAATCACAGAGCCAGCCAGCAAGTGGCTGTGAGTGTTGTTGAAAGTGGTCATGACGGCGAAAGCTATCGGTTCATTTGCATGCTCTGTCAAGTGGCCGGAGCACTTGCAGGCGGGTTCACTTTTCCATGCGCAGAAGCACCGTGTCTTTCACACGGCCCGCTTCGTCGTAGTTCACTTGAACGGTGAGTTTTTTTCCGGAAAGTGCGGCGAGCGGGGAAGTGCCATTCTGTTCCAACAGTGCGAGCATCTCAGTCTGTTCAGCCTGCTCGGGCTCGACGGGACGCGGCGCTTTTTTGCTGGCTGCGGTGCCCTGCACAAAAGTGAAGACGTCCATTTGCAGACCGGCGCGGCTCGTGGATGTCGTGGCGGGAATGCCCAGTTCGTCGATCACCACGGCGCGCGTTGTGCCGGGCTGGAGGACATTCAAGTCCTTGCGCGTGGCCGACGAGGTCGAGGAGGCGCAGCCGGTCAAAAATAGAATAGCGGCGAGGGAACCGGTGGTGAAAAGCGAAAGCGGGGTGGGGCGATGCATGGGAAAGTGGGTGTGTGGTTACCCGACCGGTCAAACTTGCAGCAGTTCCGTGTCTTGCATGGATGACCGACAATCGCATCGTAGCCGCTTCATCGATGAAACCGCATTACAACTTGGCCGAGACCCGCACGCCCGACGGGGCACGTCTGTCGCTCCACGAGCATGACGGCACCTATTGCATCCGACTGAACGGCCAGGATTTGATGCACTCGATGACGAGCTCTTCCGAAGTGCTCTTGGGCGAGCTGGCCGCGGATCGTCTCGCCACGAAAAACCCGACCCGTGTTATCATCGGTGGCATGGGGCTCGGCTATACTTTGAAAGCGGTCATCGCCAAGGCCGGTGCCAAAGCCGTAATTGAAGTGGCGGAGCTTATGACCGAGGTCGTCGAGTGGAACCGCACGCACATGGCGAAGCTCAATGGTCACCTGCTGGCTGATCCGCGGGTGCAGGTGCGTCTCGGTGATGTCGTCGACACCATCGCGAGTGCCCGTCCCAACTCTTACGACGCGATCCTGCTCGATGTGGATAACGGTCCCATTCCGATGGTGCGCGCCGGCAACTTCCGGCTCTATAGCCCGCGCGGCCTTGAGACGATGAAGGGCAAACTCAAGCCGGGCGGACGGCTCGCCATCTGGTCGGCGAGTCCCGACCACACCTTTGAGGCGCGGCTGCGTGCTGCGGGTTTCACCGCACAGGCGATTCCGGCCAAACTTTTTCCAACCGCCAAACGCAGCGCGTATGTGATCTACGTGGGCGACAAGCCTGCGCTGGATTCAGAGGAATGGGTTCCTAAGACCGAGCGTAGCAAGCCGCCGCGCCGTCGCTGAGCACGATCACGCCAGCGCTTTTCGCAGTTCAGCGATCAGCGCTGCGTAAGCGTCGTCTGTTAGGAGTTGTTTGGGCTCGGGCATCATCGTGAACGTGGTGCCCCACGACGGGCCGTCCACGTATTTAGGGACGAGATGCATGTGGAGATGCGGCAGTTTATCGGAATATGCGCCGTAGTTGATCTTGGCCGGATTAAAGGCGGTTTTCATCGCACGCGCGGCACGGGCCACGTCTTGCGTGAACAAGCTGAGCTCGGCGTCGGACAGCTCGAAAAGTTCGTTTACGTGATCGCGGTAAGCGACGACGCAACGGCCGCGGTAGGTTTGCTCCTTGAAGAGATAAAGCGTCGAAACCTGCAGCGGCACGATTTCGATCATTAGATCGGTGAGGCGCTGATCTTTGCGGCAATACAGGCAATCGGGCAGGGGCGATGTCATGGGAGCGAGTTTAGGCCGGCGGGCACGGTGACGTGACATACGTGAGCTGGAATCAGTTTCAGAGGCGTGCAGCCACGAAGCGTGTGAACCAGAAAGCGAAACCCAGGTCTGCCCCGCCAGATGATTTCCTTCCTGCGACGCTTAACTCCGAAGCAATATGCCATGATTGGCGGCGGCGTGATCGTCTTGGTGCTGGTCATGTTATTTTACCGGCAGATCGATATCGAAGCGATCCAGGAGCACGCTAATGAGTTGAACGGTTTTGTGGTGTTCGCGGGCATGGTTGTGCTGCCACTGCTGGGATTTCCAGTGAGTGTTGTTCACGCGGTCGCCGGCCTGCGTTTTGGACTCGGGTTTGGATCGCTACTCGTCGCACTGGCGACCCTGCTCCAATTGCTGGCTGCCTATGGACTAGTGAAGCTAATGCCGGGATTTTTTAATCGTAAACTGGAGCCGTTGCGCAAGCGCCTGCCGAAAGGTGCGCATACACCGGTGACGTTGTTTACCATGTTACTCCCGGGCGTTCCCTATTTTTCTCAAATCTACGTGCTTCCTTTGATCGGGGTGCCGCTGGGCACATTCATCATGTGGAGTCTGCCAATCAATGTCGCACGTTCGATCGTCGGCGTGACCTTTGGTGATATTTGCGACGAGCTTACACCTCTGAGCATCGCGGGGTTTGGCGCTTATTTTATCGGTATTTTGCTGCTGTGCGGCTGGTCTTTCCGGCGACTGCGAAAAATCATGCTGGCGAAGCAACCGGCCTCCGAAGGCGGACCCACGCCTTTGTCTGAACCGGTGGGTGGCTGGGATCGCTTTTGGGAGCACCGTAAGCACCGCAAAACGGATAGTCGCTTTTAATGCGTTGAGGTAAGGGCCGCCATAATGACGGGCGGTATCAGTGGCGGTATCACCAAACTAATTTAATGGCCTTTAAGAACCGTAAGCCGTGACGCGTTTGAAGTCGCTCCACTTGTATTCGACGGGGTTGCCGAATTTGGAAAACAGAACCTTCGCCGTGCTGCCGGGCTTCACGACAGCGGTGGGTTCACTGTCCTTGTTTTTGTCCGAGTCGGGCTCCACGTGAACATCCAGATCGACGTCCGTGACTTTTGCCAGGCCGAGGGCAATTTTCATGGGTTCGCGCAGCAATGCAGCGATGTGGGCGATGTCACCTTTCGCTTTGTCCACGGTGACAATCACGGAGAGTTTATCGATGGCGACCAGCCGTGCTGCTTCCGGTTTAATGCTGATCTCGAAGCGGGCGGTCTTGTCGTTTTCGTCGATCAATTTGGAGTCATCCAGATTCAGGTATTCTGACAGCGACTTGGTCGCTTTTTTCCGAGGACGATTATTCTTTTTGGATTCCCATTTGGTGCGCTCGGCATCCGTGGGCTGCTTGCCGTTCAACTCGATCAGTTTCCAGCGTTGGTTGTCGGGCAACGACGGGTCGTAACGCTCAACCCATGTTTTCACCACCTCGTCTTTATCTCCGAATTGGGTGGTGTGCTGGGTGAAGGCGAGATCCCGGCGCCCTTCGTCCCAATGCTCCACCGCTTTCACAAGGAGAGGCGATGGTGCCGCCTGCAGCACGCCGCCGATCAAAAGGCCGATGGATACCATTCTAATGAAAAAGTGAGTGCTCATGATTATTAACAATGACAGGTTAATCCCCGTCCGGTTCGCCGTAGGTGAGGTGGGAATTAATCAGCTAGCAATCGGTGCGCAGAGCAAAGTTGCGGTTTGGCCGGCATTTGTATCCCATCCCGCGCATGAAATCCCCTTTGATCGTGATCGGTGTGCTGTCGGTATGCGCTTTGATTACGGGCTGCACCACGGTCAATGAGACCGGTCGCTCCCAACTGATGCTCGTCTCGCCTTCGCAGGAAGCGCAGATGGGTCTCTCGACTTTTGATCAGATTAAAAAAGAGGAAAAGATTTCCAAGGATCCGGCGATTAACGCCCGCATCCAACGCATCGGCGTTCGTATCGCCGCCTCGGTGGGCCGCGATGTGCCCAATGCCCAATGGGAGTTTGTCGTGTTCGATTCGGCGACGGTGAACGCGTTCGCTCTCCCCGGCGGCAAGGTCGGCGTCTATACCGGCCTCATCAAACTGGCGGCCAGCGATGACGAACTCGCCATCGTCATGGGCCATGAGATTGCGCACGTGACTTCACGCCATGGCGCCGAACGCACCTCGCAAAACTATGCGATCGCCGGCGTGGGCCTGGCCGCCGCCATCGGCATGGAGGTCAAGAATGTCGATCCCGCCAAACGCAACATGGCGCTGGCCGCTTATGGACTCGGTTCACAGGTGGGCGTCGCGCTGCCTTTCTCGCGTTTGCATGAGAGCGAGGCCGACGCCGTGGGACTTCGTTTCGCAGCAGGTGCCGGTTATGATCCGCGCGCAGGCGCGACCTTCTGGCAGAAGATGTCGAAGCAGGGCGGAGCGAAGCCGCCGGAGTTCCTTTCCACGCATCCGTCGGACGCCACGCGTATCGCCAACCTTCAGAAACTCGCACCGCAATACATGCCTCTCTACGAGCAGAGCAAAGCGAAGTATCAAACCGCATCCAAGTCCGCCGAACAGGCCGAGGCTGATGCGTTTTTGAAAGGAAAGTGAGTCGCTGCTTTTGGCGGAGGTAAGGCTTTTCTGTCTGGCCGAAGCGAATACGGGCGTTCACATTCGGGGCATGTTTGATCCCGTCGAAAAGCTGAAGGAATTCATCCGTCACCCCAGTGTTTCCGCCGACCCGGCTTTCAAGGCCGGCATGAAAGGCGCGCTTGATTTCGCCTCGGGCCTGCTGGGCTCGATCGGCTTCAAAGTCGAGGTGGTGAAAACCGATCTCCACCCGATCATCCTCGCGTCGCGCGGTGACAACACCGACTGGCCGCACGTGATTATCTACGGACATTATGACGTGCAGCCGGCCGACCCGCTCAACTTGTGGAACTCGCCCGCCTTTGAGCCTGAGATTCGCGGCAACCGTCTCTATGGACGCGGCGCGGCGGATAACAAAGGTCCGCTGATGGTGCACATCGCGGCAGTCGGTCGCTTGCTCGAGCGCCGCCCCGATCTGCCCTTGCGCATCACGTTTATGATCGAGGGCGAAGAGGAGATGGGCAGCCCCAGTTTCGGCAAGTTTCTCGAAACGTATGGCGACCGGTTGCGCGAAGCCGATCTGGTGTATCTGTCGGACACCTTGCTCCCGAGTGAAGACCAGGTGGTCATCACCTGCGGCCTGCGCGGCTTGGTGCTGTGCGACGTCGTCGTAACCGGATCAAAAGGAGACCTGCATTCGGGCCTGCACGGCGGCGTGTTGCGCAATCCGATTCAGGCGGTGTCCGAACTATGTGCGTCGCTGCACAAGCCTGATGGTTTTGTGAACATCGACGGCTTCTATGATGACGTGATGCCGGTGGAACCGTGGGAGCGTGAGCAGATCCAGAAGCTCGGTGCGGACACGGAAGAATACCGGAAATTCCTTGGTATCCCCGCATTCCATACACCGCCTGGCTACACGCCTTTTGAAGCGATCCGCGTGCTGCCGACATTGGAATTTAACGGCATCGGTGGTGGTTATCAGGGCGAGGGCAGCAAGACGGTTATCCCGAGCAAGGCGTTCGTGAAAATCAGCTGTCGCCTCGTGGCCAACCAGACTCCGGAAAAAATCCGCGAGCTGCTTTACGCGGCCATTCGTGCACGCATGCCAGCCGACGTGACCTACGAGATCATCGATCAACATACCGGCACGCCCTACGTCGTCGTGCCGCCGGATCGTTCGAATACGCCCGCGGATCAATCGCCCGTGCTGGCGGATGCATTCCGCGCGGCGGACAAGGTCATCGCCGACGTGTTTGGCAAACCGCCGCTGTATCTACGCGAAGGCGGCAGTGTGCCGATCATTGCCGAAATCAAGCGCGTGACCGGTCTGGATTCCGTAATGATGGGCCTGTTCCTGCCCGAGGATAATCTGCACGCGCCCAACGAGAGTTTTAATCTCGATGTGATGGAGAAGGGCATGCGCACCTCGGAACGTATTCTCGAGGCGATCGCTGATCGCAAATAACCAAAAGGCGGCTGCAAGCCGCCGGAGATGGACGCAAAAAAAGCCCCGGATTTCTCCGGGGCTTTTTGTAGTTGGAAACCGATTACGGCTTCAGAACAACGAGATCGACGCGGCGATCCTTGGCAGCGGTGGCCTCGTCGCTGTTTTCGACGGCATCGAGGTCGCCCTTGGAGAGGACTTCGAGCTTGTCGGCGGCGACACCGGAGGTGGTCAGGTATTGCTTGGCGGCGTTGGCGCGGCGGTCACCGAGGCCGAGGTTGTATTCGGCGGTGCCCTTCCAGTCGCAGTGGCCTTCGAGGAGAAGACGGGCGGTGGGATTGGCTTCGAGGTAGGCCTTGGCTGCGTCGAGCTTGGAGCGCTCGGAGGCCTTGATGCCGGACTGGTCGAAGTCGAAATAGACGGTTTCGCCAGCGAGGGCGGTGCGGTCGCCGTTGGCGAGGTCGTTGGCGCCACGGCCATCGAGAGCGGTGCCGGGGGCGAGATCGGTGCCGACACCACCGCCGAGGCCGATATCGGAGCCGGAAAGGCCGCCGCCATCCGGGCCGATCACGGTGCGGGAAGGATCAGGACGCTTGGGTTTCTTGGAGCAGCCGGCGAGTGCGACTGCGGCGGCGATGATGACGAAGCTGAGTTTCTTGGTGGAGAGGTTCATGGGTGAACGATAAAAAATACGAGGTGATTTGACCTTATCGGCCATTCAAATTGGGTCGCAAGTTATTTAACGCCGTCTTTGCAAACCATGTCATCTTCCTCTCGCACCGCATGGTTTCTCTTTGATAACGGCTCGGTGCGGGCGGATTCCACGCTCAGCTTGCGACGGGTGGCCGTAACCTTGGCTGAACGGACGGGCCTGCCGGTGCAGGCAGTGTCGCTCTTGCATTCCAGCAAGGTGCCGGCCGAGTCGCTGGACGGAGAACCGGCAAGGCTGCTGGAACCGGCGCTGATGGAGCATTTCGCGACGTTTCCCGACGGAGAGGCGGTGTTACTGCCGTTATTTTTCGGTCCGAGCGCGGCGTTGACCGAGTATGTGCCGTCGCGACTGGCTAGCGTGCGCGCACGGTTTCCGCGCGCACGACTACGGATGGCGCCCTGGCTGGTAAATCCTGAGGATGGCGACTGCCGGCTGGCAGGCATGTTGGCGAATCAGGTGCGGGCGACCGCTAAATTGCGTGGATGGAACCGTCCCAATGTCGTATTGGTTGATCACGGGTCGCCGCAAGCAGCCGTGGCCGCAGTGCGCAACCACTTGGGCGAACAGGTGCGCCGTGAATTAGGCGCTGAAGTGGTCGCGTTGTCCGTGGCCTCGATGGAACGGCGGGAAGGCGATGCCTACGCCTTCAACGAGCCCTTGCTGGCTACCGCGTTGCGCACGCCGCCGTTTAATCAGGGAGACGTGATCGTAGCGCTGCAGTTCTTGTCGCCCGGACGACATGCGGGACCCGGCGGGGATATTGCGGAGATCTGCGCGGCGGCCGAGGCGGAAAACGCTGGCCTGCACACCCAAATGACCCAGCCGATCGCAGGTGAAAGCGGGTTGATCGATTTGCTCGCCGAGCGACTGTCGCAGGCGGTGCAGGTGTCGAGCTAAGGCGTTCGCACCCACTCGGAATCCGACAATAAAAAAACGCCGGCCCGAAAACGGGCAGGCGTTAATTCAAAGGCAGCGTTTGCCTAAAAGTTAAACGGGCTTCTTTGGCTCGATGAGACCGACCTCGAGGGCGTAGCGAGTGAGGCTGGCGACGTCGTGCAGGTTCAGCTTGCGCATCAGGTTGGTGCGGTGGTTGTCCACCGTCTTCACGCTGATATCGAGGCGGGAAGCGATTTCCTTGGTGCTGTTACTCTCGGCAACGAGTTGGAGGATCTCGCGTTCGCGATCGGTCAGGAAATCAGCCGTGGCGCTGGAGGCGGGATTAGCGACGACGTTGCGGAGCAGGGAGGCAACGGCCGGTCCGAAATAGGTGCCGCCATTGGCGACGGTTTCCAGGCCCTTCTTAAACTCGAAGAGACCGGCGGTTTTTTCGACAAAGCCATGGGCGCCGGCTTCGAGCATTTCACGGACGAGCACGGGATTCTCGTGGCCCGAGAAAACGAGCACGCGGACGTTTTTAAGCTGTTTCGTCAGGCGGCGAAGCAAATCCACGCCATTAAGGCCGGGGAGCTTGGCATCGAGGACCAACAGGTCGGGCTTTACATCCAAGCAGAGGGTGAGGGCGCTTTGGCCGTCACCGCTTTCACCCACCAGCTTATAGTTGGGATCGAGTCGGAGGATTTCCACCAGCATTTCGCGGATGGCGGTCTGGTCTTCAATGATAACGAGTCGTTTCATGCGTGCTGGACAAAAAATGAATAATGCAATCGGGCTGAGGCTGGCCCGCAGATAACGGCACACAACAAGGCGGCATGGAGTCTGACGCGATAACTTTTTGTAAAATCAGCTCAGGTTTTCATAATTGTTCCGTATTCTAAGTTCTATGAAGCGCCTAGCTCCTGTGATCTTTTGGTTGGGACTGCCCCTTCTTTTGGGGTGGGCAGGGTGTGCGGAGGTTCCGGTTGCAAAGCCTTATCAGGCTGCTCCCGCCACCGACGTGGGGAAAGTCCAGGCTTGGAGCGATGCGGAACAAGTGGCCGGAACCAACACGGATCGCATCACGGTGATTGGCACCGGTGAATCGATGCGACCGATTTACGGAGAAAACACGGTGCTCGTTCTTAGCAAGATCGAGTATGATAATCTCAAGCCCGGGATGCAGGTGGCTTATTTGAGCCAGGCCGGAAGCCGGGTGGTGCATGTTTTGCTCGAAAAAGATACGGGCGGTTGGCGGGTGCAGGGTCTAAATAACCAGCACGAGGATCGGGAGCGCGTGACGCGCTACAACTTGATCGGCGTCGTTTACGCCTCGTTTGCGACCGATGAGGCGCTGAAATAACCGCCGGGCGTGACGCCCTCTGCTTCGTGTGTCCGGTGGTGGGTCGACCGGGATTCGAACCCGGAACCAACAACTTAAAAGGATGCTGCTCTACCATTGAGCTATCGACCCCCAGACCAGAAGAGGGTCTGAATTGGTTTCCGCCGTCGGGTTTGGCAAGCGTTTTTTCCTTCGAAAAGTCTTTGCCGTTTGACACTTTCAACACGGAGGCAACGTCTGGTTGCCTGCACGCCTCGCACTTGCGACCCAGCCGGCCCCATCGCCCTGCCAACCTTCACGGATAAATTTGGGAACAATCCAAAACTATACGAATCACACTTCCTCTGAACGTATGTCTACGAAAGCACAGGAAGTAGCCTTGGATCGCCTCCTTGTTGATCGTTTTAAAGGCGGCGATGAAGCCGCGTTTAACGAAATGGTGAGCCGTTACTGGGACCGTATCTATGGTATGGTTCATCAGTTGCTGCGCAATCAACAGGACGCCGAGGAAGTGACTCAGGACGCGTTCATCCGCGCGCATCGTGGTCTCGTGAATTTCCGGGGAGATTCCGCGTTTTCGACGTGGCTTTACCAGATCGCCACCAATCTCGCCCGCAATCGCTACTGGTATTGGTGGCGCCGCAAGCGGGATAAGACGGTTTCGTTCGATCAACCAGTAAGTGCCGACAACGACACGCCGCTTTCCGAGGTGTTCGCCACCGAAATGGCCACGCCCGGCGATATCACCGTCACACAGGAACTCGTCGACCACATCGCGGTCGGCATGGAAAAGATCAGTGCTAAACACCGCGAAATTTTGATTTTGAGAAACGTTAAAAACATGGCCTACGAAGAAATCGCCGAGGTGCTCTCGATTTCGGTCGGCACGGTGAAAAGCCGTATTGCCCGCGCCCGCGAAAGCCTTCGCTCTGCAATCGGGGAGGAATTCCAATGAACGACCGCCGGTTCATCGAACTGCTCAATCTCTACGTCGATCATCAGATCGATCCATCGGAGGCGGCTGAACTCGAAGCAGAGGTGCTGCGCAATCCCTCGCGCCGTCGGGCTTATGATCAATATTGCCGCCTGCAACGCGGGTGTTCGCTACTCGGTGCGCATGCGCGCTCCGCCGCTCCGGCCTCTCAAGGCTTTGCTCGTTCGGTGCGCGATGCCGAGCGCAAGATCGCCGCGCCGCGTCGGGCGGTTCCGATCTGGCGCACGGCGTATTCAGGGGCTTTTGCCACGGCGGCGATGGCCGCTTGCGTGGTCGTGATTGTGGTGGTGAACCGCCAGTCCTCCGCACCCGATGCACTCGCTTCGGAACAGGTGTTAACCGCCACGTCCAATCAGGAGCCGGTGGCAGCAACCGTGGCTCCGGTTGTAGTCGCTTCGAACCAAGCGCCGTCCGTCCCGGCAATGAGTGCCACGGGGCCGTCCGCGTTTGAGTTTCAACCGGTCATGACTGCCGCCGCACTCACCGTGGCGCGCACGCCACGTGAGGCAGAAATCGCTTCCAATGATCGCGACGCCCTAGAGTGGATGCAGCGCGTTGATGCATTGCAGTTGTCGCGAGTGGTGGTCGATGAGCAGGCTTTTGAAGCGCGCCCGACGCTTCAGCCCGACAACCGCGTGTTCCGTAGCCGTCACTCACTCCAAGGCAACAACAGCGCCGCCGAATTCACGGCGTTTCAGTTCCAACGCTAAGCGATTTTTCGCATTTCCCGCCCGTGTGCGGATCGAAGCCCTCGGTTAAGAGCCGAGGGCTTTTTTAATGAGCTGCTCCGTCGTGGCCTTGGGGCCGATGGCAAGTATGGCGCGGCGGATTGCTTCGTCGGCATCGGCGGTTTTGTAGCCGAGTGCGTTGAGCGCAAGAATCGCGTCGCGCATTTTGTTATCCGCGGGCGCGGCGGAATCCTCACTGGAGATGCCACTGGCCGATAAGACGCTCTCGGCGGAGCCGGTGACGCCAACCTTGGAGCGGAGTTCGATCACGAGGCGTTCGGCGGTTTTTTTGCCGATACCGGGGCACTTCGAAAGCGTCGCCACGTCGCCGTTGGCGATCGTGCTTTGGAGCAGCGGCAGTGACAGCTTGCTCATGATGGTGAGAGCCATCTTCGGACCCACGCCGGTGACGTGCTCGATCATGAGGCGGAAAAAATCGCGCTCCGCCGGCGTGGCGAAACCGTAGAGCGTCTGTGCGTCCTCGCGATAAATCACGAGTGTGTGCAGCTTCACGGTGGAGCCGGTCTGTGGAAGTTTTTCCGCCGTGGTGACAGGAATGTTCACCTCGTAGCCAAGGCCGTTGAGCTCGATTATCGCATGCAGCGGAGTTGCCGCGGTGAGCAGGCCTTGGATGGAAGTGATCATCTATTATTTCAGACCGAGCACGTCCTGCATGTCGTAAACGCCGGCGGGGCGACCGACCACCCATTGCGCGGCGCGAATCGCTCCGCGGGCGAAGATTCCGCGGTCGGACGCTTTGTGGGTGAGCTCGATGCGTTCGCCGAGCGCGGCAAACATCACGGTGTGATCACCGACGACGTCACCGCCGCGCAGCGCATGGATACCGACCTCGGTCGAGGTGCGTTCGCCCGTGATGCCTTCGCGGCCGTGGCGCAGCGCGTCGGCGGTGAGCTTGCGTTCATCGAGGATGATTTCGAGAAGGCGTGCCGCGGTGCCGCTGGGGGCATCCTTTTTGAAACGGTGGTGCATCTCAATCACCTCGGCGTCGTAGTCGGAGCCGAGCACGGCCGAGGCGCGACGGGTGAGGGCGAAGAGCAAGTTGACGCCTACGGAGTAGTTGCCCGACCAGACGCAGGGGATTTTGGCGGCTTCGACGAGGAGGTGCTTTTTTTCGTCGGCGGAGTGACCGGTCGTGCCGATGACGAGCGCCTTGTTGTGCTGGGCGCAGAGGCTGATGACGTTGGCCGTGGCGGCGTGGAAGCTGAAGTCAATAACGGCGTCAGCCTGAGAGATGCCGGCGGCAAGATCGTCGCCTTGGTCAAGGGCGGCGACGACGGTGGCCCCGGCTTCTTTGGCGGCGGCAGTGATGGCCTGGCCCATACGGCCGCGGGCCCCGATGAGAGCAATGCGAAGGGACATGGAAATTACTTGCCGAGGGACTTGAGGACAGCGACGAGCGTTTGCTCGCTGGCCTTGGTGAGTTCGGAGAGCGGTTCGCGAACGAGCGCCTCGCGAATGATACCTGCGCGCACGAGCGCGTGTTTCACCGGAACAGGATTGGGCTCGATGAAGAGAGCCTTAAAAATTGGGTAGAGCTTGCGGTGGAGCTTCGTGGCCTTGGCGAGATCGCCGGCGAGTCCGGCGTTCACCAGTTGCACGACTTCCTTCGCGAACAGGTTGGATGCCACGCTGATCACGCCCTCGGCGCCGACGGCGATGAAGGGCAGGGTGAGGCTGTCGTCGCCGCTGAGCACGGTGATATCCTTGCCAAGCGCGGACTTCAGTTGGTCAACGCGATCGACGGAACCGCCGGCTTCCTTGATGTAGCGAACGTGGGGATACTTTGCGCGCAGGCGTTCGACGACCGGCACGCTGATCTCGATACCACAGCGACCGGGAATCGAGTAGAGGATGACGGGCTTGTCGGTGGCCTCGGCCACGGACGAGAAATAACGAAACACGCCCTCCTGGGATGGCTTGTTGTAATAAGGCGCGACGACCAGCACGGCATCGGAACCTGCCTCGGTGGCCAGAGAAGTGAGTTCGACGGCTTCCTTGGTGGAATTGGAGCCGGTGCCGGCGATGACAGGAACACGACCGCGCGTCGTCTCAACCACGGCGCGGATGACGTCGAGATGTTCCTCGTGCGAAAGAGTAGGGGACTCGCCGGTTGTGCCGACGGGAACCAAGCCGTTGATGCCGGATTTGATCTGAAACTCCACGAGCTTGCGCAGATCGTCATAAGCGACGGACTGGTCTTTCTGAAAGGGAGTCACCAGAGCGGTGATCGTGCCGGTAAGTGGGCGGAGTTTCATGGAGGGATTTCTGAAGATACCTTGCACAGCACAGCACCCCACTTTACCAAATCCGCAACGTTTTTCATCTGCTCCAACTTCATGTCGCAAACCACCGAAATCTTTAACGACTTGCTTAAACTGGCCGTGGAAAGCGGCGCCAGCGACATCGTTATCAAATCCAACAAGCCGGGCTATGTGCGTATGTCAGGCCGCTTGAAGCCCGTGGACATGGACCCGATCTCGGCCGATGAGGTGCGCGAGTTCGTGGATACACACGTCCCGCGCGTATTCAAAGCACGTTGGGAAGAGGAGGGGCAGGTCGACTTCGCCTATTCGGCGGAAGGCATCGGCCGTTTTCGCGTCAACGGCTTTCATCAACGCGGCACGGCCAGCATCGTTTTACGTCACATCAAGAGCCGTGTGCCCACGTTCGCCAATCTCGGGCTCAATCCTGAGCCGCTCCTGAATCTCGCGAAATGCAAAGACGGCATCGTGCTGGTGTGCGGTGCGACCGGCTCGGGTAAGAGCTCCACGATGGCCGCCATGCTCGGTTGGATTAACGAGAACATGGACAAACATATCGTGACGCTCGAGGACCCGATCGAGTTCACCTTTCAAGACGACAAATCCGTGTTTCAACAGCGTGAGATCGGCCTCGATGTGCCGACCTTCGAACTCGCGATCAAATCCGTCCTGCGCCAAAACCCCGACATCATCTTGATCGGCGAAATGCGCGACAAAGAGACCTTTGAAACCGCCATTTCCGCCGCAGAAACCGGCCACTTGGTCTTCTCGACGATGCACGCGGCCACGGTGGCTCAATCACTCACGCGCCTGTTTGAGTTTTTCCCGCCCGAGCAACAGGTTCAGGCACGACGCCAAGTCGCCGGATCACTCCGCGGCTTCATCTGCCAAAAGTTGATCCCTACGATGGAAGGCGGCGGACGGGTTCCCGCCAACGAAATCCTGAGCGCCGATACGGTCATCAAGACGCTCATCCTCGAAGGCCAGTTCGAGAAGATCCAAGGCTTGCTCGAAGCCGGCACTGACTCGGCGAGTTTCTCATTCAATCGCGATCTCTATCGCCTCGTGAAGGCCGGCACGGTGAGCAAGGCCGAGGCGCTGCGGTTCTCGCCCAACCCCCAAGCGCTGGAGATGAATCTCAAGGGTATCTTCTTCAAGACCTAACCCAACGCGCCGGCCGTCCTGGCGGCGCGTCATTTTTCGAGCTTGGTTTCGCGCGGGAGGGCCTTTAGCCGTGGTCGTTTCCAATCATGGCTTCCGCACTCATTTTTTCCGGACAGGGCGCTCAAAAAGTCGGCATGGGCAAGTCGCTCTACGAAAACTCCGCCACCGCGCGCGCCCTCTACGACGAGGCCAATCGCGTCCTCGGCTGGGATCTCGCCAAGATTTGTTTTGAAGGCCCCGAGACCGAGCTGACGCAGACCAAAGTCTGCCAGCCAGCGCTCTTCGTTCATGGACTCGCGGTGCACGCGATTCTGAAAGAGCAGGGGAAACTGGGCGACGTTAAGTTTGCCTTCGGTTTGAGCCTCGGCGAAGTCACCGCGCTGACCGCCGCCGGCGTGTTTGATTTTGCAACCGGTCTCCAGGTCGTCGCCGAACGCGGCCGTCTCATGCAGCTCGCCTGCGAACAGTCCACGGGAAGCATGGCTGCCATCCTCGGGGAAGAACGCGCGACGATTTACGACTTGTGCGCGGCCTTCGACATCGAGGCGGCCAATTTCAACGCGCCCGGCCAGATCATCGTCTCGGGCGAAAAATCCAAGGTCGAGGCCGCCGTCGCCGCAGCCAAGGATCGCGGCATCAAAAAGGTCATCCCTCTGAACGTCGCCGGTGCCTACCATAGCCGTCTGATGGAGCCCGCCCGGGCATCCTTCGCGACCTATCTGCAGGGAATCACCTTCAATGCGCCGCAACTTAAGGTGTTCACGAACACCACTGGTCAGGCGGTCAGCGAGCCCGCCGCCATTCGCGAGGCGCTCGTGAAACAGGTCGTGTCGTCCGTCCTTTGGGAGGATTGCATGCGTTCGGCCGTCGCCGCCGGTGCGACCGAGTTCCTGGAGCTTGGCACAGGCGGGGTGTTGGCCGGTCTGGCCAAACGCACGGACAAGGCGTGGGTCGTCAAGAGCCTCGCCGAGTTTGCCGATTTGGGGGCTTGAATGCCGCGAGGGTGGGCCACACGCTCACCCCTTAACTCTCTTTAACCGCATCCGCGGTTCCGTTTCACGGGACTGCATTGCCTGCCAGCCCGACCGCATGGACGTCTCCCTTACTCGTAACTTTTGCATCATTGCCCACGTTGATCACGGCAAGACGACGCTCTCCGACCGCCTGCTCGAATACACCAACACGGTTACTCAGCGCGTGCTGACTGCGCAGCACCTCGACTCCATGGACTTGGAGAAGGAGCGCGGCATCACGATTAAGAGCCATCCGGTCACGATGCATTATCCGGCCAAGGACGGCCTGATCTACAAAATCAACCTCATGGACACGCCCGGCCACGTGGACTTCGCCTACGAAGTCTCGCGCTCGCTGGCTGCCTGCGAAGGCGCCGTCCTCCTCATCGACGCCGCCCAAGGTGTCGAGGCCCAGACCGTGGCCAACGCCCATCTCGCGACCGCCCAAGGCCTGAAAATCATTCCGGTCATCAACAAGATCGACCTGCCCTCGGCCAACCTCGATCTCTGCATCACGCAGCTCGAAGATATTCTCATGATCCCTGGCGAAGAGGCCATCCTTGCCAGCGGCAAGTCGGGCATCGGCATCCAGGATATTCTCGAAGCCGTCGTCGCGCGCATCCCGCCGCCACGCTGGTCTCATCATCCCGCCGTGCGCGCGCTCGTGTTCGATTCGCTCTACGATTCCTACCGCGGCGTCATCACCTATGCCCGCGTGTTCTCCGGTTCCGTGAAAGCCGGTGATCAGATGCTTCTGATGAGCAACAATCAGAAGTCCGAAATCAAAGAAGTCGGCGTCTTCACCCCGAAGATGACCAAGATGGATACGCTCGGTGCCGGCGATGTCGGCTACGTGATCTCCAACATCAAGGATACTTCCGACATCAAGATCGGCGACACGCTCACACTCGTGAAAAATCCGGCGACCGACATGTTGCCCGGCTACAAAGAAGTTCGCCCGATGGTGTTCTGCGGACTCTATCCGCTCGAGTCGCAGGATTATGAAAAGCTCAAGGCCGCCCTCAGCCGCCTGCGCCTCAACGACGCCGCATTCCTCTATTCCTCCGAAAGCTCGGTCGCCCTCGGTTTCGGTTTCCGCTGCGGCTTCCTTGGCTTGCTCCACATGGAAATCATCCAGGAGCGCGTGCGCCGCGAACACGACGTTGAGATCATCTCCACGTATCCAAGCGTCGTCTACAAAGTGAAGACGCACGGCAAGGACGAGATCGAGGTTGATAACCCCGTTAACTTGCCCGACCCCGGCACGATTCTCTACATCAGCGAGCCGACCATCCGCGCCTCGATCCACATCCCCAACGAGTCAATGGGCGACATTCTTTCGCTCATCATGGAAAAGCGCGGCGTGTGCGACCAGACCGACACACTCGACGGCAACCGCGTGATGCTCACCTGCAATCTCCCGCTCAATGAAATCCTCGTCGATTTCAACGACCGCCTTAAATCCGTCACCCATGGATACGGCTCGATGGACTACGAACTCGGCGCCTACCAAGAGTCGGACCTCGTGAAGATGGATATCATGATCAACGGCGATCCCGTTGACGCGTTCTCCAGCATCGTCCACCGGGACAAAGCCGAAGGTAAAGGCCGCGTGCTCTGCGAAAAACTCGCCGAGATCATCCCGCCGCAGATGTTCAAAGTCGCGATTCAGGCTGCCATCGGCGGCAAGATCATCGCTCGCGACAACGTGAAGGAAATGCGCAAGGACGTGACCGCAAAGTGCTACGGCGGTGACATCTCCCGTAAGCGCAAGCTCCTCGACAAACAGAAAGAGGGCAAAAAGAAGATGAAGATGATCGGCAAGGTTAACATCCCGCCCGACACCTTTATTCAAATCCTCAAAAACTAACGAAGTCAGGGGCGCGTCATCACCGACGCGCCTTTTTCATATTACGAATTTCGCTAAACCTCGTCTCTATTTCCCATGTTTTTTGGCCTCTTTGATTCGGTTGAGAAAAAAATGCGTAACAACGCCGCCAACTGGCTCGAGTTGTCCGACAAGGTTTACAACTACCGTCGCGACGTGCTGACCGAGGCCGAGCGCAACACGCTTCAGCAAGCAGCCGGCACCGTCCGCCGCCAGCTCAACGAGAAAAGCGACGCCAGCAAACTGAAGCTGGCCATCGAGGCGCTCGAGAACGCGCTCCGGCGCACGGGTGGCACGCATTACCCGAAGTCGGGCTTGATGGAGAACGTCGAATTCTTCCTCGTGGCCGCCATCGTGATTTTGGGTGTGCGCATGTATTTCGTGCAGCCGTTCAAGATCCCGACCAATTCGATGTGGCCGAGCTACAACGGCATGACGCCTGAAGTATTCGCATCGAAAGCCGATGAACCGAGCGCGGCGGGCAGGGTGGTTCGACTGGTCGCCATGGGCGCACGTCCACGCACACTGGATGCGCCTGCATCAGGCGAAGTGCTGATTCCAATCGCCGGACGCCAGTCCCGCGGAATCGTTAAATATCGCGAAGTCCCCGGCCGCGCTTGGTTTGTTTTCCCGTCACGAGATCGTGAATACAGCCTGCTGGTTGGCGATCGTGTGGTTACCACCCAAGTCCCGCTGGACTTCGATTTTGACTGGGTTATCCGCGATGCGTTTTTCCCGGGCAACCAGTCGCTAAGTGAAAGTTTGGAAGCCGTCGTTGCTCGTGGTGATTTCGTGGACAAGGACGTAACCACGGCGTCGGGCACCGAGCGCATGCGGTTCATCCGCACCGGTAAAACCGTCCGTGCCGGTGAACGCGTCCTGTCATTCGATATCCTCACGGGGGATCAGCTCTTCGTGGATCGCGTGAGCTACCATTTTATTAAGCCGCAGCCGGGCGACGGGTTTGTTTTCCGGACCGATAACATCGACAGTCCTTACATGAAGGATGCCGCAGGCCGTCAGCTGGAACAGTATTACATCAAGCGTCTGGCCGGCACTCCGGGCGACAAGTTGGAGATTCGGGAGCCCGTTCTTTATCGCAATGGAGCGCCGATCACGGGGTCGACCGCGTTTAACCGCAACGCCACGCATGAAGAAAAGTATCCCGGTTATCGCTCGGTAGGCTTACTCGCACCCGGCCAGACCTTCACGGTTCCGCCTGACTCGTATGTCGCGCTAGGGGATAATTCCGCTAACAGCCAAGATAGCCGTTATTGGGGCACGGTGCCGGCCAAAGACGTAGTCGGCCGTCCGCTATTCATCTATTATCCGTTCACGAAGCGCTGGGGCGTTGCTCCTTAAGTCACCGGTTTTAATGGAGTTAAGTTGCTTTAGTGGCAATCTCAGCCCCCAGTGACAGGTATCGCACAATAGATATTATGTCTAATTGCGCTTTGGGCGCAATTGGTGCCGGGCACATTGGTAATTAATCAGGGTCTTTTGCTGTGATTGGTATTAGTGCTTACGCTCAATCCAACCCCTATGAAGTCCTCATTGTTGATCAGCGGTATAATCTGTGTGTCGACGCTTCGTGCGCAGGCATTGGATTTCCCTACTCCGGTTAACGTCGCCCCCACCAACTCGTCAGCTGCTTCAGTCGCCACGAACGCACTGCGCAGCGACTCGGATCTCGACACAATGCTGGGGTCAATCGCTCTATATCCGGACGCATTGATCGCGTTGATTCTGCCGGCTTCGACCAATCCGGCGAATCTGGTGCTCGCTGCCCGGCATGTGGCGGCAAACGGAACTCAGGCAACCCTCGCCGCCCAACCATGGGACGAAAGTATCAAGGCTCTCACTCATTACCCGGACGTGCTGCGTTGGATGGATCAAAATCTCAGCTGGACCCAGGCACTCGGCCAGGCGTTCGTGGCTCAGCCGGCTGATGTCATGAATGCGGTTCAGCGCCTGCGTTCCCAGGCACGTGCTTCCGGCACCCTCGTGGATACGCCACAGCAACGAGTCCTGTTGGAAAACGGCTCGCTCGTAATCGTGCCCACGCAGCCGGAAATCATTTATGTGCCAGTGTATGATCCGGCCGTCGTCTATGTGCCGGTTTCTTCACGTGTCACCATCAGTTATATTCACTTTCAATCCGGCTACCCGTCGGGCCCGTGGTTGAACCATGGCTTTGACTGGCGGCAACGTCGCTTGCGCCCGGTATCGTATCCATACTATGGACACATTTACGGATATAATTATCCCGTAGCGCACCGGCCTCAAGGTCGCACGCAAGTTTGGGAGACCGGTTCACCCAATTCCCCTGCCTACCGCCTGAATCCCGTCCAGATTAACCGGCCCCCAACGGTGTATCCCAAGGCGCAACAGCCAGGCCAACCTAAGGTTGATCTTCGTCCACGTGAATTCCCCCGGCCAATCAATCAGCCCGTTGCGCCGGCCGCCTCCCAGATACCCCGGCGTATGGATACGCCGCAGAGGTCTCAACTTCAGCAGCGCATAATTACACCGCCTGCGAGCAGCGTGCCAGTCGGCCCCGTCGACACTCACTCAGGCACGCAGAACCTTCAGCGTAACCGCCCGCGCACGACGCCCTGATTCGGACGGAACCGAGGGCCGGTTCACGTTTCTAGTTGGCGAGTATTACGCCGAAGTTCCAGCCGCGAGCTTGCGGCCAACTCTACTAAAAACAAAATTCACCTACATGGCCTCCACCGCTACGTTGCAAGCACCCCTGTTTTCATGGCTCCAGCAACGCTCTTCAGGCGTGCTTCTTCATCCGACCTGCCTCCCTAACGATCAGGGCATTGGCGTGCTCGACGGTTCAGTCGATCAACTGCTGGAATTCCTGAAGGATTCCGGAGTGAGCCAATGGCAACTGTGCCCGCTCGGGCCGACCGGTTATGGCGACTCGCCCTACCAGTGTTTTTCGTCGTTCGCGGGCAATCCTTACCTGATTGATTTATATCCGCTGGTTCATTGCGGGCTGCTGACACACGGGGATCTCGATAGTGTGCGGCAATTGCCTCGCGACCGCGTCGATTACGGCTGGCTCTACTCCACGAAGTTCCCCCTGCTCTTCAAGGCATTCGAGCTCTACGCAGGCCAGCGGGACTCGGTTAAATTACCTTACGGTGATTTCGAGTCATTCAAATCCACGCACGCCTCGTGGCTCGCACCCTACTCGCTGTTTTTGGCGATCAAAGATTACTATCACGGGGCCGCCTGGTGGGACTGGCCGGAGGATGTGCGGTTCTTTGCCAAAGCTCAAAAAAGCCAGCTGGCTAAAACCGTGGCGGCCCGCGCCGAAGCGCACGCGTTTTTCCAATACTTGTTCTTCGGCCAGTGGGCGCGTGTGCGCACCAAGGCGACGTCGCTGGGCATTGAAATCATTGGCGACGCCCCGATTTTTGTCGCCCGTGACAGCGCCGACGTGTGGGCCGCTCCCCGACTTTTCCAGATCAACCAGAAAACCGGCGTGCCTCTGGCCGTTGCCGGTGTGCCGCCCGATTATTTTTCGGCCGACGGACAACTCTGGGGTAATCCACTTTACGCGTGGGACGAACATGCGGCCGATGGCTACTCCTGGTGGCTGGCGCGATTGAAGGCTAACTTCGCGTTGTGCGATATCGTGCGCATCGACCATTTTCGCGCCTTTGACACCTATTGGTCTATTCCGGCCTCCGCCACGACCGCGAAGAATGGTGAATGGAAAAAGGGACCGGGCTTAGCTTTCTTTAAAGCCGTTCATGACGCCCTGCCCACCGCACGGCTCATCGCCGAGGATTTGGGCGAGCTCTTCCAGTCCGTCCGGGATTTGCGCGATGCCACCGGGCTTCCCGGCATGACTATCCTGCAATTCGCTTTTGGCGGTGAAGCGGACAACCTTTACCTCCCTCATAACCTTCAGGCGAACAGCGTCGTGTATCCAGGAACCCACGACAACAACACGACCATCGGCTGGTATCGCTCTGCATCCGAAAAGGAACGGGACTACGTCCGTCGTTATTTCAGGATCGGCGGCGAAGAAATCGGCTGGGATTTCATCCGTGTTGCCTATGCCTCCGTGAGCAACCTGGCGGTTATTCCGATGCAGGATTTTTTCAGCCTGGGTGCCGAAGCACGTTTCAATACCCCCGGCGAAGCTGCGGGCAACTGGCAGTGGCGCTATTCCGAGCAGCAGTTGCGCCAGCTCCACCATGAAGGTGGCGCGGCCTATCTGCGCGACTTGGCGACGCTTTACGGTCGCCTTTGAAGTTGTGAGATGCGGAGCGCGTCATCAGGCGCGTCGCGTGTGGGCAGTCCGAAGTTGGTCTAAGACTCCGGACTGCTTTAACTATCCCCTGCCCTTGCGGCTTTGAATGCCACATGGGCAGGGAAAGATTCACGCGACGCTGCCGCGCGGCACACACTGCCGCATAACAACGACGTTATTGATTTCTGGAACACCTGGTTTCCACCCGCAAAGTCCCCCGTAACAGGTGTGGCTTTGCGGGCGAAACAGGCGGCTGCGCTTTATCGTATTCGAAGGCGCTTATATGGCGCTGTCGCCGCTCTCGCCCGTGCGGATGCGGACGGCATCCAATAGATCTACGACGAAGATCTTGCCGTCACCGATTTTTCCAGTGCGAGCCTTGTCGGCGATGATCTTGACTGCGGCGGCTACCTCGGAGTCTTCGACGGCGACTTCGATTTTAACCTTGGGCAGGAAGTCCACGGTGTATTCAGAGCCGCGGTAGATTTCGACGTGGCCTTTCTGACGGCCGAAGCCTTTGACCTCGGTGACAGTCATACCTTCGATGCTAATCGAGGTCAGTCCCTCTTTAACTTCCTCAAGTTTGAAGGGCTTGATGATGGCGATGATAAGTTTCATGTTGGTTTTTCAGTTGGGGTTAGCCGATGTAACCTTCTTCGCCGTGTTCAGCGGTATCCAGACCGGCCGATTCGACTTCAGCAGTCGGACGAAGGCCAATGGTGAATTTAACGATGAGGGCAATGATGGCGGTGGCCACGACGCTCCAGACGATGGTCAGGGCGCAGGCTTTGAGCTGGGCCATCACGAGACCTTCCTTGAGAGGACCGACCACGGAGTTGATCTTCTCGTCGGCAAACACGCCGGTGAGGATCGCACCCATGGTGCCGCCGACGCCGTGCACGCCGAAGGTGTCGAGCGCGTCATCGTAGCCGAGGATCTTTTTCAGGTAGGAAACCGCGATGAACGGAACGATACCGGCGAGCACGCCGATCAAGACGGCCGAGTTCATGGAAACGAAACCGGCGCCGGGGGTGATGACCACCAGACCAGCAACAATACCGGAGCAGAAGCCGAGGACGGAGGGATGGCCCTTGAGGACCCACTCGGCCATACCCCAGGTGAAACCGGCGATGGCGGCTGCGAGGGTCGTGGTCGCGAAGGCATTGGAGGCGATCGCATCGGCGCCGAGGGCGGAACCGGCGTTGAAGCCATACCAGCCGACCCAGAGCATACCGGTGCCGACGGTGCAAAGCACCAAGGAGTGCGGAGGCATCGGGACTTTGCCGAAGCCGTTACGCTTGCCGAGGATGATACAGAGAACCAGCGCAGACCAACCCGAGGTCATGTGCACCACGGTGCCACCGGCGAAGTCGATCGCCTTGATGCCGGCGCCGGCGTTAAGGATGCCCGACATAAAGCCCGTGCCGCTCCACACCATGTGGGCGAATGGGAAATAGACCGCGAACATCCAGAGCGTCACGAACACGAGGACCGAGATGAACTTCATGCGCTCGGCGATCGCACCGACGATCAGGGCCGGCGTGATGATGGCGAAGGACAGCTGGAACATCGCCCACATGGAGTCACTGATCCAATAGTAACCGGCGCCGACGTTGCCTGGCTCCACGCCCTTCAGGAACGCGAAGGTCGTATCACCGATAAAGGCATTGCCGCCACCGAAGGCCAGGCTGTAACCGACAGCCCACCACAGGATGGTAACCAGACCGGCGACACCCATACACTGGGCGAGGACGGAGAGAACGTTCTTCTTGCGAACCAAGCCGCCGTAGAAGAGAGCCAAACCGGGTAGCGTCATGAAAATGACCAGCGCAGTGCTGACCATCTGCCATGCGTTGTGGCCGGGACCGGGTCCGGGGATCTTCGAAACGACATCCGGCGTGCGCGCCGTGTTGTTCACGTAGGCCTCGAGATCGGCCAGGCGTTGTTCAACGGTAGGCTCAGCCGGTGCTGCTGGTGCCGCGGGTGCGGCTTCCTGAGCCTGGCTCGTGGTGAGAGCACAGGCTATTAAAAGAGATGCAAAGATGAGTCGCGCGTAGCGCGAAAAAAGGTGTTTCATGAGACGGAAATTCAGAGTGATTTAAAACGAGCAATGGAGAACGAAGTGACCTGCCGTCGAGGGACGGGAGGATCCTTGTTTCGCATGCCACTCGTTTCGGCACTTTGAGCTTCCGGCAAAGACTGGTCCAAAAGACGTTCGAGTGTGAAAACGGGAATCAACACGTCCAACGGCCTATCCACACCAAAAACAAACGAAGGTAGCTCGGCACGATTGGGCCGACTGACGCCTTGGATTGAGAAATCCTGACTGACGGCAAACACCGGTCCCTCCTCGTAAACCGACTCAAGTATCACCAAGTCCCTGGGCGTTTCCTCGGGCGCGGCATTCAGGTGAATGCAGCTTAAACCGCAGAACCCCAAGCACGCACAAATGGCTAGGATTATACGATAAATGGAGGGCGATGATGCCATGAATGAGATGCATAAGCAGTTCCCGTTCCACTCTCGGATGCTTGGCCGTGTTTTGAATTAAAGATCATCATGTCTGTTCGTCATATGAAAACAGCCCCGCGGTGGTCTAGGCCGGGGGCTGTAGTGTTCATGGGAGAACTCCATTCACAAATCACACGACTAACTTGAGAATGGAAAGTGGTTGGCTGGACAGGTGGCCCCAAATGCACGCCATGGGGCTGAATCGTTCAGTGCGCACCTGTCCGCCGTAATCCCTACCCCGGGACTACGCCTCTCGGGTCAGGGGATTCACGTAAGCGAAGATTACAGGCTGTAGCCTTCTTCGTTGTGTTCGCTGATATCGAGGCCGAGTCGCTCGACTTCAGGTGATGCACGAAGTCCCATGACGACCTTGATTGCGTAAGCGATAATGATGGTGGCCACGATCGACAGCACGGTAGTGAGGGCGATCGCTTTGAGCTGCTCAATCCACAGCGAACCGTTGGCTACGATATGGGCGAGTCCGTTGGACTTGGCGTAGCCATTGGCGACCGTGAGATTGGCGTTAATCGAACTGTTCGCGAGCAAGCCCGTGAGCAACGCGCCCAATGTTCCTCCGACCGCATGCACACCAAATGTATCCAGAGCGTCATCGTAACCGAAAACCGCCTTCAGCTTCACGCAGAACAGAAACGGAATCGCACCGGCCAGAACACCAATGATGACCGCACCGTTGGCACTGACGAAGCCTGCGGCCGGCGTGATCACGACCAAGCCCGAAACCGCACCGGAGCACATGCCGAGGATTGAAGATGTTTTCTTAAATACCACGACCTCAAGACCGGCCCACACCAGTGAGGCGATGGCAGCTGAGAGGGTGGTGGCCAAAAATGCGCCCCCTGCGATGCCGTCGGCAGCCGCGGCAGAACCGGCATTGAAACCATACCACCCCACCCAGAGCATACCCGTGCCCACCATGCAAAGCACCATGCTGTGCGGAGCCATGGGCTCTTTTCCGAAACCAATACGCGGCCCGAGGATAATGCACAGCACCAGTGCCGACCAGCCTGCCGACATATGCACAACGGTGCCTCCGGCGAAATCGATCGCGCGAATCATCGCACTGCCGTTCCACACGCCATTCATGAGACCGTCGACGCCCCACACCATGTGGGCCAAGGGAAAATACACCGCAAACATCCAGAGAATCACGAACGCCACGACGGCCGAGAACTTCATGCGCTCGGCGATCGCACCAATGATCAGCGCGGGAGTGATGATCGCGAACATCATCTGATACATTGACCAGACGGAGTGCGAAATCCACGCCGAGTAATCGAGATTGGGCGCTGCCCCGACCCCCTCAAGAAAGACGTATTTCAAGCCTCCCAAATAAGGTGTTCCGGGAGCGAAAACCAAACTGTAGCCCACGCCCCACCAGAGCAGGGTGACCACACCCGTGATGGCCATGCATTGCGCCAGCACGGACAGCACATTTTTGCGACGCACCAAACCACCGTAAAACAACGCCAAGCCGGGGAGCGTCATGAAGAGAACGAGTGCCGCGCTCGTCATCATCCATCCATTATGGCCTGGACCGGGTCCGGCGACCCTTGAAGCGACATCCGCAGTGCGGGCGCTATTGTTGATGTAGGCCTCTACGTCAGCGACACGTTGGTCGAGCGTAGGTTCAGGAGGAGTCGCGGATTGCGCCCGGCTCGCAACAGCGAGCGTGCAGGCAATGAAAAGTGATCGGATGAATACGCGGAAGCCGCGCAAAAAAGTGAGTTGCATATAGCCAAAGTGTTAAGTGACCGAAGATGAAGTGGAGAGATGGACGCCGTTCCCCAGAGGGCGGGCGGACCATTATTTCTCACATATTCAACTGCGGCCTCATACACTTTGCATGCAGGCGGATTGACCGAAGCCTGGACTCGCAGCACCGGCTCGGGCACTTCGATACCCGCGATAAGCAACGCGTAAAACTGTGTTTCGTTGGAACGTTTTACCGGAGCAGTCGCCTTACCCGAGTCCTTTTCTTTATCGATGCTGACGAAATACGGAATCTCGGCATTCGAAGAATTGGTGAACTGTAACTCATGCGTGGAGGCTTCTTTGTTTCCCGCCTCCACTGAGCCCAAATTCAAGCCAAACAGGCCGCAGCATAGGAGTGCGGTCAGCAGGCGTGAAAATGGAGGTGCGCGAAACATTGCGCACAACGGAAAGCAGCTCTCGTTCCAGTTACCAGAGAGACGTGATTAGTGCGCAATCTCGACATCGCGCGCCGGATGACGCGTGAGCTTGTCGATCCAGGCGAGCACCACGGCGGACAACACGAAGGTGATGTGGATGATCACCTGCCACTTCATCGTCTGCTCGCTCATCTTGTCTGCATTGATGAAGGTCTTGAGCAGGTGGATCGACGAAATGCCGATCAAGGCCATTGCCAGCTTCACTTTCAGCACGCCGGCATTCACATGAGAAAGCCACTCGGGCTGGTCGGGGTGGTTCTTCAAATTCAGACGTGAAACGAAGGTCTCGTAGCCGCCCACGATCACCATGATGAGCAGGTTCGCGATCATCACCACATCGATGAGGCCCAGAACGGTGAGCATCACGATCGTCTCGGTGTCATTCACGCCGGCGGGCACCGAAGAGGGCGGCAGGTGCCCGAGGACGGCGAAACCAATCAGATGCCACAACTCGACGAGAAAACGGTAAACATAGACAACCTGCGCGACGATCAGTCCGACATAAAGAGGCGCCTGCAGCCAGCGGCTGAGAAAGATCAAATCGGCAAGCGGAGAGAGCGTTTTGCGTTGAGCGGGCGAAGACATGGATCGGAATAGAAGGGGGTGAAAGGTTTTCGTTTAACGAAGAAACTGGGTGATGCGCGGGATCGCCTCGGTGTTGGCGTCGGCGAGCACATAGTGTCCGGCATCTTCCAGATAATAGGTCTGGGCCTGCGGCAAACGTTTTTTCCACTCGTTGAAAAAGTGATCATTGAAGCAGAAATCACGTCCGCCCCAAATGATCAGCGCCGGGTTTTGTTTAAAGTGTTTCAAGCCCGCAGCCGTGTCACTGAGCGTGCGCCAGGTCGGGTGCGAGGGAACCATGGGGATGTCTTTGACGAACGCGTCGACGGCCACTCGATTCGCCCATGAGTCGTAAGGGAGCAGGAAACCGCGCTTCTCGTCTGAACTCAGCTTCCGGCGGTTCATGGACATCCACACGGCCGGCCCGGCGAAGCCATTGAGGCCGCGAACGAGCGCCGTCCCAGGGAACTTCGTTTTGCACACGCCGATGCGACGGGGAATGTGCGGCGAAGGAAATGCCCCGGTGTTTAAAACAACCAGCTTTCCGATGCGTTGCGGATAACGCGCCGCGTAACCGAAGCCGATCGCACCACCCCAATCATGCACCACGAGGTGAATACGCTTAACACCCAAGTGCGTCACCAGTGCATCCACATCTCCGATACGCGCCTCGAGCGTGTAGGGATAATTCTCGGGTTTTTCGGAAAGCCCCATGCCGATGTGGTCGGGAACGATGCAGCGCATCGTCGGCGAGACGGCCTGCACGAGTTCGCGGTAATAGAACGACCAAGTCGGGTTGCCGTGCAGCATCAGCACGGCCTCCTCGCTCTCGCCGCCTTCGTCGAGATAGCTCATGCGGGCACCGCGCGGCGTCTCAAAGGACTTCGGCGTGAAAGGATAGAGCGGCTTGAGCCAATCAGGAATCGTTACCATTCGAGTGCGAGCATCAGACAGTTGAGGCCGCTGCCGATGCCGAGCAGCGCAACCTTGGTTCCCTCGCCCACCGCGCCGGCTTCGACGGCCTTGGCGAGCGTGGCGGGCAGCGCCACCGAGCCGGTGTTGCCGAGGGTTTCAAACGTGGAAAAATCCTTGGTCAAATCGAGGCCGAGCGCCTCGTAGAGTTTGCGGCGGTGCGTGCTGCCCACCTGATGGCAGATGAAGCGGTCCGCCGTCGCCGCATCATAACCCGTCTCGGCGGTGAACGCGTCCCATGTCTCGCGGGCGAGCGTGAGGCCGGCGGTGAGCAGAGCCTCGCTGTCAGTCTGCATCGCGAGCGCTTCGGCACCGTGGCTGTCGCCCTGGCAGAGTTCGCTATGAACCGTCGCGGCGCGCGCGATGCCGCCCAGCAGCCGGTGCGGACGCACACCTTTCGGGATCAGTGAATCGTGACAGACCACTGCTCCAACCGCACCGGAGCCGATGGTAAGATTGGCGAAGAAGGGTTTGATGCCGTTGCGATCGAGTGGTGCTTCCAGCAGGGTCTTCAGTGTTTGCTGAACGAGCGGCCCGCCGTTCTCACCGGACACAATGAGCGCGCATTTGATTTGACCGCTTTCAATCATACCGGCGGCAACGGTCAGAGCGTTGAGGAAACCAAGACAGGCGTTCGATACGTCAAAAATTTGCGCGGTGGTGGGAAGTCCGATCTTGCGATGGGCGAACGACGCGGTGGCGGGCTCCATCATGTCGCGACAGACGGCGCTGTGGATAAAGAGCTCAACCTGTTCGGCGCGCAGACCGGACTTGGCGAGCGCAGCCTTGCCGGCAGCCGCGCTGGCATCGGACGGACGCGTGCCCTGCGGCCATACGCGACGCTCGCGAATGCCCGTCATGAGTTCGAGACGGCCAAAGGGAAGCTTCAGGCGTTCGTAGAGCGGACGCAGGGTTTCCTCCACCTGCGTGGTGGTGATGATCTCGTCAGGCAGTGCGACGGCCAGCGATTCGATGCACGTGTGGGCGAAGCGCATCAGGCTTTGTTTTCCATGCGCATCGTCAGACGCACAATTTCCTTATCGAAGAAGTTGCTGCCGAGGCCGGCATCCACCGTGACCGTGGTTGCGTTGAGTCCGCTGCTGCGTTCGCTGAGAAGGAACACCGCGGTGTTGGCGACTTCCTGCGTGGCGAGATTGCGTTTACGGAGGGTGAGTTTTTCCGCGTAGAGATAGCTCTCCAAATATCCGGGGATGCCCGCCGAGGCACTGGTTTTGAGCGGCCCGGCGCCGACGACGTTGAAGCGGACCTCGCTGTGATCGCTGAAGGATTTGGCGAGAAAACGTGATGCGGAATCGAGAGCCGCCTTGATCGGCCCCATGTAGCCGTAGTTGTCCGGCGTCACGAGCAGCGACGAGATGCCGATGGTCACGACCGAAGCGTGTTTTGCGAGCAACGGCTTGAAGGCGTTGGCGACTTCGACGAGCGAGAAAGCCGAGATCGCGGTGGCCTGCAGAAAATCTTTGCGCTTGGTCTCGTGGAAGGGCTTGAAGCCCTCGCTGTAGTTGGCGAAAGCGATCGAGTGAACGATGCCGTGGATCGTCTCGTAGCCGGCGGCGCGAATCTCGGCGGCGAGCAACTCCGCAGAGCCCTCGGCCTCGACATCGCAAACGAACACCGGCTTTCCGGCGAGCGTGGCTTCAAGCGAGGCTTTGCGGGCGGGTGAACGCACGCTGTAGAGAACGGTGGCGCCCTGCTCCTCCAGCGTCTTCGCGGTGAACCACGCGACGCTTTTCTTGTTGGCGACGCCGATCACGAGGATCGTCTTGCCGGTGAGATTGAGGAAATCGCTCATTGCTGCGCCTGCTGCTGCTGGCCCTCGGGGGTCTTCCAGGCGACGGCGAAATCAACCGTCAGCACGCGCGTGCCGTCGGCTTTTTTAACAGCACCGTTCATCATGGTGAAACCGCCCATCATTTCCTTTTTTTTCACTTCGATGACGATCTGGTCGCCGGGGTAAACCGGGTTGCGGAAGCGCACGTCGGAGATCTTGGCGAGAAGCGGCACGCCTTCACCCGGTTTCGCGCCGGCGGCCTGTGCCTGACGGGCCATGAAAAGAGCGCCGGTCTGAAACACCGCTTCACACAACAACACGCCGGGCGTGATCGGGGCATTCGGATAATGCCCCTTGTAGAAATCTTCCTCGGCGCGCCAAGTGCGGCGGGCAACGAGTCCGTCGGCTGTCTCGGACACGATATCGTCAACAAACAGGAAAGGCGGACGGTGCGGGATGAGGTCGGTGACAGCTTGTGACATGGGAACGTAAACCACACCGTTCCCGCCCCGTTCCTGCAAGTTTGGAAATAGCCCCCCTGCCCTATTGCAGGCCGTTCCAAATCGGGCCCTTTGTCGCGATCACCGGACCCTGTTTCACCGATTGCGGCTGCGGGGTGTCATAAGGTGCCAATTGGAAAACCGGGAGCACGGGCTTGCCGTTGAGCATTTCATAATGATCGCCCCGTTTTTCGATGAGCAAATAGGAGGCAAACACGCCGCCGCCGCGCTCACCGATGAGCACATCGATGTCCACCACTTCGCCGGCCTTGAGATCTATCCAGTCGCCAGCCTTGAGGTAGCCGCTGGCGGCAGGCTGGCCGGGTGGCTCGGGCGACTTCCATTTCACGGAAGGCGTGGTGATTTCCTTCCAGTTGCTCAGAAGCACGTTTTTCCCGTTGATCGCCACGCTGCACACTTCCTCGCCGTAGCCCCAGAAACGCCACTGTCCGGAGGTGGGCGGAGAGATTTGGCCTTTGTAGTGAATAAGCCAGAACATCGGTTTCACAATGCCGTCCACTCCAAACGCCTTGGGTGCGGCGTTGGCTGAAATGAGCGGGATAAACACCTGCGTCGTGTAAAGTGGGCGGGCGGCGCGAAAATACCGGTTCAACACGCTTTCGTCCCACTTGCTCGCGATGAATTCATCGACCAGCCGGCCATAGGCGGGAATGTCCATCTTCATGGGTTTACGCGCCTGGTCCTGTTTCAAATCGTAAAGAATGCCGACCATCGCCGCGCTACTCGCCTCGGCCGAGCCGAATTCAGAGCGGGACACGGTTTGCGCTCCGAGCGAACCGACCCAAAAAAAGACGATCAACGCAATGACAGGGACGTGGGGCATGGCTGAGAATTTGCACGGTTTCATCGAAGTGAAAACCACAAACATCTGCCTCAGATTCATCCCTCCAACGCGCGCAGGATACCGCCGACATCGGCCATGATATCCTCGCGATTGGCATTACGCTCCTTGCCGACTGGTCCCTCGCCTGCCGGAACCACCGCACGATAATCCAATCGCGCCGCGCGCGCCCAGTGCTCGAAACACGGGTTCACATACGACCGATTAAAAAACTCCACCACGCGCGTTCCTTCGCGGCAGAAAACGACATTCGCCAGCCCCGCGCCATGAGGTGCCACCACGACTCGCGCCGCCGCAAACGCCGCCACTTGCTCGCGCCAAGACATCGCCTCCAACTGCAACTTCACAAACCCGCGCCGCTCTAGCTGCGCCCACAATTCGCCTTCGTTGCCCACCCGCCGTCGCGTCGCGTTTTCCCGCGTGATGTAGAGTTTCTCACCGAAGCCCGACACCGGCAGTTGTTGCCCAAACGCAAATACTCTCACCGTTTCCACCGTCCGCGCGTCCATCGTCACCACGGGTGGAATCACCAGCGTCTCGCACACCCAATGTCCGTGCCGTGTCGCCGAAACCACCCGCTGTTTAAACCCGGCCAATGCGCACACTTCGCTGATGAACGGCGCGCGGTCATGCGCGATTACGTTCTCCGCCTCATCGGCACGCAGGCTCAACCAGCGTGGAAACTCCTCCAGCAACCAGTGCGCGTAACCTTTACCCAAATTCACCGCGACCACCGCAGTCCGTCCCTCCACCGGCGTCGGCGGCCCCATCCATCGGTAGTTCTGCAACCAATGCCGCCCGTCGCCGCGGTAACCAAAATTCCGCGTCAGGTCGCTGACGACTGTCGCGCCGTCCGGCGTCAGCACGATACCCGCATCATAGACCCGTCCGCCCGCTAGCACGACGACGCCGCGTTCATCGCGCGCGGCGCCGAAACGCGGCAGCACCGCGTCCAGCGTTTCATATGAAACCGGCGACGGGTAATGGGACCGACGACCACTCACGACGTATCAACGCTTCCGTCCCGGCGGCGTGCGCGGAGACCACGAGAAATACTCTTTCGGTTCTTCCTGTCCGGGGCGAATGGTCTTCTCCGCCGAGGCGGATTTCGGCGCAGGTGCCGTCGGAGGCAGTCCGGCGGCTTCGCGAAGTTTGTCCTTCTTGCTCTTGCGCGCGCCCTTGATCCCACCGGTCTGCACCGGGGCCGGCACGATGGTCTCCATGGGCTCGAGTCCGGGGAGCTGCTCGCGCTCGATCGAGAGTTTGTTGCGCTTTTCGATCACGCGAAAATGCGCGTCGGTCTCCGCGCTGATGAAGCTCACGGCGACCCCACTCTCCCCTGCCCGTCCGGTCCGTCCGATCCGGTGCGTGTAGTCGTCCGGCGAACGCGGCAGGTCGTAGTTCACGACCACGGGCAGGCTCGCGATATCGATGCCACGCGACGCGAGGTCGGTGGCGATGAGCACGCGGACCTTGCTTGCCTTGAAATCCGCGAGTGCCTGGGTGCGGGCGCCTTGGCTTTGCTCGCCATGAAGGGCGGCGGCGGGAATCCCGGAGCGATTCAGTTTTTCGGCGACGTGCTCGGTCGCGTATTTGGTGGCGACGAAAACGAGGACGCGCGTCCAGCCATTCAACTCGATCAGATTACGGAGGAGTTGCGTGCGCATCGGCACATCGACCTCGAAAGCGCGTTGCTGGATGTCCGGCGCATCGGCCGGCTCGGACGGCATCTCGATGCGTGTCGGATTCAGGAGAAGGTTCTCCGCAAGTTTCCAGACCGCCGGAGGAAATGTCGCCGAAAAGAGCAGGCTCTGCCGGCGTGCCGGTAGCAGGGCGATGATGCGATTCAATTCATCCGCAAATCCGAGTGCGAAGAGCCGGTCGGCTTCGTCCAGCACCAACGTGCCGACATGCGACAGCGACACGGAGTTGTGATCGATCAGATCGAGTAAGCGGCCGGGCGTCGCCACGATGATGTCGGCACCGCCGCCGAGGGCCATCATCTGCGGGTTGATGGAAACACCGCCGACGGCGACGAGTGTTTTGAGCGCGGAATCCTGCGCAAGATGCTGGCTGTAGTCCTGGATTTCACCCGCGATCTGCGCCGCGAGTTCGCGTGTCGGCACAAGAATGAGCGCGCGCACGTAACGGCCGCGACCACGCGGGCCGTCCGTCACCAAACGCTCGATGATCGGCAGGACAAACGCCGCAGTCTTGCCCGAACCGGTTTGCGCCGAAGCCCACACATCGCCGCCGCGCAAGATGGGCGGAATCGCGGCGGACTGAATGGGGGTCGGCGCGAGGTAGCCACGCTCGGTCAGAGCTTGCAGGATCGGCGCGGACAGCCCGAGGGAGGAAAACGACATGGCTCAGAGATGCGCGTAGTCCGTGAGGAAGGGAACGTCGGAATTTTTGACAGGATTAACAGGATACAATCTGGGATGAATTCATCCTGCCTTATAGCCCGTCCATCCTGTCCAAAATTCCGAATTCTTACTTCGGCGCCAACGCAGCCTCGACGGCGGCGATCAACTCGGTGGATTCGGGTGCAACCTTCGACTCGTAGCGGGCGATCACCTGGCCGTCGCGACCGACGAGGAACTTGTTGAAATTCCAGCCGATCTTACCGGGGAATTTCGAACCTTCGCCGGACAAGAACGTATAGAGCGGCGCACGACCGGAACCGTTGACCTCGAGCTTCGAAAACAGCGGGAACTTCACATCGAACTTCGTGGAGCAAAACGCGGCGATTTCTTCCTCGGTGCCCGGCTCTTGTCCGCCGAACTGGTTGCAGGGGAAACCGAGAACGACGAGGCCGCGCTCCTTGTAGGTGGCGTAAAGCGCCTCGAGGCCGGTGTATTGCTTCGTGTAGCCGCACTTCGACGCGACGTTGACGATGAGCAACACCTTGCCGCGGTAGGCGTCGAGGGAGACGTCGGTGCCCTTGATGTCTTTGACGGTGATATCGAAAACGGATTCGGCGGCGTGCATGGTGGTGACGGAAGCGGTAAAGAGAGCGGTCAGAAGGAGCAGGAGTTTCATTTTAGTGGGTAACGAAATAACGGACGGGATCAGGCAACGGACGCCTGCTGTTTCAATGCGAAGAGGTATTTGTCGATCTTGTTGGAGGTGATCACGCCGTAATTAATGGTGCCCAACCAGCCCGACATGATGATGCCGACGCTGCCGGCGTGGAAGAGGCCGGGGAGCTTTTCGGACAAATTCATCGAGACCGGCAGGCCTTCAAACTTCGTGCCGAATGAGGTGCCTTGGAAATGAGTCGTATATCGCTCGATGGTGCGTGGTGTGGCCGCCTCCTTCCAATCGATTTTGGCGCGCACATCCGGGATGTATTTTTCGAGAGCCACGATGCTCTCTTCGATCATGCGTTCTTTTTCCTTTTCGTAGTCTTCCTCCGAAAGCGAATTCCAGTCGGGGTAACGGCCGTTTAGGGACGCGACCACGGTGTAGCGGTCCGAGCCGGGGCGCGTGTCGGGATAATACACCGAGAACGTGCGGCTCGTCGTGTTGATGGAAGTGAGTTCCTCGTTGCTGTAAGCCGGCGCTTCCGAGGTGAACACGAGGTCGCCGATGTGCGGGATTGACTCGCCCTTGCGGATGCCGAGATAGACCTGACACGAGCTGGTGTTGATGCGCACGGCCTTGGCCTGCTCGATGAAATCGGCTGGGAAGTTCTCTTCGCCGGCGAGGCGGAAGATGGTGTTCTTGATGTTGGCGTTGGAAAGAATCGCCTTGGCGCGGATGACGCGGCCGCTCTTGGCGACGATACCGCAGGCCACTTTTTTACCGTCACGCTCTTCGATGAGGATTTTATCGACGAGGACTTTTTTGCGAAGCTCGACGCCGTTTTTACGGAGCTCGTCGGCCATTTTTTCAATGAGCACGTCGGAGCCTCCTTGGAACGTGAACACGCCCGCACCCATGAAATTGGAGAACACGATGCCGAAGGTGATCGCGGGATCATCGAAGTTGGAACCGTTGGCGTAGGAGATCGGCTCCATCAGCAGGCGGTGCACATCGGGACGGCCGGGGAAGAACCGGTTGAACATCTGCCCGGTGGTCTCGGTATTGTTATCGTAGTAGTTCATCGCCCGCAGATGGTCGTAGAACGATTCGACCTGGGCCAAAGGAAGTTTGAACTGCTCGACGAGCACGCGGGTGTAATCCTCGCGGGTGAAGGTGGTCCACACGTCCATCTGCGGGTTCACGAACCGCACGTCCTTGAGTTGGTGAATGGAGTCGGCGATTTCCTTGGTCCAGTAACGGCGGCAGCTCTTGATCATGCCGCTCGGGAAACCGTGCAGGGAGATGTCGAAGATGTGACCGCCCTTGCGGGTGAACCACGTGGCGAGGCCTCCGAACTGGTAGTGGTGTTCAAGGAGGAGGACCTTGTGTCCGGCCTTCGCGAGCACGTTCGCGCCAGTCATGCCGCCAAGGCCGGAGCCAATGACGATGACGTCGTATTCATCTGCAACACCTTTGAGCCAGTCGTAAGCCATGCGGGTAAAGGAAACGAGTGAAGGCGCGCGGCGGACGGGCGCAAGGGGGTTTTATCCAACCACCGTCAGCACGATGCCGGTCAGGATGCCGAGGACCGGGATGATCTTTTGGCGTCCGTTGGCTTCTTTGAAGAGCCACAGGCTGCCCGCAAACGCCACCAAGGTGCTGCCTCGGCGCAAACTGGAGACAAGCGAGACCAGGGCCTCGGGGTTGCGGAGGGCGTCGAAATAAAGGAAGTCGGCAATCAGCAGGGCGAACGAAATACCGAGAATCGTCCAGCGCCATTGGAACGTGTTGCGCGGCCACCAGCGCAGTTTCCATCCGATGACGAGCGGCAGAAAAATGAGCGCGAGGTAGATCGAAAACCAACACTGCACGGTCCCGGCTCGAAAGCCGGCATGCGCCATGAGGAACTTATCGTAGAGTCCACTGACCGCGCCGAGCAAAGTCCCGGCAAGGAGCCAGGCGATCGCTTTGTTTTTATGGAAGTGAATGCCTTCGCGGGCACCGGCGAGTGACAAGCCGACGAAGGACGCGAGGGTGATCCCCACGCCCAGCATCTCGATCCAGTTCGGACGCTCACCGAGGACGAGCAGCGCACCAAAGAGCGTCCACATGGGACCGGTCGAGCGGATGGGCGCAGCGATGGAAAGCGGCAGGCTCTTGAGAGCGAAATAACTGCACAGCCAGGACGCCGCAACGATGGTGGATTTGAGCAGTAGTTGCAGGTGTTGCGTGCCGGTCAACGCATCGACTTGCAATGCCACCGGCAGCGCCACCAGCGCGGAGTTGTCTAGGGCGAGCAACAGGAGCCAGACCGCCGTGCTGCATACGTTGGCAAAAAACAGCACCGGCAGCACGGCATTATCGCGCACCGCATGCTTCGTGCTCAGGTCGTAAAACCCGAGGAAGAAGGCGGACAATAAACTGGCGGCAATCCAGGGCATAAAACCCTCAGGACTGCCTGCGTCGTGAACCTCACGCAAGCGTCACGTCAACCGACGGGTGCCTCGGCCTCCATCGGGCGCGTCCTGCGCGGGACACCTCAATCGAGGGTGATCTTCACCGAGACGTTGCCCTTGGTCGCCTTCGAGTAGGCGCACATCGCATGAGCCTTGGCCACGACATGCTCGGCCTTGTGTTCGTCGAGACCGGGAATGCTCACCAACAACTCGACAGAGAACGGCTGCGGTCCTTCCGGATGCAGCTGCACATGCGCGGTCACGGTGATGCCGTCGTCCGCATGGCCCGACTCCTTGGCGATGTATTTGACCGCGCCGTTGAAACAGGCCGCCCAAGCTGCACCGA
The DNA here is from genome assembly GCF_007559335.1 of Rariglobus hedericola. Classification (NCBI taxonomy): domain Bacteria; kingdom Pseudomonadati; phylum Verrucomicrobiota; class Opitutia; order Opitutales; family Opitutaceae; genus Rariglobus; species Rariglobus hedericola. Next base: position 645,127 of record NZ_VMBG01000001.1, read on the forward strand.
ACAGATGCTCAGGAGTAAGGCCTTGGGAGTTTTCGGCCGAAGGAGCCTTAAAATGGAGATTAAAGCCTTCTTGGGCGGTTTCGACGGAACCGGTGCGGCCGCCTTGGGAGATCGTTTCTGCGATGGGAGGAAGGGTGCTCATGCTGCGGTTAGTCCCTACGCAAGGCTGAGCGTTCCGGATTCATTCATACAAAACCGGTGCAAATATCCGCGCTTGGCGAAACCTCGGCGAGGCCTTCACAGTGCACCCAGCCATGTCTTCGGCCTTTCTCAACATTTCCAGCTACAAGTTCACGCCGTTCGAGAGCGACGAACTCCCGGCCATCCGCGACCGGCTCCTCGAGGTGAGCATCGCCCAGGGATTAAAAGGCACGATCTTGCTGAGCACGGAAGGCATCAATCTCTTCGTTGCCGGCCCGACGGACAACGTGAACGCGCTCCTCGCCGAGATCCGCACACTGCGCGGTCTGGACGATCTCACGCCCAAGGAAAGTTTCAGCGGCGACCAGCCGTTCAACCGGATGCTGGTGAAGATCAAAAAAGAGATCATATCCTTTGGTCTTGAAGGCATCGATCCGGCGCGCAAACCGGCCCCGAAACTTTCCCCGAAGACTCTGAAGCAGTGGCTCGACGAAGGCCGCAAGATCACGCTGCTCGACACGCGCAACGACTACGAAGTGCGCCTCGGCACGTTCACCGGTGCGATCGATCCCCGCATCAACACCTTTCGCGCGTTTCCCGACGCGGTGAGCAAGTTGCCCGAGGAATTAAAAACGCAACCGATCGTGATGTTTTGCACGGGCGGAATCCGCTGCGAGAAGGCCGGTCCGCTCATGATGCGCGAGGGGTTTGAAAACGTATTCCAGCTCGACGGCGGGATTCTCAAATATTTCGAGGAGTGCGGCGGCGCACATTACGAAGGCGAATGTTTCGTGTTTGACCGTCGCGTGGGCGTGAATGCCGACCTAAAACCAACCGGCTCCGCGTTGTGCTGGGTATGCCAGATGCCACTGACCCTCGCAGAGCAACGCGACGAGCGCTACGTTTACGAGAAATCCTGCCCGTATTGTTTTAAGACGGCAGGCGCGTAACTGAAATGACTTCGACGGCGTTGTCCGGCAATGCGCGCCAGCTGATATTCCAACCGGCAAGCGCCATCCCGTAGATGCGTTCGGGCTCGTCTTGGTAGGCGGGTTGCAAGTCGAGACGCAGAACCTGGCGAACCAGTCGCACCGTCGTCTCTCCGAGTAACGCGGCAATCTCGGGCGTAAGTTGCACGGCGGTTTCCTCGCGGGCAAACGGTGTGCTTTGCGACCAGTCCGAAGTCGCCTCGGTGCGCGCTTCGCACCACGGCAGGTAAGGCTTGATGTCGTAAACCGGCGTGCCCTCCACCGCGTCGATACCGGCGACGCGCAATACACCGTCTTCGATCGCCAGCAGCCGCACGAGAGACAAGCCAAGTCCATTGGGGCGATTGGGTGCGCGCGAAGCGAACACCCCTACCCGCTCGTTACCGCCGAGCCGGGGCGGACGCACGGTTGCGGCACCTGTCCAGGGTGGGTTTTGATGAAACCCCGTCACCAGCCAGATGTGAGAAAACGCAGTCAGTCCACGCACGAAATCCGGCGCGGAAAACTCAGGGAGGAATTCCACGCGGCCCTCGGCTTCCGGGATAAATCCGCTCTGCCGCGGCACGCCGAATTTTTCAGCAAAAGGTGTGCGCAGGGTTGCGACGGGACGCAGTGAAAGGAGGGCGGACATGTCGTTGATTGGATCGAGCGTGCAGTCGTGCCAGCACATGACCAGCTTTGATAAGCCTTGGCCGATGGAATGCACGGGCCGTATTTATCGATACTATATTATTGATAAACCGAGTTTATATAGGTTTATTAATTATATGTTATCGCTTAAATCCACACAAGAAGTAGCCAAAGATCTGGCTATTCGCGTGCGGGAGCACCGGTTGCAACGCGGGTGGACTCAAGACGAAATGGCTCTTCGGGCCGGCATGAAGACACCTACCTATGTGTTGTTTGAGCGCACCGGACGCATCGCTGTGGCGCGGTTGCTAAAGGTGTTTGAAGTCCTCGATTGGCTGGAGGCGTTTGACCAGATCGGTCGCGGCCAGGATCTCGCAGGTGTGTCTCTCGATGACCTCACGCAGCCGGAACGAAAACGCGGACGGAGGAAAACGTCATGAGTCGGGTCACGGTGAATTATCAAGGGATCAAGGTCGGTGAACTCGCGGTCGCGCGTGGAGGGATTTTTTTTGAATACGCGGCAGAGTTCATCGCAAGCGGACACGAGCTGTCGCCGTTTCACCTGTCGCTGAGTTCGGGTGTGAAGGCGCGCGATACGGCGGTGCCGACGATGCGTTTGCACGGTTTGTTTGAAGACTCGCTACCCGATCATTGGGGCCGTCGCGTGATGACCGCATGGTTCCGTGAACGCGGCACGCCGGAGCATGCGGTGACTCCGCTCATGATGCTGGCCTACGTCGGTCAACGCGCGATGGGCGCGCTCGATTACACGCCGGAGCTCGACGTGTCTGCGCCCGGCGAAGTCACCCTGCCCGATCTCTACACCGCCGCGGCCGAGGCGGAAAAAAGCGGCGAGATCGATCTGGATGTGCTCGCGCAAATCGGTTCATCGGCCGGCGGTGCGCGCCCCAAGGCGTTGCTCAATTTGCCCGATTCGGGCACCGGTCCGGCGCAGGCCGCCGCGGTGGTGGCGGATGGCTATTCGTCATGGATCGTCAAATTCGACACGACACGCGATGGCACGGCGGGGCCGCTGGAAGAAGCTTATGCGCGCATGGCGCGTGCGGCGGGCGTGGATTTCCCAGAGACGCGTTTACTGGAGACAAAACACGCGGACGGCGTGCGTCGTCACTTTGCGGTGAAGCGTTTCGACCGCGAAGGTGCGGAGCGTCTGCATCACCACACGCTCGGTAGTTTGCTGCATGCGGGCGGCGGCGATCTGGATTATCAGACGCTGCTACGCGCCACGCGCCGTCTCACCAAGGATGAACGTGAAGTCTGGCGCGCCTATCGTCGGGCCGTGTTCAACGTGCTCGCCGGCAATCGCGATGACCACGCGAAGAACCACGGTTTTATTTATCGTAACCGCGCGTGGACTCTCGGGCCTGCTTATGACCTCACGTTTACGAGCGCTCAACAAATGCCCGAACGCGGCATGGCCGTGTGCGGCGAACGCCGACGCGCGGGACTGGAGCACCTGAAGAAACTCGCGGCGTCGGAATCTCTGGATGCGAAGGAAGCGGCCCGGATTATCGACGAGGTGCGCGCAGCCTTGGCGAAGTGGCGGGCATTTGCGAATGACGCCGGTGTGCCCACGCTAACCGCCGCTGAGATTGAAGCGGCTTGGTAGCCGCGGAAATCGTTTACTTCCCTCCTGCGAGGATGTGGAAGTTCGCCATCGAGATGCCGCTGAGCATCGCGCCGATAATTCCAAGGAAACCCTGGTCTGTTCCTGCGATGTAGAGGTTGTCGATCGCAGTGCGGCCGTCGCGGATTTTTTGCGGCGAACCGTAGATCGCGCCTCCGAGACGGCCCGTGTATTTGATGATCGTGCGCGGCGTAAACATGTCGGTCGCCAGCGTGGCTTTCGCCAGCGCGTCAGGTGTTGGCAACGCCGGAAGGAAACGCTGCGCGCTCTTCTGGATTTCGGCATACCAGCGGGCTTTGTCCGCGAGGTATTGGTCTTCCGGCAGGTTCACCCACTGGTCGTAGCTCGCTAGACAGGTGCACCGGAAAAGCCCTTCAGGTAGATGCGTATCGGGCCCGAAGTCGAAGTTGTTCGGCATACAGATGACGCCGCTGCGCGTATCAACCTGCGCCTCGCTGCGGGCGTAGGTGAATTTCTCCGAGTCGTTGAAGAAAACGATGGTGTCGTCCCCCCAGCCTAGCGCAGACGGCTCACGATCCAGGACCGTGATCGTCTCCGTGTAGCTGAGCGCGCCGGTCGGTGCGGAAAGTTGGGAGTTGAGAGATGAGAGTTGAGAGTTCAACAGCGCTTCAGTCTCCGGCGCGCCGACCGTGCTGATGACATGCGTGGCGGTGACCTCGGTGCCGTCATCAAGGAGCAACGCACTCGCGTAGCCGTCGCGCGTGATGATCTTTTGGACGCCACACTTCATGCGCCGCTCGCCGCCGGCGGCGCGGTATTTATCGAGGAGCACGCGCAGGATCACGCGCACTCCATCGAGCGGACGGGCAAAGCCTTCCAAGAAGAGTGCCTTGAACATGATCACGAACTGGCCGAACTCCATATCGTGCTCGGTCGCGCTGCCGTAATACATGACCGGGCAGAACAGCATGTCTTCGAGCAGCGGATCCGTCACGTGGCGACGAATCACGGTGCGAGCTGACTCAGGCAACGCGCCGAGCGAGACGTCATCGTAGGTGCGAATGAGCGCGACGAGGCGCCGGAAGCCGTCGATCTGCGCGGGAAACTGGCGGGCGACTTCGCTTTCAAAAACAGTGAAATCGTTGGTGAATGTAAGCGACACTTCGCCACGCGGGCCGAACGCGACGCGCGAACGCTTTTGTTCGCAGAGGGCAAACTCGTCGCGCTCGATGCGCAGCTGGCGAAGGAGCTTGGTGAGCGGCGTGCCTTTGACGCCGGCGCGCACGAAGTTGGTCATCGCGTGTAGGCCCACGTCGTATTTGCGCCCGTCGATGCTGTAAAAACTGTTGAGTCCACCCGTAACGTTGTGCCGTTCGAAGATGCACACCTTCTTGCCGAAGTGTGCGAGACGGATGCCGGCGGCGAGGCCGGACATGCCAGCTCCGATGATGGCGACGTCGTAGTGGGTGGAGGTGTTCATGCGGCTACAAAAAAGGCCTGACGCGAGGTCAGGCCCTGTGGAATCGAAGTCGGGCCGGCTTACTTGCCGAGCGCGGTGAACTTTGGCGTGAGGTAATCGGCGCAGCTATCGAGCGAAGCGAGCTGCGGATAATCGGCCTCGGGCACCTCGATGTTGTGGCGCTTGCGGAGCTCCATGACGATGTCGAGGAAGTCCATTGAATCCAATTGCATCTGGTCGCGGAGGCGAACGTCGGATTTCAGATTGGAGATATCTTCGTCCGGCGCGATGTCGGCGATGATTTCGAGGACCGCTTGTTTGGTTTCGTCTTTCGTCATTTTGAGAATGTAAGGGGCAAGATTACGCCACGTAGCGTTTCACAATCAACGTGGAATTTATGCCGAGCATACCGAATGAGTTGTTCAGGATGGCGTCAACTTTACCGACCTTTTTCGGGTGATTAATCACCAGACCTGGCAACGCGCACTGCGGATCGAGGTCATCGACGTTGATCGTCGGGTGGACAATCAGATCGTCAAACGACGGCAGGTTGCCCGCCAACTCCAACGCGCCGGCCGCGCCCATACAGTGGCCAATGTAGCTCTTCGTGTTGTTGATGTAGGTGTCGGGGCAATTCTCGCCGAAGACGGCGCGGATCGCTTCGCACTCCTGGATGTCGCCCATCGGCGTGGCGGTCGCGTGGGTGTTGACGATGTGGATGTCGTGCGCGTTCAGGCCTGCGTTGGTCAGGGCTTTGCGCACGCACTCGGCCTGGCGGCCGGGGTTCGGCAACACGTAGTCGGAAGCGTCGGAGTTCACGCAGTAACCGCCGATTTCGCCGTAGATTTTGGCGCCGCGTGCAAGGGCGTCGTCGAGACGTTCGAGCGTGTAGAGCGCGCCGCCCTCGGAGATGACGATGCCGTTGCGGGCCTTGTCGAACGGACGCGACGCCTTCAGCGGGTCGGGGTGCGTCGCGAGGGCGTTCTGGGATTTGAAACCGGCGTAGATGCCAAAGGTGTGGATCGATTCGCTGACGCCGCCGCAGATCGCGAGATCCACTTCGCCGAGACGAAGCATTTGCGCGGCGTGGATGAGGCCCATGTTACCGGCGGCACAGGCGGCGCCGATCGTGTAGGCGGGACCGGTGATGCCGAGATTGAGCGAGACTTCACCGGCGGGGTTGTTGGAAACCGTGCGCGGGTTGTGGTAGTGCGACCAATACTTCGTGTCGTAGTTAAACTTCGAAATGGCGTAGATTTCGTTCTCGGTCTCGACGTTACCGTGCTCGGTGGTGCCGACGTAGATGCCGATGCGATCTTTGGGGAAATTGGCGAAGTCGATTTTGCTGTCCGTAACAGCCTCGCGGGCGCAGTAGATCGAGATGGAGCCGGCGCGGGTGCCCACGCGAAGTTCTTTCTTCGTCTGGTATTTAAGGGCGTCGTAATGGCAGACGCCGGCGAGCAATTCGCCCATGTAGCGAATCTCCTTTTTTTCGATGCCGCCTACCCCGTTAAGGAGATTTTGGCGGAATTCGGACAACGTGTTGCCATTGGGGGCGGTGAGACCGACTCCGGTGATGACGATGCGCGGGGATTTAAACGACATGAGCAGGAAAAACCGCTAGCCAACCGGACCATAAACGCAATACAAGCCTAGGCTCCAAATATGAACGTCCTTGTTGTTGGTGGAGCGGGCTACATCGGTAGTCACTGTGTTCGGCAATTAATCGCTGCGGGGCACAACCCCGTCGTGCTCGACAACCTTGTCTTCGGCTATCGAGCCGCGGTGGACAAGGATGTGCCTTTCTACTCCGTCAACCTCGGCAACGAGAGCGAAGTCGGAAAGATTCTCCGCAAAGAGAAAATCGACATTGTTATGCATTTCGCGGCCTTCGCCTATGTCGGCGAGAGCGTGACCGATCCGTTGAAGTATTATTTCAACAACGTCGCCTCCACGCTCCACTTGTTGCGCTGCATGATTGGCTCCGGCGTGAAGAAGTTCGTCTTCTCTTCGACCTGCGCGACCTACGGCATTCCCGAGAAAATGCCGCTGGTTGAGACCATGCCGCAGGCCCCGATCAATCCTTACGGCCAGACCAAGCTCGACATCGAGAACGCGCTCAAGTCGTTCGCGCACGCATATGGCCTGAGCTTCGCTGCCTTCCGCTATTTCAACGCCGCCGGCGCAGCCGAGGACGGTCGTATCGGTGAATGCCACAATCCCGAGACGCACCTCATCCCGCTCGTGATCGATGCCGCCATCGGCAAACGCGAGAACGTGCAGGTGTTCGGCACCGACTACCCTACTCCGGACGGCACCTGCCTCCGCGACTACGTGCACGTCGATGATTTGAGCCGCGCCCATATCGCCGTGTTTGACAAACTAGAAAAGCCAGGCACCGCGCTCTTCTATAATCTAGGCACCGGCACGCCCACCTCCGTGCTCGAAGTCATCCAGGCTGTAGAGAAAGTCACCGGCAAGAAAGTCCCCTACGTCACTGCTCCCCGCCGTGCCGGCGATCCGCCCGCACTTTACGCCGATTCCACCAAGGCCAAGACCGAGCTCAACTGGGAGCCGAAGTTCACCACGATCGAGCCGATCGTCGCTTCCGCCTGGAAGTGGCACTCGCAGCATCCGGACGGTTTCAAAAAGTAAACCGCTCGGGCCGCATGTGCCGGTCCGCAAAAAAAGGCGTCCTGATTTCAGGACGCCTTTTTTATTGTCCGGTTAAACCCAGATCCAACCGAGCCTGCGTATGCTTAGATCTTCAGGCCCAGTTCATCTACGCGTTTGCGCAACGTCGCGCGGGTCATGCCCAGGCGCTCGGACGCCTTGAGCAGATTGCCCTCGGTGGCGGCGAGCACGCGCACGATCATTTCGCGTTCAAGACGCTCAAGAATCGGCTCGGACTGCAAGCTGAGTTCGCGGTGCAGGAAATCCAGCGCGTGCGGGATGGATAACGCGGGTTCGCCCGAAGCAATGCTTTCGGCGACCACTTGTGCCGTGGCGAGGGCCGCACTCTCGGCGGATGCAACGCGGGCGGTTTCGAAGGGCGGCGCGCTGTCCACGGTGGTGACCGTCGGAACGATCCCACCCACGGTTTCGCGCACCTCGGCCGGCAGATCCTTCAGGAGGATCGTGTCGCCCTGCGCGATCACCGCGCTGCGATAGACGACGTTTTCGAGTTCACGCACGTTGCCCGGCCAGCGGTAACGGGTGAGCACGGCAAGCGCCTCGGGAGAGACTTTGCTCACGCGGGTTTTTTTCTGCTTCAGGAGATTCTGCAGGCAGAAATCAAGGATTTGCGGCACATCGGCCACGCGCTCACGCAACGCCGGCATGCGGATGCGCACGACATTGAGGCGGTAATAAAGATCTTCGCGGAAGGTTTTCGCCTTCACCATTTCCTCGAGATCCTTGTTGGTCGCGGCGAGGATGCGCACATCGACCTTGATCGTCTCGGTGCCGCCGACGCGCTGGATTTCGCCCTGCTGGAGCACGCGCAAAATCTTCGTCTGCGTGGCCAGGGCCATGTCGCCGATTTCATCGAGGAAGATGGTGCCGCCGTCACACAGCTCGAACTTGCCGAGGCGCTGATTGGCCGCGCCCGTGAAAGAGCCCTTCTCGTGACCGAAGAGTTCGCTCTCGATCAAGTTGTCGGGAATGGCGGCGCAATTGACGGCGATGAACGGCTTGGCAGCGCGATGCGAGTGCTTCCAGATGGAACGCGCGACGAGCTCTTTGCCGGTGCCGCTCTCGCCCGTGATCATCACGGTCACGTCGCTGGCGGTGACTTGTCCGATAACTTTGAATACATCCTGCATGACCGGCGACGAGCCGACGATACCCTCCTTGTAGTCGTCGCTGTTGATGGTGGGCTTGTAATTCACCACCGCGCGCATGTCGGCGTGGGCCTTGAGCGCGTTCTCGGCGATTGTGAGGACCTTCGCCGGATCGAAGGGCTTCATGATGTAGTCAAACGCGCCGTATTTCATCGCCTCGATGGCGGTCTGCGCGGTGCCGAAGGCGGTCATCAAGACGACCAGCTGCTTCGGATTGACGGAGCGGATGTGCTGGAGGGCCTCGATGCCGCTCATGCCGCTCATGCGGATGTCTAAAAAGATGAGGTCGGGCAGCGGACCTTTTTTAACCGCGGCCACGCCCAGTTCGCCGCTGGCTGCTTCGATGACCTGGTATTTTTTCGAAGAGAGCACGCGACCCAGCGAGTAACGCACTTCGGCGTCGTCATCGATGACGAGGATGGTCGGCGGTTTGGTGGCGAGATCAGTCATGGGAACAAGTGGGAGCGGATTAGGGTCGCCTGACAAGCACGCTGGCGAATCCCGAGAACGCGTGTTTACTACGTATCCAATGCTTCGATGGTCAATGAACTTGTTCCGCATCCGCGGCATCCAACTCTCGGTGCACGCGAGTTTTTTCCTGCTGCTCGCCTACGTGGCGTGGCAAGGCTGGACGGCCGCCGCGTGGCAAGGCGCGGCGTGGCTCACACTGGGGACCGTGGTGATGTTCGTGTGCGTTACTCTGCACGAACTGGGACACGCGGCAGCAGCGCGTTATTTCGGCATCCGGGTGCCACGTATTCTGCTGCTACCGATTGGCGGTATGGCGGAGATGGAATCGATTCCGCGTCGACCCCGTGAAGAAATCATCATCGCACTCGCGGGACCGGCGGTGAATTACCTGATCATCGGGGTGCTGTTGATTTTCGTGCGGTTCCCCGAGGGATGGAACTGGGCTTATTTTGAACTCAGTCTGCCCGGTCTGGGGCGCTATCTGGTTCTCGTGAATTTGATCCTCGGCGTGTTCAATCTGCTCCCCGCTTTTCCAATGGATGGCGGTCGAGTGTTACGGGCTTTGCTGGCGATGCGTTTTCCGTATCTGCGCGCCACGCAGATCGCGGCACACGCGGGTAAAGTCGTGGCATTGGCCGGTGCGGCCTACCTCGTTTTTTATTGGAAGAATTATCCGGCCTGCGTGCTGTTCGGCTTCATCATTTTCGCCGGACACCGCGAATTGCAGGCGGTGGCGCGCAAGGAGAAAGAGGCCGCACACTGGCGTATGATTGAAGCGCGCTTCAATCAACCGACCGTCGTGACGGTCACCCCGATCGACGAAGTTCCGCCACGGGCCATTTAAGTGCGAGCGCTGGCGTTTATCGCAAACCGCGCTTTGATGCCCGCATGCCTTCCGCCCCAGCTGACACGGTTTTTGACGTCGTCGACGTGACCAAAGCCTACGGTGCCCGCCGGGTGCTGGATACCGTTTCGTTTTCGGTCAAAGCGGGCGAGCGAGTCGCTCTCACTGGCCCCTCGGGCAGCGGAAAAACTACGTTACTCAACTGTCTCGGCGGCGTGGACCGGCCCGATTCAGGTTCGATTACGCTCAACGGTCTTCGCATCGACCAACTCGACAGCGATGCCCTCGCCCGGTTGCGGCGCGAACGGGTCGGGACGGTGTTTCAGTTTTTCCACCTATTGCCCACTTTGACCGCAGAGGAAAACATCGGCCTGCCGCTGCAACTCCTCGATGTGCCCGCCGCCGAGCGCCGCGAACGCGTGAATCATTTTCTCACACGTATCGGTTTGGAACATCGCGCCCATGCCCTGCCCTCGCAGCTTTCCGGCGGCGAACAACAGCGAATCGCGATTGCCCGCGCACTTATTCACCGGCCCGCGCTGATTCTCGCCGATGAACCGACCGGCAATCTCGATTCCACCAACGGAGCCAACATTCTCGCCCTCCTGCGCGAATTGACCGACGAGACCCGCACCGCGCTTATTTTGGTCACGCACAGCGAAGAGGCCGCCACGATCTGCCATCGCCGTATTCATCTGCGCGACGGGCGGGTCGTCGATCGCACATGAGCGCACCGCTGCTCCCGTTTCTCTTACGCCGTTTCACGCTGCGACACTGGCTGCTTGCACCCAAGCAAAGCGCGTTGCTGGTCGTCATCCTCGCGCTCGGCGTGGCGGTGTTTGTATCTGTGCGTCTGGCCAACCGCGCGGCGGTATCCAGTTTTTCGAACTTCACGGATACGCTCACCGGTCAAAGCGATTGGATCATCCAGCCTCCCGCCGGGACGTTGCCCGAAAGCGTCCTGCCTGAACTGCGCTCAGCGCTCGACGGTCGTGCGGTGCACATTATTCCGGTCGTGGAGACCACGGCGTCGCCTCCACCGGAATCCGGCAACGAGGCGAAATTCGGCCGCCCGACTTACACGCTGCTGGGTGTGGATCTAATCAGTATCGCCAACCTCGCGCGCCCTCAGGACGGCTCGTTTCTGAATCAGAAAAAAACCGGCGCACGCGGCCAGGAAGCCGAAGGCGATCAAGGATTCTGGTCGGCGTTTAACAACGGTCCGCAGGTCTGGATCAGCGCAGATTTCGCCGCGACACCACCCGAGCAGATCACACTCGTCATCGACGAAACGGTGCGGTCGCTGCCGGTCGCTGGCATCATTCCGAGCGCGCCTGATGCGCCCCGTGCACCCGCCACATTGATAATCGCCGATCTGGCGCAGCTACAAAAAATAACCGGCAAAACCGGGCGTGTTGACCGCGTGGAGTTCATCATCGAAAGCGGTCCGCGTTCCGACGAACGCCGCGCCGAATTGCGGGATATTTTAGAAAAGCTCGCTCAATCACCCAGCGGCGCACGCTGGCTGGTCACCGCACCCGGAGCCAAGCGCGACACCGCCGAGGCGATGACCCGCGCATTCCGACTGAACCTCACGATTCTCTCGCTCATCGCGTTGCTCACGGGGCTTTATTTGATTTTTCAGGCACTCGACGGCGCGGTGGTGCGTCGACGTCCGGAAATTGCGATTCTGCGTTCACTCGGAGTCGAGGAACGCACCATCCGCCGGTTGTGGCTGGCGGAGTCGGCTTTGCTCGGACTCGCGGGCGGAGCGCTCGGGTTGTTGCTCGGTTGGGCCGGTGCGCAAGTCGCGGTGCGCGCCGTGGGCCAGACCGTCAACGCGCTCTATTATGCAACGACCGTGGCGTCGGCGAATCTTACGTTCGGCGAATCGCTGCTCGGTTTGGCGCTCGGCGTGAGCGCGGCCTTGGTGGCGGGTTTCTGGCCGGCCCGTGAAGCTGCACGCACGCCTCCGGCGCAGGTGTTGCAACGCGGCGCGCCGCCCGCAGCCGGGGCCCGCTTGTGGCGCAGCATCGGGCTCGGACTGGCATGTATCATTGCGGGAATTATCTGCGCGCAACTGCCACCGGTGCGCTTCGCGGGCGGCGGACGGTTTCCTTTCGCGGGCTACGTGGCGGCGTTCCTTTGGGTGTTTGGCGCGGGCATTTCGTGCGCGTTTCTTCTACCTCCGCTGGCTCGGTTGGCGCAGGCGGCGGGCGGGCGTTATGCAACGGCACGGATCGCGCTGGGTCATCTGCGAACACCGTCGGGCCGGCACCGGCTCGCGGCGGCGGCATTGGTGTGCGCGATCGGCATGACCGCCGGCATGACCATCCTCGTCGCGAGTTTTGAGCAGACAATGCAGGGCTGGGTTCGCCGGGCCTTGCAGGCCGACCTCTACATCTCGAGTGCGGGCGCGCAAAGCGCCTCGTCGCAAAATCGGATCTCGGCCGACGCCGCGCAGGCCCTCGCAACGCATCCGGCCGTGGCGCACGCCGGCATGTTGGTTGCCCACCCGATCGACATGGAGGGAGTTTCCACGTTGCTCTCGGGCGTTGATCTCGAAGATCCGGCCACGCGTCCGGATCTGCCGTGGATCACTCCGCCGCATGACGACGCCGTGTTCGATCCAGCGCGCAACGAACACCTCGCGCTCGTGAGTGAAAGTTTCACCGAACGGTTTCGCGTCGGCGTGGGAGCAATGCTGCGATTACCGACGCCGGCGGGCATGCGTGAAGTCACCGTGGCGGGCGTGTTTGCCGACTACGGAAACGAGCGTGGGTCCATCCTCGTGCCGCGACGCTTGACGCGAGCGTGGTTCGCCGAGGATTCCGTCACCAGCGTGGCGCTCTATGTAAAACCGGGCGTGGATCCCGACACGCTTCGCGCCGAATTGACCAAACTTTATCCGGGACTATCGGTCTTCACCAACGCCCGGTTGCGGGCCGAAGTGCTGCGCGTGTTTCGACAGACCTTTTCGATCACGCACGCGTTGGAAGTGATTGGCGTGGCGGTCGCGATGACGGGGCTCGCGCTCACGTTGATCAGCGTGTTGCTGGATCGCCGTGACGAACTCACCACGTTGCGTGCGCTGGGGTTTCGCCGGCGGCAGATTGCTGCATCGGCGTCACTCGAAGGCCTGGCGGTTTCCGCGTGCGCCGTGGCTGTCGGACTCGTGCTCAGCCTCGCGCTGGGCTGGCTGCTCATTCATGTAATCAACAAACAATCCTTCGGCTGGACACTGGCGACGGCAGTGCCGGTCGGCCGACTCGCGTTGCTCGGGCTCGGGGTGACGCTGACCGGCTGGATCGTCAGTTATGCCGTCGGCCTCTGGGGCGCGGACCTGCCCGCGGATCGCGAAGAATAACCATGCGCCACATACTGATATTTTTTTGCGCCGTCTGCGCCTTGTGCGGCCAAACTCCGACTCCATTGGTGACCGCCGAGGGTTTTGCCGTGCCGCAACCCGGCCACGTGTTTTCGTTTCCGCGCGACCACGGCTCGCATTCGGAGTTTAAGATCGAGTGGTGGTATATCACCGGACACCTCGCGGCCGCCGACGGTCGTCGCTTCGGTTATCAGGCGACTTTTTTCCGCAGCGCCTCGGCGGATAAAACCTCACAGCTCCACCTCGCGCACATGGCGCTGACCGACGTAGGCACGGGAAAATTTTATTATCAGGAACGACTCAACCGCGAAGGCTGGGATGCGGGCGCATCCACGAGCACACTCGATGTGCACAATGGTCCGTGGTCTTTGCGGTTTATCGACGAGACAAGTGAGCGCATGGAATTGCGCGGCGGCGTGCGTGCCGAGGGTGCGTTCAACTTTACGCTGACTCCGACGAAACCGCTGGTCGTCTTTGGCGAGAATAGCATTTCGCGCAAAGGCTCCGCGCCGACCGCCGCCAGTTACTATCTCACGTTCACCCGACTGCGCACCGAAGGCGTGCTCACGCTCGGGGAGGAGTCGTTAAAGGTGACCGGCGAGTCGTGGATGGACCACGAAATCAGCAGCAGTCAGCTCGACCAAAACCAGATCGGCTGGGACTGGGTGAGCATCCATTTCAAAGACGGTCGTGAACTGATGTTCTACCGACTGCGACTTCGAGATGGCACGGCGGATCCAGCCTCTTCGCTCACTTGGGTGGACGCCGCGGGGCATCCGAAAAAAAGCTCATTCACGTGGGACGTGCTGGATCGCTGGACGAGTCCGCGGACCGGCGCGGTTTATCCTTCGCGCGTTCGACTCATCTCAACCGACCCCGCCACTGGAAAACCCGCCGCCCTCACGCTCGAACCGCTCGTGAAAAATCAGGAACTGTCCGGCAGTCTCGGCGGCATTCCGTATTGGGAAGGTGCGTGTCGCGTGTTGGACGCCGACGGCCGCGAGGTGGGCTCGGCCTACATGGAGCTCACCGGCTACGCTAAAGATCTCAAATTATGACCACTGATTCCGCGCCCCAATCCCAGCCTGTCGTCCTTATTGCAGGCGTATCCGGAGGCATAGGCTCCGATGTCGCCCGCCGGCTCACCGCCGCAGGCTGGCGGGTCGCGGGCTATGCACGCGGCGCCGATAAACTCGCCGCCCTTCAAGCTCTCTTGCCGGATCTTCACGTGATCGAGGCCGATGCGACTCAATCTGAGGCGGTCGCTGCTGCGGTCCAGTCCACCGTGGCGCGCTTTGGCCGGCTCGATGCCTACGTGCACGCGGTCGGTTCGATACTGATCAAACCCGCACACCTCACCCAGATCGAGGAGTGGCATCGTGTGATCGACCTGAATCTCAACTCGGCATTTTACGGCGTGAAGTCCGCGCTCGGTCCGATGCAGGCGCAAGGCGGCGGCTCCATAGTGTTGATCAGCTCGGTCGCGGCGCAGGCCGGCCTGCCGGGCCACGATGCCATTGCGGCGGCCAAGGGCGGCATCAACGGACTCGTGCTCGCCGCTGCGGCCAGTTACGCGGGCAAAGGGATTCGTGTGAATGCGGTGGCTCCCGGCTTGGTCGATACTCCGCTCGCGGCCGGCTTGCTCGGCTCCGAACAGGCGCGGCAGTTCTCCGACAAAATGCACCCCTTGGGCAAAGTCGGACGGCCGGCCAATGTAGGCAGCCTGATCGCCTGGCTGGTGTCACCCGACGCAGACTGGGTGACCGGACAAATCTGGTCGGTCGATGGCGGCATGGCGCACGTGCGGACGAAACCAAAAGGCTAAATATTCAGCGCGTTTAAAATTTCGAAAAAACCTCTTGCCTTCACTCCTCAAAACCTGATTTTCACCACCTCCCGTCAGTTACGGGCTCTTAGCTCAGTTGGTAGAGCGCCTGCATGGCATGCAGGAGGTCAGCGGTTCGACCCCGCTAGGGTCCACCATTTTGGACAAATAAAAAGCCCCGGTTAATGACCGGGGCTTTTTTGTGTCCTAAAATCAAAAACACTGAATCACGTATCCTCACGCATCTTGAACGTGATGGTGTAATCATTGGTTTTCAGATTTGCAGGCGGCGGCGGCAGCGAGATGCGGCGGAAGGCGGCCAGAACCGATTGATCGAACTCGGAGTTTCGCGACGAACTGATGATGGTGACGTTCACCACAGAGCCACTCGAAGTGAGGCGGAATTTTACGGAGGCCTCCAGAAGGTCGCTCACGCCCTCGGGTTTTTTATGCGCTTCCTTGAGGCGTTGGATGAGCAACGAGATGTAGGCTTCCGAAAGCTCGATATCCTGGCGCGTGAGAGCTTTGCCGCCGGCGCCACCGGTTTTATTCGCCGTGGAGCCGCCCGCGACGCCGCCGGCGATGCCTTCGGCGTCGATGCGTTTGAGTGAACCGGTGCCGCCACCGGCGGTCGGGGCTTTTTGCGAAGGCGACGACTTGCCTTTGTTCATGCGGTCGAATTCGGCCTTGGTCGTCCGCTTGCTGTTGAGCTCGGCTTCCTTGGCGGCGCGGGCATCAGCGGCGGCTTTGTCAGCCTTGACCTGCTTCTCGATCTTCGCGGCGCGTTTATCGGCGATGCGGTCCACCATCTTGGCCATGTTGACCGGTTTGTAGTCGGTCGGCTTAGGCTTGGCGGGTTTCGGCGGGGTTTTGACCGGAGGCGCGACCGCTTCGATCGGGCTGGTCACGGGCTCCGGTTCGGCAGGGGCGGCTTCAGCCGGCGCGGCGGCGGCGGGGATGGGCGCAGGCGGTTCGGGGGCTTCAAACTTTACGCCACCGGGAACACCGAGTGCGGGCGCCTCGGTTGCGGCGAAGTTATCGCCCGCGCCGGCGACGAGCTCAAAAACCTGCGGAGCCTCTTGGTCGGACTGGTGAGCCCGATAGGCAAACCACGCAATTAAACACAGCAGCAGCGCGTGAAGCGCGGCCGAGGCGAAAAAGGCGTTGGTGGTGCGGGCAGACATGACTCGTTAACTAAGACGACGCTCGAGAAACCGTTTTCTTACTGCTGCGCCTGCGTATCGAAGGAAATTTTCGAGAGACCGTTTTTCTTCAACGCATCCATGACGCTGATGAACTGCTGTGCGGTGGAATTCGCATCCATGCGGATGTGAAACACCGGCGGTTTAGACTGGCTGGCATAACGGGCGAGTTCCTGCGTCATGCGGGTCAACGGAACGGGTGTGTCACCGAGGAGGCAGCTGCCATCGGCGCGAATCACGATGTTTTCCGATTTCGTATCGGGGTCGGGCTTCTGTTGTTCGCTGCTGGATTCGACGGGGAGATTCACGGGCACCGTTTGCTCCGACTGCGTGATCAACGGCGTGGCGATCATGAAGATGATCAACAGCACGAAGGCGAGGTCGAGGAGGTTGGTGACGTTCAACTCCGAGACCGCGTGCATCGAACGGCGTTGGCGAAAAGTGCGGGCCATGGTCGTGGGCGCTTAGTTCTTCGACTCGAGCTCGAGGCGGTCGGCCAGCGAGCTGGCGTAGTTCTCGAGTTCGGTGGAGAGCTGCTTCACTTTTCCGATAAGGAAATTGTAGCCGAACATCGACGGGATGGCGACGACTAGGCCGGCGATCGTGGTCATGAGCGCGGCGGATACACCCGGCGCGAGATCGCGAATGCTGGCCGTGGCGCCGGTCATCGCGCTGAACGCCTCCATCACGCCCCAGACGGTGCCGAGCAGGCCGAGGAACGGCGCGCCAGAGACGATCGTCGCGAGAAAAATCATGCTAGCCTCGTAGCGCAGCAACTGGCGGGCGATGGCGCGCTGGATGGCGTTTTCGGAGTGTTCGAGACGCGAGCGGCTGTTGTCCTCGCCCTTTTCCTTGAGGATGGACGCGGCGCGCCAGTAGGCCTCGACCGCATCTGCGAACAGATCGGCGTAGGGAATCGAGCGCTTGTTGCGCAGCGACTCGGGCAGATCGAGCAACGTGCGCTCTTCGCGGAGACGTTGTTCGAACGCGAGGTTCAGGTCGCGCAGGCGTTTCAGTTCGTTGTATTTCCCGAACATCACGGTCCAGGCGATCAGACTGAAAACGCCGAGGCCGATGGTGAGAATCTGACCAAAAACATCGGTATCACCGAAGATTTTCAGGAGGTTGGCGGAGGCAAAAAAGAGTGTCATCGAAAAGTGCGTGTAGCGGCGACAAGCGTTGCAGGCTTTGGTTCGCACCTTCAATGGAAATCAAGATTTCGCACGACGGAGAATCTGATTGCCGCTCGCGACGGCGGAATCTTCCCTGACCGCTCCCTCTTCTTTCCTATGGATTTCAAAGCCCGCACGCTGGACGCCCTGCTCAAAACCGGATCTTCCCTCACAGGAAAACTCTCGGTCGTCGGTCTCGACGGATTTGTGGACACCATCGTCACGCCGGTCGCGCTGCGCACCGCCCAGGGCGAGGCGTTTACCCCGATCACCACGATCAACGAATTCGGCCAGCGCATCCTCGGCGCCGCGGGCAAGAGCACCAACATCGAGTTCTATCCGCGCATGGACAAACTGGGCGGCAACGGCCCGATCATGGCCAACGCCCTCATCTCCGCCGGCGGCCGCCTCAAATACATCGGTGCCCTTGGTCGCGCCGCGATTCACCCCGTTTTCCAGGAATTCGCCGGCAAGGCCGATGTTGTTTCCCTCGCCGATCCCGCCTCCACGACCGCCGTCGAGTTCACCGATGGCAAACTCATGCTCGGCCAGATGCGCAGCCTCGATGAAATCACCTTCGAGCGCATCGTCGAAAAGATGGGCCGCGCCGGCGTCGATCAGGCCTTTGGTGCCGCCGACCTCATCGCCCTCGTCAACTGGACGATGATCCCGAACATGACGGCGATTTTTGAGGCGCTGGTGAACGACGTGCTCCCCGCCCTGCCCGCCAAGGACCGCATTTTCTTCTTCGACCTCGCCGACCCCGAGAAGCGCTCGCGCGACGATTTGCTCAAGGCCTTGGAGGTCATTGGCAAATTCGAGAAATTCGGCCGCGTCACCCTCGGTCTCAATCTCAAGGAAGCCCAGCAGGTGTGGGCCGCGCTCGACTACCCGATCATCAAGGAAGACGAGGCCGGCCTCCGCAAAATGGCCGCCGACATCCGCGCGCGCCTCGGGCTTTCCACGGTGGTCGTTCATCCCAAGGAGTCTGCCGCCTGCGCCACCGCCGAGGGCACCGCGTGGATTCCCGGTCCTTACACGCCCAAGCCGCTCATCACCACGGGTGCCGGCGACCACTTCAACGCCGGTTTCTCCAACGGCCAGCTCCTCGGCTTGTCGCCTGAATCCTGCCTCGCGGTCGGCGTCTGCACCTCCGGCCACTACGTCCGCACCGGCCAGAGCCCCACGCTCAACGACCTCACCACCTTCCTCCAGACTTGGAATTAACCCGTCACCCCGCATTCTCCCGACCATGCCTCTGAAAAACAAAACCACCGGTAAGCTCATCTCGTTCGAGGGTTCCGAAGGCAGCGGCAAATCCACGCAGATTGCCCGTCTCGCCAAACACCTCCAGCTCCTCGGTCGCGAGGTCGTGACCACCCGCGAGCCCGGCGGCACCGAGATCGGCGAACAGATCCGCAACATCATCGTCCACAACTCCAAGGGCGACGAGATGTGCGCCGAGACCGAGTTGCTCCTCTTCACCGCTGCCCGCGCCCAGGTCGTGCGCGAGGTCATCGCCCCCGCCCTCACCCGTGGCGCCGTCGTGCTCTCCGATCGCTTCCTCGACTCGACCACGGTTTATCAAGGCATCGCGCGCAACCTCGCCAGCGATCCGGTCAACCTCATCAACCAGTTCGCCGTCGGCAACGTCATGCCCGACCTCACCGTCATCATCGACGTGCCTACCGAGATCGGACTCCAGCGCATCCGCCAGCGCGCCTCCGACCTGCCCGACCGCATGGAGCGCGAGAACATCGATTTCTACAACAAGGTCCGCGAGGGCTACCTGCTCCTCGCCAAGAGCATGCCGCAGCGTTTCCTCGTCATCGATGGCTCGCAGTCCGAAGACGCGGTTGAAAAGGCCACCTGGACCGGTCTGCAAAAGCTGTTGGTTTAATGCGAAACCTGAAGCGTGAGACTTGAAGCCTGAAACTTCGGGGCGTCTCGTCTTCAGGCTTCAAGTCTCCGCCTTCAGGTTTTTCTCCCGCCCTCATGTCCGCTCCTCTTTCCTGGCCTTCTTCGCTCGCCGGCACGCCTGCCGTCGCCGTGATCGAACGCGCCATCGAGCGTAAGCGGCTCTCGCACAGCCTGCTCATCACCGGCGACGACCACGATATCCTGCTGGCCGTGGCGCTCTCCATCGCCGACCGCCTGCTCAACACGCCGCAGTCCAGCGCCCCGTTTCCGCCCGACGCCCACCCCGACTGCTTCCACCTGCGTCCCGCGAAAAAAATGCGCCAGATCGGCGCCGAGCCCACGCGTGAGTTGATCGGTAAAGTCCAGGTCTCGCCCACCGTCGCCACGCAAAAGGTCGCCATCATCCACGAGTGCGACCGCATGAACATTTCCGCGGCCAACATCTTCCTCAAGACCTTGGAAGAACCGCCCGCCCACACCACGATTCTCCTCCTGACGACGCGCCCCTATGCGTTGCTCACCACGATCCGCAGCCGCTGCCTCCACTTTCGTTTCCCCGGCGTCGGTGCCGCGTTCACGCCCGACGGCTGGTCGTCCTGGCTTATCGATTATCAAACTTGGCTCGGTCGCCTCGTCGGAGGCCTGGTCGACAAAAAAGCCGTCGCTGATTCCGTCTTCGGCGCCTACGGCCTCGCCGCCCGCTTCGCCGCGGTGCTCGACTTCGCCACCTCCGACATCTGGAAAAAACAAAAGGCGCTCATCACGGCCGAACTCACCGACGACGAGGAAGAGGCGATGGAAGTCGGCATTTCCAACGGCCTGCGCACGCGCCTCTTTGCCGACATCGAGCGCGCCACCCGCGACTTCGCCCTGCCTGCGTTGCGCAAAAACAACGAAGTCACCCGTCGTGCGCTCACCGGTTCGATTGAGAAATTGGAACACAACGTCGGCCTGCTCCGCCTTAACTTGAACGAGTCCGCCGCCCTCGAAGATTTCCTCCTGAGTTCCCTGCGCCTCTGGACGCGCAAGAGCTGAGCGCTCGGCCCCGTCCATGATCTTCGTGCTACCAGGCATGGGCGCCGATTCGAGCATGTTCACTGGTAGCGGACACCTGATCGCGATGACGCACGCCCGCGAGTGCTGCGACTTTGTTGCCGCATCGCTATAACTCTTACCCGTATCCCTGCATGACCGCAGCTCCTTCCATCCACGTTCGCTTCCTCAAGAGCCTGGTTCGGTCGCTCTCCATTGTCTTCGTTCTCACCCTTCTCCTGTTCCTTGCCGGTTTAACTCCGCCCGCCCACGCCATGCTCGAAGGCAAGCTCCTCTATTTCCCCTCCCACGAGCCCAACCGCTCCGCGCTCACCGAGTGGAAGGTCGACGGCGCGCTGGCCGGCTACGCCCGCCTCGTCGCCCAACCGCGCGCGATCTGGCTCATCACCCATGGCAATGGCGGACAAGCCGCCGACCGCACCTACATCATCGACAATCTGCCCGCCGACACATCCGTCTACGTTCTCGAATATCCCGGCTACGGCCTTCGCCCCGGCAAGCCCTCGATGAAATCGATCAACGCCGCCGCTCTCTCCGCCTACGAAGCCTTACGCGCACTCCACCCCGGCCTTCCGCTCAATGTCTTTGGTGAATCCCTCGGCAGCGGTCCCGCCAGTTACCTCTGCTCTTTGCCGGTCCCGCCCGACGCACTCGTCCTCGCCGTGCCCTACGACAACCTCCTCTCCGTCGCCAAAGAGAGCATCAGCTTTCTCCCCGTCGGCCTCCTCATGCGTGACAAATGGGACAACGTGAAAACCCTCTCGGCGTATAAAAATCCCGTCACGATCTTCGGCGCGCTCCACGACACCATCATCCGGGTTACTCACGCACGCGCTCTCGCCAAAACCATCCCGCACGTCCGCTACATCGAGCTCCCTTGCGGCCACAACGAATGGTCCCTCAGCCCGCAGGTCAGAATCACCGACTAATCCGCAGCGCCATCCTCCGCCCTTCGGTCCCCTGTTTTTCCGTCCGCTGTCCTCCGTATTCTGTCCCCCGCCCTCACGCCACCGCCGCGACAAACTCCGCGCGCGTTTCCATGTGCGGATTATGCCCCGACTCCGCGATGGTCTTCACCTGCGCCTTCGGGAAATGCGCGGTGATCACGGAAAAATCTTCTTCGCGCACGTAACGCGATTTCCCGCCGGTCACGAACAGCACCGGCCCGTCGAATTTGTCCTCCGACACCAGTGAGTTCCCTTCGATCTCCGTCAACGCCGCCGTGATCACCGGCAGGTTGATCTGCCAGCGCCAGCCCGTGCCGGCTTCGTCGCGCTCCAGATTCGTCGTTAAAAATTTCCGCATGCCCCAGTCGCTCACGCGTGCCTCGAAACGCAGTTCCGCTTCGCCGCGTGATTGCAGCGTGTCGAGTCGCAGCTCGTTCATCGCCGCAAACTCCGCCCGGTGCGCGTGCGACAGATAATCCTTCGGCGCGATGTCCACCACGACCAGCCGTTCCACCCGTTCCGGATGCCGGCACGCGAGCAGCATCGCCACCTTGCCGCCCATGCTGTGCCCCATGAGTGTCACTTTCTCGAGTCCTTGCGCATCCATCCAAGCGAGCACATCGGCCATCATGGTTGGATAATCCATCGGTGCGTCGTGCGGTGATTTGCCGTGGTTGCGCAGATCCGGCGCCAGCACGTGATAGCGCGACGCCAGGTCGCCGCCCGTCGTCAGCCAGTTGCGCGACGAGCCCAGCAGCCCGTGCAACACCACCAAGGGCGGATTCCCCGCGCCGCCCAGATCACGATGAAAAAGCATGGTCACACCATTAACGAAACCGGTCGCGTGACCCGAGGCAATGTCGCGTTAGTTGCCGTTACCGTTTCGCATCTTCCACGCGTCGGGCCAGCTGCGCGTCATGCAAATTCTGCGGATACAGCACATCCTTCGGAATGGCTTCACGCCACAGTCCCAACGCGTCGAGTCTGCTCGGCCGGCCCAGGTCAACCGCCACGAAGTTCATCGACCACGGGCCGTATTCCTTCGTCGGCTCGGGCAGCGTTCCGGCCGCCTGCAGATTCCAAAACGTGATGCGCGCGCCGCCATGTTTGCCCAGCGCCGCACCACCGCCGCTTTTCCACGGACGCGTGCCGCGGCCGAGATCCACCTGCGTGATCAGGATGTCGTAAGGCGCGCGTTTGTGGAAATCGAAACACAGGTCCACGCCTTTGCCTTCCGAAATCACCGCGCCCGCACACTTGCTGGAAGTGATGTCGTGCACGAACTTCATGCGGAAATCAAAACGCGTGAATAGGTGATCACCGATGTTTTGCAGATAAATTCCGTGATGCCCCTGGTTGCCGCCCGAGTCGGGTGCGCGCTGCGATTCGAACACCACATCCGACACGGTGTTGAACACGCCGCCGACCATCGGGCCGCTGTCGGGATTGATGAACTTCAAGCGACGCGCCCAGCAATCCGCCACATTGCCAAACGCCACCGGATTAAATCCCTTTTCGGTAAAATGTCCTTCGTAAGGCACGTTGGGGAATTCAAACGCCAGGTCCTCCACGCCCGAGTCACGCACCGTCGGCTCGAAGGCGCGCACTTCCGGTTTCCACTCAGGGCGCAGATCGAAGCGCAACGCACGTTGCAGCTCCACGCGATCTCCGTCGATGCGCGTGATCTTGGTGATGATCGAGGTAAACGTCGTGCCCTTCAGCTGCGACATGTCGCCCGCGTCATCCGAATACAGGTAGGACGCCAGGGTGTTCTCCGGCGTGTCGGTCACGCGCACTTCGATGCTTTGCCCAACCTTTAATGCGGCGGGCTTTTCCACCACGATGATGCGTTCGCCCCGCACCGCCGGACTCGTGATCGGCGTGAGCGGCGCGGATTTGAAATCACCTTGGAGCCGCACAAAGCCGCCCGACCACGAGTAGTTGGAGGTCGGCCGGCCTCCCGTCGTCGCCCCGGTATTCGGTTCGAGGTCATCCAATGGCTTGGGGAAAAACAGGGTCGTGCGTTCCGTGCCCGAGCCGCGCAACACCACGCCCGGTTTGTTGATCCGCAGCAGTCCACTGATGATGTAGCGACCGGGCGGCACCAGCACCGCGCCCGGTCCGGACTTCGCCAAGGCCGCTTGAAAGGCCGCCGTATCGTCCACGTCGTCGTCACCCTTTGCGCCGAAGTCCGTCACCGTGGCGACCACCGGATAATCCGGGATCGGCGTCTCCCCGTTGCGATAGCCCGCGTAGGAAAAGTCCGGCAGTCGTCCGCCTTGGATCCACACGTCGCCATGGCTGCCCCAGAGTTTGGAAAATTTATACGCCGGTTCGGGAGTTTCCGGCACTTTGGGCGCCGCCTGGCAGCCCGAAAGCAAGGTCAACGATAGGAGTAACGGGGCACAGAACGTGGGGCGCATCATGGAACGAAAAGTAACACGAAAAAGCCCTCCACATGGCAAGAACACCCTCCTCGTGGCGAAACGGTGGATGCCGTTTAGCCCTGCCTGCGGTTCCCGCTGAAATTTTTCGTGCCTCCCGCCCCGTTTCCCGTTCGCATCGCACCCCATGTCCTCCGCTCCCGAGAAACTCACCCCGATGATGCAGCAATACTTCGAGGTGAAGCGCGGACTCCCCAAGGACATCATCCTGATGTTTCGCCTCGGTGACTTCTACGAGATGTTCCATGACGACGCCGCCACCGCGTCGAAGATCTGCGGACTCACCCTCACCAAGCGCGGCGAGACCCCCATGGCGGGCATCCCCCACCACGCGGCCGACAACTACATCACCAAGCTCCTCGCCGCCGGCAAAAAGATCGCCATCTGCGACCAGGCCGAGCCCGCCAAAGCCGGCAAACTCGTCCGCCGCGCCGTCACCCGCATTCTCTCCCCCGGCACCACCCTCGCCGCCAACCAGCTCGACGCCCAGCGCAACCACTACCTCTGCGCCCTCACGCTCGACAAAGCCGGCCTCCACGCCGCCTGGCTCGACCTCTCCACCGGCGAATTCCGCGTCGCCACCGACGCCCGCCCCGAAAACCTCCTCCCCGTCCTCACCGCCCTCGACCCCGCCGAACTCATCCTCATCGAAGGCGACCTCGAGCGCTGGAAAACCGCCCCCCACGACCAATCCGCCATCCACGCGCTCCACGCCTTCTGCGAACCGCGCCTCTGCACCGACCTCCCCGGCTACCACTTCGAAACCGCCGAAGGCCTCCGCACCGTCACCACCATCCTCGGCGTCCTCAACCTCCAAGGCTTCGGCCTCGCCCACGACCACCCCGCCCTCGGCCCCGCCGGCGCGCTCGTCCACTACGCCACCGAAAACCTCTGCGCCAAACCGGAAAACCTCCGCTCGCTCCAGGAATACCGCAGCGCCCGCACGCTCCTCCTCGACCCCGCCACCCTCCGCAACCTCGAGATCTTCCAATCCTCCCGCGGCACCCGCGACGGCTCGCTCCTCTCCGCCATCAACCGCACCGGCACCGCCGCCGGCGCCCGCCTCCTGGAACGCTGGCTCGCCGCCCCCACGCTCGACCTCGCCGAGATCCAGCGCCGCTCCGCCCTCGTCGGCGAATTGCTGGCCGACCCGCTCCACCTCGGCGAACTCCGCGAATGGCTCGATAACGTCCGCGACATCCCGCGCATCCTCGGCCGCCTCCAAAACCGCCTCCGCAACCCCCGCGAACTCGGCGGCATCCGCGACACGCTCAGCCAGCTCCCCGCCATCCGCGCGACGCTCAGTGCCTTCGGCCCGAACTCTCAACTCTCATCACTCAACTCTCAACTAGAGGAGCTGCCTTCTCTCCTGCAGCTCCTGACGTCGGCCCTCGCCGACGCCCTCCCGAACGACCTCGCCGACGGCAACTACATCCGCGCCGGCCACTGCCCCGAGCTCGACCGCCTCCGCTCGCTCACGACCGACAACAAGACCTGGCTCTCCGACCTCGAACGCGGCGAACAGGAGCGCACCGGCATCCGCAGCCTGAAGATCAAATTCACGAACAATTTCGGCTACTACATCGAGATCACCAAGGCCAACCTCCACCTCGTCCCGCCCGACTACATCCGCCGCCAGACCACCGTGAACGGCGAGCGCTACGTCACCGAAGACCTCCGCACCAAAGAAAAAGAAATCTTCCACGCCGAGGAAAACGCCCTCGCCCGCGAACAAGCCCTCTTCGCCGCCCTCGTCGCCGCCGTCCTCGACGAATCCATCGCCCTCGCCCGCACCGCCGACACCCTCGCCGAACTCGACGTCCTCGCCGGCTGGTCCGTCCTCGCCCGCGAGTGGGACTACTGCCAACCTGTCCTCGACGAAGGCGACACCCTCGAAATCATCGAAGGCCGCCACCCCGTCGTGGAGCAGATGCTCAAGGACCCGGCGGTCGCCGCCGGACGCGGCACCACGAGCTTCGTCCCCAACGACACCCTCCTCTCCTCGACCGACGCCCAACTCGCGCTCATCACCGGCCCCAACATGGCCGGTAAATCGACCTACATCCGCCAGGTCGCGCTCATCACCCTCCTCGCCCAAGTCGGCTGCTGGACCCCCGCCAAAACCTGCCGCGTCGGCCTCGTGGACCGCATCTTCTCCCGCGTCGGCGCCAGCGACGACCTCGCCCGCGGCAACTCGACCTTCATGGTCGAGATGAACGAGACCGCCAACATCCTCAACAACGCCACCGATCGCTCCCTGATCATCCTGGACGAGATCGGCCGCGGCACCTCGACCTACGACGGCCTGTCCATCGCCTGGGCCGTGGTCGAGCACCTCCACCGCGACCCCGAACGCGGCCCCCGCACGCTCTTCGCGACGCATTACCAAGAGCTGACCCAACTCGAAAAACACCTCGCCCGCCTCCGCAATTTCTCGGTGGCGGTAAAAGAGTGGAACGACGAAATCGTCTTCGTCCGCCGAGTGATCCCCGGCGCCGCCGACCGCAGCTACGGCATCCAAGTCGCCCGCCTCGCCGGTCTGCCGATCACCGTCATCGACCGCGCCAAGGTGATTCTGCAAAAACTAGAATCCGACGACACCAGCGTCGAACTTCCGAGTGCAGCGACGCCCAAAGCCCGCCCAAAAAAGAAAATCACCGTCACCCCTGAAGATAACGCCCAGCTCAACCTGCTTTAGGCCTCCGTTTACTTATTACCCGCTGCCGCGACGGTTCGTCATACAGCACGGTAACTTTGCCGTCATGCAATAGTTCCCGTGTATGACGGGTGGCGCCGCTATAAACCCCCTTTTCCTGTTTTTTCAGCAGCGTGATGTCACGTGCAGTAATTCCTCCGGATACACTGCCATCTTTCTCTAAAACAAATACACCGCTGAATGACATCAGTTTATCCGCAACGCTTCCCGTGGCCATTTCGCTGTGACAGCTACGCTCTCCAACCAATGACCAAATAAGAGCCAGCTTGTGTTTCGCCAACACTCCCAGCAACTGGGCTCGATCTACTAGGCAAGGCGGTGTGCTAGACCTCGGTGCTTGCCGTGGGGCAAAGACGACTACCTTCCCGTTCGCATCGGAGAATGTGAAGTCGTTCCCTGTCCATTTAACACCTAACAACCCCGCCAACTGCGGGGATGGAACTGAGGCCGACGTATCACCTTCTGAGTATTCGGCTACCGTGTGCACAAAACCGGCAGGGAACTCTCCCCCAAACTTTTTTTGAGCTGCGCACGCTTCACGAACGCGGTCAAAACGCGAAGACCACGGATATTCACCAAGCCCTTCACTACCGAACTGCGGAACTTGGACGCCGTCGCCCCAGAAATGCATTTTCTGGAGGAACTTCACTCGCTGGGCCAACTCCGCTTTCGGAACTAACCACGAGCGGAAATGCATAAACTGATGGCAGCTTCCCTTGTCGCTCGTTCTCGGCGGATATGATTCCGGTTCATCCCAACTGATCCATGCGTTCAGCAAAAGCGCGGGATGCACGAAGCCGGGCGCGGATGGCAACGATAGCATTTCACCAGGGTTTTCGGGTAATGTGGCGACCCATTTCGACGGATTCTTTACGAGGGTTGGCTCTGCAAACGGATCCGCGCTGCCTTTCCACCATTCATTCTTTGTCTCAGCTTCGGGTTCTTTGGCTGCCACCGGATCCCGCAGAGGTTGGGCCGGATCAAAGTTACGCGAGTATAATTGCCATGCTCCTTCGAATTTCTCCGGAGAATCGTCCCACTGGCGCCCAAAATGGAAATGGTCCGAAGCATATCCTTCGAGTTCATGAAGCGCGATCCACTGGTATTTCTTGCTGATCCGTTCCTGCTTAGTGTCCTCGTCGGCGCTTCGACCTCGATAAGGCAGATTACGCTCATACTCGACGAAACGTTCGGGCGTCCAGCCGAGTTCCACAATCCGCTGGAGAGTCCATGCTCTGGCCACGAGTCCTTTGAACGCCCGACGCTTTTCCTTCGACGGGTATGGTCGGTTTCGCCGCACGTTCAGCCAATGATGCATGTGCGACTCCATGACATAACGGCCAAAGTCACCGTATCCTCCAACTCCGTTGCCGTATTCTGGCTCAATCGAAGAAACGATAGTGTGCCAGCCATCCGGTCTTCCAAACGCCCTAGCCTTCTTCTCAGACCAGATCTTCGGCCAGCTCGAACGATAGGGCGGACTATAGTCTGCGTGCGAAACCCCAGGAGGAAGGCATTGTAAGTTCCGGGCGCACTCCATGACGGTAAATGCAAAGTCGCGCTGTAGCACATGTGGGGGCACCTGCTTCGCGGCGAATACTCGTTTCCATACCACCTTCGCTAACACGGAGAGTTTTTCCGGATCTTTTTCGCGCACAGCCACTCCCGCCGCTACTGCGAACACCCGCTCGACGACATAAGAATCGTCGATCGCGTAAAACGCCTCAATCAGCTTCGCCGCCAATTCGCTACGTCCGGTCACAACGCGTATCGCAGCTAGTGTTGCGCGGCGCCGGAACCTGCGATCATTCGAACTGAAGAACCAACAGAGAAGTGTGGAGACGAGAGTAGCCTGTTCATTAGACAGGCGCGATGAATCAACAGTAAATAGCCATCGAATGAAGGTTGTTGGCATCGATGTCTCGCCGTAATCCGCCAGTTGCTGGCTGGTCGGAATAGTCCATTCGAGTTCCCTCTGCCACAGGGGGAGTTCGCGTAACCAGCGATCAATGAATTCGGCATTAAACGGATGCCCAGTTACCCCTGCCGTCCGAATAAGCACCGCAAGCACAGACTCCTCTGTCAGTTCGACTCGAGCTTTTGCCATTAAGGCATGGGAATTCGGCGTGAAGCTGGTTGGACTACGCCAAGGCACCGATGCGAGGAAGTCCTCCAGCAAGGCCTCACGTATTTTTCTGCCGTTAACGACACTCGCCAATTCCATTTTAAACTTTTCCGGAAGTAAAATTGCCAGCGCTTTAAGCAAGCCGCGATGAGCGTAGTAACCTTCGTATGTTCGCCAGTAGGCAATGAGCCCACGAGTTTTCCAGTTTTGGACCAATTGAGGGAGGCTTTTCACCCCCGCCAATAGGCGCCCAGCAACGAAGTAGTCCGAAAAACGCTCGTAGGCAAAGCGCACCCGCACCTCAGAAGTTCTAGTCGCGTAATCGTAGTGGCCGACTTCCGTCACCAATCCGCTTGAACAGAGATGATGAAACAATGAGCGGCTGAGAGGCCGACCAGGAAACAACGCGTCTATTTTAGCGCGAGCCGTCGTAATTGGCACCGGTTGGCCTTCAGCATCGGCGACCAATGTCGCCAAGATATTCACAGCCTCGTGCGTGACGTCCGATGGACAGTCGATCGTATCCTTCAGCAAATTCGCAGTTCTCGTGATACGCTTGCGCATCACGACATCCAAAGTGATTGGACCTGCCGGCACCGAAGAGTTCTCGAAAGCCTCGCAAAAAGTTTTCAGAAAAAGCGGATTCTGAAACTCGGCGAGCAGTGGAGGAAGATCGCGCGCTCTCACGCCATAAGCCGCGAAATATCTAGCTGTCGCCTCAAACGTCGTGTCGCCAAAACCATAATGCTTTGAAAAGGCCCACGCTGAATCCTGTTGGCGAGCGATAGTCGCTGGGAGACAGATCGGGCCAAAATCACTGCGGCAACTCACAATCAAGCGCACATGGGGCCAAGCATCGATGCGGTTGGAAAACGCTGCAAGATGGCTAAACCACACCGCGCGTTCCGGCGATTCATTGATTGCATCAATGACCAGAAGCGCCGGCAGCCCTCGGACTTCGCCCGCGTGGTTCAATGCGGCCAAAAGATCGTCGGCGTCGCCTTTCCATCCTAAGCGTGCAACCAGCTGACTCCAAGGCTCCGCTGATGTCGTGAAAAACTCACCGAGCAGAAATAACGCAGTCTGCCCCCGCGCCCCGCACTCCTCCACGAGGCGTGCCAGAAGGTGGCTCTTCCCCGTCCCAGCCTCGCCAGTTACGAGCAGCCGTCGGCGATCAGCCGCAATGTGGTCGTCGATGAACTGTCGGAAGTCATATATGGCCCCTATCGCCTTATCGAGTTCGTGCTGTCGAAACCCTAGTTGCTCTTCGGGACGCGGCTGATACGAGCCGTCCGCTGGCCGTGCTGGGGCGGGCATTTTCTTTGCCTCTTCCTTTGCCAGCCGCACTGCTTCGGAAAACTTGATGACGGCTTCCTGCATTCGCTCAGCGGCCAATCGGGCTGCGTCCATCGGAGGAAGCGATTCACCGTCACCCAGCCTAGAAAGATTTTCTTCTGCGGCTTTGGCCATGACATTAAAAGGCGCCTTCAACAAACCGACAAACTCCTTGGGCGGCGGATACTCCGTTGCCTTGCGCATCGCTTTCCAGACTTCCCGTGCCTGTTGATAAAAGCGGGTTATGTGTCGGGGATCGCGAGCCAGTGCTGACAGCACGTCTTGCACTTGAACCCGCACATGCTGTTTGGGTGTGTAGCGGGTATCTAGGGCGTTCCGTGCCTCTTGATTACGCGCGGACAGCCACTTCTCGTCGAATTGCGGACATCCAAACCAATACGCTGCTCGTCCGGCATGACGACTTACCGTCAGCATCCCCGTCAGCTCTGACGCTCCCCACCAAATGAGTTGCAGCGAGGGGCGCTTGCCCCGAGCTGCGTTTTGTAGTGCTTTCCATTTTTTTGCGGTGCTTGGGTTCAGATCAAGCGGCACCGCTACATAATAAACTTTCAGAGTCGGGTGATTTTCACGCGCCCGCTGGATCGATTCGGCGATTTGCTTCCATTGCGGATCGCGCAGTTGGGGAAAAAACTTTGCCTGTAGGCCCACTGTTTTTTTCGAAGTATCCACGAAATATGCTTCTACACCACCATCTCCCCCCGCGCCGTCGATTCGGATCATGCTTTGGGGATTCCCCATTTCCTCCCGAAACAAACTGACACACAACTCTTCGAATCCGCTATGTCGCGTGCCTTTGACCGGACGAATTAATTGGTAGTCGATTGGGGCGGACGCGAGAGCAGGCATATAAATCAACTAGACGTTCAGACGTTTCCCGCAACCCATTGGTTAGGTGTTACCACCGTTCCGTCGAACCCGGCACAATTACAGATGTCTCGATCAAATATCCCCATGAACAAAACCATCCCCAAAAACACCATCTGCCTCTGGTTCGACAAGGACGCCGAAGCGGCCGCGCGGTTTTACGCGGCGACCTTTCCCGACAGCAAAGTGACCGGCGTGCACAAGGCGCCGAGCGACTATCCCTCGGGCAAGGCGGGTGACGTCCTCACCGTCGAATTCACCGTCCTCGGCATTCCCTGCATCGGCCTGAACGGCGGCCCCATCTTCCCGCACAGCGAAGCCTTCTCCTTCCAAATCGCGACGGACACCCAGGAGGAAACCGACCGCTATTGGAACGCCATCGTAGGCAACGGCGGACAAGAAAGCCAATGCGGCTGGTGCAAAGACAAGTGGGGCCTCAACTGGCAGATCACTCCCCGCACCCTCACCGAGGCGATGGCCGCAGGAGGTGCAGAAGCCAAACGCGCCTTCGAAGCGATGATGGAGATGGGCAAGATCGACATCGCCAAAATCAACGCCGCCCGCCGCGGCTGATTCCCGATCCTAAACGCAAAGACGCGAAGTCGCTAAGACGGATCGATCCAAGGGTCCGGATATAAACACTTGGTTTGCTGGCTCCGAACTTCGCGCCTTCGCGTCTTTGCGTTTAACTCCGACTTCCGGCAAATCTGTCGAAGCAGTGGCAACTTTATGCGAACTGCTTGGCCACGCCGACGAAACGACGGGCGGCTTCAATCAAGTCGGTCTCGTTCAGCACACCAAAGCTCAGGCGGATAAAATTTTTGGGCGCGTCGTCGCCGAAGCAGAGGTCGCCAGGCACGTAGAGCACACCGGCCTTCACGCAGGCGTGGCAGAACGCCGAATCCATGCCGGTGTCCAAGCCCGCCGGAGCGGTGAGCCACAGGTAAAGGCCGCCGCCCGGCACGGCCCAGCTCCAGCCGAGCGCAGGGAGACCGCCGGCGGTCAGCGCACCGTGGAGCGCGCGCATCTTGCGCTGGTAGCCGGGACGGATCACCGCGAGCTGCGCATCGAGTCCGCCTTCGGAGAGGATCTGCTCGAAGAGCGCCTGGTTATAGTTGGCCGTGCCGAAATCGTGATGGCCTTTCACGTGAAGCATTTTGGCGAGCAACGCGCTGTCGCTGCTGGTGCCGTAGCCGACCTTCAGGCCGCTCGCGAAGGGCTTGGTGAGCGTGGACAGGTAGAGCTTGGGAAACGCAGCCCACGACGGGAGACTCAGCACACTGCGCGCGGCATGCGGCTGGTTGTAGTAAAGTTCCCGATACGCGGCATCCTCGACCACCGGCACGATCACACCGGCTTGGGTCAGGACGTCGGCGATGGCGTTTTTCTCGGACTCGTCGAGACTGCGCGCCGAGGGGTTGGAAAAGTAGCTGACGAAATAAACCGCCTTCACCCGCTTGAGCTCGCCGCGCGTGCGCAGGGTTTCGAGCAACGCAGACAAGCCCGCGGCATCAATGCGTCCGTCGGCATCGACCGGCATGGAGCGCGCCTGCACGCCGAGACCGACGAGCATCTCCAGATAGACGAAGTAGCTGGGGCGATCCACCAGCACGATGTCACCCGGATCACAGAGCACCTGCATGGCGAGATAGAGCGCCTGCTGGGAACCGTTGGTGACGAAGAAATTCTTACGGACCGTGTCGGCATCGGGCGGCGTCTCCAACGAGAGCAGACGGTCGGCGAGCAACGCACGCAGTTTCGGACGGCCTTGATTGGTGCCGTATTGCAGGTATTCGGGCTCGCCGGCGCGCTTCGCCAGTGCCGTGACCGCCGCCTGGACTGCGGGGACGGGCAGCGTCTGATTGTCGGTAAAGCCGGCGGCCAGCGACAACAGTTTCGGGTTCTCCAGCATCAGCGTCATCAAGCGCGCAATGGTCGGAGGCTGGGAGCGTTCGCCCAGGGCGGAGTAATTGATCGAGACAGGGGAAGACATGGGCGGTGCGAAGCGTTATTTCGGATAAATAAAAAGGCGCGGAGAAAAAATCTCCGCGCCTTTTTTAAACACGCGAACCTGAAGTTCAGGCTGGCGACGGGGCGGGCGATCCACCGAGGCCCTCGGATGCGTCCTTGGGTTTTTTGCTGCCCTTGTCGTCGTTGTTACGGACCGGCAATGCGGGCGGCAGCTCGCGAATAATCGGCGAGGAAATCACGCCATCCTTGAGGATTTCCATCACGTGTTTGCCTTCGATCGTCTCGTATTCGAGCAAGGCCTCGGCAATCTTGTCGAGAGCCAGGCGATGCTCGCTGATAAGCTCGGTGGCGCGGGTGTATTGCTCGTTGATGATGCGGGTGATCTCGGCGTCGATCTTGCGGGCGGTGTCTTCGCTGTAGGTCTGGCTGCGGCCGATTTCACG
This sequence comes from Rariglobus hedericola, assembly GCF_007559335.1. NCBI lineage: Bacteria > Pseudomonadati > Verrucomicrobiota > Opitutia > Opitutales > Opitutaceae > Rariglobus > Rariglobus hedericola. Next base: position 678,538 of record NZ_VMBG01000001.1, read on the forward strand.
GCCGAGGAACACGGTGTCCTGATTGTCACCGTAGGCAATCGGGCCGAGGGAGCTCATACCCCAGTCGCACACCATGTGGCGGGCGATCTTGGTCACGTGCTTGATGTCACCGTAGGCGCCGCTGCTGATGTCGTCCATGACGAGCTCTTCGGCGATGCGGCCGCCCATGCCCATGGCGATCTGGCTGAGCATGCGCTTCTTTTCCTGGGTGAGGATATCCTTCTTCGGGATGAACATCGTGCTGCCGAGTGAACGACCGCGCGGGATGATGGTGACCTTGTGGACGGGAACGGTGCCGTCATCGAGGATGGCCTGCACGATGGCGTGGCCGGCCTCATGGTAGGCGGTGAGCTTCTTCTCGCGATCGTCCATCACGCGGCGGCGTTCGCGGCCGAACTGGACCTTTTCGCGGGCGTCATCGACGTCGATCATCTCGACCTTCTTCTTGTTGCGACGGGCGGCAAGGAGCGCGGATTCGTTGAGCAAGTTGGCGAGATCGGCACCGGAGAGACCGGGCGTGCCGCGGGCGATGACGTTGAGGTCAACGTTGTCGGACAGCGTGATCTTGCGGGCATGGACGCGAAGGATCTGCTCGCGGCCGACGACGTCGGGCAGGTCGACATGCACTTGGCGGTCAAAACGACCCGGACGCAGGAGGGCCTGGTCAAGGACGTCGGCGCGATTGGTCGCGGCGATGATGATGACGCCCTCGGTAGTGTCGAAGCCGTCCATCTCGACGAGCATGGAGTTGAGCGTCTGCTCGCGTTCGTCATTGCCACCGCCGAGACCGGCGCCGCGCTGACGGCCGACAGCGTCGATTTCGTCGATGAAGATGATGCAAGGCGCGTTTTTGCGGCCCTGCTCAAACATGTCGCGCACGCGGCTCGCGCCGACGCCGACGAACATCTCGACGAAGTCGGAACCGGAGATGCTGAAGAACGGCACATCGGCCTCGCCGGCGACTGCCTTGGCGAGGAGCGTTTTGCCCGTGCCGGGAGGACCGACGAGCAGCAAGCCCTTGGGAATCTTGCCGCCCATCTTTTGGAATTTCTTGGGATCGCGGAGGAACTCGACGACCTCGGAAACCTCTTCCTTGGCCTCATCGCAACCGGCGACCTCGGAGAAACCGATCTTCTCGCGGTCACGGGAGAGCAGCTTGGCTTTGCTCTTGCCGAAAGTCATCGCACCGCGCCCCGCCTGGCGGAGCTGGCGAACGAACAGGAAATAGAGGAGACCGATGATGAGCAGGATCGGGAGGAAGTTGAGCAGGATGCTCGACAGCGCGTTGGAAACGGGCGGCTCCTCGAAGACCTTGGTCTTCTGGAGCAGCTCAAGATTGGCCTCGGTGAGATTACCGGAGGCGCGGAACTCGGCGGTCTTGCCGGATTCTGCATCGAGGGTGGCTTCCTTGACCTTGCCGGTGACGACGGCGCCGTTGCGACCGTAGGAGGCGTCGTAGCGGATGACGCCGGCGGAGACCTGACCCGCCTCGGCCATTTCGATAACCTGCTGGAGTTTAAGCGTGGCCGGTGCCGGCGAACGTGCCGGGCTGAAATAGAACAGCACCAGCACAGCGGCAATAATCGACAGCCAGATCAGGGAAACCTTTACCGGGAAGCGGTCCGGCGGCTGGTTTTTGAGGGGACGTCGCTTGAGGTCGTTTTTAGGATCAGGCATTGCAATAGGGACTAGGGAAGAACCGTGCGGGTTCCCTTGGATAAGTCAATTGGTGGCCCCGAGGTTATTGAGGGGTGTCTCGGGCGGATCAACGGGAAGTTTCTCCTCGAACAACAAAACTCCTTTTCGCAGCACTGCAAATCCGCCGCGCCCCAAACTGAAACGGGTGAAACTCCCCTTCTCCACCGCGGCGAGCAACGTGTTGAAACCCTGCCGCGACAGGTCACCGATGTCGCGCTGGCCCGCCAACCAACGGTGCAAGGCGCGGCGCACGACGGCGCGGGGCTTGTCCTTGAGGACCTTCACGTCGAGACATCGCCCATCGGCCGACACCGGCGACAACGCGTCCACCCAGGCCTCCAGCGCAACGTCATCCTCCTCGATGAGCTCGCGGGAGAGCGCTGCACCAGCGAGCGCATCGCGACCTTCGGCGGCGGCGATCCAGTGCGGGAGCGCCTCGTGGCGGATGCGGTTGCGGAAATAATCCGCCGTTTCGTTGCTGGCATCCTCACGCCACACCGCGCCCGCCGCGGTCAAGGCCTCGATGATCACCTGTTTTTTCAAAGCCAGCAGCGGGCGCACATGCACGCGCCCTTCCGGCATCACGTGAACGGGACGCGGAGCAGCCAACCCGGCGCTGCCACTGCCGCGAGCGAGCCGCATGAGCAGCGTCTCCGCGATGTCGTCCTGCTGATGCCCAAACCAAAGCGCACGAATACGGCGACGGCCCAGTTCGCGCTGGAAAAACGCGAAGCGCGCCGTCCGCGACTCGGCCTCGCTGGCGCCTTTGCGAGATTTCGTCCAGCTGCCTGTCACGAACCGCACGCCCAGCCCGAGGCACACGCGTTCGCAAAATTTCGCATCCGCCGTCGAGGCCCGCCCGCGCAGCCGATGATCAAAGTGCAACGCGACCAGCTTGGCGCGCCGCTCGGGCCAGTGAGCCCAGATTAAAAGCAACAGTGCAAGAGAATCGGCTCCACCCGAGAAGGCGACGCCCCACGATGCCGCCGCGTCATCGTGGTTATGCGCCCACTTCACTGTCGCCGGATGCAATGCGGCGCGGGGCACGCGCGTCGCCAACTCTGCGGCAACGCGCGGCCAATCAGTCTTAAGGGTGCGAGGCATGTTTCAAACAGACGGCCTCGCAGCCGTTCAGGCAAACGTCAGGTATTCCTTGCCGAAGAACGGCACGAGCGCGGCGGGAATTTTAACGCGTCCATCGGCCTGCAGGTTGTTTTCCAAGAGCGCGGCGAGCACGCGGGGCACGGCGAGACCGGAGCCATTGAGCGTGTGAACCAGCTCGGGCTTGCCGTCTTTGCCACGGAAACGGATCTGGGCGCGACGGGCCTGGAACGTTTCGAAGTTCGAGCAGCTCGACACTTCCAACCAACGCTTCTGGCCGGCCGACCAGACCTCGATGTCGAACTTCTTGGCCTGCGAAAAACCGAGGTCGCCACCGCACATCAGTAGCACGCGATAAGGCAGTCCGAGGAGTTGCAGCAGGTGTTCGGCGTCGCCGCGCAACGCATCGAGTTCGTCGTAGCTGGTCGACGGATGAACCCACTTCAGGAGCTCGACCTTGTCGAACTGGTGCAGGCGGTTGAGGCCGCGCACATCCTTGCCGTAGCTGCCCGCTTCACGACGGAAGCAAGGCGTGTAGGCACAACGCTTCACGGGCAGCGCGGTTTCGTCGATAATCTCGTCGCGAAAGAAATTCGTGAGCGGCACCTCGGCGGTGGGCACGGCGTAGAAACCGTCGGCGACGGCTTCATACATCTGGCCTTCCTTGTCGGGCAGCTGGCCGGTCGCCGTGGCGCTGGCGGCGTTGACGAAGATCGGCGGGTTAACCTCCACGTAGCCGGCCTTGCCATTCTCATCCAAAAAGAAATGGAGCAGCGCACGCACGATCTTCGCACCGTCACCGATGTAGAACGGGAAGCCTGCGCCGGTGACCTTGGAGCCGCGGGCGAAGTCGAAGAGTTTCTCGAAGCCGGCGATCTCCCAGTGTGCCTTCGCGTCGGGCGAAAGCGTGGCAATGTCGCCCCAGGTCGAGAACGTCACGTTTTCCTCGGGCGTGCGGCCTTCGGGAACGGATGCGTGCGGGAGGTTGGGCAGCGTCATCATGAGCTGTTTCAACTTATCCTCGGTGTCCTTCAGGCTGAGTTCGCCTTCCTTCACCTGGGCCGACACGGCCTTCATCTCGGCGACCTTGGCGATGAACTCGGGGGAACCCTTGGGCAGCTTCACCATCTCGGCATTGGCGGCCTTTTGGGCACCGCGCAGGCTCTCGACCTGCTGAAGCTGGATTCGCCACGCGCTGTCCAGCGCAACGATGGCATCGAGATCGACGTCGAGATGTTTTTTGGCAATCGCCGCACGGACTAAGTCGGGCGATTCACGAAGGAGCTTGGGATCGAGCATGGCGGGTGTCTTAAATGCGAACTATCGCGGTCCGCTCATGAACGCAGCAAGTGGAAAGTAGTTGGGGCGGCGGCCTCCCCAAGACCTAAAGAATAAGCCTTGCATCGCTTCCACCACTCTAGCGGCATAATTGTTTAACTTCGATGTCCCGACTTCGTTCGCCTCTTTTTCATCCCAACGCCGGACTTTGTCCGGCCCTGTCCACCCCTATGGACCTGAAGCGGATCTGAGCAGGCTGAGACCGCGTTAATTGCTCATGGATGCCGCCACTCTGGCCGAGATTAACTCGCTTGAAAGCGCACTGAACGGCTGCAAACGACATCCGTTACCGCCCGACTTGGAAGCGCGCAGGCATGCCTTGCTCGCCCGTCATCTGGGATACGAGCCTCGTCGGCCGCTGCCGATTGTTTACGTGATCGGTGACAGTCATTCCGCCTTTTTCGCCGGAGCCGAAAGCTGCCGGTTTAAAAAAGGGCGTGGCATTTTCACGGGATTCTTTCGCCGTCGTTACGTTGGCGCATTCACGGAGTTGTTGCCCGTGTTCCGCGTGTTCCATGTTGGACCCGGCACGGCATGGAAGGCCGATGATCACGGCTCCTCCACGCGCAGCCGGGAAAAAATCGATGCGCTCATCCGTCACGATATTCCAAAGGGCGCGACCATCCTCGTGGCCTTTGGCGAAATCGATTGTCGCTGCCATATTCCCCGTGCCGTGCTCGCCGGCCAATCGATCGAACAGGCGGTGGACGCAACCTTGGCGCGCTTCATGCGCTTGGTGGATCGGCTGAGCAGTCTCGGGTTTCGCATGGCGGTGTGGGGACCACCGGCCGTTGGTCTGCTCAAAGAGGGCAAACCCGACGAACCCTTTCCCGCCACCGGCACCTACGAACTGCGTTTACAGGTGACTCATGCCTATTGTGAGGCGTTGGCCCGCGCTTGTGCGCAACGGCACGTGCCCTGCGTATGCCTGGCCGGAACCTATCACGACTGGAACGAGCGCCCGGACAGGCGAAACTTTCTCGATAACGCGCATGTGTCGCAAAATTTAATGCCCCTCGCTCTGCGTTTGCTAACCGCCGCGAATGTCCTGAATCTTCCCGCATCCACGTCCCGATGAACACGCCCCCCGTCAACATCCTCTGCATCAAGTGGGGCACTCGCTACGGCCCGCATTACGTCAACATCCTGCGTCGTTCGGTGTCCCGTCACCTCAACCGCCCGTTCATTTTCCACTGCTGCACGGAGGATGCCACCGGGCTCGATCCTGAGATTCGGGTCATTCCGTTTCCGGCCGATCCCGGCTTAAAGCGCGGATGGCCCGACGTGCTGGTGAAACTGATGGTGACTAAGGATGGTTTCGGCGGATTGACCGGCCCCACCCTGTTTCTGGATCTGGATGTCGCAATCATGGCGGACATCGGCCCGTTCTTCGATTTTCAGCCCGGCAAGAACTGCATCATTCACAATTGGGTAAAGGCCCGCAAAGAGCTGGTTGGTCAGCGCCCGCACGTCGGCAATTCCTCCATCTTCCGCTTCGAGGCCGGTGCATCCAATTATATCTACGAAACCTTCCTCCGCGAAATCCATCGCGCTGAAGACCGTTCTGTTTTCAACACCGAGCAGGCCTTCCTTACTTATGCGATGAAGGAAGTCCATTGGTGGCCCGATGAATGGGCCCGCAGCTACAAGCGCCATTGCCGCCCGCTGTTTCCGTTCAATTTATTCACGACGCCCAAGCCGCCGAAGAACTGCCGCATCCTCGTGTTTCACGGCCGCCCCGATCCCGACGAAGCGATCCGCGGTTTCAAAGGCTCCAAGATTCACCACCACATGCAGCCCGCACCGTGGATCGCCGATCACTGGAAACAATGACTGTATCCGGAAACGATTTCTGGGCATCCATAGATGCCATCATTGTCGTCAATCTGGATCGCCGGGCCGATCGCTGGGCCGACATGCAGGAGCATCTTCAATCGGTGGCTCCGATGGCGAAAGTCCACCGGTTATCCGCGGTGCTCGGTGCCGATCTGCCCGGTTACGGAAGCTCACGCTGGTTTCGTCGCACCCGTCGCGCCGGGACTTGGGGTGGACGCGCCGGCTGCATTCTATCGCACCGCAATGCCCTGCGCCTCGCCCGCTCAAGTGGCTGGCAACGGATTTTAATCCTTGAAGATGACGCCCGCCTGTCGCCGGAACTCAATGGACCGGCCGGCCAAAAACTGGCTGGATACCTCACCGCGGAAAACAGGCCGGGTGTATGTTATTTAGGATACACCTCGCCTCGTGGCCCCGCCCGCTTGTTGGGCACACTGGATGCGGACCATGCGCTTTATGCGTTGAGAGGCGCCAGCACCACGCACGCCTACATCGTGGATGCGGCACTCTATCACCCGCTGCTGGATTTGCTCCCGCAAACCGATGCAGGGATTTGGTCCTGGGTGGCGCGCCACACCGCGATTGATCGTTGGTATTCCCTCGCCCTCACTCGCATGACGACCGTGGCGGCAGTCTCACCACAATTGGCGCTGCAAGCCCCGTCGTTGTCCGATATCACAGCCCGGGAATCGTCTTACGTTGAGTCCGGCAAGGGCAATGAACTCGCATCACTCCAAGGCGGTTCATTCACGGGTATGTTGGCTGCTGCCAGCGACTGCCTCAGTGCAATCCCCCGAAATCTAAAATATCTGCTGCGTTGTTTCCGCGGATTTTAATCCATGCCTGATCACACGCCATTAATCCGGGTGAAATTTCTCACCAAGAATCCCAAGGCGGATGTCTCCGTGGAGTGGAGCCGTTTCCTACCGGGCGGAAACCCCGTGCTCGGCGGATGCCATTTCTTATTCGATCGCAACGAACGCAACTACGACTGGCTGGTCGTCTATGATGATATGCCTTCGGTTGCTGGGGAACGATTCACCCTCTGGCGGGAATCCTTGGCCTGCCCTCGTGAAAACACGCTGCTCATCACCACGGAGCCCTCCACGATCAAGGTTTACGGGAAAGGGTTTTTGCGGCAGTTCGGGCATGTCCTGACGAGCCAGGAACCGTGGGCGATTCGCCACCCCGGAGCGATTTTCTCACAGACGGGCCTGATCTGGTTCTACGGCGGAGAAACGGAGCATGCGAATTACGATTATATCTCCAACCATTCGCCGGACGCGAAGCAGCGGGATATTTCCACAGTCTGCTCCTCCAAGCAGCAACGCCACACGCTGCACCACGACCGCTTCGAATTCACGCGGAAGTTCAAAGAGGTTTATCCGGACCTCGATGTGTTCGGACATGGCGTGCGCTTCATCGCAGACAAAGCCGAAGCGCTCGACCCCTATCGCTACCACATCGCGATCGAGAACCACGTCTATCGACATCACTGGACCGAAAAACTCTCCGACTGTTTTCTCGGACTCACTCTCCCCTTCTATCACGGCTGTCCGAATGCCGCGGATTATTTCCCCGAGGAAAGTTTTATTCCGATCAACATCCATAACTTCGAAGAAACCAGTGAACGCATCAAACAAGCGATCAAGGATCGTGAGTTCGAAAAACGCCTGCCGGCACTGCGTGAAGCGCGGAGATTGGTGCTGGAGGAATACTGTCTATTTCCGCTGGTGAGCAGGCTTGTTCGCGAACGAACAGCGACCACTCCAATTTCCCAGCAACTATCTAAATCGCCGGTCCTTCTCAGCCGGCATGCCTGGCGTAAGGCCGGCCCGTTGAACGCAATCTCCTACGGACTGGAAAAGACGATTGTTTCGCTAAGGCAAAAAAACGCCGCACGAAGTGCGTGATCGTCTGGTTTCCCCTCTTAGCCGTGCTTTAATCGATAGATCCAGCCACGCACCGGTCGAAAGGCTTTTTCAGAGCGTATAGTTATCGTTTGGGCGTGAGCGTCAGAGTGGAATTTTTCAACCCATTGAGCGAAACGAACGAAGGGATTGTAGACGTCCAGTTCGAGTTCACGGGCCGTTCGCACCGCGGCGATCTCCGCATCATTACGCGGACTCGCAAGCAATCGCTCAATCGTTGCCACCGCTCCATCGACATCGTCCATATCTAGAGCGCAGAATGAGTCGGAAGGGAAATAGTCCGACAGATTCGGGCAACCTACATAAAGAGGAAATGCCCACCCTAGATAAGCGTCGGCCAGTTTTTCAGTCCAATAGTGAGGGCTCTGGCTGTTTTCCAAAGTCAGATGAAAACGATGCGGCCATACGGCATCCATTTTATCATCAATGGGGGTAAACCCTTTCCCGAAGTGCACGATCTTGTCACCAAGCCGGGCCTTCAATTTTTCCAAGAACTCAAGTCTGCGCCGCTGACCGGGAGTGCTCGCGGTGCTCGAACACACCACTGACACGCGATTGCTTTTTTCGGGAACTGGAAGCGCCTTCAAATGATCATAGCCGAAGGTGTAGGCGTTTCGTTTCCAGCTCAATCCCACCATCCAGAAGAGTGCAAGTGCGTCTATAACCAGTCGGGGATGCGCGGAACCATGATGCGTATCCACCACGTGGGCGAATTGTCGATAGAACGATTTCGCATACCGTTTCTTAGCCGGTGGTTCCCCTGCAATAAACAACGTGTTGCCTGGAGCAACCAATGCGGTTTCACGCGGCTTGGCATTCCCGAACACGATCCAAAAATCACACGGTTCGTTATCGGGTGGATGAACAAGGAAACGGCACCGGCCGATTTTCATGCTTCGTCCCGGAGTGAACCATTCCAGTCCGCCCACTTCAAATCCGATGGTCACGCGCACAACCAATTCGCGACCGGAATCTGCGTTCATCACATCTGCCGAAAACTCCTTCATGCCGGGCGTGAAAAACGGAAGAGCCCGCAGCCGAAATCAAGACCTTCTGCAGACTGTGGTGAAACCTGTTCATTCCACGCCGTCGCACGATTGTTTTCAATGAGAGAGAATTCCTCCAGTTTCAGTTCGGGCATGGCCGCAATGATTTGCGCCGGCGAGAAAACGCGATGGGCGTGAAACACAACACGCGAGCGTCCGCAGGGAGTGCCGATGAGTAATTGCCCGCCCGGTTTCAAAACGCGCTGAAGTTCAACCAACCCCTTAAGCCAGCCATCCGGGTCCATCGGATCACCATAACGGCCCAATCCAATGTGTTCGATAACATGCAAACAACTAAGACTGTCGATGGACCTATCCGCAAAGGGGAGCTCACATACGCTACCTTGAACACCGATGATATTAGGCACGGCCGTGTCGATTCGGCGGATGTCCACATACTTCACGGGGAGAAAACTGGCAACATGGGCGACAAAGCCGTCCAAGCGGCTGCCGACATCCACATGTTCGGGGGAGTGATGATGAAATACCCGCTGAGCCGCCCAGATGTCTTGAAGGAAATAATGCCCGCGTGCAGCCCCCGCCGAATCGTGGCGATCTGCAAGGTAAGGTTTTAGTTCGCCCAAGGTTGCTTGCCATTCAGACGGGGCAATCCGTTGCCATTGCCGGTATCCGCTCGCAAACCAGAGAACATCCTTGGGGCGTGAAAAAAAACGGCCGGCCAATTTAAGGACATTACGAACGGACTTCAGGGAACTCATGAATTGCCTCTTTGAAGCAAATTCAGGCGACAGTGCCAGCACGAAGCTGGACTACTTTGACCTCAACACATTGCGCCTGCCTCGCAGGGTGGGCCTTGGCGGTCATCATTGCTACTTGCAGAATGCGAATCGGCCTTGCTTCTGAGACATTCTGCAGATCCGGGATTAATCAACTTTCATATCCTAGCATCTCAAAATCCTGCCGATATAAATCCTGCACAATTTTACGCTCAACCGGTGTGTAATAGTCACTCAGACGCATTTCTGAACCCACCGTTTGATTGATATGATGTAACTGCAAACCGGGCAGTCCGATCTTAGCCGCTACATAGGACCAGTCCTCGGCCAGGTTTTCAAAACGTCCTACAAAATCCACGATGATGTTTCCATCTGCGTCACTGATGCGATCATAGAGCCCCTTAAAGTTCCAGTCAGCCAATGATGAGTAACCAGTCTCCTTTTGCTGTGCAGTGTAGGACGCGAAATCGAGCGTCACCACCTTATGCTTTTTCAAGTAAAGATAGACTGAAAGAAAGTGGGTGTAGGGATGCCTGACGAAACCGAAGGTGAAGTAATCATCCCAATTTTTCTTCTTAGATTTTGTTACCGAACGCACGCCCAGCCGCTTTGAGGCCCGGGATAACATTTTACCTGTTTTCACCTCATATGCGGTGTGGTGCCTGTCATCAAACGTTTCGCAATAAGGCTTCAACGTATGGCTGAGGGATTGCGATGCCACCCTCATATTACAGACGCATATGAATTTTAGAGTATTGGATATCAATGTGGATGCTGATTACCGGACCGACGTTAAATTTAGCCTAGGAGAAAGCCTCCTAGCACAGAAAATACCAACGAAGGGTTACGCGCTGAAATAGCCTTTACCTTCAACCAGTTGGCTGGTGGACCAACGTAATGAAGACGGGTTCCCGTCCGTCTGGTTACCGCTGAGCGCTTAAATTCCCCATCAACTCACGAGCCCAAGCAACGTCATCGCGGCGGGTTTCGCAGTAACGACGATGCGCTTCGCGAATTGCCGCCAGGTGCGCCTCGAGGTTGTCCGAATCCACGCGGACGCCGAATCGAGTCACATCGGCTGGGTCAGCGTTATCTTCCATCATTCGTTTCACCATGAGGCTGCCGATTTCTGAGTTGAAATGCAGCAGGTCAAACCAGCGGGGCATGCTTTGATCGCCGGCCGTCAGCACGGGTAGCGATTCGTCAGCCGGAGCAATCGGTGTAAGGAAATCCCAAAACTCAGCGGGTGGTCCGGATGACGGATGACGATTTGCCTCGACGCACACCGCCGTCAACGCGCGGCGTTCGGCCGCCCATGGAATGGTTGCCGGTAAATTCTCGGACGGATGCACCAGCAACAGCGCATGCGCCGGAGGATAAACCACCAGCACCCGCACTCCGCGTGCACGTAACGACACGATCAACTCCGTCAATGTAGTGACCTTGGCCGCACGGGGCGGCTGCGGTCGTTCGGCCCACATCTCCGCCTCATGTTTGAACAGTTTGGGCGCGTAGCCGGTCACATGCCGCCGGATATCAGGCATGATGTAGAAATTATTCCAAAAGCCTAACTCGTCCCGTTCACTCTTTTTTTCGCGAAGAGCATTTCCCAATAAAACAAACGACGCCTCAACCGCAGGAACGCCGAACACATAGCCGAGCTCGCGCTCGATGGAGAACCCAGTGTCGGCGAGTCGTGAATTCGGGAAGTCCGTGTTTTTTCGCGTGTCCAAATCGGTGCAGATATCGCCTGGATCGACGCCAAAGATCACCAGTTTGAGCGACTGGCTCTGCTCCATCAGATACCGGCAAAGAGCCACGTTTTCCAGGATGCTGCTTCCGGCCATGCCCAGGTTAATTGTCCGCATGCCGCCAAATGAAGGATGCCGGGGATCGATCCCGATTTCCATGTGTGACGTGCCGAAAACAGCCGCCTCCCATTCGGCGCCCCTTCGCACCATACCGGTTTTGCCAACGCGAACCGCGTCGCCGATTTCCCGATAAGGCTCGAGTGATTTGATGGACCAAGGCGCGCCCACAACCCGCCAGGGATCCACCAGTGAAGTCAGGATTGCGGCCAGCACCAACGCGCCCGCAATCACGCCACCCAACCAACCCGCATAAGTGCGCATGGGATGTTTCATCAGAATTGAAAGTAGATGAATTCGCTCAGTTTGTTAAACTCACGGCCGACCGCGTAAAGCAACCCCAGCACGAGCAACATCCATGGCCATGTGGGCCGCCATTGCCACATCCGGCGCCGCTCGGTCGGTGCGATCACTGCCGGACCGTAATGCGGGGAATAACGCCCCAACCAGCGCTGGCTGTTGGGGAGCAACCAGGCAATCAGCATGGCCGCTATCAATGGGCGCCAGGCGCGGGAGCTTTTCACGATTTCGGCTCCTTTGGCCGGCCAGCTTTCCCAGCCGTTCAATCCAACCATGGAGGCGTAAATGCCATGGGTTGTTTTCCAAGCCGCCTCAGCGGATCCGTTGGCACTCAACTCATATGAGCCGGCGCGAAAAGGAACCCACGCCATGACCACTGCAAGAAACGTCAGAGGGATGGCTACTCCCCGGGGCAACGGTCCCCATCCCGCCCGTTCACGAATCGCCGCCCAGCCATGATTCACGCATAAATAAACCCCGTGCAGTAATCCCCACAGGAAAAACGTGACGCCGGCTCCATGCCAGAGTCCGCCCAGAACCATCGTAACGAGAAGGTTGCTGTAACGACGCGCCGGTCCCCGACGGTTTCCGCCCAAAGGAAAATAAAGATACTCACGCAAAAACCGCGACAGCGTGATGTGCCACCGTCGCCAGAAATCAACGATCGAAGTCGCCTTGTAAGGTGAGTTGAAGTTCAGCGGCAGGCGGATGCCGAAAAAATACGCTATGCCGATCGCCATGTCCGAGTAGCCCGAGAAATCAAAATAGATCTGCATCGTGTAACCGAGGGCAGCGGCCCAAGCCTCGCCAAACAGGAGCGGTCGGGCACCCGACGCTGCAAAGTCGAACAAGGGCGTGGCCGTGCGTGCGACATAATCGGCGATAACCACCTTCTTGAATAATCCGACTGCCAGCAGCGTGAGTCCGACCGCGAACTGCCGCCGCCCCGGCCTCGCGGCCTGCGCATTGAACTGCGGCATCAGTTCCGTGTGATGGACAAGAGGACCAGCGATCAAGTGAGGGAAGAACGTAACGAATAACAGGTAGTCGTTGAAGTTGTAGTCTTTCGTTATTCCGCGATGTGCATCGACCAGATAAGCCACCTGCAAAAACGTGAAAAATGACACCGCGAGTGGCAGCACCAAGTGGGGTATTTCGTGCGGCCACCCGGTGGCTCCATTGAGCAACGTAGCAAAAAGCCCCAGATATTTATAATACGCGAGCAAAGCGAGGTTTGCCCCTACTCCCAGGGAGAGGAGTGCAAACCTGCGGCGCGGGGAGCTCGTATGTGCAATACTTCGCCCGCACCAAAAATTTCCCGCGCATGACGCCAGAATCAGGATCAAATAAAACGGCGTCCACGCTTCGGACGGATCGGGCGACCACCATGCATAAAATCCCAGACTCACCAAAACCAGCCAGCCCATCGCCCATCGCCAGCGTAACCGGCCCAGCGTGACATACACCGCCAGGGTGAGCGGTAAAAACAGGAGCAGAAAAACATAGGAGTTGAACAACATATGTCGCGAATCGGCCGGTCCTTTTATGTCGGGATAATACGCCAGTGCCTGGCGGGAAAAAGCGGTATGACTGTGCTGGGTTCAGGCGCAAAAACGTGGCCGATGTCAGGGGATCGCAACCACGCTCCCCACCAGCTGAAGCTGCTGTTGGCGGTAATGGCATGCTTGCAACGGGTCATCAACCAGAGGTCGGCCAGCTCATCTTCCGTGTTGTGACTAACCGTGCGCACTGTGCTACCGCCAAAATTCAGCGCCTTCACAGGCCAGGCCTGATCGTCGCCAAACAGATAGAATGGCACATCGCCCCGCTCTTTGCGCACGGCATCAATGGCCGTCTGATAATAGGATGCCTCCAGCAACGGCGTATAACGCACACGACGCACGTGAAGAAAAACGGATTCGCCCTGAGTCATCTCCGCACCGAGTTCATGATTACGGGCATCACCCGGTTCCGGCGGCGTCAGCTCCCGACGTATGGTTGAAGATTGATCGGTGAAATAGGCTTCGTCCTGCCAGTAACCCAACAAAGTCACCCGCGCACGCTGCGAATTCAGGGTTGTGAGCTGATCCGCTGATTGTGTGCGGCGCTCGGCCAGGTAACTGCGTTGGTTGCGCGGCAGCAGCTTGTTGAACGCGCGGATGAGTTTGTGTCGTGGATGCTTGAGCGTGGGTGCGACCCGCCAGGATTCCGGCATGGGTTCCGCGGCAATCGGGAACCGGTCCAGCCTATACGAACGACCAAAGCCATCCGCCGTGTAGCCGCGAACAGTATCCAAATACAGCTTGCGTCCGGTGCGCAGGGCCAGTGCCCGCGCCGTCGCATAGATGAAAAGCTGGTTGCCCAAGCCTCCCTTGACGATGGCGATGACCGCCGGCTGCTTGTCGGGCTGTTCGCTCACGCCTTGTGATACTTCGCGGGGCGGCGGCGCAGGCAGTTGCGCGTATCGATTACGGGCATCGGATACGCGGTGAAATCGAACTCCTTGTAGGCTTCGTGTCCGGTCGAGAGCACGATCAAATCGTAATCGGGCGTGATCTCGGTGATCGATTTACGGCCGGCATAGATGGCGTGTTCACGCGTGAGCGGAATCACCGGCACGAACGGATCATGATACGCGACCTTGGCGCCGAGTGCCTCGAACTTCTCGATGAGTTTGTAGCTGGGGGACTCGCGGTCGTCGTCGACGTTGGCCTTGTAGGCGAGGCCGAGGATGAGCACGCGGGCGTTTTTAACCGCCTTGCCGTCGTTGTTGAGCGCTTCGAAGGCGATCTTCACCACGTAGTCCGGCATGGCGGTGTTGATCTCGCCGGCGAGTTCGATGAAACGCGTGTGCTGGCCAAACTCACGGGCCTTCCAAGTCAGGTAAAACGGATCAATCGGAATGCAGTGTCCACCGAGTCCTGGGCCCGGATAAAACGGCATGTAGCCAAACGGCTTGGTCTTGGCCGCTTCGATTACTTCCCAGATGTCGATGCCCATCGCCGCGTATACGACCTTAAGTTCGTTCACCAAGGCGATGTTCACGGAGCGGAAAATATTTTCGAGGAGCTTGGTCGCCTCGGCCACGCGGCACGAGCTGACCGGCACGAGCTTCTGGATGGCGATGCCGTAAAGCGCCAGCGCCTTGTCGAGACACGCCGGTGTGAGGCCGCCGACGACCTTCGGAATGCTGGCAACCTTGCTGTCGGGATTGCCCGGATCTTCGCGCTCCGGCGAAAACGCCAGATGGAAATCCACACCGGCTTTCAAGCCCGAGCCTTCTTCGAGCACCGCGCGCAACTCACCATCGGTCGTGCCGGGATAGGTCGTCGATTCGAGCACGACCAACACGCCTTTGCTCAAGTGCGGTGCCAGCGCGCGGCCGGTGTTGAGCACATAGCTCAAGTCAGGCTCGCGAAACGCGTTCAACGGCGTGGGCACGCACAGGATGATCGCTTCGACTTCCTTCGCCCGCGAAAAATCCACCGACGCCTCCAGGCGTCCCGCAGCACGTTGCTCGGCGACCGCCGCCGGCGTGATGTGCTTGATGTAGCTGCGGCCGGCGTTGATCGCATCGGTTTTCTTCGAGTCGATATCAAGGCCCAGCACACGGCAGCCCGAACGGGAGAATTGCAGGGATAAGGGCAGGCCCACGTAACCGAGGCCGACGATCGCAAGGGATTTCATTGAAGGGACTATCGGAGCGAACCGCGGGCCGGGCTTCAAGGCTTGGTTACGAGTTCCTTGTAAACGGCCAAAGACGACTCGCACATGCATTTGAGCGTATAAGGTTCGCCCACCACGCCCGGCACGGGCCGCTCGCGCAACACCCGTTGCGTCGCCGCCAGCAAGCCCGCCTGATCGCCCAGTCGCACGCAACCAGCCGGAAAAAACGGCCGCAATTGCTCCCCCACTCCGCCATGATCGTAACCGATGAACGCGCGGCCCAGTGCGAGTGTTTCCAACGTCACGCGGCCGAACGACTCCGGCTGCTGAGATAGCGAATACACGATGTCACTGACCGCCATGATCTCCCGCACATCCGATCGGTGACCTAGAAAACTCACATCCTCGCCCACTCCCAGCTCCGCAGAGCGCGCGCGCAACTCCGCCAGATAAGCGCGTTTTTTAGGGTGGGTATCGCCCACCACCAATCCATGCACCGCGATGCCGGCTTTTTTGAGCCCGGCGAGTAGTTGGAAAAAATCCTCGTGGCCCTTGAGCCGGGTGATTCGACCCGGGATGAGCAGCACTGCTTTGCCCGCACACTGCGGTTGGGCGGCCTGCCAGCTCGCCAGCCATTCCGCAGCGGGCGTAAATCCGCGCGGATACTGTTCAAGCGTCACGCCGCGAGGCACGACGCGAATAACATCAGCCGGCACCTGCGGATAATTCTTGAGGATGTAGTCGCGAATGCTTTCCGACACCGCGATCACCCGCTCGCCCTTCACCATGATCGCCGAGTAGGCGTTAACGGAGTAAAATCCGTGAACGGTCGACACGAGGTGCGGGCGTTTCAGCGGATCCATTTTGCGCCAGGCCAGCCAAGCGATCCAGCCCGGCACGCGTGAGCGGATGTGCACGATGTCCGGCCGTTCCTGCTCGAACACGCGGCGCAGCGCACGCACCTGAAAAAGCGATCCGAGGCTTTTGCGATGAACGGGCAACGTCACGTGTTTCGCTCCTATTTTCTCCAACTCTGTCACCAGACGTCCGCCGTTTGAAACCACGACGGCCTCATGTCCTTCGGCGATGAGTGCGCGTGCGATTTCCAGCGTGCCGCGCTCGACACCACCGGCGTTTAACTCGGGTAAAATCTGCAAAACCTTCATCGGAAAAATCGGTTGATAATCAGGTCGGCGCAGCGGGCCGTTTCGTGCAATGCGGGAGCCGCCCCCCAGGCTTCGGGAGCTTTGCGCCATGCGTCCAGCGTCCGCACGTAGCCATCCGCGAGCAGATCGTTGACTGCCTTTACCGTGCGAGCCGCCGGGTTTTTCACGGGCAGTGGCAAGACGCCCACGCGTGCGCCCGCAGTCAGGGCTTCGAAGATCATCGAGACACTGTCTTCGGTCACCCACACTTCGCGAGCCGCGCTAAGAGTCGCCGGCAGCCAGCCCGGTTGCGTTTGCTGGTGCGGCACTCGCGTCACGCCGGGCGTGGCGATTTGAGTAATGAAATTTTCGGGCGTGCGGCGTGAATCGCCCACGGTCCACGCGAGGTCGGGACGGGAGCGCACAATCTCCTCAATCGCCTGAGGCAATGGATCGCCGTTCCAACCATGATGCTTGGACGGCCCGCCGATCAAGATGACGCCGGTGTTGGTTTTCAACGGTGCATCTTCGGAGATTCGATTGAGCGCACCTCGGGTGGTCACGACGCGACCGTGATCGGCAGGCTTCGCAAGATCATGGCGGGGAACCAAACACAGATCGAACAGCCAGGACGGCAGCGACGGACGCATGATCACGACAGATTTGGCTCCAAATCTCCGTGCCGCCGCCAGCAATGAAAAGTGGGTGCCGTGTCCCGTTCCGATCACCAGTTGGGGCGCATCGCCGCTCGTTGGGTGTGCACACGCCAGCTTACGTTTAGTCCAGAAGCCGGCACCTACCGGAAAGCGCACAAGCTCGACGTTCGCTCCCGTGCGGCGACGCAGTGCTTCGGCGAGTCCGGCGCTTTGATTCTCATGGCCGGGACGTCCGTCGGAGAGAATGCGAATTGAGGTAAGTGCGCGCGGATTCATGTCTGTGTTCACGGTTGCGTGGTCACGACTACACCGGCTTCGCGCCCCGCTTTCCCCAACTCTTTGCCGAAATTCGGAGCATAAACGAAATCCAACGGCAGCGCGGCGGACGCATCAATTTCGCGCAGGCATTCAGTCCAGGCTTCAGTAGGTTTACCCGAATTTTCAGGGCGTGTGTGCACCAACGCGTCGGGCGCAATCCAAGTAGGGCGCGCCGTGCCTGCCGGCACGCAGTATTCAAACGCGAGGTCGTCGGGTTCGATCGATAACAATGCCGGAACCGGCGCAGCATCCCTATCCAACCACACGAGGCATCGGCGTTTTTTGGGAGCGATCAACTGTTCGCCGGTAGAACCACGCGGAGTTTTTCCGGGAACGAATTGCGGTTGGTGGCGGCTGACTTTCCACCGGTCCTGCAGCCAAAACACATCCGCCGGACTCTCGCGCATGACGACCTCGAGCAAGCGCATGCAATTCGCCGTGGTCGGTTCGCCTTCGAGTTTGTGAAGCTTGATCGACCATTTACCGGGAACGGTGGTTTTGACCGACATCGCCACCACTTGCGCACCGGTGCGCCGCGCGAGAATCGCCGGCAGCGGAGTGCACACTGTCATGCGACCGAAGAACGGCACCGTTTCACCGATACCGATGGCGCGTTGATCACTAATGATGCCGAGACAGCCGCCGTCGCGCAGATAAGATGCGAGCATCATCGGGTTCACGCCTTTGGCGAAAGGCACCAGGCCCGTTCGCTTGCGGGTCGCGACGACGCGCGCATCCATCACCGGATTGTTGAGCGGACGATACATGGTCGCCGCTTTGCCGGGAGGCAGGATTTGGGGGAATTTTTGCGCCAACGCCTCCCAGTTGCCCATGTGCGCGAGCAGCACCACCACGCCTCGTCCGGCAGCCATGGCCGCATGCATCACCTCGGGGTTTTCGTTGTCCACCGCCTTGTTCAACCGAGCTTCGCTCAAGGTGGCGGTGCGCAGTGAAGCGATGAGATTGGCTCCCGAACGCCGGAATACTTCATCCGCCAACGCCGTGATTTCGTCGCGTGATTTTTCGCCGGCAAACGCGATGCGCAGGTTGCGATTCACCGTGCGACGGTGGCGCTTGGAGAGCCGTCCCGCCACCGCTCCGAGACGCGCCCCCAGCAACGCCGCCCGTCGCGCCGTGAACAGACCGGTGATTGTTTCCAGCGCCAGGTAAACCAGCCATTCAAGCCTCCACTTGCACCGGCGGGCGAATGAGGGAGACGGGTTGCTCATGCGCGCAAAAGCCCGGCTTCCGACAGGGGTTGATAAATGAAAAAACGGCGGACCGGCATGATTAAAACCTCGCACGGTGTCCGTCCGGTCTATCCGCCGCAAGCTCCCAGAACAGCCGTAATTCGCGCCTCACAATGCTTGCAGTTCGCCCCGCTTTTGCGCCCCATTTCCCCCATGCCGATCCTGACGGTTTCCGACCTTCGCACTTACTTCCATACCCGCAGCGGCGTTTATCGTGCGGTGGATGGAGTGAGCTTCCAGCTCGAGCGCGGCGAAATCCTCGGGATCGTAGGCGAATCCGGCTCCGGCAAGTCCGTCACGTGCTACTCGCTGATGGGCCTCGTGCCCCAGCCTCCCGGGCGCATTGAGGGCGGCACCGCGATGTTTGATGGCGTCGACTTGCTGCATTGTTCGCCGAAGGAGGCGCGCGCGATCCGCGGCAAACGCATCTCGATGATTTTTCAGGATCCGATGACGTCGCTGAATCCGTTCATGCGGGTGTCCGAGCAGATCATCGAGCCGTTACTCATCCACGAAAAAATCTCCCGCAAGGACGCACTCGCCCGCGCTCTCGCCATGCTGGAAGCCGTGGGGATCACCGATGCGGCCAAGCGCATGCACAATTATCCACACGAGTTCTCAGGCGGCATGCGCCAACGCGTGATGATCGCCATGGCATTGATCACGCGGCCCGACATCCTCATAGCCGACGAGCCCACCACCGCGCTCGATGTCACCGTGCAGGCGCAGATCCTCGCGCTCATCAAAAAACTTCAGCGAGAGTTCGGCATGGCCGTCATCTTCGTCACGCACGATCTCGGCGTCGTCTCCGGACTCTGTGACCGCGTGCAGGTCATGTATGCGGGGCGCATCATGGAAACAGCGGACACCCGCACGCTTTTCCGCAACCCGCAGCATCCTTACACCAAAGCCCTGCAACGCTGCGTGCCCGCTCTTCAGGAAAAGGGCCGTCCGCTCTTCACCATTCCCGGTTTGCCGCCCGATCTTTCGAAGCCGATTTCGGAAACCGAACTGCTCGCGCGCTTTGAATTTCCGCCCGAGGAAACCTCCGCCATCACCGCGCAAGCCCGTGCGCCGATCGACCAGTCGGACACCATTTTGGAAGTGAAGGATGTCTCCACCTATTTCCCCGGACGGGCCTCGGGCTTTTTCGGCAAAGCGTCGCCCGTCGTGCGTGCCGTTGATGGCGTCAGTTTGAACGTGAAACGCGGCGAGGTCATCGGTCTCGTCGGTGAATCCGGCTCGGGCAAATCAACGCTGGGCCGCACCATCATGCAATTGGTGCCTCCCACCTCGGGCGCCGTCATCCTTGAGGGCAAAAACCTCACGGCCGGATCGGCCGCCGATTTCTCCGCCGTGCGCCGTGATTTGCAGATGGTTTTCCAAGATCCGTTTGCCTCGCTCAATCCGCGCATGACCATCTTTGCCGCACTGGCCGAACCCCTGCTGGCCCATGCGGTGTGCAAGCCCGCCGACGTCACCGCGCGTGTCGTCGAACTCATGCGCCAAGTCGGCCTGCCTCCGCGCGACATGCAGAAATATCCGCATGAGTTTTCCGGCGGCCAACGCCAACGTATCGCCATCGCCCGCGCACTGGCGCTCGATCCCAAGGTGATCATCGCCGACGAACCGGTGTCCGCGCTCGATGTATCCATTCAGGCACAGATTTTGAATCTGCTCGCCGATCTCGTCCGTCGCCTGAACCTCACGCTCATTTTTATTTCCCACGATTTGTCCGTGGTGAAACACATCTCGGATCGGATCGCCGTCATGTATCACGGCAAAATCGTCGAGCTCGGCCCTGCTCTGGAAGTCATGGAGAACCCGCAACACGAGTATACCCGCACGTTGCTCAGCGCGATTCCACGCATCGAACGATAAGCGACGAACAGCTGCCGTGTTCGCACAGTTGAAGGCTGTTCACTTCATTCAACGGCCAATCGGCGCCGCATCCTTGAACGCCTGCTGCAAGCGGCCTCCGGCAAAGACGACCGCGCTCCTCGCTTGCGGCACCACGGCGCCCAACCCGAAGAAATCGTGGACGACTCCCTCGTAATTACGATGGGCCACATCAACGCGCGCTTCCCTAAGTTTCCGCGCATAGGTTTCTCCCTCGGATCGAAGCGGATCGATCTGCGCGGTAATAATGGTCGCCGGCGGCAGGTCGTCGAAACTCGCTGCGCGCAGGAGTGCGAACCGTGGATTAATGCGATCCGCCGGAGAGACGGAATGGTCCAAATACCAATCGATCAACGGCCGCCCGAACGGGATCACGTTGGTGTTTTCGGAATAAGACGGCGTGTCCGTCCGTGAGTCCAGCAGGGGATAAATCAGCAACTGGTGGAGCGGCACGGGCACGTTGGAATCGCGAGCGCGGATGCAGACTCCCGCGGCCAGATTTCCGCCCGCGCCTTCACCCGCCACGGCAATGCGACGCGGATCTCCGTTGATTTCGGCGGCATGGGCGAGCGTCCATTGATAGGCGGCGAACGCGTCCTCCGTCGCGGCGGGGAACTTGTTTTCCGGCCCCTGGCGGTAATGCGCGGAAATGACGATCGCCTTGGCGGCGTTGGTGAGCGCCCGGGCGCTCGCGTCATAAGAATCCACGCTGCCGATGACGAAACCGCCTCCGTGAAAATAAATGATCACCGGCATCGGGCCGGTGCCATCAGCTGTAGGTGTATAAACACGTAATCTGATTTCGCCCGCGGGGCCGGCGATGGCGCGATCGGCGATTTGCGCAACGGGTTCGGAGCCTCCGCGTTTGCCGCGCGTTTTCAGCACGGCGTTAACCGCATCGGCCAAGGTGGGCTGACGACGGGCTTCGGCGGTAGTCAGCGTGGCGATGGGTTGAGGCACCAAGCGTGCATACTGATCCAGCACGACCTGCATGTCAGTGGACGGGTTTTGCGGTCCGGTGAGAACAACAGTCTGCACCCGTTCATAAACAAAAGGGGGTTCGGCCCGCGCCGATTCAACGACGATGAGGGCCGAGACAAGCCCCAAGCTCAAGTAACTGGCTACTGCGCAAGGGGACCTCATGCGGACAAGGTGAATCAAGCTTTTCGATTTTGCGACCTCGCTATCCTCGCCAGGACACAAGGCTGAACCAGCCGCTTAGAGGCCGGCCTGCGCGACGTTTGTGCAACGCGCCTTCCTTAGGCCTTGCCAAGCGTCAAGCCGCACCGCACGTTCTTCCTTTTTTCAAGACCGAACGCCTTACGCGCCTATGAACCAGAACATCCGCAATATCGCCATCATCGCACACGTCGACCATGGCAAAACCACGCTCGTTGACCAGCTCCTCAAAGAGGGCGGCGTCTATCGCGCCAATCAGGCCGTTGAGGTCCGCGCCATGGACTCCATGGACCTCGAAAAAGAAAAGGGCATCACGATCAAGGCCAAGAACACCTCTGTTCACTGGCAGGGTAAAATCGTCAACATTCTCGACACGCCCGGCCACGCCGACTTCGGCGGCGAAGTTGAGCGCGCCCTCCGCATGGTGGACGGCGTTCTCCTCGTCATCGATTCCTACGACGGTCCCCAGGCTCAGACCCGTTTCGTGCTCCGCAAGGCGCTCGCCCACGGCCTCAAGGTCGTCATCGTCATCAACAAGATCGACCGTCCCAACGCCGACCCGGTCAAGATGTATGACAAGGTCCTCGAGCTCCTCATGGAACTCGAAGCCACCGAAGAGCAGTTCGATGCTCCCGTCGTTTACGGCTCCGGCCGCGATGGTTACATGATGTATAAACTCGGCGATGAGAAGAAGGACATGACCCCTCTCTTCCAGACGATCATCGATCACGTCCCGCCTCCGTTCGCCAAGCCCGAAGAGCCGTTCCACATGCTGGTCTCCAACATCGACTGGTCCGACTACGTCGGCCGTATCGCTGTCGGCAAGATCCTCGGCGGCGTCATCAAGGTTGGCGACCCGATGTTCGTCATCCGCCACAACGAACCCGGCAAGAAGGTCCGCACCAAGGTCACCAAGATTTTCGAGTTCACCGGTCTCGGTCAGCGCGAAGTCGAACAGGCCCACGCAGGTAACATCGTCGGTCTCGCCGGCTTCGAAGACGTCGACATCGGCGACACCCTCGATGTCCGTGAAGACGGCCACGCTCTTCCCTTCACCCAGATCGATCCGCCCACGCTGGAGATGCAGTTCTCCGTTAACGACGGCCCGCTCGTCGGTCAGGAAGGCAAGCTCGTCACCTCCCGCCAGATTCGTGAGCGTCTGATGCGCGAGCTGAAGACCAACGTCTCCATCTACATCGACGACGCCGAGCGCGCCGGCGTGTTCAACGTCAAGGCCCGCGGCACCATGCAGGTCGCCGTCCTCGTCGAGACCATGCGCCGCGAAGGCTTCGAAATGCTCGTCTCCCGCCCCACGGTGATCGAAAAGATCGTCGATGGCGCCCGCCATGAGCCTTACGAGACCGTCTGGGTCGAAGTTCCGGATGAGTGCGTCGGTTCCATCATGCAGAACCTTGCCAACCGCAAGGGTCAGCTGACCAACATGGAAAAGCTCACCGCCACCACCATGATCGAGGCCACCATCACGACCCGCGGCCTCATCGGCCTGGAAATCGACGTGATCAACGCCACCTCCGGCCGCGGTATCACGAGCCACTTGTTCAAGGAATATGGCCCGTATGCCGGTGAAGTGCTCACCCGTATGACCGGCGTCATCACCGCGACCGAAGCCGGCGAAACCACGACCTACGCCCTCTTGATGGTGCAGGAACGCGGCAAGCTGTTCATCGGACCCGGCGAGCAAGTGTTCGAAGGCATGATCGTCGGCGAGAATCCTCGTAACGAAGATATCTCCTGTAACGCCGTCCGCGAAAAGGCCCTCACGAACTTCCGTTCGCAGGGTTCGGGTGTCGCCACCGGCCTCATCCCCGCCGCCAAGATGTCCCTCGAGCGCGCGCTCGAATACATCGCTTCGGACGAGCTCCTCGAGGTCACGCCGAAGAACCTCCGCCTCCGCAAGCGCATCCTCAACACGGGCGAGCGCCTCAAGGCCAAGAAGTCGGGCAAGTAACCTGCGCCCGCTGTTTACAGCGAGTCATCAGGCTTTCAAAGCCGCCGGATTCAACCGGCGGCTTTTTTGTGCCGTATATTCCCGCAGCTTCGCTCTAGTGTTGTTGTTTTCAGGCTAATATTTTCGCTCATGGCCGTGCCCCCCACTTTTTTCTCCAGGCTTAAAACGTTCTGGACTCTCGCCCGGCCGTTCTGGGTTTCAGAGGAGAAGAAGTCCGCGTGGGTTTTGCTGTCGGCCGTCATCACGCTCACCATCGCGCAAAACTGGATCGGCATCCGTCTCTCGTATTGGAACCGCTCGTTCTTCGATACCGTCCAGCGTGGTGATTACGGTTATTTCGTCCACCTCGGTGGCGTGATGATCGCACTCATTTTTTTATCGATCACGTTCTGGCTGGCGGAGGACTACCTATTTTCTTCGCTGAAGATCCGCTGGCGCCGCTGGATGACGGCACGTTTTCTCGATCAGTGGCTGGGTGATCGCGCGCATTACCTCGGACAACTCGACTCGGCTCACGGCGACAATCCCGACCAACGCATCAGCGAAGATATCCGCAGCTTCGTCTTCACGTCGCTCGACCTGTTGATGCAGCTGCTCTCGGCACTGATCGGCTTCATCGCTTTCGTGGTCATCCTGTGGACCCTCTCCGAGGGACCGCCCACTCCGCTCGGCCAACAGCCGCCCGTGAATCTTCCCGATAAGTTCATGTGGCTTCAGCCCGCTTATCTCACGCTGTGGAGCGCCTACGAAACAAGCATGGCGTTCATCACGTCGATTCCCGGGCATCTCGTTTGGTTTTGTTTTCTCTACTCCTGGCTCGGCAGCTGGCTCGTAAACAAAGTCGGACGTCCGATCATCGGCCTCGCCTACGAACAGGAAAAACTCGAGGCCGACTTCCGCTTTGGTCTCATCCGTTTGCGCGAAAACAGCGAGAGCACCGCACTCATCGAAGGTGAATCCGCCGAGCGTCGGACGCTAGGCGCGCACTTCGCCCGCATCGTGGGCAACTTCAACGCGCGGCTCATCAAGCAGGTTCACTTAAACGCATTTAAGGCCGTCTATTTCCGTCTCTCCGACTCCGTCCCGCTGCTGCTCTCCGCACCACGTTTTTTCGCCGGCACCATTTCGCTCGGCCAGCTCACGCAGCTCACGGGCGCCTTCGGCCGCGTGCAAAGTTGTCTCAATGTTTTCATCAACAGCTATGAGACCATCGCCGGCTGGTGGGCGGTCACCGAACGTCTCGATGGTTTCGTGCGCGGCATCGAACACGCCCAGGAACTGCGTGCCACCCAGAGTCGTATCTACTCTTCCGGCGAGCGCGGGACCCAACTGGTCGTCAGCGACCTCGCCCTCTTCCGCCCCGACGGCAAGCCCTTGCTCGCTCCGGTCAACTTTACGCTTACCCCTGGCGACTCGGTGCTCATCACCGGCCCGTCCGGTTGCGGCAAGAGCACGCTCCTCCGCGCCCTCGCCGGCCTTTGGCCCTACGAACAAGGTTTCGTCCACCTGCCCGCGCCCTTTCGCTGCATGGTGATGCCGCAGCGCCCCTACCTGCCGATCGGCACGCTCCGGGCCGCCGTGTGCTATCCGGAACCGCCGGAAAAGTTCACCGACGAAGCCGTCCGCACCGCCCTCGCCTTAGCCCAAGTCCCTTCGCTCGCCGCCCGCATCGATGAGGACGCGCACTGGTCCCAACGTCTTTCCGGCGGTGAACAACAGCGTGTCGCCCTTGCCCGCATCTTTCTCCTCAAGCCGGACTGGCTCTTCCTTGACGAAGCCACCTCGGCCATGGATGAAGCCGCCGAGCACGCGTTTTACATGAGCCTGCGAGCCACGCTCCCGAACGTATCTTATCTAACCATCGCCCACCGAAGCACCTTGCGTGCAGTCCATGCGCGACATTTCAGCATTTTGACCCACGAAGATGGCACGCATCACCTCACTGAAGTGAACAACGCCATGGCAAACTGGTAGGCTCCCACGGCATGCAGGGTTTTACCACTTTGAACTTGATACGGAGTCTCAATAGCCATCCATTGAACCTTTAGACTATGCCAACCTCTCTCTTCTTCGCGTTTCTGATGGGACAAACTCCGATGGAGCTCTTCACCCACGGTGGTCCGATTATGTGGCCCATTTTGATCGTCTCCTTTCTGGCGATCACCGTCGTCGTGGAACGCACGATTTTTCTTTTTCGCGAGAGCTCCAGCCGTGAGCCCGAGGTAGTCGAAAAGATGCTCGAATACGTCGAAACCCGTGACACCGCCAGCGCCGTGGCCCTCGGCGCCAAGAGCAGCGATTATGTCGCCCGCATCCTCGTTTACGCCCTCACGCACAAAGAGCACTCCCTGCCCAACGCCTTCATGCGCGCCGCCAACCGCGAGCTCGCCCGTTTTCAGCAAGGCATGGCGTGGCTCGACACGTGCATCACCGCCGCCCCGTTGCTCGGTTTGCTCGGCACCGTCACGGGCATGATGGCCACGTTCAGCGTTCTTAGCGGTGGTGGCGATCTCAGTGCCAGCACAGGCGCGATTACCGGCGGCGTCGGCGAAGCCCTTATCGCCACCGCCTGTGGTCTCGTTATCGCGATTCTCGGCCTGTTCCCTTACAACGTCCTCAGTGCACGCATCGAGGCCGCCAAGCACGATATCTCGGATGCATCCAACGCCCTCGAGGTCATCATCAAGAAGGCCGATGCGTGCAACGACTGCCCGGCCACCATCGCCTCAATCCGCGCGCCCGCCGCTCCTTCGCCCCGCGCATGAGCGGTATGCTCCCAGGACAGTTTGCCGCCGCGCCCAAGCGGGCTCGTATCGAGATCATTCCCCTCATCGACGTGATCTTCTTCCTGCTGGCTACGTTCGTCCTCTTCACGTTGTCGCTTGATAAGTCCGGTGGTCTGACGGTTGCCTTGCCCGCCACCGAGACCAGTCAGGCGCGCGTCTCGGAAGGCGCAGTCACGCTCACGTTGTCGGTCGACGGCACGATCGCCTGGGATAAGCAGCGCGTGACGCTCGACGACTTCATCGCCCGCCTGCAGGCCTACAAACAAACCACCCCCGAACCCCGCATTCTGATCAACGGTGATGAAAAGGCCTCGTTCTCCCAGGCGCGCTACGTGATCGACGAGGTCCGCAAGGCCGGCATCTCCAGAATTCTCATCGAAACCCGCATTCGTCCCGCCGGCTCTTAAGCGGCAGGCACCTCTTCACCATGTCTGGCTCATTTGGAGGACAATCTGCAGGCGGCGCCAAAAAAGCGCGCATCGAGATCATTCCGCTCATCGACGTGATCTTCTTCCTGCTGGCCACGTTCGTCCTCTTCACTCTCTCGCTGGATAAAATCCAATCCGTCCCCGTGGATCTTCCGCAAGCCACGCCCGCGGCCCGTCCGATCACTGAGGACGATCTGGTTGTTCTGCAAATCTCCGAGCCCGGCACCGCGTATTGGAACCGGGAACTCATTTCCTCGACCGAGATTCCGCGCCGCTTGCTCGACTACAAAGCAACCGTCCCCGCGCCGCGCGTCCTCGTTTCCGGTGACGACAAAGCCCGTTACGGCGATGCCGTTCTTGCACTCGACGAGGTTCGCAAGGCTGGCATCACCGTCTCCATCGAAACCGCCTTCCGCGCCACCGGCCGCTGAACCCCGCCATGAAACGCGATCTCATTATTGGCCTGATTGTGGCGCTGCTCATTCACGGTGGCCTCGCGCTCGGCGGCGATTTTTTGAAGGGCAAACCCGCGCCCGCTCCGGTAGACGATAGCATCCCCGTCGTCGAACTCGCGCCGCTGCCTCCGCTCGAGCCCGAGACCCTCGACATGCCCGAGCCGTCCAGCGAAGGCGGCGGTGATCTATCCGATTTGGTGCCGCCCATGCAGGCCGATACGCCCGCGCCCACCGCCTCTACGTTCACGCAGCAGATCCAGCCACCACCTCCACCCGGCATCAGCCGTCCCGCCACCATCACCTTGATGCACGGCCGCCCCGGCACCGGTATTGGCACCGGCACGGGCGACGGTTTCAAAAACATCTTCGATCTTGCCTCTCTGGATCAGCTTCCGGCTCCACGCACGCCCATCCGTCCGGTGTATCCACACGAGATGAGCCGGGCCGGCATCAACGGCGAAGTGTCCGTCGGCTTCATCGTCGACTCCGAGGGCAGCGTGCGAAACGCCTATGTGATCAGCTCCACCAATCGTGAGTTTGAGCCCGAGGCCTTGCGCGCCGTCAGCCGCGCCAAGTTCAAACCCGGTCGCAAAAACGGCACCAACGTCAGCACCCGCAACGTGCAACTCACGATCACCTTTAATATCTCGGGCAACTGATCATGGCCTCCCCTCGCTACACGCTCATCTTTGCCGCCTTGCTGGTGCTCGTCGCCCCGGCTTCGATGCGCGCACAGACGCCGGCCACACCCCAGATTTCCGAAGCCCTCTCCGCCGAGTTCGGCAAACTCCGCGAGCTCACCGAAGCGCAGTCGTATGCCACCGCGCTCGTCAGTATCGATCGACTGCTCGGCGTTGCCCCGGCCGACAGCTACGACCGCATTCTGCTCTCGCAGGTCAAAGCCCAGATCCTCCTCAGCCAGGGCAAATACGCGGACTCTATCAGCCCGTTTGAAGAGGTCCTCCGGCTCGCTGAACGCCCGGGCTATTTGAGCGCCGCCGCGCAGACCGACACACTGTTTCTCCTCGCCCAGCTCTACCAACAGCAAGCCTCCGAATCCAAGGATTTGGCCGTGCAGCGCAAGATGCTCGCCAGCGCCGCGACATACCTGAATCGCTGGCAGGCCCGCACCCCGAACCCCACGCCAGCCGGCCAGCTCTTCGCCGCCTCGCTCTATTACCAGCAGTCCACGCTCGTTCCTGAAAAGATCGATTCCACCCTGCTCGCCTCGTCTCGCGCTGCCGCCGAGGCCGGTCTCCCGCTCCAGCTCAAGCCGCCTGCGTCGCTTTACGTGCTCATTCTCGCTACGCTTCAACAAAGCGAAAAACACCTCGAGTCCACCGACATCCTCGAACTCCTCGTCGAACAAAACCCGGCGAACTCCAGCTACTGGCAGCAGCTTTCCGCGACCTATCTCGCCCTCGCCGGTGCCGCCAAAAACGAGCGCGAGGCCGACCGCTATAACCTCCGCGCGCTCCTCACCCTCGAACGCGCGCAAGCCCGCGGATTCCTCGTCTCGCCCAAGGAAAACTTCAACGTCGTCGCCCTCTATCTCGGCCTGCGCCAGTTTGATCCCGCCATCGCGTTGCTCGAAAAAGGCCTGTCCGACGGCACGCTGGAAAACACCCGCCGCAATTGGGAACTCCTCGCCAATTCCTATCAGCAATCCCAACGCGAAACCGAAGCCATCGCCGCACTCGAAAAAGCCGTCGTCCGCCTGCCTGAGGACGGACAGCTCGAGTTTTCCCTCGCCCAGCTTCTTTACGGTCGCACTCGCGTAGCCGACGCCCGCCGACACCTCGGATTCGCCGTCAAAAAAGGTCACTTGGACAAGCCCGGCCAGACGCGTCTCTTCCTGGCCTATACCGCGTTCGAACTCCAGGATTACGCCGATGCCGCGGCCAAAGCCGGTGAAGCGGCGAACTTCGATGACGTGAAAAAAGACGACCTAGTCCGTCTCAAAAAAGCCATCGACGACGCGCTGCGCACGCGTGTCTCCGCCACCTCGAAATCCTGATCCTTCTCTCCGCCCATGAACAAAATTTACTTCACCGCTCCGATTGTCGCGCTCGTCCTTTTTATCGGCGCCTACACGTGGTCGCGCAGCGGCTTCGCCGAACGCGATGAAGCCCGACGCATCGAGCTCAAAGCCGCGCATGAAGCCAAGGCCGCCACCGAGCGAGCCGCGCGTGAAAAGGCCATCGCCGAAGCGCTCGTCTTCAATGAACAACGCAAAAAAGAGCGTCTGGAGCGTGAAGCCCGTGAAGCCGCCGAACGCGAAGCCCGCGCAGTCGCACTCGAAGCGCGCGACCTCGCCTTCCGCGAGCAAGAACGTCTCACCCGCCAGATCCAGCGTCTCAAACGCGAACTCTCCACCGAACAGGAAGCCGTCAACCGCCTTCAGATCGACCGCGACGCCGCGCTCTCCGAGCAGACGTTTCTGAAGGCCTTCGTTCCCGAGTCCCGCGCCAATGCCGCCGCGCTCACCCGCGTCATCAATCAAATCGCCGCCGCTGAAGCCGCCCGCGTAAAAGCCGCCGCCGAGGCCGCTAAAGCCAAGTCCTGATCCACGCTTTGTTCTACTCCGGCTCCGAACTACTCGCTACCCGCTACTCACCACTCGCTACTTCGCCAGCCACGCCATGAACCGTCTTTACCTGATCGTCCCCGTCGTCCTCCTCGCCCTCTTCGGAGGCATCTATTGGCAGCACACCCAAGTCGACGCCCGCCGCTCCGCCGAAAAAGCCGCCGTCGCCGCCGAGGCTGAAAAAGTCGAAGCCGCCAAAAAAGCCGAAGCCGAACGCCTCGCCCGCATTGACGCCGAAAAACGCGCCGCCGAGCGCCGCGTTGAGGAAGAAAAGAAAGCCACCGAAAAGCTTGCCCGTTACGAAGAAGAAAGCCGCCGCATTGCCACCGACACCGCGCGCTACAACGCCAAGGTCGCCGAACTCATGAACGACTCCGTCGAGCTCGAGAAACAACTCGCCGACCTGCGTGCCCGCCGCACCGCATTGAACACTGAAAACTTCGCCCTCGCCAAAGACGTGGAGCTGGCCCGCATCGCCAAGCGCAACGCCGAGCTAGAAATCCAACGCCTCACCGAGATGGTTGCCCGCCAAGCCGGCAACACCACGTTGGCAAAGTGACTTAACCCAGCCGCGCACGCGCCCTTCTGTAGTCCGCCGCCCTAATCCGTCGGTAGTCTGTCCTCGGCCCTCTGCAATCCGTCGGTAGTCCGTCCTCCTCCGCGTCCTCTGGGCGAAAAACTCCGTTTGCTACGCGAACAGATTTTGTTTGCAGACCCAAAACGCGCCCGCTTGCCTTCGCGCTCCACTGGAAACAGCGGACGAAAATGAGTCGTCGGGACGTAGCTTAGCCTGGTAGAGCGCTACATTCGGGTTGTAGAGGTCGAGAGTTCGAATCTCTCCGTCCCGACCATTTTCTTTTCCTCAAGAGGAGACCAGAACGGACGAAACGAGACTGGCAGAGTCACTTGCTAGACTTTAAAGGGACGCACGAAAATGACACGCAGCGTCAAAGTGTTACCCTGTTTGCCCCTAAAAGCCGCCAGTTTGGTCGGATTCGGATGCATGCTAAAAATCATCGGCCCGGCCCCATGTGACCGCACCAAATACCTGTTCACAGCAGCCGGCCTGGGTGCTTTTTTTGCGCCTGCCCAAGAGCTTTCAGCTAGCCGCAAACGTCCTGTGACATCACAAATTTAAACCCATGAGCTCGATACGCAGCCTTCTGAACCTCTTCATTGTCCCCGTATCACTGTTCCTTTTCACGGGATGCGGTATCACAGGAGGGACCAGTGCGAAAAAAGTCGCACTCAACCCGGCAATCTCAGGCGCAACCCTGTCGCGTTCTGTGCAAATTGGCGCTGTTAGCGCCCGCGCCGGTGCCGGTGTAAACAAAGCGATCGGAGCTTACAACTTAGGCAAATTCGACGAATCGGATTTAATCACCCTGCGTGAAAGTGTGCGGCGAAGCATTCCCAGTGGAAATCCCGCCAGTGCATCCGTGCACATCATCGTTCAACATTTCGCACTTACCTTCACCAATAACGGAGGCGCCAACCTAGCCATCATCGATTGGTGCACGGCCGACGGTTCCCACATCCTCGCAAGCGAACGTTTTTACGCCGCCTATTATACCGGCAACAAGCTCATCGGCACCGAAACCCTCGGTATGGCCAAGAGTCGGCTGCTTCACGCTGCGGCGGCTCGCATCGCCGAGCGCTCCCTTGCCGCAGCGAACAATCTGCCTATGCCGCCCGGTCCACCGCTGACTTTCGACGATCCTGAACCTGCAAATGCGACCATGCCCAAAACCATGTCGGCGGCAGGAGCGCCAGGGTTGGCCGCTGTATTCGTCCAGCAAACTATGCTCGGTGGTCTCGATGATGCCGTGCGACTTTTACCCGATTCGCCTATCCCGCCGGTGGATTGGAGCAAGCAGCTGTAAAATCATTCCGTCGTAGCCCACTCGCGTCCTTAAGTCGGAAACTCGGCAATCCCACCGCCGGCCGATACCGACACCCAAAAACTCCAAGAACTCCGCCCCCAGCCCCAAGCCCCCGTCGAATAATTCTCCATCTGCGATCGCATTGTCGGCTTTGCCTACTCGATACCCGCTACTCACCACTCGCTACTTCTAATTCCCCCATGACCCTCACCTACGAAGCCACCCTGGCCGATTTCGCCGAACCGTCCGTCCGTCTTTTTCAGCGGGGGCCGGCTTATGCATCCAACCGGTGGAAGGGGGCCGTCGTGTGCGCTACGGTCTTTGCCGTATTTGCCTTCTTGGGTTTTAACTCAAAAGAGAACGTAAACATCGCCGTGATCTGCCTCGCCGCCAGCGCTTGGGGCGCAGGACTTTTCATGCTGACCTATAAAAGCACCGTGCGCGGGCGCGTCATAAAATACATCGCCACCCAGACCCCCGGTTCATGGCCGCGCACCACGGAAATTGAAATCGTCGACAACAAACTGAACAGCACCACCTCCGGCGCCACTCATTCATTCCAGCTCTCCGATCTCGGCGACGTCACCGAAGATTCCAAGCGACTCGAACTGTCTTTCGGCAACCGTGGATTATTCGTGATTCCATTGAGCGCCTTCGAATCAACCGAGGAGAAGGAGGCTTTTCTTAACGAGCTGCCGCGCCCGTCGGTGTCGTAATCACATCCGCTTCCCATGTCCCTCGACTCCATCACGGAACGCAAATTCACGCGCAACGTTCACTTTGGTGATGACTCGAAGGAGACCGCCTTGGCTCACACCTCATTCTACCAGGAGCAAATCGCCTATTACCTGGCGAATGTCTTCAACGGCAAAAACGGCTACACCCTATCCTGCGAACAGAAGCATGATACCGATCGTGAGTTCACGATCCGCAAGGGCAGCGCGATTCTCAGCGTGAGCGCGGTGTTCGGAATCAACACCTCCTACAAGGAGCATCCGCCTCGCAAGTTTTATACGTTCACGACCACTGCGGCCCGCCGCAACGAAACCTTGGACAACACCGACAAGGCCAACGACGTGATCGAGTGGACGCTTCGCGTGACCGGTGGGATCATCGTGGGAGGAGCCTTGGCCATCCTGCTCGTTTTGTTCGGCGGCCACTTGGGCTTTTATCTGGTCACCCTCGCCTTCGGCTTTGGCTCCGCGATCGGTGGTTTTATCGGCCACCTGATCTCGCGTAAAATCTACAGCACCGTTGAAACCCGCTTGGAGCAAAAAGGCGAGATCACCGAAATCGAGGAAGACTGGTCGTTGCTCACAGAAACGCTGGAAATGATCTTCACCGCGAAACCAGCCTCATAAGAACCCGAGCCCACCTACCGACTGAACAATCGGTATTGCACCCCGCGTTAATCACGCGACGCAGGAGTTGAGCCGATTATTTTTCCGCAGACTGCAGCGTGATCGCGCAAGACAAGGCCCAGCCACTCGTCGGATCAACGACGCCCAATGCCCCCCTGATCGGATACACTAAACGCGCGACTGCGGGATAACAGCTCACTTCAAGATTTCGGCCTTCGCGCCCGTGAGCCCAAGACCGATCGGACCACGTATCGGGACGCAGGCTCTTCCAAGCAAAAGAGCCCGACCGTTTATCGGCCGGCTCAATCGCTACCGAAAACCAAGGCGCAGATGAGCGCACCTCCGTGGTCGTGGTGATATCGAAAATTCGGTTCCGCTCCGAAACAATCAGACGGGCGATCTCACGTCCGTCGGTCCCGATGAGGCGTGCATCCTTTTCCACGGATGGACCACCCAAACCCAGGCGAATTACATCATTATTGATGACGGTATCGTTCAGCGGCTGACCGCTCGCCGCATCACGCCATACCGGCGGGCCGGCTATTAACGCCGATGGGCTCAAGCGTAAGCTCCATCCCATGCGCACGCGTGGTTCGCGAAACGATGCGGGCACCGCCGCCTCCATCTGCGCCCATGCTTGCTCACGCGCGGCGCGCAACGTCCGTCGGCTGCCTTGCACAGCCGGCCAGGTGGCGAGCACCACATCACGCACGCGGACCACCTTCCAATCGCCCAGTCTCATCGTCTCATGAAACGAGCCATCCGGGGCCTGATCGTTGATGCGTTGCCCGCGTGTAAGCAGCAAGGCCGCCGGCTCGACCGGTGTTTTCGCAGGCTCATCAAACGACTCATTCGCTAAGTTCACCACTCCCATGTTCGGCGTGCTGGTTTCATCCGAGAATTGGTCAGGCGCACCCTTATTCGATACGGGCGACTTAAGCTTGGCAGGGCGCGAGCGCTCGGAGTTGGTAGCGTATAACTGATTGGTCGCATCATCGGACGTCTGTGCTTCAACTGGCAGAAGCGCAGACGCAGAATTCGCAGTCAAATCCGACGCGGGTTGATCCGGAGCAACTCCGGCATTCGGCGTTGCGTTGCGCACCACTGGAGAAACCTGCGAATTAGCTTTGGGCTTTTTTAACGATGGTGATGGCGATGGAGGTGTCGCGGGTTTTGCCTGCAACCCTATCACTTCCTGAAAAGTCGGAGCAGGGAAAGGCGCAGCCCCAGCCAAGGCTGATGGAAAGGGAATGATCGGTGAACGGGTATCCGTGTTGCCGTGAAGAGTGGCGCTGGGCGGTTGCGCATGCTTGTTCGAAGCCGCGATGAGCGTCGCATCGGGCCTGTGTCGCGGCACATCCGTAGCCGCGCCAGGCGGGGGCGCTCCATGAGTTGCGGTCTCCCGTCCATCATCGCGGCCGGCCACCGGAATGGCTCGCTCGGGTGCGGAGCCGCCAACCGGGGCTGCACTATCTGCGGATAACTCACCGAACGCCGACTCACTTTGCGCCAAGGGTGCCGATGCAGAAGAAAACCCTGCTCCTGACACGACGCTCCCAGTGAAAGTGCGTGATAAACCCTTAAGGGATGCGGTTGGGTTTATCCTCGAGGCCACGGAGGGCGGCTGATCTTTCATGGCCGTCGCACGGATCGTGGCAACCGGACCATTTTCCTCCGCCACTTGGTCGCGATCCGGAACTATTGACGCGGTTTCCCTAGCTGAGGGCGGTTTTATGGTAGCCCGCGTATCATTATTTTCACTACGTAAAAAAAGCATCGCCGCGCCACCGATCAAAACTACACAAGTCACCATTAGCGCGACCCACCGTCGCCGGTGACGCAGCTTCGGTGGGTGCTCCAAGTATTTAACATCCTCCTTGGTAGCAGCGGCCGTTTCTTGAGGTTCAACTTCGTCGGCTGCACCGGCAGCACACACGGCTTTGGCTGGAATCGAAAAACCCCAGCTGCGAATCATCCAGCCGGATTCAGTCGAGACAGCATACACTGAAAGTTGCGCCTCCGAAGCACGAATCAAGGTCCGCACTGTTGATTCAATCACGGGATACAGTTCCATGGATGCGCCGGAGTCCGCTGCACGCCGATCCAACTCGGCGGCGAGATCTACCAAGGCATCCCCCAGCCGTTGGCGCAACGCGCAGAGATCCGCGTGACTGGGCGAAGACGGCGCACGATCAGCCCGCCACGCCCATGAAATGGAGTCGCCGCTGGCCCGCCGGTGAGGTTCCAGTAAGACCCAACGAAAACTCGGCCGTAACATCGGCCAGAACGCATGCACCGGCCGATCACCCACCCTTGCCGCCGCACTCACCATATCCTCGGCCGACCAGGATACGCGCCGGGAATTCACGGTTCCACTCCTTCACTGGAAAGCAACGTGCCCAGCGGCCACGTGTAGATGCGTCCGTTTTCAAAGATCAGCTCAACACCTTGATCATCCAGCGGCGCAGCCTCAGCCACGAGTGCACGCCGCACCCGATAAGCTCCT
Source organism: Rariglobus hedericola (assembly GCF_007559335.1). NCBI lineage: Bacteria > Pseudomonadati > Verrucomicrobiota > Opitutia > Opitutales > Opitutaceae > Rariglobus > Rariglobus hedericola. The sequence continues at coordinate 714,481 of NZ_VMBG01000001.1, forward strand.
TCAACCAACTCCACGCGTCGCGTCGCCCGGGCTGAGACATCAATCCATGAAGGAACAGCCGCCTCACTTCCCGCTGCCGCCGGCGCGATGGATGTAAATGCGATGCGCCAATCATAGCCGGTATGATTCTCGACGATGATCACGGCCGGCCGGACAGCCGGATGCCGGGCATTCTTACGGTTCGAGCAGGCGACACCGCTCAGCACAAATCCAAAGAGGACGACACCGGCACACCACAAGCGCAGAGACGACCTATCCGGCAAACGCCAGCGGAGACTCGCAGCAGAAAATCGGTGAAAAATGAAATCGAACCGCGCAACCATGGCTGAAAAAAGCGTGTGATTAAACCCCTCATAACGACTCATCGCGGCCATCCCTTTAACGATTTGAACCGATTAAAATTGGGGTTGTGGCGTCGACACGGTGCATGGCGGCGCTTAAGCATTACGATCGCCTGATACGTTCACCCTCCGTCGATTGCCTCCGTAGTTAATCATGAATTTTCGCATTCCGATCGCTGATCGTGAACGGCCGGCGCTGGCCGGATTTGTAATCCTCTTTGCCGTCACGATCGTGTCGTGGGCGGTCCTGCATGACATCTATCTGATCGGCGTAGAGCCCAGGCATTTCACCGTCTATCACCGGCCGCTGCTACCGCTTTCAAATCCGATCTTGCTGGCGATGCAGTATGCCGTCGTGGCCACAGTGGGACCGGGCATGGTGTTTGGTGGGTTAAGTTTTTCCGCTAGCCGTCTGGGTGCTTTGCGCCCGCTCAGCCTGCGCTTTGCCTGGTTTTTATTTTTACCTTTCATCGCCGTGATCGAATGCAGTGCACTTATGATGGGTGCACTCGCGCGGAGTCGTCATGCCGGCGGCGGTTCACTGCCCTATCCCTCGGCATTTTATCCCGACACTACGGCGGGGATCGCCTATTCCCAATCAGTCAACATCAGCGCCTATGTCGGAGCGGTGAGCTTCGGTGGATTGTTTCTGATGACATTGCTGCTCGTCCGCCGGCAAAAACGCTAGCAAGTCCCGAGCATTCGAGGTTCGCTCTGCGGGTTTTCAGGTTTCAAGTTAGCGCTTTCGAATCTCAAATCCCAACCATGTCCAATCCCTCCTGTCCCGCTTGCACGCTTGAAGATGTCCTGAGCCATTCCGATCACTGGGAATGCTCCACGTGCGGCCACGAGTGGCCCAAGGACGAAGCCCCCGAGGCGGCTCGTGTCGTCAAGGACGCCCATGGCAACGTGCTGGCCGATGGCGATACGGTCGCGCTCATCAAAGACCTCAAACTCGGCAGCGGTTCACAGGTGCTCAAATCTGGCAGCAAGGCCAAAGGGATCCGGTTGGTGGACGGCGATCACGAGATCGACTGCAAGATCGAGGGCATGGCCATCGCCCTCAAAGCCTGCTTCGTGAAAAAGGTCTGAGCTTCGCCCGACGGCTCTCAGCGCCCCTGGTCACGGAGGTCGCCCACGGGTAACTGCACCCAGAAACAAGTGCCGGTGCCGGTAGGCGCAGAGGTGAAGCCGATCTTGCCATTCAAGCGTTCGGTAGCCCGCTGCACCATGGGAAGACCGATGCCCGTGCCTGAATATTCAGGATGAAACCGCTCAAATAAACCGAAGATGCGGTCCTTAGCTTCGTCCGGAATACCCAGGCCATTATCGGTAAAAAGAATGGTCGCCACGCCCTTCTTGATCTCTCCGGTGATCGTCACTTCCGGGCGCACACCGGCAGCCGTGAACTTGATACCGTTGCCGATCAAGTTCCGGAAAATAACCTGCAGCATCACGGCATCGCTGACGATCACAGGCAAAGGCTGAGGCGCTGAGATCGTCGCGTTGCGCAACGTGATATCCGCATCCATCAGCGTGATGGTGCTTCGTAATACCTCGTCGAGCGCAACAGGCTTGAGCTTCATAGCCTGCCGGCTGAGCACCGCATATTTGAGCAGATCGGAAATGAGCGTATCCATTTTTCCGACCGACTGCTGCATCTTGTCCAAGTAATCCAGCGCCTCCGGAGGCAGTTGCGCTGCGTAATCTTCACGCAAGATTCCGCTGAAGCCGGCGATACCTCGCAACGGGGCGCGCAAATCATGCGCCACCGAATAATTGAAGCGCTCCAGCTCCTGATTGAGCTGTTCGATTTCCAATCTGCGCTCTTCGCTCTTCCGCGCTGATTCGATCAATTTGAAAATCTTCGGAACGAGTGGAAACAAGACGATCGCCGTGGCGACTGATGCGGCGGCCGTGATCACCTTGACGTAACCCGACAGCCAATAAACCGGCTCCCAGATCACCCAGACCTCCATGAAATGCGTGAGCCCGCACGATACGATGAAGAGACCGAAAGCCAGAAACACCCAGTGAAATGGTATGCCCTTGCTGGCCTTGTAAACGAGGTAGGCGAGCGTGCTGGAGATGGAAACGTAGGCCAGGCCGATCAAGCAGTCCGACACCACGTGAAGCCACACCAACTTCGGATCGCGCAGGTAACAAAACTCATGAGGCATGCCGATGCGCGAAAATACCGAGATGCCCATCAACTCGAAGACCAAGGCGCCCAGCGCCACCGCACCTACAATACATAAACTCCATCTGAAAAACGGGAGAGCCAACCATCGACGGGGTGAGCGATGTTCAGACTGCGTTGTCATTATTATGCAGGATTTAGTTCAATAGTTTCGTTAAAGTTGCCCCACCACTCGTGCAAAGCTGCGACCATGGAACCGAGCCGGTCGGGTGCAGTGGGTTTCACAACATAAGAGTTGGCTCCCAGCGAATAGGCCCGGTCGATGTCCTGCTGCAGCGACGAGGATGAAAACACGACCACCGGCAGGCGGTAACCGAAGGGTAATTCCTTGCGCCAACTCAGGACGGCAAACCCGTCCTTGCGCGGCATTTTCAAATCCAGCAGCACGATTTTGGGCAACGGGTGTAAAACGCGATCGGTGTATGCACCGCGTCCTTGGACGTAGTCGATCAGTTCATCTCCCGAGGCGACGTGCACCATGCGGAAACACGAACCGGCCCGCCGAAGGGCACGCTCAAGAAAGAGCGCATCGTTCAAATCATCATCAGCGACCAACAATACGTCCGCGGCCATCACTGTTTGAACTCACGTCACGCGCCAAACGCAAGCGGCTTTACGTTGAGCGCCATCCGAACACTCAAAATACGAACGGATTATACGTGCACTCGTTTTGGATCGTCGTGAGCGGCCCGTGTCCGGGTGCGACCGCGGTATCAGCCGGCAACTCCAGCAGGCGTTTCACATGCTTCTTGAGTCGTTCGCTGCAAAAATAAGCACCGCCGATTGAGCCCGCGAACAGGATGTCGCCCGAGACCAGCAACGAACGTCCGCCGGGCATGCCGGCTGCCCGCACCACATAACAATTGTGCGCCTCCGCGTGACCGGGCGTGGCGAGCGTCTCCACGTCGAAAATACCCAGCTTCATGCGCGAGCCCTCCTGTAGCGCCACGGCACCCGAAATCGCGGAATCAACCGGCCCGAATACCGGCACCGGCCCGAAGCGGCGCTGCACATCCGCCAAACCGGCCAGATGCTCCGTCTCAGGATGCGTGATAAAAATCGCGTCGAGGTGGCGGATGTTTGCCGGCCACACGCGCCGTAAAGCCTCGGGATCGGCTCCGGTGTCGAACAGGATGCCGCGCTGCGATCCGCAATCGGCCACGATATAGGCGTTGGCCACGCCGATGCCGTGCGGGGTGCGCAACGGATAAAGACAGAAAGGAAGTCCGCCAATAGCCGGCAGCGGATAACGTCCCGAGGCGAGCGCGACCACTCCGATTTCGTTGAGCCCGAGCTCACGGGCCAGCCGGAGGGTTTCGTCCGCCGTGAAATCGTAGCGGTAGTCCCACGCATCGCGGATTTTTTCAGCGGGAACGCCCGCGCGGGAGCCCAGCTCGGTCTCATCGAGTTCGGCACAGCGCATGGCCTTTTCCAAGACGTCGCCCAGCTCGTCTTCAAGGGGTGCGTGTTCGATGACCATAATACGAGTGTATGCACGCAACCGCCCGTCGCGGCAAAAATGTTTTTGTTTTTTCAACGGCACCCACGCAGCGTCACACCCTCTTATGGATTCCCAGCAACAAGAAGTCCTCGATATCTTCAAAAACACGAAGGCGCTGCTCACCGGTCATTTCGTGCTGCGCTCCGGCCTGCACAGCGGCCATTATTTTCAATGCGCACAGGTCTGCCAGCGCATGGACGCCGTCACGCGGCTCACCGAGTTGATGCTGCCGCAACTCGCCGCGCTGAAGTTCACCACCGTCCTCGCCCCCGCGATGGGCGGTCTTGTGATCGGCCAGGAAGTCGCCCGCCAGACGAACTCGCGCTACATTTTTGCCGAGAAAGAAAATGACCGCCTCGTGCTCCGTCGCGGCTTCAAATTCGCGCCTGGCGAAGGTGTCTTGATTGTCGAGGACGTCGTCACCCGTGGCGGCCGCGTTCTGGAATCCATCGAGATCGTCAAAGCCGGAGGCGGCGTGCCCGTGGCCATCGCCATGCTGGTGGACCGCAGCGCGGGCACCCTGCGCTTTGATATCCCCGCAATTTCGCTGCTGGAACTGAGCTTTCCCACCTACCCCGCCGACCAAGTGCCGCCGGCGCTGGCTGCGATTCCAGTCGAGAAGCCCGGAAGCTGAACTCACGAACGAATTCCTGAAAAAAAGGGCCGCCGAATTTCTTCGGCGGCCCTTTGCGTTATAAGCGGACGCCCTTGCGTCCGTTTATGGTTGTTAGACTGCGGGAGCCGCAGGTTTGGGTGCGGGCACCGGCGCGAGGCCACCCGTGCCGACCTTGTGGGTCGTCGCATCGGCGGGCATGATGGTGCGTTCGCAGAAGTCGCCGAACTTTTCACCTTCATTGCGCTCCTTGGCGTAGCGCTTTATGACGGGCTCGAGCATCTTCACCGCATCATCGATCGTGATGCTCGGCGAGACGAGTCGGTTGAGGCGCGTGCCGTTATACGCGGCACCGAGGTAGAACGCATATTTACCGGGCGCTTTGCCCACGAAACCGATCTCGGCGAGATACGGACGGGCGCAACCGTTGGGGCAACCTGTGACGCGAAGACTGATGGCGTCGTCGTGCAGGCCGGCCTCATCCAAGACGGTCTCGAAGCGAGCCAGGATGTCGGGCAGTGCGCGCTCGCTCTCGGCGAGGGCAAGACCGCACGTGGGCAACGCCACGCAGGACAGCGCATTAAGGCGCAGGCCGGACTGGGCGTTTTCGTTGTCGAGTCCGTAGCGGGCGAGAATGGCCTCGATAACGGGCTTCTCGGCTTCGCTGACGCCGGAGATCGTGAGATTCTGCGAGGGCGTGAGGCGGAAGTCGCCGCGATGCATCTGCGCAATCTCGCGAAGGGCGGTCTTCATGGCCCAGTTGGCGCGATCAACAATGCGGCCCGAAAGAATGTGCAGACCGTAGAACCACGAGCCATCGGCATTTTTATGCCAGCCGTGCTGATCCTGAATTGTCGTGAAGACAGCGGTCTTGGCCGGAGCGAAGGTGACGCCCGAGCGGCGCTCGACCTCGGCTTTGAACCACTCGATGCCCTTGTCCTCGATGGTGTATTTGAGACGGGCGTGCTTGCGGTTGGTGCGATCACCGTTGTCGCGCTGCGTGGTGAGCACGGCCTCGCCGATCTTGTTGACGTTGTCGCGGGTGATGAAACCGAGCGTATCGGCGATACGGGGAAAGGTTTCCTCGTTGCCGTGGCTCATGCCGAGACCACCGCCTACGGTGACGTTGTAGCCGATGAGCTGGTCGTTCTCGATCACGGCGATGTAGCCGAGATCCTGCGAGTAAACGTCGATGTCGTTGGACGGGGGAACCGCGAAGCCAGTCTTGAATTTGCGCGGCAGGTAGGTGCTGCCATACATGGGCTCACGCTCGGGTTCGCCGCCGGCCACCAGCTCTTCATCGAGCCAGATTTCGTGGTAGGCGCGGGTCTTCGGCAGGGAATAGTCGGACCAGTTCTTGGCGTCCTGATAAACGAGTTCCTGCACGGCCGACTGCTCGGGGTTCACCGGACCCATGACGTTGCGATTCACATCGCCGCACGCAGCGATGGAATCGAGAAGAACTTTGTGCATGCCCTGAATCAGGGGCTTCATGTTGCCCTTCAACACGCCGTGAAATTGAAACGTCTGGCGGGTCGTGAGGCGCAGCGACGGGGACGCGAGCTCGGTGGCGAGCTGGTCCAGCACGAGCCACTGCTGGGGAGTGGCCTTGCCGCCGGGAAGGCGGACGCGAAGCATGAAGGAGTAAGCCTTGTCCTTGCCGGCTTTGCGGAGGGCGATGCGCTGGTCGCGGTCGTCCTGCTGGTAGGTGCCGTGGAATTTGATCAGCTGCTCGCTGTCGGCGGACACCGTCGCGGTGGTCGTATCGGCAAACTCAGTCTTGAGATTGCCGCGTAGGTGGTGCGACGCGGTCTTGATGCCTTCGTTGGCGGCGAGCGGCTTCGGTGCCGCAGGGTCAGTGGTCATGGTTAAGGGAAGAACGTGCAGCCTGTAAGCGCATGGTTCAAGGGGGAAAATGAGTTTGTGTGTCAGCTTACTTTGGATTGACGCCGCGCTTCTTAACCTTGCCACGCCTCTCCTCGCGCACAGGAGTTGCTACAACCCACTACCCTATGAGCTTATTCTTCTCCAGCCGGGCGTTAACTACCATGGTTGCTTTATTGACAACGGCCGCAGTTTCCCAAGCGGAATTCCGGACGTGGACCAAAACCAACGGCGAACACATTGAAGCCGAGTTGGCCGGACAAACCACCGCCGCCGTCAAATTACGCACGAAAAACGGCTCGATGGAAATCTGGTCCAAAGACCGCTTGAGCGAGGAAGACCGCGCCTTCATCGGAATCGGCGGAAGCACCGCGGCAAAGACCGAGACACCGGCGGCTGAAGCGCCACCAGAGCAGCCGGCGACCACGATTTTTCCGATCACTCGTCAACTGGGAGGAAAACTGGTTTCGATGACCAACGGCGTGACGGCGCCCGTGCCCGCTTCCCGTGTCGCCGGCGTGAAATATTACGCCTTTTATTATTCGGCCAGTTGGTGCCCGCCCTGCCGCGCGTTCACGCCGGACCTGGTCGAAGCCTACAAAAAAATCAAAGCGAAGCACCCCGAGTTCGAAATCGTTTTCGTGAGTTCCGACGAATCGGAGTCTGCAATGAAGTCCTACATGAAGGGCGACAAAATGGAATGGACCGCCGTGCGCTTCGCCGACATCGCGTCCACACCCTTGCTGGAAAAATACTCGCAGCGCGGCATCCCCAATCTCGTTTTTGTCGATGGAAGCGGCAAGGTGCTTTCAGCCAGTTACGAAGGCGGCAATTACGTCGGCCCGCGCAAGGTTTTGGCCGACATCAAGAAGACGCTCAACTGATTCGGGCGCAAAAAAAGCCCGCCGGAGATACCGGCGGGCTTTGTATTCAGATAACCGTTACGCTTAGTAGCGGTAGTGCTCGGGCTTGTAGGGACCGTTGACGGAAACGCCGAGGTATTCGGCCTGGTTCTTCGTGAGGGTCGTGAGCTTCACGCCGATACGCTCGAGGTGGAGACGGGCGACTTCTTCGTCGAGGTGCTTGGGCAGGCGGTAAACACCGATCGCATAGGTGTCCTTGTTCTTCCAGAGATCGAGCTGGGCGAGCGTCTGGTTGGTGAAGGAGTTCGACATGACGAATGACGGATGGCCGGTAGCGCAGCCGAGATTCACCAGGCGGCCTTCGGCGAGCAGGTAGATGCTGTTGCCCTTCGGGAAGGTGAACAGGTCGTATTGCGGCTTGATGGTGACGCGCTTCACGCCCTTGGCCTTGTAGAGGCGGTCGACCTGGATCTCGTTGTCGAAGTGGCCGATGTTACAGACGATGGCCTGATCCTTCATCTTTTGCATGTGCTCGAGCGTGATGACGTCCTTGTTGCCCGTGGTGGTAACGTAGATATCAGCGATGCCGAGGGTGCTTTCGACGGTGTTGACCTCGAAGCCTTCCATAGCGGCCTGCAAGGCGTTGATCGGATCGACCTCGGTGACGATGACGCGGGCGCCGAAGCCCTTGAGCGAAAACGCGGAGCCCTTGCCCACATCGCCGTAGCCGCACACGCAGGCAACCTTGCCGGCGATCATGACGTCGGTGGCGCGCTTGAGACCGTCAGCCAGCGATTCGCGGCAACCGTAGAGATTGTCGAATTTGGACTTGGTGACGGAGTCGTTCACGTTGATCGCAGGCACGAGCAACTTGCCCTTCTCGTGGAGCTGATAGAGACGGTGCACGCCGGTGGTGGTCTCCTCGGAGACGCCGCGCCACTCTTTCACCATCGCGGTGAAGATGCCCTTCTGGGTCTTCCCGATCTTCTTGAGGAGGTCTTTGATGACCTGCTCTTCGTGCGAGTCGGACTTGGTGGTGACCCAGTCGCTGCCGAGTTCCATCTCGTAGCCTTTATGCAGGAGCAGCGTGACGTCGCCGCCGTCATCGACGACGAGCTGCGGGCCCTTGCCACCGGGAAAGCTGACGGCCTTCCAGGTGAGATCCCAGTATTCCTCAAGCGTCTCGCCCTTCCAGGCGAAGACGGGCACGCCGGCCTTCGCGATCGCGGCTGCTGCATGGTCTTGGGTGGAGAAAATATTGCACGAAGCCCAGCGGACGTCGGCGCCCAGCGAGACGAGGGTCTCGATGAGGACGGCGGTCTGGATCGTCATGTGCAACGAACCGGTGACGCGAACGCCCTTCAGGGGCTTATGCTTGCCGAATTTTTTGCGGAGGGAAACGAGGCCGGGCATCTCGTGCTCGGCGACGTTGAGTTCCTTGCGGCCCCATTCGGCGAGCTTGATATCGCGGACGATGAAGTCCTGGCCTTTGGGAACATTCTTGAGAAGTGAAACGGATGACATGATGTGGTGGTGACTGTCGTTAAATAACGGATACGCGAACGGCGCTTACTTGACGGCCTTCACGGCCGCGAGCAGCGCGGCGACCTTCGTGGTCTGCTCCCAAGGGAGACCCGACTTGCCGAAGTGGCCGTAGTTGGTCGTCTCGCGGTAGATCGGACGGAGCAAGTCGAGCTGCTTGACGATGTCGGCGGGCTTGAAGCTGAACACCTTTTGAATGGCCTCGGTAATCGTCTCGTCGGAAACGGTGCCGGTGCCGAAGGTGTTCACATAAACGCTCACGGGATTCGGGTGGCCGATCGCGTAGGCGAACTGAACCTCGACCTGTTTGGCGAGTTTGGCGGCAACGATGTTCTTGGCGACCCAGCGGCCCATGTAAGCAGCCGAACGGTCAACCTTGGACGGATCTTTGCCCGAGAAGGCGCCGCCACCGTGACGGCCCCAACCGCCGTAGGAATCGACGATTATCTTGCGGCCGGTGAGACCGGAATCGCCCTGGGGACCACCGATCACGAACTTGCCGGTCGGATTGATCAGATACTCGGTCTTGGCGTTGAGCAGCTTAGCCGGAAGAACCTTCTTGATGACGTTCTTGATGAGGAACGCCTCGATCTCGGAATGGGCAACATCAGCCGTGTGCTGCGTGGAGATGACGACGTTCACGATCTCGGTGGCAACGCCATCAACATAGCGAACCGAGACCTGCGACTTCGCATCGGGACGGAGCCACTTCACTTTGCCGCTCTTGCGGATTTTGGTGAGCTCGCGACCAAGGCGGTGAGCGAAGATAATCGGGGCGGGCATTAGCTCCTCGGTCTCGTCGGCGGCAAAGCCGAACATGAGGCCTTGGTCGCCGGCACCTTGCTCGGCTGTCTTTTTGCCGGAGGCCTTCTTGGCGTCCACACCCTGCGCGATGTCGGCCGACTGCGCGGTCAGGTAGTTGTTGATGAATACGGTGTCGGCGTGAAACACATCATCATCGTTGGTGTAACCGATGTGACGGATGGCATCGCGGATGACCTTGTCGACGTTGAAAGCCTCGTCGATGGGCTTGGTCTTGCCCGTCTTTTTGTCCTGCAGCTTCGGGATGGTGATCTCGCCGCCAACCACGACGACGTTGGATTTAACGAACGTCTCGCACGCAACGCGCGAGGTTTTGTCGATTGCCAAGCAAGCATCGAGGATGCTGTCGGAAATGAGGTCGGCAACCTTGTCAGGATGCCCCTCGCCCACGGACTCGGAGGAAAACACGAATGAGTTAGCCATATGGATAAAGTGCCGCGGACCTAATCACGTCAGAATCACCCCCGCAAGTCCTATATCAACATATACGCATGGCTTGATATGTAGGAACATTTCATAAGGTTAAACCACTACTCAACGGAGCTTGCCGCTAGGGCGATGCACGCATTTCATCCCGCTAAAACATGTCCCCGTCTGCTGAAGAAACTGATTTGGTTGAACTTAAAGGATGCAAAATCCTTCTCGTCGATGACGACCGGCTGAATTTACGGATCATCCGAGGGATGCTGCAAGGTGAGGGCTATATCCTAACCGAAGCAGATTCTGCGGAAGCTGCGCTGGAAAAATACCCCGAATTCCAGCCCGACTTGGTTCTGTTTGACGTCATTCTTCCCGGAATGAACGGCTTCGAAGCGTGCCGCGAACTCCGCCGCCTTCATGGAGCCCAAACCGCTCCGGTGATGTTTATCACCGCCAAGCAAGAGTCCGAAGACATAGTCGAGGGATTCAGCGCCGGCGGAGTGGATTATATCTTCAAGCCCTTCCGCCAAAAAGAAGTCGTCGCCCGCATCCGCACACACCTGCAAAACCGGCTGCTTTCCGAGAAACAGCGCACGCTCGTCGATCAGCTCAGCCGTGCCAACGCCGCTAAAAACAAGTTCCTCGGCATGGCCGCGCACGACCTGCGCAACCCCCTCGCTTCCATTCGCGGTCTGGCCGAATTCTTGATGGACGGCACGGTCGGCGACCTGAAGCCGGACCAGCTCGAGTTGATCAACCTCATCCACCAAGCGAGTCAGGGCATGGTGAATCTCGTGAACGACCTTCTGGACGTCGCCACGATCGAGTCCGGCGAACTCAAACTGGAGACCGCGCCGGTTGCCTTGACCGAGCTGGTCGAAAAGTCCGTCATGCTCAACGGCCTCGAGTCCGCCCGTAAACGCACTCAAATCCTTTTCGCAGAAGCCCCGCAGGTTCCCCGCCTCTCCCTGGACGCCGCCAAAATCCGCCAGGTCATCGATAATCTCTTGAGCAATGCCGTGAAGTATTCGCCGCCCGGCTCAACCGTGCGGGTCGCTCTCACCACCAATGAAACCGGTGACCAGATCATCTGCGTTCGCGATCAAGGCCCAGGCATCCCCGAAAACGAGCGCGACCGCCTCTTCAAAGACTTTGGCCGCCTTTCCGCACGTCCCACTGGTGGCGAAAAATCAACCGGCCTCGGTCTCGCGATTTGCCGTAAAATCGTTGAGGCCCACCACGGCACGATAGTTGCAGAAAACCATCCCGCAGGCGGCTGCGAATTCCGAGTATCCCTCCCCTCCTCTTCATGACATTCACTGGAAAAGCCCTCATCGTTGACGACGAACCTCACGTCCGGAAATACATCAGCCTGATCCTGCGCTCACTGGGTGCCTCAGCCATCGTTGAAGCCGCCAATGGGGCCGAAGGGTTTGCGATGTATCAACAGGAACGCCCTGACCTCGTTTTGCTCGACGTTAACATGCCCGTCCAAGACGGCCTCGAGACCATCAAACAAATCCGCGCCTTCGACCCCGAGGCGGTTGTCATCATGCTGACCTCTCTGGCCACCCGCCAGACGATCGAACAAGCCGCAGACAGCGGCGCCTTGCACTACCTGCGCAAAGACACCCCGCGCGATGAACTCATCGCTCTGTTGAAGGATCTTCTCACCGAAGAGGCCGAAGACGAAACCGCCTGATCGCCCACACTCTTCGCCATCATGAGCTCCCGCCCCGCCAGCAAACCCGAGCCCTCCCCTGAATCGGCCGCAGCTGCCGCTCCCGTGATCAACGAGGTTCGCTACTCACTCCCCGACCTGCTCGCAGAACTGCAGCTAGAGCGCACCACCGGCGCTTTCTCCCAGGAAAAACTGCATCAGGTAGAGATCGGAAAACTGTTCCAAAACCGAAAGAAACGTCGTGGCAAAACCTCCTCTTAAAACCTCCCTCGCCGCCCTGGTTCGCGCCCAGCCTCATTTCGATTTCGAGGCCGAGCTCGCTTCGTTGCAGGAACAGCACGGCGACGGCCTGCCGCTGTTGCTGGCCTTGGTTGAGTCGAAGCTGATCGACAAAGACCTGGCCTGCCGTCTTCACGCCGACAGCCTGGGTTTTGCCTATGTCGATCCCTTTGCCTCGTTGATCACCGAGGAGGCCATCGCCGCTGTCCCGATGGAGATCGCCAAGAAGGTCGGCGTGCTGGGCCTCTACGTGATCGAGGGCGTTCTGACCGCCGCGTTCAGCACGCCCGAAGACACCGATGTCGTGAAGCGTGTCGGCCAGATCGTGCAGATGCCGATCAGCCCGGTCTTCTCATTCCCGCGCGACATCGCGGATGCGATTCTCATCCAGTATTCCAACGAGAAGAATCTCGAAGATACGCTCAACGAGCTCGGCGGCTCCACTATTTTTGAAAACCCCGATATCGCGGACTCGGAGTCTCTCGTAAAGATCCTCGATGATATCGTCTATTACGCCATTCGCGAGCGCGCGACCGATATCCACATCGAACCGCAAGAAGGCCAGTCACGGGTCCGCTTCCGTATCGACGGCCTCCTGCGCGAAGTGCTCACGTTTTCGCGAAAACTCCACCGCGCCTTCCTTTCGCGCATCAAGATTCTCTGCAATCTGAACATTGCAGAATCCCGCTTCCCGCAGGACGGACGGTTCTCAATGCCTGTCGGCACTGCTAACGCCAATTTCCGCGTATCCACGATTCCCGCACAATACGGCGAAAAAGCGGTCATCCGCATTCTCGCCATGACCGGCAAGAAATCGATGATCACGCTGGAGAAAATGATGATGTCGCAGACGGTCCTGGCACCGTTCCGTCGCCTCATTCAAAACCCCAACGGAATCATCTTCGTCACCGGCCCGACGGGTTCGGGCAAAACCACGACGCTTTATTCGGCGCTGCACGAGATCAACAAACCCGACACCAACATCTCGACCATTGAGGATCCAATCGAGATACAGCTCGCCGGTGTCACCCAGACCCAAGTCAACAGCCACATCGACCTCAAGTTCGCCACCGTCCTGCGAGCCCTGCTCCGCCAGGACCCGGACGTGATTCTCGTCGGCGAAATCCGCGACTTGGAAACCGCCAAGATCGCCTCGGAGGCCGCGCTCACAGGACACATCGTGTTCGCCACGCTGCACACCAACACCGCTGCGCAGGCAATCGTCCGCCTCATCGAAATCGGCGTCGAACCCTACATGGTTGCTCCGTCGATCATCGGCGTGCTGGCCCAGCGACTCGCCGCCCGCATCTGCGAAAACTGCAAAGAGCCCTACTATCCATCCCGCGAAGTGTTGCAGAAATACTTCCGCGATGAAGGCCTGACCGACGTGCCGTTTTTCCGTGGACGTGGCTGTCCGTCCTGCCGTGGCACCGGATACAAGGGGCGCGTCGCGTTTCACGAATTAGTGCTCATCACCGAGGAAATCCGCACGCTCATCACTAACAACGCCAGCGTGCAGCAGATCACCACCGCCGCCGCCAAAGTGGGCTTCAAACCCCTGCGTTACGACGGCCTTAAAAAAGTGCTGCTCGGCCTCACGACCATCGAGGAAATCGACGCCAACACCTCGTTCGAGTGGGCGACTTGATGAATCAGCCCGTCAAGAACCCGCCAATTCTCGCTAATTTTTTGTAAAATCAAGCTTGGCCCCAGAGCAACTGGGGTTGCGATTTGCCATCTAATCAGCTGCGAACAAGGTTTTTGCCATGTCTTCTATCGTCACAGTCGATTCCGAAGCGATTGCTAATCTCCGCGCACTCAGCCCGGACGATGGCGACGTCTTCCTTAAGGAAATCCTGTCCATTTTCCTCGAAGACACTCCCTCGCGTATTGCCGAACTGCACAACAGTCGGGCTTCGGCCAACGTCACGAGTTTTGTGCGTGCGGCTCATAGCATCAAGGGCAGCTCCAGCAATGTGGGCGCGAGTGAGCTAAGGTCGGTCGCCGAGCGACTCGAACACCAGGCCCGCACCTATGGATTGAGCGAAGTGGATGCCCAGGTGGCCGAGCTTGAGGCTTCTTTTTTGCGCGCAAAAGATGCGCTGCAAAAGTTGATCACCAACTAAGAAACCTCGGCGCCCCTCGAAGGAGCGAGCACCGGAGTTGTCTCAACAGGCCGAATTCTTAGCGGTAAAGCGCAGTGATCGGTGCCGCCGTCAGCACGTTATACTGGCGCATGGCGAGTCGCCACCACTCAGCCAGCGATGAACTCGGCTGACGCCAGAGCTCTTCGTGGAGCCAGATCATCGACTCTGCGTCCAACAGCAACGCGAGCGTTTCCTTGGTCGTGAGTTGGGACGGGCCTTCGCTCAACAACCGGTGGCGCAACAGTGAAAACCAGTCACGCGATTCTTCGCTCTGACGACGCTGGCGCAACATCGATACGTGAACCGCATTGATGTAGGGATCCAACACCGCCTGGAGTAAGCCGTAATCGTTGCGCAAGGCCTCGATCGGACGCATATGCTTGTAACACTCCGCCAGATTCTGGGTAAGCCGGCTAAGCTCGTGCGGAGGCTGGGTTTCCTCAGGCGTAAGGAAAATACCGATACGACGGGCATGTGCGCCCAAGGATCCCTTGCTCAAAATAATCGAAACTGGAATCGACAGCACCAGTCCTGCCAGCACCGGACTGAGCCACCAGAAAAAGGCCGGCAGCAAAATGAACGACGATACACCCCAAACCAACCCGAAGAAGGTCTGCCCGCCGTGAGTAATGATAGCCTCACGCCAATCCGTGCCGTCCTCGACACCTCGCCGCTGGGTCACCCATGAAACGCCCTGCCCCAACAGCGAAAAGAACACGAATTTGCTGTTAAACATCATGTGCACCGGAGCCAGTAACGAAGAGAAAAAGATCTCCATCACCGCCGAGAGAGCCAGCGATCCGCGTCCCCCGAAACGCTGCGCATCCGCGCTTCTTTGAGCTGTTGCGATTACACTGATGATCTTCGGCAAAAACAGCAGAAGCATCGTGAAGATAAAAAGCACCAGTGCTTCGGGTATCTCGATTATCCGGCCAAAAATCTGCGTGTAGGCTTCCACGCCCAATACACGCGTCGACTGGTCGAGCACTTGGTTAAACACATGAATTGTGCTGAGCACCAGGAAGAGCAGCCACAGCGGACAAGACACATAAGCCATCACGCCCATGAACAGGTGGAACCGGTTGGCCGGACGAAAACCACGGGCGGCGATCAACCACGCATGTTGCATATTTCCCTGACACCAGCGCCGGTCGCGCTTGGCACTGTCGATCAGGGACGGCGGTCCTTCTTCATAGGTGCCTTCGATATCGTGCGCCAGCCAAACGTGCCAGCCGGCCTTGCGCATGAGTGCCGCCTCCACGAAATCGTGGGAGAGAATACGTCCGCCAAAGGGCTCGCTGCCCGGCAGGTCGGGCAGCGCACAATGCTCCATAAACGGCTGCACGCGAATAATCGCATTATGGCCCCAGTAGTTACCGTCCTGCTGCTGCCAGTAATTCAGGCCCGCCAAAAAAATCGGGCTGTAGAGGCGGTTGGCGAATTGCTGCATGCGCGCATAAAGCGACTCACCGTAGATAAGCCGGGGCGCAGTCTGGATGAGGCCGGTCTGCGGATTCCGCTCCATCATTGCGACGAGTTTCACGATGGCCTCGCCCGTCATGATCGAATCGGCATCCAGCACGACCATGTAACGATAACGCTTCCCCCAACGGCGCAGGAAGTCAGCCACGTTGCCCGCCTTTTTGTTAATCTGATGCCGGCGTTTCCGATAAAAAATACGGCCCAGCCCGTTCACCTGTTTGCACAACTCCACCCAGGCGATTTCTTCCTGAATCCATTGGTTGGGCTTGTTGGAATCGCTCAGGATAAAGAAATCGAACGGCTCCAGTTTCTTCGTCGCTTCGAGCGAACGATAGATCACACGAAGGCCTTCGAAAACGCGGCTCACATCCTCGTTGAAAACCGGCATCACGATCGCCGTGCTCGCCAGCGAGATGTCCTCGGATTCCCAATCGATCGTGCGTGTGATGCGCTGGCGATCTCCACCGCGATTGATCACGTAAAAACCCAGCATCGCCGTGACAAAGCCCACGGCGATCTGCGCAAACAGGATCACGAAGAGCACCAGCAGCAGCCATTCAAGACCGGTGATGCCGCCGTCACGCCACAACAGATCGGCCATGAACCAGGTCGCCGTGCTCGTCAGCAGCAGCACCGAGGAATAAAACAAGGCGCGTCTGCGGCGAAGGCGCTGAGGCAGAATGAATTGATGAACGTGCGGTCGCGAAGAATTCATGCGCGTTTAACGAGTCGCGTAAAAAATACCAAAAAGGGCGCCCACAAACAGCACCCACAAAAGCATCAGACGGAGCAACGGCCATTTCTCCATGCGTTCAAGCGTCTCACCGGCGGCCTCGGTGATCAGTCCGAGATCAATTTCGCGTGGCACCATGCTCGACAATGCCATGTCCGGCCCGGCTTCAATAGAACTGTCACGCATGGCTTTTAAAAATTCGTCCGAGTTGGCCTGTGAATTCAGAAACGCGTAAGGCCATTTTTGCGGTCCGTCGCACAACAACAGGGCGACACGACCCTGCGTGGCAATGCGGTCATGCGGCAGATCCTTCGCCTCCAGCACCTCGGCAAACCATTCATCCATCAGACGCTCGGTTTCCTCTGCCGCCAGAGTCGTGGGTTCGATGGCCGGATTTTCCGCATGCCGGCGCGCAGCACGTTCCAGCACCGCTTGAATCAGGCGGCTTTGATGAAGGCGGTTATGAATTCGATGGGCGCGAAGGTAGTCTTCAGCACGCACATACGCGGCATTCCACGCCTCCATCGTTCCCGTGCGGGGACGAAAAGTCGCGAGCTGCGCTTCTACGGATTCCACAGATAGCTCCATGTTTCCGTCAGGATATGCGGGGGCTTCTGGAGGAAGCAACGGAGTTCCACCGGAGTGCCCTTGCCATCGGGCTTGATGGCAAAAGCGACGCGCCAGCTTCCGTTGTAAGGATTCTTTTCGATGCTTTGATTCACCAGCTTCGCGCCTGCGCCCACCGAGATATTGGGGGTGATGGTAGGCCCGAACGGTTGGTTGCTCAAATAAGGGCCCGTGAAATCAATCCAGAAACGAACGAGTTCCGGCTCATGCGTAGCCGACCGGCCGATTCGCGTCGCCATCGCATAACCCGCAGGCGGAGTCCGCCCGCCTTTACCCTCAACGAACCAGTGCAGCTTGTATTCAAGTTTCACCGGATCTTCCAATGACGGGAGTTTTTTCGGCACCCAGAATGCCACGATATTATCCTGGGTTTCATCCGGCGTGGGCAACTCAACCAGGCGCACGTCGCCAGCACCCCACGCGCCGACCGGCTCGACCCACACACTTGGGCGTTCATGGTAATGCGCTTCCAAGTCCTGATAGGATTCGAATTTCCGGTCGCGTTGCACCAGACCGAAGCCCTTGGGGTTCTCGTCGGAGAACGAAGCCACCCGAACCGACTTGGGATTGGAAAGCGGCCGCCAAAGCCATTCCCCATTGCCACGCTGGACCAACAACCCGTCCGAATCGTGCACTTCAGGGCGCAGGTCTTCGTAACTGTTCGAGGTGGTTTCACCAAACCAGAACATGCTGGTGAGCGGAGCCACGCCGAAAACCGCGACATCCTTGCGACGATAAATCGCCGTCTTCACTTCCATGACCGTGGAAGGCCCCGGCGTGATGATGAAACGAAACGCACCCGTGACGCTCGGGCTGTCCATCAATGCATAAATCACGATCTGCTTCGCCTTGTCGCCGGGACGCTCAACCCAGAATTCCTCAAACACTGGAAACTCTTCTCCGCCTTGTTCGGCGGTATTCAGCGCAAGGCCGCGTGCGGATAGACCGTAACGCATCCCCTGCCCCAGCGCGCGAAAGTAACTCGCCCCCTGGAACACCGCGAGTTCATCGTAATACTCCGGGCTGTTGAGCGGGTAATGAACACGAAAGCCGGTGAAGCCCATGTCGCTCGGAATCGAACCGATTCCGCGGTTCGCCCCGAAATTAAACAGGTCTTTGTCGTAGCGAATGAGCTCGGTCTTTCCGTCGTTCACTTCGGAAAGCTGCACTGTGCGGTTATAGATAAACCCGGGGTGGAAAAATTGAAGTTGGAACGGCAGACGATCGCGACGCCACCACGCGGAATCAGGATTAAACCGAAGGTCGCGATACTGGTCGTAGTTCAGCTTGCGCAACGACTCCGGAACGCGATTGGGACGTTCGGCGTAGGGCTTGGTCGCAAGTGTCTTGGCGCGATATTGCAGCACCTCGAAGTCAAACGGCACATCGCTGGCCCGAGAGATCGAGCTGCACATACTTAGCGTAAGTCCTAAAATAAGGAGTCGTTTCATTTTTCCAGGAAATATCCACGTTGTTTGTCCGAGATCGTCAATCCAGCCCGCTCCATAACCTTGAGCAAATCTTCCCAGGTTGCGCGCTTTGCTTTGCGTGCGGCGGAAGGGCTGGATGCCTCCTGACGCAGGAGGTAACTCGGATGATAGGTCACGATGACCGGCTTTTCAGAAAATTGTTTCCATTGCCCGCGCACCTCGCCGAGCGTTTTAAAACTGCCCGCCCCCAGCAATCCCTGCGCCGCCGTCGAGCCGAGCGCCACAATCAGATCGGGGTTCACGATCTCTATTTGCGCGCGAAGAAATGGCAGACAGAACGACATTTCTTCGGGCGTCGGGGCGCGATTGCCCACTTGCTCCACGCCTTCCGCAGTCGGCGTTTGCGGACGCCAGTTCATGATATTACCGATGTAGATGTCCTCACGCTTCACGCCCATCGCGAGAATCATCTTGGTGAGCAATTGTCCGGCGGGACCGACAAACGGCTCGCCTTGCACCTCTTCTTCGGCGCCCGGCGCTTCACCGACGAACATGATTTTGGCGTCAAGCGAGCCCACGCCCAGCACCACTTTTTTCCCAGGGCGCACATGGGCCGTGCACACGGGATGATTGAGCACGAGATCCTGTAACCAAGCCCAACGCGTGGCTTTATCGCCCGCCGGCAAAATCACCACGGGTGGCGGAGGCAACAGTCGCTCCGCCTCAACTTTGGGCTTCGGTGCCGCCGCCGGTTCCGAACGGGTGATCGGCGCTGAACGCGGCGCCGTCGCTTCGACCGCGGCTGGAGTGCGTGCGGCGGGGGCCGTCACCGCCGTGGTCGAGCCCGCCGCGACCGCTCGTGCAGATATGACTTTGCGAAGGGTTGCGATGCTTTCGGCAGACACTGCAACTGACGAGACGCCTGTGGATTTCAGGCGTTTGAGTTCGTCGGTCAGTGCGGTGAGCGCGGCGCGCATGAAAATGAGTTAGCTCCGGTGAGCGAAGGCCAGCTTCTCGACATACTTGCCGAGCAAGTCGAACTCCAAATTGACCGTCGATCCCGCATGCTTCTCGCGCAGATTTGTAACCTGGATTGTCGTGGGAATAATCCACACGGCCAATGTGTCGCCCTCAACTTCGGCCACCGTCAGTGAAATGCCATCGATGGTGATGCTGCCTTTGTGAATCAGGTAACGGCCCAAGCCTGCCGGGGCCCGAACGCGCAGATAATGATCCGCACCCCGCGATTCAAATACCTCGATCACTCCCTGCCCGTCCACATGACCGGTTACGAAGTGTCCGCCGATCTTGCCACCAAACCGCAGCGCGCGCTCCAGATTAACCGCCGCTCCTTTGTTAAGCGTGGATAAATTGGTGAGCCGACGCGTCTCTTGGAGCACATCAAAGCAAACCCGGTGTGCATCGAACTGGGTGACCGTGAGGCAGCAGCCATTCACGGCAATACTGTCGCCCAGCGCGACATCCTGTAATGCCACGACGGCCGCGATTTCGAGTTTCCACGCATCCACGCCCTGCGTGAACGCGATGACCGTGCCGGTTTCTTCAACGATTCCTGTGAACATGACGATTACTTGAGTTTGACGCGCAACACGGCGGTTTCGCCGCCACGACTGGTGAGTAATACGAAGTCGGTGCGATTGGTGTCCGACTCGATCACGGCGAGCTTCGCTACAGCCTCCGCATAGGTTTTCACCTCGGAACCATCGACCTCGATGATCCAGTCATCAGGTCGTAGTCCCGCAGTCCCCGCCGGACCGCTGTTCTTCACGAACTGCGCGATCACACCTTTTTGTCCGTCGACTTTCACCCGACGCACCACGCCATCGCCATAAACAAACTCACGAGCGGTAAACCCCAGTTTCTCAAAATAAGTGCGGTCGGCCTCACGGAACAGCTTGGGCTGATCGACGAGCGTCGCCTTGATCTCCACGCGCTCGGAGCCGCGCAGCACCGTGAGCGCAACGGTGTCGCCGGGCTTTCGCTTGCCGAGTTCACGATCAAAATAAGTAACCACCACGCGGTCCGGTTTGAACCGGGGCAACGCACTGCCATCAATCGCCAGAATGATGTCGCGATTCTTGAGTCCGGCCGCTTCCGCCGGACTGCCCTCGAGCACTTCGCTCACCACGCAACCTGACTGGTCGCCGAGCTTCAGAAACGATGCGACTTCCGGATCCATCGGCTGCAAGCCGTAAGCCCCGAGCCAGGCAATCGGCCGTCCGCTGAGCGTGGAGGGTGCGCGCGTGAGCCAGGATTTGATTGCGGAACCGAGCACGAAGACACTGCTCTCCTCCATGTTGAGCAACATCACGGGCAAGCCCCGGTCGTTCCGCGAAAATTGCACATAAGTCTGGCCGAATCCGCCCACGGCGACACCGGCAAATGCGCCAGCACGATCAAAAACCGGCAGACCCGGAGACGCGACTTCAGCCAAGGCAATCGCCGTGCGCTCGGGCATCGATTGCACATGTGAAATGCGGCTCGCCAGGAAATACGGCGCAAAATCCTCGTCCTTCCCGCGCAGGCCGATGCCCCAGAACTCGGCGCCGAGCGCAGGCTCGCCCGCGTCAACCGCCGCGGCGAACGCCGTAACCGGAACCAGTTGTGCACGTAATTTTTCCTCAACACGCACAAAGTGCCAGCCGCTCAGCGGATCCTGCCCCAAGTATTCGCCACTCGAATACTCGCTCGCGGGCCGGCCGGGCAGGTAAATACGGAAATCCTTCAGCTTCGAGGGCTGCACGAAGTTATTGATCGCCGTGGGCGGGAGCACGATCGTGCCGGCCGTGTCGGCCACCAGTGCGGAGACGATCGTCGGGCGGCGATCCAGTTCGCTCTCGGTGAAAAACTCCACCGCCACGACCGACTTCACGCGTTCTTTAAACAGAGCGGGAATATCATCGGCCGCACGCATGACGGACGCCGTGCAGGCCACAAAAGCGACAATGGCAATTCGCAGGAAATTCAAAGGGATCGGTTTCATCATGGCTTGAGGATATATAGGGATACGCGGCGGTCGCTCACGGCCTCGATGAGCGTCGGCGCGGGCTTGGCGACGAAGTCGTCGTGCTTCGCCTTGGCGACATCAAGCGATGCGATGCGTTCCTGATTGATCTTGGTGATAATGTCTCCGCGCTCCAGGCCGGCCACGGCCGCCGGAAAGCCGGGCTGCACGCCGATGACCAGCAAACCCGTGTCGTCATCGAGCTGGTTCTCACGGGCGTAAGCGCGCGAAACTTTGCGCACGGTGAGGCCCCACTTCTCGAAGGCCCACTCCTCGCCTTGGCGGCTTTCGAGTTTTTCCGTCACGAGAGCGGGCGTAGTCGTTTGTTCGCCACGTTTCACCACGAGCTTCACCGGGGAACCGACCGGCAGGCTGGCGATGATATTAAGTATGGGCGGCAGCTGCTCGGGGAAACGTCCGTCCACGGGAACACCGTTGATCGAGAGCACGATATCGCCACCGCGCAGACCGGCCTTCGCAGCGGGCGAACCGGGATCGACACTGTTTATGAGCAGGCCGGTGTTTTGTTTGAGCGAATAAAACCCTTCGAGATCTAGCAGCGCTCCCGGAACAATACCGATGTAACTACGCGTGATCGCACCGTCGGCAGAGAGGCCGGCCACGACCCGCTTGGCGATATTTGCAGGAATGGCAAAGGCGAGATTGTCCGCTCCAAGATAACCGCGTGAGTTGATGCCCACCACGCGGCCTTTTTCATCGACGAGCGGCCCGCCGGAGTTGCCTGGATTAATGGCGGCATCGGTTTGCAGCCAAGTGTTGAACAGACCAGTTTCGTAGCCTTTGACGCCACGATTATCGGCAAAGAAGCGGCGGTTGTTGGAAATGATGCCACGCGTCACCGTGCGCGTGAGTCCGTGTGGTGTGCCGACGGCATACACCGTCTGGCCGGGGTAAAGTTTATCTGAATCCGTAAACTCCGCGTGCGTGAATTTGAGGCCGCGACGCTTCACTTCGGCGAGGTCGATACGCAGCAAGGCGAGGTCCGTCCAGTGATCCCAGCCGACCAGCGTGGCGTTGACGCGCTCCAAACTCGCCAGCGTGACCGACAATTCAACCGAACGCGGACTGGCCACATGGGCGTTGGTAAGGATGAGTCCGTCGGCGGAAACGATCACCCCCGAACCGATGCTTCCCGTAAACCGGCGGGCGCCGGTATCGAAGGACTCCTCGCGCACATCAATGCGCACGACGGCGTCCAGCAAGTGGTCGAAACCACGCGAGACGGCTGCCTCAACCACGGACACGCACGCGATAAACGCGACGGTCAGCAGGGTTATTTTTCGAGTGATTGACGACGTAGGGGATTCCTTCACGGTGGCGGGTTTCATCCGATGGCAACGCATTGCAAAGACTACGAGTTTCTCCAGATCGAGCCGCATTGGCAAACCTTCTGGGAAAACAATCGCTCCTTCCGCACCGAGAACGACACGTCGAAGCCGAAATACTACGTGCTCGATATGTTCCCCTACCCGTCCGGCGCCGGCTTGCACATCGGACACCCCGAGGGCTACACCGCCACCGACATCATCGCGCGCTACAAACGCGCCAAGGGCTTCAACGTCCTCCATCCGATCGGTTGGGATGCATTCGGTCTGCCCGCCGAACAACACGCGGTGAAGACCGGGACCCACCCCGCGTCCAACACGCAGAACAACATCACCAACTTCCGTCGTCAGATCAAAGCCCTCGGCTTCTCCTACGACTGGGAGCGCGAGGTCGATACGACCGACCCGAAATACTTCAAGTGGACACAGTGGATCTTCCTCCAGCTCTTCAAAAAGGGTCTGGCCTACGTCGATGAGCGCCCCGTGTGGTGGTGCCCCGAGCTGCGCACCGTGCTCGCCAACGAAGAGGTCCAGGACGGCAAATCCGAGGTCGGCGGTTTTCCTGTCGAGCGTCGCAATCTCCGCCAGTGGGTTCTCCGCATCACCGCCTACGCCGAGCGCCTGCTCTCCGACTTGAAGGACGTTGACTGGCCCGACTCCACCAAGCGCATGCAGGAAGCCTGGATCGGCCGCAGCGAAGGCGCCGAACTCCTCTTCAAACTGGAACAGGAACACCTCGGCGACCTGAAGGTGTTCACCACGCGTCCCGACACGCTCTTCGGCGCCACCTACATGGTGATCGCCCCCGAGCATCCGCTGGTCGGCGCCCTTACCACGCCTGAACAGCGCGACGCGATCGACGCCTACAAGAAAAAGGTCGCCGGCAAAAGCGACCTCGAGCGCACCGATCTTGCCAAGGACAAGAGCGGCGTCTTCACCGGCTCGTTCGCCATCAATCCCGTCAACGGTGCCCGCCTCCCCATCTGGGTCGCCGACTACGTGCTCATGGGTTACGGCACCGGCGCCATCATGGCCGTCCCTGCCCACGACGAGCGCGACTACGAATTCGCGCAGCAATACCACCTGCCCGTCATCCAGGTCATCGAGCCCGATCATAACGAAAACGCCTCCAATGGAGGATCGCTCAAGCTCCCCTACACCGGCGACGGCAAACTCGTTCACTCCGAGGACTACACCGGTCTCGCCTGGGCCGACGCCAAAAAGAAAATCACCGCCGATCTCGCCGCCCGCAGCCGCGCCAAGGCCACGGTCAACTACAAGCTCCGCGACTGGCTCTTCTCGCGCCAACGCTACTGGGGCGAACCGTTCCCCGTGCTCTGGGTGACCGAGGCCGACTACCAACTCGCCGCCACCACCCGCGCCGCTGATCTCCCGCCCTCGCCCGTCACCTACCGCGACGCCGCCACCGGCGAGACGTGGTATGCACTTCCTTTGCCCGCCGCCGCGCTGCCGCTCACCTTGCCCGAGGTCGAGTCTTACCTGCCCAGCGGCAATGGCGAAAGCCCCCTCGCCAACGTCACCGAATGGCTCGAAGTGTGGGTCAACATCACCACGGGCGAATCCGTGCCCGCTTCGCAACCCCGCCCCGTCGGTGAAATGTGGATACGCGGTCGTCGCGAGACCAACACCATGCCCCAGTGGGCCGGCTCCTGCTGGTATTACCTGCGCTTCATCGACCCGCAAAACGAGACCGCCTTCGCGGATCCGAAGCTCCTCGCCTACTGGGGCGTGCCCGACCTCTACGTCGGCGGTGCCGAGCACGCCGTGCTCCATCTGCTCTACGCGCGTTTCTGGCACAAGGTCCTCTTTGATCTTGGCGTCGTCCCGCAGGCCGAGCCATTCACCAAACTCTTCCACCAGGGCATCATTCTCGGTGAAGACGGCGAAAAGATGTCCAAGAGCCGCGGCAACGTGGTCAGCCCCGACACGATCATCGCGTCGCACGGCACCGACACGCTCCGCCTCTACCTGATGTTCCTCGGACCGCTCGAGGCCATGAAACCCTGGAGCATGTCCCAGATCGAGGGCGTCTTCCGCTTCCTCCAAAAGGTCTGGCGCGAATGCATCGGCCGCGAGGGCGAGATCAACCCGAAGATCAGCGACGACGCCTCTGCCGATTCCACCGAGCTCCTCAAAACCCTCCACGAAACCATCAAGAAGGTCGGCGACGACATCGAGGCCATGCGTTTCAACACCGCGATCTCGCAGATGATGATTTTCATCAACGCGGTCCAGAAGGCCGAGCGCGTCAGCCTCGCCACCATCCGTGCCTTCCTGCAAGTGCTCGCCCCGCTCGCCCCGCACATCACGGAGGAACTTTGGTCGCGTCTAGGCGGCACCAGCTCGATCCAGCAGGCACCCTGGCCCGCCTACGATCCGGCCAAACTCGTCGCCACCGAACAGAAGATCGTCGTCCAAATAAACGGCAAAAAACGCGCCGAACTGCTGGTCGCAGTCGGAACTAAGCAGGATATCGCCATGCGTCTCGCCGAAACCAATCCCGATTGCGCTCCGCATCTTACGGGAAAAACCATCAAGCGAGTCGTCTTCGTGCCCGGCAAGATCCTCAATATTGTTGTTGAATAAACGTCCTGAGGACAACATCAACTAGGGTATAGACCCTAGTTGATGTTCGGTATGCGCTTTGCTAAAACGACAATCGTCCGTTAAAGATCATATCGAATTTCCCTAGGATGATTTCAACCGCCATGAGCACCATCAAGCGCCTTACCTGCAAGACCGGCCCGGTCTTTTTGACCGTGGCCTTTTTCGTTGTCCTGGCATCGTTTTCACAGGCCGCCGACTCGAAGCGAAAAAACCCGACGAGCAAGCTCTATGTTGCTGATGTCGAAGGTATTTCCTCCATCAACACGGGCGAAAAAATCGAGGATTTAACCAAGAAATCGGTTTACGCCGCCGAAGGCACCATTCTGGAAACCACGCCCGAGGCCAGCAACGCCATCGTGCTGTCCAATGGCACCGGCATCGCGTTCGATCCGGACACCCGTTTGGAAATGCGTCGCTTCCTTCAAGAGCCCTTTTCCCCCAACCGCACCGATCTGGAAGTGGAGCCTTCCGTTTCCCAAACCACCGCCTTCATTGGTCGTGGAACCGTTGGTATGTGCACCAGTAAGATGGTGGCCGGTAGCACGATGACCTACAACACGCGCCACGCCAGCGTGGCGATTCGCGGACGCAAGGTTGTGATCGAAACCAGCGACGATTCCACCGTGGTCTCCTTGCTGGAAGGTGATGTGACCGTGCGCGGCGATCTTATGTCCGGCGGTCAATCCCTCAAGCCCGGCCAGCAAGCCGTCATTACGCGGACCTCCAATTCACAGCCTCCCTCGATTAAGATCCAGGATATCCCGCCTGCTGACATGGGCCGCCTCAGCGCGAAGGTTACGCAAGCCTGTATGGCTCGTAAAACCGTCTATTTCGAAGTGTCGGAGCGCAAAAACATAGACATTCCAGAAGATATATTGATTCCCGTGCCGGTATATCCCGGCGTGATCCCTCCCTCGACGACGGTGAGCCCCTACACGGTGCCACCCGCTCCCTCAGCTTAACAAGCGTCCATAGCGCTTCCTTTTAAACTGATCATGTCCCCACGTATTTCTTGGCGATGGATGGCTGTCGCCATCGGGGGCGTCTCTTTGCAGCTTTCGTCGGCTCACGCGCTGATCAAATTCAATGAAGGCCGTGACCAGCTGTTCGTGATCGGCACGATGGCGATTGGCTACGATTCGAATATCTTCGCTAACAGTTCGGCCGAATCAGACGTGGTCACCAATACCACGCTTGCGCTCGAATACGCCCGCCGGGCCGGACTCATCAGCGTCAACGGCAACATTGGCTGGAATCTGGGCAGCTTTGCTTCGAATGGCTCGGAAGATTTCTCGAATCCCACCATGGGATTGGAACTCGTGAAAAACACCGGGCGCACCACGGGATCGTTTACCTTGGGTGCCTCCCGGCAAAGTCAGGCAGATGCGAATGTCGGCCTGC
The DNA here is from genome assembly GCF_007559335.1 of Rariglobus hedericola. Lineage (NCBI taxonomy): Bacteria > Pseudomonadati > Verrucomicrobiota > Opitutia > Opitutales > Opitutaceae > Rariglobus > Rariglobus hedericola. The sequence continues at coordinate 741,446 of NZ_VMBG01000001.1, forward strand.
GCACCGATTCGTGGAACTACGATGCGGGCCTTAATTGGAAATATCCCGTCATCGAGCGTTACAGCCTCGCCGGATCCTTCGGCTACAGCTTGCTCGATTACATCGACAACTCGGCGAACCTGGTGGACTTGACCAGTTACACGGCCAGCACGGACCTGTTTTACACCTACACCTCGCAGCGCGATCTTTTCGCAGGCTATCGTATCCGCTTCGGCGAGACTTCCACGCAAAACACGATCACCGATCATGCGTTCACCGTGGGTGTTTCGGGTAAAATCCTCTCGAAACTCAACGGCACGGTGCGTGCCGGTTACCAAATCCGTCAGGAAAGCGCATCCGGCGATACGTTTGGCAGCTACACCGCCTCGGCCTCCACCACGTGGTCGGTTAATAAACGCCTCTCGCTCACGGGCACGTTGAGCAAGGACTTCAGCACCACGGCGACCGAATCGACCATGGATACCACGCGGTTCAACCTCGATGCCCAATACGCCTTCAATCATCGCTGGTCGGTTTTCACTGGCGTGGGCGCCGGTTACAGCGAGTTTCTCAACGGTGTTGATGGTGGCCGCGAAGACTACTACATCACCTGGAGCGCAGGCGTGAACTACACGCTTAACGACCACTTCAAGGCTTCCCTCACCTACAGCTATTTTCAAAACTGGTCCAATCGCTCCCTCTCGACGTTTGACCGTAATTCGTTAACGCTCTTTTTGTCTTCACGCTGGTAAGCCTTCCCATGTTCAAGCGCATCCTTTACCTCCTTTTTCTGAGTGCCAGCCTGATGGGATCGCTCGTTCACGCCCAATCCAAGGCTCCCGCCCCCGCCAGCCAGACTGCGCTGGCCTACAAGGTCACCCTCACGGATTTGTTGCGCATCGACATTTATCAGGAGGATGACCTCCGCACCATCTCGCGCGTCGACTCGAAGGGTAACATCAACTTGCCGCTGGTGAGCGAAGTGCACGTGGCCGGCCTGACGGTCAGCGAAGCCCAAAAAGCCGTCGAAAACGCCTACCGTGACGGCCGTTATCTCCGCAGTCCCCAGGTGACCATCAACGTCGAAGCTTATGCCGCCCGCGAAGTCTCCATCCAGGGCCAGGTCCGTTCGCCCGGTCGCTATCCGCTGCCCATCGAGACGTCCATGACGGTCTTGGAATTGGTCACCCGCGCCGGCGGTTTCACCGACACCGCCAAAGGCACCGCGGTGAATGTCACCCGCGTATCCCCCGAGGGTAAAAAACAAGTTTTCACGATCGATGTGGACAGTCTGCTCAAGGGCAAGGATCGCGCCAACATCGGCGACAACTCTCTCATGCTTGAACCCGGAGACATCGTCTTCGTTCCTGAGCGTCTTATTTAAGAAACATGTCCTCGGTTCAAAAGCCATCGTCAGCCACCAAGGTCTCCGGTCGAGACGAAGAGATCATCGAGCGCCGCACGCTCCGTGATTATTACATCATCCTGCGCGAGCGCCTCTGGATCGCGCTGCCGCTGGCCTTGGTGATCTCCATCGGCATGGCTTACTACCAGTCGCGCGCCACGCCGCTTTATCGCAGCGCCGCCACGCTCCAGATCGAAAAACCCGAAAAGGTCGTCACGACCGTCGATGTCGTCGATACCGGCATCAATAGCGACATCGAGCTCAACACCTACCTGCAGGTCATCGCCAGCGCCAAGATGCGCAACCGGGTGCAGGAATCTCTCACCCCGCAAGAGCGCCAGGTCCTTCAACGTCCCTACATCAAAGACCTTGCTCCCGGCGCGACTCCGCCCACCGGGGTAGACCTTGGCGTGATGTCGGTTCAATCCGTTCGCAGCACCTTTCTGATCAACATCGCGGTCTCGCATCGCGATCCCGATGCCGCCGCGATTCTCGCCAATCGTTACATCGAACAGTTCATCGAAAGCCTGCTCGAGAACGTCAGCGGCGGCCACGACTACGCGGTCAAATACCTCCGCGACCGTGCCACCCAGCTCCAGGAGGAAGCCCGCATCGCCGAGCAACGCCTGCAGGACTACATGCGGGCCCAAAACCTCGTATCGCTCGATAACAGCACCAACATCGCCCAAGCCAATCTGAGCAGCGTCAACCAGGCGCTGCAGGGCGCCCGCCTTGATCGCCTCGCGATTGCCGAGCAAGAACGCCTGGTCGAGCGCTATCAGGCCGAGAAGCGCAACCTCCTCGAGATCACCGCTATCGCCGCCTATGGCTCCGTTCCCGATCTGAGCAAACAGCTCGAAACCTTGAACCGCGATCACTCGCTCCTCGCCGAGCGCTACTTGGAACGCCACCCCAAGGTTATCAACGTGGTCAACGCCATCCACGTCGCCCAAGAGCAGTTGGACACCGCCATCCGCCTTTCCATCGCCGACCTGAAGACCAGCCTCGAGCGCGCCGTCGCCCGTGAAAAAACCCTTGAAAAAGAATACGCCGCTCAGGAAAAGGAACAGCTCCGCCTGCGCGATCTCTCCATCGAATATCGCAGCCTCGAGAACCAGGCCCAGGTCGCCAAGAGCAACTACTCGCAGATCCTCGACCGTCTCAGTCAGGCCACGACCAGTAAATACCTGGAAAAAATCCCCGTCCGCCCGCTCGACCCCGCCTTGCCCGCCGGCAAGCCCTACACGCCCGACCTCGGCCGCATCGCCCGCACCGCCGTGGGCGTGGGCGTGCTGGTGTTCTTCGGCGTCGCCATCGGCCTCAGCTTCATCGACGACCGCATCAAGAGCGCCTGGGACATCGAGCACTTCATCGGTGCCAACCTGCTGGGCATCATCCCCGACCTCTCCTCCCTCAAGGACTCGGAGAAATACAAACTCGTCCTCGATAATAAAAACACCTCGGGCGTGGAGCCGTTTCTGGGCGTTTACAGCTCGGTCAAGATTCACTCCAAGCTCGATTTCCCCAAGTCGATTTTGGTCACCAGCACCATTCCGGGTGAGGGCAAGACGCTCATTTCATCCAATCTCGCCGGCAGCTTTGCCCGTCACGGCAAGTCCGTGCTGCTGATCGACTGCGACCTTCGCCGCCCGATGATGCATCGCCACTTCGAACTCGCCAACGAAGCCGGCTTGATCACGTGGTATGAGAAGGGCGCCAGCCTCGATGGCGACCTCACGATCAACCCCAGTCTCGGCATCACGTCCATCGGTGAAAACCTTTCCCTGCTGAGTTCCGGCGGACGCTCCAAGAGCCCGACTCAACTCCTCGAAAGCCCCATTTTCGGACAACTGCTGGAGAAGCTTAAAAAACACTACGATCTCATCGTGGTGGACTCCCCGCCTTTGGGCGCCGTCACCGACTCGCTGCTCATTGCCGAGCGCGTCGACGAAGTCATCTACGTCTGCCGCTTCAATCGCGCCTTCCGCAAACACATCCGCCTCTACATTAAAGCGCTTCGTTCCGGCAAAAACGAAATCCTCGGCGTCGTGCTCAACGGCCTTTCCCCGCGCCGCATCGAATACTACTCCAACTACCGCTACTACCGGAGCTATAAAAAATACTACGGCACCCAGGACTGATCCGGTCCTTTTGCCTTGGTCCCCAGCCGCGTGGCGCGAAGCGCCTCTACGCGGCTTTTTTGTTTCCGTCTCCGGCTACTCGCTACTCACTACCCGCTACTCGCTACTTCGTCATGCCCGCCTTGTCCGCCTTCCTGCCCGCCGATTTTAATCCGCAACGCCCCGTCGCGCTCATTGCCGGCCAAGGCATTTATCCCGTTCTCATCGCACAGGCCATTCGTCGCGCCGGCGTGCCCATCCGCCTCATTGCCTTCGACGAAGAAACGCGCCCGGACTTAATTGATTCGTTCCCCGCCGCCGATCGGCGCGTCATCCAGGTCGGCCAGCTCGGCAAGATGCTCGACACGCTCAAGGACTACGATGCGGGCTACGCGCTCATGGCCGGACAAATCACTCCGCGCCGTCTCTTCAAAGGCCTCCACCCCGACTTCAAAGCGGCCCGCATTCTCTTCTCCCTGAAACGTCGCAATGCGGAAACCATCTTCGGCGCTATCGCGCAGGAAATCACCGCGCTGGGCGTCCACCTGCTTGATGCCCGCAGTTTCCTCGACGATCAACTCGCCCACTCCGGTTGCATGACCGGAAAAAAATTCCCCATCGACCCCGACTACGTGGCCCACGGCGTGCAGATCGCCCGCGAGTCCGCCCGTCTCGATATCGGCCAGGGCTGCGTTGTCCGCAAAGGCACCGTCCTTGCAGTCGAAGCCTTCGAGGGCACCGATGCGATGATCCGCCGCGCCGGCGAATTCAAGACCGACGAATCCCTCTTCGTTAAAACCGTCAAAGCCCGTCAGGATTACCGCTTCGACGTGCCGTGCTTCGGCCTCAAGACACTCGAAACCATGCGCGAAGCCGGCCTCAAAGCCGCCGCCCTCGAAACCGATCGCGTCATCCTCCTGGATAAACCCGCCGTCCTCGCCCAGGCCAAATCCTGGGGCATTCAACTGCTGGGTTTCGAATAAGCCCGTCGCCCGCGCTTGCGCACCGGCGTTTCCAGAACCACTTTCCGCCCATGAAAAACGATGTCGTCCCAGTGATCGTCAAAGGAGTGATGCCCACCTCCAACGGCTGCGCCGTGTTCCTCGGCGACGACAACAAGACGTTCGTCATCTACGTGGACCACTCCGTGGGCAATGCCATCCAGATGACCCTCGACGGCGTCAAAAAAGAACGCCCGCTCACCCACGATCTCATCGGCCACATTCTCACCGGCCTCGGCGCAACGATCGACCATGTCGTCATCAACGACGTCAACGACGGCACTTTTTTCGCGCGCATCCTGCTGCGCATGGAAAACGAACTCGGCAAAAAAATCGTCGAGCTCGATGCCCGCCCCAGCGATTCGACCGTGCTGGCGCTCCAGCACCGCCGCCCCTTGTTCGCCGCCCGCAAAGTCTATGACACCGTCGAAGACATGACCGAAATCCTCGAACGCGTCCTCCGCCAGCAAAACGATGAAGCCAAACCCGACGCCGACGACGAAGACGACGACAAGTAAGCCCGTATCGGTCCTACTCGCTACTGCTCCCGTCCGCCCTCCGTCGTCCGTCCTCTGTCCGTAATTCGCCCTCCGAGCCGTGCCCTCCTCCGTCCCCCGTTCTCCGTCCTCCGTCGCTCTGCCCGCGCCCATTGTGCCGGGCGGCCCTCTCACGGCGCTTGCGCCGATGCAGGACGTCACCGATCTGGCGTTCATGGGAGTCATCGCGCACTACGGCGCCCCGGATTATTTCTTCACCGAGTTTTTCCGCGTCCACGCCCAGTCGAAGCCCGAGAAACACATTCTCCGCTCCATCGACGAGAATGCCACCGGCCGCCCCGTCTTCGCCCAGTTGATCGGCGAAGAGCTGACCCACCTCGCCCGCTCCGCCACCGAGCTGCTCCGCCACCCCGTCGCCGGCATCGACCTCAACATGGGCTGCCCCGCCCCCAAGGTTTACAAGAAAAACGTCGGCGGCGGACTCCTCCGCGACCCGCAGAAGATCGACGAAATCCTAGGCGTTCTCCGCCAGACCGTCCCCGGCCTCTTTACGGTCAAAATGCGTATCGGTTTCGACGATACCGCCAACTTCGAGCGCATCTTGGATCTGATCAACAAGCACGACGTCGATCTCCTCAGCCTCCACGGCCGCACCGTGAAAGAAGGCTACCGCAGCGACGTCCACTACGACTACATCGCCCGCGCCGTGGAGCGCGTGAAATGCCCCGTCCTCGCCAACGGCAACATCACCTCCGCCGCCACCGCCGTCCGCGTGCTCGGCGAGACCCGGGCCGCCGGCGTCATGATCGGACGCCACGCTATCCGCAACCCGTGGATCTTCCGCCAGTGCCGCGAAGCCTTCGCCGGCCAGCCGGTGACCCTCGTCACCCTCGCCGACGTGCGCGACTACATCGCCCGCCTCTACGACGCCACCCGCCAGCCCGGCCTCCCCGAGCGCGACCACGTGAACAAGATGAAGAAGTATCTGAACTTCGTCGGCCAAAGTGTGGATGGCACCGGAGCGTTCCTCTATGAAATGCGCCGCACCGAGTCTGAGGCCCAACTCTTCGAAGTGTGCGACCGCCACCTCCTCGCCGAGCCCGGCAAAGTCTTTGCCGACGAACCCTACCCCGGAGTCATCGCCCGCCCCAACTGCGAAACCCCGTCGTCCGACGGCTGCTCCCTGGATTCCGTGACGGCATAACCGCCTTCACCTTAAACGTCCCCCTTCATCGGGCAGGCCCCGTCGCCTCCCCCTCTTTTTTTCGAACTTAGGGGCGACTTTACGCCGCGATTGATTCAACGGAGTCCGCCCAGTCCGAACAGATAATTGCTCTGCACCTGCTTAGCGCCCATCATGTCTGACAGCTCCGCCCCGTCCGTCCTTTGTCCTCCGTATCCCGCCCTCCGCCCCCATCTCTCTGCGTTTAATTCTTCCGACTCTTCTCCGCCAACTCCACCGTCCGCTTATATTGCGCGCGGAAGCGGTTGCCCAATTCATTCGCGAGCTTGATCTCGTCGACTTTGTTCTTTGAACGCAGCGCCTCGCGAATGCGTCCGTTGGCGGCGGCGTAATCCAGAGCCGACAGATCTTGAAACTCCGCCAGCGCATCCGCCGGCATGCCGGCGTCGATCAAGGCGCGCCACGCTTGTTTCAATTCCGGCTGGGTATCGAGGCACATCACTCGAATCGCGAAGGCCATTTCACGGAATAAGCGGCCGGTCCACTCGCGACGGTAAATGAGCCGGTCTTGCGGACCATACGGCATCTCCTCGGGATCACTGCGCAGGGCGGCGATACCCTCGATGGTATAAAAATCCTTTCGCACGGGCAAACGTCGCAGCGCGAAGTAGTCGGGGCCGCCGGGCGCGCCCGGCTTCAGGTTCCAGAGCAGCTGGCCCTCCATCGACAGTGAGAACTCGATGAAGGCGAGCGCCGCCTTTTTGTTGGGCGCACCGCGCAACATCGCTACGGGATCCACCGAGTTGACCGCTCCGCCTTCGGGCGAGATGTAGGCCATGCGATCATCCGCCCCGCGACGACGCACCGCTTCCTGTTGCTGGCGTCCGTAGAAATCAATGCCCATGCCGACCGCACAATCGCCCGCGGCCACGTCGATCGGCACCTTCTGCGCCGAGTCGGTAAAATAGCGCGCATTGGCCCCGATGCGTTGCAACAAACGCAAACCCTCAAGCCATCCCTCAGCCACCGCGTTTGCTTCCGCGGCCTTCATGGCCTCGGGGGTGGCAAACCGCACGGTCGCCATGCGGTTGAAAACCACCTTCTGCATCTGCTGCTGGATCACATTCTCAAACGCCTTGGCGATTGATCCACTCTTCGTCGGGTCGGCCAGCGCGACTTCACTCACGTAGCGCGGATCGGCCAGATCCTCCCAGCTGCGCGGCGCGGTGGTGACCCCAAGGCGCGCGAGCGAATCACGGTTGGTGATGATCCCGAAGGAGCTCAACACCGTGCCGACCCACAGGCCTTTTTTATCCCAATATTCCTCGCCGGCAAACGACTGCGGGATCACCTCCTCGGTGAACCACTCCGGATGCAGCTGCATAATCCCGCTGTCCACCAGACGGCCCGCCTGTGCCTGGCGGATAAAGTCGTAGCTGCCGCCACCGTAAAACAAATCGATGCCACAGCTCATTTCCGAAGCGAGAAACGCCGCCCGCGCCTCGCGCGCAACCGCCGGCGCATCGGCGGGCAGCGAACCGTTGGCGAACCCGTTGAGCACATCGTTGCTCCAGGGCTTGTGCAGCGTGTTGACCCAATAATTTTGGAACGCCGCCGTGTATTCACCCTCCAGATACTTGGCGATCTCGGTGGTCCCGCCGATCAACCGCCAATCCAGCGAAACCGTGCGGCCCGTGCGCGCCTGATACCACTTGGCAAACGCCCGCTCGAACTCCTGCCGGATGGCCTCGTTGTGCGGCGTGATGATGACCAGCGTGTCGTCCGTCTTGCCGACGGTTTCATGCTTCGGTCGCAGCGCAAACGGCAGCACCAAGGTCGCCACCAATGTGAAGATGATGAGGGCCTGTTTGAGCATGCTCAGGCGCCCAGAATGACCACGTCGTCCGGATCCACGCTCGCAAACAAATCGCCATCCGATGCGGAGCCCACAAATCGCGGATTCAATTCGTAAATTTTCAGCGTCACACCACCGGCGACGAAATCATATTGCGCCACTTCGCCGAGATACACCGACTCGCCGATCTTCCCCCGCACCGCGTTGTGCGCGCGGGGCTCCTTCGCCAGTTTCCAGCATTCCGGGCGAATCGAAAGGGTGACGGTCGAACCGATCGCCGGCTGAAAAGCCTTATCGCCCACCACGCCGATAAACCGTCCGATGGCCGTCTCCACCGCGGTGTAATCGCCCTCCGGCCCGAGCACGCGACCTTCAATGAAATCCGTCTCGCCGATGAAATGCGCCACGGTCTTGCAGACGGGGCGGCGGTAAACTTCCTTGGGCGAACCGACCTGCAAAATCTTGCCACCGTCCAGAATCGCCATGCGATCCGAGATCGACAGCGCCTCTTTCTGGTCATGCGTCACATACACCGTCGTGAGTTTAAATTCTTTGCACACGCGACGGATCTCAATGCGCATCTCAAGCCGGAGCTTTGCATCCAGGTTGGACAGCGGTTCGTCGAGCAGCAGGCAACGCGGACGGATGACCAACGCACGCGCCAGGGCCACGCGTTGCTGTTGACCGCCTGATAATTGATTCGGTTTGCGCGAGGCATACTGCCCCATGCGCACCGACTCCAAGGCCTCGCCGACGCGGCGCTTGATCTCATTTTTCGGCACTTTGCGCTCTTCCAACCCGAACGCCACGTTCTCAGCCAGGGTCATGTGCGGCCAGAGTGCATAGCTCTGAAACATCATGCCGGTGTTGCGCTTGTGCGGCGCCAGACGCGTCACGTCTTCATCGCCAAAGCGGATAGTGCCTTCCTCGGGGATATAAAAGCCGGCCATGCTGCGCAGCAGCGTGGTCTTGCCGCAGCCACTGGGGCCGAGCAGGAAAAACAATTCCCCGGGCTCAATCACCAGGTCGAGGTTGCGCAACGCGACGGCCGTGCCGAACCGTTTGGTGAGATTTTGGATGCTAATCGAAATCATACGGTGATCATGCGTTGGCTCCGTTAAGCAAGATTTCGGCCTGATTTAAGTCAAAAGAATAGACCGTGTCTTCGAGGTTACAGTTGCCTCTAATTCGCACGAACCAGTTGCCCTTGTTGAATGCCGCGGCATAAAGTTCGCCCATCCATGACCAAGGCCAAAAATTTCCCCCTGCACGCTGACTTGGAAACCGTGCTGGTTTCCGAGAAGGACATCAAAAAACGCGTCAAGAAACTCGGAGCCGAGCTGGCCGAGGCCTATGGCGACGAGGAGATCACCGTCGTCTCCATCATCAACGGCGCGATTTTATTCACCGCCGATCTGCTGCGCGAGATCCCCAATCCCATCCGCCTCGATTGCATTCGCATCTCGAGCTATCGCAACGACACGAGATCGCTAGGTCAGCCGAAAATCCTCCAAAGCCTCACGCTCGACATCAGCAACCGCCACGTGCTCTTGATCGACGACATTCTCGACACGGGAAAAACCTTCTCCGCCGTCGCCGCCATGTTGCGCAAGCTCAACCCCGCGAGCCTCCGCACCTGCGTGCTGCTCGACAAACGCGGCCGCCGCGAAGTTGAGTTCGAGGCTGATTTTGTAGGCTTCCAAATCCCCGATAAATTCGTGGTCGGCTACGGACTCGATTTCGCCGAGCGCTACCGGAACCTGCCTTGCATCGGCGTGCTCAAGCCCAACCTGCAAAACCCGCCCGAGTGGGCGTGAGTTTTCCAAGACGTCCGCTGCTCAAAAGCGGACGTCCGCCGGCTGGGTGACCCGCAGCACGGATTGGTCTCCGGTCGTGCGTTTCCAAGCATCGCGAATGGCGTCGATCTTGGCCGATGCCTCCGCGGTATCCAGGTGCACGATCACGAGAAGCCGGCTCCGCTCGCGCTTGATCTGCGCGCTTGGTTTGGCCTCACGCCACTGGCCATAGACATCGATCACACTGAGCCCGTCTGGAAAGCGCGGCGTCACTTCGGCATCCACGAATGTCGACCAACGCGACTCCGGCTCGGTGCTCAACGCCGTTTCCGTCCAGTCACCGATGCCAAAATACAATTCAGTCCGCACCCACTTGGCGGTTTCGGTCACGACGGGCGCGACGGTCTCGGCAGGCGGTTTGGTCGCGCAGCCCGAACCAGCGAGCGCCAGCACCGCCAATAACGAAAGGGACCACCAACGAAGGGTTCTCATGGTAGGTCCAGCTTGATTCCTAGTTCCGGCAACAGGCAATCGCAGACCCGCATTATCGGATCATTGCCCGACAAATCCCGCGCATTTTACGCCAACGGCTGCGCAGTCACCGGCTTCGCGGATCCTTAAGGTATGCTTACCGCAATCATTCCACGCGGTCTTCGCATACCATGAACACACCCTCATCTAAACTTATCGCCATGCTCGGTGCCGGCCTCGTCGCGCTCGCGCCGCTCCACGCCGCCAGCCCTTGGTCGGTGCGCATCGCCACAGCCTACCTGCAAACCACCGATGGCTCCACCAACAAAGCCATCGCCGTGGACATCGAGGACAAGCTCATCCCCGAATTCGATATCTCCTATGCCTTCACCTCTCATTGGTCCGCCGACCTCGTGCTCACCGTGCCTCAGGAGCATGAAGTGAAGGTCAATGGCGCCAAGGTCGGCACGTTCAAACATCTGCCGCCCACCTTGCTCGCTAAATACACGTTCACCCCCATCGGTCGCTTTACACCTTACGTCGGAGCCGGCGTAAACTTCACCTTGATCTTCGATGATGACCTTGGAGGCGCCAAACTCGACAGTTACAGCGTCGGTCCCGCCGGCCAGGTTGGCTTCGATTATAAATTGGCCGATCACTGGTCGCTCAACGCCGATGTGAAACGCGCCATGCTTCGCACCGACGTCAAAGCCGGTGGTGTGAAGCTCACCGAGGCGCGACTCGACCCGTGGATCTACTCACTCGGCCTTCGCTACCAGTTCTAACATCATGCTCTGGGCACGGCGTAACCAAACGCCGTGCCTTACCGCCGGCGCTTCGCCTTGGCGTAAGCCCGCGACTTGCCCTTCAGACTGCTCGCCGCCGCCTTCCGGTAATCGCCGGACTTAAGCGCCTCGATTTGATCACGCAGCAACGCCGCGCGCTCGAATTCGAGTTTAGCCGACGCCGTGGTCATCTCCTCTTCGAGTTCCTCGATCACCGCCTTCACATCCTCGTCACTACCCTCGGCCAGTGCGCCGGCCTCTTCGTCGCGCGCACCACTACCGTCGTAAACATGCAGGCTGGATTGCGCCGTGCGCTTCGTGCTGCGCGGCGTGATGCCGTGCTCTTCGTTGTAGGCGATCTGCTTCAACCGACGCGCCGAGGTCACTTCCTGCGTGCGACGGATCGACTCGGTGATCTTGTCCGCATAAAAAATCACCCGTCCGTTTTCATGACGCGCCGCGCGCCCGGCCGTCTGAATGAGCGAAGTCTGGCTGCGCAGGAATCCTTCCTTGTCCGCATCGAGGATCGCCACGAGGGCCACTTCCGGAAGGTCGAGACCTTCCCGCAACAAGTTAATGCCGATCAGCACGTCGAAATTACCCAGCCGCAAATTGCGGAGAATTTCCACGCGTTCGATCGCATCGATATCGCTGTGTAGATACTCCACGCGAATCTTTGCCTCGCGCATGAAGCTCGTGAGGTCCTCCGACAAACGCTTGGTCAACGTCGTCACGAGCACACGTTCTCCTTTTGACGTCGCCTGCTTGATCTCGCCGATCAGGTGCTCGACCTGCCCCTTCGTGGGATGAATGACGATCTCCGGATCAAGCAGACCCGTCGGCCGGATGACCTGCTCGGCGATCACTGTCGAGTGAGTCAGCTCATAACTTGCCGGCGTAGCGGAAACAAAAAGCGTCTGTCCGGTGATCGACAGAAATTCGTCGAATGTCTGCGGACGATTATCGAGTGCCGAAGGCAGACGGAATCCGAAGTTCACTAAATTCATTTTGCGAGCCCGGTCGCCATTGGACATGCCGCCGACCTGCGGAATCGTCACGTGGCTTTCATCGACCATCAGCAACGCATCCTTCGGGAAGAAATCGATCAAGCAGATGGGACGTTCTCCCGGACGCCGCCGGGCGATCACACTGGAGTAGTTCTCGATGCCGTTGCAGAAGCCCATTTCCTGGAGCATCTCGAGGTCGTAGTTCGTGCGCATACGAATGCGCTGCGCTTCCAGGAGCTGTCCGTTTTTCTCAAAGAACTCCACGCGTTCATCCAGCTCGTGTTTGATCGCCTGGATCGCCTCGGTGAGCTTGTCCTTGCTGGCGACGTATTGGGTCGCCGGATAAAGATCAAATTGGTCCAGCGTGCGCGTGACCGTGCCCGTCGTGGGATCGAACTCGCTCAACGCCTCGATTTCCTCGCCCCAAAACTCCACCCGCAAACCGAGTTCGAGATAGGCGGGCATGATGTCCACAACATCGCCCCGCACGCGAAATGCCCCGCGCTTCAGGTCGTAGTCGTTTCGCTCATACAAAATATCCACGAGCTTCTGGAGCAGCACCTGACGTCCCAGCGGTTCGCCTTTGCGCAAGGCAATGCGCATGGCCTGAAAGTCCTCGGGCGAGCCCAAGCCGTAGATGCACGAAACCGAAGCCACCACGATCACATCACGGCGCGAAACCAGCGAACTCGCGGTCGCAATTCGCATGCGCTCGATCTCCTCGTTGATCGAAGAATCCTTCTCGATGTAAGTGTCGCTCGACGCGACATACGCCTCGGGTTGGTAGTAGTCGTAGTAGCTGACGAAGTATTCGACCGCATTCTCGGGGAAGAAGTTTTTAAACTCCGAGTAGAGCTGCGCCGCCAGCGTCTTGTTGTGCGAAATGATCAGCACCGGCCGGTCGCAACGCGCGATGACATTGGCCATCGTGAAAGTCTTTCCCGAGCCGGTAACACCCAGCAGCGTCTGAAATTTGTTTCCCGCCTGAATCGAGGCCGTGAGTTTATCAATGGCCTGCGGTTGATCACCGGTCGGCTGGTATTCGGAATTCAGTTTAAACAACGAAGCCATGGTTTGATTTTAGCAGACCACCATTATCCGGTTTCGGTTCATCGCAAACGCCGTGGCCTCAAAGACCGCAACGTTTCAACAGCCGCGCGCGAAGCCGGTCACGTCCACGCCCTTCCTCGCCCCGCGTCAGGTAAACGCCGGAGCCTTTGACCAACACATCAAATAAGGCCGTGCGACGGCGGCAGTAACGCCAGAACCCTTCGGTGCGCACGGCCTTCAACTCGAGCTGGGGCGAGAAACCGATCAACGCTTTCTGACCGGCGCGGCACGATGAACCTTTCCCGTCATCGTTGGTCGCCAGAGTTTCGCCCTGCAATGCGCTGACGCTGGAAACAATCAGCCGGCACGGGCCAAAAAACTCGAAGTAGCCGAACTGGCCCGACACCCACGATTGCCAGCACAACAACCGCCAATGCCGGCGGATCACCAGGCGTTGCTCCGAGTTCATGATGATTCCGTGCAGGAAAGCGGCACGGAGCACAAACGAACTCCCCTCCGGCACCGATACGATGGCGAACTCCGCAAAGGGATCGGCCGCCGACGCCAGCACCACGCGGCGTTCGCCCGCGCTGCGTCCGTTGCGCAGCTCGATCAATCTCCACAAGCCGCCGGCGAGACACGAAAACGGCATCCGCCAGTTTAACATAAAGCGCCGCCGACGGATGAGTTCGTTATCCGACGCCTGCAAAAACCCTTTGCGCACCCACAACACCTCGCCCGCCCAAAGCGCATCTTCCACGGTGACCGCACTCTCGCCGATCGATGAATAGCCGCCGCCAGTCGTTACCAAGCTTACCGGTTTCCGGCGCGAAACCCATGACGCCCACCCATAATAAAGCACAAAGGCGACCACCAGTCCGCCGAAGAGATACGCGAGGAACACCGCCAGCACCCACCAGCGTGCCTCGGCCCATGCGCTGCGCACATAATGCGCGGCGGCGTGGTTTTCGTTTTTTAACGTGAGCAGGTTTGCGTCCAGAGCCACCAGCTGGGTCTCAAGGCTCTTTCGGGCTTGTTCGCCCGCCACGATATCGCGTTGCAACTCGACGACGCGAGTCTGCGATTCGGTTTTGATTTTCTCCAGACTGGCCACGCGCTCGCCGTGCGTCTTCACCTCGGCCGCGTCACCAAACCAACGATCCAGCGCACCGGGATCGGATTCATGCAGGTTCTTGAGCACCTTCTCGGCCCGCTCGGAACGCTGCTGCTGCATTTCGATCATCGTGACCGTGGCCTGATGCTTTTCGTTCAGCACGGTCAACTCTCCGTCGATGCGGGTGCGCTCCGTCTCGGTCACCGTCATCAGGGTCGCACGGCGTTCCTCATAACTGGACTGATCCTTCCCGAACAACCACAGGCTGTAGGCAACCAGCGCGAGTGCGGCGATGAGGGAAGCCATCACCAGCTTGCGCACGAGTTTTGAAACAAAAATAAAGACGGGTTTGGCCATTCGTTAAACCGATCAAGCGGGAAACCCGCATCGATTTCAACCGCCCATCCATCTCCACGTCCGATTTGCCATTCCCTTACGAAGTGACATGATCACTCGCAGTCCACCCCACCCCGTCGCATGTCCAAAACCATCGTTTCTTCACTCTACGACTCAGACGTTTTCAAACAGGCCTGCCGCCAGTTCGATCTCGCGGCCGATGCCATCAGTCTGCCCGAGTCCATTCGCGACCGCACCAAATACCCCAAGCGCTGCGTCGCGGTTGCACTCCCGATCAAACGCGACGACGGCAGCGTCACGGTGTTCGAAGGCTATCGGGTGCAGCACAATCTTTCGACCGGTCCGGCCAAGGGCGGTATTCGTTTCCATCAAGATGTCACCTTGGGCGAGGTCGCCGCACTCTCCATGTGGATGAGTTGGAAAACTTCGCTGGTCGGCCTGCCCTACGGCGGCGCCAAAGGCGGTGTGATCGTCGATCCGCGCCAACTGTCCGAAGGAGAACTCGAGCGGCTTTCGCGTCGCTACATGCAGGAGCTGATTCCATTTATGGGCCCGCAGATCGACGTGCCTGCACCGGATGTCGGCACCAATGCCAAGATCATGGGTTGGATGATGGACACCTATTCCAATCACGTTGGCCGCAACGAGCCGGCCTGCGTCACCGGAAAACCCATCTCGCTCGGGGGTTCGCAAGGCCGTCACGAGGCCACCGGCGCCGGTGTCGCCTATCTCGTCAAAGCCTACCTCGAGGATTTCAACATCCCGATTTCGTCCGCGACCATAGCCATTCAAGGATTTGGTAATGTCGGCGGAGAAGCCGCCCTCGCCCTCGCCAACTACGGAGCGAAAATTGTCGCGATCTCCGACTACAGTGCAGCGATCCACAACCCCGCGGGCATCGATATCAAAAAGGCCCTCGCCTACGTCACGTCACAGAAGGTCCTGCATAACTTCGACGGCGGCGAGATGATCACCAACGAGGAACTGCTCACGCTCGACTGCACGGTTCTTATTCCCGCGGCACTCGAACGGGTCATCACCGCCGAGATCGCGCAAAAACTGCGTTGTCGCGTTCTGGCGGAAGCCGCCAACGGCCCCACCACGTTCAGCGCCGACAAAATCCTGGAGCAACGTGACGACATCGAAATCATCCCCGACGTGCTCTGCAATTCAGGCGGCGTGATCGTCTCCTATTTCGAATGGCTGCAAAACCTGCAGAACTTCTATTGGGATCGCGATGAGGTCCTCAAAAAACTTTTCGTCATGCTCGACCGCGCGAAATCCTCGGTCGAATACCAGAAGCGCAAGTTCAAGTTCAGCCGCCGCCTCGCCGCGCTCACGCTCGGCATCCAGCGGGTTGCCGAGACCAAACAAAGCCGCGGACTCTTCCCCTGAGCCTGCCCTTGCCCGCTTACTCCTGCACCCAGCCGCGCGAGGTCCAGCGGCGCAGCTTGCGTCGATAGGCCGCCAGACAGAAGAGGTGGCTGGCCACGGGAATCGTCACGAGTTGGAAGAAGATACCTGCGGCGACTTTCTGCCACGAAAGATCTTCGAGCAGCAGTCCCATCGCGATCAGCAGGAAAATGATTCCGAGCGTCATCGCTTTGCCGAGCGCGTGTGCGCGGCAATACGCATCGGGTAACTTCACCACGCCCACTCCGGCCACCAACATAAAGAACGCCCCGGCCAACAGGAAAAGGCCGGCCATGATATCAACGATCAGACTCATTTCCCGTCCTCCTGATTAAAATCCTCACCACTGCGTTGTTTGGGCTGCGACAGATAATAACAATACGCCACCGTCGTGAAGAACCCGAGTGCTGTCATCACGATGATCAGTTCCATGTATTCCGATGTGCCGGCATGAATTGAAAAAATCGCAACCAATGCCGTGACGGCGATCGTCACGGCATCGAATCCCACCATGCGGTCCAGAGTCGTCGGACCGGCAATGACGCGCCAGAAACCGCACAGTGTAACGGTCAGCAAGACCGCCCAACCGAGATAATAAGCGATTTCGAGGAAAAGGTTCATCGCGTCCACGCCAGGATCGGCGTCTCCAGGGTTTTCTTGATTCCATCGCAGACTCCCTGCGGATCTCGCGCATCCAGTGCATGCACCACGAGCGTGGTGCGATCTTCGGATACTTCCACACTCGTCGTGCCGGGCGTCAGCGTGATGCAGTGCGTGAGAACCACGATTTCAAAGTCGCTGAGGCCATCCAGCGGATAGGAAATGAAGTCCGGCACCAGCGCCGAGACGGGTTGAAACAACACCGATTTGGCCACGGCGATATTCGCCAGCACGAGTTCGCGCGCAAAATGAAACAGGAATGCCGCGAAGCCGATCGCCCGTGAGGGCCATGAATGACGCGGATGTTCTTTGGCCGTGCTCATGGATGCTTCCCTTCGTAAATCGTCTCGTTGGCCGACATCACCGTGCGCACATAACCCGGGCGATCGAGTGTCTCCAGCGCCGCATGTTTGGCGGTCTTAACAAAAATTTCCGCTCCAAAACCGATCAACAGCGACACCGCCACCATGCCGAGGCCGACCGCCGTCATGCGCTTGGCACGCTTGTCATAATTAAGCGGAGCCGCCGCTTCGCCGCGCCAAAATGCACCGAGCCAGATTTTCAGCATGCTCATCAGCGTGAGAATGCTCGCGATTAAAGACATGGCTACGAGCGCCCACTCGCCCTGCGTCAGGCCTTCCTGGATGATCATGAACTTGCCCCAAAATCCGCTCAACGGCGGCAGGCCCGCCAGCGACATTGCCTGAAAGACAAAGACGATTCCCAGCCACGGTGCCGCCCTCCACAGACCGCCCGTGCGATTGAGATCATCGGTGCCGTTGGCGCGCACGATCACGCCGCCCACCAGGAAGAGCGCCGCCTTCACGATGATGTGATGGATGATGTAGAAAATCGCCGCCGTGAACGCGAAGGGCGTGAACAGACCGATCGCCAGCACCATGAAGCCGATCTGGCTCACGATGTGATAAGACAGGATTTTTTGCACGCGCCCTTGCGAGACCGCACCGAGCACGCCGATCACCATCGTGAGGCCCGCGGTCCAGGCGATCAGGGTGTGCAGTCCCGTCAATTGCGGCGGCATCACCGTTCCGAAAATGCGCAACAGCACATAGACGCCGACCTTGGTCAGCATGCCCGCGTAAAACGCCGCCGTCGGCGCCGGCAGAATCGGATAACTTCCCGGCAGCCAGTAATAGAGAGGAAACACGCCGGCCTTTAATCCGAATACCAGCAACATCAGCACCGCGAGCACCGTGAGGCGGACATCGCCCACCAGCAGATCGGCGCGCACAATCATCTCTGCGAAGTTTAGCGTGCCAAACAGGCTGTAGGCAAAACCGCACGTCGCCAGAAACAGCGCACTGCCAACCAGATTCAGCGTGAGATACGGCAACGCCCCGCGCGATTCCCGCGCCGTCGCCTCAAGTGTGAGCAACGCATACGACGAGAGCAACATCACCTCGAACGCGACAAAGAGATTGAATAAATCGCCAGTCACAAACGACAGGTCGATACCCGCCAGCAAAAACAGCATCAGCGGCAGTCGCATCGGGTGTTCGTCGGCGGCCGCGGTTTCGGCAAAACCATAGAGCACGCACGCCAGCGCCGTGAATGACGACAGACACAGCATGATCGCTGCGAGCGTGTCCCCCACCAGCACGATACCATAAGGCGTAAGCCAGCCGCCCACGCGCAACACCAGCGGCCCGTTTTCCATGACGTGCACCACCATCCAGAGCGCCAGCCCGAGCAGCGCCGTCAGCACCAGCGCGGTGAATCCACGACGCGCGAACGACGGACGCGGAAACAGCAACAGCAGCAACGCCGCCACGATGGGCGCGACGACCGGAAGCCCGACAAGATTGGCCAGTTCCGTAACGCTCATGATGCGTCCTCCTTCTCACGCGCCACCGCGCCGCCGGGAGCCTTTTCAGCGTAGAGCGAATTCATCGTGGCCGCACCGCGGTCGGTGTAGAGGCGGTAAAGCAACACCGTCAAATAAGCCGCGACCGCGAATCCGATCACGATGGCCGTGAGAATGAGCGCCTGCGGCAGCGGATCAACTGAGTTTCGGGCCAGTCCGTCAGCTCCGACCGTGCCCGAAGGCCGTCCGGTGGGATCACCCGAAATCGAGATCAGCACGACATTCGCCGCGTTGGAGATCAGCAAAAACCCAAACAGGATACGCAGGAAGCGTCGCGACAGGCACAAATAAATGCCCGCCGTAAACAGCACAAAAATCAAGATGGCGGATTCGAGTTGATTGGTCATGACGCACCTCCCTTGCCCGTCGCGTTATCCGCAGGCGCATCAATATCGATGGACTCGCTATCACGCGCCGCGAACCGGCCTTGCTCCTCGTTCACGAAAGCGGGCAAGCCGTGCACCGATTTCATCAGCGGCAACATCAGTTTGAGCGTCACGCCGACCACCGCGCAGAACACACCGAGGTCAAAAAACACCGGCGATCCGAGGTAGAATGAGCCAATGTAGTTATGCAGATGATTCAGCATCGGCAGTCCCTTCAGCGCAGGAACGATCGCCGTGCTGATCGTCAGCAACACACCACAGATCGCCAGAATCATGGGGTTGAATCGCAGCAGGCGGCGCAACCCATGCACGCCCAATACGAACACGAGCACCAGCAGCGACAGGGCGGTCACCAAGCCGGCAATAAAGCCTCCACCAGGTGCGTTGTGACCGCGGAAGAAGATGTGAAGTGCCAAGAGATTGAGCGGAACGAACGCACCGATCGCGACAGCCCTCAGGATCAAATCGCGCGGCACGGGGAAAAAATTGCCACCGTCGTCACACTTCACCGGAGACCGATTTCCGGTGCGACGACGCGAGAGCAAGCCCAGACATCCGCACGCCGCAATGATCAGCACGGTGATTTCAAACATCGTATCCCAGCCGCGGAAATCGACCACGACCGTGTTCACGGCATTGCGGCCTTTTGAAAGTGCGAGGGTGTTGTTCAGGTAAAAATCACCCGCCCACTCCAGCGCATGCGGCTGCTGGAAAAACAATACACCGCCGCCCATGATCAGACCCACGCCCGCACCAAGCGCCACACGCAATAACTTCGAAGGCGCGCCCTGCTCCGGCAGCACTTCGCGATCGGCACCATCGCGTTTCAGGCGCAACACGACCAGCAGCACCAACAACAGCGTGGCCGACTCAACCATCATCTGCGTCAGCGCCAGATCGGGCGCCTGATACAGCACATAATAAAAACAGATGCCGAGGCCCACGATCGACAGCGCGAAGAGCTGCTTGATCGGATGTTTCCACACGGCGGCCAAAATCGCCGCAGCGCTCATCACCACCGCCATAACCGTGCGCATCCAGCCTTCGGAGCCATGCGGCAGCCAGTCCCACTGCGTGGCGAGCTGGGTCACCGAAGCCCAATCCACTACCACGACCGTTCCTGTGACCGCGATGATCGTGGCCAACACCACGAACAGATACGCATAGGGGTTCTCGAAACCGAGGGCCTTGTTCAGCTTCTTTCCAAAGAGCTGCACTCCATCGACCAAGTGATCGAACCAGGCATCAAAGCGCAGCGCCGTGGGAATCTCCAGCACGGCCCAACGCTTCGCACCCACGGCAAAGTAAACCGCCACGCCCGTTGCGAGTATGCCCATGCTGGTGAGAAACGCGGGCGTCAGTCCGTGCCAGAGGTGGAGCGTTTCTGCCTCCATCAGATGTTCACCCACCACACCAAACGACAGCGTGAAGTGCCCAAACGCGCCCGCCGCCACACCACAGGCCAAGGTCGCCCCCGCCAGCAGCAGTGCCGGCAATTGCAGACCAAACGACGGCGCATGGTAGTGGTGCTCCACGTCGTGCGAGACCGGACCGAGGAACACGCGATGAAACACGCCCGCCGCCACGATTACTTTAACAAACGAGGCCAGCACGACCGCCACCAGCGGCCACCAACCCAGCAGTCCGGCGGTCGTCTCACGGAATCCAATCACTGATTCCAACAGGAGCTCCTTGCTCAGGAATCCCGTGGTCGGTGCCACGCCCGCCAGCGATGCCAACGTAATGAATGCGGCAATACCGGTGAGAGGCATCTTGCGGAACAAGCCGCCCAGCTTGCGCAAATCCCGCGTCCCCGTGCTGTGGTCGATGATGCCGACCACCATGAAGAGACACGCCTTGTAGAAAACGTGGTTCAGGATGTGCAGGTAGTCCCACGCCACCGGCACGCCCTGCGTGTAAAGTCCGTAGTAACCGATCAGCAACCCGAGTTGCGCCACCGTCGTGTAGGCCAGCACCGCCTTCAAATCTTGCGACAACAGCGCCAGCACGGCGCCCAGCAGGAGCGTGCCGAAACCGATCACCGTGAGCACCGGCATCCACGATTCGAGACCGTTGAATACCGGCAGCAGCCGCGCCGTAAGGAACACGCCCAACTTCACCATCGTTGCCGAGTGCAGGTAGGCGCTCACCGGAGTGGGCGCAGCCATGGCGTTGGGCAGCCAGTAATGAAACGGGAACTGGGCCGACTTGCCCGCGATGCCGATGAAGCAGCAGATGAACGCCGCGGTCATCAAGACTTCCGACCCCGCCGGCACCGAGCCCATCGCGATGATTTCGCCCAGCTCGTAGGTGCCATAGATAACCCGCAACAGCACCACGCCCGCCAGGAGCGCAAGCCCCGTGAGCCCCGTGGTAAGCAGCGCCATGCGAGCCCCGCGCTGCGACTCGTGTTTGTCGTGCAAAAAACCGATTAGCAAAAACGACGTGAGTCCGGTCAGCTCCCAGCAAACGAAGAGCACCAGCAGGTTGCTCGAAAACACCGTGCCCAACATCGCGCCCATGAAGAGCAGCAGATAGCAGTAAAATTTACCGTGATCACGGTAGTGATGATCGTCGAGGTAGTTTGCCGCGTAAAACGTCACCAGCACGCCCACGCCCGTCACCACGAGTCCGAAGAACAACGCCAGCCCGTCCGGATTAAACGTCAACGTTCCTCCCAGGCTAGGCACCCAATCCCAGACCACCGCCATGCGCTCCATCGGAGGCAGCAGGTAGATCGAAAGCACCGCCGCGCAACTGGCCAGGGGCGCCAGCAAGGCGATCCAACCGGTGCGTGAGCCGAGCCGGGCCCCCAGCCATGGCATCACCAACGCCAGTAAGAATGGCGTGAGGAGCACTATGAGGAGGCGGGTTTCCATGCTTGAAATAAAGTAAATGACTTAAGCGGAAACCCTGCCAACCAGCTCCCGTGTCGCCACAATTACGACGCAGCGAAGTCCCGAGGGAACCGATGTCAACGAATTGCGCATCCCGTGCTTAAATTCGTGCGATCAATGCAGGCAATTCGCTCAGTTGTGTGATGAACGCCGCGGACTCACGCTTCACTTTTTCACGCGCCATATAACGTCCGAAGCCGACGAATAAATCCACCACCGGCTTTGTTTCCAAATCACTCGCACCATCACCAACCATGACGACTTTGTCGGGCTTCAATTCAGATTTCAGTCGAGTAATGACCTCCGGCTTCCCACCCGACCGCGTCGTCGGATAGCTCTCATCGAAGCCCGTGTAACGGCCCGCCTCATCGAAAAACAAATCCACCGCCTCGACGCGTTCGATCCCCAAAAAGTCCGCGAGCGGACGGATGATCGGGCGGAATCCGCCGCTGATAATCATCACCGTCCAGTCCGCCGCGCGCGCCTGCGCGATGACCGCCTTCGCGTCCGGCTCCACCGTGTCGATGTAGTGCTGCCCGATCTGCGCCACGTGCTTTGCTTCCGGCTGGATGATCTCCAAACGACGGCCAAACACCGCTTCGACGGAGATTTTTCCATCCATCGCCTCGTTGGTCATCTCCTCGACGCGCTTAAAAACCTCGGGCCCGCGCACCCGCGCAAGCTCATCGATGCCCTCGATGGAGCTGAGTGTGCTATCACAGTCAAAAATCAAAAGTTTGGGACCAGACACGCCGCCAAGAAAACGCCCGCGCTTACCTCGTGCAACGCGTTTCGACCCGTTCGTTCAAAACAATTCCCCCTGCGCCCCACCCTGCGGCTCCACTCCCAGAAACGGACCATATCGCTCCAACCAATCGTCCAGCTTGTCCGCATAATATCCCGGATCATACGGCGCAATCGCCGCATCGTAGATCACCACCGGCCGCGCGCGCTGCCAGTCGCTGGTTTTGCCCTTTTCTTTCGCCGTGATGTAATACGCCACCCGCTCGCCCATGCGCGGTCGCTTGGGCATCAACAACGCCGCCTCCGCCGAGGCGCGCCGCGGCTTTCCACCTCCGGTGATGAAGCGCTCATACGCATCCGGATTCATGCTCAACACTTCCGCCTTTGCGACCTCGGTCACCGGCAGCGCCCGCGCCGCCAACTTCGTCCGATAATCCTCCACCATGCCGAGCGGCGACTCCGTGCTCGCACCCACCAAGAACCGGATCAACTGATTCCCCAGCTTCTTCAAATACGGTTCGATCCCGCGCGATCGCAGCGCACTGCCGCGGATCGTCACTTTTTTGCCATCATAGAGTGCATAGTTCTTCGCTTTGTAGCAGAACATCGCCTCGTAGCGTCCGTCGTATTCCAACTCGATGCCCGGCGGCAGCACGCCCACCACTTTCTCCAGCAACGCCTCGGGCCGGTCATAGTAAACATCCGAGGACAGATAAATTCCGTCCGTATCCGCCTCAAGGATTGTGCAGCCGTGCCGTGCGAATTCGTCGATCAACACCTGCAATAATTCGCGTCCGCGCCGCGTGACTTCCGCCGCCAGTTCGCCATCGCCAAACCGCGCCCCCGAAAAGCCGAGGTAACCGTAGAACGAGTTGATCAAAATCTTGAAACTCGACTGCCGCGCCTGCGCCTCCGCACGTTCGTCTTCGGTCGAGGCACTCTTCGCCAGTTGTTTGTAGCGCAGTCGATATTGCCGCAGCTCCGTGAGCAGCGGAATGAACACGCCCAGCGTATCGTTTCGCGGATTCCGCCCGATGCTCATCAGCAAACTCGGATACAGCGACGCCACGTCGAAATGCAGCACATGCTTGAACACGCCTTCCTTAAAACTCCGCGTGTAACCGCCCTCGAACGGCGTCACCTCCGGCGGCACCGGACAGGCCTGCCGTGCGTGATAGTAATGCTCGAGAAACAGCAGATCGATCTTCCCCGTTGTTCCGCGCAGCGTCGCTTCTTGCAGCAGAATCGGGAATGTCCGCACTTGCTCGAAATAGGTCGGCAACAGCAGATCCGCGATGCCTTTGGTCTCGCGCAGGTCGTCCGCCAAATACGCCAGAAACGCCGCCCGGTCCGTCGTGAACGTCGCGTGAATCTGGTCGCCCGCCAGGTAAGTGCGCTCGCTGTCTTCGTCGGTGATGCCGAAATACACCGCTACGTCCTTCAGCCCATACGAGGTCAGCTCGCGTGTCGTGATGTCGTATTGCTGCACCAATAAATACGTATCCACCACCGTCCGCCCCGGCAGATCGCAGCGTGGAAAATCAATCCACCGCTCCGCCACTTTCAGCCGGCTGTTGCGAAACGTCGCCTTTTGCCCAAACCGTCCCCACGCGCACGGCACTTTAAGTTTCTTCGCACGCTGCCGCAGGTAATCGAAATCGAATTTAAAGATATTATGACCCTCGATCACGTCGGGATCTTCCTCGATCAGCACGGCGTTAAACTCCTCCAGAAGTCGCTTTTCGCCCGCCGCGCTCACTTCGTCCAGGACGAGCATCCGGTTGCGTTCGCCGAAGCGCAGGCCGATCGCCAGCACGCGATCTTCGGGTTTGGTCGCATCACTGAATTCGCCGTCGCTCGAGCCCGTCTCGATATCAAGCTGGCACCGGCGCAACTGCGTAAAACTCAAATCCCGAAAAAGCCGCGCGCGTTGTTGCAGCAGAAACTGGCTCTCCAGCGGACGCACCGCATCAAACCCGCCCGTCTCACGAGCCGCCGAGGCAAATGTCTCGAATGCCGCAAGTGAATCCGCCTGCGCCAGACGGTTGAACGGCCCCTCGCCCTTCAGCGGCTCGATCACCACGCCATCGGCGGGCGCAGTGACTTTTTCGTTGAGCCAGGCAAAAGGCCTCAACACCTCTGTGCGGGTCGCACGCGAGCCATCGGCTCCGGCGACCGAGAGGTGGACGACGCCGTCGTCATCCACCCAGACGCCACAAAGGGACTCACTCATGGCGCGACAAACGCTCAGAGCGTAGGCTTGAGATAGACCATCGTCACCGCGAGCGCCACAAGGACCAGGGCAACCACCGACAGCGTTCCGGCAGCTCCACGGCGGCGATAACCAAAGCCCGTGAGGGCCGACAGGGCCAGCCACGCGACGAGCTTAACAATCATCCACAGCTCAAATTTGTTGCCATAGATTTTGGACACCAGACCGAACCCGCTCACGAGCACCAGAAGGCTCGCGATGCCGGTGATCATGAGAACTTTTTTGCGCGTCTCGGCCGGAGCGGCGAACGCGTAAAACGTAAAGCCAAACAATACGAACAACGAAACAAGGTGGATGATATGGTAGATGGTCGGAGACATGGTCAAAAGGTGACCAAGGTTGTTGGAGAACCGTCCTTAAATGTCTAGACGGTATCCTGCCCCGTCCACCGGTTATCAGGCGCCACCCTTGGACTGCGCTTTATCATCCACGTAATGCGGCGACATAATCTGCACGCCACGCTCGTTGAAGACATCCTGGATGTGCGAGTGCAACTCGGCCCGCACCATGCCACGCTGACGCGGATCCAGCAGGCGCGCGTTGACCTCATACTCCACATAAAAATCCGACAACGCCGTCTGCATCACAAAGGGCTTGGTCTCGCGATTCAGGCCCGCGGTGCGCGTGGCCGACTCGATCAACATTTCGTGCACCTGCCGCCACGGCGTATCATAGCCAATCGTCACGCTGGTATGCACCAACACCCCGCCGTCCGTGGAGAACCGCGAAAAATTCTTCACGGTGGTGCCGAGAATCACCGTGTTCGGCACATGCAATTCCTCGTTCTTGCCCGAGCGAATCTTCGTCGAAAGAAATCCGAGTGTCTCGACCGTGCCCTCGTGCTCGCCAATGCGGATGTATTCACCGGGTTTCAGCGCACGCGAATACATCAGCACCAATCCACTCGTAAACTGGCCGATCACGCTGCTCGATCCCAATGAAACCAGCAGGCCGATGAACACACTCATTCCCTTGAACGCCGCGCTGCCGCTGCCGGGAATGTAGGGGTAAATCATCACCACCGCGAACAACCACACGACGACCACGATGATGCGTTGTGTCGCCCGCGCCGCCTCCAACTCCATGCCGGGAATTTTTATATGACCCGTGCCCACGCTTCGAAAAAAGGCGCGCACCAACCCGATCACTCCGCGCGTGATCAACAAAATCAGTGTGATCACCAAAAGATTGGGAATCGCCTGCACGCACGACGCACCGATGCGGAGAATCAATTTCCACAGGTTAAGCTGCAGGCCTTCGCCCCACGGGTGCGTGTATGGAAAACAAGACAGACAATACGCCAACCACTCAAACACCGCACCCGCCACCAGCAGCCAGAATGCGAGGCGCAACACCCACCGCAGCGCCTTGACCGCGTAGGACATGATCTGGAGTCCACGCTCCTTGAGTTTTTCGGTCAAACGACGCTCCAATATCAGCACGCGATGCCGCATGAAGCGGTTGATCCGCACCACCGCCATGATGACCACCACCAAAATCACCGTGGCGACTGCCGCGCGTAAAATGGCCCGCATCAAAAGACCGCCATCGCGCTGCCGCTGGGCTTGTTGAAGCGCCTGTCCCAAGGACCGCGCCGCTTCGTCGGCAGTCTGCTCGTAGGTTTTACCAATGAGCGCGTCGGCGTCACCGGGGGCCACTGTCAGCACGAGTTCACCGCCGACTAGAATCTTGATGCCGTCCGCCGTGGCCACCGTTTCAATCGGGCCAAAAATATCGCGGCTCAAAATACCGTCGATTCGCCCCGTGGCGCGTTGAGCGCGTTCAGCCGGATCAGCGCCGAACAACTCGGCGCGCAATAGGATGATCGGCCGGTTAAAAACCGAGAACAGCGCCGGCTCGCCTTCGCTGCCGGGCGTCGCGCCGGCAGTCGCGGAGTTATCCTCTGCGCCTGGCAACAACGGCGGCGTATCCGCGCCGGCGCAAAGCCAAGTCGAGAAGGTCAAAACCAGCGCCACCAGAAAACCGCTGCGAAGCACGGAAGATTTCATAAATTTAAAGCCGCGCCCTTGTTAAGCGACTGCTGCGCATTAGCCCAGCCCGATCGCTGCACCGGCCTTATGAATCCCGCCAAAAAAGAAAAGTGACACCCCGCCTGTGCCGTGCGCTCAAAGGCTCGAGAACCTTTTTATGACTAGGTGGGCTCCTCCGAGCGGCTTCATGCTTTCCGATTTACGGCCTAGCACTCCACCACCCGTTCCGGATCCCGAATTTTATCAAAGGAGAGAGCAGTTATTGAAAACGCCTCGAACACTGCAGGGTGTCGGCGACAAATCTAGGTCGGCCGGCACCTCCGTCAACCAGTCATCCTATTTTTTTAGGCCTCTCGTCGCCCAGGCAGTAAACGCCACTGTCGCCGCGAGTGCAAAACCCGGCGAAGTCACTATCAAACCGGCTATCAGCAGAGTGCCGGTAAAAAACATGATCAGGCTGTCGTTGCGCCGTCCTGCGCCTGTGAAGCGAAATTGCAGCACGAGAAGAATCAACCACAGCGCCACGCCCAAACCCAGCGATGCGACGAGAAAACGCCCTGCGGGAACCGGCCGTCCCTGCCCGTGAATCAGCACCGCCAGCAGCCAGAACAAAGCCTGGTTGAACAACGCCACGGCGAACGCCAGCAACGCGATCAACGTGCGGGTGATCGGGAAATTCCCCTGCGCATCCACTTGAATGCGACTGCGCACGGCTGCACCGATGCTCGAAAATCGTTGCGGTAGATCACTCATCTTCTTCGACCGCCATCGGATCCAGATACTTCAGGATAATTTTCTGCAGTTCGTCCAAAAACAGAAAACACGAAAATGCTTTCTGCTCAGCTTCACTGAGGCCGGTCATGCTGCTGCTCGCCTCGAGCGCTTCCAGCGTGTCATCCGGAATGTTCACCAGATGCGTTGCCCGGAAGCGAAGCCGCAGCGCCGCACAGGCGCGCAGGACGCACTCGGCATTGTCACGGTCAAAGGCCACGACGCCTTCGGTGAAAAACTCCTGGTCAAAGAGCGAAAAAAGCCGGTCGCAATCGTTACGCTGCGACTCGAGCAGATCTTCCTTCCACACGGACGCCAGCTCGGTATCCGCATCGCTCAGCGCAAGCGGCACAGCCAACGTGGTGTGCAATTCGTCGGCCACCGACTTGATCAGATCAAGCAAGGGCGCGACCGCGGTGATACTCAGGCGGACTTCAACTCTCTTCATCGCGTTCGAAGGTGGCGGACAGATGCCACTGTTGAAGTGAAAAAACGTAGGCTTCGGCATTCTCGCGAACGCCCTGCCAGACGACTGAACGCCCGCTTTCGTGCGCTTCGAGCATGTGTTTGGTCGCCGTCGCCTCATCAAAGCCAAACAGCTTGCGCAGCACCATCACCGCATAAGACATGCGGGTGACGGCGTCATTGAGGAATACCACGCGCCAGCCGCGCGATGCGATCGGCTCGATTCCGGAGGGTGAATGGAAGGGGGTTCGTGTGCTGGAAGCCATCGATCAGACGGGCAGTAAAGCCACCCGCGTTCGTCGTGCAACCCCGCAGGCGATGCTTTTATGGTGCCGCGATTTTGACGCGGATGAACCTCCGTGTCGCCTCGGACGGCAGCGCGTCGCCCACACGAACCCGCTCCCGTCCGTCGCCCAACGGCGTGCGGCTGATTTCCTGCGTGGGCAACGCGCCGGTGTTTTCCGCCCTCGCACCATACGCATGGCCACGCAGCCAAGTGATCAGGTCCTCTGAAACCTCGACCGTGTAGGTCAGCTCGGCGCGATCCGCCGGCCGGACAAACTCGATCTCCAGATGAGGACCGGCACCGAGTGCTACCGTCGGGCTTGCGCTTGAAATCGCAGCAGACGGATCCGTATCGAACGCATATTCCACCAGGTTGCCCACGCCGTCACCGTCAGGATCGGCCGATGCCGCAGCCTGATCACCAAACAGCGACTTCGATTCGGCCCAGAATGCGAAACGGCTGCGCACCGTAATCAACACAAAGGCGTTCGCCGTTCCGTGGGCATTGGTGGCACCCACCGTAACCACGTAGAGGCCCGCAGTGGAGGGAACACCACCAATGGTGCCCGTCCCGGTGTTCACCGACAAACCCGGAGGCAGGCCCGTAGCGGTGTAGCTCGAGGGCGAGTTAGTGGCGGTGATTTGAAACCCGTAGCCGTTGCCGGTTGTGGTGGTTTGAGAGATCAACGTTGCGCCAGGATGAGTGAGCACCGGTGCCTCGCCTGCTCGCGCATAGCTGACCGCATCCAGCCAGCCCGTATCCTCGCCCACCGAGGAATAGGGATCCTTCTGATAAACCCATCGTAGCGTATGCGTGCCGGCGGGCACTGCATACACAAGCTCTGCCCAATCCTCCTCGCCGCTGATAAACGCCTCACGCGTTCCACCTCGCCAAAACTCCAGCCGGTCAAACGGCTCCGCTGGCTCGGATACATTAAGCTCTGACGATACTTTCCATCGAAAGCGCAACTCACCCGGCCCCGTCACCGTCGTCTCCAGCCAACTCTGTTCGTCGCCCTGCACCGCCCCGCTGCGCAGCGCCGAACGCCCCTCGACAAACACTTCTCGGTCCATTTTCCACGGAAAATTGCCATCGCCTCCACTCGTCCAAATGAGCGCAGGCGCGCCCACCGCGGAACCAAGTCCGCCAGGCAACACTACGAGATCCAGCGCTCGCATCGTGCTCCCGCTCGCATTGACCACCGTCAACGTCACTGCGTGCGTTCCCGGATTGGTCGGCGTGCCACTGATCACTCCGGTGGCCGTGTTGATCTTCAGCGCATTCGGCAACCCGTCCGCATAAAACGCCAGCGGTGCTCCCACGGCCTGCACCGGATAAGACGCGGCCACCCCGGTCACCGCGACCCATTCCAACGGACCGCCAATCACCGGCGCCCGTGCCGCCGGGACCGGAAACGTGCCGCTCAACCGGTAGCGCCCGATGCTCCCGTAGTTCGAATAGCCTTCGCCCGTGACCAAGCCTTCGCCCGTGCCCCGCAGGCGCAGACGATACACACCACCGCTTACGGCAGTCGTCAGTTCGGCGGTGCTCTGGCCTATCGGGTTGGCGGTCGCCACCAGCACGCCGGCTGAGTCGTAAAGATCCAGCTGCGCGTCGATGTTGCCGAGTCCGTCAACAGTCGCGTCCTCAAGATTTATCCCGGCGGTAAACGTCACCGTTCCTGCGCCCACCAGCACTTGATAGACGTCGCTGTCGCCCGTGCGTTCCAACACACCGTTCACCTCTGCCGTGCTTGCGTTGATCAGAGGCAGATTCGCCGCCTCGGCCAGCGCGCCGGAAACCGCATCGTCCAAATAACCAGTGCGATTTCCACTCGATCCAATAATCGCCAGATCGTCCTCATGGTTGTTCGCGACGTTGGAGCCGGATGCATATTCGCCGCGGCTCCACTGTGAGAGTGCCTGCTCATAACCATCGCCCATGATAGGAGCCCAACCGGCCGGACCGGCGCCATGCCCGTGGTAATATTCTTCAACCGCATCACCCTCGGCGTTCATCAAACCATCGTGCGAAAGTCCGAGGGTATGGCCGATTTCGTGCGAGACCGCCTCCGCCACCGCCTTGGCATCATTCAACCGGTTGGGTGGAAAAACCCAGCACGGCACATTGTCGCTGTAATCAGGCGCGCCTGCATCCGCCCACGATCCGAGAAAAGCCACTCCGCCTGCGTCCACCACCAACGTCGGCGTGATGATGCAGCGCATGCGACTGCCCACCGGCGCCGCGTCGTAGGCATCCTGGTCGGTGGTGACATTGATATTAAACGCCCGGTAATCCTCCGCCACGCGCTGCCAGACTTCTTTCACTTGGGCGTCGTTGAGACCGCTGAACATCGCTTGAATCACCGGAGGAGTCTCTGGATCGTTGTCGTGATCCGGAGGATTCCAATCGAGCTCCGTAACATCCGCCCCGTCAAAATCCAGAAACACCACCGCCGTCGCTCCCGGACGGCTGCTGAACTCCAGCTGCGGAAGCGTGATGACCGAATCCTCCTCAACAGATGCCGGTGCCCCCGAACCGGCTGTAACCGGCCACCGCGGATACGAGACGCACATCACAGACTGCCGAGGTTTCTCCAAAAGATAAGTGCTCGCGGTCTTCGTTGCGCGAATCACCGCCACCTTATCCTCGCCGTCCGGCAGGATACGGCCTCCGAAACCGCGCGGTCCCGAGCCCAGCGTAAACGTGCCGCCCGTTTCAAGCACGCCGACCATTAAAAGTTGTCCGTCTGCAGCGCGATTCACCGCGCGCACCACTCCATCCAGCACGCGACCGTCGAAATACGGTAATCGCACGCGATCTTGTGGCTTTAACGCCGCCATCGCCACAACCGCCGGCGTGTTGATCTCCATCGCTCGTGAAAATTCATCGGCCTTCGCCGGCACTCCATAGCGTGAGGGCAATCGCGGACGCCCGCCGCCCGTCAAAACCGGTCCCGCTGAAAACAACGTCGCTGAGCTCAGCGATGTGCTGGCCGAAGTCGCCGACGACGAGGGCACCGATTTTTCCTGCATGTCTGACCGATCATGCATTCCCGCTGTCGCCGCCGGAGCCATCTTCCGTCCGCGTTCCGTTACGACTCCAAAAAACAGACCTGCCACTATCGCCAAGCCGCACACGGCCAGCGCGAGCACTCTCAACTTGGGGTAACGATCAAATGCCATGAATCAGCAATACGAGAGCGGCAACTTATCCCCGCATCAAGCCTCACGAGCATCCCGCTCGTGAGGTTTTCCACCTACTTGCGGATTCAGGCGGACTGCATCTCGCGAACAATCGCCGCGATCTGCTCGGCCGCCTCGGCCACCGGAACCTTGATGACGTCCTTCTTCGAGCGCCACTTGAGCTCGATGATGCCGGCCGCGAGGCCTTTGCCGCCGATGGTGATGCGCAAAGGAATACCGATGAGATCGGCATCCTTGAACTTCACGCCCGGACGCTCCTCACGGTCGTCGATAATGACGTCCGCACCGGCCTTCTCGGCCACTTCGGCGAGTTGTTTCGCCAGCGCGGCGGGCTCCGCAACCGACGGGTCAAGCAGCGTGACGATGATCTGGAACGGCGCGACCGCCCATGGCCAGATGATGCCGTCGTTGTCGTGGCTTTGCTCGATCACAGCCTGCAACGTGCGGCTGATGCCGATGCCGTAACAGCCCATGACCATCGGGTGGTTCTGCTTGGCGTCGTCGGTGTAAACCGCGCCGAATTTCTCCGAGTATTTGGTGCCGAGTTTGAAGATGTGACCGACCTCGATACCGCGTTTCACTGAGAGCGGCTGGCCATTCTTCGGGTCGGGTTCGCCCGGACGCACGCGGCGGAAATCGCCGAACTTCGTGATCGCGAGATCGCGGGTCACGTTGACGTTACGCACGTGGAAACCGTCCTTGTTGGCACCGGTCGTGCCGTTGCCGATGAGGCGGATCGCGTGGTCGGCAAAAATGCCGGCGAGCGCCGCCTGATCTTTGATCGAACCCTTGATCGCACCGAGGCTGCCGGGCTTCGCCCCGAGAACCGGCTCGATTTCTTCGGCCGTGGCCGCGCGCGTAAGCGTGAAGCCGAGCGAGCCGAGTTTGGCCTCTTCGAGTTCGTCGTTGCCGCGGATGATCACGAGGAACGGCTTGCCGTCGCCCATGTAAACGAGGGTCTTGAACTGCTCGCTGCCCTTCACGTTGTAAGGCGCGGCTTCGAGTGCGGCGATCGTGGTGGCACCGGGCGTGGCGAATTCCTCGATGGCACCGATTGGGGCAGCGTCAGCGAGGTCGGCGGGCACGAGGGCGCTGGTGGCTTTCTCGCGGTTGGCCGCGTAACCGCTGGCCTCGTTGTAGATCACGTCGTCATCGCCGATTTCAGCGGGGACCATGAACTCATGGGAAAAGCTGCCGCCCATCACGCCGGTGTCGGCCTCGACCGCGATGGCGGTCACGCCGATGCGTTTGAAGAAACGCTTGTAGGCGTCCTTCATCGCGAAGTAGCTCTTGGTGGCGCCCTCGTCGTTGGCGTCGAAGGAATACGCGTCCATCATCACGAACTCGCGGGCACGCATTAGGCCGAAGCGCGGACGGATTTCGTTACGGAACTTGGTCGCGATCTGATAAAAATTCTTGGGGAGATCCCGGTAGCTGGTGATCTCGTTTTTCACGAGCGGTGTAATGATCTCCTCGTGGGTCGGTCCGAGCACGAACTCGGGCTCGCGCGAGCGGCCTTTGTTGGCACCGGCATTGTCGGCGCGGAACATGATCTCGCGGGCGGCGGCCCAGCGCGGACCCTGCTCCCAGTTGTCCACGGGATGGAGGTGCGGCATCCACAGCTCGATGGCATCGGAAACCTCGAGCTCCTCACGGCAGATCTTTGAAATCTTCTGCATGACGCGAAGACCGAGCGGCATGTAGGTATAGAGGCCGCCGCCGAGCTTGCGCACGAGGCCGGCGCGCATGAGCAATTTGTGCGAGGCGATCTCGGCGTCGGCCGGGCTGTCGCGGAGCGTGGAAATGTAGAACTTGGACCAAGTCTTCATGAAGTCCGCCAACGAAGCATCCGGCCCCGCACGGCGCAATTGTTATTACTCACACCGTGCAGGACGGTTTTGCCTCCCTCCTTGCATTGCGCAGACGCCTCCGTTCACTCGCGCCCATGCCCGATCCTCTCAACCGCAAGCCCTGGCCCATGAAATGGGTCGCCCTCGCGATCGTCCTCTGCATCGGCCCTTACACCTGGGTCACACTCCATTACCGGAAACCGAAGGACCAGACGTTCAACCCCTACGAGGACATGAAGCAGCGCGCCAATGTCATGCGCCTGCTTGACGCCGGTTATCAACGCATCAACGCCACCGCCGAGCGTCCGGCCGAGCCACAGCAAATCGTGCGCGCCATGAACGCTCTGGCCTCCATCTCCGATGCACCCGCCGGGCTCAGCGAATCCCTCGATGTCACCCTGGTCGAAATCCCGCAGTTGCCCCTTTCCTTCAGCTCAGTCTCTGCACCACGGGAAACCGCCTCGCTACTCCCCTATCCCATCGTGATCACCTGCACGCTGGGCGATCAAAAACACCAGCTCGGTGGCGCGCAGGTTTTCGTGCGTGGCTTAAGCGTGGTGATCGTCGCGCAGTTTGAACCGCTCGATGGCGAACTCACTGCGCGTTCCAAAGAAAGCCCGGTCCTCATCACGTTGCCGGGCGGCACACTCAAAGTCGGCGAATACACCGTGCTGCTGGCCGGCAGCGAACAGTCGCGGCAGTGGACGCTGACCGTGCGCTAAACGCGGGCAGCGCGGGGTTGTCGGCGTTTAGCGCGCGTCCGCCTCTTTTTATTTGGCCAGCAATTCTTCGGCGTGCGCGATCGCGCTCTTGGCCGTTCGATCTCCGAGCATGCGAGCCAGCTCGCCCACGCGGGCTTTGCGATTGGCCTGAATCGGCGAGATCGTGACGATCGCACGATCCGTTGACTGGTCTTTTTCCACCACAAGATGGCTGTCACCCTGTGCCGCCACCTGCGGCAGATGCGTGATGCACAACACTTGGTGACTCTTGGCGATGCCCGCCATTTTTTCACCGACTACGCGGCCGATTTCGCCGCCGACGTTCGCATCCACTTCGTCGAACACCAGCACCGGCACGTCATCGAGATCGGCGAGCACGGTCTTCAACGCGAGCATCACGCGCGCAAGTTCACCGCTCGAAGCGACGCGGTTGAGCGGCAAAGCCGGTTCGCCGACATTCGGTGAGAACAGGAACTCGACGCCACAATCACCGGCCGGCCCGAGCTGTTCCAATGGAACGATGCGAATCTGAAAGTCTGCTTTCTTAAAGCCGAGTTGGGCGATGCTGGCGGCGGCAATCTTGGCGAGTTCGCGCGATGATTTTTCGCGCAAGGTGCGCAGCACCGTCGCTTCTTTGCGGGCGGCGCGCTCGGCATCGGCGATTTGTTTCTCAACCCGGATGAGCGTGCCTTCGATGTCTCCCTGGATTTCCAAACGGCGGCGCATGTCATCGCGCGCTTCGACGACCGCCTGCAAATCACCGCCGTGCTTACGCTTCACCTCGAGCCAGGTGTTCATGTTGGCTTGAAGCTGCTCGGCCTGCTCGGGGTCGAAATAAAATTGTCCGCCGAGCGATTCGAATTCCGCGCCGAGATCAGCGAGCTCGATGCTCGCCGCAGCCAGACGGTCGGCGAGCGCCTTGCTGGCGGGATCAAGATTTTCCAGCTGACGCGCCTCTCGCACGAGACCGGCCACACGACCGGTCGCGCCGTCTTCGCCGGTCAGACCGTTGGCGAGGGTCGAGGCGAGACCGGTGAGTTCCTGCGCTTTGCTCAGACGCTGAAAATCACGCTCCAGTGTTTCAATCGCCTCGTCGGTCAGATCGAGTGCGTCGAGACGAGCGAGCTGGTTTTCGAGAAACTTAATTTGATCCGGCGAGAGCTTGGTCTCGCGCGCAATGCGTTCACGCTCGGCCAGCAGATCGCGCCACACGCGATATTTAACCGTGTAAGCGGCCAGCGCATCGCCCGCGCGCCCGTAGAGATCGAGCAGATCCAGCTGGCAACTTTCCTTGAGCAAGCGGCGCGGTTCACTGGGCCCATGAAAATCGATCCATGCCTCGCCGAGACGCTGCAACGCGGCCAGCGTGGCCAGGCCGCCGTTGACGGTGATCTTGGGGGCTTTGTCGCGGGGCAGACTGCGCTTGAGAATAAGAATACCATCTTCGCACGACGGCAGATCGAGTTCGGCCAGCAACGCGTTCGTGCGGCTTGGATCCTCGAAATACAATGAAGCCTCGACCTCGCAGGAGGAGGCACCTTGGCGGATGAGTGTTTTGTCGGCGCGTTCACCGGCCAGCAGTGACAACGCGCCCAGCAGAATGCTTTTGCCGGCTCCCGTCTCACCGGTGACGACGGTAAACCCTGCTTCAAAATCGAGGGCGACTTCTTCCAACAGGGCGAGATTCTTGATGCGAAGCGATTGGAGCATGGAGGCGCGTCGAGTGAGTTGGTTCAGGCGATGCGGAGCAAGTCGGTTTGCGCGATCCGCAGCGCGGCAGACACGGAATGAAAAAGCTGAATAATTTTTCTTGCGGAGACGCAGTGAAGTCCTGCTTACTCCGCGACTCGTTTTTTCGTTTGGACCCATAGCTCAGTTGGTTAGAGCGTTTCGTTGACATCGAAGAGGTCACTGGTTCGAGCCCAGTTGGGTCCACCATTTTAATAAAGCCGTCAGCCTTAACAGGTTGGCGGCTTTTTCGCGTCATAAACCGAATGCTTATCGACGCCGGCGATTTAACCCGTTCTAGTCGCCTCGTTCCGTTTGGATGCACGCATATACTTTGGCGGCTTTAGTCGTTTGATGTTCCACGACGTCAGCGGCTCCAAACGGGGCACTTCTTTCATCGATTGATAGTCCGTCCGAAGAACAGGACCAAGGGTTAACACCCGCCCGAATAATTAACGCCGGGCGAACCACGCCAGCGCGGCATCGCGATCAAGGGCGATCTGGGTGCGCAAGGCTTCGACGCCGTCGAACTTCTTCTCCGGACGCAGAAAGCTGAGCCATTCGATGCTCAGTGCATCGCCTTCTGTAAATGGACACGGCCCCAGCACATGGATTTCCAAGCGTGGCACGGTGGAGTTTTCCACGGTCGGGCGAAGTCCGTAATTGGCCACGGCGGCGAGCGGCCCGATGCCATTCGCACCCGAAATCTGCACGGCGTAGACACCAAAGCGCGGACGCAGGTCCGGCTCCCAGCCGACGTTCAGCGTGGGAAAGCCCAATTTGCGCCCTAGTTGTTTGCCCGGCGTCACCACGCCCTCCGCAAAATAAGAATAACCCAGCAACGCGTTCACTTCCTCCATGCGCCCCTCCTCCAAATAAGTGCGGATGCGCGTGCTGCTGATCGGCTCGCCATTTTGATTGATGCGCGGCGCGCTCACGACGGAGATGCCGTGTTTGCGTCCCTCGGCCAGCAAGACGGCGATGTCACCGCGACGTCCCCGTCCGAATTTCCAGTTCTCGCCGACGTAGAGGGTCGTGAGCGTGGGCAGCGCACGCTTGAGCTGCGGCAGAAATTCCTCCGCCTCGATCGCGGCATATCCGGCGTCGAAGTTTTGCGTGATGACCGCATCAACGCCCAGCCGTCCCAGCTGACGGATTTTCAGATCCGGCGTCATGATCAAGCGCACCGGATTTTCCGGCCGAAACAGCCGGCTCGGATGCGGCCAGAACGTGAGCACCGCGGCCAGACCATGGCTGCGACGCGCGGAATGCACCGCCGCTTCGATGACCGCATGATGTCCGAGGTGAACGCCATCGAACATGCCGATTGCCAGATGAAGCGGCCGCGCTGGCAACGATGCCGCCTGCTCGATGCTGTCGAACTGGAGCAAAGGCTTGTTCATGGAACGGCTGCGCGAAAATCAACCGATGGCAATACTCGGCGCCGCCTCGTAACCGGGCACCAGCACCGTTTCGATTTCGGACGGCGTCATTTTTTGCACCTGTTCGAGGGTGACGGCGCGCGAGACATTCAGTGAGCCCGACGCGATTCGGCGCAGCGCCTTCAAATGCGCGCCGCAGCCGAGACGTTGTCCGAGATCATGCGCCAGGGTGCGCACGTAGGTGCCCTTGGTGCAGAGCACACGGAAATCGATCTCAGGCGATTCCCAGCGCGTGACTTCGTAGCTGATCACGCGAATAAAACGCGGCTCGCGTTCGACCTCTTCGCCGGCACGCGCGCTTTTGTAGAGCGGCTGGCCCTTGATCTTGATCGCGGAAAACATCGGCGGGATCTGATATTGATCGCCGAGAAAACCAGCGAGGGCCTTGCGCACATCCTCTTCGGTGAGCGCGGGCACGGGTTGCGTCGTGAGCACTTCGCCCTCGGCATCCTGCGTGTTGGTGGTTTCACCGAGCTTGATCGTGCCGGTGTATTCCTTCTCCACGCTCATGAGATACTGGGAGAGCTTGGTGGCTTTGCCGACGAGCATCACGAGCAGGCCGGTGGCCATCGGATCCAGCGTGCCGGCGTGGCCGATGCGCTTCATTTTAAGAATGCCGCGCAAACGGGCGACCACATCGTGGGAGGTGTGATCGGTCGGCTTGTCGATGAGCAACACGCCATCGTATTCAGGAGCGGGTGCGCGCATCAGAGAGTGGATTTTTTCAAGGTGTCGACGGCGGAGATTTGCGTGTCGATGGCCGCGACCAGACGCGACCGAAAGTCGGCCATGGTGACGTCACGCAGATTGAGTCCGGCGGCGCAGGCGTGTCCGCCGCCGTTGAATGCGGCCGCAATGCGATCCACCCGATAAACGGGATCTTTGGAGCGCAGGCTGGCCTTGATTGCGGTGCCTTGTTCTTCGATGAGCACGCCGATTTCAACGCCTTCGATGGAGCGCGCGTAATCGACCAAACCCTCAACATCCTCGGGACTGGTTCCAGTGGCGGCATAGATGCCGTTGGGAAGAGTGCCGATGCACACACGACCGGCGCACTCGTAGCTGAGCGACGCGAGAAAGCGCTGGAGCAAGTCGAGCTTGCCGGCGGTTTCGCGTTCATAGAGTTCGGCGGCGGCAGCGGCAGGCTGGGCACCGCGAGCCATGAGTTCCGCCACGATGAGGAACGTGCGGCGCGAGGTGGAATTAAAACGGAACTGGCCGGTGTCGGTCGCGATGCCCGCGTAGAGCGACTGGGCCGCCTGCGCATCAATCGGCAGATGGTGATCGAGAAACAAACCGGCGAGAATCTCCGCGGTCGCAGCCGAGCCCACATCAATGAAGTTGTGCTGGGCGAAACCGATGTTCGAAAGGTGGTGGTCGATGTTGGCGAACGGCGCGGGAAAGCGTGCTTTGAGCTTTTCGCCGGCCCGGCCCTGATCGGCGCAATCGACATAGATGGCCGTGAGATCGCCCTCGGGGAGTCCGTCGAAATTCACAAGCGGCGTGTCGCCGACCGCGAACTGAATACGGCGCGGAACCGGATCCGGATTGGCGCAGATGACATCGATGTTGAGTGCACGCAGCACGCGGGTGAGCGCGACTTGCGAGCCGATGCAATCACCGTCCGGACGGGCGTGCGAGATGACCACCACCCGGCGGCCTTCCAGCGAACGCAGGAACGCGGCGAAGCGGTCGTAAAACTCGGGATAGATCAACTCCACTACGCTTACTCCTTCTCGGGTGCTGGCGGTTGGGCGGCATTGCGCGCCTTGTCTTGCGCAGCGATGTCGTCGAGGACGGACAGGATGCGATTCCCGCGCGTGGTGGACGTGTCCATCGCGTAGGTGAAATGCGGCATGTTCTTCAGCACGATGCGACGGCCGAGTTCGAAGCGGAACTCCTTGGAGTTATGCTTGAGCCAGCGGAGGGACTTGACCTCGTCCTCTTCCTCACCGGTCACGGCGACGAAGACCTTGCCCTCGTGAAGGTCGGGGGAAACCTGGACACCGGTGATGGTGATGGCGACCGCCTCGTCCTTGTAGATCGTGCGAAGAATGGCGTTCAGCTCACGATGAATGAGCTCGTTGACGCGTAAAGTGCGGGTGGACATGGCGGCGGAGGTGTTGGACGGACGAAGGTGATGAGCAGGTGGCGAGCCGTTCTTTTCAGAAGGCGTCTAACACGCTACCCACCACCCGGCCAGACTGCAATCAGAGCGAAGCGCGAACCTTTTGGATTTCGTAGCACTCAATGACGTCACCGATTTCGTAACCGTTGAAGTCGCCGAGCTTGATACCGCACTCGATGCCGGCGCGGACCTCGTTGGCATCGTCCTTGAAACGCTTGAGCGTGCTGACCTTGCCTTCGAAAACGATCTCCTTCTTGCGGCGGAGACGGGCGGAACCGTTGCGGGTGATCTTGCCTTCGGTGACCAAGCAGCCGGCCACAAAACCCTTGGCGAGCGGGAACGTCGCGCGCACTTCGGCGGCGCCGGTCTTGTTCTCCTTGAGGTCGGGATCGAGCATGTCGGCCATCATGTCGCGGACCTTGTCGGCCAGCTCGTAGATGATGCCGTAGGTCTCGATTCGGACACCGTGGTGTTTGGCGACGGGGGTGACGCCGTTTTCGAGCTTGGTGTTGAAACCGATCACGACTGCACCGGCGGCGCTGGCCAAAAGGATGTCGGTCTTGGAAACGAGACCTACTTCCACGGAAACGATTTCCAGCGAAACCTTGGAGCTCTTGATGTTTTCGAGAACGTTGCGCACGGCCTCGGTCGAGCCGAACACGTCGGTCTTGATGATGAGTTTGAGCGTCTTGGCCTGGGTCGCGGCGATGTTCGCGAAAAGGCTCTCAACCGAGACTTCCTTCGGCGCGGCATCGGTGGTGCCGGTGTTCTTGCGGATGAGATGCTCGGCCTCTTCGGCGAGGTTTTCAGCTTCGCGGGCATTCTTGACGGACTTGAACTCAGCGCCGCTGTCAGGCGCGCCGGACCAGCCGATGACGCGCACGGGCGTGGACGGAGGAGCCTCTTTGATGTTCTTGCCCTGATCGTCGAACATCGCGCGAACCTTGGCCCAATTCGGGCCGCAGACGATCGAGTCGCCGACACGAAGGGTGCCGCGTTGAACGATGACGGTGGCGAGAGGCCCACGACCGACTTCGATCTGCGATTCGATGATGATACCGGAGGCCTCGGTCTTGGCGTTGGCCTTGAGCTCAAGCACGTCGGCTTGAAGCAGGATCATGTCGAGGAGATCGGTGATGCCGGTGCCCTTGAGGGCGGAAACGGGCACGGTGACGGTTTCGCCACCCCAGTCTTCAGGGGCGATGTTGCGCTCCTGCATCTGCTGCTTGACGCGCTCGATGTTGGCGCCCTTCACGTCCATCTTGTTGATGGCAACCATGAGCGTGACGCCGGCATTCTGGGCGTGCTTCAGAGCTTCGTCGGTCTGCGGCATAAAGCCGTCGTCGGCCGCCACCACGAGAACGGCGATGTCGGTGACATCGGCACCACGGGCGCGCATCTTGGTGAAGGCGGCGTGGCCGGGCGTGTCGAGGAAGGTGATCTTACGCTCGGAGTGTTCGATCTGATAAGCACCGATGTGCTGGGTGATACCACCGGCCTCACCGGCGGCGACATCGGCCTTGCGGATGGCGTCGAGCAACGAGGTTTTACCGTGGTCAACGTGGCCGAGAATACAAACAACCGGCGGACGCATCGCGAGGTTTTGAACCTCGGCTTCAGCGGCGGCCTGTTCCTTGACCTTGGCCTTTTCCTTGGCGGATTGCTGGATCTGCTGGGCGGCCTCACCGCGATGCTTGATCTCGAGCTGGAAGCCATGCTTCTCGCCCACCTTGATGGCAACAGGTTCGTCGATCGCCTGGTTCATCGACGCGAAAATACCCATCTCCATGAGTTCGGAGATGAGCTTGAACGGCTTCATTCCGAGCGCGGTCGCGAAGTCGCGAACGATGATCGGAGGCTTCAAGTGAATCACCTTGATGTCGCCTTCGGTGGTGATCGTGGCGGTCTGGGCCGGAGGAGTCGCCGGCATGGCGGGATTGCCGGGGGCGGAGACGATGGCCGGAGGCGGCTTGGGCGCACCGGGGATCGGCAGCGTGGCGCGCGGAGCGGAAACCGGAGCGGGCGCGGAGACCGCGGCCGGACGGGAAACCGGAGGTGGCAGGACCGGAGCCGGACGCGGTGCCGAGGCGATGCCGGGCACAGGTGCCGGCGGACGCACGGGAGCCGACACGGGCGCGGGACGGGAAATGGCAGGAACCGGCGCGGGCGCAGAAACGGAGCGCGGCGGCAGTGGTTGCGGCGCGGAGATCGGACGCGGCGCGGACACGGGGGCGGGAGCCGAAACGACCGGTGTGGGCTTCGGTGCGGAAACCGGAGCGGGTGCTGAAATAACCGGGGCGGCAAGAGCGGCCTTGGCCTCTTCTTTTTCGCGCACCACGTCCTCGGCACTTTTTACGCTGGGGACTTTGAGCGGCGCGGGCTCGGGAGCAACCTCGACGGCGGCCGGCGCGGGTGCCTCGGCAGCGGCCTTGGCGGCAAACTCCTTCTCGATCTCTTCCTCGTAGATCTTATTGAGCGTGCTCGAGACTGATTTGGTGTCCGCAGAAACGAAGCCGCGCTCCTTCAGCAAGGCCAACATGTCCTTGGCCTCCATGTTATGACGTTTGGCGAGTTCGTGAATGCGGATGCTCATTAAGTAAGTAGCGGCTGAAAAAAGAGTGAAGGTTCTGAAAAAAGAGACGGCTTATTGGGCGCCGCCGACGCTGGAAATGATGCTGGCGGCCTCGTCGGAGGTGAAACCCGCATCAACAAGGTCATCCGCACCGACGCCCTCGAAGGCGGCAGGCGAATTGATGCCGATGGCCACCAGACGACCGGCGAGATCAGCATCGAGACCGAAGGTCTTGACGAGGACATCAACGGCGACCGTGCGCGGATCGGTGGAGACGGCGTGGAACTCCTCGATGTCGAGGCGCCAGCCGATCAGGCGTGAAGTGAGACGCGCGTTCTGGCCCTTGCGACCGATCGCGATGGCGAGATCCTCGGTGGCAACCTTGAGCAGGATGCGGTGAGTCTTCTCATCGAGGATGATCTCCCGGGGAGCGGCCGGCTTGAGCGCCTCGATCACCATCTGCTTTGGGTCGGCGAAATAGTTGATGATATCGATCTTCTCGCCGTTGAGCTCGCGAACGATGGTCTTCACGCGGGCGCCACGGGCACCGACGCAAGCGCCGACCGGATCAACCTTGGGGTCGGTGCTGGTGACGGCGATCTTGGTGCGGTAGCCGGGCTCACGGGCAAACGCCTCTATCTTGACGGTGCCATCGGCGATCTCGCCGACCTCAACCTCAAACAAGCGGCGGACAAATTTCGGGCTGGCACGGGTGAGCATGAGCTCGGGACCGCGGGGCGTGCTGTCGATAGAGAGCAGCAAGCAACGGATGCGGTCGCCGGGCTGGTATTCTTCGCCGGGGACCTGTTCTTTGCCGGGCAACACGGCCTCGGCCTTGCCGAGATCGATGAAGATGTCGTTGCGCTCTTTGCGACGCACGGTGCCGGTAACGATGTTGCCGACGGTGTCCTTGAAGTCGTCGTAAATGCGGTCTTTTTCGAACTGGCGAAGCTTCTGCATCACCGCCTGGCGGGCGGTTTGCGCGGCGATACGGCCGAGCGTGGACGGATCCAACTCCTTCTCGACGAACTCACCCAACAGCACGCCGGGCGTAAAGGCCTGGGCCTTTTCGACATGGATTTCCGTGCGCGGATCGCTCACGGAATCAACCACCCTGAGGAGCGTCCACGCGTGGAGCTGGCCGTTCTTGGGGTTGATCTCGATCTTAAGTTCCTGACCGGCGCTAACTCCCTTGAGCGCAGCGGTTTTAATAGCATTGACGATAGCCGAGATCATGTCGGCCCGGCCAATGCCCTTCTCTTTCTCCATGTATTCGAGAACTGAAAGAATTTCGCTGCTCATAGGATATGTAATTGGGAAAAAAAAAGCGGGCCGATAGGCCCACCTTTTGGAAAGTGAACGTTGTTAGAAAGGGTCAAGGTAGCTGGTGCGGTAAAATCTTGTCAAGTCCCGCGCCCGTCATGGGGAACATCACGCGCCGCGCAGCTCCCCTTCCCTTGCCAGCATCCAACCCAACAATCCCTGAATCGGACCTTGCGCGGCCGGCTGTCCCCGCGCGCCGAATACGCCTAACGCCTGCAAAACGCCGGCCAACGCTTCCGGTGCGTCGCCTGCATACCACCCTGCCCACACCGGCTGAAAATTAAGTCCCGTTTGCGCCGCGAGCAACGGCAGGAACCCATCACACACGAGATTATCCAGCCGGCTTCCGCTCACCACGCCTCCGCACACCTGATCCTGCACCCGCAGGCGTTGAGCCGTCAGCCGCACCGTCCGCCGCCATTCCCCCGTGTTAATGGATGCTGAGGAGGTCGATGCGGCCGCCATATCCCGCAGGCCGGCATCTTCACGCAGGCGCACAACCCAATCCGGCCGCAGCGTGCACCACTCGGCGTATTGCCTGAGCCGGAGCCTCGGGTGGTTAAGCGGTCGCACGCCTTGCACGCTCCAACGATCAGCCATCTCTTCGAAAACCCGCGCGGGATCCACACGACCTTCCGTCCACTCCACCAGCGGATAAAGCGTCGCCACTGACAACATCGGGGCGCGATTGAATCGATATCCAAGAACCTCCAGCGCGGCATGATGACAGGCGCCTTCCCATCCCAGTCGCTTGATGCGTTCGCCGGCAAAATGAACCTTTCCCGTCCAACGCTGTTTCGCGTGGGCGGAAAGGAGCGTATTCAATTCCTCATTACTCAAAGCACCGAGAACTTCCTGCGCCTGATGCAGCGGGCGACCGGCCAGATGCTCCATTGCCTCCTCCGCTGCATATTCCTCAAGGCCATGATGCAATAAAGGCAGCAGGCATAATACCGGGATCTTCCGTCCGCCGACTCCGTTCGTTTCCAGTTCGGCGCAGGGAAACAATACGACGTGCAGCACCACGTTGCCGTAAGCCGGATCACCGGCATGGCCATGCGCCACCCAATCACGCGCATGAAGATGGAGCTCAACGTCGCCGGTCAGCTCGCGTCCATCAATGCTCAGGCGTGCTGCGGAAAAATCCGGCCCGCCCAGGTGGTTCCACTTGCCCGCATACAGAATCTTGATCGCGCGTCCGTCGGACAACCGCGTTGCCGTCAGGTCAAAGTCCCCGCGTTGCCAGATTTTTTGCAGCAGACGCTCGGGAAAGGAAAACGTCCCGTAGAGTCCCTGCACCTCGGCCACGGTCGCGGTTTCCACGGATTTTACGCTGCTCATACTCATGAGGAACGAGTCCCCCACTCACGGGCGTTCGAGCGATTAAGCCCCGCCACTTTTGATGACAGCCGTTGTTCGGCGCGTTCGATGCGTGCCAACAAATCCGCTGGCG
Organism: Rariglobus hedericola; assembly: GCF_007559335.1. Classification (NCBI taxonomy): domain Bacteria; kingdom Pseudomonadati; phylum Verrucomicrobiota; class Opitutia; order Opitutales; family Opitutaceae; genus Rariglobus; species Rariglobus hedericola. The sequence continues at coordinate 786,260 of NZ_VMBG01000001.1, forward strand.
GCACCCACACCGAGCCCAGGGCTTCGATGGTGCTGCGCTCCGCCTGATCGCCCGTAGCCACTTCACAGGTCGCCGGATCTGGAGAGCGGCCGACCATTTGTTCAATCACGTCGTCGGCCGTGAGTGAGGAAGGCGTATAAATTACCGTCAACGTGTCCTGCTTCGAGGGATGCTCAATCACGATTTCGCGCCCGCGACCGTCAATCACCACGGTGACGCGCACCGACTCCGCGTCGTGCACGGCTCCGAGCCGTTGAACCAGCTGGGAGCGCGCGGCATCGCGATCACGCTTTAGCAACGCACGCAATTCGGGCCACGCATGAAGCATGTTGGCCGCATCCACCAATAGATGTTTCTCAAACGCCACGGACTGGACGCTGCCCGACGACGACTGCGGAGCAATGCCGGAGTCGCGGGATTCACGCGAGTTACGCACATAGTCCCGCAAGAAAGCTCGACAACCCGCCCGCAGGCGGAAGATTTTCCCGACGCGCTTGCACCGGAGAGGTGGCAGAGTGGTCTATCGCGACGGTCTTGAAAACCGTTGGGGCGAAAGCTCCCGGGGGTTCGAATCCCTCCCTCTCCGCCAGTTTACCCTTCGATAAGAAGGGGTTAGGTTTTGGATAAAGCCAGGTTGCCCAGTTTACGTGGCAACCTACATGAATCAGTCAGCGTTTGTAATCACCCGGTTTCAAAACCGCAACGGGAGTGACCTCGTGGAGAGTAGACTGTCGGCTCCACGGCATTCGCATCCGCAAGAACTTCAAGTCACGCGAGGAGGCTATCGCCGAGAAAGCCACTCAGGTATTCAAGGCGCTCCAAGCCGACGCCGGTCTCCAGTCTGCCACTACGTTTCCTTTCCGAGGAGCAGCTACGCGAATCGGAAACCGCGTTCAACCGCATTAAGAACCAAGCCCACCCGCTTACGTTCTATCTCGATTACGCTCTGTCCAACTACCGCGAATCGCAGACGCGCAAAAAACCCCTCCGTGCCGTGGCCGAATACCTCGCGGCGAAAAAGCACGAGCAGCAGCAGGATCAATTTCCAAGTCCCATCTGGTTTTCATGAGGCGCGACCTAAAGCGCTTTCTGCGTCATTTCCGCCGTATCACCGTCGCTGAACTCACGACGGAACAGCTGATCAATTACTTCAACTTGGGGAAACCAATGTTGAAGACCTACAACAATCGGCGCGGCATCGTCTCCACCTTCCTCAAGTTCGCTTTCCAACGCGGATGGATTACCGAGAACCCATGGCCAAGGTTCCCAGCCACCGGATTCGCCGGAAGCCATCTCAACGTTCTCCGCTGCGAAAGCAGAGGAACTCATGCGGCACGTCGAAAGCTTGGAGGGTGGCCGGTTCGTCCCTACTTCGCCTTGTGTCTGTTCGCCGGCATCCACCCTTGCCTGCGCACAGGGGAAATTCTCCGGCTCAAGCCCGAGCTGGTTAATCTGGAGGCCGGTATGGGTCTAACCCGCCATACGCATAACTGCCTGTCATATCGGCCGCGGTTGCGGTTATTATCTTACTTGGTCTTGCTCGCGTGCTTCAAAAGCATCTTCGGAGCTACGCCGTGCACAGCTTTGAAGCGTCGCGAAAAATGATAGGGATCAGTAAATCCCACACGTTGCGCAGCCTCTTTCACCATCCCGCCACCTTTAACCAAAAACGCCGCGGCCAGATTCATTTTTCGCCGAAGTAAATACTGATACGGACTCGTATCGTGATAGCGGCGAAACAACCGGCAGATACTCGATTCCTCCAAGCCCGCCGCCGTGGCAATTTCCTGCAACGTGAGCAATTTATCCGCCTGTGCATCGATCAGCGATTTGCAGCGATGGAAATTCTCCAAGGCCGGATCGCCTTGCGCAGCAGAGGTCGCCGAATCTTCGATCTTCAATAAAAGCACCTCCAGCAGATGCGCGCAGATTTTGTCTGCCAACGAGCCACTCCGCTGCCCCTCCTTCACGAGATCCTCAAGCACGCTGCGGATCTCCGCATGTCCCGCCAAGGTGATTCCAACGCCCGCCGCCACGCCCGCACGCTTAAGTCGCGGCCCGGCATTCGCTCCGGTGAAGCAGATAAAGTATTTCAACATCGGCTTCTGCGGATCGGTCGCCATCTCGCAACGGGTTGATGGCGCATAAGAAAAAAGACTGCCAGGCCGGAGCTCGTAACGGACCCCGTCGAGCGTCGCCTCCCCTGCTCCTTCGGCCACGTATTCCAACCCGTAATACGAGTAAAACGAACGATGGATTTCGTAATCCAAGTTACATCGTTCCCTGCCGCCCAATGTCACTGCGATGTCCTTGCCTGCTTTTTTGGCGCCAAGGTTGAGGAAAAAATAACGCGTTTCAGATACCTGTTTTGAGAGTAACGCGTCCGCTGAATGGGTGCCGATTTTATCCATCTTTGATCAAGGTTTATCCATTTTAGGCGGGGTAAATCGAGAGTATATTCAACACCTCACCGGCCGCCCCTCGCCAAGTATTTCTAGGTTACCGCCCGCCCAACTCATTTCATCATGCCCAAAACGCCCAAAAACACCGTCCTGCTCATTGCCAACGGCGACCTCCGCCAGAGCGCCAACGCCACTTGTTGGGCTGCACAGGCCGAGATGGAAAAAACGCTGACCTCCGCCCTCGCCGATTTGGGCTACAAACTGGTGCGCGCTCATCCCTACAAAAAGGACGTTAAGCACGGCTTCATCAGTTCGCAAAAGGAAGGCATGGAGGTGTTCGCCACGATAGATCCCGACGCCCCGCTGATCGTCGCTGAGGCCGTCTGGCAATACTCGCACCACATCCTCCACGGCCTCATCTCGCACCGCGGTCCCATTCTCACCGTAGCCAATTGGTCGGGCACTTGGCCGGGCCTTGTTGGAATGTTGAACTTGAATGGCTCGCTGACCAAAGCTGGCGTCAAATACTCGACGCTCTGGAGCGACAACTTCGACGACAGTTACTTCCTCGACGGTTTCTCCACGTGGTTAAAAACCGGCGTGACCAAACACAAGATCACGCACGTCAAGCCTCTTGCCAAAACCGCCGTGCCCGCAAAAGCCAAAGCGTTGGCCAAAAAAATTGCGGACGAGTTGCGCGTTAAAAAGTCCATCATGGGCGTTTTCGACGAGGGCTGCATGGGTATGTATAACTCGATCATCCCCGACGAGCTCCTCTTCCAAACCGGTGTTTACAAAGAGCGTCTCTCACAGTCCGCGCTCTACTACAGCGCAACCCAGGTCAGCGACGAAGATGCGCAGGCCGTGTTCTCGTGGTATAAAAAGAAGGGGCTCAAATTCCACTTCGGAAAAGACGAAGCTACCGAGCTCACCGAGGCACAGGTCATCTGGCAGTGTAAGACTTACATTGCGGCCGTTCGCATCGCCGACGACTTCGGCGCCGAGACCATCGGTATCCAATATCAACAGGGCCTCAAGGACCTGCTTCCCGCCTCCGATCTCGTCGAAGGCACACTTAACAACAGCGATCGTCCACCGGTCAAAAACGCCGCCGGTAAAGTCGTTCGCGCTGGTGAACCGATTCCCCATTTCAACGAAGTCGACGAGTGCGCCGGCCTCGACGGTTTGTTCACCTACCGCGTTCACAAAGCGCTCGGTCAGCCCGTCGAAAACACGCTCCACGATCTGCGTTGGGGCGCGTTCGACGAGAGCGGCACGACCGACGAATACGTTTGGGTTTTCCTCATCTCGGGCAGCGCGCCTCCCGCGCATCACATCGGTGGCTGGGCCTGCTCGGATTCGATGCGTCAGCCGTCCATGTATTTCCGTCTCGGTGGCGGCACGCTTCGCGGCATCGCAAAGGTCGGCGAAATTATCTGGAGCCGCGTCTTCGTCGAAGGCGGCAAACTCAAGATGGACCTCGGCCGCGCCAAGGTCATCGCGTTGCCCCAAGCTGAGACCGACCGCCGCTGGAAACTGACTACCGTTCAATGGCCGATCATGCACGCCGTGACGTATGGCGTTAACCGCGACCAGATGATGGCCCGTCACAAGAGCAACCACATCCAGGTCGTCTACGCCAAAAACGCTAAGGACGCCGATCTCGCGCTCTACACCAAGGCCCAACTCGCGGCCGAACTCGGCCTCGAAGTCAGTCTCTGCGGCACCAAGGCCGACGGATCGGCATTCTAAAAAACGCCTTACAACATGTCTGCCAACACGCCGCTCGACGCCCTCCTCAACCTCTCGCACCAACTCGGTCGGGAGGACCGTCGCCTCGCCATTCTTGGCGAGGGCAACATATCCGTTCGCCACGATGCCGAGACGTTTACCGTCAAGGCCTCCGGCTCGAATCTCGCCACGCTCGCCGCTGCCGGCACCGCCACGTGCCGCTTTGATAAACTGATTCCACTACTCGCTTCCGCGGGCATGTCGGATGCCGCGATCGAAGAGTCGCTATTCGCCGCACGCATCTCGACCGATTCAAAAAAACCGTCGGTCGAAACGATTTTCCACGCCTACTTGCTCACGCTGCCGGGCGTTAATTACGTCGGTCACACGCATCCGATTACAATTAACCAAGTGCTGTGCTCGACTCACGCGCGTTCGTTCGCAACGCACCGCTTGTTCCCCGACGAGATCGTCTGCTGCGGAGTCGAAAGCGTCTTCGTTCCCTACACCGATCCCGGTCTCAAGCTCTCGCAAGCGATCAAGACCGCCGTCGAGGAATACATCAACCGTCTCTCTCGTTCGCCTCGCATCATCCTCTTGGAAAACCACGGATTGATCGCGCTCGGCGCCACGCCGGAAGCCGTTCTAGCCGGCACGTTGATGACCGCAAAATCCGCCGAGATCTATGTCGGAGCCGCCTCAATCGGGGGTGCCCCCAAGTTCCTCACCGACGCGCAGGTCGAGCGAATCGCAGGCCGCCCCGACGAACACTATCGGCAAAAAGCGCTGGGCCTTTCCACCTAACGCTAGACGCTTCCAAACTAATAAACTCCGATCATTTAGCAAAAATCCGCAGACACGAAGCCGGTTAGTCGTTCGTTCATTCCATCTGCTGCAATCCCTGCCTCAACGCGCGGAATGCCGCGGGCGTGATCTCGCGAAACTTTCTAAAAGTTTTCGTGAAGTGGTAGCGATCGCAAAACCCAACGGCAGTGGCGATGTCGTCTATTTTACGGTCGCCATGATGCAACAGCTCGCAGGCGGTGGAAATCCTCCGCGCGCGCAAACAAGCCATTGGCGTGTCGCTGGTTTCTTTCCGAAATAATCGTATCAAAGCCCGCCCGTGCATTCCCGCCACCACCGCCAAACTTTCGAGGGTATGGGGGGCGCCTAGATCTCGCTCCATGTGCTCCAACGCGCGCTGCACTCGAGGATCAATCTGGCGCTCACTCAGCGAACCGAGCGGCAGGTAATCGAGTGCTCCCAAGATCAACGCGAGCCATGCAATACCGCCCGCCTCAGATGTTCGAGCTGACACCGCGCACCCGTGCCACCGCCGCATTTCTTGAGACAGCGGCACCTCATAAATGCCCGGTGCAACCAACACTCCGGGAGCTAGTGTGAAATGCACATAACACTGCGTCGCTGGATTCCGTAACGCAGTTCCGAACGGTGTATCCGGTGCGATCAACCACGCCGATTCTGGGGACAGCATTATCCGTTTTCCTTTCCAACTTACCTCCGCTCCCGGTCCTTCCATCAAGTAAAGCCGCCAGTAAGGCGCGGCCAGATTCGGGAATGTCCACCGCTGCAGTTGAGCGGTAACGCACGCCCGCACGCGCACGCCCAAATTCGCACACATGCCATGTGCCTGTTCGCTCACTACAATTTCCGTCGGCAAGGTGTTGGGTGACTTTTGCACACAATTTAGCGATTTCTGAACATGGAAGACGAACCGGAAATCGGTTATTATCTACATATTCTCCCCCTCGCTTTAAGAGCAAGCATTCCCGTTTTCCTTAACCGCTATTCTCCCCATGCACCGTCTTCGTTTCCGCCAGGTTCACCTCGACTTTCACACCAACGGCGACATTCCGGACATCGGAAAAAAGTTCTCCAAGCTCAGATTTCAAGAGGCGCTCAAGGCCGGACACGTCGACTCGATCACGCTCTTCTCTAAATGCCATCACGGCTACAGTTACCATCCGACCAATGTCGGCACGCAGCACCCGCATTTGAAATTCGATCTACTTGGCCAACAGATTGAAGCCTGCCGCGAAATCGGCGTGCGTTGCCCGATATATCTCAGCGCCGGCGTCGATGAATTGACCGCCATGGCGCACCCGGAGTGGATCGTGAAAAACCGCGACGGCACCAGTTACGATCCGCTCCAAGTGGGTTGGTTTAAAAAACTCCGCTTCAACTCAGCCTACCTCGATTACCTCTGCGCTCAGATTGAAGAAGTTGTCCAACGCTGGCCGGACAACGACGGCATCTTCCTCGATATCATCTCTCCGTGGGATGACTTCTCCGAGCACACCTTGCGCGACATGCTGGCGCTCGGACTCTCGCCTTCTAAGCCGGAAGATGTCTGCACTTACACGCAGCGCACGCTCCTCAACTATTACGAACGCACCAACGCCGCGGCCCGCAGCGTGCGTAAAGACACACCGGTTTTCCACAACGGCGGACACATCCCCGTCGGCGCGACGAAGTTCAACTTCTTCAATTCTCACTTTGAATTGGAATCTCTTCCTACCGGCGGTTGGGGCTACGACCACTTCGCTTTCTCAGCCCGCTACGCCGCCACCCAACCGCGCGATTTCCTCGGCATGACGGGTAAGTTCCACACAACGTGGGGCGAGTTCGGCGGCTTCAAACGTCCCGCCGCGCTTCGCTATGAATGCGCCGGCATGCTGGCCTACGGAGCCAAGTGCTCGATCGGCGACCAGCTCCATCCTAACGGCGATATGAACGTCGATACCTACAAGCTCATCGGCGCTGCCTATGCCGAGGTCGAGGCTCGCGAACCCTGGATCGACAACGTGCGCCCCGTCGCTCGCATCGGTTTAGTCAGCACCGAATCCAACCAGAAGCTCGCCCGCGGCCACGAAACCGTCAGCCGGGCCGACGAGGGTGCAGCGCGCATGCTGTTGGAAACGCACCTGCCCTTTCTCGTGCTCGACGAGAACGCGAAGTGGGACCGCTTCGACCTCATCGTATTCCCCGACTCCTTCGTGCTTACGCCGGCGACGATAGCTAAAGCCAAAAAATTCCTCGCAGGTGGAGGCAAGCTTCTCGCCGCCGGCGGCGCGTTGCTCAACGCCGACAAATCAGCCTTCGCCATCGACCCGGGGGCAAAGCTCCTCGGGCGTTCCGACAGCGATCCCGATTATCTCGTCGCCACAGCGCTCACGCCCGCCGTTTCCATTCGCTCGCCCGTCGTGATCCACGGCGCTGCTTACGAAGTGAAACCCACCGTTAAAACCCGAGTTCTAGTCGAGCGCCGCACGGCATACTTTAACCGCACATGGGAGCACTTCTGCTCACATCAACACGCTCCCGATTCACCGTCCAAGGCGGCGCCTGCAGCGACTTTGACCGCCAACATCGCGTGGTTTGCCCACGATATTTTCACGCGCTACCGCAACTATGGACAACCGATCTACCGCGACTTTGTCCTCGCCGCGATCGATCACCTGCTCGACGGCGAACGCCCCGCCGTCACCAGCCTACCAACTGACGGCCGCTTCAGTCTCCTCGATCAACCGTCCGAAAAACGCCTCATCGCTCATCTCATCTACGCGCCTAAATCCCTGCGCGGCGCCAACCAATCCGAAGGCGTGAATAAGTCACTCGAAGTCATCGAAGACCTCATTCCGCTGCGGAACGTTCAAGTCGCAGTCCAAGTCCCGCGCCAGATCCACTCCGCCCGTCTCGTGCCTGAAAACGTGGTCATTCCCTTCACTCAAAAAGGCGGCATTGTGTCACTTGTCGTTCCCGAGTTCACCGCCCACGCCATGATCGAGCTGAGCTATGCATAACGATCTATTATCCTATTTGACGACTCGCACGACATCATGCGGCACACGTTCATTTCCATGTTCGTCGCCAAGTTCCGCTCCATCGGAGAGGCCGCAATTCAGGAGGGCAATTCCGAGGCCGTCATTCGCAAGCATTATCTCGGCATGAAGAGTCAGACCGAGGCCGAGGTTTTTAACGCGATCATGCGGAAAAGACCGCCGGAGAGCAGGAGCCGAAAGCCCTTTCTGTCGCCGCCTGACAACTTCGCCCGACGCGGTGCCAACGGGCGCGCCACGTCGGGGCAGTGCGACACACATCGTGTCGTTTTTAGCAATCGGCCGCGGGCAGAGTGCCTGCCACTCGCTGCGTTTACACCGGTGCATGGGTATGGAAACGCAACTACCTGCATCGACTCTCCCCACGCTCACCGACATCACCGTCTGCGCATCTCGGGCCCGCTGGAGGAGAAGACCGACATCGGTAAAGCAGGAGATATATCGATTACCACCGGCTACCAGCTAGCTGAATTTGTCTATCTCATGAAGGGACTCGACGAGTCATTAGGGACGGGTAACGCGCAGGCGCATGAAACGCTTCGTCACCGACGAGAGAGATTGGGTGTCGTCCACTTTGACGGTGCCGGGGGCCGAACCGCTGTGCGTGTAGAGCGATGTCCAAGTTCCGTTAAGATCGCTGGTCGCTTCGACAACGTAGGTCACATCCGCGGCCGTTCCCGTAAAAGTATAGCTGAGGTAGTTGCTACCTTCGACCGTCTGCACTTGGAGAATCAGCCCGGCGGAGGCCGCAGTGGCGGGGAGGTTGGGATTTAGGCCGAGTGCATACTTCAGGAGATTGGCCATGCCGTCGTTGGCCGCGCTGGCGTTGTCGGCGCGGTTGCCGGTCGCGTCGGTCGTGCCGAAGTGGGTCATCCGCCACGTGTCGATGCCGGAAGCCGCCACGATGGACGCCGTGGTCTGCGCGTAGGTGGTGACGGCGCCGTCGTTGGCCGTGAGCCGCAGCGTGTAGGCGCCGGCCTGGTTAAAATTCGCCGTGGTGGTGGCGGCCGCCGCGTTGCCGAAGGCCGCGTTGCCGAGACCCGCGGACTTGCTCCAGCCGAGGACCAAGGAAGAGCCGGCCGGATTGCCGTCGTCGATCACCGATCCGGAGAGAGGGAGAAGTTCGCCGGTGTTGCCCGCAATCGCGGTGCCGGCGGAGACGACCGGCCCCATGTTGGCGGGCGTGGCAGCGGCAAGGTCCTGGATCTCCGTGAGGTCCAGCGCACGGTTGTAGATGCGGGCCTCGTCGATCGTGCCGAAGAAATTCCAGGCGTCGTTCGAGCCGATCTTGAGTGGCGCGGTGTTGTTTCGCGGGACGCTCGTCGGGGTAATGGTGCTGAATTTATCGGCGCTGCCGTTGACATAGATCCGGAGGTTGTTGGTGGCCTGCGAGCCGTCGAAAACGACGCAGAGGTGATACCATTGGCCCGCGGCCACAGTGGTGGCGGCCACGAGGGTTGTGCCCCCGGAGATGGTGACGGAGATCGTCGCGTTGCCGGTGCCGCCGCGCAGTTCGACGCGATAGGACTCTTTGTTGAAGGGGCCGATACGCTTGGTGATGATGCCTGCGTAGGCGCTGCCGCCGGAGGGGATGCTGTCGGCTTTGAACCAGAGCGAGATCGTCATCTTGCCGAGGCCGTCGAGCGGATTGGGGTTGGTGGACGAATCGGCCACCTCGACGCGCTGAAATCCGCCGCTGAAAGTGAGCCCGCCGCCGATGCGGCCCGCGGCGTTCCATGCGGGCGATTCGAAGAAGGTGCCGTTGGTGGTGGATGCCACGCCCGAGCTGTCCACGGCGGTGGTGCCGCTCGTCTCGTCGAGCGCGAGGCGCAATTTGAGGGCGCCGTCGGCCGGACCGTTGACGGGGATGGAGAGCACGCGCACCGGGATGTCGCGGCTGGACTGGTCCACGCCGTCGTTGGCCGTCAGGCGGAGGACGTAGTCGCCGGGGGAGCCGAACGTGGCGCCGGTCGAGAGGGAGGTTGCGCTCGTGAAGGTGACGGTGCCCTGACCGGAGACCTTGGTCCATTGCAGCGTGAGCGAGCCGGCGCGGGCCGGCAGCGGAGTGACTGTAGTGCTGATAAGGATACCGGAGCCCGTGTAGATGCACGCCGGGCTCGCGGTGGGAGAGATGACCGCGATGTCGGGGGCGTTGGTGGTTTCAAAAACGATATAGGGCCGTGCCGAACCGTAGGCGTTGGCGGAGCCGACGGTGACGGTCTGCTGTGTCGCGGTGAAGAAACGCAGGCTCATTTTTTTCAACGAGTCGTTGGCGAGGGTTTCGCGAACGTAGGAAGTCACGTCGAACTGCAGGAGCGTGCCGGGGGTGTTGACGCCGGAGTCGGTGAGCGTGGGGACGCCGGCGTTGTAGCTCGTGGGACGCGTGTTGTAGGTCATGCTCGTCGTAGAAACGAAGGCCAGGGCGGGATCGTAGGTCCAGGAGCCGAAGGCAACGGTGAGGAGGTCGAAGTTGTCCGCGTCCACGACGGTGAGCGCGTAGGGACCGTTGGAGGGGGCGCCGGTGCCGGTGAGGCCGGCAAGCGAGACTTGGGTGCCGTTGGTGAAGCCGTGGCCGGCACAGGCGACGCGGGTCTTGCCGGAGCCGTTGTTGCTGACGCCGGTGAAGGGTCGCGAGATGCCGCGGTCGATCCAGCCGTCCTGCGCGTCGGCGATGAGGTTGGCCTGGACGTTGGCGATGACGCCGGCGGCCGTGCCGCTGGTGACGTAGAGATGGAGCGTGGCGCGGACGAAGCTGTTGTTGAGCGCGAGGCCGGAAAGGTCATAGCGCTGGAAGGTCTCGTGCTGGTTGGCGGCGATGTTGGAAATATAGCCGACCTCGTCGGTGCCGTAGGAGCTGGTGGACCTGGCCTTGTCGGTGTAGGTGGTGGCCTCGGGATAGAGGACGGTCGCGCTGGAGGAGTTGACCGTCAGTGTGAAAGCTTGGTTGGCCGTCTGATTGAGCTGATCGGTCACTTGGGCGGTGAACGTGAACGTGCCCGTGACGGTGGGCGCGCCGGAGAGGACGCCGGCGCTGGAGAACGTGAGGCCGGCGGGCAGCGCGCCGGAAGCGAGCGACCAGGCGTATTGGGGCACGCCGCCCTGGGCGTCGAGGGAGACGGAACCGGGCGAATTCCAGTTGAAGGCCGGAAGCGTGGTGGTGGAGATCGCGACGGCGGTGGGCGCAGCGTCGAGGTTGACGGACTGGGTGGCGCCGAGGCTGGCGTTGTAGAAGGTGCCGCCGCCGGTGGTTTCGAGGCGAACGGCCCGCACCATGTAAACGTGACTGCCGGTCGTGACGATAGTGTCGGTGTAGGTGGTGCCCGTGATCGGAGTCGCGGTCAGGCGGGTGAACGGAGCGGAGGCGTGGGCGGCGCGATAAACGTGGTAACCGATGACGCCGGAATCGGGCGAGGCAGTCCAAGTGAGGACGGGGTTGCCGGCGGTCTTGACCACGCTCAGGCCCGTGGGCGGCTCGAACATGAAGAGGCGCAGCGCGGGGTCGCCCATATGGTTCATGTAGAGCGAGCCGTGGTAGTCGCCGTTGTTTTGGGCGTTGAACTTGTAGGTGTAGGGGCCGCCGTCGGAGCCGGTGGTCCAGCCGCGGTTGTTGATGCTCTGTTTCATCATGTCGCCCGCTTCGAGGCCCATGCCCATGCGATGGTAGATGTAGCGCAGGCCCCAGATATTCCACGTGTAGCTCAGCGTGAAACTATCCTCGGAAAGCGACTTCAGCATGATGTTCGCGCTGTTGGTTATCCGGGTGGCCTCATACCAGTAGCCCCAGTGGCTCTGCATGCCGGTCCAGAAAACGGCGCGACCACCGACACCGCTCATCGGTCCGCTGTTGCCTTTGAAGTAAAACAGGTAGGGGCCGTTTTGGATGGTGTAGAGCTGGTCGGCGTCCTCTCCGGTCCTCGTGCGCGGAAGTGCGGCGTTGGTGATGAACTCGACATTGTTCATGCCGACGACGCCGGGCATGGATTGAAGCTGGGCGTCGCGCTCGTTGGCATAGAGCAGGCGATCAACAACGCGACGGCCGGGCCGGAAATCGGGGCTGGCCACCTTGTAGCGGTGGAGCTTCCAGAAGTAAGTGCGCAGGGCCTCGGTCTCGGTCTGGATACCGTGGGAGAGGTCAATGCGGCTGAAGCCGAGCTCGACGCGTCCGTTGGGGCCCACCTCGGAGATCTTGCGTTGGTCGAACTGGCCGTCGCCCGGGATGTTGTTGATGGCGCTCGAGCCGTCGTTGGAGCCGGTGTCGGTCCAACCCATTCCAATCGCCCCGTCGGTGTCGGCGTAGAAGGCGTCGGTGCCGTAGGGGGCGACACTGCCGTGGCCGTCGGCGCCTGCTCCATCGCTCAGGCCGCTGCGGGCGACCGGCACTTTGCCGATCAGGGCGAGATTTTTCAGTTCGCCCGGGTAGGCGTTGTTGACCGCCAGGACGGCGTCACGAATGAGCAGGTGGTAATTGTTGAGTGCGGAACCCGCGGTCGCAGTGGCGCCGCTTCCACCGGATGCGGGCGCGAGCGTGAGCGCCTCGTTCGCGCCGAAGGTGGCGGGCAGGACCACCGAGACGCCGGTGACGGATCCGGCGGGCGCGATGAGCGAACCGGTGGCGGTGGCGCCGCTGGTCGCCCCGGTGATGGTCACGCGGTCGTTGTCGCGATAGCCGGAACCGCCGGCGACAACGTTCACATTCCGGCCCACGCCGGAGTTGTCCACGGTGTTGACCGACACGTTCAGGCCGCCCGAGTTGGTCTGGAGACCGGTCAGGTAGAGGTAGCCGCTGTCGGTGTAGCCCGAGCCGCCCGAGGTGATGGTGATCGAGGTGATGACGCCGTTGGTGACGTTCAGCACGCCTTGAGCGGCGGTGGTTCCGTAGTTGAATCCCACTACGTTTCCGTTTACGTAACCCGAGCCACCGCCGAGGACCTGCACGGATTGAAGCGGCCCGCCTACCGTGGCCGTGAAGGGTCCGACGCCCGAGCCGGCGGAGGCGCCCGACACGGCGATGGCCTCGCCCTCGATGAAGCCGACCTCGCTGGAGGTGACCTCCATGGAAAGGATCACACCGTCGGAATTGACGCCCAGGACCGCCTGGGCGGTCTTGCCGCTGGTGCCGCCCGTCAAGGTGACGGTGTCACCTTCGATGTAACCGGAGCCCGTGGTGTAGATGCCGGCCTGGGTCAGCTTGCCCGTTCCATCAAGGTAGTCCGCGATGATCGTGCCGACACCGGAGCCGGTCGTATTGCCCGTCATGATGAGGCGCTCTTTTTCGATGAAGCCGGCATCGCTGGAATTGATGGTGAGCCAATAGACCGCGCCCGCCGGATAGTTGAAGATCGTGACCTGCGCGGTCTTTCCGCTGACGGCGCCGGTGAGCGTCACGTCCTGGCCTTGGGTGTAACCGGAACCGCCGGTGACTGCTTCGGGAGACCGGAGGGTGAATTGGGCGGTATTGACGCGACCGATCAGCGTGGCGCCGGTTCCGGTCGAGGTGCCTCCCGAGACGGTGAGCGCCTCATTGGCGGAGAAGCCCGTGCCGCCGCCGGCATTCGGAATCGAGACGGAGGAGACGACTCCGTTGGTGGCGGTGATCTTGCCGCGCGCGGTTTTCCCGGAGGCGTTGGTGAGCGTGATGTAGTCGCTGTTCACGTATCCGGAGCCGCCGGCGTTGACCTTGGTCGTGAGGATGTTGCCGTTGCCGAGCGCGGAGTAGTTGGGCGCACGCGGCACGAGGATCTCGTGCACGGTCCAGCCGTCAGCGAAGAGGTCGGCTTTGTATTGCGCGAACTCGGCAGGCAGCGTCGTCAGGACGTCGGAGGCCACGACCACGGCCATGCGGCCTTTGGGCTGCGTGCCGTCAACTTGGATACCGCACAGGATGTAGCCCGAGGGATAAATCGAGTTGGTCGTCGTGCCGGCGGTATTGACGAAACGATACTCGTAAAGCGTGCCGACGGAGACGGTGTTGTCCGTCCACGTGCCCTCGCCCGCGAGCGAGACGCCGGTCGCGACCGCGGCGCCCCAGGAGAGCGCGTCGGGCGATTTGCGGTAGATGCTAAAGGTGCCGGGCGCGTAGGTTTTTATCCGTATCTGCGCGGGACTCGCCTGAACGGCGGCCTCAAGGGGGATGGTCTGGACAGTGCCATCCGAGGCGGTCTGCAAGTTGGCCGGCGTGTAGGCGCGAAGCGTCGAGACCAAAATCGAGAGGCAAAGCAAAGCCGCAACGGCGCGCAGGTAGGGGTGTCTGCTCATATTGAGCAGCCACCTTTCCGGTATTCTTTACGAAAACTCAAGCCGTTAATCAAACATGTGATTAACTGGCAAATATCTTTCGTTTTTGGAACTCGCGACAGCCGTGCTGCCCGCGTTTCTACTCCTCATGCCCGTGCTGTCCGATGGCTTTGGTCAGCCTGAATTTAAGGCCGGCTTCCTCTAGGCAGGCGCAACGCAAACGCGACGGCCGACGACACGGTGGCGAGCGCCATCACGCCCTTCCAGCCCGCAGCCTGCAGCAACACCCCGCCAAGCCCGGCCCCGAGCGACATGCCGGCGAACATCGCCGCGATCAGCACCGCGTTGAGCCGGCTGCGCGCCTCCGCATCGAGTCCGTAGATGATCGTCTGGTGGCCGATGAGCGTTGCCTGCACGCCGAGGTCAAATCCCACCACCGCCAGCGCCATCGCAGCCAGTTGAGCGCGCGGCTCCAGCCAGCAGGCGCCCAGCATTCCGGCAAAGGAGGCGACCGCCAATGCCGAGCAAATCCGCGTCACCCAGGCCGGACCGCGTCTGTCCGCCAGCCGGCCGGCCAGCGGCGCGGCCAACGCGCCCACCGCTCCCGCCAGTCCGAAAGCACCCGCCGCCGCGCTGCCCAACCGGAAAGGCTCCGCGCTCAGCATCAGCGCGAGCGAGGACCAGAAGGCGCTGAAGCCCACCGCGAGCAGCCCCTGCGCCCACGCCGCCCGGCGCAGTTCCGGATGACGCCGCCACAGCCCGCCCAGCGAACGCAACAGCTCGCCGTAGGGCAGCCGCGTAGTGACGCGCAGCGAAGGCAGGAGACGCCACACCGGCACCATCGCCGCCACCATGCCGACCGCCGACAGACCGAGCATCGCACGCCAGCCGAAATATTGCGCCACCAGTCCGCTGACCGCGCGCGAGAGCAGGATGCCCAGCAGCAGCCCCGTCATCACCGAACCCACCACGCGGCCGCGACTGCGCTCCGGCGCCAACGTCGCGGCGGAGGAAACCACGTCCTGCGCCAACGTCGCCGCCAGACCCAGGACAAAGCTCGCGGCCAACAACACCGTAATGCCCTGCGCAAACGCCGCCACCGCGAGCGTGCCGGCCAGCGTCGCCGTCTTCGCGAGAATAATGCGCCTCCGATCAAGCCGGTCGCCCAGCGGGGCAAGCAGGAGAATACCGGCCGCATAGCCGAGTTGCGTCAGCATCGGCACCGCCCCCAGCGCCGCCGGCGAAACCCGCAGGTCCGCCGCCATCACCGCGAGCATCGGCTGCGTGTAGTAGAGCGCCGCCACGCCGAGCCCGGCAACCGCCGCCAGCAGGAAAGTCAGCCCGCCCGTCAGTTCCCCGCCTTCACTGCCCGAAGCGGAGGCGGCGAGGGCCGTATTGTCATGCGTTGATCGAATAGCATTCATGTCGCCATCAGCCTACCCGATCTCATTTTCCAAGGGTAGTGGCCGCGCTCAAATAACGGTCATACGCTAAACGCATGGCCAAATCACGCCCCTCTCGTCCCGCGACCTCCCCTGCCCGCTCCGCTTCGCCTGCGGGCGGAGCCGACCGGCTCGACCTGCTGCAAACCTTCGTGCGCATCGTGGAGACGGGCGGGCTCTCCTCCGCGGCGGCCTCGCTCGGCACCACTCAGCCGACCGTCAGTCGGCGGCTTCAGGAATTGGAGCGGCAGCTCGGCTGTCGGCTCGTGCATCGCTCCACCCACGGCATCCGCCTGGGCGACGAAGGGGAACGTTGCTACCGGCGGGCACTCGAGCTGCTGGCCGGCTGGTCCGAATTTGAAGCGGAGCTGCGCGGGGCCGGAGCCGAGCCCGCCGGCCTGCTGCGCGTGGTGGTGCCCCACGCCTTCGGCCAGCGCCTGCTGATCGGCCCGTTGGCGGATTTTCTACGCAGCCACCCGAAGGTCACGGTTGAATGGCTGCTGCGCGACAACGCGCCGGACTTCGTGGCCGAAGGCGTGGATTGCGCGATCCATGTCGGCGAGGTGCACGACGCCGCCGTCGTCGCCGTGCGCCTGGCCGAGGTGCCTCGCATCGTGGTGGCCGCGCCGTCCGTGACGGAGGGCCGCGCCCTTCCGTCCAGGCCGCGCGAACTCGCCGGCCTGCCCTGGCTCGCGATCAAGACCTACTACCACCGCGAGATCACGCTGCGCCGGCGCAGGGGTGACGAAACCTGCCGCGTCGCCCTGCGTCCGCGCCTCGTCACCGACAATCTCTACGCATTGCGCGAGGCAGCCCTCCAAGGCCTCGGCGTTGCCGTGGTCTCGCGCTGGCTGGTGGCCGAGGACCTCGCCTCCGGCGCGCTCCGGCAACTCACGCCCGAATGGGAGGCCGCACCGCTACCGGTGCATATCGCCTACCCCTACGCCAAAATGTATCCGCCCGCACTGCGCGCCTTCGTCGACGCCATGCGCCGCCTCCTGCCCGCCGCACTCGGCGAGACAGTGCTTCCGCCCCGAGCGAGTAAGCAGTCCGGAAACGGCGTGAACCGAGCCTAAAAAGCGGCGGCAAACGAAACCTGACTCGGCTTGCAGGGCACCTTCACATCCGGCGTGGTGCGCTCGCGATCCAGTTGTTCGTGCAACGCGCGGTTGGGCGGGTTCTCCAGAAAACGCCGGCCGACCCATTCGAAGGACCTGGGGTTTGCTCGGATGCCCGGCGCCACCACGAACTTTTCCCGGACATAGTCCTGCGCATCCGCGCCGCCGAGCCAGGAAGACGCAGCGTTCCGCCCGGCCTCCTCCTCGTGCGGGCCGCGAAACGCCAGGCGCGAAAGGGTCTCGTCGTAGTGGGCGAGTTGATACGAAAGAAAACGGCCGACGGTGAACTTGTTGGCCTGCCCGGAAACCGTGCGGTAGGCGGGACGCTCGGTGTCTCCGTTCCAGCACATCTCTTTTTGGGTGCGCAGGAAGCGGCCGATATCCTCGTCGGTGAAGAGCAGGCCATGCCGGTAAAGGCTGGTGGCGATGGAGACACCGGCCGCATACCATTCGCCCCTCGGGTCCGGAGCCATCCAGCCCACTTTCCACGCGTCCGCGCCGCCGGGTGCCACGTCCCATGGCCCCGCCGGACACCACGAGAGCCATTCGTAGTGACCGTCAACGAGGGACAGGCAGTCTTTGAAACGCGCACCGAGTTGCAGCGCGCGCTTCAGGTAAGAGTCGTTGCCCGTCACACGGTGAAGCGCGAGCAAACCATCCACCACCAGCGCAGTTTTTTCATGCGCGAGCGTCAAAAAACCGTCGGATGGAAAATCCAGTCCGCGATAAACCCCTCGCCCCTCGCCCGTCTCCGCAAAATAACCGCGCTTGTCCCACTTAGGGTAAAGCTGCGACTCCATCAGGTCCAGGTAGGCTTTGATCGTCTCCTGGTTTTGGTCGGCGTAGGACGGGCTGACGCGGGCGAGTTCGATCCAGCGCGAAAGGATGGAGATGGCTCGAAAGCTCATCTGCAGCTCGTCGATTTGCAGCGTGGGATTGTCGGCGGACAGGCGCGAAGGAATCGGCGAGCCCATCCACCCGAGAAAGCCGTCCGAAGCCGGCCGGAGGATGTCGAGATAGAGCCGGAACGTATCGCGGAAGAGATCGAGGTATTGGGTGTCGCCTGTCAGCTCGTAGGAGATGTTCAGGCAGTTCAGGTAGCGAAAATCGACCCACGCGAAAGATTCCGGGCTGCGCGCGCAATCCCGCGAAACGCGCTCGGGATTACGCTGCTTGGCGAACTCAACCGCGTGGCGAATGAACGCGGTTACGATCAGTTTATCCCCTGCGGGCAACGCGTCGTCGGAGGCGGCATAAACCACCTTGGCCTCACCGGACTTGGTATCCGTGCCCTTGGCCTGGCCCGGATGAGGCGCGCCCAGAACGAGAAGAAAAGCTGGAATAAAAGCCGCCAGACCGCGCAGGCCGGACGGCTTGCGAAACAGCGGACGGGAAGGAGCCATCGGATTCAGTCTGGTTTATTTGGTCGCGAGTCGGCGTTTCTCGCTGCGTGCCGATTTCGCGCCCGGAGCGGCGACGGAGACCGCCATGATCTTCGACGCCGTCAAATCCGCGACCAGCGGGTCGATGCAGCGCGACAGCAGTCTCTTCGTATCTGGCTTCCGGATACAGCCCGTCGCGAACTTCGCAAGCGAGGCGAGCACCGCCTCAGCCTCCGGCCTTCCGGCGGCGAGCGCCGGAAGAATCTGCAGATGGCAGACCACCAGCGTTCCGCGGCCGACCGGCAGGGAGTAAACCGACGCGCCATGGAAATAAGCGGCCGGCCGTGTCCACATGTTGAAAGAAAGCGCGCCGGCCAGCACGCGCCCGCCCGCTGCATCGACATCGTCCACACGGTCGTATTTTCCCGGAATCAGCTCCGCCCATGAAAAGTCCATGAGCCCGTTGCCCGCGAGGTCACCAAAGACCTCGTTCGAGACATGGCCGACGGCGCGCATGATGGGCTGCATCCGCACCGCCGCCTCCGGGATCACCTCACGCAGGAGCGCCATTTCGGGGTTGAAGAGCACCGCGCAGCCGCCGATTTGGAGCATCTTCCGCAATTGCCCCATCTCCTCGAACCAGAGCTGACGGCTGGGACAGACGCGCGACTGGTCGAGAAAGACCGGCTGATCGGCCTCGCGACAATTATTGCCGAAGGGCGTGAGCGAAAAACCGAGTTTGCCCAGGGCAGCGCCCAGCACCGAGTCAGGGACGCCGACCACCGCCGCCGTGCGCACGCGCGGGGGACGAGCGACCACGCGCATCTCGTGACGTCCGTGCAGCACGAGGTCCCCGGCCTGTCCCTCCGCACGCCACGTCCAGAGTCCGGCCCGTTTCGGAGCACGCAGTTGTTTCTTCAACAGCACCCGGGGCGTTCCCGAAACGGGTTGAAAACGTCCACGCCAACGCTTCTCCACCACGCCGTCGATGGACAGCTCCAGCGACCAATAGGCCTGTTTGGCCGAGACCTGATCGTCGCCTCCGCCCAGCCAGATCAACTCCAATTCCACCGGCGCACCGGGCGCGGCGACACGCGGAGAGGTGACGATCGCGAGCGTGCCGGCAGCAGAGGCCTCGGTGATCGCCTGCAGGGTCGCCTTCGGACGCCGCCAGACATCGACCGCGCCGAACAGCTCGCCACTGGCATCGGCCAGCTGGCAAAAACAGTAGCCCGCCATACGCGGATTGCAGCGCAACGCGGTCGTGATGGCGTAAACCTCGTCGGCGCGAAGACGGTTGCACTGCTCGATAAAACGACGCGGCGTCCCGCAGGCTTGGACCAACGCGGGGTGCCGGAAATGGCGTTGAAGTGAGTCCGCGAAATCGGCGTGCAAACGGTAATCCTCCAAACCGGCCGCGCGATCCTCGGCGGAGTAACCCTTGATGACTTCATCGAACTGAGGCGGCACCGGAGGCGCGCCGTATTCGCTGATGAAAAACAACGGACCCTCGCGTCCCACCTCGCGGAACCGGCGCAGCATCTCCTCCGGCACGGGGAACTCGTGATAGATGTGCGCGTCGAGCACGGGCTGCGTTCCTGGCACGCCGGGCAGCGTCATGAGCGCCGTTCGACCCTGGCTGGCCGTATCCGGCAGCATGTCCGCGGCACCACCGCCCTCGGCGATGCCGTGTCCGCCGGACACATCGATGACCGGACGCGTCGGATCGAGTTTTTGCAACCGCGCGAGCCATCGCGTGGTCATGCCGATCACGACCTGCGGAGAAAACCCGCGCAGATGAAAGACCTCGTTCATCAGACACCACACGACGACCGAAGCATGGTGCGCGTCACGTTCCACCAAGCCCTTGATTTCCCGCCAGGCGCGCTGCTCGGCCTCGGGCGTGCGTTCCATCCAGCCGATCGGGGGCTCGGCCATGACAAGCAGACCGATCTCGTCGCAGAGATCGAGCCACTCGGGCAGAGCCGGCTGCAAGTGGGCGCGGATGAAGTTGAAGCCGTTTTCCTTCACCAACCGCAACTCGCGCTCCGCAAAGGCGCGGTCCTGCGGACGCACCAGCGACCGCGGATAAGAACCCTGGTGGAGGAAACCCTTCAGCATGACGGGGCGTCCGTTGAGTTCGAAACGCCCGCCGCGCGCGGTGAACTCCCGCATCCCGAAACGCACGCTAGAGCTGTCGCACACGCCCCCGTCGCGACTCACCGTCACCCGCACCGTGTGCAGGAAGGGATCCTCGACCGACCAACGCCGCGCACCGGGCAACGGGATGCGCAGGCTCAGCTGATTGACGCCCAGTCCGAGCCGACGACGAATGCGGGCAACAGGCCACGGGCAAAAACCGTCCGCATCCACAATCTCGCAGGCGATCTCGTAGGAACCCGCTTCAGCCACCAGCCCCACGGCCAGCTTCACGACCACTTCGTCGCGCGCCAGTGAGGGCTCGGGCGTGATCCGTGTGATCGCCAGCCCGTCGGTCGCGATGAGGCTCACACTCTGCCAAAGTCCGCCGAAATTGTAATACCAGCCCGCCTTGCCCACCGGAATCGGGCCTTGGTTGAGCGGCGCTCCGCAACGGAATCCATCGATTTCGCGGTCCATCGGCGGATTCACCACACGCACTACCACGGTATTCTCACCGGCACACACCTTGGAGGAGACATCGAACTCAAACGGCAAAAAGCCGCCCTCATGCGCGCCGAGGCGAACGCCGTTCAGCCAGACTTCGGCGTGATACTGCGCCGCGTCAAAACGCAGCCGCAGCGTGCGATCAACCCAGTCTCCGGGCAGCTCAAATCGACGCAAATACCAGACCACGCCATCGTAGCCCGGCCGCACCAATTCCAAAACGGCGGGCACATCCGCCTCGATCGCTTCTTCGGGAAATACGGCCTGCCAGCCTTGGACCGAACCCTGATTCTCCGGATCAAACGCCAGGTGCCAGCACCCGTCGAGCGAGCGCACTTCCCTCGTCGGGGAAGCGGGGGCAAACGACCGGGAGGCGGGAGCCAGGGAGGAGTTCAGATGCTTCATTGGGGAGATAGAAAGGGAGCATTCCATGCGGCCGATCATTGAGGGGCCGAGTTCAGGGAAATTCTCGTGAATCAAACGAGTGATTTTAGGCGTTGACAGCAAGTCTGTAAAATAACTTTTTTGGCGGTCCTCTTCACCCCCTGCCCGCGTGTCCTCCTCGGGCTGCATGCTGGCATAAGCCTCCCCCTTCCGTCCTCACCGATGCCTGTTCGCATCTTCTGCTTTCTCCTCCTTCTCGTCTCCGGGTTCACGAGCTTGCGGGCCGTCACGTCGGTCACGTCCAACGGTGTTACTTGGACTTTGATGGAATCGCGCCAGACCGGTGCCTTCGTGAACGGAGATCCGTGGGTGATCGGGCCGGTGACCGTGACTTCGATCACGAACACGCTCAGCTCCCCCGACTACACGCCACGACCCGGCCAAAGCGGCTCGATGGTCAACCCCGGGACTGACGCCAAGCAGGGCTACGAGAGCAGCCTCAAAAACTACGTCGCCGCCCTAAACGCCGCCCTGCCCAACGGCCGTCCGCTATCGGTCGACAACCCTCTGGCGTTGCCCCCCGGCACCACGCTCGTCTCCACCGTCAGCTGGCTCTACAACTCGTCCACCGACACCGAGCCCGGCACGCCCCGCTTTAATCCCGCCACCAACACACCGCGCCCCACGTTGCGCTCAGCCGCAGTGCTCACCGTGTTGTCTGCCGTGCCGCCCTCCGACGCCTTCCGCCCGCCGTATTCCGGTGCGGACAAATCCATCAAGTTCCGCGCTTCCCAACTCGACTACAAGAAGCTCCCCCGCCTCGCACTCCCCGCCGGTGTCACGCCGCCCGCCTTCGATGTGCTCGCGAACGCCTTTGCCCGGTCCTGGATCGATCACGTCAACGGCTGGCAGGCGGACTGGACGCATCCCTCGCTCAACATGCCCAACTACGGTCGCGACATGGGCCGTCTCGTCGGCGACGCCACCCTGCGCCTCTTTACCGACGACGACGCGCCCAGAGCCAACCCCGACAAGAATCACCTGATCATCGGCCTCGTCCAATACGGCATCGATTCCGCCGGCATAGCCGACAACGGCGGCGGCTGGCCCGCCGACGGCGGCCACGGCCTCGGCCGCAAGTGGCCCATCCTCTTCGCCGGCGCCTTGATCAAAGACGCACACATGCTTGACGCCGGTCGCTGGCCCACCCGCTTTCAGGAAAACGAGCAGCACTTCTATGTCACCCGTGCCGAGGTCAATCTCACCGGCGGCCTCGATTGGAAACCCGACAAACGAGCCACCCTCGTTCCCTACGCCGAGAAAGACATCGGCACGCCCGAGTGGGGCATCCGCCACGGCACCTACCCGCAATCCGACAACGCCCACTTCACCGCCACCTATCGCGACATCAACGGCGCCGTCAACCCCGCCTTCGCCCTCGCGGCACGCGCCATGGGCCTGAAGCAGGCCTGGAATCACGACGCCTTTTTCGACTACGCCGACCGCTTCATGACCTGGCGGCTCGCCGAGCCCGCGCCCGCCAACCAGCCCTCCCCCTTCCTCGTCGCAATGTGGAATGCCCACCGCCCCAATCTTCGCTAACCTCTCTCCGCCCACACGCCCTTCCCCGCCCATGAAACTCCCCGCCCTCTTCTCCCTGCTCCTCGTCGCCCTGCCCCTGCACGCCTTCACCGTCGTCAAAGACGTCAGCCTGCCACCCGTCGAAAAGATGGTTCTCTTCGACAAAAAAACTCCGCCTGCCGAGATCACCTTTTTCAACAAGGGCAAATACCCCTTCGAGCGCGGCCCGGACGGCTCGCTCGTCGTCCGTATCAGCGGAAATGATACGGTGGACACCGGCTTCGGCTGGGCGGCCAATCCCAAGCTCGCCCCGTCCTTCTCCGTCACCGAGCACGCCGCCGTGCTTATCACCTTCCGCCTCGAAGGCGCCAACCGCTCCACCTTCGGCAACGGCCAGGTCAACTCGCGCCGCGCCGACAACCTCTGGAACGCCTTCATCCTCTATGACGAAAACCAGAAGGAGGTCGCCCGCGCCGGCCTCGCCGACGGCGCCCCCGGCGGCAAGACCCCGTCCGAGACCATCTCCCTGCGCATTCCCATGATCGTGTTCACCTACTGGGGCGTAAATCCGCGCCCGCCCATCCACGGCTTCGGCTTCCAATGGAACGGAACCCCCAACGCCACCAACAACACCCGCGACTACACCCTCATCATCGACCGCGTCGTCGTCGTTGACTAACCCCCCGCCCACCCGTTTTCCCATGCGCCTCCTCCTTTCTTCCCTCGCCCTCCTGCTCGCCGTTCCTGCCTTCGCCGCCAAGGTGGATTACGAGAGCAACCTCTCCCAAATCCCCGCGGCCGATCCCGCCACGCCGGACGCGCCGGCGCTCCTGCCCGCGATGAAGGGCATACATCCGCGCCTGCTCTTCACCGCGCAGGATGTCGCCAAGATGAAGGCCAACGTCGCCGCCTCGCCGCTGCTCAAGCAGACCGCCGACAAAATCATCGCCGACTCCAAACGTTACCGCGCGCCGAAGGAGAACCCGCTCCCGATGGTGATGAACGACACGCCCGCCCTCGCCCAGGCCAGCGGACAGTGGCCTTCCCTCGCCTACGCCTACGCGCTCGAACCCAACCCGCAGACGCTCGAGGCGATCTCCAACGTCCTCAGTCGCATGCTCGAGCAGCCCTACTGGGCCGACACCGTCGAGCTCGATGCCAACATGGGCGCCGCCTGCAACATGTTCGCCGTCGCCGTGCTCTTCGACGCCGCCTACGCCGACCTCAATCCGCAATTCCGCCGCCAGGTCGCCGAACGCCTGCTCGTCCAGTCCCGCCGCATGTTCTACCTCGGCCACAAACAACTCGCCAAAGGCGTCGTGAAATACTGGCAGCAGGACCCCGCCCCCAACCACCGCTGGTATCGCCTGCGCGGACTCGCCGCCGCCGTCCTCGCCATCGCCGACGAGCCGGGCCTCGACACCGCCTACCTGCGCAAGGAACTCAAGGCCGAAGCCGAGTTCATCATGAAATGGTATCCCGAGGAGGGCGACTGCCACGAGGGCTCCGGCTACCAGCAGTTCGGCCTCCGCTCCCTCTACGACGCCGCCGTCATCCTCGACAACGGCTTCGGCACCAAAATGGCCCGCCACCCCGGCTTCGCCGCCACGTGGAAACAACAACTCTATTACTGGGTCCCCGCCGACAACAGCCTCGTGAGTTTCGGCGACGCCCAAAACGCCACGCTCCGCTTCCACTACGATGACGCGCCCTTTTTCGCCGGCCCCCGCCTCTCGCGCGACGCCAACGCCCAGGCCGCCCTGCAACGCCGCATGGAGCTGATGATGGTTCCCGGCGCCGACGGTCGCCCCGTCCTGCCGCCGTGGACGCTTCTCGCCTACTACGATCCCACCCTCACCGGCGGCGATTACCGCGCCATTCCCACCACCCACCTTTTCCCCGACCTCGGCGCCGCCTCCTTCCGCGACTCGTGGGAAAAAGACGCCGTCATCTTCACCTTCAAATGCGGCCCCTACGGCGGCCAGGCGCTCAACGCCTACCGTCACGCCTACGCCGACGACAAGGGCAAGCCCCACTACGTCAATGTCGCCCACGACGATCCCGATGCCAACGCCTTCTCCCTCACCGTCGGCGCGGATAAAATTTTCCACCCCGGCGTTTACTCCACCCACAAACTCACCCGCGACAACAACACGCTCACCATCGGCACCGAAGGCCAGATCATGGACGACGACGAATGGACCCAGCCCGTCGCCGACGGCGACATGCGCGAGCTCTCCTACCTCACCGGCTGGAAACAAGACGCCCAAGGCCGCGCCATCATCGAAGGCGAAACCGGCCCCGCCTATCGCGGCAAGCTCGACCGTTTCCGCCGCACCGCCGTCTGGCTCCCCGGCGACTACATCCTGCTCCTGGATGACGTGCGCCCCACCGCCGCGGCCAAGGAACCTCTCACCTGGCGCGGACTCATCCCCGACGGCCGTTTCGTGAAAGCCGAGGAAGGCCGCGCCAAAGTCGTCGCCGCCTCGGGCCGCGAAGTGCCGCTCCAGTTCCTCGCCGATCGGCCGGTCAACGCCGCGCTCGACGACTGGTTCGTCGGCGGACGCTGGGGTCACCTGCTCGCCCGCCAGTTCCAGTTTTCCCTCGCGCCCGAGCCCGTCCGCTTCGCCGTCCTCATCGACCCGTGGAAACGCGGCGTCAGCCTCGCCACCAAACCCGACGGCGACGCCCTGCTCCTCGCCGTCACCGGCCCCGCCGGCACCGACCTCTGGAAATGGTCGCCCGCGACCGACGCAAAGACGCCTTCCGCCCTGGCCGGCGTTCGCAACGGCCGCCCGTTGATCGCGCTGACCTCCGCCGACAAAGCCCCCGCCGCCCACGTCGCCGACCATCGCTGAGTTAGCGTAGTTTTAAAACGAATACGACGCATCGCCCATGAGTTCCCCGCAAACCCGCATCGAATCTCTCCTCCGCGAACTCGTGGCCGATGGCTCCGAGCGAGGCCTGCAGGTCGCCGTCTATCACCGCGGCCGCCTCGTGGTGGACGCCGTCGCCGGAGTGATGTCGCGCGCGCCCGACGCGCCGTCCGTCACCGCCGACACGCTCTTCCCCGTCTTCTCGACCGGCAAGGGCGTCACCGCCACCGCCGCCCACCTCCTCGTTGAACGCGGGCTCACGACCTACGAGACTCCCGTCGCCGCGGTCTGGCCGGAATTCGCCGCCCACGGCAAAGGCGGCATCACGCTGCGCCACCTGCTCGACCACACCGCCGGCCTCTCCGCCGTGCCGGCGGAAATCGATCACGAGCAATCCCTCGACTGGGACCAAGTCTGCGCCGCTCTCGCCGCCGCCCGGCCCGCCACCGCGCCCGGCACCCACCTAGCCTACCACGCCATGACCTACGGCTGGCTCGTCGGTGAATTCATCCGCCGCGTGGACGGCCGCTCCTTCCCGCGCTTTGTTCGGGAGGAAATCTCCGGCCCGCTCGGCATCGACGACGGGATGTATTTCGGACTGCCCGATTCCGAATCCCCGCACGTCGCCACGCTCGAACAACAGCCCCCGGCCTCGGCCGAGCCGCCGCCCCCGCCCAGTCCCACGGTTCCGCAGTGGCGCGGACTGCTTCACAACTGGATGAACCAACCCGATGTCCGCCGCGCCTGCATGCCCGCCAGCAACGGCATCATGAACGCCCGCGCCATCGCCCGCCACTACGCCGCGCTTCTCCCCGGCGGCGTGGACGGCGTCGAGTTGCTCCCGCCGGCCCGCATTCGCGAGGCGACGACCCTGCAACTGCCCCGCCCCGAGATTCCTCCGGGCAACGTCTTCCTCTTCACCCTCGGCTACATGCAAGGCGGCCCGGCCATCGACATCGGCCCGGAGGAAAGCGCCTTCGGCCACGGCGGCTACGGCGGCTCGCAAGGCTACGCCAACCCCGCTCGAGGCTTCGCCGTCGGCATCACCAAAAACCGTTTCCGCGACGGCGACACCACCCCGGCCCGCATCCTTTCCACCCTCATCGACTGCATCGCCTTGTGAGTTTCACTAAAGCCATTCTTGACAATCCGCCCTTTAATCAAAGGTTGGATACGAATTAAAGCAGCCCCCTTTGCGTGCCGATACTAGTTAGTTTCGCTCACCCCCTAAAAATTGCCCCTCCCCATTGATATGAATATCAGACGTTACCCTTCGCCTTTCGCCGCATTTTCGCTGGTCGCAGCCGCTTTGATCGCCACAACAGCTGAAGCCGCGGATCTCACCAAGTTGAATAACGGCACGGCACTGGGTTTGGCCGGTGCTTGGTCAGAAAACGTCGCTCCGAACGGCACTCAGATTGGTGTATTTACCAGCATTTGGGACGGGACCAACACTCCTATTTACACCGGTTCCACTTTGCTTGGCATCAAACTCCAGAGCGGGGCCGCTCCGGTATCGCTAGCCTCTTCGAGCAACAGCGGAATCATGACATTGGGCACGGAAGGCTTTACACTGGAAAGCGGCACTCAGCTGAGTTTTACGGGCACCAATGGTATCAACGGAACGATCGATTTTGCCGGAGCCCAGACGTGGAATTTGGGATCGGGGTCCACGTTGTTTTTCAACACACAGCGCACGCTCTTTACCGGCGACGCGACCGAAAACATCACCTTAAATGGGACAGGTGCCCTCCACTTAAGTTTCCGCAGTGACAGCACCTCCTTCACGACCACCTTGGGCTCTGGGAGCCTGACTTTTACTGGCGGTCAGCGCTTGATAAGCGGCTCCAACAATATCAACAGTTACGCGATCAATTCAATTGTGACCAACAAGGTGTTCGTCAACGGCGACATCACCATGCAGGCGAACAGTTCGGGAACATTGAATACGGCGGGCTTACTTTTCAGCGGCGGCATGGATCTCGGGGCTAACGATGTGTCGATCAGCCTTTCGATGCCCAACGCCAGCGGCCAGAATCTGAATGCCAACCAAGTCATTCGCCTCAATTCCGCCAATACCAGCACCATGACTGGCAGTGGCACGGTGACCTTCCTCAATGAAAGCAGCGATGCCAACAAGATCGCGGGTATCGCGGTCGAAAACGGCGGCACCTTCGGAGGCGGCTTGGATGTGGTCATGGGCGCCAACACGTTTCTCTCGGTGGCGAATGGCAATGCGCTCACCTCGTCCACGAATCTGACGTTGAATGACGGCGGCTACCTGATTGGACGCTTGAGCGGTAATCTGGCCGCAACCCTAGGCACGCTCTCGGGTGCAGGCTCCGTCACCTACGTGCCGTCCGCCGGCACCACCGTCTTCACGCTCACCCTCGACGGCGGGTCTTCCACCGGCACCACGGAATTTTCGGGCAAGATCGGCAGCGACAGTGCCATTGCCGGCAGCAGCAACGCGATCGCCTTGGTCAAGACTGGCACCAACACCCAGATCCTGTCCGGGACCATGAACTACATTAAGGCCACCACGGTCTCCGGCGGTAAGCTGTTGGTGAACGGGACTCATGCACAGTCCGCCACTAGCAATGGCTACACGGTGGCTTCGGGGGCTGCCTTGGGCGGCTCCGGCCGCATCGCGGGTTTCAACGCCACCAACAACGCCAGCATGATTCTCGTCCAATCCGGCGGCATCCTGGCCCCCGGCGGCGACACCACCTTCGGCACCTTCGTTCTCGACGGAGTAAATATCTCCGGCACCGGTGCACGTGTGCTCAACATGGCCTCCGGAGCCAAATTCAACTTCACGCTCGCCGGCAACGGCGGCTCGTCCGACCAGCTTGCTTTCTGGAACTTCGCCACCGGCGACCTTCTGCTCAATTCCAACGCCATCGACCTGACCCTCTCCGGCCCCCAAGTCGCCGGCACCTACACCGTCAGCCTCTTCAAGTTCTTCAGCGACGCGGGCTCTTCGGTTGTCAGTTCGGGCCTCGCCAGCGGCCTGACCATCGGAACCCTCGGCTCCGGTATCGACAGCGCCAGTATCGCCTACAACGGATTAAACGGATCGATCGACCTCACCTACACCGTCTCCGCCATCCCCGAGCCCGCCACCGCCGCGATGATTCTCGGCGTTCTGGCACTCGGCGGCACGGTCCTGCGTCGCCGCCGCGTCAAGCAGTCCTGAACTACTCTCTCACTGGAGCCGTCGTTTCTTCTACGGCTTCCTTTCTGTTTCACCCCCTCGAAAACATGAAAGCCCTATCCCAAAAAACCTCCGTCGCCGCCTGCAGGCGTGCATTCACTCTGGTCGAGCTCCTTACGGTCGTCGCGATCATCGGCATCCTGGCGGCGATACTCATCCCCGTCGTCGGTGCCGTGCGCGAATCCGCCCGCGCATCCACCTGTGTTTCCAACCTCCGCCAGATCAGCGGTGCCATCCAAATCTTCGCCTCCGAGAACAAAGGTCAGTTCCCCGGCGGGGGGCAACGCTCGCAGGGGGGCTCCTCCGCGTCGTGGCAGGATACGCTTAATGCGATGGTATTCGAGGCCAACCTCAGCGCTCCCCGCCCCCCGCTCCAACGGTGGGGTGACACTCCGGTCAACGGCCAGATCTACTGCCCCTCCATGGAACCCTTCGGCACCACCCCCCGCTATCCTCGTGCCTATGTCATGAACGGCAATACCGGCGACACCAATACCACCAGCAACCCTCCGCTACCCACTTGGGGCCCCTTGTTCAACTACCAGAAAGGGAAACCCCTCGCCATCTTCCAAAATCCGGCGAAAACCGTGCTCTTGCTGGAAAGCGAACGCCCCGGCGACGGCGTGGGGCCTTCCGCACCTTTTGATCAGATTGTCATGGGTGACGGTGCCAGTGCCCCCGCCTGGTCGGCCAACTCCCTCGCCTTCGCCTTCCGTCACAAAGGCCGGATGAACGTCGTATTCATGGACGGTCACATTCAGTCCCTCAGCCAGGACGAAGCAGCGAAGATCAATAATAACGCGCACTTCACGCCCTCCGGGATCTGATCCGCCCATGCGGCTTGCATGTGGTCCGAGCCGATCCCGATCGGCACATGCCCGTCCATGCAATCATCGTTTGTGTGAAGGCAGTGCGCTATGCTTCGTCCGAAATAGCCATCGCAGACCGCGTCCGGTCACCAACGAAGGCAGCCAGCCGAGCGATTGTAGTCTAGATCCTCAAGCAGGCGCTCATCAGTCTTATCCCAAA
Organism: Rariglobus hedericola; assembly: GCF_007559335.1. Lineage (NCBI taxonomy): Bacteria > Pseudomonadati > Verrucomicrobiota > Opitutia > Opitutales > Opitutaceae > Rariglobus > Rariglobus hedericola. The sequence continues at coordinate 816,162 of NZ_VMBG01000001.1, forward strand.
GACTGCTCAGCTATTTTTGCATACTGCAAAAACCGATGTCATCGCCACTCGTTTTGCATTAAACCTGAGCCCCTGCCTCATGGCCGATCACCGATTGCTCGGCAGAGTCGGATACAAGAAATTTAGGGTTGCAATGACTGCCATCAGTCACACGTTTGATTCAGCTGTGGTATTCACCCCTGATATAGTTGCGGCACATGGGCTACGGCAACGTAGTGGCTGCTTATCCATACCCCTCATTCCAAAATGAAAACCCATACCCTACCAAAACTCATCTCACTCTTGGCGGCTGTTCCGATAATCGGCTTTGCAGCCGACACAACGTGGACCGGAGCCACCAGCACCAACTGGGGCACAAGTTCCAACTGGACGGCCAACGCTCCCGGATTCAATGGCACCGCCGTTTTCTCAGGCACCCCCACGAGCAATATGCCCGACATTTTGGGAACCAGCAAAACTGGTGTGGGACTGGACTTTCAATCTGCAGGCTGGACCATCAACGACTCCGTGGGTGGTGGGCTCCTTCGCATTGATGGAGGAGTGACCAATATCAGCTCGGCCGGTGCCGGTGTTAACACGATTAACACCAAAGTTACCTCTTCAGGATCCGCAACGCTCACAATGACGATTGGTTCGGGCAACACCCTTGTTTCCAGTGGCGACTGGGCGAACGGAGTCAGCAAAACATTCACTGGAGGTGGCACCTTCGTGCTGAATGGAGCCAATACCGCAACGGTGCTTCAGGCGGTATCTTTTACGGCGGCCAATACGATTCTGGCCAATTCGCTGTTTGGTGTAAATTCGTCCACCGTTAACAATGGTGCCAAGATTGGCGGAACCGGCATCGTTTCCGTTATGAATTATGGAACGCTGACCTTTGGTAATACCGCTAAGCTGGCCGCCGGTGGCAATGGAACCTTCGGCTCCGAGATCGGCACCCTAACCTTCAGGTCCGGCATCAATAGCGGGACTGGCATCTCCACGAACCGTGCATCCGTCACTTTGGACGCGGGTAGCATCGCCGAGATGCAAATCGGCTCTGGCGGCGTCGGAAATAATGACAAGGTCGTCCTGAGTCTGAATGCGGGTGCGGGTGGCCGATTGAATATCCTGTCCGGCGCCACGCTGAACATTCTTGGTTCTGTGATCCAAGACGGCACCTACACTCTTTTCGAGAGCACGGATGCCACGTCGACGATTGTTGGCACCTTTTCGAATGTGTTGTTCAACGGTTCCGCGATCAATCCGGCCAATTTCACACTGAACTACTCCGCCACCGCGATCACCTTGGACGTGACCGGATTGGCCTCCATGATACCCGAACCCTCAAGTGTCTCGCTTATCGCCGGTGCGGCCGTCTTCGCTTTTATGAGCGCTCGTCGCCGTCGAGCCTAAGACGCTTTTGGTTCTTACAACTCCGGTTGTCGCAAGTGGACCCGCCTGTGAAAGGCGGGTCTTTTTTTGTGGAACGATCAAAGCCATCCGCTGCAGGGTTTCCTGTTAATTATCGCGCAATTGGGTCACCGCAGTCGGGATGCGTGTTCACGCTTGATCATAGTAAACGCGCATCGTCGCGTGACCCATCGCCTCCCCGGACGTTGTCCCTGTGGCGGAGCGACCTGCCCCCGTCAGATCGCAGCGCGCCGCGCTTCGAGTTGCGCGCGGATCTCGGCCATGCGCTTGCGGTCGAGCGTGTATTTTTTCAGGAAATACAGCGACAACAGCGCGGTGACCAAGGGCACGGCGGCGAAGAGCATCCTCATCTCCCAAAGCGTGTCCGGCGACTGGGCCCCCTTGAGTTCGACGTTGAATCCGGTGACGTCGAGAATCACGCCCGACAACAGATAGGTCAGCGACAGACCAACCTTGGCGATCCATCCACCGACAGAGCCGAACATGCCTTCGCGCCGCGTTCCGTGACGCAGTTCGTCATCGTCGCAAATGTCCGCCTTCATCGAGGTGGTCACCACCCAGAAGCCCGCGGTCGGCGCCTGCAGGAAAAAATAAACGAGCACCAGCCACGGTCTCTCCGGCGTGAACAGCACCAGCGTCATCACTGAGTTGAAAGCGCCCAGCCAGACCGTCGCCTGCATCACCTTCACTTTGCCCCATTTTGACGACAAACGGACGATCAGCGGCGTGAACAGAATTGCGGCCACCGAGAACACGTTGGCCCCGATCGCCGCCATCTCGGCGCCCGCCTTCGTGTCGCCGCCATACATGTGGTAGTAGATGATGTAAGGAGCCAGCGATCCGACCATGCTCGGACCGAAGCTGCTCACCAAAATCACCCCCGTGAGCACCAGGAATTCACGATTCGCAAAGGTCTGCCGCGCGCTGAGCCAGAAGGGTGTTTTCGCCTGTCCTTGGGCGACTTTGTAGTAGCGCTCTTTGACGAAAATCGCGGGCAATATGCCACCCACGATGATCACGCCCGCCAAAATGTAGCTCAGATAACGCATGCCCGCCATGGTGTCTCCGGAGAAGGCTTCAGACTGGGCCAGCCGAAACACCCACGGCAGCAGCAGCGAGAACGCGAAGCTGAACACCATCTTGTAGCCCGAGATCGACGTGCGTTCGTCGTAGTCCGCCGTCATTTCCAGCCCCAGCGTGTGGTAGGGCACGACCTGGATCGTCGCGCAGAAATAAAACAGCAGCATCGTGCACAGGTAATAGATGAACAGAGGCTGCGTCTGCCCCGCCCACGACGCCGGCACCATCCAGATCATCACAAAACCCGCGGCCGCGAGAAACGAACCGACAAAAATGAACGGCCGTCGCCGCCCCCAACGACTGCGCGCGTTGTCCGACCAGCGGCCGATCAGCGGATCGGTAAACGCGTCGAAGATGCGCGAGATCATCAGCACCAAACCGATCAGCGACGGACTCAGCCCGAGCGTGATGTTGTAAATCGGGTTGGCCAGGCTCTTCACGCCGTCGCCGGACAGCTGGTAACTGCCGGAACCGACTCCGTAGAACAGCTTCTCCAGAAGCGGTATCTTGTCTTTGGTGGCGGTCTTATGCTCTGCGTTGTTCATGAGAAGGGCATCTCAATCCTTGCAGCGAGAGACCTAGCACCACCAAGAGTAGGCGGATGCCGAAGATCACGGCGGAGCGCCGTGGGAGGCGACGGAGAACGGTCATGGGCCTTTGAGATAGATGTCGGGTTTGCCCCAGCCGGGAGCGCGGCCGGTTGCGTCGAGGGGCGTGCGGATGAACGACAGGGCCGAAGCCATGCTCTCCACCGCGCGGTAGGCGGGAAGGTTGGCGGGGCGACCGTATTCACCCTGACCGCCGCGGATCACGCGAAAGCTCTCAAAGCTGCCGTCAAAGCTGCCGAACAACGTGACTTCGCCGCGCGGCAGATCCACGTCGGGCGTCCACTGCCAGTCCCAGCGTTTGTCCGCATGCTCGATGTTGTGACGGATGAAACAGCGCGGGCGACCGGAGGCCATTTGCATGACGCTGAAGGCGTTGTTGGCGCCCACCGGCTTGGGCCCTCCGTCGTTCCTCAGCACGGTGCCTGCCTGCACGCCGTCGCGCACCCAGCGCAGGTCGTCGGTCTGCCACGTGGAGGTGCTGTCCACGCCGGGTCCGTCGAGGTGCAGCGTATACCAGCGGCCGGCATCCACGGGGTAGAGATCTCGGCGGAACGCGGGCGTGCTCTTCGGCCCGGAGAAGGGTTTGTCGCGTTGCAGCGAAAAGGTGCGGATAGCGCAAGCGTGAACCGAATCAACGCCGCCGAGCACCGGCTGCCATTCGCCACCGCGCCACTCGAAGAAGCGGTGCTGGCGTGTTGTATCCATCCATACATACAGCTCGTCGGCCTTCGCGGTGAAGCCGGTCGGCGGCCGGTCGGCGGACATGTAGCGGATTTTGCGCACGCCTTCGGCGAAGACGTTGTGAAGCATCGCATAGGGGTAATAGTGTTCGGGCGGCGTGGGAAAATAAGGCGTGTAAACCTGTATCGTCAGGTGGTCTCCGTCCTTGAAGGTGTCGGTGGATTCCACCCGGCTGACCAAACGTCCTTGGCTGTAGAGTTCGAAGCGGACGGTGTCTGCCTCGGTGAGCGCCACGCGGTAGGAGCCGGCGGAGTTCTTTTCGCTGAGCAGCTCGCGCCAGGTGCCGGGTTTTCCGACGGAGCGGAATTTCGCGTGCAACAGGAAGCCGTCGTCGGGCGAACCGGCGCGCCACGGATTCGTCAAAACGGTTTTCTTGGCGGCCACGACGGGACCGGACAACTCGTCGAAGAAGCCTCCCTTGCGCGACGGGTCGCCGAGGAAGGCAGCCAGATCGGTCGGCATGCCGGGGATTTTTTTCAGCTCGGAGAGCGGCGTGAGTCGCGCGGCTCCGCCGGGCGAGGCGACCCAAGCGGGCTTGGGCGCGTAGTCGGTCGGCGACACCCACCCGGAGAGGAACTTGTCTCCGGCGTAGGTGGTGCGCGAGAAGTCGGGTCTGTAGCCGGTCTTCAGTTCGCCGGTGTAGAGAATGGGGCGTTCGTAAACATCCGCGAGCGTCGGCACGTTGGCGCGCCAGCCTTTGCGCGCGTCGGCGTCGGGCCGGCCGTCCACCGTCTGCTTGAAGGGCGCGGGCATGAAGTCGGTATTGGCGATGCCGTAAACGTTCTCGGAGTTGAGCAACTCGAAGAAGGGCTGGCCGATTTTTCCGCCGATCGTGGAGGCGGGCCGGAAATAACCGTAGGGCGGACGGTTGTAGTTGTCCCAACGTTCGAGGAACGCGTTGCCCATGATCGCGAGGTTCTCGATGTAGGTTTTCTGGTCCATTTTCGGGTTCGCGACCACGAAGGCTTTGTCGGGCGCGATCGACATGATGCCGCGATGGCCGCCGGGCGTGATGTTCTGAAACACGTTCCAGTAGATCGCGCTGTTTTTGTAGGCGTCGCCGTCGATGATGAAGTTCTGGACGCCGCCGCCGATTTCCTGCCACGTGGCCGGCCAGTTGTGCCGCCCGAATTGGAAGAAATTGCTGAAGATGTAGAAGCTTTGGGGACGGATGTCGGTCTGGTTCGCCTGCGATTGGAAATCGTCCGAATGCAGATTCGCACCGAGGTGCCAGCTGTCGTCCTCGCGATTGGCGAAACCACTCGCACCGGCGGCGTGGTTGTAGGCAACCACGCAGTCCGTCCAACCACCATACATCTGGAAGGCGTCGTGCCCGCGCTCGAACCAGTTGCGGGCGATGATGGTGGAGACGGCCTGCGTGCCGCCGGGCGTCGTGATCGTGGAACCCGAGGTGGCGAGGAGGTTGTCCAGGATCGTGCATTGGGTGACCTTGCGCACCATGACGGCACCCGAGGCGACGCCGTCCGGGCACTCGACCCAGTTGTTTCTGAAGTCGAGGTTGCGGCCGTCGAGCATCACAACCGTGTCGTATTTGGCTGCCTTCTCCTGGGTGACACCGTCGTCGGCCAACCGGGTGAACCGGCAGAACAAAAAGCCGATATTGTTCACCTCTGAAGTGCGAAGCCACGGAATAGTGGTCTGCGGGTGACCGACCAGCCAAACCTTCCGCCCTTCGCCGAGTTCGGAAACGACCTTGCCCCACTTCGACCACTTGCTGGCTGAGATGCCCAGTCCATCGGCGTCGCTGATCACTCCGGCGGGCAGTTGAATGACATAGGGCCGTCCCGCGATCACGGTCTCGTTGCTAAGATTGGCGGTCATCCAGTCCTTGAGTTGCTCCCAGTTCAGTCCCTTCGCGGCGGCGTCAAAATCGATCTTCAGATCGCCGCGCGAAAGCTTGGCGGGGATGCGCGCCGCCGGGTCCTGCCAAGGCTCGATCAAAAACACCGCGAGCTTGCGCAGGTGGATTTTCCGCCCGTCACCCGTGACCGACTCCGGCGTCGGCATCCACGGACAACCGGGCAAGGGAGCAATAAACTCACGGGCAAACCACGCCGGGTTTTTCCCGTCGGCATCCGTCATCTCGAAAAGAAACAGGAGGCGCCCCGCCGGCGTCCCTGCGAGTCGCACGCCGATGCGGTGAAAGGGTTTGGAGTTAGGCCGCGTCTCATCGGCCACCTTCAGTCCGAGCAGCGCACCGCTCGCGTCACGGTTCAAGGGGACCGGCCGGCGCAGATAAGTCCCGCCGCTTTGCAAGGCCCCCAGGCCGTCGAGGGCGTCCACCATCTCCCGCTGGTCGTCCTTCACCATCTCCCCCGAGGCTGATCTAAACCCCGGATTCAACTGCGCGTCGATCTCCACCTGCGCGGGATCAATCTGCTTCAGAAAATCCACCGCACCCACCACGGCCACCTCAACCCGGCGGCCATCGGCACCCGTCAGCGACACGTTTTTTTTCGTCGTGGCGAGCTGCCACACCGCATCGCCCCGCTGAGCCCAAACTTCGGGTGACGGAACCTGGGCGTCGCACCGCGGGGCGAACAGGCACAAGACCGCAACCAATACACTGCCAGAATAAACACAGGGGTATTTCCAAGGTTTCATAGGAATATATCAAACGTGTGACTAGATAGGTGACATGCGTCAACGCACAAGTGATAATGACGCTACCCGCTTTAAGAAAGCAGTTTACCTTAACTTGAAGCCCTAATCACCAATCGCGGCTCAATGCCCACGGATTCACAGTCGATTCCTTCAAGCCGTTGAAAAAGCAGACGTGCAGTTTCCCGCCCCACCCGCTTCATTTCGGAGGTCGTCGAGGTCAACGGAACCATGCAGGCCGTGCAAAGCACGGAATCGTCCACACCCGTGACGCGCACATCCTCCGGCACGCGCTTTCCCCGGCGAATCAACTCATGCACCGCTCCAAGCGCCTGATGGTCAGACTGGGCCACAATGCCGTCAAAGCCAATGCCGGCATCCAGAAGCACGCCCACCGCGCGTGCGCCGCTTTCAATCCGGTAATCATTACAGTCAAACAACAGGCGTGAATCGACCGAGATTCCGGCATCCTTGTGGGCAGCCAAAAATCCCTGATAGCGGGCGGGCATGGTTCCTTTCAAGTGAACGATGCGACTGCATCCGCGCGCCAAAAGATGGCGTGTGGTCAAATAACACTGCCGCTCCGTGTTTTCAGTTACGTTGGGCACGCCTTCAATCGGCTTTTCTTCGAACGCGGTGACAATCGGCAACCCTCCGCGATTAAGCTCCAGCAACAGATCGTAAATCGAAGGATGCGGCAGACCCACTACGATCAGGCCGTCCACTTCGCTTCGCATACGTTGGTCAAACTGCCGGGTAAAATCCGCGTCCGTCTCAAAAAAGCGCAGCCACATGCGCAGACCATGGTCGTCCAGTTCCGACGAAAGCCCCTCCAAAACATCGTGCGCCAGTTCACTGCCCCGCTCGCCGATCGGATGCACCAGCACGCCAACTGCACCCTTCCGCCCCTGCTTGAGTGCGGTGGCGAGCGGATGCGGGCGATAATTCATCTCCTCGGCCTTTTTGAAAATAGCCTCCTTCACCTCGGGGCGCACCCCCGTATTGCCCAAACGTCCGCTCAGGACTTTCGAGACGAGCGAATAGGAGACACCCAACTCGGCGGCGACGTCCTTGAGGGATACTGCGCGGCGTCCGGTGTAACAGGGACGTAAACTTGACATGCGAGCAGGATGGGAATCGGGCTGGGTTCGTCCATGTAAAATTACAGATCAAACGTTCAATAGCACGATAAGAACCTGACATGGACCATTCAGTAAAACGCGAAGATCATGCCACTCGTGTTTAGCTCCATGCTTTATCGACCCATGAGAGCAAGCTCCACAACAACCGACAAACGCTGAAGGGAGCGCTGCGCACTCTCTTTGAAATCCATCCAAAGCACCTGGTGGATAGATGACCGATTTCTCTATACGCGATTGAACTTGCCTCATTAGTCAAACGAGTGATTAAACTCCCATCAGTCACCCCACGGCCCGCCCCACCCCGCCAAAAAATCACATGCAAGGCATTTTATTACAGCCTGTTGTGCGAAAAAAAGTCCGCACATTCCGAACACAATCGGGCTTTGCCCTGCTTATCACCATAACATTGCTGGCTTTTTTGGTCCTTTTGCTCGTTTCGCTGGCCTCGCTCACACGTGTAGAAACACAGGTCGCTTCGAATAATCAGCAGATCGCCCAAGCCCGTCAAAACGCGCTCACCGCCCTTAACATCGCAATCGGCGAACTCCAGAAATACGCCGGCCCCGACCAACGCACCACCGCCCGGGCCGATCTCGATGCAACCCTGGTCAACGACACGCAGAAAAACGGTCGCTGGACCGGCGTCTACGGCAGCCGCGTGTCCTCCGACTATGGCGATACTCCGACCCAGATCGCCAACAAGATCGCGACCGTGTATGCATCGGCCTCCGGCACCGACGCGGTCACCCAAACCGGATCCCTTCCCCGTAAAGGATCGCAGGCCATTCTGCTCAACTGGTTGGTCAGTGGGAACGAATCCAAAACGGGATTCTCGCCGTCAAGCGATGTAGCCGGGGACGGCCACATCACCCTCACGGAGACACCGGTCACGCCAACCTCCACCTATCACAAACCCGGCGACATGCCTGCCGGCGAAACGCTCGATCTTGCCGCAGTCATGCCCTCCGGCTCCCAGACCCAAGCCCTGCTGGTGGGTGCGGCGACCGCGTCCGCTGGATCGGACCGGGTCAGCGCCCCCTTGGTCAAAATTCAAGTGCCCGACAGCGCGCTCCCCGGTTTCGCCTCTGGCGGTTCCGGCAGTCAGACAGTCGGCCGCTACGCTTGGTGGGTGGGCGACGAGGGCATCAAGGCGCACGTCAATCTGGCGCCCGAAACGGGGACCGCATTGTTGCCGCCCTCATCACCCGCCAATGCATTTATCGCCGCGCAACGCACCGCGATCGAGCTGGTCGACAAAAAAAATCCAGTGGGTTCCACCGCCACGTTCAATAGCGCCGACCTCATCGGCTCGACAGCGTATGACCCGACGGGCCTCGCCATCAATCGGTTGGTGTCGGTGAACCAGCTCTCCGCGCTCAACTCAGGAGTATGGGAAACCGCCCGCAAGCTCCGCTTTCACGACCTCACCACCACGTCCCGGTCCGTGCTGTCCGACACCTACGCAGGCGGTTTGAAGAAGGACCTCTCCTCCATCCTCGCCACCGGCGCGAGCTCGCCGGCGGACAGCGATCTGCTGTTCAAGCCGCCCTCCGGCGCCCTTCCCTACAGCCTGCCGTCCTGGGGCAAGCTGCGCACCTATGTGCAAAACACCGCCGGAGCCTCGGCGAGCAGTCCGCTGGTGCCGCGGCTGCCCACGCCCACCGACCCCGGGCTCTACCCGGTCATGACCTACTCCGACGTCCAGTTCGAATACATCGACACCGGCACCCAGATCGCCCTCGCCGTCATTCCCCGCGTCGTGCTATGGAACCCCTACACCCGCCCGATCAAGGCTGCCCGTTACGAGTTCGGCCTGGTCAACGCCTCAGGGGTTTTCCAACTGATCAAGCGCGTCGATGGCTCCTCAACCTGGGAGATTGTGGACGGTCCCCGCCAAGTGGCTTACAATTGCGAAACCGCACCTCCCACCGGCAGCGGCAAGCCGCATTTCATGCGCTTCATTATCGACGCCTCCGAAGATATACCTCCGGGCGTCAGCTACACCTATGGATTGACCGGTTCATCCGTCTACAGCGCGCCCTACGGCTCGAAACCGACGAACATACTCAGGCGCACCGCCACGCCCGGATACGCGATGATCAGCACGGGCAAAAGCACCGCCCCCAATGAGTTTTACCGCATCAAGGCATCGACCAGCGTCACCGGCATCCAATTTCAATTCCAAGGTGCCGTTTCGACCTACCTTGGCTTGGACCCCGACCTGCACACCAACCGCAGCCCGCTTCCCGTCTGGCCTCCGGACGGAACGACCAACAACCAATGGTATCAAGCCTACATGAACATGGGCTTTTCCGGCTCAATCAGCGCCTACGCGACTCCGGCGCAGCGCTCGATCAACTCCTCGCTGCCCTATCTTCAGAACGATGATGATCCTTATGACGACAACCCTCCCGCCAACAACACCGGCGTAACCCTGCTCTCCACCCCCGGCACCCAAAAGTGGGGCACCGTCGTCTATCACCTGCTGGCCAGCCGCCAACGTTATCTGGTGGTGGCCAACCCCCGGGCCGAAGGTATGGGCGTGCCTCCATTGGGCACCGTGGACGGGCGCCGCGGTAAATCGGTCAACTTCACGCCTGGATATAACGGTGCCGAAAAACTGGCCTCCATGACCGCGTCCGGCGAGGTCTCCTCGATCCGGGACTTCAAGTTGGTCAGCGGCACTCCCGAAAACAGCATTCTTTTCGAGCAGCGGCGCGAAGACCAACCCTTCATGTCCATCGGCCAGCTCCAGCATGCCGAAGTTTCTCCGAGCATGTATCATCCGGCCTACTTGATCGGAAATGCCAACGCGCCCTCCATTCGCTTCACCAGCGCCGTGGATCAAGACCGTCCCCTGCTCCAAACCTACAATTACGACGCCAGCAAAATGAACACCAATGACAGCCTCCGCGCTGGTGATAGCTACGACGTCCAATATCTGGTCAACCGCATACTCTGGGATCGTTACTTCGTTTCCACTGTTCCCAACGACGGCACCAATGCGGCCGGAGTCACGAATATCCCCGACATCCTGCCCAACCCCCGCCACGTCTGGCTGCCCGGCGCCGACACGCTGAGCGATGCCGACAAACGCAACGCCGACCTCGTCGCCGCCCACCTCATGCTCAAGGGCGGCTTCAACATCAACTCCACGTCCGAGCAGGCTTGGCGCGCCGTGCTGGGCGGTCTCAACCGGCTCAACTACAGCAACGCCACGCCCGACAATCCCGCCGGAGCCGCGCTCCCCCGCTTCTCCGATCCACCGCCGTCCTTAGTGCAATTTCCCACCCCTCCGCCCAACCGTTTCGACTGGGCGTTCACAGGCTACCGCGCGCTCACCGACACCCAGATCGCCACGCTCGCCAAGACCATCGTCGCCGAGATACGCAACCGCGGCCCCTTCGTCTCTATGGGCGACTTCGTCAACCGCCGCCTGCGCGACAATCCCGACACCACCGTCACCAGCATCGGCAACGAGCCCCGCTCCGGACTGCCGTTCAACTACCGTGAATCCGTCAAGGGCACTCTGCACGAAGCCCTCGACCGCACTCCCACCTCGGGTGCCGCCTCGATCAACAATAGCATGGGCAAACCTCCCTTCAACACCACCAACTTCAGCAGTATCGACATCGACACCACCTATTCGATCGTTGATGGCGAGGCGATGCGTGGCGGCGATTACGACCGCATCGTGCGGGTCGCTCCCTACAGCAACCTCGAAGCCAACGCCCCGCAGTTCCTGACGCAGGCCGACATCCTATCGGCCATCGGCCCCGGTCTATCGGCGCGTTCCGACACCTTCACTATCCGCACCTACGGAGACGTGCAAAATCCTCTCACCGGAGAGATCACCGGTCGCGCCTGGTGCGAAGCCACCGTCCAACGCACCGTCGAGCCCGTCAACCGCCGGAGCACCAACGCCTCCAACCCCGACTACAACGAACCTGCCGCCGGCACGGCCTCCCAGCCCGACTTTGGCCGACGCTTCAAAATCATCTCCTTCCGATGGCTCTCCTCCAACGAAATCTAATCCTCGGGCTGGTCGCGTTCCTGTGCCTGGCCGTCGCTCCCACCCGGGCTGCCCCGTCCGCGCAATCCTGGCCAAACACCTTCAAGGCCATCATTATTGCCCGCGATCTGACCGTCATCGGAGACCTCTACTACGATGTCGGCAAAACCCAGGTGCTCTTTTCGGCAAGCACCCAGCGGCTATCCCGAGCCTATCCCGTTCCCCCGGATCGCAAGATCGAGATCTATCGTCTGCAACCCGCCGTGCCCCCCGAGATCACGCCGACCAAGGTGCCCGTCGCCGAAATCACATTCACCGAGGGCGGTCCGTGGCTGGTGCTCATGGCCGCCGCCCAAACCGCCGGCGTCACCACTCGGATTCAGCCCCAGGTTATCGACGCCTCACTGAATGCCCATCCGCAGCGAACCGTTCGTATTTATAACTTTTCCCAAGACGCCATGGCCATCAGCGCAGGTGACGAGAGGTTTTCCCTCACACGCGGCCAGGCACGACTGGTTTCCTACCCCAACTCGACGACGCCCGCACTCTGGCTGAAATGCGCGGTGCCCAAGGTGGACGACTGGTCCTTGGAAATCAGCTCTGCCCAAACCATCGTGCCCGGAAACACCCGCGCCCTGTGGCTGCTCTACGACCAGCCGGGCACTCCCGAAAACCCGCAAAGCAGCATCGCCATCCGCAATCTGGTCGAACCGCTGCCCGAGCCCGAAAAAACGGACAAGTAGGACCACTCGCCAAAAGATAACTCCGCGCCCGCCTTTTGTTTTCTCCGTCCATGAACTCACCGGATAAACTCTCCGCCAAACCCCTCGTCCTCATCACCGGCGCCTGCGGCTTCCTCGGCCAGTCGCTGGTCTCCGAATTCCAAGCCGCCGGCTTCGCCGTGCGCGCCTTCGACGTCGTCCCGCCTCCCGCCGGCTGCACGCCGGACGAGTTTCAGGTCGGCGACGTGTCGGACGTCGCCTCGGTCGCCAAGGCCTGCGCCGGCGTGGATGCCCTCGTTCTTTCCCACATGGCTCCCCAGCGCGCCTACGAAACCGCCGCGCTGCCTTTCGACATCAACGTCAAGGGCACCGCCCTCCTCTGCGCCGAGGCCGCCAAACAGGGCATCAAACGCGTCGTCCTCATCTCCAGCATCACCGTGGTGGACGGCTACCGCGCCTCGGGCCAACGATTCCTTCGCAGTCTTCCTCCGCTGCCGATCGGCCTCTACGGACTGACCAAGCACCTCCAGGAACAGATCATCGATTTCCATCAGCGCGCCGGCCACTTCACCGCCGTCTCGCTCCGCCCCGCCTACGTCACCGACGCCGACACGCTCACGGATAAATACCAGCGTCAGAAGCCGTCCGTGAACTGGCAGTTCATCGACCGCCGCGACATCGCCGGCGCCGCCATCGCCGCACTCACCACCGCCCGGAACGCGCAAGGCACGTATTTTATCCACGGCCACCGCGACGGCCCGACTCACATGGAAACGGAACCCACCGCCCGCGAACTCTGCTGGACCCCGCGCTTCGATTTCTCCAACTGGCCCGACGACGCGCCCGCCGCCACCTGATCATTCCAAGATGACAGCCACGACCTCGCGCACCTTCACCCGTGCCTTCTCCACGCTCGGCTGCGCCGACCTCCCGCTGGAAAAGATTTTCGATCTGGCTCAGCGCCACGGTATCCCCTCCGTGGAACTGCGCGCGATGGACGGCACGATCAATCTCACGGAGCGCCTGGAAAACATATTTCTCTTCCACAAGGATTTCGCGGGCCGCATCGAACAAACTCCCGTGCGTATTTGTTCTCTCGATACTTCTTTCCGGCTTTCCGAAAACACCGATGCCGAACGCACCGCCCTGCTCCGATTCGTGCCGTGGGCCGAGGCCGCCGGCATCCCCCGTCTGCGCGTCTTCGACGGCGCGGGGTTCAATGAAAACCCTGGGCTCACGCGCGCGCTCGACACCCTCGACTGGTGGTGCGACCTGCGCTCCGCGCGCGGCTGGAGGGTCGATCTCATGATCGAAACGCACGACTCCCTGCTCCGCGCTCCACTCATTCTCCGCTTCCTCGAACGCGCCCCCACAGGCACCGCGATACTCTGGGATTCCCATCACACCTGGCGGCTGGGCGGTGAAACGCCCACGGACACCTGGCGCGCCATCGGCCCACACGTTGTCCACATCCACGTGAAGGACAGCGTCTCCAAGCGCGACGGGCACAACGCTTACACCTATATTCCGTGCGGACAAGGCGAGTTCCCCATGGCTGATTTGCTCAAAGCGCTGTCGAAGGACGCTTACTCCGGCGTCGTCAGCTTGGAGTGGGAACGCCTGTGGCACCCCGGCATCCCTCCGCTCGAAGAATCCCTTTCCTCTGCTTCAACCCATAACTGGTGGTAAAGCCTCTACCTTCAAATGATACCCCGCTCCTTAACCCTGCCCATTCTCGCTTTCGTCCTTTCGTTGGTCAGCGCCACCTCCGCGTTCAGCCAAACCCTCTACGACGCCGCGCGCCCCGAACTCGGCGCCACCGCCAAGGGCACCAACTCCAGCTTCAACCGTGACTGGCCCGCCGGCCGCGCGCTCGGTATCACCAAGGGCAGCGGCACCATCTTCAACCCATTCGAGGGCGCCACCATCGACGTCCGCCTCGTCATTCCCGTTCAAATCGCCGCCATCGAGATCACCGGCCTCGACTACGCCAGCACCCGCCAAGTCTCGGGCGTCGATGTCTTTATCGACGACAAAAAAGTCGCCTCCGCTCCCCTCCCCGACGCTCCCGGACAACCCACTCGCATCGCCATCCCCGGTTCACCCGTCAGCCAGCGCGTCCGCCTCGTCGCCACCGGCGGACACCCCAATCGCACCGACAAAAACGGCAAAAAAGGCCCCGACTGGGGCGGCTTCGGCAAGATCGCCGTGCTCTCCCCGCTCGATCTCTCGGAGAAGCTCAAGCCCGTGGACAACTACACCGTCACGAGTTCGCCCGCCTTCATCGCCGCCACCACCCAATCCCGCGCCAAGCCCCAAGTGTCCGTTTACGGCGAACCCCGCCAGGCCCAAGGCCATCCCCGCACATTGTGGGACAAGCAGGACGTCGCCCACTTCCGCGCGATGATCAAAACCTCCCCGCTGCTCGCCTCCCAATACGCCGCGCTCAAAAAAGCCATGGACGAGCGCATCGCCTTGCCCATCGCGTTGCCCGTTCCCGTCCAAGGTCCCGACGGAAAATGGACGCACCTCCCCGAAAATCCCAACGGTCGCATCCACAACGAATTTTCCCTGCACATCTCTAACCTCGCCACGATCTACGCCCTGTCCGGCGAGGAAAAATACGCCAACTACGCCCGCCGCTTCCTGCTCGCCTACGCCGACAACTTCGAGAAATACGCGCCCGGCAACCGCCCCGGTTTCGCCCACGACCAGGGCAAGCTCTTCGACCAACGTCTCTCCGACGCCACGTGGCTGATCCCCGTCGCACGCGGCTACGACATCATCTACAACTCTCCTTCGATCACTCCGGAAAACCGCCGTCACATCGAGGACAACCTCCTCAAGGCCTCCGCCAAGTTCATCGCCGCCAACCAACACGTCCTGCGCGGCCCCACCAACTGGTCGGCCATCTGCACCACCGCCGTGCTCATCACCGGTTACGCCACCGATGACGACGCCTTGATCCAGCTCGCCATGTATGGCCCCAACGGAACTCGCGAGAAACCGAACGGCGGCGTCCTGCTCCACTTCAGCGACAAGACCATCGGCTCCGACGGCCTCTGGTCCGAAGGCGCCATCGGCTACCAGTTCATGGCCATGCAATCCGTCATCGCCGACGCCGAGATCCTCTGGCGCAACGGCATCGACATGTATCGTTACCGCGACGGAGCCCTCAAAAAACTCTTCGATTCCGCCATCGCCTACGCCTACCCCGACCTGAAGACGCCCGCCGCCAACGACTCCGGCAGCGCCTCCATCGTGGGCCGCGAATCCTACCTCTACGAATACGGCTATCTTCGTTACCGCGATCCGCGCTACCTGCTCGTGCTCGACCATCCCGAAGCCTCGCCGCGCATCGACGTCCGCTTCCAGCAATTCCCCGTCTCCGTCCTCTACGACCGCGCCGACGACGCCCGCATGCCGCCCGTCGAATGGCTCAGCGAACACTTCAACGACGTCGGCTACGGCATCCTGCGCAACACCTCCGCCAACGGCACCGTCAGCCTCATGCTCGACTACGGTCCCAACCGTTCCCACGGCCATCCCGACAAGCTCAACATCGACTTGTGGACCACCAAGACCGGCATCCTCGCCCCCGACCCCGGCATCGTCTGGTATGAACAACCGCTCTATCGCAACTGGTATCACACGACCGTCGCCCACAACGCCCTCGTGGTGGACGAACAGGACCAGATCCCCAGCGGCGGCTCCCTGCTCGTTTACGGTTTCGGCGACACCTTCGCCATGCAGCGTGCGAACGCCTTGGACGCCGCCCCCGGCGTCGTGCAGGACCGCGCCGTCTTCGTCACCGCCGATTACGTCGCCGACGTGTTCGGCGCCTTCGCCCGCCTGCCGCGCAAGTTCGACCTCGCCTGGCATCTCCTCGGGAATTTCTCGACCGAGCTTCCGCTCAAACCCGTCGAGCTGCCCAAGCCGCGCGAACCCGGTTACTCCGAACTGGCCGCCACCAATTCCGCCCGCACGTCCTCCAGCTGGCAGGCCGCCTTCCAAGTCAAAGATGCGCCCGTCCGTTTCCACGCCGCCGCCGCCGGCGACACCGAGGTCATCACCGGCGACGGCTGGTTTGGCCGCGATCGTCCGAAAGCGCTCATCCAGCGCCGCGAAACCAACCAGACCGTTTACGGCAGCGTAATCGACGTCTCCGCCGCCGCTGAGCCGTTCGTAAAATCAACCACCCTCGACGGCTCGCTCGAAAAAGGCCGCGCGCTTCTCACCGTGGCCACTGCGCGCGGCGAAGACCTGTGCTTCGTCGCGTATCGTCCCGGCAACTACACGGTCGGCGGACTGGAAACCGACGCCCTCCAGGCCTTCGTCCGCCGCGAAGGCAACCACACCACCGGCCTGATGCTCGGCGGTGGCCGCACCCTCAAGACCGCCGACGCCCGCCTGAGCCTGTCCGCCCCCGGCATCGTCGCCCTCGAAAAAGCCGACACCGGCGCCTACGTACTTTCCAACCTTTCCGAGCTCCCGCTGCAGGTCACCCTCGACTTCGCTCCGCTCAAGGCGACTGAGGCCTACCCCATCGACGCCTCCGGCCGCCGCACCGGCGCCGCCACCCCGGTCACCTCCACGATCTCCCTGAACGCCGGACAAAAAATCGAATTCGCTCCTCGCGGCCAGCCGGGCATCCAAGAAACCCGCACCGCCATGCTCCGCCAGCGCCAGGCGGAACAGGCCAACGCGTTGAAAGCCGAGCGTGATGCCGCCGCCGTTCGTTCGCAGGCCCGCGCCCGCGAAGCCGCCGCCCATCCCGCCCCTGCGAAGACCCTCGTGGTCGTGCAAGCCGAGACCTTGGCCAACCAAGGCGAAGGCAAGGTCAACGTGGCCACCAACAAGACCGGCCAGGTCGGCACCTCCTTTGCCGGTTGGAACGACGAAGGCCACTGGCTCGAATGGGAGGTCACCGTTCCCGCCGACGGTTATTACAACGTGTCGCTCGTTTATTGCACGCAGCTCAACAACGGCGAACGCGAGATTCAGGTGAACGGCGTCGTCCAGGAGCCCTACGCTCCGTTCCGTCTTCCCGCCACCGGGGGCTACTCCAACGGCACCGACGACTGGCGTCTCTTCACCGCGCAAGACCCGATCACCAGCACTCCGCTCCTCGTCCAGTTCAAAGCCGGCAAAAACAGCCTTCGTCTCACCAACGCCAACGGGCTCGCCGCCAACCTCGATTACCTCATCGTCTCCAGCCCCGACGTTTCCCCGCAACGTATCTCCCCAAAATGATCCCGGCTTCTTCCCGCCTCATGATCTGCGCCGCCCTGATGCTCGGCAAAGCCGTCGCTGCAGACATCGTCTTCCCAGCTGGCGATTGGGCTCCGCCGCCAGCGGACGCCAAGGTCATCGCCCCGGCCTCGGTGGACCGCGCGGTCGCCGCACTCAAAGACGTCGTCGGTAAAGACGGCGTCTCCGGCGTGCTTGTCATCCAAAACGGATACGTGCTCTGGGCCGGCGACCGCATCGACGAAAAACGCCCCGTCTGGTCCTGCACCAAGTCCGTCCTCAGCACGTGCCTCGGCCTGCTCTGGGACGACGGCAAACTTTCCCCCGACGACCTCGCCTCCAAATATCTGCCTGAACTCGCCGCCGATTATCCCACCGTCACCCTGCGCCACCTCGCCACATTCACGAGCGGCGTTCACGTAAAAGACGGCACGTTGGACATCGGCGCGCCCGACTACGCGCCCGGCACGGCGTTCCACTACTCCGCCCAATCCGATCTGCTCGCGCTCATCCTCACCCGCATCGCCGGCGAACCGCTGAACGATCTCTTCAAGCGCCGCATCGCCGATCCCCTCGGCATGGACCCCACCGGCTGGGAATGGAAAACCATCGGCGAGCGCGACGGTCTCGTCGTCAACGGCGGCGCCGGTTTCCCCGCGAGCGGCCTGCACATGACCGCTCGCAACCTCGCCCGCTTCGGCTGGCTCTACGCGAACGACGGCGTCTGGGACGGCCGCCGTCTCATCAGCCAGCGCTACATCGACTACGCCACGGTCGCGCGCGTGGACGCGTCTCTGCCGCCCCACGACCCCAAGGGTTGGTATACCGACCTGCCGGGCATTTACGGACTCAACTGGTGGACCAACGGAGTCAGCCTCAAGGGCCGTCTCTGGCCCAGCGCGCCCGACCGCACGTTCGCCGCGCAGGGCAACCTCAACAACATCTGCATCGTCATTCCCGAATGGAAACTGGTGCTCGTGCGCACCGGCCTCGACCAGGTCATCGATGTGCGGCTCTACGATGGCGCGCTCAAGCTCTTGGGCGAGGGTTTGCCCGCCACGCGTTGAGACCAACGTCCACCCCTCTATCCAGCTCTTTCCCTCTTCAACCATGTCCGCCCGCGTCTTCATTCCCCCTTCCCGTCTGCATCTTGGCGATGCCAACACGCTCCTACGTCACCCCGCCGACCTAGGCTCGTGGATCTGGCATCCGGCAAAAGCCCCGCAGGAAACCGCCGTGCTGCGTTTCCGGCTTCGGTTCTCGCTGGCCGCGCCCGCCGCGCCGCTCTTCCACGTCACCGCCGACCAGCGCTTCCAACTGCGTTGCGACGGACGCGACCTGACGTTCGGCCCCGACCGCTGCGATATCGAACACTGGACGGTCCACAGCATCCGCCCGGAGTTGCCCGCCGGTGAACATGAGTTGGAAGCCCTCGTCTGGTTCATCACGCCGCCCGCCGTCGCGCTCGGCTCCACAACCGAACCTACTCCGCCGATGGCGCAGATGTCGTGGCGCGGCGGTTTTATGTTTTACGCCGAGGACACGGACGGCGCGCAGTTCAACACCGGCACCGCCCCGTGGCTCGTCGAAGATCTCACGCCCGCCCTCTCGTTCGCCCGCCCGGATCTCCCCGGTTACCACGATGTGGGCCCGACCTTCGCCTTCGATCTCACCTTGTGGAACCAACCCGTCGCCGGAGCTGTTCCCGCCGCAGTCATTCGTCCTCCCATTGCGATCAATCCCCACGGTGTCCGCCGCCCCGGCTGGTGCCTGCATCCCGCCACGCTGGCCGAACAGGAACGCGTCGCCTGGACCGGCGGACGTATCCGCGCGCTCAGGACACACCGCGATGAAACCGTGTGGACGGAGTCCGACACCCGAGCCGCCGGTCTCGCCGATTGGCAGGCGCTGCTCGACAAGGGTGCTCCCGTTACCGTCCCGCCCCACACTACCCTCGTGTTGTTGTGGGATTTTGAAACCTACGTCTGCGGCTACCCCGCCGCCCGCGTTTCCGGCGGCGCCGACGCCCGCCTCGCCTGGAGTTGGGCGGAGTCGCTTTATAACGAAACCTCCCCCGCAGCCGTGACGGGCAACTCCCTCAAGGGCCACCGCGACGAGATTGTCGGCAAGGTCTTCGTGGGCATCGAGGACGCGTGGAAAATCAGCACCGCGCCCACGCACACCACTCCCGCGCTCTGGTGGCGCTGCGGACGCTACGCACGCCTCACCATCGAAACCGCCGACACGCCGCTCATCGTCACCGCACTCGGTCTGACCACCACTGGTTACCCACTCGACCGCACCGGCTCATGGTCCTCGTCCGACGCCGGCTGGGATCGCCTCCTTCCGCTGTTCGAACGCGCCCAACGCCGCGCCGCCCACGAGGTGTGGGTGGACACGCCTTATTACGAGCAGCTCGGCTACATCGGCGACAACGTCCTCATGGCCCTGCACAACTACGCGTGGTTCGGCGACGCCCGCCTGAGCCGCCGCGCCATCGAGGTCTTCGGTTGGTCGCGCCGTGAATCCGGCATGATCGCGGAGCGTTACCCGTCGAACTGGCGTCAGGAAAGCGCGACGTTCGCCCTGCTCTGGCCGACCATGTTGCGCGACTACGCGTGGTGGCGCGACGACGCCGCGTTTATCAAATCCCAACTCCCCGTCCTGCGCAGCCTGCTCGCCGAATTCGAATCGCTGGCCGAAGACGACGGGCTCCTGCATCACATCCCCGGCTGGCGTTTCATCGACTGGGTGCCGGAGTGGGACACCGGCTGCGGCCCCGGCGTGCGCGAGGGCGATTCAAGCATCGTCAATCTCCACTGGGTGCGAGCCCTCCAAGCCGCCGCGCAGATTGAAAACGCCCACGGCAATCCCTTGCTGGCCCAGCTCTGCGACAAGCAGGCCGCCAAGGTATTCGGGCGCGTGCTCGACCGCTACTGGGATGAGAAACGGGCGTTGCTCCTCGACACCGTGGACAACCCTGCCGCCAGCGAACACGCGCAAACCTTCGCCCTTCTCACCGGCCTGCTCCCCGCCGAAAAAACCCAGGCGTGCCTCGCCGCGCTCCGCAGCGAACCGTCCCTCGCCCGCGCCACGATCTACTTCTCGTTCTACGTCATCGAGGCGCTCTACCTGCACGGCGACGAAGCCGAACTGCACCGGCGGCTCACCCCCTGGCGTGCGCTGCCCGAGCTCGGTTTCACGTCCACGCCCGAGACGCCCGAGCCCACCCGCAGCGACGCCCACGCATGGGGTGCGCATCCCGCCTGGCACACCCTCGCGAGCATCGCCGGCGTGCGTCCCGCCTCCGCAGGTTTCCAACACGTGCGCATCGCACCGTGCCTGAACACGCTCAACCAACTCACCTGTGCGGTCGCCCACCCGCAGGGCCTCGTGGAGCTGGACCTGCGTGTCGTCGGCACGAAGGCCGCCGGCACCATCACCCTCCCCGGCACGGTCGGCGGCGAGTTCGTTTGGCGCGGAGACACCACTCCGCTGCACCCCGGCCGCAATGTGCTCTAAGCCGAGCCAGTTCCGCTCCGTTAATCTCATCCCTTTCCATACATCACCATGTCTCGGTTAATTCGTATCTGCCTTCTTACCCTAGCCTTCTTGCCCGGCGCTCTTTTCGCCCAAAGCCCCGTCCCGCCGGTAGCCGCCCCGCTCTCCGCCTGGACAGAGATCGAGGCCGAAGCCGCCAAGGCTCCGCCCACCGGCTACAACGCGTATAAGGCTGCACTCGCGTCCCGTCCCATGTGGAAAAACTACTTCGCGACCTACGCGAACTGGACCGCCCCGGCGCCGCGCGTTCCCGCCGATGGTCGCCTGCCCAACCTTTCCGAAAAGCCCCGCCAGCCGCGCTTCCCGCTCACACCTCGCGTCTGGCCGGCCAAGCCCGGCGAGGCTTCCGTGTGCCTCTGGGAGGACGACAAGGTCGCCGCCGTCAGCTTCGGCATCGATGACAACAACGCCATGGAAGTGCCCATGTGGCTCGAGATCTCCCGCACCTATGGGGGCATTCCCATCACCTGGAATCTTATCACCTCGAATATCGACGGAGTCATCGATCGCGGCCGCGTTGGCTCCGCCGGCACCTGGACTCTCTGGAAATCCGTCCTCGATCAGGGTTACCAGATCCAGTCCCACAGCGTGAGCCACGTCGGCAACCCGGTGCTGGAGGACGGCTGGCCCGGTCCCGACTGGGAGGCCGCCGAATCCATGCGCCAGCTCGACACCAACCTGCCCGGCCAACACACGAAGGTCTTCGTGCCCCCGGGCGCTTCGATCAAGTTCTTCGCCGTGAGCGGCGCCTGGCGCGCCAGCGTCGTCAAATACTACGCCTCCGCCCGCGGCTCCAGCGGCATCCCGATCAATCCAGCCAACCAGACCGACTACTTCGACATCCGCACCACGGCGAATATCGGCCCCTTCGTCGCCGACGAGGTCACACCCGGCACGCCGGCCTGGATCGCCAACAACCAGCTCAAGAGCATCCTCGACCCCGCGCACAAAAACTACCGCGGCTGGGCCACCTTCTTCACCCATGCCCTCAATTTCAAAGACGCCGCGCTCTTAACCACGAAAGACCCCGCGCTCGCCAAGGTCTTCGACTTCTACAACAAAAACCGCGACCAGCTCTGGGTCGGCCAGTTCGCCAACGTCGCCCTCTACGGCCAGCAGCGCGACACCGCCACGATCAAGATCCTCCGCACCGACGCCTCGGGTATCGCCCTCGATCTCACCAGCCGCATGGACCCGGAGGTCTTCGACTATCCGCTCACCGTAAAAGTGCGCCTCCCCGATGCCTGGGCCGCTGTCGCCGCTTCCCAGGCCGGCTCCCCCGTCCCTTGTTCCGTCGTGCGCAACGATGGCGCCACCTACGCTCTCGTGAAGGCCCGCCCCGACCGTGGCGAAATCCTCGTCGCGCCCAAGAAAAACTGAGCCCCTCCAACGATGCGCCCACTCCTCAACACCGCACTCCTCGGTCTTCTCACGCTCGTCTCCGCGCACGCGGAAACCGTGTCACAGGTTTCCCAATACGGCGTCACCTGGACCTTCGACCGTCCGCGCGAGACCGGCCGCTTCGTGACCGGCGACCATTGGGTCGTCGGCCCCGTCACCATCGTTTCCGTGTCACCCGCATCCGGCCCCTCCGCGGACACCTCGCCCGCCACCGAAGCGACCAAGAGCCGTTATGGCGCCGCCGCCCTCGTGGACGACCGCCGCATGCGCAACGGCTCCATGATCGTCGCCGGCCCCGCGCCGCGCGGACCGAAAAACAGCACCGGCTTCGACCAGCAGGGCTACGACTCCCGCGCCATCAACTACGAGCCCGCGCTCTCGCAGTCCTTCCCGTTGCTAGTAAATCCCGGCACCAGTCTTATCTCCACCGTCAGCAATGAGGAGCGCGACGCCTCCGGCAAACTCGCCACGCCTTCCATTCTCGGCCAGTTCCGCTTTTTCCTCACCAAGCCGCTCGAGTCACTCGCCCTGCGCTCGGCCGCCGTCCTCACCGTGCTCGACAAGGCCCCGCCCGCCGACGCGTTTCGTCCCGCCTACGCGGGCAAGGACAAGACGATCTACCGCGCCGGCACCCTTCGCCGCGATCTGCTGCCCAAGCTGCCCCCCGTCGCCTCGACGCCCGACTGGGCCATGATGGAGCGCATCTTTGAGCGTCCTTGGCTCGATCACACCGCGTCCTGGACCAACCAGCACCTGCTGCCCGGCGAAAACCAGCCAAGCTACGGTCGCGAATTCGCCCGTCTCACCTCCATTGCCGCGCTCATGGTGATGCTCGACGTGCCGCCCGAGCGCCGGGAAAAACTTCTGCTCAGCTACATCCAACTCGGCATCGATCTCTCGGCCGTCGCCCGCATGGGCCGCCACTGGTTCCCCGACGGCGGACACTGGCAGGGCCGCAAATGGCCCATCCTCTTCGCCAGCATGATGCTCGACGCACCCGCGCTGCGCGACTTTCCCAAGACCGATCCGGCCGTCCCCGTTTACGGCTACTTCAAAGTCAACCCGAGCCCCGACGGCACCAAGCCCGCGACCCTGTTCCAAGAGGACGTCACCACCTACTACGGCCGCGGTGGCGATGGCCAGAACGTGCTCTGGCAAATCGGCTCGCACACCGGCCCGAAGCAGCCCTACGAGGAAAAATCCCGCGCGAGTTTCGAAAAAGGCGACAATTTCCTTGATGCCTACCGTCCCAACAACGCCTGCTCCTGGATCGGCACCGCCCTAGCCGCGAGCCACATGAAGGCCATCGCACTGTGGAACCACGACGCCTACTTCGACTACATGGACCGCTGGATGAGCCCCGACGAAAAATGGGACCAGCCCAAGTGGCTGCCGAAAGGCGCCACGCGCAGCTTCGACCTCTTCACCGAGGAGATGTGGCGCGCCCACCGCGCTTCCGCGCCGGACCAGCCCCGCGGACGCGACAACCTCAAGTGGGTCTGGGACGCCACCAACCGCTCCGGCTCCCTCGTTCCCAATCCAACCGTCACGCCATGAACATCGCCCGCTCCTTCTTCCTGCTGCTCGCCATCGTCTCCCTCGCTGCTCTGCCAACGCAGGCGCAGCAACCCGCGCCAACACTCCGGCTGCCCGCGATCCTGAGCGACCACATGGTCATCCAACGCGACACGCCCGCGCGCGTCTGGGGCTGGGCCCAACCCGGCGAAACCGTGACCATCACCCTCGGTCAGGCCACCGCCACCGCCAAGGCCGACGACCAAGGCGAATGGTCCGCCACCTTGGCGAAGCTGGCCGCATCCGACGCTTCTCTCGAAATGATCGTCAAGAGTGGTGCCGACACGCTCACCGTGCGCGACATCCTGGTCGGCGACGTCTGGGTGTGTTCGGGTCAATCCAACATGGCGTTCCAACTCGCTAACTGCGCCGACGGCCCGGCGGAACTCGCCAAAGCCCAGCGCCCCGAAATGCGTTTCTTCCAGGTGCCCGGCGTTTCTTCCGGCACGCCCCTCGCCGACACCAAAGGCCAGTGGGTCGTGTGCACCCCGGCGACCGCCAAAGGCTTCTCCGCCGTCGGCTACTACTTCGGCCGCGAGATCCAGCAGTCGCAAAAAGTCCCCGTCGGCTTGATCGGCTCAAACCAAGGCGCCTCTCGCGCCCAAGTCTGGCTGAGCCGCGAGGCCCTCGCCGCCGATCCCGACCTGAACAAAATCTACCTCCAGCCCTTTGCGGCCATTCTGGACAATCCGGAAGAGGCGAAAGCCGCCCATGAAAAGTGGATGAAGGAAGGCGGCGAAAAATATCAGCAAGATCGCAGGGCATGGTTTTCCGAACGCTTCATGGCGGACAAAAAAAAGGAGCCCTTCACGAAACCCATGCCACAGCCGCCGGCGACGCCCGAGCCGCTCAACGTCACGGAACAAACCGGCTTCTCCACCGTGCTCTTCAACGCGCGCATTAATCCCTTGGTCAACTTCCCCATCCGCGGGGCGCTCTGGTATCAGGGCGAGGGCAACGTGAACGACGCCCTTTACGACCGCCTCCTCTCCGCCCTCATCACCGACTGGCGCACGCGTTGGGGCATCGGTGATTTTCCGTTCCTCATCGTCCAACTGCCCAACAAGAGCAAACAGCAGCGCGATCCCGCCGAGCAACTTGGCGGCTGGGCACCCATCCGCGAGCGGCAATTCAAAGTTCACCAGAACCTCGCCAACGTCGGCATCGTCGCGAGCATTGATCTCGGCTCGACGGAAGACCCGATTGAAAACAACAACCTGCACCCGGTTGAAAAAGAGAACATCGGCAAACGCCTCGCCCTCGTCGCCGGACACTACCCCTATGGTGAAAAAGGCGAGTTCAGCGGCCCCATCCTCGGAAAATCGAGCATCGAAGGCGCAAAGATCGAGCTCACCTTTGATCACGCGGCCGACGGCCTGAAGATCGGCACGCCGCCTAAAACCTCGCTCACGCCGCAACCGCCCGTCGACGAGCTGCGCGGTTTCGCGATCGCCGGAGCCGACAAAAAATTCGTCGCCGCCAAGGCGATCATCGTGGCACCGGACCGCGTGTCGGTCTGGAGCGAGTCGGTCCCCAAGCCCGCATTCGTCCGCTACGGCTGGCAGTTAAGCCCCGTGGTCAATCTCTACAACAGCGCCGACCTCCCCGCCTTCCCCTTCCGCACGGACACCGACTGAATTTGAAAGACGGCGAGCGCATGGCGCATGGAATCGAAGGCAAGCTCGCGGGGATCAATTTCCGCTGGCGGACGCAGCAACCAGTCGGAGACCTCATCTCGCTGAAGGATGACGTCGAACGACGCGGCTCGTGCATGAAAAAAAACATCGCATACGGGACGGGTGAGCTCGCGATAAGTGTATCGATTGGGATGCGAGCAGAGATAGCCCACATCGGTGAGCACAAGGCCGATTTCTTCAGTGATTTCCCGTTGGACAGCCTGCTCCAAAGACTCTCCATCATCCACAAAACCGCCCGGCATCGCGAGCAGTCCCAGCCCGGGATTGCGGGCGCGACGAATGAGCAGCAAACGGCCGGACGGATCGAGAATAAGAGCCGCGACGGCGACAATGGGATTATTGAATTCGCGATGGTCGCAGGCGCGACAGTGCCGGCGGCCCTGCGGCTCGCGGGTGTAATCCGGCGAGCCGCAAAGCGGACAATGCGTATAGGAGTCGTTGAGCGTGGGCATGGGCTTGAGCCCTTGGTCAATAGCCGGCAGGCGCGGCGACAGACGAGGAAACTCCTCCCAGATGCGGATTCGGCAAGGCTCCCGCAAAGCCGCGTGCAATGGCCTCATTGAGCATGGCCTTGGTGGCGGTGGCGCCGATTCGGGTGACGCCGAGTTCGCGCACGGCAAGTAATTCGTCAAGCGTGCGAACACCGCCTGCCGCCTTGATCTGAATGTGGGCGGCGGTGTGTTTGCGCATCAGCCGGAGATGCTCGTGGGTGGCACCCTTGTAGTTGTATTGCCCGTCGCTCTGCTTGACGAAACCGTAGCCGGTGGACGTTTTCACGAAGGCGACATTCACCTTGGAACAGATCTCGCACAAACGGATGATCTCCTCGTTGGTCAGGTAGTCGTTTTCGAAGATGACCTTGAGGATCGAGCCGGCGGCTACCGTGGCCTGGTTGATGAGGTCGATCTCTCGCTCCACGTAAGTCCAGTCGCCACTTTTCACTTTGCCGTTGTTGACAACCATATCGATTTCGCGGGCTCCGGCGAGAGCGGCTGCCTCGGCCTCGATCACCTTGATGCCCGTGGTGCTGTTACCGTGAGGAAATCCGATGACGGCGCAGGCCATGACATCGGTGCCCGCGAAAACATCGAGTGCCGCACGAATGGAATACGGTTTAACACAGGCGGTGGCGACGCCGTAGTCGCGGGAAAGCCGGCATCCAGCCAAAACGTCCGCGTCCGACATCGTCGGATGCAGGAGAGAGTGATCGATCATCTTGGCCAGTTGAGTGAGGGTGGGTTGAGTCATAGAGTGACGAACATGGCTCGAAGAGGGAGACGTTCGACATGAACGATCCTATCATGTGGCGACCGTAAAAAACATGCCTGCGCAGGCAAATAGATATCTTTTTAGGCAGTTGTCAGAAGCGTGTTCGGCGGGTAGCCAGATAAAGGTGTCTCCCCTCCTCCCATGCTGAAAAAACAACGTTATCATCGCGTGCATACGGGCCATCGGCGCATGGCGGTTCAGCCGGTTTTTGCCGACTTCCACCGCCTGGAGATGAATGCCTCCCAAGAGTATCCAAGACACCGGCATGCGAATTATGAAGCGATCTTGGTGGAACGCGGGCCTTATCTCTGCGAACTGAACGGACGGGAGCTGCAACTGGAGGCAGGAGAGGTATTGATCATAAAACCGGGCGACTGGCATGCGGACCACCTGAGGGCGGGACAACGGCATTTCGTTTTGCACTTCACTCTGGAGGCGGCCGAAGGAAGACGCGCACCGGATCTATTCACGGCAGGTGCGCGGGCGGAAGATCAGGTGGCGCGCGGGGATTTTAAGCGAGACGCGCGTTTGCTCCATGAGATCCAAGTGGAGGCGGAGGCGGGCGCCGATTATGCGGCGGCAGTGCAAGACGGACTGCTGGCGGCATTATTTTGGCGATGGACACGCGGGTTGCCGGAACGCGGATTAAGCGGACCCTGGCGGGCTTTGCCTGCGGACGAAGCCCGACGCCAAGAAATAGCGGAGCTGCTGGGCAGGCACGTGACCAAAAATCCGACCGTGGCCGAACTGGCTCAGGCATTGGCCATAAGCCCGCGTCAATTTAGCACGCAATGCCGGATGTTACTGGGGACCTCGCCCGCAAAGCTACTGCTCGAACTTAAACTAAGGGAGGCCGAGGCCATGCTCCGTTATCAAGGACGGCGGGTAAGCGAAGTCAGCGAGGCCTTGGGCTTCGCGAACCCATTTCATTTTTCACGCGTGTGCCGACGCGCCTGGGGTCACGCACCGAGTGCGGTGAAAACACGCTGACGCCTTCGGCGGAACACCCGGGCACAAATTTCAAAAAGCCCCTCGCCGCGGCCAAAGCCCGACCCTCAGCGCTCAACGCGGGGCGATTTCCACCGGACCCGTTTCGCTGCTTTTCCCTGGTGTCCAGCCCAGGTCCACTCGCACGCGTTCCGTTCTGCCATCGGGCCATTTCAAACCGAAAGAAATCGTCTTCTCCTCCTGCTTGGCGATGACGCCTTCAACGACTGGCGGCGCCTCGCCTTGGGCGAGCGGCACCAGCAGGTTGACGAACCGTATCGCGACCGCCGGGTCGCGTTGGGTGAGCGCGAGTTGATAACCATGTTTCTCCGCCCGCCCTTTTCCCGGGGCCATGCCGGCCATGACCACCGTGTCGGACGCCTCCGCATTCAACCCCTCGGCGACGGGCGTGAGCGTCAACACCGCGAGGCCGGCCTGCGGAAGACGTGCGATGTGCGAAAACCCGGAAGCAGTCGGCTCCGCCACAAAGGGCGCATCGGCGTGGCAAAGCCACGTGAGCCGGCGCGCCGCCCCGTCTTCCGCGCGGAAATCGTCCGCGACCAGCATCCAGCGGGCGGTCGTCAGAACGCTGCGGCGCAGGTTCACGTTTTTAACTTGGCGCGTGTAGGCGCCCCCAAACTCGCCGGACGCGAAGCCGTAGTCCTTGGTCAAGCTCACGCGGTCGATGCGGGCCCCGTCGAGCTGCTCGTAAGGCACGCCGTGCTCGTTGTGATACGCTCCGTCCATCGCCTGCCCCTTACCGTCCACCAGCAGCGTGTTGTGATCGCGCGTCCATTTCTCCGCCGTGTAGCCGGTGCCAACCGCGAGATAGGCTCCTTTGGCGTAGAGATAAAACGCACCGATGTCGGCGTGGACATGGCCGGCGTTGGGAACCCAGTCCTTGAGCTGGCCGAGCTTGGCCGCGGCGGCGTGCCCCAGCGGCGGACCGCAGCGGAAAAGCATCGCGGTGTCACCCGTGCCCCAGCCCGAGCGCCACGCAACGACGCCGTGGTCCTGGAAATAGTGATACGGCGCGATCTCCGCGAGCGGCCGCGGCTCGTGCCGGTTGTCGAACCAGAGGAAGGCCGACGAGGCGCCGTCCGTCTCGGGCAAGCGCATCCCGAGCAGATCAGCGGCGGCGCGACTCTCGCGCGAACCGGTGGCGCGGGCCACGCTCCAGAGCAGCGAGGAACCGGTCACGCGGATATCGGGGCGTTGATGGTCGCCTTTCCAAAGTCCGGTGTCTCCCACGTCGAAGGCCCAGGGTTTCCCGGGCAGCGAGAGGTGCAGAGCGTAGCGCCAGTTGTCGCGCAGCGCGGGCAGCTCCATCAATTTCTCGCCGGTGGCGCGGCCAAGCAGTTCGGCAGCCCGCACGTGCCAGTGCAGCGCATAAATCCAGTAGCCGACGCCTTCGTAATAATAGCCGTCTTCGCCCAGCACATAGCGGCAGCGGCGCAACACCGCGCGCGCCCGCTCAAGCCACATGTCCGCCGCCGGTTCCTCGCCGAGCAAGGCCAGCGAGGCGGCGATCAGCGCGACGGTCGGCGTATAGGTGTGGTTCTGATCGTAGCGGATCGCCGCCGTCCGTGCGACCGGGTCAAAATCGTCGAAAATCGCCTTCGCGTGCGCAGCGAGCCCCGCGCGAATCACGGTCGCATCGGCTCTACTCATCTCGCCGTGCAACAGATCGTAAGCGACCGAGAGATAGTAGAGATACCACGATGCCTGAAGATCGATATTCGGCCGGAAGTTGGTTCCCCATACCGGTTCGCGGCAGTGCGCCAGCAACCAGCGGATCGCTCCGTCGCGATAGCGTGTCTCGCCGGTGACAAACCAGGCGAGCGCTGCGGACTGCACGCATTCGATGCGCCAATAGGTTTTCCCATGCGTCACGTCCTCCGGAGAGGGTGTGGCGGCGGGATCGAGCACGCGTCGCGCGTTGTTAAGCACCGGCTGCCACAGCGCGGGATTTTCGCGCGCCTTGCGCCGGAGCTCATCGCGATCCATCGCGGAAAACAACAACCGCGGGCGCGCGACGGTATAGCCGGCCGTGACGGGCGTTTGTGGCAGGTCGAGGTCGTCAACCAGCGTCGGCGCAGGAAAACTACCAGTCCACTTCGCACGCGTCGCGCCCGCGCTTCCTGAAGAAAGCTCCGCCGGAAAAACCAGACAGGTGCCGGCCAAAAAAAACGCCACCGCGCGGTAAAAGAAGTATTTCATGGGACGAGGCCGGTGATGTTGCGAAGTTACGCCGGATGAGAGTTATCGTTATTTGCTCCGAAGTGCGGGTTCACCCGCAGGAATTCCTCCTTGAAACTCCTCGGGCTCCACCCGGCGTATTTCTTGAATGCGCTGGAAAAATGAAAAGCGTCACTGAAGCCGAGTTGCTGCGCGATCACCTTGATCGGCAGGTCCGTAGAAGTGAGCAGGCTGCGGGCTCTTTCCATTCTGATCCGGTGGACATAAGCAACCGGCCCCACTCCGGTGTGCCGGGCGAATTCCCTTCGGAATGTGTGCACACCGAGCCCGCAGGCTTCGGCAAGTTCGTTCACCGTCGGCGGTCGTGTCAGATCCGGCGTGTCAATCATGCCCAACGCGGTCGCCAACCACTCCGGCTGATGCGCGACTTTCGCCGGCTGGTCGAATGCCAGATCCTCCAAAAGAGTCTGCAGCCGGATGAGGTGACGGATCGGCTGCTGCCGCTCAAGGCGGTTGGGCACCAGAAGTTCCCGCAGTTCCCGATACCATTTCTCGAACGGTGTGAGGATGTAAGGTTTTTCCAGCGGATGCAGCAGGCCGGTCTGTTGCCAGAGATCGAAAAGCTTTCCGCAAAAACCGATGGCGAGTTCGTCCCACACCTTTCCGTCTTGCGGACCATATTGATGCGCAACGTGCGGCGTCGTCACAAAGAGGTCGCCTTTTTTCACGGCGAAATCCCGCCCCTCCGAATCGCGATAAACGCCTTCGCCTTCGAGGATCAAAACCAGCTGATATTGCGCCCACCGGCGCATCCGGGAAAACCCGGTGCCGGTGCCATTGCGGATGATTACTCCGGACTCGATTCGACCGAGCGGATTCAGAGGTAAATTAAGGTCAAAAAACTGATGGGTGCACGCGCGGTTCATTGCTCAAAGTGAACATGTTTTTGCTCAGCCAGGGTATTCCCGGAATGCGCCCGGGCCTGTTACGGTCGCGCACCCCTAAAACCCCATGAAAATACCCATCTGTTGTGTCCGCTTGCAATCATTCATCCGCCGCCCGCTGTTCGCAGCCGCGATTTTTCTCCAAATCGCCGGCGCATCCCACGCCCTCGCTCAAATCACCACCGGCGGAAACCACACCGTTGTCGTCAACGAAGACACCGGCGCCGTCGTGTCATGGGGATTGAATACAAACGGACAGCTCGGTGACGGCACCACGCTTTCCCGCACCGAGGCCGTTCCGGTTCAAAAAGCATCGGGCCCGCTCACGGGAATTTCCGCCGTCGCCGCCGGCGGCACGCACAGCGTGGCGCTCGCCTCGGACGGCACCGTCTGGACGTGGGGCAGCAATCTCTACGGCCAGTTGGGCAACGGTAACAACACGCAGCAAACCAAGGCCGTCCAAGTGCTCACGAGCAGCGGCACGTTGACCGGCATCAGCGCGATCGCCGCCGGCGAGCAGTTCACCCTCGCGCTGAAAAGCGACGGCACCGTTTGGGCCTGGGGCGTGAATAGCATTGGCCAACTCGGCATTGGCAGCACCCTCAATCAAAACCGCGCGATGCCGACCGGCCTGACCGGAATCACCTCCATCGCGGCCGGCCAGCTGCACGGGCTCGCCCGCAAGAACGACGGCACCGTCTGGGCTTGGGGCCACAACGTCAACGGACAGGTGGGCAACAACACCACGACGCAGCAAAACACGCCGGTGCAGGTCGTAACCGCCACGGGAGCGTTGACCGGTGTCTCCCATGTGGCTGCCGGCTCCGCCCACAGCCTCGCGCTGAAGTCCGACGGAACGGTCTGCGCCTGGGGTTACAACTTGTATGGCGCGGTCGGCGACAACACCGCCACTCAGCGCCTGGTCGCGACTCCAACCCTTTCGCTCACCAACGTCGTCGCTGTATTGGGCGGCGGATACCACAGTGTCGCGATCAAGAGCGACGGAACAGCCTGGAGCTGGGGCTACAATTTCAACGGACAGCTCGGCGACGGCACCCTGACAGATCGCCGCACACCGATCCAGATGACCGGCCTGGCCAGCATCAAGGCGGTCACCGCCCGCGGAAACCGCACGATGGTCATGCTCACCGATGGAAAAATCTACGGCCTCGGCGACAATTCCTATGGCACCTTCGGCACCGGCAGCGGCAGCGCCGGCTCCAGCTGGGCGCCCGTGACCGTTCCCGGCCTCGATAATCTGAAGGCGGTGAGCGCCGGTATGTTTTCAAGCCTCGCGCTCGATGACGACGGCACGCTCTGGGCGTTCGGCCAGAATGTTTACGGCCAGCTCGGCATCAACAGCGTCGTCAACGCCAGTATTCCCACGGTCACGTTGATTCTCACCAACGTGCAGACGATGTCTGCCGGCTCCTATCACGCCACCGCCGTGAAAACCGACGGCACCGTCTGGGGCTGGGGCCTCAACACCAACGGACAGGTCGGCGACGGCACCACCGTGCAGCGCAATCAACCCGTGCAGGTTCTCACCGCGAGCGCACCGTTGACCAACGCCGTAATGGTGGCCGCCGGCGCGTCGCACAGCGCGGCCTTGAAAACCGACGGCACCGTATGGACCTGGGGCGCCAACAACTACGGCCAACTCGGCGACGGCACCACGACCAACCGCACCAGGGCGGCGCAAGTCGCCACCGTCAGCGGACCGCTTACCGGCATTATCGAAATCTCCGCCGGTGCGCACCACACCGTCGCTTTGAAAAACGACGGCACCGTCTGGATCTGGGGCCGCAATAGCAGCGGCCAGCTGGGCAACGGAAACACCACGTCACAAAGCTACGCCATCCAGGTGCCGCTCGCGACCGCCGCCTTGAGTATCGCCGCCGGTGACGGTCACACCGCAGTGATCATGAATGATCGCACCCTGATGGCCTGGGGCGGCAATGCCTTCGGACAGCTCGGTGACAACTCCACCGCCAATCGTCTCTCGCCGGTTGCCGTCAGCACGATCAGCTCGGTGGCATCTCTCTCCGCGCATAACAACCACACTATGGCCGTAAAGCTCGACTCCACCGTGTGGGGCTGGGGCTCAAACGCGTTTGGCGAGATCGGCAACTCGTCGTTCTCCAACGAGCGCATTCCTAAACAGCTCGCCGGCCTCGTGGCCGCGTCCTCCACGACCGCTCCCAACGCCGGCGATTGCGGAGGCAACCACGGCTTGCTGATCAACTCCGACGGCACCCTGTCAGCCTGGGGTTCGAACCTCTACGGCCAGCTTGGCAACGGGCAGTTCGGTTACTCCACGACTCCGGTCCAGGCCACCTTCGTGAGCTTCACGGATACTTCCGGCCTCTGGGTGGATCAAGCCGCGCCTGCCGGCGGCACCGGAACCTACCTCGCGCCGTTCCAGACAATCGCCGCCGCCATCGCCAAATCCAAACTGGTCTCCGACACCAACACCCGCATCACCGTGCGGGCCGGCACCTACAAAGAGGCCGTCTCGCTCAACGGCACCTACGGCGGCGCCAAGTCCGGCACTCCGGCAAATCCGTTTATCTTGCGCGGCATGCCGGGTGAACGCGTGGTCGTCTCCGGTTTCAAGGCGATCACCGGTTGGACGCTGGATTCAGGCGGCGTTTACGTCGCCAATGTCGGCACGTGGAATTCCGCCAGCCCCACTCCTCCCAATAAATACCCCGACACCTTCTATGTCGGCCGCAGCGAGCGGCTCATGGCGCAGGCGCCCAACGTGGGCACGGGCCTGTGGACTTGGCAGTCGAAGACCACGGGCACCGACTCCTCGGGCGCGGCTTATTCCATCATCACCGACACCGCGCACCTGGTCGGAGTCGGCGATCTCGTCGGCGGCTATGTTCAATACTTCAACGGCGACTCCAACGTCGGCGGCATGATCCTCGAGAACGACCCGGTTGCGGGCACGTTGAAGTTCGCGGGATCGGTGACCACCGGCCCGAACGCGCCCTACATCATCAAAAACCGGCGCCAGCTGGTGGATCGCCCCGGCGAGTGGGCCGTCGTCGCCCAACCTGACGGCACCTACAAGGTCTATTATTGGCCGCACAACTTCGCCGAGCTGGCGAACACCCAGTCGCGGAATGGTTATAACAACGGCATTACCGTCTATGGCGTGCACGATGTCGTGGTGATGGGCTTCGAAGTCGAGGGCATCTCCGGCGCAGGCAACGGCATCAACGCCACGAATTGCCAGAACGTCAGCATCCTCTGGAACGTCGTTCACGACAACGGCGGCTACTTGTGGCAGGGCAACCGCGTCGCCGCCATCAACGGCGCCGGCATCTACCTGCGCAACGTCACCGGCGCGAGCGTGGTGGGCAACAATCACGTCACCTTGAATCACTTCGGCATCGTGCTCACCCAGTGCGCGGACACGGTCGTCACCCAAAACGAAATCGCCTACAACCACATCGACGGCATGGACCTCAGCTCCAACGCCAACCTCTCGACTCCGTGCATCAACATTACGATTTCGGAGAACTACATCCACCATCACTTCAACCTGCTGCAGCACGCCGACGGTATCCAAACATATGAGACAGGCGTTCAAAACCTGAACCTCTTGAACAACGTGATCGTGGGCGGTCCGCAGATCATGATCAACGGCCTCGGAGGCGGCACTTTTGCCGGCAACGTCGTCACCCACGCCTACATCAACAACCTCGCGGGCGCGGACCGAGATCTCCACTACTACGAAAACCCGATCATCACCAACAACAACACATTCGCCACCGGGCTAGACTTGATGGGCGCGATGGCGAACTCCTCGATCGAAAACGTGCTGTATGGGCGTCTCACCACCCGCCGGGGCCAATACACGGGCAATCGCAACCTCTTGCAACCCGTGCCGCTCACCGCGACCACCTACGATGCCGGCAGCTTGATCAGCATCAGCTCCACGGGCGTGTGGAGCGCATTCGGTTACGCCAACACCGGCGTCGCCGGGTTCTATTCGCTCACGGGTCAGGACCAGCATTCCGTCATCGGCGACCGCTTCGCGACGCAGTTCATCAACATGCCGACTTCGGTGCGTTACATCAAAGATCCCACCAAGGGCGGGTCCACGACCACCTCCACCACCGTGTGTCTCTATGACAGCGGCGGCAGACCGCTCGCCGATTTCAAGGTGGGCGATCACGTGGAGTTCAACCTGGACGGCGTGGTGCGCACCGTCACCGCCATCGATACAACCGACAAACTCGTCACCTTCACCCCGGCGCTGTATCGGGTCACCCCCGGTGATGGCGAAGGATGGGCCTCGCTTGGCCGTAATGACTTCCTGGAGAACTGGGGCACGCGCACCAACTTCGCGCGCGACAGCCGGCTGGCTCCGGGCAGCCCGGGCCTGACGATGTCGTCCACCGGCGGACCGATCGGCTCGTTGATCAACCTCGCGCATTACCGCGTGTCCGACTTCGACGGCGACGGCGTTCGCGACAATCCGCAGCTCCCCGCCGACGTGCAGGCCAACCAGGCCGCCCGCGATTTCCACCTCTCGACGTGGTCGTCGTTCGGAAACTAAGCGCAACGCCGAGACCGGTTAAAAAAGAAGGCGGGCCCACTTGGGCCCGCCTTCTTTTTTTACGAAATCAACCGGTTATTTCCGCGCGCTCAACACGTCGCGTTCGTAGGCCTTCACCGCCGGCAGCCACGAGCCGTCGGGCGCCGTGTTGTTGCGCACGCAGAACTCCGCCCACACCGCGCCCCACGGCAGCGACTTGGCGTCTTCTTGCAACGCGAGGCGCGAGGCGAGGTCGCCGGCGGTCTCGACCGCGACCAGCTTCGTGCGAGGCTGGAGCAATCCCATGAGCAACGCCTTCTTGGTGTTGCGCGCGCCGATGATCCACGCGGCGATGCGGTTGATCGAGGCGTCGAAGAAATCCATGCCGATGGCGATGCGGTCCATCGCTCCGCTTTGCGCGACTTCGGCCAGCATGTCCTTGGTCGCGTCGTCGAGCGCGACGACATGGTCGCTGTCCCAGCGCACGCCGCGCGAAACGTGGAAGAGGATGTGCGGCACGAAGAGCAGCAACGAGGAGATCTTGTCCGCGATGTTTTCGGTCGGATGAAAATGTCCCGCGTCGAGACAGTAGCCGATCTGGTTCTTCACCGCGTAGCCGAGATAAAACTCGTGCGAACCGGTAGTGTAGCTTTCCACGCCGATGCCGAAGAGTTTGCTTTCGACGGCGTCGAGGTTGTGCGCGGGGTTCACCTTGGCGGCGAAAACCGCGTCAAGCGACTCCTGCAGACGGGCGCGCGGCGCGAAACGGTCGGCCGGTGTGTCCTTGTAGCCGTCGGGTATCCAGATGTTGGTGACCGCAGGCTTGCCAAGCGCGGCGCCGAAACCGGCGCCGATGCGGCGCGACGCGATGCAGTGGTCGATCCAGAAGCGACGCACACCGGCGTCTTTGTTGGACAACGTGAAACCGTCCGCCGCGTGGCGGTGTCCAAAGCAGGTCGGGTTGAAATCCACGCCCCAGCCGCGTTGTTTGGCCCAATCCACCCACGAGGCGAAGTGCTCGATGGTGAGCGCATCGCGGTCCGCCTTGGCGGCGTTGTCGGTGGCGTAGTTGGCGTGCAGGTTGAGACGAAGCGGTCCGGGAATGAGTTTGGCGACCTGGTCGAGGTCGGCGGTCAGCTCGGCGAAGTTGCGCGCCTTGCCCGGATAGTTTCCGGTGGCGACGCAGCCGGAGCCGGCGTTGCCGGATGCGTTTTCAAAACCATCGACGTCGTCGCCCTGCCAGCAATGCAGGGAGACGGGCGTGGCGGCGAGGGTCGCGAGGGCGGCCTCGGTATCGACGCCCCAGACGGCGAACTGTTCTTTGGCGGATTGATAGGCGGTGGACATGGAGGGATCGGTGAAGGGTTCGGAAGCGTGGTTCAGGCGAAGATTTCTTTGATGGCGCGCAGGCTGGCGCGGAGTTCGGAGCCGAGGTGCGGGTCGCTGTAGTCGCGGCCGATTTTCGGCCCCATTATTTCGAGATAGCCGACAACGTCGTTGACCGGCCATTCGTCGGCGTGGGCGTCGCAGAGCGCTTTAAAGGCGGCCAGATCGACGATGCCTTTTTTCTTTTCCTCGGCGTTGAAGCCAAAGGTGGAGCCGTAAATGGCGTCGGTATTTTTGAAATGGAACTCGTTCATCATCGGAATCCCGGCGGCGAAGAGTTCGGTGTTGGAGTGGATGACCTTTTTATCGGCGTCGCAGAGGCCGTGGCTGATGTCACCGCACAGATAGGCGGGCACGGTGATCGCCGGATTCGCCGCGTGGTCGGCGCGCATCTCGCCGATGTAGTGGCGCATCTCGGCGGGAGTCGTCGGCGGCTCGGCTAGGCAGGACATCGGTTCCATGGTGATGCCTTTGAGCCCGAGCTGATGGGCACGTCGTGAAAGCTCCTTCAGATGGCGCAGGTAGGTCGCGGTGCCGGCGGCTTTTTGCGCAGCAGGCTGGTCGCGGTAAACGGCGCCGGGGTTGGAGCCGACGTAATCCGCGCCGACGAGCGCACCGACTTCCAACAGGCGGTCAAAGCCTTTGCGAGCGGCGCGTTCCATGCGGACGTCGCCGACGAAGAAGCCGCCGAGTTCACGATGGGCGGTGAAGACGGACTTGATGCGCAGTCCGCGTGCTTCGGCCTGGGCGCGGAGGTCCGTGAAGTAGGAATCTTCGAGGACGTAGAGCTCGTAGAAGGAGCCGAGCTGGACGTTTTGAATGCCTTCCTCCGCGAGGAGGTCGAAGAGCCAAGGAAAGCTGTAGCGGGTTTCAATGCAGTCGGTCTTGAGGCCGAGTTGGATTTTCATGAGAGAGGGGAGGTCGGATTTTTTTCACCACGAAACACACGAAATACACGAAAGTCGGAATAATGAGGGATCGGACCTTTTCGTGTGTTTCGTGTGTTTCGTGGTTAATCGGATTGGAAGTTCAGCCGCAGAGGTCGGGGCTGACTTTGAAGATGACTTTGTGGTGCCAGGCTTTGCGCCCATGGATGCTGGCCATGATCTCCGCGCCATTTTCGAGCGTCGGTGTGTCGCTGATCATCGGCGCGATGTGCAGACCGCGATCCATGAACTTGAGCACGTTGCTCCAGTCGTCGGTGCCAAGGGGAACGACCTTGCTGTTCCACGTGCCGTAGATCGTGAGTTCGCGCCGCAGGATGCTGGAGAAATCCTTTTCGCCGATTTTGAACTCGCCGTGGATGTTGCCCATGAAGACGACCTCGCCGAAGGCGGCGGCGACTTGCGTGGCTTGCAGGAACGTCGTCGGGTGGCCCACGGCTTCGACGACGCGTTGCACGCCTTCGCCGCCGGTCGCGTCGAGAATTTGTTTCACCGCGTCGCCGCCGCTCTTCGGGTTCACCGGGATGCAGCCGAGGGCGGCGACGAGGTCGAGTTTGCGTTGGTCCACATCGACGACGAAGACGCGCGCGCAGCCGGAAATCTTGAGCCACTGGGCGACGAGGTTGCCGATGGGACCCGCGCCGAAAACGGCTGCGTCGTCGCCGGCTTGGACCCGCATCTTGCGCACGCCATGGAGCGCGACCGCGGCGGGTTCGGTGCAGGCGGCGTGGAGCAGCGGCACGTGCGCGGGCACGGGCAGCAGGTTGCGCTCGGGAACAATAACGAATTCGCCCATGCCGCCGTCGCGGCGGGAGCCGAAGTAATCGTAGTGTTTCGTCTGCGCGTAGTCGCCCGTGTCGAAGGCCTTTTCGCCGGGTTTTGGGATCAGCGGGAATATGGCGACGCGGTCGCCTTTTTTGCGCGTGAGTCCGTCGGTCTCGACCACGCCGGAAAACTCGTGGCCGAGCACGAGCGGGTAATGATACGCGCCTCCGTCGAAGGCGCGGGGGATGTCGCTGCCGCACACGCCGCAGGCGGCGACGCGCACGAGGACGGTGTTTTCCACACCGAGGCCAACGGTGGGCGCAGGCGGGATCGGGCGGTCGGCGTGATAGACGAGCTGGCCGTTGGCTTCGAGAACGAGGGCGCGCATTTTTTAAAGTAGCGAGTAGCGGGTAGTGGGTAGCGAGTAGGACGGACAGGCGGCGTTCGGGGCTCAGTCCCAATTAATGATGACCTTGAGACTGTCGGAGTCGGCGGCGCGCTTGATCGCGGCGGCGATTTGC
Organism: Rariglobus hedericola; assembly: GCF_007559335.1. Lineage (NCBI taxonomy): Bacteria > Pseudomonadati > Verrucomicrobiota > Opitutia > Opitutales > Opitutaceae > Rariglobus > Rariglobus hedericola. The sequence goes on from NZ_VMBG01000001.1 coordinate 855,553, forward strand.
GAGTGGTGGAAACGCTCCGAGGCGTTGGTCATGAGTCCGATCTTGGGGAGCTTGCCGTTGCTAAGGAGATCGTGCGCGAGATTCACGCCGTGCATAGAGCTGCCGTGGGTGGCCTGGTAGCATTGGAGCTTGTAGTGGACCTCGTTGTTGAGATCGACCTCGTGGGCGATGCGGGGCTTGCCACCCGCGCCCTTCACGCCGGCGTGGGCGTCGAGCACCGTGCCGTAGCCCATGAGTTTCACCGAGAGCTCGTAGCCTTCGCGAGCCGGCGCGTTCATCATGACGAAGTGCGGCTCGTTGAAGGGACGGCATTCGCGGAAGACATTTTCGACGACGTTTTCGTCCCAACGCACGCCGACCACGCGCTCGTCGCCGAAATCGCGCAGCACTCGGGCGAGGCGCTCCGCGCCGCGGTTCACAAGGATGATCTTGCGCGCACCCATCGCCTGCGCGCATTGCAGCGCATAGGTGGACTGCGAGCCGGCACCGATCAAAACGACGACTCGATTCGTGATGCAGTTGTTGACGCGGGTCATGCCTTCGAGACCGCACGCGAGCGGCTCCAGTTGGCACGCATAATCAGGGTCGAAGCCTGCGGCGAACTTCACGATGGGGCCGAGATCGACAAACCACTTGGGTAGAATGGCGTGCGAGCGGGCAAAGCCGGGAAACTCGTGGCCGGTCGCCTGCGTGTTCGGGCAACTCGTCCAATCTCCGGTGCCCTCGTCGCCGCAGTAAATGCACGCGCGGTCACCGCACGGGATGTCGCAGCCGAGGCCCACCAGATCGCCGGGCGCGAACTTCGTCACGCTCTCGCCCACTGCCTCCACCGTGCAACTCGCTTCATGCAGGATCACCGCGGGCCACTTTTTGATGCGCGGCAGGCCCACTTTGTGAATCACCACATCCGACTGGCACACCGAGGTCCGGCGGGTGCGCAGGAGAATCTCTCCGGGACCGGGTGCCGGCAGTTGCTCAGTCACGGCGGTGAACACGCCGCCCGCTTTATCAAGGTGATACGAGGTGCAGGAACAGGTCATGATTTAAATAAGAGCTTAAAATGATTGATTAATGATTTAATTGAGAGCACTTATCGATCATAAATCAATCATAAATCCATTAAGCAACCCGTCCGATGACTCGTCCTATTCAGCTTTCTCCTTCGATGATGTGCGCCGATCCGTTCGCCCTGAACGAAGTCGTCGCGAGCTTCGTGGCCGGTGGCGTCGAGTGGCTGCACATCGACGTGATGGACGGGCGTTATGTGCCGAATTTCACACTTGGTCCGGACTACTGCCGGGCCCTCGCGGCGGCCTGCCCGGTCCCCCTCGACGTGCATCTGATGGTCGAGGAGCCGGAGCGGCACGTGGGCCTGTTCACCGGGTTTCCCAACGTGCGCGTGAGCTTTCATCCCGAGACGGTGCGTCAACCGGTGCGCTTGATTGAACGCATCCGTGAGGCGGGGGCGTCGCCGGGCATCGCCATCGATCCGGGAATCTCCGTCGAAAGCTGCGCACATCTGCTGCCGTTGGTCGACCAAGTCATGATCATGACAGTCAACCCTGGTTACGCCGGACAAAAGCTGCTCCCGTTCTGCCTGCCCAAGCTCACCCGCGCCCGCGAACTGCTAAACGCCTGCGGCAACGCGAAAGCGCGGGTGGAAGTCGATGGCAACGTCAGCTGGGCCAACATCGCGCCGATGGTCACCGCCGGCGCGGACATCCTGGTGGCCGGCACGTCTTCGCTGTTCGTCAACGGCCGCGTCGAGGCCGCCGCCATCGCCCGCATGCGCGAACTGGCCGCAACCGCGGTCCCCGCAAAAGTCTGACGACCATCCGCGTGTGCGCGCGCGCGCGCTGCACGATGTTGACCGGTCTCCCGCGCATCCCATTCTCCACGCTCTCATGCAACGACTGGAACGACAACGCGCGCTCATAGCCTTGGTGGAGCGCCAAGGCGATCTCACCTTGGAAGAAGCGTGCCGTTCCTTCGCCATCTCCCCCGCGACCGTCCGCCGCGACTTCACCGAAATCGTTGCCCGCGGCGCTGCCGAAAAAACTTGGGGAGGCCTGCGCAAAAACACGTCGGGCCCGGCGGTCAGCGACGATATGGTTCCCAGCGGTCTGCGCGAGACGCTCAACGTCGCGCTCAAGGAGCGCATCGCCCGCGCGGCGAGCGCGCTTGTGCAGGACGGCGACGTCCTCGCGATCGACGGCGGCACGACTACCCTTTGCATGGCGCCTCACCTGGCCAACCGCCCGGTGCGCATCATCACCAACTCGCTGCTCATCGCCCACCGCATCGACCGTCTGCGCACCACCCGCGAAGGCGCCGAGGTTTTTTTGACCGGCGGACTGCTCTACCCGGGCTCCGGTTCGTTGCTGGGGCCGCAAACCGTGGACAACCTCGGCCAATACCACACCCGCTGGGCGTTTCTTTCCTGCGGCGGCCTTGATGCGGAAGGAACTACCAACACCAACCAACTCGTGGCCGAGGCCGAACGCGCCATGATCCGCATGACCACTCAAGCCATCGTGCTGGCCGACTCCACCAAGTGGAGCAAACGCGACATGGTGCGAGTCTGCGGATGGAAAGAGATCTCACTCTTGGTGACCGATGCACCGCTCCCCGCAGATCTTCACACCTCAGTGAAAGTCCGCATCACGGACGCGTAGTCCGAAGTGGAAAACCAGCGATTTTCACTGACCACAGGAAACAATCACATGGCACTGAAATTATCACGTGACGCAGGCCTCACGGTTGCGCCAAATACGATATCCCGACCAACATGCCTGCTACGTAGCCGTCAGTCTTCGTGTCGCGCGATCAATTGTATCTTTTTACGCTTATTGGCCGCAAAAATTCTAGGCCTTTGGCAGCGAGCAGAAGCACGGCCCCTGCGCTGATATAGACGACGAATGTGTGCCGATTTCAAACGCAATGGCCCACAACAATACTGCACGCCTCCACGTGAAATGCGTATCAGTCCGATGCGATTTTCCTATTGAGAATATTTGCCACGGATTTGTCGCAAACACCATAAAGCTTTCTGTTTTTGGATAAAATGGGTTCGAATCCCTCCCTCTTCGCCATTCGTCTGTATCACCTCGATTCAAGGCAAGATGCCTGCGCATATCGCTTTCTTTTCAGCCGTTCCGGTTTCGCGCGGGCATCCGTTTGTGGACTTGCACGCGACCTGATCCCTTCGCAACTTTGCACCTCTCATGAAGAAAGCCCTCATCACCGGTATCACTGGCCAGGATGGTTCGTATCTCGCCGAGCTGTTGCTCGAAAAAGGCTACGAGGTCCATGGCGTCATCCGCCGTTCCTCGACCTTTAACACGAGCCGCATTGATCATCTCTACAGTGATCCGCATGTGAACGGCGTCCGTCTGTTCCTGCATTACGGCGATCTGGCAGACTCCGTGCAGATGGTGAAGCTGCTCTACCAGCTCCAGCCCGATGAGGTCTACAACCTCGGCGCCCAGTCCCACGTGCGCGTCTCCTTCGACGTTCCTGAATACACCGGCGATGTCGTCGGTCTCGGCGCCCAGCGCATTCTCGAAGCCATCCGCGAAGCCGGTCTCGTTGAAAAAGTCCGCTACTACCAGGCCTCGTCCTCCGAGATGTTTGGCAAGGTCCAGGAAGTTCCCCAGACCGAGAAAACCCCGTTCTGGCCGCGCTCACCCTACGGTTGTGCCAAGATGTATGCCTACTGGCTCACGGTAAACTACCGCGAGTCCTACAATCTCCACGCTTCCAACGGCATTCTCTTCAACCACGAGTCGCCCCGCCGCGGCGAAACCTTCGTGACGCGCAAAATCACCCGCGCCGTCGGACGCATCAAACTCGGCCTGCAGGACTCCATCTATCTCGGCAACCTCGATGCGCAGCGCGACTGGGGCTACGCCAAGGAATACGTCGAGATGATGTGGATGATGCTCCAGCAGGACAAACCCGATGACTACGTCGTCGGCACCAACGAAACCCACAGCGTCAAAGAGTTCTGCCAGGTGGCTTTCGCCCGCGCCGGTCTGGACTGGGAAAAGTATGTCAAATACGACGCCCGCTACGAGCGTCCCGCCGAGGTCGAACTCCTCATTGGCGATCCCGCCAAAGCCAAGAAGCAACTCGGCTGGGAGCCGAAGGTTCGCTTCAAAGAGCTCGTCGAGATCATGGTCGACCACGACATCGCCCTCGCCGAACGCGAGGCCCAGATTGCAAAATTGCCCCCGCTGTAAACGGTGTCCGCCGTGAAGCTCTACATCGCAGGTCACAACGGCATGGTCGGCTCCGCGCTCGTGCGCCGGTTCCAAAACGAACCGGGCGTCACGCTCGTCCTGCGCACGCGCAAGGAGCTAGATCTCACCTCGCAGACCGCCGTCGAGGCGTTCTATGCCGCCGAGAAACCGGACGTGGCCATTATCGCCGCAGCCAAGGTTGGCGGTATCCACGCGAACAATACCTACCCCGCCGACTTCCTCTACGAAAACATGGCGCTGGCCGCCAACACGATCCACGGCGCCTACCGCCAGGGCGTGAAGCGCCTGCTGTTCCTCGGCAGCTCCTGCATCTACCCGAAGCATGCGCCTCAGCCCATGCCCGAGAGCTGCCTGCTGACCGGCGAACTCGAGCCGACCAACGAGGCCTACGCCATCGCCAAGATCGCCGGCCTCAAGCTCGCCCAATACTACCGCAAGCAGCACGGAGTCCTCTTTCACTCCGCGATGCCCACCAACCTCTACGGTCCGGGCGACAACTATCACCCGCAGAACTCGCACGTGCTGCCCGCGCTCATCCGCCGTTTTGACGAAGCCCGCGCCGCCGGCAAATCCGAGGTCGTCGCCTGGGGCAGCGGCACCCCCAAACGCGAATTCCTTCACGTGGACGATCTGGCCGACGCCTGTGCGTTTCTCCTCAAGCAGGATAATCCGCCCGACTGGATCAACGTCGGCACCGGCACCGATGTGACTATTAAAGAGCTCACTGAAACGGTCGCCTCGGTCACCGGTTTCGCCGGCAAGATCACGTGGGATTCGTCCAAGCCCGACGGCACGCCGCGCAAGCTCATGGATGTCTCCAAACTGGCCAACCTAGGCTGGAGTGCCCGCATCGCCCTGCGCGAAGGTCTCGAAAAGACCTACGCCTCTTTCCAGGCCGAGCGCGCCGCCAATACGCTGCGCACCTGAGCACCCAGGCTGATTAATCGGAGCACAAAAAAGCGCGGACCGAAAAGGCCCGCGCTTTTTTATTAGAGTTTTGCCGCGGCCGCTTCGTCCACCAGCCAGACCACGCGGTCGGCGCAGCTTTTCAAAATCTGCGATGGCACGTTGATCGGATCATACGGCCCGCGAATCACGCGATGCAGCGCCTCGGCTTTACCCGCGCCGAGTGTCATCACGACGATGAGCCCGCAGTGGCGCAGACCGGTCGGCGTGATGGTGAGGCGCCAGCCTTTGCCCGGCACTTCCTGTCCGCCAAACATCAGTCCGGCATCGTCCTTGAGCAGCGGCGTGCCCGGAAACAACGAAGCCGTATGGCAGTCATCGCCCATGCCGAGGAAGCACACGTCATAAGTGCGTTCAGGGCCGGCGAGAATCAACATCGTGCGGCGATACGCTTCCGCGGCCTCGGCCACCGGCCAGGCCACCATCCACGGATGACGGCGATCCGTCGGCACCGAGAGCGGCTCGAGCAACTGACGCTCGGCATTGCCAAAATTACTCTCCGCGCTGCTGAGCAACACATGACGTTCATCGCTCACGGTCCACTCGATCATGCCGGCTTCGCCTGCTTCGAGTTTCTTCTCCGCGACGATCCAGTTATACCATTCCTTGGGCGTGCCGCCGCCGGTCAGCGCCCACAGGAAATGCGAGTGAGGCGTGCGGCGACGTGCGGCGACACCGAGCTCGAGTGCATGTTGGAAAAGGTCGGCCTTGGCGCCGACGAGGATGCGACCGTAGTCGGAAGTGATTTCACGCATGGCTCGATTTATTGAGATTTGAATCCGCCGTCGCCGGCTTCTTTAGAAAAACATCGCCTCACCCAGCGCCGCTTCGGGGCTGAGCAAGCTTACGGCCGTGGGCAGCGTTGTCTTGCCGGTGCCGAAATCGGCTGCGAAGTAACCGCTGCCATGGGCGAGATCACCGTTCCAGTGGAAGTGATGATCGTTCGAATAATTGAAGCACAATTCGAAGGAAACGCCGTCGGCGCGTTCACGCATTTCGATCGTCACGTCCTTGGCGCCGCAGTCGGCGAGACGCGCCTTCAGCCAGACGGACAACACACGCGCTTCGGCGGCGACCGACGGCTGATGGCTGAGCGTGATGTGCTGCAGACCGTCGATGATCTTGGCCGGCGCATACGCGCTGAGGAACTGGCCGATGCTTTGGCGCACGGGCAACAACCGCGCATGGGCGAGATCGCGCACGACCTCCGGCTTGGGCCAGGGGAACGTGAGGGAATCCGCCGGCGTGATCGCGCTGTCGAGGAGCACGCGTTGCGAGCGCTTGAGCAGGTATTGGAACTGGCCGATGCGCGCGCTCGAGATGAACCGGTGTGGCCAGTAGTAAAGCGGGAGATCCGACGAAAGACAGATGGACACCTGATCCTCAAGAAACGGTCGCGCCGCGAACGGATAGTTCAGCATCACGAACTCGCAGCAACGGGTGTCGCCCTTGGATTTGCCGAGATGGCATTCGCCGTAGATTTTGGCGCGCATCTCGGTCTCGGTGCTGTCGTCCGGCATCGGGCAAAGCACGACGACGCGGCAGGGGTAACGGCGTGAAAAACGCACCGCGATCTGGAACTGCTCCTGGGCGTCCTCGACCGTGGTGCGCAGGCCGAACTGCACGACGAAGTTCACCTGCGTGGCCTTGGAACCATCGCGCGCCGGCGAGGGCCCGCCTTCGTTGGCGGTGTCGTCCCACATGCGCGTCAAGCTGTGCTTGATCGAGCCAACGGGGACTTCGATGCCCGGCAGGGCGTGGAAAGTCTCGGACATGGCGGGCGCGGGTTAAGGCTGACGCCAGATGTGGTTGTTCTTGGCGGTGAGCGCGTCGCCCGAGGGCGGCCCCCAGGAGCCGGCGGGATAACTGTCCATGCCTTCGCGTCCGGCCTTGGCCCAGGCTTCGAGCACGGGCGTGTAAAGTTTCCACGAGGTCTCGGCTTCGTCGCCGCGGATGAACAGCGTGCCGTCGCCGGTCATGGCATCGAGCACGAGTCGCTCGTAGGCCTCGGGCGTGTTGGAGCCAAAGGTCGTCGAGTAGCGGAAGTTCATCTTCACCGGCTGCGTGCGCGTCTCGAGGCCGGGAATCTTGCCGTTGAGCACGAGGCTCAGGCCTTCATCGGGCTGGATCTGGAACGCGAGCGTGTTGGGCGCGAGATTGAAGCGCTCGCTCTCGGCAAACAAGGTGCCGGGCGGACGCTTGAAGTTGACCGCGATCTCCGTGACGCGGCGCGCCATGCGCTTGCCGGAACGCAGGTAGAACGGGACGCCCTGCCAGCGCCAGTTGTTGATCGAAAGACGGATGCCCGCGTAGGTCTCGGTGGCGGATTGCGGGTTGATGCCCTCTTCCTCGAGATAACCTTTGACGGGTTTTCCGCCCATCATGCCGGCGGCGTATTGAGCGCGGGCGACGTCGCCACCAGGGGCGAGATTGAGCGGCTGGATGGCGCGGAGGAGCTTCACCTTTTCGTCGCGAATCGCCTCGGCATCGAGCGAGACGGGCGGCTCCATCGCGGTAAGCGCGACCAGTTGCATCGTGTGATTCTGGATCATGTCGCGGAGCGCGCCGCTCTGCTCGTAGTAACCGCCGCGAGTGCCGACGCCGACTTCCTCGGCGACCGTGATCTGGACGGAATCGATGTAGTTGCGATTCCAGAGCGGTTCAAAAATGGAATTTGCGAAACGCTGCACCAAGAGGTCCTGCACCGTCTCTTTGCCCAGGTAATGGTCGATTCGATACACCTGATGTTCCTCGAGCACCTGACGGATGGTCTGATTTAGCGCGAGGGCCGAGTTGAGATCCTTGCCGAAGGGTTTTTCGATGATGACCTTCGAGTGATGCGGTTTGCCGAGATACTTGGAAGCGAGACCGCTGGCGCCGAGGTTGAGGAGAATCGACGCGAAGACCGAAGGCGGCGTCGAGATGTAGAAGAGCGCCTGCACTTCGCGGCCGAGGTTTTTTTCGATCTCGGCGATATGAGCGGCGAGACGGTCAAACGCGGCCTTGTCGTCGTAACCACCGGCCACGTAGGTCGTGCGCTGGGCGACGCGGCCCCAGACTTCCTCGTTCAGCTCGCGGCGGGAGAACTCTTTGATGGCGGCGGCGGCATCGGTGCGGAATTCCTCGTCGGGGATCGCCTTGCGGCCGTAGCCGACCAGGAAGAAATCAGCCGGCAACAGGTTGTCGAAACTGAGATTGTAGATCGCCGGGATGAGCTTGCGGGCGGTGAGATCGCCGGAAGCGCCGAAAATGACGACAACCGTGGGAGCACTTCCACGATGCTTGCTGAGTCCTTGAAGAAACGGATGACGTTGGGCTTCGGCCATGATTAAGGACTGAATTTCGCAAAGCCGCACGGGCTCAAGCAAGGCTAATGCGGTGAATTATCCGCATGGATTAGCACAATTCCGGTCATGATTGCTCACGGACGGAAATGCTTGGGGAAAAGCTCAATGTTCTCGTAGTGCCGCACCTCGGGTGCCCCGCCGTCGGCCGGCATGGACACCTCGACGACATCGAAGCGATACGTGAGCGGGGCCGGTCGCAGCAGCCGCAGGTAGGCCGTCGCCGCCCGGCGCACGACCTTCTTTTTACGCGCATCCACCGCATGGTAGCCGGCGACCAGCGCCCCGGCCGCACGGGTCTTTACCTCGACAAACACCACCACTTCGCCCTCGCGGCAAACGAGGTCGATTTCGTCGCGCCGATCCTGCGGGCTCCGCCAGTTGCGCGCCACCACGGTGTAGCCCAAACCTTGCAAGAAGCCCGCCGCCAGCCGCTCTCCGCGTTCACCGGTCGATACCGGCTTGAGAAACGGAATGCATCCCAGACAAGACTTTAAGCGTTGCCACATAAGTCGCACCGCAATCGCCGCGCGTGGTGATTGTCATTGCGAGCCCACGGCGCCGCTGGCAATTCCAGACTCCACCGATTCGCGTCTAAAATCACGTCACATGGCCACGCACTCACTCGCCAACACTCTCCGCCGCTCCCTTCTGATCAAGGTCATCTCCAAGCCGACGCCGAGCCGCGAGGATGTTGCGTCCGTCATCGAGTTGACCGCCTCGAAGATCGTCGAGGCCCTTCAGGCGCAGTCGATGACGCTCTATCTCGTCGAGGGTAACGACATCGTTTTTCGTCACGTTTACTACTCGCCCACCCTGTGGAATGGCGACGAGACCAAGGCCGCCGCGTTCAAGGCCACCGCCGCCAAGCTGCTCGAACTGAAACTTCCCACCGGCAAGGGTATCGTGGGCAAGGTCATCGCTGATGGTAAGCCCGTGTTCTTCCGCAACACCGAGACGCAGGTCCCGATGATGCTATCTATGGCGCAGACGACCGGCTTCGAGGTGCGCTCGATGCTCACGGTTCCCTTGAAGACCGGCAACGTCGTGATCGGCGCCATCCAGCTGCTCAACAAAGAGCCTGCCGTCCGTGCCGACAACGAATTCTCCGACGAAGATCTGCACTTGCTCCAGGAGGTCGCCGAGTATTCCGCCGCGCTCATCCAGCGCATGCTCGATCCGAAGTTCCAGCCCAGCCCCGATGACACCGCCAAGTTCATCGCCCGCCTCACCGACCATCCGCTCGTCACCAAGATCGATGAGATCGCCATCGACGACAATCTCGTCACCGCCATCGGCGACGCGATCATCCGCCGCGAACACATTTTCCCCTGCAAGCGCACGTCGCCCAATTCCATTGGCGTGCTCATGACGAACCCGCTCGACTACGCGCGCCGCGAGTCGTTCCAGCAGGCCACCGAGCTGGTCATCGACGAGATCCACATCGCTTCGATCACCCTCATCGAGGCCCTCCTTAAAAAGCATTTTAAGAACGACGCGGTGGTCAGCAACGGCGATGGCGATATCTCCAAGGTCGCCGATGTCATCACCTCGGCTTACTCCTCCGATGGTGCAAGCGAAGTCAGCGTCGCCGACCTCGAAAACGAGGAGTCCGGCCCCATCATCCAGCTCACCAATCGCATCATCGAGGATGCCTACATTTGCGGCGCGTCCGACATCCACATCGAGCCGCAGGAAAAGGACCTGATCATTCGCTACCGTATCGACGGTCTCTGCCAGGAAAAGCTCCGTCTTCCCCGCCAGGTAGCCAACGGTCTCGTCACGCGCCTGAAGATCATGTGCAACCTCGACATCGCCGAGCGCCGCCTGCCGCAGGACGGCCGCATCGTCTTCAAGAAATACACGAAGAAGAACATCGATATCGACCTGCGCGTCGCCACCGGTCCGATGAACCACGGCGAGAAGGTCGTCATGCGTATTCTCGACAAGACCAAGAGCACCCTGCCCCTGCCCGCCCTCGGTTTCTCGGAGGAGAATCTCGAGCGTTACCGTGAGTGCATCCGCCAGCCCTACGGCATGATTCTTCACTGCGGTCCGACCGGTTCCGGCAAGTCGATGACGCTCTACTCCGCCCTTGGCGAAGTGAACACGCCCGATGTCAACATCCAGACCGCCGAGGATCCCATCGAATACACGCTCGCCGGCATCAACCAGATGCAGATGAGCCGCGCCATCGGCCTCACCTTTGCCCGCGCCCTTCGCTGTTACCTGCGCATGGACCCCGACATCATTCTCGTCGGCGAAATCCGCGACGAGGAAACCGCGCAGATCGCCGTCGAGGCCGCGCTCACCGGTCACTTGCTCGTTTCCACGCTGCACACCAACGACGCGCCTTCCACCATCGCGCGTATCGGCGAGATGGGCGTCGAGCCGTTCAACATCTCCGCCTCGCTCGTCTGCGTCTGCGCCCAGCGCCTCCTCCGCCGCGTCTGCAAAAACTGCAAACAGCCCTATGAGCCCGCCGGTCGTGAAAAGAAGATCATGGACGAGGCCATCGGCTGGAGCGGCCAGATCTTCAAGGCCAACCCGCAGGGCTGCCCCGTGTGCAGCGGCACCGGCTACAAGGGCCGCGTCGGCATCCACGAGCTCATGATCAACAACGAGGAGCTCACCAACGCCATTAACAAAGAGGTCGAGGTCGCCGAGCTGAAGCGCATCGCCATGCGCAATGGCATGAAGACGCTCCACCAGGATTCGATCCTCAAGGTCAAGATGGGTCTCACCACCATCGAGGAAGCCCTGTCCAACGTCCCGCCCGACTTGATCAAGTAAGCGTCGGCGCGGGCTCCTCGGCCGGCGGTTTCAACAGGATCGCCCGGCCCTTGTTCCGGTCGAACGCCTTTTCCCACATCGCGACGACGACCATCGCGACCGCGTTGCCGCAGAGGTTGGTCAACGCGCGCGCCTCGGACATGAACCGGTCCACGCCGATCAGCAGCGCGAGGCCCGCCACCGGAATATGGCTTACCGAGGCGAGCGTCGCCGCCAGCGTCACGAAACCGCTGCCTGTCACGCCCGCCGCGCCCTTTGAGGTCAGCAACAACACACCGAGGATCGTCAGCTCCTGCGTCAGCGTCAGTGGCGTGTTCGTCGCCTGCGCCACGAAGATGGCCGCCATTGTCAGATAGATGGAGGTGCCGTCCAAATTAAACGAATACCCCGCGGGCAGCACGATGCCCACCACCGGACGCGCGCAACCGATGTCCTCCATCTTCTGCATCATGCGCGGCAGCACACTCTCCGACGACGACGTGCCCAGCACGATCAAGATTTCTTCCTTAATGTGCGCGAGCAGGCGGATGACGCTGAAGCCGTGCAGGCGGCCGATGATGCCCAGCACCACGAACACGAAAAACGCGCACGTGATGTAAACGCAGAGCATCAATTTCCCGAGCGAGACCAGACTGCCCAATCCGTATTTTCCGATGGTGAACGCCATCGCGCCAAACGCGGCGATCGGGGCGACTTTGGTCACCAGACTGACCATGCCGAAAAACGCCTTCGACACTTCGTTGAGCAAAACAATCACCGGTCGCGCGTGGTCACCCAAACGCGAGAGCGCGAAGCCAAACATCACCGACACCAGCAACACCTGCAAAATTTCGCCTTCGGAAAACGCGCTCACGAAGGTGTTCGGGATCACGTGCAGCAGGAACTCCACGGTTGATTGATGCGCCGCCGCCTTGGTGTAACTCGCCACCGCGCTCGCATCCAGCGTGCTCACGTCCGCATTGATGCCCTCGCCGGGCTTCACGATGTTCACGACGACCATGCCGATCACCAGCGCCAGCGTGCTGACGACTTCGAAGTAGAACATCGCTTTCGCGCCCACGCGGCCGAGCTTTTTCATGTCGCCCATGCCCGCGATGCCCACGACCACCGTCAGGAAGATGATCGGGCCGATCAGCATCTTGATCAGCTTGATGAACGCATCGCCGAGCGGCTTCATCTGCGCGCCGAGATCGGGGTTAAACTCACCGAGCGCGATACCCAGGGCGATCGCGATCAGGACCTGGACATAGAGGTGCTTGAAAAACTTCATGGGGTAAAAGGGCGGATACTGTTGGCCAACATTTTTATTAATGACCAGCCCTCAGTTACGTCACGCCCCTATCCTCGTCTCCCCATCCACTCTTAGCTCTAGACTCCCTCCGCCTACTCGCTACTCACTACCCGCTACTCGCTACTTTCCCAACATGTCCTTCATCGAAGATCTCCAATGGCGCGGCCTCCTGGCCGACTGCACCGACCTTGATGCGCTCACCAAGCGCCTGAGCGAAGGACCCATCACGCTGTATTGCGGCTTCGATCCCACCGGCGATTCCCTCCACGTCGGCCATCTCATGGGCCAGCTCACGTTGAAACGCTTTCAACTTGCCGGCCACCACGTGCTCGCCCTCGCCGGCGGCGCCACCGGCATGGTGGGCGACCCGTCCGGCCGCTCCTCCGAGCGCAATCTCCTCACGCGCGAACAGCTCTCGCACAATATCGCGTGCATCAAGGGCCAGCTTTCCAAGCTCCTCGACTTCGACGCCCCCGCCAACCCCGCCCGCCTCGTTGACAACGCCGACTGGACCGCGCCGATCAGCCTCCTCGATTTCCTCCGCGACGTCGGAAAATATTTCTCGGTGAATGTCATGCTCGCCAAGGACTCCGTGAAGTCCCGCATGGAGGGTGACTCCGGCATCAGCTACACCGAGTTCAGCTACCAGCTCCTCCAGGCGCACGACTTCCTGCACCTGCGCGACAAGTTCGCCTGCGAACTCCAGATCGGCGGCTCCGACCAGTGGGGCAACATCACCGCCGGCACCGATCTCATCCGCAAAAAACTCGCCGTCCCCGCCTGGGGCTGGACGTTCCCGCTCATCACCAAGAGCGACGGCACCAAGTTCGGGAAAACTGCCAGCGGCGCCGTCTGGCTCGATCCGGAAAAGACCAGCGCCTACAAGCTCTACCAGTTCTTCGTGAACACCGAGGATGCCAAGGTCTCCGAATACCTGCGCAAATTCACCTTCCTTTCCCGCTCCGAGATCGAGGAGCTCGAAGCCAAACACGCCGCCAACCCAGGCCCGCGCGAGGCTCACAAGGCCCTCGCCCGCGAGGTCACGCGTCTCGTCCACGGACAAGCCGCGCTCGACGCCGCGCTCAAGGCCAGCGACATCCTCTTCGGTGCCGAGATCGGCGACACCACCGAGGAGGTCTTCCGCGATGTCGTCGGCGAGATTCCCACCCAGTCAGTCTCCACCGCCCAACTCGACGCCCCCGGCTTCGGCCTCACCGATGCCCTCGTCCACGCCGGCCTCTCGCAGTCCAAGGGCCAGGCCAAAAAAGACATCGAGGGCGGCGGCGTGTATATCAACAACGTGAAGTGCGCCGACATCGCCAAGACCCTCACGCCCGCCGACCTGCTTTTCGGCAAGCACGTGCTCTTGCGCAAGGGCAAGCGCACCTACGCCGTCCTCAACGTCGCCTGAGTAGATCGCACTAGCCCGGCCTGCCCGATGACCGGGGCGTCGCCGGGCCTCCATTGACAACGTTGTGCACGAGGAAGCCGCCCGCTTCCCTCGTGCGCAACAGGTTGCCCGTTAATCTCCGCCTTGGGGCTTGATTAATAAAATTTTTACTATTCTAGGGTAATCACCCCTTACCCCATGAACGATAGCATACTGCCGGTTTACGCGCAGGCGGTCGATGAATTGACCCTGCAAACCTATGACCGGGGCCTTTACGGAAAGGCCCTTTGTGACGCCGAGGGCGATGAGTCTCGCGCCCGGTCTTACTACATCAAAGCCCGCGTCGCGCACCTCAATCAACAGCTCGCGCAGCAACAGCGGAACCTGGAAACCCAGCAACATCTCCAGCGCATCGCCGCGTGGAATGGCAACCGCATCCGCGTGCGCCGTCGTCGCACCTCTGACCATGCTCCGAAGCCGGCCATCACGTTCTGGAAGGGCGGCCAGTCGAGCTTTAGCATCCACCGGGCCTGCGACCCCCTCGTCAACCTGTTCCTAAAGTGGACCACCTTCTGAGCCGCCGTCTCCGGCGCTCATAAACAAAAATGACCGCGGTCGGCCTTTGCCGTGCCGCGGTCAGCAGGCCGACGGGGTTCGTCAGTCGCGACGCTGATTTCCCGCGAGGATCATCAGCACATGGATCAGCGAGCCGAGGGCCGCGACGAAGGCCGCGATATAAGTCAGCGCGGCCGCGTCGAGCGTCTCGTTGGCGCCCTTCATTTCGTCTTTATCCAGGATGCCGAGCGTCACCAGCTGCGCCTTGGCCCGACGGCTCGCATCGAACTCGACCGGCAGCGTCACGAGTTGAAACAACACGATTACGGCGAGCGCGATGGCACCGACCACGAGCAACTGGTAGCCGAGGGGATTTTTGAGGAACGTCAGCAGGAGGACGCCGCCCATGATCACGTAGTTGGAAACACCCGCGGCGATCTGCGTGGCGGGCGCGAGCGTCTGGCGCACGTTCATCATCGCGTAGCCCACCTTGTGCTGGATCGCATGACCGGCCTCGTGGGCGGCGACGCCGAGCGCGGCAAGACTGGTGCCGTTGTAATTGAGCTCCGACAACGCCAGGCGGCGATGGATCGGATCGTAGTGGTCGGTCAGCTGCCCGGGCACCTGCACAATTTCGACATTGGTGATGCCGGCGGAACGCATGACCGCATCGGCCGCCTCGCGACCCGTGATGCGACCGCGCGACAGGATCTTCACGTTTTTATTGTAGGCGCCGTGCACACGCATCTGCGCGTAGAGACCAAAGAGAAACGGACCGATCAAGATGGCGAGATACCAGAGTGAGTTCATGGGAGGAAAATAAGGCTGATGATAAAAGAGGAGTGAACCGCGACTTGCGGTCGTCGCAACCCCGACACGTCAAATCGCTCTGAGTTTCAAATCATTCGTGCGCAGCCCCGTGCAAGTGAAAGTTCCCGCCATGGAAACGTTCCGCCGGTTTATAAACCACCCGCCCGGTCCCGGAATTTGAAACGCAACGACGCCAAACCGCAAAGTAAGAGCAAAGCCCGCTTAATCGTCCTCTAGCCGAACCTTGGCCGGTCCTTCGCTCCCTCCCCTCGCCCTCTGCATTAAACCTCCAGCCTCAGCACCGCCTCCGCCCTCTTCCTCCCTCCGCGATCTCCGCGACCTCTGCGTTAATAACTCCGCCCCTCATCCGCTCCTCCTCCGCTCCTGAAAACCGGAAACGCCGGAGAGGGTTTAAAACCTCCCCGGCGTCGGATTTCCCTAACACACAAACGACGCGCGCAATTGCGCCGTCTGCGAATTGATTTTAGAGGCTCATAGCCCGCTCGCCGCAGGCAGTGAGTCCGACTACTCGTTACTCACTACCCGCTACCCGCTACTTCTCAGCTCGGCTGAGCAGCTCAGGCCAGCTTCGGCACATCGACCCACTTGCGCTTCGCCCACGAGTCGAGCGCGAGCTCGGCGAGCTGAACGCCCTTGGCGCCTTCCTTGAGCGTCCAGGGGAACGGCTCGTCCTTGACGACGTGCTTGAGGAAGAGCTCCCACTGCACCTTGAAGGCGTTGTCATAGACGGCCTGGTCCGGCACGCGGGTCCAGCCGTCTTTGTATTTGATCGGGCTGTCGATGTCGGGATTCCAGGTGCAACGCGGGGTGGCCGCGAGCGACTGGGCTTTGCAATCGCGCAGACCCGCGACCGCCGTGCCGTGCGTGCCGTCCACGTGCAGGGTGAGCAGGTCGTCGCGGTCCACGCGCGTGGCCCACGAGGAGTTGAAGTGAAGGATCGCGCCGTTGTGCAGCTCGAACGTCGCATAGGCGGCGTCGTCGGCGGTGCACTTGTATTTCTTGCCGGCTTCGTCCCAACGCTCGGGGATGTGGGTCGCACCGATGCAGGTCAGGCTCTTGATGTCGCCAAAGAGATTCTGGATCACATACTGCCAGTGGCAGATCATATCCACGATGATGCCGCCGTCATCTTCCTTGCGGTAGTTCCACGACGGACGCTGCAGCTTCTCGTGCTCGCCGGTGAACACCCAGTAACCGAACTCGCCGCGCACGGAGAGGATCTTGCCGAAGAAGCCCTGGTCGATGAGCCACTTGAGCTTCACGAGGCCGGGCAGCCAGAGCTTGTCCTGGACAACGCCGTTCTTGAGGCCGGCCTCGGTCACTTCCTTGTAGAGCGCGAGCGCTTCCTTGGAAGTCGTGGCGGTGGGCTTTTCGCAGTAGATGTGTTTGCCGGCCTTGATGGCCTTGCGCACGCCGGTCGGACGCTGACCGGTCAGGGTCGAGTCGAAGTAGATGATGTTGTTCGGATCGGCCAGCGCGGTGTCGAGATTCGTGGTGATGCGGTCCTCGGGCAAACCTGCGCGCACGGCGAGTGCGGCGAGCTTGGAAGCACTGCGACCGACCAGGATCGGATCGGGCATGATCACCTCTTCGTCGGACAGCTTGATGCCGCCCTGCGCGATGATCGCCGCGATGGAGCGCAGCAAATGCTGGTTGGTTCCCATGCGGCCGGTGACGCCGTTCATGATGATGCCGACTTTATGTGTGGTCATGGTATTTGAGAAAAAGGGACGAAAGGGGGAAAGCCTCGGGGGTTGACTGAGCGGCCACATCATACGCGCAACCAAGTCTTGCCGTTAGAACTAAGCCGACCTTTGCTAGCACCAATCCGACTCACCCCGATGCTAGCCTGGAGCCCCATCCTCATCCAAAAAATCGAGATTCAAGCCCTCGGTTTTGTCCTGCGTAAACTGCAACTCAACCGCCACCGTGAAGCCGAGGTCGCCGAGCACACACACGACTTCACCCAGCTCATCCTGTATCTCTCCGGCGAAGGCTGGCAGACGATCAAAGGCCGCCGCCGCGACGCCCACGCCGGCGACCTCTTCGTGATCCCCGCCGGCATGCCCCACGGCTTTTCGCAACAAGGCTCCAGCCGCCCGCTCTGCCTCGTGCTCGACTACGATCTGGAGACGCACAACCGCGTCCGCAGCGGCCACCGCAAGCTCCCGCAAAGCACGCTCAACGAACTCCACGACCTCCTCGCCCGCGTCCCGCGCAAAGGTCGCCTCACCCTCTCCGACTACCCCGCGATCATCGCCGTGATCGCCCGCCTCCTCGAGTCGTCCCCCGAACGCGCCGCCCCCGCCGGCCCGGTCCCGCTCTTCGAACGCGTGAGCACGTTGCTCCGCACGCCCGCCCCGCTGGCCGCCGTCGCCAAGGAAACGGGCTACCAACCCGACTACCTCAACCGAAAGTTAAAACGCGAAACCGGCGTCGGCCTCCGCGCCCTCCGCGACCGCCTGCGCCTCGAAGCCGCGCAAAAATCCCTCCGCGACGACGCCACCATCGCCGACGCCGCCGCCCGCGCCGGCTTCGACGACCCCAACTACTTCGCCCGCTGGTTCAGAAAGCAAACCGGCTCGACCCCCAGCGACTGGCGACGTTCGTGAAAAGTAGCGCGTAGTGAGTAGCGGGTAGCGAGTAGTCCGAACAACGAACCCTAGCGCGAACTGACAGCTGCTTACTGCCACTGGCGTCCACTACTCGTTACTCACTACCCACTACTCGCTACTTCGCGCAGCGCGCTCCCTTAATCTTCAACTTCCACCTTAAACGGGGCGACAGCCACCTCCGGCCGCCCCCTTCATTCTCGCTAGTAACAGCCGATGGGATTAATCTCCAAAAACCAATCCCATGCGAACCCTCCGGACTTCCCTGGCCCTCCTTGCTCTCACCTGTCTGGCCACGTTCGCTTCGGCGGTGGTGCCGCTGACCACGTTCACGACCGTGTTCTATGCCGATGTCGAGGGCGTGCAGACGCAGGTTGGCACAGGTATTCTGAGCGTTGCGGGGTCGTATCCCGCGGATGGCATCTACGACTACGATCCGTTTACCAATTTTCACATGACGCTCACATTCGACGGCGGCCACGTGTTCACGGAGGACAACTTCTGGTTTAGTCCCGAATATTCCCGACTGGTCATCACCGGCACCGAGTTTCAGTTCACCGGCGGGCCCGATGGCGAGATGGGAGGCTCGATTGATTTCAAGAACCAAGACAACGACTACATCTCCTTCAGCAACGCGGATGATCCCAGCGGCTACACCTACCTGCTGGTGATAAATTATAACGGCCCCAACCCCGAAGAGCACACCGCTTTGTTCGCAGGCCCCTACGGCCCCTTGTCCATCCCCGAACCCGCCTCCGCCGCCCTCCTGATGGGCACGGCCTCCCTCGCCGCCCTCGTCTTCCGCCGCAGATCGGTAGCTTAAAAACGCCCGCCCGCGCGCCGACGGATAGCTCCCCGCTTCTGGTTCTCCTCAGCCTACTCGCTACCCGCTACTCACCACTCGCTACTTTCGGCATCTTCCCCCGAAACCAGCGTTGCGCTAGCCGTTTGCGGGCCTCACAACCCTACGATCCTGCCTGCTTTTTACCTCAAAAAACTCACTGAACGTATCGCCGCATGACGAAACAGGAAAAACAGCAGCTTAGCGAAATCGACATCTGCGATCTGTTCATCACCCCCGCGATCAAAGGCGCTGGATGGGACCACCTCACCCAGATTCGCCGAGAAGTTACCCTCACCCCCGGCCCCGTTATCGTCCGTGGCAACATGTCGTCGCGGAACAAGAAGAAGAAGAAATTCGCTGACTACGTTCTGCTCAAAGAAACAGGCGTCCCCATCGCCATCGTCGAAGCCAAAGAGAACAATTACACCGTCAGCCACGGCCTCCAGCAAGCCTTGGGCTACGCCGGAATTCTCAACGTTCCTAGCGCGTTCAGTTCCAACGGCGACGCGTTCGCCTCTCACAACAAAGTGCCGGCCGCCGGCGAAGACATTGAGTGCGAATTCCCCCTCCCTTCCTTCCCCTCGCCCGACGAGCTCTGGAAACGCTACAAAAAGCACCGGAACATCAAGGACGCCGAAGAGGAACTCGTCCTCGAGCCCTACCATTTGGACGCCTACGGCAAAGAACCCCGCTACTACCAGAGCGAGGCCATCAACCGCACCCTGGAGGAAATAGCCAAGGGCAAGAAACGGCTCCTTCTGGTCATGGCCACCGGCACGGGCAAAACCTACACGACCTTTCAAATCATTTGGCGGCTCTGGAAGGCCAAGAAGGCCAAACGCACTCTCTTCCTCGTCGATCGCAACATCCTCGCCGACCAGACCCTCGTTAATGACTTCAAGCCGTTCGGTTCGGTGATGACCAAGATCAAGAACCGCAAGATCGACCCTTCCTACGAAATTTACCTCGGCCTCTACCAAGCCCTCACCGGACCCGACGAAGAAGACAAAATCTTCAAAAACGTTTCTCGCGACTTCTTTGACCTCATCATCATCGACGAGTGTCACCGTGGCAGTGCCGCAGATGATTCTGCTTGGCGCGAAATCCTCGATTACTTCTCCGGCGCCACTCAGATCGGCCTCACCGCCACGCCCAAAGAAACCAAATACGCCTCCAACATCACTTACTTTGGAGACCCTGTATACACCTACAAATTGAAGCAGGGCATCGAAGACGGCTTCCTCGCTCCTTACAAAGTAGTCCGTTACCATCTCGATAAAGACCTCATCGGCTGGACGCCCCCGCCCGGCATGACCGATGACCTCGGCAAGGAGATCGAGCAGCGCACTTACAACCAGGCCGATATGGACCGCATCTTGGTTCTCAACCAACGCACCAAGCTGGTCGCCAAGTGCGTCATGGAACTGCTCAACGCCACGGACCCGTTCTCGAAGACGATCATCTTCTGCGAAGATATCGATCACGCCGAGCGCATGCGTGTCGCCATCACCAACGCCGCCGGCCGTCTCGCCCTCGATAATCCTAAATACGTCATGCGCATCACCGGCGACAGCGTGGAGGGCAAGGCCGAGCTTGATAACTTCATCGACCCCGAGTCCAAGTTCCCCGTCATTGCCACGACCTCCGAGCTGCTCACCACCGGCGTCGACGCCAAGACCTGCAAACTCATCGTTCTGGATAAAACCATCAACTCCATGACCACGTTCAAGCAGATCGTCGGTCGTGGCACTCGCAT
Organism: Rariglobus hedericola; assembly: GCF_007559335.1. NCBI lineage: Bacteria > Pseudomonadati > Verrucomicrobiota > Opitutia > Opitutales > Opitutaceae > Rariglobus > Rariglobus hedericola. Next base: position 876,197 of record NZ_VMBG01000001.1, read on the forward strand.
TGACGAAGAATTCGGCAAATTCTTCTTCACTGTGATGGATTTCAAGAATGCCACAGAGCTCTTTAAGGATAAAGACTTCGACGGCGACCCCGTCGTAATTTACGAGCCCGGCCCAGAAGACCCTCCCGAACCACCCGACCCGCCCGAGCCCGATGATGATATCGTCGAGGAAGGCCCTGGAGAATACGACTCCAAGAAAATCCACGTCAGCGGCGTAGAGGTCAAAGTCCTCGCCAAGACGGTCGAATACCGCGGCGACGATGGCCGCATGGTCACCGAGTCTTACTGCGACTACAGCCGTAAGCACATTCGTAAGGAATACGCCTCGCTCGACGAATTCATCACCACATGGAACGCCTCCAAGAAAAAGGAAGCCATCATCAAGGAGCTTGAGGAATACGGTATCGAGCTGCCCAAACTTGCCGAGGAGGTCGGCAAGGAATACGGCGACTTCGATCTGATCTGCCACATCGCCTATGACCAACCGCCGCTCACCCGAAAAGAGCGGGCCGACAAAGTCAAAAAACGCGATTACTTCACCAAATACGGCGACAAGGCCCGCGCCGTCCTCGTAGCCCTCTTGGATAAATACGCAGACGAGGGCATCCTCACCATCGAGAGCCCCAAGGTTCTCAAACTCACCCCGTTCAATACGATGGGCACGCCCGTCGAGATCATCAACGACGCCTTCGGCGGCAAAGCGAACTACGAAAGCGCCCTGCAGGACCTCGAGCGCGAACTCTTTAATCAAAAAGCATCAGCATGAGCAACGTAAGCGGAGTCATTAAATCTATTCAGGACATCATGCGAAAGGACGTCGGCGTCGATGGCGATGCCCAGCGCATCAGCCAGCTCGTCTGGATGTTCTTCCTTAAGATCTACGACGATCGCGAGGCAGAGATCGAACTCTTGGAGGACGACTACACCTCGCCCCTCCCCGAGCACCTACGCTGGCGCAATTGGGCCGCTGATTCCGAGGGTATGACCGGCGACGAGCTCAGCGACTTCGTCAACTTGCAGCTCTTTCCCACCCTCAAGTTAAAGCTAACCCTGGAAGGCCCGAACGGCAAACGAGCCCAAGTCATCCGCAACGTCTTCGAGGATGCCTACAATTACATGAAGTCCGGCACGTTGATGCGCCAAGTCATCAACAAGATCAGCGAGATAAACTTCAACAACACCGAAGACCGCCACACCTTCGGCAGCATCTACGAGCAAATCCTCAAGGACCTGCAAAGCGCCGGCAACGCGGGGGAATTCTACACCCCGCGCGCCGTCACCCAGTTCATCGTCAACCGCGTGGACCCGAAGCTCGACGAGATCGTGCTCGACCCCGCCTGCGGCACCGGCGGCTTCCTCGCCTGCACCATCGACCACAAGCGCAAGAACTATCGCAAATCGCCGCAAGATGAGGAGGCCCTCATCGAGAGCATCCACGGCGTCGAGAAGAAGGCCCTGCCCCACATGCTCTGCACGACCAACATGATCCTGCACGGCATCGATACGCCGACCAATATCCGCCATGGCAACACCCTCGCCCGCCCCTACACGGCCTACACCGACAAGGACCGCGTCCACGTCATCGTCACCAACCCGCCCTTCGGCGGCACTGAGGAGGACGGCATCGAGAACAACTTCCCCGCCACCTTCCGCACCCGTGAGACCGCCGATCTCTTCATGGCGCTCATCATCAAGCTGCTGAAAAACCACGGCCGCGCCGCCGTCGTCCTGCCCGATGGCTTCCTCTTCGGTGAGGGCATGAAGACCCGCCTCAAGCAAGACCTCGTGGAGAAGTGCAATCTCCACACCATCGTCCGCCTGCCCAACGGCGTCTTCGCGCCCTACACCGGCATCAAGACCAACATTCTCTTCTTCACCAAAAAGCCCGAGAGCGAGCAGCCTGCCACCTCGCACATCTGGTTCTACGAGCACCCCTACCCGGAAGGCGTCACCAGCTATAACAAGACGAAGCCGATGCGCTTCGAGGAGTTCCAGCCCGAGATCGATTGGTGGGGCGACGAGGCCGACGGCTTTAAGGCCCGCGTGGAAAACGAGCAGGCTTGGCGCGTCTCCATCGACCAGATCAAGGCCGGCAACTACAACCTCGACCTCAAGAACCCGCACACAACCGTCGAGAGCCATGGAGAGGTCGACGAACTCCTGCCCAAATACGAAGACCTACTTCGAGACATCGCCAACACCCGCGCCCGGTTGAAAAACGAACTCCAACGCGCCCTCACCGCCACCGCCGGTTCCGCCGAATGAAGCTGGAGACGTTTTTCGAAAAGTTCGACCTGTTCGCCGACGCGCCCGATGCGGTGCCGAAGTTGCGTGAGCTGGTGCTGGACCTGGCAATTCGCGGCGGTCTGGTGCGCAATATTTCAGAAGAACCTGCGATTTCTTACATGTCCGTAGAGGACGCGACGCCAATAAACACCAATAAGGTCCCGTCAAATTGGCGCGTGGTGCTACTGGCAGACGCCATCAAAAACCGGAGCGGCAACAGTAAGCTAATCAAAGGAAAGCTTCACGAAGCTCCCGCCCCGGGGCTCTTCCAAGGATTCAGTGCTTCCGGAGCAGACGTTTGGTGCGACAACTTCGAGCACGAAGGCCAAGCAATCATCATATCCGCGGTTGGCGCGCGCTGCGGAAAGGCATTCAAGGCGGCAGGAAAGTGGAGTGCGATAGCCAACACGAATATCACGCGTCCCGATTCCTCGCTGTTGGACTTTGATTTCGCCTACTTGGTTTTGAACAACGAACATTTCTGGGTGCGAGGCGGCTCGGCCCAGCCGTTCGTGAAGTTTCCTCCTTCGCTCGATCGGCACTTTGCCCTCCCGCCCCTCGCCGAACAGAAGCGGATCGTGGCGAAGGTGAATGAGTTGATGGCCTTGTGTGATCGGCTGGCTTTGCAGCAGCAGGAACGGGAAACACGACACGCCGCGCTAGCTCGCGCGTCGCTGTCCCGCTTCGCCGCCGCGCCTACGCCTGCGAGCTTAAACTTCATCTTTCATCCGTCCTACCACGTTTCCCCCGCCGACCTCCGCAAAGCCATCCTCACCCTCGCCGTCCAAGGCAAACTCGTCCTTCAAGACCCCAACGACGAACCGGCGGAGAAGTTGCTCGCACGCCTCGCGCGCGATCACACTCCCGAACAAAGCCGCAACCAAGCCTCACCACTCCCGCCAGTTCCGGTTGATGCATTACAATACGAAGTTCCTGAGAGTTGGGCATGGGCTCGCTTCCGTGATGTAGCGATTATCGCTTCAAATCTCGTGAAGCCTGATGAGTTCTTGGCCTTCACGCACCTCGCTCCAGACAACATCGAAAAAGGAAATGGCGTGCTCCTGCCATGTAGGACCGTGCGAGAGGACGAAGTTATCAGTTCGAATCACCGGTTTTTTCCAGGGCAAATCGTGTATTCGAAAATCCGCCCCAACTTGGCCAAGGTCGTAGTCGTAGACTTCGAGGGGCTGTGCAGCGCTGACATGTATCCCATTGATGCGCTCATAGACGCATCCTATCTCTGGCGTTACATGCTCTCGGCGTCGTTCCTCGCGCAAGCGGTGAAAACAGACACGCGAGTCGCAATGCCGAAGATCAATCAGACGGAACTGAACGCGATTGCAGTCCCTGTTCCACCCCTCGCCGAACAACGCCGGATCGTGGCCAAAGTAGAGCAACTGATGGCCTTGGTGGACGCGTTGGAACAACACCTCGCCGCCTCCCGCTCCACCGCCGGAAACCTCCTCTCATACCTCGTCGCCGAACTCACTGGCACTCCGCGCAACGGCAAAGTCTCGAAGCCAGCCGTCTCTGGCACCGGTCGCCGCGGTAGACCCCGCAAGTCGGCATAAAAACCAAGTTTCACAATTGCCGCTACACTACCTTCTGAAGCTGGCACCATGAAACTTCACCGGCTACAGATTAATTAAAGACTTACCGCTATGCGCTTAAGGCATGTCCATATCAGCGATTATAAGAATCTAAAGAACTTCGACCTCACTTTCGACGGTGATAGTTTTCTGGATGTATTCGTTGGCAAGAATGGCACGGGAAAATCAAACCTCCTCGAAGCGCTCATCGAGATTTTCCGCCATCTGGACGGAGCGGACGATGCCCAGATCGATTTCGATTACGACTTAGCCTACGAGATTAAAGGCGAGGAAATCGAGATCACATGGGAGAACTCAATACTCAGCGTAAATGGCAAAGAGCAAAAGACCCTCGGCAGCGCGCCCAAGCCGGACAACATACTGGTCTACTATTCCGGCCATAACGACACCGTCTCTACGCTGATCGAAAAATACCAAACGGCCTTTCGGAAAAACCTGATAAAAGCCGATGCATCCGAAACCCGATTTTTCATCGGCCTTGGCTCAGACTATAAAGAGCTATTGTTGACAACCGTTCTTCTTCAGCCGGAAGCAAGCATATGCCGCCAATACATCTGCCGCCGATTGGGAATTAAAGGTGTCGCGCCAGACCTTAAAGTTACTTTAAAGCGCCCTCATTACGCGCTGAAAAAGACGCAATTCGACTTTCTCACAAACGAAGAAGGGCCACAGTTCTGGGGAGCAGCAGGGAGCGCCAAGGACTTCTTAAGCGTTTTATATAGTTGCACTTCGATCCAGCCAGAGAAAGGCCCCATAAGAACGGAAGGGTATCAAGCCGATGACGATAAATATATTTTCTACGTTAACTGTCAAAAGCTCACTGACGCATTTTCGGGTAGAGACCCGCACGAACTTTTTAACGCCCTCGATAAGCTCAAGGTGCTAGAGATGCTGGACGGATTATCCGTCGAACTCCTGCTAGTTAGTGGGGCGTCTGCATACACAAGCCACTTTAGTGACGGGCAGTTTCAAACCGTCTATATCTACGCAATCACCGAGCTGTTCAAAACACGGCACTGCATCACACTGCTCGATGAGCCCGACTCGTTTCTCCATCCAGAGTGGCAACACGAGTTCCTCAGCCAGATTTCTGAAATCTCAGACGCCGCTGCCAAAACGAATCACACCCTGCTAAGCAGCCACAGCGCATCAACAATTTCATCGAGCAATGACAGTCTCATCAGCCTATTCGAAATCGACGGAGCTACCGTCAAAATCTCGAAGGTTCCCAAAAGCCAAGTCATCACGACACTGTCAGCCGGATTGATCACGTTCTCAGAAAAGGAAGCTCGCCTCACTATTCAGTTATTACTGCGAGGCACGACAAAGCCCGTGCTATTTACTGAGGGGGTTTCAGATGAAGTGATTCTTGAGACTGCATGGGGAAAATTATACCCAGGTGAAACCAGACCATTCGAAATTCAGAACGCGTTCTGTTGTGGCTTCCTCGGCGGTCTCTTACAAAGAGACGACATTTACGACAATCACCCTCGAAAAACTTTCTTTGGGCTTTTCGATTTCGACGACGCCTACAACGAGTGGAATGGTTGTAAAGGCGACAGCGTTGAGACCGACCCGCATAAATGTCTGACCAAAAAGTTAAGAGACAGAAATAGCTACGTCCTACTTTTGCCCGTGCCTACGGCTGGACCAATCAAAGACCAAGTGATTCACGCTCGGTCTGGCGAACACTTTAAGGCCAATTCACGTCTAGCGATGGAGCTACTCTTTCATCAAGTCCCATCGCTTTCAGGACATTTCGAAATCGATCCCAGCCGTCCAGGAAACGTAATCCGTTTTGTTGGAGAAAAAGTCAGATTCGCTAAAGAAGTCGTCCCACGTCTCGCCCCTGCGCACTTCAAAGTCTTCGAACCTATCTTCGATTTTATTAGATCAAAATGCCCCACCCCCGCTGCTGACAACTAACCCACTTATCCCAATGAATTTCGAACAGCCTAAGCCTGATTCAAAAAAATATGCTGATCTCATTTCAGACATCGAAAAAGGCATCATTAAGATCCCGAAGTTCCAACGTGAGTTCGTCTGGGGAATCGATAAGACGGCCAATCTTCTGGACAGCATTTTGAAAGGTTACCCTATAGGCACCTTCATTCTTTGGAAGACCAACGAACGGATCAACGACATCAAGAACGTCGGAAATCTCGATATTCCTCCTACTCCGGACGGCACGAAGGTGGAATACGTTTTGGATGGGCAGCAGCGGATCACCTCCTTGTTTGCCGCCTATCGCGGGGCCAAAATCCAAAAGGTTGGAGAGAAGAAGGTGACGGACTACAGCGACATCGTCGTGAACATCGATATCGATATCAGCGATAGTGACAGACAGGTCATTTCGGCCGAACCGACCGGCAAGAAATACATCTCGTTGAGCACCGTCCTGAACTTCAACTACGCCAAGTCGAAAGAACTGGAATCGCAGTTCAGCAGCAACGAAATGCAGCTCATCGATTCCTACTCGACGGCTTTTCGCACCTACGAATTTTCCACCGTGGTATTGAGGAAAGAAGACATCGATTCCGCGATCGAGGTTTTCACACGGATCAACACAGGGGGCCAGACTTTGACGCTGTTCGAAATCATGTCGGCGAAGACCTACGATGAAGAGCAGCAGTTCGACATGACGGTGAAGTGGGCAGACTTCGTTAAGGAGCTAAAGGACATCAAATACGAAGGGGTTTCAAACTCGGTTGTGCTGAGCCTCCTATCTCTGGTCCTCAGCCGAACCAAGGAATGCAAGCGCAAGACGATTCTTGCATTGGACAAGCAATCGATCATCGACGCTTGGGATGATGCTATCTCGGCGCTGAAGGACAGTATCGACTATTTCCGGACAACCTACCGAATCCCGGTCTCGCAAATCTTACCCTACGACGCACTCCTGATACCCTTTGGTTACTTTTTCTACCACCATAAGGACAAGCCCTCGGGACTTCAAAAGAAGCTCCTAGAAGAGTTCTTTTGGCGGATGTCCCTTAGCTTCCGATACTCCAGCTCCACGGAATCCAGGCTGGCGCAGGACATCAAGAGGATCGACACGATCCTTGAAGAGAATCGTCCCGACTACGCCGACATCAAAGTCGATTTGGATTCACCGCGAGCGCTGGTCGAGACGAACTTCAGCGCTGGGAACAGCTACTGCAAAGCCGTCCTGTGTCTGTTGGCCTATCAGGAGCCCAAAGACTTCAGAGACAACGGCAAGGTGATCTTGGACAATTCTTGGCTCAAAATCGCCAACAGCAAAAACTACCACCACTTCTTCCCCAAAGCCTACTTCAAGACAAAGGAAACCGCGAATGCCAACAGTTTGGTGAACATCACTTTTGTTAGTGATCATCTCAACAAGCGCAAAATCGGAGCGAAAGCTCCTTCGGTTTACATCCGCGATTTTCACGATGAAAACAGCGAGATTAATATCGCGCTGAACTCGCACTTCATCGACCTAAAGGGATTTGGAATCGAGAGCGACGACTACGCTACCTTTCTAGCGAAGCGATCGAAGCTGATTTATGACGCACTAAAGTCGCGCATCGAACTCACCCACCAGGAATCGGTGAACGAAGAGCTGGAGCAGCTCATACACGCGGGCGAAAGTGCTCGAGTAGAGTTCAAGTCCACTTTGCGCTACGATCTAAAAACCAAGGAAGTGAACAATAAACTGGAATTCGTGATCGCGAAGACAATCGCAGCTTTCCTGAATTCCGAAGGAGGAAACCTCCTGATAGGCATCGACGATAATTCGAATGCGTTAGGTCTGGAGAACGACCTACAAACGCTTGGGAAGCAGAATACTGATGGCTTCGAATTACATTTAATCGGGCTCATCAAAAAATACGTGGGCGCAGAATATGGAGGCCACACCAAGATTTCATTCCCCTTCTACGACAGCCAACAAATCTGCCGTATTCAGGTTTCTCGTAGTGGCACTCCAGTGTTCATGTCGTATGAAGGAAAGGATGAATTCTTCGTGCGCACAGGCTGCTCATCCCAATCCCTGAGCCGAGGGGAGCAAAGTATATACGAGAAAGAGCATTGGTTATGAGATAGTAGGGTCTTGGCTCAACTCCTCGCCCACCCCGGCCCCTTCCCTCCCCAGCACACCACCCGCAATCCTGCACCCCGTCTGCCTCCCCGCCCAAACTGCCGCCGTCGCCGACTCCGTCCAAGCCGCCATGGACGAACTCGTCCGCAAACGCCGCGCCGAACGCTCGTGCCGCCCCTGATTCCCAACACTTTTATGCACACCGATCCCGCCATCACCTCGCGCACGAACCATGTGTTCGTTGATTTCGAAAATGTTCATGAGGTCGATCACTCGGTCATTGGGAGCAAGACCACCACCGTCACGATTTTACTCGGACCAAAAGACACCAAACTCGACGTGGGGTTGGTTGAAAAACTTCTGGCCCATGCGGCCTCAGTCCAGCTCGTGCGACTGACAAGCTCTGGGAAAAACGCTCTCGATTTCACTCTCGCTTACTATGTCGGTCGTGCAGCGATCACCGATCCCGAGGGCTATTTTCACATCATATCCAGAGATGCAGGGTTCGATCCGCTGATTCAGCATCTTCGCAGCCGTCATATCCGAGCCCACCGGCACCCCGATTTTAGCAGTCTCTCATTCTCTTGCGCACCCAAGATGGCTGAGCATGTCCCGCCGCCGCCCAGTGACGACATGACCAAGGTGCTGGAGCATCTGCGTAAGAACACCACCAACCGCCCCAAGCGCAAAACAACCCTGACCAGCCATCTTCTTGGTCACTTGGGCAAAAACTCCACCGAAGCAGCCGTCGGTAAGCTGATCGCCGAACTCATCCAAGCCGGTCACCTCAGCATCGGCGACAAGGGCACTGTTTCCTACAGCCTCTAAAATCAAGTCCATGTCCTCCTACAAAAAACCAATCCTCGTTTCTGTTCTTCAGATCATTGGAGTGCTCAACGGTGTGGCCGCAGTCGCAACATCGCTCATTTCTTTTTCCCAAAGTCCGCTGGGTGTAATGCCCGGGATTATGTGCGTGTTGGGCGGAATCGTTGCCGTAACCCTCTTCTTCGGCCTCGCCCAATGCGTCGATTACCTCGGCCGCACCGCGTATCACACCGAGCGCACCGCCGACTTGCTTGAGCGGCAGAATCAACGCCCCACCTCACCCGCCGCCAAAGATGACGCGTGGCGCCGTGCGCAGGGCGGTCTTTAATCGGACAGGGTTCACAGCTTTCAATCTGATAACTTAACCCTTCCGTGTATTTCGGGTGTTCCGTGAAAAAAACCACTCTGAAACCACGCCACCACCGTTCCCTATAGTTTCCTGCGGCCCGCCGATTTTATCCGCTCGCATGAATCGAGTTTAGGACCAAATGTCTTTCAGTCATCGCCAAATCGAGTTCGGACGTAACGAAAGCTTCCACTGTTATCCCAAAAGGCTTCACGGCCATTCCGTTTGAGCCTTTCGCCTTCCCCAAAGCCTCCACGGTCATTCCCGTTGAAGCTATCGTTATCCCGAAAGGCTCCACGGTCGTTCCGTTGCAGCCTTCCGCCATGGCAAATGCCTCCAAACCCAGGAATGAAAGCTTCTGGCTAAAAGCTGTAAGATCCATACTACCAATCATCTAGAATCTGGACCCACTGCCCTCTCATCCGTGCCCCCCTCCGCGCTCTCCGCGTCCTCTGTGTTAAAACTCCTCCGGTCATCCGAATGAGTCCCCACAAAAAAGCCGCCCGCAGGCGGCTTTCGTTAAGAGTTAAAACCCCTCCGAGGGTTCGCTCCCTTCACCTTAAACTTTCGTCTTAACCGTGAGGCGCTGCGCGCATCAGAGCTTCGGGCTCGGCTCAGTCCCGAGCCACTGCGGCGCCGCGCCTTCGGGCAGCGGGGGGATGCCGTCTTTGCCGGCGGGGGGCAGCGTGCCGTTGAGCTCCTGGCGCCAGTGGGCGACGTCTCCACCGGGGCAATACACATACATCATGTGCATCGGCTCGCTGCCGGTGTTGGTGAGCTGGTGGAACTTGCCCGGGGGCATAAACACCGCCTGACCCGCCTTGATCGGCGAGCACTCGTTATCGACGCAGATCTGTCCTTCGCCCTGCACGATGAAATACACTTCCTCCTGCTCCTGGTTGTGCCAGGGCACCTGGCCGCCGTTGGCTTCGAGGATGGAGTAACCCATCGAAAACCCCTTGGCCTGGATCGGCTGCGGACCTTGTCCGACGAGACCGCGGCCCCAACGGCGCGCGGGAAAAGTTCCACCGGGTAGTTTGGCGAGATCAGCGATAATCATGGTGCCTCAACCCAAGCCCCGCCGACCCACCCCCGCGATGCTATTTTCCCCCAAAGACCAGCGACGTGCTAGTCCCCTCCGTTTCCGTGCTATCCCGAGCCATTTGAAACGCAAAGACGCCAAGTCGCGAAGGACGGAGCAAAATTTAGAGAGATAGTTCGGTTCTAACGAAGAGGATCGAAACTTGGATCGTCCTCTTAGCCGCTTCGCGTCTTTGCGTTTCAAGATCGATATCGCTTCGCTCAAAACGGGTGAGCCTACCGGCAATTTTCGACAGGATGAATACCGGGATGCCGATCCGTGGATATCGATCCCTGCCCCATCCTGTCATCCTGTCCAAACTCCCTGCCGGGTTTGGTCCTTCCGTCCGTCTCCCGTCCTCTGTCCTCCGTAGTCCGTTCTCCGTCCCCAGCAACTCCGCGCTCTCAGCGTCCTCTGCGTTAAAAACTCTGCACCTCCGTTGTCTTCAAAACGGAAAGCCCACCGAGAAATGCAGCGTGCCGCTCGGGTCGCCCGGACGCGGATTCACGTTGCGGCCATACTCCAGGCGCACCGGGCCGACGATCGTCTGGTAGCGGATGCCGAGGCCCACGGAATACAGCTGCTCGTCCCACGGGTAATCGCCCAGCGTCGCCGCTTCGCCGAGCGCATCGCCAAACACCACCACCGACCACGTCTTCGTGATGGCTTGCTCGATCTCCAGATTGAACAGCGTGTAGGTCTCCGCACCGATGAAGCGTCCGTCGGGACCGCGCGGGGCCGCCTCGTCTTTTTGAAAGCCGCGGATACTGCTGTCGCCGCCGGGATAAAAGCGTTTGTTCACCGGGATCAATTGTCCGTCGGGCGCGCCCCATTGCGTGATCGCCCCGTGGGTGAGGCCGAGGTGAATCCAACGGCTGCGGCCCCACGCGGTGTGATAGGCGGCACCGGCTTCGAACAACTGGTAATCCACTTCGCCGCCCAGCGTCTCGCTGGCAAACTCCGCCTGCGCGAACCAGCGGTAACCGCGACGCGGACGCAGCGGGTTGTCGCGCCGGTCCTTGGTCAGGCCCACATCGATACTGGCCACCTTCACGTTGTCCGCATCCACCGCGCTCGTGGTGAGTTCGTTGTCCTGATTGCTCAATGACTGGTAAGTGTAACCGAGCGAGCCCTCGGCCTTGAGCCAGGGAATGCGCCGGCGCACGCCGACCGTGCCGCCATACTCTTCGCGATCAAACGACTCTTCCTCGCGGCGCAGACCGAACACGCGCGCGGTGCCGTCGATCGATTCACCGAAGAGCTCGGGCACGGTGTAGGTGTATTCACCGCGCGTGCTCTTCACCGACTGCACCAGCACGAGGCGGCTCTGGTGCGCGCGGCCGAGGAGATTCGTCTGCTGCAACTCCACGCCGCCGCGCAGTTGTTCGTAGCTGCCATAACCGGCCAGCAAGCTCGCATCCCAACGCGGCATCTCGCGCACGGTGAACACGGCGTCGCGCTGCGTGCCGGTGGCCGGATCGTAGTGGAGATCGACCGTCTCAAACGACCCCAGGCGCGCCAGCCGGAAGCGCGAGCGTTCGAGGGCCAGCGGGTCCAACGGCTCGCCTTCGCGCGCCCGCACGCGGCGTCGCAGGATGGATTCGCGCGTATGCTTGTTTCCCTCGAAGCGCACATGCGCGAGCTTCACCGACGGACCGGGGGAGACCCGCACGGCCACGGAGACCTCGCGGCGGCCATCGTAGGGCTCGGCCACCGTCGGGATGACATCGACCAGCATGTCGGCGTAGCCTTCGCGATAAAACGTGCGGCGCACCTGTTCGCTGGTGTCCTGCTGCCAGTTGCGCGACCACGGCTGATTCAGGCGCAGGACGGTCGGCGCCAGCGTCACGCCGGTGTCCTCCGCGCCTTCCAACTGCGCCGCGGTGACCATCCAGCGCGGGCCCTCGACCACGGTCACGGCGACATCAACGCGACCGGTGCGTTCGTCGTTGCGGGTGACCACGGCTTTCACGGTGGCATCGGCGTAGCCGGACTGGCGCAAAGTTTCCGCGAGCGCATCGGTCGAGCGACGCAGGCGGGCCGGCGAATAGGCGCGCGCCTCGGTGCCGACCAACGGCACTTCGTTGGGACGGAAAAATCCGCGCGCCACCACGGGCTTCAACGCGGTGACACCAGTGATCGTCACGTCGTGCACGACGGAGCGCACGCCTTCGTCCACCTCGAAGCGCACGGCCGTCACCTCGAGTTCGCGCGGCAGCAGTGTGACTAGCGAGGCGTCGAAGGTGAAGACCCGCCGTTGCCCGTCGGTCGTGGTCGCGTTGACCGTGACGACCGGTTTCAGGTAACCCTCGCCGGCGAGCGCGGACACGATCATGAAGGCGGCGTCTTCCACGGTGGTCGGGCCGATCACCGGACCGCGTTCCTCGCCCAGCATGCGCTCCAAAGCGAGGCGTTGCTCGCGGTTGCCGAAGAAGCCGAGGCCGGACACCGAGAGCTTCGCCGGATCGGGCTTTTTCTCGGCGGCAGCCACCACGCCGGTCGGCAACAGCAAGAGCACGCACGCGGCGATGAGAGGGGTGCGGTTATTTCTTGGCATCGGTGGGCTTGTCTTCGCGCTTCTCTGAGAAGATGCGCCATTTCACGCCGAGGTTATACTCGTCGTATTCATCGTATTCGCCGACCAGTGACCAGCGCGGACTGAGCTCGTAGGAAATGCCGTAGGTCTCGCGGCCCTGTTCCGACACACGCTCGCCCACATCGATGGTTAATTTATCCGCCGCGGCGGGATCGGAGCCGAGCTGGTTGAGCAACGACTGCCCCAGATACGTGCCGAGCCGCGCGGCGCGTTCGCGGCCGGTGTAGTTGATTTCATTCTGCGGTGTCTCGCCGGCCATCACCATGAGCAATACCTGCTCCGACTCCAACGTGGGCGTGGAGAAGAACGTGATCTGCGGCTTCTCGGTGGTGCCGCTGATTTCCATGCGCAAATCATACCCGTAACGCCGGCTCGTGCCCACAAGGGAAATGCGCGGCTCGAACGGCGCCGATTCCGCGATGCGCACACTGCCCTGCCGCACTACGAAGGTCGCGAACGGCAGCATCACCTGACCTTGATTAATGATCGCATCGCCCGTGGCGCGGGGATCGCCCAGCGTGCCGCGTAACCGGAAGTGCGCTGAGACCACGCCGTTGAACACCGGCGTGCGCAAGCGCAGGAAGCGGTCGCCATCCACCGCCACGTCGATCTCCCACGCGTTGAAGGGCGGGATCGTCACCGCAAAATACGGCGGACGCCGGCCGGGTGCGTTGCGCGGGCCGCCACTCGGCAGGAGCGAACGAACATCCATCAGGAAAAGACTGTCGCCCAATTTCGAGTTGCCGGTGATGCGCGTGACGCCGTCCGCATCCGTAATGATGCGCAGGTCGATGTCGCCGCGAACCAGCAGACCGGCCTGGCGCACGAAGGGCAGTTTCTCACCGCGCAACGCGAGGTTGAGACGCGGGATCTTCGTATCAGTCAGATCGACCGAACCGCTCAACGTAACCGGTTGTCCGCCGGCCGAGGCGCGCACCTGGGTGAAGGTCACCGTGCGTCCGTTCAACTGGATGTCGGCGCTGATGGACTGCAGGATGCCCAGCGGACCGAGCGGCCGCGTCGCCGCATCCTTGAGCTTTACGAAGCCCTGCAGCTGGCCGCCTTTCTTTAGCGAAATATCGATCTGCAGTTTTCCGGCGGGCGAAAGATACGCGGGGGCGAGCGCGGCCAGTGCGGCCACATCCGCATCCGGAATCTCGATACGCGCCTCGCCATCGGCCTCGGCCAGCGAGAGCGGATCGGATATAAGCACCGCCCAGTCCTTGACTGGCAGACGACCGCTGGCGCGCACTTCCTGCCCGGCCACCCGCGCGTTGAACGACTCCAGCGCCAGTCCCTCGCGGGCACCGGTGAGCCGTGCCTTCACCGATTGAATCTCGGGCAAGGAACGCGCCCACACCGCACCGCCCGGAGCGATTTTTTCGATACTGATACTCCCCTCGCCCGTCGGTTTTTTCAACGTGCCGGCGATCTTCAAGTTCACCTCGGGACGCGTGAGCACGAGACCGGTGATCGACGTGATCTCATTCCAGAAGAGGGCGTGCGGCTCGGTCACGGCGTCCAGAACCAGCGGCGCGGAGTCATCGAAGCGCAACAGCGGTTTCTGCGCGGGCCACACCGCAACCGGCAGCCGGCCGGTCGCGCTCACCACCGGTTGCTGATCCATGGTGGCGCTCAATGTATCCAGCACCACGCCCTCGCCGTCGCCATGGGCGGACAACGCGACCTCGGCGGAGCGGCCCTCGTTGAGCTGCATGCGACCCGCGCCCGTCGTCGTAAACCGCAGCGGACCGCGATCCCAGTCGCCCTGCACCGCAAGCGCCGCGACGCTCCACTCGGGGCCCTTCAACTCCAGGAGATCGATTATCCACGACGACGCAAAATTCTGCACGTTGAGCGTGATGCGACCGGTTTCACCCAAAGCGAGTTGACCCTCAATACTGCCGCGCGGGCCTTTGAAAATGACCGGCTCAACCGTCCAGGCCGGCAGGCGCGCGATGCGCACGGGCTGCATCAGCCGCAGGCGATCTTCGCCGGACTGGGCCAGCACCAGCTCGCTCACCTTCACGGCGGAGGCATTGCCACTGGCCACCAGACGCACGCTGGTCTGGCTCGCGGTGGCATTGAGTTTCGCCTCATCGATGGTCGCGCCGGTGCCCGTCCACGAGCCCTGCACCGAGAGCGGGCGCACCGGCGAGACTCGCAAGGCCTGCGCGTTGACCTGCCCGCGATGCGTGATCGCCGGCCAGACGCCGCCCGCCGTGGCCTTGATGTCAAAAGTATCAAAGCCGGCGTCCTCGGGCAGCCAGCGGGCGGCCGTCGCACGGCTGATCTGTCCGTCCAACCGCGCGTCGATCAGCGTGTGTGTATCCGCATTCCAACCACCGCTCAACGCGAGTTGGTCACCCCCGACCAGTCGTATCGATGCCTTGGAGACTTGCACCTGCGGCCATTCCACGCGCACGGCGACGTCGGCCTGGGTCGTGCCCCAGTCGGCAATCGCGGCATCCACCGTGGTGAGCACCGCTTCGACCAAGGGAATGCCGGTGTCGCGCGGCGTCACATTCACCGAGCCGGTGACGCGACCGCGCCCCTTGAACCACGGTTGTTTCGCCAGGTCTGCGGTCAGCTCGAAGCGGGAGGCACCGCTGAACAACTGTCCGTCGCGGCCGATCTCAATCGGCTCGCTGAGTTGTCCGGTCACACCGGGCATCGCCACCTCCAGATGATCGATCGTCAGGCGGTCGGCCTGGCCGGAGCCTTGCAGCTTCACCTGCAACGGCGGCACTTCCTTGCCATCGACCGGCACGCCGGCGGCGTCGAGCTCGACCGAAAGCGTTTTGTCCTTCCAGACCACGACGCCATTGCCGCTGACCGTGGCGTAATACGCACCGAGCTTCGCGCGGTTGCCCGGCACGGTCCATTGCGAGGCCTTGGCCTGCGCTTCAAGCGGCAGCCAGCCGGTGGGCGCAAACTGCGCCGCCACCGTCCACGGTTGATCGAACCAGTTTCCTTTGACCGCAATCTCCGCGCCCGTGCTCACCGCGTCGGCCGTCCAATGCCCGGCCTGCTCGCGCACATCGAGCACCCAACGATCACCGGCAACATCGCACTTCAATCCGACGGCGGCATCGAGCTGCTTCCAGCGCAACGAAGCCACCTGCAGTTCGTTCTTCGTCCAGGTTACATTTGAAAAATCCAGCCGGCTGCCCGGCCACGTCACCGAGCCATTGCGGGCCGTCGCGGGCGGCAGCCAGGTGTCGAGTTTGTCCACGATGCGCCCGAGTAATTTGCGCAACACCAGCCAGCCGCGCGGGGGCTTGGGATTTTTCGACGGCGTCTTCGACGCGGTCACATCCACGCTCCAGTCATCAATCACCACGTTACCCGGACGACCCGCCAGCCAGACGAGCGGCGTGCCGAGCTGGACGCGCGAGGCCTTCACCTCGACCGACGCCACCTTCACATCGACATTCTCCAGTTCGAAGCGCGTGTAACCCACCCGACGATACTCGCCAAACGTGACCCCGTAATGCCCGCCGACCACGTTGAGCGCCGCGCCCAGCCACCACGGAAGCGACACCAGCGCGAGTAATGCGCAGGCGACAACCGAGAGGGTGATAAGAACGAGTTTTCGACGCATGCAAGAATCCTACGCGGCAGGAACCAGACCGTTGCGGGCCAGCAACGCCGCGAGGTCAGGGTCACGACCCATAAAGCGGCGATACAGTTCCGCCGGCTCGGCCGAATTACCGCGACTGAGGATGTGCTCGACGAACTCCGCGCCCACCACGGAGCTGAACACGCCTTCGCGTTTGAAACGCGTAAACGCATCCGCATCGAGCACCTCCGCCCACTTGTAAGAATAGTAACCCGCCGCGTAGCCCACCGGATCGCTGAAGAGATGCCCGAAACGCTTCACGATGGTTTTCCCCGGCGGCTCGGTGGGAATCATGCAATCGGCCACGAGGGCGCGCGCATGCGTCTCGATATCGCCCTCGGCAAATTCTTGCGCGCGCATGTGCAGCAGCAGATCCATCCGCGCGAATTGCACCTGGCGGATCGTAGCGCACGCGGAGCGGAAGTTTTTCGCCGCGGTCATTTTCTGGAAGATGTCTTCCGGGATGGCTGCGCCGGTCTCGTGATGACGCGCAAAGAGATCGAGGCTCTCACGCTCCCAGCACCAGTTTTCCATGATCTGCGACGGGAGCTCGACGAAGTCCCACGCGACATTGACGCCGTTGAGCGACTTGATCTCCACCTCGCCGAGCAAGTGGTGCAACAAGTGGCCGAACTCGTGGAAGATCGTCTCGACTTCATCGTGTGCGAGCAGCGCGGGCTTGCCCTCGGCGGGTGGCGTGAGGTTGCCGCAAATATAACCGAGATGAGGCGTGCGCGTGCCATCGGGCTGCGGGCCGCCGGTGACGAG
This sequence comes from Rariglobus hedericola, assembly GCF_007559335.1. Lineage (NCBI taxonomy): Bacteria > Pseudomonadati > Verrucomicrobiota > Opitutia > Opitutales > Opitutaceae > Rariglobus > Rariglobus hedericola. The sequence continues at coordinate 893,391 of NZ_VMBG01000001.1, forward strand.
ATAACCCATCCAGGCGCCGCCGCGTTTGGATTCGCGCGGATACCAGTCGGCATAAAACGAACCGAGATGACGCCCGGCCGAGTCCTTCAAATCGTAGAACTTCACCGCCGGATCCCACACCTCGACCGAACCGGCCGGACGCTCCGTGATGCGCAGGCCGAAGACACGGCTCGCGAGATCGAAGAGACCGGCGATCACGCGATCCATCGGCAGATACGGACGCAGCACCTCGTCATCGAAGTCGTAACGCTCCTGGCGAAGTTTCTCGGACCAGTAGCCGACTTCCCACGGCTTCAAGACCGAACGGGGCGCACCGGTGCGGCGGGCCTTGAACTCCTCGAGCTCCGCGCACTCGCGCACAAACGCCGCGTGCGCACGGCTGCCCATGTCCTCCATGAAAGCGAGCGCGCGTTCGCCTGAACCGGCCATGCGGCGCGCGAGCACGAGATCGGCAAAGTGTGGTTTCCCGAGGAGACGCGCCTTCTCGTCGCGCAAGGCGATGATGCGTTTCACCAGCTCCGAGTTGTCATGCGGCGCCTGCCCACCCACGGCGGTGGCGGCGGTCCACACCTCGCGACGCAGGCTCTCGTCGTCGGCATACGTCATGACCGGTTCCTGCGACGGCATGTGCAACGTGAAGCGCCAGACGGGCTTTTCGGGCGAGCCGAGGTTCTTGCTTTCCGCACTGCGCTTGGCGGCGGCGATCGCGTGCTCGGGAATGCCGCGCAGGCGCGTCTCGTCGGTCACGATCAACTCCCAGGCGTTGGTCGCATCGAGGACGTTGTCGCCGTATTTTTGAGTGATCTCGGCCAGCTCGGTTTGCAGTGCTTCGAGCCGCGTGCGTTGGGCATCGGGCAAATCTGCACCCGACTGACGGAACTCCTCGACCGTCTCGTCGATGAACCGGCGGTGAATCCCCGTGAGCGCGACCGCCTCGGGCGTGGCGGCAAAGGTCTTGAGCCGCGACCACAACGCGGGATTGAGGGAAATGCGCGCAAAGAACGCCGAGACCGTGGGCAGCAGCGCATTGTGCGCATCGCGAAGCGCGGGCGAATCGGCGACGGACTGGAGATGCGTGACCTTGCCCCAGGCGTAGTTGAGCTCCTCGGTGGCGCGTTCCATCGCGAGGAACGTGTTGCCATAAGTCAGCGCAGGGGACTCGAGCGCACCGATGGCATCAATGGCCGCCTGCGCGCGGGCGAGCGCGGCCTCGATGGCGGGCGCGATCAGCTCGGGCGTGTGTTGCGACCAGCGGGACTCGAACGTGGTATCAAGAAAAGGATTGGCGGACATGCGTTCGCACCAGCGAAGCCGATGTCCGCCCACGGGCAAGCCTGCTCCCCGAATGATTACCAGGCGTAACGCGCGCCGAGCGAAAACTCACGACGCGGACCGGGCACCAGCGGGACCTCTTCGAAGTAGGTATTCCACAAGTTGTCCACCTGCGCAGACAACGTGAGGCCCTTCACGCGCGGGACGGAATAATAAAGGCCGAGCGAACTCAGCACGACCTCGTCATTGCGACGGCGGAGCGCATTGGACTCCTGCACGCGGAATTCGTTGTCCATGCGGGCCTCGAAGCCGGCGCCGAGACGGGCCACGATCGCCGCCGTCACGCGATGCTCGGGGAAGTTGAACGCATAAAAACTATCCGTGCCCGGCGCGAGGTAGTCCTCGTTTTTGTGCAGCCAGGAATAGCCAAATACCAGGTCAACGTGCTCGAAGCTGCGGCGGGCCACGCTCTCAAAGCCGAGCGTATCCACATCGCCTTGGGCGGCGATGCGCGCCGCACCCGGCACCAACGGATTAAACGTCCAGTCGACCAGGTTTTCATCCTTACGGAAAAAGACCGCGGTCTTAAAAGTCCAAGCGGACACGGCGGTGTCGGCACCCAACTCGAAGTTTTTCGACTCGGAGCGACCGAGGTTGCGATTGCCACGGAAGAAACCCGCGGCCGAATTCGAATTCAACGCCGTGTAGGTCGGCAGCTGCGTGGCCTCGGCATACGAAACATAGAGACGCTTCAGCGCGCCCTTGTCCTGCAGCAACGCAATCTCCGCCACCGGCGAAACGGCGCTTCCGGAGCGGTTGCTCGCATCGTAGTTGGCACCGCCGGTCAGCACGAGCGAACGATCGGCATCGAGACTGATCGTGTGATCGGCAAACGCACCGGCGTAGCCCTGCGTGCGGTCATCATAACGCCCGCGGGTCGGCGCCACGAACAACGCGGTCGAATCGATTTTATCGGCCACGATGCCGGCGCGATAACGGATCGCCGTCGCTTCTGTGATCGAGGCGCGTCCCTCGAATCCGCCGCCGGTCACATCGGTCTGGTGGATGAAGTTGGCGTTGGGAGCGGCGCGGTTGAACTGATATTCGTCGTCGTTGCGACGGTAGTAAGCACCGGCTTGGAAGTAGTCGCCGTCTGCGCCGTAAGTAATGCGGTGATTCAGCGCGATGAGCGTGGTCTGCAGGTCATCGGTCTCGCGAGAGTTGAACGGTCCGGCGTAAAGCTCACGCCAGCCGATGAATTTATCCTGATAACCGGCGAAGAGATCCGTCTGCGAAACATCATCCGCGAGCTGGATGCGGGCGTTGTAGCGGGTGAGTTCGTGATCACCGAAATCACGCGAACCGTTGGACTCCGAATAGGCGACCGACGCATCGGCCGCGAGCACGCGACCGGCGAGTTTTTTGTCGCTCGTGTAACCGGCGTAGGCCTCGGTGCGCAGGAGATTGTCGCTGCCACCCGCCGCGGAAACGAAGCCGGTGTCACGGATGCGACTCCAGCCGTAAGCCACGCTACCGGCGGTGGCGTTCCAACCGTTGATCGAGTTATCCGCGCCGGTGTTGATCGACGGTGCGCTCAACATCGCCGGAGCCACCGGGAGTTCGCCGAAATAGTGTCCCGTCTGCGGATCGTAGATCGGCAGCGCACCGATGCTGAAGCCGGTGTTCTCAAACGTGCCGCCGCGAATGGAGATGTCGGACTGGCCTTCGGCAAAACCACGCGCCTGCACGTCGACCAGCGGCTCGAAACGCAGCGCGGTGATCGGCGTCGCATAGCTCGCCACCGGATCCTGATTGGCGACATCAGGCGAATACACCGTCACCGGCGAGAGCTCGACCGCATCGGTGACCGGAGCGGAATCCTGGGCTCGAAGAACGAGCGATGAAGCGAGTAACAAGGATGCGATACGCAGGCGTTGCATGAGGCGACGGGTAACGAACCGCTCATCGAGAACAAGCCTATTGTTATCTTTAATTAAATTTAGATTAACAATGAACCCAACCCCGACGCCACGCCTGACATTTACGGCCACAAAAAAACCCGCCGGCGAAGGCGGGTTTAAAATCAAATCAGACGAACAGGGCGTATCAGGCGCCGTCGTTGCCGATCGCTTCGACCGGGCAGCCTTCGAGGGCTTCCATGCAGAGAGCGACATCGTCCTCGGTCTCGGGCTGCTTATGGACAAACGAGTAACCACCTTCATCGTGGCGGCTGAAAAAAGCCGGTGCGGTTTCCCGACAGAGATCGCAATCGATGCATTGCTGATCGACGTAGAACTTACCTGCGGCGTTTTGCTCCCATTTGTCTGCGATATTGGCCATGATCTTCGCAAGAAAGACGAATGACCTAGGCTGTCAAGAGACCAGACGATCCTAGGCGTGAAATCGTCCACCGGCGTCCACCCTTAAAAATGCCGGATCAGGGGGCGTGGCGGCTTGTGTTTACGGTCCCTCGTTCCATCTTAAATCACTGCATGATTTCCGACCGGCCCTACATGCGCGACGACTATGGTCGCCAAAAAACTTCCGTGCTCACCTGGGTGCTTTGCATCCTCGGCGCAGCCTTTGTCGTTCAAAACATCTTCATTCGCTGGCTTAACCGCGACATCTCGGGCGCGTTTATGGACGCGGTCGAGCTCTCCCCTGCCGCCCTCGTTTCGGGCAAGGTCTGGACGCTCTTCACCTACGGACTGATCCACGACCCCGATCAGTTGTTTCACATCATCGGCAACCTGCTCGGCCTGTATTTCATCGGCCGCGTGCTCCTGCCGATCATGGGCTCGCAACGTTTTATTGGACTGCTGGTCGGCGCGGTGCTGGTCGGCGGACTGTGCTGGCTCGCGGTCAACTGGCAGCACGGCGGACACCTGCTCGGCGCCTCCGCGGCGGTATGCGCGCTCTTCGTGGTATTCGCCTGCCTGCAACCCAACCAGCCGATCACGTTCCTGATTTTCTTCATCATCCCCGTGAAGATGAAGCCGAAATACATGGCGTGGGGATTATTGGCTTTCGACCTTTTCGGCCTGCTCTTCTGGGAAATGCCCGGACAACACGGCGACGGCATCGCCCACTCCGCCCACCTCGGCGGCATGCTCGCGGGCTGGGTATATTTCCAAGTCATCCATCAACGCTCCGAATTCTCCTATGGTCGCAAATCCGCCATCGAACTGCCCCGCTGGTTTCGCAAAGCCCGCAAATCCGATGCGCCCCCCGCGTCCTTCAAGGTCAACCTGAGTGGCTCCGCCGAACTGCGCGCCGAAATGGATCGCATCCTCGACAAGATCAACAGCGAGGGATTCCAGTCCCTCACCCCCGAGGAAAAGAAACACCTCGATCAGGCCCGTGACCACCTCAGCCGGCGCTGATCAACCGCATTCCCGTCCCGCGACAGCCGCACCTAATCCCATAACTTTGGAAACTTTTCCCGTCCGGACCACTCCAACACCTTTGATGCACCCGCTCACCCGTTCCGTCCGCTCCCTGTTCGCCGTCGCAGCACTGTCCGTTTTTGCCGCGTGCGGACACGCACAACAACCGGCCGGAACCTTCGTCGCGTCGCCCACCCTCGACATCGAGGCGCGCACGCTGATCCGTTTACTTGAGGAGGTTCACTACAACCGCGACGCCGTCAGCTCCTCCAGTTATGCCGAAGTCATCCCCGACTACATGGCCGCACTCGACGGCCAGCACCTGTTCTTCCTGGACAGCGACAAGCAGTCCTTCATCGAACGCAACAAGCCCGATTCCCTTTATTGGACGATTACCTCCATGGGTAAAATTGATCCGGCCTACAGCATCTTTACCGTCTATCAAAAGCGCGTCACCGACCGCGTTGCCTGGATACAGGAAGCCCTCAAAAAGGACTTCGATTTCAAGACCAACGACACCTATGTGATCGATCGCGCCAAAGCCGTCTGGCCCAACACCGCGGCGGATGCCGACACACTTTGGGAACAACGCCTGCGCTTTGAACTCATCAAAGAGTTGCTCAACAAAAAGCCCATCGATGAAGCCAAGAAGGTCGTGAGCAAACGCTACGATCGCCTCCTCAAAAACATGAGCGACATCGAAAGTTCCGACGTCTCCGAGATGTTCCTCGGCAGCATCACGCGACTCTACGATCCGCACTCCACGTATTTCTCCGCGGATACCTACGAAGACTTCGGCATTCAGATGCGTCTTCAGCTCGTCGGCATCGGTGCCTTGCTCGGTCTCGAGGAAGACCAATGCGTCATCAAGGACATCATCCCCGGCGGCCCGGCCGATCTCGATAAGCAGCTCAAGGCAAACGACAAAATCGTCGCCGTGGCACAGGATGGCGCGGAACCCGTCGAAATCATCGGCATGAAGCTCCGCAAGATTGTCGATATGATCCGCGGCAACAAGGGCACCCGCGTGCGCCTCATCATCGAACCGTCCGAAGGCGGCGGTTCCGCGACCCGCAAGGAAGTCGTGCTCATCCGTAACGTCGTCAATCTCGACTCGTCCCGCGCCCACGCCGCCATCTTCGAAGTGCCCGATGCCGAGGGTAATATTTCACCCATCGGCGTCATCTCCCTGCCCACCTTTTACGGCCCCGACATCTCCAGCGATGGCAAGGCCCAGAACAGCGCCACCAAGGACATCGAGGAGCTCATCGTTCGCCTCAACGCCGCCAAGATCAAGGGCCTCGTGCTCGACCTGCGTCGCAACGGCGGTGGCCTGCTTAGCGAAGCCATTTCCCTCACCGGTCTCTTCATCAAGGACGGTCCCGTCGTTCAGGTGCGCTCGTATTCCGGCGAAATCAAAGTCGATGACGACCGCGACTCCGCAGTCACCTACGACGGTCCGCTTTCCGTGCTCGTCGACCGCTTCAGCGCGTCCGCCTCCGAGATCGTCGCCGGCGCCCTCCAAAACTACGGCCGCGCCGTGATCGTGGGAGACAGTTCAACCCATGGCAAAGGCACCGTTCAAACCGTGCTCGAACTGCGCAACCTGGTTCCACAACTCGCACGTGATGGTATCAAGAGCGGCGCCACGAAGCTGACCGTCCAGAAGTTCTATCTGCCCAACGGCGCATCCACCCAGCTCAAGGGCGTCGTTCCCGACATCATCCTGCCCTCGATCGACGATTATCTGCCCATCGGCGAATCCGATCTTCCGCATGCACTCGCCTGGGACAGCATTCCCAGCAGCCGTTTCGACGGACGCCCGCTGACCGCTTCCATGCTCAGCCCGCTGGCCGCCGCCAGCGCCGAACGACAGAAAAAACTCCCCGAGTTTTCCTACCTGCGCCGCAACATCGACTGGTTCAAAACCCGCCAGGAGCAAAAGGCTGTCTCGCTCAATTTCGATGCGCGCAAGCAGCAGAAAGAGAGCGACCTCGCCTTCAAGAAAACCATGAAGACCGAGCGCAAGCAACTCGCCGCCGGCGACTATAAATTCAACGAGGTCATGCTCGCCCCGCCGGCCCCTCCCCGCCCGAAGCTCGACAAAAAAGACGACGACAATCCCCTCGACGAAGACGACGCCGACCTTAGCACCGACGAAAATCTACGTTATCCCTCGGTCGATATTCCGCTCCGCGAAGCCCTGCGCGTGGTGATCGATCTGCTTAAGGCACCTGCCACGAACACCGCAGTCGGCGATCCCAAGGCACACGCCAAAGTAGCCGTCGTGGCCACGCCCTGATCAAGCTCAGGCCGCCGGCTTGCGGGCAAAAATAAACCGGTCGCGATCCGTGAGGTCACGGCGCGATTCGGTTTCCACAAAGCCTGCTTCCGCGAGCAGGCCCAGCAACTCGGCATGCTGCGCGATCCCCGTCTCCAGCGCCAGTAAGCCGCCGGGGCTCAGGAATTGCCCCGCACCCGCAATGATCGTGCGCAGATCGGCCATTCCTTGATCCGCTGCCGTAAGCGCAGACACCGGTTCATGCACGCGCACCTCAGGTTCGGCGGCCGAGGTTTCTTCGGCGGTCAAATACGGCGGATTCGAAACAATCAGATCATAGGACTCCGCGGGCGTAAGCGCCTCATACCAACTCGAACGGATAAACTGGACGCGATCCGAGAGCTCGAGGAGGCGCCCGTTTTCCGCAGCGAGCGCCAGGGCTTCTTCGCTGTAATCAACCGCCGTCACTGCGGCATCAGCGTAGTGTTTGGCCAAGGCGAGGGCGATGGCACCCGAACCCGTCCCCAAATCGAGAATCCGCATCGCAGTCCCGGCGCAACGCGACGTGACCAGCTCGATGAGCATCTCCGTTTCAGGACGCGGAATCAGTGCGCGCCGGTCCACTTTTAGTTTCAGCCCCGACCACTCCGTTTCGCCGATGATGTATTGCAGCGGCTCGCGCAGACTGCGGCGTTTCACGAGCGGACGGATTTTTTCCAGTTCAGCCTCGGCCAGCACCCGCTCAAATTGCAGATACAGCTGCATGCGTTTCAAACCGAGCGCATGACCCACGAGCAACTCGGCGTTGAGCCGCGCCGACTCAACGCCCTTGGTCGTTAAAAAATCCGTGGTCTTCTGGATGATCTCAAGAAGTGTAAGTGGAGCGGCCATGATAACGGATAGTGGGTGGATGCAGGTTATTCGTCGTCGGACGAACCCGCACGGCGCGGAGTGTAAGGCTGGCCGGTCAACGCGGCAAATTTCTCTTCAAAGTCCGCGCGTTGCAGCGCCTCGATCACGGGATCAATCGCGCCCTGCATGATCTGGGAAAGACTGTAGAGCGTGAGCCCGATCCGGTGGTCGGTCATCCGACTTTGCGGGAAATTGTAAGTGCGGATGCGCTCGCTGCGCCCGCCCGTGCCGATCTGGCTGCGACGTTCGTCGGCATATTTGGCGCGCTCCGCATCTTCCTTCAGCTGCAACAGACGCGAACGCAGCACCGACATGGCACTGGCCTTGTTCTTCTGCTGCGAACGACCGTCCGCGCAATACACCATCATGCCGGTCGGTTTGTGAATGATACGCACGGCCGAGTCGGTTGTATTAACGCCCTGACCGCCGGGACCACTCGCGCGTTGGACGCTGATTTCCAAATCCTGCGGATCGATGTGGATATCGACTTCCTCGGCCTCAGCCAGCACCGCCACGGTGACCGTGGACGTATGAATACGTCCGTTCGCCTCGGTCAACGGGACGCGCTGCACGCGATGCACGCCGCTCTCAAACTTTAGCTGGCGATACACATCCTGGCCGGTGATCAAAAAGCTCACTTCGCGATAACCGCCGCGCTCGCTCAGGCTGCTGCCCATCGGCTCGATTTTCCAACCGCGCTCCTCGGCGTAGCGTTGATACATTCGCGTCAACTCGGCGGCGAACAAAGCGGCTTCCTCGCCACCCGTGCCAGCGCGTATTTCCATGACCGTGTTGCGCGAATCCGCCGCATCCGGCGGGAGCATCGCGCCCAGCACGGCTTCGTGCAGACGAATCCGCGCCGCCTGCAAATCGGGCAGTTCGGCTGCGGCGAGCTCCTTGAGTTCCGCATCGCCTGCGGGATCTTTGAGCAACGCCTGCGCCTCGGCGAGTTCCACGCCCGTCTTCTCGTAGGCCTTATGATCAGCGATGAGCTGGGCGAGCTTTTGCTGCTCGCGTGAAATCTCGGCGGCCTTGCGGGCGTTGGAATAAAACGAAGGCTCCGCCATCTGCGCATCGAGTTCATCGAGGCGACGTTGAAAGGGAAGAATCTCGGGCAGGGAATCCATGCGGAAAGAAAACGATCTGCGTCAGCGCGGGTCTATTTGCGCATTGCGAAGGCATGCAAGAGCGGCTTGCTTGAGCCCACTCAACCAAGAGCTACGGCACGTATGCCTAGCGGTGTTGATATGATGCAATGGCCACGACGCTTTTCACTCAGAACATAATCGCGTGCATCTGGGATTTCGACAAGACCTTAATCCCCGAATACATGCAGTCTCCGTTGTTTCGCCGTTACGGCGTCAACGAGCCCAACTTCTGGAACGAGACCAACAACCTCGTTTCCACGTATCATAAACGTGGCTACCAGCTCTCCAGCGAGATCGCCTACCTGAACCACATTCTCACCCATGTGCTCGCGGGACAAATGGCCGGCCTCAACAACCGCATCCTTCGCCAATGCGGTGCCGACATCAATTTCTACCCCGGCATGCCGTCCTTCTTTGACCGCAGCCGCACGTTCGTCCGCGAGAAAACCGAACACATCAAGCACGAGATCTCGCTTGAACATTACATCGTCAGCACGGGCTTGGCCGAGATGATCCGAGGCAGCGCTGCCGCCCCCGGCGTGGATGGCATCTGGGGCTGCGAGTTCGTGGAGAACCCGCTCCAGCCCGGCTTCCTCAAGCAAAAGGAAATGGATCTCACCGCCGAGGCCGAGATCGCCCAGATCGGCATGGTCATCGACAACACGACCAAGACGAAGGCCATCTTCGAGATCAACAAGGGCACCAACAAGAATCCGTCCATCGACGTGAATTCCAACATCAAGCCCGAGGACCGCCGCATTCCTCTGCAGAACATGATCTACATCGCGGACGGTCCGAGCGACATCCCGAGCTTTTCCGTGGTCAAGAACGGCGGCGGCAGTGCCTACGCGGTTTACAACCCCGATTCGACCGCCGAGTTCGAGCAAAACGACCGCCTGCGCCAAGCGGGTCGGATCGACCATTACGGCCCCGCCGACTACGAGGAAAAGAGCCAGACCTCCCGCTGGCTGCGCCTGCAGATCCACAAGATGTGCGACCGCATCGTGGCCGACCGCGAAGCCGCCGTGGCCCAGCGCGTCTCCCGCCCGCCCCGACACCTCTCGACCACTCCGGAAGAAGAAGCCGCCCGTCAGGCCGGCAAGGGTCCGCGCCAGACGTCGTTTATCGACGAGACGCCCTGAGGGATACCAGACGTCCGATTACCTTCCCACTGATTCAGCGCTCCATGAGTTAAAGTCATAAAACAAAAAAGCCGGCTTCTCTTTCGAGAAGCCGGCTTTTTTAAAGACCGATTACGTCTGGCTGGAAGGGCTGGCAATAGTCGGATCAATTACATTGGTATCGCTGTTGTTATCTTTGGTTTCAGATGTAGAGCCTTCTTCGGCGGCTTGGGATGCTTCGACAGGGCCCACGCTGCCATCAGACTGAACGGTGACCTGTTGACCAGGGAGAACCGTGACTTGGCCGCTAGGCGTGTTGAAGATGACAGCTCCGGCCGTGACCTTGAGCGTGACAACGCCAGAGGGAGAAACGGTGACCACGTAGACCGTGCCACGAGCAGCGGCAACGCCCTTCGGCGTGCGGATGGAGTAGTCGTTGATGGCCTTCTTGGAAGGATCGAGCTTGGAAACGACGTTGCCGACCTTGAGGTCAATCACGGCGCTCTGCTTGGTGACCGCGCCACCATCGGTGGTGAGGGACAGCTTGCTCAGCTCAGCAGTGGTGCTGGGCTTGATGGTGGTGGTGGAACCGGAGAAAGCACGCAGCTCAACCTCGGATGTGTCCGAAGTGGTGATGACGGTGCCTTGTGCGAGTTTGTCGCCAACCTTGATGGCGGATTGCTGACCACCGACAGTCGCAACAGGCGAACCGGTGACTTTAAGCACAACCGCTTCAGAGGCGGCTTCGGCAGCTTGAGCACACACGGCGGTCAGGCTGACGATAGCAGCGATGAACAGGGAATAGATCGATTTTTTCATTTTAGAGAGTTTGTCCTAGTAGAATTTGAATACTGCTGGCGATATGTAAAACACAGAGCGCATTCACAGCAAGCAAGAAGGCGGGCGAGAGGAAAATAACTGAGCCCGATCACTCCATCAACGTTAAGCCTTAACCTTAGCTGCACTTGGAAATCTTTAGCTCATTGTCGCCACGCAAACGGAACCCGTCAGGCCAGACTATTCCGCAATTCCAACACCCTGCGACGTAGATCACCGGCAAATATCTTCCTGTCAGCAATCGAACTCTTCAGGGGATCTCCCCACGCAACTCGCGCATTCACCCATGGCAGCGTCGTGAAATTCCACAAGTGCGGTGCCAGCGTCATGTCGCCCCACCAGCACACTTCATTTTGCACTGATCGCCCGGCAGGCACCGCGTAAACCAGCCCTGCCGGCACCACCAACCAATCGTTGCACACCGCCGGCTCCAGCAACGATGCCTTGAACGGCAGCACGTCCCGCCCGTCCGTCGTCGTTCCTTCCAAAAACAAAACAATCGTCAGCCCCGCCGCCATTACCGGACCGATCTCCTCGCCGATCCGCGCCACGTCGCCGCGCCGGCTGCGGTCGATGAACCGCGTCCCCGCCTTCTCCGCAAACCACCCGAACAGCGGCCAGCTCCGCACTTCCTTCTTCGACACAAAAACCACCGGCGTCAGCGATGCGATCACCAGAATATCGAGATAACTCATGTGGTTTGCCACGATCACCGCGCCGTGCGCCGGTTCGCCTCGTGACTCCACTTTCACCGCGAGCACGCGCAACGACCGCCGGCAGGTCAGCTGCAACCACCGCGCCTTGCTCACCGCATCTTTACGCTTCGATCCGCACACCGCATACGTTACCGCCCCCCACGCGATCACCGAAAACAACGCCACCAGCCGCCCCGCCCCGCGCACATTGTTCCAGAGTGTTGCCATCGTCGTCAGTGCGCCCGAGCAAACTCACCCCATGAACTTGCGCAACACCCGCGCAGGCATCGCCTGCAAATCCATCCACGTCAAAAAATCGATGGTCTTGAACTCCCGGTCGATCGCCGGCTCGCCGCACACCGCCGCCCCCGCCGCGAGATAAGCCATCATCAACCTCGGAATCGTTACCCGCGCCTTCGCCGCCTGCACCGCCTCCGCCGTCGCCTCGCAACGCCACGCCGCCAGCGGACGCGTCCGCCACTTCTCCGCGACCAGACTTCCTCGCGCGATCACCGCATACGCCGCCAGCCCTTCCGCCGCATCTTGCGATGTCAGCGAGCTGCACCCCACGAGATAACGCGCCCCGCGCTCCTGCGCATACTGCGCGATTCCGCGCCACAGCAACCCGAGCACACTCTGGTTCCGATGCTCCGCCGCCACGCACGCGCGCCCCAGCTCCACCATCTCACTTCGCACCGCCTCAAACGGCGCAAAATCAAACTCCCGCGCACTGTAATAACCCAGTCTCGACGCGCCTGCCATTACACCCGTCTGCAACCGATACGTGCCCACGATCGCCCCCGTCTCACGCTCCACGATCAGCAGGTGGTCGCACACCGCATCAAACTCGTCCGCATCCAGCCCCGTCGCCTCCGCGTCGGGCAAGCCTTCGCCCAGCTCCACGTTGAACACCGCGAATCGCAACCGCTGCGCCGCACGCACGTCGTCCGCGTTTTTCGCCAGCCTCAACTCATAACGCTCCGTGTTCATCGCAACAGCTCCCGTATCTCCGACACGCTTAACACCCGCGCCCCGCGCGCCCGGTTCGCCGCGCCGATCTCAAACGCCAGCGCCCACTGCCTGCACAACACCCGCCACCCAAACCACACCGAGTGCTTCGGGTCATAGATACTCGTCGCCTCCGATGTCAGTCCGTTCAGCTCGATCACCGTGAACTCCCCGCGCCGAAACGCCTCCGCCGACGTCGTCCGCACATCATACCGCCCGAAATAAAACCCCTCAAACGTCCGGCTCACCCGCTCCACTTCCTTCGTCAGCTCCGTCGTCATCAGTTCCGTTCCATCCAAAAACACTGCACCGCGGCAATGCGTGCCGAGCTCCGTCAACACCACGCGCGCCCCCGCCGCCGGCACTTCGTCCAACCGCACCGCAAACTTCTCCAGGAAAAACCGCCCCATACACACCGCTCGGTCATCACAGAGGATCAATTTCTCCAACGTGCTTCGTCCGTCCCCAATCAGTTCCACCATGCGCTTGTCCGTGATCGCAAAAATCTCCCCGCGCTCCGCCCCCGGTATCCGCACATAGAATACACCATACTCCACTCCCGCCACATACCGTTGCGCAATCAACACCCCCGGCTCGCCCGCCAGCGCCGCGCGCGCCTGCACCTCATCCCGCGCGATCACCACACCCGAACCGCGCTCGCCCACATCCGGCTTCACCACCACCGGCCAACCGTGCGTCTCTGCGAACCGTTTGACCACGTCCCAACGCGTCTCCACCTCGCCTGCATCAACTCGCACCCACTCCGCTACCGCGTCACCCGCACCCGCCAGCGCCGTCAGGATCTCGCTCTTCGATTCACCCACCAGTCCGCCGCCCGCGCCGATCCCCGGATTCGCCGCCGTGAACACGGTCGCCCCGCGATGTTTCACCGCGAGCCAGACACAATAAACCACCACCGGCGGATACACCGCCCACCTCGGCCAGAATTCCCACCTCGTCACCCGCCGCCATTTACCGAGCAGCAACCGCCGCCCGCGCCACGTCGCCGCCTGCACCCCAATCTTCGCCACCAACCACACGACCACGCCCGACGCGAGCAACCAGCCCACCGCCTCCGTCCACACGTCAAACCATCCCAGCACCGCATTGCCCGCCAACGCCGCTCCGCCCACCAGCAGCGGAGTCCACAGCGCGCATGCCAGCGCGAACCACAGCGTGAATTTCCTCCACGGCATCCGCAGCACGCCCGCCGCCACATACGTCGGCAACCGCGTTCCCGGCATGAACCGGCTCGCCAAAATCACCCACGCTCCACGTTCCGCAAACCACCGTTCCGCGCGCGTGACCGCCTCGGCCGACACCCGCCCGCGCAACGGCCACCGCGTCAACACCCCGCGCCCCAGCACCCGGCCCGCGAGCACGAGCAGCAGATCACCGATAAAAATCCCCGCGAAACACGCCGCCACCGCCGGCCCCAACGCCAGCTTGCCCGCCGCCACCAGCAACCCCGCCGCGATGCACGCCAGGTCTTCGCTCACCAGCGTCGCCAGCGCGAGCCCCACCAGCGCCAGCATGACGTCACCACTATTCAAATACGCGTCAACCCACTCGAGGTTCATAGGCGCCACACTCCGCGTTCGCCGCCGGTCATCGATTCATAATCCAATTCCCGCACACCCGTCCTCACGCGCACCGCGCACACACTGCGTGTGCAGGCGTCCGCCCTCCGCATGAGCACCGACTCCGCACCCGCCGCCGGATCATACTGACGCTGAAACGCCGCCAATCCCTCCGCTGTCCGTTCGTCCCACGCCGCCCAGCGCGCGGCCCGCGCCGCCTGCACGCGCTCGGGTTCAAACGACGACGAGGTCAAAAACTCCGGCGCCTCCGCCTCGTGCATCGCCTGGCCATCCCACCGCAGCCACACCGACCCGCCCGCCGCATCCACCGCCACCAGATGAAACGGCGCGAACCGCTTCAGCTCCACCGCGTGCATCACCCGCACCACGTCCTCCGCCCGCACGCACTCCGCGCACATCAGCGGCAACCGCCCGCGGCTTTCCAAGCCCGTCTCCACGACGCCACGCGGATAATAATTCAACAAACACACCGTCACGCCGTGCTCGTTCAACATCAGCCAGGTCCCGCCATGATCGCCATCCGCCGGCGCGACATAACGCACGCCGTCCTCCGTCCGTTGCTCGACCGGCGCACGTTCCTCCGCACGCACATGGCGTTCATCGCGGTTGAAAAACAAATCATAGCCATCCGCCTCCGCGGACGCCCGCCAGGTCAGTGTGCACATGCGGCGGCCTGGGACTGCAAATACCGCAGCGTCGAGGGAGCCATGCCGAAATCCTTCGGCAGTTTCTGGCCGCCCAGCTGACAGATCACTCCGATCAACGCGTAGTGATGAATCGTGTGGCTGAGCAAAAACTCCAGCTCGCGCACGACCGACGACACGCCCCAGGTCGTCGTATCCGCCGGCGCGCACTCTGCGCGCACGCGCAACGCACGGTCCGCCTCCAGCCGCTCTAGCCGTTCACCGATCGCCTCCAACTGCGCCGCCGCATAGCCGGGATCTTTCTCGATCAACGGATCACGCGCCCGCGCTTCGTAATCGATCTCGCCGGTCTCCGTCCCTTGCAAAAAACTCAGGTAGTGCTCGATCACATGTCTCAAATGTCCGCCGGTCGAGCTGTTGAAACACGCCGGAGTCCGCTGTGCATATAACTCCGCCGAAAGCCCCGCCAGCAGTTCACTGCCTTGGCGCAACGCCGCCACGTTGTCGCGAATACTTGGTGTGATCATGAAATGAAAGGGAGGTCAGTTTTTAAGGATCTTGGGCCAGTTCTCCTCGGCCTTGGAAATGTTATCGGGAATATTTTCAGCCCATTGAGACTGCACTTTCGCGTTGTAGTTCAGGTAAAGACGGTTGTTTACGATTTTCCAAGCGTCCGGATCGATGCCCGCCGTGTAGCCGCGGCTCACCGCCCACGCGCAATATCCGCCGAACTGCGGCGCGTATTTCACCGGGTCGGCCTTGAAGAGATCGCGGTGAGCCGCGCTCGCGAAGCGCCACTCCGCCCCGTTCCACTCGTGGATAAAATCCGAACTGCCCTTCACCGGTTTCGAGTCCGTGAAGTAAGCCACCGGATCATAGCCCTTGATCGCCACGCCCGTGAAGGTCGTGTTCACGGGCTTCTCCGCCCGCAGCACCGCCGTTGAGAATAACGCGAGCACCACCGCCGCCAACCGGATAAAGAGTTTCATATAAAAATGAATTAAGAGTTAAAGTTTCGAACCGATCACCGGCAGGTCGTGCCGGTGAATCCACGCGATGAACGCGCTTCCAAAAAACACCACGACCGCGAGCCCGAACAGCAGTCCGCCATCATCCTGCACCACGATGCCGAGCTTCGTGAGATGGAAAAAAATCGCCCCGCTGATCACACCGAGCGAGATCACTGCACCCACCGGCACCAGCGCCGGCACGAAGAGCAGCACCGCCGCGATCAGCTCGACCACGCCCGAACCGTAGCGGCCCCACGGCTCCTGGCCGACGGTTTCAAAGATATAGACCGACTCCGGCGCACCGGAGAATTTGAAGAACAACGTCTGGAGAAGGATGATCGCAACGATCACGCGAACCACCCAACTCGCGACACGCAAGGGAACCGGCAACGATTGATAAGCAGAGGATGACATAAGTGTATGACCCTACGAGTCGCGTCGCCGCGCTCTTATTCCCGCCATTTTAAAAAACACTCCGCAGGGCCTGCGCACCGTCCGGCGACACGAGCACATAGGCATGCTTCGTATCCATCCACGCGACCGACGCCACCGTGCCGCGCTCACGGAACATCGGCGCACTGTCGCCTTTGAAATCACCGCGCTTCGCCACGTAGATGTGAAATCCGCTGCCGCCGCGCTCAAAGCACACTTCCAAGACATCGCGTCCACCGATCTTCAACGAGCGACAGCCATCCGCCTTGAGTTGGTCAAAGTCCATCGGCAAGCCCGACGCAAGCCGCGTAGCCGGGTCGCTCAACACCGTGCGTAACAAACCGCGCGGCTGGGGCATCGCCGCATGGTGAGCCTCGGAACCGACTTCACCCATCACGCCCATCGCGAGTTGATCCACCTCGACAGCCGGACGCATCGCCGGCCAGGCCGCCACAAGGCCAAAAATAATCGCCACACTCGCCGCCATCGCCAGAACCTGCGGACGCCCCCAGAACGGAATCGGCCGGCTCGCCCGCGCTCCCGCCAGAATCGACGCACGCAAATCCGCCGGCGGCTGCACCGCGCGCAGTTTCTGCGCAACCGCCGCGTCAAACGCCTGCTCGCGCACCAGCCATTCGCCCAGTGCTGGATCACGACGCGCCTGTTCCAACGCATCACTGAAACGCGGATCAGCGTCGTCCGAACCATCCGGACGGCGCGCCTGCAAAATGAATTTGGCTTCAGTGGTGTTCATGACGTCTTCCTCTCAGAAATGGGGAACGGGATTATTTTTTGCGCGGACTCCTTCTTCGCCAGCACCGCGCGCAGCTGGGCTTTTCCACGCGACAACCGCGACATCACCGTGCCGATCGGCACCTCCAGCATGTCCGCGATTTCCTGATACGGCAGGTCTTCCAGATAGAACAACGTGAGCGGCGCGCGAAACGCCTCATCCACTTCCTGCAATGCCTCGACGACCGTCTGCGCATCCATGTTGAGCGCCAGATCGATCTCCGCCGCCGGCACATCATCTTCGCCCGGCGGCAGGTCCTCGATGGCCGTGAGCCGCGACCCGCGCCGGCGTCCGCGCAAAAATTCGCGATACAACGTCGTGAACAACCAGGTCTTCACTTTCGACGCATCGCGCAACGCCGCGCCCTTGGTCGCCCACACATAAAACGTCTGCTGCGTCAGGTCGCACGCGTCCGCTGAATTGCGCGCCAGGCTCAGCGCAAACCGGTAAAGCGGCGCGTAGTAGGCATCGACCAATTGAGTGAAGGCATCCTGTCCCATGTAGGCGTAAGAGCCGCGACCCGCCGGCTTATTCCCGCAAATCCATAAAGTTTTCCACCCTACCCGCGAGCGCGGAATAAACTCACTCCGCGACCGCTCGCACTCGCATGCTGAAACTCCCCGGCCTCCCCGCGTTCCTCGTCCTCGTCGCCATCGCATCCTCCTCTTCCGCGCGTGCCCAAATCTTCCAAAGCGACGCCGTCGCCACTCCACTCATCGAACTCTACACCAGCGAAGGCTGCAGCAGTTGTCCGCCCGCCGAGCGCTGGCTCAGCGCCCTCAAAACCGACGCCGGCCTCTGGTGCAAATTCGTCCCCGTCGCCTTCCATGTCACCTATTGGGACTACCTCGGCTGGAACGATCCGTTCGCCCAATCCGGCTTCACCGACCGCCAGCGCGCCTACGCCGATGCCTGGAACGCACGCTCCGTTTACACCCCCGGTTTCGTCCACCAAGGCCGCGAATGGCGTCCGGGTAACCCCGTCGCCTCGCCCACCACGCCCGGCATCCTCACCGTCGAGCGTTCCGCCGCCGGCTCCGGCACCGTCCGCTTCTCGCCCACGTCACCCGTCCGTCAGAAAACTTACACCGCCACCATCGCCCTCCTCGGCAGCGACGTGAGCATCGCCGTCAAATCCGGCGAAAACGCCGGCCGCTCCCTCCCCCACGATTTCATCGCGCTGCACATCGCGACCGTCGCGCTCACCGCCCAACCCGACGGCACGTTCACCGGCACGTTCGCCGCTCCTCCTGCCACGCTTCCGTCAACACCGCGCCGCGCCCTCGCCGCCTGGGTCTCCACCACCCGCGACCAGACCCCGCTTCAAGCCACCGGCGGCTGGTTGCCGTAAAACCGGCCCTGCAAAAGTCCCGATATCGCCACTAGACGCGGAGACTGCGGGTCGTTTTAGTCGATTGGTCCATGCGCCTGAAAATCTCTGAACGCCAACGCGAGTTGGTCGTATCCGTGCTCAATCCGATCACCGTCCTCTGCGGCGTGTGCTCTCTCGGGCTGCTATTGTTCATCATCGGTTGGGAACTCGATACCAACACGCGTATATTCGTGCGCGCGGTTACCGCCGCAGTCCTCGTAGCTTTTATCGGCCAGGAGGTGCTGCGCCTTGCCGTCCAGTCCCGCATCCGCCTCTACCTGCGCACGCGCTATCTCGAAGTTTTCCTCGCCTGCGCCGCCGGCCTGGAACTCCTCCTCGGCGAACCGATCCAAGGATGGATCGGCCAGCGCGCTCCTGACCTCCCGGCCTCGACCATCACGGTTCTCTACCTAGCACTCACCCAGCTCACTCTGGTTGTCCTCACCGCCCTGCGCGCACTGCGTCGCAACAGCCTGCTCTCGGGCCGTCTTCTGAGCCCCGGCATGGTGTTCATTCTCAGTTTCGCCATCCTCATCACCTCCGGCACCCTGCTGCTCAAGACCCCTCAGGCCACGCATGACGACATCAGTTTTACCGATGCCTGTTTCACCGCCACCAGCGCCGTCTGCGTGACGGGCCTGATCACGGTCGACATGGAGAAAACCTTCACCCGCCACGGTCAATGGATCATTCTCGGACTTATCCAGATCGGCGGTCTCGGTGTGATGACGATCACCTATTTTTTCGCCTACTTTTTCGCCGGCGGAGTCACCTTGCGGAACCGCATCGCCCTCCAGGATTTGCTCTGCGAGGAAAACCTCAGCCACATCGGCACCGTTCTCGGGATCATCATCGGCTTCACCTTCATCACCGAGATCGCCGGCGCGATCGCCATCCACACCTTCCTCGGCACCGGCGGGCTGCCTGGCGACGACCGCCTGTTCTTTTCACTGTTCCACTCCATTTCCGCCTTCTGCAACGCCGGCTTCTCCACGCTCAGCAACGGGCTCGGCGATCCCGCGCTGAAGGGCCAGTTCGGCGTCTTCTCCGTTATCATGGTCTTGATTGTCGTCGGCGGCATAGGCTTCCCCGTCATTAAAAATCTCTGGCTTGTCGCCCTCGCCCGGTTGGGCCGCAGGCTAGGCGTGCGCACCGCGGTGCCGCCGCGCCTCATGGCCAACAGCCGGCTCGTGCTCGTCACCACGTTCGTCCTGCTCGCCGGCGGCACCGCCACCATCTGGGTCACCGAATTCTTTTTCGGCAACGGCCACACCAACGGCCCCGAACTGTTCACCGCGCTTTTCCACTCCGTCACCGCCCGCACCGCCGGCTTTAACATCACGCCCGTGGACGGCCTGCTACCCGCGACCGGCGCCATCATGATGTTTCTCATGTTCGTCGGCGGCAGCCCGTCGAGCACCGCCGGCGGCATCAAGACCACCACGCTTGCCGTCGCCGTGCTGTCGTTGCGCCGCGTGCTGTTCGGTCGCAGCGATATCGAGGCCTTCGGCCGCCGTCTCGGCGAAGACGTCGCCAATCGCGCGCTCGCCATCTTGTTGCTCGCGGTCGGCTTCATCACCGTCATCGCGGTCTCCCTTTGCGCGCTTCATCCCGAGATGTCTCCGGCCGACGTCACCTTTGAAGCCGTCAGCGCCGTCGGCACCGTCGGGCTCACCCGCGGAATCACACCGCTGTTCGGCGACCCCGCCAAATGGGTGCTCATTTTTGCCATGTTTGTGGGGCGCATCGGCGTGCTCGTGTTTCTCCTTTCCTTCATTCGTAAACGTTCGTCCCGCGGCTACCGTCTGCCCGAGACCACCGTCGTCATCACCTGAATCTTTCCCGCTTTAATCACATGAAATGCTGCATCATAGGTCTTGGCGTCTTCGGTAGAAACCTCGCGGTCAACCTCGCCCAGCTGGGCGCCGAGGTCCTCGCCATCGACCGTCGTGAAGACAACGTCTCGCTCATCAAAGACGAGGTCGGCGCCGCCATCATCATGGACTTCGCCGACACCTCGCCGCTGGCCCGTCTCGCCATCGATGAAATGGACGCCGTCGTCGTTGCCATCGGCGATGACTTTGAGTCCTCCATGGCCATGACCGTCAAAGCCCAGGAGCTCGGCGCCAAGCGCATCGTCTGCCGCGTGCTTTCGCCCATGCATGCGCGACTCTTGCGTCTCATGAAAGTGGACCGCCTCGTCATTCCCGAGGAGGTCGCCGCCCGCGGTCTCGCTCATTCGTTGCTCATGCGCGGTGTCGTGGACGGTTTTGATATGGGCAGCGGGCACGCCATCATCGAGGCCGATGTCCCCGGCAAGCTCCTCGGCCGCAACCTCTCCCAGACCGCCGACATCTTCAAAAAACACGATGTGCGCCTCGTCACCATCAAGCGGCGGAACGACCGCCCCATCGGCACGTTCTTCAAGGGCGGCGACATCGAGGTCAACCGCCGCACGCTCGGCGTCATCAACCTGGGCGACACCTTCACAGAAGGTGATATTTTTGTGCTCTTTGGCGCCGAAAAAGGTCTCCGCGACTTCCTCGACGAAAACTCAGCCGACTGATGCTCCGCCTGCTGCTACCTCCCAACCTCGCTGCCGCCGCGCCGCGGGACGCCATCGCCGTCAAGATCGACCTCGATCCGTCCGCCGTTCCCGCGCCTGCACTCTTCCCCGCGCTCGCTGTTCTCCAACGTCTTTGCGGCGGTGCCACCGTGCCCCCGCCGTTCGTCCAACTCACCCGCGCCCAGCTCCGCGAACTGGTCAACGCCCTCAAAGGCCAGCCCGCCTTCGCCTTCGTCAACGCCCCCACCGTCCCGCTCCTCTGGATCGGACCCCGCCTTCGCGGCGTCAGCGAACACTTGGACGAAGCCCCCGCCCCCAAACAGGTCGCCGCGACTGCCCCTCGTCCGGCTCCGAAGCTCTCAACCCTCAACTCTCAACACTCAACTTCCTCCACCTCCACTCCGCTGACCATCGACGGCAGCGAACACTTCCTCGCCATCAGTCTGCCGTCCCGCGAACAGAGCAGCTACGCCGCGGCCCTCGATCTCGTAAAATCCAACGGCTTCGCCCTCGATGCCCTCACCCGCAAGTGGTGGCTCCGCGACCGCCACAAAACGCTCAACTTCCTTGCCGTCCACCTCGACGCGCTCCGCAACACCTGGCACGCCGACTTCACCGACAACTTCGAGAAGAACACCGCCAAGCTCGCCGAGATCGACATCCAGTGCGACATCTCCGAAACCGGCGGCGAGTTCTCCCTCACGCTCGGCATCGCCGCCGCCCGCGTATCCGAGGAAACCCTACGCACTGCCCTCGCCACCAACCGCGGCTACGTCGAGGACAACGGAAAGGTCTTTCTGCTCCCCCCCGAGAAGGTCGCCCGGCTCACCACCGCCCAGCGCGCCCTAGCCGGTAGTTCCACCGCTCCCGCCGCCGCCCGTCGCACGTGGCGCATTCCCGCCGCCCGCGTCGCCGAGGTCCAGGACCTCATCGACGAGCTCGTCCCTCACTACCAGCCGCCCGCCGGCTGGAAATCCCGCAGCGAGGCCCTCCGCAATCTCTCCACACTCGCGCCCGCCCCGCTCGATCCCGCGCTCGCCGCGTTGCTCCGCCCTTACCAACAGATCGGAGTCGCCTGGCTCTGGCATCTCCACCGCCTCGGCCTCGGCGGCATCCTCGCCGACGAGATGGGCCTCGGCAAAACCCTCCAGGCCATCTCCCTCCTCACGATTCTACACGCCGAGCGCGCTGGCGACAGTCCAGCACCTAGAGCCCACAGCCCGAGAACTCCGAACCTCCGTTCTCTCAACTCTCAACCCTCAACTCTCAACTCAGGACTCCCTTCGCTCGTCGTGTGTCCGGCTTCGCTCGTCGAAAACTGGCGACGCGAAACCGCCCGCTTCGCCCCGCACCTGCGCGTCTTCATCCACCACGGCAACCAGCGTCTCACGGACGAGGCTCATGCCAAATCCCTCGACGTCGTCATCACGTCCTACGGCACGCTCGCCCGTGACCGCGACCGGTTCGCCGACTTCACCTTTGCCGCCCTCATCGCCGACGAAGCCCAGCACATCAAGAACCGCCGCACCCAGAACGCCGCCGCCCTCCGTTCACTCAACACCAAGAGCCGCTTCCTCCTCACCGGCACGCCCGTCGAAAACTCCCTCGACGATCTCCGTGCTCTCTTCGATCTGCTCATGCCGGGCTACCTCGAAAAAGTCCCCGCCGGCACCAAGGCAGACGAGCGCAACTGGTTCGACGAACGTCTCCGCGCCAAGACCGCGCCCTACATCCTCCGCCGCACCAAAAAAGTCGTCGCCACCGAGCTCCCCGACAAAATCGAGCAGGTCCTCTACTGCGAACCCACCGCAACGCAGACGCGCCTCTACACCGAGTGGCAGAAAAAGTCCGAACAGGAACTCGACGCCCTCGCCGCCGACGGCGCATCCGAAAACTCGATACGCATGGCCACGCTCACGCAGCTCCTGCGCCTGCGCCAGATCTGCTGCGACCCGCGTCTCGTCGTTCCGGCCACCGCCGCCGATCATTCGTCCAAACTCGAGACCTTCCGCGAGCTCCTCGCCGAGTCCATCGACGACGGACACCGTCTGCTCGTCTTCTCCCAGTTCACCTCGCTCCTCGGTCTGCTTCGCGCCGAGCTCGACGAACAAGGCCTGCCTTACTGCTACCTCGACGGCAGCACGCCGCAGAAACAGCGCCAGACCGAGGTGGATCGTTACAACAACTCGCCCGACATCCCGGTCTTCCTCATCTCGCTCAAAGCCGGCGGCACCGGCCTCAACCTCACCGGTGCCGATACCGTCGTGCACTTCGACCCGTGGTGGAATCCCGCCGTCGAAGCCCAGGCGACCGACCGCGCCCACCGTATCGGCCAGAAAAAAGTGGTGACGAGCTACAAACTCATCTGCACCGGCACCGTCGAGGAAAAGGTCCTGCACATGCAGGAAACCAAACGCGCCCTCCTCGCCGACGTCTTCGAAGCCAGCGACGCGAGCAACTCCAAGCTCACCCTCGCCGACCTCAAGTCACTCCTGCAGAGCTGACCGCCCAGTCTTTGGACAGGATGCACAGAATTCGATCCGGATATCCGAACTCCGACATCCTGCCTTTCATCCACTCTTCATCCTGTCCCAAAACTCCGACTCTCCGCGCCTCTGTGCCTCTGCGTTAAACCAATCCCCCTACATACGAAATTTGGACAGGATGAACAGGATTCGATCCGGATATCAGAATTCCGACATCCTGCCTTTCATCCACTCTTCATCCTGTCCAAAAACTCCGACTCTCCGCGCCCCTGAGCCTCTGCGTTAAAAACGCGTCTGCTCACTCCAACCCAAGCGCCTTGCGGCCCGCGTCGGAGATCATCTGCGGTGTCCAAATCGGATCCCACACGATGTGCACCTTGGCCGATTCGACCGTGGGCAGCGCCGCGATTTTCTGGCGCGCATCTTCCGCGATCACCGGCCCCATGCCGCAGCCGGGCGCGGTCAGCGTCATCTTCACTTCAAGCGCATGGCCGCCGGTCGGCGTCTTCTCGACGCTCAAATCATAAACCAACCCGAGATCGACGATGTTCACCGGAATCTCCGGATCGAAACACGTCTTCATCGCGCTCCACACCGCCGCCTCGCTGAACTCGCCCGACGCGACCGCCGCCGGTTCGGCGCCGCCGAGCTTGGATACATCGAAGCCCGCCAACGCATCCGCATTCTCCCGCGTGATGCGAAACAGTCCGCCGTCCGTGCGCACCGTCACGCTGCCGCCCAGCGTCTGCATGATATGGGCGGACGTGCCGGCCGTGAGCGTATGCGTATCGCCCGCCGGAATGACCGTGGCGGTGATGTCGCGAGTGAGTGTGGTGTCGTTGGACATGTTTAAAATGAATCTTCTTTTGCGTTCTTTGCGGTCCTTACCGCCTGTGCGTCTTTGCGTTAAAATCTTACAGCGCCCTCACCGCACGCTGATCTCCAGTGGCAGGCGAGCGTAAACGCCGCGCGGATCGTTGAACTCTTGCAGCGTCTTCGCCTGCTCTTGCACGCGTTCGATCACTTGCGCGACCACGCCGCGTTGCGTCGCCTCGGCCGGACGCACGTTCTCGAACCACATCGTCAGCATCTCGGCAAACGTCTGCGTCTGGGGGAACTCCACCAGCTTGTAATCCGTCCCCAGGTTCGCCTCTTCCGCCGCGTGGAGGATGGCCGCATCCAGTCCGCCGAGTTCATCAACAAGTCCCAGCTTGATCGCCTCGCGCCCCGACCACACGCGACCGCCGGCGATCTTGCGCACTTCGACCGGGTCCAGCTTCCGTCCCTCGGCCACCTTGCGAATGAACTCGCCGTAGATCCACTCCACCATGCCTTGAAAAATCGCCAGTTCATCCGCCGTCTTCGGACGCGAGATCGTGAAGATGTCCGCATACTTGCCGGTCTTCACGCCGTCGAAGGTCACGCCGAGATCGTTCGCCAGTTTCTTGATGTCGAAGTGGATTCCCACCACGCCAATGGAGCCCGTGATCGTCGTCGGCTCGGCGTAGATGCGGCTCGCGTAGGCCGAAATCCAATACCCGCCCGACGCCGCGTAGCTGCCCATGGAAACCACCACCGGCTTCACCTCGGCGGCCAGTCGCAGTTCGCGCTGGATGTGCTCCGACGCCGTCGCCGAACCGCCCGGGCTGTTCACGCGCAGCACGATCGCCCGCACGTCATCATCCTGGCGCAGCGCCCGCAACTCACGCGCAAATTTCTCGCCACCCACTTCATCCGCCTTGCCTTCACCATCCACGATCGCGCCTTCCGCATAAATCACCGCGATTTCATTCGACGAGTGCGCCTTTTGGGCGGGCAACGCCTTCACATAATCCGCCAGCCGCACTTGTTTGAACGGCTCTTCCACATCGGTGACTCCCGTCGCGGTCTTGAGCTGCGCCAACACTTCATCGCGATACGCCAGACGATCAACCAGCCCCGCCTTGACCGCCGATTCCGGACGGATGACGCCTTCCGTATCCACCACGGCTTGCAGCGCGTCCGGCGTGATTTTGCGATCCTGCGCCATGTCGGCGCGCAGATCGCTCCACAGGTCGCCGAGCAGCTTTTCCATCTGCAGGCGGTTTTCGGGGCTCAGGTCCTTGCGCACAAACGGCTCGGCGTAGGATTTGAACTCACCGACTTTCGTGACCTGCACACCCACGCCGAAACGCTCAAAGGCACCGGCGAAAAACGTCGGTTCACTCGCCAGTCCCGGCACCACCAGCGAGCCGTAGGGATCCAACGCGAGATCGGTCGCCGCCGCCGCGAGATACAGGTCGCGCGTCGTCGCAAAATCCAGATACGCCACCACCGGTTTGCCCGATTTCTTGAAATCCGCGATCGCCCGGCGCACTTCGCTCAACGCCGCGAAGCCCGTGCCGTAGCCCGACGGCTCCAAGCTGCCGAGGAGCACCAGGCCCGTGATGCGTTTATCCGTGCCCGCCTCGCGCAGCGCCCGCGTCACCGCGCGCAACTGCAGCGTGTGCGCATCGCCGCCGCCAAAGAGCGCGGCCGGTCCGGCTCCGTCGAACTCGGGCGGCGCGTCGGTGATGTTCGCCCCCAAGTCAAACACCAGATAGGAGCCTTGGGCGACGGTGTGAACCTCGGCCGGCTTGAAAGAAGCCGCTGCCATGATCAGGCCAAAAAACACCACGACCACCAGAGTCACGGCCAGCGCCAGAGCCGCCAATGTGCCGAGGAACGACGCAAAGAAATTCTTCATAAGGTGCCGCAGCGTAGCCAACTCGTCTTCCTCCGCCAGAGCTTTTCCATCACCCCGGCACGATCTCCGCTAGTGGGTGGTTAAGCCTCTGTCGTCACCGCACCTTTGCTTTCGCAGGGTTGCGGTCCGCTTTCCGCCACTTTTACTATGCCGCACATGTCCGAGCAAAAAGACCTGCTGACCACCAACCGCAAGGCCCTCACGATCAACCTCGACGAGCCGAAATACGGCACGTTCGCCGAAATCGGCGCCGGCCAGGAAGTGGCGCGCATCTTCTTCCAGGCGGGCGGCGCCGCCGGCACCATCGCGAAATCCATGTCGGCCTACGACATGACCTTCAGCGACGCGATCTACGGCAAGGCCCCGCGCTACGTCTCCCGCGAGCGCCTCGGCCTCATGCTCGACCACGAATACACGCTGCTCATCGAGCGCCTGAACGAGAAACGCGGCGCCAACACCACGTTCTTCGTCTTCGCCGACACCGTCGCCGCCCGCAATTACAAGGGCACCAACGAAGCCCACGGCTGGATGGGCATCCGCTTCCAGATCGAGCCCCACGGCCCGCCCAGCGACCTCATGATCCACGTCCGCATGTGGGACAAGGACAACCTCCTCCAGCAACAGGCCCTCGGCATCGTCGGCACCAACCTCATCTACGGCGCGTTCTACTACCGCGACAACCCCGAGGAACTCATCCGCTCGCTCCTCGATAACATCGGCCCCGACCGCATCGAAGTCGACATGCTCAAGATGAGCGGCCCCGCCTTCGGCCCCGTGGACAACCGCCTGATGTCGCTCTACCTCGTGCGCCACAAGCTCACCAACGCCGTCATGTTCGGCCCCGGCGGCGACGTGCTCCAGCCCTCCGAGATTCTTTACAAGAAGGCCGTCCTCGTGGAACGCGGCAGCTTCCGCCCCGTCACCCACGTCAACGTCGACATGCTCAACTGCGCCTGCGCCCAGTTCATGCAAGAGCCCCAGGTCAAGGGCAAGGACCTCGTCGTGCTCATGGAGATCACCATGAACAACCTCCTCGCCGACGGTGAACTCGACGCGCAGGACTTCCTCTCCCGCGTCGATCTCCTCGGCGACATCGGCTTCACGGTGCTCATCTCCGACTACTCCGAATACTACCGCCTCACGACCTACTTCCGCCGCTACACGCAGGAGATGATCGGCGTCACCATGGGCATCAACAACCTCCTGGAGATCTTCAACGAGAAGTATTACGAGCACCTCGCCGGCGGCATTCTGGAAAACTTCGGCCGCCTCTTCCGCAATGCCGTGAAGCTCTACATCTACCCGATGCAGCAGCTCGCCTACGACCGCTACCTCGCCGCCGGACACCCGGCCGTGGACGCCGCCGGCCACATCGCCGGCTCGCCCTTTGCCGCCAACGTGCTGATCAACGCCAAGAACCTCCAAGTCGAAGACCACCTCAGCAACCTCTACGCTCACTTGCTGGAGAATCACTACATCGAGTGCATCGTCGGCTTCGACAAATCCATCCTCTCGATCTTCTCGCGCGACGTGCTCCAGCGCATCCAGAAGAATGATATCACCTGGGAAACGATGGTCCCCCCGCCCGTAGCCACCGCCATCAAAAAACGCGGCCTCTTCGGCTACACCGCGCCGGTGACGGGGTAGTAAGAAGTAGCGCGTAGTGAGTAGCGGGTAGCGAGTAGTTCGAAAAACCAGCTCCGAGCTCTAGACTCCGGAAAGTGCGGTTTCACCGCACTTTCCAGAAACCATCGTTGCGCTAGCCGTTTGCGCTCGTCAGAACCTGCGACGTTCACGCATGTCGCTCACCCCTGAAGCTCTCGCCCGCCAACAGATCGACGCTCAACTCGTCGCGGCCGGCTGGATCATTCAGGACTACAAGGCCGTCGATTTCTCCGCTGGCCGCGGCATCGCCCTCCGCGAAGTCCCGCTCAAAACCGGCCCTTGCGACTACCTGCTCCTCGTCGATCGCCACGCCGTCGGCGTGATCGAGGCCAAGAAAGAAGGCACCACCCTCTCCGCGCGCCTCCAAGCCACGGCACATTTATCATTTCATAACGCCGCTTAACATGAACGAAAACGCCAACTTCAAGGTAGACCCACGCCTCGCAAGCCTTCTCGGAGAAACGTATCGTTCAACGGAACACGCAATAAAGGAGTTAATAGATAATGCGTGGGACGCTGATGCGCCGACAATTGCCATTACACTTCCAGATCCAATGACTGCCGACTCGATTGTCATAGAAGACACTGGCAGTGGGATGACTGAACTCGAGTTGCGGAATGAATACCTGGTCGTGGCAAATGATCGCCGTTCACGTAAAGGCGACCGAACAAAACAACTCAAACGCTTAGTTAAGGGCCGAAAAGGTATCGGGAAATTCGCCGGCCTGATGGTAGCCAATATCATGGCGATTGAAACAACGGCCCACGGAAAAACTACCCGCGTCGTAATATCGAAGGAAGATTTACTGAATGCGACTCGTGATCTGGAACGCATTGATCTCCCACTGACCGTTGTTCCTGCACCGGATGGAGTATCCGGCACGAAAGTGACTCTGACATCCCTGAGCGACCGCTTTGAATTTCCTCTGCCCGAAAAGCTAAAGACACTCTTGATGACCGAATACGGACGTGAGGAGGATGTGCGCATTAGCGTCAACAGTGAGGCCCTGTGTTTGGATGATTTGCCCGGAGAAAAATTTCAAAAAGACGACACCATCCCAGATGCCGGTGCTATTAAACTTAGTTTCAAGGTATCTGATGGCGCCAAATCCTTAAAACAGGCAGGTATCGCGCTCCGCGTTGGCGGAAAGATAGTTGGAAAACCTGGATTCTTCGGACTTGAGGACGATCCGGAAATCCCGCCGAAACTCCTTAAAAAACTATACGGTGAAGTAGAGGCAGACGGGTTATCGGAAAGCGTGACTGCGGACTGGGGCGACATCGTCGAGAACAGCAAAGCATTCCACGCGCTAAAGCCCGTCATTCAGGCCCATCTCAAAAACGCCGTTGAGGAAGTATACAAGCGCGAGGTCGGTCTTCAACGTGCACGCATTCAACGCCAAATAAACCTCCGCTTAGCGGAAATGCCCGAACACCGCCGCCGCTTCGCTCAAATCGCACTCGAGAAAGTGATGAAACGCTTCTACGGCGAGAGCGAAGAGAAGGTCGAGACCGTCGCCTCCGTCATCCTCGATGCTTTCGAGAAAGACGAATACTGGTTAGTGCTGAAGCAAATCGACGAAAGCAAAGGCGGCGATATCGAGACGTTTGCGTCCGCGCTCGAGATATTCGGATTACTCGACATGGCGCTGATGGCGAACCAAGCCAAAAGTCGGCTTAAAGTCCTAGACCATTTAGACGATCTCGTCCGCAACCCGGCCACGCTCGAAAAGAACGTCCACAGCGTCATCGAACGAAACCTGTGGGTTCTCGGCTACGACCATTCGCTCATCTCCTCGAACAGAACCCTCGCTCGCACCATCGAGGAATACACTTCCGCAAAATTCACCGGTGACCGCGCATCCAAACGTCCCGATTTATTTCTGGCACAGAACCTCCGCGGTGGTTTTTTCCTGATAGAGTTCAAACGCCCAGCCAAAGAGATTGACCGACAGGATCAGCGACAAGCTCAGGAATATAGAGACGACCTTGAACCCAAGTTCGGCCAAATTGAAATCCTGCTACTTGGCAAAGGTCGCGATGTAACTGCAACGATGCAGAATGATCCGCCCCGCTTACAGGTTTTCAGCTACGAGGCACTAATAAGCAGTGCCCGCACGCAGATCGATTGGTTACTTTCCGAACTTAAGAGCGGAGAATCCACAAGCGCTTAAGCAAAGTGAATGAACTCGGCCTAGACCCCAGTCAGGTTCTTACGTGGTTCGCCCATGAACAGGAGACTCCGTATACTCTTGTGCGAGTTAGTGCTACAAACGCAAATGGGTGGGTGGCTGCCCTTCGTGATGCTGTCCGTCGCTGTTATTTAAGTGATGAGAAGCTACTCACACAGGCTCAAATATTGGAACTGGAACTCGGAGGCACCTTCGAAAGCCGGCAAACTGAAATTATAAAATCCAAACTTCCCGATCCCAGTTCAACTATGGCTGGCGATTTTGGCGAAATACTTATCTATGCCTATCAAGCAACCAAAGCTTTACCAAGTGTTACAATCGGCCCAAAAAAATGGCGACTGAAGCAGGACCGAACTAAACCTGCTCCGTGTTCGGATGTGGTTCATTTTATCCTGCCGACATGGCCCGTATCGAGCACTCGCGATGAGGTATTGTGTGCAGAAGTAAAAATGAAGGCAACCAATGGCGCTTCAACACCAATTCAAGACGCTATCACTGATTGTGAGAAAGACCGCATAAGCCGCCTATCAAGAACACTACAGTGGCTCAAAGAGCGAGCGCTGACGGAAAATATCGGAGAAGTTCAAATAGCACACCTCAATCGCTTCATCAAAGCGACGGACCACCCACCGGCTATTAGACGTTTCCGCGCTGTAGCGGTTATTAGTGAGAATCTCGTAGATACAGAACTTCTAAATGCGCCTCAACAGGCATCGCCTGAATACGAGCTTGTAGTTGTGGCGGTGCCCAATCTTCACACTGTTTATAATGCGGTTTTTGAAGCCGCAAAATCTTATACACTACCGGCAGCGCCACAACTATGAGCCCGGCCCTTTTGACTTGGATCGGAGATGCGGATGCGCTTCGGCATATGGACCGGTTCGCCGTGCGGGAAATTCCGCTCGCGCTTGCATATCAACACGCTCGCAAGGACGACCTTTACGTGGCTCTCGTTGGCGAACTCTTCGACGGTATGCGCAACGGGTCGAGTCAAGCCGATTGGGGCCGACTAGGCAATGCGCTGGCTCATTATGCGGCGGTCGATAGAGCAGCTGAGCTTCGCACGGCAGGCATATCGCAGGCTGAGGCAACGCTGTTCTCCGCAGCTGCATTTTACTTTGGTGGTTTCTCGGCCTCCGCCTATGTGACAATTAAAAGCCTAACCCACCCATTAGTAGGCGATGGCGAACGAGCATGTTACGACCTATTAGCGAAACCGAAGGAAATCGGTTCCCCCTTAATCCGAGACCTTCAATCGGCACTTATTCGCGGCGACCTCGCAAGAATTGCGGAAATCGAGGCGCAAGTCTCGGACTCAGCACGAAAGGCCTTAGCAGTTGGTCCAGACGAATGGATTCCGCTACGGCTACTTCAATCCCTTCTTAATAAATTTAGCGTAACTAACCTTCGCGCAATACTACCAGACGGCAGCTGGCCATTCTGGACGCCTCTGGTTTCATCGCTGGTAGCACGTGGCAGCTGGGATTTTTTCCCATCGCAGATCGCAGCTATTCAACGCGGGCTACTGCTTGAATCCGAGACATTCTCGCTCCAGATGCCCACTGGGGCAGGAAAAACCGCCTTGTGTGAAACCCTTCTTTTTTACCATCTCAGCGCGCACCCTGAAACAGCAGCCGTGCTCTTGGTCCCATATCGATCGTTGGCGTCGGAATTGAGGGGCTCACTTGTTCGTCATCTTAACGGAATGGGGATTTCCGCACGATGCGCATATGGTGGCACGGTTCCCTCGGGTGATGAAGTGCGTGCTTTTGATAAGACTAGAGCGTTGATCGCAACGCCTGAAACACTCTCCGGCATTCTCAGTGCAAATACCGATTTCGCGAAACGCATTACACTGGTTATCTGTGATGAGGGCCATCTTCTTGATGCAGCTTCTCGTGGCGTTGGATTGGAGTTGCTCCTCGCGCGGATGAAAATTCGAGAGACTGGTGTTCAACGATACGTTTTTGTCTCCGCAATCGTTCCAAACATCGATGAGATAAACGCATGGCTTGGGGGAACTCAGGATTCACTTGTAAAAAGTGACTACCGCCCAGCTATTGCCGAGTTTTCAGTCCTTCGTGTCGTAGGACAAAGAGCAGGTGCTCCCCTCGATCTCGAGATGCATCCTCACGAAGCAGCTCCAATTCGTTATAGAATTGAACGGTTCCTACGACGCGAAGACTTCCATTGGGTAAATCCTGACACCGGAAGAACGAATACCTACGGGTTTTCATCTGTGAAAACCCGTGCCGTCGCTGCTGCTAGGAAAGCATTACCAATGGGTGCTGCGGTAGTATTCGCAGCAAACAAGCGAGGCAATCAAGGGGCGATGGGGCTTGCCGAAGAGCTACTGTCCCAAATCGAGAAAGTGTTACCACTGCCCAATCCTATTCAGTTTGCCGACGTTAACACCGTCAACTTCGCCGCTGATTATCTTGAGACTGAATATGGAGCGGATTGGGTGGGAACACGCGCACTAAAAACAGGTGCAGTGCTTCATCACGGGGATATTCCACAAGAGACTCGAGAGGTCCTTGAAACGCTTCTTCGAACTGGAAAAATATCGTTTGCAATCTGCACGAGCACTTTGGCAGAGGGTGTGAACCTGCCAATTAGAACTCTTGTTCTATATTCAGTTCAGAGAATGGGAGCCGATGGGACTCGAGAAGACCTATTGACTCGAGATATAAAGAACCTTGTTGGAAGAGCCGGGAGGGCAGGATCTACCACGAAGGGATTAGTCATTTGCGCGAACGAAGATCAATGGCCGTTAGTTGCGGCGGTGGCACAGCAAGCTGAGGGGGAACGAGTCATTGGTGCGCTACTCAAGTTGATTAATCAGGTCCGCACTAGACTTGTCGCAAGAAATGTGGTGCCGACAAACGCCCTGCTAGAGCGGAGTCCTTTAGTTTATAGTCTCATTGATGGAATCGACTCCACACTTGTCGAGCTTGCAGCGGTGGAAATAGGTGAACCAGAACTAATCCGGTTGGCCACTGCGCTCGCAGATCAAACATTCGCATCGCGCCAGGCCAGCGAAGCGTCGAAACAGCTTTTGCGTGACGTCTTTACTCTTCGTGCCCAGCGAATTTTTGCAATGAAAGCAAATGGACGGCTCGAATGGATTAGAGAGACAGGAACCAGAGCCCGAATGGTTGACGTTGTTGAAACAGGTCTTCTTCCGATGCGTGCAACTTGGAGTGATGTGGTTGATCCAACCGATCAGAGTTTAGTCGATCCGATTCTCCAATGGACGTGGACCCAGAAGGAACTACAACATTCGTTAAGAGATGCATACCGTGTCGGGGATGATGTTGATTTAAACTCTCTGCGTGAGGAATTTTTCACCACGGTTAAACTTTGGCTCTCAGGCGCAAATTTCCTTCAAATTGCAAGCGGTGCAAACCGATCTGTCGATGAGATCCTTGGAATCCATTCGCAAGTCTTCACATTTTCACTTCAAACAATTATTGAACAGGCTATAGCATTACTCGAGAAAGCCCTACAATCGCAGGGTCAGGAGATATCTCGGATGGCACGCCAGTTTCCAGAGCACTTAAGGTTTGGCGTTCCTTCTGTTGCCGGATGCACTCTCGCGGCCGGCGGTGTTACTCATCGCAGAGCTTTCGTAGAAATCGGGAATGTTCTGATTCCCGGAAACTTTAAAATGGATGACAAGGCACACGTTTTTGATGTCGCCCAGCGATCATTGGAAGCGCATCGGGAAGAATGGCGAACCCACCTCGGAGGGCTCGTATTTCAGCGAACAATGCAAGATTTGTCGTCCGTCACCGGGCGGAGACCTACAGGCGAATAGGATTTTGAATGCATTATACATCTATCAAAAAGAGCAGCGCACCAGCATCGGTGCCGACGGCGACCTCCGCGCCGCCCTAGAGCAGTTCGCCGCAATCGAAGACGATCTTAAAGACGAAACCTAATTCACACATAAACAAGTGGAACCTATCCATCTAAGCTCTTGGCAGCGAAGTTTTGTAGACAGATATGTTGCGGGATACCCCCGCAAAGCCCAATTGGCCGCTGCGGCCGGGAGCGGAAAAACCGTCGCCACTTTAATTGCCGCTAAAGAACTACTCCACACCAACAAGTGCGATTTGGTTCTTACCATAGCTGACCGCATCGTTCTCAAAGAGCAATGGCGCCAAATGGCAGAAACCCACGCTGGCATCAATGCACAGCAAGGCAGGTCGATCACGTTACAGTCTCTCGACAACCTATCTCAAAGAAAAGAACTGATATCCATATCTAAAAAAAACAGAACTCTCATCGTCGTTGATGAGGTCCATAGATCACTAGACAGTGACACTTCGTTCAGGCCTCTCCTAGAGGCAAACCGGGATAATCGAATACTATTCTTAACTCGACCAGGGGAAAGTAATGGAGGCGAAAACAAATTTAATTATACATTCGAGGCTGATGAGGCGCAGGATCATCAAGGAAACGCCCCCCCATTATCACTACCCGGCTCGCCCTCGTTTGAATTGTTGAAACGGCTAATAAGCGAAGGGAAAAACCTTGAAGACCTCTCTTGGCGTTCATTTGAAATACTTGTGGCCGAGCTATTAAAGGCTGATGGTTATGAGGTCGAGCTGATGCAAGGGACAAAGGACGGCGGCGTAGATGTCATAGCAACTCGCGACATGGGCCCCGCAGGAGTGGTGAAAACCCTTTGGCAAGCTAAGAAATACAGTAAAGGGAAGGTCGGACTTAGCGTTATTCGAGAACTTGCCGATACTCGCGCCGAGCACGGTGCTAACAAAGCCCTCGTAGTTACATCCACTTTTCTTACGAGGGGCGCACTTCAACGAATCGAACGAGAGAAATTTTTATTGGGAAAGGTAGACAGAAATGACCTCAGGCAATGGCTCGTTCGGTATGCAAACGGAACGTGGAGTCCCGATTCTTTTATCTAAATGAGCGACATCAAACTATTCCGTTTCGGTGCCAACTCGGCGGTCGAAATCCACAGCAGTTCCGTAGCACTGGAAAAACCGCTACAACTCATCGAGCGCCATCTCGACATGTTGCTTGGCGTCACGTTTCTATCCACCGAATACAGCACCGGAGCCAAACGTGGCGGTCGTATCAATACGCTCGGCATCGATGAAAACGGCTGTCCGGTGATCATCGAATACAAGCGATCACTCAGCGAAAACGTCATCAACCAAGGGCTCTACTATGGGAGCTAACGTATTTCGCCTTTCATGCCACGCGCTCGGCCCAATCGACTTCAATAGCCGAGTGGATGGCGCAATAGTCCTTCCATCCAAAGCGCGAAATCAAGTTATTCTAGAAAAGAAACTTGAAGCCCTAGAAGCCGACACTGCTTCCAAATGGTATCAATGGGCTCGCAATAACATAAAATTAATCGTTATCGGCCTAAATCCCGGCAATCTCGTTGAACGGAATGAGCGAAAAATAATGGCCTCAGGAAATGAGGACACTATCGATTGGCAATTGTGGGACGATGCGAAGCGGGATTCTGATTTACCGAATCTATACTTAGCAACCTCCAGACTTCTTGAGCATATTGCGAACCAAAGTTTAATAGACGACAGCGGCTCTGTTCAGATTGGCACGGCACTTATCCTCAATCTTGGAAGCGTCGTCGAAACAGAATCGAAAATAGTGCTGAAAGATGAAAATTTGATAACACCCTCCTTGCTGAGAAAAGCAGAGCGAGACTTACTATTAAATTCGTTAGTAGATGAATCAAAATACCCTCTAAATAAAGTGCGCCGCGTATGGGTCGCGTGGTCGAAGTTGACGGGGCATAACGCTATCACCTCAAAACACCTGAAGGATGTCGTCTGCTCCTTGGCGAGTGTGGTGAACGCTAGCGCCAAGTTCGTCTGGCTTACTACTGGACCACATACACCTCCAGTGGATGCGGCCCACCCTAACGGAGTGAATAGTGACTATTTTATAAAACCTATCAAGAAGGCCATGCAACGAGGTGAAAAGTCTCAGCTCTTTTGCTCTGTCGACCTCGAATCAAAAATAGAGATACTCGATTTAGAAAAATGGGCGTAATACTGGCAATTTGACGCAATGGGGGGCTCAAGCCATAGATTCATGGAGTGGTCGGGCCGTTACTTGCTACTTTTCTAAATGAATTTCGTCCTGCGGATTCTCCTGCTCGTTTTCATCGGCATGGCACTGTTGATCGGCGGCTGTGTGTGGACCGTGAAACAGGAGATATATGAGTCGATGGGCACCAAGATCGACGTGGCGCGTTACTCCGAGATCGTCGAAGCACGCCGGGTTTGGGGCGAAGGCTATAAATTCCTCCCCAAAGTCGTCCCCTTTGAGACCGAGGAAGCCTCCTTCGTGCACACGCCCCATTTTCTTCAAGGAGGTGATTATCTCACGCTACGCGTGCGTCTGCCTGCAGCGCACATCGCAAAATTGCTTACAGAACTCGAGCAAAGCGGCCGAACTGAGGTGAAGACGTTTACTCCAGCTCCGACGCCTCGTTGCTATCCAAAATGGAACCTCACTGAGGACGACATGGAAAAACGTAGTTACGAGAGCATCACCGAACTACCGTCCGATTTCCGCGTGTTTCTTTTTCGAACCGACCTCAAAGACATTGAGAAGAACTGGAATCACAACTTCCTCGCCTTGACCGCGGTGTCGGTGGAACGACGAGAAGTCGTCTACCACGTCGAGAACTGGTGACCGATTGCTTGATGGCATTAATGCCGCAAAAACATAACTTTCATGAAAAGAATCCTCGTGCTTGTGGTGGCCGCATTCCTCACCGGTTGCAGCCCCGAAAAAATGATAGAGAAGTTCGCGGATGATGCGAAAGAACACATTGCCTTGGACTACATCCAACGGGTCGTTTCTGGCGATCTGGTTGCGCTCACTACGGAGCTCGATCCGGCGGTGCCTTCAACAAACGCCCTCGCGGCGTTGGAGCAACTGCGAGCAAACATTCCGAAGGAGACGCCCACTGTCACCAACCTGGTCGGCTACAACGTCAGTTATTCTTCGTCCGAGGGCACTCAAAACAATCTGATTTACCAACTGGGTTACGACGGAAAGAAGTGGCTGCTGGTCTATGTGACGTGGAGTGAATTGCCCGGCGGAAAACGCCAGAT
The DNA here is from genome assembly GCF_007559335.1 of Rariglobus hedericola. Classification (NCBI taxonomy): domain Bacteria; kingdom Pseudomonadati; phylum Verrucomicrobiota; class Opitutia; order Opitutales; family Opitutaceae; genus Rariglobus; species Rariglobus hedericola. Next base: position 930,667 of record NZ_VMBG01000001.1, read on the forward strand.
CGTTACGCTGAAGGCGCAGTCGCTTCAGCAGTCATTGCAAGAAGCGAACCGGTTTTCATTTCGTCACGCCGGCGCGCTGCACTTCCTTTTTTTGGGCGCTGCAACCCTCGTTTCCTTGTTCATTCTGACCACTCTCGTGGTGTGCATTAAAACCAAGCTACCTCGTCGAAAGTGGATGTGGATCCTGTTTATCCTCGTGGGCGTGGTTCCCTTCTCCATCAACTGGACCACGGGCGAAGTGGGATTCAACCTGCTATCGATCCTTTTCTTCGGCGCGAGTGGGATGGCCGCCAGCCCCTATTCACCCTGGATTATCTCCTTCGCAATTCCCATCGGCGCGATCCTGTTCTGGTTTCGTCGGGCTAAGTTGATGGGCCCGGTCGTCCCGCCCCTGCCGCCCATGTCGTCGCCCAAAGACCTCGATGAAAACCAAGGCCGGACCGGAAACATAAACCACAACTGATACAGGACTGGACGCGTTCACAAAAAAGCCCGTGAGCATCGGCGGGCGTTTTCCCACCGGCACTCACGGGCGCGTTTTTTTAACTCAACCCAATGCGCGATCCGGCGAGAGTTTGAACTCTATGCGGATGGCGGCGTTGGCTTTTTTCTTGGCGGGCCAGTGGGCGTCCACCGCGTATTGGATCTCGCGGCGCAGGCGGGACACTTCTTTCACCTTGGCTTCATAACTGGCCCGCGCTCCGCTTGCCCCGCTTTGGTCGCCGGCCTGGATCGTTTGCACCGCGAGGTAGGCGGCGAGCGCCGCTTCCAATGCGGGCACGTCGCCTGTCTTCATCCCCGGCAGCTCATCCGTTGCCAGGTGCGCGATGATCGACCGGGTGCTCGTCTCCAGCACCGCGCGGTTGGCGGCGATTGGCTCGGAGATGAAGTAATTGGCCCGCAGCGGATCTCCCATCGGATACTTGCGCTTGGCCCGCGCCTGGATGACGCCGATCAATTCCAGCAGCGCCGCCTTGCGGGTCTCTTCCGCCTTGGTGGTGGTTTCCTTGGCGGACGTCTTGCCGCCCGCGTTGGCGACCAGCGCGGCGGCTTCGGTAATCTTGGAACGGAGGTTGGTAAGAAACGGCGCGTCGATCCCCTCACCCGCCAGGATGGTGGCGTAGGCGGGCAGTTCGGCGGTATTGGCGATCTCGCCGGCGAGCGTGATGTCGGCGGCGTGTCCTTGGTTGACGAGTGAACGGTTGCGCTTGGCGGCCTGAGCAGGTGTCTCGGGCGGTGTCGTATTGTCGGGCGGTGTGTTATTGTCGGGCATGATGATGAGGACTGGGCTGTCGTTGTGGGTGAGGCGCGTTCCCCAAAACCGGGAAGCCGCGCCGTGTGGTGGCTGCAGGGCCTCGACTCGCCTTCCTCCTGCCGGCGGGAGCCCGTTTTCCACGGCCACCCTTCGCCAAACCAGCGGTTGGATACGAATTAACGCCCTTCGACTCAAATTTAGCACCGCAAATGCCACCGGAAGGCGTTTACATCGTCCGTTAGCGAAAAAAGAAAGAAAGTTAGCGCATTCTGAAAGCCAGTTAGCGTTCTGCTATAAAAAGTTAGCATACTCTGACTAGTTGTTACTAGGTTCGGAACGCCGGTCAGGGCATTGGGAACGCCGGCCCGCCTCCTGTGAAAGCCCGCTAGCGTGTTGAGTGACCAAATTAGAGCGCTGCGATGAACGGTTATCATTCCACGAATCCCCGTTAGCATCCTGAGAAAGTCCGCCAGCCTTCCCCGAAAGCCAATTAACGATTCGTGAACCCCGATTAGCTTTCCGTGAAAGCCAATTAACGTTCCGTGAAGACGAATTAAGGTTCCGTGAAAGCCCAATAGCCTTCCGTGATCGCCGCCGATCCTTCCGCGAACGCCAATTTTAATACCTACATCCAGAGTTTAGACAGGATGAACAGGATTCGATCCGGGATATCCAAACTCCGAAATCCCCGCCCTTCATCCCCCATCCTGTCCAAAAACTCCGTCTCCGACTCTCCGCGCCTCTCTGCGCCTCTGCGTTAAAAAAATTCCTCTTCCTATCCTACGCGTCCTACCACCTCTGCGTTAAAACCACGCCTCGAACGTGAAACCGGCAGGCCGCACAGATTTTCCGTGTCATCGGCCGTTTTGGCAGACAATGCTCACGGCTCTTTTCATTCCATGCGCTTCTACAAATACCACGCCCTCGGCAACGACTACATCGTCTGCGATCCCGTTGATTTCCCCCAGTGGAAGAACGGTCCGTCCGTCGATGAGATCCGCGTGATCTGCCATCGCAACTTTGGCGTCGGCTCCGACGGCATTCTCTGGGGCCCCCTGCCCTCCGAAAAATCCGAGTTCGGTCTGCGCATCTTCAACCCCGACGGTTCCGAGGCCGAAAAGTCCGGCAACGGCCTGCGCATTTTCTCCCGCTACCTCTGGGACCAGAAGCTCGCCAAGAACGCCACGTTCACCATCGAGACGCCCGGCGGCCAGGTCACGTCCGTCATCAAGGAAGACGGCAAGCTCATCACCGTGGACATGGGCTCGGTCTCCTTCGTGAGCACTAAGATTCCGCACACCGGCCCTGAGCGCGAAGTCATCAACGAGCAGATCACCGTCCTGGATCGCACGTTCACCTATTGCTCGGCCACCATCGGTAACCCGCACTGCGTTCTCCCGCTGCCGGAAGTCTCCGCCGAGCTCGCGCACAAATACGGCCCGCACCTGGAAACCCACGCGAACTTCCCGCGCAAGACCAACGTCCAGTTCCTGCAGGTGCTTGATCGCAAAAACATCCGCATCGAAATCTGGGAGCGCGGCGCCGGCTACACGCTCGCCTCGGGCAGCAGCTCCAGCGCCGCCGCCTCGGTCGCGCACAAGCTCGGTCTGGTGGACAACGACATCACCGTGCACATGCCCGGCGGCACCATCGGCATCGAGATCGGCGCCAACTACGCCATCCGCATGACCGGCACCGTGAACAAGGTCGCCGTCGGCGACATGCACGCGCAGCTCTTCGAAGTGAAGGTCTGAGGCGAAAACAAAAAGGAGGAAATTAACGCAGAGGCCGCAGAGCTCACAGAGCAGCGGACCGAGAAGAAGAACCTCTGCGTCCTCCGCGACCTCCGCGTTTAAAACCTCTGTATTCCACCGAACACACGCCCACGGCCACTCGCCCCATAAAAAAAGCCCGCCGATGAAGGCGGGCTTTTTGCTGGGTTAAAATTAACCCAAAGGACGCAGCGATCACCGAGGACAGAGCACAAAAACCACTCTGCGTTCTCCGCGACCTCTGCGTTTAAAACCTCAGTATTAAAACCTCAGTATTTCACCGAGCAGCCATACGGCTGCGTGGTGGGCTTGGCGACGGCGTGGCCGGCCTTCACGGCGGCGAGCGCGGCGGCGGCATAGTTCTCAGCCTTGGTGATGTCCTCGGCGTCGGCGGATTTGATGCTATCGATCGCGCCGTTATAAACGACCACGCCCTCGGGGTTGATCACAAAGATGTGCGGGGTGGTTTTAGCGCCGTAGAGTTTGCCCACCGAGCCATCGGTGTCGCGCAGATAGGCAGTCGGAGCGGCCTTCGTTTTTGCGGACCACGCGGCGACCTTGGCGGCATCGAAGTCACCCTGTTTGCCGGCGGCGGCGGAATTGATGGAGAGCCAGATGACGCCGTCGGCCGTGGCGGTTTTCTGGAGCGAGGGGATGTTGTCGCTCTTCTCGTAATGTTTCACGACGAACGGGCACTCGGGGTTGACCCACTCGAGGACGACGGTCTTGCCCTTGAAGTCGGCGAGGTTGTGCGTCGTGCCCTTGATATCGGTGAGCTTAAAATCAGGAGCGGGCTGACCGACCACGGCGGCGGCGTGGAGACCGGCCGCGAAAACAACGGCCGTGACGGCCGCAAAACAGGAGCGAATGAGTTGGGTTGTCATGATGGGGAGGTAGTCTGTTCAAAGCGTGTTTTGTTCCCTTGGTAAATCCCGTTGTTGCTGAAAGGAAAGCGGGGCAGCCAGGGTGTGTTTGCTAAATAAACCGGACCAGCGTGAGTGAGAAAAGGCGCTCGGCCAAGGCGACCGAGGCGGAGGCGACCCAGAGGGTCGTGCCGCCGAGGGCAACGCCGGCCCAGTGCTTTTTCTCACTTAACTCGTAGAGCGCCCAGCGATGGGCTGGTTTATTTAGCAAACACACCCTATTCTGCACGGACATGGGATGGATCACTGATTTTTTCCGCCTCGCGTGGGGCCTCCTTTATTGGAACGCACGCAAGACGGTTTATCGCCGCCGGCTGAAACACGGCCGCGGTCGCTGCCCCTGCCAGCATCCCAGTGATTCGGGGCGCGCGTTCGAGACCGGCTGCGCGGCGATGATCCACTGGAACGAGCCCGCGCGCTTCCGGCGGGTGTGCCCGCTGCTGCAACAAACCGAGGCCGGCCCGTGGCGTTGCTCGGTGAACCGGACCGACGTGCGGCCGTTCTGGGGACGCGCGGGCGTGTTTTACGGGACGGCGTTCGTCACGTGTTACCTCGTGGCCGGGTTGTCGGCTTTCATCTTCATGCGCTCGGTCGGTTATCAGGTCACGTATGCCGGCGTGCTGTGGCCGCCGGCGTGGTCGAAGTTCACGCCCATCCGCACGGAGTTTTTCCTGCAAAAGTATCAGGCCGGCGTTGCCTCGGGCGACATGCAGTCGGCGGTCCTCGCTCTGTCCACCGCCTACAACCTTGATCCGACGAACTACGCGGCCGGCCGCCAGCTCGCCCACTTCTGGCAAGTGCCGCAGCCGAGTTTGTCCAACCAGGTTTACAGCCGCCTGCTCCACGAACACCCCGAAGAAGCCGAGGCGACCGCCCAAGTCTGGTTTCTCGCCCTGCTCGCCCGCGGTGATTTCCCCGCCATCGAAGCACTCGCCGTCGAACGCATCATCGCCGCACCCGATCAATCGGGCGCGTGGTTGAACGCGTTTCTTTTCGCCAACCGCCGCACGGGCAACGCCGCGGCGCGCGAACAAATCGCGACCACCGCGGGCATGCCGTCGACCGTCACATTTCTGCTCACGCTCTCGAAAGACCTGCAAAAAAACAAGCCCGACCAAGCCCGCGCGCGCTTGCTCACCGCCGCGGCGGGTGCAGGTGATGCGCTGTCTTTTTTCCAAGTGTGCCGTCAGCTGATCGACCGCGGGTTCGCTCAAGAGGCGCTCCAATGGATTGATAAACGCTCCAGTCTGCTCGGCCCGCGCGACCTGATCGCGCTGCGCCTCGACGCCATCGCCACCCTGCGCTGGGGCACGACGCTTCGCAGCGAAGTCGAAACCCTCCTCGTCACAAAACCCGAACCCGTGATCATGGAACTGCTCAGCGCCCACTTGATCCGCTATCCCGACGCAGCGGTGCGCGACGTGGTCTTCGCGCGCTTGGAACGTGATCCGCTGCCAATCGAAGCAACGAGCTACTCCGCGTATCTTTCTTTATTCTGCGCCGCGGGTGTGGGTCGTGATGAGACGCACCTCCGCTGGGTCTCCGCGCGGATCAAGCAAATCGTGCGCACCGATTTCCGCTCACTCGATCTCATCGGCGACACGTTGATGAACGCCTCCAGTAACCGGCGCGTGGAAAACTACCTGCAGGCATTGCAACCGCTGCCGTTGGAGGTCAGTTACGCGTTGTTCGACCACTACGCTCCCGTCCCTTGAGCACCACCCCGATCAATTTATCGTCACTTCGCCCGTCGGGCTGGATGGTGGTAACGCTGGCCGCCGTGCTCACGGTCGCGCTGTGCCTGCAAATGCTGCCGGAGTGGCTGCACAACCCCGATCTCTCGCACGGCCTGTTTGCGCCGGTGTTGTTTATCCTGCTGCTGCACGAAAGCCGCCGTCGCGGGCCGTGGCATTATCTCGACGACACCACCGGAACCCGCGTGCTGCGCGCCGCCGCACTCACCGGCGGCATCGTGGTCACCTGTGTCGCCGGTCTCTACGCCGCGGCCGTCGAATGGACGCATGCGCTCGTCGGTTTCTCGCTGGCGGTGGCGTTGTCGGGATTGTTGCTGGCGGCGCTCCTCTGGCTCTCGACCAAGCGGGTGCGCGCGCTGCCCTTTAATTGGACCTCGTTCGTCGCGGTTGCCTTGTGGCCGCTCTGCGCACCGATTCCGCCCGGCACGTATTCGCGCATCACGCTGCAACTCCAGTTGTGGGTGACCAACATCGTGCTCGAAGCGCTCCACCTGCTTGGCATAGCGGCATCGACCTCGGGCAACATCATCCAACTCGCGCACACCAACGTCGGCGTCGAGGAAGCCTGCAGCGGCGTGCGCAGCCTGCTCTCCTGCGTCGTCGCCGCGGTGTTCTTTTCAGCCACGCTCGTTCGCAGGCCGTGGGCTCGCGTGCTGTTGATCGCCCTCGCCCCGCTGCTCGCGTTCGGGATGAACATCATTCGTTCGCTCGGCCTCACGCTCCTCGCCAACGCCGGCGTGGACATCGGCGGCAAGTGGCATGACCTCACCGGATTCGCCGTGCTCGGCGTCACTGCAGTGATCTTGGGAGCGCTCGCTGTGTGGTTGGAAGACCCTGCGCGCGACACGCGTTCGCCCGAGACCATCGCAGCTGAACCGCAGCCCGCGCCCGTCGCGCCGTGGGGCATTCTTTCCGGTTACGCGCTCGCCTGTGCCCTGGTGGCGTTCTTCGTTCTCAACACTCACGGTCCGGTTCGCGAAAGCCGGCCGGCGCCAGACTTGGCGGCGATTCTTCCCGTTACGCCGACGGGCTGGGATATCGTGCGAACCGAAGACCTCTATCAGTTCACCTCGGTTCTTGAAACCGATCACCTCATCCAGCGCACCTACGTGCGTCGTCAGCGTAAACTCAACACCGACGAACCGCTGCAGATCAGCGTTTATATCGCCTACTGGTCGCCGGGTCAGGTGCCGGTGAGTCTTGTCGCGGCCCACACCCCCGCCGCCTGCTGGCCGGCCGGCGGCTGGACGGAGCAACCCGTCGCGCCGGTCGCGATCCCGTTTCAAGCCGGTTCACGCACCCTGCCTGCGCCCGAATATCGCGCGTTCACCCAATCGAACTTCCTGCAAAACGTCTGGTATTGGCATCTCTACGACGGCCGCTCCATCACCCAGAACGACCCGCGCTCCGCCGTCGCCCTGCTGAAACTCGCCTGGGACTACGGCTTTCGCACCGCCGGCGAGCAGCTGTTTGTGCGTGTTTCCAGCAACCACCCGTGGGAGGAAATCAAAGACGACCCGCTGGTCACCGGCATCCTCGACCACCTCCAACCCTTCGGCCTGTAACCACCATGCTTTTCCGTCTCACCGCCCGCGAACGCTACGCCCTCGGCCTCGTCGCCTTGTTGCTCGCCCTGGGCGTGTTGGGCTTGGTCATTCTTTGAACGTATTGGCCAAGTTTTTCGTTGCCGCCCCTCCGCCGCCGCCAAGCATCTCCCGACCGTGGTTCCCGACGCCGATTATCGCATCAAGCTCCCAGTCTTTGAGGGGCCCCTCGATCTCCTCCTTTTTCTGATCAAGAAAAACGAGATCGATATTTACGATATTCCGATCGTCTCGGTCACCCGCCAATACATCGACGTGCTCCATTCCCTGCGTGAACTGGACCTCGATATCGCCGGCGAATTTTTCGTGATGGCCGCCACGTTGATGGAGATCAAGAGCCGCATGCTCCTCCCCCGCGGACAAGCCGCCGTCGATCCCAACGCCACCGAGGAGGAAATGGATCCCCGCTGGGAACTCGTCCACCAGCTCCTCCAATACAAAAAGTTCAAAGAGGCCGCCGCCAAGCTCGACGAGCTCGCCGTGTTCCAACGCGATCTGCTCGCCCGCTACGTTTCCGAGCTCCGCCTCACCGAATCCGAACGCCCGCTCAAGAGCGTTGATCGCATCGAGCTCTGGAACGCGTTCAACATCGTCCTCCGCCGTCTCGCCGAGAAACTCGTCGTCGGCCAGATCCAGGACGAACAGGTCACGGTCTCCGACAAGATGGAGGAGATTCTTGAATACATCCGCACGCGGCAGAAATTCGTCTTCACCGATCTTTTCGGCGACCAGCAGATCACCGTCCGCCTGCTCGTTGCCACGTTCATCGCCGTCCTCGAGCTCACCCGTCTCGGCAAGCTCCGCGTCCGCCAGAACGACGCGTTCACCGACATCGAATGCAGCGCCCGCGACGACTCGCTCCCGCCGCCCGCCGCCGAGCCGGTTGAAGAAACACCGCCTCCCGTGACCGCTCCGGACGCACCGATCGCGCCCGAAGCGACCGGCTCCAATTTCGAAAAGCCGCTTGAAACACCCGTGGAAGCAAGCACCGTAACCGAGTGAGCAAACAGCCCCCCAAGTCCACTCGCAAAGCCCCGGCAAAACCCGCCGGATTGCTCGGCGTGGGTCTGGACAATGAGGACGGCCACAAGCGCATCACCAAGGGCGAACACTTTGTCCTCGTGGGCGGCTCCGAGGAAACCCACGGTCGCATGACCGAGACCACGTTGAAGACGTTTGAGGAACTTAAACGTCGCGATAAACACCTTGCTACGGTTGATGTCCGCGAGCTCGCCGAGATCATCCACAAGTCCACCCCGCGCTAAACCCTTTTTTACCCATTATGAACCTGAACCCCGACAGCCCGACCCCTAGCCCCGTCCCCGTGCCCCCGCCTGCGGCCCCCCACGCTCCGCTGATGCAACCGCCTGCGGCACTCCCGCCGACTTCGATTCCGTCCGCTCCTGTGCCTGCAGCCGCCGCACCCGTCGCGCCCGTCGCCGCACCTTACTCTCCGGTTCCCGGTCAGACCCCGCTTAAACTCCCCACCGCTCCCGCTGGCGGTCTGCGTGCGCCCACGCCGGTTGCGCCCGCGACCGCGCCCATGGGCCTGCGCCCCGCTGGCAGCCCTGTCCCGAGCGGTGCTCCCACCCTCAACAAACTTCCCGAGGCTCCGAAGTTCGTCTCGCCGATGCCCGTGATCGAAGAAACCGATGACTCCATCCCCGGCTTCCTGCCGATCGTTGCCGGCTTTGCCGCCGCGGTCGCCATCGCCTTCGCCGTTTTGCTTTTCCTGAAACGCTGATTCCTTTAACCACATGTCCGACAAAATCGCCCACCTGAACGCCGACACCTTCAAGACCGCCATCGCCTCGCCCGCCCCCGTCCTCGTGGACTTCTGGGCGCCGTGGTGCGGCCCCTGCAAAGCGATCGCCCCCATCCTCGCCGAGCTCGCCGACGAACTCGACGGCAAGGTGACGATCACCAAGGTCAACGTGGACGACAACGACGCCATCGCCGCCGAATACGGCGTGCGCGCCATCCCCACCATGCTCCTCTTCAAAGGCGGCGTGCTTGTGGAAACCCTCGTCGGCATGATGCCCAAGGCCACCCTCAAGGAAAAGCTCATCGCCAAGATCTGAGCTCCGAGGCCCACCGCCTCTCCTTAAAAAACCGCTGCCTCACCGCAGCGGTTTTTTTTGGGCCTTGATTCCTCAGCCCCAAATCAATCCGGCCGAAAGCACCAAGGCGTAAACGGCCAGATACATACCCGTCTGCCCGAGCAGGCGGATGAGCTCCGCAGGACCCGTCGCCCGCGCCAATCGGCGTGATTGTATCCAACCAGCCACCACACACACCACGGCGCCGGTAATCACGAAGGCCGGATGCCAGTCACCCGCGCCCACCGCCACCAAAGCCGCCAAGGCCAGCCCATGCCCCGTGATAAACTGTGCTCGGGCGAAGCGACGGCCAAAGCGCACGACGAGTGTGCGCTTGCCCGCCTTCGCATCGGTTTCCACGTCGCGATAATTGTTCACGACCAGGATATTTGCGGCCAGCGCACCGATGCCCGTGCCGATGATCCAAGCTTCCTGCGTGATCACGCCCGCCTGCACGAAGTAAGTGGCTCCCACCGCCACCAGTCCGAAGAAAATGAATACAAAAATATCGCCGAGGCCGTTGTAACCGAGCGGATACGGACCGCCCGTGTAAGCGACTCCGCACACGACGCTGGCAACTCCGATGATCAGCAGCGGCCAACCGCCATAAGCGAGCAACGTGAGACCGGTGGCAAACGCCACGGCAAACACCGCGATCATCGCGCGCTTCATCGTCGCCGGCGCAACCAACCCCGAGGCGACGGCCCGACGCGGGCCCACGCGCTCGGCGGTGTCGGCACCCTTCACGAAATCATAATAGTCGTTGGCGAAATTGGTCCCGATCTGGATCAACAGAGCAAAGGCGAGACACACCCCTGAGGCGGGTGCCTCGAAATCCCCGTCCCGCCACGCGAGTGCCGAAGCCGCGAGCACCGGCGCGATCGCCGCCGGCAACGTGCGCGGACGTGATGCCCCCACCCAAATCGAAAGGACCGAGGGAGCGGTAGAGGCGGCCGCCATGATTATGCGCGGCGGGATTGCCGGCCCTTTTTATTCAACCGCACCAGGCGCCGTTTGGTAATCGCGCTAAACAGGACCGGCGTAATCGCCAGTGCTGCCGCGAGCAGGGCCGAACGCGTCGTCGCCTGTTGTGGCAGGATCAGGCCGAAGCACACCTGGAGTCCGGCGAAGACAAAGAGGAAAATGGCCACGCTCGGCAGCACCAGATTGATCACCCAGATGGCAACGCACGCGAACAGCGCCGCCTTCCAACCAATGATGCCGAAGCTCAGGCCGAGAATAAAAAACACCGGGGCCGACAGCGTCACCTTACCCTCGAAGCGAACGGTCTGGATGACCACGGCCACGAACAAGAGGACGCACTGGAGAATAAAAATTTCCGTGCTCACGGATTTCACCGCCTCGGGCGCGCGCTCAAAACACGCATAGGAAATGGCCAGCGAACCCGCGATGGCGCGGAGGAAATCTACCCAGTTGCGCGGCTTGCTGAACTCTTCGCGATATTTCAGCGAGACATCGCGCGTGTCATGGTCGTCACGGCTCTGTCGCGAAGGGCGCGGAAGTGAAATCACCTTGCCGCCAAAACGGAGCCACTGGCGGGGAAGCCAGAGCAGTAACAAGGCGATGGGCAGCAGCCAATAATTGACGATCACTTGATTTGGAAAACGACGGGCGACTCAAGCCAGCCGGCCGATCCGTGTCAAAGGATCATGCCGGCGGCCACCGTCGCATTGCTGAATTCGTCGATCAAGATGAAGCTGCCGGTGTTGCGGTTGCGCTGATAAGAATCGGAAATCAGCGGCACCGCGGTGCGCAACTGGATACGACCGATGTCGTTCATACCGATCTCGAGATCACCCTCGGCCTTGTGAAGCGTATTGATGTTCACCTTGTAGCGCACGGCCTTGATGACCGACTTCGCTTCGCGCGTGGTGTGGCGGATGATGTATTTGCCGTTCGGCACGAGTTTCTTGTCGGAGAACCAGCAGATCATCGCCTCGACGTCCTGCGTGACGTGCGGCGGGTTGTTGGCCTTGGTGATGGTGTCGCCGCGGGAAACATCGATCTCGTCTTCGAGCGTCATCACGACCGACATTGGCGCGAACGCCTCCGCGATGTCGCCCGATGGACCCTGGATGGACTTGATGCGCGACGTGAGACCGGACGGCTGCGAAACGATCTCGTCGCCGACTTTGAAGACACCACCGGCCACGCGTCCCGCGAAACCGCGGAAATCATGGTGCTCGTCGGTATTGGGACGGATCACGGTCTGCACCGGAAAACGCGCGTCGATGTGGTTCACGTCGCTACCGATGTAAACGGTCTCCAGCGTGTAGAGCAGCGCACTGCCCTGATACCACGGCATCTTCGCCGAACGATCGACCACGTTGTCGCCGTGCAGCGCGGAGATCGGGATGAACTTGATGTCAGGGATCTCCAGGCGGGAGGCAAACTCGCTGTAGGACGCGACGATCTCGTTGAAGCGTGCCTCGGAATAATCGACGAGGTCCATCTTGTTCACGCACACCACGACGTGCGGAATGCGCAGCAGTGAAGCGATGAACGAGTGGCGGCAGGTCTGCTCGATCACGCCCTTGCGCGCATCGATCAGGATGATGGCGAGGTTGGCCGTGGAGGCGCCGGTCACCATGTTGCGCGTGTATTGGATGTGGCCGGGTGTGTCGGCCACGATGAACTTGCGGCGCGGCGTGGCGAAGTAGCGATAAGCGACGTCGATGGTGATGCCCTGCTCGCGCTCGGCGCGGAGACCATCGGTAAGGAGCGAGAGATTCAAATGCTCCTCGCCGCGCTGCTCGGTGGCGCGCTCGATGGCGTCGAGTTGGTCTTCGAAGATCGACTTGGAGTCGTAGAGAAGACGACCGATGAGCGTGGATTTGCCATCATCCACGCTGCCCGCCGTGGTGAAACGGAGCAGGTCCATGGCGAGGTAATGCTGGTCGGTGTGCTGGTGGGCGGGAGCGGGCGTGGAGGCGGTCATTCTCTGGAAATTGATTTCGATTTTTTTAGGTCAAAGGCGCGCAGGCGCGAAACGCTGCTTAGAAATAACCCGCCTTCTTGCGGTCTTCCATGGCGGTTTCGGAGCGCTTGTCGTCGGCACGGGTGCCGCGTTCGGTCTGTCGCGCGGAGGCGACTTCCTGGATGATCGCGCCGAGATCGGCGGCGTCGGACTCGACGGCACCGGTGCAGGTGCTGTCACCGACGGTGCGGTAACGCACAGTGCGGGTCTCATACTTCTCGCCTTCGAGGAGCGTGATGAAAGGCGATTTGGAAAGGAGCACGCCGTTGCGATTCACAATTTCGCGCTGGTGCGTGAAGTAGATCGACGGGATGTCGAGCTTCTCGCGGGCGATGTATTGCCACACATCCATCTCGGTCCAGTTGGAGAGCGGGAACACGCGGAAATGTTCGCCCACGTTTTTGCGTCCGTTGAACAGATTCCAGAGCTCGGGGCGCTGGTTCTTCGGATCCCACTGGCCGAACTCGTCGCGGTGCGAAAAGAAACGCTCCTTGGCGCGGGCCTTTTCCTCGTCGCGGCGGGCGCCACCGAGGCAGGCGTCATAACGAAACTCTTCGATGGTATCGAGCAGCGTGATGGTCTGAAGACCGTTGCGAGACGGGTTGGGCCCCTTCTCTTCCTGGGCGCGACCGGCCTTGATGGAGTCTTCCACGTAGCGAACGACCAGGCGGCTGCCGGTATCCTTGGCGAGCCAGTCGCGGAACGTGATCGTCTCCTCGAAATTGTGACCGGTGTCGATGTGGACGAGCGGGAACGGAATCTTGGCGGGAGCGAAGGCCTTTTGTGCGAGGCGCACCATGACGATCGAATCCTTGCCGCCCGAGAAAAGCAGCGCGGGTTTCTCGAACTGCGCGGCGACTTCGCGCATGATGAAGATGGCCTCGTGTTCGAGTTGGGCGAGATGCGTGAGGTTGTAGGAACTCATTACGATTATTGGAAAGTGATGCGCGGAACGACCGCGGCGTGAAGTTGCGCCAGCGAGGCCTCGGCCGGACCGGCTTCGGTGTCGATCACGAGTGCGTCGACGTCCTCGGCGGACGCAGGCTCGAAGGAAGAATCCTTGCCCGTGAACTGCTGGACGCCACCGGCGCGGGCCTTGGCATAGAGCCCCTTGGGATCGCGCACGGCGCAGGTTTCAAAGGATGCGGCCACGTAAACTTCAAGGAAGTCGTCCGCACCGACGATCGAGCGCGCGAGCTGACGATGGGCGCGCAACGGCGTGATAAACGCCGCGATGACCACGACGCCGGCCTGCACGAAGAGCTTGGCCACTTCCGCGATACGGCGGATGTTTTCGGCGCGATCGGCATCGGTAAACCCGAGATCACGGTTCAGACCGACGCGGACGTTATCGCCGTCGAGCAGATGCGTCACCCGACCCTCGGCATGAAGTTGGCGCTCCAAGGAAATCGCCAAAGTGCTCTTCCCCGAGCCGGACAATCCATAGAGCCAGATCACCCGCCCACGCTGTTTCAGTTTAGCTTCTTTATCAGCCCGGCCCAGAACGCGGTCAAAAATGGGATAGAGGTTGTCGGGCGTAGAAGCGGCCATGAAGTTTAGTAAACTGATGACCTTTCAGAGGTAATCTTTTCCGTGCAAGATAAAATTCCCTGAACCCAATTCAAACTATGGTTTAAAATACTCTGCATCAGGAACATTCAATTCCTGCTCCAATTCACGAATTCTTTCCAACACTACCGGAGCCATGGCGGAATCGACCTGGAATTCGGTGATGCCTTTGGCCGGATCCGCCTTTTTCGGCAGTTTGGGATAGAGCTCCTTAAGCCAGGCATAGGCTTCGGCCTGCCGGCCCAATTTGCGCAGAAGCTCGGGATAAATGCGCGCCGCATAATAAGGTGCGTTCGCTTGCAAGGACGCCTTCCGGTAAGCCTCGGCGGCGGATGCGGTGTCCTTGAGGCGGTTCAGATAAACGTTGGCGATCTCCACATACAGCAGCGCGGAATCCGGATGATGCCCAAAGGCTTCATTGAGGTATTTCAAGGCCACCGCGGATTGCTGTTCATCGATCTGGCGTTGGCGGGTCTGCGGAACCTTGTCGTAACCACCCTCGGCGCTGATGCGCCAGTTGGGCATGTCATAAGCGATCATGCGTGAACCGTTTTGCCAGAAATACAGCGGCCGCGGATCAATCGCCGTGACCAGCTTGATGAAGGTCTGCGTGGCCGGCAGATCGTTATCCTCCCAAACGGAGTTCGTCTTGATCCAAAAGAAATCCGCCACGATGGCGCGGAAGCCGCCGAGCAGACCGACCGTGACGCCCTGCCCCAGCGCGCCCTGCAACGAATCCAGTTTCAACGCGGGTTGCTTGCTGCGCACGAATTCCCACGCCGGTTGCTCAAACGGACGCACCGCGATTCCGGCGACGGTCAGCACGACCACCACCAACAGCCCGGCCCACAACGGACGAAAAGCGGCGAGGTTAGATTTCACGATTACGGAAGCTGTAAACCGCGAGACCGCCAATCACCGCGATGTAGATGAACGCATAGCCGGCCACGCGAAGAAACACCTGCGTATCGATGCCTTGGCCGATGCCGATCTGGTCGGTCAGATTGAACACTTGGAAGTTCGGGAAAACGTAACCCAACAACTGCACCAGCAAGCGCAGCGGCAGCGCGGCGACCTGGCCGTAGGCATCACGAGCGAGATATTGCAGATGACAGATCACCAGCACGAAGAAACCCATGACCACCGTGTAGAGATTGGTATTCGAAAAACTGGCGATGAGCAGCGTGATCGCCGCCAGCACGCCAAACTTCAACCACTGCAAGATACCCATCAAAACGAGGTCACCGTAATGAATGATTCGCCCGCCTTCAAACGCATCGGGATTCGCGTTCATCAACGTCGTCTCGCGATGATACAACAGCCCGAGCAGCAAGAGAGTCGTCAGTGCGCAAAACACACCTACGACCGCGAACACACCTAGGAATTTCCCAAAGATAAACTCCGTGCGCCAGATCGGCTTCGCCAGAATGGTGAGCGCAGTGCGATTCTCGATCTCGCTAAAAAACAACTGCGCCGTCGCGGCAATGGTCAGCGTCGAGCCGAAGAACACCATCGCGCCGAAACCGAAATCGGAGATGAACTTCAACTCGGACGAACCGAAGTTGAACTCGCGGAAAAGCTGCGCGCTGGCTACCAAGGCGACCGCGAGGAGCAGCAGGAAGTTGAACAGCTTCTGGCGCACGGCCTCGAGGAAGGTGTTACCCGCCACGATGCCGAGACGGCCCAGTGAAAACGGAACTGTGCGTCCGGTGGATACAGTTGTGACGCTCATTTGATGTCTCCTCCTTTTTGCGGACGGGATACTTTGCTAAGAAATAGTTGATCGAGTCGCGTGCGCGGCTGTTCGACGGCATTCAGTGCATGACCGCGGGCCGCGAGCCATCCGCGCAACTCCTCGAGTTCGGCTGGTGGCAATGAATCCACGATGAGCGACTGACGGTTGCTCACGCCCACGAGTTCGTTGACCGATCCCTCCACGATGAGCTTTCCCTTGTCCAGAATAGCGACGCGATCACAGATGTCCTCGATCTGCGCGAGCAAGTGCGAGGTGATCAAAACAGTTTTACCCTGGGTTTTGAGTTTAAGAATGAGTTCGGAAATCTCCGCCGATCCCACCGGATCCACACCCGCGGTCGGTTCGTCCAAAATGATCAGACGCGGATCATGCACGAGCGCCTGAGCAAGGCCGATGCGCTGCAACATGCCCTTGGAATAAGTGCCCACGCGACGATGCGAAGCACCGCTCAAGCCCACCCAATCGATGACCTCGCGGACACGATCTTTGAGGATTTTTTTCGGCACGCCGCAGATCCGCCCGTAGAACCGCACGAGTTCTTCACCGCTCAGATAACGATAAAAATAAGGTGCCTCGGGCAGATAACCGACATTGAGACGCGAATCGACGCGGCCACTGGGCACACCAAAGACTTTGCACTCGCCAACGGTGGGATCGAGCAAGCCGAGGATGATCTTGATGGTCGTGCTCTTGCCGGACCCGTTCGGCCCGAGCAGACCGAAGACCTGGCCCTCGGGGACGTTAAGGGTGAGGTTTTCGACCGCGCGCAACTTAATGCCGCGCAGGTTAAGGGCGAAATCCTTCGTCAGACCGGTGATCTCGATCGCGGAGGCGGGGTTGGTTTGGGTCATTGGATGCGAAAGTCCTGATACTTTGCGGGGCCTTGGGCAGAGGTGCGTTCGACGCGACGGATGTAGCCATGCATACGCTCCTCCACGGCCGTTACGAACGCATTTACATCGCGAAGGTTCCCTTGAACTTCGAGTTGCACGCGTCCGTCGGTCTGATTGCCTACGCGTCCCGTCACTTCAAATTCCTTGGCCACCTGCAGCGTGGTGTAGCGAAAACCCACGCCTTGGACATGACCTGTGAAGTAAACCGTCTCGTGATGAACATCTGCCATGAATAAAGGCGGGAAAATAGCGGGTCATCCGCGCGGGATTCAACTCGCAAAGTCAACGGAGCGAAATTCCTGCGCAACTGCCGCCGGCACCCTGTTTCGCGACCGCCCCCTGCATCGACGCCGTCCTGTCGCCAGCAGCCTGCGAAGCATTGGATAAATCGCGGAATTTTCGTTGCATTTTAGGACCTCCGGCGCAGCTTGCAAATCAAGGTCTTCGGACCCCACCAAAATGAGCAAATTTGAAACTGACGGCCCCTCGGATAACGAGTGGGAAGATCGTGGAGAGCTCGCCTGGAATGAATTTGATTGGGAAAAGTATCTGCGCGAGCAAGACGACGTAATTCACCGTTACCTCGCCCACTACGAGCAACTCAAGGATCAGGATGATCGCATCGATGAAACCGCGCACCTCATGGGATGGGACGAGGATTCATGGAGCTCCGATCCTTCCGATTCCCTCGACCGCGATGACGACGACAACGAGAGCGAATCGCCATCCGCTGAGATCAACGAAGGCAAGGACGAGCCCTACACGCTCCACAAGAATCCGATTTTCATCTCCACCAAGGCGATTTACCTGAGCCTGAAACGCTCGTGGGAAGGCGTTGGCGCCAACCCCGCCAAGGTCCCGCAAGCCACCGCGCTCGACATCCACGCCTCGATCTATCGCGGCGAAGAACAAGCCATGCTGGCGATTCAGGCACTCGACTTCGGCGACTACGCGATGGCGATCAGCCTCTTCAAGCGCGCACTCGGCGAACTCAACCGCACGTTCTCGCTACTCAATGCCGCGAGCGTTTCAAAGTTGACCGCCGTGGCCGACTACCGCGAAGACGCCCAGCCGCGCCTGTTCGATCTCCGGGAAATCTGGCTGCGCGTCATGAACGAGTGCCGCGAGGAACTCGAGCGCCCCGCTGAAGACGACGACGCGTCGTAACCTCACCACCCTGCCCGCCCGCTATTAAAGCTGGCGGGCAGGGCAAGGGTGACCGGCGCTGATATCAGTCGCGCCACGGAGCCGGCTGGTGATGGCCAGTTGAGCGACGTCGAATTGAAACGCACGCGAGAAAAGGCCTTGCACTTTGCGTTCCGCGCCTTTGCTTCATCCCTTCTGTTTTCAATCCGGAGAGGTGGCTGAGTGGTCGAAAGCAGCGCTTTGCTAAAGCGCCGTAGGTGTAACAGCCTACCGGGGGTTCGAATCCCCCCCTCTCCGCCAGTTTACTCGTTATGAATTAACGAGTTAATATTTGGATGAAGCTAGGTTTCCCAGTTTACGCGGCAACCTAAGCATGAATCAGTCGTTGTTCACTGTCGGACGATTTGAAAACCGTAACGGAGTGATTTCCTGGAGAGTGGACGGCTACCTCCACGGTGTTCGTATCCGTAAAAATTTTAAGTCGCGCGAAGAGGCCATCGCCGAGAAGGCCACCCTTGAGATCAATGCCCTTCAAATCGAGGCCGGCATGCAGTCTGCACCGACGTTTCTCTCGGAGGTGCAACTGCGCGAGGCCGAAACCGTTTTCAATCGGCTCAAGGACTCCCCTCGGCCCCTGTCCTTCTACCTCGATTTTGCCCTCGCGAACTACCGCGAACCCGAAACTCAGAAGCGTCTTTCCGCTGCCATCCCGATTTACACAGAGGCAAAAGACCATGAATTCCAGCAGGACCAGATTTCCGCGCCGCAGCTGGAGAGGATTAAGCGCGACCTGAAACGTCTTCTTAAACATTTCCCCAGCGTGACCGTCGCCGAATTAACAGCGGAACGGTTGATTGGTTTTTTCAATTTGGGAAAACCCAAGCTTAAAACCTACAACAACCGACGCGGTATCGTCTCCACCTTCCTCAAGTTTTCCTTTCAGCGGGGATGGCTCAGCGAGAATCCAATGACTAAGGTTCCCAGTCATCGGATTCGCCGGAAGCGGGAAGCCATCTCAACGTTCTCCGCTGCGAAAGCGGAGAAACTCATGCGGCATGTCGAAAGCTTGGAGGGTGGTCGGTTCGTCCCCTACTTCGCCTTGTGCCTGTTCGCCGGCATCCGCCCTTGCCTGCGCACGGGGGAAATTCTCCGCCTCAAGCCCGAGCTGGTTAATCTGGAGGCCGGTATCATCAACATCACCGCCGAGGTGTCCAAGGTGCGTGAGCCGCGCAAAATCACGATTCAGCCAAATCTCGCCGCCTGGCTCAAAGCCTACCCGTTGGACAAGTTCCCTATCATTCCGGCAAACCTCCAGCACGTCAGGGCGAAAATCGCCAAGGCGTTTGAGCTCTCGCACGACATCATGCGGCACACGTTCATTTCGATGTTCGTCGCCAAGTTCCGCTCCATCGGAGAGGCCGCGATTCAGGCGGGCAATTCCGAGGCCATCATTCGCAAGCATTACCTCGACATGAAGAGTCAGACCGAGGCCGAGGCGTTTAACGCGATCATGCCGAAAAAAACCGCCGGAGAGCAGGAGTCGAAAGCCCTGCCTGTCGCCGCTTGACCACTTCGCCTGACGCGGCGCCACATCAGCGGTGCGACACACATCGTGTCGTTTCTACGCCAAAACTCGACGCGACTCATTGCGTTTACGCCGGCACCAGAGTATGGAAACGCAACTAAGCATACGGGCATACAAGGCTGGTGCCGACCGGCATTTTTCGGAGGCGACCGCGATTCAATACCTATCTGAAACAAAAACTACCCGGGCTGGGATAGCATCGAGGTTGGTTGATCGGCTAACAGCGGCAAGAACTGACTAGTATCCGGTATTGAAATACAAAATCGATTTCGAATCGACATCTCAACTGACCGGCACCGCTTCGTTCCAATACAAGGTCGGTCGAGTCGGACATCTGCAGGACCGCCAGTTTTTGCTGGCTGACTTTGAATTCAAGCAGGACGGCGTAGGGATTGGCGAACTTCCCATGCGGGATCGATAAGATGCTCGGCGGGATGCTCGAAGCGGCCTCGTCGGCCGGTTTGGATGAGATTTTGACAAGCACTGACTGCACGAGAGAAACGCTGGGCATCGCAGAGGAGGCAACCGGACACGGTCCCATACGGGTCCGACGAATCGTCGACTGCGATGACCGCTGCGTAGGGTCGACGATCAAGCAGATCGCCTCCTCCGCGCTGTCGAAGGCGACCGATAAAAGCGAAATGGTCGAAGAGAATTACGTCGGCCCAGTCGGAGCTGAGCAGGTCCATTGCGGTGCTCATGGATTCGTGATCCAGATCGCCGTCGATGGAACTGATGCGCAGCCGCACGCCCCCACTCTTGTTTCGGCTCTGGAAGGCGAGCGCGGCACCTAAACGCTCGTCGTCGTCGTATAGGCTGATGCTGCGGTGAAGGATCACTTGGATGCGCCGGAAGCCGGCGTCCCGTAGCTTGACCAGGGACTCGTGCATGTAAGCGAAGGCGTGGTGGCGCACGATCTCGAAGCCGCCGAACCTGAAGTCGCGCGCCATCCCGACGATGGAAAATAGACTCCAGTCGAAGTCCTTCATGTCGGCCTCTGTCCAGGCAAGTTTATACGGGGAAACGATGAGGGCGTCCACCCCCCAGGCATAAAGTTCACGGGCCGCCGCCTTGGGTCCGGCAAATTTTTTTGGGGCCACACAGAGACCGCGCATACCTCGGTTTGCGCAGGCCTGCTCGAAATAGGCATCACTCACGCCGGACTCGTGGCGCAGGAAAGCGACGAGGATCTGATCCTTTTGATGGAGGTGGAGACGCTGGCCAGCGAGCGCCCGGGCGGCGGCGTTCGGCCGATACCCGAGCTCACGTGCGGCCGCGAGCACGCGGGCCCGGGTAGCGGGCGCCACACCGAATTTATCGGCCATCGCCCGCGAGACAGTTCCAAGTCCCAGCCCCGACTGTTTGGCGACGTCCTTCAATGTCACCCGCAAGGACACTTCGTCTTTTGAGCGAGGCATGGGCCTTGGCTAGCTAATGGCGCTTGGTCAGGCAAACCCGAAATCGGCGCCGATGGACGGACGATGACCAATCGCATGCCTTGATGAGTCTTTTTCAGCTAAGGGACCAAGCACCCTATCGGGCAACCCGCCACGACTTCTCCGGCGACACGGCTCAATCTGCCAGGTTGACGTTCACGAGCGCGGCACGTTGATCGGCTGAGGCGATCGTGGCCGATAACGTCGACGGGAACACCGACGTTTCCCGCAAATGGAAACGCTTCCATTTTAAAGATGTCGCCACGCTAGACCCGTCTCCGGAGCTTAAGCCTGATTTTAGAGCTCGCTTGGCTCAACCCTCGCTCGCGCACCTCCGTCGGCCCCAACCCCTATCACTTACATCATGAAAAGCTTCCTTCTCGCATTCGCTTCCTTTGCCTTGGCCGTCGGCGCGGCGCAGGCGCAGATCTTCTCAAACGGCACAGGCGGCGGTGCATTTACCACAGGAAGCACCTGGATCGGGGGCGTCGCGCCGACGGCCGCCCAATCATGGATTATACAAGCCACCGACATTGTCACGGCGACGGCCAGCCTCACTCCCAGCACCGACGCTGCTCACACGATTAATGGCACGTTCAATATGGCGGCGGGAGCCCACTACAACATCGTTGGTGGAGGCGTAACCCTCAACATCAACGGTTCACTCACCACAGAGCGCATTTTCACAAATGGATCTATAGCGAACTCCACCGCTCGTATCACCCTTTCCGGGGGCAGCCTTACCATTACCAACCGGCTCCATCTTATCGCTAGCAACACAACTAACACCGCCATCAATAAATTCACGCTTAGCGGTGGCACGGTGGACTTGAGCGCGGCGAGTGGCGGCTTCAAACTGTACGGGGCCGATGCCGACGATAGAGCCCAGTTTACTGTCATCGGAAATGCCGGCACGTTCAACGCGACCGGCCGAGAGGTGGCCCTCTACAACACTACTGTCGGCTTTGAAAATTCCGCCGCAGCGATAAATTTCACATTCGGATCAACGGCCGGAGCGGGAGCCGTGACAGTGGTGAATTCCGGCTTGCTCACGTTCAGCAACAATCAATTCACGATCGACTTCACAAGCATCGCCCGGCCACTGACCACCACCAGTTACTCAACCACGTTGTTTGATTACACCTCGTTCTCGGGTTTGTTTACCGCCGCTAATCTGACAAGCATCGGCTTGGGTGCCGGCGAAAGCGCCATGCTCGTCAAGGATGACATCAACAAGCTTATCCGGGTGGACTACACACTGACTTCCTCCATCCCCGAGCCGTCCACCTTCGCCTTCGTTTTGGGTTTACTGGCTCTCGGATTCGTCTCCCTGCGCCGCCGCGGCAGCAAAAATTGAATACACTCATTCTGGGTTGCTCCTAGGCACTCACAAATCTCAAGCCGCCGGTCTTCCAGCGGTTTTTTTATTGCAGGAACTGAACCCCGCCCCTCGCCCGCGGTTTGCCGGTCCGTTGGCTGACCGTCGCGTTTTCTCCGCCTTATGGCGGCATCCAAAGCTAGTCCGCGCAATGCACCGTTTTCATCGGCAAAAAACCGCTCGTTGATCCAGCCATTTTGGGTATCAACCGCGGTTTCATCAATCTCGGGTCGCTCCCCGCACCGCTTAGTCAGCCTGCTCTAGATGTGCGCCATCTGTGTTGTCTCTACACACAATTTATCGGAGGGACCGGTCCCTTACAGCGGCGATTGAAATGCCCGACACAACCGAAAGTGATGACTTATGGCCCGATACACAGTGTTCCAGCAGACAATTCAGTTCTCCAAATGAAAACGGTTTTGGAAAACGGTCAGAAAATCATCTTTATCGGCGACAGTATCACTGATGCCGGTCGCCAGCAGGAGGCTCCCCCGCTGGGCCGTGGTTATGTCCGTCTGTTCGCGGATTTGCTCACCATCCGGGAGCCCGATAAAACCATCACTGTCGTCAATCGCGGCATAGGCGGTAACACGACCGACGATCTCCGCAGCCGGTGGGACGAAGACGTCCTTCAGCAACGTCCCGACTGGCTGTGCGTCAAAATCGGCATAAACGACCTTAACCGCCACCTGACGGACCCCAAGTATGCCTTCCTCGACCTAGCGGCCTACCGCGACATCTATGACCAAGTGCTGACGTTGACCCGCGCACATCTCCCCGCGTGTCACATTCTACTGATCTCACCTTTTTACATGAGCCGCGACCAGACGCCGCATTCCTACCGCGCAAAAATTCTGGGGCAGTTGCCAGCCTACATCGAGGTCGTCGAGGAACTCAGTCGGAAACACGCGACACGTTTCCTCAATCTGCATGCAGTGTTCCAAAGCCATCTTCGGCATCGGCACACCGACTCCTTCGGCACCGAGCCAGTCCATCCCCATGCAACCGGCGCGCTCTTGATTGCCGAGGAAGTTTATCGCGCGCTCAACTGATCTTCCCCGCACGCCTCCCGTCTCTTTCTGGCTTTTCCCATGACGCTCGTTACCTCCATGCATCGCTCCCAACTGCCGCGCTCCGGTCTTGCCCTCGGTGGCATCGGAACCGGGTCATTCGAAATCCGCCAGGACGGAAGTTTCCAAAATTGGAGCATTTTCAACAATAACCCCGTCTTCGCTGGCGCACCCTATCCGCACAACCCGAAGGAGACGCTTTTCTTCAAGCTCTGGGTTCGCGTTGAAAATGAAAACCCGCGCATGGTCCTGCTTCAGATTGAGGACAGCCACAATGCCGGCGCCATTGAACGCCAGTTCCAGTATATTTTCCCCTGGCTCTCGGGGGTGGACGTCATTCGCACGACCGCCAGCTTCCCGTTTGCCGACCTCGAGTTCGAGCAAGACGGACTACCGCTTCGCGTGTCACTGCGCGCATGGTCCCCCTTCATCCCCGGCAATCTCAAGGACTCCGCCCTTCCCTTGGTGTATTTCGATTTCGAGATCAGGTCGATCGGTGATCGCCCGGTGGACGTGCAAGTGCTCGCCGTCATGCGCAACGCCGTCGCCTACGACCAGCCGCAGCGCATCTACGTCAACCGCCGTGTGCGCGACGGCGCGTTCTCCGCGGTCGTTTGCGAGGCGGAGCAGACCAATCCCTCCGCCTCCACCACCGGCGCGCTCTGCCTCGCGTCCTTCTCGGACCGGTCCACCGCCTACATGGGCTGGGAACACAATCATCCGTATTACGAACGGTGTCTTCGTGAGTATCCGATTTCCGAATACGATGACACCGCCGGTCGCAACAATGTCGACAAGGCCACCGGCGCGCGTCGCGCCGATCCGCGTTGCTTCGTGACCATTGGCACCCATGCCACGTTGCGCGACTCCAGCGACATCTTCCGACACACCTTCGCGCTCTCCTGGCACTTCCCCAACAATTATGCCAAAGGCAATCAGGCCCTCGCCGCAGGCTACCTCGAAGACGCTTCCTTTCCGGGCCACACCGGCAGCACCGCGCCCGCCGCCGCGACCACCGAAAAACGCCCTCGTCCGCTGGAGGGGCATTTCTATGCCACTCACTTTAACTCCGCGGAGTCCGTCGCCCGCTACGCCATGCAGGAACGCGCGCGACTCCTCTCCGAATCCACCGCATTTCACCGGACGTTCTTCGACAGTTCGTTGCCGACGTTTGTTCTCGACCAGATCAACTCCCACCTGAACACGCTGCACACCAGCACCTGGCTCACCCCCACCGGAATGTTCGGCGTCTTGGAAGGCCTTAGCCCGACTCGCTCGTTTGCCGGCATCGCCACCACCGATGTCGCCATGTATGGTCAGATCGCCGTCAGTCTCCTCTTTCCCGAGCTCGATCGTATAACCATCGATCTCTGGACCAAATTTCAAAATCCCAACGGCTCCGTCATCCACTCGGTCTGCTGCGATTCCACCACCGCCAGTCCAAGCGAGGCCACCGGTCACCGTCTCGACATGCCGGCCCAATACGTGTTCATGGCCCTCCGTGCGGCCGTGTGGTCAGGGGATCGCCGCTACCAGGAAAAGCTCTGGCCTCACGTAAAGGCGGCGCTCGCCTACGTCCTGCGCGAACGCGACA
Organism: Rariglobus hedericola; assembly: GCF_007559335.1. NCBI lineage: Bacteria > Pseudomonadati > Verrucomicrobiota > Opitutia > Opitutales > Opitutaceae > Rariglobus > Rariglobus hedericola. Next base: position 955,499 of record NZ_VMBG01000001.1, read on the forward strand.
AAAACGGCGACCACCTCCCCGACATGGAGGGCGTGATGTGCTCCTACGACAACTTTCCCATGTTCGGGGTGGCTCCCTATGTCGTCTCCCAATGGCTCGCAGCAATTGCCGCTGCCCTCATGGTGGCTCGCCGGCTCGGTGACGCCGCGTTCATCTCCGAATATGCCGCGTATTTCGACCAAGGCTGCGCCACCTTGGAAAAAACCACCTGGAACGGCCGCTACTTCAATCTCTCCTCCGACGTCCGCCCCGAAGATCCCACCGCCCATCTCGGCTGTCTCGCGGATCAAATAATCGGTGACGGCGTGATACGTCAGCTCGGGCTCCCTTCGATTATCGATCCTGCAAAGACGACGACCGCCCTGCGCACGATCCTTGAGATGAATTACAAAGCCGACCAGGGCCTGCGCAACTGCCAGTGGCCCGGCGACACCTTCCTTCACGAAGTCACTTCCAACTGCTGGGTCGATCAGGCCAACACGTGCTGGACCGGCGTCGAACTCAACTTCGCCGCCCAGCTCTACTACGCCGGGTTTAACGAAAGCGCCGAGGAGATAATCCGCAACGTCGATGTCCGCCACCGCCGCTGGGGCATGTATTGGGATCACCAAGAGTTCGGCGGCCATTACTTCCGGCCGCTCTCCGCGCTCGCAATTCCGAATGCATATCTGGGTCTATCCTACGACGGAGAAACCCTTCGCATCGCGCCCGCGCGACCGCTTCCCATCGGCCGCTGGTGTGCGCTCTTGCCCGGTGCCACCGCGACCCTGTTCAAAACTCATGACGGCGTCCGCCTTGAGTTCAGGATCGGCTCGGTGCCTCTGACTTGTCTCGAGTTCGCCTGCGGTTCCTCCGGCACGCCTTCGCTCCGTGGGACCGAAGTCCGCCCTCTTGCTCACACCTCGGAAAATGAAGTCTGCCGCCTGATGTTCGTCCCGGGCACACGGCTCGCGGCGGGTGCCGTGATCGAGATCACATCCTGAACGCGGTGTTGCAGACCGGTGCGTCCTGCCGGTTTCGGGACCGATCCCTAAACCGGCGGATTGTGCGCCCGAGAAAGGCTTGGACACTGTTTCTTTCGCCTGCGTCCCGGCATGGCCGTTACCCTCCCCATGTCCACTCCCGCCCCCGTCCCCGCCGCATCGTCTTCCTTGCCGGAAGCCGATGCCTCGCGCAAAGAGATCATTTATTACTCGTTGGGAAGCCTGGAGGGTGGTCTCTCCGGATACTTCTTCAATTCGCTCAGCACGCTGATGATCGTCGCGCTGGGCATGAACCCGGTGCTGCTAGGCCTGATCCTCGCCATCCGGACCTTCTGGGACGGTTTCATCGATCCTTTCATCGCGCAGATGAGCGACAAGACCCGCACCCGTTGGGGTCGTCGCCGACCTTACATCTTTGTGGGTGGTTTTGGACGCCTGGCCCTGCTGGTCGGCATCTACCTGCTGTTTCCTCAAAACGGTCACATCAAGTCGAACGCCGAGTTCAAATCCGAGCAGACCACTCATCAACAAGCGGCCCAAGCCGCCGCTGCCGTGCCTCCGGCCCCGCCGGCTGCGGAATCCTCGGTCGCCGCTTCCGTCGAGACGCCCCCGCCCGAGGCAAAACCCGCCGCACCGGCCGTCAAAAAACCCAACCCGGGCATGATCGAAAGCATCCGCCTCGGCATCGTCGCGTTTGGATCCGACGAAAACGCCTACCATCGCCAGGTCGCCATCTATCTGCTCGTCGCGGGTCTCTTGGTCGCGACCATCGGCAGTCTCAGCGACACCGCCTACTACGCGTTGGGCATCGAGCTTTGCCCGTCCTACGACGGTCGCACCCGCGTCGTCACCTATCGGTCGATCGTCCAGAAGGCAGCCGCGCTGATCAACCCGTGGATACTTCCGTTCTGCTTTCTCCCGATCTTTACCAACATCATCCAAGGACTCACTTGGTATGCCCTCGCCTGCTGCGTCATCAGCGGCCCCCTGCTTTGGCTCATGCTGAAAAACAGCCGTGAGCGCGTCGTCATCACCAACACCAAGACCGGTCCCAGCTTCTTCAAGTCCATCTGGCTCACGACCCGCAACGTCCACTTCCTGAAGATTCTTTTTCTCTACGTCTTCATCGGCCTCACCAACGGCATCTTTGTCCAGCTCGGCACGTTCCTCACCATTTACTGGGTGTTCCAAGGCGACGCCCTCGCCGGCACCACCCTCAGCGGCTACGCGTCCACCCTCGCAACCGTCCTGGCCTTCATAGCGCTCCCCGCGGTCAACTGGGCCTGCCGTCGCCTGCAAAAACACCGCGCCCTGCGTTTCGCCCTCATTTGGATGAGCGTCGGCACCGCCTTGAAATGGATCCTCGTCGATCCGGCGTATCCCTATCTGCAATTAATCCTGCCCTTCTTCTTCTCCATCGGCATCAGCAGCGTTTACACGATCCTGCCGTCCCTGATGGCGGACGTGACCGACATCGACGAACTGCAAACCGGCGCGCGCCGCGAAGGCATGTTCGGCGCCGTGATGTCGTTCATGACGAAACTCCTTGGCACCTTGCAGCCCTTGATCGCCGGAACCGTTCTCGTTCTCGCCGGATTCGACGTGGGACTCGGCGCCCACCAAACCGCCGAGACCATCATGAACATGCGCCTGATGTTCTCCATCGTGCCCGCCGGCCTGCTGCTTCTCGCCCTCGTCGCCCTTTGGCGCTATCCGCTCACCCGCGAATACATGGTCGAAGTGAAGGCAAAGCTTCAGGCACGCCGCGCCTTGGCTGCGGCCGCCAGCGTGACTCATTGAGCCGCCGGCCTTTCCTCGCCGGTCAAATACGCCCGCTTCCACGTGCCGTGGTCGAAACATCCATGCGCGTTTCGGGACCGTTCCCGCAGCAGGCCCATTGCGGAGTGATTTGCCTGTCTCACGCTTATTCCTGTTCCGCAGGCCCCTGACGCTTTCCTCGTCTCGGCTCCGACGGTCCGCACTTATGTCGAAGTTTCTCGAATATCCCGCCGCGCTTCGCACCGCCTCCCCCTTCTCACAGGCGGCGTATTGCTGGGTCGCCAATTTCCCCCCGGGCCGCAACCAATTCGTAAGCTTTGAGCGACGCTTCAGGATCTCCACGCGGGGAGCGGCCACGTTGCATCTTTTTGCGGATACGCGCTACCGCCTGTTCATCAATGAACGCTTTGTCGCGTATGGTCCCGGACGTTTTATCACCACTCACCCCGAGTTCGATACCTATGCGCTCGGCGACTACCTTCAGCCCGGGGAGAATCTCATCCGCGTGGAGGTTAATTATTACGGCTGCCCCTCCTTCCAGACCATGCCCGATGGGCTGCCCGGTTTCATTGCCGACGGAGGCACCGCCGATGGCCAAGAAACGTTTGAGACTCCTGGCGAATGGCTCTCACGCATCCATCGTGCATGGAGTTCGGACGCACCTCATTTTAGTTTCGCCCAAAATCCCTCCGAAATTTGTGACACCCGGGTTTTGGCGGCCGAACTCTCGAACGAAGAGCTGCTACCGGTTGTCCCGCTCGGACCCGCGTCCACCCCATGGGGAAAACTCGTCCCCCGCAGCGCTCCCTATCCCGACTACATGCTCCGCCGCCCCAAAAACCTGCTGGTCGCCGGTCCTTTGATGCAGACAGAGCGTTGGGGCCTGCAATTGCTCCATCCGGCTTTTTCCCGCAAGGACCGATCCACCCATCCCCGCTACGTTGCCTTCATCACATGGATCCATTCTTACGAAGAACAAATCGCGACGATGGATTGTTTCTGGTCCGAACTCTTTCTCAACGGGCAGCCGCTCGAGCTTAGAGAGCCCGGCATGTTGGGTAATCACCGTGAAGCGACCCTCTCGCTTCGCAAGGGATGGAACTTTCTTGCCGGCAATGTCGAACTCCTCACGAGCCATTGGCCGCTCCTGCTTGGTTTTCCCTCCTGTGCGCAGATTTCGTTGCATGCGAAACCGGATCTCTCCTGTGACGAAGCCTTCGGCCTTTCGCCAATTCTGACCGCCCGCTTCGTCGCGTCTTGCCCGTCCGGGCCGGGAGCTTTCCGGGCGATCCCGGGATGGAGCAACGCGCGGAACGATCTCCTTTCGGTGACCCCTGCGCGCCTAGTCGCCTGGGACCAGCCCGCCCCCTCCGCCGTGCAGCGCGACATCCCCATCGGACGCTTCGCCGAGGTCGCAAGCATCACGGCACGCGCGGCGGTCTGGTCCTTCGATTTCGCGTTGGAGTATTATGGCCATGCGCTCATCGAGGTGGAGGCGCCCGCCGGCACAATTCTCGATATCGCCTATGATGACTGGCGGCGCGTCGACGGGTGCGTGAACCTGTATCACTCCAACCCCTACACCGATACGACGGATCGCTTCATCCTTCGTGGAGGGCGCCAGCAGGTGGAGGTGCTTAATCCGCGCGGGGGGATTTTTCTCCAAGTCATCCTGCGTGCCCCTGTCACGACCGGTGCCACGCACCTTGCGGTTCACAACGTCGGCATCCGTCGCCGCACGACCATCAACACGCTGGCGGGCGACTTCAGATGCGGTCACGAGGTTCTTGACTGGACCTGGCGCACCTCGATCCAGACCCTACAGGCCTCCACCGACGAAGCCTATGCCGATTGCCCTTGGCGCGAACGCGGCAGTTACATCGGCGATACCCTCGTCAACCTGCACCTCCACCGGCTTGTCTCCGCCGATCTGTCCGTGGCACGACGGACGCTTTCCCTGTTTGGAAATACCCAGCGCCCCGACGGTCTCGTGATGAGCTGCGCACCGTCGTGGCTCGATCACGATCACGGTGACTTTTCTTTGATCTGGGTTCAGGCGGTCCGCGATTTTTGGGCTCTCACGGGTGACCTCGCCTTTGCGGCCACCCAATGGCCCGTCATTGAACGCATCCTGAACAGTCCTGCTTGGAAGCCCGATGCTGACAACCTTTGGAGCGCCACTGATCGCCACATTTTCATGGACTGGGGAGCGCTCCATTCCGAACGCGTCGGTCCGGCCAACACCTACCTCAACATCATGCGCGTCGCCGCCCATCGGGCCGCGGCCGAACTGGCGGGCGTCTTGAACCTGCCATCTGCGGTGTTGCGCCACGGACGTGAAGCCGCCGCGGTTTCACGAACTCTCTCCCTTCGTCTTTGGGACGATAAAGAAGGGAGTTTTTTTGCCAGCCGCGGCGCCACCACCCCCGCGATCCACGCCAATGTCATGGCTCTTCGCCATGGCATCGGGCCGGCCGATCGGATTCTCGCCTACCTCGAGCCGAAGCTGCGTGCCAACTTCACCGTCGGTTGCGGATCCGCACACCACAATGGTTTCGTTGAACTCTATTTTTTCCACTACCTGCTTCCCGCCCTCGCCCTACATTCGCGCTACGATCTGGCAGAATCATTGATCGAGGAGACCTACGGGTTTCTTAAATCGCTTGGCTATCAAACCCTCGTCGAATGCTTCCATCGTGCTTCTCAACGCAAGGGAAGTTGCTGCCATAGCTGGAGCGGCTCGCCTGCCGTGTATGCAAGCACGTTTATCCTCGGCCTTCGTCAGACCCAACCCGGGAAACCCGATGCGTTCACGCTTGATCCCGTGTCGTCGGCTCACCATTCCGCGCAAGGAGTGCTGCCGCACACACGCGGCTCGATTCGTCTTCGCTGGGAACGACGCGGCGATCGCATTCACGCCCGGGCCACACTTCCTCCAGGGGTAACACTTGCGCCCGCAGCGCATGTCGATCTGACCATCGACTGAACTCTAGACATCTTTGCACTTATCGGGACTGGTCCCGATTCGGGTCCGTTGAAGCCCACGGGGAATGGACAACTCTTTCCGTGCTTCAGTTTTCCATTCCGCCCCGCCGCAGAACCCCGCTTCCCCATGGCCGTCCTTGCCCAGTCCTTGCTTGTGCGCTTCCTCGCAGCCTCGCTGCTCATCGCCAGCAGCGGGCTCTCTCTTCTTTCGCCAGTCTCCGCCGCTACTTGGCCCCCGGCCGCCAGTTCATACGACCAAGCCGTGCCGATGGAAGCGACCGTGACGGACGTTCCGCCGTCCATAGCCCTGAAATTTTCGCGCGCGGGAGCCTACACGATCTATCGTAAAGCCGCCAACGTCACCACGTGGGGTGCGGCGCTGGCCACTTTGCCTGCCAATTCGACGTCCTGGACCGACACCGCCGTGAGCACGGGTGTGCTCTACGAATACAAAGCCGTGCTCTCCGGAGCCAACACAGGAGTTTATTGGTCAAACAGCGCGCCGGTGGGCCACATCCTCAGCGGCATCAAAGTCGATGAGACCCAGCCGCGCGGACGCGTCGTCCTCGTGGTCACGAGCGATGTGCAAGCCGCCCTTCCAACCGAACTCGCCCAATTCAAATCCGACTTCGTGGCCGATGGCTGGACCGTTCACGAGATCTCCTGCACGCGCGTCGCCAAGTATGACGCGTATGGCGTCGACACCAATGGCGATGGTGTGGCCGACAGCGGTTTCCCCGCCGACCACATCGCCCTCCGCAACCAGATCATCGCGCTCTACAACGCGTATCCGGGCGAAGTTAAAAATGTCATCATCCTAGGGCGCGCCCCCGTCGCGCGCACCGGCATCGCCGGTATCAATCCCGACGGACATGGTGATCGTTGCACGCTCTCCGCCGACGCCTATTACGCCGATGTGAATGGCACTTGGACCGACACCGGCAACAATTTTGCCAACACCACCAACAGTATCAATAGACCGGGTGACAACCGGTTTGATCCGATCAACACTACTCAGACTGGACCCGTGGAGATGGGATTCGGCCGCATCGACCTGTCGAATAGCATCGTCTTCGAATACGCCGCCCTTCGCACCTATCTCCAGAAGCTGCATCGCTACAAAACGGCCAGCGCCGATTTTCAACCCGGCCGCAAGATCGCGATCCGCGACGGATATTCCAACGTTGACGAGACCGGCTGGTCCACCGGGCCCGCCGTTTCTGGATTGGTCAACGTGGATGCATTTAATCGGACCGATCTGCCTCTACCCGTTTCCGGTAATGATGCCGACCAAGCCTACTCGGCTCTCCATGGCCCCTATTTGTTTTACTTTAAAGGCGATGGCGCGCCGGCTTTCTCGCCCGGCGGCAAGGCAGTGTTCGTGACCGGTATGCAGAGTAATTGGGGCTATTGGTGGGAGACCCAAAACGCCATGCAGACGCAGCTCAGCGAGGACAATTTCACGCTCAGCGTAACTTGGAGTATCTGGGGCGTCCGTTATTTTTATCACCGCATGGCGATGGGATTGGATGCCGGTGACATGATGCGCATGAGCATCAACAACACTTCGCCCGTGACCGGAACCTACCAATGGGCCACCGACACATATGGCAACGGAGATTACTCCGGCTCGCTCTTCATGTCGCACATGGGCGATCCCACGCTTCGTCTATTCATGTTTGAACCGCCTTCCGATCTCGCGATCCGCAAGAACAACAATGCCCCCTTGCTGACATGGTCCGCTTCTCCCGCCACGGGCGTCATCGGCTATCATGTTTATCGAGCTTCGACCGCCGCCGGGCCATTTGTGCGCATCACATCCTCTCCTGTCGCCGCCACCCAATTTGTGGATTCAACCACAGCCACGGGCCCGGTGAGTTACATGGTCCGCGCCGTGCGCCTCGAAACCTCCGCCTCGGGCAGTTTCTACAACGCCAGCCTCGGTGCAGTCAGCTCAATCGATTTTGATGCGACACCCGCTGCGCTGCAGGTCCCAGGGACCACATTGCCTGACGCCCGCTGCGCCCAGGCTTATTCCGTCGCTCTTCCGGTGACGGGCGGAATCCCCGCCTACACGTGGACGCTCATCAGCGGCACCCTGCCGCAAGGCCTCACGCTCATCAGCAATGGCACGATTTCCGGCACACCCGTGCGCCAGGAAACCACCACTTTTATCGTCCGGGTCACCGATCTCGTCAACGTCTCTGCCGACCAGACCTACACCATCAACACGCTCTCCGAGCAGACGCTCGTGGTGCCGGCCACCATCAGCGCAGCCACCGTCTCCACATCCACCGGCACCAACTACAGTGGGTCCGACTCATTCCTCGTGAATAATCAGCGAGATGCCTACGTCCGCTTTGATCTGTCCACCGTGCCTTCCCGCAATGTGTATCTCCGTGCCCGGTTACGGCTCTTTGCTTCGCCGAGCACGGCCAATGGATATCCGTTTCTGGAAGCGGCGCTGCTCAGTGACAGCGACGATACGATGGCCGAAAACACGATCACCTACAGCCACTCTCCCGCCGTCAACGATGCCTTCATCACAGTCAGGACCGATACCCTTCCAACTCCCGGCGGGTATGTGGACATCGATGTGACGCCCCTTTTCCAAGAGACCCTCGCCAACGATCCCGCCCGTATTCTTGGACTGAAAATCTTCACCAAGACTGCGAACCAATCGCTCACGGTCGGTAGCCGACGCGCATTTGGCGATAACCAGGTGAGGCTCATCCTAGACGTCACCGACGCGCCCAAGATCACGATGACCAGCCCCGCCTCCGGGGCGGCATTCGCCCGCCCCGGCACGGGCTTGCAACTCCAGGCAAATATTAGCCCACTTTCGCCACGCACCGCCTCGCTTACTTGGTCGCAGGTGGCCGGCCCTGGCACGATCACTCTGGGCACCCCCGCCGCAGCGACGACCACGGCCACCTTTTCCACCCAAGGCGACTACACGCTCCGGCTTTATGCGGACGACGGCACATTGCGCTCGTCACGAGATATCGTCGTGCGCGTCTTCGATTCGACAGTGAAGGGACCGGTGTCCGGCCTGAAAATGCGCCTGCCTCTCGACGAGACCTTCGACACCATGGCCGGGGATGTTTCGGCAAACACTCCGGCCAACTCGGGCACCGTCATCGGAAACAACACATCATGGATGCCCGCGGACGGCCGGGTCGGCGGCGCACTGAACTTCACAGGCAGCGCTCAGCGTATTCAGATTCCGGATAATTCATCACGCCCCCTCGACGGAGACACCGCGATTTCGCTTTCGTATTGGATGTATATCAACGGCATCGATGCGACCACCCGTGCGATTCTCTGCAAACGCACGTCGGCGGGAGTTGGCGAATCCTACACGGTCACGCTCAGTAATCCCGCCAAGCTCACCGTGAATATCGGCACCTATGGGCCGACCAATCGCCTGACCAGCGCGACCACTCTCGTTGCAGGCCAATGGTATCATGTAGCCATCATTTTCGACGTGGCCCAGCGCCCTGCTGAACGGCTGAAGCTTTATCTTAATGGCATACCGGACAAGTTCCTGACGACCACCCAGACCGAGGTTCCTCGTTTCACCTCACCGCTCTATGTCGGCGGTTTCGACAGCACCAATGGTAACAGCTTCAACGGCCGCCTTGACGAGATCCGTATTTACAACCGCGGGTTGACTCCGGCCGAGATCACCGACCTCGCATCCGCTTCGCCTGTCAACCTGGCGCCGGTTCTCACGGGATCCTCCACCTTCACCGGAAACGTCGGTCAATCGCTCCCAATCATCGCCGGCGTAGTCGACGACGCCCTGCCCGGTCCTTCGCTCCTGATGAACTGGCAGCAACTGTCCGGGCCCTCCACCCTGTCGATCGCCAACGCGTTCTCCACCTCGACGACCGCCTTGGGCAGCACCGCCGGCACCTACGGCCTGCGGTTTACCGCAACCGATGGCGATGTCACCAGCTTCGTCGATTTCAGCGCCACGCTCGAAGGTCAGACTTACGCGGGGTGGGTGTCTGCCCACGGCTTGACCGGCTCGGACGCCGGAGAATCCGCGACCCCCGACAATGACGGCGTGCCCAACCTCCTCAAGTTCGCCACCGGCCTTGAGCCCGGCACATCCAGTTCGTCGGGACCCGCGACTGTCTCGACCACGAACAACCACCTCGTGATTGCGTTCAACCGCCTAAGTCCCGCTCCGCTCGACTACGTGGTCGAGGCCACTCAGGACCTCGTCGCATGGGAGCCAATTGCCACCCTTGCCTCCGGTTCCAGCACTTGGACCGGCTCTGCCAGCGTTACCGAAACCGGCACGGGCTCTCTGCTCTCCGTCTCCGTGACCGACCCTGTCGCCCTTATCGAACAACCCCGCCGCTTCCTTCGCCTCAGGATCACCTTACCCTAATAGTTCCGGGACCAAGCGCCTGGTAATTTACATCATTATTAAGCAGGCCTCTCGGTATTCGCGGCACCCCAGTGATCCCGCCCTGCTTCATATGCCAAGCCTTACGGCGCGTGCACAGCCACCGCTTGCTCGGCGATGTGGCGTTGTTCCACCTCTACCAAAGCCGCCTGCAGTCGGGTATTGTCCAAATTGTGACCGTTCGTGATCATATGAATCATTTCCTTGGGCGCGGTGACTTGATTGTAGGCGGCGTAGACACTGGTGGGCGGACATACCACGTCGACAAAGCCCACCCAAAAGTAACCCTTCGCCTTGATGCGTGGCGCGAAGTTCACCATGTCGAAATAGCGCGCCGCCTCCAACACCGCCGCCTCCGGCACGCCGTCCTTCACCGGGACAATTTTTGGCCATCCGGCAATCCGTCCTGCAACCATGCCGCTGTGATCGCACATCGCCGTGATGATTGCCGTATAAAATGTCACGCGTGGATCGAGCGCGGCGCCGGCCATGGACTGCGCGCCGCCTTGACTGCCTCCCTCGATGATCAAGGTGCGTCCATCCCACTCGGGTTGCGCGGCGAGAAAATCCAGCGCCCGCTGGACGCGCAGGAACATCCCCAAGAAATACCAGGTGTCCCGTGACTCGCGTCCTTCGACCCGGTAAAGTTTCAGTGCGCCCTTGGTCAGCTCGTCATAGAATGCCTCGGGCTTCGCGTTGGGAATGCCGTGAGCATTGATTGCGAGAGATATCACATCCCGGCGCGCCCAGTCTTTCGCTTGGAATAAATGGGCGCTGCGCACGCCCGCCCCGTCCACATACAGGCGGGCCGGGTAACCGCCGGCGCGACCGGACGCAGGCCGTGCGTAATAGCCCGACACCGGCGCACCCACGCAGTCAACCTGCACGTCGAAGGCCTCGATGTGCGCGTCTTGTTCGTTCGCAAGCGGCACCGGTGTCAGTCGGCTTTTCAACGGCACGGCCGCGAGGCGTTTTTTCTGGGTGGTCCAAAACGCATCGAAATCATCCGGACAGGGCAGGCTGGGCTTGATCTGCATCGGCTCGATCCCGGCAGCGGCCATCGCGGTGTGCGTGACGTCGCCCTCGACCACCGTCACCTTGCACTGGAGAAAACCCGGCTCATCCAGCGACCCCGTCACAGTGGCGTGTCCATCTTTGAGGGATAGAGTGCCTTCGCGCACGGGTGCCACGCCGTCTTTCGAAACGCGCCAGTGGACTTCGCGCGGAAAGGACGCCGCGGGTTCGGTCGTGGTGTTCTTCCACTTGATTTCAAACGACACCGTTTCTCCCCGGCGATACAGGGCGTCGGGCCGGTCCGTGGTCACGGAAAGCTTAGAGGAAAAAGGTCCGCCAAAAGCAGCGAGAGGAAACGCGAGGAGAGACATTAAAAGCACAGTGGTTTTCATCGGACGGAGAAGGACGCAAGGGGCGGACGCGCACGGCGGCGCAGGTCGGCCGCATCGTCCGGTCGGAGCGCGGGCGGAACGAAGCCGGCAGGCGCCTCATCCGCATTGAAAAGCGACTGATACCAGACACATGCTCCCAGATACTTGCCTGCCGGGCCGAGGTGCTTGGCGTCGAGCTCCAATTTGGGTCCGCCCTCGGCATCCATTTTCCAATACCAGCCGGCATGCAGGCTGGCTTCCTGTCGCGGCAGCATTCCCTGCGGCGGGTCATCGAAGTTAAACGCCGGATCGGGCGCATACGTCCAACGCGAGTTTTTACGCGCTCGCGCAAACGCATCACCGACCGGGATCACCCGGAACCCCGTTTGCCGGGAGATCGCGAGATACGTCTCCCTGATCTGCGCTTGCATGCACTCCTGCGTGAAGCTGGGGTCGAGTTGAAACCATGGATGATCGTCGCGATACGACCATGTAGAGTGGAAAACGATTTCCGCCGAGGGCGCATGGCGGCGGATGGTTTCGATCAGTTGCTCGACGCTCGGCTGGAAGGACTCGAGCTTATGGCTAAGCTCGCTGAATTGCTGGAGCGTGACCACGTCCCACCGCGCCGCGGTCAGTGCCTCCTGGAGGGTGGCCGCACACGGCCCGCCGGTGCGCGGATCGATAAAATCCTTATAAGCCCGTCCGACGGCATCCCCCGCCTCGGCCAGCCCCAACCACCTGACATGAGCCTCGAACGAGGCTCCGCCGACGTTGGCCTTGCCGAGCACAAGGCGCTTCCCTCCAGCGGAAGCGAGCGCAGGCAGGTATTCGGTGGCATTGTCCGAAAAACTATTCCCAATCGTCAGGATGCTGATGCTTTCACGCGGCTGTGCATGCCGTTCACTCCGGGGCGGCTGATTGTTCGCGCAAGTATTCATCGCAAAAAAGAAGGGAGGTGCCGGCGAACGGCGCCTCCAGTCGGGCCTTTGGGCTTATTTCACTCCCTCGAAGACGTAGAGGAAGATCGCCGCCGGCGGCAGGCCTTTCTTGTCGCCACCGGTCGTCTCGTTGATTTGCCAGGCGCCGTTTTGGTTAAACTGCGGCTGTCTCGGGTTAAGTGACAAGGATTCGATTTTAACCTCCTCCGAAGTAATATTATTCGCACGCGGATTACCTGCGAGCTTGTGGAGGCTGATCTTAGCGGCCGACTTGAACGGCAGCTTGAGGGAGACCGCGGAATAGCCGTCCCCGAAATCGATCCCGTGTGCCTGGCCATCGATCTTGCGCGAGAGCACAAAGACCGACCATCGGTCACCGTCCCGCATCGCATACACGCCAACCAGCGGAATCTGGGCCGTGGTCTCTTTGCCCTCGGTGTGCTCTATGGTCGGCAGTTGCACAGTCTCGACCTTCATGAGCGCACCACTGGCGAACCTGTTGCGCAGGGTCATCGCAAGCCAGGAGATATGTGGACGAAATCCATCCGATCTCATGGTGTGACTCGACCAATACTGGCCTTGCTGGAAACTGAAGTAGTTCTGATACGTCCAACCCTGCAGGTAACTGCCAAGCCAAGCGTCAAGCGATGCCACCGCCATCGCCTGTGATTTACCATAACGTTCAGCTGATTCAACGAGGCCGGGTATCTTGCGTGTTTCACGATCGATCGAATACCCGCTGGGGCCCCCTTCATAAGCGATCAAGTCGTAAACAATGCCCTTTTGAGCCAAAAGCTTTTGGGCTTCGAAAGTGCGTTCCTGACTCGCCTTCACGCCAATCTGATAGCCCATGATGGTCGCGAGCAACCCATCGTTATCGAAGGTGGCCAATGGCTTGTCTCCCGTTTCCCATTTAGGACCGACGTAGTTCGCCCGACCGACATAGGCAGCCTGCGAAGTGCGTTGGATGGCCTCCTCGCCGTAGCCACGAGCCATGCCGTGCTCCACGCGGCCGGAATAATTGCTGCCTAGGTTAAACTTAATTTTGCCGTCGAGCTTTGCCTTATTCCACCAAGGACTGCTCTTGATCTGGGTGATCAGGAAATCGGCGAACAATCCGTATTCGGGTCCGCCTCTGTGCACTGCTCCCAATGTTGAAAAACCGATCCAGTCGTCAGGCTTTCCGTTGTGCCAGGTCTCGTTGCCCAGCTCCACAATGACCTCGCGAAATTCATCCGTCCAAGGCGTGCCGTTGCCGCCGCGCTGCAAGGTGCGTTTGTAGGCCCAAGGCTTCGTCTTCGGCGTGTCCGTCTTCGCATCGTAAGGCGCGGCCATGTATTCGACAAAGTTCAGCCAGTCCTGCTCATCGTGCAGGATATGCTGCATGACGATATGCGGCATCATGCGCGTGCTCGGGCTGTCGCCTGTCGCAAAATCAAACAGGAGTTCCTGCGGGAGCGACAGGTCCTTGTTCTGGCTGGTGATTGACGTGCGCCAACCCGGGTTGAGCTGGCTGCTGGGATGCAGACTGAGCAGCGAGTCCATGGTAATGTCCCGCTCAAGCACCCAGATGCGGTGCGTGCCTTTTGGCCCCGTCGCGGGCTGGGACGCCACCAACGCTGCCAGCATGTCCGGATCGGGCACATAGGGGAGCTCCAGCTCCTTGGGCGAATCGAAGCGAAAGAGCCGGCTGTTATCCATCCAGAGCTTGCCGGGGCCCGTGAATGAAAAGGCCGGGCCGTAATGTCTGGAGCCCACGGGACGCGCTGGAGCGACGAAATCATAAGTGTATTTTTTCCACATGCCATCGACCGTGAACGCGCTGCGAATCCCCGCATGTCCCGAAGTTTTTTCCGGATTGATGAAAAACGTCACCTTGCCGCCGTCGCCGAGTCCTTCCTGCCGCAGCCAAACCTCGAGGCGGTAATTTTTTCCCGGCTCGAGTTGTGTGTAGTAAAGGCTCTCCTTGTCTTGATCAGGACCGATGAAACGGGTCTGGCTCATGGTCGTCCGGCCCGCGGTGGGTTCGATCAACAACGCCGAGTCGCCCGGCTCGATCATTCCTGCGGGAGGTTGTCCATTGTAAGAAGAAAACGAGAGTTTGGTGTCCTCCGGCTTGAGGGTCCAAGGCCACTGGGGACGCACTGAGGCATTTGGCAACGAGCGCACACGGTTGTGAACCCAGTCCATGTTAAAATCAGCGAGGTCTTTTTCGAGCACCACGTAATCGAACTCCTTCAGTTCAGGGGAATCCGCAGAGAGATAGACGCGGTTCGGTTTTTTCCCCGGCGGAGGGGCATCCACAACCCACCCACCCTTGGGGAATCCTTCTTTTCCTTCAGGAATCACCGTGGTGGAGCCAACCAGAATGACGTGAGCGCCCGCTGGAATCTCCTTGAACATCTTTACGCGTCCATTGTCGGCCACCTCGAGGGCGCCGCCCGCTTTGTCCACGATCCGATAGATGCGAACCTTTGCCCCGCTCAGGAAGCCATCGGCCCAGAGTTTATACCACGAGGTGCCGCCAGGCGAATCCAGCTCGAAGGAGCGATCTTCGACTTTCACCGCGCGGTGCATGTTCTGCCACACCGGACGTTCATTGCCGGCATTGACGATGTAGTTTCCAGCCGCGGCTTGGACTCCGCGTCCACCAAAATCATTGGCTCCGAGCGGCGGGACTTTGTCCGCGGGCCGGGCGACTTCAGTGGTGACGACGATCTTGGCTTCAAGAGTCACATTGGATTGGGCATGGCCCGCCGTTATGGAAAACGCCAAGGCGATGGCCGCGACGGGAAATGACAACGAATGCTTCATGGGGGGGGTAAAAGTGGGAGTCCTGCACGCAAAAGGCGTATCGGTTCCTGCCAGCAATTCACTGCCGCGCCAGGCTCGCAAATCCTCCGTTTCGGGACCGTCCCGTTTTAGCTTTTTCAGAGGCCCGCCGTTGTGTTGGGGACTGGTCCCGCCTGCATGAAATTGAGATCAGCGTTAAAGCCAGCCCCAATGTGCCCGCCCTCTTCTATGCCGGCCTAGGCCGGGCGGGACCTGCGCAAAAAAACGTCACGCACCTCGTCCGCATTCTTCCTTCAGATTTTTCCATGAGCACACCTCCCACCAAACGCCTGCTGATTCGCCTCGATGACGCCGGTCTCAATCTCGATACCAACCGAGGGATCGAAGCCGCCGCCCGCACCGGCCCCGGTCGCTCCGTGGGCATCATGGCCTGCACGCCCGCTTTTGAAGACGCCGCCCGCCGGTTGCGCAACCTGCCCCGCCTCGCGATCGGTGTTCACCTGACGCTCAACTCCGAATGGACCAACCTCCGTTGGGGTCCCGTTCTTCCCGCTTCAGACGTTCCCTCATTGGTCGATGAAGAGGGATTCCTTCCCCTGAATCACCAACTCTACCGCAACCGCCCCCCGGTCATTGCCGAAGTCATCGCAGAGCTTCGTGCGCAAATTGCGGCGGTGCGCGCCGCCGGCCTCAAGCCTTGCTACGCCGACGAACACATGGTGTTCGCCTCGATCAGCCCGCAACTGGCCCAACCTATTCGTGAACTGCTCTCCGATGAGGGCCTGTTTTATGCCCGTGACGCTCGCCTACTCACTTTCAAGCCGGAGGACAGACCCGCCGGATCGCGGATGTCCGCTTGGTGCCAGGCACTCCACGCCGCGGCGCCTGGCGACTATCTCTTGGTTACTCACCCTGCCTGTGCAGGTGAGGAACTCGCTGGCCTCACCCTGCCCGGTAAACCACCGGGAGAAGCCGCCCTGTCACGTATCGACGAATACACTGCGCTATCGGATCCGGAACTGGCGCAGGGCCTGACCACGGCAGACGTGCGCCCCATCACTTACCGGGACTTACAACAGGCTTGAGACTATAAGGGCTGATCCGGTTAGCGTTTTCCGGGCATGGACAAGATACCCGTGCTACGGCCACAAGCATCCTGCCAGTGAGAGCCTGTTCAATGCCAAGTGCCTTAGGGCTAGAAAATCGGGACAGGTCCCGAAGTCATTCGTTTGCACTCACAGGTCCTTGGGTCGCCCTTTTAAAAGGTAACGCCAAGCCCATCATTGTCACATCGCCATCGCTTCGTCTTTATATTCCCCGTGTCTGACGCCCCTACCATCCGTGACCTTGCAGATAAACTGGGACTTGGAAAATCCACCGTGCAGCGTGCTCTCGCGGGGCTTTCAGGTATCTCTCCCGCCACCGCCAGGCGGGTGCAGGCGGTGGCCGCGGAAATGGGCTATCGCCCCGATCCACTTTTCTCCTCGCTCGCTATGCAGCGTTCCCGGTCTCGGCGGCACACCTTGGAGATCGCCTACCTTCGTAGCTCCAATGCTCGGGGCGGTCTCAACCCCTTCGAACAGGTAAAAGCCCACGCATTCCCCCTCGGTTATGATGTCCAGATGATCGACCCGGAGGCTCTGGGTGTCGGCAAACGCCTGATGAAGGTGCTTTATCATCGCGGCAATGTCGGTGTCATTGTTGCACCGGTTAATCCCTCATGCCATGAGGCCATTCTGGCCAATACCCAGCTGCCGGTGGTGTGTTGCGGACGGATCGACCCGCTTCCCCTGCACACGGTGCAACCCGATATCACCGATCATGTGCGCGTGGTCTGGCGACACATCCGCGCGGCCGGTTATTCCCGAATAGGCCCCGCCATCGCCCAGCATACGCCCGCCGTTGAAGACGATATAGACCGCCTCGGTGCGGTTCTCGCCTGCCAGCTGGAGCTGCGCACAAAAGATCGCATCCCTCCGCTGCTCACCCCGCTTCCCGATCACGCTTCTCTCGTCGCGTGGTTCCGCCGACACAAGCCCGACGCCATCTTGGGTTTTTCAGCCGGGCAATATTATGCCCTCAAGCAAGCGGGCATCGACATGTCCCGGATCGGCTTCGCCTCTCTGCATGCCTCGCACGACGTCTACACCGTTAACATAGCCGGCACCGAGGAGCTCAATGACTCGGTCGCCCAAGAGGCAGTGCATCTCTTGGATCAATTCATCCGACGCCGCGCCGTCGGCCTGCCTCGCGAGCCCCTGCATCTGCTGATACCCGGCCGTTGGAAACCGGGCTCGAGTCTGCCCAACAAGGCCCGACGTAACCTCGCGTCCGCATAATTTCTCAAGCTTGCCGGAGTCCCTGCCACGAGGGACAGGTCCCGAATTGTGGCGGTTGTCCCGCCTGATGTTCTCTCCTGAAGTAGCGGGGTTTTACCACCCTTGCCACCCCGGCGCGCCCAGCCAGTTCTGGCTGTGTGCGTGAACCCGAGCAATCCGCCTCCGCCCCTGCCCTCTGCCTTACGCCGGACCTTTTCATGAGTCTCCCCCCCGCCGCGCCCTTCCCCTCTGGTCACACCGTTACGCGCAAGCGCGGACAACAAGGCTTCGCGCTGCTGATTACTATCACCCTTCTGTCGTTTCTGGTGCTGCTGCTCGTGTCACTGGCGAGTCTCACGCGAGTGGAAACCCAAGTGGCGAGCAACAGCATTCAACTCGCACAGGCCCGCCAGAATGCCCTCATGGGCCTCCAGATCGCCCTCGGTGAATTGCAGAAACATGCCGGCCCCGACCAGCGGGTGACCGCGCCGGCGACCGCTGTGTATCCAAAAAAAGATGTCACCACCGCCACGGGGGAACTCTTCGACAAATACCGCGCACGCGCCGTCACTGCCGCGCACAATACCTACCTCACTCCTGCTGAACGTATCAATTGGGAAACAGACCTGCGCGCGTGGTGGAACACCGGCAATCGCAATCCTTATTGGACTGCCGTTTTCGACAGCAGCCTGCGCCGTGACGGCCAGACAAGCTCCAGTCAATACGGGGAGCCGAAGCGCAACCAACTTCCGGTATGGCTCGTCAGCGGCAACGAGCGCCTTGGCTTCAATCCGCGAATCGACACGACCTATCCCACGGGTTACTTCACGCCTGACGTGGACGTGGCCACCCTCGCGCCCACGGCCGACGACATCATCAAACTCGTCGACAAGACCGGCCCCGCCGCAGCTGATTCGGTGGACGGCATGAGCGGACGTGTGCAGGTGGTCCGCCAGCCGGTCAGCGATCCCTCCAACAACACGCTCGGCCACTACGCGTATTGGGTGGCGGACGAAAGCACCAAGGCCAACTTCTCGGTCCGTGACCCTTATTTCAACAACAACGACCCAACCTCCGTAGATTATCGCAACCGGCTCCAAGTGCCCCAGCGCGTCGGCTGGGAGAGGATAACGGGTTTCGATACCTCGGGCAGCACCGTGGCGTTGAACGATCCCGTCTTCGAAAAGGCCCTCGTCCACCAACAACTGCAGCTGATCGACCCGAATTTCACTGCGCCCGTCAAAAATAATTTCCACCATCTCACCACCTATTCGCGTAGTATTTTAACGGATACAGTAATCGGCGGTCTTAAAAAAGACCTCACCGTCTTCTTCGAAGGCACCGGCGCGGGCATTAATCCAACCGATCCGATATTTGACCGATCGCTCTACGCATCCAACGATCCACGCTTCGGCACCTCCAATGCCGGGTTTCCCAAGATCGCCTCCGCAACCAATATCCCAACATGGGGCGAAGCGAAGGAGTGGTTCGACAGCACCGCAACCGGCTTCGCGGGGACGGTGCCGGTAACCCGCGGTCGTGCACCAATCCTCGCGAACTTCCAGGTTTTTTATGCGTTCACTCACGAAAATGGCGTGATCCAAATGCACATGCTGCCCTGCGTGGTTCTCTGGAACCCGTTTGATGCCGGTCTCTCCTCCACCACCTATCGTCTGAAATGGAGGCACAATTTCGCCTATGCCAATTTTGGCGTCGCAACCCAAGGCATGGCCGACCCGACGCCAGCAGACGCCACCGACGGCACGGCCATCACGGATAGCAGCAACGTCAAGCACCTCGTGCACAAGCTTCAGGGGATGGACTGGTTCGATGGCAGTGCATCCAATTTCAAGACATTTTACGCGAATTTCTCTGCCGCGAATCCATGGAGCTCGATCACCGGCCCCGCCTATCGATTTGCCCCTTTTGATCGCGGCCCCTCCGCCGCCGCCAATGCTTACGCACCAGCGCCCTCGGATCCGAACAGCACTTGGGTGACCTATGAGTTCACCACTTCGTTCGAAGCGGGACAGGCGAAGATATTCACAGTCGGTTCTTCCCAAAAAGTGAGTGCCTCTGACCTCCATGCAGGCACTCAGGTCGTGCAACTCCTCAACGACTTCGTTCCTGATTTTCCCGCCTCATACTATTTCGATGTCGCGCGGATTGTTGATCCTTCCGGCACCGGAACGGCCACGCCGTCGTCCTCCAACACGGTGCGCGTCTATGCCACGCAAAGTCCGATCGCCAGTCCCACCGTCATGTCGATGCAGCTCTCGACCAAAGGCGGCGACCTGCTCTGGCGCAACGAGTATAACGGAAATCCAGGCAATCCGGCCCACAGCGTCAGAACGAATCCGGGCATGGTTTACGATCAACCGTCCACTTGGCGACTCCTACGTGATCGACACCAGTGGGAAATCACACCCAAGGGAACGGTTTCGAGCGGGGATCCCGCATCTGCAGTGATTGGCATAACACGCGGCCGCCTCGAGCCGTTTTCGGTCAGTCAAAGCAGCTTTTACGGCAGCAGCCAAGGCACCCGTATGCAGGCATCCACCCTCTTTGTGCGTGCGTTTTCGCTCTACAACATTGCCGCACCGAGTCTCGACCTGAATACCAAACTCGAAGGATCTCGTGCAGGGGCGTCCACAAATAACACCGACAAGTTCTCTCTCCTCCAATTGATGCGAGGTGAGTCAGGGGAAAAAGCAGCTTGGGACATCGACCAATCTCAAGTCACGGGTGCCGACACCGAAGGGTTTGCGCTTATCTCTTGGACGATTTCGAACGGGCTCAACAATGACGGGCTCAACCGGCTGCCCCTTCGTCAGGTCAAACGCGCGAGCGCTCGCTTGCTCTCCTTGGGGCAGCTCCAGCAAGCCAATCTGTCTCCCCTCGCGTGGGAACCTGCATTTCCGGTCGGAAACAGCGAGGCCTCCCCTTACGTCGACCGGGCAAGGATCGCCGGCATTGAATCCTACCCCGTCGGCAGTGCGACCAGCTCCACATTTTCAGCCGACACCACCTACTATCGCCCGCAGGGCATCTTGCCAAACGACAGCCAAAACCGCGGTCTAGATAACTCTTACCTGCTCAACGAAAGCCTGTGGGACGGCTACTTCCTCTCTAGCATACCGCAATCAGGCAGCCTCGAACTCGACAACTCTCAGCCGCTCCCTAATTCACGTCATCGTTTTTCAAATACCAACGGGCTTACAACGGGCGACGTCCGCGATTTCAACACAGGCGCGGCTTATCTAACCAATATCGGCGCGCTCAACGTCAACTCCACTTCGGTGGAGGCTTGGAAAGCCCTGCTCATCGCCTTCCGTGGTCTCAGCTACGCATCGGATGACCGCACTGGAGCCGCTGTTGCTGCGGCCATTCCCATTTCACGCACGCTTGATCCTCTAGGCGGCAACGTGGAATTCACTTTCTCAGGAAAAAACAACGCGAGCATTGCAGCTGTCTCCACTCATCGGAACTACACCAAGCTTTTCACCGGATTCCGGTATCTAACGGACAGCATGATCCAGGCGCTTGCCGAACGGATCGTGGACGAAGTGCGTTTGAGAGGCCCATTTTATTCCTTGGGCGATTTTATCAATCGGCGCTTGGTGGCCCCTGAAGGGGCCTACACGTCCGGATCAACATGGCAGACCGCTCGCACCAGTAATCAAAACCCCGCTTATGCCACAGATGGTGTTCACACCTACGGCAACGGCGGCGGTTCGGCTTACAATTCCTTTGTCGGTCTTGCGGGCCTCAATGGCGCTTTGCAACGAGCTATCAATGTTTCCGGCATCAACGGCGGTATCAATTATCCAATCTCGCCCGTCGATAATAACGACCGGGTTTTCCGTTTCGAGCTCGATCCCACCAAGCTCAACAATGCCACCAACATCCCAATGGAGGTTCTGCCGCAGGTAGGTCACTATCTCGATACCGAGCACTTGGCCGGCGCCCCTATCGGTGAGGCGGGATCACTCATGTCACATGCCCCCGGCTTTGTTACCCAAGCCGATATTCTTTCGATGATTGGCCCGGCCCTCACCGCCCGTGGGGACACCTTTCTCATTCGCACCTACGGCGATACCCTCAACCCTGCCACCGGTGAAGTCACCGGACGGGCGTGGCTTGAGGCGGTCGTTCAACGCACCGTTACCCCGGTTACCCCGGCTGCCGTCACCGGAGCCGACCGGTTCAAACCTAACGACGCATTCGGACGACGCTTTGTCGTCGTTTCAATGCGCTGGCTCTCGCCCGAAGATCTCTGATCCCCATGAAAACGACCCTGCTATTCTGCCTCCTGTCGGGAATTCTGGCCTGCCCTCTGCCGCAAGAGGTCCACGCTGCGGAGCCGCCTGTGCTGCGCGAAATCTGCGCATTAACCTTGGGCGATACCCCGCCCCCCCTCTTCTTCTCCGTCCAAGGTAAATACCAACCGTTTCTCGTCGGAAATATCGAGCGTGGCCCTGCGAACAAAGTTCCCGTCAAGGACGCCTTGATTCTATTCCGCCAGGCAGTCGATGCCGAGGGGAAAACGGCTATGATGGCTATGGTCAGCGTGCCCTTGCCGGCGGCTCCTGGTCCGTTGCTGCTTGTGTTTTTCTACGACCAGTCCGGTCGCACCACGTATCGCCTCATCGAAGACGCTTCTTCTCTTTATGCCGCGGGAACGGTGCGTCTCATCAACCTTTCGTCCGAACCCGTTTACTGCAAAGTAAAGGAAAACATCCTGACTCTGGCGTCACAAGCGTCATCCGTCGGCGGCTCTGGATTGGTGGACGGAAAGTCCTTTGAGTTCGCTTACGGCGTTATGCAGCCGGACGGGATGCTTTTCAAGTCACCAGTCAAAAGACTTCGCCTGCCGCGGGAGGATATGCGCCTCCTGATTCTCTTCGCCTCTCGTTACGAGCAGCGCGATGGCCAGCCTCCGCTACTCACTGTTCGTGATGCGCGGATTTATGATGTGGTGCCGAAAACACCTACCCCCGCTCTCGCCCAAGTGTCCTCCCGACACTGATACCCCTCTTCGCCATCGTGCATACGCCACTTTCTGTGGGGTGTGCACGATGGCTTTGCCCACCCCAAACCCCCAAAAACATGAACATGATGAAACGAAATCCCGGCCTTCTTGTAGCCGCGGTGCTCGCCCTCACCTGCGTCACCTCGCGCAGTTTTGCCCAGACCGTCACCGTCTTCAGTGACAGTTTCACCTCGGCCTCCGCGTGGACCCTCACGGCGCCCGCCGGCCTCATCGGCTCCGCCGCCAACGGCAAAATTCGCATTCGCGATGGCAACGGCACGCTAGGCACGACTGCCTCTGCTCGTTATGCTCAATATGCCAAGACCGCTGCACTCACCGCCTCCGGGGCCTACAATCCCGTTCTCCGGAACAGCACCGCCGATCTCGAGTGGTATTTCGCCTTCACCAATTCCTTCGGCACGAGCACGGCCACTCCGCTCGCTGGCGTCGTCACCAACTCCGCAGGCGACGCTCAAGGTTTTGTAGTCGCCGCCTCCAATTCCGATTTCCGCAACGCTGGTGTTGGCTATGCGGTCACCGTCTCCGACAACAAGCGCTTATCGCTAGTCCGCTATTCCGGCGGCCTCGCGGGCACGGTGACCTCTTTGATAACCTGGACCACCACTACTCCGAGTGACACAGGGCTCTCCAATGTCGGAGCGAAGACGATCGTCGTGCGCCTGCGTTATGTTCCCGCGACCGAGCAATGGACGCTCTCCGGTGCTGCCATCGACTCGGGTAACGCCTACACCTACCCCTTCCCCGATCCGATCACCACGACCTACACGGCGGCCGACACGCAATCGGTCATAGATGGAACGCACACGGGGCAATCATTGGGGAATTTGGGCCTGACCGTCAGCTCCGACAATTCCGCTCCTCAGATCTATCTCGACAACCTCACGCTGCGCACCGTCGCCAGCTCCCTGCCTGTCGAAGTGCCCATCTACACCGATTCATTCATCAACACCGCATCTTGGACCAGCGTGCGCCCCGCCACCGGCTTTACCGCCGGCGTCGCCGGTGATCCCGATCCAAAATATCGCATCCGTGACAGCGGCACCCCGGGCACGACTTCCGCGGATCGCTTCGCCTACGCCCGCTTTACCAATGGCCTTCAGACCTCCTCCTCTGGCGGCTTTAATCCCACCTTGAGGAACGCCCTCGCCACGCAGATTCAGTGGTCGTTCGCCTTCGGCGGCAACCTCACCAACCTCACTAGCAATAACCTCGGTGGTAATCCGGTGAACGGCAGCGGCGACGCCATGGGCGTGGTCATCGCCGCATCCGACCCTGATGTGCGCTCCGCCGGCTCTGGCTATGCGGTCGTCGTGGCAGAGAACCGCCTGAAGTTCATCCGCTACACTGGCGGTCTTGCCGGCACTGTCACCGAACTGCTCGGATGGACTGCCGCCGACGCCTCAACAGGCAGTCTCCACGCAATCGGTAACCGTGCCGTCCATTGTGTGCTAACTTACACCCGGGCGACTGATACCTGGCAGCTCAAGGCCGGCGCCACCACCGCCAATCTCTACAGCGGCATCCTGCAGCAGCCTCGCGAGGCCGCCTACGATCCTACCACGATTAAGTCCGTCGTGGACGCCACGTATG
The DNA here is from genome assembly GCF_007559335.1 of Rariglobus hedericola. NCBI lineage: Bacteria > Pseudomonadati > Verrucomicrobiota > Opitutia > Opitutales > Opitutaceae > Rariglobus > Rariglobus hedericola. The sequence goes on from NZ_VMBG01000001.1 coordinate 979,746, forward strand.
TGACCACCGCCCTGCCCCAACTCGCGCTCTTCGCATCCACCGACAACACCGTGGGTCAGTATATCTACGACAATCTCGGCCTTTACATGACCGTGCCCAAGGCGTTGACCGCAACGCTCAATCTCACCCAGACCACCGGTGGCACGCTCAATACCGCCGCCACCACGACCTATGAGGTGGGCTCTCGCGCGGTCCTTCAAGCCACACCGGCAGCCGGCTATTGGTTCCGCGGCTGGACAGGCGGCGGCAATCCGCGCGCAAATCCGCTCCCCCTTACATTCAGTGGGGACCTCAGCCTGCAGGCCGTCTTCGAACCTGTGCCTGCGCCCGCCATGGCCGTCGGCACCAATCTCACCCAACCCAAGGACTGGGTTTCAAACTACCCCTTCACGGACCTATTCTCTCAGATGCGGGTCTGGTTGACCGCCACTCACGATGGCAGCGGTGGGGCCTTCGCCACGGGGTTTAGTGCCGAGATTCCAGTCAACGCCGATGGCTGGCCCACTCAAGTCCCCTTTCTGAGTTCCACCGGCGTTCTTCAGGATGTTCACACCCTCCTTACTGCAGGGCTGCCAGAAAGCGGCACCTACCTGCTTACGTGGGAAGGCGAAGGCACCTTCAAAATCGATGTTCAGAACAATCAGGTCGGAGGAACTCGCTACCAGGCAACCCTCACGCCCACATCCACCAAGCCAGGGACATTCCATGGAGACAGACGCGCGATCTTAGCTATTCGCATCACCAGTAGTAATCCGGCCAATCCGCTGCGCAACATCCGCATTATCCGCCCCGGCTACGCCACGACTTATACAACCGACAGACTTCATGCCGGCCTTCAAAACAGGCTCGTCGAGTTCGGCTGCAGCGCCTTGCGCTTCATGGATTGGGGCGGAACCAATGGAAGCGAGCTGATCACTTGGAGCCAGCGCACCCGACCCGCCACCTATGTCCAGACAAGGGACGTAGCCTTCGAGCACATGATCACCACGTGCAATCTTCAACAGGCTGACATGTGGGTCTGCGTGCCACACAAGGCCGACGACACGTTCATCACCAACCTCGCCCGTCTGATCCGTTACGGTAGCGATGGCGTTAATCCCTACACGTCCGTCCAGACCAATCCTGTTTACCCACCGCTCGACCCAGGACTGCGCGTCTTCATCGAATACTCGAACGAGACTTGGAACACGGACTTCGCCCAGACCAGTTATGCTATCACGCAAGGCACCGCCCTTGGCTACGGCGTCAATTCAGGAGACAAGTTCGTCGCCCATCGCTCCGCGGAGATTTGGACGCTTTTCGATGCGGTCTTCACTGGTCAATCCAATCGCGTAGTCCGGGTTCTCGCGACCCAAGCTGCCAACACCGTGGTCACCACCCGACGCCTTGCAGCCCTGTCCGATCCCGCCATCAATCCCAACTTGGCTTGGCCGGACGTGCTCGCATTCGCGCCTTACTACGGAAAAAACTATACCCCCACCGATATTACAGCTAACGGCTACCCAACCGAGGCCGATCTGGAAGCCGTTGCTGATTCCAGTATCGAGGTGCAACGCACTCAAACCGCTGCGCATTGGAACATGTGCCGCTCGGCCGGCCTCCAGTTGGTCTGCTACGAAGGTGGCCAGCACTACTCCGGTCGTTATGCGGCCCTAAGTGACTCCACGCTCTCCGCACGCTTCCACGATTATTTCGTGAGCCCGGCGATCTACGACGATTATTTGAACTATATGGACATGCTCAAAGTCGGGCACGTCTCGCTGTTCGTGCACTTCGCCTTCATCCAGCGCTACGACCCCACAAAGGCCGCTTGGTGGACGATTCTTGATGAACTTGATACGCCGACGAACCAGTCGCCACGCTATCAGGCACTCCTTGATTGGATGGCGGCCAATCCCACGCCCTAATCAGAGATCGGGAAAAAAGCCTCCGTCGCTTCATCAGCCCCCGGCGCCCACCCGCGCCGGGGGCTTTTTTATCCTAAAAGAAGCAACACGAGATTACTGGGGTCGGGCTGGGAGTATTCAAATAAAGCTGTAGCCGTATTGAGGTGGCATCGATGTCCCACCCATGTTCCGACGGACGGATCACCGAGACGGGTAGCCCTACCGTTGAAAAGAAGCTTCGCGTTGGAAACCACGGGCGGACCTGCATCGAATCGGACCGAGTAGTGTCAGGGGAAAAGCGACCGGCCCAGCGGCCCGTGCCGCCAGGGTCAACGCCAGCCCACCTTATAAATTCACTTCTGATCACACCGCCACCGGAACCGACGGATCCGCCTCATCCCGCGCCCGTGTCAGAAGACATCAAACCAGCTAAACGACAAAGGCGCCGCATGCATGCGGCGCCTTCACTTAATCGGGCTTATATATAGTAGCTGGAATCTTTAGAGCGGGTGCGATTAACGACGGCGCCTCCAGTATACGGTGCCGACGAGACCGGCCAATCCGGCAATGAACGCATAAGTAGACGGTTCAGGAACGGCCGAAGTGGATACAATTTGAATCGAGTTGAGGAAGCCTCGCAATTCCTGTCCACCTCCGGCAGAGGCAATATTGAGGTAGTCTCCAGAGGTTAATGAAATGGATAGTTTTACGTAGACACCGTCTTCCGTCCACGTCGTCGGGGAACTTGTGCTCGAATAATTCAGCGACTTGTTGCTATAGCCGCTGAAATCGAAGTTCCCGGCCGATGAAGAAACGCCTGCATACAACGCCTGACTGTATACGGTGGTGCCGGTGGCATTGGTGTTTCGAGCCGAAATGTAAATGTCATAGCTGCCCGCAGCGAGTCCGCCTACTTGAATGCCGGTGCTACTTGTGCTGCCAGCAGTGCCAGAAAAAATAGCGTCCCTTCCCACGGAAGGAGACGTGTAAATGCCGCCGCCAACCGTCGTTCCCAAGGCAGAGCTTGTAGCAGGCTGAGTTGCCAAGTTTATGGTGGTAGAGGTCGTTGACACGACACTGCCGAGGTTAATCGAGACTCCTGTAGCCGACGTGCCATCGGACCAATTCAGGCTGCCTGTCGCTATATCGACTTTTTCCACTTGATTCCAAAAGGTCCCCGTGAACGCCGTATCGGCTGAATGATAAGGGCTGTTTGTAAGCGAAGCGCCGCTGACTGGGGTCGGGCCGAAATCAATCATTAAGACCTGAGAACAAACAAGGGACGGAGCTGCGAGCGCACAAGCGCAGCATGAGAGGATGACGGGGAGTTTCATGTGATTATGGGGCGGAACCGGGCTAACGAAGGTGAAGCCCGATTGGACACTCGGATTACCTGATAACCATTCATCGACCAGTAAGCGGAGAACAACGGCCCCAATTCGGGACCTGTCCCGTATCGGCGGGACGGGTCCCGATAGGGCAAAATTGAGGCCGCCCGATCGCTGAGCCAATGTCATCAAAACACCGCCCATGAGTTTTGCGCGTTCCTGACGCCCGCGTCGTTGAGCGTGCCCTTCATGCCTTGCCGCAGCCGGCGTGCCCTTAAGACCCGTCGCAAGCTCTGCTGAACTGTCCTCCGTCCCTTTTTCATGCCCACATCCCCGTCCCTCCCGTCCCAACGCCCCGCGCCTGACCAGCGCCGCTTTAAGAACGCCGCCATCGAGGCGTTGATCACGGACGTTTCGAGCGCCATCGCCGACCCCGAACTCGCCTGGCTGTTCACCAATTGCCTGCCCAATACCCTCGATACCACGGTCGATCACCGCATCGACGAGAAAGGATCGCCCGATACCTATGTGATCACCGGCGATATTCCCGCGATGTGGTTGCGCGACTCGGCCGCTCAAATCTGGCCCTACCTCCCGCTCGCCCGCACCGATATCGCGCTGCGCTCCTTAATCGCCGGCGTCATCCGCCGCCAGACAGACGGCGTTCTACTCGATCCTTATGCCAACGCCTTTTATCGCGAGCCAGTCTTGGGCGAGTGGAAAGACGACGACACGGAGATGCGCCCCGGCGTCCATGAGCGCAAGTGGGAGATCGACAGCCTCGCCTACTTCTTGCGCCTTTCACACGGCTATTGGGCCGCAACCGGGGATGCCTCGCCTTTCGATGAACACTGGCGACACGCTGTCGCCGCGGTGTTCTCCGTCATTCGAGTGGAACAGGCCTCGGGCGACCCTGATGGCAACGTGCGTTCACCCTATTCATTTGTGCGACCGGGGCAGGCGCATGAGTCCCTGCCTTGCGATGGCTACGGCCTTCCCAGCCGGACCTGCGGATTGATCCGCTGCGGATTCCGCCCGTCCGACGACCGAGTCGCATACCCCTTTCTGGTGTCCGCCAATGCCATGATGGCGGTCTCCCTGCGCAACCTCTCTCTGCTGCTCGATGCCCTCGCCTGCGCCGAACTTGCGACCCAAGCGAAGGCTCTCGCGACGGAAATCAACCGGGCGCTGGATATGCATGCCGTCGTCCAACATCCGAGCCATGGCGAAATCTGGGCCTACGAAGTCGACGGGCTTGGGGGCATCAATCTCATGGACGATGCCAATATTCCCTCGCTCATCTCCCTGCCTTATTTCGGCTTTTGCGCAAAGGATGACCCCCGTTACTTGCGCACGCGCGCCTTTTTGTTGAGCACCGACAATCCTCAATACGTCGCCGGCAAAGCCGCCCGTGGAATCGGCGGCCCGCACACCGGCCCGGGCACGATCTGGCCCATGGCCCTCATCATGCAGGCCCTCACCGCAACGGAAGACACGGAGATCCTTGAATGTCTTCGTTATCTCAAAACCACCCATGCCGGCACCGGGTTTATGCACGAATCGTTTCACGGCGATGATGCCCACCGCTTCACCCGTCACTGGTTCGCCTGGGCCAACACTCTTTTCGGCGAACTCATCGTCACTTTGTATCACCAGCGCCGGCACCTTCTGGCATCCCATCCCGCGTAAGAAACGCTCTCTTTGAGGCCTCCATGAACACCTACAACCATCCAAAATCCCTGCCCCGATCCAACGCCTGCACGCTTCGGATCAACGACCATCCTGTTGAAGTGCTTTCCACGGGCGTGGCCGACTTCGCCCTTTGCGCTCTCGCCCCGTCCGATTTTCCCGCTCGCGTGGAAATCACATCGGTGCAGCCCGTATCCGCAGTTACATTACGCCCGCTTTCGAAAAAACTGATCGCCTCCGTCGAAGGGAAAACCGTGCGTTTTATTCTTCACAAACCGGAGAAGCTCTCGGTTGATTTCGCGCGAAGCCCCAAACCGCTCTATCTTTTTGCCCAGCCACCCGAGACCAATCCACCTGAGCCTGGCGCACCCGGCGTCATAACCTTCCCAGCCGGCCAGATCACCGAGTCACCGCTGCTTACCCTTCAGGACGATCAAACACTCTACTTGCCGGGCGGCTCCGTTTTCAAAGGACGGATTCATGTCAAGGGGAAGCGAGGCATCCGCCTGTGCGGTCATGGCATCTTTGACGGCTCATTTTATTCCAAGGAAGCGGGCGAAGGATTCCCTTCCATCATTCTCGAACGCTGCCCTGGCGTGCTCATCGAAGACCTCACGATGATACGTCCCCAGTCATGGATGCTCATCTTGGCCGCCTGCGTTGGTGCCAGCGTCCGCAACCTCAAACAGATCGGAGAAGTCATGAACTCCGACGGCATCGACATTCTCGGATCACGCGATGTCCTCATCGAGGACTCCTTCTTCCACAACAACGACGACTGTATCGTCGTGAAGGCCTTCGAACTTGGGAGAAAAGGCGCCGGTCCCATTCAGATCGATGGACGCGAAAACGTCGAAAATGTCCTGGTTCGTAACTGCACCCTCGCCAACTGGCAGGGAGGCAATGCCATGGAGATTGGTCATGAACTCTCCGTTGAGCACGTGCGTGGAGTTACTTTTCGTGATATCGACGTGCTTCACGTCCACGGGACAGGAGCCGTCTTCTCACTCCATAACAACGACCGGGCTCTCATCGAAGATGTTCTCTTCGATGACATCCGGATTGAGCACTGCTACGACAAATTGATCGACTTCCGCATCTCGCGCTCGCGTTACAGCACCGATCTCGAACGCGGTCGCATACGTAATATCACCCTCCGGAATATCCACTGGACACGCACGCCTTACAATCTCGGCTACACCGTGTCGCTCATCGGCGGATGGGATGCCGAACATACCATTGAGAATGTAATCATAGAAAATTTTATCATCGATGACCGCACTGTGCTCCACCTCGACGAATTGGAAATCAACACCCGTCACTGCCACGGGCTTCAACTTGTTCGGGAAGCCTCAAGTGACATCCTCAAATCGGGCGGTATTTAGTCTTAGCCAGCCCTAGACTGGTCCGGACAACTACTCAAAAACCGCGATGCCCATCTAGACGAACCTTGATGCGAAAGGACCGTGTCCGGTCGCCCGCATTTCGGTGTCGCCGCAGAGGAGCCATGCGACTCTAACGCTATGCAAATGGATGCCACGCCCCTCTTGTTTATAAGAATCAGTGGCAAGGAGCTTCAGACCAGAATGGCCGTGGCGCGGAAGCGCCCGACGCCCTCAAATCGGGCGACATGCAGACCGCTCTCCTCAGTCCAAGCGATGGCGACGTTGGACTCGGGATGTTCACTGCCTTCGATTGGAGAGAGACTCAAAGAACGCAGGCGGCGGGTGAAGACAAGTTCGCCGAAGCCGAAGGACTCAAGATCGTAGCAGACGGCGTCGCTTTCCGCGATGGCTCGATGAAGAGCGAGGTTGGACCGGGCCAGCACGGGGCTGGCTGGTAATGATCCTACAGAAACGACGACACGCCCAGGAGACAGCGATTCTGCAGGTAGCTGCAACGAGCCGACGAGGGGAAAGCCGTCGATGCACACGCCCTCGTGATTTGCACCGAACACGAAGTCAATGCGGCTCTCGCCCCAAGCGTAGGCGGAGAGCTTTTCCATGAATCGAGTCGGTCGGACCGCAAGACCGAAGGGCAGTCGTCGCACGCCGAGGCTGGTGCAGGCAGCGAGGTAGGAACTCTGCGAAAAGGCCTGCGGGCGGATGTCGTCGTAGGGAATGCCCTCTGGGGCGTCGTATTTTTCCGGCAGAGTGCCAGGCATGGGCAGATATTTTCCGGAACGCTGCCCTTGGGCAGCGATGTAATGGATCGCGCGAATGAGTTCCTGCTCATCGCACACGAGCGGATCCACTGCGGCGATCAAGGCGGTGATGGCATTTAGCCAGTGGCCTCGCGGCCGTGCCGTGACGTCGCGCAGGAGATTTAGCCGCACCGCATCGATGTTGGGCAAAGGTGCGAGCCCGGGAAGGGCGAAGGCCCAAATGTAGCATGCGGTCTTGGGAATGTAAGGAGGTGCCAGCACACAGGAGCCGTCATCGAGCACCAACTCGCCGGCAGGTGGCAGGCCTTCGGAGGGAAGGAAGGCGGCGAGCTGACGCCAAAGGCGCGCGGCCTTTGCTCGGTATTCGGCGGCCAAGGTGGCGCTAGGGAGCGCCGCAAGCATGCTGTAAGTTCCAAACATGAGCAGGTTCATGTAGGCGCTGTAGGCCCAGCGGATCTGACGCCCTTGGAAGCGCATACCACCTTCGCGCTGAAGATCGCCGGTAGCCGCGTCCCACCCGTCGTCGCGGGAACCGATGAAAGGACTCTCGTCCACGAGTCGCTCACGGAAAAGCCCGCGTCCCTCGTCAAATGCATAGGTCTCAGTCCAGCGGACGGTCTCCTCCAGCAGGGCGAGGTGCGCGGGTGTCACCAGCGTAGGGTCGCCGGTCTGGACCCAGGCGGTAAAGACGGACCAGACCACGTAGTAAGGGCCGTCTTCTTCCAGCTTGCCAAAGCGCTGTGCCACGAGTTGGCCGTAGGTCCTGCCCGGCGGCAGCGCGGGCTCTTCGGCACCGATCACTAGAGGATTAGCTAGCAGGTAGCGGCACCACGCAACGTGCTTGTGGAGCCAGCCGGCGGCGGCTTGGGAGTTGAAGCAGAAGGCGCCGTCGCGCACCCAGATCAGGTAATAGATGTCCTTCAACGCAGCGCGGAGCGCTCCCGAGTCGTCGATCGCGCCATGGAGGGAGCGACGCGTCTGCTCGTAGAGCCGGTCGAGATCGGGCGCGGAGCGGAAGACCGGCGTTCCCTCGGTCAAATCCTTGGCGACGTTTTCGTCGGTGGCGGTGTTAATCTCGGCGAGAGAGCGTGCAGCGAGGTCATCAAGCCGGCCGGCGATGTCCTTGCCCTCCATACCGACGCCGATCAAGAGCGTCTGGCCCTCGGCGAGTTCGACGCGCCCATGGATGGCGCGGCCAGACTCGAAGATCGGCTGGTGGCGAAAGCCCCCCCCGCCCTCGCCGACGCAGGCGGCGAACTCGAAGGTGCGCCCGCCCTCCTCGTGACGCACGGCCCAACTTCTGGCGTTAGCCGCGAGAAGCCTGTCGTGCCGCGCGCTCTTGAAGCGGACGCAAAGATTACCTCGACGGGCGGTGAGCAACACGACGGGCACGTCCGGCACGGTGGCGAGTTCGATGTCGCGGCCGGCGTAGCGCAGGTGAACTCGATAGGCGTCGTAGTCGCACGACCGAAAGGAATCTAGCGGCGTGTCCTCAAGGACGATGCGCTCGAAAACATCCAAATGGTCGTCGCGATTCGAGTAATTGCGCTCCAGCGCGTCATTGTCATGACCGGCACCCGGCGACCACCAGAGTAGGAGGCGGGCGTCATCGAGACGGAATTCGGCGCGGAGCGCCTGCGGGTTGTGAAGGAAGATTTGGGTCGGATGGGAAGTCATGGCGTGGCAGAGCGGCGTCCCTGAGTGGGCGAGGGAATAGGGCTTGGTGCGGAGATCAAAAATGTCACATTACAGAAAATGTGCTCTCGAATCCCAGATAGGGCCGGGGATTGGCGCGACGTGCCCCAGTCGGAAGCGGTGTCGGTCGAACAGGCGGCTGAATGGATGCGGAAGCTCGCGGAGACGCCTTGTGCGGACGCGCGCGCCTGGCATTTCCACGGACAGCCGGAAGGCATCGGCGGGCACCGATTGACGCGCCGCCCCTTTTTGAAATTTTTCCTCGCGGGCTCGGCGCGGCTGCGGGACGCCCGCGGCGAGACAGTGCGTGTGATGCAGCCTGGTGAACTGGCGTATTTCCCGCCTGGAACGTATTCGAATATTCATTACACCGGACCGGTGCGTTTCTTTCGCGTTACGCTGCTACAGGACATGACCTTTTTCGCGTGGAGCGAGATCACAGAGGTGAAGCCGGACAGCGGAGACCAGCAAAGCGGTCGTTTGCGAGGCATCTCGCTGACACGGCGGCCCTCGGGGCTGACGCGAGCGCTGCTATCGCGACTGGAGCGGTGGAGCGGGGCGGCGGCCGCCGCCGAGCTCTGGCCCGTCCTGTGCCGGGAGTGGGTCGAGCAGTTGCACGCACCAGAGATGGATGGGCGGGCCCGGGAGCGGGCAAGGCATTGGGAGATTCTACGATATCTGGAGGAGAACGCGCACGAGCCGATCAATCGGAAGAGCACGGCGCAGGCGCTAGGCCTCTCGGTGGGGCATGTGTCGCGAGTGTTTCGACGGGCCGGCGAGGACAATTTCAACACGGCACTGCTACGCCTGAGGCTAGAGCACGCGAAGGCCCTGTTGCGAAAGGGCAACTTGCCGGTTAGCGAGATCGCGCCGCGCTGCGGCTTCACAAGCGCGAACTACTTTGCGCAAGTGTTCCGACGGGTGGAAGGACTAAGCCCGCAGGCTTGGAAAACCGAAGAAAAGCACTAAGATTTCCTCTTCCTTTTAACCTTTACGACGGTAACGCAAAAGCGGCGGTCACTTTCGTGACCGCCGCCGAACAAACCCTGTGGCCGTTACGCCCGAATCCCCTGCGACGTTTTGACCGTTTGGTTCATCGCCTCCGTCTTCGCGGCCGTGAGGAACGCGCGCTGACGGTTGGCTTCCGGAACGTTTTTCACGCGCGCTTCGATCTCCGCCTTAATGTCGGGATGTTCCTCGACCCAAGCGATGATCTCTTCGTTACGTTGATTAGCGTATCCGGCCCTCTGCATTTTCCCCAGTTGAGCTATCTATTTGGGGAGTAACCGAAGCTAGCCTCGATTTACTCATAAGGTAATTTAAGGATTTGAGAGCTTATTAAGTGCTTTTCTAGGTCCATACGTAAACTCGGCCTCCATTCCACACATACAGTCCGGTCCGACTCGAACGCGATAATCGCCGTTACTTGTAGTCCATCCACGCTCTTGGGTAAAATAAAAGGCCGCGTCTTCAGGGCTCACCGAGAACCGCACGCGGCGCGATTCTCCTGGAGCCAATGTCACCTTATCAAAGCCGCGCAATTCCCACTTCGGCCTACTCACAGAAGGATTCACCGCGCCCACGTAAAGCTGGACGACTTCGGAGGCGGTGCACCGCCCCACGTTGGTGAGTTGAATCGAGACTTCGAAATCACCTCCGGCTGACAACTCACGCTTGGAAAGGATGAGGTTGGCATAATCAAATTTTGAATACGTGAGTCCGTATCCAAATGGAAAAAGCGGAGTGACCCTCTGCTGCGAAACAAAGTGGCGGTAACCGACAAAAACTCCTTCACCAAAAACCATATGACGTTCATCTCCGGGATAAAAAGCCATGCCCGCCACATCCTCCAGTCTTCGAGGAAGCGTGATCGGCAAACGTCCTGATGGGGACACATCGCCACACAGGATGCGCGCCAGCGCAGCGCCACCTTCCTGGCCGGGATAATAGGCATGCAACACGGCGCGCACTCGATCCAGCCAAGGCATCGCCATGGCGGTGGCTCCGTTCAGCACCACGACTGTATTGGTGTTTGCTGCCGCCACTGCCTCGATTAGTGCGTCTTGCCCGTCAGGAAGCGTCAACGTTGCACGGTCACAGCCTCCGCCCTCAAAGCGGTTGTTCAAGCCGGCGCACACGATAACCACGTCCGCAGTGCGCGCCAGCGCGACTGCTTCATCCTGAAGCGCGTGGCTTTCGACGGCGGGCCACTCCAAACGCAACGCAGACCCTGACGCAAGCTGGCGGAAATCGATACGCACCGAGACGGCAACGCCTCGTTTGAAGACGATCGGGATGTCTGCGATAAATGCGCCGTAACGGTTTTCAAAAAGTCCGTGCTCTGCCGGGTCCCAGTTATCGTGCACCAATTCACCATCGATCCATACGCGGGCTCCACCGGATTCATACAGCAAGTGCAGAGTCTCAAGCCCCTCACGGTCCGGAGCGTTAAGTTCGCCACTAAATCGCACGCCAAAATGTCCGCGTCGCACCCCCGTGGCCGGCGCAGCCCAACCCCACGCATAGTTTATTTGCGAAGTAATGCTCCGGCACACCGGTGCCCCGTCGAGCGTGATGTTATTAAAAAACTCAACGCTCAGGCCGTTACCCCCGCTACCATCTGAAGTGCTATGCGCAAATCCCTGATCCACCGGACGGCCCTTTCCATGAGACGGACTGCCCTCCGCATAAACCACCTCGATCTCCGGACCAAGTCGCTGGCGCAGTCCGGCCAGCGGCGAGATAGAATAACTGGGAGTGACGGAGGCGCTTCCGCTGCCACCGAGCCGGGCGGTGGCTGCGTTAGGTCCGATGACTGCCACGCGGCGCAACCGGTGGGGATTCAATGGAAGAAAGTCGTCTTCATTTTTTAGCAACGTAATCGACGACTCCGCCACCTCTCGCGCGAGCTGACGATGCGCCGGAGAATCCAGCTCCGCCGGTTGATCCGGTCTGATGGCATGGCGCAGATTCGTCCTCAGAACACGTGCCGCGTGCTCATCGATTTCATCCTCGGTTAGCGCGCCGGAAGCGATCTGCGCATACATGGATTCCGCGGTGACGTGCTTGGGCGGACCAGGCATTTCCAAGTCGAGTCCCGCCGCAATCACCTCGGGACCGTGCACGCCACCCCAGTCCGACAAAACGAGTCCGTCGTAGCCGAGCGTGTCGCGGACGAATTCCCGAATGAGGTGATTGTGCGCGGCGGTATCTTCGCCGTTCACCCGATTATAGGAGGTCATCATCGCGGCAGGATTCGCGTGCCGCACGATGTAATCGAAATGTCGCAAATACAGCTCGTGCAGCGTGCGTTCATCGACCTCCACGCTGTGTTTGTGGGAAAACTTAGTCTGACCGTAGCAGGCGATGTGTTTCGCGCAGGCGCCTGTTCCCGTGTCCTGAATGCCCATGATCATTGCCGTGCCGAGGACGGCGGTCAAAAACGTGTCTTCCGAATACGTTTCGAAATTTCGCCCGCCCACCGGCAGTCGTTGGAGATTGACCATCGGGCCAAGCAGAATGCCGATGCCCGTCGCGCGGCATTCGCGGCCGAGTAATCCCCCCGCCCGCCGGATGAGCGCGGCGTCCCAGGTTGCGCCCATGCCTATCCCCGTGGGCAGGCAGGTTGTCGCTGGGGCGCCTTCGTCCACGAAGGTGATGCCATGTCCGCAATCGGCGACTCGCAGCGGAGGAATTCCCAGCCGCGGAACCCCGCCGAAATGCCAGGTGTCGCTTCCCGCCAGAAGCGAAATCTTTTCTTCAAAAGTGAGCTGGGCGACGATGTCGTCGACTTGTTGGGACGATGAAAGAGTGGTTTTCACGTGATCAATCCAGGCGAACGCGAGCGGCGCTCATGCGGACGCTCCCGCCTTGGTTAAGGACAAAAATCCGGCGCTCAAAATCGCCATGTCGATACCCAGCGCGACTTGAGTAAACCCCCGCTTCAGCAAAGGCGCGGTGTCTGCCTGATCACGGATGAGTATGCCCGCTTCAATGCGATTCCGCTGAGCCGCGTGCACTACGCAGTCCAGCGCGTCATCGTAGTTCGGCGCCTCCGGTATCGTTGAAAGGCTGAGTTTCAAATCGGCCGGACCGACGAACAAAACATGCACACCCGCAACACCTGCGATGGCCTCCGCGTTTTTGACGCCTTCTGCACTTTCTATCTGAACAAACAGACGTGCCTCGCCCGCGGCCTCCTTCGCTCGCAGGCCATAGCCGTAGGCACGCACGGCAGGCGAAAACCCGCGCGTGCCGAGAGGCGGATACTTCATGGCTCGGACCAGCGCGGCCGCCTCCTCGGCGGTTTTGACATGCGGAACCATGATCGCATCCGCCCCCCAATCCAGCGCACGACCAATCAATCCGGCTTCGTGCGTGGGCACGCGCACCACGACCTCGACGTCATAACCGCTGACCGCCCGCAGATTGGTCAACAGCTCGGCCTCCGGCAAACATCCGTGCTCCATGTCGAGCAGTAACCAGCCGAAACCGCATTGCGCGGCCAGCTCCGCCACCGTGGGTGAGCCGGATGCAAGCCAGGCGCCGAAACCGGGGACGCGAGGCGTTATTTTTTGATTCGAAGTATTCATATATTGTTAGGTAAAATTTAGCAGATCACCCCTCGGAGTGAGCATTCGGTATCATAAAACGGATACACCTTTCCGTTGGATTTCTATTTCCCGGGCGCCTGCCTTCCCCGCGAGCTCGCCGAAACCGCACTGCTTCATGATCGTCCTCAAAATACGTTCGTTCGGCTGGTGGAAACCCACCGGGCCGCACTGCTCGATCAAGCCGAAGTTCACATCGCCTCTTTCCGCATGTGATACCTCATAAAGGAGAATGCCGTTTACGTTTTCATCGGACTCCACTCGGTTGAAAAACTGCGCGTTCAGCTCACGCCCCTGGGACAGATAGCAATGCACCCACACGCGTTTTCCCTGCGAACGGGCGTAGCGTTTGATGTCGATGGCCACAGTCGGATCGTAGCGGTTGAAGTGATAATCCTTGAGTGTGATCTCGTCCGCCAGATCCACCAAATGACGCCATTGCTCCAGCCATATCTTGGGCATCGCCCAAAAACCCAGCTCATTGAATTCAGTGCTAAGCCGCGGCTTTTCGTGACAATTCCTCAGGTGAATCTGCAACTTGCGACCTGCTTGATGGAGCAGCACGGATGCCTGTTCGACAAACCGGGTAAAGAAGTCGCCGCGCACCGCCATGACTTTCAGCGGATCCGCTTCGTCCCGTAAAATATCTACACCGTATTTTGTCTGGTAGGCCTCAATGATCGGCTCGTTGTAACCGTAGTTCACATAGTCGCTGACCATGCCCGAATGATTCTGCAGACGCAGATCCACTCCATCGAAACCCATGTCGATGCACTTGCGCACCCAATCGAGCCAATATTCGCGCACTTCCGGATACGCCTCACAGGGCGTGCCCTTCATCCACTGAAGCTTTCCCCGGGCAATGCCGAACGCACAACTCGACGACCATCCGGGGCCCCAAAATCCCGCGCCATGCCATTCATGCTCAAAGCCCCATTCCGACAACCCGGCGATGGCGGCGGCGAAGGACTCCTCCACGCGCGGGTGCTGCTCCATGCCCCAGATGCGCTCGCCAGGAGGCCGGGCCGCCTGCACTGGATTTCCGCCATGGCGAATGTGCGTCGATACCGTGGACGGCAACGGTCCTTCCGCGCTATGCAGCCCAACCATCGATTGCGGTATCGTGTGGAGCTTGGAGCCGCATTCCACCACCAGTGCGAAGTAGCGGACATCCGGAGAGAAACTGAATCCCGTCAAAACGAATGATCGGCATTGCTTACGCTCGACGAAAATCGGGAATCCATTGGGATCGATCACCCGCTCCGGCGCGACCGTTTCACTCACGCTAAGCGGCTTCTCGTAGCGCGAATAGGCTCCGTTGTCCGCACTGATAAAGAGGTGAAACTTCACCTGAACCGAGACCGATTCGCCTGGCGTTTTCGCACTCTCCGCATCCGGGATATCCTCCACACAAAATTGCGCGATGATTTTTTCCACGGGCTGCGCCATGAGACGTTCGTAGTCAGGGTCAGGCTTGCGTTTGACACGCAATTCAGGGCGACGCCCCAGCAGATTATCGAAACCGACACGGTCTCCGCCCACATCGGGCACGCGCGGCGTGTTCCATGACAATTGCGCGCCATGAGGCACGGTCACTCCACCGCCACCTTCGTAAGGCTTGAGGATCGCGTAGGCCTCCATGCCCAAGCGGCGGCAGTGGTGGACGTAGGCGAAATTCGGATCTCCCAGTGACGCGATCGACCTGAACGAATGATTTTCCAAGCCCGGCAAATCCGGCGGATGTAGCGCGAGAACCGGATTGGAGAACATCGGATAGCCCGGATTGCACAGCACAAAATACACACGCTCGAAACCGAGACTTTTCAGCAGCCTCATTTCCTCGGCGATGCGAGCATCGTCATGATGGCCCATCGTGATCTGTGGGAAAATATCCACCACCGGAGCCACAGCCTTGCCGCCCCGCGTCGTCTTTAGCCTGGAGAGCATGTTAATGGGCACGCGCTTCCTCGCCGAACGACTCAATCAAATGACGCAGGACAATGAAATACATCACATATTTCACATAGGCTAAAATGCTTTTTCGATTCTAGCCTATAGATTGGTTTATCTGTCCTAAATTAGCATTCACAAATTTACCATCAAGAGGGAGTGAAATACTCCAACCATAGACCCTTCAGGAAGCAGGTGCCGCCGGGGAGGGGATTTGAGTGCGCAGGTGCCGATAGGCACCGGGCGATAGATGGAACTGGGTCCGGAACGTTTTGCAGAGGTGGTTGGCGTCGGCAAAACCCGTTCGCGCCGCAACCTCCTTCACCGACAGATTCTGATCCCTCAGCAAGCCAGCCGCTGCATGCAAGCGGACCTCGCGCATAAACGTGGCGGGCAACAATCCCGTAGTCCGCGTAAAGTGATGCGTGAAATGCGTGCGACTCATGCCGAACTGTTTCGCCACCCACTCGACCGGCACCGCTTCCTCAATGTGCGCCATCGTCAAGCGGCGCACTTCATCCAGCAAGGTCTGGCGCGGCTCCTCCGGATGACGCTGCGCAAACATCCATCGCTCCATCTCAAGCATCCATCGATAAAGCGCCTGCTCGACGGCGAACGCGTCGGCATTCTTGCCCCAAACAATTTTCAACACCCCCACGGCAGCCCGCACCGGCGCGGAGTTCGCTGGCAAGTTGACCACACGATTGAGCATCTCGGGCTTCGCGTAGAGCCGCTCAATTATGTAGGGATGGTCAAAGACCATCCAAAAAAAACTCCAGCGCCCGCAGTCTTGCGCGCTCCGATAGCAGTGCCGCGAAGGCACCTTTACACTCAAGGCATGTTCGGCCCCCACCGGAGTTGTCACGCCGTCTGTCTCCAACTCTCCCCAACCATCCAGCGTATATTGAAATACTCCGATGGGAGGCTTCGACCTGGCCTGCGGACGCATGCCGTCAAAACGATAGCGGTGCTGCGGCGTGACGACCTCAAGTCCGGTATTAATGCCACCGGCGGCCCCCAGAGGCATATAGGTGGAATGCCCGTGCTTACCATCATTCTCGTTGAGCGCATCCGAAATGCCATAGGTAAGCTCCTGCGGGATCCAGAGCCGGTTAACCTCGGAGATCAAATTTGTCACATATTTACCACTCATTGATGCGATCTTCCCACCTTACGCTCTTGTTTCAAATTAAAATCGCACCATTTTTTTGAACACAAATCTTACATACCCCCAAGAAAAGACCACCACCTTGCCAGGATGAAGACGGGGGGAAAGCCACAAAAAGACCACCCTAGTCACAAATATAATAACCTTACTCTTTGGCGTTAAAAAAACACGAGTTCATCATCTTCAACGCTTTCAGTCTCCACCCCTTCCTTCGCACCTCGAAAATTCGACGGTGCGCATGGCTCCAAACCCAACACCCCGACCCATATCAGATCCACTCCGCCGCCGTTATTCCGGCTGAAAATCTCCGGAGTAAATCAGCGCGACTTGCCCTGCCAAATGACCGCGCAATCGCGCTCCACTCCCCTTCGTCGTCCACTTTAAATCCATGCAAATCCCTCGCTTATTCATCACGACCGTCGCGGCAATTATCACCGCGTTCAGCTGCGCCGCTCAAACCAACCTCATCAGCAACGGAACGTTTGAGTCATGGGACCACGGTATGCCGTCCGACTGGAAATACAGTCTCGATGCGAGCAAAACCGGCATCATCAAACAAGCGGAAGGTATCGGGTCCGGTAGCGTTGTCTTGGTTCAGAATAAAGCCAACATTACACAGGCAACCAGCCTCTCGCCCAAGAGCTTTGTGCTGAGCTTCAACTTCACGCTCAATCAGGATCCATCCGCTCCGGAATTCAGCCAGTCTTTCATCATTAATCTCTACCAGACGCCCGCGCTCATGGACTCGGGCAATGCTTGGATCAGCCTGCGCTTCCAAAGCAACAACGTCAGCACCGCGCCCTTCAGTCTCTGGGCGCTCAACGATTCCAGCGGCTGGCAGAGCCTTACTGGAGCTGTTTTTGAGCCCTCTATTCTTAAGGAAGACAACGTATCGTTTACCGAGGCCAAACAATACCAGCTGGTCCTGGCCTTCAACGGCACCTCCAACACCTACGTGATCTCATACACACCGCAGGGAGGTAAAACCACCACGCTCAAGCCCGTGGCTCATTTCCGCAACCCCACGACCCACGCCGGACTGAAAGGTCTGCAGTTTTACTCCAACAACAGTGGCTTCGCGCTGGATGACGTCACCGTAAACGCGGCCCGATAGATCCCTTCGTTCAGCCCGCACACAAAAAACTTCGCTCAAACCATCCCATGAAACTCCAACAATTGCTTCTCGCGACCGCCGCCATGATCGGCGGCGCTCTTTCCTGCACTGCCCAGACCAACCTTATCTCGAACGGAACGTTTGAAACCTGGAGCAGCGGCGTGCCCACAAATTGGAACACCAATATCAGTTCCAATCTTTATCAAAACACCGGATTGGGGTCAGGCACCTCAGCCGTGGCGCAAGGCACCGCAGACCTCAGACAGTTGACCTCCGCCGCCGCGAAAGACTTCAACCTGAGTTTTGATTTCACAGTTAATCAAGGTGCCCCCAGCGCTTTCAGCCAGTCCTTCATTATCAATCTCTATCAAACGACGGACCTTGTCAGTTCAGGGACTGCTTGGATCAGCCTTCGCATCCAGACCAACAACGCCAGCAACCAGCCTTTCAGCCTGTCGGCAAATACAGGCAGCGGCTGGCAAAGCCTTACCGGTGCGATTTTCACGGCGTCTGTTCTTAATTCAGGAAACACTACATTCTCCAGCGTCAGTAAGTATCAACTGAACATCGCTTTTGATGATGCATCCAACACTTACTCGATCGGCTACGGCGCGGCCGGAGGTTCACTGACCACGCTCAGTTCTCTCGCCTATTTCCGTAATGCGACGACGCATGACGGCCTGAAAGGACTTCAACTCTACTCAAACGACGGCGGTTTCGCCGTGGATAACGTGGTGGCAACCGCAATTCCCGAACCCAGCACCTATGCCCTTGCTGCGAGTGCTTGCGCCATGATCGCCGTGATGGGCCGTCGGCGCCGTCAGGTCTGATAGCACAGGACCGGGATCAGCAAGTGCCCCACACGTCTTCATTAATTGGCGGACTTTACCATCGAATCATGAAACGGAAAACCCCCGACGGATTCACTCTCGTAGAACTCCTTGCGACCATAGCCATCATCGGAGTGCTCAGTGGAATCCTGATAGTGGTGATCGGTAGGGCGCGCGACAAAGCGAAATCCACCCAGTGCCTCAGTAACCTGCGTCAGATCACCTTGGCCATGATCGCCTATACGGGTGAAAACAAAGGCCGGCTGCCTGCTCAGCAGACCACGGTAGACGGCCAGCCGTTCACTTGGCGTGCACGACTGCTGCCGTATTTGGGCGATAACAAAAGCATGGAGGTCTTCCTTTGCCCTGCGGATGACATAGGCCGTGCATCGATATCCCCTCCTTACGATATGGCTTATATCACACGCACGGGTGTCATGCCTGCGTCTTATGGTCCTGCCGTAGTCTGGTATTATATCTCATCAGGCACGCTACCCTATCCCGGTGCCTACACCGGAGAATACAGAATCAACACAATCGCGAAACCGGCCAGCACTCTCTTCGTAACCGATACAGGCAGACCTGCAAATATCTCACTGCCGCCTGAACAGTGGACAGAAACCTCCCGATTCCCCACCACGCAATTTAGCGAATCGGTCATGCCCTCCGTTTACTATTCGAACGCTTGGACTGCTTATCCGAGACATGGAGGAGACAAGGTAAACAGTGCCTTTTTTGACGGCCATGCAGCTGTCGTCAGCATTCAGGAATTGCGCGACAATACCCCGGGCAATCCCAACTGCCTCTACTGGCCCTATCGTTGAAGTGTGAGCCTTCCGCCAAGGAAGGCTCCAGCCCTCCCATGCTCGAACGTAATGATTTCTAAAAAATGAAACCCCGTCTTCTTTCCGCACTTCTTCTCCTCCTGCCAATCGCCGCCATCCCCGCAAGTCTGTTTGCCGCCACACCGGACTCAGCCGCGCCGGTTGTCATCAACGGCCGAAATCCACTGGACGGCCCGTTCCTCGGCTTCGGTGCTGAGTGGGATTCGATGGCCTATCGTCACTATAAGATGAACGATGAGGACTTTTCGCTCATCCGCAGCCGTCTCGAGTGGATGAAGATGCCGGTCGTCCGCACGATGATGCTATCCAACTGGTGCTACTTCGGGGAAGATCGCTACGACTTCGAGTCCTCTGCCATGCAGATGCTCTACCGGCAGCTGGATATCTGCGAAGAGCTCGGCATCAAAGTGCTTCTCACCGATTGGGGATTGAACGACACGTGGATGAAGACGCCTGGATTGTCCGGCGTATCCGATCCCAAATACGCCGAGATCATCGGCGCCTATCTGGATCACCTGCTCAACGTCAAAAAATACACCTGCATCCAGCAGTTCATTTTTATGAATGAACCCGAATGGATGGGTTACACCAAGTCCACCGGCTTGAACAACACCCAGGCACGGGACACCTGGCATCAGGGATTCAAGAATGTTATCTCGGTCTTGGAAAAGCGCGGCCTGCGCAACCGGCTCATGATTTCGGGACCGGACCAATCAGGAAATCAATACGACTGGCTCAAGCACATGTTGCTTAACGCACCCGGGGAACTCGATGCCTACGAGATCCACCTCTACGCCAACCAGCGCCGACAACACCCGACCATCCGCGAATCCGCCGACAAAGGATTTGTTCGGGACTACCTGCGCGAAGTGTGGAGCATGGTCCGTCAGAACGATCCCGATAAATCCAAACCCCTGATTCTGGGTGAAGCGGGTTTCGCCGTGTTCCCGCCGGACGTTCCTCAAGGTGAGCAATTCAGCGGTCGCAACAACGCCCTGCACCAAGACTGGCAATACGGTCTCTACATGACTCAGTATGCCATCCAGTCCGTCGAGGCCGGCACCTGGAGTGTGCTGGCATGGATGCTCGATGACAGTTCGCACTTCAACTTCACCTGGGGCATGTGGGGCAACAAGACCGACGGCTCCCGTCCCAAACCGTGGTTCTATACGTGGGCATTGCTCACCCGCGCATTTCCGCCCGACAGCACTTTTTCGCTGCTCAAGGGTCTGCCTGCCGGCGTCGAAGGTATCGCGGCCCGCTTGCCCGCGGCAAAAGACACGCCATCCGCCGGCTGGTCCGTTGTGCTGACCAACACGGCTGATACGCCGGCGACCGTCAATTTGTCGCTGCCCGAAGGCTCGTCGGCTTCGCTGGCCCGCTACCTTTATGCGGAAGGCTCCGCCAAGACGGATGCCAACGGCTTCCCCTCACCCGTCGAAACGATCACCGCCTCGGTTGGCGAGCCACTGCCGATTGAACTGCCCGCGCGCAGCGTCACGTTTTTCATTCCTGCATCCCTGTCCGCCTCGAAGTGACCCACGATGCACTCCTTTTTGGCCAGACTCACCCCCTTGATCATCGCGCTCGGCCTTACGTGGACCACACTCCACGCGATTGAGCCCGCGATCGCTTCCCTCCCCGACTCTGCGGAGATCGTTTCGCGGTCAGTGGTCGCCGAGGGCGATCTCTCCCGGCTGAAAGCGGTGCTCGCCAAAGCGCAGCGCGGCGAACCGGTGACTCTCGGCTTTATCGGCGGCTCCATCACCCAAGGCGCGATCGCCACCAAACCAGCAAACCGCTATGTCAACCGCGTGGCCGACTGGTGGAAAACAACCTTTCCCCACACCCGGTTCACCCTCGTCAACGCCGGCATCGGCGCCACGAATTCGCTCTACGGGAGTCTGCGCGCTCAACGCGACTTGCTCTCGCGGTCCCCCGACTTCGTCGTGGTTGACTTCGCAGTGAACGACAAGGCTGGACCGGAACTCGCCGAAAGTTACGAAGGCTTGGTGCGCCAGATTTTGAAGCAACCGCAAGCGCCCGCGGTGGTGCTGCTTTTCATGTCGCGCAACGACGGAATCAACGCGCAGGAATGGCAGGAAAAAATCGGCAGCCACTACCAACTGCCGATGATCAGTTATCGGAATGCCTTCTGGCCCGAGCTCCAATCGGGCCGTGTGCAGTGGTCGCAGATCGGTGCGGATTACATCCATCCCAACAATCAAGGCCATGCCAGCACCGCCACGTTCATCACGACATTGCTGGAAAAAGGCCGCGTATCCGTCCCGGTGGACGCGGCTTCATCCCCCGTCTCGCCGACACTTCCCTCCCCCGTGTTGAGCGATGCGTTTGAACGAACCACGTTGCTCGAGGCCGCCGATCTTCAGCCGCTCAACAACGAGGGCTGGACTTACATGCCGGAAAAAAAGGCCTGGGTTAGTTCAACGCCCGGAAGCGTGATCGAGTTCAAAATCAGTGGCACCCGCATTTTCCTGATGGATTATCACATTAACGGACCGATGGGGAAAGTTCGTGTGCAGGTGGATAAACTGCCGCCGGTCACGCGCGATGGCTGGTTCGAGAAAACCTGGGGCGGCTACCGCGAAACCCTCACGCTCGTCCAAGATATCCCCGCCGGCCCTCACCGGGTGCGGTTCGAACTCCTCGAAGAAGCCCACCCGCAAAGCACCGGACACGAGTTTCAGATACTGGGTCTAGGCGCGACCGGTCTTACCGGCTCCCACTCCACTGAACAGGCGCCCTAAGGCCGCCCCCCACGTCAACGCGGCGGCAACGCCGATAACAAATCGGTGCTTCGGAGGCACCACCTTCATCCAGCTTTCATGCATCTCCTCGATTGGGCAGTCATCCTCGTCCCCCTGATCATTATCCTGATCGTGGGCATTATCACGCAGCGCCAAATGAAAAGCGTGGCCCATTTTGTTTCCGGTGGACGTGTAGGCGGGCGCTACCTGCTCGCCGTGGCCCGAGGCGAAATGCAAGCCGGCGCGGTCGTGTTCGTGGCGGTGTGGGAGATGTTCGCGCAGTCGGGTTTTGTGCCATGGTGGTGGGGCATGATCACGGTCCCTATCGGGCTCGTAGTGGCCATCTTCGGCTTTGTGATTTATCGTTTCCGCGAGACAAAGGCCATGACGCTGGCTGAGTTTTTTGAGATGCGTTACAGCCGCAATTTTCGCTCGTTTACGGGGATCCTCGGGGTGCTCGCGGGCGTGATCAACTTCGGTATCATCCCCGCCGTAGGTGCACGGTTCATCGTGTATTTCATGCAGTTTCCCCAAGAGATCGCCTTCGGATCTTGGACGCTTCCCACTTATGTTCCGGTCATGGCGGTTCTACTGACGATCAGCCTAACGCTCACGATTTCCGGAGGGCTTATCACCCTGATGGTCACGGACTGCCTTGAAGGTATTTTTTCCCAGTTGATCTACATCGTGCTAATCGTGGGCGTGCTCTGGGTCGTGCCATGGCGTGACATGGCGGCGACGATCGGAGATCGGCCGCCGAATCATTCGCTGGTCAATCCGTTCGATGCGTGGGCGGTGCAGGACTTCAATTTGTGGTATATCCTGATCGGCCTGTTTCTATCCATTTACGGAACGATGGCCTGGCAAAACTCCAGCGCCTATAATTCGGCCGGAGCCACGCCGCATGAGGCGCGCATGGGCGGACTGCTTAGTCGCTGGCGCGAAATGGGCAAAGGTGCCGTGATCGTGCTAATGGCATTGGCCGCGCTGACCTTCTTGCAGCACGCCGACTACGGAGTCGCCGCGGAGTCTGCCCATCAGGCGATTGCCGGCATCGAATCTGCGCAGATCCAAAAACAGATGACCATCCCGGTGGCGCTTTCCTACCTGCTGCCAATCGGCGTAAAAGGCGCGCTCTGTGCTGTGCTCCTTATGGGAATCTTCGGCGGCGATTCGACCCACCTACATTCGTGGGGCGGCATTCTCGCGCAGGATGTAATCCTGCCCCGCCTGAAAAAGGCCCCTTCGCCGAAAGAACACATCACCTTGTTACGCCGATGCATCACCGGGGTCGCAATCTTCGCATTCTTATTCGGCACTTTTTTCCGCTCAACGGAATACATCGTGATGTGGTTTATGATCACGACCGCCATGTATGTGGGCGGCGCTGGTGCGGCCATCATCGGTGGACTTTATTGGAAAAAAGGAACAACCGCTGGCGCTTGGTCTGCATTGCTGGCGGGTGCGATTCTTTCCTGCGGCGGGATTTTCGCTTACAAGATTTGGGGCGACGACTTTCTTTCGCGCGCCCTGCAATCGCTGGGCTTGCCCGTTCCCGACTTCACACTCAACGGAAGCCAGATTTCGTTTTTCACCACGTTGATCGCGATCACGCTCTACATCGGAGTATCGTTGCTGACCTGCCGTCAGGACTTCCCGATCAACAAAATGCTCCACCGGGATGAACTGCCGCTCGATTCCGAGGGACGACCGATCATCCAGAAACGTCCATGGACGCTGGGACGAATCATCGGCTTTGATGCCAACTTTACCAAGGGCGACAAGTGGATCGCGGGCGGCCTGTTCGGCTGGAGCATACTCTGGCTGTTTGTAATGCTGGCGGGCACTGCTTGGAACATCATCGGATACGCTGGCTGGATGCCTGGGATCAAACCTTGGTCGAACGACCTTTGGTTGTCCTACTGGCATGTGACTGCCATCGGACTCTCCATCGTCATGACGGTGGTTACCGGCATCTGGTTTACGTGGGGCGGCATTCACGATATACGCGCGCTCTTCCGGTCGCTGAAGACTTACAAGGTGGATGATTCGGATAACGGCACGGTGAAGCAGCACAAGCCGTATTGAGAACGGACCAAAATCAGGAATGACACCTGCATCCAAAGCCTTTGCCCGAGCTCAATGGATTTGGCCCGAGAGCCCCAATTGGGATATCCACAACGGCTATGCGCTGTTCCGCACCGGCATCAAAATCGCCTCCGTGCCCAAACGCGCACCGCTCTTCATCACTGCGGACCAGTCCTACAGGCTCTACATCAACGGCCGCTTCGTAGCCTCTGGTCCGGCCCGCGGCTACCAGGCCAGCTGGCCCTACGATGAGATCGACCTGCACGCATATCTAAAAAAAGGATACAACCAAGTCGCGATCCGCGCCTACAACCCCGGCTTCAGCAACTTTCAATATCTCAGCCAAGCTTGGGCCGGCCTGCTCGTCGCCGCCAAATGGGGGAAGACGGAGATCAACAGCGGGCCGCACTGGAAAGCTATCCGGCAAGCCGGCATCCGGCGCGACACTGTCGTGACGAGCCTGCAACTTTTTCCGCAAGAACACATCGACCTGCGGGAAACTCCCGCCGACTGGATGGAACCCGACTTTGATGACAGTTCTTGGGACAACCCCATCGCTCAGAAACTCAACTCCGCGCCTTGGTTTTCCTTGGAAGAACGAGGCATACCCCTGCTGGAAAGACGCATGATGTCCCCCGCCGCCCTCCTCGGCATCCGAGAGGGTCGATCGGCCGCCGGTTATACCGATACGCGCGATGTGGTTAGCCTCCGCCAGAAAGAAGATCGCAGTCACCGGCCGGCCGTGGACATCCCCTTTTCGCCGTTGTCGCTTGCTGCGACCGGCGCCGGACGCTTCCGCAGTTTCCTCTTCGACTTCAAACGCACTGTCGTCGGCAATCTCAGGCTGTCCCTTCACGGAGCGAACGGCGGCGAAATCATCGACACTCATTTCGCCGAAACGATCGACACGGCCACGCTGACGCCCGACCAAGTCATGCCCGCAAATAGCCGCATGGCATTCGGAGGTCGGGCGACTCTACGTGCCGGCAGCAACGACCACACGTTTTACCACGCCTTCGGTTTCCGCTTCCTGATGCTCACGGTGCGCGACACCACGTCGGACCTGCGTGTCGCCCCAAGCCTGGAGTGGATCGGTTATCCCTTGCCGCGCAAAGGAAGCTTCCACTCGTCCGACACGGCGCTGAAACGCATTTGGGAAACCTGCGCCTGGACCCAGCAATGCTGCAGCCTCGACGCCTACGTGGACACACCGTGGCGCGAACAAGCCCAATGGTGGGGTGACGCCCGCGTGCAGGCATGGAACACCTTTCATCTCAACGGCGACACCCGGCTCTTTGCGCGCGGCATTCGCCAGATCGGGCAACAGACGACTCCCGACGGCATCACCTACGGACACGCGCCCACCATGGCGCACAACTGCATCCTCCCCGACTTCACGCTTATTTGGTTTCTCACCCTTTGGGATGCCTATTGGCAGACGGGATCAACCGCGTTGCTTGCGGAGAACGAATCCACCGTCGAACGCGCGCTCGATTACTTCCGCAAGCACACCGATGCCAAGACCGGTCTCGTCGGTTATGACAAACGCTTCTGGCTCTTTCTCGACTGGACCGACCTCTTCAAAGACGGCTCTCCGGCAATCTATAACCTGTGGCTGCTGATCGCGTTGGAAAAACTGGCGCTCATGTATCGACAAGGTGGAAACAAATCGAAGGCCGCTCCGCTCACCGCGTGGGCCGCACGCCTTCGCACCGCCCTTGGAAAACTCATAGACGCCGATGGCCTCATGCGTGACGGCCTCGACCGCAAAGGTAAGATCGCCTCAACAACCAGTATCCACGCGCAGACTCTGGCAATCACTGCCAACCTCCGCGGCCTCAACACCGAAGCGGCCCTCACCCGCGTCATCTTGCCGTGGATCAGGGGCGTCAGTCGTCCGGCCGCCACTCCGTCCGCCTATTGGGTCACCTATGTGTTTACGGTCCTCATTGAGCGGGGCTACTCGGCGGATGTGGTCGCGTTCATCCGCAAGCATTGGGCAGCCATGGCCGACCATGGAACCACCTGGGAAAACTTCTCTCCCAAGCGCGGAGACGAAAGTCACTCGCACGCCTGGTCTGCTCATCCGATTTATCACCTCATGCAGACCATCGGAGGCCTCACCCAGACGGGACCCGCTTGGAGTTCGGTTCGCTTCGCTCCGCTGTTTGAGGGCGATCAGGGCGGCGCGATTATTCCCTTACCCGCCGGCAAAATCACCAGCGCATGGAAACGCACGCCCTCGGGAATTATCCAAGTCGCGCTTTCCCTGCCCAAAGGGGTGACCGCTGACGTCATTTTTCCCGGCGCAAAACGTCTCACCGTGACCGGAAAAAACCGCTGGACGCTGCACGGGTAACTTCAAGCGGGTCGCTCAACCGTCCGAATGCCCAAGCGGTTTATCGGACCGCCTGAGCGCACGAACCGAGCACTTCAGCAAAGAGCCGCGAAGACGATCAATGGCCTTCACGGGTGACGAGCGCGTAGTGGCCGCTTCGCGAAGAGCTTCTGACACTGCCGTTCCAGCCCACGCGACAGGCGCCATGAGCATCGCCCAGCGCACCCGCACCCACCACGAAATCCATGTAGAAGGGATCACCCGTTTTCTCCACGACTCCGATTATGGCGAGATCGGCGGCCAGCCTGAAATCGTAGCCACCCTTGTCGATCGCAACCTTGAAGGTCACGTCCTTGACCGGCTTGAAGTCCCTACCCAGCACGGTCGCGCCTTTCGTGCGCGGCAGCAGGAAAAATTGCTTCACCGCTCCATGCGGGCCCTTCACAAAGAATTCGACCACCGACGCATCCCACGGCGCCTTCTCGTCGATTTTCACGGCGGTATCAATGACACGTCCGGTCACCTCGAGCTTGTTTCCTTTAACGGTCAGGCCGCCCTTGAGCAGCTTGTTAGCCATGAACTCGATTTCCACCGGAACGGGGCCGCCCTCTGCGGAAACGTTGAGCACCCGCGGCTCGGTATAAATATACTCGCGACCAACCACGCGCTCATCGTTCGAGACCGCCCGCAGGAACAACGATGTAGCCGCGGCGGGACGCAGCACCACCTGCTTGGTGAGCGTCGCCCCTCCGGCAACCTTGAGTGAAACCGCTCCGC
The DNA here is from genome assembly GCF_007559335.1 of Rariglobus hedericola. NCBI lineage: Bacteria > Pseudomonadati > Verrucomicrobiota > Opitutia > Opitutales > Opitutaceae > Rariglobus > Rariglobus hedericola. The sequence goes on from NZ_VMBG01000001.1 coordinate 1,006,996, forward strand.
CCTTTGCAACAACCTCGCCGGCCTCGGATATAAAAATAAGTTTTCCGCTGAAGGCTTTTGCGCCCTGATTGACCGCCGTGAGCGTGAACTCAATCGACTGGCCTGCGATGGACGCCAAGGCTTTCACGGGCTCCAGCGTAACGATTACCCGGTCGCCCAGACCGGCGTAGGCACGGCCCGTGTTTTTGATCGTCGGAGCGAAATCGCCGAGAAGACCCGCTTTCTGGTGCGCTTCGATCAGCTCGTCGCACATGGCCCAGATCTTGTCGAGCGGCAGCGTGGCGGCGGCGTGCGGGTCGGTCATGACCGCGTGATAAATGTGTTCGCGCTTGCCCGTGAGCGCGGCCTCGACGGTGAGTTCCTGCACGTTGACGTTGGTCCGGCAGATCGCGGCGAGTTGCGGCGGCAGGTTGCCGATATGGGTGGGTTGCAAGCCTTGCGCGTCCACCAGCACGGGCAGCTCCACGCAGCAGCGATCCGGCAGATTCGTGATGAGTCCGGTATTGGGCACGTTGCCGTAAATCACGCGCGGCGTGTTGGTCTCCATCGAATGAATGATGAAGCTGCCGTATTCGTGCGTCTGCGGATTCACCACGATATCACCGTCTTCGCCGATCAACTCGGCCTCGGCCTTTTTCCACGTCGAGATGATCGACTCGCAGCGGCGCAGGTATTCGTCGATCGGAATGTCGAACTTAGAGATCACATCCTTACCGTGATGGATGAAATGCGGATTGTATTCGCTCTGATGCTCGGACGACTCCGTCACGAAGTAGCCGAGACGACGCATCATCTCGAAACGCACCTTGTCCTGCGAAAACGACGGATCGTTGAGCAGGTTGAACAGCAGTGGATACGCGTCTTTTCCGCGATACTTGTAGTCGAGGAAGAACGCCATGTGGTTAATGCCTGCCACACGATAAGTGACATGCTTGTAATGCAGCCCCGCGTAATTGGCGAGCTGCTGGCTGGTGCCCTGCACGCTGTGGCACAGGCCCACCATCGGCACGCCCACGGCCTTGTCGGCCGCCATGCACAACATCGCCATCGGGTTCGTGTAGTTGAGGAACGTGCATCCCGGTGCGCCCACCTCGGCGATGTCCCGCGCGATTTCCAATATCTTCGGGATCGTGCGCAATCCGCGGAACACTCCGCCCACGCCGAGCGTGTCGCCGATAGTCTGGAGCAGGCCGAATTTGCGAGGGATTTCAAAATCGATGACCGTGCCCGGCTTGTAACCGCCGACCTGGATCGTGCAGATGACGTAGTTCGCGCCAGTGATCGCCTTGCGACGGTCCAGCGTCGCCTCGATCTTCGCCTTCACTCCAAGCTTGCGCACCACGCGCTCGGCCATGACGCGGGCCGTCTCGAGACGCGCCGGATCGATGTCCATCAGCGTGATGGTCGAGCCGCTCAGCTCGGGGAATTGCAGGATGTCGGAGATCAGGTTCTTCGCGAAGACGACCGAACCGGCGCCAATCAGGGTAATTTTAGCCATGGGAGAAATATGATTTCAATAAATCCAAAGGAGAGTTCCCCTTACCAAAGCAGACCGTGATGAACTGCATACTCATGAAAAGTTTGATACGAAGGGTGCAATTTGTGATCAAACGTCATGTCTGGCGCATTTTTTACTACGGTAATCTACAGCAACGACGAAGAGTGGTCATCCTCAGTCTACTCCTACGATAATTCGCGTCGCGGAAGCTCGGCGGATCACGTCGCCATTCAGCTCACTCTCCGCGGTCAAGGCTGGTTCCGTGATTCGCGCGGCATGCAGGCGGTGCCGTCCGGCCATGCCATGCTGTTCTCTCATGATGAAGCCACCTCTTATGGCCGCATTGATACGGCGGCCGATCCCTACGTCCTCCGTTACGTGAGCGCGAAAATCGGTGGACTGGGACCGCTGTTCAATCTCATCCGAACCGACTTCGGCTCGGTAGTGAACATGCCCCCCGGATCCGAGGCCGCGGCGCTGTTCAACGAGCTGAACGCGCGGTTCACCCAGCACACCTTCCGCGACCGTTTTCACGAAACCGGACTGTTTCACCATCTGCTGGTCGCCCTCTATCGCGAACAGGTCCACGCCACTCGAGCCAGCGATCCCATCGAATTCGGATATCATTACCTGCGCAGTCATTTTCGCTCACCCATCAACCTCAAGCTCGTTGCCGAAAAATGCGGCGTGAGCCGTGAACATTTCATCCGGGAGTTCACAGACCGTTACAGCGAATCCCCCGGTGGATTCCTGCGCGGCCTACGCCTAGATCACGCCCGGACGATGCTCGCAGCAACCAACAACAACGTAGAATCCATTGCCCTCTCAAGTGGCTATGCGAGCAGTAACTCTTTCCGCCGAGCCTACAGTCAAAAATTCGGGCGTAGCCCTCGTGCTCAATGACTCAGTCGAAACGAAGCGGCTTCGATTGGGCGAAGACGTATGACGTGAAGACATTGGCAATCTCGATTTCCGACGCCGGTCGGACCGACGAAGAGGAACGAGCCGCGCGGGCGGTTTGGATTCCCGACTGGTGTCATGTCGGAAGGCCGCACCGATCACGTTGCCTGTCTCCCGCTCGGCCTGCGCGCCGTCCTTACGGACTCGTGTCGCCGCTAGCTTTTCCAGCTCCGACATGGCCGTCCGCACCGCGCGATCATGCAGCGCCAAAATGCGGTCATCCTGATAAAGCGCGACGACCGAAACGCTCTTCGGAGGACTGATCGTGAAATCATAAAATACCTGGCCGTTCGCCAACTCACCGCCCAGCGATTCCCGCCGCAGCGAATTCAACCGCTGGGTCAGTCGCTCGCCGGTCTTCGGATTCTGACCGTCACAAAGCGAGGAAATCCGCCTCACCAACGACACCCGTCAAACCGAGCCGAATCGCAGCCTCCCCGAACCATTCTCCGCGCACCTGCGCTTCCACCGAGCAGTAATCACCCACGCTCAGATGCTCGCGAAAGTAAGACTTCGCGTGCTTCAAATTCATCTGTGCTTTTGGACTCAGCATGGGTTCAGGCGCGACTCGCGCGCGTTTAACTTAGGAAACGCATCCGCGTTTCTCTCCAGGTGGGACGCCCTACTCCTTACGCTGCCGCGTAACGTTTGAGATTTCGTAAAAACGACTGGCATGTCGCATTTGCTCGCGCGTCAACCCACGCGACCAACGACACACCTGCTGAAATGAGGTCACGCACAGGGGCGGCCGCTGACCTAATTCCCGACCGAGCAAGACACCGCGCCAACATTCCGCTGCGCTCCACTTTTGGCCCGGCGACTTGCCCTGGCGGGAACATAAACGGCACACGCGCGAAGACTCTGGGCACGGTCGTCGCTCCGCCCGCCGTCCGCCTGCGCGGGCTGCCTACGGCAACTCCGCTCCGGCTCCCGGCCAGCTGCGTTCCTCCCGTCCCGGAGACTTCGCGCAGGCCGACAGATCGTCCGACCCGCAGCCGATTCCGACTTGCCGAAAATAGGGACACTGGCCGATCCCCAAATAACAGCGGAACAAACCTCACTTCGACAGCCGACATCCGCAAATGCATGCATCAAGCGAGAAGCCTACGACGAAGTTGGTGCAGTCGTTTGCTCTTGGCGGGCACCTATAACGAGATGTGTGGTTAGATGTGACGAAGGAGGATGCTCTCGTAGAGCTCCTGCTTGCCGCTCTTCGGAGTTACCTCGCCTTGTTCATGGGCGATCTTGTGGAGGTCGGTGAGCGTAAGATTGCCGTCTTCGTAAGCCTTGCCGCTGCCGGTATCGAAACTGGCGTAGCGGGCTTTCACGAGGCCGGGTATCTCGGACTTGGTGAGAATCTTCTCGGTGGCGATGGCGGCGCGGGCGAAGGCGTCCATTCCGGATACGTGGGCGATGAAGATATCCTCAAGGTCGGTTGAGTTGCGGCGGATCTTCGCGTCGAAATTGACACCGCCGTGGCTGAAGCCGCCGGCTTTGATGATGACCATCATGGCTTCGGTGAGTTCGAGCGGATCGATGGGGAACTGGTCGGTGTCCCAGCCATTTTGCACGTCGCCACGGTTGGCATCGACGCTGCCGAGGAGACCGGCGTCGGCGGAGACTTGCAGTTCGTGCGGGAAGGTGTGGCCGGCGAGCGTGGCGTGGTTGACCTCGATGTTGAGAGCGAAGTCGGCGAGCAGGTTGAACTCGCGCAGGAAGCCGATGACGGTCGCGGCATCGAAGTCATACTGGTGCTTGGTGGGCTCGCAGGGCTTGGGCTCGATGAAGAACTTGCCCTTGAAACCTTGGGCGCGGGCGTAGTCGCGGGCGATGGTGAGGAAGCGGCCGAGGTGTTCGCGTTCACGCTTCATGTCGGTGTTGAGCAGCGAGAGGTAGCCTTCGCGGCCACCCCAGAACACGTAGCCTTCGCCGCCAAGGGCGATGGTGGCGTCGATCGCTCCTTTGAGTTGGCCACCAGCGCGGGCGAGGATGGAAAACTCGGGGTTGGTGGACGCGCCGTTCATGAAGCGCGGATTGCTGAAGAGATTGGCGGTGCCCCAGAGGAGTTTCACTCCGGAGGCGGCCTGCTTCTCTTTCAGATACGGAACAATGGCGGCCATGCGTTTCTCGAACTCGGCGAGCGTGGTGTCGGACTCGTCGATGATATCGGTGTCGTGGAAGCAGTAGTAGGGCGCGCCGATCTTGGTGATGAACTCGAAAGCGGCGTCGGCTTTATCCTTGGCGCGCTGGATCGGGTCGGCGGCGGTGAGCCAGGGCATGGGACGCGTGGGCGCGCCGAACGGATCGCCGCCGTTGCCACAGAAGCTGTGCCAGTAAGAGACGGCGTAACGCAGCCAGCTTTCGAGCGAGCGACCGGCAACGACGCGGTTGGCGTCGTAATAACGGAACGCGAGCGGATTGGAGGAATCAGGGCCTTCGTAGGCGATGCGGCCGATGTTCGGGAAGTAGGTTTTGGAACCGGTGGTGAGTTTCGTGGGCATGGGAGCTTGGGAGAAATTGGAACTGAATCAGGAAAGAGCCTTGGCGAGCGCAGCTTCCCAACGCGCGGCTGCATCTTGGCAAGGGGCGACGAGTGCGGGGTTCGGATGGATGGTCTCGATAACCTCGAGGCCGGTGAAGGCGTCGGCGGGCTTTGAGTAGATACCTGCTCCGATACCCGCGCCGCGAGCGGCACCGGCGGAGCCGTCGGTGCGGACGAGCTCGATACTCACGTCGAGCGTCGCGGCGAGCGTGTCACGGAATACTGGGCTGAGGAAAAGATTGGCGTTGCCCGCGCGGATTTTCTTCGGCGTGAGACCGGTGGCCTTCATGCCGGCGATGCCGTGACTGAACGAGAATGCGATGCCCTCTTGCACGGCACGCGCGAGGTGACCGGGCGTGTGGCGGAGGAAATCGAGACCGCTCCACTGCGAACCAATGCGGCGGTTGCCGAGCATGCGCTCGGAGCCGTTGCCGAAGGGAAGCACCGAGAGGCCTTCGCTTCCAGCAGGCACGGCGGCGGCGAGCGCGTTGAGCTGGGGATACGAGAGATTGGCGCCGAGCGTGCGGCGCAGCCATGCATAGAGGATGCCGGTGCCGTTAATGCAGAGGAGCACACCGACACGCGGATCGGCCGCAGTATGATTGACGTGGGCAAAACCGTTGACGCGGCTCTGCGAGTCGTAGGCGAGTTTGTCGGTCACGCCGTAAACGACGCCCGAAGTGCCGCCGGTCGCGACGATTTCACCAGGATTTAGCACGTTGAGCGAGAAAGCGTTGTTGGGCTGGTCGCCTGCGCGGTAGGCCACCGGGATGCCGGCGGGCAAGCCGAGCTCGGCGGCTACGGAAGCAAGCACACCGGCCTGTTTGCCAAAAGTCGGCGTGAGCGCAGAAAGGAGAGAACGATCGAGCCTCCAGTGATCGAGCAGGAAATCGGCGGGGGCGTTGGTGGAAAAATCCCAAAGAGTGCCTTCGGAAAGACCGGAGACCGTGGTCTGCGCTTCACCGGTCAGACGCAAGGCGAGGTAGTCCCCAGGCAACATGATTCTGCGGATGCGTGCAAAATTGGCCGTCTCATTTTGTTGAACCCAGCGCAGCTTCGACGCGGTGAAGTTTCCGGGCGAGTTCAGCAGGCGGCCGAGACAGACCTCGACGCCGAGTTCGGCAAAGGCCTGCGCACCGATCTCCACGGCCCGGCTGTCGCACCAGATGATGGCGGGACGCACGGGTTGCTGATGCGTATCGAGCATGACGAGTCCGTGCATCTGGTAGGAGATGCCCATGGCGACGATTCGAGATGTGTCTCGTCCGGCGAGCGCGGCGCGGATAGCGAGCGCGGTGTGTTTCCACCACATCGCCGGATCCTGCTCGGCCCAGCCCGGCTGGGGCGCGGAAATAGGCAGCTCCTCACCCTGCGGTGATTGCGCCGAGGAAACGACGCGGCCGGTGGCTGCATCAAGAAGCGAGGCTTTGACGGCAGAGCTGCCGAGATCGAGTCCGAGAAGGAACATGGCGGGGAGTAAAGCGCCCCATTCTATCAGGAAGTCAGTTACGTTACCTTCACAAAAAGACCATAACGCCCTCAAATTAGCACAATCGGAAAGGAATCATGTCCGCCCCGACCGGCGGAATTCCGATGGAGTGCGTCCGGCCACGAGCCGGAACTGGCGAGCGAAGTAGTTGCTGTCGCCAAAACCCGTCTCAATACCGATCTCCGTCATGGAACGATTGCTCTGCCGGAGAAGTCGTTTGGCCGCCTCAATGCGCAGGCCGATGAGATAATCGATGGGTGATTTACCCGTCGCTTGCCGGAACACCCGCAGCAGATTCGTGCGCGAAACGCGCGCAAATCTGGCCATCTCCGCGAGTGTCCACGGTTCGTTGAAACGTTGTTCGAGCGTCGAGATAAGCTTTCCCATTTCAAGCAACGCGCGACTCTCGCGCACGTCGCTTTCACCGTAGCGACGCGACAGAAAAACCATCAGTTCGATAAGAAGGCCCAGGAGAATCGCCTCATGGCCGGGATAAGCCTGCTTTGACTCTGATTCGATGCGCTCGACCAACGCCTCGGCCGCACCCAAATCCTCGCGATCAAGCTGTAACCTGCTCGAAAATTGGTGTGCACTCCGAAACGTCGGTTCCAGCAAAAAAAGCGCACTATAACCCGGCAGCCGGCGCAGTAAACCTGCAGGCAACAAAACGCGCATGGGGTCATACATGACATTGACGACAACGAGATCTTCGCGATCACGGAAGCTGTGCACCTGGTTGCCCTGCACGACGAACACATTGCCCGCCACAACCGGAAAAGATTCTCCCTCCAAAAGGTGCCGGCCTCGTCCGCGCAAAATCAAAACCAATTCACTGAAGTCATGATAATGGTCGATTTCGGTAACGTCATTTCTGTGGGATGGACGTCCGCCCGGCTCTGTGCGCACCCGGCGTGCCGTGATCGGAAACCCCTCTGCGCCGAAATAATCGATGCCTTTTGCCAGCACTGCCATTAATCCAGTAGCACAAACAGAGAACTTTTCCGCAATAGGATTAACTAACGATCATTCAATCTACGGCACCCAAACTACAGCAGGTCTAATCACTCAAAAGTTCACATCAACTTAGTGCGAGGTCGGCCCGCACGTATGTCGCGGCGAATCCCATGCATACCACAGAAACGTCAAATGTTTTTCGTTCCGACCTCTATTCCAAGATCGGCAACGATGGAGTTAAACTTCAACGGCATGATGGTCGGCACGACCGTCTCCATCAGGGTGAAGCAAAAATCACCCGATAACAGAAACAGCAAAACTGTGATCATGCCTGCCTTGATATAGACGAGCGTGCCGACTTTGAAACGACTGTCGGCGGCGGGCGCGGACGCCACGTTACGTCGCGCGCGGAGGGGGGATGCATGGAGTGCGAGGTGAAGACTGCCGTGAACGCCCGGACTTACGGAGTGCCCTCGGGCACGACGGTGCTCGGAATGACGACACCGGGGTGTTTCCACACACGGATGTAATCGATGACAAAATCCCAGTTGGATTCGTCGGCGGTCATCAGCTTCATGTCGTCCTTGGCGAATTCGATGCCGAGGCTGTTGCAGATCAGAATGTGCGCGGCGGGCGCATTCCACTCGTAGTAGGTCTGCTTGATGGGGCGGCCGTCGAGCAGCCAGACGGGACGGTTTTCCTGCCAGTCGAGCGCGAAGACATGGAACTCCTCCGAGAAATCCATGCCCGGCGTGTAGTGACCTTTGCGAAACACCGAGAAAATATCATAAGGCATTCCGTATTTCTCGGGCTTCTTGTTGGTCTGCACATTGGACTCAAAGGTTCGCGGCGTCGCCTGGTTCCTGAAACCGAAGAACTCGAAGATATCGATTTCGGGCGGCCACGGGAGTTTGGAGAACGTGCCGTTTTCATATTGGATGCCGGGGTTGATCCAGAAGTTGGGCCAGGAGCCGACCCCCTTGGTGACCTTGCAGCGCATCTCGACATACATGCCGGGGACAAACGGAATCTTGGAGCGCAGCATGCCCGACTCGATGCCCCGGCGATGCAAACCGCCTCCCGGGGGAATGCGGCCCTTGAGGGTCAACGTGTCGTCACCAAACACGTGCAGCGAACGCGGATCACCCTCCGGATAATCGCGGTGGTAGCTCCAGTAAGTGGATAGAATGTCGAGCTTCGCACCGTCGTAAATGTAGCGGAAATAAAACTCTTGATCGAGCTGGCCCTTGTTGCGAATGGTCGCGTCGGCGCGCTTGTTGCCGAAAGTCCAGTCCTTCACCAGCAGCCATTCCTGACCGTAAGGCACCGTGTGGTTTTTCGGCGAGGTCGAGCTCGTGATGTAGGGCTTGGTCGGAGCTTCCGGTGCGGCAGGAGCCGACGCGGCGGCGGCGCTTTTGAACGCAATGGGCTTGGCCACGATGATGGTCGTGGGCTTTTTGAGTGCCTGGACAAAGAGCTTCACGCGAATAACGCGCGAGCGATCCAAGGCGTAGCCGGGTTGGCCGAAGGATTTCCCGAAGACAACTTTGACCGTCTGGGTCGCACCGGGAGCAACGGTGGCCACCTCGGAGTTGGCCGGATTGGGATCGTCAGTCGGAGGATTATCGACCTTGAGCGTGACCGCGACCGGATCGGTGCCGGGATTGTGCACGGCGATGCCGATGCCGGCGTAACCGGAGAGGTCCCAGCCTTCTTTCGGCACCGGAAAATTGACGCCGGGGTAACCCTTGAGCACGGGGAAATCGATTTTGATCAGGCGCGAACCGTTGAGATCGGTGATGCCGGCGCTGACGCCGGCGTCGGACTGGAGGTCGCCGAGATTAAGCGTGCCCTCATAGCTGTAGAGTTCTCCGGTAACCGGCGGAACGACCCCGGCGGCGCGAGCCGACGACGGAAAGAAATTCAGGGCCAGAAAGGAAGCGAGCACCGCAAAGACGATGGCCGGAAATCGACCGGGGCGAAGAACAGGGGAGGAACTCATAATGTCAGGAAGGGGCGGTGTAGGAAGGACGCCTGTCGCGAAGGACCAAACGTCGAGTAAGAGGTAAGGCCAAACAGACGATGAATCGATTGCCTGATCGTGCAGGCCACGACCGAGCATCCACTCAGTCGAAGTCGTGTTTTTCCACAATCGCCGGATTGATGAACAGTTAATCCGATCCCTCCCCCTGCGCCAAAGTCGAAAACTTCGCCTTATGCCTCCGAGTGCAGGATGAGCGTATGGAATGATTCCGGCGCCAGCGTAAGCACGTAATCCGCCCCATCGGCCAGAGTGAGCCGGAGGGTGCGCTCCGTGGTCGCGGCGTTTTGGATCACCGCCACCGTTTCGCCGCCGGGATTAACAAAGCCCACCGCGTTCACACACCAATTACCGGCGAGTTCGAGACGCCGGGCACCGCGCCGGACATAGGCCGAGAAGTGCCGCATGAGATAAAACTCGGGGTTGTAAATCGCCCGCCCGGTCGCGGGATCGATCGTGATCATCGCGTTTTGATTCCAGCCCCACGTGCTGGCTCCGCCCGGCTCCAGCACCATGTTCCAGTAAACGTAGGCACTCACGCCGTTTTGCAGGTAGTGCCAGATCAGGTCGAAAACGTAGTGGGCCTGATACCACGAATTCGTGCCGTCGCAGCACTCGTTTTCCGTCTGCACGATGGGCAGCTCCGGGTAGGCCAGATGCGTGCGCTGCACCGCGCCTTTGCCCGCCCATTGATAGCCGACGCCTTTCACGATCCCGCGGACTTTTTCATCGTCGAGAATGAATCCGGCCCAGTCCTTGTAGCCCTCGCGTGCCCCGTAGTGGTCGATGCCGCGCTCGATGGTTCCGAGCCAGATTTGACAGGGCAGACCGGCACTTTCAAATTCAGGCGAAAGGTAGTCGCGGATGAAGTCGCGCATCTGCGGCGGAGTCCACACGCACGAAGGAAACTTCTGATCGGAGTTGGGCTCGTTCTGCACATGCACCGCGGCGATCTGCACGCCTTCGACCGCGCAGGCTTCGACAAACTTGCGGAAATACAACGCATACGCGCGGAGATTGTCGGGCGTCTGGATCAAGGTCCCCCGATTGTAGGCTTTCGGGAATTTCATCCACGTGGGCGGCGACCACGGGGACGCGAACAGCGTCATCTCCGGACAATAAGCCAGGCTCTCTCGAATATACGGCAGGAGGTAACGGCGATCCCGTTCGATGGAAAACCGCTCCATCGCGAAATCGCCGTCGTGCTCGTTATGGCTATACCATTCGGCGGCATAGTCGTTGGCGCCGATCGGCAGCCGGCAGTAGTTGAAAGCGCAGCCCTTCTCGGGATCAAAAAGCGCGGCCATCACCGTGCGCCGTTCGACCTCCGGTGCTTTTTGCAGCGCGATCCACCCCAGTTCGTTGAAACACCCCCCGAATCCCAAAATCGGTTGGCCGACCGGCCCGCCGATGCGCAACCGGGCGGAAGCAGGGGCTTCGCCCTCGCCGGCGGGCGGAAGAGTTTGCGTTGTCCAAGGCTGGTTGGCCGTGCTCTGGATCCACTGGATTCTCATGATGATTTCAAAATGCGAGGACCCTGGCGCTCTTCGACGCCAGACATCGGTTAACAGTTATTCAGCACTGCGGTTGTTTGCCCGTAACGTTTTCAAGAACGTTTTTCCGGATGAAAGATACCCTGCACTACGGATGCTGGTCCAAGGACGAAGCCGGGCTGCCCTGCTTCGACGGACGCTTTCTTGGCGCGGCAGCCATCGAGCGGCCGTTCACCCACGGCTTTTCGAGCGGGCGCCTGCAGGTGCTCGTCAACCGTCAGGGCCTCGTGCGGCTTTTTACCACGGAGGGCGGCTACACCGATCTCTGCGCGAACACCTTCAGGGCGAGAAGCGGACTTTATCTGGAATTTGAACGAGGCATGGATCGCTTTCCGCTCATCCATGACGGCTTGGCGACGAAACTATCGGTGCGCTACGGCATCGGCTACGCCCGCTACTCGGCAATCTGGCGTGATGCGCACGGCGGCGAACTCACCGTGGAACAGGAGTTTTACACTCCTCCGGACAAACAGCCGCGCCTGGCCGCGTGTTTCCGGCTCACCAACAGCGGCGATGTGCGCGTGTCCGGCCGCCTGCGTCTGCGTTCCGACGTGGTTCCCGGCGGCGAACCAGGCCCGTCACCGCGCGTGGTCGCGGCCGCACCCGGCTCCGTTTCGTGGAAAAACTTCCATTCCGGCCTCGGTGATTTTCAATTACGCGGAGACGCCACGTTCGGCTCCGGCGAATCCGAAGGCATTTCGCTGCTATTGTCGTCGGAGCTCGATCTTGCGCCCGGTGAAAGCCGCCTGGTGACCGCCCAGGTTGGCTATGGTTGTGACGTTCTGCCTGACGCGCCCCCGCCTGAAACCTCCCGCTTCGCCTGGGCGGCTCAACTCGGCGATCTCCAGTTTCACGACAGGGAAACGTGGATGGGCGACGAAGCGGTCTGGAGCGCCGGCCAGCTTTATTCCTACCTCGCGTGGGACAACTCCGTGGGCGAACACTATCTCAATCTCGGCGGATACGGCTGGGTGGGTTTCGGTGCCCGCGAAGTGCCTGAGACCGCTCTCGCAGTCGCCGGCCATGACCCGGCGCTTGCGTTCGGTTGCCTGCGCTGGACCGCCAAGATTCAATACGCGAACGGCGACATTCCCCACTGCCACGCTTTCCGCCGTCCCGCCGCCGGTGAAACCCTTTCGACCGGCCACAACGAAAGCGACAACGAGATCTGGTTCGTGCTCGCCTGCGCCGAGGTCGTCCAACTCACCGAAAACACCGCTTTCTTCGACGAAGAGCTTCCTTTCTGGGAGGGCGAAACCGCCACCGTATGGGAACACCTTCGCCGCGCCGTCCGCTGGATTTTCACGGGCGTCGGCCTGGGTTCGCACGGCCTCATCCGCATCGCCGACGGCGATTGGAACGACTACCTTTCCCTCGTCGGCGCGCGCGGCTTCGGCGAATCCATGATGAACACCGGCATGGCATGCCGCGCCCTGGACCAACTCATTCCCTTCGCCCGCGCCCGCGATCCTCACTTTGCCCGCGAATGCGAAGAACGCCTCGCCGCGCTTCGCACCGCCGCCACCGCGGGCTTCGACCGGCACTGGTTCGTGCGCGGTTACACCGACGAAGGCGCGCCGTTCGGCACCCTCGCGGACGACCGTGTTTTCCTGAATGCCCAAAGCTGGTGCGTCCTCGGCGGCTGCGGCACGCCCGCCATGCGCGAGAGCGCGATGCGCGCCGTGCTTGCGAAATGCCGGAGCGCCATCGGCCTCACCCTCGTCAGCCGTCCTTATCCGAGTCCGCCTCCGCCCGACGTATCCACCTGTCCGATACCTCCGGGTGAAGGTGAAAATTCCGGCATCTGGCCGCAGACCGTTCACTGGGCGATCTGGGCGCTTTGCGAACTCGGCTGGCGCGACGAGGCGGAGGAAGTCTGGAAGCTGATGAGTCTGCGCAACCACGCGACCGTCCACCCCGAGGTGCCCTTCGGGATTTTCAACGGTCCCGACTGCTACTCATCCCATCATGCCGGCGAACGCGAGGGCTGGACGCAGGTCGAAATGCTCGAGCGCGCCAAATTCCCTCCCATGAACCCCATGGTCGCCTGGCAGTCATTTAGCCTTTCCCGCATCGGCAATCTCCCGGCTCGCCAAACCCCTCTCGCACTCAACTCATGAAACTGCCCCTTCGCCCCCTGCTCGCTTTGTTCGCTGGTCTGCTTGCTTTCAACGGTGACCTTCCCGCGCAAACCGGTCCCACACCCTACCCCGATCCCAAGAACGAAGCCGCCTGGCCCGGGGTCGGCCCCATCCGCACCGGCGCATGGATGAGCGAAAACCGCGCTTATTACTGGACCCAGCGCGCCCAGGATCAGGGTGGCGTGGTCTTCGTCGGCGACTCTCTCATTGGCGGATGGAAGGACATCGGCGCCGCTTTCCCGGGACTGAAAATCATCAAACGCGGTGTCGGCGGTGACACCAGTCGAGGCACGCTCTTCCGCTTTCAAGAGGACGTCGTTGATCTGAACCCGCGCGCCATCGTGTTTTGCGTCGGCACCAACGACCTCAGTGCGCATGGCCGTCCCGAAGACGTGATCTCCAACCTTGGCACGATGGTGGACATTGCGCGCCGCGCCAACCCCGCCCTCCCGATCATCATCTGCACAATCCCCCCGCGCAACGTCCCCAAGGCTCCCGTCCAACCCGGCGCCTTGCCGCGTCTCAACGCACTCCTTAAGCAGTTCGCCGCCGGTAAACCCGCCGTCGCCGTCGTCGATCTGTTTCCCGCCTTCGCCACCCCGGCCGGCGAACCCGATCCCGCCTACATCAAAGAAGACGGCATCCATTTTGCCGCCCCGGCTTACGAAAAATGGGCCGCCCTGCTCCGCCCCGTGTTTGATTCCTCGGGAATAAAGTAATCCTATCCGCCCGGGACAGTGCCGCGCACTTCCCGGACACCCCTCCGCCCCACCCCGCCCCATCATGTCTCCCCGCGCCCAGCCCCGGTGCCGCCGCTCCGGCTTCGCCTTGCTGATCACCATCACGCTCCTCGCGTTTTTGGTGCTTCTGCTTGTTTCCCTCGCCTCGCTCACTCGCGTCGAGACGCAGGTCGCGGCCAACAACCAGCAGCTCACCCGTGCGCGCCAGAATGCGCTCATGGGCCTGAACATCGCGCTCGGCCAGCTTCAGCTCATGATGGGCCCCGATGCGCGCATCAGCGCCCCCGCCTCTCAGAAGGGTGATGGCATCGCCTCGTATGCCACGGCCGACGCGGACAACAACCCCAACTGGATCGGCGTGTATCGCCAAAATCCCTCCGCCGCCACTCCGCGCGATCCCCAACTGCTGGCCTGGCTGGTCAGCGGCAATCAAACACTCACCGTAAACACCTCCACGGCTAACACCCCGCCCGTCACGCCCGACTTCGCCGTCACCACGGCAAGCGGTCCGCTATCCAAGTCCGTCACCGCCGAAACCTCCGGACTTAAAATCGGCAGCCGCGACGCCGTCCTGCTGGTCGGCCCCGCCAGCACGCTCGAAGTGCCCGCGACCGCCGCGCCGGCTTCCGTTGCCGAACGGTTCGTGGTCGCTCCCACCGAGCCGATCACCGCCGCCGCTGGGACCGTTCCGGGTCTCGACCCAGCGATCACTCCCACCATCGGCCACTTTGCCTACTGGGTCGGCGACGAGGGCGTAAAGGCCAAGGCCTCCATCAACGACCCGTGGCTAAACCCCGCCGCCGTCACTCCGTCCACTCCTGCGGCCCAGACCGAAGACTATCGGTTTATCAACGCCCAACGCCTCGGGATCGAAGCCGTCGGACAGGACACTGCTGACACGAGACTCGGGGCCTCCTTCCCCGGCGCCGACCCTGTGTTTCTGGCAGCACTTCCCAAGGCGCTTTCACTCGCCCAGCTCCCCCTTGCCAACGCCGATCCGGCGGGACGAACCGCTCTCGGGCTCGCGGCCAAAAGCCGTTTCCACGATCTCACCCTCGACTCCTACAGCCTTCCCGTCGATGTCGCCCGGGGCGGGCTCAAACGTGATCTCGGTGCTTGGATCAGATCCGCGATGTCCACGCCCCATCCATCGTCGCCCGCCTCGCCGGACGACAACTTCATCACCCCGGGTGATCCGGCGGACCCCTCCAAGTTCAGCCTGCCCAAATGGCAGCTGATACGCGACTACGCAACCACGACCACCGGCAACACCGCCGTCCAGCCAAGCCGGCAGACCGCCACGCAGCAAGGCGTCGCCCCGGTCATCACGTATTTGAGAATGGGATACAACCTCACGTGCCCGGCCGCCGACACCCCGCCGGACTTCAATATCATGCCAGTCGTCACGCTGTGGAATCCCTACAACGTAAAACTTGCCGCCAAGACCTACGAGTTCTGCGTCCAATACTCCAACCTCGTGCCCGCCTCGGCGACCGGCGCAGGGCTTCGCTATCGGACCGGCGCCTACAGTCCCATTTCGCCCACCAACCCCGCCCTCGAGCCCGAGGACTTCGACCTGATGGTCATACGCGTGAAGCACGGCTCCAGCCCCATCGTCACCAAGGAGTATGGAGAAAACCCCTCCGACACCGAAGCCGAATACTTTCGTTTCAAGCTGGAAGTCTCCCGGGATATGGAGCCGGGCGAGAGCCGTATCTTCACGATCTGCGACGCGGTCGACAGTCCCGACGGCTACGACGGCACGCTCTACAAAGGCGGCGTCTCCAAGCTCAGCGACCGCGGCGCCCTCAGAAATGATGTGGGTATCAACAATGCCGTGCGCATGCAGGGCCAGGTTCCGTTCAACCAATACATCGTAGCGCAAACCCAGACCATCTTTCTGGAATGTTTTCCCCAGACCAGCTCGACCACTTACAACTCCGCGCGCATGGAGGTGCTGCTGACCGAACCGCTCCCCTCCTCCATCGCGCCCGGCAACATCACGGCGGTCCGGCAATACCTTCGCGCCAACGCCTATCAAAAAATCGTCGGTGCCGGCGTCGAATGGCGGTTCACCATGAACAGCCGCACGATCCCGCCCCAGAATACCGGCGAGCCGCTCCTGTATCACCGTTTGGAGCTGATGATGTCGGATCTGCCGACCACGCCGCCGGAATCCAATGCACAGGACCGATTGGACAAACCCAACCCGGGCGCCCCTCGCTGGCTCTCCACGCTCAATCCGCAGGCCTCCATCATGCTGCGCAAGCCGTTCGTCGAACAGGTTTCCAGCGGGTATCGCTCCAACTTCAACCCGTCCTACCTCACGGAATTCTACGTGGAGCCGCCCGTCGGCGGCACGACGCTGAACTTGACCAAACACGACATACCCAACGCCGATTCCCAAGGCCGCGTCTCCGCCGGCACCCGTGTGTCCATTACTTCGGGCGGCGCCCAAAACATGGTGATACGCGAACTTCCGTCGCCCGATGTCCCACTGTTCTCGATCGCCCAGCTTCAGCACGCCAACGCTTCGCTCATCAACCTGAACCCCGCCTACGCCATCGGAAATTCGCACGCCAATCTCTACGTGAACCGCAACGCTTCCTTCACGGTGCTGCCCACCGACGACTCGTTCGCTCTCTCCGACCCCACCGGTTTCCCGAGCAGGGCCGTGTTCAACCGGATCTACGATCTCTCCTACTGGCTCAACCAGGCGCTCTGGGACGGTTATTTTTTCTCTACCGTTCCCGACACGCTCACTGTTACCCAGGCGGAAGCCGCCAGCTACCGCCTGCCCAACAGTCGACACGCGTTCGTCTGGTCTTCCGGCGGCGCCAACGCTGCCGACGTCGCCGCGCTCAAGACCGTTGATCAAGCCGCCGCGCACCTCCGCATCGATGGCGGCTTTAACGTCAACTCCACGTCCATCCAAGCTTGGCGCGCCCTGCTCCACACACACAACGGCATCGCCACCGATCCCGCCGACCCGCTCAACAAACACCCCTTCTCCCGCTTCAGCACCGCGCTTTCGCGCCCGTTTGCAGGCATCACGCCCAATGACACGTGGATGGGTTACCGCATTTTGTCCGACGCCCAAATCGACGACCTCGCCCCGAGGATCGTCGCCGAAATCCGCGCCCGCGGCCCCTTTCTCTCGCTGGCGGACTTCGTCAACCGTCGTCTCGTCGCCGACCGCACCGGACTGAAGGGCGTGCTGCAGGCCGCCATCGATGCCGGAACCATCAACCAAGACAGCGCCAACGACGGCCTGAAGTCCGACACGTATCCTCGCGACATCAAGGACAGCTCCGGAAAAGTCCCCCAGGACATCGAACAACAAATCGTTTATTCCGGCACGGTGAACGCCGCCAACACCGCCCCCGACACCACGCAATCCGCCGCTTCCCGCGCGGCCCTCACCCCGGGCTACCTGTCGCAGGCCGACCTGCTCACCGCCATCGGCCCCTCGCTCACCGCACGCTCCGACACCTTCCGCATCCGCACCTATGGCGACAGTCAAAATCCCGCCACCGGTGAAATCTCCGGGCGTGCCTGGTGCGAAGCCGTCGTCCAGCGCTGTCATGAGTATCTGGATACTACTGACGCCGCGACCGTCGCTCCCGCCGATCTCGGCGCCACCGCCAACCAGACTTTCGGCCGCAGGTTCAAAATCATTTCTTTCCGCTGGCTCTCCGCCCATGACATCTAATTCCCTTCACCGCCTGGCGCTTGTCTTCGCGCTCGCCCTCGTTGCCGGCATCGCGCCCGCCCGAGCCGTCCAATTCCGCCTCCTCGCCTGGGGTTCATATGATCTCAACCTCCAGTTTCAGAATGGAAAGGGCGCGCAGGAACTCGCCGTTTTCCCCAAAAGCTTTTCCATCACTTACGAAATCCCGCAAGGACCCATCGTGCTTTTCAAGACGGTCGAGGTGGACGGAAAACCCCAACGCCAGACCGCCTGCACGATTGTAGTGCCTCCAGAGATACAACAGGCCCTCGTCATTCTAGTTCCTGCCGACGACTCCAACGCGCCTTACCGCAAGGTCCTCCCCAACAGCCAGGGCCTGGTGAGCAAGGAGGCGGCGCTGCTCTACGACTGCGTTGTCCTCGACAACTCTCCGGCCGCCCACCCCGTTGGCACTATCGAGTTCCGCAATTTTTCAAGACTCCCCATTGCCATCAATATCGCCGACCGACAATTGACCCTGCCGCCGCGGGACAAGACCCAGGTTCCGATCACCGAGGGAGCCAAACGAATGGCCTTCCGTGCGGCCGCCCAGCTCGAAAACGGAGACTGGAAACTGCTTTCCAGCAGTCCGCTTCCTATAAGCGGTGCCGGTCGCGTCCTGGTGATTCTCCGGGACCGTCCTGAAAAATCGAGCCGCCCCGACGAGCCGAACATCGCCATCGTTCCGCTGTTCGACTGGACGCCTCCGCCTTCTCCGGAACCCGTCGCCCCGCAACAAGTATCGTATCGGCGCTAGGCGGCGATCTTCAGGATTTTTAACCGCGACCGCCGGCGGCCGAAATCGTGCCCTCCCGATCCGCCTTCAGACTGGTTTCTTTTTCATTCGCCTCGTAGGGCAAATAACCACCTTCGGCGCGAAGGCGCGCACGCAACGCATCTGTGTCCACGGCGTGCACGTCACCCGCGTTGTCCGCCGCGGCCAGCGCGGCGGCGATGCCTGCCGCCTCGCCCATCGCGAGACACACCGGCATCACCCGAATGCTGCCTTGCACGATACGTTCGCACGAGATTGAGCGCCCGGCCACGAGCACATTTCTCAAACCGCGCGGCGTAAGACAGCGATACGGCACGCCGTGCGACTCGCCTTTGCCGTAGTGGACGAACTTCGAGACCCAGTCCTCGCCCTTGGCCGCCAGCTCCTTCTTGGTTTCGTGAAGATCGATGAAATACGAATTGCGGCAGATCTCGTCGGCGAACGTCCGACGCTCCAGGTAATCCTGCAACGTGAGCACGTAGTCGCCAGTCACCCGGCGTGTCTCGCGAATGCCAACAACCGATCCCGTCGCCGCCAAAAACGCGTTGCCGAACGCCGACGGAAAAAATTCCGCCAGCGCGTCGCGATAGGCCGCCGCCATGCGCCGGCCTGCGACCAACGCGCGGGACATCCCCTGCGGATCGGTGTTGTCCACCTGGAAAAGGTGCCCCGCGTTGAAGCCCACCGCACCGGGGCCCACAGGATTGTTGCAAATGTGGTGGTCGGGAATTTCCGGATATTTGCCCGAGGCGAGGATCGCGTGAATCGGGCTCTCGGTGTTCGTAAAATAGAGCGGCTGCCCGTGACGATACGCATAGTCATCCACGTTCGTGAGGATGAAACAATGCGTCCCCGGCTGCATCTGGCCCTTGTCGTCGCCTTTCAACGTGTCGGCGCCCGCCCACGTCGCGAGATCCGCGTCACCCGTGCAATCCACATAAACTTTCGCACGCAACGCGGTCAGTCCCGCCTTGTTGCTCACCAGAATCGCCGTGACGCCGCCTTCGTCGTCTTTTTCGACGGACGAAAGCACAGTATGAAAAAGAATGGACGCGCCCGCCTCGGTAACCAAGCGGTCATATACCCGCTTGAGCCGCTCCGCGTCGATCGGCACCCAGTCGAGGTCCTTCTCTTTGACATGGCTGACACCGTCCTTCGCCGCGGCGAAAACTTTTTCGGCCAGGCCGCGATAAATGATCTTCTCCTTGTCCGAAAACGGACACCACGCGGGCACGAGCGCGGAGGTTCCCGAGCCGCCCAGGCAACCCGAGGACTCGATGAGCAGCGTCCGTGCGCCCTCGCGTGCCGCCGCGGCCGCCGCCGTGCAACCCGACGGACCGCCTCCTGCGACAATCACATCCCAAGAGTCGTCGAGCGGGAGCGCGCGGGCAGGCAGGGAGAAGAACTTCATAAATTAACTCGCTCAGCGATTCCCGCGGCGACGAAGCGTGGCCAAACCCAAAACCGCGATTCCCGCCAGAGCGGCATACGTCGAAGGTTCGGGGACGGCACTGGTTGCAATGTTGAGATTGTCCATGCCCACAATGCCGGAGGCCGTGCTCGACATGCGGAAACCGACTTCGACGTCAGTGAACGCGGTGCCGGAAAGTGTGATCGAACTCGTTTGTGAACCGGCCGTCATCGTCAGCACGGGGGCGTTCGATCCGTTGATGCTGTAAGTCAGGGAAATATTGTTGAATGCGCCGAGGAGACCAATGCCGGTATCGGCGTTGTTGGCAAAGCTTCCGTTGTTAAGAGGACTGCCGGCTCCTGCAGTCGTCGGCACGGCGTTGTTCGAAAAACGAATCTGGTCGCTGGTGCTGCTGAAGTTGACATTGAAGATCGCTAGATATCCCTGCGATTCGTCCGCGGCATTGATGATGTAGATTCCGAACGAATTGTTCGACACGGTGAAACTGACGTCAGCCGAAATCGTGAGCGACGTCGATTGGCTGACCGTAAAAGACGAGATGCCCGCGGAGGCACCATTGGCGTCGTAAACATACGATGATCCGCTGCCATTGGCGGATTGCATATAATCATTGGCGCCACCGTTGGACGTCTGAGTGAGTGTCGCACCACCGGCGCTCAGCACGCGAAAGCTGTTCGTGAACTGGTTGGCGGTTTCAAAATCGAGGGGAACGGAATCCGCGTGCAGAGCGGACGCTCCAAACAGGAGGCCCGCGCAAATGGGGAGTAGGATTTTCATAGGATGTGGAAGGTGGGTAACGCCGGCATACTTCCCCTCCGCGGCGGACGTCTCAATTATTTCGTTGATTAACTGTTATTCTTGCCGTGAACCTCCGCCGCATGGGATCCACTATCCGTGAGCTTGCCACCGCCACGGGCCTGAGTGTCGCCACCGTTTCGATGGCCCTGCGCGGCACCGGCCGCATGTCCGCCGAGACCCGCGCCCGCGTCCAGGCGGCCGCCAAAAAAGCCGGCTACCAGCCGTCCCTGCTTCTCTCCAAGGCGCTCTCCATGGTGCGGCAGCCCGAAGGCAAGCGGCACTATCGAGAGACTCTCGGTTTCATCGCCGAATTCGCCGTGAAAGGCGGCCCCTCCTTCCAGCGCAATATTTACGAGGGCGCCGTCGAACGCGCCCACAAGGTGGGATTCAACATCGAGCCTTTTGTCCTCGCTGAAAAACCCGCCGAGCACCGCCAGCTTGGCCGCATGCTGCGCGCGCGCGGCATCCGCGGGCTCGTCATCATGCCGCGTCTCCTGCACCGCATGCCCCGCATGTTTATGCCGTGGGAGCATTTCGCCGCGGTGGAAATCGGCAAAACCATCTGGACGCCGCGCAACCTCCACCGCGTGGAGCGCCCTCTTTATTATGAACTCATCGAGGCCTTCCACGTGTTGAAGCGCGTAGGCTACAAACGCATCGGCCTGGCCGTGGAACCGATGGAGGACAAGAACCGCCGTGGCGTTTACACTGCGGCTTATTTGCTCTGGCAGCGACGTATTCGGCAGCCGCTCGCGCCTTTTTCGACCGAGGCCTGGACAATCGAAAAATTCCGCGTGTGGTTCGAGGAACAACGTCCCGATGTCATCGTCGTGCATGACACCCGCAGCATCCCCGTCTGGTTGAAAACCATGGGGGTAAAAGTCCCGGACGAGGTGTCCGTCTTCAGCTCCAATGTCGGCGAGACGAACATCTCCGGCCTGCGAGCGGATCTACCCGGATTGGGAAGCGGTGCGGTCGAAATGCTTTCACTCCTGCTCGATCACAACGAACTCGGCCTCTCCCCGCGGCCTCGCTGCTGGGAGGTCGAAGACTACTGGCAGCCGGGCGACACGCTGAGCCGGCCCATCGCCGATTACATCTCGGCCGACGGCACCGTCGTGCTCGGCCGCTTCGCAGGCAGTCCGTCCATCAGCGGCTGAATACGCGGTATTTCCCTCGTATTTCCCACGGGAGGGACCGCAGGCGCTGGTTAACAATTAATCGCGCGCTTTATTGAGATTTTATTGCAGGCGCGGCTAACGCTGAAGGTGCAGTCGTTTGTCTCAACCCCCAACCCCTCCCCTGCATGAACCGCCCCCATATGGCGTGCGCTTCCGGAATTCCCGGCAAGCTCGCGCAATTCGCCCGCCCCAGCAATCCCTCCGGGAAATCGCTTTTTTTCCTGCTTCGCAAATCACTTCTCCCCGCCGCCCTGTTCACCGCGTTTTTCGCCGCCGACGCTTCGGCGACCAACTACTACGTGGACTCCCAATCAGGCAACAACGCCAATAATGGCACCAGCACGAGCACGCCGTGGCAGACGCTGACCAATGTCAACGCCACCATGTTCGCCGCCGGCGACAACGTCTACTTCAAGCGCGGCGGCGTCTGGAACGGCACGCTCTACCCGAAGATTGATGTCACCAATATCAACGCCGGCATCGGCACCAGCCCCACCAACCGCATCACCTTCGATGCCTACGGCCCCCTCACCGACCCCAAACCGCAGATCAACGGCAACGGTGCCAAGTGGGCGGTGCAGATCGTCAACAAGCAATACTTCACCTTCCAGAATTTCCACATCACCAACACGGCGGCCGCCGATGGGGTCCGCATGGGCATCCGCGTCGCCTTCGGAGGCGATGGCACTCCGCTCGGCTCCGTTTACCAGTTCAACGACGTGAAGATACTGAACAACGATATCTCCGACGTGCGGGGCATCACCGTGCGCGCCCAAGGCATCTACGATCAGTCCGGCGGCATCTACGTCGAGCTGATGGACTACAAGGGGTCCCAGACCCGAGTGGACAGTCTCCTCATTGAGGGAAACTACTTTTATAACAACCGCTGCATCGGCCTGCATGTGAAAGCGCCGGGCAACTACAACGGCCGCGAGGATCTCTGGGCCACCAACCTCAAGATCCGCTGCAACATCTTCGATGGCACGGGGGCCGATCACATCGTGCTCAACGGCGCCACCGGCGCGTTCGTCGAGTATAACGCCGGTTATGACGCCGGCATCAGCACGCTCGCGACTCCCGATCCCGACTGCTGGATCGCCGGCATGTGGTCCGCATATCACACCCGTGACATCACGTTTCAATACAACGAGGTGGCCCGCACCCGTAACAACATCCTCAACGGTATCAAGGGCGACTCCCAAGCCTTCGACGCGGATCTCGGAACTCGGGGGAATCAGGTATTCCAATACAACTACACGCACGAAAACGAGGGTGGCGTGTTTCTTCTCATGCCCGATGACGGCGTCTCGAAGGTCGCCTTCTACCGCTACAACCTGAGCGTCAACGACGGCCGCAAGACCTTCACCGGCTGCCAATTCGCGATGAACCCCAATCCGGGGGAAAGCGCCGCCTACGTTTACAACAACGTCTTCTACTCCACCCGGCCAGAGGGCTTCCGGATGCGCGACTACGCGGGTGCCTACTACTACAACAATGTCTTCCACGTGACCTCGGCGATCTATCCGACCGCCCCGGTTTTCTCGAACAACGCCTACTACGGCCACATGCCCGACGTGAACGACCCCTACAAAGTCGTCGCTGATCCCAAGTTTGCCGGCCCGCTCCCCGGCGCCACCGCCAACGACGGCTACACGTCCGCCAACACGCAGCTCTTCAAAATCCAATCCAACTCGCCCCTCATCAACGCCGGCATGGCGATCCCGTCTCTCGGCATCGGCACGCTGCTCGACAACGGCAGCCGTGACTTCTGGGGCAACCCGCTCTACGCCGGCGGCCACGCCGACATCGGCGCGCACGAGTATGTCGGTGGTTCCGCCGCCGCCCCCGCAGCCGTCGCCCGCGTGGACAACACTGCAGGCGCCTCCGTGGCCTACACCGGGCCGTGGACCCACGTGACAAACGACGAAAACGCCTACCTCACGACCAAGTCGACCGCGGGCGTGGGCGCCTACGTCCAGCACACCTTCACAGGCACCAACGTCGGCGTTTACGGAGCCAAGGGCCCCAACATGGGCAAGGTCTCCCTCAACGTGGACAACGGCACCTCCGTGCTCGTCGATTGCTACTGGCCCGTGCCGCTCCACCGCGTGCTGCTCCATCACTTCACCGGCCTCGCCAACACCGCGCACACGCTCCGCGGCACAGTCATGGCCAAGAACCCCGCCTCCTCCAGCAATCTGGTCGTGATCGATTACTTCCAACAAAACCCCGTCGCCCCGCCGACCGCGCCCGTCGTCACCACGATCGACGCCGCCCCCGGCGCCGGCGTGGTTTACAACGGCTCATGGACCCACTTCACAGCTGACGCCGCGCCCGACCAAGCCTACTACGGCAAGACCCGCTCCGTCTCTTCGACCGTCGGCGCCTACGTGGACTTCACCTTCACCGGCACCGGCGTCCGCCTGATCGGCACCAAGGGAGGCGATTTCGGCAAGATCAACGTCTCGGTCAACGGCGGCGCTGCCACCTCGGTCAACTGTTACCAAGGCCTGATCACCGAATTCCAGCGGCACCTCTTCGAGGTCAACAACCTCACGCCGGGCACCCATACCCTGCGCGTCACCGTCGCCGCCAAGGATCCGGCCTCCACCGCCAACACCATCGCGCTCGATCTCATCCAGGCCATCGGCACTGCCACCGTCGGCGGGGCGGACATCATCAAGGACAATACCGACGCCGGCGGCATCACCATCTCCGGCGCGTGGTCGTCGTCCGTCTCCGTGCCCGGCTTCCTGGGCACCGATTACGTCAGCAGCCCCGCCGGTTCCTCCAACACCCTGCGCTACACCCCGACGATTCCCACCACCGGCACCTATGAGGTATTCGCCCGCTGGACCCAGCTCGCCAACCGCGCCTCCGCCGTTCCCTACGAAATCACCTCCGCCTCTGGCACCGTGACCGTGTCCAAGGACCAGCGCGCCCAAGGCAGCCAATGGGTTTCACTCGGCCTGTATCCGTTCAACGCCGGCACCACCGGCAACGTGCTGATCCGCTCCACCGCGACCGATGGCTACACCATCGCCGACGGCGTGCGCTTTACCCAGCAATCCCAGGGCGTCGAGATCGTCGTGGACGCCTCCGACCCCACCGGCGTCACCAAAGTCGGCGCGTGGACCGGCTCCACCACGACCGCCGGCTACCATGGCGCCGACGCCCTCAACGACGGCAACACCAAGAGCGGCACCCAGTCCGTGCAGTTCACGCCAACCCTCCCCTCCGCCGGAACCTACGAGGTGTTCGCCTGGTGGCCCGCTGCGACCAACCGCTCCCCGAGCGTGCCGTTCAAGGTCACCCACGCCGGCGGCAACCAGACGGTCAACGTGGATCAACGGATCAACGGCAGCCAGTGGTATTCACTCGGCACCTACACGTTCAACGCCGGCACCACCGGCAATGTTCTTGTCACCAACGCCTATACCGGGCCGCTGCCGGTTCCGTCGCAATGTTACGTCATAACCGACGCCGTGCGCTTCGTCCGCCAGTAAGCGCGTCCGCATAACCCCGACCCAAGACGCCCCCTCTCATCCAGGGGGCGTCTTGCTTCCCTCACTCCCATGACTTCTTCGCCCTGCTTTTTTCTGACCCTGCTTTTCGCGCAGGCCGTCGCCCTTTTCGGACAACCCGTCATTCCCGCAGACGATACGGCCGTCGCCGTCATCAACGGCGAAACGGTATCCGCGGCCGAATACACGTTGGTCATGCACCGGCAAACCGCGCCCGTTTACAGCCACTTCAAGCAGACCCGCGACCTCGACGATCACCGCGGCTACTGGAGCCCCGCCTCCGGCCCCGACGGCCCGCTCGCCAAGTTGCGCGAACTCACCCTTGCCGAACTCGTCCGCATCAAAGTTTACCAATCCGAAGCCCGGACACGCGGGCTGATGAAGAATATCGACTTCGCGTCCTTCCGCACCGCCCACGAAAAGGAAAACGCCCGGCGCCTCGCCGCCAAGGCCCGCAACGAGGTCATCTACGGCCCGCCCCAATACCGGCTGGACGTTTACTACTATATTTTGTTCGGCGACATCGCCTACAAGGTCGAGCAAGCCATGGCCAAGGAACTCGAACCCGCCGTGACCGGCGCCGAAATCGACGCCTTCCTCGCCGCGCACAAAGAGGACTTCAATCCACTCTCAACCGAAGACGCCCGCCGACGTGCCACCGAAGTCCTGGGCCTGCGCGCCGCGCACAAAAAACTGGCCGATCTCCGCGCCGCCGCCGTCACCGAGGTGCGCACCGAATCTCTCGCGCGCATTTCACCGCGCAACGACAACACCACTCCGTAATACCTTTCATGACCCTTCGCCCGCTCTCCACCGTTCTCCTCGCACTTTCTCTGGTCGCGTTGTCGTCCGCCTCCGTCCGGCTTTCGACCGACGGCAACAACACCTCCGCGCAATACCGCACCGCCACCGGCTGGGCTTTGCCCGAGGGCGACTGGACCGTCGGCATCTGGGACAACAATTTCCAAGGCAACGGCGGCTGGCTCGTCGGTCACTCCGCACCGGGCACAGGCGGTTCACTCAATTTGTTCTACGATCATGTCGCCGGCCGCTACTTCGTTGGCGGACAAGACGCTGCGGGCAATCTCTTCGGCGGCGCCAAGTTCAACGGCATCGCCGGCTCGCTCTCCGCCGGTTACCCGGGCCGTCCCTCCGGCCTGTTCATGCCGCGCCTGCACATCATCCGCCGCCGCGCCGGTTACAGCGAATACCTGGTCGCCGAGGCCGGCCACGCCCCCGTGCTCGTCGCCAGCGAGCAACGCCCGTTCGGCGCCACCACGCCGGGCAACTGGTGTCTCGGCTCTAAACAAGGCGCCGGTCCGTTTTACGACGCCGATCTCGAAGGATTTTTCTTTGCGACATCCGCCATCACCGACGCCGATCTCTGCCGCCTGTCCGCCGGTTTCAAACCCGCCGATGTGGCCAGCATCCACCCCACTCTCGCCGTTTACTTCCCGCTCGAATCCGCCGCTGGCGATGAAACCGTGTTCAAACGCTTCGGTCCGCCCGACGCCTCCGCCGACGGCCCGATGCTGCGCGGCGCGCTTTCGCCCAACCAACGTCCCGCCGACGTCGCCGTTCCCTCCCAAGTGGTCAGCCTCGCGAGCTTCCAGCCCTTTCAAATCATCCGTCATCACAAGGGCTCCGCCGACATCGCCTTCAACGGCTTCGATCACGGCACCGCTCCCGCCGACATCGAACTGCGCTTCATCGACGAGGAACACCAGCTCACCTCCGACTGGCAGACGTTGCTGCAAAACTCTCCCGGTGGCGGCGCTGTCGTGCAGGCGACGTTGTCCGTGCCCAAGGGTTATTGGAAAACCATGGAGGTCCGCCGCGTCCGTTCCGCCGGCGGCAAGGCCGACAGCAACCGCCCTGTGCGCACGTGGGCCCGCTGGGCCGTAGGCGAAGTCGTCGTCGTCTGGGGCGACAGCATTCAAGGCCAGGTGGACGGCCCCTCGCGCGTGAACAAAGTCCCTCTCAACGGCTTCACCGCCAAATACCCGACCGCCAGCACGCCCACGCTTCCCGGCGACACCAACCCGCTCGTCAAAGGCACCTGGAATCTCCTGCACGGCCCCGGCATGGGCGGCGGTTCCCAAGGTGAAAACCTCATCGCCAACAACCTCTCCGAAGCCTCCGGCTGCTGCGTGGGTATCTCCGTGTTTTGGCGGGGCGCCAGCCAGCTCGACCACTGGAACGGCCGCACCAGTTCAAACGCCTACAACCTCGCCAAGGTCACGCTGCTCGCCAACGACGGCCTCAACAAACCCAACGTCATCACGTGGGTCGGCAACTGCGCCAACGCCCGACTCGATGCGAACGCCTCCGCCTACTACTCCGACTTCGATCTCTTCAAAACCGTCCTCGATGCCGATCTCGGCGCGGACACCTGGCAGTTGCTCATCATGCCGTTTCCGATCACCTACGCGCCCGACACCACACCCGCCCTCGGCGCGCACAAAGTCCGCGACGCTTGCTGGCGCTGGGCGCGCGATCACGGTGCCTACGCCGGCGTCTCCCTCGATCACACCACGAAGGACGGCGTGCACCCCACCGACGCCGCGTGGGATCTGATGGGCCCGCGCTGGGGCAATGCCGCGGGCTTTCTCCGCGACCCCAAGAAATTCGCCGATCCCCGCGCCGGTGAGATCGTCGGTTTTCAACGCTCCGGCTCGGACCTCATCGTGCAACTGCGCCTCTTCGCCGGGACCAAACTCACGTTAAAAAATCCGGCCGATTCCATCAGCGGCTTCACGCTCTCCGCCGACAACTTCACGACCACCATTCCGATCACGTCGGCCACACTGCTGGGCGACAACCAGGTTCGCATCACGCCCGCCACGATGCCCGCTAGCCCGCTGAAACTGCGTTATCTCTACGGCAGTCCCGGCGCAGGCGTGGACCGCAAGTGCCCCGTCGATCCAAAGGCGGCGGGCGTGGACAACCTACTTTACGTCAACGCCGGCCCCGCCCACACGCTCGCCATCCAGCCCATCTGGAGCGACGCGGCCAACGATTGGTCACTCAAAGAAAGCGGCCGGCCCTGAAGGTAACTCGGCTTTGGGAATTACGCCGCTTATCGAAAGCGGCAGAGCCCGCGTCAATCTGTATCCAAAAATATGTTACACTTTTATTATTTTGGTGAACAGTTAGCCGGCAAGGGGTTTGCATCCAGCGAATTCCTTTCCGGCAGTTATCCTCATCTTTTAAATCCTGCGATCCGCTTCCATAAACTTCGTGAAAACCAATTCCTTCCCAGCAATCCGGATCGGTGTGCTCCTGTCCCTCCTTTGCGGAGCGACAAATTCCCAAGCGGCGACATTTCCCATCGCGGAAAATTTCAACAGCGGCACCGCCCCTGGCTTTGTCACAGCGGGAACGGCTGCCGCAGCCTATACGTTTAATGGCTCCAGCGGCGCCTATTCGCCGGCAGCTATATCGCTGGCGGAACACCACGTTTATCCATCCCGGTCAACTCCTCGAAAAATATCTTGCTGGGTCAGCGTATTTACAAAGTCAGCTATGATAACGACGGAAGGGCTAACAGCATTCTTACTTACACGGTCGTGGAATTAAAGGTCTTCCCTGACGGGAAGCGCACGGTGGCGCTTGCTCGTGAAGACTGCGTTGCTCAAGTGGAATACATGGATAATCCTCGTTGGGTCATAGACAATTACTGGCCGAAAATAGGCGATCCCGAAACTCTACACAGGGAGGCTCTGCGAGATGCTATGTGGCTCCAATAAATCGAATGAACAACTACTTCCCTAAATTTCAAGAGTCGATCAAGACTCAACGAGTGCTCAAGGCGTCTAATTATGCGAGGTTCGTAAGGCAAGCACCCCAAGGAATTATGCGGGACCAATCCTATAATTTACCGGTTATTTTATATGAAGATGAAGGCACCACCATCTTCCGCACGTCTAGTTATGCACGCAGCCCTGGTGGAGATACTGTGGCCCAAATAGAGGCTCTCCTCCAGAATCGTTTACCCGATGACTTCCGTGCTTTTTATGCCAGCTACGCGGAGGCGTTGGCTGTCACTAGGAGTTATCCCATACATTTTTGGGACATAGAAAAAATTAAAGAATGGTTTGCAGACATGCGTTATAGTAAACCCTACCCATTGCGCTTCATAAGATTTGGTGAGTATTGGGATTTGGGCTCCACGCAATTCGCTCTATGGCAAAAAAACCCAGATAAGCCCGATTGGATGGTGGTAACTACTTCTGTCGGGCAGCATGATGATCAATATGACGACCCAAACTTCACCGATTATTATAAATTGGGCGACTCCTTTAGTGGTTGGCTGGAAGATTGGATCGCGCGCGACGGACTTCCCGATCCCTTCATGAAGCTTGGGCCGGAGGGTGGATTTCTTGATCCTGTGGATGCATCGAGGAAACCCTAGCCTCTCATGCCGAAACGAATATCAAGCCTCAAGAGGAGCTATGTGGCTTCAGTAATTTAATGAACAGCTGCTTCCCGAAATTTCGTCGATCCGATGGGGTCAGCAACGGTCTTTCAGGCGAGCGTAAATTCAGGTTTTTTGAGGAGTTGATTGAGGAGGACGACGAGCTTCCGCATGACGGCGGTGAGCGCGACCTTCTTGGGTTTTCCGGCGGCGACGCGGCGTTGGTAAAACGCCTTTAATATAGGATTAAACCGCGCCGCGACCGTGGCGGCCACGTAGAGCACCCGGCGGACTTTGATCCGTCCGCCGCGGATCGTTCCGATGCATCCCGCTATCTCGGTTATTGTTTGTAGAACTCCACCGAATCGATGCGGAGTGCCGCGCCGCTCACAGGGGAGGTTGAGCGAAACCCGATCGTGCAGCTGCCATTCGTGACGTTGATGTTGGTGAGCGTTATCTGCGTCCATGTCGTGTTGCCGACCGGGATGGCGATCGCCTGCGTCGCTCCTCCACCCGGCGTGGCTTCCATTTGGGCGACATATCCGGCTGTGCTGCGCTGCGTCCAGGCCTTCAGGGTATAAAGGCCGTTGGGCAGGCTGGACATGGTTTGGGAGGTGAACGAACTCGGAGTGCCTTCCCAGACACCCAGGTATTTCGAGCCGTTTTGCGCGGACACGCTGGATGACACGCTGCTCGCGGTCACCGCCCCAGACTCCGTCCAACCGTTGATCGTTTGCGAGCCGGACGCGTCGGTTTCGAAGCTGGGGTTGACCAGCGGCGGAGCGATGAGGGTGAACTTGATCGCGTCCACGATTACGCTGCCATCGGCGCCGGTGTTGCTGATGAGGACGCTGCCCGAGGTTCCGGCGTTGAAGTGATACACGCCGAGCGACTGCCACGGACTCCCCGGTAGGGTTTGGTTGAGGCTCACATATTCGGGCGCTCCGCTGGTGATGATGTCGATGGGCACATTGGTAGCTCGGCCGCCGGACGTGCCGCCCGAGGTCCACCAGGCGAATACTTCGTAGTTGCCCGTTGCCGGCAGGGTCGGGGTGAACCGGACGCTCTTCCCGCCGCCCGTGTTTCCATCATGGATGTAGTTAGTCCCGTAGTAACCCGCGACGGTCGTCGAGGCTGGCCAGCCCCCTGCGGGCAGGATGGTCACACCCGTCGGCGACGTGTTGTCGAGGATCACCTCTTGGGTGGCGGCGGCGCCCGTGCCCTGCACGGAGAAGTTGTAGGGGTTCTCATCGGCGTCGTTGTTGCCAAAACTCACGGTGGCCGTCCGGGTTCCCGCCACGCTGGGGTCGAACCGCACGCTAAAGGTCGTCGATCCTCCCGCCGCAACCGAGGCCGCGGGTTGGGTGATGATCGCAAAGTCCGCCGCATGCGTTCCGCCGAGGGTGACGGAGTTGATGGTCAACGCCGCGGTGCCCTGATTCTGAATCGTGTAGGTGGTGGTCACGGAACCGCTCGCCACATTTACGGACCCGAAATCGGTTTTATCCGCGATGCTCGGAGTCGTGTCGCCATCCGCTATGCCCACCGCATTTCCCGTCACAGTGACTTCAGGGCTCGGGGTAGAGGCGCCGTCTATCGCCAGCGCCCCATCCGTTCCGTAGATGGGCTGAACCGCCAGGGTGTTGGTCGGGCCGGCGTTCACATAGAGGATGTTGTCCGTGCCCATTTGGGCCAGCGTGGTGGCGTTGGTCGCGGTGCCGGGCCGGCCATAGAGGTAACGCAGTTTAAGCGTGCCCGCCGGCAACGTCGTCCCCGCGGGCGGAGTGATGCGGAACGTCGTGGCATTCACCATCGTCGTCGAGGCGATGGGGATGAGGGAGGTGAAATTGTCCGCCGAGAGGGACAACCCGGAAATCTTGGCCGCGGGATTTTTCAGGCTCAGCGCGGTGCCGGCGTAGAGTTGCACCTCGACCAACAGCGTGTTGCCGTCGCGGGAGAACTTCTTGATTTCGCCGGCGCGCGGGTCGGCATAGTTCACCTGATCGCGGAGGTAGCCGGCCGCATTGCCCCAGCGGGGCCCCATGATGTTCCAAGCGTCGGGGGTGGGATGCACATAGTCGGGAGGCGTGGAGCCAGTCTGGGTCAGGTGATCTACGGAGATACCCGCGTAGGCACCGACGTCGGCGTTGTCGCGCACCCAGCGGTAGCAGTCGTTCCGCAAGGACTGCATGCCGGGGATCGAGGTCCCATCAAACATGATCGGCACCGGGGCCAGGATCAGCCGCCACGTATTCTCGCCGAGATCGACATTCAGCTTGTCCCTGAAGGCATTCAGGTCGGCGTAAAAATCATCTACACCGCAGCTGGCCTTGTTCCCGACCCACGTGATGACGCTGGGCTTGTTCAAGCCTCCGTTGGCCAGCCAAAAGGACTTGGCGTTGTCGTAAGGCGCCGAGCTCAGGCGACCGTTCCACAGGGCGAGTCGCGTGGCCCCGGCCCAATTCACCATCACGCCGACACAGCACTGGGAAGCAGCGGACAAATTATTGGCCAATTCGTTTTCGCCTTGGGTGCCCCCGCCCATGCCGGAGCCTTTCAGGAGATTCCACATGCCTTTCGAGAGGGGATTCGTGTCGCTGGGAATCGTGTTCGGGTAATCGCTCAGATACTTTGTGGTGAAGCCATTCGGCACAACACGGTTGGCCGTCGCGGTCGATTGCACCTGACCTTGGATGCTATCGCCCATCGCCACGATGATTTCGCCCACCGCCCACCGCGACCAGGTCCGGTTGGGACGACTGCTGTCTCCTGTGCCGCCCGCCGAATTGGTCCGCCGGACTTCGATGGTTTGCCAATAACCCTTCGCCACGGGAATGGTCGCCTGGATCGCGGCTCCTCCGCCGGGGGAACTGGCGACGAGGGTTTGCCACGCGGTCGATGTGGAGTGCTCCACATCCAGGAAGCGGATTTCGATCTTCGCCGAACCCGTGCCGTAGTCGAAGCCGGTAAACTGAACATTGGCCGACCCGTTCAAGTGGCGGATGATCTGGAAGGGCTCAAAGCTGCTAAGCGCCACCACATTGGTGGGCTCCGTGACTTCCCCGGGCGCGGTGTTCTCACCGACGGAACCGCGCAACAGGGGGCCGTCTTGAAACCGGGTGGATGTGCCCACGCGCCTGAGCACCACGGCGGAGTCGCTTCCCTGATTAACCAAGGGCAGCGGATCCTGTGTTTGGGCGGTCATCGCCGTTTCCAGCGGGAAATACACCTTCAAATTTCCCGAGAGGCTCGCGGCGCTGGAGGGCTTGTGGCCGGCCGCCATCAGGGCGATGTCCTTGTTGCTCACCGACGCCGTGGCGAAGAAAAACCCCTCGAGATCGGAGTCATACAGTTCGGCCCAGCCATCGATACATGCCAGGCTCCAGTTCGTGGTCGCGGTCGCGCCGAAAGCGCGTGTCTCGCTGCACACAAGGACGGGCCCATGCCCCGCTTCGGCCACCAGGTATTCGCTCTTACCCGCGTTGCGACGAATGATATGAAGGCGCGGGCTGAACTTGCCCGTGCTGCGCCCCGGATAACCCAGGGGCAGCGTTCCATCGATGGCGTTTTGCAGCGCCTTGCCGCCGCTGCCGAAAAGATTCCCGGCGGCATCCTGACCGCCGACCAGGAACCGCCCCTCCTTCTCAAGGTTTCGGCCCGGTGAGACATAGACCAGATCGATGGGGCCGCTGATGAGCGCGCCGCCATTCCCCTGAATATTATTGTCCCAGATACCGATCGTCCAATCCCCTGCGGGCAACGCCCAGCCCGAAGACGTGACATAGGTGGCGCGGTTTTCGGTTGTATTCAGATTGGACGACATCCGAACGGATGCGGACAGGGGCAAAGCGGCGGCCACGAGGAGCGACGCGACCAAGAGACAAAACGGTTTTCTTTTCATGTTGGGGTAAGGGCGGCGGGGTAGTTTGAACGGAACGGGGAGCGAGGGACGTCCCCGGCGGAAAGCGGTGCGTGACCGCGCGAATCGGGGGTCCGCCCCCCACGGCCGACGGCGCCCGAGGGGAACGTCCATTAAGCGAACGCCTCGTCGCCGGGCCATCGAATCCATGGTTATCTGTTAATCGCCCGGACAAATGAGTCGCGACGCCACCGCCAAAGGATTAACTGATAACTGACGCGGATCTCGCAAATCTCCCTATGGCGAGCGGAGTCCCCCCATGAAAGTTACCCTGCTTTGTTTTTCCCTCTTGGCTCTTGCTTCGCTTGCCCACTCCCAGCCGGCGTCCGCCACGTCGCTCAAATTTCAAGTCGATCGTTACGGACAAAGCGCGCGCAGCGATTATCCGGGCAAGGTAAAGAGCGACGACGAGCTCCGAGCCGACATCGAGCTCCAGCGCCAAGCGCTCCCCGTGCCCGGGGGACCGGAGAAGGACGCCTATGGCGGGGTTGCCGGCAGCGGGGCCGCCTACGGGCTGAAAAAAACGGGATTCTTCCACGTGGGAACCGCCGGTGACCGCCAGGTCTTGGTCACGCCCGAGGGGAACGTGTTTTTCCATATCGCGGTGTGCGGACTGCACAACATCGACGACTACACGGTCGTCCAGGGACGCGAGCACACCTACGAATGGCTCCCCGACGCGAAGGGCGAGTTCGCGACCGCCTGGAGGAGCGGCGGCTCCGGAGTGCTCTCCTTCCAAATCACCAACTGGATTCGCAAATTTAAAAAACCTTACGACCAGAACGAGTGGCTCGCTCAATCGATCACGCGTCTGCGCGCGTGGGGGTTCAACAGCACCGGCGCCTTTTCGATCGCCAACGCCACCACCCGTGGACTCCGAGTTCCCTACACCGCCGCCCTGCCGATCGAAAGCGCCCCGGGCGCGAAGCTCCTCCCCGATCAGATCGGCGCGGCCAAGCTCATCGATCCGTTCGCGCCCGAGACGGTGGCCGCGCTCGACAAGGCCTTCGCCTCCTCCCTGCCGGCCCAGGCAAAGGACCCGCTGCTCATCGGCTACTTCCTCGGCAACGAGCAGCATTTCGAACTCCTTCCCCGGCTCATCCCCGGCTACAAGGGGGACGTCGCCGCCAAGATCCGGCTCGTGGATATGCTTCGTGAAAAATACCGCGATATCGCGGCGTTTAACGACGCGTGGAAGCCCGCGCAGCCCTTCGCCGACTTCGAGTCCGCGAAAGACGCCGCCCTGTCCGTGCGCTCCGAGGCTGGCGCAGCCGACATGCACGCCTTCCTGAAGTTGTATCTGGCAACCTATTACGCGCTCGTCCGTGACACGTTCAAGAAATACGACGCCAACCACCTGCTCATCGGCAGCCGCTGGACTCCGGGCACTTCCGGCTACGAGGACATCGTGCGCATCGGCGGAAAATACGTCGATGTCGTCAGCATCAACTACTACACCCACGGCATCGACAAGGGCTTCCTCACCCGCGCCCATGAGTGGAGCGGCGGACGCCCGATCATTCTCAGCGAGTGGCACTACGGATCCACCGCCAGTGGGCTCGGAGGCGGCGCCATCGAGGTGAAGACCCTCGCCGATCGCGGACACGCCTACCGCAACTACCTCGAGCAGTCCGCGTCGCTGCCCTTCATCGTGGGCTCCGAGTGGTTCATCTACGCCGACCAGTCGATCACGGGTCGCTGGTTCTCCGGCTTCCACGGCGAAGGCGGCAACACCGGCCTCGTGGACGTGACCGACCGCCCCTACGCCGATCTGGTCGCCGCAGCGAAGCTCACGAACGACCGGATCTACGACGTGATGCTAGGCAAGAAGAAGCCTTACGCGTTTCAGGATCCGAAGTTCACGGGCGGGAAATCCGCCGCCGCCGCGAATCGCGTGGTGCGCGTGCATCGCGCACCGCCGGGCATCGCTCTCGACGGCACCACCAACAACTGGCCCGGCGTTCCCACCGAGCCAGTGGATGCCTTACGACTCGTCAACGGCCTTCCCAACCCCGCGCTGCGCGGCGACTTCCGCCTGTGCTGGGACGAGCGGTTCCTCTACCTTCACATCTTGGTCAAGGATCCGACGCCCCTTCAAAACAAGCGGGCGCATGGCGGTCTGTGGAGCGGAGACGGCGTCGAGTTGTTCGTCGGAGGAAAAGATCTCAAGACGACCACCGGCATCGTTTTCGACGACCGCCAGGTGATTTTCGGCGCTGCCGAAACCGCGCCGCTTTTCGTGGCCCATGCAGGCGGCGAGGCCGAAGGACGCCGCCTCGCCAAGGAGTGTCGCGCGATCGTGGTCAAAGATGTATCGGGATCCGGATACGTGATCGCGGCGGCGTTGCCCTGGTCGATGTTCGGCGTCACGCCGGAGAACGGAGTCGAGTTCCTCTTCGATGTGGCGGTCAACAACAGCGACGACGGCCACCTGCGCATCCAGCAGCTCATGTGGAACGGCAACCACGATAACTCCACGCACCGCGGCGCCTGGGGCCGCGCGCGTCTGGTTACGAATTAGGGTGCGTCAACGGGGAGGCCGGGTGCGAAACGCGAGCTCCATCGTGCCCCCGCCTCCGATTCCGGCTTAGCGTTGCAAGCACGCTCCGTTGCTGCGGATGACCTCCGTATACCATCGTGCGGAATCCTTCGGCGTGCGTTTCTGCGTCGGGTAGTCGACGTGGATCAACCCGAAGCGCTGCTTGTAGCCGTCGGCCCACTCGTAGTTGTCCATGATGCTCCAGTGAAAATAGCCGCGCACATCCACGCCTTCGGCCATGGCGCGATGCAGCTGCAGCAGATAACGGTGCAACAGATCGATGCGTTGCGGGTCGTGCACCTGTCCGTCCAAGCTCACCCAGTCGGCGTTGGACATGCCGTTTTCGGTCACGACGATCGGCAGCTTGTAGCGCTCGTGCAGAAGCTTCGGCCCCCAATAAAGACTCTCCGGGGTCACCTCCCAATAGGAGTGGGTCTGCGGAAACCCTTCATGATAGGTCTGCTCAACATAGCCGCCATCGGGCGTAGCCTTGATGAGCGGGCTACCGTAGATATTCGCCCCGTAAAAATCCAAGGGCTGCTTGATCGTGCGCATCTCCGCCTCGGTGAATTTCGGCACATCATTGCCAAAGGTGCGCAGGCCGATCTCCGGATAATGCCCGAGCACCACCGGGTCTCCCCACCATGCGTTGTTCCAGAGAAAACCTTTGCCCACCCGGAACACGTGCTGATGCAACGCGGCGAGATCTTCCGGGCTGTCGCTCGCGGGCACGCCCGCCATGCCGACCGGCGCCCACCCCACACGCGCCGGCCGCGACGCGTGTGCACGGATGACCTGCACGGAGAGACCGTGGGCCAACATTACATGGTGCGCCGCCAGCAGACTCTCCGCGCGGTTGAGTTTGAGTCCGGGCGCATGACACCCCTGGTCGTGACCGAGGCCGATGAAGCACTGGGGCTCGTTGAGTGTCATCCAGTTGGTTACCCGGTCGGAGAGTTTTTTCACGATGACCTCCGAGTAGTCGGCAAACCAACGCGGGCTCTCGGGATTCAGCCAGCCGCCGCGCAAGTAAAGGTCATGCGGATAATCCCAGTGAAACAACGTGACCCAAGGCTCGATGCCGGCGGCCAGCAATTCGTCGGTCAACCGGTCATAGAAATCCAAACCCTGCGCGCTGACCGCGCCGGTCCCGGCAGGCATCACGCGCGGCCAGGAGACGGAGAAACGATACGCCTGCAGGCCGATGCCCTTCATCAGCGTCACGTCCTCCTTGTAGCGGTGATAGTGATCACACGCGACCGCACCGGTCTCGCCCTGCCAGGTTTTTCCTGGTTCGCGACTGAAAGTGTCCCAGACGGAAAGCCCCTTGTCGCCCTCCTGCGCGGCGCCTTCGACCTGATAGGCGGCCGAGGCCGCTCCCCATACAAAGTCCTTTGGAAAATGCATGGCGCGGACAACAGCAAAGGTCCCCGCGACCGACAAATGAATTGGCCGCTCACACGCCCCTTCCGAGCATCAGTTTACAGAGGGAAAATGTGATTTAAAGTAACTGTTAATCATTCAGCCACCTTTCAACCCCCTGCACAATTTTACGGCAGGAACTCCACAACTAGGCCGCTCCGGAGGATGCCAAGGCTAGCACCTGCGATGGGACGGCCTTAAAAAGGTTTGTCCTAACATGGGCCGCGCGGCGCGATTCGCCGCTCCCCCGCGCCATCGTTGCGGCGCACGAAGCCCAAATCCCGTGCGTGACTTATCCCGTGATCCGGTTCCTCAACCCGGCGACGTTATCAACCAGCCCGGCCACTCGTTCGACGGATTCGTGGTCGTTTCCGTTTACCCCCGTGCGCAGGCCATCGCCGACGGCGTCATTTTTGACGCGACCGGCGGTGATCTAGCCGCAATCTCCGCCCAGCACTTCCCCGGCGTGCATGTCGCCATGACGGCGGCGATGTCGGCACTCATTCAAAAGTCCGTTGACCACCCCGACCACGGCAACGACTGGAAAGGCGTCTGGCACGACGTTCTGTGGATGTCCCGTGTTGCCCGGTGAAATCCTTTTCGGGCGGGCGCCTGTTCAAGGTGGTCATCACCGGCACCGGTCGGAAACGCCTGCACACGCTCAAACTCCAGATTCATCCCGGCGACAAAGGCGAACCTGCGCAACGATCATGCTACCGGAGGATGATTGACCCAACACGAGGTCCGGCGCATATCTTCATGCACTGGGCTTGTCGTGTTTTTCGGATACAGATTAGGTTGCCCAAAGGTTGTCCAAACCTCTGTTTTTTGCTTCACTTTTCTGCATTTTACTGCATCTTACTTCTTGTTCTAAATTATTAACCATAAACTAAGTCCGCGTTATTAGGCGACTTAGCTTTATCCATCAGAAGAGGTTCGAATCCCCCCCTCTCCGCCAGTTTTGAAACTGGTTTTAGGCTTAAATGGATAGGTCACAGTGAATGCGTTTCGCTGACTTATAAGGCCCATTATTTCGATTAGGTTTTCTCCACATGGGCTGATATTCACCCCACGATTTCCTACTGGGAAAATTATGCCTGCATCATCGCCGCCCATGCACAGATGTTTTAAATCTGATAACTATATTATTTTTAAAAATATGATAATAAAATAGTTACAAACCCAATAAACGTCGTGGCGCAATGCCTGCTTTTTGCAGGCAATGATCGCGCCATCCGCTACTTCCATCCTTGATTCAGCCCCTGCCCCGCAACTTGGCCGTCGCCCCGCGAACTCGGCCCGCGATCACGATACGCTCACTTGCGCAATCACGCGACTGACGTCTCTGCTGTCGGCGCCGGTAAATGTCGCTGACTGCGCTCAATTTACAGTCCTCCGCCAAGCCAGTCGCGACGTCGCTAGCGCGTTGGCCCAACTTAATCCCCCCCCGGTCCGCGGTCCTTTGACCGATAAGCTGCTCGTTGCGGCCGAAGCTCTCCTGACGCACCCCGTCGCCACGCTGGTTGCGGATGACGAACTCCCTGCGATCCATGCGAACGCTGCCGTTCCCGTCTGGCTGGGGAGTTTGATCCAGGTATTCACCGCGCCCGCCTGGCAACTGACTCAGTTGCGTCCACTCGCCGATCAGCCGACGTGGTTGTGGCCCGTTTATGCGCGCTATCTGTTCACATCGCCCGCCTTCCTGCACAACGCCCGACACGAAACCCAATGGGCGGGCCACGTCCTCAACCAACTGGAGCCGTTGGTGCGCATGCTGGAGAGCAACCGCGGTTCTTCCGGCGTCAAAGCGGTCGCCTCACTTGCCGCGACTGCCGCGAATAATTGGCCGGCGGTGGGTGGCGACGACCGTTTACGTCTCCGTCAACATCACCTCGGACGGCTGTTGACGGTCCTCGCTCCACGCCTGCCTGCGTTCGTGGCTTCGCTTGGGTCACCCGCGCAGAGTTCGTTACGCGTCGGCCTGATCTGCGATGGCGAGGTAAATACGGCCGTCGTGTATGCATCATCCCAACTCAAAACATTGCTCGATAACGATCGCTTCGAGCTCACCGTTTATCAGCAGGCCGATCTGCCCGAAGATATCGCCGAGCAAGTCGAAACGCTACGCTCCGCACAGCTCGATGCGGTGATTTTTGCCGGTGACCTCACTCGCACGACCAGTGCGCTCACAGCATTGGCCCTGCATCGCGTCGCTCCGCGGCAATTCGCCACCGCACTGTGCCCGCACACCACCGGACTGCCGGAGATCGACGTAGTCCTGACTGACAATCGCGTCCCGTCCTCCGCCTACACTGAGCGTGTCGCCGTGCTCCCCAGCGCCTTGGCCTTCTCGCCCACGCTGATCTCAACGGATAACTCGCCGACGCGCGCCGATCTTGGATTGCCTGAAAATGGCCACCTCACCGTCGCGATCGCCCACCCGCGCCTCATGTGTGCCGACACCCTCGCACAATGGCAGGCCGTGACCACGAAGGATCCGTCCGCCCGCCTGATTCTACTCCCCGGCACAGAAGGCATTGGCCTCGACCTGTTGCTAGCCGATATCGAACCGCAGTTTCGCGATCAGCTGATCATCGCTGGAAATACTCCGCTCGACTCCAGCGCCGTCGCCACGCTGCTCCACGTGAGCGATGCCTGCCTCCCCGGCAGCTCCGCCGCTGATCGGTCCACTAGCGACGCGGCCCAGAGCTTCGGCCTAGCCGTGCCCAATGTCCCGCCGCGTATCGATTGCCTCGCTTTTGCCGACGCCCTTTCAGGCATCTTGGAAACCGCGTGCCGCACCTTCGACGCCTCGCTGGTTGCGTCTCCGGTGCCGGATGACCTCGCCACCCGTCACGCCCAAGGCAAAGACCTGATGGCCGCCGGTCGTCCCGAACGCGCCGCACTCTACCTGCTCGCCGCCATCGAGGATCCGCAAGCCGGCGCTGAAGTCTGGCAGGATCTTGCACTCGCCCTTCACGGCAGCGGCCAGACCAACGAAGCGATCCAAGCCCTTGAAACCTGCGTGCGCCTGAATCCCGAACGGCTAGACTCCTGGCTGCAACTCGCCGAATGGGCCGGCGACTACGGGCACACCGAGCTCGTCGCCGAAATTTCCGGCGTCGTGCAAACACTCGCGCCTTCCGATCCACGCGTCAGTGCCTTGGCTGAACGTATCGCCGTCTGATTCCCCCACCTGTCGCGCGCATGTTTTCGCTCGTCACCACCTGCATGAATCGGGAGTCGCACCTCCGGCAATCCCTGCCGCACTGGCTTGCGTTGCCTGGGCTGGCCGAGGTCGTGATTGTCGATTGGTCCACACATGAATCCATCGCCGACTTGGTCGATCTGGATCCGCGCATTCGCATCTGTCGCGTCGAGGGCGAAGCCAAATGGCGCCAGCCCTATCCGACAAACTTCGGCATCTCGCAAACCACCCAGGAAATCATCCTCAAGTGCGACGCCGATTGCATCCCGTCGTCACGAATCGGCCAATACATTCCCACCGCCGATACTTTCTACGCAGGAAACTGGCGCAGCGGCCGCCCGCTCGGCAAAGCCTGCGTCAACGGCCAGTGTCTTTTCACCCGCACTGCATTCGAAAAGGTCAACGGATACTCCGAGCTTTTCCGCGTGTATGCGCGCGACGACGAAGATCTTTACGAGCGTCTCTCATCCGCCGGTATCGCCCGCCGCGACATCAATCCGGCTGATCTTAACTTTATCGAACACACGCAGGAAGCGCGCGTCGCAAACCAAGGTCTTCCCACCACCGAAGCCGATCCCATCGAGGCATTCCTGCACCGGCAGACCACGTTCCACGAGATGACCAACGTCGTCATCAGCCACTACCTTCCCTGGGGGCCGTGGTTTCCGCGCGCCGTCTATAATCCGATCTCCACGCAAGACCGCTTCGCATCGTTCAAACGCGATATCTCCCGCGAGATTCCGCTCTCCGCGCCATTGCTTCAACAGGCTCACTCCCACGCCTTGGTCGCCGTCGTCACACAACTCTTCTCGTTGTCACCAGCCGACGCCGCGCGCCTGGACCGCACTCGTTGCAACCAACTCATCCGCCAGCATCTCGCCAAAAAAACCGCCCCGCAGGCCCAAGCCGCCGTATGACCCCCCTCCCCGACGCCCCTCGTATTCTGCTCTACACTGACGACCCCGAACGCGGCGGTGTCGCCCAATACAACCACTCCGTGCTCATGGAGCTCGTTGCCCGCCGTCATATGGCGCTGTGCGTGCAAACCCTTTCTAAAAGTCCGCTCGTGATCGCTCAGCACGCCGCCGGCGTCATTCACGAATGGCTGCCTTACGACACCGCCGCCGAATTCGGCCGCACTGTCGTGGACATGGAAGCACCTCGCGCGATTTTCCAGCGACACCGTCCCGACTTGATCATCTTCAGCGACTGCTGCCCGGTCTCCAACATCGGCGCCCGCCAGGCCGCACTCGCGCTGCATATTCCCTTCGTGATCGTGGTCGGCTTCGCCGCCGCCTACCTTGCCCGCCAGTTCGCGCCCTGCCTGCCGATCCTCGCCCGCCACTACGCAGCCGCCCGCGAGGTCGTCGCCGTATCAGAAGAAAATCTACAACTCCTTCGCAGCCATTTCGGCCTCTCCACGGAGCGCGGCAGGGTCGTTCACTACGGGCGCCCGGATGTTTTTTTCACACCAACGGATGCCGTCCTGCGCAAAAAACTGCGCATGCAGCTCGCGGTCTCTGAAAAAACCGTGATCGCGCTTACGACCGCCCGCCTCGCGCGTCTCAAGGGACACCACCACCAGCTCGCCGCTCTTCATAAACTCCTGAAAACGGGCCGCGGCGAAAACTTGCATCTGCTTTGGGTAGGCGATGGCGATCAGCGCCACGCTCTCGAAGCCTCCATCCGCCAGCTGGGGCTTCATTCACGTGTCACGTTGCTTGGTCACCGCTGGGACACGGCCGACTGGTATGACACCGCAGATTTTTTTGTCCTGCCAACCGACTACGAAGGCATGCCCCTCGCCATCATGGAA
This sequence comes from Rariglobus hedericola, assembly GCF_007559335.1. Taxonomy (NCBI): domain Bacteria; kingdom Pseudomonadati; phylum Verrucomicrobiota; class Opitutia; order Opitutales; family Opitutaceae; genus Rariglobus; species Rariglobus hedericola. The sequence goes on from NZ_VMBG01000001.1 coordinate 1,049,675, forward strand.
GCCATGGCCAAGTCCCTCCCCGTCGCTGCCAGCGCCGTGAGCGGAATTCCCGAGGAGCTAGGCCCCACCGGCCGTCTGCTCCCTGATCCGGCCTTGGATGCCAACGCCACCGTGACTGCACTCGCCGCGATTTTTGCCGAGTGGAGCGAAGACTCCGCATTGCGCCAACACCTGGGCAAAGCCGCTCAGGAACGCGCCAATGAACTATTCCGCGAATCCCTCATGCTTGAGCGCACCCTCGCACTCGTCGAAGCCCACCTGCCCATCCCGACCCATCCATGAACTACCAAGCAGAATACACCGACTATTGGTCCCGGCAGGATCGCTGGGGCAGCCATTCATTCGACGACGCCGATGCCCTGTTCAAACGCGTCACCCTCATCAGCGGACGCGGCTCCGTGCTCGATGTCGGCTGCGGCATGGGGCTGCTCGTGCGCACTTTGCTCGAACACGATGTGCAGGCCCACGGCATAGATATCGCTCCACGTCCGATCGAGGCCAACAACGCGATCAATCCCGGTCATTTTCAACTGGGCTCCATTCTCGATCTGCCGTTTGCCGACAATTCATGGAATACGATCGTCAGCACCGATTGCCTTGAACACATCGCCGAGGCCGACGTGCCCAAGGCCTTGAGTGAGTTGTATCGCGTCGCTGAAAGCAGTGTTTTCATCTGCCTCGCCACCACGCGCGACCGCGACGGCCGCTGGCATTTGACGGTGCGCAACCGCGAATGGTGGGAGGCGCGTTTTTTCGCCGCCGGTTTTCGCCGTCATCCTCTCGACCAGTTGATCACGAGTTACGAGGCACGCGAATCCGACGAGTGGCAGATCACGTTGACCTTTGAAAAAATCCCGGTCGCCGCGCTTCAGCGTTATCCACTCGAAGCCCTCAAGGCCGAGCGCGACTTGCACATGGACATGACTCGTGAATCCGGGCGCCGCGCCGATGCGCACATCGCCCGCTACATCATGGCTCGTCGCTATCTACCATCCGAAGGCCTCGTCCTCGATGCCGCGTGCGGTCTCGGCTACGGGAGCGCCGTGCTGGGTTGCGATCATCGTGGTGTTCAGATCATCGGTCTCGACAACAGTGACTACGCCGTCGCTTACGGACGCGCCTGCTTTCAGCCGAGTCATCCCAATCTGCGTTTTGAAGCAGGGGATGTGTGCGACCTGAGCCGCTTTGCCGACGCCTCAGTCGATCTCGTGGTTTCATTCGAAACCGTGGAGCACCTGCGCGAGCCGGAACACTTTCTCGGTGAAATCAACCGCGTCCTGAAACCCGGCGGACGCTTCGTATGTTCCGTGCCGAACATGTGGGTGGACGAAGACGGCAAAGATCCGAATCCCTGGCATTTTCATGTCTTCGATTTTTCGAAGCTCGCGCAGCTGTGCACGAAATTCTTTCCGCTTGAGCACGTCTATCGACAGACCGCCGGCGGAGGCATGACGCTCACCCAATCCCAGCGTCGACTCCAACGCGTCAATCTCCCGGTCACCACATCGTCAGGCGAAGCCGAATGGTGGCTTGTCGCGGCCACCAAGCCCGGAGCGTTCCGACCGCTCACTGCATTGAGCACGCAGCGTATCGTCGTTCTCACCCACGCCGCGGAACATCCGCTGTTCACCAGCTGGCTCGCCGATTTTCCATTCCCGGTTTCGTATGTGACCGACGCCACAACGGATTTCGTTTTTCCCGACGACACCGCGCTGGTGGTGACCTTTGACTGCTACCGGGAACCCCTCGTCACCTTGCTGCGTCGCGCGATGGAGATCAACATTCCCACGCTGCTGCTCGCCGATGGCATTCTCGAATATCGGAACACGTGGGACCACCCGCAACTCGTCCCCGGTTCGCTCTACCAACCGGTCCTCGCACACAAACTCGCCTGCCTAGGCCGCTCGCAAGCGCGCACGGTGGAGTCCTGGGATAATCCGGGCCGCTGCGAGATAATCGGCTCACCCCGCTTCGACCTCTATGCCGCACGCCAGCGCCGTTCGCGTTTGCCCGGGGATCATTTTCGCGTGCTGGTCATGACGGCAATCACGCCCTACTTCACTGAAGAACAACACGCGCGCGTTCTCCAGTCGCTCATCGACCTAAAGACCACCTTCGAGTCCTCCGCCATCGACGTGTGCTGGCGCTTGACCAAAGGACTCGACGCCGAGATCGGCGTGGACTCAATCGTCACCGATCTCACCGGCCTTGAACTGGCCGAAGTCCTCCAAAGCGTCGACGCCGTCATTACCACGCCGTCGACCTCCATGCTCGAAGCCATGCTGCTCGGGCTACCGGTGGCGGTGCTCGATTACAACAACTGCCCGCATTACGTGCAGGCCGCGTGGCGGATCACTGCCGCCTCTCACATCGCCGAAACCCTCGTCGAACTCGCCAACCCGCCGGCGGCCAAACTGCTCTTTCAAAACGCCACGCTGCACGACGCATTGGAATGCGACACACCGGCCGCTCCGCGGCTGCGCCAGCTCGCCGAAAAAATGATCCTCGCAGGCGCCGAGGCGCGTGCGCACGGCCGGCCGCTCACCTTGCCCGCCCGCCTGATCGATGCCGGCCTAGGGGCACCCGCCGCGCTCGCCGAATCGATTTCGTCAGCAGATCTTTTTCCCGGGCACGCACCATTTCAGCAAAACGATCTGCGCGCACTCCAAGTCGAAGTCGGGCATTTGCGATCCCATGTCGCTCATCTGGAAAACAACCTCATCGCCCCTTCAGCGTCGGAGCCCGATCCTGCGCTGATCGCGCTGATCCAAGAGCGCGCACAACTCACGATTCTGTGGCGCTCCAAACTCGAAGCCGGCGTCGCCCTCGCTTCGCTCAAGCAAAACACCGCGGCCTCCCGGCTTATGATCGAGGCCGTCAAAGCAGTCGAAGCCTGCGCCGTTCCCGAGGTCATCATCGAAGCCTTGATCGAGGTCTCCGGACAACTCGCATCGCTCGACTTGGGTCGTGCCCGCTACCTGCTCGATCTCGGCCGCCAGCTGGCGACCGACATGGGTAACCAGCCCGCGTGCGATCGCGCCGCCGTCGTGCTCGCATCCTTCCCTCCGATTTCACCGGTTGCGAGCGCACGTCCCCCCGCCCCGCAACCCGTCAGCGTTTGACATCATGCCAACCGTTACGCCCAAAGTTCTCTTCGTTTCCCACGAGGCCACGCGCACGGGAGCACCGATGTTTCTGCTGCACCTCACGCGCTGGCTGCGACGCCACACTTCGCTGGACTTTGAGGTGCTCCTCGCGAAAGGCGGCCCGCTCGAAGAGGAATTCGCCAAAGTCGCAGCCGTGCGCACGCAGGAACACTTCAAAAAAAATCCCGAAGTCCTGGCCGCGTTCTCGCTCATTTATTCCAATACGATCTGCAACGGCCGGCTCGTCGATGAACTCCCGCGCGGCTTGATTCCCGTCGTCACCCACGTGCACGAGCTCGACTACGGTTACGATTCCATCGGTGCGCACAACATGGCTGCCGTCATTCGTCAGTCGTCCCGATTCATCGCCTGCGCCGATGCCGTCGCGATACGCTTTCGCGCGATTTTCAATGTGCCGGCGGACCGCATCAGCGTGCACCACGAGCTGATCGATGTCACCGAGGTCCACGTCAAGGCCGCCTCGATGGATGCCGCCGTCATTCGCGCCACCTACGATTTACCGGCCGACGCCGCGATCATCACCGGTTGCGGCACATTCGATCTGCGCAAGGCGCCCGATTTATTCGTGCAACTCGCCGCGCGTATCCGCGCCCTGTGGACGAGCGCGCGTCCGCTTCGCTTCGTCTGGATCGGGCGCATGACGGTGCCCGAATTGGGGAAGATTCTCCGTCACGACATCCGCCGTCTCGGCCTGCAAAACGAAATCAAACTCATCGGCGAACTGCCCGCGCCGCACGCGCTCCTCGCGCTCTCCGATGTCTTCTGCCTCACCTCGCGCGAAGACCCGTTTCCGCTCGCGATGCTGGAAGCGGCCGCACTCGGAAAACCGGTTGTCTGCTTCGATGGCGCCGGCGGTGGCCGCGAGTTCTGTGACGCGGGCGGCGGGGTCGCCGTGCCCTTGCTGGACATTGACGCGATGGCCCGCGCCTGTCTCGTCTGGTTGGAAGATCAGGACAAACAACACATCGACGGCGACCGTGCCGCCGCCGTCGTCAAGGAACGCTTCACAGTCGAGGCCGGCATGCCCGCGCTTTGGGTTACGTTGAACGGTTTCATACAGACGCCCGAGCTCGCGCCCTTGCTCGCACCGACGGCGACCTTGGTCGAAGTCTATGCCGGCTGGAATCTCTCCGAGGCTCCGCAGTCGGCCTCGATGTCCGCCCTGTTCGAACGCACAGAAACGCTCAAGCAGGCCGACCTGTTGGCGAGCACGGGGCGCCGGGCGGAAGCGATCAAATTAATGCTGCACGCCGTTAACGTGGACCTCGCCCGCAAGGATGCGCAGATCCTCCTGGATAGCCTCACCGAAGTGGCCGCCCGCCTCGCGCCACTGGAACCGCGCCAGGCCGCCTTCCTGCGCGAACAAGCCGAAGCGCTCATTCGCCAGTCCCGCCAACCCGCCGCCGCCTGATTTCTTCCCCGCCCGCAGGGCAACTCCAGAACCCCGCCCAAGCCAGTTTGTAACTTAATACGTTACAAACTGACTTGGGCGTTGTCTCCAAAAAAACGGCTAAGTGCGCACCGGAAATCCTTCGCTGGCTTACTTCTCGGATCGGCGCGGGTGCGCCCGCTAGGCCAGGGCTTCACGGTAACTGACCGCGAGGGTTGCGCTGGCACCGTCGCGTTTGCCTCCGGAAATATCCTGCGCTAGGCGCAGCAGTTTTACGCCGATGTCCTTGCGTCCGAGATCGGCCCAGTGATTCGCGAGGAAAAGCACGGCTTTAAATTTCAGCGGGGTGAGCGACTCGGGGGGTAGATAAGCAACATCGGGCGCGGAGAGCACCGACTCCTGCCATTTGACGGCGTCGATCGAACAGCCGTCGTGCACCGCGATTTCAGCCTTCAAGTGCGCAGCGAGCGGGTGCAAGCCGGGTTCGATATGGTCGGGTAGCAAGGCGCGAGCTTTGTCGTATTTTCCCGCGAAGAACCAGGCCTGCGCCGCCTTGAGCGTCGCCGCGCGTTCGAGACGTTTGCGGCTGGCGCGGGAGCGGCGGGCACATTCTTCATATTCGCGGGCGGCTTGGGAAAACTGCTGCGTATCGAAAAAAGTGGAGGCGTAAAAATAACGCAGGTTCGGATCGCCGTCCGGGTCACGGTGCAGTGCATCTTCGATGATGCGGCGGTTACGCTCGGTCTTGCCAGCCAGCACGGCGGACGACGCATAACCAGAATGATTAAACACAATATTCGTATCGATGATCGGGATACCGGCGCGCTCCAGGCTCGTGTTGACCTGTTCGTGAATGGGCCGCTCGAAACGCACGCGCGCATCGCGGGGAAACAGCCGCACGATGTGCACCGAGACATGCGCACCGGTGGCGGCAAGTTCGTTTTTTTGAACCAGGTTATAGGCGGAGCGCGCAGGGCTCGAAATCATTTCGTGGATGCGGATGCGGCTGGCCACGGGGAGAACTTCGTCGGCATCGAGCACCAGGATCCACTCCCCGCGCGCCTCGGCGAGGGCGAGGTTGCGGGCGGAGGAAAAATCTCCGGTCCATTCCGCATTGATGATGCGCGCGCCATGTTGGCGGGCGATTTCACAGGTGGAATCGGTCGAGCCGGTATCAACGACCACGATATCGGAGGCCAGGTCCCGGACGGAGTCGAGGCAGGCGGGCAAATTCGCGGCTTCGTTGCGCACGATCATGCAGAGGCTGAGACGGGGTGCGGAGTTCATGGAAAGACTGTCCCTCTTTTATCGGCACACCTTGGAAAAAAATAACCCCCGCACGCTCGAAACGTGCGGGGGCCACTTGGTCGATTGCCTGTTGGCGTTATCTATCCCGGCTACTCCTTACTGAAGGAGACGCAGGGCGGTCTGGGCGGACCCGTTGGCCTGTGCCAACATGGCGGTGCCGGCCTGGACGAGGGTGTTCCAGCGGGCGAGCTGCGTGGATTCCTCGGCCACATCCACATCGACGATGCGGCTGTTGGCGGCTTCGAGGTTGGCCTTGTTGGTGGTCAACACCTCCGCGGCGAACCCGAGGCGGCTTTGCTCGGCACCGTTGGTGGCGCGAAGCGTGGCGGTTGCATCGATGGCGGTGTTGATCTGGGTGATGCTCACGGCGGCGAGATTGGCCGCACCCGTGATACTGGTGGTGCCAGTGGCGAGAGCCTTGGACGAGAGAGCAACAGTCTGCGAACCGTCTTCGCTGACCTGCGCAGTGAGCGCATTGGCGAAGAGGTTGATACCGTTGAACTTTTCGGCCGCAAGGGACGTGAGCTGGAGCTTCAACTGCGAGAACTCCGTATCGTAGTTCGCCACGTCGGTGGAACTCTTGGTGGGATCTTGGGCGAGGACCTTGAGCTCGCTGACGCGCTCAAGAACTTTGCCGGCGACCTTCAAGGCGCCGTCCTGCGTCTGCAGGTAGGACACCGAGTTGGCGACGTTGGTGGAAGCTGCACCCGAACGGCGGGCGGCGGCGGAGAGGCGCATGGAGACGGCCAAACCACCGGCGTCGTCGGAGGGGTTTACGATTTTCGATCCGCTCGAGAGCCGGTTGAGGCTCTTTTGCAGCATGGTGGAGGAGCTGGCCAGGTTGTTGGAGGCAACGGAGGCCGCGTAGTTGCTGTTAATGACGACTGACATGGTAGTATCTTTCCTTGATGAGTGCGACTGTCCGTCGTCGCCACGAACCCGGATTAAAGCGGACCGGGTCAGGCCGAATCCGGACATGAGTCCGGAAAGTGTCACCCTGCGAGGGGTGTCAGCCTCAGTGGTAGGGCTGTAAACTCGTTGGAAAAACTAACGCGCATGGCGCGTCGTCCCGCTGCGAGGTCAGGGGCGTGCCGCGGCTGCACCGCAGGCATCCGTCATGTGAGGGACTCCGCCCGCGCCCCGTTAGAGGCGGCGCGGGCCGGAGCGATCAGCGGCTGCTTACTGCAGCAGCTTGAGCGCGGTCTGGGCGCTCTGGTTGGCCTGCGAGAGCATCGCGGTGCCGGCCTGGACGAGGGTGTTCCAGCGGGCGAGCTGCGTGGACTCCTCGGCCACGTCCACATCGACGATGCGGCTGTTGGCGGCCTCGAGGTTGGCCTTGTTGGTGGTCAACACTTCGGCGGCGAAACCGAGGCGGCTCTGTTCGGCGCCGTTGGTGGCGCGGAAGGTCGCGATGCCATCGGTGGCGGCGGAGATGTTGGTGATCGTCACGGCGGCGAGATTGGCCGCGCCGTTGATGGCGGTCACACCGGCGTTGCCGGCGAGGTTCTTCGCGGAGAGAGCGACCGTCTGCGAACCATCTTCGCTGACTTGGGCGGTGAGCGCGTTGTTAAAGAGATTGATTCCGTTGAACTTCTCGGCGGCCAGCGAGGTCAGCTGGAGCTTGAGTTGCGAGAACTCGGTATCGTAGTTGGCGATATCCGTGGCGCTCTTGGTCGGATCGGTGGCGAGGACTTTGAGTTCGCCGATACGCTCGATCACCTTGCCGGCGACTTTGAGCACACCGTCCTGCGTTTGCAGCAGCGAACCGGAGTTGGCGACATTGATTGCGGCGGCGCCGGAGCGGCGGGCGGCTGCAGAGAGGCGCATGGAGACGGCCAGACCACCGGCATCATCGGCCGGGCTGACAATCTTCGAACCGCTGGACAAACGGTTCAGGCTTTTCTGGAGGTTGGCGGACGAGCTGGCGAGGTTGTTCGAGGCAACGGTCGCTGCGTAGTTGCTATTGATAACGACAGACATGGTAATCTTCCTTGATTAAACTGCCCTTTCCGTAGGGCGACGTGGCCGGTGGTGAATCCGACCCGATTCATCAGCACATCCTTGCGCTGACATACCTGCTAACGGTCCGGTGTCGGGAAAACTTTAAACAAACTCAAAAGTTTTTTCGATCTCCTCTCATGCACGAGGGAAAAAGCCCTTAATACCACTCGGTAACGGCCGATAGACGATATAACTCAAGTTGTCTTTATACTGTCTCCACGCGCCATGGCCACCAACCAACTCTCCGGACTCGTCTCAGGCTTCGATTGGAAAACCTTCATCGATTCCACGATCGAATACTCCAGCGCGCCAATTACCCGCCTTCAGTCCGAACAATCCAAGAACAGTAGCAAGTCCAACGCCCTCAGCACGCTCGATGGCAAGATGACAGTGCTGCAAAGCTCCATCAACGCCCTCACTGACAGCACTTCGTTTTATTCGCGCACGGCTAAACTCTCTTCGGCAGCCACCACCTGGTCGGCGGCCGCCGGCACCGGCACCGCCATCGGTGATTACAAGATCGCCGTCACCCAGCTCGCCACCGCCAGCCGCCTGCGCGGCACGACCGATATCGCCACCGGCATCAGCGCCTCAAACGACGTTTCAGGCATCACTCTTTCGACCATGCCGCTGAGCGCTCCCGTCACCGCCGGCACTTTCACCATCAACGGCAATCAAATCACCATCGATCTGGCCGATTCGCTGCAGGACGTCTTCGACGCGATTTCGACCGCCACCGGCGGCACGGTCACGGGCGCCTACGATTCCACGACCGATAAAATCACGCTCACCGGCAGCGGCGGTCCCATCACACTCGGCGCGGCCAACGACACGTCTAATTTTCTTTCGGCCCTGCGCCTCGCCAACAACGGCACCGCCACCGTTGCCAGCAGTTCTTCACTCGGTGCACTTCCACAAACCACCCGCCTCGATGCCGCCGGCCTGCGCACGCCCATCACCGCCGTCGATGGCTCGGGCAATGGCAGCTTCACGATCAACGGCGTGGAGATCACCTACAACACCACGACCGATTCCTTGAAGACTGTGATGGCGCGCATCAACGCATCGAGCGCCGGTGTATCCGCTTCCTACGACGCCGCCACCGATCGCGTTTCACTCATTAATAAAACCACCGGCGACTCGGGTATATTCATCAGCGAAAGCAGCGGCGGCTTGCTCGGGGCCCTCGGCTTGACGGCCTCCACCGTCGAGCGCGGTAAAAACGCCCTCTACTCCATCAACGACGGCCCCGAGTTGATCAGCGCCACCAACACCGTGACTTCCGGAAGTCATGGCATCGACGGACTTTCGCTGACCGTCGGCGCCACCGGCACCGACACCGTTTCCGTGAGCGGTGACACCGCCGCGATGAAGAGCAAAATCAACGCGTTCATCTCAGCCTTTAACTCTGTGCAGAGTTTTATCGAGGAGCAGACGAAGATTACTTCCGTCAACGGCAAGGTCACCGCCGCAACCCTGTCCAACGAGCGCGAGGTTCAATCCTGGTCGCAGACACTTCGTCGCAATGCCTTCGCCGGAATCGACGGACTCGACAGCACCATCAGCCGCTTGGAAGGACTCGGTATCGACTTCACGTCGGGCACGAACGAACTCACCATTAAAAGCCAGTCCACACTTGATGCCGCACTCACCAACCGCCCGGATGACGTCGCCGCTTTTTTCAGCACGTCCTCGACCGGTTTCGCCGCGCGTATCAAAGCGTCCGTCGATCTCATCGCCGGCACCGACTTTGGAAAAGGCTACATCGACAACCAACTCACGAAGATCACCGCCAACAACAAAAGCATCGATGACCAGATTGCCGCCATCCAACGCCAGCTCGACCAGCAACGCGAATTACTGACCGCCAGTTTCATCGCCATGGAAAACGCCCAGCAGTCCTACAACAATATGCAGACCCAGCTGACCAAGGCCTTCTCGTCCACCTCATCCTCTTCTTAATAATGCCCCCGCTCACCCGCATTCTCCTCGCCGCTTCCGCACTGTTCACGCTCACAGCCTGCTCGTCCGTCATCAAAACCGACGGCGCCAAGTCCGGCCCGTTTTATACCCCGGCCAACGTCCAGGGAGTCGCCCGCCTGCCGGAATCTCTCCGTCGCATCGCCATTCTCCCGTGCGCCGGCACCGATCCGCAACTCACCGAGGACACCTTGCGCAACCTGGATCGCATCCTCGCCGCCACGCTCACACGTGCCGCGCGCGCCGAAGTGACTCCGTTCGATCGGGACGCCGTCGTCCACCTCACCGGCCGTCCGAATTTTGTATCCACCTCTGTGTTACCGGCTAATTTCCTCAAGAAGGTGGCCGCGGCCACCGGCGCCGAGGCGATTCTCTTTGTCGACGCGACCGCCTACTCGCCCTACCCGCCCTTGGTGCTCGGCCTGCGCGCACGCCTCGTTGATGCCGCGACCGGCGAAGCATTGTGGAACTTCGATAATATTTTCTCCACCTCTACACCCTCCGTCGCCAATTCCGCCCGCGCTCACAATTTCGGCCGCAGTTCCGCCACGGCCACCCCCGGCGATCTCAGCTATACAGTGCTGCAAAATCCGCCGGCCTTCGCCGACTACGTTGCCTCGGCAACTTGGGCCACGCTGCCGCCCCGTTGAAATTGAGCTAAAGATTATCCGTCTCCGTGCCGAAATCATCTATCGTAACCAACCTAACGGCGTTCCCTGTATTTCCAGTCGAGGGCTGACCGTTCCATATAGGAACCACATCATGATCCACTCTACGTCCAAATCTTCCCAACCGGGCGAGATTACGCCCGCCACCAGCCGCCCAGCCGCAAAGCCGGCGCCGGCCATCCAGGAAAACGACACGCTCGACACCAGCGCCAGCACTTCGCTGCGCGAAGCCCTCGCCGCGCTCCCCGAAGTGCGCCCCGAGGCCGTCGAAAACGCCAAGTCGCTCCTCGCCGATCCCAACTATCCGCCCCGCGCCATCATCGAAGATATCGCCCGCTTGTTCGTGCAGTCGCAAGACCTCTCCAACGAAGCCTGATCCATCCATCCATGAATCACGCCCACGAATTCGCCCGCATTTATCAGGCCCAGGCCGTCCTCACCACGAACCCGGGCAATCTGGTTCTCATGCTCTATGATGGAGCCACCCGCTTCATAAACCAGGCGATCGATGCTGACTCCGAATCCGATGAAACGGTGCGCATCCAGAGAATGCATACTTACATCGTCAAAGCTCAGAACATCCTGATCGAACTGCGCGCCAATCTCGATTTCAACGCCGGCGGTGATTACGCCCGCGATCTCGACCGGCTCTACGATTATTACATCCGCCGCCTCATGCAGGCCAATCTACAGAAATCCACTGAGCCGCTTAACGAGGTCATCGGCCTCCTCGGGCAGTTACGTTCGGGCTGGGCCGAGATGCTCCTGAAACAAAGCGCCAACGAGCCCGTCTGCAGCGTCGCCTGATGTTCGCACGATGAAGTCCCCCGCCGCCACGCTCCGCCGCCTTCTGCAATCCCTCGAAGAACTGGGAGTGCGTGAAGACGGCGCGTTGGCGGCCCGCGATGGCATCGCTTTTCTCGCACTCGAACGTTCCGCCGAGCCGCTGGTGCAACGCGTGGTCACGCTGACCGCCGAACCGGTCGACGATGTCCTCCGCACCCGCGGACAATCCTTGGTCGCCTCCCGCAGTGAACGTCGCGTGCGTCTCATGCATCTGCTCGAAACGATGCGTGATGAGCTCGGTGGCCTGGACGCCGCTCGCGACCGGGCCCGTGCACTGAGACCCGCCTACGTCGCATCGCGTGTTCACACCGACACCCGACCGGCGTTTGCCGCCTGCGGTTGATTCCGGTTCCGGCTTAAGCCGAAACCATCGCCGGCGCGTCAATTTGCGCGGCTCGATCCAGCCAGGTTTGCGCAATGCGCTTCGCTTCGGCCGACCAATCAAACGGTCCCGACTTGGGATAAATCGCGGTTTCAATCGTCTCCGCCGATCGCGCGGAGTCCGCGTGCCGCATCACCACGCGCACGCACAGCTGGCCGTCCGCCAGTTGATAGTTTTGCAGCACGATTCCGCCGGCACTTCCGGCAAATGTCATGCGAGCCACGCCGCTGCGATAATCCGCCGAGCGAATCACGGCTCCAGAAGGAACCCCATCGCCCAACGCCGTCTCGATCAATGAGAGGAGAGATAACAGCCGTGGAGACAGGGAATCATTCATGGGCAGGTCGTCCCCTGTATTCGGCACGTCTGAATAAAAATTAAATTCTTTCTCAAGTTTTCCGCCAATCGTCCGATCTGCGTGTGTTGGCAGCCTCATGCGATCGTGTCCTCGACTCCTCCATTTCCCAACGAAAGCCTCGCCACACTCGCGGGCGGAGTCGCCCACGAGTTCAACACCGTGCTTTCCATCGTGCTGGGCTACACGCAGCTGATTCCTGATCTCGTCGCCAATCCCGTGCGCCTGCACGAGGCCTTGAACCTCATCACGCAAGCCGCCTCCCGCGGTGCCGACGTTGTTTATCAACTACAACTTTTCGCGCGAACCCAGGAATGTCCGCGCAGTGCACAGGATCTGCACACGTTGATTCGCGACAGTGTCGCTCATTCCACCCGGCAGTGGCCGGTCACGATTCAGGTGCGCGTCGAGCTCTGCGACGAACGAGTGATTCTGCCCCTCAACGCAGCCCAATTCATCCTGGCGCTACAGCACTTGCTGCAAAACGCGCGCGTCGCCCTGCCCGCTGATCGCGGCACGATCACATTGCGCACGACCGTGCACGCCGAGGCCTCGCCCCCGCTGCTCTGCCTGAGCGTGGAAGACAACGGCTCCGGCATGGACACGGCGATGCGCACGCGAGGACCCGAGCCCTTTTTCACCGGACACCCCGCCACGGGCATGCGAGGCCTCGGTCTCTCGGTCGTGCATGGCATCGTGCAGGCCCACGCCGGCCGGCTCGAAATTGATTCCGCTCCGCAATGCGGCACGCGCATCAAAATCTGGCTGCCTTGGACGTGTAGCGATCCCGAGCACGCATCGTTTATGCCCGAAACAACCGAAGAACACACTAGACGCCAACTGGCGGACGCCCGGGCCTACACTGATGTCAATACGGCGTAAAAGCAGATTGAAAAAAATCCTCGCGACAAGATACTGCGTGAGTCCCCGCCCCTCGATTTGCTCCAGCGAATCACTGGGTCTGTCCGCTTCTCTTCAACTCCTCCGGCCATCCTCGCTCCATGTCCCTCGAACGTATTCTTGTCCTCGACGATGAACCCCTCCTTCAAAAAATCCTCGCGGAACTGTTCGGGCGCAAAAAATACATCGTAAGCATTGCAGGCACGCTTGCCGAGGCCGAGGCCCTGCTGGCCCGCGACACGTTCGACCTCATCATGCTCGACGTGCGTCTGCCCGATGGCGATGGACAACAGTTTCTTGAACGCGTGATGGGCCTGCCGGAAAAACCGCTCGTCGTCATGATGACGGGCCACGGCAGCATTGAGAGCGCAGTCGGCTGCATGCGCGCCGGCGCTTTCGATTATCTTATCAAGCCGTTCGCGCCCTCGCAGATTGATATTCTCCTCAAGAAGGCCGAGTCGTTCCGCCAGCTGATGAGCGTCAACCGCTACTTCAGCGAACAAAGCGGAGCCGAAGGCGACATGCTCGGACGTTCCACCGCGTTGCACCGCCTGCGTCAGCTCGTGCTGCGCGTTGCTCCGACCGATGCCACCGTGCTCATCACCGGAGAAAATGGCACCGGCAAAGAAATGGTTTCCCGCGCCCTCTGGCGTCATTCGCAACGCAAGGGCGAGCCCTACATCAAGGTCAACTGCGCTGCTCTCTCTGAGAACCTGATCGAAAGCGAACTCTTCGGTCACGAAAAAGGGTCATTCACGGGCGCCACGGAACGTCGCGAGGGTCGCTTCGAACTCGCCAATCGCGGCACGCTCCTCCTCGACGAGGTCTCCGAAATCCCCCCCAACCTTCAGGCGAAACTTCTCCGCGTCCTCCAGGAGCGCGAGTTCGAGCGCGTCGGCGGCACCAAGACGATCAAGGTCAACGTGCGCATCCTCGCCACGTCCAATCGCGACCTGCTCCATTTCGTCGAGCGCGGCTCTTTCCGCTCCGATCTTTATTACCGGTTGAACGTTTTCCCCGTGCACGTCCCCGCGCTCCGCGAGCGGCCCGATGACATCGTGGTGATCGCCGAGGCCTTCCTTCAGCGTTTCTCCCGCAAGCATGGCATCAAGCTCCCCGGTTTCTCCGATCAGGCGCGCGCCGCCCTCCAGTCCTACCCGTGGCCGGGCAACGTGCGTGAACTGCAAAATACGATCGAGCGCGCCGTGATTCTCTCCGAATCGGGCCGCCCCGTATCGACTACCAATCTCGGCCTGCCATCGCTGCCCCGCGCCGCCACTCTCGTTGGCGTGCCCATTCCGTTGTCCACCCCCAACTCGTCGGAAACCCCGTGGCCCGCCGCGCCCTTTAGCGCTTCGCCCGCGTCCGGCACTCCCTTCACGCCAAGCGAAGCCCAAGCTCCTGAATCCGAGGAAATGACGACGCCGGTATTGTCGGACCTGGAGCCGGCCTCCGCCCCGTCGCTCGATGCCGAGGTCATCCCCCTCGATCAGCTCGAAAAGCGCGCCATCCTCGCTGCGCTCGTATCGACCGGCGGCAACCGCACGCGCGCCGCCGAGTTGCTCAACATCTCGATCCGCACCATGCGTAATAAACTTCAGGAATACCGCGCCAGCGGTGATCTGCCTGAAAACGCACTGGTCGCCGACGATAGTTAAGTGGTCTTCTCAGGACATACAGTGACCGGAGCGTTGCCTTGATGGCGCGCCCGGGAAGGTCGTGCGTCGCTGGTTTTCCAGCATGTGGAAACGCGGGGGAATGCTCATGCCTGCGCAAGAAAATGCGCACACATCCAAGATTTCACTAAATCCGGCGTAATCCGGCCGATTAAATGAGGCACCATCCGCGCCCCATCTTTTTCACCCATACAACATGCCTACGAGCGATCACATCAGCGAATCGGTCTTTAAAGATACCATCACCCACGCGGTGCAGAACGTTTTTAAAACCATGTTCAATGCCACCGCATTGCTGGCGGAGGAGCCGCAAACCGCTGCGCACGACGCGACCGAGAACACCCGCGACATCCTGATCGAGGGCCAGCTGGTGGTCGGCACCGTCGGTTTCATCGGCGACATCTCCGGCCTCATCTATCTTTATATGAGCGCTCCATTCGCCAACCAACTCGCCGGCCACATACTCGGCATGACCGAGGAGGAACTCGAGGAATCCGGCGATGAGGTCGTCAACGATGCGGTGGGCGAGGTCACCAACATGACCGTCGGGGTGTTTAAAAACCAGCTCTGCGACCACGGCTACCCATGCAAGCTCACCATCCCGTCCATTCTCCGCGGCAGTAATTTCTCCATCGAACCGATCACATCCGCCTCACGTCGCATCTACCGTTTCAAGATCGGCACCAACATCCTGGTGGCCGACCTTCTCATGAAACAGGGCGACTGAACCTTTTAAGCTGTATCCAACATGCGCTACAAAATCCTCACTGTGGACGATTCCAAAACCGTCCGTATCATCGTCAAAAAGGCCTTTAAGTCCTACGATTGTGACATCATCGAAGCCGCCAACGGCGTCGAGGGTCTCGCCACTGCCGCCAAGGAATCTCCCGATGTGATCCTGCTCGATGTGACCATGCCGGTCATGGATGGCGTCGAGATGCTCACCAAGCTCAAGTCCGACCCCGCGCTCAAGGGCATTCCCGTCATCATGCTCACTGCGGAAGGCGGTCGCGACAACGTGCTCAAAATCGCCAAGATCGGCGTGCGCGATTACATCGTAAAGCCGTTCAAGGAGGAGCTCCTCGTTGAGAAGGTCGGTCGCATCATCGATCTCAAGCCCATCGGCGATGGTGCCCAGGCCAAGGCCAAAAGCATCTTCGATCCCGCCAGCATCCTCGTCGTCGAGGACAAACCCGCGATCGTCCAGCAGATCCAGGATGGCATTAAACACACCCCGTGGAAAATCATCGGCGTCAACACCACTGGCGAGGCCATCGATCACTGCAGCAAGACACCGCCGGATGTCGTCATCATCTCGCTGTCGTTGCCCGATGAAGCCGCCTTCACCTTGTTCCGCCTTCTGCGCACCAACGTGAAGACCAAATACACGCCCATTTTCGGTCTCGTTGTGAAGACCGACACCACCGTGCTCCAGCAGGCCCAGCAGGTCGGCTTCAGTTCCATCGTCACCAAGCCCATCGAGGCCCAGGATCTTGAGGCCAAGATCGCCAAGGCCATGAATCTCGACACGTCCGAGCGTTATTTCGCGACCGAGGACAACATCCTGCTCATGCGCCTGCCGGAAAACACCACCCCGGGGGTCGTCGCCGAGGTCACCCAATACCTCAAGCCCAAGACCGCCGACGCCGTTGACAGCGGCATCTGCCGGGTCGTCGTCGATCTTCATGCTCTCAAGCACTTCGACATGACGGTAATCAAACTGCTGTTCACCACCATGCAGACGTTCCGCGAGCTTGCCCTCCAATACGTCCTGGTTGGCAACAGCCAGATCGTCACCGAGTGCAAGGGCTTCGAGGACACGAAGGGTTGGCAATTCGTCGATTCGGTCGAGGACGCCAAGGCCCAGCTCAACAAAGGTGCCCCCGTGCTGGCGACCGCCGGTTGATTTTAACCCACATCCCTTTCGGGCGATATCCGACTGGTATCCGCCCGACCCTGCGACCCCGCGCTCTCTTTTTGAGGGCGCGGGTTTTTTGTTATCCACGTCCGCGGCCCGATGACGTCGAAAGGCAGTTACCTTAAATGGATTTCGTCCTTCAGAAACCGCCACTGCGGGCCGATTACGAGCGCAGGTCGATTGTCGTCTCCTAACCGGAAACGTCATCATGTATATTTTTGAACACCACACGCCCATTCTGCAGAGTCAGTTGGTCCGTTTGCTGGTTTGCGCGCTCCTGCCCGCGTGCATCCAGGAAGCGAGCGCCGGCAGTCTCACGACGCGACCGCGCGTCCGCAGTGATGCCGGCGCTGCCCGCTCGTCTCCCGCGCCGCTCTCCTCTCCTTATCTGCTCGTCTGCCTGCCACCCCCGCTCCGGTTTGCCGAGCCGGTGGAAATCGGCGATGTCGCCCACCGCACCGCCCACATCGTGGGACCACCGCATCCCGCCGGCATCACCGAGGAAATCGCCGCCAGCAACCACGACGCCGCACTCACCACCGCACCCGCGGCTCCGGCAACGGTTAATCCCGCTGAAACCAGCCCGGATGTTATTCCACCCGTGGTCGCACCGCTCGGCGTGCCCGGAGTCACCATCCTGCCGGACGACACACCCCGCGATATCCGCGCCGAGGATGTCTTGATGTATTTTCAATACGCACGACCGGCACCGCCCAACACCCTGCCCCCGCCCAGTTCAGCCACCTATCAGCAAAAATGAAATCGTTCCTCCTCATTCTCGGTGGTCTCGTTTCCGTGCCGGCCATTTATGCCAGCACGGAAACGCACGCGGCTGCTCCGGTGCCTCACGCCGAGGTTGAGTCAGCGCCGACGCACGCCGCGCCCGAGCATGGACCGGAGAAATCTGCGCCCAGTGAAGCTCACGCCACCACGCCCGCCGCCACCTCCGAGGAGATCGCGAGTTTGCTTCGTATCGGTGAGGCCAAGAGTCAGCAGCAGGACTGGGCGTCCGCCGAACTCGCCTACGGTCAGGTGCTCGCCGCCGGCCGGTTGGCGACCAATGCCCAAGTCCGGGCCGGGCTTCTCGGTCTCGCTCGAGTGTATCGTGGTGATCGCCGGCTCACCAAAGCCACCGCCGTTTACGAGCGTTACATCAAAGAATATCCCGATGATGAACAACTCCCCGTGGTTTATCTGGAACTCGGTCGCTGCTTGCGCGCACTCGGCGCACATCGACTGGCCATCGCCCGGTTTTACAGCGTGTTGAACTCCACGTTGAAACTTCCCGAGGAGGGCTCCGATAATTACCGCCAGCTCGCCCGCACCGCTCAGTTCGAAATTGCCGAGACTTATTTCCAATCCGGCGATTACGAGCAGTCCTATCGTTTTTTCTCCCGTCTGCGCCTGCTCGATCTGGCTCCTGCCGATCGTGCACGCGCCGCTTTCAAATCCGCATATTCGCTTAACTTGAAGGGCGACTTCGAAAAAACCGTCACTCAACTCCGCGCCTACCTGTCGCTTTATCCGGAAGGCGAAGACGCGCCCGAGTCCCGTTATCTGCTTTCCGTTTCATTGCGCCGGCTCGGCCGAAATCAGGAGTCACTCGCCGCCACGATGGATCTGTTAAAAATCGAAAAATCCCGCACCGACGCCAATCCCAAGACGTGGAGCTACTGGCAGCGCAAGACCGGCAACCAGCTAGCCAACGAATTCTACGAACAGGGCGAAATCACCACCGCACTCGCCATTTATCAATGCCTGCGTGAACTCGGCGGCCCGCCCGACTGGCTTCTTCCCGTGCAATACCAGATCGGTCTCTGTCAGGAGCGTCTGCACCAACCTGAACTCGCGCGCGCGACGTATCAGAGCATCCTTGACTCCCTGCGTCTCCCGTCGGCTGATAGCACCAGAAACTCCGCCGTCTCCACCGATATAACCACCATGGTTACTTGGCGGATACAGCACCTTGACTGGCTCGAACCCACGGAAAAACGACTGATGCTTTTCAGCACGCCCTCCACGTCTTCGCCTCCCGCCGTCGCTTCCACCACCCCCTGATTATTTATCCCTACGCCCCATGTCGGACCTCCTTCGCGACCACCTGCAGATTTGTGACGAACTTCATCAACTCGCCTTGGAGGAAAACCGTTTCCTGAAGCAGCACCAGCGCGTGCCCGACCTCGCGTTGCTGCAGCGTCATCAAGCCCTCGTCGACCGTCTTGAAGCCAGTCTCGCGGGCTTGCGCACCGGTGCCGCCTCCGCGATTCCCGCCGATCCCGAGGCCCGCGCCAGCCGCGCCGCCGTCGTTGAACAGGCCCGCGGACGCCTGCTCCAAATTCTCCACCTGCAACGCGAAAACGAACAGCTCGTCCTTCGCCACAGCCTGGGCCCCGCGCGCACCGTCGCGCCGGTCACGCCACCGCCCGCGAGCCGCCTGCAAAAACTCTATGAGCAACACTCAGGTTGACTCTCTGCCCAGCCCTCACCGGATCGCGCTGCTCACCACGGACAACGCGCTGATCGGCCGTCTGCAGGCGAGCGGTCTCGTGCCCAACCTGATCGTCGTCAGCTCGGTGGCTGCGATGGACACAGCCATCCAAACGCTAAAGCCCGACGCGATTTTTCTCACCGCGTTGAGCGACAGCGAATCACTCACCTACCTCATTCGCACGTTGCATCCGCGGTTGTCGCGACGTCGCATCGTCGCGCTGAGCCACTCGGATGACAGCGAGGATGTCGTCGCCTGCCTTCGCTGCGGCGCCGATGATTTTTTCTCACTGCGCGATCCTTCACAGTTTCTCCTGCGGCTCGAACGCATCCTCAACAATCTGCGCAGCGGCACACCGCGCCGGTCGATGGACACGCGCTTCAAAACCCTCGCCGACTCCGCACCCGCCCTGGTGTGGATCACCGACGAAACCGGCAGCTTCATCCACTTCAACCGCCCGTGGCTCGAGTTCACCGGCCGTTCTTTCGATACCGAAATCAATCATGGCTGGTTTCAGGGATTGCCCGCCGAGGATCGCGACCGTTTTCGCAAGGCCTTCGGTGACTGTTTCCAAAAACGGGATCCGTTCCGTCTCGATTTTCGTCTCCGGCGTCACGACGGACTTTATCGATGGATCACCTGCCAGGGCATCCCGCATTACGAGGAGGACGGCGTGTTCACCGGCTACATCGGCTCCGGTCTCGACGTGAGCGATCAACACGAGGCCGAGACCCTCCTCGCCTACCGCGCCATCACGCAGGCCGCGCTCGCCGGCTTCGGTCGCTACGCCCTCAGCCAGCACACCATTCAGGAAATCAAGCAGGAGGCCACCCGCCTGCTCTGCGATACACTCCAGCTCGATTACAGCGAAGTCCTCCTGTTCGATCCGATGGACTCCGACCAACTGGTGCCCATGTTCACCAGCGGCCTGCCCAACGGTTTTCAGCACGGGCCCATGACCGCCGGTGAAGCGCGCATTTCCGGCGATAATCATTTAAGGCTCGATGACGATGCCGGCATTTTCCCCGGTCGTGAAAATCACGCCGCCCTTAATGTGCGCAGCGCCCTCGCCGCTCCGATCAACAACGGCGTGCGCATCGTCGGCTTCCTGACCGGTCTGAGCACCGAGCAGCGTTCCTTCGGTCGCGAAGCGTTCGACGTGCTCCAGGCGCTCGTGACGACCATCAGCACCGTTCATCAGCGCAACCTCGCCGAACTGGCCCTGCAGGAAAGCGAAACGAAGCTCCTTCAATCCCAAAAAATGGAGGCCGTCGGCCAGCTCGCCGGCGGCGTCGCCCACGACTTCAACAATCTGCTCACCGCCGTGCGTTGTTACGGCGACATGTTGCACGACGAGCTCACCGAGATCGCTCCGCAACTGAAGGCACGCACCTCCGAGATTCTGAAAGCCACCGCCCGTGCCAGTTCGCTCACTCGGCAACTCCTCGCCTTCAGCCGCAAACAGGTTCTGCAACCCGAGGTGCTCGACATGAACGGCGTCATCGCCGATCTCCGCGATCTCGTGCGTTCCCTGCTCAGCGAAAACGTCACGCTCGATGTCACCTTCCTGCCCGAAGACTCCTGCTTCGAAGCTGATCGCAACCAGATAGACCAGGTCGTCCTCAACCTCTGCCTCAACGCCCGCGATGCCATGCCGCAGAACGGCGTGCTTTCATTGATCATCCAGGGCTTGGAGGTCACCGGCGCGAACACGCACCAGCTGGCGCCCGGCAACTACGTGCAGCTCACCGTGCGCGACACCGGCATCGGCATGGACGCGACGGTTAAATCCCAGCTCTTCCAGCCATTCTTCACCACCAAGCCCGTCGGTCGCGGCACCGGTCTCGGCCTCGCCACGTGCGCCGTCATCGTAAAAAACTGCAACGGCTTCATCACTTTCGAAAGCGCTCCCGGCAAAGGCACCAGCTTCCACTTGTTCCTCCCGCGCATCGATTCTGCCCGCGCCCAGTTCTTTCTGGAATCCGAACAATACACGCTCACCGGCAAGGAACGCCTCCTCATCGTGGAGGACGACGAAGCCATCCGGCACATCACCCAAGCGATTCTTGAATCGCTTGGCTATAAAGTGACGGTGCTTAATGGCAGCGTCGAGGCGTTGAAGTTCTATCAGGACAATCCCGACAGCGTCTTCGACTTGTTACTCAGCGACGTGATCATGCCCGAAATGAACGGCTTGGAACTCGCCCGCCACATCCAGGCCCATTTCCAGCCGGGGCTTCGGCCGATGTTTATGTCCGGCTATCTGGGCGACACCGCGACCGTGCAGGCCGTGGCCGACTACAACCTGCCTTTTCTCGAAAAGCCGTTCACCATGGACAGCCTCGCCCGCAAAGTCCGCGAGACGCTGGACTCGCCACCGGTTTCCCTGCCTTTGGAGGGTTAACTTCATTCGCCAGGATTTTTTCTGAGGGGAAATGCACATTTCCCCTCAAGTTCGCGTTTGCTGGTCCGATCATAGGTATTTAAACCTTCCTGTTCGCGCCTGCCCGCATGGCCAACCGCCGTGATGACCGGATCCCTCAGGTTTCGTGCGATATGAACCCAAGCCAGCCGGCTTTTCGCAAGGAGCACGTTCTCGTCGCCGACGATGACGAAGCCGTTGGCACGCCCGTGAGCGACTTAATCAAGCCCGCCCGGCTTCGTCTGACCGGCACCGAAAGCCATGAAGTCTGACTTCCCTGACGACGCTTCCCTCGCTCGCTGGCGCGAGCGTATTTTAACGGCCACCGGCTTTGCCGCCGAACGCATTCTCAACAGTAACCTCGAGGCAGATGCATTCACCGACGCCCTCCGTATTCTTGGCGAAAGCGTCGAGGTGGACCGCGCCTACGTCTTCCGCTTTCACCCCGGGGAAATTGAAGGCGAAACCCTTTGTTCCCAACTCCACGAATGGTGCCGCCCCGGCGTCATCTCACAGATCGACAACCCCGAACTGCAGAATTTCTGCTTCGCCGACGTCGGCTGCCGACGTTGGTTTGAAGAACTCGCCGCCAACCACGCCATCAGCGGCAACGTCTGCGATTTCCCGTTCGAGGAACAGCCACTTCTGCTGGCGCAGACCATCTGCTCGCTCGCCGTCATGCCCATATTCACGCACGGCGCGGTGTGGGGATTCATCGGCTTCGATCACTGCGAACGCAAAAACGTCTGGACCGAGGACACTCTCGGTTGCCTGCGGGTCGCCGCCCGGGTTTTCGGCGCCGCCTTCGAACGGTGTAACTACAAACGTCAAAGTGACGAGCTCGCCGCTGAATACCGCCTGCTGCTCGAAGATGTAAGCGAGGTGGTTTTCCGCGTGGATGCCTCGGGATACATCACGCGACTGAGTCCGGCCTGGGCGGGTTTCACCGGCCACGACCCCGCAGCCTGTCTGGCCCGCCCGATGACCGACTTCCTTCATCCTGACCTGAAATGCAGATGGGTAAAAAACGCGGATGAACTCATCCGGGGCGTGAAAACAGTGTGTCAGGACGAGCTTTGTTTCCTGCACGCCGACGGCACGTCACGCTGGGCGCTGGGGCGCGCGGGCATACGACGCGACAACACGGGAGCCACACTCGGCTTCGCAGGCACCTTCGTCGACATCACCGCCATGAAAGCCACCGAGGCCGCGCTGATCGAGGCGCACGCCGCGGCCGAATCCGCCAACCAGGCCAAGAGCGATTTCATCGCCACCATGAGCCATGAGTTGCGCACCCCGCTCAACGCCGTGCTCGGTCTCAGCGAGTCTCTGCTGGAGTCGGGTCCTTCCTTCGATCCGGAAAAAATCCGTCGCTACATGGAGCTGATCAATCGCGGCGGGCGACAGCTCCTCGCGCTCATCAACGACATCCTTGACCTAGCCAGTCTGGACTCGGGCCGCAGCCTGCCCGTCATGACGGCGATTCACGCCGATTCCCTGTGTGACGCCGTGGTCGTGGCGCTGGCCTTGTCGGCTCGTGAAAACAAACTGGATCTGCGAATCGAGGCCCCCGCGGACCTTATCTTTTACGGAGATCGCGGTCTGCTGATGCAGGCCCTTCACAACCTCATTCACAATGCCATCAAGTTCACCCTGCCCGGCGGTCGCATCGTGGTCGCCGCCTGCGTCCGTCCCGGTGGCATCATGATCTCCGTGAAGGATACCGGAGCAGGTATTCCCGCCGATAAATTCGACCGGCTCTTCAAACCGTTTTCCCAAGTCGGCGCCTCCCTCTCCCGCCGGTTTTCAGGAACCGGCCTCGGTCTCGTGCTCGTCGAACGCATCGCCCGGCTCCACCGCGGGCACGTCAGTGTAGAAAGCACCGTGGGGAAAGGCAGCACGTTCACCCTCGATCTCCCGTCCGCTTCACCCCCGCAGCCCGCCCCTCCGTTCCAGCCATGACCAAGATACGCATACTTATCGTTGACGACGAGGAGGCCAATCGCGTCACGCTCGAAGCCGTTCTTTCCCGAGAACCCAACTACCATCTCCACTTCGCGACCAACGGTGCCGAGGCACTGCTGCTTGCTGAAAAAATCGTGCCCGATCTGGTGCTGCTGGATGTGATGATGCCCGACATGGACGGCTTTGCCGTCTGCCGTCACATCCGAGCCCATCCGCGTCTCAGTCCCGTCCCCATCATCATGCTCACGGCGCTGAACGACCAGGCATCGCGCCTCGTCGGCATCAACGCCGGAGCCGATGACTTCATTTCAAAACCTTACGCCTTCGCGGAACTCCGCGCGCGTGTGCGCACAATCACCCGGCTCAATCGTTTCCGGGTTATCGCCGAACAACGCGCCCGCTTTGAGCGCCTCTTTGCCATCACACCGTCGGCCATCGTCATCGTCTCCCCCGACGGAGTTATCTCCGCAGTCAACGATCTCGCCGCCGCGTTGCTCGCGCCCCTTGATGTCTCTCCGGTGGAAAACCGTCCACTCTTCACTGGCATGCCTGCCGATGCCGCCGCCCGACTCGCGGAAATCATCGCCATCACCTGCCGCGACGATACCCCGGGCCCCGCTTCCGAGTTCTCCGTCTCCTTCTCAGAATGCGCCCGCGTCTTTTCCGTCAAGTCAACGCGCCTCAAGGAAAACGGCCACGTCTTTGCATTGCTTGTCCTTCACGACATCACCGCCGAGGTGCGCGCACGTGAAGAACTCGTCACGTTGAACACCCGGCTCGATGCCCTCGTGCGAGACCGCACCGCGCAACTCGAAACCGCCAACGAGCTACTGCTCTCCTACACCGCGTTTGTATCCCACGATTTGCGCTCTCCTCTGTCTGTAATCCGCGCCTACCTGTCGATGCTCGCGGACGGCGCCATACCCGTTTCCGCAGAGGCTCGCTCCATGATCAAGGAAGCCTTCGTAGCCAGCGGCATGATGGAAGACATGATCGCCAACATCCTCACGATGGCATCCGACGACCACCACGCGCGCCTGCCCGACAAAGCCATCGATCCACGTCCCATTCTTGAAAAACTAGCGTGGAAACTCGCCTCCTTTGTGCCCAAACCGCGCCCTACGATCACCGTGGGCCCGCTCCCCCTGATCTTCGCCTCCGCACCGTTGGTTGAACGCGTGTTCTACAATCTGATTTCCAACGCCATCAAATACGCCGCCAAGGATCGGGCGATCGTCATCGAGATCGGCTCCACGACCACCGCGACCGGCACCGCCATCCACGTGCGCGACAACGGCGTCGGCTTCGATTCCGCTCATGCTGAAAAACTATTCCGCTCCTTTTCACGTCTTCCCGGCTCGGAGGTATGCGACGGCATGGGACTCGGCCTTTCCCTTATCTCCCGTCTGATCGGCGCACATCACGGTCGTATCTGGGCCGATGGTCGCCCCGGCGAGGGCGCCACGTTCTTCGTGGAATTTAAAGAAAATGCCACCGTCGTCGCCGCATGATACGCCTTCACTTCCGTTCACTCCTCCCGGCCGCCGGCATTATGCTCGGTCTCTCCTGCCTGCTGGTAGC
Source organism: Rariglobus hedericola (assembly GCF_007559335.1). NCBI lineage: Bacteria > Pseudomonadati > Verrucomicrobiota > Opitutia > Opitutales > Opitutaceae > Rariglobus > Rariglobus hedericola. The sequence continues at coordinate 1,074,722 of NZ_VMBG01000001.1, forward strand.
ATGCAATCCCGCCCATAAAACAAGCGACGTTTCCCACGAAGTTTCCTTCGTCGCCGAGAAGCTCGACACGGACTTTCTCCACGTTCGCACCGAAGTTGAAAAACTCGCCGCCCAAGTCGCCGCACTTTATCCGCGCCGCAAGGAACTCGCCGCCCTGGCCGATGCGTCTCTCTACGCGTTTTCGCCCGACGGTTCTTTCTATAAAAAGACGCACACCGGTGGCGCATCCTTGTGGATCTCCGCCGTGGTTCCCATCACGCCCGAGGTTCGCGAAGTGGCGTATTTCACCGAGGCGATCGATCCCGAACTCGTGCGCCTGTGCCGTGACAATGCCGCGATCTGCCAGGCCTACTACAACGACCGTCACTCGCTCAACCGCATGTATCCCTGGCTCGACGTGGTCGCCCAGTTTCCGGCGCGCATGAACATACCTGAGTTCAACTTTTATTACCTCGCCGATGCCGTGCACAACCCGGGTAAAACGGGCGTCTGGGTCGACGAACCCTACGTCGATCCCGCCGGCGGTGGCTGGATGGTCAGCGCCATCGCTCCGGTATATGTCGACGGCGTGCTGGAGGGCGTGGCCGGACTCGACGTGAGCATCTCCGCCTTGGTCGACCTCTACTTCAGTAAATCCGACGATTCCGTCGTGATCATATCCCGTTCAGGCGTGATCGTCGCCGCCACCGAGGCCGCCATCCAGGATTTGGAGATGCCACCTCTGCGGAACCATAAATACCTCGAGACCGTGAAGCTGGATACGTTCAGACCGGACGAATACAACATCCGCAAGAGCACCCTGCGCCCGATTCGCGAACTCGCGAGGCGCCTGCTCGACGGACACGAAACCCACATCGAACTCGAGCTGAATGGCCGCCCGCACATCGCCTGCGCCGCCCCGGTCACCGCGATAGGCTGGATCGTAATCGAATTATCGTCACCTCACCACGCACGGTGAACTCCACCGCCTCACCCAAATCCGTATTATGGCCGGCCGCCTTGCTTGCCGCCGTGGCACTGGGTGTGGTCATCGCGGGCGCGTTCATCATCAATCGCCAGTTGCGTGATCACGAACGCCAGCGCGCGTCCCACGAAGCCCGCCAGCTTGCCTTTGGTATTTCGCGACAAGTCTCCGATCAATTGTGGCGCGTGCACGAGGATTTCGTTTTCTCCCTCACCAATCTGCCTTACGAGCGCCTGCTCGACCATGGAGAGGTTTCGTCCGCGACGTTGGTGCCGCTGCGCCGGTTTCTTTCCCTCAATCCCAATCTGCTTCGCACGCTCATCGTCACCGGTCCCGACGGACAAAGCCGCTCACTGACATTAACCGGGAAAAACGAATTCCATCTCTCCCCTCTGGCGGAAACCGGCCTCCCCACGGCGACGCCAGAAAAAATCATCATCGGCGGCGTCATCCAGGAGGGAACCGGATCCATCCGCGCCTACGTTTCCGCCGTGGTCGACCCGCGCCTTTTCTGGACCGAGGCGCTCACCACGTTTTCACTCAGTCATCCGGGTTTCTGGGCCGGACTGCTCGACACCGATGGACGTGTGGTGGCCACTCGTAATAACGGCCGGGCGGCCGCTGCCCCCGTGTTCACCCCGTCCGATACCCTCGCATTGCAGAACGACGCGAGCGAAGGCTTCGAGGGCCGCGGATTCTATGAAGTCATGCTGGATGGAGAATCTCATCACTTCATATCCGCCTACGCACCTGCGAGCCTCGAGACGTGGCGCGGCTTGGTGATGATTTCCATCGATGAGCAAACCGTGCTCGGTCCCGCGGGCGACGCCCTCAACTTGCTCGCCATCATGGCCGGCGTGCTCGTTCTGGTGTTCCTTGCGGTTTTTTATCTCTTCACCCGGCACTCTCTGCGCAACCAGATCCAGCTCGAAGACAGCCGGCGGCGCATCGCGACCGTGCTGAACACGGTCCAAAGCGGCATCCTGCTCATTCATTCCCACACCGGCCGCATCACTGAGGTAAACGCCTCCGCCATCGCCCTGCTCGGTATATCCGCAGATGAGGTCCTCGGGCAGCCGATCGACACCATCCTCCCGCCCGCTTCCACCGCCGCGTTCTTCAGGGCGGGCGCCGGCGCCGGCTTTGAAGTGAAGATCAGCCTTCGCTCTGGGAGCGTCCGGCATGTGCTCGCGACGAGCGGCGAGTTGAATGTATCCGGAAGCCACTACCGGCTCTGTTCCTTCGTCGACATCACCCCGCTTAAGGAAACCGAGTCGCGGCTCCAGGAAACCCTGCGGCGCGCCGAGCAATCCGCCCGCGACGCCGAGGCAGCCAATACGGCCAAAAGCGCCTTCCTAGCGATGATGAGCCATGAATTGCGCACACCGCTCAACTCCATACTCGGTCTCTCCGAATCCCTGATCGAACGCCTGCACGGACCGCTCAGCGACAAGCAGGATCGTTACCTGCATCTCGTGCTCACCAGTGGTCGCCACCTGCTTTCGCTCATCAATGACATCCTCGACCTCGCCAAAATCGAGTCCGGCCGCGAAGACCTGCAACTTGTCCCCTGCCAGATCGGCGCGTTCTGCAACAGCGCCTTGGAAGTCATCCAGCCCATGGTAACGAAACGGGGGCAATCCATCTCGGTCGAGCTGCCTTCCAGCCCGCTTTATGTTAGTGCCGATGGTCGCCGACTTCAGCAGATCTTGGTGAACCTGCTTGGTAACGCCGTCAAGTTCACCCCCGTTGGCGGCCGTCTAGGTCTGCGCGTCGAAGCCACCTCCAGCCACGTTACCCTGTGCGTGTGGGATGAGGGCATCGGTATTGGCAGCACGGATCTCGCGCGTATTTTCAAGCCGTTCGTGCAACTCGATGCCCGTCTCGCGCGCGAATACGGCGGCACCGGCCTCGGTCTCGCTTTGGTCAAACAACTGGTCGCCCTCCACCACGGGAACATCGATGTCACCAGCACCGCCGGCGAGGGTTCCTGCTTCACCGTCACTCTGCCGCTATGCGCGCCACCCGCGCCGCCGCTGTCGAACCCACCGTTCGCTGATCCAGAAGAGTCTTCACTGGTTGTTCCTGACCCAGCTGCCGGCAAAATCCTCGTCCTGCTCGCCGAGGATACCGAGTTCAACATCATCCCCATCCGCGACTACTTGCAGATCATGGGTTGCCGCGTGGAGATCGCCGAAAACGGAGCGGTCGCCGTTCAAAAAACCGTCAGCCTGCGACCCGACATCGTGCTCATGGATGTGCAAATGCCCGTGATGGACGGTATCGAGGCGATCAAGAACATCCGCTCGTTGCCCGATGCCGTCCTCGCCGCCATTCCGATCATTGCGGTGACCGCGTTGGCCATGCCCAGCGACCGCGAACTCTGCCTGAACGCCGGTGCCACGGACTACATCGCCAAGCCCATAAGCCTGAGGATGCTTTACACCCGCATCATGGAGATCCTGACCGATGAGCGATCATCTCCATAAACCCCGCTTCCGATAAATCGCTCTTCGGAATATGTCTCTTCGCTTTACACACGCCCCCCGGCCTCCTCATTCCAGCGGGAACGATGAAAAGCAAAACGGCCCGGCATAAGCCGGGCCGTTTGATCCGTATCTTTTCGTAGATGAACTAGACTCCGCCCCGCACCACCCGATCGAGCGAATCCGCCACGTCGCGCATGGCATCTGTGCGTCGAGTCAGCTCGTTGGCCGAAGCCGATGTCTGTTCAGCCATGGCCGCGTTTTGCTGGGTAAGTTTGTCCAGATCCGAAACCGAGCGCGCCACTTGGCCAAGCCCGGTGCGCTGCTCTACGGAAGCAGCCGCGATCTCGGTGATGATATCCGCCACCTCACGCACGCGGGCGACAATTTCACCCAAATTAACACCCACTTTTCCGGTCAGTTCCGCACCCGTGGCGCTGCGCTTCTGAGCGTCTTCGATCTTGATAGCGGTCTCTCTTGCGGCAGCAGCGCTGCGTTGCGCCAGCGCCCGCACCTCGTCGGCCACCACCGCGAATCCCGCACCCGCCTCCCCTGCACGGGCCGCCTCGACCGCCGCGTTCAACGCAAGAATGTTCGTCTGAAACGCGATCTCGTCGATCGTCTTGAGGATCGCCGCGATGTTATCCGATGCCGTGCGGATGGCCGCCATGGCACCGCTGAGCTCGGCCATCCCGGTGGTGCCCGCTTCAGCGGCATCGCGCGCACGGCTGGAAAGACCTCGTGCCTGCTCGGCGCGATCGGCATTGGCCGAGGTGACGCTGGAGATTTCCTCCAACGCGGCGGAACTGGTCTCCAACGCGGCCGCGCTAGATGAAGCCCCGGTCGCCAGCGAGATGCTGGCCTGTGCAAATTGTGCGGAGGCACTGCGCACACCCTCGGTCTCCTGGCCCAACGAGGCCGAGAGACGCAGAACCGGCCGCACCACTTGATAGCGGGCGATCAGAAAGGCGGCACCTCCACCCACCAGCAGCGATGCGCCAAACACGATGAAATTGAGCCGGCGTTGACGGCCTGATTCGTCCTTCATCGACTTGAGATCGTTGGTCAGTTCCTGCACGGTCGCCTGCTCGAGAGCAGCCAGCGCCTTGACCGTCTTTCCCACGACACTGTTGAAATCGGCAATGCGTTTTTGCACCTCGGCATCAGCGGCGCCTTTCGCCGCCACGGCGGCAAAAACAGGCTGTGCCTGCTCCGTAAACAACTGCAGCGCGTCGGTTGCGGTTTTCACCTCTTCGGTCCCCGAATCCAACGCGATGTGATGGCGTTCCGCCAGTTTCAACAAATCGGCCGTGTGCGCGGCTGCGGTTTTCACCGACACGAGCATATCGGCATCGCCCGTGAGCATCGCGTTCTGGTGATTCTGCACAGCCGCGTCGAAAACGAAACGGGCTTCCCGGATCTCAAGCGCACCAGGCACGGCCTCGTTGGCCAGCAGGATGAGCTCTCCTTCCTTGTGAAGGTCCCCGATGGTGCCGAGGGTGACGGTCAGCGTATAACCGAGCGCAAACACCGAAACGGCGGCGGCGATTTTAAGACCAATACTAAAGGAACGGGACATGATGGGTGAGTTACGGACGGATTAAAAAATTAAACCCGTCGCACGGCCCTGCCTGCATGCCCCCAAGGGGGGCACGCCTACCGGAATGCAGCGCGACGGGATGAGGGGTTATTTGATGGAAAGCACCTTCACGCGGTCGGTGACTGCGGAGGCGGATACATAGCCCAGTGCACCCGGTGTCTTGGCGACATACTCGATCATGGCTGCCTCGTCGGCGGCCTGCATCGGCATGAAGCCCTTGCCGGTGAAAACCAGTTTCTTCCAATATTTTTCAAACTGGTCGGCGGAACGCTGCGCATAGGTCTGCATGACCGAATCATGCGCTGGTCCGGCGGTGAGCACGGCCAGCTTGATGAGGCCGCCGCCGTCCCACTTGGTTTTGTTACCCAGCAGCACAGCTTTGAGATCGTCTGCTGAAAGCGACGCATCGGCACCTTGGGGATTGACGATAAAGGCCACGTCGTCAGCGCGTGCCGCGGCGGTCATGCCGAGCAGAAGAGCGAGGAATAAAAAATAACGGGACATGGAATGGTTGGGTTGAGGTGAAGGTCGCAACTCACGCTTAGAAGCTGAGGGTCGTTTTCAGCACCAAGTAGTTCCACGTCTTGTCTGACGCACCGGGATTAAGGTCGCCGGAAGAACCGAGATTATTAATGCCGTCCATGAAGTGGACTTCGGCTTTCACTAACCACCAAGGTTGGATCGCATACGAAGCGGCGAAGGCGGCATCTTTGTCGACCCCCGATGTCTCATAGTCGCTGTAGCAATAGTAGACGCCGAAACCAAGCTTGTCCGTGGCCTGATAGGTAAGCTGCGCATAAGCGTGATCCTCGGTCGAAGAAGAGCTCGGCACAGGAAAATTGGTCACATCAACCGTTACGTCGGAATGTTTGTATTCGACGGTGGCGATCCATTTTCCCCGGGTGTATTCAATCGATAAAACCTGCGCCTGGTAATCTATCTCGGTAATCGCAGGACCGGTTTGACTGTCGATCTTCGGAGCTTTCTGAAACGTATAACCGAAGCGAAGTCCGTCGACCGGAGCATTCCAGACCAGCGAGGCACCATAGACCTGCTGGATGTCCAGCTTGCTGGAACCCAAACCCTTCATGAAGGGCATGTCTTTATCCAACGGCTGCATCATGCCGGCATAGGCTTGGTAATCAAAGCTGCCGGCTTTCCCGCCGGGAATGTTTCCATAAACCGAAGCACCATCGTAGTTGGCACCGAACGAACGGCCCGCGCGCGGATAAAAATTAAGCGGAAGGGAGGCAAAAACACGAACCTGATCGAGGTCCTGCACTTCGTTATAAAAACCGCTGGGGAGTTTGTTGCGCCCCACACGCACACCGACTTCTTGCCGGAAGGAGTAGTCGATATTGGCGAAATCCACTGTCAGATCCGAGTAGCCCGCGAGTTCGTAGGCGTAAAGCTGGGCGGCCAGTTTGAGGCCGTTGTCGAAACGTTTCGTTCCGTTGACCGTCAGTTCGGTCTGATTCAGATCAAGCGAGTCCTTGGTATCGCCGATGTAGTTATAATCAGGCGAGTAGGAAGCCGTGGAACTCAGGGAGCCGTGAATGGCGACACCACCCATGTCAACGGCGTGCGAGGAAAGTGCGGAGCACGCCGTGACAAGAAGGGCGATATGACGACGAGAGTTGCGATGAATAAGGGTTTTGTAGGGATGCATGGATAGTTGGGTCGCACTCCATAACGACCCACCTCCCGCGTTCTTTAACTTAACCCAATGATGCAAAGTTATCTCTAAATCGAAATCGATACGGACCGATATGCTTCCAATTCAAATCTCATGAAACTCGGAACCAAAATCGTGCTCATCGCCATCCTTGCCATCGTCACCAGCGTCGGTGCGGGGCTGTATGTTCAAAGTCACATCATCCATCGGCAAGGCATCGAGCTCACCCGCGAAACCATGCGGACTGCGGTGATCGAGGCCGAAAATGTTCGGCAGACTATTTCCAAGCTCGGCAACAGTGGCGCCTTCGACCGGCCAAAACTACTTGCCGATTACAAGAAGTCCGGCGACCTCGAAGGGTCGGCACTTTATCGGACGATTCCGGTCATCGCGGCCATCCACGCCATCGAAAAAATCGCCGCTGAAAACCAGTGGGAATTCCGCGTGCCGAAGCACCAGGCGCGCAACTCCCGCAACCTGCCCACTGCCGAGGAAGAACCCATCCTCACCTTGCTCGAGAGCGGCTCCACCGCTGAATACTTCACGGTCGACAAAGCGAAAAACCAGATGATTTTCGCCCGTCCGATCAAGCTCACCGCCGACTGCCTCGCGTGCCACGGTGACCCAAAAAACAGTCCCACCGGCGACGGCAAAGACATCCTTGGTTACGCGATGGAGAATTGGAAAGAGGGCGAGGTCCACGGTGCGTTCCTCCTCAAATCCAGTCTCAATCGCGTGGATCACGTCGCCCGGGCCGGCATGATGCAGACGCTCCTCTGGGTCCTTCCGATCGCCGTGGTGATCTCTGCCTGCACCACACTCTACACACGGCGCCGTATCATCGGTCCGCTGGAATCTTCCATCGAGGTCGTCAACTCAGCCAGCGCCCAGACGTCATCCGCCGCCCGCGAAATTTCCTCCGCCTCGCAACAACTCGCCGCCGGTGCCAGCCAGCAGGCCGCCTCCCTTGAGGAAACCCACGCCGCCATTGAGCAGATCTCGGGCATGACCGCGCAAAACGTCACCCACGCACAAAACACCCGCTCGCTCGCCGGCGAGACCCGCGCCGCCGCTGATAACGGCACCGCCGACATGCAGGCCATGAACCGTGCTATGGACGAGATCAAGGCCGCCTCTCTCGGCATCGCAAAAATCATCAAGACCATTGATGAAATCGCCTTCCAGACCAACATCCTCGCGCTCAACGCCGCCGTCGAGGCCGCGCGCGCAGGCGAGGCCGGCGCCGGTTTCTCCGTGGTCGCCGACGAGGTCCGCGCCCTCGCCCAGCGTTCCGCCACCGCTGCTCGCGAAACCGCCGCCAGCATCGCCGACTCCATCCAGAAGAGTGACCACGGCGTCAGCATGAGCGCCAAGGTCACCGTCGGCCTCACCGATATCGCCGAGAAAGCCCGGCGCATGGACACGCTCGTTGCCGCCATCGCCTCCGGTTCGTCCGAACAGCACGCCAGTATCGCGCAGGTCAACGGCGCCATCGGCGAAATCGACAAGGTCACCCAGGTCAACGCCTCCGCCTCCGAGGAAACCGCCGCCGCCGCCCAACAGCTCAACGCCCAGTCGATCGAGCTCAATGCAGCCGTCGTCAACCTCTCCCTGCTCATCTCCGGCGCCGCCAAATCTTAATCGGATCCGCCCTCAAGTCGCGCCGTTTCCACCCGATACCTAAACACCATGATTACCAAAAAGCTCCGCCGGCTGCTCCTCGTTGCATTAGCCCCGATCCCCGCCCTGCTTCCCGCCGCCACAGTCGAGGAACGCCTGCAGGAACTCGAAAACAAAGTCAGCTCGCTCTCCACTGAAAACACCGCCCTGCGCCAGCAACTCGGTGTGGATTCCGCCAAAGGTTCGCCCGTCTTCATCACGGCATTCGGCAAGGAAAAGTCGCTCGCCGTCGGCGGCTACCTGCAATTTCAGGGTGAGTTTGGCGATTCGCCTGACAGCCGTTTTCCCGCCGAGGACCGCCTGCTCATTCGTCGCGCCCGACTCGGCATCAAGGGATCGTTCGTTGAGAACGTTGATTTTGTCATGCAGGCCGAATTCGGCAGCGGCACCCTCTCGCCGTCCGCCGGCTATCGTGCGCAACTCTCCGACGTCTACGTCGTCTGGAACAAGTTCGAACAGGCCAACGTCACCCTCGGCCAATTCAAAACCCCCTACGGTTACGAACAGCTCGCCGCGGATACCAAGCTGCCGCTCATCGAGCGCTCCTTGCCCAGCGACAAGCTCACCCTTTCCCGCCAGATCGGCGCGATGGTGTCAGGCGACTTCCTCGACAAACGCCTTCACTACGCCACCGGCCTTTTCAACGGCACCGGGGTCAACACCAATACCAACGACAACGACTCCTTCACCTACGCCGGTCGCGTCAACGGCGTGCTCGTCAACAAATCCAAGTTCAAGCTCACCGCCGGCACCAACGTTTTCCAGACCCACGACACGGCCACGGCCCCCGGTTTCACCGGCAGTCGCAGCGGTCTCGGCTTCGACCTGCAGGCGGCCTCCGGTCCGCTTACGCTCGCCGCCGAATGGCTGCAAACCAGCTCCGATCCCGATGTCGGCGCGAAATCAAAGTCCGATGGTTGGTCCGCGCTCGCCGGCTACCAGATCATTCCGAAAAAACTCCAGGCCGTCGTGCGCTACGAGACCTTCGATCCCAAGGACACGGTGGCTGGTGACAGCAGCGATCTTTGGACCCTCGGCTTCAACTACTTTCTCAAGGGGGACGAGCTGAAGCTCAGCCTCAACTACCTCCTGGGTGATCCCGCCGGCCCGCTCTCCGACCAGGGCCGTCTCCTCGCCCGCGTCCAGGTCATTTTTTAACCAAACCCCGTCATCTCTGAATCCATGAAAATCCGCATCCTCCTTCTCTCCCTCGTGCTGGGCTCCGGCTTGCTGCACGCCGCCGATATCGACGCCGCCACCCAGGAAAAAATCCACGCCAAGGTCGCCGAGATCAAAGCCTGGGCATCCGACCCCGCCCTCGCCGGAGCTGTCGCCGCTCAAAACGCCTCGCTCCCCGCCGACTATGCCGCGATGACGCAGGACAAATGGAAATCCCTCACCGTGCTCGACCCGTTCGTGCGCTCCTTCTCCAAGAATCCCGCCGGCCTCTTTCTTAAGTCCAAGAAGGCCGACTGGGTGGCCGAGGCGTTCGTCTCCGATGCTCACGGACTGAAGGTCGCCTTTCTCTCCAAGCCTTCCGGCTGGATCCACGCCGGCAAGCCCAAGCACGACCAGCCCATGGCAGGCCATGACTGGCAGGGCGCCGTCGAGCTCGACGACTCCACCGGTCTCCAGCAGGTCCAGATCTCCGTGCCGGTCATTAAAGACGGCGCCGCGATCGGTGCGCTGGTCGTCGGAGTCGCCCTGTCCAAGCTGGAATAATCCCCCCATCCGCTTTGCGGAGTCCGCCTATGAAACGTTTCAGCCTGCCCCTTCAACTGGGTCTCTACATCGCCGCTTCCGTCCTGCTCACCCTCGCCGTGGCCGCCGGTTTGTATTCACTGGTTCGTTACACACAGAGGGACTCCGAAGGACACATCGACATCATCCGAACCAGCAAGGACAGCGCCTATCGCCTGCTCGAGGAATCCTCGCTGGCCCATGCCGCCCTCAACACCTCCCTGCGCATCAAGGACCCGGACGAACTTGAGTCGGCGCTTGCCAAACTCAAGACCGGCACCGAAGCGATCAACGCGCTCATCACCACCTTCGGTGAACCGGGAACTCCCTTAAAAACCGCCTACGGGCGGGAGACCGAGGCAGGGACCAAAAGCATCGGGTTTCTCCTCGCCGGTGAAAACGCCCGCGCGTTTGAAAACCTTCTGGAAGCGGTCAATCCCGCCCACGACAGTTTCCTCAGCGCGTTGAAGGCCTACAATGACCTCTGCGACGCCCGCGTGCGTGAGTCGGAAAACGAAGCCGCCGTCATGCTCGCCAGACGTCTCAAAATCGTCTTCAGCCTCTCTGCCGCCGGTCTGCTCATGATCATCGTGCTCGGCTGGTTTTTCCGCCGTCGCATCACCGCCCGGCTGCGCGTCGTCACCACCGAGATCGCCACCGCCGCCGATCTGGTGGCCAGCCATGCCAGCCGTGCCGCCGAGATGAGCGAGACCCTTTCCCGCGACGCCTGCAGCCAGGCCGCTTCCCTCGAGGAAACCAGCGCCTCGCTCAACGAGATCAGCAGCCTGTCGAAGGCCAACCACGAGCAGTCGCAGACCGCCGCCACCGTTGCCGCGGAAGCACGCTCCGCCGCCGAAGAAGGCACCCGCGAAATCGCCGCGCTCCAAATCGCCATGCGCGACATCGAGTCTTCCAGCGACGCCATCGGTAAAATTATCAAGGGCATCGACGAGATCGCCTTCCAGACCAACATCCTCGCCCTCAACGCCGCCGTCGAGGCCGCCCGCGCGGGTGAGGCCGGCGCAGGGTTTGCCGTCGTCGCCGACGAAGTGCGCGCCCTGGCCCAGCGCGCCGCCGCCGCCTCTCGCGACACCGCCGATCGTATCTCTGAATCCATCGAACGCAGCCGTCGCGGTGCCGCCCTCGGCAATCGCGCCGCCAAATGCCTCGAAACCATCGTCAGTCGCGCCGCCCAGGTCGACGATATCACCCGCCAGATTGCCACCGCCCTCAACGAACAGGATCAGGGTATTCATCAGGTGAATGCCGCCATCAGCCAGATCGACACCCTGACCCAGTCCGGAGCCGCCAACGCCGAGCAAGGCGCCGCCAGCGCGACCGAACTCCAAGGCCAGTCCGCAATCCTCGGCAAATCTGTCGTCACCCTCGAACAGCTCGCCGGCGTCTCGGCTGCGGCCACGACCTGATTCTTGGCGTGGCAGATGATTCTGCGCGAGGTTCTCACGCACGCTCCCGCCCGGCTTGAGCCTGTGCTCAGGTTCGCTCGGGGGTTGGACGTCAAACATTTCAGAATACACCATAAAACCATCACGATGCGCTCAACTTCTTAATCGACGCGACGAACATAAGGGCAAACCACACCGGGATAATGCAGTCGATTAGGCTGCTTTCCCAGGTGCCCACCTTATCATCATGAAAAACTGGACCATCGGAAAACGTATTATTGTCGGCGGGGGCACTCTCCTTGCCCTCTTGCTGATTGTCGCCGCCATCGGCTTCACCGGGCTTGAACGCATCCACACAAAAAGCATCGAATCGCTCAAGGAGGATGCGATCCCCGGCATCACCAACATCGCCGAAATCGCCACCAATACGCTGCGCGCCCATGTGCGCATGCTCACGGCGGGCACGGCGACGACTGTTGAAGCCCGCGAACAAAACCTGGCCACCATGGGCAAGCTTGCCACGGAGATTCAAGGCTTCCTTGAAACTTACGAAAAATACATAACCCAGGATGAGGACCGGAATAACTTTGAACTGCTCAAAAAGAAGCGTGAAGCCTACGTTCTGGAGCGCGCCCGCTACGTCGAACTGGTGCGTGCCGGCAAGCGTGACGAAGCCCACGCCTTCGCCGCGGAAGCGCTGGAGAAAACCTACGGAGAGTATCGCGACCTCACCCTGCTCATGCTTCACTTCAACGAAGATAATGCCGCGAAGGCAACCGACGATTTGGTTTCCATCGCCCGCCGCTCCGTGACCGCTTCGCTCATCGTCGCCATCGCCAGCCTGGCCATCGCGCTCGCCTTGGGTTGGATCATCATACGCAGCATCAACCGTGCGCTCCGCGAAATGGCGCAGACGCTCGACGACGCCTCCTCGCAAGTCGGTGCCGCCGCCGCCCAAGTCTCCGCCAGCAGCCAGTCCCTCGCCGAGGGCTCCAGCGAACAGGCCGCCAGCTTGGAAGAAACCAGTTCGTCCCTCGAAGAGTTCTCTTCGATGACCAAGCGCAACGCCGACAACGCAACCTCCGCCAAATCCCTCTCCGGTGAGACCCGCGCCTCCGCCGAGACTGGCAACACCGACATGACCGAGATGCGCCAGGCCATGGACGCCATCAAGACGTCCTCGAACGACATCGCCAAAATCATCAAGACGATCGACGAGATCGCCTTCCAGACGAACATACTCGCGCTCAACGCGGCCGTCGAAGCCGCGCGCGCCGGCGAAGCCGGTGCCGGATTCGCCGTCGTGGCCGATGAAGTGCGCAACCTCGCCCAACGCTCCGCCCAGTCCGCCAAGGAGACTGCCAGCAAGATCGAAACCGCCATCCAAAGCGGCGAACACGGTGTGCGCATTTCCGACAAAGTCGCCGCCTCACTCGGCATCATCATGGAAAAAGCCCGCCAGGTAGATGAAATCGTCGCCGAAATCGCGGTCGCCTCCCAAGAGCAGACTCAAGGCATCAGTCAGATCAACACCGCGATGAGCCAGATGGACAAAGTCACCCAGTCCAACGCCGGCAGCGCCGAGGAAACCGCCGCCGCCGCCGAAGAGCTCAACAGCCAGGCCGCCGTGTTGCAGGACAACGTCAGCCAGCTCCGTCATCTCGTCGGTGGCACCCAGGCGTCCCCCGTGCCCTCCACGCAAGTTCGCCCGACCACCAAAATCGGCACCGCCCGCGGCCACGCCATGCCCGCCTGATCTCGCTTCGCCAACCCGCAGACAAAAAAGGCCGGACGTCATAAGTGACGCCCGGCCTTTTTATTCATCAAATTATTTGCCGCGTTTTGCGTTCAACCCCCGCTTTCCACGGTGCAATCACGAGACGTGACAACTAATGTCATTCTTGCAGCGCGCACTATTGGGCCGGATTGGTGGATTCAGGAAGTGGGCTGATTTCCATTTTATCGATCAAGCCCTGCGCAACAGTGAACCGATGCCCAACGTGGACATCGGCCAAGATTGTCCCCGCCAAGTCGCGAACAACCTGATGAACATCGACTAAAATCCTTCCGTCATCTTCCAGATAAAATGCTACTGGATCCACGTGTGGGTTGATCTCGCTCCATTGCTCCGTCCAATAAGCACGAATTTCTTCCGGCCCACGGACAAACCCACCCTTAAACGCTTTCGGCCAAGCTACATCTGGTTTCATGGTAGCGAGAGCAGCGTCGATGTCTCGCGCGTTGAATGCGGTGTAGGCCGCACGGAGCAGTGCGATTTCTGATGCAGATGGATTTGGCATAGGCGAAGCGCTGAAGGGATATAAAAGAGGCTAAATGACGACTGCCTTGCGAAATGCTTTAGATCAGACATGACCGTAGCCGGCGTGACAGTGCGGGTCATTGTCTGTAACGACTGGTTGGGCTCCGTTTTCATTTCTTCTCTAATTCGTAAAATGGTGTTTTGGAGTCTATTTTATATAGCTCACCGCCGTCCTTCAGGCTTCTGAATACATCAGGTAAAGGAAGTAGAGTATCTAAATAAGTCAGTGATTCTTTTCCGTCTAAGACGAAAAGACCGGAGCGTCCCGCCCATGTGCTGCAAAATCCACATAAAGTAACCATCCCGCCTTTATTGTCACCTTTCACAATCTCGACCAGATATCCAGGCGAATGACCACAAAAGGGGACGTCGTTGCTTCGGGATAATTCTTTCTTTAATAATTCGGCCAATTTTTCCGATTCTTTAAGCGTAAGATCACGGGTGCCGATTACATCTGCCTGCTTGTCGCCGTAAAATGTAGGCATGAATTTTTCGGTGAATCGAACACCGCGTGGATCAATCGCATAGACGCGATAGCGGATCGATTCCGCTTTTACTGCGGAGATCAATAGAACGAATAAGACTAAAGCTCGAATTTTCATTATATTGCCTACCGTTCTGGGTCAGACATGCGGGCCCTGTGCTATCGCATTCATGGGGAGCGTAAACCGCATTGTCTGTAGCCGCTGGTTGGGCTCCGTGGTTTTCATTTCTTTTCTTCGGTGAAAATTTGGACTTTCACATCGACTGTCCATGACTGTGGTTTTGTGGGAAATGGATTCAGGAAAAATGAACTGTATTCAGAAGCCTCTAATAATACATCGAAATGACTCTGATCTAATTTGGTGATGGTTCCTGTGATCAAACTCTTACTTGAATTCCCTTCTCCGCCACTCTTTCGCTCTCGCGTAAATATTAATGAACTATCGCTTCGGCTTCTTACGGTGACAGGTTCGACCCACATTGGCGGCCTGTCATGATAGCCTAAAACTAGATAAAAAATTTGGGTCTCTGGGTCTTTGCAGATAGAGAAAAAATCTGGCCTATTCGGGTTCGTTGAGACGCCTTGAAGCAGCGTGTTCTCGACAATAGAAGAATTCGCGATCCATTCGGGCGGAGAACCTGAATAGGAAAATACCCCAGAATGCATATCGAAAGGCCCTAAAAATACCACTGGGTGAATCTTCTTTTGAGTGGGCGCGCTACATCCAGATATGAAAAATACTGTAAGCGCCAGAATTGATACGATTATTTTCATTTTTTGCCCAACGTTCCGGGTCAGACATGCCGAGCCAAAGACTTTAAAAGCTGAAAGGGGAAGCGCCGAGGTATTGTCTGTAGCCGCTGGTTGGGCTCCGTGGTTTTCATTTCATTGGTTCACAATTAAATACAACCGTTCGAAATGTTGCTTCTCCATCCATATAAATACGGATAAAGTCATAAGATCGCTCTGGCTCTCGTGGCCATGCTGAAAGAATCTTTCTTATTTCCGCTTCATCGGCATATCGGGCCATATAGTAAAGCCGACCAGTGGATTCATTTTCTAGTGATATAGAAAACACTCGAACTGGCTTTTTAAAATCCGACTGCGCGATTTTCGACTGCGCGATTTTCAAAGCAGCATCGAATTGGAGGATTTCTTCTGCGCTGCAAAATGTCGACAACGAAATAAATAACAGGGTGATGAGTGATTTCATTTTATTGCCCAACGCTTTAGATCAGACATGCGGTTTGCTGGCGCGACGGGTGCGAAGCAGCCGGCGTGACAGCAAACTGCATTGTCTGTAACGCCTGGTTCGGCTCCGTTTTCATTCGTCTATTCCGATGGTTATGATCTTCGCAACCGGAACAGCGGCAAAATAGGATACAGCACCAGCTGCCAATATTGGCAGAAATGCGCCAAGGGCCATTCCTGCCATGCCGCTCATCATCAGCGCAGTAATTAGCAGTGCAACTGCCCCATAACCTAGGAGAAGAATTCCGATAGATCGGAAAATACAAACGAGAACTTTTTGGTATCGTTTCATGATTTTTATTTTGCCGAACGTCAAAGATCAGACACGACCGCAGCTGGCGCGGTGCGTGCGACAGCACGATCCGTGACAGCTGTGATCGTTGTCTGTAACGACTGGTTCGGCTCCGTGGTTTTCATTTGATTCTGATGTATGAAATTACGCTTTCAGGATTTTCCCATTCGGAAATCGGCTTATCGCTCCACTCAAGCACGACCTTGTAGGTAACTTTATGGTATTTCTCTTTCATCTTTTCGATAGCTTCTTTCCCGATTGTTTGGCCGCCCACCTTTTCTTTTCTTCCTTTTTGTGCGGCACTAAACCAGCCGGAGCCAACAATAGAACTTTGATCGAGATTCCAAGAGCCATCGCCATCAGTAGACCAGCCTTCGCAAATTATAGTGAATCTTAGCGGAGCACCTGAGTCATTAAAGCAACTGACGACTAACGACCCATCGGACGCAGAATATGATTCTGAGCGTGGTGCTCCCAGCAGGAAGGACGGCAAGAGTAGCAGTAGAGTTAGGTATTTCATGTTTTATTGCCCAACGTTTCGTATCAGACATGCCGAGCCGGAGACTTTAAATGCTGAAAGTGGAGGCGCCGAGGCATTGTCTGTAGCCGCTGGTTAGGCGAGTTTGATTTTCCCGACTCTTTCTTCGAATGATCCATAAATTGCGACATCGGCTCCGTAGAAGCCCTGTAACGTGGAGATCCTGAGCAGGGTGCGCTGAATCAAACTACTCAAATTTGCCGGAATGCGGCGCGCATCCTCTCCAAGCCAATCGATAAGGGCGATGTAGCAACTCGCGCCATCAGGGTCCAGAGCGCTATCATCCGAGAGCAAGTAGCGCGAATAGGCCTGAAGGTAATAGCAGCATGGGATAAATGGCATCCACATAACATCCTCCTGATAGAGCATCGAATTCTCGCCGAACATCATTTCCGCTTCTTCTAGCGATTTACCAAAGAAATGTTTGTGGGCGGAAGTCGTGTCCAACGTCCACTCCTCGCTGTGCCATTCTGATTCGCGTGGCAGCTTGGTGAGCAAATCACTGGGCAATACTTTCGGAAGGCGCATTTTTTTGCCTAACGCTTTAGATCAGACATTTCGTGCGGTGGCACACAAAGCGGCTCCGCCGCGACTGTGACAGTGCACGAAATTGTCTGTAATGACTGGTTCGGCTCCGTGGTTTTTATTTTCCAAAATCATGAGGTCTGCTTTAGCTTTCGATAGGCAGCTAATAGTCTTCCGCGATTACCCCAGTCCTCCGTCTCATCCTCGACTTTTGGATTTATGAAAGTCCCATCATCAGATATGATAGGAATAGACTCTAATCCCATCGCTGCGGCTGCTTTTTTCTGCTCCGGCGTTTCGCTTCGAATGCCAAGCATCTCTTTTGTATGCATCCAGTCGGCATCGAAGACCTGTTCGAATGCGGCGATAAACTCTTTTGTTTCGGGGCTCATAATTTTGCCGAACGTTATCGGTCAGACATTTCGTGCGGTGGCACACAAAGCGGCTCCGCCGCGACTGTGACACTGCACGAAATTGTCTGTAACGACTGGTTGGGCCTCCGTGGTTTTCATTTTTTGGGTCTTCTATCGGGCCAATCCCACGCTTTATGATTCAGTCGCTTATCTGGAGGAAGTGGACCAAAAGAAAAGGTGGAGGCTGTAGAAAGATACTTCTGCGGTATTTCTTCTCTTTCAATAAAAGCTTTGATGATAATACGCGCATCGCGCATTTGGAGAACCTGGGATGTATCAACTTCGATATAGCCATCCATACTCTCAATTCCGGTTTTTACGCCTGTGCAGATACTGCGGCCCCAAGTCAGATGCTTAAAATTGCGTTCTGAGTCATAGGTTCTCGTTTCAATAGTAAGTTGATTTTTGGACCCCGCGCATTGGACGTAGCTGCCATCCTTCAGCTCAAAAACGATGAAATCGGGGCCTTTATTTGCGAAGTAGGATAATCGGGATAAAACGATCTCCCAGTCGTATAGAAATATGACTCCACCGTTCGCTGGATGGAGGAGGACTTTTCCCGGGAATGGCATTTTATTTTTTGCCCAACGCTCAAGGTGAGACGCGATCTGCGCTGGCGCGGAGCGTGCTGCTCGGAGCACGATCCGTGACAGTGAGGATCGTTGTCTCTGGCGCCTGGTTCGGCTCATTTTTATTCTTCAATTTGATTAAAATCCAAAAAAATCGGCCGCTCTCCGTTCCGAATCTATTTACTTGGTAGTAGTAGCCGGGTTCGGCCGGTGCGTCTACTCTCACGTCCTTCTCATTTTCCTTCCAGCTAAGATTAATCGATTGGTTGGGATTTCCGACAAATCCCCCCACGTCGTTGTAAGGGCCCTCCGAAGGCCCTCCATACCTAACGACTGTGGCTGCTTCGGTATTATATTGGGCCAAGATCTCGGCCTGACTGCGCCCGACGAACTCGCTGCGGTAGCAGCCTGATAGAGCAATCACGGATGCGATAAAAATAACTACGTTTTTCATTTTTGCCGAACGCTTTAGATCAGACATTTCGTGCGGTGGCACACAAAGCGGCTCCGCCGCGACTGTGACACTGCACGAAATTGTCTGTAACGACTGGTTCGGCTCAGTTTTCATTTCTTCTCCTGAAGTATCAACATGAAGCTACCGCGATCGAATGCATGAAAGTGCTCTGTTTTGCATATCCTCACAAAATGCCCGTGGTATACCGCAGGCTGCGTCGAGCTTAGCGATCCAATATACGTGCTGATCCAAACCCCTTCGCGGCCCTTAGTCTTACGTATCACTGAAAAGGAGCTCTCATCCTTTTCGATTACGGAAACCTTCCCATCGCCCTCCTTGATAATAACTAGACCTTCCGGGTTAACTTCGATGACAATCGATTCCGATTGCGCCAGCGAGATAGCTTGATCGTTCAGCTGCCCCTGCTCAACCAGCAGATATGTGCCAGGCTGAATCTGTAGCACTGGCTGAGGCGGTGGTGGTTCAAGCCCATACGAACTCGTATATAAAAGAATGCTAAGTAGTAGGGCTGTGATTTTCATATTTTTGCCGAACGTTTGAGGTCAGACACGACTATGGCTGGCGCGGAGGCTGCGCAGCAGCATCCGTGACAGCCATAGTCGTTGTCTGTAGTGACTGGTTGGGCTCCGTGGTTTGAAATACTATAGACTCCCGATTGGTCATCAGCATCGCGAAATAAGATGCTGCCGCGTGGGCATCGGAAAATAAATTCTGATTCCGCTCCGAAACTTGTCTGAATATATGTGCGACAAAGCTGGTTCTTTCGGTGCACACGGCAGCTATAAAATGCGATGCCGTGATTTCTTTCTTTTTGCCTTGTTTGGCCCAGCGTCCCGCACGCTCTAAAATAAATTGAAGGCGGGGAGTATGGGGCAACGTGACAGGAATCGGCCTTCCGGTGATAACCTGGGCTCCCTTTTCGAGCTCGGCCCAAAATGCGCCCTGATCAATAGGCAACTGACGAAGTATAGCGGCGGCATGGCTTGATTCTGGCAGATCTCGCAGACTAAGAAAAACATGCTCAACGCCAACATAATCATGCGAATAACGCCGAGCACGTTCATGGGCGGCTTTGATAACCGTCGAAAGCTCTGAGCTGATCTTTGGCTTAAAAAAGTGTGCGAACGGGTTCATTATTTTGCCCAACGTTTGAGGTCAGACACGAATCGCGCTGGCGCGGAATGTGCAGCTCGGAGCACATTCCGTGACAGTGCGGTTCGTTGTCTGTAGTGATTGGTTAGGCTCCGTTTTCAACTTCTTGAAGAATTTGGATTAACTTAGCGGGATAGCTTCTGATTTCCTCGTTGGATTCCTGCATATTTCGTAACTCCCGTCGCACGCCAAACCAATATTTTAGTCCTAAATCTTCTGAGTATTTAGTGGATTCGATATCCTTATAAAAACCCTCAAGCTGCGTGATCTGCCCGTTGCATGTGACTATTGCGGACTCAATACTCTTCTTGTATCTGGGGTCTCGTTTGCTAGACGCCAACTGCAGGGCGGTCTCGAATGATTTAAGATGTGATCTAGCCTCGATGATTTGGAGTCGAATGCCACTGAGTGTATCGTCGCGCATTTGCTCAAAGACCTGCTCTGTCTGGAGGCTGCCCATCGAGCGACTTTCGTTCCAAGCCAATGCGGATATTATCAGGGCGCCGAAGGCTATGATATTTGAGATATTTGGCTTGGTCATATGCTTTATGCCTAACGCTTTAGATCAGACATTTCGTGCGGTGGCACACAAAGCGGCTCCGCCGGGACTGTGACACTGCACGAAATTGTCTGTAACGACTGGTTGGGCTCCGTAGGTTTTCATTTCTGGGCGAGCTTTAAATACACGATTATCGGGAAAATCGAGGACAGTGAAAATATGACACCTGCCGTAACTAAAAAAACATCCTGAAATCTAATTCCTCTGAATAAGCGAGATTCGCTAAAACTGATGGGGTCAAAATACACATCCGTCACATCCCCCCTTCTTAAATAAACACATTCCGGATTTGTTCGAGGTCGATATCAGGGAATTCCATTTTCCGGTATAGGCTCTATCATCAACGACATAATGATACTTAACCTTATACTCTATCGCAATTCGTGATCGTCCTTTGCCTTTGGTTCGGTGGGATTCTTCGGATACCTCCTCAATCAATCCATTGGTTTTTGGCCACTTGCGGGAAGCGAGCGCGCGCTTGACGTCCGGAATTCCTGCGTAGATCGCAATCACGCCAAATGCGACGAATACGAAAGCGATCAAAATGGCGGCGGATAATGGCATTTAATTTTTTGCCCAACGCTTTAGATCAGACATTTCGTGCGGTGGCACACAAAGCGGCTCCGCCGCGACTGTGACACCGCACGAAATTGTCTGTAACGACTTGTTAGGCTCCGTTTTTGTTTTCAAAGGATATACGATTAAATCCGAGCTTTTTCAGATCGTCTAGTATCCGAGTAAATATCTGAAAATCATCAACCTCCATGATGATCTTAATGACTCTGGTTCGATCTTCGTTAGTCAGCTTTTCTTTCAGTTCCGTCACCTTGAATCCTGCGCCATCAAGCGATATCTCACCTGCTGATCTGACCCTAATAAATATCGGTTCCGATTTTTCTGGATCTGGCTTTGGTAGAATTGAATTGGGGACTAGCGAGCTATCTATGACGACTTCTTTCTGCTTAAGATCGATAACTGTCTTCGCTCCGATTTTGTGCGCTTCGCGCATGTCGATGTATGCAAATACACCGACGATCAATAGCGCCACTGCGCCTAGCGATATCCAAATCATTTTATTCATTTTGCCTAACGACTAAGATCAGACACGACCGCAGCTGGCGCGGAATGTGCGGCTCGGAGCACATTCCGTGACAGCTGTGGTCGTTGTCTGTAACGCCTGGGTAGGCTCTATAGTCATTCGATGACTAGGGAGATACACAGGCGAGGGTTTGGTGGTTTGGGTGGATCGAAATTGGATCGAGGCGGTGCCGCTGGGTTCGGACTTGAGAAACGTAAGAAGGCTTCGCCCCGTGGCTTCCACGCTTGCGGTCTGTCTTTGGTTTGAATTTCCGACTTTCATATAACTCTGGCTACTCGCTCGCTGCTTCCGTGAATTCCGTTTTGCCTACCGTTTGAAGTCAGACACGAATCGCGCTGGCGCGGAATGTGCGGCTCGGAGCACATTCCGTGACAGTGCGGTTCGTGTCTGTAGTGACTGGTTGGGCTCCGTTTTCATACGGTGATACTGCCATCGAGCCATCCGGAAATCAGCGATGCTCCGTCCTTCGCTTTCCACACGAACTCACGATCAATCGGATAATATGCGAAGATGCCTTCTTCTTCTTTTTTGACGGCGAAAGAAATGCCATCGACTCCAGGGCCGCCAACTTCGAGCCAACCGCCATCTTCATGTAACTTCCAATCTGCGGACGTGCGCAGAAGCCAATATTGTTCGGTCGCAGAATAGAATCCAGCTTCGGGTATCTGTCTGACAGAGAAGGCTTCGAATGCGCTCATTTTATTTGCCCAACAGTGTTATTCGCACAGACTCAGTGCGGCTTTTGCAGGTTTTTGGAAAGAGGGCAGTAAGCATTTTCTGGTTTGTAAGTCATTGAATTCTAAATGGGTAATTTTCGGGTGCGGCTTTTGCCGGGTTGATATCTGACCGGTAAAACCGGGACTCGACGTTGCGGTGTCCTCAAGGCTGACACGGACTTATTTTCATCTGAGTTGCGACTTTAAAAACTAAATCGCGAGCGGCAATTCGCTATGTCCGGGAGTTTGAAGGCACACGACAAAGGCCGGGCATCCAAAGAAGCGCCCAGCCTTTGTCTCCCCCCGCCTGAAAGCACACTGCGGTTATGGCGCCGGTTTGGGCGGCGCGACGATCTTGGGCAGCGCGAGTTTGGGTAGGGCGGCTTTTTGTCCGGGGGCCACGGCGGCGGATTGGTTGGTCGCGGCGATGTCGGCGAGCACTTCCTTCCGGAACACCGGCACCTCGCGCGGGGCGGAAATACCGATCTTCACCGTGTCACCATCGATGCGCGATATGCGGATCTCGATGTTGTCACCGATGACGATCGATTCATTTACCTTGCGGCTGAGAACGAGCATGGCGGATGGCGTTTAGCTGGCGGTGACGAGCGGGTGGCGGACGTTGAAGCGGGCATGGTTGGACAGCACCACTTGCTTGGCAAGACCCGTGCGCCGGTTGATCACGAGCGGACTGACCAGATTGACCGTCGCGGTGGCCGGCAGGGAGCGACTCACCGTGACGATATTGAGGATGAGCGCATCTTCGGGACCGGTTATGCCGAGAAAAGCCGCATCCTCGTCAAAGAGCTCCAACTCGTAATCGGGAATGACGCCGCCCGGCTCGATCACGACGAACTGGATCGTCTCGGGCCCGTGCAATAAGAGCCACCGAAACGGCGCCTGCTCGGGGTCGAGCAACAGTTCGAACGATTTGAACTCGGAGAAACCGATCAGCCCTTGAGGCAAGCTGAAGCTCGGAAACGGGGCCTCGGGGGACGGGGCAACCAGGGAATCGGAAGTGACTTTCATGGTGTCGGGAAAAAATTAACGGAGATAATCGAGTAGGGAAAGGTTCATGATCTTACTGGCGGACGCGAGAGCCGCTTGATACGAGGTCGTGGTCTGGCTGAGTTTGACCATGGTGCCGGCGAGATCGGCATCGGCCTCGGCGGAGGCGAGGTTCTCCAGACTGTCGGCACGCGATGTTTGCTGGGTCTTGGCCACATCGAGCCGCAGCTGAATGGCGCCGTTTTCGCTGATCGCACCCAGGATCGTGTCGGTCGAACCCTCCAGCCCTACTCCCGCGGCATGCACCGTGGTCGTGTCGTTGACGTTGAGCGCATCGCGCAACGCGACCAGCCGGTTGATCAAATCGCGGATGCCCTCGTTGGTCGCACCATCGGTGCGCGGAGCAATCGTCGCAGTCTCCGAAAGCGGGATCGAGGCCCGCTCCAGATTGCCGGCGTAGGTTGCGGCGGTGATCTGACCGGCGCCATCGCGGGCCACGGTGAATGGCGCGGTGTCGAGCGCGGTGCCGGCAAACAGATAGTCGTTTCCAAAGCGGGTGTTGCCCAGATGCACGGCCTGTTCGAGCAGCTGGTTGACCTCGGAGCCATAAGCGCGCGCCGATTCCAGGTTCAACACACCGCCGCCCAGCGTGGAGAGTTCGCCGGCGCGGGTGAGCAGATTATTGAGGCCGGTGAGCCCGCTGTAGCTCGCCTGCGCGAGGTTCGTGCCGACATCGATGTTTCGTTTATACTGGAGGATCTGGCTCTGCTCGTTGCCGATCGAGAGCATGCGCCCCATCGCAGCGGGATCATCGGAAGGGAGGAAGATGCGCTGATTGGTCGAAACCTGTTTCTGCAACTGGGCCTGCTGCGTGCCCAGTTTTTGCAGTTGGGAGATGACGTTTTCCGAGGTGCTACGAGTGGGGACGCGCATAAAATAAGGTGGTGGGGAAAGTTTAAGTTGAAGGGGACGGAAGCGGAATCAGGCCGGAGGGATGGGGCTTAAACTTAATCTTTTCGCTTAATGAGCCGGGCTTCGCTCAGGCGCCGAGCCGGTTGACGACGGTGTCGAGCAATTCGTCGATCACCTGGATGAAACGGGACGAGGCCTGGAAAGAGCGTTGGTATTTCACGAGGTCGGCGAGTTCTTCATCCATCGAGACGCCGCTGACCGAATCACGCTGGGTGGTCACGATGCTCTGAATGTTGATCTGGTCGTCGTATTGATCGGAGGTGCGCGCCGAGATGGAGCCGAAGTTACTGACCATACTGGCGTAATACTGCGCGAACGTGCCGTCGATGGCGTCGCCGCCGGCGGTGGTGAATTTCTTGCCGGCCAGCTGCGCGACGGCGAGCGCCAGTGTATTGCTGCCGGCCGCGCCGCCGTCGGAAGCTTTGAGATTCGTCGCTGTGAGTCCGGCCTGCAGTTTGATGGTGCCGGCGGTGGTTCCGGCAGAGGCGAAAAAATCGCCGGTGGCGCCGGTTGGATTGTAGGCGGCATTCACCGAATCGACGAGTTGGCCCGCCATGTTGTCGAGCTGGTCGCGCAGCAGCTGCACGGTGATGTCACGGGCCTGAAGATTGCCGTGAATAGCACCGGCGGTCACATCCACGGTGGTGGCCGGACTACCGGCCGTGAGCGCGGAACCGGTGAGCGTGACCGGGCCGGTGACCGCGGCGAGCTGCACCAACGGAATCTCGGTGCCGCCGGCATCGCGCACATACACGTCGATCTGACCGGCGGCGGAGGCCGAAGAACGTGTTTCAAAATTAATCTTGGTCGCAAGTTTTTCGAGCGCGGCCTGGCGTTGATCGCGCAGATCGGCGGCGGAGCCCGGGGTGTTGATTTCGAAATGGCCGATCTCGCCGTTCAACTTGGCGATGGTCGAAAGCAATGTGTTCACTTCGCCCACATCGGTATCGAGTTGTTCGGTGAGATCGCTCTGGAGCTGGTCCAGACGCGTGTCCACCTGCTGCAAGGTGTCGGTGAGGATCGACGCCTGTTGCACCAACGTCTGGCGCACGCCCATGTCGGTCGGGCTGGTCGCAAACGAATCAAACGCGGAGAAGAAATCGCCGAGCGCACCGGCTATGCCACCACCGGTGGATGAAGATGTGGAGCTGGCGCTGGCGGAACGATCAATGGACTGCCCCAAGGCGGCCTCGGCTTTTTGGTAAGCCGACTGGCGCGATGAAAGCGACGCCGTCAGCGCGATCTCCCTTGCGGCCTGGCGATCCAGCAACGTGTCGCGGATTTGCTGCACCTGCTTCGCCTCAACGCCCAGTGACTGCGCGCCGAGCGGAGTCTGCACCGTGCCGCGATCACCCAGCAAAACGCGCTGGCGGGCATAGTTGGCGTTGTTGACGTTGGCGATGTTGCGACCGGCGGTCTCAAGGGCACGCGACTGCGCGTTGAGGGCTTTGACACCGGAGGCGAGACTACCGAAGAGGCCGGACATTGTTTTTTAAATTTGAAGTGAAAAGAGAGCGAAGAGCTGTGAAGACGTGCGCCTTTAACCGGCGGCCTGCCAGGCGGGTTGTTCGCCGCCGATGCTCACCGAGCCGTGCGGAGAATAGGTTCGCGTAAACGCGGCCGGGCGCAGCGCACGCAGCGTGTCCTGATGAATCTCCATCGCGCGATGGATCATCTGGTGGTTGCGCTTCACGCCATTGCGGACGCGGCGGATGAGGTGGTTGATCTCGTCGATCAACGCGGAGAGCAACGGGCGCACCTCGTCGGGAAAGAGCGAAAGGAGCTGACGCAGCGTGGAGGTCGCCGGCTGTTTTTTGGATTCCGCAAAGTGCTGCACCGCGTCTTCACGACGGTCACGCAGCTCGGCGGTGACGCGCACCTGCGCCTCGATTTCGTGGGCGTAGGACAGCACGGCATCGGGATCGCCGCGCAGGAGATTATCCTGTTGTTCGGTGAAGAGCTGCAGGAGACCGCCGTAGGCTTGTAGCTCGGAGCGGAGGTTTTCGACGAGGATTTCCCAGTCAGGATGCATGAGGAGGAATTTTTAAAATTACGTGGAGGGTGAAGATACGTCGGCGTCCGTCGTGGCGGGTGCCGGCGGCGCGAGTTGTTTTTCAAGCATGCGGGCGATACCGAGACCGCCCGAGGCTCCAAGCGAACTGCACAACGTGTCGGTGAGCATGTAGCCGTAAACACTGCCGCCTCCGCCACCGGACGAGCTGCCCGAACCTCCGAGACCACCGCTCATCATCGGCTCGATGCTCGGGCCGAGCAGCTGGCGCAGAATGATCGCTTCAAATTGTCCGGCGGCTTTTTTGACGTCGGCCGGCGTGGGCTTGGCGGGCAGGTTTTTGGTCGAAGGCATGCCCATGGGGCCGCCTAATTCACGGGACCAGCTGGCTTCAGGCGCGGCGGCGACGGCGGATGTGGCGGAGATCGACATGGGGTTAGTTGATGACGAGTTCGGCCTGGAGCGCGCCCGCACGTTTGAGGGTTTGGAAGATGGCCATCATCTCACGGGTGGAGACGCCGAGGGCGTTGAGCGCCGAAGCCAGGCGGTCGATGCTCGGTGTTTCGTTGATCACCGAAAAGCCGCCCTTGGATTCCTTCACGTCGGTCTGCGTGGACGGCAGGACAACGGTCTGCCCGGAGTTGTTAAATGAGTTGGGCTGCGAGACGCCGAGATTGGAAGATACGGTGATGGTCAACGCGCCGTGGCTAATCGCCACCTGCGAAAGACGCACCGATGACGTGGCGACAATGGTGCCGGTGCGTTCGTTGATGATGATGCGCGCCTGCAAGTCCGGCACGACCTCGATGGCTCCCACGTCGGAAAGGAAGGCGACCTCGCGCCCGGCATAGGTTGCGGGAAGTTTCACATCGATACTGGCTGCATCGCGGGCGCCGGCGGCGCCTGGATACACGACATTGATCGCATCGGCCATGCGGGCGGCCGAGGTAAAGTCGGGGTTGTGCAATTGAAACGTGAGCATGCCATCCCGCACGAAAACCGCCGGGATCTCCCGCTCGACGATCGCGCCGTTGCTGATCACGCCGACGGTGGGATGATTTTTCTGCACCGTCGCCCCACCCGCGCCACCGGCACCGCCGAGAAAACCGCCGATCGCAATCGGGCCCTGTGAAACGGCGTAAACACGACCGTCAGCACCAAGTAACGGCGTCTGCAAAAGCACGCCGCCCTGAAGCGACTTGGCATCACCCATCGAGGCAACGGTGACATCGATGCGGGAGCCCGGCTTAAGAAACGCCGCGATGTCCGCAGTGATCATCACCGCGGCGGCGTTCTTGGCCTTGATCTGCGAGGAATCCACCGTGAGACCGCTGCGTTGAAGAATGTTGGCCACGGAGCGCAACGTCGTGACGGCGTTGGAATCACCATCGCCGGCCAGGCCGACCACGATGCCGTAGCCGACGAGTTGATTGTCCCGACTGCCGTCGACGTGCGAAAGGTCTTTCACGCGCGAGGCGGACACCGACGTGGCGAACGAACCCGCCAGACCGAGAGAAATTAAAAAACGAAAGATCATGACGGGAAATCAGTAGGGACGGAGCTTTTCGTAGAGTTTGGTGAGCCAGCCTTTTTTCTTCGCATCGGTGAGGCTGCCCTCGCTGATGAATTCGACGCGCGCATCGGCGATGTTACTCGATAAAACCGTATTGCCCGGGTTCACATCGTCGCCGCGAACGACGCCGTGGAGGACGACGTGCTGGGTTTCGCCATCAAAGGAAACGCGGCGCGCGCCCTCGATGACGAGGTTGCCATTGGGCAGCACGGCTGTGACGAGCACGGCGGCACGCGACGTGACGTTTTGCGAAGCACTGACCTCGCCTCCGCCGGAAAAATCGTTTTTCCCGCCCAGCTTGATGCCGGGCAGCGCGCCATTGTGCGTGCCCAGATTGCTGACTGCGGCGGGAAACAACCACTGGTCGACGCCTGCATCGACGCTGGCGGCGGAATCGGTTTTCTTGCGTTGCGACGATTGCGTGCTGGCGGATTCCTGCACGACGACCGTGAGAATATCGCCCACCGACGCGGCCTTGCGATCGGCCGTGATGGCGCGCTCGGTGGAGCCGGGCGCAGTCCAAAGACTGTCGGCGGAGAGACGTCCCATCAGCAGGGTCGAAACGAGAATGATGATAAAAGATTTCATGATGTTAGAAGCGCACCTCGGCGCGGTTTTCGGCGATCACCTTGGCGGTGAATTCGCGTTTGGATTCGATGTTGCGCACCCGCACAGCGTCACCGTGCGAACCGTCCTGCATGGCGAGCGCCTTCATGGTGATGACCAGCGTGCCATCACTCGCGACCACCTCGACCATCTGGCCGCGATGCACGAGCGAACGACGGATCACATCGCGCCACATGAGCGGCCGGCCGGCGGCAACATCACGGGAGAAAACATAATCCGCACCGGCGACCGAGAGCGGAAGTGAATCGCGCTCGCGTAATACATCGACGCGACGCGTTTCCAAGCCCTCCAGCACGACGGCCGCACCGCGTTTGACGGGCGTGGCGGCGGTAAGACCCTCGCGCCACACGTTCGCACGCACGGCTAGGGTTTCCTCGCGAAGGATGACCGTGTCGCGGGTATAACGCACCCGGACGAGCATCGAAGACGCAAGTGCTTCAGGGTAATCCACCACGGTGGTCACGACCGGCGGCTCCCCGGTCTTGTCAGCTTGGGTGGACGCAGGAATCGCCGGGGCCGTCCACGGACGCAGCAGATCAACCTCAAGCGTATCGGTGACCGCATAATGCGCCGAGAGATCGGTCGTCAGCGTCTTGAGCAAAGCTGCGCGATCAAACGTATCCACTGAATCTGCACGCAACAGTGCGGCAGTGAAAAAAAGCAGGGTGAAAAATAAACGAGGAAAAGACATGGCGGGAAGGATCAACGCTTCATCTGGGCGATGTTTTGCAGCATCTCGTCGGAGGTCTGGATCGACTTGCTGTTGATTTCGTAGGCGCGCTGGGCGATGATGAGATTCACCATTTCCTCCACGATGTTGACGTTGGATGTCTCCGTGTAGCCCTGCAGCACGGTGCCGAACCCTTGCTCGCCGGGCGAACCGGTCTCGGGTGTGCCGCTGGCGGGAGTTTCCTCGTAAAGATTGCCACCGAGACTGCCGAGGCCGGACGGATTGGCGAAACGCGTGAGCGTGATCCGGAACGTCTGGGAGCCGTTGGGGCCCTGATAAGTGACATCACCGTTTTCGGAGATGTTGATGTTCGTCGTGCCGGTGGGAACGGATTGGAAACCGTTGAGCACGGGCAAACCGTCTGTGGTGGTGATGGCACCGGTGGGCGAGAGTTTCAACGTGCCGTCGCGGGTGTAAGCCGAGGTGCCATCGGGACGCTGAACCTCGAGAAATCCGTCGCCCTGAATGGCGAGGTCGAGCTTCTCGCCGGTCGCGGTGACCTGGCCCTGGGTGAAGACCTTCGAGGTGGAGGCGACCCGCGAACCGTTGCCGATCTCCACGCCGGTGGGCACCAGATTGCCGCCGCCCGACTCGGCGCCGGCACTGCGCGGCTTCTGGTAGAGCAAGTCTTGAAACTCGATCTTGCTGCGCTTGAAACCGGGCGTATTCACATTCGCCAGATTATTGGAGATCGTATTGAGGTTGAGCTGCTGGGCTTCCATGCCGGTGGCGGCAGAGTAAAGGGAGAGATTCATGGGAAAAGAGGTGCGGCGTGGAGTGAGTTAAAATGGTTGGTGAAAAATCAGCCGAGGGCATCGAGCGTTTTCTGCATGGTCTGATCGTAGCTTTGAATGAGCTTCTGGTTGGCTTCGTAAGCGCGGGAAATATTCACCAGGTTCACCATCTCGTGCAGAGCGGCGACGTTGCTCGATTCGAGGTAACCCTGAAGAACCTGCGGCTTCTCGACGGTCGTGGGATCGGGGCCGCCGTTGGCCACAAACAAACCGGCGGAAATGGGAACGAGCTTTTTTTCGTCGGCAAATTTCACGACGCTGATTCGTCCCACCGGGGTGTCGCCTTGGCGGATCATGCCATCCGTGTTGATGACGATGGTTCCGCCTTGGGGCAGCAGTTGCAGCGGGAATCCGCTGTCAGAGAGAATTGGCTGATCCTGCGACGTCACAATCGTGCGATCAGGGCGCAGATGAAGTTCGCCGGCGCGCGTGTAGCCCTTGCGACCGTCGTTCATCTGAACCTCGAAGAAGCCTTCGCCCTGCAGGGCAACATCGAGCTCGCGGCGGGTCGGCTCAGTTTCGCCACTTTGAAAATTAATGCCGTAAGTCGCCTTGGGGAAATACATCGGCTCGCCCTCGCCATGCCCGATCTTCTGGCGTGGATTGGTCTGCACTTCACCGGCCGCAACCATGGAAAACTCAACCGTGCGCTTCTTGTATCCGGAAACCTGACTCGACGTGATGTTCTGCGTCACGGCATCCTGCCAGCGTTCGAGAGCGGCAAGCGAAGAGGCACTTTGATAGAGTCCGATACTCATGGATAGCAGAGCTTAGCACCCGCAATGCCACGTTTGCATTTATATAATCAACATTGGGTTACGTAACAATAATTACGATAGGCAACTTTTGCCTTCAACCTGCTGACCGCGTCGCTTGCTGCTGTAAAAAGCCAGCTTTCGCATCGATGCGGGATCGCGTGCAACGCCACGCACGCACGGCAAACCTGTGAGAACCGACGGGTTTTCTAGCGCCCGTTTAATTCAGCTCGTGCTGGGGTAAAGGCAGTCCACTTCGATGCGCTCTCCGCAACTGCACGTCACGATCAAGCGCACGACCTTGTCGCCATCCTTCACGCACTCCACGGAATGACCCGCGGCAGAAGCCGCGCGATCAGCCGGACCGGAATGCGCATGCTGCAAACGCGCGAGGCCTTCACCCGAAGCCGTTTCACGGCCGAGCGACGGTTGATCATGTTGCGCGCGATTGGAGAGGAACGATTTCATGGAGTGGTCGGGGAAGCGGGTTTGAGCGACGATGGCTTTTTTGCTCCGCGCACACCGAGCGAAAGGCTGAGCGTAATGCGTTGATTGCCCTCCGAATCCTCGGCCTGAAACGGCACGGGGCGTGTGTCGGCGAAGCCGGTGACGCGCTCAATCAAATCGGGAGAGACCGCGTAATGTGTAAGGGCACGACGCGCGGCATTGGCGCGATCGGATGAAAGTTCCCACGGACCGTAGTCAGGATTGGTCAACACGAGGCCCTTGCGCGTGTGTCCCTCGATGACGACGTGGAATTTATTCCGGTCGATCAGCCAGGACAGACCTTGCATCGCAAAATCGCCCCACGGGGTAAACTCCGCCGAGCCTTCCTTAAAGAGCGGTTTACGCGCGCGATCAAACAGCGTGATGCGCATGCCGTCGCTGGTCACCTGGATATCGATGGGCTTGTCCTGCAAGTCCTCGTCGAGGTGGAGCAACCGGTAAAAATCCTTGGCCAGGGAATTAAGGAACTGGAGATCGATCTCGGCCGCTTCGGTGGCGGATTTTTTGGAATCGGAGTCCTGGCCGGCGCCGTTTTTGGAACTTAATTGGTTCGAATCCTTGTCGAGCACACCCGACGAAGCCTGCAGCGGGGAGTTGAACGGGTTCTGAAAATAACGCGACGTGGCCACGAGGATTTTCTGATCTTGGGAGGAAATCCACAGCACCATGAACAACGCCATCATCGCGGTGACAAAGTCCGCGTAGGCTACCTTCCAAGCTCCTCCTTTTCCGGCCATGGTGAGTTGCGCGTTGAGCGGGTTAAGAGAGGGGCGTGGTCACTTGACCGCAGGCATGGCCTTAAGAATATTTTCCAGCTCCTCGGAGCCGGGCTGGACCGTGCTGTCGAGACCACGACGCGCCACCTCGACGGCGGTAAGCGGCGCCAGGCCTTTGGCAAAGCCGGCGACGGCACTCATGATGCAACGCAGCGTTTGATTTTCCGCGGCGTTGATTCCGGCGATACGCGCACCCAGCGGAATGACAAAACCGTAGGCGACGAAGATGCCGAGCAACGTGCCGGTGAGCGCGGCCGCGACCTTCTCGCCGACGGCTTCGGGACCTTCGGCAATGGCCGACATCGTGTTGATGATGCCGAGCACCGCCGCGACGATACCGATGGCGGGCAACGAATCTCCCACCATGCCAAGCAGGTGAACCGGGTGGCCCTTTTCCTCATCCTTGGCGCGCAACTCCGCCGTCATGAGCTCCTCGAGCTGGTCGGGTTTTATTTTTCCATCGATGACCGGCTTGATGCCGTTGAGCAGAAATTCCATGTGCTCCTTGTTTCCGGTGAACGAAGGATAACGGGTAAAAATCGAGCTCTGACCGGGGTTCATGACGTGTTCTT
Organism: Rariglobus hedericola; assembly: GCF_007559335.1. Classification (NCBI taxonomy): domain Bacteria; kingdom Pseudomonadati; phylum Verrucomicrobiota; class Opitutia; order Opitutales; family Opitutaceae; genus Rariglobus; species Rariglobus hedericola. The sequence goes on from NZ_VMBG01000001.1 coordinate 1,106,991, forward strand.
CGAGAGCGATGAGACCATTGCGACGACCAACCATGAACACTTCGTAAAGCATCTTCAGGATTTCCACATAGTCGCCGCGCCCGGTGGATTTTCCGAAGAGCGCCTGTTTGATCTTATGAATGAGCTCGATCATTGTGTGCATCGGGCTGGCGATGACAACGACGCCCAAGGCGACACCGAGGATGACCACGAATTCCGACACGTGGAGCAGCACCAGCGGGTTGCCACCCGCGATCATAAATCCGCCCAATGTGGACGCGATGACGATGAAGGCTCCGATTAAGATTAACATGGGTGTGTGCCTGATTAACGACGCACGTCCGCCAAGCTTTAGAGCTTAATGCGGGCAGAAGTGATCACCGGTCGCGCTCGCGCTGAATCATGGCGCGGAGAGAAAGGACGGTTTGTGAATGGATCTGGCAGATGCGGGACTCGGTGAGACTAAAAACCGCGGCGATTTCCGCGAGGCGCAGGTTTTCGTGGTAATACATCGCGAGAATTTTGCGCGGGATCGGCGGCAGCGCTTCGATGCAGCGGGCGACCAGTTGCATGAGTTCTTCCTGCTCGAGACGGTCGCGCACCGGAATCTCGGATTGATCGGCGATGATCTCGTGCAACGACGCTCCCCCGCCCTCCTCGTTTTCACCGGGCTGGTCGATCGCCACGAAACAGACGGGACGGGATTCCTCGACCCACTTGGCGTAATCCTTGGCGGAGAGACCGAGCTCGGCGCGAATTTCCTCCTCAGAGGCGGCACGCTTCACGCGTTGCTCGATGGTGTTGATGGACTCCTTGATTTTTTTGGCCTTGGCGCGGGCGCGGCGCGGGCACCAGTCCATGCGGCGCAACTCGTCGAGGATCGCACCGCGTATCCGCGTATTCGCGTAACCGGCGAAGGTCGTGTTCTGGCTCGGGTCGTATTTGCGCACCGCGGCCAGCAGACCGGTGATACCGACGCTGTAGAGATCGTCGGCATCCACATGCGCGGGCAGGTTGATTTTGATGCGGTCGACGACGTTTCGAACGAGCGGCAGGTAACGTTCAATGAGTTCGTTCTCACTGACGGGGCCGGTCGAAACGGTTTGATAGACACGCCAGGCCGCACCCGCAGTGGCAGGAGCTTGGGTGGGTTCGGCGGCGGTGGTGGCTGGTTCGGATAACACTGAGTTCATGGCTTTGTTCGTGAGTTCCTAGATGACGTTAAAGTGAGCGGGCACGGGCCGGTGCAGCGGCGGCGGGAGCCGGTGCAGGCGCGGGAGAAAGTTCAGCGGCGCGGGCCTCGACACGGCGGCGTTCGATGGTGTCCGCGAGGGCCTTGACCACCACCGACCAGAACCAGCGAAACAACAGGGCTCCGACCAGGCAGCCGATGGCCGCATCGCGTAATACCAGCCCGGAATCGCGTCCGGCGCTGAGACCGGCGATGGCCGCTATGACAAATCCGACGAAGCCGCCGGTGAGAAAAACAAACTTCATGACAGGTGGGGAACGGGTGCTCCCGGCAAGGTGCGGCGCATGACAGCCCCGACGACGTCGGGGACGAGGTCTCCGGTCAGACCGGAGCCGGTGGAGAGAAAGAGCGGGCTGAGTTCTCCCTCGATGAGGAAGTCCCACAGGCGTCCCCAGTGCTCGAGTTCATCGAGGTGGGTGAAAACGAGATGGGTCGCACCGAGATCGCGGCCCGCCGCATATGCATCGCGCAGCACCGGCTGGTCATAGAGCGCGTTGAGGATGAGCACACGGCCCTCGATTTGCGCCGTGTCCAGATAACGCAGCAGCGGCCGATTATCCTGCGGACGACGCACCGACATCGCGGGCATGTCCACGTAGGCAAACTCCGTTCCAGACTGCGGAAGCGGACTGTCGGGCACGGCATGCTCAAGGACCAAACCCAGCGCCTCGCAAAACACGCCGAGCCCTTCCGAAGGATTCGGCCGGTCAAACTCGGCTTTGAAGACGCGGCCCGTGCGATGATGGGAAAACATTTCGCGAGCGAGCCACTTGCACAGCGCGGTGGTGCGTCCCGATCCCGGCGAACCGATGAACGCGGCGCGCGACGGCAGCGGACGCGGCGCACGGCGACGTGCCGCCGCACCCAACGTCGTGCCCACATCAACGAGCACGCGATGGAGCGGCTTCATGTCATGGCCGGACAATTCCGGCGCGGCTTCCAAACGACCGACCAACGATGCCGAAAAACCCGAGCGACGCAGCAAGTCGCCAAGACCGGCCGGCATATCGCGAGAACCTAGACGCGAACGATCCAAGGAAAACGGATTCGCCATCGAGGCCGGACGATCATCGGCGGGCAGACCCAGCGCGGGCTGCATGGCCACCGGCAGTTCGGGCGTGGCGATTTGTGCAATGACCTCCAGGCGAGGCCGGCCGAGCAAACCAGCGAGCCCCTGCGACGGAAGTTGGCGCACCGACAACACGCGGGCGTTCTCGCCCAACTGCTCACGAATCGCCTTCACGGCTTCGTCCGCCGAGCGCACCACCAGCTTGTAAGTGGCAGGGGCGGCGGCCTGGGCGACGGTCGTTTCATTAAGCGCGATTGGCATGGGAATGCAGATGTTTAGCTGTGCGCGTGCCAACCGGTTTTATGATTATGTTAATCATTTTATACCATAGTTTTATAAATTTTAATTTTTCCAGATAGCTGATTTTTTACGGCCTCAAAAATCGATGCGGCAAAAACTTCCGGGCACAAAAAAGCGCCGCATGACAACGCATGCGGCGCTTGGAAAACGGAGTTAAACTCAAGCCGCGCGGGCGAGCTCGACACGGGGAGCCGCAGCCATCGGCGGCAGCGTGATGATGCCCAGATTTTCGATCTCGGTGGTATTGGGCAGCTCTTGGTAGGACAGCACCACCAGACGCGGGAACGAGGGTTCAAGAAAGCGTTTGAGCGCGAGCCGGATCTCCGTGCCCGTGACCAGCACCGGCGAAATGCCGGCCTGCGAAAACTCCCCGGAGAGTCGCGTGAGCTCCTGCAAGAGATGACGACCACTGGTCGGATCGATCGAGAGCCCCACCTCGCCGGGCGTGCGATGGACTTTCGTGGCGAGCAATTGCTCCATGCGCGGATCAAGCGTGGCGGCCTTGATGACGCCGGAGCGGCACTCGAGCTCGGGCACGAAATAAAGCCCCAGGCGGCGGCGGATGAGTTCGCTGAGGTCGTCGGGGTTCTTCGTCAACGCGGCGAAATCGCCGATGCCTTCGAGAATGAGCGGCAGGTTGAGGATCGAGATGTTTTCGCGCAGGAGATTCTGCAAGACGCGCTGGATGATGCCGAGGTTCACCAGATCGGGCAGCAACTCGCTGACGAGCGCCGGATTCTTTTCCTTGAGGTGATCGACGAGCGTCTGCACTTCCTGACGGCCGAGGAGCAAATGCGCGACGCCCTTCAACGACTCGGAAAGATGCGTGATCATGACGGACGAAGGATCGACGACCGTGTAGCCGTTTAACTCGGCGGATTTGCGTTCGCCGTCCTCGATCCACACAGCCTCGAGGTTGAAGACCGGCTCGCGCGTCGGCAGGCCGCGCAGCTTCACTTTGCTGCCGGTCACATTCATCGCCATCAGACGGCCCGGCTGCACCTGGCCGCGGCCAATGGATTTTCCGCGAAGGAGGAAACGGTATTCGTTGGATTCCAGCTCCAGGTTGTCGCGCACCGAAATTGGCGGCACGAGAATGCCCTGCGCCTTGGCGAGGGTCTTGCGAACGCCGGTCACGCGGGACAACAAATCGCCGCCCTGCCGCGCATCCGCCAGCGGAAGCAAACCGTAGCCGATCTCGATCGCAAATACATCGAGATCGATGAGCTTCCGGAAGTCGTCACTCAGACCACCCTTGCCCGGAGCGGCGACTTCACCGGCGGCGCCCGGCTTGCCGGATTTGGTCGCGGTGGCGCCCGCGGCATTGGCGGCCTCGGCTTTCGCCGCGACGGCTTCTGATTTTTTCACGGTTTGGGCGACGTAGTAGATGAGTCCGCCCAAAATCAAAAACGGCAGCGCGGGCATGCCCGGCATCAGGCCGAACAGCGCCAGCATGGCGCCGGTGATCTTGAGCGCCTTGGGATAACGCAGGAGTTGTCCGCCGATCTGTTCGCCAAGATCGCCGGTGCCCGAGGCACGCGTGACGAGCAACGCCGCGCCGACCGAAACGATCAGCGCAGGTATCTGCGAAACAAGGCCATCACCGATGGACAATAGCGTGAATTTTGCCGCCGCTTCGCCGAGCGACATGCCCATCTGCATCGCACCGATGGCGAAACCGCCGACGATGTTCACCACGGTGATCAGAATGCCCGCAATGGCATCACCGCGCACAAACTTGGATGCACCGTCCATCGAGCCGTAGAAGTCTGCCTCCTTTTGAATTTTGAGACGACGGGCGGTGGCGGTCTGTTCATCGATGATACCGGCGTTGAGCTCGGCATCGATGGCCATCTGTTTGCCGGGCATAGCATCAAGGGTAAAACGTGCGCTCACCTCGGCGATACGGCCGGCGCCCTTCGTGATGACCACGAAGTTGATCACGATCAAAATCAGGAACACCACGAAGCCCACGACGTAGTTGCCCTGAATCACAAACTTGCCGAACGACTCGATGATGTTGCCCGCGTGACCCTCCGTTAAAATGAGGCGCGTCGAACAGACATTCAATGCGAGTCGGTAGAGCGTGAGGCCCAGCAGCAGCGTGGGAAATCCGGAAAACTCCGGAGCGTCTTTGACATAGACGACGATCAACAGCACCAGCAGCGAAAGGCCGATCTGCAAGGCGAGCATCAGATCGAGCATCAGCGCCGGCACCGGCACGATGAGCATCAGCACGATGGCGAACAGCGCGCCGATGAAGATGAGATCGGCGCGTTTAAGCAGACCGCCGGAAGCGACTGGCGAGGCGGAGGCGGTGATGGAAGCAGTGGCCATGGGTATAGAAATTCGTTGGTGAAAAATCAGGCGGTGGTGCGTGTGGCCGCACCCTCGGCGGCGGCGCGACGGATCTTAAGATCGTGGAAATACAAGCGGTGCGTGCGGTAAACGAACGCGAGTATCTCGGCCACGGCCTGATAGAGATTATTGGGGATCGGCTCGCCGACCTTGCCCAGCGCGTAGAGCGTGCGCGCCACCGGCTTGTTCTCAATCACCGGCACGTTGTGTTGCGCCGCGAGCGCCTTGATGCGACGCGCAAACTGGTTTTCGCCCTTGGCCAGCAACATCGGGGCGCCATCGCGGCCCCGCTCGTATTTTAACGCGACGGCGTAGTGCGTCGGGTTGGTCACGATCACGTCAGCCGTGGGCACGGCGGCGAGCATCTGTTTTTGCATGAGTCGGCGCGCCATGCGCTTCATCGCCGATTTCGTGTGCGCATCGCCCTCGGCCTGCTTGCTCTCATCCTTCACTTCCTGGCGCGACATCATCAAATCCTGATGCGTCTTAAACTTCTCGTAAGAGTAGCTGATCGCCGCGACGATGCCCAGGGCCAGAATGATCTTGGAGAGAAACTCCATCGTGGCACGGCGCAGGAATTCGCCGAGGTAGCCGGCTTCGATCGGGCTCACAAAAATCGGGTCACTGATAAGCGAGCGCGCGCCCAGCCACAACACGAGCCCGATGGAGATGAGTTTGAGGATATCGACGCCGGAGCGCACAAACGCGCTTTTGGAAAACACCCGGCCGATGCCCTTGCTGAAATCCAGATTCTCCAGCTTGAAGCCGATCGCCTTGGGCGACATGCGAAAACCGCTTTGGAAACCGCCCATGAGCAACGTCGCCAGGCCCACCGAAATGATCACGGGCAGCATGACTTTCGAAAACACCTTGGCGCACTCGGCCACTTGCAAGGGCAGCGCACCCGCCTGCATCGGCGCGGCATCGAGATCACTCCACAACGAGGTCGCGAGTGAACTGATGTCGCGGGTTGATGCCGCCAGAAAGAATGCAATCACGCCAAACATCGCCGTCAGCGTTGCCACGACCTGCAGTTCCGCCGACTTCGCGAACTGTCCGTTCTCAAACGCCTCGCTCAAGCGCTTCTCGCTCGGGAGTTCTGTTTTGGAGTCTTTGTCGGTGTCGGACATGTGGGCAACCGGTGCTAATGCAGAGCCGATGCCAGTCGCCTCAACAGCTTCGCATCATCATAATCATAAACGATTAAAACTTAAAATAATCCCACGCCGTTTCAGGTGTCCGCCAACGCAACGGTCACGGGCAAAATCTGCCTCGCCGGATTAACTCACCGCCGCGGGCAACAGTTCGAGCAAGCGAAGCGGCAGCGCGTAGAATTCGGGCCACAGATAACGCGTCAGCAATCCGCCCGAGCCCGCGAGCAACGCGAAGCCTGCGAGCGAGCGCAGCGAGTAGCTCAACACGAACACTTGCATGCGGGGCACCGCACGTCCCAAGACGGCAAAGGCGAGCGTCACTAAAAAGTTCAGCGCTATAAACGGCGCGGCGATACGCAGTCCCAGTTCAAGCACGCGGGACGTCGCCGTCACCAGACGTTCCGGCGCATCGATTCCAAACGCCGCCGCTCCGGCGGGCGCGAAATCAAAGCTGCGCGCGAAGGCCGCCAGTGAGCCCAGGTGTCCGCCCGCGATGAAAAACATCATGCCGGCAAAGGTTACCAGCAGCGTCGCCACGGGTTCCTGCGCCGGTTGCGGAGCATCGATTCCGGGAATGGCGGTGAGGCCGATTTCGCTGGAGATCACACGTCCGCCCATTTCCACGGCGGCGAAAACCAGACGACCCACCCAGCCCATCACCAGGCCCAGAGCCACTTCACAGGCGGACGCCGCGATCAGTCCGCCGAGCGCGCCGGGAATAGCCGTCACGTGCGGCACCAGTGTGTAGAGTAACGTGGCCAGGCACACCGCGATGGCCGAGCGCAACATCACCGGCAGTGGCCGCCCTGCCAGCGTGGGGAACAACAGGATGAGTCCCAGCGCCCGCAGGAAGATCATCATCCACGCAAATAACAGATCGATCGGCATGGCGCTGCGTCACTGCCCCAGCCCGCCGATGCGTGAGATCATTTCCGCGGTAAACTCGGTCAGCGTGCGCAACAACCACGGCGCGAGCAGAATCATCAGCCCTGAAGTCGCGATAAGTTTGGGCGCAAAGGTCAGCGTCTGTTCCTGGATACTCGTGACCGACTGGATGAGGCTGGTGATCAAGCCCACGACCAGCGTGATCGCCAGGAACGGCGCGACGATGTAGAGGGCAAACACCACCACCGTCTTAAAAATATCGACGGCCATTTCGGGATTCATGGCGGGATGAGGGCGTTAGATATGAAAGCTCTCGACGAGGCTCTTCACCACCAGATGCCAGCCGTCGACGAGGACGAAAAGCAGCAGCTTGAACGGCAGCGAAACGATCGACGGCGGCATCATCATCATGCCGAGCGCCATGAGCACCGATGACACGAGGAAATCAATGACGAGGAACGGCAGGAAAAGCAGGAAGCCCATTTGGAACGCAGTCTGGAGTTCGCTGATCACAAACGCCGGCACCACCACACGGATCGGCAGGTCGCTGACCTTGGTCGGCGGAAACCGGCCCAGCTCGAGGAAGAACTCCAAATCGCGGGTGCGGGTTTGCTTGAGCATGAATTCCTTGAGCGGCGTGGTGGCCTTGTCGAGCGCCTCGCTGGAGGTGACTTGTTTCGCAAGATAGGGTTGGAGTGCTTCGTTGTTCACGCGTTCAAACACGGGCCCCATCAGAAACATCGTCAGAAACAATGAGAGTCCCACGATGATTTGATTGGAGGGAGCCGAGGGAACGCCGATCGCGGTGCGCACAAAACCCAACACGATAACGATGCGCGTGAAGCTCGTCATCAACACGATCATCGAGGGCGCGAGCGTGAGCAGCGTCATCACCACGACGAGCTGGATGGCCACGCTCACATCACCGGTGCCGGCGGAACCTTCGAGCCCGATGTTCAGGCGCAGCGGTGTCGATGCGGCCGGCGGCACGGGCAACGCCATCTCGGCGCCAGTGACCGGTGCAGGCTCGGCTTGGGCAAAACCGGCGGCTTGGAAAAAGCACACGCCGACCACACACACGAAAAGAAGATAGAGGCGTTTCATAACTCGGGGGTGTCGTCGTTTTCGTCGAGTGAACTGAGCATTTGAATCTGCCCAGCGGTCACCCCGAGCAGGAAGCGACGGCCTTCGCAGCCGGCGACGACGAGATACTGGCGGTTGCCGAGGGACTTGGTCTCCTCGATGCGAATGAGCCGGTCGGTGCGCCCGACGCGGGCCAGCGGCATGCCGCGGCGGCGAATCAGCATCCAGCCTCCGCCCATCGCGAGCAGGAGTGCGCCGGCCAGCATCCAGGAGCCGCCACGACCTTCATCGGTCGTTGACGCGGACGCCGGACGCGCTGGCGAATCCTTCGGATAAAGCACGGTGTCGGCCGAGCGTGCATCGGCAGGCGATGCGGACGGCTCGGCGGCACTCATCGGCTGCACCGTCTCCAAAACGGCGCAGCCGACTACTACCACTATCAGCCAGCGGGTGACGCTGGGAATTGTTTGAAGGAGTTTCGGCAACACCCGTTTGCTTTAGCGAGGTGCATGCCATCGAAATCACAACATCCGCTAACACTTAACATCCAATCGCTTAAAACTTTTATTATTAAACCTAACCGCCATTCTTCCGGTCACCGCGAAACCCGGGAGAAGGCCGACGGGAAAAAACTGCCGTCAGGCTCGCACCGGTTTGCGAGGCACCGGCAGATACACGCTCACCGTCGCGCCATAGCCGGCTGACGAGATCACTTCGACGGCCCCTTCGTGAAGATTCACGAGATCGCGCACCGCGGTGAGGCCGAGTCCGCTGCTTGAGAACTTGGTCGTGAAAAACGGCGCAAACATCCGTCCGGCGATTTCCGCGCTGATGCCCCCACCGTCGTCCGTGAGCTGGAGGAATGCATAATCTCCGTCAGCGCGCACGGGTGCTCCGGCCATCGCGGCCAGTTCGGCGGAACTCAACCGGCGGTGACCGGTCACGATCTTAAGCGAACCACGCTGGTTGCCGATGGACTCGGAGGCGTTGAGCGCGAGGTTGAAGAGAATCTGGCGCACACTCAATGGAGCCAGATCCAGATGCGGCAAATCCGTGGAGAGCTGGTAATCAATCGTGATGTTTTTCTTAACGATGGTGCGGATCAGCGTCTGCGATTCCCACACGATGGCGGAAAGTTCGGCCACCGGAGGACCACTCACCGCCGTCGATGAATACTGGAGAAACTCGCGGCATAAAGTGGAGCCCTTCATGCCGGCCTCCACGGCCTGGTCGAGCATCTGACGGGACTTGCTTCCGCGCGGCAGATCCATCGAGGCAATCTGGATGTAACCGAGCACGGCATGCAGGCGGTTGTTGAAATCGTGCACGAGGTGACGACTCATCACGCCGAGGCTCTCGGATTTTTGCACGGCGAGCATTTGTTGCTCGAGCCGGCGACGCTCGCCCTCCACTTGATGGCGGACGATTGCGCTTTGCAGGACGGATTGCAGCTCGCGACCTTCAAACGGGAAATGCACGCAACCATAGGATTTCATGGCGTCCGCATACGCATCATCCATCGCATTACCACGACGCGCCACGGTCACCACGGGCAGGTTGTGCTCCGTGCGCAGACGGCTGTAAACGCACCCGCCGCCCTGCCCGCTCTCCAGATGAAGATCCAACAACACCAGATCGGAATCCGCGCCACGCGAACCGATTTCGGCGGGATCATCGAGCACCGCGACCACATCGTAACCCAGTTCCCCGAGATAACGATCAAGCCCGTCATCATCCGCGAGGGTTTTACCCAAAATTATGAGACGGCCGGCGCTCGATGACTTCATCATTTTTTACGCACTGTATCCAACGGATGTCGGGTGGATCTTATCAAAAGGGAGCGTGGCTCAAGACGGACGCGAACCAACCAGTTCGGTAATCTTGATACCGAAACTGTCCTCGACGACGACGACCTCGCCATAGGCGATCAGCTTGTCGTTGACATAGAGACCGACTGGATCGCTCGCGTGTTGGTTGAGCTGGATGATGGCGCCCGGCGCCAGCGCCAGGACTTCGCGCATGGGCAGCTGGCAGGAGCCGAGCTGGACGGTGACCTTGACCTTGACGTCAAGAACGAGATCGAGCGTGGACGTATCATCAATGAGCGTGGGCATGGGAGGTTTCCTCTGTTTTTAGTTTTTCTGAGATTTTCACGACGACCTTGTCATCATCGAGACCGACGGTGCCGTTGAACTTGGGCACACCGGCGAGGCAGATTCGGGTTTTGTCGACGATATCGACCGGCAGTTCGAGCACGTCACCGACTCGAAGCTGGGTGAGTTCGCGCAACGAAAGATCAAACGCGTCCCACTCGGCGTGGGTCGGCAGCGCGATGTGCGCATACACATCTTTCCATTCGGCGGTGGCTCGCGTCTGGGCGGGCGACGAATCGCGGTTACGTTTGGCCTGAATGGACTTCACCATCGGCTCGATCGTGTAGTATGGCACCCCGATCTGAATCGGCTCCGCACAGTCGCCGAAATCAAACTCGATGGTGAGCGCCAGCATGATGGCGTCCTTGGGTGAAGTCTGGAGAAACCGCCCGTTGTTTTCATGACCGATGATTTCCGGATGCAGATCGGTGTCGTGGTGCCATTGGCCGCACCACTCTTCGAGCACGATACGCAGGATGTCCTCCAGCAGTGCGATTTCGATCTCGGTGAGATAACGATCCACCTTCACCGAGTGTCCGCGCCCCCCGAGCATGCGATCAACGAGCGTGAGTGCGAGGCGAGGATTGATGTCCAAAATACCCACGCCCTGCAACGGTTCGACCTTGAACAGACACAAGTGCGTCGGATTCGGCAGACCCTCGGTAAACTTCGCGTAGGTGAGCGTCGTGAGCTTCGACATCTTCATTGTGCACTCCATGCGCAGGAAAAGCGCGAGTCGTGCGGAAAGATAACGAATGAAATCCTCGTGAATGAGACGCAGACGACGCAGATCGACTTCGGTGAGGAAAACCGGATTCCGGAAATCGTAAGCTTCGACCTTAGGAGCGGCCGCATTGGCATCGCGACGGCCATCGGCGCGGTAGATGAGCGGTTTCGCCGGTTCGACGGCTTGCGAAAGCAGGCGGTCAATCTCGCTTTGATCGAGAATGGACGAGAGATCGTTGTCGTCGGACATGGGAAGGACGTTTACTGCACCACGAAGTCGGAGAAGAAAATCTGCTCGGCGACCTTGCGACCCAGCGCCTGATTGTAGGACTGGATCAGTTTTTCACGGATCAGGTTTTTAGAGCCGGCTTCCTCCAGATCGGCGAGCGAGAGCGAGGACAACACGTTGAGCGTCACATCCAGCAATGCGGGGCGTTTCTCATCGAAGATGGACTTGATCGCGCCATCGGAACCGGTGACCAGGAACGTCGTTTTGAGATAACGAGTGCCCATGGTGCCGGACAGATTCACAACGATGTTTTCAAACGTGTATCCACTGGCGGCGGACGCGGCTTCGCCACCTTTGGCCGCCTTGCCGTGACCGCTGGCTTCTTTGCCGTGACCACCTTCGGCCGCAGTCTCGGCGACATGTGCCGGCTCGCCAGCAGCGGCGGAACCCAACTCTTTTTTCAGCTGCGGGATGAGCACGAACTGGCACACCGCCCAGGTGATCGCCGGTGCGGCCACGATCGCCATGATCGCGGGAAGCATTGAGGAGCCTCCGCCTTTCTTGGCGGCGCCCGCCTCGGCCGGAGCCGACGCTTCGGGAGTTTCGGATTTGGAGGACATGGCGGCTTATCAGCGCTTGAGGTTGACGATGTCCTCGAGCACGGAGTCGGAGACCGTGACAAGACGCGAGCTGGCCTGGAAGGAACGTTGCGTCGTGATCATGTTGGCGAACTCCTCGGTGAGATCCACATTAGAGAGTTCGAGTGTGCCTGACTCGATGGTGCCGAGGCCGTTTTGGCCGGCGCCGTTGGCGGCGGTGAGCGCAACACCACCGATCGCACCGGCGGCAGAAAACCCCGTGTAGAGATTGTTGCCCTCTTTTTGGAGTGCACTCGGGTCGGTGTAGTTTTGCAGGAGCAGACGGTTGCTGGTGAGCGAGGAACCGTCGGAGTAAAACTCAACAACGTTGCCGAGGCGGTCCACCGAGTAGGACTGCAACTCGGTGCCGGTCGGCGGCGTTGTATTCAAGCGGATGTCGCCCACGGTGCCCGGAGCCGAAGAGCTGGTGCCACCGGTGAGGCCCTGCACACGATAACCCTCGGAGGTGACCAAGTAGCCCTGGTCGTCGAAGCGGAAGTTGCCGGCACGCGAGGCGTATTCCTGTCCGTCGACGGTGTTAACGACGCGGAAAAAACCATTACCGGAAACACCGAGGTCGCTGCCCACGCCCGTTGTGGTGAGCGCGCCCTGTCCGTAATTCGACGTGATGCCCGCGATGCGCACGCCGGTGCCCACCTGGATCGATGATTGATTGGGAGTAGTGCCGTTTGACGGAGCGGAACCGCGCAGCGTGTTGCTAAAGCTGTCGGCAAAGCTCGCCTGGGAGCTCTTGTAGCCGACGGTGTTCACGTTCGCGATGTTGTTGCCGATGACTTCGAGGCCTTTGGTGAAACTGCGCAGGGCGCTGACGCCTGAGGTAAGAGTGCCGATGAGTGACATGAGAATGCGGATTTTATGGTTGGTTTAGAATGAGGATCAGGCGGCCGGTTGAACCGGAGCCTGGGAAACGCGCATCAGCCCTTCGTAGGAATAAGCCGTGCCGTTGATGGAAAGTAGCGGGCCGGTCTCGGTCTGCTCGACGGAGTCAACGATACCGGTAACGGCCGCGCCGCTCGGATTGACCACCGTGACCTGGCGGCCGAGCAAGGAACCCGCCGAAGCGAGCTGAGTGTCGAGACGCATGGCCTGAAAACTTTTATTGAGCTCGGTTGTCTGCTGCAGGGAGCTGAACTGCGCCATCTGGGCGATCGACTGCGTGTCGTCCATGGGCTTCATCGGGTCCTGCTGTTGAAGCTGCACCGTGAGCAGTTTCAAAAAATCATTCTGCCCGAGCGCCTTTTGCGGAATGCGGTTGGAGGTGTCGGCCGTGGCGGCCGCGCCGAGGGAATTGACGGAGTTTACTTGCATGATTTTTAAGCGAAGGCGTGGAGAAGGCGGTCATGGGAACTGCGAGATCCGGCCGCCGGAAGAACCGTCGCAGGTGAAAAACGGGAGCTCCGCAAGGAGCCGGAAAGAGTCGCATCAGGCTGCGCGGCCGGATCATTCGCGTGAGAAGAATACTGCTGGCGCGCATCGCCACCGGCCGATGAGCCTGCGTTGCGCTGATCGGGAGAACCGGAGAAATCCGCCGTGCGGGTAAACACCGGTTCGGAAACCCGATACTCGCGCGGCTGCTGGATCGCGGCTGCCGCATAACCCTGCCACTCGTGGCTCAACGCCGCGCGCAGCGAATCCGAATCGGTGCGAAACGTCGTCTGCACATCGCCGTCGCGATAAGCGAGCCGCACAGAAAGTTCGGTGTCGTCCTTAAAATTGAACTTCACCTCTACCGAGTTGCGCTCGCGGGCTCGAAACTCGTGCGTCAGCTCGACGACTTCGCGCACCACGCCGGCGGCATCAACCGCGTGGGAAGAGATTTTGAGCTCGGGCTCACTTGAACTCACGCCAGCCGATCCACCGGCAACGATCGCTGGAGATTGCAGCGGAGTGACGGCAGCAAACTCACGCCCCACGCTCACGCCCGGTTCAGCAACCGGCAGAGATGAGAGGGAATCGGGTTTGGTGCGCATGACGTCGCGAGACTTTGCATTTACGGTGCCAAGCGTCTTTTCACTTCCTACATCTACTTTATTATCAACAATTAAAAAATTATTAATTGGTGCTGAATCCACGGTCTTCAACGCCGGCTCCAGCGCTGCAATCACCGGTGCGGCAATTTTTTCCACGCGCATTTCAGGCTGCGCAACGTCCGCCGGAGTCATTGCGGTGGCGACGCGATTGGCCGGTGTGGCCACGGGGGCCATGGCGTTCATCGGAGTCGATGATTTCTCCAGCTCGTTACCGGCCGACACCGGCTCGGGCACGGAAACCGGAACTGCGCTCACATCTCGTATCTCAGGCTGCGCACGCGTCGTCGCATCAGACAATGTATGCACCTCAGCACTAAACGGCCGGGCGGATCGATTACCCGCTGATGGTGCTTCGATGGTCTTCAGCTCGGGCAACGAAACGATCAAGGGCGCACTGATTGCCTCCGAGAGAATTTCGACGGGAACGATCGGCGTCGCCGGCTGCGCGTCATCTGAAACGGTCTTAGTTTCGACGTCGGCCGCCGGCACCTCACTCGCCACATCGGAATCAATCACCGGCTTTTTCTCGATCACTTGAGCGCTGTTGAGTTGAATGGCTCGCGGTGAAGTGGAAAGCGCCGGCGGAACGGCCGCCACGAAACCAGTCCCTGCGGGCGCGCGGCCCGGCGACTCGGCCCGGAGAGGCTGCACGCTAGGAACGGGCGCGGTGTCGGTGCATTCGCCCAACACACTGGAAAAGATATTGCCGGAGTTATCACCAGAATCGTCGGCTAGCAGCGGAACCAGACCGGAAAAATCCGTGCCGTTGAGAGGGGAAACGATGCCGCCATCGGTCGGCGGAAAACCAGCGGGAAGCGTGGTCATGCGGAGGAGATTCAGGGTGTGCGTTTGGCCGCTTTCACCAGACGAAGTCGGTCGGTGAACTGCGCGGCTCGCTTGGTCAGTTCGGGGTCCGGCGATGATCCCATTTCCTGCAAAATCGGGCTCACAACATCGCTCTTCATCAGATAGAGAATTTTAACCGCAGTGGTTTCATCCAGCTTCTGAAGAATACCGACGGCGGCCTTCGGAGTGAGTTCGCTGTAGGTCTTCGCGAGGGTTTTAAGATTTTTGGACTCCTCGGCTTCAAACTCCACCAGCGTGCCCACGGCTTCGACGCGCAACGCTTCGATCTGTTTGCGGGTTTTCTCCAGCTCTCGTTGATCGGCGGAAAAACGCTCCTCACGAGCGGCCACGGCTTGTTCACGCACGGCCAGCGCAGCCTTCTGATCCTTCAACTCGGCGGCGAGATTCTCGATCTCGAGCGTCCAAAAATCCCACGGTTTCTCAGGGCGAACCGGTTCGTGCGCCACGGTCTGCTCCGCTCGAACCACGCGGGCAAGTTTCATCGCCTCACTCCAGAATACACCGATTCCGGTGCCTACGCCGAGCAGTAGACCCAACGCGACACACACAACAGGATTGGAAAGCAATTTCATGGCTAAAGATCAGCTCGCGCGGGCAACGAGGGCGTTGGTGCGATCATCGAGCAGCGCCTGCTCCTCGCGTTCATAAGCCTGGCGATAAGTGGTGCGCGCCTTGGCCTCCAGCGTCTCGATCAACCGCACATCACGACGCGATTCGATCCAGCTTTCGCGGGCACGATCCATCTCGGTGCGGCGTTGGGCGACGAGTTCCGAGGCCTGGGTCTTGAGCGCGATCTCTTCAGACAACGCTTGCATGAATGCGATCTGCGCGGCGGGCCGGAAAAGTCCGCAGCGCTCAGCCGCGATGATCTCCTCAAGCTCGACGATGCGGGTGTTGATGCGGGCAAGGGCCTCCTCGGAGGCGACGTAGGCATGCACAGCGGCGGCAAAGCGCTCGCGTCGATCACTCTCCCTCAACTTGCGTTGGGTGGCCACCGAGTGGAGCGGGAAGCGGAATTTTTTCATGAGATGAACAAAGTTTATCTGCTATTGCACAGCCGGTGCCATTCGCTCCGGTCAATTTGCTTAACGTTTAATTACAGTGTTTTAAAAATTTAATCCTTTCAGATTCATCCGGTAATTAGCCGCCGCACCATTGACCGGCAAAATCTTCCCTCCCCTCGCCCGCAGGCATACCGCGATCTCAGCCGACGATTTTTTTAAGCGCCGCGTAAGTATCCGATCGCTCGATACGGTCATGCGTAGGCTGGCGAAGAAAGGCGCGTAACGGCTCATGCATTGCGACCGCCTGGTCGAGTGATGGGTTCCCGCCCTTTTGATAGGCGCCGATGGTGATCAGATCCTCGCTCTTGCGATAGTTGGCCAGGTGTTCGCGCGCGCGCCCGACCGAGGCGACTTCGTCGGGGGCACACACGTCGTTTACCAGTCGCGAAACGCTTTCGAGCACGTCGATCGCCGGATAATGATTCGCATGGGCGAGCGCACGGGACAGCACGATATGTCCATCGAGAATACCGCGCACGGCATCGGCCACCGGTTCGTTCATATCGTCGCCATCCACCAGCACCGTGTAGATCGCGGTGATCGAGCCGGTTTCACCCGAGCCGGCGCGTTCCAACAGGCGCGGCAGCTTGGCGAAGACCGAGGGCGTGTAGCCGCGCGTCGCTGGTGGCTCGCCCACGGCCAGACCGATTTCACGCTGGGCCATGGCGAAGCGCGTAACGCTGTCCATGAGCAGAAGCACATTGGCACCGGCATCCCGGTAAGACTCGGCGATCGCCGTCGCGGTGTAGGCGGCACGCATGCGCAGCGGCGCCGGTGTATCGCTGGTGGAGACGACGACCACGCTGCGCTTAAGACCTTCTTCACCGAGATCTTTTTCGAGGAACTCACGCAACTCGCGTCCGCGCTCGCCCACGAGGCCCACGACCACGACATCGGCCTCGGCACCGCGGGCGATCATTGAAAGCAAAGTCGATTTACCCACGCCGGAGCCGGCGAAGAGACCGACACGTTGTCCGCGGCCCAGCGGCGTAAAGGCATCGATAGCGCGCACGCCCGAGACAAACGGTTGTTTGATGCGCTGGCGGCGCAACGGATGCGGCGGCTTGGACATCGTGACATCGCCCCGACGCGTGATCAACGGCCCCAATCCATCCATGGGCCGGCCGAGCGCGTCGAGCACACGTCCCAACAATTGCGGTCCGGGCGCGGGCAACGGCGGCATGTCGCACGCCATGACCTCGGCCCCGGCGTGGAGGCCGTTGATTTCATCGAGCGGCATGAGCAGCACATGCTGTCCGCGGAAACCGACCACCTCGGCCAGACTGTCGAAGTCACCGCGCTCGGAACGGATTTTGCAAAGTTCACCCAAGCCTACGTTCGGGCCTTCGCTCTCGATGATGAGACCGGTGACGCCGGTGACGCGACCGATGCGCCGCACAGTGGGCAAGGCGCGCACCTGCGCGCGGAGGCTTTCAATCATCAAGGGAACTTCCGTCATGGGAGATGGGGTCAGGAGGCGAGCAACTCGCGCTCAAGGTTTTCGAGTTTGTCGGAAATGCGGGCGTCGGTGATGCCGAAGCGACTGCGCACCTGGCAGTCGCCCGGCGATAGCGATGCATCGGCGGTCACCCGCAACCCCGGATAACGTGACGACCAGGACGGGTTCAGTTTTTCCAGCAAGCCCGCGTCGCGGGAGCAAATGATCAGCTCCAGATTTTCACGTTCAGGATAGAGCGCCTCAAGCACCTCGCGGCAATGGGCCTGCACCACATCGACCGGCGGCTCGTAGCCCGCGAGCAAACGACGGGCGAGATCGATGGCCAGGGCGGGCAACGCGTTTTGCAACTGCGCGACGATCGCCGGCTCCACGCCGGTGATCCGGCTCAAAAGACCTTCCTGCAATTGCTGCACATCGTGGCGCAGGTCGACCAGCTGCTGATCGGCAAACGCGCGGGCGGCATCGGCTCCCTCGCGATACGCGGCCGCACGGATTTCGGAGAGTTCCCGCTCATCGAGCGCGCGCGATTTTCCGGCAATGGACGCACCGGCGAGCGGACGATCGAACGGAACCAAACGGGTAAAGGAAGGCATGGCAAAAAATGGAATTAACCAACGACTGCGGAGTCGCCTCCATCGAGCGAGATGACGCCCTCATCCTCGAGACGACGCACGACCTGAATGATCGCATCCTGCGCCACCTCGACATCCTTGAGACGCACGGGGCCGAGCATGCTGATTTCGTCCCGCAGGCTCTCGGCGGCACGCTTGGAAATGGATTCGTAGATCTTTTCCTTGATGGGCTCGCTCGCCGATTTCATGGCGATGCCCAGATTGGCGGAATCGACCTCGCGCAATACGCGTTGCAGATCGGCCGGTTGCAGGCGGCTCAGATCCTCGAAGCTGAACATCTTCTTGCGAATGGCGGCACCGAGCTGGGCGTTGCGCTCCTCGAGACGGATCAGCAGACTCTTGGAAATTTCCTTCTCCATGCCATTGAGCAAATCGGCCACCACCCGCACGCCACCGCTTTGATGGAAGGTCGGGCGGGTCTTGTGATCGAGGTGTTTGCCGAGATTGCGCACGATCTTGCCGACCAGATCGATGGACGTGCTGTCGATCGTTCCTAGACGCTCGATGATTTCCTCGCGCAGGTCGGGACTGAACAACGTGAAGACCTCGGCCGCCTTGTCCTTGCCGAGATACGACAACAGGAACGACACAGTCTGCGGCTGCTCGCTCTTGATGAGATTAAAAATCTGACGGCCCTCCATCTCGGCGATTTCTTGAATGATTTCCACGGTGCTGCCCGAAGGCGTGGCGCCCACGCGGCTGAGGATGGCGTTGGCCTTGTAGTCGCCACGGGCGCGCTCCAAGGCGCCACGGGCGAAATCCATGCCTCCGAGCGTGGATGCAACGCTCTCGCCGACGATCGGTGAAAACTCCTCCAACACCTGCCGCGCCAGCACGTCCGTCACCATGGGAAACTGGCTCATCTCACGGCAAAGAACCTCCGCCTCGGCATCATCAAACTGCTTGAGCACCTCGGAGGCGGCCTGCGTGCCGATCACGATGAGGAAAACAGCCAGCTTCTGCTGACGGTTGAGTTTGGAATAGTCCGCAACGGGTGCGGCGGGAGTGGCTTCGGCGGTGGCGCTCATGGGATACGAAGGACGGGTTTAGTTTTTCTTCACCGCCATGTAATCACGGAGGGCATTGCCGATGTTGGCGGGCTTTTGCTGGATGAGCTGGTTCAACATATCGGGCGTGAGCACCGAGTGTCCGTTGGAACCCAGGGATGCGCCACCGGCGGCGGCCGGCACGGAGAGCAGCTCGATCGGAACGGGCTCGGGCTTCTGCCGGCTCAACATGCGAACGAAGAAAAACAGCACCAAGGCACCCACGCCGATCGGCAGATACGCACCAACGGTTTCAATCCAACTCTGGATACGCGTCTCGGATTGGATCTGCTGAATCTGCGCCGACACGGGCTCGGTAAGAAACGGCAGCTCTTGCAGGCTCACGAGACTGTCGAGGCTCTGTCCGTCGACCGCCTTGAGACCGAGCGCGTTGATCACAATCTTGCGCAACGCCTGGATTTCTTCCGGCGTGCGAATCTGCGCCACGGGCTCGGTGCCGGGCGCGGCGCCGGCGGGAACCGGAGCATACCGCTGCGCCACGAACACGGCGGCCGTGACATTGCGAATGGCACCCGGCTGGCGGCTCGTGTTGGTAAGCGTGCGGTTAATCTCGTAGGATGTGGTGCGGTTTTTGCGATTGGTCTCGGTGATGTTACTGGGGCGGGAGGCGGCGGGCTCGGCGCCGGCTTTTTCAGGCGTGTTGGCGGCCACCCCCGTGGAGCCGCCGGAACGTTGTTCGCTGGAATTGGAAATATCCTCGGTCTGTGTCTGGCTGCGCACGACCTGGCCATCCGGATCATACTTTTCCTCGGTGCGCGTCGTGGACTCGGTTTCGATCTCGGCGGAGACACGCACAACGGTGTTGCCGGCGCCCACGACGGGCAGAAGCATCGTCTCCACTTTTTTCGCGAGGTAGTCTTCGATCTGCTGACGGTAGCGCATCTGCGACGAAGCACTGGCGAGGGTCGGGTCCTGTTTCAGATCCTCGGAGAGCACACGGCCCTTCTGGTCAACGACTGCGACCTGGTCGATGAGCAGACCCTGCACGGCGTTGGCCACGAGATTGCGAATGCTGTTCACCGCCTCGGGTTCGAGCCGGGGTTTGGTGAGTTCGACGAAAACGGAAGCGGTGGGCTTCACGCTTTGGTTGGTCACGAGCAGACGATTCTCAGGCTGCACGATCATCACGCGAGCGCTGCGCACGCCGTCGAGTTGTGAGATGGTGCGGGCGAGTTCGCCCTGCAAGGCACGCAGGTAATTGGTGCGCTGCACGAAGTCGGAAAGGCCGAACTGGCCCTTGTCAAAAATCTCAAAACCCACGCCTTCGCCGGAGGGAACGCCCTTGCCGGCGAGATCCATGCGCAACCGGTGAACCCGATCGGCCGGCACGTAGATCGTGTTGCCGCCGTTGGCTATTTTATGAGGGATGTTTTGCGCCTGAAGCTGCGCGATGATCTGGGACGAATCCTTCTCGGAGAGTTTGCCGTAGAGCAACTGGTAGTCGGGCTGATGCGACCAGAGCACGACACCGATCAATCCCGCGACCACGGCGGCGGCGGCCACCACGAGCGTGACGCGCTGGTTGATCCCGAGTTGGGTCCAAAGTCCGAGAAGTGATTGGGTAAAGGCTTTCATGCGGCGGATGCAGGCGGAGTCAGAAAACGAAATGAAAAAGTGTTAGCTAAAATGGACGCGACGGCGGCTCACACCGGCATGCGCATGAGTTCCTGGTAGGATTCGACGACCTTGTTGCGCGTCTCGACCATCAGCTGAAAAGCCACGCCGGCCTCCTGCATCGCGATGACGCTCTGATGGAGCTGGTCGCTGTCGCCCATCAAAACCTTGCGGGTGATGTCGGAGGCTTCGCGCTGTTTGGTATCCACGGCGGAGACCATTTTATCGAAGACCGAACCGAAATCGGCGGGCGCGGCCCCCGATGTGCCGGCCGGAGCATCGGGGCGCAGAATTTGCGTCGGAGCCTCGGCGCCGCCCGCGCCGGGCAGGCGTTGAATAAAGGCCGAGGGGAGATTTCCAATGGAGCCGATGAGTGCCATGATAACGAGGGATCGCAGGCCGGTTTATTTTCCGATTTCGAGGGTTTTCATCGCCATCTGACGGGCGTTTTTCACGACCGAAAGATTCGCCTCATACGCGCGGGATGCGGTGATCAGATCGACCATTTCAAAGGCGAGATTCACGTTGGGCATCTGCACCATGCCATCCGCACCGGCATCCGGATGCTGGGGATCGTAGATGCGCTGGCCCGGGGTCTTGTCGGTGGTGATCTGGGCCACTTTCACCGACTGGAGGGACTGACCCGCCGCCTGCTGCTGGCGCATGAGCTGGGTTTCAAAGGAGACTACACGCCTCTGGTAAGCACGACCATCGGGACCACGGGTCGTCTGGGTGTTGGCGATATTCTGCGCGACAATATCAAGGCGGGTCTTCTGGGCGTTGAGCGCGCCGGTGGTGATATCGATTCCGGAGATAAGATTCATGATCGCAGGAGTTGAATTTCAGGATGAATAACGGGATCAGCCGGCACGACCGGTGATTGCGAGGCGCAGCTGCTTGATGTTTCGGCTGATGACCTCAGAGAGAAAATCATGCTCCACCATGTTGCGGTTCATCTGGAGCAGCTCGCTGTCGATCTGAACGCTGTTGCCGTCGGGACGCATGCTGCGGGCATTGGAGTCCTCGGTCAGCCGGGCTTCCAACCGCGTCGCCGCAGTCATATCGCCGGCGTTGATGCGCGAACGAAGTTCGGTGGCGAAATCCGGAGCCACATCGATGCGGCGGTAACCGGGTGTTTCCGAGTTGGCGATGTTCGAGGCAATGGCTTCCTGACGCAGCACCGACACATCAAGCAGTTTGCTCGCGAGCTGGTAGTTGGGGGACTGGAAAATCGGATCGACCATGCACGGGCTGTAATGCAGCGGACATGCCACGACCGATTAACGTTTTTTTAATCACTAATAATCATAATCTTAAAAGTTAAAAAATCCATTCGTCCCCCAAATCAGAAAGCCTCCTCCTCGTGACTGGCAGGACATCGGCAAAATCTGCCTCGGGATAATTTGCTGATAAATTACGCTTCATTTTCACGGGCCGAGTCCGATCAACCATTCAACTCCCTATGCTTGATCGTGATTATGAATTTATCCGCGGCCTGGTTTACACGCACAGCCGCATCAACCTGGGTGCCGACAAAAAAGAGCTGGTCTCGGCGCGTCTGGGCAAGCGCCTGCGCGCCACCAATCTGACGACGATAACGGACTACTGCCGTTATCTCCAAGGCCCCAAGGCAAGCGATGAAATTTCCCACCTCATCGACGTCATCTCGACGAACCACACTTATTTCTTTCGAGAAAACGCCCACTTCGATTTTCTCACCCAGACGGTTCTCCCCGAGTTCATGAAGGCTCGGCTACCGCGTATCAACATCTGGAGCGCCGCGTGTTCGTCAGGCGAAGAGCCCTACACGCTCGCGCTCCTCCTCGAGCAGTATTTCAGCCAGCACAGTCCCCGCTGCCCGTGGCAGATCGAGGCGACCGACATATCCAATCCCATTTTACTCAAGGCACGCGCGGGCGTGTATAAGACGGAAGCCTTGGATAAAATCTCCCCGACCCAGCTGCGCACCTATTTTAAGGAAGGCACGGGCGCGCAGGCGGGAACACATCAGGTGAAGCCCTCACTGCAGGAGCATATTCGTTTTCGTCAGCTCAATCTGCTCGGTGCATCGCTGCCGTTTTCGGAGCCATTTCAGATCATTTTTTGCCGCAATGTCATGATCTACTTTGACCGGGCGACACAGGAGGAACTGATCACCCGGTTGACTCGCCTGCTGATGCCCGGCGGCTACCTGCTGGTCGGTCATTCGGAGAGCCTCACGAGCATAAAACACTCCCTGCAACCAGTCCGGCCCGCGGTTTACCGCCGCGTCAAATAGCATCGGCCTCCGCCCCATGAGCCCGCCCAAGATTCGTGTGCTGATCGTGGATGACTCCGCCGTGGTGCGGAAACTCGTGACCGAGGCGCTCGCGCATGATCCAGCCATCGAGGTCGTCGGAACCGCTGTGGATCCGATCATCGCACGCACCAAAATCGAGCAGCTCAATCCCGATGTCATCACGCTCGACATCGAGATGCCGCGCATGGACGGGCTGACTTACCTGCGAGAAATCATGGAAACCCGGCCGCGACCGGTGATCATCATGAGTTCGCTTTCCAAAACCGGCTCCACGCAGGCGCTCGAAGCCTTGCGTCTCGGCGCCGTCGATGTGCTGGGAAAACCCGGCGGCGCGTATTCGTTTGGCGATCTCGGCCCCCAGCTCTGCGAAAAAATCAAAGCCGCCGCCGTGGCTCGTTTGCGCCCCAAGGAGCACACGCCGGCGCTCGCAACCGCACCCGCCTCGCTTCGCACCACGGCTGCCACGGCAATAAATTCCGGATCCACCTCCCCTTCCCCCCTGACCGCACGCGAGGTGGTTGCACGGATTCCCCTCAGCACCACGCATCGCCAGCACCATCCACGTCGCATCATTTTGCTGGGTGCTTCCACCGGAGGCACTGAAGCGCTGCGCTCCGTGCTCACGCGTCTGCCCGCAGGACTTCCCGGCATCGCCATTGTGCAGCACATACCGCCGGTATTTTCCAAAGCCTTCGCCGATCGCCTCAACACCTTGTGCGCGTTTCCCGTGCGCGAAGCCGTCGATGGCGACCGCCTCACGCCAAGCCTCGCGCTGATCGCTCCCGGCGGCCGTCACTTGGTTCTGCAGTGGAGCTCCGACGGCTACCGCGTGCGGCTCAGCGACTGGCCCGCCGTCTGGCACCAGCGCCCGGCCGTCGATATCCTGTTCAAATCGGCGGTCGAATGCGCAGGTCCCCAGGCGATTGCCGGCGTGTTTACCGGCATGGGCAAGGACGGCGCCGAGGGGCTGTTGCGCCTGCGCGAAAAAGGTGCACTGACCTTCTCGCAAGACGAGGCCAGCAGTATCGTTTACGGCATGCCGCGCGCAGCGTGGGAACAGGGCGGTTCTCAAAAACAGATCAGCCTGCCGATGGCCGCCCAACACATCGTATCGCTGGTCGAAACCACTTCAGCCGCGCCCCCGATGGCGGGCGACGCCCATCCCGCCTGAAATTATCCTCATTTTTCCCGTTATCCGCGCGCAACTGTGCCGATAAAGAGGCGAAACCATCCGTGCTGATTTCCACTTTATGAACCCGTCCGGTGATCCACATTCTCCGCGTATCCTTGTTGTCGATGACGAGGCCATCGTCTTGGGCGCGCTCAAGGAAACCCTCGAGCGCGACGGGCACCGGGTAACCGCCACCACCAGTCCGATCCGCGCGCTCGAGATGCTGCGTGACCAGGATTTTGCGGTGATCCTTTCCGACCATCGGATGCCCGAGATGATGGGTCTCGATTTCCTGATCGAGTCGCGAAAAATCCGCCCGAACGCCTCGCGTATTCTCATCACCGCGGTGCTCTCGCTGCCCACCATTGTGGAGGCGATCAACAAGGGTGAGATTTTCCGCTTCGTCGCCAAACCGTGGCTGCGCGAAGAGCTGGCCGCGACCATCCGCAACGCATTTCAACGCCACCATCTCGTCAGCGAAAACGAACGCCTCAGTGCCCAAACGCAGGAGCTCAACTCGCGCCTGATGGTCGCCAACGCCTCGCTCGCCCGGCAGGTCAAGGACCTCGAAAAACAAAAGTCGGCCCTCGACGCGGCCAATCAGGATCTCGCCACCAGTTACGACCACTCGCTCGATCTGTGCAGCCGTATTCTCGCGACGTATGACCCCTATCTCGGAGGCCAGACCAAGGCCGTGGTGGAGATCGCCCAATGCATGGCGGACACCAATCACTTCACCGATGGTGAACGTCACGCACTCCGCACCGGCGCGTGGCTGTGCGACCTCGGGCTGATCGGCATCCCGCGCGAGTTGTTGCGCGCTTTCCGCACGCATCCATCGCGCCTCACCGAGCGCGAGCGCGAGAGCATTCAGACCCACCCGATCTACAGCCAGACGCTCGCCTCTTACGTCGACACCAATCCGCTGGTGGCGGAAACGATCCGCGCCCACCACGAGCGTTTTGACGGCACGGGTTTCCCCGACGCCTTGCGCGCCCAATCGATTCCCTGGCCGGCAAGGTGTCTTGCCGTCGCCGTGTGTTTTGTCGAAAGCGGCCTGGCCAAGGAAAAAGCCATCGAAGCGATTCTTGCCGAGTCGGGAAAAGCCTTCGATCCCGAGGCCGTGCGCCTGTTTCTCAAGGTCACCCACCTGGTTCAACTACCACGGCAGGTGCACGAGATCATGCTCGAAGAACTGCAACCCGGCATGGTGCTCGCCAACGGTCTTTACAGTCCGCACGGCCTGCTTCTCGTCGGTGAAGGCCAGACCTTGAGCGCCAGCACCATCGCCAAGATTCGTAATCACAATCTCATCAGTGCGATCAGCCAGCGGCTGCTCGTATATTCCTGATACACCAACCATTTCATGGCGGGCTCCCCCACTATTTCGATGCTGTTTGCGCAGCGTGTGGTCATTGGCGTCGGCGACATCGCCGTTTCCAACAACAACATGGTCACGCTCACCACCTACGCGCTGGGATCCTGCATCGGAGTCGTTGCCTATGATCCCGTGAACAAAGCCGGAGGCATGTTTCATCTGATGCTGCCGGACTCGTCGATCTCCGCCGAGAAAGCCTGCAAGCAGCCCGCCATGTTTGCCGATACCGGCCTGCCTCTTTTTCTCCGTGAACTCGCCGGTGTGAAGGCCGACCGCAATCGCATCAAAATCTACCTCGCCGGAGGTGCCTGCGTGCTCAGCGGTCCCGACACTTTCAAGATCGGCGAACGAAATTCCGTCGCGATCAAAAGCCTGCTGGCTGCCCAGGGACTTCGCATAACGGGCTCCGATCTGGCCGGCACCTTGAATCGCACCTTGCATCTGGAACTCGCCACCGGACTGCTCACGGTTAAGCTTCCCGATCGGTGCGAAAAGATCACCCTCAACTGAGGGCGCGTCAGACTCCGGCGTGATCTGCGCGTTTAAAACGCCGGCAAAAAAATCCGCCTTAGAACGAGAGCTGCCCGTAGGTCAGTTTCTCCTTCATAATCCGGCTCGCGCGATCGAAGATCACCGGCAATGCGGACTCCAGCAACGCATTCGTAATGCCCCATTCCGACAGCAGTGGAGCATTCAGATTAAAGAGGAATCCATCATCGCCGACGCCGGGGCCCATCGAGGTCGCCAGAAACTTCGCCGCATGCACATGCACCAACAGTGGCAGTGCGGCCGCGGGCGCACTCGCCGTCGGCGGATTATATTGCGCCACCGCGATCAGCACCTCCGGAAAATTCCAGCGACGCAGCAGCATCGCCCCGACCTCCGCATGATTGTAACCCAGCACGGATTTTTCCGCCTCCAGCCAGGTGATGCCCTGCGACTCCTGACGCTCGCGAATCTCTCCAAAATGATTCGCACAGCTGTAAGCCACCGCCAGCTTGCCCACTTCGTGCAGCAGACCCGCCGTATAAGCCGTCTGCGGTTCAACGCGTCCGGTCTGTTCGGCCAGGTATTCCGCCGCCACCGCCGTCACGAGTGAGAACCGGCAAAAGTCGCTCGCCTCCCAACCAAAGCCTTTCACTGGGGTGTTCATCCACCGACCGGTCAAAGCCAGCGCCGCCAGGCGGTAAATCTCGCGCTGCCCCAGTCGTTGAATGGCGTCGCCGAGGTTATCCACACGATTATGCCCCGCTGAAAAATAAGCGGAGTTCGCCAGCCGCAACGTGGATACTGCCAGCGCCGTATCCAGTTTCACCACCGACTCGAACTCGGCCACGGACGAATCTTCACGCGACAGCACGTGAAGGATGCGTGGGATCAAAACCGGCGCGGCCGGAAGCCCGAGCGCCTGGGTGCAAACTTCGGCCAGAGTGGGAATCATGGGAATGAGCTCAGGCGGCGATCAGCGACGGGAGATCCAGAATAAGCGCGATGTTGCCATCACCGAGAATCGCGCCACCGGCGATGCCGGGGAGATTGGCGAGATAACCACCGAGGTTCTTTACGACCACCTCCTGCTTGCCCACCAATTCGTCCACCAGCAGCGCGGTGATGCGATCATGCGTCTCGATAATCACGAGGATACCGCTTTCCGGATTCTCGATCGCACCGGGAATCACAAATTGTCGATGCAAACGGCGGACCGGAACGATGTGTCCGCGGTGATCAAAGACTTCTCCACGACCATGCACCGTGATGATCGACTCCTTGTCGGGACGGAGCGCCATTTGCACGCTCGTGCTCGGGAGGATAAACCGGTCCATGCCCACGCGAACCACGAGTCCATCGATAATGGCGGTCGTCAGAGGAAGCTTGATTTTGAAAGTCGTGCCTTTTCCCAGCTCCGTGAGGATCTCGACCTTGCCGCGCAACTTGTCGATGTTGCGCTTCACCACGTCCATCCCGACGCCTCGACCGGAGACGGAGGTGACTTTCTCCGCCGTTGAAAATCCCGGCGCGAAGATGAGCTGTAAAATCTCATCCCGTCCCGGCGTTTCATCCGCCGACACGATACCTTTCTCGATCGCCTTGCGAAGAATGCGTTCGGGATCGATGCCGCGACCATCGTCGATGAGCTCGATGATGATATGAGAACCTTGATTGTAGGCCTTCAAGCTGAGCGAGCCCTGCTCGGACTTTCCGGCGGCGATGCGATCTGCGACGTTCTCAAGTCCGTGGTCGAGTGAATTACGCACCATGTGCACGAGCGGATCGGCGATCTCCTCGACCACGGTGCGATCCACCTCGGTGTCTTCACCCTCGGTTTGAAAAACGACTTTCTTGCCAAAATCCCGGGCCAGATCACGGGCCAGACGTTCCATTTTTTGGAACGTGGGTTTGATCGGCATGAGACGCAGCGACATGGCGTTACGCTGAAGCTCCTTGGTGATTCGGCCAAGTTGGGCGATGTTGCGCGAAAGCGGCGAATTGGGATCGGTCTGCCCCCGGGCGGACTCCGCGATCTGGCTCTGCACGATCACGAGTTCGCCGACCACATTCATCATCGAATCCAACTTCTCGGTGTTGACGCGGACGGTGCTCGAGGAGCCATTCCCGCGTGCTCCGGAGTTCGCCGTATCCACGGCGGTCAGCGGCAGCGGAACGCCATTTCCCATTTCTTCAGCCGGCGCACCGGTCATGGAAATCACCGGAGCCAGTGTTTTCACGGGAGCAGAGGAACCAACGGGTGGAACCGGTGCCGCCACGGAGGCCACGGGATTTTTAACCAAGGCTTTCACTGTGCGGATCAGATGACCGACGGGCACGATGACCGTGGGCGTTTTCCCCTTTTCCAAGGCAACCGTGATCTGGCCGATCATAGACTGCACGGCATCGCGACTCTGGAGCACGGCGGTGACAATCGTCGGGTTAAGCCGCAGTTCACCATTACGCGCAAGATCCAGCAGCGACTCCACTTCGTGGGTCAGCGTGTGCATCGGCGTGAGATGCAGAAAACCCGACACCCCCTTGATTGTATGGAAAGAACGGAAGAGCTGGTTCAGCGCATCACGATCATCGGGAGTTTCGTCCAACTTGAGCAAAGACGACTCGATTTGCGCGAGATGGTCGATGGCCTCGGCGTGAAACTCGGTCAGCAACTCCGCGTTTTCAGCCATGTTCAAATCAAGCACTTGTTCTTGAAAGGGAACTTCGGTTTCAACGGCGGCCGGCGATACTCCGGCGATGCCTTGGCCTTCGTCGGTCGATTGCCACACTGGCACCTCTTGATCCGCAACGCGCGCCTCGATGGCGGGCCTTAACCACGCGAGCAGCGCGTGCAGCGCATCCAGCGTGCCTTGATCAAACGGCCGGGCGCTGTCGAGCAACGCATCCAGACGGGCACGAAGCGCAACCGCGGGCCCATGTAACGCCGCATCATCCTCGGTGGCCGTAACCAGATCCGACATCAGGCTGTAAGCTGGAATGAGACCGTCATCGCGCCCCACCCTGGCCAGGGAAATCTCCGCGGTCAGGCGGTTGCAGGCGTCATCCAGAGCTTGGTGATAGTGTTCGGAAATAGGCATAAGGAGACAGGGATTTATCCCATCTCATTCGTCGCTTTGTGGGAAAAGTTTACCCCCTTTCTATGAATAATTTCATCCGCCGGCATTAAGAAAATCCTCTGCCGTGACGTATGCACCCACACGACCCGCCTCGTCTTTCATCGGGAGCCACACGTCGTCTTTCACACTCACCTCAAGCCACTGTCATGAAAAACTGGAGCATTAAAAACCGTATCATCGCCGGTTTTGGAATCATTTTACTGATCACACTTATCATCGGCGTATTTTCGTATTTTCGCCTGATGATCATTGATCGTAACAAGCAGGCGCTGACAGAGCGCAGCCTGCCGCTCACGCTCGCGCTCAATCGCATCAACCGCAACGTCACGATCAACAGCAGCCTTGTTCTCAAGCACATCCTGACCGTCGAACCCGACCGCATTGCCGAGATCGACAGCTTATCGAAGCAAAATTCCGCCGAGATCAACGAGCTCTACAAGATCGTTGAAACCAGTAATCTGTCCGCTGACGAACGAGCTCTTTACGAGAAAGCCGTCGCCGAGCGCAAAAGCTACGTGAAGGCGCGCGAAGCCGTCTATGTTCTGAGCCGGGCCAATAAAAACGAAGAGGCTTTCGCCGTTTACCGCGAACAGATGGAGCCCGCCTACAAAGCCTATTCCGGAAGCGTCAATGCCATGGTTGACCACTACGAAGCGGCCGGTCGCACTGCGGGAAATAATATCGATAAAGCCATCACCTCGTCGGTCCGCTTCAGCACCGCCGGAGTGGGCACCGCCCTCGCGTTGGCGTTGCTCACGGGCTTTATAATCATTCGCGGAGTCAATCATCGCCTGCTCACGGCCAGCACCACGCTTGAAAGCGGAGCGTCACAGGTCGCCGCCGCCGCCGCCCAAGTCTCCTCGTCCAGCCAGGCTCTCGCCGAAGGTGCCAGCGAACAGGCCGCCAGCCTCGAAGAATCCAGTGCGTCACTCGAAGAAATGTCGTCGATGACCAAGCGCAACGCCGAGAATGCCCAGAAGGCCCGCGAACTCTCCTTGCAAACCCGTGCCTCCACCGAGTCCGGCGCCGGTCGTGTCGACGAGATGCACAAGGCCATGCACGCGATCAAAGCTTCGTCCGACGACATCGCCAAGATCATCAAGACCATCGATGAGATCGCCTTTCAGACCAACATCCTCGCGCTGAACGCCGCGGTCGAAGCCGCCCGTGCCGGCGATGCGGGCGCGGGTTTCTCAGTCGTAGCCGAGGAGGTTCGTAACCTCGCGCAACGGTCCGCCACCGCCTCGCGCGAAACCGCCGGCAAGATCGAATCCGCCATTCAAAAAAGCCAGCAAGGCGTGTCTCTCGCCGATGCTGTTTCGCAGGCTCTGGGCGACATTCTCGAAAAAGCACGCGGCATGGATTCGGTCATCGCCGAGATTGCCCAGGCTTCGAACGAACAAAGTCAGGGCATCTCGCAGATTAACATCTCCATCACCCAGATGGACCAGGTCACCCAGTCCAATGCCGGTAACGCCGAGGAAACCGCCGCCGCCGCCGAAGAACTCAATGCCCAATCGCTCACGTTGCGCGAAGCCGTCGGTGATCTTCGCAGACTGATCGGCGGCAAAACTCCCGCCGGGGATCAAGCATCCGCTAACTCCGGTTCTCACGACCGCCCGAAGCAGCCAGCCAGACTGGGTGGGCGCCTCGGAAAACCCTCCTTTTCCAAGCTCTGATAAACCCTCTCGTAACCAATTAATCCTATGAAAACGACACTCCAAGCACCCTCCGCCACCACGACCAACTCCGGAAAATACCTGACCGTGGTTCTTGAAAACGAAGCCTACGGCATCGCCGTGCTCAAGGTTCGTGAAATCATTCGCATGCAGAAAATCACCCCCATCCCGCAGATGCCTGAATTCGTGAAGGGTGTTATCAATCTGCGCGGTCGCGTGATCCCGGTGCTCGATTTACGCGTGAAATTCGGCCTGCAAGCCTCGTTCGCCGAACGCACCTGCATCGTCGTGGTGCAGGTCACGCTGCCGGCGTCCGTCGTGCAGATGGGCCTGATCGTCGATAGCGTAGAGGAAGTCGTCAGCCTCACCCCGGCTGAAATCGAGCCCACGCCCGACTTCGGCACACGTATCGACACGACCTACATTCTCGGCATGGCCAAGATCAAGGGCATCGTGAAAACCCTCCTGGATATCGATCGCGTCGTGGCACCGGACACCATGGAAGCAATCGCCCGCAGCGCCGCGGCTTAAACAAAACCGCGTCTGAAAGCCTCACGGCCGAGGTTTTCTCCACGCCCGGACTGAGCCCTACTCAGTCCGGGCGTTTTTATGCCTGAGTTACACCTTCTGAATCCGGTTTGGCTGGATCAACTACTCTCGCAGGCCTCAAACCGCGTAAACGCGGCGCGCAACGCATCAATTTTTAGAGGCTTGGTGAGATAATCATTCATCCCGGCACTGATGCATTTTTCACGATCTTCAGGCATTGCGCTCGCGGTCAGGGCGATGATCCAAGGCTGGTGAACCGGATTCAATTCCGTGCGAATCGCACGCGTGGCGTCGAGACCGTTGAGCTCCGGCATGTGCCAGTCCATAAAAACGATTTCGTAATCCCGGCTGCGCAGGGCCTCAAGCGCCTCCAGTCCGTTGCGCGCGACATCGGCGCGATGTCCGAGATTCGAAAGCATCGCCACCACGATCTGCTGGTTGATGCGTTCGTCATCCACGACGAGAATACGTGTGACCAGGGTGCGACCGGTCGGTGCAGTCGGCACCACGACTTCACGGGGCTTTTCCGCAATACCGACGACGAGCGAACAGCGGAACACCGAACCAACGCCCACCGTGCTCTCGAAGCCGATCTCACCATCCATCAACTCCGTGAGCCGGCGGCAGATCGCCAGCCCCAACCCCGTGCCGCCGAAGCGTCGCTGGGTCGATGCGTCGAGCTGGCTGAACGGTTTGAAGAGCAACGATTGCTTCTCGTGCGGAATTCCCATGCCGGTGTCGCGCACCGAAAACTGAATCCGCATCTTTCCGGGCACCGCATAAGACAGACGCGTGACGTTGATCGCCACTTCACCGCGCTCGGTGAACTTGATCGCATTGCTGGTAAAATTACCCAGCACCTGGCGCACGCGGCCCGCATCGCCCATGACCATCTCGGGCACATCCGGATCAACCGTCATTTGCAAGCGGAGCCGGCGCGCCTGCGCCCTTCCATAAAAAAGCTGCAACGTCTCACGCACACAGCGGCTGGGACTGAAGGGGATGTTCTCCAGCGTAAGCTGACCTGACTCGATCCGCGAGAAATCCAGCACGTCGTTGAGAATTGCCAGCAAGTTGTTTCCCGAGTTGCGGATCGTCTCCAGCGAGTGGCGCTGTGAGGGCGTTAGCTCGTCTTCCAGCAACAGATCCGTGGTGCCCAGCACGCCATTCAGCGGAGTGCGGATCTCGTGGCTCATCATCGCCAGAAAGTTACTCTTGGCCTCATTGGCCGTCTCTGCACGAAGCGCGAGGACATTGGTGCGGTCCATCGCATCGAGCAACTGCGCATTGGTCTCCTGCAAACACGCCTGCGACTTTCTAAACTCCATTTCGATGCGCAGCTGGTTGCGGATTTCCTCGGCCATTTTCGCCTGAGACTCCATGACGATGCTTCCGCTTTCCTGAAGCATCGCCTCAAATTTCTGCGTCTTTTTTCTCTCCTGCCGGAGGGCCTGACCCATCGCTTTCGCGCGCAATAGCATCCGCGCCCGTTGTCGCTGCCAGCGCGTTTTCCCAAGAACGAAACCCGCCGCGCCCAAGGTCAAAACGCCCAGCACCATCGCAGACGCCGGCATTCCTGCCATCAGGGCCGCGCCCACCAAAATGCCGCCGCCCGTCAGCGATGACCACACTTCGGTGTGCAGCCCCAGGACTGGCACCAATAAAAACAAGGCTTCGGGCCGTCCGCTCGCGTGAAAACTCATCGCCCCCATCACCCCGGGAGCCACCGCTTGAATCAACCGGGTGAACCGTGAACTCGGTTTCCAATGCCCCGCCACCAGTGTCGTTGCGGTTAAGCCCGCGAGGAAAGCCGGTGGCGTCCAGTCGTGAACGAACCAGAGCGAACAGGCCGTCGATCCCACACCGGTCAGCAGCAACGCCGGACGAAGCAGCCGATTCGAAAACCGCATGTAAGCCGCATGGCTGTGGACACTCACGTTACGCAGATCGGCATCGTGAAAATCGGGCACGGGCATAGCACGTTCAACAGGGCTCATGGACCTCTGCTAGATCGACCCGCCTGTTCAAAACTTGAACGAAGAACGTTGGGTTCAACGCGATGTAACGGCGGGTTTGTCCAGCACTTGGCGCAAGGCTTCCCCCAGCGTGGCCAGACTGAACGGTTTGCTCACGATGGCCGCGTCTCCAGCCTGCTCGATGTCTTGGCGCAGTTCCGGTGGCACGTGTCCGCTCGCGATCACGATACGGGTCGACGGACGCGCACGACGGACATATTCACGCACCTGCAAGCCGCTCATCCGGGGCAGATCGAGATCGAGCACGAGCGCATCCACCGGTTCTTTATGGCCCATAAGAAAGTCCAGCGCCTGTCCGCCATCCTCCGCGCAGAAGACCCGGTATCCGCTGCTCTCCAAAGTCGCGCACAACAAATTGCGAACGCCCTCCTCATCCTCGACCACCAGCACGGTTTCCGTCCCACGAGGAATCAGCGCCGACGAATTTGCCTCGATCACGCCCGGCGTCTCCCCTTCCCGTTCGAGCAAAGGCAGGTGAATCATGAACGTCGTCCCCTTGCCCGCTGCGCTCCGCACATCGATCAACCCTCCGTGTTTGGAAATAATCCCGACGACCACCGCCAGTCCGAGTCCGGTGCCTTGGTTTTTATCCTTCGTCGTGAAAAACGGTTCAAATATCCGCGCGCGCACATCGTCGCTCATGCCGCAGCCGGTGTCGGCCACTTCAATCGTCACATATTTCCCGTGCACATCGGCTCCCTTGCAGGTGATCTCCGAGCCGGCGTGCAAGCGCGTGCGCAATGTGAGGGTGCCGCCGCCTTTCATGGCATCGCGGGCATTCACGCATAGATTCATGACCACTTGCTGCAGCTGGTTGGAATCGGCCCTCACCATGGGTAGCGACGGCAGCGTCTCCACCACGAAATCGATGTCGCGGGGAAACGTCTCTCTGAGCAGTCGCAAGATGTCTTCGACCAGTTGGTTCAATTTCACCTGCCGCACCCCGTCCTCCGGCTTTCGACTAAACGAGAGAATCTGACGCACGAGCGCCGAAGCACGGCTGGTCGCATCGTGGATCTCGCGCAGATAACGCGTGAGCTTTTCATCCGTGGCCGGCACACGCAGTTGCGACATTTCGCAAAAGCCGCTGATGATCGCCAGCAGGTTGTTGAAATCGTGGGAAATGCCGCCGGCCAGCGTGCCGAGAATCTCCATTTTTTGAGCCTGGCGCAGCTGGGCTTCGAGCAACTTTCGATCAGTGATGTCTTCGCACAAACAGAGCAGGTGCGTGACCCGGTCGCGATGATCGTGGATCGCGGAAACCTGCGCCGATTCCCATCGCGCCTCACCGCGTTTCGAAATCGATTGGAACTCGCCGCGCCAGGTCTTGCCGCTTTGCACGGTTCGCAGGAACGCGCCGTAATCCTCATGATTGGTGAAGCCCGTGCGGAGGACTTCGATACCTTGCTCGAAGATCTCCTCGAGTGTGAAACCGCTGACCTGCGTGAAACGCGGGTTCACATATTCCACGCGCCCATCCGGCATCGC
Source organism: Rariglobus hedericola (assembly GCF_007559335.1). Lineage (NCBI taxonomy): Bacteria > Pseudomonadati > Verrucomicrobiota > Opitutia > Opitutales > Opitutaceae > Rariglobus > Rariglobus hedericola. The sequence goes on from NZ_VMBG01000001.1 coordinate 1,141,794, forward strand.
GAGCACCACCGAGAGCTGGGTCTGCTCGACGATACTGGCCAGCTTTTGAAAATGTTCCTCGGCCAGCCTGCGACGGGTCACATCGCGACCAATGGCTCGCGTGGCCACGATCGAGCCCGATGCCGTGCGCACGCCCTGCTCTTCCCAGGATAACCAGCGCCAGCCTTGCGCCGTCATCCAACGATGCTCGTGCGCGACTTGATAAGGCGGCTGCCCGAGACGGCCCACGGCTTCCCGCCAGCCCAGAATGTCATCGGCATGAATCAATTCCTCAGGATCGCGTCCGGTCCACTCATCAGCGGCGGAACCAAACTTGCGCGCAAAGGCCGAGTTCACCGCGAGCAACCGGCCATCCGGTCCGCGCAGCACCGCCAGCTCCACGCTGTCGCTCCACGGCGCCAGCCACTCCGCATGCACACCGGTTTCACCAGTGGTGTTCAACGTGATCAAACGCAGTTTGGTGCGCCGCGTGCCGGACTCCAGCGTATGCAGGCGCAACGTCGCGGAGACATCGGACGGGCGCGTGATCTCCACCCACGGGCGTCCGATCAATTCCGCCAGACCCAACCCGAGTAGCGCCCCCGCGCGGGGCGTGGCGGCGCTCACGCGCTCGTAGGCATCGAGCAGGAGAATGGCATCCTCCGCGTCATTGATGACCGGGGCGGACATGACTCAGATCAACCCGCTCACGATCGCGGGGAGTTGTCGCATGCGGTTCAGCAGCGAGGCCTGCGCGAGTAGCGATTCACGCTCGTTGTCACCGTAAAGAATTTTCCATCCGGGCAACTGCAGCCAGGCTTCCTCGCTGAGGGCGGGCACATTTTCAAACCCACCGCGGATTCCCGCCGTGCGCACCACTTGATCGGCGATCTGCACGGCGGCCGTAAAATGCGCACTGTCGCCCCCCGCCGCCGGATTGTTGTGGTGAAGCACCGCGTCCACGATTTCGGGCGCGAGTTGATGGCGCGTCAGATAATAACCGCCCGCACGCGCATGATCCCAGCCGATCAATTCGCGCTCGCGTTCGCAGACGGCGGCGGTGCCGGAATATTCGCCCTCCACGATGCGCCCAAACTCGTCGGGAAACGTCGAAGCGAGGATGACTTTGCCCACATTGTGCAGCAGCCCGACGATGTAATCCGTATCGTCGTCGATATGAAAATTCGTGGTCGCGAGGATCTCGCGTGTCATGATCGCCGATCCAATGGAGTGCTTCCACAAATCGCGCCAGGGCAGCCGGAGATGGGTGCGGTTGATCTTCTCCAAATCCTCGATGACCGGCGTGGCCATGGACAACTCGCGGATCTGGCGAAGACCGAGATAAAAGACGGCCTCCTCGATGTTGTTCACCTTGGCGCTAAGACCAAAATAAACGCTGTTTACCATGCGTAACAAACGGGCCGTCAACGACGGGTCGCGACGGATGATCTCCGCGATCTGGCTGGTGATGCTTTTCTCGGATTTCACGAGGCCGGCGAGCGCACTGTTGATGCTCTGCAACGAGGCAAGCTTCGGACAGGCGTCGATGCGGCGCATGATATCCTGATCCGAGTAACGACGTCGGTCTTCAGATGGCAAAAGGGGCGCGGTCATGGATAACACGGGAAAGAAAATACACGTCGGTATACCCCTCCTCAATCGACTGAATCCGCCCGAAATTTAGGGTGTTTTTCACGAACGGACGGGATTTTTTATCCATCGAAAAGCCAGGAAATAACTTTAGTGCGCAGTCGTTGCAGGTTACTCAAATCACCGGAACAATCCGCCGGTTTTCGAATCCGCTAAACTCAAGCCATCACCCCTTAAATCATGCCCACCGTCCTGGTTATTTTGCCCGAAGGTTTCGAGGAATTGGAAGCCGTCGCCCCCATTGATGTTTTACGACGCGCCGGAGTCGAAGTGACCGTGGCCGCTCTGGGCGACAACCTCGCGGTCCGCGGGCGCAACGCCATGACGCTGCTCGCCGACACGACACTGGCCGCGGTGGGCACCCGGCTGTTCGACCTGCTTTTCCTGCCCGGAGGCCCCGGCGTAAAACTCCTGCGGGCCGATCCTCGCGTGCGCACAACCGTGCTCGCCCACCAATCCGAAGATCGCTGGCTGGCCGCCATCTGCGCGGCCCCCACCGTGCTGCACGATGCCGGCTTGCTGACCGGTCGCCGCTACACCGCCCATTTCTCGGTGGCCGATGAATTGCCCTCCATACTCACCGCAGAACGCACCGTTGCCGATGGACGTCTGCTTACATCGCGCGGCGCGGGCACGGCGACGGATTTTGGACTCCTGCTCGTCGAGAAGCTGACGTCCCCCGAAAAGTCGCGCGAAGTCGCCCAATCCATTTGCGCTTAATCACCGTATTCTGCCAAAACAAAGGCATTGCCGAACATACTCGCATTTCGTCAATTCATGCAGCGACTAGGGGTTTAACCCTAGTCGCTGTTTTTGCACATGGTGCCCACGCATACGCATTCTTCATCGGTTGCTTCCACGGGAAGTGACGGGGCGAAGCCATTACAATTTCACAAACCATGTGTGGAATAGCAGGTTACATTAACCCAGAGCTAGCACCGGTCCTGCGTGTCGAAGCCGTTGAACGCATGAATGCCGCCATGCTCCATCGCGGCCCGGATGACGCCGGCGTGGAGTCTTGGGGTGATGCGACCCTCGGCATGCGGCGTCTGGCGATTTTCGACCCGGCGCATGGCCACCAACCTATGAGCACGCCGAATGGCCGCTGGCATCTGGTGTTTAACGGAGCCATTTATAATTTCCGGGCACTCCGCGCCGAATTGGCGTCGTCGCACGATTTCAAAACCGAGTGCGATACCGAAGTTCTCCTCGCGGCCGTCGCACGCTGGGGCCAAGGCGCCCTGCCCCGTCTCCGCGGCATGTTTGCCTTTGCGGCCTGGGATTCACTTGAGCGCAAACTGCTGATCGCCCGCGACTCCTTTGGCATCAAGCCGATCTACGTTCACACGAAGCCGGATGGCAGCCTGCTCTTCGCCTCGGAGCTCAACGCGCTGCTGGCCTCGGGCTGCGTCGCCGGTGACATCGATCCGCAGGCCGTCAGCGACTACCTGTCCTGGCTGTCCGTCCCTGCTCCGCGCACGATTTACCAGTCGGTGAAAAGCCTGCAGCCGGGCGAATGCGGCGTGTGGCAAAACGGCCGCCTAACAATCACCGCCTACGACACCGCTCGCTCGCTGTTAACTCCGCCGGCCGGCTTTACCGCCGCGCGTTCGAAGCAAGAGTTCACCGCCGGTTTGCGCGCCCAACTCGAAGACACGGTGCGCGCACACATCGTCGCCGATGTGCCGGTCGGGGCGTTCCTCTCCGGCGGACTCGACTCAACCGCACTCGTCGCGTTGATGACCCGGCTCAGCGGCGCACGACTGAAGACCTTCTCGATCGGTTTTGAAGACGCCGGTTATTCCGAGGCCGAAGCCGCTGCGAGCAACGCCCGTTACCTCGGCGCGGATCATCACGCTTCAGTGCTCACCGGTGCACGCGTCGCGACCGACATCAGCACGCTGATCGCATCCCTCGATCAACCCACGGGTGACGGCATCAACACTTATTACGCAAGTCAGGCCGCTCGTGCCGGAGGCGTCACCGTAGCCCTTTCCGGCCTCGGCGCCGACGAGCTGTTCGGCGGCTACTCCTCGCTCGGAAACACCTTCCGCCTGGACCGCTGGTTACCCGTATGGAACGTAGTGCCTGGACCGATACGCAGCGCCCTCCTCACCCGCTGGGATCGTGGCAACACCCGCTCTCGCAAACTGGCCGATACGTTGCGCCACGCGAACTCACCGGCCTCGCTCGCACTGCTGCAACGCCGGGTATTCGCCGAGTCCACCCGCCGGTCCCTGCTCGCATCCGGCATCGCGTCGGCCTACTCGCCACACGCAGCTGAGGCCGCGCTCGCCGGTGACTTGCGCGACGCCAGTCTCTTCTCCGTGGCCAGCATGGCAGATGTGCGCGGCTACATGAGCGACGTGCTGTTGCGCGACAGCGATGTGATGAGCATGCGCCACTCACTCGAGCTCCGCGTGCCCTTCGTCGATCGCCCGTTCGTCAACTGGGTCAGCTGCCAGCCCGCGGCATTTAAACACACACCTAAGCAACCCAAGTCAGCGCTCGCTGATGCCCTGGCCGACCTGTTGCCGCCCGATTTGCTCACCCGCAAAAAACGCGGCTTCACCCTCCCCTACGCCGTCTGGATGCGCGGGCCGTTGAAACCGTTTCTCGAAGACACGTTCTCCTCCGCGAGCGTGGGCCGCAGCGGCCTGTTCGACGCACCGGCCGTGCAGGCCCACTGGCAAAGTTTCCTCGCTGGCAACGACACACTCGAATGGTCGCGCGTGTGGTCGCTGGCGATTCTCGTCGCGTTCATCAACCGGCCACGGCCTGCTTCCGCATGAATACGCTGCTGCTCGCCCCCGAGCTGTTTACGACCGACAGCGGAATTCCCCGCATTATGCGCCTCTACCTGAAGGCCGTGTGCGAGCTCGCCGAAAAAAAAGAGCGCGTGCGTTTCGTCACGTTGAATGACGTCTCCGTCGACTCCGCCGACCTTCGTCCCTACACAACGCCCGCCTCACTCGAACAATGGGAAGCCTGCGGCCGGGACAAACGCCGATTCATTCGCTCCACACTGCGATTAAGCGCCGGCGTAAAGTTGATCATCTGCGGACATGTCGCCCAGTTACCCGTCGCCTGGCTGGCGAGTTGGTTACGCCCGGGACTTCGCTATGTTCTGGTCGCGCACGGCATTGAAGTCTGGCGATCGTTCAACTTCTGGGAGCGTCGCGCCCTCAAAGGCGCCTGGTGCATCTTTTGCGTGAGTGAGTTTACTCGCACCGAGCTATTAAAAAACATCCCGCTGGATCCATCGCGGGTGATCGTTCTCCCCAATGCCCTCGACCCCGAGCTCGATAAAGACCGGGTGGATTCCGCATCGATCACCACCAGCCAGCCCGTGATCCTTACCGTATCCCGGCTATCCTCCACCGACCGCTACAAAGGCATCGATCACTTGATCGAGGCCATGCCCGCGATCCTCAAAACCGCCCCCGCCACGAAACTGCGAATCGTGGGCCGCGGCGACGACTCGCCCCGACTGCAATCACTGGTGCGCGACTGCGGAGTTTCCTCAAATGTGGAGTTCGCCGGATATGTGGACGACGCTCAACTCCGCCACGAATTCACCCGCTGCACGCTCTTTGCGCTGCCGAGCGAAAAAGAAGGTTTCGGCCTCGTGTATCTTGAAGCGATGGCCCACGGCAAACCCTGCATCGCCGCCAACGCCGGCGGCGCCCCCGAAGTTATCACCCCGGAAAGCGGCCTGTTGGTTCCTTATGCGGATCACGACGCGCTGGCGAAGGCCTGTAGTGAAGCCTTGCACCACGAGTGGTCTGCAACCGCGATCCGCGCCTGCGCGGAAAACTACTCGTATCCGAAATTTAAATCCCGACTATCCTCCTTGCTGTCGACATGAGCACGCCCAATCCCAGCGAAACCCTCGTCATTGAAGCCGGCCGGGCCGAACGCCATTATTGGCGCGATCTCTGGCGTTACCGAGAGCTGACTGAGTTTCTCGCCTGGCGGGATATCAAGGTTCGCTACAAGCAGGCTTCGCTCGGCATCGCCTGGGCACTGCTTCAACCGGTCGTCACGCTCGTGGTTTTCACGTTTGTTTTCGGGCGTCTCGCCAAAATGCCTGATGGCGGCATCCCTTACCCGTTGCTGGTTCTAAGCGGGCTTCTGCCTTGGCAACTCTTCTCCTCGGCGTTCAGCAACGCCAGCAACAGCCTGGTCAGCAATACGCACCTGGTATCGAAAGTCTACTTCCCGCGCCTGCTGATCCCACTGTCTTCGATCATGGTCGCGTTAATCGACTTCGCGATCGTAATCGCCCTCTACGCGCTGCTAGCGCTCTGGTTTGGCCTCATCCCGGACTGGCGCATCATCGCCCTGCCCTTTTTTATTCTGCTTGGGCTGTTCGCCGCGTTGGGGGCCGGACTTTGGCTGGCCGCACTCACCGTTAAATTTCGCGATTTCCGTTTCATCGTGCCATTCATTCTCCAAGTGGGCCTATTCCTATCCCCGGTCGGCTTTAGTGCGGCAAACCTGCCGTCTTGGCGCTGGCTCATTTCCATCAACCCGGTTGCCGGCGTAATCGATGGTTTCCGCTGGAGCCTTCTCCAAGGGCAGCAATCGATCTACATGCCAGGTCTATTCATGTCGGTGGGCATAACCCTCCTGCTCGTGTGCACCGGGGTGCGCTATTTCCGCAAGGTCGAACGCTCCTTTGCCGACATCATCTAATCCATGAGCACTCCGATGATTTCCGTAAAAAACCTGAGCAAACATTACGTGCTCAGTCACGACGCGGGCCATGATACTTTGCGTGATCAGATTGCCGGCTCCGCCCGTAATCTCTGGAAAATGCTGGCCCGCAAACAGGCCGGCCAAGCGACCAACGCAGACGATTTTTGGGCGCTCAAGGATGTTGCCTTCGACATCGCCCCCGGCGAAGTCGTCGGCGTTGTCGGGGGAAACGGCGCAGGTAAATCCACGCTTTTAAAAATCCTCTCACGCATTACCGAGCCAACATCCGGCAGCATCACGTTGCGTGGCCGCGTGGCTTCGTTGCTTGAGGTCGGCACAGGTTTTCACCCGGAACTCAGTGGCCGCGAAAACATTTTCTTAAACGGCGCCATCCTCGGGATGAGCCGGGTCGAAATCCGTCGTAAATTCGACGAGATCGTCGCCTTTGCCGAGGTGGAGCGTTTCTTGGACACTCCCGTGAAACGCTACTCGAGTGGCATGTATGTGCGCCTGGCATTCGCGGTCGCAGCTCATCTTGAACCCGAAATTCTCATCGTGGACGAGGTGCTCGCCGTCGGCGACCAGCAGTTCCAGAACAAGTGCATCGGCAAGATGCAGTCGATCGCCCGCAACAGCGGACGCACCGTTCTATTCGTCAGTCATAACATGTCCGCGGTGCTCAGTCTCTGCAGTAGAGCCTTGTTGCTAGAGCAAGGGCGTCTCTTGATTGACGGTCCGGTAGACCAAGTCGTCATGCGCTATATGCAGCGAACCGGATCCTCTAACGGACGATATGTGAGCACGCGTCCCGCCGGCAGTCTGCCCATCTCCATACGGTCCGTTGAAATCCTGGACAGCCACGGACATGTTTCTCCGGCACTTGATAACGGCCGGCCCATCACCGTTCAAATCGAGTTCACCCGCTCCGCTCATTTTACCGACCCGCTGATTCCTTCTGTCGCATTCCAGACACCGGCCGGCATCAAGGTCTTCAACCATCACAGTCAGCTGAACCAGCAGGTATTCACGTCCCTGCCCGAACACGGAACGATCCGTTTCCAGATCGAAAAACTTCCGCTCCCCGGTGCGTCCTATTATGTTTCGGTCTTTTTCGTGGCACGCGGCCGTATCGTCGATCAGGCCGAGAACGCCTTGGAAGTGCGCGTGGTGGACGGCGGATTTTACGCACAGGACGGAATCAATGAAGGCGCGCACGGTCTGGTTCTGGTCGAGGGAAAATGGTCCGCAAGCTGAGCGTCGCATCCCATTTCGCCGCTCTCTCATGTTGAAATCAATCCGAGCGTTTGCTCCGCGGAGCCTGATCAGAAAACTACGGGCGACATTCCGGAGCCATTGTGAGGAACGTCGGCAACTGGCGCATCTCTCATTACAAAGAAACGCTTTCGTGGCCGCCGGTGGCACACGACGATTCGCGCTAGGCTACGACTACCCGTGCCTCAACGACAACAAAGCCCAGATCCCGTTCGAGCCGCATTATTTTTATCATCCCGCCTGGGCCTGTCGCGTTTTGCGCAGCATTAATCCCGCGCATCACATTGATATATCGTCCATTTTTTCTTTTGCGGGGTGTATATCCGCATTCTGGCCAACCGACTACTACGAGTATCAGCCTCCGACTGTAAAACTGGACGGCTTACAAGCCGGCCGGGTTGATCTCTGCGCGCTGCCCTTCGCTGATAAATCAGTGGCCTCCCTATCATGCCTGCATGTCATTGAACACGTGGGACTGGGACGCTATGGCGATCCGCTCGACCCAGACGGTGATATCAAGGCCGCAAGGGAACTTGTCCGTGTTCTCGCTCCCGCGGGCCATTTTCTCTTCGTTACCCCGGTGGCTGAGATTGCCTCGGTGGAGTTCAACGCGCACCGCATCTACTCGTTCGAAGCCGTCATGGCGCTTTTCCCCTCGCTCAAGTTACAGGAGTTCGCGGTGGTCCTTGACGATCATCATCGCGGGCTCATACGACACGCCGACGCCTCCCTTCTCGCCGGACAGCGTTTCGCCTGCGGCTGCTTTCATTTCACCTGCCCGCTGTAGATATGATCCGTGTCCTCCTCGAAGGTCAGCTGGGCAATAATCTTTTCCAGATCGCCACCGCGCTCGCACTCGCGGAAACGCATTGCACCCGGATTATCATCGATGTCTCTAGGCTGCCTCACATGCACACCGAGTTCGATGCCCGCCGAGTCGCCGCCCTCCGGTTTTCATTTCCTCGCCGGGTAGCCTCAGTCACGCTCGACAAGATTAATCTGCGCCTGCGCGGCCGCCACAGCCATGATTTATCACGCCACGTGCGCCACCGTGAAACATCACCGGAGTTTGACCCCGCCGTGCTCACACTTGGCCGCGATGTCATACTCGGCGGGTTCTTCCAGGATGCGCGGTATTTTGCATCCATAGCCCCAAAAATCACCTCATGGTTCGACCTGTCTCCCTGGCTCGCCCTAGCCGATCCGCTCCTGCGCAAATTGGTCGCCTCGACAAACACCATTGGCATCCATGTGCGCCGTGGTGACTACCTCGACCCGGACAAAGCCTGCTTCAACGTCTGCGGTATTGCTTACTACGAACGAGCCATTCTTCGGCTGCGTGAAACCACGCCCGACGCACGGCTGATTATTTTCTCTGATGACCTTGACTGGTGTCGCACGCATTTTGCCAAGCACGCCCCTTTGATTGCTGATCACCGGCACGAGCCCTACGGCATGTTGGTCGATCTCGCTCTTCTTTCATCCTGTCAGCATCAGATTATCGCCAACAGCTCCTTTTCTTGGTGGGCTGCTTGGCTCAATCCCAACCCAGCCCGACGCGTGCTCATGCCCGACCGCTGGGTTATCGACGAAACAGTGCCCATCTCGACCAAATCCATGCGCGGCTGTGAAACTGTTCCCGTTCATGACTGAAGAGTTCATTACTCCTCCTCCGGTCCTGCTGGTGATTTTCAATCGTCCCGAACACGCTGCCCAAACGTTTGCCCGCATCCGCGCCTCACGCCCGGCCAAGCTCTTCATTCACGCCGACGGTCCGCGCGTCTCCCGACCCGGCGAAGACAAGCGTTGCCTGCTCGCCCGCCAAGCCACCGAAGAAATCGACTGGCCTTGCGAAGTCCACCGCCTCTACCGCGATCAAAACCTCGGCTGCGGCCCCGGTGTGTCCTCGGCCATCACTTGGTTTTTCGAACACGTCGAAGAAGGCATTATTCTTGAAGACGACTGCCTTCCCCACCCCGCCTTCTTTACTTTCTGCGCGCTCATGCTGTCCCGGCATCGCGACAATGATCGCATCATGCATGTCGCCGGTTCCGGACTTGCCCTAGATTCGGTCGCCAGCCCCACGATTCATTTATTGCCGTTTCCTTTGATATGGGGCTGGGCCACGTGGCGCCGGGCTTGGAGCCATTATCAATTTAAGCTGCCCTCCGAATCCGAGGTGGAGGCGACTATTCGCCACTACAATCACACCGCATCCGAACGCTCTTATTGGCGGACGACTTTTATCGCGACCCGCACCGGCGCGATCAACACATGGGATTATCAGTGGGTGCTGGCTCTCTGGCGCCAAGGAGGCTTGGCCGTGACGCCCTCGTTTGGTTTGGTTTCCAATGAAGGTCTCGGCGTCGATGCCACCCACACCCAAGGAATCAACTCAACCACCATCGCCCCACTGCTTGAATCCCTATCGTTGCCATCGGACCTCGAACTCACGACAAACTCGGCGGCGGTCAACATGGGATACATCAACCGCCACTTGTTACAGGTGATTCCGTCCACTTGGGATTTTCGTTTTCAATCGTTTGCCAGAAAAACCTCGTGGACCTGGCGCCTCTACCTCGCGCTTCGCAGCCGTTTACGCCCCCTTTTATGCCGACACTAGACGTGATCATGACGGTGAAAGACGGTGCCACCTATCTCCCGGCCGCGCTCGACAGTCTTGCCGCGCAGTCATTCCGCGACTTCCGGTTACTCGCCTGCGATGATGGATCCACCGACGACACCGCAGCCATTTTCCAGCGCGAAACCCGTTTCCCGGTTGTGCTCGTTCGCAATGCAACCAATCGGGGGATTTCGCAGTCCGCCAATAGTCTCCTGGATCTGCCGTCCGATGCACGCTATGTTGCCCGCTTCGACGGGGATGACGTCTGCGCCCCCGAACGGTTTGAGCTTCAGGTTGCCTATCTCGACAGCCATCCGGATGTAGGCGTCGTTGGCAGCAGTTTGTCCATGATGGATGCCGCGGGAACGATCACCGACCACCGGACCTTTCCCTCCACTGATTCGGAACTTCAGATTGAACTGCTGTTCAACTGTCCGCTTGCCCAATCCGCAGTCATGCTCCGCCGCTGTATCATCGGCCAACACGGCGTGCGATACGACCCCGCGCTTCACACGTCGGAAGACTACGATCTCTGGTGCCGTCTCTCCTGTCTGACCCACCTGGCCAATCTACCCAAAGAACTCACCGCATATCGCCGCCACGGTTCGGCCGCTTACTTAAGCGCCCGCAAAGAAGATTCATTGGCCGTCATGCGGAGCGTTCGCCTGCGTCACATCGAGCGCCTCTCTTTTACCGAATCCGAACGCGCTCTGCTCACTCGCGCGCTCGGACTTCAATCATATGCCGACTCTGTTCCCGGCGTCTTGGATGCCAACGGCATCGTGGGGCTTCTGCGCACTCTGGACCGGCTGTATCTAAAACCTGGATTCGCATCTCATGTCTTGGATCGTCGCAACGAAATCGGGCTGCGTCTCCTTCTGGATTTAAGCGGAGCACAAAAACTCTCCCTGCTATTGCGTGACGCCCGCCTTCGTTGCGCCTATCTTCGCGAAAAATACCGCCAGTCCGTCGGCCTCAAGCGGGAGCGTCAGCTGGCTCAATCGTCACGGGCTAAACTGGCTCGCACGATCCGCAAAAAAATCCTGTCGAGCCACGGCTCCTGCGAAAGCGATTTCCGCGTTTACGGTTTTTCAGGCGCAGATGGGACGTCGTTTGCTCCCGGAACCGTGATCGAGCATGGCTGCAGCCTCTGGTTTCCCACACCGGCCGAAGGCGGTGTGGCCACACTGCAAGCCGGTGAAAATCTGTTCCTCGGTTTTAATACACGCATCAATGTCTATCACCCCGTTGTCATCGGGGCACAGGTTTCTATTGGTGCAAACAGCTATATCGCCTCCAACAACCACCGCTATTCCCGCAAGGATGTCGCCATCCAAAATCAGGGATTCACCGGCGCTCCCGTCACCATCGGTGATGATGTCTGGATCGGCTGCCATGTCGTCATTCTGCCCGGCGTTACCATCGGCCGGGGCGCCGTGATCGGTGCGGGTAGTGTCGTGACCCGCGACGTGCCATCCGACGAGGTCTGGGCTGGCGTCCCCGCAAAAAAACTCAAGTCGCGCTGACCGTGTTGCCCATTCGAACATCCGCACCGCTCGTCACCCACCTTGCCTCCACGCTGGGCGGCGGTGCAGGCGTTGCCTTGCAGCGCACCCACTTGGCTTTGCTAAAGTCCGCTCTTCCTTCGCGCGTGCTCACGGGGCAACCGTCACTCCTCGAACAAACCGGAGTTTGCCCTGCTTCTCCACCCCCCCTCCCCGAACGACTGCTTCGGCGTGTGGGAATCCATCTGGATGGCACTGAACGCATGATGGACGAACTGGTGAAATCACGTCCGCCGTCCGCCCGCCCTGGCGACATTGAATTATATTCTCCGCCCTTCAGTCGCCACCACCCCGAACTTCATCCGTGGGTTGTCGAGGCGGACATTGTCCACCTGCACTGGATCGCCGGCTTTGTCGATTGGCCGCGATTTTTCCGAACCACGCGCAAGCCGGTCGTCTTCACTTTGCACGACCAGCAAAATTATCTCGGCGGGGTTCATTATGAAAACGATTTTACCGCCAACCCATGGCTTGCACCCTTGGAGCACCGAACCCGCCAAACAAAAAAAGCCGCCCTTTCCGGGCACTCGGTTTCGGTCATCGGCAACAGCGAATGGAACACCCGCCTCGCCGCCGCCTCGGGATTTTTCCCCCAGGGGACTACATTCCACACCATTCCCTACGCACTGGATACCGAGCTTTACTCCCCCAGGACAAAGACCGAAGCCAAAGCTGCGTTGGGACTTCCTCCGGATCACCTCGTCATCGGTTTCGCCAGCGACGATCTGGGCAACCGGCGCAAGGGCTTTGACGTCCTCATTCAGGCATTGCGTTCGCTGCCTGCCGCTGACTCGAAAGTTTCCCTTCTGAGTTTCGGCCGTTCTCCCGCCAACTCGCTTGCCGCTTCGCTTGAGCTCCCGTGGACGCATCTCGGGTTCATTGATGCAGACCCCGTCAAAGCCGCCGCCTACTCGGCAATGGATGTGTTTATCGTGCCTTCGCGTGCCGAGGCCTTCGGCCAGACTGCCATCGAAGCGATGGCCTGCGGAACCCCGGTCATTGCATCCAATGTCGGCGGCCTGCCTGAAGCGTTGGATTTCGGCCGTTGCGGACTGCTCGTTGAACCGGACCGTCCCGATCTCTTGTGCGAGGCCATTAAATCACTGCTCGATGATCCGGCTCGCCGTGGAAGCCTTGCGGGCGACGCCCGCCGACACGTTGTCTCACAACACGATTCCGTGCGCCATGCATCGGCCTGCGGGCAAGTCTATCGTCAACTGCTTGATCGCGTGCCTGTCATCTAAACCGATTCACGTTCATACTTACCATGCGCACATTCTTAAACAAATTACGCACGCGACTCCGTCGCTTGCGTAATCTCGCCGACGTTTCCGAAAACCCGATTTCGTTCACCAAATATTATTCGGGCCGCCCGCCCGGCACCGAACTGAACCTGCGCTATCAGCCCACTCCAAGCACCGAAGCCCTCCCCGTCCCTCCGCGTGATCTTTGGCTGGGTTACGGCCAGGATGATGCCTCGTATCTTGAGTCTGGGAAAACCGACGTAGATGCCATGCTGGCTATTCTCCAGTCTGTGGGCTGGGCACATCAGCCCGATCAACCGATACTAGACTTGGGCTGCGGAGGCGGGCGCATGATCCGGCACCTCCGCAGTATCGCCGAAAAGACTCCGGTATGGGGCATGGACATCAGCGCACCGCACATCAGCTGGCTGAAAACCCGACTCGTCCCGCCCTTTCATTTCGCGACCAACACCACGCTTCCCCACCTGCCGTTTCCCGATAATCACATCGGGCTGGTCTATTGCGGCTCCGTATTCACGCACATCGACGAACTCGCAGAATCCTGGTTTATGGAGGTGCAGCGCACGCTCGCCCCCGGCGGCTATTTATTTTGCACGCTCCATGACGAGCATACCCGCGAAAAGCTGATGTCGGATCCATCTCAACCTCTCGCCCGCTCCTTACGCGGGCACGATCTGATTAACTCCGGAGTAACCGTGCCCGATATTCTCGTTCTCGGGCAGGATGCGAATTCCAATGTCTTTTACCACAGCCGCTATCTCCACGCGATGCTCGCGCCCCTCTTCGAAGTCGTGAAAATCGTCCCCGGAGCCTACGGTTATCAGACCGCATGGGTGCTGCGCAAACGCGCCTGATTTCCGTTCGACCGCCACATGCCCGACCACCCCCAACCTCTACCAGCGCCCCCGCCCGGGAAATCCGGCTGGCCGTGGATTGGCTTTGAGGTTTCGGGGGGAAATCGCGACGCCTCCTGGCCGCGGATTTCCATCGTCACTCCATCCTACAACCAAGCCGCGTTTATCGAGGAAACCATCCGCTCAGTCCTGCTCCAAGGATATCCAAACTTGCAATACATCGTCATCGACGGTGGCAGCACCGATGGCTCGGTGGACATCATCCAAAAATACACGCCGTGGATCGACTATTGGGAAAGCACGCCTGATCGCGGCCAGTCACACGCAATCAACAAGGGGCTCTCCCGCTGCAACGGCGAGTGGTTCAACTGGCTCAACAGCGACGACTATCTTTTCCCCGGCGCGCTTCAATTCCTGGCGAGCTCCATCCGTGATCAACCTCAAGTGATGATCACCGCCGGCCGCACCCGCAATCTACGCCAAGGAGAACTCCGTGAAAGCTATGGCTGCCGTCTCTCCCAAGGCCGGCCAGAAGGCCTGTTTTCACTGGGACTCAACCAGCCGGGATCACTTTTACGCCTGGCTCCTGTCCGTGAGTGCGGACTCACCGAGGAACTGCACTACACGATGGACCTCGCGCTCTGGATACGCCTGTTGTTACAAGGCGAACTCAAGCTCATCGACCACGAAATCGCCGCTTACCGCTACCACGAAAACTCCAAAACCTGCAGTGCCGCCGATGTATTCGCACCCGAGGAGTTCTCCGTCCTGCACGATCTATTTCTCTCGCTCGTTTCCTCTAGTGCCACCGAGGCCCTTCGCCGGGTGCGCGCCCTCTGCCCCGCACCGCAGCTCGCCTTCACGGCTGCGTCCCCGGTCAATACAACCTCCATCACTCGAGCCTTTTTCGACCGCCTGTTCGTGACCGATAGTTTGCTCTTCCGCGCTCTGCGGGGATTCCTCAAAGATGATCGCCGCGCCTTCCCGGAGTTTCTTCGCCTGATCGACTGCCTGCGGCCCGTGCTCCAATCCGTGTATGCCGGCAATTTCGCCGCCGTTGAAAGCCGTGCGCTGCTCCACGCCCTTCAGGAAACCGGACGCATCACTTCTTGGCCCGCCGCCCGCCGCGTCTTATTCGCCGCCCGCACGCCAGCAACCGTTCGCGCGCTCCTCCGCTTGTGGCTGAAATCATGAACGCAGCCCCCGCCATCACGGTCCTGATGCCTGTTCACAATGCCGCGCCATTCGTCCGCGCCGCGATCGACAGCATTCTCACGCAGTCTTGGACCGAATTTGAGTTTCTCATCATCGATGACGGTTCTTCCGACGACAGCCTTGCCGTCATCAAAGGCATTGCCGACCCACGCATTCGTCTCGTTGAACAAAAGCCCAACCAAGGCATCGTTAGCACGCTCAACTCAGGTCTCGCGCTTGCCCGCGGCCGCTACATCGCCCGCATGGATGCCGACGACCTCGCGCTCCCCGGGCGCCTTGAGCAACAATTCAACTTCATGGAATCGCATCCCGAGGTCGGCCTCTGCGGCACATACTTCCAAAAAATCGGCGACGATCCCGGCCCCGGCTGGATACGCTTTCACGAAAACGCTTCACTCCAGATCGCCCTGCTTTTTGAGAATCCGTTTTGTCACCCCACGGTGATGATGCGTCGTGAAATCCTCTCGCGACATCAGCTGCTCTATCCCGCGGATGCCCCCCACGCCGAAGAATACGCGCTGTGGGCCCGGCTTGCCCGGCACACACACTTCGCCAACCTGCCTGACACCTTGCTTCACTATCGCACCCATGCTCGTCAAGTGAGCCGGCTGCACAACGCAATCCAGTGCCGCTCGATTGATCACGTCATCCGCACGCAGCTCGCTCATCTCGGATTGCTCCGTCTTTCTTCCGGACAACTCGCCCTCCACCAAGTTCTCGGAGGCGGATTTTATCCGCTGCCCGGTTACATCGCGCACCTTAAAAAATGGACTCGCACACTCGTCGTCGCCAACGCACGCACCGGACTTTTTGATCACGCTGAACTCACACGACAGCTTGAAGAGCGGCTCCGTGTGGCGCGTGATTACCATGAACGCATGCTGGCTGAAATGCCCCCTGTTCGTCGTTTGAAATGGCGAATCTCAACTTGGTTAAGACATCACGCCGACTCGCTCCGCCCCCGCGCTGAGGCAACTCCACTCGCATCTCCATGAGATCTTTTTGCACAGTCGTCACTTGGTCGTATCTGCCCTATGTGCGTGCTCTTCGCGATTCCCTGCGTGAATCGGGAAACTCCGAGCCATTTCACGTTCTCGTCACCGATGCCACACGCGCCCAACTGCCCGCCGCCGAAGACGGACTGATCTGCATCACACTCGACGAACTGGCTCCGCAGCCACCGCGCGCAATGCGTTACTACTTCAGCGCGTTCGAACTGTGCAACGCCCTCAAGCCCTTTGTCGTCTCCCATCTGCTCACCGCCGGGTTCGAGCGCGTCATCTATCTCGACTCCGATCTGCTGGCTTCCGGTTCATTCGCTCCTGTCTGGTCCCTGCTCGACGAGGCTCCACTCCTCCTCACGCCCCACCAGCTCACTCCGCCGCCCATCGACCTGCTCTACATCACCGAAATCGACATCGTCGACCAGGGTCTCTTCAACGGCGGTTTCACCGCCTGGAGGCGCGGCCCCGAGTCAGCCCGGATACTCGAATGGATGCATTCACGTTTCCCTGTTTATGGATTTTGCGATCGCCAGCATGGCATGTTCGTTGACCAAAAAATGCTCCCGCTTGTCGCCGAGTATTTCCCCACCTCGGTAAAAATCCTCCGCGATCCCTGCCTCAATATTGCTTTCTGGAACGCCCACGAGCGCGCCGTCCGCCCGGCAGGTGACGGACGCTGGGAGATCGATGGTCGTCCCGTCGTGTTTTTCCACCTCAGCGGCTACCGCACCTCAAAACCCGGCATCATCTGCACTTACATGGCAGCGTCCGACAACGACGCCTTGATCGCCCGCTGCCCGTGGCTAAGCGGCGTGCTCGCACGCTATCACGCAGGTGTCATCCGCCACGAATCCGGCCACCCGGGAATCCGGTATCCTTATTCCCATTACGAGGGCACCCGGCTCACGTCTGATTTCCGCCGCCTGCTCTTCGAAACGGGCGAACTCGACCGCCGTTCCTTCGCCTACTGGCGCATTCGCATTCGTGAATTCCTCCGGCCGATCAAACATTTCTTCACGCGTAATTTCGCCGCACTCCTTAATCGTGTCCGCTCACGCTGAGTCCATTTCAGAATCGCGCGGCGTCATTATCTGGACGTCGTTGCTACCCGACCCGCCCGAACCGGACCTCGTCGAGCGTTTCGGCGTGTTCCCGCTGGAGTTCCATCACAGCGCCCTTCACGCCGGTTTCGATCTGGTGCGTGGCGACACCCTCCCGCTCCTCCGCGCCGCCCTGCGCGCCGCCCGCGCCCAGGGCCGCAAGGTCATGATCTTCGTTTACAGCCTGCGTCCCTACGACGTGCTCGCCCTCGCTCTCTACGCGCACACCGTCCCCATCGTCATCTACTACCAGAACATCGCGCCGGCCCTCCTCCCTTGGCGCAAACGCCTCTTCGTCACCTACGCTCTGCGCCGCGCCCGTCTTGTTCTTGTTCAGGATACGCGCCGTCTCGCCAGTTTCAGCCGAGAGCAAGGCGCACACCGCACGCGTTTTTTCCCGTGGATCGTCGATGACGTTTTTTTCAAACCGGTCCCCGGCATCAAACACACCAAGACTTTGTTTGTCCCCGGTGATCGCGGGCGTCTCGATGACCTCGTCATCGAAATCGCCCGCCGCACCGGTCGTCATATCGTCCGCGTCTCGCGTTATTATCCGCCTCGCGAACTGGCTGCCTATCAAGCCTGCGAACTCATCGACCTTCGCTATTATGTGCGCTGGGAAACTCTTCTCCACCTCTATCAGGAAACCGCGATGGTGCTCAACGTCACCGACGACGCTGAAACCTCTGCCGGCATGACTTCGTTCCTCGAAGGTCTGGCCATGAACGCCCTCGTCCTCACCCCGGCCGGTCACAGCAGCGCCGGTTACGAATTCGCCGACGGCTTCAAGCCTTACATCACCATCGCCCAACCGCGCAGTGTGGATGCTTGGGTCGAGGCCATCGAAGCCGCCGACCGTCATCCGCGCGACTGGCCCGCCGGCCGCACCCCGCGCGATTTATTTCTTCAACTCTCCGGCATGGCCGCCTCCTCGCA
Organism: Rariglobus hedericola; assembly: GCF_007559335.1. Lineage (NCBI taxonomy): Bacteria > Pseudomonadati > Verrucomicrobiota > Opitutia > Opitutales > Opitutaceae > Rariglobus > Rariglobus hedericola. The sequence goes on from NZ_VMBG01000001.1 coordinate 1,159,958, forward strand.
GCGCTGGCGCGAACTGTTCGCCGAAGTCACCGCCTAACTCCCGCCGCTCCGCATGACCGCCCCGCTTTCCCTCTTTTACGCCGAACCCGATCCCGACCGCTGGCTGCCCGGAGACCGGTTTCCTCGTCGCTGGATTCGTCGCCTCGCCCGCGGCCCTCGTCGCCCCGGCGGACAAGAGCGCGTGTTTATCAACCTTTGTGCCGGCCTCGACCGTCTCGGCGTTCCCTACACGGTCAACCGCTACCGTCACGCCTTGCGCAATCCCGATATGCCCATCGGTATCATTGGAAAGTCCCACGTTCTCGACCTCCAACCGTGGCACAATCCCATCCTATTCGGTGCGTCGATCATGTCCCATCCGTTGGAAGATCCGAAGCTACTCGAACGCCTTCCCAACATCCGCCGTGTCCTCGTCCCCGGCGAATGGATGCGCGCCATGTGTGCACCTTATTGGGGGGATCGCGTTCAATCTTGGCCCGTCGGTATCGACACGCAGGCGTGGGCACCACCGGCAACTGCAGATCGCGACGTCGACGTGCTCGTATACGACAAGGTCCGCTGGGAACACGACCACTACCAGCGTGAGTTGATCGACCCCATTCTAACCAAACTCCGCTCCCGCGGCCTGCGTGTCGCCACGATTCGTTATGGTTACTACAAAGAGGAGGATTTCGCCGCCTTGCTGCGCCGCACGCGCTCAATGATTTTCCTCTGCGAACACGAAACCCAAGGCATCGCCTATCAGCAGACCCTCGCCTGCGGAATCCCCATCTTCGCCTGGGATCGCGGCGGCTACTGGCAGGACCCTCAATACTACCCCGACCGCATCCGCTTCGGCCCGGTCAGCTCCGTTCCATATTGGGACGAGCGCTGCGGACTTACCTTCTCCGATGCCACCGCATTCACCGCCACTTTCGACGCTTTCTGGGACAACGTCTCCGCACAACGCTACCGTCCGCGCGACTATATCTTGGAAAACCTCACCCTCGAAAAATGCGCGCAACTCTACCTCGACCAGTGGCACACCACCTTCGGCTCCGTCGCATGACCGACTCCTCCCGCAGCCCCCGCGAACCTTTGTTCCTGTTTTACGAGGAACCCGACCCCGACCGCTGGTTCCCCGGCGATCGCCATATCCGTCGTTTCATCCGCCGCCTCGTGCGCGGCCCGCACAAGCCCGGCGGCGTCATGCGCTGGTATCTGAATCTTCGCGCCGGCCTCGATCAACTCGGTGTTACGTATCGGGTAAACGACTACCGAGGCCTCCGCCGCACTCCGGGAGCCTGGGCGCACGTCATCGGGCAGCACCACGTCATCAACAAAATCCCGGCCGGTCACCCCATTGTCTATGGCCCAGCCATCGCCGACCACCCGCGCGAAACTTCATTTTTTGGCCAAGCTGATATCCGCCTACTCCTCATTCCCTGCGCTTGGTTCAAGGCCATGTATGACCGCGATCTTGCCTGGTCCGGCCCGCGTGCCGTCTGGCCCGCCGGAGTCGATGTGGAACTCTGGCATCCACCCGCCACAACGCCTCCATCCAACGAGGTTCTTCTCTACGATAAAATCCACTGGGACCGAGACCGTTACGAACCCGAACTGCTCAATCCAATCATCCAATCACTCACTCAGGCAGGGATGAAGATCCACCATATGCGCTACGGTTTTTATAAGGAGGAAGACTTTCGCGATCTATTGAAACGTATCGGCTCCATGGTGTTTCTCTGCGAACATGAAACCCAGGGTTTCGCCTACCTCCAGACACTTTCTTCCGGCGTGCCCATCCTCGCCTGGGATCGAGGCGGACTCTGGCAGGACCCCAATTACTACCCCGCTCTTGTGGAGTTTGAACCCGTCTGCTCGGTCCCTTACTTCGACGAACGCTGCGGTGAACGCTTCAAAGACTTTACTGAATTCCACGACAAGCTCCCCGCCTTTCTCGACTCCGTTCGCCACGCCCGCTATCAACCCCGCGCCTACGTCACTGAAAACCTCACGCTAGCAGGCCAATCGGCCGCTTATCTCAAACTTTCCCAAGCAGCCATGCACGGCGACCTGCCCAGTCCATCATGACCACCTTCGATCCCCAAATCGCTATCTTAGTCACCGCCTCAGTCGCCCTAAAAAAAGAAGGCGGCGGCGTGCAACGTTGCACCCATGAATACATCACGGTTCTCGAAGCCGCCGGACTGCGCCTTCACACGGTCGCCTACCCTTTCGAGCATCGCCTGCTTGTGCGTATCCTGCGCAAATTCCACAAACGTCCCTATAAAGACTCCATGCCCCGGGGCATGGCCGCCATCGTCCGGGCCGCTGCGATCGAGCACCGCGCCGGTTGGGTGCTCCTGAACCAGACCGAAGCCGCCCCCCTCGCCGCCGAACTCGCCGATCTCCGCGCCAGCGGCGTGCGCATCGGCCTGCTTTCACACGGAACCGACAGTTGTGACTATATTCATCTCGTCCGCGCCCGCGCCGAACTTCACGGAGGTCCCCCGATTTCCGCTCGTGATGCGCGTTGGTTAGGCGGCCTCATCTTCGCCGAGCAGGAACAGCACCGCAACCTGGACGCCATTTTCTGCCTTTCGGAAACCGACCGCCATCTCGAACAATGGCTCGGTGGCAACAATGTCAGCCTCCTGCCCCGCGTGATCGCCGACAAGACCCTCAATTGGTCACCCGTCGCGGGTCGCATCGGCACCGTTGGCACGCTTACACACGGACCCAACTACGAGGGCATCGTGCTGCTGTGCCGCGCGCTTGCCACCCAACCCGCCGGCTCGATTCGTTTCCGCATTGTCGGCACCCCCGTCAATCTGGGCCAGAAACTCGCCGCCGAGTTTCCGTTTGTAGATTATCTGGGCGGCTTGAGTGACACCGATCTAGCCGCCGAAGCCAGCACATGGTGTGCCTTCGCCAATCCCATCTTCTGCTACCCGCGCGGTTGCAGCACCAAGCTAGCTGTCCCCCTCGAATGGCGCATCCCTATCGCCACGACTCGCGCCGGTGCCCGCGGCTACGTGTGGGATGAATCCCTCGTCCCTTTTGTCGAGACACCCTCGGAACTCGCCATCCTCATTCGTCGCCTCGCCGATCCCGCCGAGGCCGCATTGCAACTCCCCGCCGTGCGCACACTCGCCGAACGCAGCCCCCGGCCCGCCGATCTCGCTGCAATAGTCCGCCGGACTCTGCGCTGATACCCGCATGCCGATTCGCCGAACCCTCCTCCTCAGCGCCTTGTTAGCGCCCCTCTTCGGCGTCACACATAAACGAGTAAAGCTGTGGCTGCGGGTCCGTCTAGGTCGGCTCATGTTCATGCTCTTGCGAAACCGCCATCGCCCATGGCCGGCTCGCTCCGATAAGGTGACCTTGGTTTTCGCACCGCACCAAGACGACGAGGCGCTCGGCTGCGGAGGTTTGATCTCCCACCGCATCGCCCTCGGTGAAGCCGTTCACATTGTCTACATCACCGATGGCGCCGGTTCGCACCCCGCTCACCCCGAATATACTCCACCCATGATCTCAGGTCTGCGCGCCGATGAAGCGCGCGTAGCCGCGGGTATTCTCGGCGTGCCTGGTTCGAACCTCGTTTTCCTGAAGGCTCCCGATGGACAGCTCCCGCACCTCGACCCGAACGTGCGTGCCGATTTGGTCACACGTATCGCCGCCTGCGTGGAACGCATCGCCCCTTCGCAAGTTTTCGTGACCTCACGCCTTGATGGCAGCTCCGAGCACACTGCGGCCAGCGCATTGGTTTCCGACGCACTCGCCGTTATCCGCATCGCCCGCCCCCGCCAACTCGAATACGTCGTATGGTCGCTCTGGAGCCCACGCCTTCTACGTCCGGCCCTTCGAATCGCCAAGTTAGTCCACCGCCACACGCTTTCCACAGAGGAATACCGCCTCAAACAAAACGCCATCCGCGCCTACCGTTCCCAAATTGAGCCGCTGGCCCCTTGGCACTACTCAACCCTTCCCGCAAACTTCACCCGGATGTTTCAGGACTCCGAGGAATTCTTCTTTGAATTTTAAGCCACTTTAACAGCCACACCATATGTCCAATCCTCTCAAACGCGCCTGGAATTTTTTCTACTACCGCTTCATTCACGCTCCTCGTGGCGGCGGCAAGCCGGTGCCCGTTTCCGCCTTGGATCACGAATACAGTTCAGGCAACTGGGATCACTTCACCGGACCGTCCGAACAAGCCCGTCATGAGGTCTTGCTCGAGTTAATCTACAAATACAGCGACGGCCTTCCCTCACTCCTTGACCTCGGCTGTGGTAGCGGACGCCTCGCTGCCATGATCGACCCGTCACGCGTATCAGAACACCTCGGCGTCGACCTCTCCGAAGAAGGACTGGCTCGTGCTCGGGCGCTTAACCTTTCGCATGCCCGTTTCGAATCCGGAAATTTCGAAATATGGCGCCCGGCCAAATCTTACGATGTCATCACCTTTAATGAATGCCTTGGCTACGCGGTGCATCCCGCCACCACGGCCGCCACATTTGGTCGTTATCTCACGCCAGGCGGAGTGATGATCATTTCACACTTTCGCTGGGGCAACCACGCAGCGGTGTGGAAGAGCCTCGAGGACCACTTCACCGTAGTCGAAGCTCGCACCGCCACCAATGACCAAGGTCAGATCTGGGACCTTAAGGTGCTGCGACCCAAACAATGATCGGACTCACTTTCGGTTAACCGGTATATTTTGTGAAAAAAGTTCTTATCATCAGTCCGCACTTCGCGCCCACCAATGCCCCAGATATGCAGCGTGCGCGACTGGCGATACCCTACTTGAAGGAACACGGTTGGGAGCCGGTTGTATTGGCCATCGCCCCCGAGTTTATCGAAGGCGGCGTTTTGGATCCGCTGCTCGAGGCAACCTATCCGGCAGATACACGTATTATCCGGGTGCGGGGAATTTCGCCCAAACTTACGCGATGGCTCGGTATCGGCAGCCTCTGGCTGAGATGTGGACGGGCATTCCGCATCGCTGGCGAAAAATTATTGGCCAAAGAAAAATTCGATCTGGTTTTTTTTACGACGACACAGTTTGACGCCTTTAAACTGGGTCCTCTCTGGAAGCGTAAATTCGGGGTGCCTTACGTCCTCGATTATCAAGATCCCTGGGTGAATGATTATTATGAGCGCACACGCACCAAACCGCCCGGAGGCGCCCTGAAATTTGCCTTTGCCCAATGGCGCGCACGCCAGCAGGAGCCCGAAACATTACGGGAATCATCCGGCGTAGTCGCCGTATCGGATGCCTACGGTCGTAATCTCGCCGCACATTACCCTTGGTTTTCAGCCAATCAAGTCCGGCTACTTCCCTTTGGTGCCGCCGCCAAAGATATCGCAACAGCCCGGCAGCACACTCCCGCAAAACCGGTGGTAGATTTTAACGACGGCTGTTTTCATCATATATATGCCGGTCGTTGCGGTCCGGATATGTCTATCTCGCTCACGACTATTTTCCGCGCTTTCAAAAATTTCCGAGAGCACAATCCGCAAAAAGCGGCCAGCATACGTTTCCACTTTATCGGAACGGATTATGCGCCTCCGCCGCTGGGCAGAGAATGGGCTATGCCCATTGCGCGAGCGGAAGGCGTGGCCGACCACGTAACCGAGCATTGTTACCGTGTGCCGTATTTCGATGCACTTTACTACCTTGTTAAGGCCGATGCGCTGCTTGCGGTAGGTTCCAACGATCCCACGTATAGTGCTTCAAAAATATTCCCCTACATACTTGCTGAACGTCCGATGATAGTCGTTTTTAACCGGCACAGCCCGGTCCTCGCTTTCGCCAAACAGGCCGACTGCGGAGAGCGCTTCAGCTTCGATAACGCCGATGATATCGATGAGATTGCGCGCCAAATCGAAGACGTCTGGTTCAATCAAGACCACATGCATCTCGTTAGAGAACCCAACGTCACGGCATTTCTCCCATTTACAGCTGAAAGCATGACGACTCAGCTTGTCAGCTGCTTCAATTCTGCAGTCTCTGCTTCGAATGAGCAATAGCTCCTACAAAGGACCGGTTACGCTGGACCGCTATACTCGAATCAGTGAGTTGGGTGACACCCTGCATTCACTTTTGAACAAGGGTATTCCCATAGTCGGGATTATCATCCTCCTGCTTGTTCTTAAAATGTTCCTGCAAGATGCCCCGGGCTGGCTGGGGCTTTTATGGATAGGTGCTGGCACGTGTATCGGACTGCTGGTCTGGCATAGTGCAGGAATCGGACTGCCGCTGTTGCCATTGTTAGCCATACAGCATTTTGCAGTTTATGGGATACCGCTAATCAATCGCAACGAAACCCTGGCCGACTACTCCGACACACTCCGGGACCGTGCAGGCATGGAGGTGCTTATATTGATGGTAGTGTGCTCGATTTCATGGAGGTTCGGCATGCAGTTATTCCGCCCTTCCCCTCCTGTTGCGCACACACTGCGGATTTTTGTTACAGAAGGGAATAAAGTGCTCAACCGACTTGGAGTCGCCCTCATTCTCACATCCGCAGGTTACGAACTGCTCAACACCCTGCATCTGACATCCGCTGTCCTGTCTTTATTTCCAGCAGGCACTCAATCGATCGTCGTAGCCATAATTGGCGCAGCTGGCATGTCCGGATATTTCCTGGTATCCATGTTTATTGCCAGCGGTGAAGCGCACCGTAACACACGAACCATTTTTGGAGTAGTGCTGGTCAGTCATCTAATCCTGATGACCGCATCCATCCTTTTGTCTTCGGTTATCAATATCATCGGTGCGGTAACACTGGGACTTTTCTGGGGATCTGGCCGCATGCCCAAAATGTTTCTTTTGATATGCGCGATTACCCTGTCATTTCTTAATATAGGTAAGTTTGAAATGCGGGAACGCTATTGGGGCGCATCAGGCCAAGTGACTACCAACGTCTCAATAGCCAAATTCCCCGCTTACTATTGGGAATGGGCCGGCTACAGCACGAACAAAATTTTCGGTCAAACCGATGATTACGTCGGCAAAAAAAATGATAACCGGCAGACCATGCTATCGCGCATGGATAACATGCAAAACCTGCTCTATGTCTCGAATAAAGTAACGGTCGAAAAAACCCCGGTCTTGGGCGGCGAAACCTATAGCCTAATACCTCCGCTTCTCATCCCGCGAATTCTGTGGCCTGACAAACCGCGCGCACATGAAGGCCAGGCATTGCTGAATGTGCATTATGGACGTCAATCGCAGGCAGACACTTTTACCACCTATGTCGCATGGGGACTTTTACCTGAAGCGTATGGCAATTTCGGGCCCATATGGGGCGCAGTCATTTTAGGAGTTACGCTTGGAATTATTTTCGCATGGATCGAAAATGCCACCGCCGCCAAACCGCTATTATCCTTGGAAGGAATGGTCACTTTTTCACTGCTGATTGGTTTTGCCGCCTCGTTCGAAATGGTCTCCAGCGTGCTGGTCACTTCGTTATTTCAATCGATCGTAACCATATCGATGGCCTGCATTCCCTTCGTTCAAAGCACGAGTGTGATCCGCCCCGAAGAGTCAGAAGCTGAATCCGAGTAAATCCGGGTTAACCCACTACATGTCGCAACCACCAAGTAGCAACACTCCTTCGGAAAGCCACTCACATAGGCATTATGTCTTATTGGATTGGATGCGATTCCTCGCCGCCTTCCTTGTCGTATTATGCCATGCTCGACCCGAGCATTGGGTTGCGTGGTCAGAACTAAATAAAGATCACGAAATCATCTCCAAGTTGTTTTTCCTCTTAATTCGTCCTGGGCCGGAGGCCGTGGTAATTTTCTTCGTTCTCAGCGGCTACTTTGTTGGAGGCAAGGTGATGGAACGTTTTGCAAACGGGACATTTAAGCCGGAAGATTATCTGCGAGATCGCATCAGCAGAATTTTTACTCCACTGCTGCCGAGCCTGCTCCTTACCATAATCTGCGTTTGGATAGTAAATCGTGGATTCACAGATGGGTTTGGCTTGGAGCTACTCGGCAATATTTTCCAGATGCAAGGTATCCTGTGTGAGAGGCTCGAAGGAAACGCACCTCTTTGGTCACTCAGTTACGAAGTTTGGTTTTATACATTTGCCGGAGCATTGGCGACCCTATGCCTGCGCCCCCATAAAAAAAACGTCACTTGGCTAATCTCCGGAGCGTTAATTTTGTTTTCAGCATGGTGTCTCACAATGCTCGATACAGTTTATTTTTTCTGCTGGATCATGGGCGCACTTGCCTACGTTTTGCCCATGCCTGACTTTGGCAAAAAGGGCCTGATCGCAGGGCTTGTGTTAGCATTTATAGCCGCTTCAACAAGTCAGGCGACAGGAACCTACCAAGGCGGATTGATCGCAAACTCCGAGCCCATCCATAAAGCTGCCACCCTGTTATTAGCCGCATCCGTCTCCTTTCTCATCCCTATTCTCGCCAATACTGGATGGCGATTTTCATCATCCCGGATAATGCTATCAGGGCCCTATTTAGCAGCTTTTTCCTATACTCTATACCTGACTCATTATCCGTTGTTGCTCGTGATGAACACACTGCATGCCCCATTCCAAGCATTCACCCCGGTTTCGGTGTGCTTATTTTTCATAAAGATCGGTGTTTGCGTGGCGGTTGCATGGCTTGTTTATCTGCCTTTCGAACGAAATACCGCCCGTGTGCGCGGATTCATCCATAAGCATCAATCGCTCCCCCCTGCATCTTTGTGACCCCACCCCGCATCAGACTAGGGGTGATGGTTTCCCATCCCATCCAGTATTACAGCCCGTGGTTTCGATGGATGAGTGCGCACGGATGGACATTGCGGGTGTTTTTTTTATGGGATTTCGGCGTGGTCAAAAAGACGGATCGCGAGTTCGGGCGCGAACTGGCGTGGGATGTCGATCTTCTATCGGGATATGAACATGAATTTGTCCCAAATGCAGCTCGTGATCCCGGCACCCACCATTTGCGCGGTCTCAATAATCCCAGCCTCAACCATCGGATCCAACAGTGGAAACCCGATGCCATTCTCGTTTTTGGATACAAATATGTTTCCCATCTAAAACTCATTCTAAGCACCGACACTCCGCTGATTTTTCGAGGGGATTCGCACCTGCTTGATGTCCCGGCTCCGCGGCCGTTGAAGCGCGGCCTGCTGCGGTGTCTTTACGCCCGCTTTTCTGCGATCACTTACGTGGGACTCGCCAACCGTGATTATTTTCGGACGTTTGGTGTTCCAGAGAAAAAACTCTTTCATGTTCCGCATTGCGTGAATGCTGAACACTTCGTCGCCAGCGAAAGCAATCGCGCTCAAGCGGTCGCGCTCAAGGAATCGCTTGGTTTGTCCGGCTGCAAAATCCTGCTATTTGCCGGCAAGCTCATCCCCAAAAAACAACCTCGCGAACTGCTCGCTGCGTTTCTCTCAACAGACGTGACCACGGGGGACGCAGCCCTCGTATTCGTGGGTGAAGGCGAAGAGCTTGCCGCCCTCCGCCAACTTGCCGCCACGCGAACGGATAAACTCGTGCGCTTTCTTCCCTTTGCCAATCAAAGCGAGATGCCGTCGCGCTATCTGCTCGCGAATATTTTTGCGCTTCCTTCGCGTGGTCCAGAGGAAACCTGGGGATTGGCCGTCAACGAAGCCATGCACCTCGGGGTGCCGTGTCTGGTGAGTGATCGCGTAGGCTGTCAGCGTGACTTGGTAACAGACAAGGAAACCGGTTGGGTATTTTCCGTGGACACGCCCGACGGTCTGCGTGATGCGCTCCATCGTGCCTTTGCCGACATAGATCGCGATGCCGAGGGATTTCGCCAGCGCGTGGCCGCACGCATCGCCGGTTATACCTACGCCACCGCCACCAAGGGTCTCGCCCTCGCAGTGCAGCATGCGGTCGCCCCTTCCGGACGCGTGGTTTAACGGTTGCCCCGCCAGCACGTTCTCAAACACTTTTATACGTGGCGTCACCTACCTCATCACGGCCTTATCTAGGCGAAGGCAATGTCACTCCAAACCCGCGTGCGGAAATCGCACGTCGTTATGTTTGGGCTCTCATTCAAGCCACTCTGTTTCGTTGGAGTCCGCGAGGGTTGCATAGGTTTCGCGTGATGCTTTTACGCATGTTTGGCGCGAACATCTGCGCCGACGGCCATGTGCGCATTTATCCGACCGCGCGAGTGATTTACCCATGGAAGCTCACCTGTGAAGACCGCGTCATGATTGGACCGGACGTAAACATTTACAACCTCGCCCCAGTCACGCTCGGCTATGGTGCACAGCTGAGCCAAGCTGTTCATTTATGCGCAGGAACGCACGATTATACGCGCTGGGCCATGCCGTTGGTCGCCCGTCCGATCACACTTTCCCCGAATGTCTGGCTGGGCGCCGAGGTTTTTGTGGGACCCGGCGTCACCATCGGAGAACTTGCCGTGATCGGTGCGCGTTCTGTCGTCGTCAAGGATCAGCCTGCTCGAATGGTCTGCGCCGGCAACCCGTGCAAACCGCTCAAGTCACGCCCGGATCCGCAATGAAAATTGCCCAGATTGTCCCCAGTCTTGAAGCCCGCCACGGCGGCCCATCAAGGTCGGTGCGTGGACTCGCCGAGGGGCTCGCCCTCTGTGGCCAACAGGTCGAGCTGCTCACCACGGGACCATTGGTAGCAGCCCACACGGGGGCCAGTGCGCTCACCACCTTTGCATTCCCGCGCCAATGCCCCGAGTCGATCGCCCGCTCGACATCGTTGAGCACACATCTGGGTGCCCATTCCTACGATATCATCCATAGCCATGGGCTCTGGCAGCGCACGTTGCATTACGCACATGCCGCCGCACGCAAGACAGGTGCTCCCCTCGTGATTTCTCCGCGTGGCATGATGAGCCCCTGGGCGTGGCGGCACCGGCGATGGAAAAAACGCCTCGCATCCATGCTCGTTCACCCCGGTGCATTTCTCGGTGCCAGCGGCTGGCACGCGACCAGCCATGAGGAAGCCGAAGACATTCGTCAGCTCGGCTTCACCCAACCCATCTGCGTTGCGCATAACGGGGTCATCCCTCCCTCACTCGCCGAAGAGGAGTCCGCCGCCGCAAACTGGCGCACTTTTTTACCTGATTTAAACGGCCGTCGCGTGGCGTTGTTTTACTCACGGTTTCATTCAAAAAAACGGGTATTGGAACTCATTGATCTCTGGCTTTCAAAGCCGCGCAATGACTGGGTCCTGCTGCTGGCGGGGATCCCCGAACAATACTCGGTCAACGAGCTGGATTCTTACATCACCAGCAACGGAGGCTCCGGACGCATCATCGTGCAAGATGGTGCGAACCGTCCTCCGCCTTACGCCCTGGCATCGCTTTTCCTGCTTCCCTCCCATTCGGAAAACTTCGGCCTGGTTATCGCTGAAGCGTTGGTGCGCGGCGTGCCCGTTCTCACAACCGATGCCACGCCATGGCGGGATCTTGCGGTGCAAGGCGCAGGGCTTTGCGTATCCTGGGAAAACTACAGTGACGCACTCGATTCACTGCTCAATGAATCAGCCTTGTCCCTGCAGCAGTCCGGACAACGCGCACGCGTTTGGGCGAGCGAAACCTATTCATGGGAAAAGGCCGCACAAACGATCCTGGCATTTTACGATCAACTCACCCACCGATGAGCAAAACATCGGCCTCCACGTCAGCGCCCTTGGAAAAGGCCGTGTTCATCCATTCGACTGTATTGCTCCTCTGCTCAGCCTGGATCTATGGCGGCAATATTTGGTGGATGCGCATCGCACTCAGTCTTTGGACATCACTGGGCGCCGGACTTACACTGCTTGCTTTTTGCCAACGCGGCTCGCGAGGCGAAGCCGCACGACGCAAAATTTGGTGGCTGACCCCGCTGGCTCTTTTTAGCGGCCTCATTCTGCTCAGCGTATTTAATCCCAGCTTTCGGACGGTCCACATCGATGATGCCGTTTCATATGTGAAGACCACGGTGCAAAAACCGCATTGGCCCAGCACGATCTCCACTGAGTTAACATTACGTGCCTGGTGGTTTGGAGCCGGAGTCTATTTATCCGCATTCAACATTGTCTGCCTGATTCAGAGTCGTTCGATTTTGAGAAAAATCATGGTCTTGATCAGTGTCAGCACCCTGTTGCTGGCGGTGATGGGCACGCTGCAAAAGCTATCCGGCGTTGGTTTTTATTTCGGCGCGACCGAGTCACCCAATCCGCGTTTTTTTGCCACCTTCATCTACTATAACCACTGGGGCGCTTTCATGCTGCTCGGCCTTACGACCGCGATAGGTCTGCTGTTTTACCACGCCCGACGCTACGAAAGTCGTGATCTCTGGCACTCTCCTTTCAGCGCTGCACTCGTCGGGGTCTTGCTTATCGCCACCAGCGCGCCTGTCAGTGCGTCGCGGGCCAGCACCGTGATTACCGCCCTGGTGTTAGCCATCGGCCTCACTCATGCGCTTTCCCGCATCGTCAACTTGCGGCGCGCACGCAGACAGAATCCCTGGCCGCTGTTGTTAACTATCATTACACTGGCGGTCATCACCAGCAGTGCGATCAGCTGGTTGTCCTATCAAACGCTCACGCAACGTTTCAACGAGACCCAACTGGCGATTGATCAAAATCAATCCGTCTTCGGTGGCCGAGCCGAACTCTATCGCGACACTTGGAGTTTAGCGAAAGAGAAACCCGTGTTCGGCTGGGGCCTTGATACCTATTCAATCGGGTTTCAGATGATCAGGCCCTACACGGTCAATTTACGTGATCGCTCGGAGAATATTTTCGCCACCGCGCACAACGACTGGCTCCAGTCCCTCGCCGAAAACGGATTCGCTGGCACCATCCTGCTGATGGCGATGGGGCTTATTCCATTGATCATGATCCCGACCCGGCAGTTTTTTCACCCCTTGGTTATCTACCCGCTACTAGGTTGCGCACTGTTGCTGCTTTATGCCTTGGTCGAGTTTCCTTTCGCGAATGGCGCCGTTATGATCACTTTTTGGACTCTGCTTTTCACCACTGTTGCCTACGCCCGGCTGACCGACACTGCTTCCCGCACCCACCATGAGTGAGCTTTGCCCTATCTCGATTCTCATTCCCGCCAAAAACGAGATTTCGAATATCCGTGCCTGCATCGAGTCCGCTCGCTTCGCCGACGAAATTGTCGTGGTCGACTCGAACAGCACGGATAGCACGCAGGAAATTTCTATTTCTCTCGGCGCACGCGTGGTGGATTTCAAATGGAACGGAGCCTTCCCTAAAAAGAAAAATTGGGCCTTGGCCAACATAGCGTGGAAACACCCATGGGTATTCATTCTGGATGCAGATGAGCGCATCACTCCAGAGCTCGCCGGCGAACTGCGCGCCATAGCCACACAGCCGGCGCCTGCATGCGAAGGCTATTACGTAAACCGGCGTTTTTGGTTTCTCGATGGCTGGCTCATGCACTGCGGCTATTATCCGAGTTGGAATCTTCGTTTCTTTCGCCACGAACTGGGGCGCTACGAACAATTCACTGGCGTCGGTGACACGCAATCCGGCGACAACGAGGTTCACGAGCATGTCATTCTAAACGGACGCTCCGGTCATCTTAAATACGAGATGGAGCACTACGCCTTCCCCACGATTTCCATCTGGATCGAAAAACATAATCGCTACTCCAACTGGGAGGCACGCTTGCTCCGGTCCGAAGAAGGCAGCGCCTCCGCCTCGTCTGCCTCCATCACGCCGGAATTGGCCCGCAAACGCCGCATTAAACACTTCGCCGCCCGACTCCCCTTCAGACCCACGCTCCGCTTCTTTTATCACTATGTCTGGAGACGCGGCTTTCTGGATGGCTATCGTGGCTACGTATTTTGCCGGCTCATGGCTTTTTATGAATTCATGAACGTGACCAAAGCCGCCGAACTTCAACGCACGGGCACCAAGTGAGTTGAGCGAGAATTTTTTGCATATTACTATCACAAAGTCCCGGTGAAGTAAGCTGTTTGACGCGCTAGGGGTTTAACCCCATTCGCACGATTGTTTAAAGCGCACGGCTCACGCTCTCAATGCATCAAAATCGCAAAGCATCCCTCGCACTTGTCCTGCTTGATTTCGTGATGCTGCTGCTGGCCTTCAATGCCGCAGGTTGGATGCGCGGCATCATCAGCCCGGCGGAATGGATCATCCTGCCGTTGTGCGTGCCCCTACTGCTGGTGGTTGCCAGCATCTACCTCATCGATGGCTACAAGGCTCAGACTGACATGATCAGTCTGGACTACACCAGTGAACACATCATCGCGTTGCTCGCTGCCATGGTGGGCACGTTGCTGTTCACCTTCGTATTTCTGACCGGCGGCTATCCTTTGCAGCAAAGTCGCGGTGTCATCCTCCTCAGTTTCCTGATCTACATTCCGCTTTCGCTAGGCTACCGGCGCGCGGTGTATTCGGCCGGGCGCGCCTTGCGCCGCGAACAGTCGCTCGTGTTTGTCGGCGATGCTGAAACCGGCGCAGTTTTTGAACAGGAATGCCTTCGCATGGGCTGCAAGCAGCCCATCGTTCATGCATCGCCCACCCAAGAAAATGAGGCCCCCGACAACTCTCAGATCGATACGGTGCTCGGCAAAATTGAGCGCGGCGAAATCGAGGTTGAAGCCGTCATTCTGCGTGAGAACAACCGCGATCTCAATTCACACATCTCACAACGGCTGGTCGAACTCTACTTCCGCGGAGTTCCCACCTATACGCTCGAACTCTTTCATCAGGTTTATTGGCGCAAAATCCCCCTCTATCGCCTGAACCAGACCTGGCTTTTCCAAGAAGGCTTCAAGATCGCGCGCGAACCGGTGTTTGAACGTCTCAAACGCCTCAGCGACATCTTTCTTTCATTGTTCGCGCTCACCATCGGTGCCCCGTTGTTTTTGGGCATCGCGCTCGCCATCTGGATCGATGACCGCGGTCCCGTGCTGTTTTGCCAGACACGCATTGGAAAAAATCGCGTGCCCTTCCGGCTTTTCAAGTTCCGCACGATGCGTCCCAACGACGGCAAAGACGTCTACACTAAAGTCGGCGACATGCGCATCACCCGCATCGGGAAATTCCTGCGCTCCAGCCGGCTCGATGAACTGCCCCAGATGCTCAACGTGCTCTTCGGTGACATGAGCCTCATCGGTCCCCGCGCCGAATGGGATAAGCTGGTCGACAAATACGAAACCCAAATCCCCTGCTACCACTTCCGCCATTTGGTGAAACCGGGCATCACGGGGTGGGCGCAGGTCAACTATCCCTACGGCGCCAATCTGGACGACACGCTGCGTAAACTGGAATACGACCTATATTACATCCGGCATTTTTCCTTCCTCATCGATGCGGCCATCGTCCTGAAGACGATTCACATCATGCTGTTTGGCAAAGGCCGTTGATCGCGCATAGTTAGTTACATGTCCAAACCCTACGATCTTCTCGTCATCGGCGGTGGCTCCGCCGGCTTCAACGCCGCTCGCGTCGCGGCCTCGCTCGGCAAACGCGTCGCCGTCGTGGACGGTGCCAAGATCATCGCCGGCCTCTGCATCCTCAACGGCTGCATGCCGTCCAAGACCCTGCTCTACTCCACAGAGATTCTTCATCTCGCTCAAAAAGGGAAAATCTTCGGGCTTAAAATCCCCTCGGCCAAAGCCGACATGAAGGCCCTTCACGCACGCAAAAAAAAGATCATCGGCGAATTCGCCGCCTACCGCGCGCAGGCCCTCGAATCCGGCAAATACGACGTTTACCGCAGCTATGCCCGCTTCGTTGATCCGCACACCGTCGAACTCGCGGACGGCACCACGCTCACCGCCAAAAAATTTCTCATCGCCACTGGCTCCAAGGTCAGCGTCCCTGCAGCCGTGCCTGGGCTCGCCGCCACGCCATTTTGGACCAGCGACGATGTCCTCGAACTCGATTTTATTCCCGAGAGCGTAATCGTCCTCGGCGGCGGCATCGTCGCTTGCGAACTCGCCCAGTTCCTCCGTCGCATCGGCTCCAAGGTCACCCTCATCCAACGCAGCAAAAACATCCTCAAAGATCACTCCGCCGCAGCAACTGAAGTCATCCAGCAGGCCTTCCGCGACGAAGGTATCGATCTTCACACCGACACCAAAATCACCGCCATCTCTGGTGATAAAAAAGGTGTCACCGTGAAATTCACCAGCGCCGGTAAATCTGTCATTCGCAAGGCACGTTATCTCTTCAACGCCCTTGGGCGCGAACCCAACACCTCCAGCCTCAACCTCGCCGCCGCCGGCGTGAAACTCACCGGCGAAGGCCGCGTGCGCGTGAACCGCTGGCAGCAATCCTCCGCCAAACATATTTACGCCGGCGGTGACGTGGCCGGCCCGCACGACATCGTCCACCTCGCAGTCGCTCAAGGTGAACTCGCCGCCCGTCACGCTTTCGGCGTGAAAGGCATCAAACCCATCGACCATGCACTCCTGCTCAATGTGGTCTTCACCGAACCGCCGCTGGCCACTATAGGCGTGCAGGAAAGCGAACTCAGCGAACGCGACGAAAAATTCCTCGTCGCCACGTATCCATTCAACGACCACGGCAAATCCATCCTCATGGATGCGAACTATGGCTACGTGAAAGTCATCGCCGAACCGAAACACGGACGCATCCTCGGCGCCGAGATCGTCGGCGCGCAGGCCGGTGATTTGATTCACATCTTCAGCGGCCCCCTCGCCATGAAGGCGACCGTTTTCGATCTCCTCCGAGCCCCGTGGTATCACCCCACCCTCGCTGAAATCCTCACCTATCCGCTCGAAGAAATCGCCGATCAGATCAAAGTCTCGAAAAAATAACTTCTCTTTATCCATGTCTAAATACCAAGCGCCCGCCTTCCTCGTTGACCTCCTCCACGCCCGCTCACCGTCCGGCGCTGAGTTCGAAGCCCAGAAGGTGTTCGATCACTACGTGAAACCTTCGGCCGATTCTTATGCTAAGGATGCAATGGGTAATCGCATAGCCACGCTCAACACGAAGGGCGATCCCGTGCTCATGCTGGCCGGTCACATGGACGAGCTCGGCCTCATCATCACCTTTGTGAACAAGGATGGTTTCATTTATTTTGATACCATCGGCGGCCACGATCGCACTGTCATTTCCGGTCGTCGCGTGGTCATCCAAACCTCCAACGGTCCTATCAAAGGCGTTACCGGCAAGCGCGCCATCCATCTCATGAACGAAGGCGACCGCAAGAAGGTCCCCGAGATTCACGAGATCTGGATCGATATTGGTGCCTCCTCCAAAAAAGAGGCGCTGGAACGCGTCTCCATCGGCGACACGGTCACTTACGACCACGAGTTTGAACTCATCCACGGCAGCATCGGCACCGCGCGTGCGTTCGACAACAAGGTCGGCGCCTACGTCGTCGGCGAAACGTTGATCCGTCTCGCTGCGACCAAGAAAAAACTCGCGGCGAAACTCGTATCCGTTGCCACCGCACAAGAAGAGATCGGCACGCGTGGCGCGATCACCGCCGCGTATGCGGTCAATCCGCATATCGCGCTCGCGGTCGACGTCGGTCACGCCACCGATCACCCCGACTGCGATCAGCGCAAATACGGCGAGACCAAGCTGGGCGGCGGCCCGATCATCTGCCGCGGTCCGAATATCAATCCCAAGGTCTTCGAGAGACTGGTGAAGGCAGCTAAAAAACTAAAAATCCCTTACCAACTCGAAGCCGATCCGCGCCCCACCGGCACGGACGCACGCGCAATCCAAGTCGGTCGCGGCGGCATCGCCACCGGCCTTGTAAGCATCCCGCTTCGCTACATGCATACCCCGAGCGAGATCGTGGATCTCGAGGATGTAGAGCGCACCGTGCAGCTCTTTGTCGAGTTCGCCCTCGATCTGGAAAAAGGCGAATACCTGCACTGGTAAACGCCTGCGGATTAAGGCGCCACCAAGACGCGCAACTTAAGCCGCGTCCTGCGCTTTTTCGCCTTTGGCGGCTTTGCGCATGACAGGGCGGTGCTTGCCAGCGACCACACCGGCGTCGATCACCACTTCGACCACGTCGTCACGGCTAGGCAGGTCATACATAACCTCGAGCATGAGGTTTTCCATGATCGCCCTGAGCGCACGCGCTCCCGTCTTCAACTCGACGGCTTTTGCGGCAATGGCCTTGATGGCGTCACCCGTGAATTTCAACCGCACGCCGTCCATCGCGAAGAGTTTCGAATACTGCTTCACCATCGCGTTCTTCGTGCGTAGCAAAATTTTTTCCAGGTCGGCGATCTGCAATGGTTCCAGCACCGACACGACGGGCAGGCGTCCAATGAACTCGGGGATCATGCCGTAACGCACAAGGTCCCCCGGTTCGATGGACTTCATGATGCTTTCGGCGCTCATCGTAGCTGACTGCGTTTGCTGCGCGGTGATGGAGCCGAAACCGAGTCCACGCTGACCGAGACGTTTCTCGATAATGCCTTCGAGTCCGACAAAGGCGCCTCCGCAAATGAAGAGAATATTGGCCGTGTTGATCTGCACGTATTCCTGGTTCGGGTGCTTGCGTCCTCCCTGTGGAGGAACGTTGCATACGGTGCCTTCCAAAATCTTGAGCAAGGCCTGCTGAACGCCTTCGCCAGACACATCGCGGGTGATGGAAACGTTCTCGGTCTTGCGGCCAATCTTGTCGATTTCGTCGATATAGATGATGCCGCACTCGGCGCGTTTCACATCAAAGTTCGCGGACTGCAAAAGCCGGAGAACCACATTCTCGACGTCTTCGCCGACGTAGCCGGCCTCGGTCAGAGTCGTCGCGTCCGAAATGGCGAAAGGCACGTCGAGCACCTTGGCGAGCGTGCGGGCTAGCAGTGTCTTGCCGGAGCCGGTCGGACCGGTGAGGAGAATGTTACTCTTCTCGATCTCGACCTCGTTGAACTCGGGTGCGAGCGCACCGTTGTCAGAGGGAGTCTGCCCCGCGCCGAACATGAGGCGCTTGTAGTGATTATAGACGGCAACTGATAAAACTTTTTTGGCGTGATCCTGACCGATCACAAAATCATCGAGTGCCGCCTTCACTTCGGCGGGCTTCACCAGACGGAACGCGGGCTTGGCATCAATGGCGGGCTGCTTCACTTCGCGATCGATGATCGTTTTGCAGACGTTCACGCAGGCGTCGCAGATATGCACGCCGGGACCGGCGATGATCTTTTTGACCTCGGCCTGCGATTTACCGCAAAACGAGCAAAGGGTCATACGTGACGATTTGGCCATGAGAAGAAGGTGCGCCCAGTCGTGCGTTCTGTCCAGTGTGCAGAAAAAAGACGGTGACTGTTAGGTCACCGTCTTCGTTAAAAACATCCAAGGCACCTTATGCCGCGCTGGGGATCGCGCTCGGAACGACTTTTGCCACTTCCTTGGTGGACTCGACGACGTGATCGACGAGACCGTAGGCCTTGGCTTCGTGCGCGCTCAGATAGTAATCGCGATCCGAATCCTTCTCGACCTGCTCGGGGGTCTTGCCGGTGTGCTTGGCGATGACGCCGTTGAGCGTCTGGCGCCAGCGGAGGATTTCCTTCGAGGCGATCATGATGTCGGCCGTCTGGCCGCCGGCGCCACCGCTGGGCTGGTGGATCATCACACGGCTATTCGGCAGGGCGAAACGCTTGCCGGGGGTGCCGGCGGCGAGGAGCACCGTCGCCATGCTGGCCGCCTGGCCGATGCAATAGGTGACGATGTCGCACTGCAGGAAGTTCATCGTGTCATAGATGGCCATGCCACCGGTCACGACGCCGCCGGGTGAGTTGATGTAGAAGTGGATGTCCTTCTTCGGGTCTTCCATCTGAAGAAACAACATCTGCGCGATCACCAAATTGGCGACCATGTCGTCGATCGGCGAACCGATGAAGATGATGCGATCCTTCAGGAGACGGCTGAAGACATCCCATTGACGCTCACCGCGGCCGGTGCTCTCGAGGATGGTGGGAACGTAATAACTCACGAAGTTTTCCTTGGTTTAAGTGAACTGATCACGCCTTCGCTGAGGCGGTCGTCACCGTAGCCTTGGAGACCAGTAAATCAAGGGCCTTGTCGAAAATGATCGACTGCTGGATGGAGCGGAGCTTCTCGCGATCCTTGGTCAGTTCCTTGACGAGCTTTTCGGGCTTCTGGTTGTTCATCACGGACTCACGGTAGATGAAGGTGTCTATGTCGCGCTCGGTGACGGAGAGCTTTTCCTGCTCGGCGATTTTCGCGAGGAGGAGCTGCGTCTTCACACGGGTGCGAGCGGCCTTGCTGGCGCTCTCGTGGAGGGCGGCCTTGTCCTTTTCAAACTGGTCGGCGGGAACGCCGCGACGCATGTTTTCCTCGATGAAGTTGCGGAGAACCTGCTGGGTCTCGGACTCGACCAAGCTCTCGGGAACGGCGAATTCGACCTTGGCATTGAGGGCCTCGGTAACCTGACGACGCTGCGCCTGGCGGTTTTCGTAATCCTTGCGCTGTTTGAGATTGTTGCGGGCGTTGGTCTGAAGGCCTTCGAGGTTGTCGGCTTGGTTGGCTTTGAAGAAGGCTTCGTCCATCTCGGGGAGCACGCGCTCGCGGATTTCAAGGACTTCTACGGTGTAAATCGCGGTCTTGCCAGCGAGGGCCGGAACGGCGGCAAAGTCGGTGGGGAACGTGACGGTGACGTCTTTCTTGTCACCCTTGGAGAAACCGGCGAGCTGCTTGCCGAGACCGGGGATGAGACCTTCGTTTTCGCCATCAACTTCTTCCCACGTCTGAGGGACTTTGGCGTAGATCTGCTTCTCGGGAGCGATTTCGAGGATGGATTTGCCATCGACGGTACCTTCGTAGGAAAGCTTCACGTAGTCGCCCTTGGCGGAGGGGCGCTCGGCGATCTTGAAGTCGGCGCGCTCGGCACGGAGGGCATCAATGGCCTTCTCGACCTCGGCGTCGGTGACTTCGACGGACTGGATCTCGGTGGCGAGACCCGCGTAATCGGGCAGCGTGAAGGTGGGGCGCACGTCCAGCGTAATGGTGACGGTGGCGGATTTGTCGGCGGCGATTTCGCCTTCCTGCACGTCGGTGATGTTGAGGGGCTCAAGCTTGGACTGCTCAAGACCGCCGCGGTAGGCCTTGGCCAAAACCTTCTGCTTGAACTCTTCGCTGATCTCCTTGCCGTAACGCTTGATGATCATGGCGGCGGGAGCTTTTCCGGGGCGGAAACCGGGGAGGCGAGCCTGCTTGGAAATCTCACCGATCACAGCTTGGTGTTCGGCGGCGACTTCGGCTTGGTCGAGGGTGACGACGAGGCTTTTACGGGTTTCGGAGACGTCTTTGATTTCGATGTTCACAGTAGAAAAAGAGCAGAGGGTTTTATTGACAGAATTGGCAAAAATACGCGTCCGGCTCAGGTGCGGTCAATGCCTGATTCTACGCGCTTGAAAGCCGCGCGACGGCCCAGCTTGATGCCATCAACCATGCCCAGCCTACGCCAATTGCTCGCCGAGCACCCCACCCTGCTCCTGATCGACACCACATCAGCGCGCGTGCAGATCGGTCTCTGGGAAAATGGCGAATCACGGGCCGCACGCTGGAAAACGAGCGATACGGAAGCGAGCACAGGGCTGTTCGATTGCGTGGAGTCACTTCTTTCAGAGGCCGATCTGCGCATCGCTGATATAAAAGCCTTCGTGTTTTGCGAAGGCCCGGGATCGGTGCTGGGCATCCGGACCGCCGCAGTCGCTTTGCGGAGCTGGCGCGTGCTTGCCCCCGCTTCTGTCTGCTACCGCTACCAGAGCCTCGACCTCGTGGCCCGTGCACTGAACCAACCTGAAAGCCACATCATCGCCGACGCCCGTCGTGATACCTGGCATGTCGCGCGGATCGGTGAACCGCTCAAACGTGTTCCCACGGCCGAGCTGCGCGGCGAGTTGATCATGCCGGAGTTTTTCCGTCACTGGACGCCACTCCCTGCCGGCGTGACCACCACCCGCTACGCGGTGAATCTATTGTTCATGACTTTGATGGATGCTGAACTTTTTCAACCATCTTCTGAACCCGATGCGTTCATGCATGAGGATCCGACTTACGTCACGTGGTCTCCGCAAGTTCACCAAGCGCCGCGCACCAGCTAATTTTACCGATGTCCACTGCTTCACGTCTGCCACTTCGTTGCTGGGCCGAGATCGACCTTGCGGTGCTTGAACGCAACCTGCGCCTCATCCGCGCGTCCCTGCCCGCGCACATGCGCTACGTCGCGGTCGTCAAAGCCGATGCTTACGGCCATGGCCTGCACCAGACCGCCGCTCGACTCATGCACGCCGGCGCGGATTTGTTCGCCGTGGCCAACCTCGCCGAGGCCGCATCCCTGCGCGAACTCGGTCCCGGCTGGCCGATTCTGTTGTTAAGCGCACTTCTCCCCGACGAAGCCCGCCACGTGCTCGACTACGATGTCGCCGTGACCATTTCCTCCGCCGAAGAAGTGGACCGCCTGGATGCCGTCGCCCGCGCCGCCAGCCGCGAACTCAACGTCCACCTTAAAATCGACACCGGCATGGGCCGCCTCGGCGTCTGGCATGAACGCGCGCCCGCGCTCTACCAAAAAATCATCGCCTCCACGAACCTGCGTCTCGCCGGCGTGTTCACGCATTTCTCCAGCCCCGACGACGATCCCGTCTTCACCGCCGAACAACGCCGACGCTTCTTAGCCGCGCTACAAGCCTGCGAGGGCATCAACCTTTCCTCGCTCTTCATCCATGCCGACAACAGCGCCGGCCTCGAAACCATCGAGGTCGCCGGCCCGTTCAACGCCGTGCGGATCGGTCTGCTCCAGTTCGGCATCCTCCCGCACAACGGCGCCCTGCTCTCCCAAGTCCATGCCGAACCTGTATTCAGTTTTCGGACACGTGTCGGTCTCGTGAAGCAACTTCCCGCCGGTTCCACCGTGAGCTACGGCCGAACGCACACGCTCAGTCGCGACACCACCGTCGCGATTCTCACCGCCGGCTACGGCGACGGCGTGCCCCGCGCCCTGAGCAACCGCGGACAGGTGCTCGTGCGCGGACACCATTGCCCTATTCTCGGCCGCGTGACGATGGACCAGACCATCATCGACGTGACCGATGTGCCCGGAGTCGTCGCAGGCGATGAAGCCGTTCTCGTGGGCCATCAGCAAGGTGCGCAAATCGACCTCACCGAATTCAGCCGCTGGGCCGACACCATTCCTTGGGAGACGCTGTGCTCGGTGACAAAGCGCGTGCCCCGACTCTACAAGACTTCACTCGGGCTCTGATCCTCTGATCGCAGGTTTTTCGCATTGGCGGGAAACTTCCGTATAGGTGGAACGTCCTATTGCCGTAGCGCACTAGAACACGCATACTCGTTTACTCAGTTTGCTTCCCAAAACCCCTCATGAAGCTAAATCTTTCACCGCAAGATGCTTGGCAACCGCTACCGGCCTCCCAATGGAACGAAGACGCCGCGCGCCATCTGCTCCGACGCGCCGGTTGGGCCGCGCAGCCTGCTGAAGTGGCGCGCCTTATGTCCGATGGCTTGAAAGCGAGCCTCGACCGCCTGTTTCCCGCCAAAGCCAATCTGCTGCCCACTCCGCGGCTTATTTCCAATCTTCAAGCGGCATCCCCCGCCTACGCGGAAAAAATCCGCAACGCCGAGACCCGCGAGCAACGCCAGGTCCTGCAACGCGAGCAACGCGAACGCCAGCAGCAAGCCGTCCAGGATCTCTCCATCAAATGGCTCCAATTCGCATCACGCCCCGAGAATGCCGTGACCGAAAAGTGGACGTATTTCCTGAGCGACATCTACGTCGTCAGTCAGGAAAAAGTAAATAATCCCGCCTACATCCATCAGCACAACGACACGATTCGCCAAGGCTGTCTGGGACCGGCTCCCACTCTTACCAAGTCCATCTCACGCGATCCCGCGATGATCCGTTTCCTGGATTTGCAGGACAGCAAGAAAGCCGCTCCCAACGAAAACTTTGCACGCGAACTGTTTGAACTCTTCGTGCTCGGCGAGGGCAACTACACCGAGGACGACATCAAGCAGGCCGCCCGCGCCTTCACCGGTTACCGGCTGCGCGGCGATGAATTCGTTTTTGCCGCCAACCAGCACGATGACCGTGAAAAAACCGTGTTCGGAAAGACGGGAAAATTCACCGGCGACGACATCATCGATCTCGCCTACGGCCTTCCGGCCGCCGGCCGCTTCGTGCCCCATGAAATGGCCAAGTTCTATCTGAGCGAAGAACTGCTTTCCGACGCTTATCTCACGCCTTTGGGCGAATGGTGGAAATCCACCGGTTACGACCTGCGCCAGCTGGCCCAGCGCTTTTTCGGAAGCCGGCTCTTTTTCGATGAGGCATTTCGCGGCAACTACATCAAACGTCCGTCGCAATTCTATCTCGGTCTCGTTCAGGACTTGATGATCAATGTGGCGCCCTACCCGCGTCATTCGCTCAACACACTCCGCCTCATGGGCGAAGAACTGTATCGCCCGCCCAATGTTCGCGGCTGGGTCGGCGGACGCCTTTGGATTAATTCCGGCACGCTCAACGCCCGTCGTCAGCTCGTGGAAACGCTCTTCGCGCCCGTCAACGAAGACAACCTCAACGCCGATGAACAGGTCGAGCTCGTCGCCGCCCGTTCTCAAGGCATCGGCACGTTCACCGTCACCGAGGAGCGTCTGGAAAAAATGCTTCAAAGCATGAACAGCGACCAGATCACCTCGCGCTTCGTCGATTACTTCCTGCCGGTAAAGGTAAGCGATGCCTTCCGCACCAACGTGCATTCATTTCTCGACGGCGAAAAAGAGGAGGCCAAGCGCCTCAACCGCCTTCGCAGCACCGCCGTCACCCTCCTGCAGTCCCCCGAATATCAACTCTGCTGAACCCGTCTCGCGCCATGAACAACGCTTTCCAATCTCTTCCCACCACGCGCCGCGAATTCCTTACTTGGGGCAGCAAAGGCATCGGCCTTCTCGCGTTCAGCCAGTTCGCCCCGTCCTTCCTCGTTCAATCCACCCTCGCCGCCACGCCGTCCCCCGAAAAGGACCGCTCCATCCTCGTGTTGGTCCAGCTCGCCGGCGGCAACGATGGCCTCAACACCGTCATCCCTTACGAAGATCCGGAATACTACCGCTTGCGCCCCACCATCGGCATCAAAAAGCAGGAAGCCATCCGTCTCGACGACACGCTCGGCCTCCATCCTTCGCTGGCCGCCTTGCACGGGCTCATGCAGGATGGTAGCGCCGGTATCATTCAAAACGTCGGTTATCCAAACCCCAATCACAGTCACTTCCGTTCCAGCGAAATCTGGGAGACCGGCAGCGAGAGCAATCAGTTCATGCCTACGGGCTGGATCGGGCGTTTCCTAGACAACGATTGCGGCGGCGCACCCGGCACCGCCGGAACCGGTGGCGATCCCGTGGCCGTCCATGTCACCAACGAGCTTCCTCAATCCTTCCAAGCCGACAAACCGCACTCCACGTTCGGTCTGCGCGGTGGTGGCAATCGTAACAACAAGGAGAACCTCGCGTTCCTGGAAAAGCTCGTGAAAGAGGACGACCATCAGGCCAACGCCAACGCTTCGTTCCTTCGCGCCACCATGATGGATGCGCTCGTCACCGAACAACGCGTGCAAAAGGTCATCGGCAGCTACCGCGCTGAATCCGCCTATCCCGGCAACAACTTCGCGCAATCCCTGCGGAACGTCGCCGCGTTGATTTCCTCGGGCATGTCCACCCGCGTTTACTTTGTCTCCCTCGGTGGTTTCGATACCCACAGCAACCAGACAAATAACCACGCCAATCTGCTCAAAACGCTGTCCGAGGGCCTCGCTGCTTTCCAAAAGGATCTCGTCGCCCGTAAACTCGATTCCCAAGTCCTCACGATGACCTTCTCGGAATTCGGTCGCCGCCCCAACGAAAACGAAAGCCGCGGCACCGATCACGGCACGGCCGCTCCGCTCTTTGTAATGGGCAGCCAGATCAAGGGATCCCTTCACGGCACCCCGCCCTCCCTCGCGTTGCAGAAAAACAAGGACTTGGAATTCAGCACCGACTTCCGGCAAGTCTATGCGACCGTTCTTGATAAATGGTTTTCGTGCCCGACCGACCAAGTCCTCGGCAAAACCTACGCGCCATTACCTTTCATCTAAACAGACCACACGGATTCATAATCTGGATACATCAAATACGGGCAGCTAATTGATTATCTTTAAGATGCCCAAAGGGGTTGCGCCAAGCTACGAATAGGGTTTATTACCTAATTCGAAAAACACCTTGAGCTGCTTCTTCCAAAACGTCCGCCCTCTTCGCCTTTGCGCCAGCTTAATGCTGACGCTGGCTGCGGCGTGCGCTCAAGCGGCCACATTTACTTGGGATGGCGGCGGCGGAGACAGCAATTGGGAAACCGCCAATAACTGGAATCCCAACGTTGCCCCCGGCCACAGCAGCAGCGGAGATAACTTTGTCTTCGCCGGCACCACGCGCCTTTCAAACGACGCCAACAGCGGCGGGTGGGACATTGGTTCGCTCACTTTTAACAGCACGGCCGGCGCATTCACGTTGGGCGGCGGAACCCTGACCATCGGCTCAGGCGGGGTGACCAACAACAGCACCAGCACCCAGACGATCAACAATCAGATCACACTCGCGGCCAACCAGACTTGGACTGCCGCCAGCGGTGCGATCACGTCCACGGGCTACTTCAACGCCAACAGCAAGGATCTTACCCTCGCGGGCTCCAAGACCATCACGGTCACCGGCCAGGTAAACAATGTCGCCACTCTGAATCTTACCGGTTCAGGCAACCGCACATTCAGCAGCACCAATCAGGTCGCCGCAACCAGCGTTAATGTCGCCAACACCGGCACCAATACGTTCAACGGCCAGATGAATGTAGGCACTCTCAATGCCTCCGCCGGCACCAGCACCTTTGCCAATGTCCAGGCGTCTTCCGGCATTAATGTAAGCGGCAGTGCCAACGCCAGCTTCACCGGGCCCGTCTCTGGCGGCACCAGCGGCATTTCGATTAGCAGCAGTGGCAACATCAATTTCTCCGGCTCGATCAACAGCGGTTCTCTGACGCTTAACGGCACCGGCACCACCACTCTTTCGGGTAGTGGCAGCAAGAGCACCGGCGCAGTCGTGGTGAACAGCGGAACACTCGTTCTCAACCAGACCGGCGGCGGTGACGCCATTAACAACAGCCTCACGGTCAACTCCGGCGGCACCGTCATCTTTGCAGGCGACAACCAAGTCCCCGAATGGCAGACTGTTACGCTCAACACGGGCAGCACGCTTTACTTGGGTGACACGACCCAGACATTTGCCAGCTTGGTGATCACGGGCGACTCCGTCATCGATTTCGGCTCCAGCGGCTCCCAGCTGAATGTTACCTACGGTGGCATCAGTATCGCTAGCGGTATCACTATCACCATCGTGAACTGGGATGCTTCCGCGGGTGACGTGTTCGCCGGTTCCAATCCCGGAGCTCCGGTTGTGAACGTCCAATATGCCGATAGCAGCGGGCATGTTTATGCCAGCGGCACGTGGAGCGGTGGTTACGTCACTCCCGGCGCACCTGTTCCCGAGCCTGCCACCTACGGTTTGATCATGCTCGGAGCTGGCATCGGCTTCGTCGTGCTACGCCGCCGCCAGCGCGAGAAACAGTAAGATCGTCGAGGAATTCGATTAATTCCCCGACGATCGAGACGATTCAACGGCCGATGCCGTGAGCCCGGAAACCGATCGCCCGAAGCTTGGCCAAATCGACGATGTTACGACCGTCGAAAAGCGATGCGGGTTTGTGCATGTCTGCAAAAATCTTCGTATAATCCAAAGTCTTGAACTCGTCCCATTCCGTCACGATCGCGATGGCGTGTGCATCCAACGCCGCTTCGTAAGCACTGGTCGCGACTGTCAGCCGCGGGTTCGTCTCACCCTTCCCCAGCACATCGGACATAATCTCCGCAGCCGGCACCTTCGGGTCGTAAACCACGACGTTGGCGTGTTCCGCCAGCAAATCACGCACGACATTAATGGCGGCGGATTCACGCGTATCGTTGGTGTCTTTCTTGAAAGCGAACCCGAATACCGCGATGCGCTTATCCGCCACCGTGTTGAACAATGACTTCAATATACGCGCTGAGAACCGGCGCTTTTGGTAGTCGTTCATCGAGACGACTTGATTCCAATAAGCCGCCACTTCGGGCAATCCGAAGCTCTCGCATAGATAAACAAGGTTCAGGATATCCTTCTGAAAACACGATCCGCCGAAGCCCACCGACGCTTTGAGAAACTTGGGGCCGATGCGCGAATCCTTGCCAATGGCGTTGGCGACTTCGTCCACATCAGCGCCGGTAGCTTCACACAGGGCAGAGATCGCATTGATCGACGAAATGCGCTGCGCAAGAAACGCATTGGCTACCAGCTTCGAAAGTTCGGATGACCAGAGATTGGTCGTGATGATACGCTCCCGCGGAACCCAGCGGGCATAGACGCTCACCAGCGTCTCGACGGCAGCATCACCTTCCGGCGTGCGTTCGCCACCGATCAACACCCGGTCCGGGTTAAACAAGTCCGGCACCGCCGTGCCTTCGGCCAGGAACTCGGGATTCGACAGCACTTGGAATTTTGCGCCCGAGGTATTCGCCGCAAGAATCTGCTGAATCGTTTCGGCCGTCTTCACCGGAATCGTCGATTTCTCCACGATGATCTTGGGCGTCGTAGAAACCTCGGCGATCGTGCGGGCAACCGACTCGATGTAGCGCAGATCGGCGGCCCGGCCTGATCCGACGCCATAGGTTTTGGTCGGCGTGTTGACGGACACAAAAATGATGTCGGCGGCCGCGATAGTCGCCTTCACATCGGTCGAGAAAAAGAGATTCCGTCCGCGCGCCTCTTTGACCACATCATCAAGACCCGGCTCGTAAATCGGCAGCGTGTCGGAATTCCACGCGGCAATGCGCGCCGCATTCATATCCACGACGGTCACTTGGATATCCGGAGCTTTTAACGCGATGACCGCCATCGTCGGTCCACCTACATAACCGGCACCAATGCAGCAGATTTTCATAGAATACGTGGGGGTTAAAGTGTCGGCGCCCTTTCAGAAATCCAAGGAGGATTTTGCCCAAGTGCGTTAAATTCAAACGACCCAAAAAAGCCCGCTCCCATAAAGGAAGCGGGCGGGCTCGATCAGGCTGCGAGCAAAGAAAGATTTATTTAAGAACCTTCTCTGTCGCGGCGTCGAACATGTGGGCGTTCTCCAGCTTGAGCGTGACCTTGATCTTCTGGTCGGTGTCAAAGCGGTCGGTGGGATTGACGCGTGCAATGAACGACGAGGCGCCCGTGGTGAGATAGAGGTAGGTTTCCGAGCCCATCGGTTCGGAAACTTCCACTTTCACCTCGATGGTGCGGCCGGCATCAGGGTTGGTGATGGTCAGCGTGTCCTGCACATCTTCCGGACGAATGCCGAAGACGACCGGCTTGCCGACATAACCCGCCGCCTTGGCGGAGAGCTTGGCATCCAGTGTGATGACGATGGGAGCGGCCTTCTCGTTGGTTTCAACGAATTGAAGCGCATTGTCGTTCTGTTTGATCGTGCCCTTGAAGAAGTTCATGGCCGGGCTGCCGATGAAGCCGGCGACGAACAAATTCTCGGGGCTATTGTAAAGTTCGAGCGGCGCGGCGACCTGCATGATGTAGCCGTCCTTCATGACGCAGATGCGATCGCCCATCGTCATCGCCTCGACCTGGTCATGTGTGACGTAAATCATCGTCGCACCCAGCCGGGAATGGAGCTTGGAAATCTCGGTGCGCGTGGTCACGCGCATCTTGGCATCGAGATTGGAGAGCGGTTCGTCGAAGAGGAATACCTTGGGCTTGCGCACGATCGCGCGACCGACGGCGACACGCTGGCGTTGACCGCCGGAAAGCGCCTTGGGCTTACGGTCAAGATACGGGTCGAGGCCGAGCATGGCGGATGCCTCGCGCACGCGCTGGTCGATCTCGGCCTTGGGGAATTTACGCAGCTTCAGGCCGAACGCCATGTTGTCGTAAACCGTCATGTGCGGATACAGCGCGTAGTTCTGGAAAACCATCGCGATGTCACGATCCTTGGGGAGCACGTTGTTCACCACGCGACCATCGATCGAAATCGTGCCGCCCGAAATCTCCTCCAAACCGGCGACCATGCGCAGGGTCGTGGATTTGCCGCAGCCCGACGGACCGACGAGCACCATGAACTCACGATCATTGATCTCGAGGTTGATACCGTGAACGACTTTTACGTCCGGGCCTCCGCTGCCGGGGTAGATTTTAACGAGATCCTTGATTTGAACAGTGGCCATGAGGTTTATGGAATTTTATGCAACTAAGAGTAATTTCAATGATGCGCGCCGAACAAAAAATCAACCTTTCACGGCGCCGGCCGAAAGACCGCGGACGAAAAGACGCATGCAGAATAGGAAGATGACGATCAAGGGGATCGAAGCAATGAAGTAGGCGGCCATCATCTGGCCCCACTGCTTCACGTATTCGCCGTCGAGGTAGATCAGTCCCACGCCGAGGGTGAAGAGCTCCTTGTCGCGCAGAATGATCAGCGAGAGAAGGAAGTCATTCCATTGCCCAAGGAAGCACAGGATTGAAAGCGTGCCGATGATCGAGCCGGACATGGGGATGACCACGTTGCGGATCTGATCGATGTGGGAAGCCCCATCCATTTCAGCGGCTTCGAACAGGTCCTTGGGCAGGTCCTCGATGAAGTTGCGTAGCACAAAAATATTAAACACCTGGCCGCCGGCGACGCCGACGATGACCAGCGCCCAGAGCGTGTTGAGCAACGACAGCTCCTTCAACAGGCTGAACAACGGCACGATGTTGGCCACGCCCGGCATCAGCATGAGCACGAGAAACGCCGACCAAAGCACGTTGGAAAACGGCATCTTGTAACGCGCAAAGAAATACGCGCCAAAAATAGCCAGCGTGAGCGTGAAGAACGTTCCGGTCACCGCCACGAACACAGTGTTGGCGATGTAAGGTCCGATCAGCTTCAGACCGAAGTTCCAGTTTTTGACTTTGTAGACGGACAGATCGAAGGACTTCTCCGCCGTCTTGACGGAAGGGTCGGACGGCTTGGCCGACGAAAAGGCCTCACTCCAGTCGGCGACGCGTGTTTTCACAGTCTCCGTGCCGTCGGCCGCCTGTCGCGTCTCGACCACACTGAAGGGCGGAGTCGGCGCCCACGGGTTGCGCAGGAAGCTGGCGTTGTCCTTAAAGGACACTTGAAACATCATGTAGAGCGGGAACAGCTCGATGATGATAAATGCACAAATGATAAGGTGCTTGGGCCAGTCCTTCTGCTTGTGCGAACCGACGAAATCCTTGGGAGCGGTGCTCATATTATTTGTCCACCCTCACGTATTTGTTATTTAGGAAAGTCAGCAGGAGAATGAACACGAAGAGGATCATGCCCACCGCGCACGCGTAACCGAATTCACCGGCCACGAACGCTTTGTTATACATCCACAAGCCGGGAACCATGCCACGGCCGCCCGCGCCGCCGGACTCGCCAAGGAGCAACAGCTGCAAGCCGTAACCCTGCAGCGTGCCGATCACCAGCAGCACGAGGGAAAGACGCACCTGCGTGAGAATCAGCGGCAGTTCGATGTAGATAAATTTCTTAAAAGGACCGACGCCATCCAGCTCGGCGGCTTCGTAGATTTCCTGGCCGATCGACTGCAAACCGGCGAGGTAGATGAGCACGCCCACCGCACCGATCCAAGGGAAGCCCCAGATGAAGAGCGAAGGCAGGATCAAGTCCGGTTGCGAAAGCCAGCCAATCGGGGCGTTTTCAAAAAACAGCCCCCAACCAAACACTTGGTCGAGCGATACGAGCAGGGTCTTGATGCCGGTAAAATCGAGGATGTTATTCAACACACCCATGTTCGGATCGAAAAAGAATTTCCAGATGAAGAGCGTCACCAGGCTCGGCACGATCATCGGCACCACGAGCATGACACGGTAAAGATACTGCCACCGGTCGCTTTTCACGCGATGGATGAGCACGGCCATGATGATCGAAGGGATCATCTTGAAGAGATTGAAAACGATCAGGATAGAAACCGTCTTAAACGAGCCCCAGAGCACTTGGTCTCCGAACGCGCGCTTGAAGTTGTCCAAACCGATCAACTGCTTGGTCTCGCCACCGGCCCAATCAAAAAAACTGTGGTAAATGGCACTGGCCGCAGGGAAGTAAGAAAAGGTTACGACGAGCAGCAGCGAGGGCACGATGAGGAAATAGAGTTTCCACTCGCGCAAAGCTTTCTGTCGGGAAATGGGGAATGCCATTGGGTCGGGTTAACAAAGGGTAAAGTCATCCGGTAAACCGGCAGATTTTTAAGACACACCTATGCACGCGCCGCCGTCCACCCTTTTTTACGCGGAAACCAAAAACCAACGCCGCCCCCTTTGGACTTATGCGAACGTAATCACGATTTTGCCGAACTGACCGCCCTTCTCCATCAGATCAAAAGCCGCTTCCGCCTCGGTCAGCGGAAACGTGTCGCTCACCACCGGCACGATCCGGTGGCGGTCAACCAACACCATCATTGCCTCCCAGTCCCCCGGGCTGCCCATCGTCGTCCCCAAAAGCGAAAGCTGACGCCAGAAAATCTTCCGCATCGGTAGCACCGGCGGATTACCCCGCGTCGCTCCAAAAAACACCAAGCGACCGCCCGGCGCCGCCAGATCGACCAGCGACTCAAACCCGTCACCACCCGCGCTGTCCACGATCACATCAAACGCATGCCCCGCGTGAACCGCCGTCTTGGCCCATCCCGTGTGCGTATAATTAAATCCGCCCGCCGCACCCAATTGAATGGCCTTGGCGATTTTTTCATCGCTGCCCGAGGTCACATAGACCTGCGCGCCGTGCGCGACCGCAAATTGCAAAGCGAACAACGCCACGCCGCCGCCCACGCCGCTGATCAGCACTTTCTCACCGGGACGGACTGCCGCCCGACTGAATAACGCCCGATACGCCGTCAGTCCTGCCAAAGGTAACGCCGCCGCCTCGGTCCATGATAGATGCGACGGTTTTACGGCGAGCTGAGTCACCGGCACCGAAATGACCTCGGCCAGCGTGCCGTCGCGCGGCAATCCGAGGATGGTGAAATCGGGGCTTTGCGCGCGCTCCTGCGCCCCCCAGCCAAATGACGGATTTATAATCACCTCGCTGCCCACCCAGACGGGATCGACTCCGGCGCCCACGCTTTCCACCACGCCGGCGCCGTCTGAACCCGGTTGCGCCGGAAACTTCAGCCCGGCGTATTGCCCAAGTTTGATCCATACATCGCGATGATTGAGTGCGGCCGCTTTGAGCCGCACCCGGGCTTCACCCGCCACCGGTTCCGGAGCAGGAATCTCCACAATAGAAAGGGCGTTAATGGCGGTGAGATGGACGGCGCGCATGATTGCCCATCCTATCCCGAAATCGCTCCAACGCCAAAAAAAACATCAAATTCCTGACTTCTGCCCGTTCGCTTCCTGCCCATAAGCTACCGCCCTTCCCGTGCTCCTCGCATTCAACAAACCTTACGGCGTGCTTTCCCAGTTCACGCCCGAGCCCGGCTCGGCCTGGCGCACGCTGGCCGACTTCAAGCTCCCTAAAAACGTCTATGCGCTCGGCCGTCTCGACGCCGATTCCGAGGGTCTGCTCCTGCTCTCCGACGAACCCGGATTAAACTCCCGCTTGCTTGATCCCAAAAACGCCCACCGCCGCGAATACTGGGTGCACGTTGAAGGAGTGCCCTCCGACACCGCTCTCGCTCAACTCGCCGGTGGCGTAAAAATCGGCGACCACCTCACCCTGCCCGCGCAAGCCCGCCGGCTCGATCCCGCACCGGCCATCCCGCCTCGCGATCCACCGGTTCGCTTTCGTAAAACCGTCCCCGACTCCTGGATCGCGATTGAATTGATCGAGGGCAAAAACCGCCAGGTGCGCCGTATGACTGCTGCCGTGGGCCATCCCACCCTCCGCTTGGTGCGCGCGCGGATCGGCACACTTGAATTGGGCCAGTTAAAAGCCGGGGCATGGCGTGAGCTCACCCCGGCCGAACGCACCGCAGTCTTTGGTTAACTACGCGCCGTTCAGATGTGCGTGATCACATCCGCGATCGGGAAACGCACCTTGGGCAGCGCCGCGTATTTATCATCCGCAGCGCGATAACCCGCCGGACACGCACACAGCGTCGTGTAGCCAGTTCCCGTCAGTCCGAGCAGCTCGTCATACTTGGCTGGCTCGATGCCTTCCATCGGGCAGGTATCGATCCCCAACAAAGCGGCCGACGCCATGAACTGTCCCAGCGCGATGTAAACCTGACGCGATTGCCATGTATCCAGAAACCCCTTGGCGCGTGCGCCATCGAGACTGCCCATGATCACCTTTTTGAAAGGTGCCATCGCTTCCGTTGTGATTCCGCGCACCTCGGCAGTGCGCTCCATGTAACGGTCGATATGCGCCTCATCGAGGTTCGTCTTGAAAACAAAAATCACTAGATGCGAGGCCTCCGCGACCTGCGTTTGTCCCCACGAACAGGAAACCAATTTCGCGCGAAGCTCGGCATTATCGACGACGATAAACTTCCACGGTTGAGCGCCAAAGGACGACGGCGACAACACGAGTGATTCCTCGAGCGCGGTCCAGGTTTCAGCAGGTATCTTTTTTTGCGCATCAAACTTCTTGGTGGCGTAGCGCCATTTCAAAGCATCGAGCAACTGGCCGGTCGGAATGGTAGTCATGGTATATAAAAGGAATTAACGCCGCCATCGGCTGATGAGGGAATCAGTATCAATCTGCGCAAATGGCGAGCCCAAGACCGTTACGCCAACGCGGGATAATCGGTATAACCACGGCTGCGATCTCCCGCCTCGCCATTACTATAAAACGTGCCGCTATCCGGCGCGTTCAGTGCAGCCCCGGTGCTAAACCGCTCCGGTAAATCAGGATTGGCAATGAAGAGCTTTCCCCACGCCACCGCATCAGCATTGCCGGCGGCAATCTCCGCTTCCGCGCTTTCGGCGGTGAACCCCTGATTGGCAATAAACACCCCGCCAAACGCCTTCTTCAACGCCGGTCCGAGTCGGGGCTCCGCCTCACCTTCGCGTGCGCACAAGAAAGCAAGTCCCCGCCGCCCGGCTTCACGGGCAACATAACCGAACGTCTCCGCCGGGTTCGAATCCTTCATATCGTGGCTGTCACTGCGCGGAGCGAGATGCAGACCCACACGATCCGCGCCCCACACCGAAACCGCGGCATCCACCGCGGCCAGCATCAACCGCGCACGATTCTCGATCGAACCGCCGTAGTTGTCCGTGCGTGTATTCGTTCCGTCCTGTAAAAACTGATCGAGCAAATAACCGTTGGCCCCATGAATTTCTACGCCATCGAAACCGGCATCCTTCGCGTTTTGCGCACCACGGCGATAAGCCTCAATCACACCGTCAATTTCCGCCAGCGTCAGCGCACGCGGCACGGGGAAATCCTGATAGGGGCGCAACAGGCTCACATGGCCCGCTGCGGCAATCGCGCTCGGAGCGACCGGCTGCGCACCGTTCAGATAAACCGGATGCGAAATGCGTCCGACATGCCAGAGCTGCAAGACGATCAATCCGCCCGCTTCGTGCACGGCCTTCGTGACCGTCTTCCAACCTTCGACCTGTTCTTGGGACCAGATTCCCGGAGTGTCCGGATAACCCACGCCCATCGGGTCGACCGCCGTAGCCTCGGAAATAATCAAACCCGCGGACGCCCGCTGGCGGTAATACTCCGCCATGAGCAGGGTCGGCACGCGGCCGGCGCCTGCACGGCAGCGCGTGAGCGGAGCCATGACGATACGATTGCGAAGGTTGAACGCGCCCGCGCGCAAAGGTGTGTGAAGCTGGGACATGCATCCCATGCTAATTGGCCGCCTCCGCGTAACAAGTGGCCTGCGACGATTTTTCGCAGGAATTTTGTTCTCCGGCTCAGGCCACCTGCGCCTCGGGGCACTTGGCGTGTAAATGCGCCAGCACCTGTTCGCCCAGATCGCGGAGCATCTCCGCATCATTATGAATGCGGGCCTGCGTGATCATGCCGGCGTAATACGCCAGCGCACAACGCGCCTTGGCCGCAGGGTCGCCCGCGCCGATCAGTCCGAGTTCCTGCGCATCGCGGATAGCCGTCTCCCAATACTTCGCGTTTCGCGCCAGGATTTCCTGTATTTTTTCGCGAATACGTTCGTCCTGGTTGCAAATCTCGGAGCCTACCGAACAGAGCGGACAACCCAGAACCTTGCCCGTGCGCACCTTGATATCGACCTGCTTCTGATAGCTGTAGGCGCAGCGCGCACGAATGCGATCCAGCGGATGAACCGCCGGCGAAAAATGTTCGTCCCAAAGAGCGCGTTGGTTGTTGGAATTCAGCTCCAACGCAGCCACGGCGAGATCGGACTTAGATTCGTAGAAGTAGTAAAAGCTGCCTTTTTTGACCTTCGCGCGCTGGCAGATGTCGTCGATCGTGACCGCGCCATAGCTCTCTTCCCACATCAGGTCGAGGGCGGCGGTCATCAGACGTTCGCTGGCATCACTGGTTCTACCCATGGGCGCAACTTGCGCACCGTCCGCTTAAGATCAAGCCGTCTCTCGTAAATCGTCACCTGTCCGTCGCTCCCAGCGCCCCGCCAGAACCCCGCAAATCACCAGTTGCAACGGGTGATAGATCATCAGCGGCAGGAGAATGAGCCCCAACCGCGGATCACCGGCAAAAATCAACTGCGCCATCGGCACGCCCGCCGCGATCGACTTCTTCGAACCGCAAAAAATCGCGGCGATCCGGTCCGGCGCATTGAATCCCGCCGTCTTGGAAATCGCGCTCACCGCGTAAAAAACCACATAGAACAACACCACCGAACCCAATACCGCCGTGATGACCGCCTCGCTTTTTCCCGACCACACGCCGCGCACGATCGAATCGCAAAACGACGTATAAATAATGAACAGGATCGTGCTGCGATCGATCTTGTTGATCAGCTTCTTGTTTTTCACCGCCCACTCTTTCAGCCACGGGCGGCACGCCTGCCCGAGCGCCAACGGCAGCAAGAGCCACAGTAACAGATCAAGGATCACCTTGCCCAGCGGGATACCCGCGCCATCCGTGTGCAGCCACCAGCCGATCAACAGCGGTGTCACGAAAATACCAATCACACTCGAGAGCGTCGCATTGAACACTGCGACCGGCACGTTGCCCCGCGCCGCCGCCGTCATCACCACCGAGGATGAAACCGTCGAGGGCACGACGCATAAATAAAAGAAGCCGATCGCCAGCTCCGGAGCCATCCACTGCGACGGCACCAGCATCATCAGCATGCCCACCAGCGGAAAAATCACGTAGGTGGTCGACTGCACGACTATGTGCACCGGCCAACGGCTCGCCCCGGCTTTCATCGCCACAAACGACAACGAAACACCGTTGAGGAAAAAGATCACCGCGACGCCGAGCTTGTTGACCAACTCCGGATGCAACCAGCCACCGGGCGCGCCCGCCGCCGGGAAAACCCAGGCCAGCGCCACCGCCACCGCCATGCCCACCAGAAACCAATCGAATTTCAAACGCATGAGAATGCGCGCTATTTGGAGCCCTTTATCCGTCTTTGCAACAGAGCCGACACCTCATCGCGTCCTTCCACTCTGAATACCCAGACCAGTCCTGCATAAACACTCGCGCCCAGGACGATCAGCACCGCCAAGGCGACCGCATCGATGAACAAGGCCGGTGACGCAAACCGGCTGCGCACCCACCAGCCTGCCGCCACCACCGCGCCCATCAGCAAACTCGCCAGCAACACCTTCGCCGCATCCTTGGCGAGATGATGAAACGCCAGTGACTGCTGTTTGCGCGCCAGATGCACCTGCAAATACCAGGCTTGCACCACGACCGCTACATTGCTCGCGATGGCCAAGCCCACCGTGGACAGCGGTCCCATCAACGCGAAGCTCAGTCC
This sequence comes from Rariglobus hedericola, assembly GCF_007559335.1. Taxonomy (NCBI): domain Bacteria; kingdom Pseudomonadati; phylum Verrucomicrobiota; class Opitutia; order Opitutales; family Opitutaceae; genus Rariglobus; species Rariglobus hedericola. The sequence goes on from NZ_VMBG01000001.1 coordinate 1,197,957, forward strand.
GAGATTAACCACAAAACTGATACACGCCGCCCGCACCGGAGTCGTCGTGTCCTTCTGCGCATAGAACGCGCGCAGCACCAGATTCACGAATGAGAAAAACGGCAGTCCCAGCGCAAACACGGCCATGATTGGCACCATCAACTTCGTATCATCCGCCGTGAACGCCCCGCGTTGAAACAGCAGCCGGATGATCGCCGGCGCCAGCACCGCCAGCCCGACCGCCGCCGGTGTATTGATCAGCAGGATAAACCGCATGCCTTTCCGATAAGCGGCAGCCAGATTCACGTAATCGCCCTGCGCCGCATATTTCGAAATCAACGGAAACACCACCGTCGACACCGCGATGGCAAACACCCCGATCGGCAGTTCCATCAAGCGCGTTGCCAGGTTCAACACCGACGCCGCCGCGTCGTTGAGCGAAAGCCCCACCATGCGCGACACCGCCATGTTCACGAGGTAGATCGCCGAGCCGAACAGCGTGGGCACCATCAAGCGCACGATGCCGCGCAGCGGATCGCTGGCCCCCAAATCAAACCGCGGACGCCAACCTTCACGCATCAACGCCACCGCCGGCACCACCATCTGCAAAAATCCGCCGATCAACACGCCTGCGCACAACCAGCGCATCGCCCCGTTCAGATCATCCGCCCAACCCAGATAGGCCGCGCCCGCCAGCAGCGAGATCATCGACAGGTTCAGCCAGATCGGCGAAAGCGCCGGTTCCAAAAAGCGATTCAACGTCTGCAACGCCGCGCTGAACGCCGCGGCCAGACACACAAAAATCATGTAAGGGAAAAGCACTACGGCGAGATCCGCGCCTTGCAGCCAGCGTTGAGTCGTTCCCTCCGACACGCCCCAGTCCACCGCCGCCTTGGCCAGATGGCCCGCCTGGCTCAGCGCAATCATCGCCACCACCACGACACTCACCGTAATAATCAGCAGCCAGCTCGCCACCTGGCTCACCAACGCAAACGCACCTTCGCGCTGCTTTTTCTGCATCTCGTCGTGCAACGTCGGCACCAACGCCGCCGTCAGCGCGCCTTCGCCCAGCAGACGTCGAAACAAATTCGGGAGCGTAAACGCCGTCACAAACGCCGAATTCAACGCACCCGCACCGAACACCGCCGTCGTCAGCATGTCCCGGCCCAGACCGAGCACGCGCGACACCAGAGTCGCCGACGCCACGATGCCGATGTGTTTGAGGTTCTTGGACACGCGCGCCGTTTTTTGAAGCGGCCTTGCGGGTTAGCAAGTTCTTTACCCGGAAGCGGCATTGACGCTGCTAAGTTGGACAGACAATTTCCCTCATCCCCTATGCCCATCGTCCCGAAGCTCGTTGAGAAACTCCAGCGCCACCCCAAGCGCATCGTTTTCCCTGAAGGCGGAGACCCCCGCATTCTTCAAGCCGCCCGCCAATGGGTGACCAAGCGTATGGGTGCCCCCATCCTGCTCGGCGATCGTGCCGCCATCAAAGCCGCCGCCGCCAAGCTCGATATCAATCTCCAGGGCATGCGCATCATCGAACCCGAGCGCAGTGAAGAGTTCGAAGCGCTTGCCGTGCAGCTCGAACAGATCCGCCGCATCAAGGGCCTGCGCAGCACCGAAGCCCGCGAAGCGCTCAAAAACACGAGCTACTACGCGACCATGATGCTCGTTACCGGCCAGGCCGATGCGCTCGTCTCCGGCGCCACCGCCAGCGCCGCCAGCGGCCTCCGTCCTATTTTCCAAATCGTGCCGCGCTTCGAGCACGTTCAGACCGCCTCTTCGCTCATCGTCCTCGATTTTGATGAGAAAAAGGTCGGCAGCGACGGTTCTCTCTTCCTCGCCGATTGCGGCGTCATCCCCGAGCCCACCGCCGAGCAGCTTTGCGACATCGCCATCTCGACCGCGATGATCGCCCGCCATCTCACCGGCGAAACGCCGCGCGTGGCCATGCTCAGCTATGCCTCGAAGAGCGCGTCCAACCATCCTTCGCTCATCAAGGTCCGCCAGGCCACCGAGCTCGCCCGCGCCCGCGCCCGTTCCGCGTTTCTCGATCTTGAAATCGACGGCGAACTCCAGGTGGACGCCGCTCTCGACGCGGTTGTCGCCGACATGAAGGGCGTCACCAGCTCGGTCGCCGGCAAGGCCAACGTGCTTGTGTTCCCCGACCTCAACTCGGGCAACATCGCCTTCAAGCTCGTCCACGCCCTCGCCGGTGCGAACGCCTACGGCCAGATTCTCACCGGCCTCACCAAGCCGGCCGCCGAGATCAGCCGCGGTGCCAGCGCCCATGATGTTTTTGGCGCCGCCGCCATCGTCGGCTGCCAGGCCATCGACCGTCGCTTGCTGTTCGGCTCCGCTTAATAAGTCCCGTCAGGAAAGTCCGCCACGGGGAACCCAACCGCCCGTCACCTTACACTCTTCTTCATGCCTAATTCCGACTCGGTCTCGCAAAATCCGTTTCTCCAACCTCCCCTGCCGTTGCTCCCCGCACCGACCAACCGGGAAACGAAACGCGTTTTCGTCGCCGCGACGCGCATGAACGATGGCAAGACGACCACCTGCCTCGGTCTCTTCGCCGCCCTCCAGTCCATCTACCCGCGCGTCGGTTTCATCAAGCCCGTCGGCCAGCGCTTCGTCGATGTGCAGGGCCAGCAGGTGGACGAAGATTCATTCCTCCTCGATACGATCTACGACGTGCGCGTGCCCATCCAGAGCATGAGCCCGGTCACGATCGACGCGACCTTCACGCGCCGCTACTTGAAAAACCCCGGCCAGCTTCTCCCCGAGCTAAAGGACAAAATCTGCCGCGCCTTCGACCGCGTTTCTTGGGAAAAAGATTTCACCCTTATTGAAGGCACCGGTCACGCCGGCGTTGGCTCGGTGTTCGACCTTTCCAACGCCAGCGTCGCCAAACTTCTCAAGTCTCCCGTCGTCCTCGTCTGCCCCGGCGGCATCGGCCGCCCCGTGGACGAAATCGCGCTCAACAAAGCCCTCTTCGACAAGGCCGGCGTCGAGGTCATCGGTGCGATCCTCAACAAAATCGAACACGACAAAATCGACATCGTGCGCGAATACGCCGGCCTCGGCCTGCAACGTCTCGGAGTTCCGCTCCTCGGCGTGCTGCCCATCGAGAAAATCCTCACCGCGCCCAATCTCACGCAGATTGCCGAAGACATCGAGGGCCAGTGGCTCAATGGTCGCAAAGGCGGCGCCAAACAGCGCGTCCAACGTGTCATCGTCGGCGCGATGACCGCCAAGGGCATTGTCGATTACCTCACGCCTGGCACGCTCATCATCACCCCAGGCGACCGCGACGACATCATCCTCGCCGCCGTCTCTAGCGCACGACTCTCCGGTGGCAGCACCATCGCCGGTCTCATTCTCACGAATGACATCCTGCCCCACCCGAAGCTGGCCGAGCTCCTCGCGCAGACCGACATTCCGGTCATCGCGGCCAAGGAGGAAAGCTACACGGTCACCTCGATCATCAATCGCATGACCGTGAAGACCCAGCCGCAGGACACCGACAAGATCCCGGTCATCAAAAAACTGATCACCGACAACGTGGATCTGCAAAGCCTGCTGTCCCGCGTCTAACGCACGACCGCAGTTCCGCCGGTCAGCAACCCGTGCAACTCTTTCAACTCAAGACCTGGCACCGACTGTGTGCCACGGCGTTCATTCTCTTTCCCGTGATTGTTGTCGGCTGGATGCTCACCGAGCGTCCACTCATCCAGACAATCGTCGCGCCCTTTTTCTTTTTATTTATGGTTCTCGGCGTGCTGGGCGCATTTCAAGGGATCCTCTTTGCCTTCAAAAAACTGCATGTCGGCTGCCCGTTATGTCGCAAAAAATCCCACGTCGTCGACGGCAACAAACAGGCCATCTGGCTCGATTGCCCTGATTGCGGCCGGCTTCACGTTACCCATGGACTGGTCCGCTTGAAAATCACCCGGTGCAGATTCGGCCAGGGTTAAACCGCCATCACTTCCTCGGCGCGGTGTCCAACATCGCCCCCACGGCGTCTTCCAGTTCCCGCGCGTCAATCGCGTCTCGTTCCAATGCGGTCATCGCCTCCTTGAGGTTGCCCGCATCGCCCTTCAATGCGGCCGAGTAAACCCGCCCCATCGAGATCGCCGCGTTCGCATAAAACGGATGGATCACGCCGAGAACCGACCGTGTCTGCTGGACCCGCTCGGTCAGTTCAGTTTTCACCCACGGTTCTTTTCTCAGGTCTGCCAATTCCGACAGCGGAAGAACGACCTCACGACCATTGCGTCCGGCCAGCCAGCGACTGCGATCCGCGAGCCAGCTGCGCGACGCCGCCGCCGTCATCACCGGCAAACCCGGCAGCGTGCGCTGATGATGGAATGCAGTCTGCCACCACAGTTCCATCGTGAGGGCATCCGTCCACAATCCCGAATAAGAACGCGGCAGTGTATCCAACGGATCAGCACCGCCGACAATTCCGCGCACCCACCCGCCCCAGCGTGCCGGATCGGTGGCCTCGGCCTGCAATTGCAAAAACAACCACAGCGAGGACAGCTCCCAACCGCGTGATTCGACCGCACCCCGCTCCCACAACAAGAGCGAACGCAGAGGCGGCACCGTGATGCCCGCCGACTCCTGCTGAAATAAATCCCTCATCGCCGGACGCTCGCGCACCAGACTCCACGCCGTGCAGGCCTGCTCCAGCCATAGCGGCACGGTCAGGTTCGGATTGGTCCCATTCCAGGATACCGCCTGCCTCAAAATCACTCCTTGCACAAACGCCCGCCGCACAAACAGCGGATCGGCATCTTTTGACCAGCGCACACTCACGTTAACCTGCCCGCCCGCCTCGACCGTGATGATAAATGGCGAGGGCGATGTCCACTGGTCCGCCGGCACCAACCGCACACTCACCGACGAAGAAAATCCGTCGGCGGGCAATCCCAGTGGAGCTTCCAACGCTCGCCAGACCGAACGCCCCAATGCCAGCGCCTGCTGGGCCTCATCGGCATTGAGCACGATGATCTCAAACTGGCCTTTTTTCGTATAAAATATCCGCGGCACGGGCTGCTCGGCCGCGGCTCGCAACGGCATGGGGGCCGCCTCCTGCGCGCTCGCGAACACGCCACCCGCCGCCAACAAAAAACCGGCCGTCAGCCAGCGCACGCAGGCGATTCCCATCACGGCAGCACGAGGCGCAGCGAATTATCCTCCACCGCGACCAGCTTGAGTTTCTTCCACATGATTCGCAGGTCTTCGGGCAACTCCTGGGCGGCCAATATCCGCTTCATGAGCATCGGCGTCAGACCCGGCACGATGTGCGTGGGCAGCGAACCGATGTAGAGTTCGTCGGCAACAAACTCATATCCATCGGCACCTTGGGCAAACGTCCCGCTCGTCTGGAAAACAAGATCCTGGTTCAGCCCCACGGCCTTCAGCTTTCCTAGCAGGCCCACGTGAAGCACACCTTCGCGGATACGGAAATTAACCCGCTCCGGCGTGAACAATTCCGAGGCGCCCGCCGAACCGGCCTGGGGTTGCTGGGTCGCGCTGGCCATCCACGCGTTCAATTCCTCTTCATTAAAACTTACATCCGCAGAATTACCTTCGGCCAGCATCTGGCGCTTGCGCGTGCCTTGGCGCGCTTTGCTGGTGTTCGAAGAGCCTTCGACAAAATAAACTTGGCCGCGCTCGGGAGCCTCCACCGGCTTGTCCACGATCTCGACGGGCTTAAAAATCAGGTGAAGCGCGGCGAGCAGCACGCCCAGTGTCAGGCTCAGCAGCACGCCCAAGGTGATTTCAAACATTCCCGGACCATTTAAGGCGCGGTCGATCTTCTTATTGGAAGCCATGTGAGTATGCTAAAATTAGAATAGGCCGGCGGTTCCAAGTGGACGCCAGCATCGCGAAAGGTTCAGAGGCGGACCGTGCGTTTGCGAGATTCTTCCACGAAGCGGAACGAGACGGTGTAATACGTCCAACTGGCCGCCAGACCCACAAAAATGGTGAAGGTCATCAGCGGATATCCGGCCACCAGAAAGCCGATCAGGGCAAACGTCGGCACCCAGAAATACGATTTGGTCGAGCGCAACATCGCGATCAGGATCGATAGGCGGAACGCATCACGAAACTCCTCGTGCTTCTGATACTGGTAAATACCCGCCACCGTGAGCGGGCCGGCCAGCATGATCGCCGGCACCAAAGGCAGATAAATAAACGCCCCATAGTTCAAAAAGTGCAGTGGCCACACCAGCGCCCACGCCAGCAAAATCGGAATCACGCCCAGCACCATAAAAATCGCAAAAGCCGCCAGTCCATTGAGAAACAAACGTTTCCAATCGCCCCATTCAGGGAAATCCAGCGTCTCGCCGCGTCGGGCCTGCTCGATCATCGCATACAGGTATCCGAAGGCCAGAAAGTGGGCCACGGGCACGATTAACAACAGGGCTCCGAGGATGGCTTTAAGGAACCACGACTGGTCGGAAAAGAGGCGTTTGCAAACTTGTTCAAGGGAAGGCATTGCGGCGGGCGAAATTTGCCCAAAAGGTAGGTGCGCGCCGATGGACTTCACAACCAAATTAAACCAGCTCATCACCCGGGTCGAAGCCTCGCTTGACCAGCTCGTCCCTGCCCACGTCGGCACCGAGCCCGGCCCCGTCCGCATCCACGCGGCGATGCGCTACACATTGCAAGCCGGCGGCAAACGCCTCCGTCCCGTCCTCGCACTCTCCGCCGCCGAACTCTTCCAACCGCAGGCGTCCGCCCTGCCCGCCGCCGTCGCCTTGGAATGTATTCACACCTATTCGCTCGTGCACGACGACCTGCCGTGCATGGACAACGATGACCTGCGCCGCGGCCGCCCCACGGCCCACAAACAATTCGACGAAGCCACCGCCCTGCTCGCCGGCGATGGTCTCCTCACCCACGCCTTTCTGATTCTCGCAACACACTACGCCGCGGATCCCCGGCTCGTCACCGCCCTCGTCCGCGAACTCGCCGACGCCGCCGGCTCAGCCCGCCTCGTCGGCGGACAAATGCAGGACTTGCTCGCCGAGAAAAAATCCGACGCCACCGCCGCGGAGCTCGATTTCATTCATCTCAACAAAACCGCCGCCATGCTTGAAGCCTCGCTGGTCATGGGCGGGCTCGTGGGCGGCGCCGATGAGGCCACACTCAGCGGATTGCGCACCGCGGGCCGTCACCTCGGTCTCGCTTTTCAAATCATCGACGACGTCCTCGATGCCACCGCCGACAGTGCGACTCTCGGCAAGACCGCCGGCAAAGACGCCAAGTCTGGCAAAACCACCTACGTGAGTTTGCACGGGATCGATGCCGCCCGTCGCATGGCCAAGGATCAAACTGAAGCCGCGCTCGCCGCGATTCGCGCCTTGCCCGGCGACACCAGCTTTCTCCTGCAGCTCGCCGAATCGATGCTCCGCCGCTCCAAGTAATCTCATCATACCAGCACTCGCATGCGCCTGATTTTTTCGTTCCTCGCCTTGATTATCACGAGCGGCGCATGGGGTGCGTCGTTCACCATCGCGCCGCCCTCGTCGTGGGTGGACCCGATAACGCTTCCCGACACCACGACCCTCAAGGCGGCGGATCCCGCCTATGGTTACGACTACTTGTTGATCAACCATCAGGTGAACGTGGCCGAATCCGAGACGTTTGATCAAAACGCCTACCGCCTCACCTCCGCCAGCGCCCTCGGTTCCGGCGCACGGATCACCTGGTCCTTCGACCCCACCTACGAAACGCTGACCCTTCATCACCTCCGCGTGATCCGCGACGGCGTAGTGCAGGAACGCCTGCGCGAGGGCGTCGTGCAAATCATCCAGCAGGAGCGCGATCTCGACCGCCACATGCTCAACGGACGGCTCACGGCCTTTGTGTTGCTTGAGGATGTTCGCGTGGGCGATGTGATCGACTACGCCTCCTCGCGTCGCGGCGCCAATCCCGTCTTCGGCGGGAAATACATGGAGGATCTCAGCACCGGCTGGTCCGTGCCGGTGCGCCACCAACGCATCCGCATCATCGTGCCTTCGGATCGCCCCTTGACCCATAAACAGCTGGGCGACTCCGTGCTCATCCCCAGCTCCATCCGCAGCGGCAACGACACTATTCTCACATGGGAAGGCCGCGATTTGCCCGTGATCCAAGGCGAGGGCGAACTCCCGTCCTGGTATACACCGTATCCCTCGCTTCAACTCACCGAGTTTAAATCCTGGGCCGAAGTCGCCTCGTGGGCGGTCCCGCTCTACGCACTGCCCGATGTGGTGCCCGAATCCGTAGCCACCAAAGCCGCCGAACTCACCGAGGGCCTGTCCACCGCTGAGGACAAAACCATCGCGCTGCTCAACTTCGTTCAGCAGGAGATCCGTTATCTGGGCTTGGAACTCGGGCCCGGCACGCATCGCCCCACCGCGCCCGCCGACGTCCTCGCCCGGCGCTTCGGCGATTGCAAAGACAAGACGCTCCTCTTCTGCACGCTCATGCGCGCATCCGGCCTCAAGGCCTGGCCTGCATTGGTCAACACTGACTACCGCGACCACATCAAAGACTGGGTGCCTTCACCCTACGCCTTCGATCACGTCATCGCCTGCGTTTCTCGCGGTCAGGCGCTCTGGTGGGTCGATCCCACGCTCACCAATCAAAAGGGCGGCGCGCTCTACCGCGGACTTCCCGATTACCGGCTGTCACTCCCCGTCGACCGCAACACCGATGCGCTCGCCCCGATCACCCGGCCCGAACTCGCCCAGCGTCGCATGGAAATCGATGAACGCTTCGACGTCACCGCCTTTGACGCTCCCGCCCGCTTCAAGGTTGTCAGCCGTTACACCGGCCTCAGCGCGGACAGCATTCGCGCCTACTTCGCACGCACGTCCCTCGACGAGATCACCAAGGAATACGTCAACTACTACGCCACGGCCTACCCCGGCCTCACGAGCACGAAGCCCGTTTCGATCAGCGACCGAGCGGAGACCAACACCGTGACGATCGAGGAAAACTACAGCGTTCCCGACCTCTGGAAATCCGAGGACTCCGAGCCCAATATCCTCAAGGCCAATTTCTATCCACAAATCATTTCCGACTACGCTACCCAGCCTTCGACCCGCGTGCGCACGATGCCGCTCGGCATTTCGTATCCGGTGAACGTGCTGCTCACCACACGCATTCATCTGCATAAAGACTGGGAGGTTCCGCTCACCGAAAGCACCGTCACCGATCACGCGTTCCGCCTCACCGACAAGATGGTCGGCACCGGCCGGCTGGTCACGATCAACTATCGCTGGGAGTCGCTCGCCGACAACGTGCCCGCCGATAAAATCGCCTCGCACGTTTCCGCCATCAGCCGCGTGCGCGGCACGCTCGGCTACAACCTCACGCACAACAAAGCCATCGCCGCCGCCAACGCCAACACCGCCGGGACCTCCGATGTCGTCCCTCGCTTTCGTTTCAACTGGATGCCCATCGTGCTCATTCTGGTGACCTCGGTGGTCATGTTTTACGTCGGCCGTCACTTCTACGCATTGCCCGCATTGATGCCGCCTCCCGTGCCCGCTCCCGATGAAACCAACCTCGTCGGCCTCGGCGGCTGGCTCATTGTGGTCGCCTTGGGCGTCATCGGTCGGCCCATCTTCTGCATCGTTCAACTCATCCGCGAGTTTGGCGCCGTCTTCAACCTGGACACCTGGGAAGCGATCACCACGCCGGGCTCGGCAACCTATCAAGCCGCGTTCGGCCCGATCATCATCACGGAGGTCATCGGCAACACCCTGCTCATCACCGGCGGGCTCTGGCTCGCGGTGTTTTTCTTCAAACGCAAACGGGCTTTCCCCGGAGCGTTCATCGCCTTGATGGTTTTCATTCTACTCTTCCTCAGCGTCGATACCTGGGCCGTCGACACGCTGCTCAAATCCGACGAACCGGAAAAGACCAAGACCATCTCAGAAATCACCAAGGTGGTGATTCAATGCGCCATCTGGATTCCCTACATGCTCAAATCGCGGCGCGTAAAACTCACCTTTACCCGCTAAATCAATGCACTCGCTTTCCGCGCAACACGGAAAGCGCGGCGCTCAATTCAACTTCACGCGCATGCGGCTGAACTCATTGCACAGCGTGAAGATTTCCTTCGCGGAGGTGAGTTTCAACGCATCCTCGGCGAGCTTCTGGGAATCGCTGAGCTTCATGGAACGAATCAGGTATTTAACCGCCGGGATCAGCGGGGGCGTCATACTCAATTCATCGACTCCGAGTCCGAGCAACAGCGGCGCATAAACCGAATCACCGGCCATCTCGCCGCACACGCTGACCTTGATCTTGTTCTTGTGGGCTTCATCGACCACGAGCTTCAACATGCGAATCACCGCCGGATGCGTTGGCTCGTAGAGATGCGCGATCCGGTTGTTCACGCGGTCCACCGCGAGCAGGTATTGAATCAGGTCATTCGTCCCGATGCTGAAAAAATCGCAATCCTTCGCCAGCACGTCCGACGTGATGGCGGCGCTGGGGATCTCGATCATGGCGCCGACCTGCACCGCGGCATTGAAGGGGATTTTCTTGGCCTTCAGCTCTTCCTTGCACTCGGTGAGCATGACGTTCGCGCGCGTGAGTTCATCGCGCCCGCTGATCATCGGATACATCATCCGGATGTCACCGTGGGCGCTCGCGCGCAGGATGGCGCGCAACTGGTCTTTGAAAATTTCCGGATGATCCAGGCAGAACCGAATCGCGCGGTAGCCGAGGAAGGGATTGTCCTCCTTCGGGAAAAGGTGCGGGTGGCCCGCCATCGGTTTATCACCGCCGAGATCGAGCGTGCGAATGACGACCGGCGAGGGAGCGAGCGACTCGGCCACGGCTTTGTAAGCGTGAAACTGGTCTTCCTCGCTGGGGATGTGGCCCGCGTTGAGATAAAGAAACTCGGTGCGGAAAAGCCCCACGCCGTCTGCGAGGTATTCCTTCACCAGCGCACACTCGTCGACCTTTTCGATGTTGGCGCGCAGCGTGATCGTGACGCCGTCCAGCGTGGTGGCGGGACGACGGTTGGCCTCCATGAGGCGCTGCTCGAAGCCTTTCTTCTGAATCTGAATCTGTCCGTAACGGAAAAGCGTCTGCTGGGTCGGGTTGAGAATGACCAGGCCTTCGTAACCATCCACGAGCACCCAGTCGCCGGGCATCACTTGCTTCGTCAGGTCGCGCACGGCGACCACGGCGGGCACTTTCATCGAACGCGCCACAATCACCGCATGGCTCGTTTTGCTGCCGGAATCGGTGACGATCGCCAATGCCTGCGAGCTGTCGATACCGGCCGCGTCCGAGGGCGAGATGTCATTGGCGATGACCACGCGTTTTTCCACGAGCTGGCTGAGATTCTGGCTGGAGTGTCCGAGAAGATTCTGGAGAACGCGTTGCGCGACATCGCGGATGTCACCGGAACGCTCGCGCAGGTATTCATCATCGATCTCGGAGAACGCCTTGATGTAACGCTGCGAAACTTTGTTGAAGCAGGTCTCGATGTTTCGCCCGCTCGTCTCGAACTCGCGGATCGTTTCCGAAATCAGCGCCTGGTCTTCGAGGACGAGGAGATGTGCATCAAAAATCTGGGCTTCCTCGGGCCCGAGATTCTTGTCCACCTCGGACATGATCTTCTGGATCTGCTGGCGCGTAACCAAGATCGCGTGATCGAAGCGCGAGATCTCCTGCATGCGTTTCTCGGGCTCGACCTGATAGGCCGGCACTTCGACGTCGCTCTGCAGATACAAAAACGCCTGGCCATAAGCGATTCCCTGCGAGGCGGCGATGCCTTGCACCAGAGTCTCGGTTTTACCGCGTTTATCCGTGGACATTCAGAGTGTCCGTTTGGCCGGGGTTGGACTCGGGACGCACTACGATAACGGCTCCGCGTCGCGCAGCGTCAACTCGCTTTTGTTAATGAGTGCGTGGTTTTTCCACACAAGTCAGGCCAGACGCGTCTCCGTCACAAATGCCTCCGCGCCCCAAAGCTCCCGAATCCGGGCCGTGATTGCGGCGACCGGGGCGTTTTCCGGCAGAAAAGCAAAGCACGCGCTCCCGCTGCCACTCATACGCGGCGCCAGATCGAATTCCTCCCGCAAGCACTCCAATGCCACCGGCAGGGCAATATGTTTGGTGAACGCGGGCACTTCCATATTGTTAAACAACAACTCTTCGGCCGGCGCCGTAGCATCATCCATCCATGTCATCAACTGAGTCTCGGCCGCCACCGACGGCAGGTAACTGGCCGGCGCACCGGCCGCCAGTTGGCGGTAAGCCCAGACGGTGCTGATGCCAAACGCCGGCTTGAAGACCAACACGCGCCGTCCGCGCAACCGGTCGATCGCCTGCGGCGGCGGCACGCGCAACGACTCCCCTCGCCCGCGCATGATGACCGGCCCATCCTGCAAAAACAGCGGACAATCCGAGCCCAGCGTCGCGGCGACCGTCCCGAGTTCTTCCATCGTGAGCACGCCACCGGCCAGTTGATTCAACGCCAGCAGCGCCGTGGATGCATTGCTGCTGCCTCCACCCAAACCTGCTCCCATGGGAATGCGTTTCTGCAAAGAGAAATGCGCTCCACCCGTCCACGAGGCCGCCTCCGCGAAAGCCTGCGCCGCGCGCAGCACCAGATTCGTCCCGTCGATTTCCAAGGCCGGATCGTCACATTCGAGAGAGAATCCCGCCGGCCGCAGTTCGACCGTGAGCGTATCGCCGAACTCCAAAGGCGCCGCCACCGACACGAGGTCGTGAAAGCCGTCTGCCCTCCGCCCCGTGATCGCGAGGAAGAGGTTTAACTTGGCGGGACTGGATAAGACGAGCGTCACAAAATTGTGACCATAACCTTAACCGTGCGCGGGACCGATTCGAACGAATTTTCTTTCGATTGGCGGATATTAGCGTGGATTAGCACCTCAACATCATGCCTTGCGATCTCATCCTCGCCCTCGACGTCCCCACCCGTGAAGAAGCCGCGCCGATTCTCCGTCAGCTCCGTGGCGAACTGCGCTGGGTCAAGATCGGTCTTCAAATGTTCACCGCCTACGGTCCTGATTATGTGAAGGCCGTCGCCGATGAAGGTTTTAATATCTTTCTCGATCTTAAGCTCCACGACATCCCCAACACCGTCGCCAAGGCCGTCGAGTCCCTCGCCCCGCTTCCCATCGGCATGCTCACGCTCCACGCCTCCGGTGGCCGCGAGATGATGACCTACGCCCGCAAAGCCCAGCTTGCCTCCAAGCCCGACTTGCTGCTCCTCGGCGTCACCGTGCTCACCTCGATGGACGCCACCGGCCTCTGCGAACTCGGCGTCTCCGTGTCTCCCGAATCACAGGTCTCGCGTCTCGGCCAGCTCGCCTCCGACTCCGGCCTCACCGGTCTCGTTTGTTCGCCGCTCGAAGTCTCCATGCTCCGCAAACATCTTCCCGCCGGCATCCAGCTCGTCACGCCCGGCATCCGTCCCGCCGGTGAAGCCGGTGGCGATGACCAGAAACGTATCATGACTCCCGGCGACGCCGCCCGCGCCGGCTCCAGTTATATCGTTGTCGGGCGCCCGATTCTCAAAGCCAAGGACCCCGTCGCCGCCACCCGTGCCATCCTCGCCGACCTCGCCTCTGCCTGATCTTCAACTTAAACTTTGAACTTAAACTAAAAAACATGCCACGCACCGCCGCCATCCTTCTCGCCGCAGGCAGCGGCCATCGCATGAACGGGACCGTCGAGGACAAGATCCTCGCCCCCCTCGGTGGTCGCCCGCTCTTCGTGCACTCGGCCACCGCGTTCGCCGAGAGCGGTGTCGCGGATTTCTACGTCATCGTTTACCGTGATCAGAAGCAGATGCTCGAGCTATCTGCCTACGCCCCGACTCCCGCCCTCTTCGTCCCCGGCGGCGAAGAGCGTCAGGACTCCGTGGCCGCCGCGCTCGCTGCTCTCCCGCCCGACATCGGCAAGGTGTTTATCCACGACTGCGCACGCCCGTTTGTCCGCGTCGACCAGCTCATCGCCCTGCACAAGATCGTTCTGCGCGAAGATGCCGTCGTCCTCGCCCATCGCGTGACCGACTCTATTAAAGAGCACCGTGCCGACGGCCACCTCAAGTCCCTCAACCGCGACAAACTCTGGGCCATGGAAACCCCCCAGGTTTTTGCCCGCGATCTGATCGACGCCGCCTACGCCAAGGTCGCCAAGAAAAAGCTCCACATCACTGACGACGCCGCCGCCGTGGAACTCCTTAAACACCCCGTCGCCATCTTGGAAAACTCGCACGCCAACCCCAAGCTCACCACGCCCGCCGACCTGCCTTGGTTCGAGTATCTCCTCTCGCAATCGCAGTCATGACCTCCCTCCGCATCGGTCACGGTTACGACATCCACCGCATCGTCGCGGGACGTCCGATGATCCTCGGCGGTGTGCGCTTCGAAGCCGACTACGGCCTCGACGGTCACTCCGATGCCGACGCCCTCACCCACGCGATTTGCGACGCGCTCCTCGGCGCCGCCGCCCTGCCCGACATCGGTCATTTTTTCCCCAACACCGATCCCGCCTACAAGAACATCGATTCGCAGGTTCTGCTCCAACGCGTGACCGCCGAGCTCGCCAAGCTCGGTTGGCGCATCGTCAACATCGACGCCTCGGTCATCGCCGAAAAACCCAAGATCTACCCGCGCCTCGCCGAGATGAAGTCCGCCCTCGCGCGCTCCACCGGACTCGGCGTCGGCCAGATCGGCCTTAAGGCCACCACCAACGAGGGCGTTGACCAAATCGGCGAGGGTCTCGCCATCGCCGCCCACGCCGTCGCGCTCATCGAGCACGTTTAACTTATCCATGCGTCCGTCCGCCGCCCGTCCTCCGTCCTCCGTCCTCTGTCTTCTGTCCGCCGTCCTCTGTCTTCTGTCCATCACCGGCTGCACCAAACGCGAAACCGCCGTCGAACGCGGTAACCGCGAACAGATTCTCATCCGCGGCATGGGCCCCGAGGTCGCCGATCTCGACCCGCACCTCGCCACCACCGCCAACGATTATACCGTCCTCTCCGCTCTCTTCGAGGGACTCGTGGCCGAAGACCCGCAGACTCTCGCCCCCGTCCCCGGTGTCGCCGAACGCTGGGAACTGTCCGCCGACGGGCTCACCTATACGTTTCACCTTCGCGCCAACGCCCGCTGGTCTAACGGCGAGCCGGTCACCTCGCGCGATTTCATCGGCTCCTGGAAACGCGTGCTCACGCCGTCCCTCGCCGCCGACAACGCGTATCTTCTCTACATCGTCCAGAACGCCGAGGCGTTTCACAAAGCCAAGCTCACGAATTTTTCCCAGGTCGGCTTCTCCGCACCCGACGACCGCACCGTCCGCATCACGCTCGAGCACCCCGCCGCCTCCTTCCTCTCCATGGTGCAGCACTGGGTGTGGTGGCCCGTGCACGTGCCCACGCTCGAAAAATCCGGCTCACCCTACACGCGCGGCAACCGCTGGACGCTCCCCGCCACGTTCGTCGGCAATGGTCCGTTCGCCCTCAAGGAATGGCGCACCGGCCAGCACATCGACGTGGTCAAGTCCGCCACCTACTGGGACGCCGCGACCGTCCGCCTGAACGGCATTCGCTTCCTGCCCATCGAGGATCTCAACGCCGAGGAACGCGCGTTCCGCTCCGGCCAGCTTCACCTCACCGAGGCCATGCCCGTCGCCAAGGTCGACGCCTACCGCAAGGACAACCCCGCCGTCCTCCGCATCGATCCGTATCTCGGCACCTACTACTACACGCTCAACACCAACCGACCTTTCCTTAACGACGTCAAAGTCCGCCGCGCCCTCGCCCTCGCCGTGGACCGCGCAGGCATCGCCGAAAAAATCCTTCGCGCCGGCCAGCAACCCGCCCACGCCTTCACCCCTCCAGGCACCGCCGGCTACACGTCCACCTCCGGCATTGCCACCGACTTCAACGAAGCCCGCCGCCTGCTCACCGAAGCCGGTTATCCCGAAGGCAAAGGCGCGCCCGTCCTCGAAATCCTGCTCAACACCTCCGACAACCATCGCATCATCGCCGAGGCCATGCAGGCGACCTGGCGCGCCGAGCTCGGCTTGGAAATCCGCCTGCTCAACATGGAAGGCAAAAGCGTGCTCGCCGCCCGCCGCGCAAAAGATTTCCAGATCCTGCGTTCGTCCTGGATCGGTGACTACAACGACCCCGCGACGTTCCTCTCCGTGTGGACGGCCGACAGCGGCAACAACCACAGCGGCTGGAGCAACCCCGCCTACGACCAGTTGCTCTTCCAAGCCGCCCGCACCTCCGACGCCACCGCTCGCAACGCACTCTTTGAACAAGCCGAAGCGATCCTCATCGCCGATGCACCGTTCGTCCCGATCTATCATTACACGCACGTCTTCCTGTTAAACCCATCCGTGCAAGGCTGGCATCCAACGATCCTCGATCACCACCCCTACAAGCACGTTTGGCTTCAAAGCCAGTAGTCCACACTGACGGCGCTCCAAACTTTTTATAGAACTATATTTGAGAATGTTCGCTAATTATGAAATCCAAACGAATCTTTTTTGTCGCGATATTTTTATTAATACTAGGTGTCAGCTTATGGTGGTCTATATCCCCAAAAAAGCCGGCCGAATCGTCGCATGCGGCTGCGTTAATCGAACCCTCACAAGAACCAACGCAGCAAATCACGGAACCGACCTTAATCGTTCCGCCTCCTCGCAACGCAAGCCCTGAGGATCTGCATCAATGGTGGCTTAAAATGTCTAAGCTAGATCAAAAATTTGAATGGAAGATGCCAATAGAGTTTTACGGAAAAGTCATAGATGATGAAGGGCTTCCAGTATCGGCCGCAATCGTAAGCATGCATTGGACCGATATCTCTCCCAATGGCACCTCCGAACGGACTATGACAGCTGATACTCAGGGAAATTTTAGTTTAAACGGAGTTAACGGTAAGCGCTTAATTATTCGTATAAAGAAAGATGGTTACAGAATATATGATAGCGGCAACCGATTCAGCTTTGAATACGCTGCCTACTATGAACCGGAGTGGCACGTTCCGAATGCAGGCAACCCGGTCATCTTTAAGATGCATAAAAACCGCCAGGCCGACCCGCTTGTTGTTCGTGAAAATCAAGAGGCTGAACTTTCCTCAGGTCAAAAGCGTTCCTTTGTTATAGGCCCCAAAGGTGCGGCCGTGATGGTGGAACGTTTGCCCAATATAGATACTAGCCGCAAGGGTTGGGCGGCCCGTATAAGCGTTCCCGGTGGTGGTCTCGTTATATCGACAGTAGAGTTTCCGATTGAGGCTCCAGAAACTGATTACATGGAAACCATTGAGGTAACAGATAAAACACCCAAGCCAGTTGTTTGGCAGGGCGATAACGGCGCAGCCTTTTTTGTTAAAACGCAGCAAGGGTATGGTCGGGTCACAGTGCGCAACACACCTGGCGCGGCTTGGGTCTATGTCACGTCCTACTTTAATCCGAACCCGGCCAGCCGGAACTTGGAATTTGATCCCGCCAAAGTGATAAAGCCCGCGCCGTAACGTCTGCGCAACGTCCCCAATCACCAAACGGCACACGTCGCGCCAGCCCTCCGCAGCCTCCGAGCCGTCAAGCAGTCTACTTCCTCCTCCGCCCGCGATAACGCGTGCTCCGTCCGGTGGAGTGCAACCCCGCTGGGAGCGGCCTGGACGGTGCAGTGGCTCGCGCGAAGCGGCACTCCGCCAGTCCGCGCCGTCACGTCTACGACGACCGTGCTCTGTGCCGCCTGTGCACGGAGGTATGCCCTCTTAAAGGTGACCGAAGGACACTTCAGATCCCGCCCAGCCTGCTTATGCGCTATGCTTGATCCACGTCATTGTTTTTTCCGCGAGGCGGTCGAACGCAACCACGCAGGCTTCGAGGTGTTCTTCTTTCGTGTCTTCGATTTTGTTGTGACTGATGCCGTGCAAACTTTGCACGAACATCATCACCGTCGGCACGCCCGCTCCGCACATTTCCGCCGCATCGTGCAACGGGCCCGACGGCATGCGGTGCGATACTCCGCACGTTTCCTTAATCGCCTCGTCGCAGAGTTCGATTAACTCCGGCGCAAACGGACGCGGTTCGATGTGCCACAACCGTTCCCACTCCACGGTCATGCCTCCCTCCATCGCGAAGCGTTCGCTGGCCGCCTTCGCCTCGGCCAGCATGCGCGCCAGCGCGTCCGCATCCAGATGCCGTTGATCGAGCGTGATCCGGCACTCCGCCACCACACTTGTCACGATCCCCGGCTTCGTCGTGCAGGATCCGATCGTGCACACGCCGCCGTTCCGGTCCGTGATCGCATAAATTTCCGGACTCATCCGTGCCGCCGCCAGGAACGCATCCTTGCGCCGATTCATCGGCGTGCTGCCCGAGTGCGCCGCCTGGCCGCGAAACGTGATCGCATGCCGTTCCACGCCGAACGTCCCCAGCACTGCGGCCAGCGGCAGGTCGAGGTCCAGCAGCACCGGACCTTGCTCGATGTGCAATTCGATGTAGGCGGCCGCGGACTTCAACTCCACGCCGCTGTCCTTCACGCTCTCAAACTCCAGATCACACGCCTGCAACGCCTCGGGCAACCTCGTGCCCGTTTTGTCCGTCAACTTTCGTGCCTCGTCCATGTCGAGCGTGCCCGCGCATGCCGACGAACCGAATAAACTTTTCCCAAAGCGCGCACCTTCTTCGTCCGCCCAATCCACGAGCCGCACCGTCACCGGCGGGCGTCCACCATATTGCGTTACGATGCGCCGCAGAATCTCCACGCCCGCGACCACGTTGAGGCAGCCGTCGAGCCAGCCGCCGTTCGGAACCGAATCCAGATGACCGCCGATCACCAGCGCGCGCTCGGAATCACCCTTCAACGTCGCCCAGAAATTCCCCGCCGCGTCCGTGTGCATTTCCACCGGCAGCTCCTCGAGCTTGGCGCGCAGCCACGCGCGCGCGCTCAACCACGTTCCGCCAAACGCCACGCGTTGCGCACCGTTTTCATCACCGGTGAGCCGGCGCAATTCCTTCAGCTCGGCCACTGTTCGCTTCGGATCTAAGGTCATGACATGTCGTGAGGTTGAGGCGGCCGGCATGCCCCGCTGCAGTTTAGGCACGGCCGATGCTAGAACCATGAGTCAGCAACTAATGAGCCAGCCCGCGTTCTCGCCCGCTCGCTCTCGCACGAATGATCTTTCAACAAGACACGCCCGCCGAGCACCCCCGGAGAACCTCACTCCCCATCCAGCGGCTCATTCCTGCGCACACCCACCGCGCACCGATTTTTTAACATGCCCACCCTATCCACTGTCGTCGACGGCCTGAAGCTTCCCAATCCTTTCATCATCGGCTCCGGCCCTCCCGGCACCAACCTCAGTGTGATCAACCGCGCGTTTCGCGAGGGCTGGGGCGGCGTCATTGCCAAGACCGTCAGTCTCGACGCCTCGAAGGTCGTCAACGTTTCCCCCCGCTACGCCAAACTCCACTCCAACAACGGCGAGATCATCGGCTGGGAAAACATCGAGCTCATCAGCGACCGTCCCTTCAAAATCTGGGAGGACGAATTCAAGCGCTGCAAAGATGCCCAGCCTCCCGGTGCGTTGATCGCCTCCATCATGGAGGAGTTCAACAAGGACGCGTGGATCGAGCTCGTGCAGCGTTGCGAGGCGGCCGGCGTCGATGCGTTCGAACTCAACTTCTCCTGCCCTCACGGTTTGCCTGAACGCAAGATGGGCGCCGCCATGGGCCAGGACCCCGCGATTCTCGAGGAAGTGTGCGGTTGGGTGAAGTCCGCCACCAAGCTCCCCGTCTGGGCAAAGATGACGCCCAACATCACCCACATCGAAGATCCGGGCCGCGCCGCACTTCGCGGCGGCGCCACCGGTCTCGCAGCCATCAACACGATCCGCAGCGTGATGGGCGTTAACCTCGAAACGCTGCGCCCCGAACCCACCGTCGAGGGCTACACCACGCCCGGCGGCTATTCGTCGAAAGCCGTGAAACCCATCGCACTTCGCATGGTCATGGAGCTCGCGACCATGATTCAGAAAGAATTCCCCGATCGCAGTCTCTCCGGCCTCGGCGGAATCGAAACGGGCGAGGACGCCGCGCAGTTTATTCTCCTCGGTGCCGACACCGTTCAAGTCTGCACAGGCGTCATGAAGTTCGGCTACGAATGCGTGAAGCCCATGCAGGACCAGCTCCTCGCGTTCATGGAAAAACACAAATTCGAGACCATCGCGGACTTCAAAGGCAAGAGTCTCCCCTACTTCACCACGCACGCCGATCTCGTCGTCAAACAAACCGCCCGCAAGGACGCCCAAAAAGCCGCGGTCGCCGCCTCCGCTTCAGCCACGAAAAAAATGGTCGCCAACGATGCGGAATGGACCGGCGACGATTTCGTCAAGCAGTCCAACGACCTCGCCCGCTAACGTCCGACCAACGGACGCGTCATGTCCCTTCCCATCTGTCAGAACTACATCGGCGGCCAGTGGATGCCCGCGTCGTCTTCAGCGACGACGCCCGTGTTCAATCCGTCGACCGGTGAGATTATCGCCACTTGTCCCGTCGGCACCTGCGTCGACGCCGAGGCCGCGATCGCAGCTGCTGCTGCCGCATTTCCTGCGTGGCGCGACACACCGCCTGTTGATCGCGCACGTGTATTTTTCCGCTATCGCCATCTGATCGAACAAAACTTCGAACGCATCACTGCGTTGATCTGCCGCGAACACGGCAAGACCGCCATCGAAGCCAAAGGCGACCTGCATCGCGGACTCGAAAACGTCGAATACGCCTGTGGGATCCCCACGTTGCTCATGGGCGACACGCTCGAAAATATCGCCCGCGGCGTGGATTGCGAAACAATGAACCAGCCGCTCGGCGTCTGCGTCGGCATCACGCCGTTTAACTTTCCTGCAATGGTTCCGCTCTGGATGTTCCCGTTGGGAATCGCGTGCGGAAACACCTTCGTTTTCAAGCCGAGCGAAAAAGTCCCGCTCACCGCCATCGCACTCGTCGAACTCCTCATCGAAGCCGGCCTGCCCAAAGGCGTGATGAACCTCGTTCACGGTGGTCGTGAAGTCGTGGACACGCTCCTCACCCATCCGACCGTCAAAGCCATTTCCTTCGTCGGCTCAACTCCCGTCGCCAAACACATCCACGAGACCGGCACGCGCCACGGCAAGCGCGTCCAAGCCAACGGCGGCGCCAAAAACTACATCGTCATCATGCCCGATGCCGACATGGGCAAAACCGTCGAAAACCTCGCCACCGCCGCCTTCGGTTGCGCCGGCGAGCGCTGCATGGCGGGCTCCACCGCGATCACTGTGGGCGCCGCCGCCGATAAACTTCTCCCCGATCTCATCACCGCAGCCAAGGCCATCAAGGTCGGCCCCACCGATCGCGCCGCGCAACCACACATGGGCGCCGTTATCACCGCAGCCCACCGCGATCGCATCGCCAGCCTGGTCGACAGCGGCGAATCCGAAGGCGCCAAAATTCTGGCCGACGGCCGCACACTCAAAGTTTCCGAAGCGCCCGCCGGTTTTTATTTTGGACCGACCATTGTCGACGACGTTCGAGACCACATGGCACTCGCCCGCGAAGAAGTTTTCGGCCCTGTGCTCAACGTCATCCGCATGGACGACCTTGATGCCGCCATCGAGACGACCAACCGATCCGCCTTCGGCAACGGTGCGGCGATTTTCACCAATTCAGGTCAGGCGGCCCGTGAGTTCAAACACCGCGTGAAGGCGGGCATGATTGGCATCAACGTGGGCGTGCCCGCCACCATGGCGATGTTCCCGTTCACCGGCTGGGACGATTCTTTCTTCGGCGACCTCCACATTCAGGGCAAGGAAGCCGTCCAATTCTACACGCGCCAAAAAGTCGTCAGCACCCGCTGGTTCTCCGAAGGCGTCGGCGATGTCTGGAAAAAGTAACGCCCATGAGCCTCTTCATTAAAAACGGCGAAATCGTCACCGCCACCGAACGCTACATCGCCGACATTTATTGCGAGGGTGAAACCATTTCAGCCATCGGCCGGAATCTCCCTGCGCCGACCGGAGCCGAGATCATTGATGCCACCGGAAAATACATCTTCCCCGGCTTCATCGATCCGCACACGCACATCTATCTTCCGTTCATGGGAACGTATTCGAAAGATACTTACACCACAGGAACGCAGGCCGCTCTGGTGGGAGGAACCACCACCATCTTTGACATGTGCTGCCCTTCGCGCGCGATGTCAGCCAAGGAGGGCTTCGACACCTGGAATACCCAGTCCGACGGCAAAGCCTGCTGCGATTACAGCTACCACATGGGCGTGACCAAATTCGATGACGCCTCGGCCAATCAACTCCGCGCCATCGTTGCGGCAGGCGTATCGTCTTTCAAAATCTTCCTGGCCTACAAAGGCGCGTTCGGCATCGACGACACGGAACTTTACCGGACCCTCAAACTGGCCAAGGAACTGGGCGTCATCGTCACCGCCCACTGCG
The DNA here is from genome assembly GCF_007559335.1 of Rariglobus hedericola. Classification (NCBI taxonomy): domain Bacteria; kingdom Pseudomonadati; phylum Verrucomicrobiota; class Opitutia; order Opitutales; family Opitutaceae; genus Rariglobus; species Rariglobus hedericola. The sequence goes on from NZ_VMBG01000001.1 coordinate 1,220,444, forward strand.
AAAACGAGACGCTTATCGCCGAGCGTCAAAAGGAACTGCTCGCCGCGGGAAAAACCGATCCCGCCCAACATCACGAGAGCCGTCCGCCACTCGTCGAGGCCGAGGGCGTCCACCACTTGATGACGTTCGCCGAGTTGACCGGCACTTCCGTTTACATCGTTCACCTGAGTTGCGAAGAAGCCCTCAAGAACGCCGTTGATGCCCGCCTCCGCGGCGTCGATGTCTCCGTCGAAACACTCATCCAATATCTGCTCATCGACAAAACCTACGCCGAAAAAACCGACTTAGAGGGTGCCAAATTTGTCATGTCCCCACCGCTGCGCGACGCCCGCAACCAGCCCGTGCTCTGGAACGCTCTTCGCACCGGCCTCATTCAAACCGTCGCCACGGACCACGCTCCGTTTGATTTCAAAGATCAAAAACCCATGGGTGCCGCCGATTTCACGAAGATACCCAACGGAATCCCCGCGCTCGAGGACCGCATCAACCTACTCTACACGTATGGCGTTAAAACCGGCCGCCTCGACCTGAATACCTTCGTGAATGTCGCCAGCACTCAAGCCGCCAAACTCTTCGGTCTTTTCCCTCGCAAGGGCTGCATTCAAATCGGCGCGGACGCCGATCTCGTCATCTACGATCCGGCTTATCGTGGTAAAATTTCTGCCGCCACCCAGACGATGAACGTGGATTACAGCGGCTTCGAAGGCTGGCCCATCGAAGGTCGTCCGTCCGTCGTCACCGTTCGCGGAGAGGTCGCCGTCCGTGGCGGCAAATTCACCGGAACCATCGGCCGCGGCCAATTCCTGAAACGCGCTCCGAACCATTTCTGATCCGTTAGCCCGCATGGCCGAAATCACCTCCAGCCCTCTCTACAACGCCGACCTCGCCCCCGTCGATCCGGCGAAACGCACGTGGACCACCTGGCACATCGCCGCGCTCTGGGTCGGCATGGCCGTGTGCATCCCGACTTACACGATGGCGGGCAACCTCATTGGCACCGGCATGAACTGGTGGCAGGCTCTCATCACCATCTTCCTCGGCAACGTCATCGTGCTCATCCCGATGACCCTCAACGCCCATCCCGGCACCGCCTATGGTATCCCGTTTCCCGTCCTCCTCCGCGCCAGCTTCGGAACACGCGGTGCCAACATCGCCGCCGTCATGCGCGGTATCGTCGCCTGCGGTTGGTTTGGTATCCAGACATGGATCGGGGGCTCCGCCATCTACGCCACCGCCGCGCTCATCTTCAGTTTCGATCCGGCCACCGCCCCCGCGCTCCCCGTCCTCGGCATCAGCGCCGGACAATTTTTCTGCTTCCTCCTCTTCTGGGCGCTCAACATCTACTTCATCGTGCGCGGCATGGACTCGATCAAATGGCTCGAAGCCCTGTCCGCGCCGTTTCTCCTTCTCGTCGGCGCCGCGCTCATCGTATGGGCCTACAACGCCGCCCACGGCTTCGGCCCCATCTTTTCACAACCCTCCAAGTTCGCTACTACCTCCGAATTCTGGCCGGTCTTCGGCGCCAGCCTTACCGCACAGGTCGGCTTCTGGGCCACGCTCTCGCTCAACATCCCCGACTTCTCCCGCTTCGCCAAAAACCAGCGCTCCCAGATCATCGGCCAGGCCATTGGTCTTCCGCCGACCATGGTGCTCTATTCCTTTGTCGGCATCGTCGCGACCAGCGCAACCATCGTAGTCTTCGGCGAAGCCATCTGGGATCCCGTCCAGCTCATCGCCAGGTTCAACAGCCCCGTCCTCTCCGTCATCGCATTACTCGCGCTTTCCATCGCGACGCTCTCCACCAACATCGCCGCCAATGTCGTTTCACCCGCCAACGACTTCGCCAACCTCGCTCCTCGACTCATCAGTTTCAAAACCGGCGGCATCATCACCGCTGTTATTGGCGTAGCGATGTTTCCGTGGAAGCTCATGGCTGATCCCACCGGCTACATTTTCACCTGGCTCATCGGCTACGGAGCGCTCCTCGGCCCCATCGCCGGCATCATGATCGCCGACTACTTCGTCATCCGCAAACGCCGCCTCGACGTCGACGCCCTCTACGACCCGACCGGCTCCTACAGCTTCACCAAAGGCTTCAGTCTCGCCGGACTCGGTGCGTTCACCCTCGCCGTGCTGCCCAACCTGCCCGGCTTTCTCGCCGTCACTCACGTCATAGCGGCGGATTCGATCCCGCCGATCTTCCACACCCTCTACAACCAAGCGTGGTTCGTCGGCTTCGCCCTCGCCTTCGCCCTCTACATTGCCTTCCGCAAACTCTCCAAACCCGCCTGACCTCAGCCTTTCCCACATTAGTGCCCATTAGTGTTCATTAGTGGTTAAAAATTCACTCCTCCATGCCCACTCTCCCTCCCTGCTCCTACGTCCCTCAGCCCTACACCGGTCCCACTCCCGACGAAATTCTCGCGATGCGTCAGGCGCACGTGAACCCGGGCATTTTTCATTATTATAAAAAGCCACTCACCATCGTTGAGGGCAAAGGCCAGTGGCTCTTCGACGAAACCGGCCGCCGTTATCTCGATGGTTTTGGTGGCATCGTCACCGTCTCCGTCGGCCATTGCCACCCGCACGTCAACGCCGCCGCCAATGCCCAGAACGCGCTCATCCAGCACACGACGACGATCTACCTGAATCCCAACATCGCGCTCTACGCCCGCGACCTCGCGGCCAAGATGCCCGGCGATTTGAAGGTCGTTTACTTCGTCAACTCCGGCTCCGAGGCCAACGACCTCGCCCTCCTGATGGCCCGCGCCTACACCGGCAACTACGACGTCGTCGCCCTGCGCAACGCCTACCACGGCGGCAGCCAGTCCACCATGGGCCTCACCTCCCACCACACCTGGAAATACAACGTTCCCGGCGGCTTCGGCGTCCACCACGCGCTCATGCCCGACTCCTACCGCGGCCCCTTCGTCGGTGATCCCGATGCCGCCACCAAATATGCCGATGACATCCAGAACCTGATCCAATTCGGCACTAGCGGCCGCATCGCAGCCTTCTTCGCCGAATCCATCCAGGGAGTCGGCGGCACCATTGTCTTCCCTGACGGGTATTTGAAAAAGGCTTACGCCCACGCCCGCGCCGCCGGCGGTCTCTGCGTGGCCGACGAAGTTCAGGCCGGCTTCGGTCGCACCGGCACGCACTACTGGGGTTTCGAAACCCAAGGCGTCATTCCCGACATCGTCACCATGGCCAAGGGCATCGGCAACGGCTGCCCGCTCGCCGCCGTCGTCACCACGCCCGAGATCGCCAAAACCCTCGCAGCCCGCATCCACTTCAACACCTACGGCGGCAACCCCGTTTGCACCGCGATGGGTCGCGCCGTCCTCGAGGTCATCGACCAGGAAGGTCTTCAGGCCAACAGCCTCGCTCGCGGCGCCCAACTCAAAGCGGGCTTCGCCAAACTCGCCGAGAAACATACCTTGATCGGCGACATTCGCGGACTCGGCCTGATGCTGGGCGTCGAGCTGGTCAAAGACCGCACCACCAAGGAACCCGCCACCGCCGAGTGTCTCGCCGTCTTCGAAAAATGCCGCGAGCTAGGGCTGCTCATCGGCAAAGGAGGACTCAAGGGCAACACCCTCCGCATCAAACCCCCGATGTGCATCACCGAGGCCGACGCCGACTTCCTCCTCGCCGTCCTTGATGAGGCGCTGGCCGGTGTTTAAGCGGCGTTGATTCAAACAAAAGTTTCCTCGTTAAAAATACATGGGGACTCCCTTGCCGGACGCCCGTCAGACGTTTAACTCGGCGCATGTTCACGCCCCTTTTTCGTCGTGCCGGCCTGCTCGCCACCGCCTTTCTGCTGATCTTCATCGCCGGCTGTTCTAAAAAAGAAGTCTCCACCGAAACCGCGAACGGCAAAGTTCTCCGCATCGGCAACGGCGCTGAACCCGAGGATATCGATCCGCAGGTCGTGACCGGTGTCGGGGAAAACAAGATCATCACCGCGCTCATCGAAGGGCTCGTCACCTACTCGCCCGACGGTGGCATCGCCCCCGGTGTTGCGGAAACCTGGGAAATTTCCGCCGACGGCCTGCTCTACACGTTCCACCTGCGAGACAATGCAAAATGGTCCAACGGCGATCCCGTCACCGCCCAGGATTTCGTGCGTTCATTCCAACGCATGCTCACGCCGTCGCTTGGTGCCGAATACGCCTATAAACTTTTCCATCTCGTCAACGGCGAGGAGTTCAACACCGGGAAAATCACCGATTTCGCCCAAGTCGGCGCCAAGGCCCTCGATGCCCGCACGCTGCAACTCACGCTCAAGCACCGCACGCCCTTCCTCCTCGAATCACTCAAGCACTACGCGTGGTTTCCCGTGCATATTCCCACCGTCGAAAAATTTGGCGGACTCACCCGCAAGGGCAGCGCATGGACCCGTCCCGGCAACTACGTGGGCAATGGCCCGTTCAACCTCGTTAGCTGGAAACCCAACCAGAAAATCACCGTCACCCGTTCCGCGACTTATTGGGACCACGCGACGGTGAAGCTCGATGGCATTGAGTTCTACGCGATCGACAAGGACGACACCGAGGAGCGCCTCTTCCGCACCGGCGAACTCGATTATTCCTACACGCTCCCGCTCAACAAAATCGAGACCTACCGCCGCGAACATCAGGACACTTACCGGCAGACGCCTTACTACGGCGTTTACTTTTATCGCCTCAACACCACCCGAAAACCGCTCGACGACAAACGCGTTCGTCGCGCCCTCGCCCTCGCCATCGATCGTGAATCCTTGATCAAAAATATTCTGCGCAGCGGCGGCCAAAGTCCTGCGCTTAACTTCACGCCCCCTTCCGATAAATTCACCTCGAATGCTCGCATCGCCGGCGATCTCGACGAAGCCAAACGCCTGCTCGTCGAAGCGGGTTACCCTGAGGGCAAGAACATGCCGCCGGTTGAGATTCTCTTTAATACTTCGGAGAGCCACCGCGTCATCGCCGAAGCCATTCAACAGATGTGGAAGACCCGTCTGGGTGTGAATGCCCTGATCGTAAATCAGGAGTGGAAAGTGTATCTCAACTCCCAGCAGACCCTGAATTATCAGGTCGCCCGCGCAGGTTGGATTGGCGACTACGATGATCCCAACACCTTCCTTGATATGTGGGTGACCGGCGGAGGCAACAACCAGACCGGCTGGTCCAACGCCGAATACGATCGCCTGCTTCACGGCGCACTGGCCACGCCCACCGAAGAAGCCCGCATGGCTGTATATCAAAAACTAGAAGCAATCTTGGCCGACGAAGTGCCGGTCATCCCGATTTATTTTTACTCCCGCATCTATGCGATCAGCCCCAAGGTCAAAAACTGGATCACCACGCCGCTCGACAACCGTGCATGGAAGTGGGTGGACTTGGCCGATTAATTCATGTCTGCCTTGGGGTGAGTATTCGCTTTTCACTTTAACCGCCTTCCATGTTTCGCTTCATCGCCCGACGTCTTCTGGAGACGATTCCCGTCCTCTTCATCATCGTCACGGCCACTTTTTTCATGGTGCGGTTCGTCCCCGGCGGTCCCTTTGACAGCGAGAAGGCCACGACGCCCGAGATCCGCGCCAACCTCGAAGCCTACTACGGCCTGAACCTCCCGCTTCACCAGCAATACACCAACTACCTGAAGGCCGTCGTGCTCCACGGTGATCTTGGCCGCTCGACCAAATACGCCAGCCGCACCGTTAACGAAATCATCGCCGACAAGCTCCCGGCGTCCCTCCAACTCGGCGGGCTGTCCCTCCTCATCGCGCTGGCCCTCGGACTCACCGCCGGAGTGATCGCTGCGGTAAAGCGCAACACGAAGATTGATTACTTTGCATCGTCCTTCGCGATGGTAGGCATCTGCGTGCCGACTTTCGTGCTCGGGCCGTTACTGGTTCTCGTGTTCGCCATTCACCTCGGCTGGTTCAGCGCCTCGGGCTGGTATGAATGGCAGGATCGCATTTTGCCCTCAATCACCCTCGGCATCGTTTACGCCGCCGGCATCGCGCGCCTGACACGCGGAGGCATGCTGGAGGTTCTCAACCTTGATTACATTCGCACTGCCCGCGCCAAGGGAGCTTCCGAAACCCGGATCATTTTCAAACACGCGCTACGCGGAGGCCTGCTGCCCGTGGTTTCTTATCTCGGGCCCGCGATCGCAGGTATTCTCACGGGTTCGTTTGTCATCGAGACGATTTTCCAGATCCCCGGCCTCGGCCGCGAATTCGTCAACAGCGCCTTCAACCGAGACTACACCTTGGTGCTCGGCACCGTGATTCTTTACGCAGTCCTTATCATTGCCCTCAACCTCGTCGTCGACGTGGTCCAGGTGTGGCTCAACCCGAAACTCAAATTTGAGTAAGCCACGCGCCCCCATGTTATCGCCCGCCCCCGAAAAATTACCGTCCGCTGATCTCACGATCGCGCAGCTCGAAAAAGGCGTCTCCCCGTGGCGCGACGCCTGGCACCGCCTTCGCCGCAACCGCCTCGCCGTTTTCAGCGGAATAGTGCTGATCACTCTGGGCATCCTCTGCGTGGTCGGCCCTTGGCTCAGTCCTTATGGTTACGAGGACAACAATCTCGACAACACGTTCTCGCCTCCTTCGTTCACGCACTGGCTGGGCACGGATCAGTTGGGCCGCGACCTGTTTACGCGGTTGATGTATGGTGGTCGCATCTCGCTCATGGTCGGCCTCGTCGCGACATTTGTCGCGCTCACCATCGGCGTGATTTACGGAGCCGTTTCCGGTTACGCCGGCGGCAAGCTGGATCGCGTCATGATGCGCATCGTTGATATCATCTACGCACTTCCGTTCACCATTTTCGTGATTTTGCTCACGGTGATGTTCGGGCGGGACATCAAACTCATCTTCATCGCAATCGGCGCGGTTGAATGGCTCACGATGGCCCGCATCGTTCGCGGTCAGATCATGTCGATTAAGCGCATGGAGTTCATCGAAGCCGCCCGCTCGCTCGGACTTTCGCGGCCGCGCATCCTGTTTCGCCACATGATCCCCAACATCCTTGGACCGATCATCGTCTACACGACGCTCACCATCCCGGGCGTCATGTTGCTGGAGGCCTTCCTCGGATTCCTCGGCCTCGGCGTGCAACCGCCCATGAGTTCCTGGGGCGTTCTCATCAAAGATGGAGCCGAGCGTATGGAAGAATACCCGTGGCTGCTCATGTTTCCCGGCACGGTATTTTCGTTAACCCTCTTCTCCCTCAACTTCCTCGGTGACGGCCTCCGCGACGCCCTCGACGTGCGCTCGGCCAAAGATTGAGGTGGAATGCTAGGGTTTCGCAGGGTTTAGTGACTTTTCATGCGTCGTTTCCGTCCCTACTTTTCCTACCTCAAAGCGGTTCGCGGATCCATCATCCTGGCGCTTCTGTGCGGCATCGTCTACGGCGCCGCCAACGGCGCCGGCCTGCCATTGATGGTAAAGAAAATCTTCCCCAAGATTTTCGATCCTGAAGCGGCGCGCCTGACCGATTGGCAGCTTATGCTGATCGCGCTGTGGCTGCCCACCATCTTTGCGCTGCGTGGAGTCGCCGGATACTTCAACAGCTACCTGATCCAATACGCCGGCACCCGCATTCTGGAGGCTTTGCGTCTGGACTACTTCCGCAAGCTGCAGGTGTTGCCCGTATCGTTTCTGCAGCGGCAAAAAACCGGCGACCTCATCTCGCGAGGCATGACCGATACGCAGACGCTGCAGACCGCGCTCACGACGTTCGCCAACGATATTTTCAAACAGCCGACCACCCTGATCGGCGCACTGGGTTATCTGGGTTATCTGGCCTACACGGAACGCGGCGTCTGGCTGGTATTGGTGAGTATGGCGGTGATCCCGCTGTGTATCCTGCCCATTCGCTATGTAGGCAAACGCCTGATCAATCGCGCGCGCCAATTGCAAGGCCAGCTCGGTCAGGTTAGTGAACGCTTCAGCGAGAATCTCAACGCCGCCCGCGAAGTGCGAGCTTTCAGCCTCGAGGAAATCGAAATCAACCGTCTGCGCACGCTCACCAACAGTCTGGTGGTTTCGCAGATGAAGGTGACCAAATATACCCAGGCACTCACGCCTTCGATCGAGCTCATATCGGCCGCCGGCATCTCAATGACCCTAGTGTATGCCTACAAGACCGGCCTGTCCCTGCCGGCGTTTGTCTCCATCATCACCGCACTCTACACCTGCTACGATCCCATCAAGAAACTGGGCGCGCTGCAGAACATTACCAAGATCGGCTCGGCCGCACTGGACCGTCTGGAAGTGGTGTTAAACGCCCCCAACTCCATCGCCGACCCGGTGAATCCCGTGCCCCTTGGCCGCGCCCAAGGCAATCTCGCGTTCGAGCATGTAGTGCTCACGTATGACAACGACACCGCGGCGTTGCGCGATGTGAGCATTTCCATTCCGGCCGGCACCACCTGCGCACTGGTCGGTCCGAGCGGCGCCGGCAAATCGACCTTCGCCAACCTCGTGCCGCGGTTTTACGATGTGTCCTCGGGTCGCATCACGTTGGATGGTGTTGATATTCGCGATGTCTCCCTCGCTGACCTTCGTCGCAATATCGCCATCGTATCCCAGGAGCCGGTGCTTTTTAACGACACTGTCTACAACAACCTTCTCCTCGGCCGCCACGACGCCACGCGCGAAGAAGTCGAACAAGCCGCGCGCGATGCGTTCGCCCACGATTTTATCTTAACCCTGCCGCAAGGCTACGAAACCATCGTGGGAGAGCGCGGCGCCACGCTCTCCGGAGGCCAGCGCCAGCGTCTCGCGGTGGCCCGTGCCTTCCTGCGAAACGCACCGATCCTCATCCTTGATGAGGCCACCAGCGCCCTCGACAGCGAAAGCGAAGCCGCCATTCAGCTCGCGCTTCGCAAACTCGTCGTGGGCAAGACTGTGCTGATTATTGCGCATCGCTTCAGCACCATTCGCGATGCCTCGTTGATCCTGGTGTTTGATCAAGGCCGGATCATCGATGCGGGCCCGCACACCGAGTTGTATGAGCGCAACCCTCTCTACAAGGGTCTCTATAACCGCCAAGGTTCGTTTGAGACGGCCTGATCTACGCCGCCGGCCCCGTCCAATGCCTCCGGAACCAGCACCTTTTTCCTTCCAGGCGGAAAAACTCATCGCCGCGTTACGCCGTGTGCCCGACACCACGCCGGCGCGTATGAAAAAGCGTCCGACCAAGGAACTCTCCGGCTTGGTCGAGGAGCTGATGATCAAATTCCAGATCGGCCGCGACTCCCCCGAACAGTTGATTCGCGATAACTGGGCCGAGCTCGTCGGCGCCGCCAATGCACATTATTCGCACGCCGTGCAGATCGATGCGCGCGGTCGTCTCACGATTCTCGCCGGCCACGCCGTGGTTCGCAACGAGCTCTTCATTCATCGCAAGATGATCGTCGACCGCATCAAAAAGCTTCCAGGCTGCGGACACGTGAAGGAACTGAACATCCGCGCCGGCTGATTCCCCGCAGATCTCCTGCAAATAGATACACCAAACCCAACGCGGGCGAAATTTTCGCTTGCCGACGCCTTGATGATTCGGGAAGTTGGCTCCTTGCGTTAGTGAAGCTCCGTCGGTTACGGGGCTCCACCATGACTGGTTTGGCACTCCGCCAAATTGGAACGGTGACGCCGGCAAACGCCGTGGTTTTCGCCACGTCGGGAGCGGGTGGCACGGGGCCTGCAAATGGTCCCCTACAGTCGTGTAACCCAGTTAAACTAAACCATGTCAACGATCGCCAAACCCGAAATCATCTCCAACTACAAAATCCACGATACGGACACCGGTTCTTCCGAAGTCCAGGTCGCGCTGCTGACCGCTCGCATCAATCACTTGACCGAGCACCTCCGCACCCACCGCAAGGATTTCCATAGCCGCCGTGGCCTTCTCCAGATGGCCTCCCGCCGCCGCAAGCTGCTGGACTATCTGAAGCGCCACAACCTGCCGAAGTATAACGAACTTCTGCAGCGTCTCAGCCTCCGCAAGTAATTGCCCCTTTAGCAACACGGGCGCCCTCATCCGGAGGGCGCCCGTTGTCTATCCGACACTCGAGACTAGCGCGGGACATTTCTGATTGCCGCCGACCATCCGTCGGAACCAACCAGAAATCTCTCGTCCAAGACGAGGATTGCGAGACGGGTCACCCGTTCAGTTCAGATTTCAAAAATTTTCCGCCGACACCCGCGCCTCCGTGCGCGGCCTTCGCCCGCCCTTCCGGCTGGCCTGTCGTCGAAATCCCCGAGCCGTCCCTGCCGCGTGTCGCAGGCCGTCTCTTCTATCCGCGACGCGCAACCGTATCCGAAACAGAACTACATCATGTCCCTTAAGCAGAAACACTCCGTCACGATCCCCGAACTCGGGATCACCCTGTCCACCGGCACCTACGCCGCCCTAGCCAATGGCGCGGTCAACGTTGCCGTCGGTGAGACCAACGTCTTCGTCACCGCTTGCGTCGCCGCCAGCATGAAACCCGGCCAGGACTTCTTCCCCCTCACTGTCGATTACCGCGAGAAATACGCCGCCGCCGGCCGCTTCCCCGGCGGTTACTTCAAGCGCGAAGGCCGTCCGTCCGAAAAGGAAATCCTCACCTCCCGCCTTTGCGACCGTCCTTGCCGCCCCCTCTTCCCCGAGGGTTTCCTCAATGAGGTCCAGATCATCGGCCAGCTGATGTCGGCCGACCAGATCAACGAGGCCGACATCCCCATGGTCAACGGCGCCTCCGCCGCCCTCGCCATCTCCGACATTCCGTGGAACGGACCGATCGCCGCCGTGCGCGTTGCCGAAATCGACGGCGTGTTCGTCGCCAACCCGACCATCGAACAGATGTTCCAATCCTCCCTCGACCTCATCTACGTGGGCAACGAGAAGGACATGCTCATGATCGAAGGCTCCGCCGATCAGATCCCCGAAGACCGTTTCATCGAGGCCCTCGAATTCGCGCACAACGCCATCCAGCCGATCATCCGCGGCATCAAGGAACTCGTCGCCCTCGTCGGCAAGCCCAAGGCCCACTTCGCCCTCGTCGGCGCCAGCCCCGAGGCCCGCGCCATCATCGAGCGCGTCGTCCCCACCGAGCGCATCGTCACCGCGATCTTCGGCCACGAAAAAGCCGTCCGCTCCGCCAACGTCAAGGGCCTCAAGGCCGAAGCCCACGCCGCCCTCTCGCTCGAGCTCGGCGCCGGCCGCTTCAGCGACGTGGACCTCAACGTTGTCTTCGAAGACCTCCAATACAAAGCCTACCGCAAAGCCGTCCTCGAGCGCGGCGTCCGCGCCGATGGCCGCGATGCCAAGAGCCTCCGCCCGCTCCACTCCGAGGTCGGCATTCTCCCCCGCGTCCACGGTTCCGCCTCCTTCAAACGTGGCGACACCCAGAGCATAGTTCTCACGACCCTCGGGCCGACCAAGGAGGCCCAGGACCTCGACGCCCTCACCGGCGGCGTGAAGTCCAAGAGCTTCATCCTCCACTACAACTTCCCGCCGTTCTCCGTCGGTGAAACCGGTCGCTTCGGTTCCCCCGGTCGCCGCGAAGTCGGCCACGGCGCCCTCGCTGAGCGTTCCCTCGTCCCCGTCCTCCCGCCCGAGGATGTGTTCCCCTACTCCATCCGCGTCGTCTCCGAGATCATGGCCTCCAACGGCTCGACCTCGATGGCCTCGATCTGCGGCGGCTGCTTGTCCCTCATGGACGCCGGCGTGCCCATCATCGCCCCCGTCGCCGGTATTTCCTGCGGTCTCATGACCGAGACCGCCGCCGACGGCTCCATCGCCAAGTGGACCACCATCACCGACATCATCGGTGAGGAAGACCATTTCGGTGACATGGACTTCAAGCTCGCCGGCACCACCAAGGGCATCACTGGCTTCCAGCTCGATCTGAAGATCAACGGTCTTCCCTTCGAGATCGCCAAGGTCGCCATCCACCAGGCCCGCGAAGCCCGCGTCGAGATCCTCAAGAACATGATGGCCTCGATCCCCGCGCCCCGCAAAGACCTCAGCGCCTTCGCCCCCCGCATCCAGACCGTGCAGATCGATCCCGAAAAGATCGGCCTCCTCATCGGACCCGGCGGCAAAACCATCCGTCGCATCGTGGAAACGACCGGCGCGCAGATCGACATCGCCGACGACGATTCAGGCAAGGTGTTTATCTACTCCAACAACGCTGAAGCCTCGGCCCGCGCCCTCCAGGAAATCGACTCCCTCTGCGGTGGCGGCAGCGGTGGTGGCGGTCGCGGCGGCAACGCCGGCGGCCCTCCCATCGAGGAAGGCAAGATCTACACCGGTCGCGTAACCGGCGTGAAAGAATTCGGCGCCTTCGTCGAATGCTTGCCCGGCAAGGAAGGCCTCTGCCACATCAGCGAACTCGCCGACTTCCGCGTGCGCCGCACCGAAGACGTCGTGAAGATGGGCGACAGCATCACCGTAAAGTGCATCGGCATCGACGAGCGCTCCGGCAAGGTCCGCCTCAGCCGCAAAGCCGCGATGAAAGAACTCGAAGGCCAGGGCCAGCCCGCTGCCTCCGAAGCCCCCGTCGCCTAATCGGCACCGCTCCCCACAAAGCCGCAGCCTCACCGCTGCGGCTTTTTTGCGTCGTCTGACTCCGTCTCCTTTCCGTCTACTCGCTACCCGCTGCTCACTACTCTCTACTTCTCCAGCCTCCCCATGCGCCTCCTCATCACCAACGACGACGGCATCGACAGTCCGTTCCTCCACGCGCTCACCGACGCCCTCCGCGCCGCCCGCCACGACCTGCGCATCGCCGCACCCAAGACCGAGCAAAGCTGGATCGGCTGCGCCAAATCCCGTCTTCGTCCCGTCGCCTCCGCCGTCGCCATCCGCGACTTCGGCTGCCCCGCCTGGATGATCGATGGCACGCCCAGCGACTGCGTGAGCATCGCCCTCGCCCACCTCCTCCCGCCCGACGAACCCATCGATGCCGTCGTCTCCGGCATCAACATCGGCCGCAACGCCTCCCTCGGCTTCATCCTCGCCAGCGGCACCATCGCCGGCGCCTGGGAAGGCGCCGTCCACGGGCTTCCCGCCATCGCGTTTTCACAAGACCTCACCGCCGCGCAATTCGAGGCCTACCGCACCTCCGGTCACCGCGCCGACGCCGATCTTCAACACACGCTCGACGCCTCCGCCACCCGCGCTGCGCAACTCGTGCCCGGCCTGGTCGCCTCCACGCCCGCACGCGGCTTCATCGTTCACAACGTCAACTTCCCGTATCCATGCGGGCATGACACACCCGTTCATCGCACGATTCCCGCCCGCGTGATCGTCCCCGGCCTCTTCGGCCCCGCCGCCGATGACGGCACGCATCGCTTCATCTTCAAATTTGGCGAAGACATCTCGCCGCCCTCCCCGCTTACCGACGCCGCCGCGCTCTCCGCCGGCTTCATCAGCCACACCGTTCTTGATTACACAGCGTTGGGAACAAACGGGTTCCCAAGCTGACAATGGTAAGGAACAACCCCTTATTATGATGAAACCTCGCACCTCACTCTTTGCCCTTTCGTTTTCGGCCGGTCTCCTCGCGCTGACTTTGACTGGATGCTCGTCCTTCTCCGGTCGCTCCGCCGGCCCCGATGCCACCAAGCCTGTTGGAGGCAAGGCCATCAACCTCCTGCAGCTTCGCGACAACGTAAAAGCCACCCGCGTTTCGCTCAATCGCACGACCGATGCGCTCAACCGCATCCCTACCGCACCGAACGCCCAGGAAGCTTACGCATCCTTCAGCTTGGAGCTGGCCGCCTTCAAGAAACTGTCCGCAGAAACTCTTCAGGACTCAGCCGATGTCCGTAATCGCGGCCGCGAACTGTTCACCCAGTGGGACCTCGAAACCCAATCGATCAAGAACCCCGATATCCGCGCGATTGCCGAGAAGCGCCGTAGCGCTCTTTCCGCCTCCTATAATGAGATGATCACGCCCTTGATCACCGCTCGCGTTGATCTCGCCGATGTCACCTCCGATCTCACCGACATCCAGAAGGCCCTCTCGCTTGATCTCACTCCCGCCGGTATCGACGCCGTCAAAAAGCCCATCGATAAGATCAACCGCTCCGCCAAAACCTCGGCCAACAGCCTTGATGCATTTGCGGACAAGCTGGACAAGATCGTCGCCGAACTTCCCTCGGCCACCGTCGCTCCGGTAAAATAATCGGCATCTAGTCACCGATTCACCCGCCCGGCCCGAAACGGCCGGGCTTTTCATTGCATCCGCCCGACCACTGCGGCGAAAACCGTAACAATCCCCTTTGCGTCAGCTTAGCTTTGCGTCACGTTGAACGACTCCGCTTTCCCATGATCGAAGTTCGCAATCTCACCCGGGTCTTTCGCACCTATAAAAAACAGCCCGGTTTCTGGGGCGGCATCAAAGGGCTCTTTAAACGCGAGTTCGAGGAAACCGCCGCGGCGAAAGATATCACGTTCGACATCGCCGAGGGTGAATTCGTCGGCTTCCTCGGTCCCAACGGCGCCGGCAAGACCACGACCCTCAAAATGCTCTCGGGCTTGATTTACCCGACCAGCGGCACGGCCCGCGTGGCCGGTTACGATCCCACCAAACGCGAAAACGCCTACCGCCGTCTCTTCGCCTTGGTCCTCGGCCAAAAAAATCAACTTTGGTGGGATCTGCCCGCGCAGGAATCTTTCCTCCTGCTCCGCCATATTTACGGCATCCCCGCCAAACAGTATCAAGACACCCTCGACGAACTCGTCGACCTCCTCGATGTCCGCGCCAAGCTCAACGTCATGGTGCGCGAGCTTTCGCTGGGCGAACGCATGAAGATGGAGCTCATCGCCGCCCTGCTTCATCGTCCGCGCGTGCTGTTTCTCGACGAGCCCACCATCGGCCTCGACGTCGTTTCGCAGAAGGCCGTCCGCAATTTTCTCCGCGAGTATAATCGCAAATACAAGGTCACGATCCTGCTCACGAGCCACTACATGGCCGACATCAAAGAACTTTGCGAACGCGTGATCGTGATCCACAAGGGCATCAAGATTTACGACGGCGCACTTGACCGCCTGGAAGCCACCGGCGGTCGCAAAAAGATCATCAAGTTCCGTCCCGCCCAGCTGCCGTTCCCCGCACTGGACGAACTCGCCGGAGGCAAATCGACCGTCGCTGACGACGGTGAAGTCGTTCTGCACGTGCCCAGCGATCAGGTGGTTTCCATTTCGCAACGCATCCTCGCCGCCGGCCCCGTCGCCGACATCACGATCGAAGATGTGCCGCTTGAGGATGTTATCACCGAACTTTTCAACGCGCACTGAGTCTTACGCTTTATGTCACCTACCACCGCCTCCCGCCTGCTCGCCGTTCTTTTTGTCTTCGGTGGTCTCATCGCCTTATCCGGTTGCTTCAGCAGCACTTCACCTGCCAGCGGACAAAGTTCGATCCGCACACTGACCACATTGGGCAACACCAACTGGGTTCTGTCCTCCTGGACATCTGCGGATGGAAAAAAACAGCCCATCCTCAGTCCCGCGCCCACGCTTACGATCGGTTATCAAGGCCGCATCAGCGGCCAGTCCGGCGTGAACAACTATGTGGGCAACGTCCGGGTCTACGATGATCGGCTCAATTGGGGTGAGCATCTGGGAGTCACCCGCATGGCGGGCTCGCCCGAATTGATGGCCAGTGAAAATCGCTACCTCTCGGATTTGAAGCTGACCCAAAGCGTAACCGTGCGCGGCAACCTTTTGGTTTTCATGGGCAAAAAGAGCCCCCGTTTGGAATACGTCCGCGCTGATCCGTAAATCGTAAGCCTGTCTCTCTCGGACCAAACGCCTGAGTGATTCCACCAACCATATCTAGTGAATTCACACTAGCCTTGATGCGAACCAGCTGTAACTCAGGTTAAAGCGTTTTCACATCACGAACATACAGCGCAATTTTTTGAAGTTTCTCCGAGGATAAGTTCGCAATTATTTACTCAGGGCGATTTGAACCTGAACGTATATATGTCCATGCAACCCACCTTGGATTTACTCCCTGTTTTTTGCGCAATCGCTCTCTACATCGCACGCATCCGGGAGTTTTTTGTTAAACGGAATGTCATCGCCGGACAGGTGAATGAACGGGCTACTTTTCTCGCACTTTTGATCAGCGGCACGCTGGTGGTCACCCTCGCCTTGGTTGAGTATTTGGTGCGCGGGACCGGGTTTCATGCGCTGCCGTTTATCTGCGGCCTGATCGTGGCCGGATCGGCCTTCGTCATTCGCGCCGCCGCGGTTCGCGCCCTCGGCCGCATGTGGAGCGTTCATATTGAAATTCGTCGCGAGCACGAACTCGTGCGCGGAGGCCCATTTGCGTGGGTGCGCCATCCGATCTATCTGGCCGCCATTCTTGAACTCGTCGGAGCGATGTTATTGATGAACTCGCTCTATACTTGGATCGTCTTTGTGTTTTTCTTCATCCCGAGTTTATTTGCCCGCATTCGCCTGGAGGAACGCGCCATGATAGCCCAATTCGGCGACGCTTATGTGCGCTACCGTCAAACCACCCCCGCTGTCCTTCCCTGGCGAGGCCGCACCCACTGATTCATCACATGGACAATCCTGAGCGCAGAGTCGTCATCACCGGTATCGGACTGCTCGCTCCCAATGGTCTCACGGTCGAAGCCTTTTGGGAAAGCCTCTGCGCGGGCCGCAGCGGCGCGGCCCCCATCACGCACTTCGACGCCTCCAAGCTGCCCACCCGCATTGCCTGCGAACTCAAGGGTTTTGAAGCCGGCGACTACATCGATGCCAAAAAGGCCAAGCGGCTCGACCCGTCGCTGCAGTTTGGCGTCATCGCCGCCAAGACCGCCTTTGCCGATGCCGGCCTCACCGCCCAGACAGTCGACCCCTCGCGTGTTTCCATTTTCGAGGGCACGTCGGTCGGCGGCATGCGCAGCACACTTGAAGGCAACCTGACGTATTTGGAAAAAGGTTACCGGGCCATGAGTCCGTTCGGCCTCATCAACGCCTACTGCGGTGGCGGCAGCTCCGAAATCGCCTTGGAACTCGAATTACCCGGCCGCGCAGTGACCATTTGCACCGCGTGCTCATCAGGCAACGACGCCATTGGTTTCGGCCTTCAGGCCATTCGCGAGGATGATAGCGACATCGTGATCGCCGGTGCCACCGAGGCTCCCATCGTGGGTGGTTACGTCGGCATCTTCTCCTCCGCCAAATCCCTCGCCCGCGGCAACGACAACCCGCAGACGGCGATGAAGCCCTTTGACCGCAAGCGCGATGGATTCCTGCTCGGCGAAGGCGCCGCCTTTGTCGTTCTCGAAGAATTGTCCCACGCCCTCGCCCGTAATGCGCGGATCTATGCCGAGGTGCTCGGGCAGGGTTCGAGCTGCGAAGCCTATCACTCGGTCGCGCAAAACCCCGAAGGCACCGGCCTGTTTCGCGCCATGCAGAAAGCGATGCGCCTCGCCCGCATCACGCCCGACGAAGTGGACTATATTAACGCCCACGCGTCAGCTACTGAGAGCAACGATTTGGTGGAGACACGCGCCATCAAGCGACTCTTCGGCGTTCACGCCCGTCGCGTCGCCATCAGCGGAACCAAGCCGGTCACCGGCCATCTCGCCGGTGCCGCCGGCGCTCTGGAATCGGTCATTTGCGCGCTGGCCGTGCATCGCAAAGTGATCCCGCCCACCATCAATCTGACGGAGCCAGAGGAGGGTTGTGATCTTGATTATACCCCCAACGTGGCCCGCCCGTATCCGGTGCGCGTCGCCATGAATCTCAATGCCGGATTTGGCGGAAAAAATTCCTGCCTGATTCTCCGGGAGTTCGTCGCCTGATGAACTTTTTTTCGACCGCGCCGCTGATAGCAGCCGCCGGCAACCTGCTAATTGCCATCTTTGTTCTGCTCCAGGCGCCCGGCCAGAAGCTGAACCGGATTTTTTTCTTCTTCGGCATCTGTCTTACGCTTTGGACGTTTGGTGCGTTCATGATGTTTCGGGTTTCCGACGCCGAGGATGCTCTGGTGTGGGCGCGGCTTCTTCATGTCGGGGTCATTTTTCTACCGATCCTGCTTTTCGAACTTTCAATGCAGATCACGCGCTCGCCGCTGATCAAATTCATGCCGTTGCTGTATTGCCTCGGCTTCTTTTTTTTAATCGCCGACGCCACTCCGTATTTCATCCGCGACGTGCACTACGTCGGCTACGGTTATTTCGGAACCGTCGGGCCTCTTTATTGGTTATTCAGTCTCACCATTCCGTCTCTTTCCGTCCCCTCTTTGATCACGCTGATAAAGAAGCGGCAGACGGCTGTCTCCATTCAAAGACACCGGCTTACCCTGCTGATTCTGGCGGTGAGCATGCTGCTTGTTTTCGGTCTGCACGATGTCGGGCCTTTGTTCGGTTTCGATTATTACCCGGGCACCCGCATTCCCGTTTACCCGCTGGGAACCGCGGCCGCGTTGGTCTATGGCGGACTGGTTGCCTATAGCGTGTTGCAACATCAGTTGCTGGACATCCGCCTGGGACTGGGCCGGGTGGCTGCAACCTTCACGCGTTTGCTCTTCTTTTGCGGCATCGGTTTCATGCTGATATTTGTGCTGGCGTTGGGATTCCCTCATTTATTTTCGCTGGGCTCGATTCTCGGATTTTTGATGGTTCTGGCCCTCAGCGGATTGGTGAGTTCAGTGCTCTTTCCCCGGTTATTGGGTGGAAACACCGAGACCTTGGAGCGCCGTATTCTGGGAGACCGGTTCGAGTATCGGGACAAGGTCACCGCATTCATCGACAGCCTGCCGCAATACCGGCTCGTCGCCCCGTTGCTCGATGATTTGTTCACGCTACTTTCCGAAACGGTCAAAATAAACCGGTTTCAACTGACCCTCTTCGCCCCCTCCACCCGCGAAGTTCTCATCGGCCGTGTCTTTCCACCCACGCTATCCGGCACCACCCCGCCTGACTACAATTGCACGCTGATGCAGATCATCCAACAGCACCCGGAAAAACCTTGGTTCGACTTCTCAGACCTTCCCGGACCGACCGGTGAAAAATCCGGCGATGTGCAGAAAATCCGCGACCAGTTCGCCAGCCTTGAGCCGGCCTTCTGTTTCCCGCTTCGCTCCGCCGACGATATTTCGGGACTGCTCATTCTGGGCGAAAAAAGCGACCGCAGCTACTATACCGCTGTAGACCTCGAGGTGATCAGCGAGCTAACCCAGAACATCAGCACGTTGATCGACCAGATCCGTCTCAAGGATCAGATTGGCATGGCCGAGAAACTGGAGTCACTCGCCGTGATGTCGCGAGGACTCGCGCACGATCTCAACAATCTACTGACGCCGATTAACACTTACATCCAGCTCACCGGCTCGTCTCATCAAGTGGAAGATCCCGACCGCGAACTGCTCCAGATCGTATCCAAAAACATCACTGCAATAAAAACGTATGTGCGCGAGGCGGTGTTCTTCTCCACCACGCTGGCTCCCAAAATCGGTCCGCTGCCAATTCGAATGCTACTGGATGGGCTCGCTTCGATCTGCCTGCACCAGCTCAACAAAAAACAAATCGGCCTGCTCTTCGAAGTCCCCGAACCCTTCGAGTTCCGTGGCGACGCCGTCCTGCTGGAACGCCTGCTTTCAAATCTGGTTTTCAACGCCGTCGACGCATCCCCTGTCGATTCATCAATCACAGTTCGCGCCATCCGGTTGCCACGCGTGCCCGGACGTCCGCTCTGGATGCGCCTGCAGGTGATCGACCAAGGCACCGGTATATCACCTGACAATCTGGGGAAAGTATTCGCGCCTTATTTCACAACCAAGGACCTCGGCGATCAAACACGAGGTTTCGGACTGGGCCTGACTATCTGTCAAAAGATTGTTCACCTTCACCACGGCACGATCACTTTGCACAGCATCGAAGGACAGGGAACCACCATTCAAATCGACCTACCGACCGACCCTGACGCCCCGCCCGCCGCCTCCCCTTCATGAACCGGATATTAGTAATCGCAGCCCACGCCCATACCGCCGAGTCACTCAAGACCCTGATCCCCGCCGATCGCTTCAGCATCGTTCACCTGCCGCGTGCCGAGTTGATCCGCGAAACCTTGCCGCCGGCTTGCATCGATCTGTGTGTGCTCGACACCGACCTGATCGACACCGGCGCAATCCGCCTGATCAACGAAGTGCGCCGACATTTGCCCGATGTGCCTTTAGTCGTGGCCGCGTCCGCATCCCTGCGCGAATGGGAGGAAGACGCCATTCTTCATGGAGTTTCGTTCGTCCTCAAAAAACCACTACGCAGCGCACTCGCCATCACAGTCCTTGACCGTCTGCTGGCTGGAAACGCGAGCTCTCCTTCGCGGACGGATGTTCCGGTCGAACCCCCGGCACGCACAGTGGCCGAGCCCACCGCAAGCATGGTCGGCGTGCCGTCCAACCTAGAAATTCTGCGGGATTTTTCACGGCTCTTCAGCCACTCGCTCAATGTGCGCAGTCTCCTTCAAGAGTTCGTCCTGAAGCTGCGCGAGGTCATAAGCGTCAACCGGATCGCGCTCTTCTTGCACCCGCCGCAAAATCCCTTTTTGCCCGGTCCTGTAGCGGCCTCCCGCCGCCTGCCCTGCGCTTGTTCCGCCGGAATCGCCACCGACCTTTATCGTTTTTTTGAACTTTCTCTGGAAGGCGGCATTGGCGCGGCCATAGCCACGCATGGCCGCATCCTCCGTGCCGATGATGGACCGGGGCTGCCCGCCGACGCCCGTCGCGAGTTCGAGATTCTCGGCGGCCACATCGCGATTCCCATTCTTGATCGTGAACGTCTCCTCGGCATCGCCGTGCTCGGCGGCCGCCTCACCGGACTTCGCTTGAACGATCAGGAGCTTCAACTCCTGTTTCATCTCCTCGAAGAACTCGGCCTGGCGATCAAGAACAGCTGGCTCCACGACCAGCTCTCCACCAATCACCGCCTGCTCGCCAACATCCTCGGGCAGATGGGTGCAGGCTGCCTCGTCGTTGCCCGCGATCTCACCATTCTCCAGGCCAATCCCGCGCTTGGGAAAATTCTCAACATCGCGCCGACCGTGGGTCGCGGCCTGGAATTTGCCGATCTCCCTCAACGTCTCGCGAGCATGCTATATGAGGTGCTCAACGGTGGACGCGAATCCGCCTGCTCTCACTATCTTCACGAAACGCGCACGCTCCTCGTCACCATCACCGCGTTTCGCCTGGACGACCAAGCCGCCACCTCGGCCATTCTTGTTACCATTGAGGATCATACCGCGATCGAAGCCGCCCGTCGTGCCGAGGTCGGCAAGGAACACGCCCGCCTCATCGCGCTCATCGCGGAAAAGTTTTCCCACGAGATTCGCAACGCCTTGCTTTCGCTGGAGACGCACCGCCAGTTGTTGCCCACCGATTATGCGCGTGAAGATTTCCGCACTTCACTGGAAACCTCCATCGGTCGCGAAACCGTGCGCATTCTGCGTTGCGTGGATCAACTCACGTTTCTTTCGCGTCCGCTCAATGAGCCCGTGGAAACCCATTCGCTGGGTGACCTCCTCCGGCAGTCCGGCGAATACGCCTCGGCTCATCTGCCCGCGCCGGTGACGATCAAGCTCGCGAATCCCTCCGGTGAAAAACTGCGTATTCTCTGCGAACCTCGCAGCCTGCGCCACGCCTTGGGCGAAGTCATGTTCAACGCCGCCCAGTCCGCCCCCGGCGCCACCGAGATTACCGTGCGCACCGAAACCGTGCTCACTGACGGCGTGCGCCGCTGCCGCATCGGCGTGGTCAACCCCGCTCAAGGGTTTTCAGCCGAGGCCGCGACCCGCGCCTTCGAACCTTTCTACACCACGCGCAGCGTCGGCTTGGGGCTCGGTCTTTCCGTAACCAGGAAAATTCTACGCGATCACGGCGGTGATGCGGAGATTTACTCTCGCCCTCACGGAGCCATCGGCGACATCGTCATCACACTGCCAATTCAGTGATCATCCATTGACCGGTGACCAGCTTTTCGATGAACCACCCCGTCCCGAATATGCACACGACTTCCCTCTACTCGCGTAATCGCGCTTTGCTTGCCCTTTTCCCGCTCGCTCTCGCGGCGATCTTCACGCCCGCAACCGCGTTTGCCAACGGCACGCGGCTGCCCAATCAAGACGCCGAGGCTACCGCGCGAGGCAATGCCTTCGTTGCCACGGCTGACAACCCGTCGGCCATCTACTACAATCCCGCCGGCCTCACCCAGCTTTCGGGTGTGCAAGTGCTGGCCGGCAGTTACGTCATCGAGACGCAGAATGACTATCACCCGACCACCGGCGGCACCGTGGAGGCCAAACGCGAGATCGCGATCATCCCTCATCTCTACGCATCATTTACCCCTGAGAATTCACCCTTGAGCTACGGTCTGGGCGTTTACTCCCCGTTCGGCCAGGCTTCCGAGTGGCCCGACAACTCCGGATTTCGCACCATCGCGACGCGCAACGAAATCACTTTCATCACCATCGCGCCCACCATCGCGTGGAAGATTTCAGACAGTCTATCCATCGGCGCCGGCCTTCAGATCAACTCGGTCGAGGCCAAGCTGCGCAACGGTCTGACGCCGGTCCCTCCCGGCGAACTCCGCTTCGAGGGCGACGACACATCCTACGGCTACAATATCGGCATCATGTGGAAGCCCAGCGAGCACCACGTCTTCGGCCTTAATTATCAAAGCCGCTCCACCAGTCATTTCAAAGGCTCCGTCGAACTCACCTCATTCGGCCTGAGCGCACCCGCATCCGTGGATCTACCGTTCCCCGATGTGATCACGCTCGGCTACTCTTGGCGCCCGACTCCAAAATGGAATTTCGAAGTCGGCGTCGACCGCACCAACTGGGATCTGCTCAACACCGCCACGCTCGATTCGGCCCTGCTTACCGTTCCGATTAACTTCGATTGGAAGCCGAGCTATTATTATCTCTTCGGCGTGACGCGCTACCTGCCCGATGGCTGGCGCGTGAGCGCCGGTTATTGCTACAGCCAGAACTCGGTGCCCTCCGACACCTTCACGCCCGCGGTTCCCGACATGAGCCGTCATCTCGCGAGCGTCGGCGTAGGCCGCACGTTTGGTGCGCTATCGTGCTACCTCACCTATCAACACGGATTCAAAGCATCGCGCTCCGTTTCAGGTTCCCCCACCGGTCCCGCACCCTTCAACCAGTCCGCCGATGGTCGCTATGAAAACACCATCAACGCGATCAGCCTCTCCGGCGGCTACGCATTCTAAATTGTAGCCCGCCCTTCTCGTCCTCACGCCACTTATCCAACGATTTCCCATGAACTACGAGCCGGCCTTCAAATCCATGTCACCCGTTTCCGCCACACCCGCCGTTCCCGTTGAAAACCGTAAATTCACCTTGCTGGTCGTGGACGACGAAGAGGGCCCGCGCCAGTCGTTGCGCATGGTGTTTCGCAACGAGTTCAACGTTCACACCGTGGAGAGCGGCGAAAAAGCCCTCGCCTACGCCCGTGAAAACGTCGTGCACATCGCCATCCTGGACATCCGTATGTCCGGCAGCACCGGCATCGAGGTGCTTCAAGATCTCAAGCTGATCGATTCGCGCATCGAGGTCATCATGCTCACCGCCTACGAGACGCTGGAGACCGCCCGCCAGGCGTTGCGCCTGGGCGCCTGCGATTATCTCAGCAAGCCTTTCGATCTTTCCACCATTCGCAGCGCCGCCGCCCGCGCCCTGCACTTGCGCAAAATTTCCGACACGCTCGCGAACACCTCCGAGCGTCTGCAGGAGCTGAATCAACGCCTCAGCGACATCGCCCTCCGCGAGGAAATGGCCCGCACCACGAACGAGATTTACGCCGGCGTCATCCACGACATCAACAACCCGCTCACCGTCATCGCGGGTTACGTCCAGTTGCTGGAAGAGCGTCTCAAAAACGTCTCCTTCCTCCACGGCAGCGATCTCGACAAGGTCCGCTCCAGCCTCGAATACATCAGCAAACAGGTCGTCACCTGCACCGCCATCGCCTCGCGCTACCTGCGGTTCATCCACAACAACGACACGCCCGGTCGCCAGCTCGCGGTTAACCAGGTGATCGCCGATCTCCAGTCGTTGATGAAAGCGCATCCCGAGGTCCGCTTCAACCGTCTCTGCGTCAAGCCGCTTGACATCGACATGGTGCCGCGCATCGACGCTACCGACCTCATCCAGATTCTGCTCAATCTCACGATCAACGCTTTCCAGAGCACCGAGCAGAAACAGACCGTCTGGGTCGTCGCTGATAACGTCGACCGCCTGCCTGAAAGCCTTTCGCACATCGATCCGGCCACCGAATTGGTGATTGGCCGTGAAAACTTCAAACACGAAGGACCGCTGATCAGCATCAGCGTGCTCGACCAGGGCTCGGGCGTTTCCGCCGAAACGCTGTCGCGCATGTTCGAGCCGTATTTTACCACCAAGGCCAGCCATGGCACCGGTCTCGGCCTCGCGATCGTGTCCCGCCTCATTCAGACCCACAGCGCACTCCTGCATCTCAAGACCCGCCGCAACGAAGGCACCACCGTGACGATTTTCCTGCCGCGGCAGGACTGATCACCGAACGGCGTTTTCTGTCTTTGACGCGCCTCCCGCACCCCTCACGATTGAGGGGTGACTTTGCTTTTCGTCCTCATCGCCGCCGTCGTCGGCGCCATCACGGCCTGGCTTTTTCTTAACGCGCAGCTCGGCGAACGCCTCCGTGCCCGTGAATCCGACATCGCGCGCATCACCGCCGCGCTCGCCGCCGCCGAGAGTTCCGTCGCTCAACTCTCAACCCTCAACACTCAACTCAGCTCCTCACTCGCCGCCGATCGCGCATCGTTTTCCGCCCAGCTCGCCGCCGGCGAACAACGCCTCGCCGAGCGCGAAACCCTCGCCGCCCGTTATCTGGCCGACGCCGAGAAATTAAAGGCCACGCTTCAAACCGAATTCCAGGTTCTCGCCGGCAAGATCCTCGACGAGAAATCCGCCAAGTTCACCGAGCACAATAAAACGCAGGTCGAAAACATCCTGCATCCGCTTCGCCAGCAGCTCACCGATTTCCGCCAACGCGTTGACCTCGTCTATAAATCCGACGGCGAGGATCGCACCGCCCTCAAGACCCAGATCGAACAGCTCCGCCAGCTCAACGTCCGCATCACCGACGAAGCCCGCGCACTCACCACGGCCTTGAAGGGCCAGTCACAGGCCCGCGGCGCCTGGGGCGAACTCATCCTTGAGCGCCTGCTTGATTCCGCCGGTCTGATCAAGGGACAGGATTACCTCACGCAAGAATCGCTCACCACCGACGACGGCCGCCGCCTGCGCCCGGACGTGATCCTGCGTTTGCCCGATGCCCGTCATCTCGTGATCGATTCCAAGGTTTCGCTCATCGCGTATGAACGCGCCGTAAACGCGACCGAAGATCTTGCGCGCACCGCCGCTACCACGGAACACGCGCGCGCCGTCCGCACCCACGTCGAACAGCTCTCCGAAAAAAAATACGAGGATACCGGCAAACTCGTCACCCCGGACTACGTCCTGATGTTTGTCCCGCTCGAACCCGCATTCACCCTCGCGCTCGAAACCGACCGCCAGCTCTACGAATGGGCCTTTGATCGCCGCGTCATCCTTTGCACTGCGCCCACGTTGCTGGTCACGTTGAAAACCGTCGCCAGTCTCTGGAAACAGGACCGGCAGACGAAAAATGTGCAGGCCATCGCCGACCGCGGCGGTGCTCTCTACGACAAGTTCGCCGGTCTCATCGACGACCTCGAATCCCTCGGTCTCCAGCTCGGTCGCAGCCGCGAGAGCTACGATGCAGCCATGAGCAAACTCAAGACCGGCAAGGGCAACTTGATCGCCCAGGTCGAGGATCTCAAAAAGCTCGGCGCCAAGGCCAAGAAATCCCTGCCCGCATCCGACACCACCGAATCATGAGTCTGCACGGAAAATGGCGCCCCGTCCGCGCCGAACTCGACGGAGAACATGCACCCGAACTCGCCTTGGAGCGCATGGAACTCCACCTCGCCGTCACCACTTACGCCGTGCATTTCGCCGGCGAGGTCCATGATCGCGGCGACGTCGTTTACACCGAAACCACCATCACGCTAAACGGCAAACATGGCGAACAGGCCGGCCGCGTGATTCCCGCGATTTACCAGCTCGCCGGAGACCGTCTGCGAATTTGCTACGGGCTCGATGGCACCACGCCGGCCGAGTTCAAAACGCAAACCGGCAGCGCCCGCTATCTCGTCACTTATCGCCGTCAGGCCGAATGAACGCTCACCGCTTTGTCCATGGATCAACCTGAACTTGAAAAAGACCGTCCGTCGCGGCCCGCATCCGAAAACCTGATCGTTCAGGTGATCGACATCATGCCGGTGCGCGTCGTATGCGCGGTGGTCTTCGTGTCCTTCTTTTTCGTCTGGGGCGGCGTGAACAACGTCATCAAGTTCTTCGGCCGCGACATCGCGTCCTTGGAAACCAACTACGGCGTCATTGCCGGTGCGGTCGCCGCCGTTGTCGTCCCCGTCGTGATCGTCTGCGTCAAGCGTCGCGGCCGCTGATCTTCCGACCTGCCTTGATCTCGGCGCGATGGCGTTTGCCCGCCACAAGAATCCCCTTCTGCCGTTTGCTCCGTTTGCGATTTTGCACGCGTTTCTTCGCCGCCTCTTTTTGACGCCCGTGTTCGGCGACGCGCAGAATGGTTTCCAGTTTCGTGCAGAGGTCGGCCCACGCCGTCTCGCGGTTGGCGGCTTGTGAACGTTCGCGCTGGCACCGCACTTCGACCCCGGTCGGTCGGTGTTTCACGCACACCGTGGAGCTGGTTTTGTTAATCTTTTGCCCACCCGGCCCCGAACCGCGCACAAACCGCTCCTCCACGTCGGCCGCCAATACGCCGAGAGCATCCAGCCTGTCCTGAATTTGAGTTGGTAAATCCACGCCACCGCCGTTTTCTCAACGAAACACTTTGGGCGCAAGCGAGTCCCACTACCCTTCGCATCCGCCACAGTCCCTAGTCCCACCCATGATTACCGGTCCCACTTGGTCCCAGAAACTCCGCGACGAAATCGGCAAGGCCGTCATCGGCCAGGACGCCGTCATCGAGCGCCTGCTCGTCGCGCTCCTCGCCAACGGCCACGTCCTCCTTGAGGGCATGCCCGGCCTCGCGAAAACCTTGCTCATCAAGTCCCTCGGCACCGCCCTCGGCGTCCAGTTCGAGCGCATCCAATTTACGCCCGACCTGCTCCCGAGCGATGTCGTCGGCACCATGGTGTTCTCGCCCAAGGACGGCGGCTTCACCCCGCATCGCGGTCCCATTTTCGCCAATCTCGTCCTCGCCGACGAAATCAACCGCGCGCCCGCCAAGGTCCAGTCCGCGTTGCTCGAGGCCATGCAGGAACGCCAGGTCACCATTGGTGGCCACACGCATCCGCTCCCCCGCCCGTTCTTCGTCATGGCGACCCAGAATCCGGTCGAACAAGAAGGCACCTACCCGTTGCCCGAGGCGCAGACCGATCGTTTCCTTTTCAAGCTCATCGTCGATTACCCCTCCATTGAGGAAGAATCGATCATGATGCAGCGCTGGGGCCAGGTAACCCGCCAGCCCGCCCTAGGCGCCGTGGCCAACGGCGACGAACTCCTCGAGCTCCGCACGGATGTCGATAAAGTCCATCTCTCGCCTGCCGTCCAAGCCTACATCCTCGCCCTCGTTCGCGCCACCCGCGACCTCGCCGCGCCCGTCGCCGGCAAAAAACGTTATCTCAGTTTCGGCGCCTCGCCCCGCGCCTCGCTCGCGCTCTACCAAGCCGCCCGCGCCCTCGCCTGGTTGCGCGGACTCGACTACGTTACGCCCGGTCTCGTGCAGGAGATCGCGCCCGACGTTCTCCGCCATCGCGTCGGCCTCACCTATGAAGCCGAGGCCGAGGAAATCACCACCGATCATCTCATCGCACAGGTAATCGAAAAGACCCCGGTCCCCGAAGCCTGAGCCTTCCGCCTCCGTGGCTCTCAACTCTCAGCTCTCAACTCTCAACTCCAAGGGTGACGCCCAAGCGTCTCCCTTGGCTCTCCTGCGCCGTCTCGAATGGCGCGTGCGCCACGCGGTCGAGAACGTGTTGAGCGGCGAATACCGCTCCGCTTTTCGCGGACGCGGCATGGAGTTTGATCAAGTCGTCAAATACGAGTTTGGCGACGACGTCCGCGACATCGATTGGAACGTCACCGCCCGTCTCGGTGAGCCCTATCGCAAAAAATTCGTCGAGGAGCGCGAGGTCACCGTGATGCTCGTCCTCGAAGACACGCCCAGCCTCCAATTCGGCTCCGGCGAGCAATCCAAACGTGAGGCCCTCCTCGAACTCGCCGGGCTCGTCATGCTGCTCGGCGCGGTCAACCGCGACCGCGTCGGTTTTCTGCATGTCAAACCTGATGGCTACACGCTCCGTGAACCTGTTCGCGGACGCGGCCCCATCCTCCACGCCGCCGCCAGTCTCCTCGGCGCCCCCGCTCCGTCTCTCCATCCTCAGTCCTCCGCCCTCAGTCCCTCAGCTATTCCGTGGCGTCTGCTGAGCCGCGCCGCGCCAAAACACAGCATCCTCATCTGGCTCGGTGATTTTGCTCCGCGCCCCGAACCCGATGGCTGGGCCGTCATGCGCAAGCGTTATCAACCGATGGGCTTCCGCGTCGAAGATCTGTGGGAGCGTGCCTTGCCCGAAGGCGATGCATTCGCCGCCTACGATCCGGTCAGCGGCCAGCTCGTCACCCTCGAAAACTCCGCCGCCGAACGCCTTGCCCATGCCCGCTGGCGCGAAGCACGCGACGAATCCTGGCGTAACCTGTTTCCGGATACACTCACGCGTCTCGTCGTCGGCACCGACGAAGACCGACTCGAAGCCCTCGTGCGTTTCTTTCACGCCCGCCAATCCCGCCGCTAACCGGTGAACAACCTCGTTCTCCATTCTCCTTTCTGGCTCCTAGCCTTGCTGCTGATTCCCGGCGTCATGTGGTTTCGACGCCGTCGCTCCGTGCCGGTCCTGCTCGTGCCTTTCGCCGCGGCCTGGCACCGCCCTTCGCTCGCCTCGACTTCACGCTGGCCCGCCGGCCTCGCCGTGCTCGGGTTGGTTTTGCTCATCGTTGCCCTCGCCCGCCCGCAACGCGTCGAGGACAAACGCGAAATCCGCACCGAGGGTTACGACATCATGCTGGCGATCGACCTCTCGGGATCGATGCTCGCCGAGGACTACGAAAAAGGCGACGTGCGCATCAACCGTCTCGAAGCGATCAAGCCGGTCATCAAAGCCTTCATCACCCAACGGCCCAGTGATCGCATCGGCATCGTGGTGTTTTCCGGACGCGCCTACACGCTCGCTCCGCTGACCTTTGACCACGACTGGCTCGCTCGTCAGGTCGAGCGTCTCAAAATCGGTCTCATCGAAGACGGCACCGCCATCGGCGACGGACTCGGCCTTGCCCTCACCCGTCTTGAACAAGCCGCCCGCGAACAAGCGGGTCGTCGCCAGGGCGCATTCGCCGTCCTGCTCACCGATGGTGCCAACAACCGCGGCGCTCTCACTCCGATGCAATCCGCCGCCGTCGCCAAGAGCCGCGGTATTCCTGTTTACACGATCGGCGCGGGTCGTGACGGAATCGTGCCGTTTCCCGTGTTCGACCAACAGGGCGAACGAATCGGCTATCGTCGCGTGACCTCTGACCTTGATCAGAGCACGCTCATCGAAATTGCCAATCTCACCGGCGGACGCTCCTACCGCGCCGACGATTCCAAGACCATCGAGTCCGCCTTCAAGGCCATTGATCGCGCCCAGAAAATCGAATTTCAGGCCAAGAGTTATCTGATCACCACCGAGCTCTTCGTTTGGCTCGCCGCGCCCGGACTCGCCTGTCTCCTGCTCGCCGCATTGCTGTCCACCGGTCTCCGCCAGTCGTCCGCCGTCCTCCGTTCTCCGTCCTCCTCCCGATGACCTTTTACTGGCCCCACGCATTCTGGCTTCTGATGCTCCCGCTCGCGTTGCTGCTGCGCGATCTCCTGCGTCAGCGCACACTCGGTGCCAACACCCACCCGAAAATCACCCAGGCCGAAGCAAAGCATTCGTCGTTGGTCATCCGCTCTGCATCGTCCCAACGGAGTTCACCGCGCGTTCGCATCTTTCTTTATATCGGCCTCGTCGCGGCAACGTTTGCGGTCGCCCGCCCGCAGTGGGGACGCCTTGAAGAACCGGTCTTCGATCAGGCCCGCGAAATCATCATCGCCCTCGATTTGTCGCGCAGCATGTTGGCCCAGGACGTCAAACCCACCCGCCTCGAACGCGCGCGCCTGCTGATCACGAGTCTCCTCGAACGCCTCAAAGGCGAACGCGTCGGTCTCATCGTTTTCTCCGGCACCGCTTTCCTGCAAAGCCCGCTCAGCTCCGACTACGAAATCCTGCGCGAGTTTTTACCCGTCCTCGATTCCGGCTATCTTCCCGAGGGCGGCACGGATTACGATGCGCTGCTCGAAACCACCATCACCGCCTTCAGTTCCTCCAATGCGGCCGATCGTTTCCTCATCGTGCTAAGTGACGGCGAAGCCCAAACCGACACTTGGCGCAAACATCTCGATGACCTCAAGACCAAGGGTATTCGCGTGCTCGGCCTCGGCATCGGCACGAGCGATGGCGCGATGATTCCCGACGGAGCCGGCGCCTTTATGAAAGACGAACGTGGTGCCGTTGTCCTCTCCAAACTCAATCCGTCCACGCTTCGGGAACTCGCCGATAAAACCAACGGCGTTTACTCCGACGCCAGCTCGTGGGTGGATCTCTCGCAACTCATCCAGACCACCGTCGAGCAGGGCAAACAAGGTGAGTTCAAGGAGACCAACCGCGTGCGTCTCGCCGAACGTTTCCAGTGGCCACTCGCCGCCGCACTCGCCTGTTTCCTCTTCAGCTTCTGGCGCGAATTCCCCGTCCGCCCCAAGCCACGCGCCATCCAGCTGGCCGCCAAGGCCGCCGCGCTCGCGTTGATCACGTCACTCATCAGCCCGCCCTCGGCCGACGCCGCCGAACCGTCAACGGCCGCCGAACCCGTGACCCAGATTATCGGCCGGCTCGCCACGCGTGAACAGGCTGACGCCAAAGACTACGCCGAGCTCGCCCGTGCAACCGTGACCTACGGAAGTCGTGCTCAAGCCTCGCAGGAAAAAATCCCCGAGGGCGTCGTGCGCGACGCTCTCGCCGCCGTCAGCAAAGGCGCTGCGCTCGATCCCAAAGCCGCCGACTGGCCTGCGTTGCGTGAAGAGCTCGAAACGCTCCTGCCCAAAAAAGATCCGCCTCCGCCCAAGCAGGATAAACCCAAACCCGACGAGAAAAAGCCGGAGCAAAACAAGGACGGTAAGTCCGACCAGAAAGACTCCGCAAAAGGCGAATCCTCCGACCAGTCCAAAAGCGACAAAAAATCCGAAGACTCCAAATCCAACTCCCCCCAACCTGATGACCAGAAATCGGGCGGTGGCGACAAGTCTGGCGGTTCCCAAGCTCCCCAAGACGACGCACAGAAAAAACCGGGGACTCAGGGCCAGTCCGCATTTGGTGACATGAAGAAGGACGACCCCGCCCAGCCGAAGCCCGCCAAATCTGA
The DNA here is from genome assembly GCF_007559335.1 of Rariglobus hedericola. NCBI lineage: Bacteria > Pseudomonadati > Verrucomicrobiota > Opitutia > Opitutales > Opitutaceae > Rariglobus > Rariglobus hedericola. The sequence goes on from NZ_VMBG01000001.1 coordinate 1,252,069, forward strand.
GTCACAAGCGGGCCAGCCCGAGCCAGCGCCAACCGACCCCAGCGAGATGCAGCAGGTCGGTGGCACGCCCACAGGACAGTCGTCCGATCCCGCCCGCCAGGATGCGTCTCTGACGATACCCTTGCAAAAACTCGATCAGGTGAAGCAAGGCGACTCACCCGCCCACCTCTTTCAACTCCTCCAAGGTCCTTCCACTGCTCCGTCCGCGCCCAAGGGCAAAGACTGGTGACCCTTCTTTCGTTTCCGATGCCACGCCTTTTTATCCGCTTCCCGTTCCTGCTCCTTTTCGCCGTCTCCCTGCACGCCCAAACCGTTCGCTGGGAGCCCGGCTCTGGCACGCTCGCGCGCAACCAGCTCAGCGAACTCAGCCTCGTGTTTGAACAATGCGAACCCACCGACGATGTGACGCTGCCGACCGTCCCCGGACTCACGTTCAGCCAACCTCCGGCCAAGTCGCAGCAGAGCAGCTACAACGTCGTCAATTTCAAGACCACTTCATTGAAGATCGTCACGTTCACCTACCGTGTGCGTCCAACCGGCAACGACCGGATCACCATCCCCGCATTCGCCGTCGACACCGACAAGGGCCGCCAGCCGGTTGCTTCCGCCACCTTCGATATGGGCACCGCCACCGTCGGCCAGTCCAGTCTCTCGCTCGAATCCGTTGTCCAATCCCGCTTCACGCTTCCCCCCGGCGAACTCTGGGCCGGTGAAGTCTTCCCGCTGACCTATTCCCTAAACGCCGCCAAACGCTACCTCTATCAGCTCGGCAGCGAACCTGAATGGAACCCTGCGCCCCTCACCGTTGAACCTTGGACCAAGCCCGAGCAGGTCGAGGCAGTCGTCAACAACGAGCAGCGCATCTCCCTCATCTACAAAACGCGCGCCTACGCCAAAGCCCCGGGCACGGTTAATCTCAATACCGCCACCCAACTCGTAAATCTCACGACCGGCTCCTCGAGTTTCAGCGTCTTCGCCCGCGCCAACCTCGAACAGTTTTCCATCACCAGCCAACCCGCTTCCCTCACGGTCAAGCCGCTGCCCGCACCCGCACCCGCGGCCTTCAAGGGCGCCGTCGGCAAGTTCACTCTCGATTCCAAAGTCGTCCCCGCCACCGCCACAGTCGGCGAGCCGATCACCTGGACACTGACGCTCGATGGCACCGGCAACTGGCCCGACATCTCCGGCCTCCCCCCGCGCTCCGTATCCAAGGATTTCCGCATCGTCCAACCCCAGGCCAAGCGCGTGAACAAAAACGATGCGCTCTACGACGCCTCGATCACCGAGGACATCGTGCTCATTCCCACGAAACCCGGCGCCTACACGATCGGTCCTGTCACCTACACGTTCTTCAATCCCGGCACCGGCGCCTACGAGACGCTGCAAACCCAGCCCGTCACGCTTCAGATCACCGCCGCAGCAGGTCAGCCCACCGCTCCCTCAACCGGAAAACCCGCATTACCCGAGTCCACCACTCCGTCCATCGCACAACCGGCTCCTTCCACCCCGCAATCTCCCGCCGCCCTGCCGCGTGATCCGATCACCTCAACCGGCCATTCCTCGGCCCCGATCTCGCGCACCCCATTCGTAATCGCCCTCATTGCCTCCCTCCTTGTGCCCGTGGGCATCTGGTTCGCTCTCGCCTTGCGTCGCGCCCGGCAGACCGATCCCGCACGTCTCCTCCGTGAAGCCCATATCCGTTTGGCGAATACACTTCACCGGCTCTCCGCCGACACCGGCAACCTCCAGCTCATCCAAAACTGGCAAAGCGACACCGCCATCCTCTGGCGCCTCACGCAGGCCGTTCCCACGCCCGCCAGTTTCCCTGACGAAACCTGGTCGACGCTCTGGTCGGAAGCCGATCGCACGCTCTACGGCGCCACTGCACTGCCCGGCGATTGGCCATCGCGCGCCACCACCGCCCTCGCCGCCCGTCGTGCCCCCGTATTCTCGGCATTCCAACTTTTCCTGCCGCGCAATCTGCTCCCGATCATCGCCGTGCTTTCGCTGCTGGTTCCCGGCCTGTCATCGTTCGCTGCCGACACCCCGGCCGCCTCTTATGCCCAAGGCGATTTCAGCGCGGCCGAAACCGCCTGGAAGGAAACCTTGAAAACCACGCCGACCGATTGGGCCGCCCGCCACAATCTCTCGCTTGCGCTCCTCCAGCAGAACCACTCCGGCGAAGCCGCCGGTCACGCCCTCGCCGCCTTCGTGCAGCAACCGCAAAACCCCTCGGTTCGCGGCAATCTCGTCTATGCGTTCAAGACCGTCGGAGTCACCCCCGCCGCGCTCAAGCCCTTCCTTACCGATTCGCCGGCGGCTTCACTCGCGCGGATCGCCTCGCCGACGTGCTGGCAGGCCGTGGCGATCGCTTCCGCCTGGCTCACGGCGTTCGCGCTATCACTCGGTATCTATGGCGCCTACACCCGCCGTCGCCTCAAGTGGATCAGCGGCACTGTGCTCGTTTTCGCCACACTGCTCGGCCTCGCCTCGGTCATCAGCCTGCATACTTACGGTCCGCTGACCGACACGAGCACGGTGATGGTCGTCACGCCGACCACGCTTCGCTCAATCCCGACCGACCTTGATACGCCGCAAAAATCCAGCCCGCTCGCCTTGGGAGTGATCGCCACCACCGACAAGGCCTTCCTCGGCTGGCGTCGCATCCGTTTTGACGACGGCCAGACCGGCTGGGTCCGCTCCGAAACGCTGGTTGCCCTCTGGCGTTAAGCCTTGGGGCGATCCAGCACTTCGCGAAGCAGTTTGAGCATCGTCTCGGCGCTGTAGGGCTTCGCGAGGAAATCGCCGACTCCCTTGACCACCTCACGTTTGATCTCAAGTCCGCTGGCCGCGATGATGCGCACCTGCGGATTAATCCCCAGCAAGGCGTTGATCGTCGAGATGCCGTCACAGTTGGGCATCATCATGTCGGTGATCACCACATCGATTGATTTCAGATTTCGCACGTAGAGAGCGATGCCCTCGATACCGTCGCCCGCGACCAACACGTGGTAGCCAAACCCCTCCAGCGTCTGTTGCGCGATGTCGCGGATAGAACGTTCATCATCGATCAAGAGCACCGTTTCGCCCTTCCCTCGCTGGTTGTCGATCATCATGGGCGCGCGCGAATCGGAACGCAGTGACGGGTCCACCGGAAAATAAATCTTAAACGTCGTTCCCACGCCGACCTCGCTGGTGACGTTTATAAAGCCATGGTATTTCTTCACGATCGCATAAACCGAAGCCAGTCCGAGTCCGGTCCCCTTGCCCTCTCCTTTCGTGGTGAAGAACGCCTCAAACATACGCTCAAGCACCTCCGGCGTCATCCCTGTGCCCGAATCCATTACGACCAGCTCGACATAGGAACCGGCAGGCGTTTCGGCCTCGAGCCCCGGGAAATCCGCATCGACCGCCTTATTGTTCGCTTCAAACATGAGCTTGCCGCCCACCGGCATGGCATCACGCGCGTTCACGGCCAGATTCAACAAGACTTGATGGAGCTGCGACGCATCGCCCATGACCGGCCACAGATTGGCCTGCGCGTTAAACTCGATCTCGATGTTTCGGGGAAAGGTTTCCCTCACGATATTTTCGAGCTCGTTAAAAAGATGCCGGAAACTGATGGCCATGTATTCGCCGTCGGCCCCGCGTGAGAACGTCAATACCTGCCGCACCAGATCCGCGCCTCGCTGCGCGCTCGCCCGGACGATCTCCAACATGCGGTGCGCGTGTTCCTTGCCGCGTGAATCCTGCTTCAGGATGTCGATCGACATGAGGATCGGTGCCAGAATATTGTTCAAGTCATGCGCGATGCCACCCGCGAGCACGCCGATGCTTTCCATGCGTTGTGATCGCAGAAGCCGGGCCTCGAAGTTTTTGCGTTCGGTGAGATCGCGCACACCACCGACCATACGCACCGCTATACCGGCGGGATCACGGACGATCTGGGCGTGGTCTTCCACAAAAGCATAACTGCCGTCCCGGCGCAGCACGCGGTATTCCTCGGTCCACGTCTGAAGCGGGCTCATGATCGCAGTCTTCATACTGGCCGCGATGCGCGCGCGGTCATCTTCATGGATGAGCTGTTCCCAACTCGTCTGCAGTTCATCTTCCTCGGATGCAGCCAAACCAAATGCATTTTCGAAACCATCGCTGCGCCAGATAACATTGGAGCGGAGATTCCAGTCCCAGATCACGTCCCCAATCGTCTTGGCGACCAGTTTGAACCGTTCCTGACTGCCCCGTAGCGAGAGCTCCACGATTTTTTTCGAGGTGATGTCGCGGAAGGTCCAGATGCGTCCGTGATAACGACCATCCTTCCCGATGACGGGAGCGGTGTAGCGATCCAGGACGGTGCCATCGATCATCTCCAGTTCATCACGGCTGACCTCGTTCGGATGGGAATCCAAATGAGTGAGCCGCATCCCGAACTCCTCGGGATTTTTCATCAAGGTCATGACGTGCTGCACCTGCAGTTTGTCGTGCTCGAGTTCTGAAATTTCGCGGGGTATCTTGCAGACGACGGCGAAGCGGTCGTTTTGCAGGATGCTTCGGCCCTCTGCATCCACAATCAGGATACCGTCGATCGAGGTGTTTAATTGCGCTTCCAGGACTGCGGTTTTTCCACGCAGCTCTTCCTCTGCCGCCTTGAGTTCGGTGATGTCCTGCAGTGTGCCGATCACACGGGTCGGTTCCGCATCAGGTTCAAGGATCAGCTCCGAGCGCTGCTGCACATAACGGATTTCTCCATCGGGGCGGATGATGCGATGATCGAAGGTGATCCGGGGTAATCCCGGGCAGAGGGTTTGCTGACGCTGCCGGACCGACTCCAGGTCATCGGGGTGGATACGCTCGATAAAGGTTTCCGCCAACCGCTCCGGACTTCCATGAGCAACACCGAGAATATCATACACCTGACTCGAGCAGTCACGGTAGACGTGCTGCGTATCGCTTTCCCAATCACCAATCGTTGCGATTCGTTGCGAGGCTTCCAAACGCGTGCGCAAGAGATCCGCTTCGCTGAGAGAATAACTCATATAGAGGGGGTTGCGTCCGTGGAAATTGCGGAGCCGAGAGTCTCCTTAATTTGGGGGCGCAACCGATTAATAATCCCCGAAGAAAAACGTGTCGATATTGTTATATCGATACTCCAACGAATTACGCATCCCTAGTTCTATCTAGACAACGCGGCGCACCCTGCGCCCGACAGAGTAACTGCCGGGCATTCACCAAGAGTTGATCAAGCGTCGGCCGACCACTTAAAGATCAGCGTGGTGAGCGGCGGAATCGTGAGGCTCAAGCTGTGTGGATAGCCATTGCAGGGAATGTCGTCGGCCAGACGGCCGCCTTCGTTACCCGCGCCGGTTCCGCCATAATAAGCACTGTTCGTATTGAGCACTTCCTTCCACCAACCACCACGTGGCACGCCGACCCGGAAGTTTCCACGCATCACAGGCGTGAAGTGGCCCACCACCGCGAAGAAGGTCTGCTGGAATTCGTCCTGACGCAGGTAGCTCACGACACTGGCGCCGCCATCATGCGAATTGATCCAGCGAAAGCCGCGTCCATCGAGATCGTTGCAGCTGAGCACCGGCTCGTTTTTGTAGAGATGATTGAGCTCACGGACCAGCAGACGGATGCCTTCATGGTCTTTGTATTGCAGCAAGTGCCAGTCGAGGCTGCTGGCGTAGGCCCACTCGCGTGACTGGCCGAATTCGCAGCCCATGAAGAGCAGCTTCTTGCCGGGCCACGCCCACATGTGCCCGTAAAGCGAACGGAGCGTGGCGGCTTTTTCAGCAATATCCCAGGCGCCCATTTTATTGAGCATGGAGCCTTTCCCGTGAACGACTTCATCGTGCGAAAACACCGTGACGAAGTTTTCCGAATACTGATAAAGCGCGCCGAAGGTGAGGTCGTTATGGTGCCACTTGCGATGAATCGGCTCTTTCTGAAAATACTTCAGCGTGTCGTGCATCCAGCCCATGTTCCACTTGAAGTCGAAACCGATGCCGCCGTGCTCGACCGCTCGCGAGATGCCCGAGAAGGACGTGGACTCCTCGGCGATCGTGAGCACGCCGGGATAATACGAGTGAACCAGCTGGTTGGTCTGGCGCAGGAAATCGATGGCCTCGAGATTTTCGCGTCCGCCGAACTTGTTAGGAATCCACTCGCCGTCCTTGCGTGAGTAATCGAGGTAAAGCATCGACGCGACCGCATCCACGCGCAGGCCGTCGAGATGGTAGAGATCAAGCCACGCGAGCGCGTTCGCGATGAGGAAGCAACGGACCTCGTTGCGACCGAAGTTAAAAATGAGCGTGCCCCAATCCATGTGCGCGCCCTGGCGCGGATCAGCATGCTCGTAGAGATGCGTGCCGTCGAACTCGGCGAGGGCAAAGCTGTCGCGCGGGAAATGCGCGGGCACCCAGTCGAGAATCACGCCGATGCCGCGCTGGTGCAGGTGGTCGACGAAGAAAGCGAAATCCGCCGGCGTTCCGAAGCGCTGCGTCGGAGCGAAAAAGCCGGTGACCTGATAACCCCACGAGCCGTCGAACGGATGCTCAGCCAAGGGCATGACCTCGATGTGCGTGAAGCCCATTTCGGTCACGTAGTCAGCGAGCATCGGAGCGAGTTCGCGATAGCTGAACGGACGATTGCCGTCCTCGACCTTGCGTTTCCACGAGCCGAGGTGGACTTCGTAAATGGAAAGAGGCCGGTCGATGCGGCCGGCATCGGCGGCACGTTTTTGCATCCACTCCGAATCCTTCCACGCATGGGTGCGCGGGTTGTAAACGATGGATGCGTTGCCGGGAGGCGCCTCGAAATAAGCACCGTAGGGATCGGTCTTGATGAGGATGTTTTGGGACTGGTCGAGGAGCTCGTATTTATAGAGCTCGCCCTCGCCCAAACCGGGAATGAACAACTCCCAGACACCGGAGCCGCCGAGCGGACGCATCGGATGATAGCGGCCATCCCAGTGGTTGAAATTACCGACAACCGACACGCGGGCGGCGCTCGGGGCCCAGACCGCGAAGGACACGCCGGGAATCCCGTCGATCACGCGCAGGTGCGAACCAAGTTTTTCGTAGATGCGGTGTTCGTTGCCCTCGTTGAAGAGATAGAGATCCTGTTCACCCAGCGTAGGGAGAAATGAATACGGATCAAAAAACTGGCGGATCTCGCCGCTGTGCAAGGTGGCACGCAGTTGATAGCGGAAGACGTCTTTTACCTTGGGGATGAAAACCTCGAACAAACCCTCGGGGGCGAGCAACTCCATCTCGACGCCGGGTGCCGTCTTCTTACTGACATCGACCACTTCGCAGGCCTTCGCCTCGCGAATAAAAGCGCGAACCAACACGCCCTGACTGCGTCCTTGTTTGAAGGGCCGCATGCCCAGAAAATCATGGGGGCAGGCGTTGCGGGCTTCGATGAAGGAGGCGAGTTCTACGGGAGTAAGGATCACGCTTGGTTGGGGGGTTGTGTGAAGTGTGCGGCCAGCAGCTAACTGCGTCCAGAGCGGGTTTTACAAAAACCAACAAATCAGGGCACGCCCCGATGGCTCCGGACGCAGACAAAGATCAACCGGTATTCTTGAGACCGCCCGAGATGCCATTGATTGTAAGTTCAACGACGCCGCGCGTGGCTTCGTCCTCGGACTTCGAAAGCTTTCCGCCGCGCAGTCGGCGCATCATCTCGACTTGGAGATAATTGAGCGGGTCGATGTAGGGATTGCGCAGTTGCACGGACTTCAGGAGGACGGGCTCACGGGCGAGGAGCTGCTTTTGGCCGGTGATCGCCAGGATGGCTTTCTCAGTGCGATCAAACTCCGCCATGAGGATGCCGAAGATCCGAGAGCGGATCGCGGGTTCCTCGACGAGGCCAGCGTAGAGCTCGGCAATGCCCATGTCGGCCTTGCGCATGGTGAGCTGCGCGTTGTCGATCATCGTCTGGAAGAACGGCCACTCGGCGTGGAGCGTGCGCAGGAGTTTTTTGCCCTTCGGTCCGCGCTTGAGCACGGCGTCGAGCGCGGAGCCGAGGCCATACCAGCCGGGGAAGTTAAAGCGGCTCTGCATCCATGAGAAGACCCAGGGGATTGCGCGCAGATCTTCGACGCTCGTGGTGTTGCGACGGAACGTGGGACGCGAACCGAATTTAAGATTACTGATCTCGTCGATGGGCGTGGCTTGTTTCCAGAACACGAGGAACTCGGGATCCTTGTGCACGAGTTTTTCGTAAGCCGCAAAACCGGCGGCACTCATCGTCTCCATCGCATCGGTCCACTCGGCGGGCGGCACGAACGGTTTCTGCGCGGCATGCGAACCGAGGAGAACGCCATAGGCCATCTGCTCGAGGATACGATGGGCGAGGTCGGCATCGTGATAACGCGTGGAAAGCACTTCGCCCTGTTCGGTGACGCGAATGCCGCCATCGCGCAGGCCGATGGGTTGCGCGAGAATGGCCTTCGCAGCCGGACCGCCGCCGCGCGCGATACTGCCGCCGCGTCCGTGGAAAAGCGTGACGCGCACATCATGTTCGCGGCAGACGGCGGTGATGGTTTCCTGGGCCTTGTAGAGCGCCCAATTAGCCGTGAGGTAACCGCAGTCCTTATTCGAGTCGGAGTAGCCGAGCATGACGTGCTGATGATCAGACGCGGCCTTCAAGATCGGAGCATACGCGGGATGCGTGAAGAGCGTGCCGAGAACTTCCGGCGCGAGGTTCAAGTCGTCGAGCGTCTCGAAGAGCGGAGCGATCGGCAGGTTGGTGCCGGTGAGCTTCATCAGGTAAACCACCTCCAGAATATCGGAGACGGCGTCGGTCATGCTGATGATGTAGATACCGAGCGAGGACGGGCCGAACTTCGCGGCGGCCAGCGAGGCGACGCGGAGCGGATCGAGGACGTTGCGCGTGGGAGCGGAGAGTTTGCCGAGCGCCGTCACTCCGAGCGGACGCGCGGAGTCGATGGCGGCGGTGAGCAGTTCACGTTTCGTGTTCTCGTCGAGTTTCGCGTAATCGGCGCGGTCGAGCAATTCGGTGACGGCCGCCTCGTGGTGGCTGGAGTGCTGGCGCAGGTCGAGATGCGATGCGTGCAGGCCGAAAATATCGATCTGGTTACGGAGTGCCTGAAGATCGCCATCGGCCAGCAAAGCACCGCGGCCAGCGAGCAGGCTGTCGCGCATGGTTTCAACGGCTTCACGCAGCGTCTCGACGGGCAGTGCCGGCTCGTCGTCGGCCGTCTCAGGCATCAACACGGTGCCATCGCGCGCCTCGTCAGTGGCGCGGCCCAGACGTTCGCGCAGACCGCCCAGCAGGAGACGATACGGCTCGTGCGGATAGCGGCTCATGAGCTGCTCGACATACGGGGAAAGGTGGCGGCTTTCCTTGAGCAGACGGCGCACGGCCGGCGAGACGGTGTCGCGCAAATCCGAGACCGTCAGCGTGTGCAACAGATGCGACACGGCGGCGTGCATTTTATCGACAGCGGTGCGGCGATGCAGCGTGAGGATGTCGGCGGTGACGCGGGCGTTGACGTTCGGATTGCCATCACGATCGCCACCGATCCAGGAACCGAACACGAGCCAGCGAGCGGGCGCCTTGACCTCGGGATAATGGAGCTTGAGGGCGCTCTCCATGTCGGCGTGAAGACGCGGGAGGGTCTGATAAAGCGTGGAGTCGAGATACCAAAGACCCGTGCGGGCCTCGTCGGCCACTTCGGGACGCGCGGTGCGGCTGCGATCCGTGAGCCAGAGGCAGGCGATCTCACGTTCGACGCAAGCGGGATCGGCAAAGGCGAGGCCGTTGACCTCGGGATAAGCGCGCTGGCGCAGCACCTCACCGAGACTCTGGAGTTTCGCCAGCAACGTGCGGCGCTTCGATTCGGTCGGATGCGCGGTGAACACGAGGTCGATGTTGATGCGATCGACCAATTGTTGCATCGCCGCGCTATCGACGCCGCGCTTTTTGAGTTCAACCACGGCGGCCTCGATGGACTCGCGAATGGGCCGGGCATCAGCGGACTTCGGGTCGGCCCCGAGACGAGCGGCACGACGACGGCGAAGCAGCAGAATGCGGAAGTTTTCCTCGGCCAGGTTCACCAGCTCGAAATAAAGCGTGAAGGCCATGGCCTGGCTGAAGGCCTCGGTCGGCGTGAGGTCGGCGATCGCGCGGCTCAATGCGGGGGCGGCGGCGGCGTCCCCGGCGCGACTGGCTTTGGCCAGCGTGCGCAGGCGCTCGACGGTTTCAAGGGCCTCGGGCCCTTCGATTCGGGTGATCACCCGTCCCAACGCGGCCCCCAAGGTGCGGATCTCGGTCCGGAGCTGGGCAAGTTCTTTGAGCGCGGTGGAGGAGCGGGAGACAGTGGAGCGGGCCATGTGGAATTTAAAGCGGGGGCGGGTCGGGAAGATGGAAGGATGATTGCCGCACGCCTGAAAGCGAAAAGTGCGCCAGTCTGCGTGTTTCCCCGAAGTCTCGGGTATTGAAAGAGTGGGAGCTTGCTAGCCGCCGGACGTCCCGCCTTATTTGCGGGCCACCGTGACCAGACGCTTACTCCCCGTCCTTCTTCTTGCCAGTGCGCCGCTTCTTAATGGAGCTTCCCCCGCCCTGCCCGAAATCACCGCCACCCGCACCGAGATCACCGACGCCGGCACGGTTTTCAATGGTGACGCCCGTCTGAACTACGACGGCGCGCTGCTCCTCGCGGATCAGATTTCCTACGACCCAAAGACCCAGGTAGCCCGTGCCACCGGCCATGTCTCGCTCACCCGCGGCCCGCAGCGCCTCCTCGCCGACGAACTCATCTACAATCTGGAGACTCGCAGCTACAGTGTTAAAGACATGCGCGTCGGCCAGGACCCGATTTATATCTCGGGCAGCAGCCTCGAAGGCACCCCCGACAAGGTCGTCATCGAAGACGCCGTCATCACGTTTTCAGACCCCGGCCTCGCTACGCCCACGGTGCGCGCCAGCTCGGTGACCTATATTCCCAGCGATAGCATCACCGCCAAAAGCGCCCGCGTAGGCGTGGGCCCGGTCATGCCGATCCCGGTTCCGCTCTACAGCCAGACGATCAACGATCCCCTGCTCTCGCACGTAAAGGCCCGCGCCGGTTTCAGTTCCAATTTGGGCGGTGAGCTCGACCTCGGCCTGCTCGCGCCGTTCACCCGCACGGTCAAACTCGGCGGCGATCTCGGTATCTACACGAAACGCGGTGTCATGTTCGGCCCGGCCGGCGCCTACGCGTTTGATAACGCCAACCAATCTTTCCACGGTTCGCTCCGCAGCGGTTACATCAGCGACAGCGGTGATCGCGGTAACGACATTCTGCTCAAGCCGATTCCCAAAGAGCGCGGTTTCGTATCCTGGGAACACTACCAGACCGTGGGTGACGACGTCACGTTGCTCGGCCAGGTCAACTACTGGTCCGACTCCGATGTGCTCCGCGACTTCCGTGAGCGCGAATTCCGCGATGTTCAGACGCCCGACAACTTCTTCGAAGGTTATAAGACCGGCGATAATTACGTCGTGTCGGCCTTCACCCGTTTTCAACCCAACGACTACCACGTCGTCCAGCGCCGCCTCCCCGAAATTCGTTTCGACGGTCTGCCCGTGGATGCCGGCGCCGGCATTTATCATCGCGTCAACGCCAGCATCGCTTCCCTCGAAGACAAGTCCCTCCCCGCCCTTTCCGATCCGGTCAACCGTGTGGATACTTACTACGCGCTCACCCGTCCGTTCACCCCGCGCGAATGGCTTTCCATCAAGCCCGTGGCCGGCGCCCGCTTCACTTACTATGACCGCGCCCTCGGCGGCAAAAGCGACTACACCCGCGTGCTCGGCGAAATCGGTTTCGATGCGGATCTCCAGGCCAGCTCGACCTATGACTACAAAAACGAACGCTGGGACATCGATGGCATCCGCCACGTCGTGAAGCCCTATGTTTCCTACCGCGCCATCGGCAATGCCGACCAGGGCCAGGCCTACATTCCGCCCATCGATCGCGACGCGTTTTCCACCTACCTGCAGCCGCTCGGCCTCGGTGATCGCCGCGACATCGACACCCTCGACAAGACCAACACCCTTCGCCTCGGCTTGGACAACGCGATCCAAACCCGCGATCGCGTTTACGGCTCCCGCAATCTCGCCGAATTGAACGTGGCGACCGACTGGCGTTTCGACCGGGCCGCCAACCAGAGCCACTTCTCCGCCATTCAAACCGAAGCCGCGCTCACTCCCGTCAACTGGCTTCGCTTCGATGTTTACAGCAACATCACGCCGAGCGACCTCACGATGCGCGAGATCAACACCGGCGTGACCTTCCGCGACGCCGGCGTGTGGTCCGCACGCGTGAGCACCGACTTCCTCCGGAGCGATCCCGCCGCCGGCGTGGTCGGCATCCAGGAATACAACCTCGATGTGCGTTACACGCTCAACGAAGCCTACCAGCTGCTTTTCCAGCTCAGCTACGACACCCGCCTCGGCAGCTTCAGCCAGCAGACGTTCGGCCTCCGCCAAAACATCCGTAATATCTGGTTCATCGACTACGTTCTCTCGCTTCGTGAGGGCAACTCCCGCGCCGGCTCCACCAGCTTCAGCGTGAGCATCGAACTCGCCAGCTTCTAAGCCGCAATGGACCGCCCTTCACCCGCCGCCAGCCAAGGTCGGTCTTTCCTGCAACTGTTCTCCGCGCTTCGTCCGCACGTCGCCACCGACCGCAACCTTCCCTCGCGCCTGCAACAACTGCTCGCCCGCGAGAAACGGTTCGGCTCCCGCGACCGCCGCCTTTATCGCGAGCTGCTCTACACCGCGCTCCGCCACTTGCCGTGGATCGACGCCCGTCTCGCCACCGATACACCCGACGACGCCATTCGCGCCACCGCCTGGCTCGCCGCTGACACTGCGGCCACCCGCGCCTTCCGCGCTCATTGGACGGCCGGCTGGCCCGAGGTTCCCGCGACTGTCGCCGAAAGGGCCCGCCACCTTTCCGCCGATCCCGCCGCGTTGCTCCCCGCGTGGTTCGCCGAACATTGCCCCGCCGCGTTTCAATCGCCCGCCTTCGATGCGTTGCACACCCGTGCCCCGCTCTGGATTCGACTCCAAACCGATGATGCCACGCCCGTGCTCGCCGAGTTCGAAGCTCGCGGCTGGTCCGTGCAACCCGCCCCCGTTTTATCCACCGCACTTGAGGTGCTTGCCGAGGCCGATCTCACCACGACCGACGCCTACGCCCGCGGCCTGATCGAGATCCAGGATCTCGGTTCACAACTCCTGCTCGCACGGCTTTCCCCCGCGCCCGCCGGTCACTGGCTCGACGCCTGTGCCGGTGCCGGTGGCAAAACCCTCCAACTCGCCCGCCTGCTCGGCACCTCGGGCAAGGTCGATGCCCACGACATCCGCGCCTCCGCGCTCGATGAACTCGGCACCCGCGCTGCCCGCGCCCGCATTGCCAACATCCGTATTTTGTCCGCCGCTCCGTCCGGCACTTACGACGGTGTCTTGATCGACGCCCCATGCAGCGGCACCGGCACCTGGCGTCGCGCCCCGCATCTGAAATGGTGCACCACACCGCAGACCATCACGAATTCCGCCACCGTCCAACGCCAGCTGCTCGAACGCTACGCGCCGCTCGTGAGCGCCGGCGGGCAGCTCGTTTACGCCACCTGCTCCCTCAGCCGTCAGGAAAACGAAGACGTCATCACCGCCTTTCTCGCGGCGCACCCGGAGTTCACCGCCGCCGCCCCCGCGAGCATGTTGCTGCCGTCCGATTATAACACCGACGGTTATTTCGTCGCCCCGTTACGTCGGGTCTGAGCCTTAACCGCGCCGTTCTCCACCACTCGTGCGCGTCTTCCACCCTTGCCTCCGTTCCTGAAATTCGGAATCACTGCATCCCGCACGACCCGTCGCACGTTTCAATTATGAAGTGCTCACCCTCAACCTCACAGCGTTTGACCGCTTTGACTCCGTCGCCAGCTGGCAACGGGCTGAGGACCATCCTGCGCTTCCTGCCCGCCGCATGAGCAAACCGTCGTCCATCGACGCCGCCTCGCCGGCCGACGACTCCCGCCACGCGCACGATGCGCAACTCGTTCGCCGCGTTGGCACCGGCGATCAATCCGCCCTCGGTGAACTCTACGACCGCTGGGTCCGCCCCTTGCACGCACTCGCCAGCAACATCCTTCACGATCCCACCGAGGCCGAAGATGTGCTCCACGACGTTTTCCTGACTCTCTGGCGCAAGTCCGCCGACTTCGACACCACGCGCGGCCACGCTTTTTCTTGGGCCGCCACGCTCACGCGCAATCGTGCCATCGACCGTCTGCGTTCCCGCTCGCGTCGTTCGGAGCTGCTTAATCAAGCCGCGCCAGCCGATCTCGGCTACGACGAATCCAACCCCGGTGCCGACGGCACGGATTCCGCCGGCCACCTCTGGCTTAAGGAAAAATCCTCCGCCGTCCGGCGCGCCCTCGCCACCCTCCCCGGCGATCAACGCGACGTCCTCCAGCTCGCCTACTTCGGCGGCCTCACCCAGTTGGAAATCGCCGAAAAACTTTCCCAGCCTCTCGGCACCGTCAAAGCCCGCATCCGCCGCGGCTTGCTCAAACTTCGCGACGTGCTCGCGCCGCAGTTATGATCGACGAACGCCACGAAGAACTCGCCGCGCTCTACGCCTTCGACCTGCTCGAAGGTGCGGAACTCTCCGCGTTTGAAACCGCGCTCGCCGGTGATGCCGATCTACGCGCCCTCGTCGATTCGCTGCGCACCACCGCCGCCGATCTCGCCTTCGCCGCACCCGCCGCCCCTGCCCCGTCGGCCGATCTCCGCGCCCGCATCCTCAACTCGGCCGTTCCGGTCGAGCCCGCCGCAGGCCACGTCCTGCCCTTCGCGCCCCCCGCCTGGTTTGGCTGGGCGGCCGCCGCGTGCTTCTTCTTCGCCGCCATTTTCTTCGCGGCCAAGAGCTTCAACGTCCGCGGCGAACTCCAGTCCGCGATCGAGTCCGAACGCGTGGCCCGCCTCGAAGCCGGCACGTTTAAAAACCTGCTCGAAGCCGAGCGTATTCTCTCACGCGGACAGCTCGATCACCTCGCCTCCGCCGACCGGCTCATCGCCGATCTCCGCAACCAGGCTGATGTTGCCCATCTCAAGATCGCGTCGCTCACCTCGCTGGCCGGCAACTCCCCGCAGGCCCGCGCCATCGCCGTGTGGAATCCCGACCGTCAGGAAGGCGTGCTCGTCGTTTCCAAGCTCCCCGCCCTCGCCATCGACAAAGATTATCAACTCTGGGTCATCGACCCGCAATACCCCATCCCCGTCGATGGTGGCGTATTCACCGTCGATGCCGCCACCGGCGACGCCCGCGTGAATTTCAAGCCCGGCAAAAACGTGAAGGCCGCGCAGGTGTTCGCCGTTTCGCTCGAGCGCAAGGGCGGCGTCCCCAAGGCCGAGGGCCCGATGATGCTCATCAGCAACTGAGCCAAGGCTCTTTGCTGGTTGTCCGCGCCCGATTTGGGCTCCGTTTTGTTACTTGCCCCCCGCGCTTCCGACGCGAAACCTGTCGGGCTTTAATCCTATGGTCATCAAACCCAAAGTCCGTGGCTTCGTCTGTGTCACCGCCCACCCCGCCGGCTGCGCCGCGCACGTTCAGGAATGGATCGACTACGTGAAGGCCAAGGGCCCCGTGAAAAACGGTCCCAAGAAGGTCCTCGTGATCGGTTCCTCCACCGGCTACGGCCTCGCCTCCCGCATCTCGGCCGCCTTCGGTTCCGGCGCCGCCACGATCGGCGTCTTCTTCGAGCGCCCGTCCGAGCCCGACAAGACCGCCACCCCCGGCTGGTATAACACCGCCGCGTTCACCACCGCCGCGAAGAAGGCCGGCCTCTACGTCAAAAACTTTAACGGCGACGCCTTCTCCGACCAGCTCAAGACCGACGTCCTCGCCGCCATCAAGGCCGATCTGGGCCAGATCGACCTCGTCGTCTACTCCCTCGCCTCGCCCCGCCGCACGCACCCGAAGACCGGCGTCGTCCACAAATCCTGCCTCAAGCCCGTCGGTCAGACCTATTCCAACAAGACCGTCGATACCGACAAGGGCATCGTCTCCACTATCACCATCGAGCCCGCCAACGAGGCCGAGATCGCCGACACCAAGGCCGTCATGGGTGGCGAAGACTGGGAGATGTGGATCAACGCCCTCGACGAGGCCAAGCTCCTCGCCCCCGGCGCCACCTCCGTCGCCTATTCCTACATCGGACCCGAGCTCACCTGGCCCATCTACAAAAACGGCACCATCGGTCTCGCCAAGAACGACCTCGAGCGCGCCGGCAAGTCAATCAACGCCACGCTCAAGACCAACGGTTACGGCCGCGCCTTTATCTCCGTCAACAAGGCGCTCGTTACCCAGGCCAGCTCCGCCATTCCCGTCGTTCCCCTCTACATTTCGATCCTCTACAAGATCATGAAAGCCAAGGGCAGCCACGAGGGTTGCATCGAACAGATCGACCGTCTCTTCCGCACCCAGATGTTCGGCGGCACCGGTCTCGACTTCGATGATGCCGGCCGCGTCCGCATCGACGACTGGGAAATGAAGCCCGACGTCCAGGCCGAGGTCGCCGCTCTCTGGCCCGAGGTCACGACCGAGAACCTCGCCGCTCTGACCGACATCGCCGGTTACCGCACCGAGTTCTTGAAGCTCTTCGGCTTCGGTCTCCCCGGTATCGATTACGAGGCCGACATCGATCCGCACGTCGAGCTGCCCGCCTAAAAAGCGCACCTCGTTCGCCTCCCCAGCCCGGCCCCACCAAGGCCGGGCTTTTTCGCGCCTTTACGCGTAGCGTTTCTTCATCGCCGCATACGGGAAATAACGTCCCGGACACACTGTGTGGTTTTTGTCCACCCAGCGGTGCACGGTGAATTTCGGTTTCACTCCGAGCGGTGCCTCGTTGCGCAACCAATCCACGAGCGAAATAAACGACGACAACTGCCGCACCCCGGGCCGGCGTTTTTCGAAATTACCCACGAGGCAGATTCCGATGCCGTGCGCATTGTAGAAATCACTGCGCACATGCCCGCCGTCGATCTGCTTGAGCCAGCGCGGACCGATCTCGATCTCGCCGTCGCCTGAATCACGGCCATTCCCGATTACAAAATCATACGCGAGCCCGTTCTCCATACCTCGCCTCCGGTGCGCCGCTCCATAGCTGCGCGCATTACCCGCCTCGATTCCGCTGTGATGCGCGACCACATGCCGCCAACGCCCTCGCGCAATGTTCAAGCCCGCCGTCGCCGCGATCACGTGCGAGATCACCGACACACCGGGAATAATCAAAACCTGCCCGACCATAATGCGGTCGTTCTTCAGGCCGTTAGCGGTCTTCAACGCGACCACCGTGATGTCATGATGAGCCGCGATACGTCCGAGCGTATCTCCGCGCACCACCCTATACGTGCGCCGGCCACTGGAGTCCGCCAGCAAGGAGGGACCGCCCAAGACCAGACCGGCCAGACCGAGTCCGAGGGTATTTATAAATTCACGCCGCGTCGCCACCCGTTAAACCTAACATGCCCGTCAACCCCTTCGCGCGTGTCGCGTATCATTCAAAGAATCGCCGTCTCCATGAGCCGGTTTGCCTCGGACAATCGCTCGGCCAGTTGACGCGCCAGTGTCTCGTGAAACCGCGCCGCTGCCGCCGGATACTGCACCGCAAGCCGGTCCAGAGATTCGCGCGTCAACTTGTAGCCGTGCACCGGCGATTCTGTAATCACCGCCGCGCTCCGCAGCGTTCCCAGATAAAATGCCATCTCTCCGATCACCGTGCCCGCCCGCAGTGTGCGCAGACGGATCGTCTGCCCGTTCTTCATCTCCAGCCGGATGGTGAGCAACCCGTCCTCGACCAGATAAATCTCATCCGATCGCTCGCCTTGTTTCACCAGCACTTCACCCGCCCCCATCTTAAACGGCTCCGCAAACGCGAGCGCCGGCCGCAATCCATCCATAAACGAAAGCGACGCCGCATCCGCGCTCGGCGGACGCTCGCGCACCAGCAGGCGCTCTTCGCACCACTCGAGTCCGCGATCCAGATCATCGAAGCGCCGCAGCTGTGATCCTTCCGTCAATCGCAGTCCGCCCCGCTCCAGACGCTTCAGCACGCCCGTCGAAAATCCCGTGAGTAAAATCGATACCCGCCGCTCCACCGCAATCTGCGAGAGGCGCATGAGTGCATAAGCCGCCGAAGCATCCACTCCACTGACTCTGCGTCCGTCGAGAATCAAAAAACGCACTTCCGGTATATCCACCGCGATATGACGCAACCGCGCCAACAACTGCGTCGCCGTTCCGAAAAAAACGAATCCGTGCAGACGCAACACCTGGATCGCCTTGCCTTGTTCACCCAGCCAGGCGCGATCCGACGGAGACCGTTCCACCGAGCTGCGCAGGTTGCTTCCATCCGTCTGCATCGTGACCACATCCACCAGGCTGAAACTCACGATAAACAGCACCACCGCCCCCGCGATTCCCGCCGCGACCGCCGGCAACAAACCAAACACCACCGTCACCGCCAGAACGATGAGCACCAGCGCGAGATCGAGCGGCGCAAAGCGTTTCCATCCGCCCACCACCCAATCGAGCAGATAACCCAGTCCCGTCGCCAGCGTCACACCGCTCACCACAAACGAGGGCATCCACGACAAGACACTGGAGCCGCCCGCCAGCGCCACCACGCACACCGCCGTGGCAATCCAGCCCACCGTCCGCGTCACCGGCGCCAGTGCCCGCGCCAGCGTCGTGCTCGTCGCCGAGACAAATCCCGGCAGGCCTCCGCCCAACCCTGCTAAAATATTGGCCGATCCCGTCACCTGAAGTTCGCGATTCAAATCGATCTCGGTGCGCGTGCTCACTTCGACTCCGCTTAATGTGAGCAGCAACGCCACCACACCCACGAGCACCAGCGTGCCGAGCTGCGGCAGGATGCTCCACATCGCATCCGGCGGCACATGAAACAGCGCAAACAAGCCTTCGTGATGCCACAGGCTGCCGCCACTGCCTTGACCGATGATCAAGAGTCCCGCCTCGCGCAACGCAGCCTCTGAATGGCCATACATAAACGCCCAGCCATGAAACAACCCGACCGCCGCGATCAACAGCACCGGCACGCCCATACGTTTTTTATACACCCGCTGCGCCGCGACCAAAGCCGCCGCCAGCATGACCGCCAGAGCGCAGGTTCCCGCGTGTGCTCTCACGGCTTCCCACGACCACGGGTGCGGCAACACGATCAACGCGCCGCTCTTGGTGAGCACCCAGCCTACTCCCGCGAGAAATCCGCCAATCACGGGATACGGCACGAAGCGGATAAAATTCCCCCACCCCATCCGGCCCATCATCCACAACACCGCGCCAAATACCCCCGCCGCCAGCGCGCAACACGCCAATAACAATCCGCCAAGTTCTGGCCCCGACGGCAGCACCGCCGATGCCGCAACCATCATCACCGCCAGCGCCGCGCTCGTCTCCGGACTGGCCGTCGCAATCGTGCCCCGATACGCGCTGAACGTCGCCAGCAAGCCGCCGATCACGACTTGGCTGATCAGCGCCGCGCCCAGGCCGATCTCAAAATTAGAGGCCAGCGCTCCTGCAAAAATCACTGCCGACGCCGAAAACGCCCGCACCACCATGACCGCACCCACCGTGATGCCAGCCATGCCCGTGGACACCGCCGCGCCCGCCCAGCCGGCCGGCGGACGCACCGCCGGTTGCACGGAAAGCGTGTTGGCTGAAGGAACGGTCGGAGGATGGGAGGCGGACATCGCAGTAGTGCCTTTCGACTACACAAAGTAGTCTCAATTTCCTTGCGGTTCCAAACCGTAAATCACGCCCTCGTCGGAAGTCTCAACACTCGGCCCGCCCGCGTAAAAGTATCCGGACTAAAGCCCAGCGCCTCTTTCAGTTTCGCATCCCGTTCCAACGGATTCTTAATGCGCGCCGTTTCACGATGCGCCCGCCACGACAACATGCCACCGGCCCACGGCAGCAATCCGCTTGAAGGCACCGGTAGATCGCTTCCGTGCAGAATACGCTCCGCCAGCGCACCTTGTTTCAAGCGACGTAACGCCGAGGGGCGCAGGCGAAAGTTCAGCGCCGCCAGCGCACTGTTATCACCATAAAGATTCGGGAAGCGCTCGGTCATCTCTACAAACACGTCGAGGTAATCGGGATCGAGCAGCATCATGCCGGTCCCGCAATGCGCCGCGATACAGGTCACCCCGATTTCCAGCGGTCGCGTGAGCACACGCGGCGACGCCAGTTTCGCATCCATCACCGGCATCGTGCGTTCACTGCCGGTATGCGCGAGCAGTGGCAGACCCGCCTCCGCCATCAGTTCCAAAAACCGAGTATGTCGCGGATCGTTCCAGTCAATGCCTTGCACATTCGGCAGGCACTTCAGCGCAGCCGCTCCGCCCGTCAGACATTTTTCCAACTCCTCGAAGGCATCCCGTCGCGAGGGGTGAATCGAAACACCTGCCAGAAACTCCGGATGCTTTTGCGCGAGATCCAGCACGTGATCGTTCGACACATAGAACGAGGCGCGATCCGGCAACGGCGTGCCGTCGTCACGATAAGGCAGCTCATGCGCCAGCAGCATCGCCCGATCAATCGACGGCGCGCCCTGCACATAAGCCAGCAAGCGTTCCGCATAAATCCGGTCAAAGTCCGGCCCGTGCAGATCGCGCATCGTCAGCCCGACCGCTCGCACCAGAAACGGCGCACCAATCCGCGTGAGCCCGCGTGGCCGATACCAGCAGCCCGTGCCGCTCGTGCCGGTGCCGACCACGTGGACGTGGCAGTCGATTCTCATGATACGCCCGCGGCCTTCAGCGCGAGATCCTTGCAGCTCTTGAGATCAAGTTTGCCCGTTCCCAGCACCGGGATTTTTTCCACGCGCTCGACGGTCTTCGGTATCCATAGATTGGGAACGCCCGCAGCCGTGAGCTTTTCTTTCACGCTCTCGGCCGTGATCGCATCGTTGGCGGACAACAACACGAGCTGCTCGCCCTTGCCCGGATCAGGCACGCCCATCACCACGAGCGCGTAGCCTTCCGATTGATCGAGCGCAAAAGCCTCGATCAGTTTTTGCTCCACCGTTCCATGCGGCACCATCTCGCCGGCAATTTTTGAGAAACGTGAAAGGCGTCCTTCTATAAAAAGGAAACCGTCTTCGTCGAACCGCCCCAAATCACCGGTGATATACCAACCGTCGTGGAACACTTCGGCGGTCTTCTTTGGATCATCGAGATAACCGCCAAACATATTGGCACCACGAAATGCCACGATACCCGTCTCGCCTGCGGGCAGCTCGTTGCGTGTTTCCGGATCGAGCACCCGCGCTGTCATACCCGCCATCATGCGACCGACCGAACCCAGACGCTTTCCATCCTGATGCCCCGCAGCCTGCGTCGGCACAGCCGGATCCGGCTGGTTGACATTGGTCGCAGGCGACGCCTCGGTCATGCCGTAGCCCTGCATGATCTCGATTTTAAATTTCTCCAGGAAGCTTTCGTAGAGATCCATCGGCATTTTTTCGGCGCCTGATACCAGAACCTCGAGCGAAGTCAGATCGGCGACTTCGGCTTTTTTGAGGATCGGACGCATAAACGTCGGTGCGCCCACCATCACCGTGACTTTTTCTTCGCGGATCGCCTCGATAATTTTCTTGGTGTCGAGCGGACTCGGGACCGTGACCGAACGGCACGGGCGCAGCAGCGGATACCACATGTTCACGGTAAATCCGAAGCTGTGAAACACCGGCAGGCAGCTCAACATGACCGAGCTCGAAGGGAAAATAGACAACGTCGAAAACTGCCAGCAGTTGGCGAGGATGTTGCGATGCGTGAGCGGCACGCCCTTAGGCTCGCCCGAACTGCCGCTGGTGAACAGCAGACCCGCTTCCGCCCGATCCCCTTTGCGCGGCAACCCGAGCAACACCGGCAGCAATTGATTGGGCAGGATCCACGCCGCCAGGAACCAGGGAAACAGCGCGCGCTTGCCGCCGATTTCCTTGATCGTCGTGGTCAGATCAAGCGTGCGCTCAGGCCATGGAAATCCGGCGGCTTTGGACTTCATCGCATCCGCCGAGATGATCGTCTTCACACCCGACATACGCAGGCTCGACTCCACAGCGGAGCGTCCCGCGGTAAAATTAAAATTCACCGGCACCTTGCCCGCGCATAACACGGCGAGGTTGACGATGCTGGCACCGGCCCCCGGCGGCAGCACAATGCCCACGCGCGATTCCGGCACGGTCTTCCTGATGTGACGCGAAAGTGCAGCCGCCGCCGCGAACAGTTGCGCCGCCTTGAGCTCCCGCCGTGACGCGGTGCGATCCACGAGCGCCAGCCGGCCCGGATGCCGTCCGAGGCGACGCACGATTTCACTGCCGAGGTGACGCTTCAGCTGCGGACGTTCCTCGAACGCCTCACATCCGAGATCGAGCAAAGCGCGGCGAACCGTGGAAGCATCGGCTTGAGCGGCGGGAATCGGTTCGCCCCACGCCACGCACACTGCCGTGCGCATGAGACGCGGGGACTTGAATAGATACTTGTTATCCGAGAAGGAAAACAAGGAGCCCCAAAGACCGTCGTGAGCGGCGGGCACCACCGGCACACCCGCCTTGCGCGCCATCATCTCGAAACCGCGCTGAAGTTTCATCAGTTGACCGGTCCGTGAAATGCCACCCTCGGCGAAGACCAGCACGAGTTCGCCGGCTTGGAGTAATTTGGAAACGCGGCGGACGGTTTCGAGTGCGTTGGCCGGCGAAACGGGAACGGTGCCGGTGAGTTTGTAGATGACGCGAAACAGCCAGCTGCGCCGAGGAAACGCTTCATGTCCGACGAACCGGATCGGCCGCGGGCAGGCCAGCTGCATCACGAGGACATCGGCATACGACAGGTGATTCGTCACGATGAGCGCCCCACCCTGCGCGGGGATGCGGTCCACGTTCAGCGCGCGCACTTTGTAAAGTAACCGGCTCAACACGATCACGGGCCAGCCGATGAACCAGGGAGCATGTGCGCGGGGAAATAAAGGAATGTCAGCCATGATAAAAACAACGGAAGTGTTTCGAGTCTTTACGGGAATTTTTTCCCGTCGAGCCACACGTGACGGATATAGAGCCGATGCGCCCCACTGACCGCCGCCTCAACTTCCAGCGTGGTGAACCGCGGTGTGCCCCGACCTTCGGGCACGAAGAACCGCTCGATTCCGTAATCAAGTCGCAGGTTGTTTCCATTCTGCCAAGCCCGCGCATACACCCACAGACGCGGATCGTCGGCGGCAGGCTCCTCCGTGAGAACATCGGCCACTACATGATGCGCGCCCTCGGGCTTGAGCACGACGAACACGTCGCCATTTGCCGCGATCGGAAATTTTTCCGTCCGGCTGATCTCGTAGTTCAAGATCATGTAATCGCCGCGCAGGATATCGCGCGGATCAACCGGCAATGTTTTCAAACGGACCGTCGGCGCAGTGTGCCTCACGCCTTCGTGATAACCCGCCCACGCGAGGAGGAAAACCACCTGCGCCAGCACCACCGCCCAGACCCAACGTGCAGATTTAATATTCATGCGACCTCCTTTTCCGCACGCATGGCGGTGAGCCAGCCGCGACGTTTGCGTTCCAGATAAATTCCCAGCGTCAGGACGATCACGCCCGAAATCACAAAGAACACCCCGCCTTCCAGCATCGTGCCGAAGAGATCGAAGTAGCGCGTGACGATGTTGATCGCGATGAAACCCAGACCGAGGTTAACCCAGCTCTCACGACCCGTCGCCAGACCCAACCGGATCATAAACACATTGAGCACAAACAACGCGGTCCAAGACCACGCGCTCCACAACCAGCCGCCGTCGCCGGTATTCCAGCCAGTCAGCACTGCACCGACCGGAACCAGCGCGATCACTATCCACACACCCAACGACAACATATCACGACGGCTGTGCTTCCACGCGCCCCAGGCACCTAGCGCAATGAGCAGTGCGACAAACCCCACGGGAATCGGCGAGACCGTCCATTCATCACTTCCCCTCGGCCAGAAATGCCGGATGAAACCGAGCACATATAGGCCCGAGCAAAAGAGCAGCGCTCCCCATTTTTCATGGAGCGAGGCAAAGACGTCGTGACGTGTGCCGCGCAAAGCGAGACCGGACATCCATACGGCAACACCCAGCGCCGTCATGATTGCCACCAGACAAATCACATCTTCAAAACGCAGGTTGCCCGTCTGCAGGGAGAGCCACGAACCTTGGGTCGTAAACTCCATACCCAACCACACCAGAAAGGCCAATAAGCTGACCGCCTGCGCGCCCTTTGATCGAACCAGCCACGGCACCGCCACAATGCCCAGCCACCAAGTCAGCACGCCCGAAGCCGGTCGCGAGTTGAGGTGGAAGATCTGACTCACCAGTGCAATTCCGGCCATGAAGAGGCCCGCCCCCAGCATAAAAAACGCATCCCCGGTTTTTGGATACAGCCCTGGCGCGACCTTGAGCCGCCAGCCTGCGAAATACGAACCCGCCAAAAGTGCGACCAGGCCACCGATCTTCAACCAATCCCCGAGGTCCTGCCAGTTCGCACTGATCAACAAACACACGCCGGCCAGCAGCAGTCCGCCGCCGACCGCGCCCAGAATGGCGATAAACCGCCCGCCACCCGCCGCAGCCGGATGCCGGGCCAGCAGCGCGCCGCGTTGCGATTCAGTCAGCAACCCGTCGCCCACCCAATCTGCCGATTCAACGCGGAGGCGTTCTTCGAATGATTTCATCTGTGAATAATTGGAAGTGGAACTCACTCCTCGGGCAGTCGCCATGCCACCGCGCCCGCCTGCAATTCCTTCAATGACTGCAACGTCTCGCGCGCCTGCTTTTGCGTGAGCGCCCCGACGACCTGCATCACCACCGCCTGATAGGCGGGCGAAACTTTTTCCCACAACCGCCGGCCGGCCGGCGTCAGTATCACTCGATACACACGACGATCGGCGGGATCGTCCTCACGCTTCACCCAGCCGGCTTTTTCCATGCGATCGACCAAACCAGTGACGTTCGACCGGTCCACGACCAAAACATCGCCCAGTTCACGCTGACTGATGCCTTCGCCCGCCGACGCCAGCGCACTAAACACGTTATACTGCGCGGCGGTAATCCCGTGCGGACGGAAGAGGCGCTGACTCTCCCGCAGAAAAACATCCGCGGTTGTCATCACCGCACGGGTCAATTCGTGGCCAAGTTCAGGCTGCATGAGAGTCTGTTCTGCCGCCTATTGTTGATACGTCAACTAGTTTCAGGCCACGACTTCAAATCCCAAGCCAGCGAGGCAAAGCCGGGAAAATCATTCTCCAACCGGCGAAGATCGTGCGCATGCCGGCGAGCTTCACGGAGTGCGATTTCAGTTTCGTGCTGTAAGTTGGGTCGCTCGGTTCCGTAGACACGCTGCTTGAGTTCACGCCTCGTGTAGGGCGCGCGACCAAACTCCGGTCCCGCGATCCAGTTTTGTTCAGTCACGGTTTCCTCAAGTCCGCACAGATACCACGCCTCGACCGCCGGCACGGCTACGCCTACCCCGCGCAACACCCGCTCACGGCCGTGCGCCGGCGGCAGCTTCTTCGTTGACTGCCGAAAAATCGCCCGCAGCTGGCACATCCGGCAGAGCGGATGATAATACTCCGGCGCATCGTGCGCGGCGGTATGCACGACCGAGTCATCACTATCGACCACCACCACCAGCCCGTCGGTATCGGTGTTAAAATGCAGGTGTCGCACGATCGATGGCAGCACCTGTGCCACCGACGGCCAGCCACGGGCACGCAGCGCGGGCTGCACGCGCGTAAAGGGTCGCCTCAGCACCGCCTCGATCAACACCGCCACGGCTGCTTCATCGGCCGGCGACTCGCTCAGGATCGCCAGTTTCAATTTGCGCGCGGCGGGTGACGTCGGAGCGTTGCTCATTTGTCTTCGGGGACACCGCCGATCACTCCGGAAAACCACAGGTCACCCAGCGAACCCGAGGACAACATACCGGCAAGATCGGCGCGTTCATCGAGCCGGGTGAAACGGGCCGCATTCCCCTGCTTTTCCGCGATGACGACCTCTTCGGGATGATCGCGAAAGAGATCGAGTAGATAAGGCGAATGGGTCGTCGCGATCACTTGCACCGGCGTGCATTGTGCGCCGGCCTCGGAGGGATAACTCAGCCGGTAAAGTGTATCCCGAATCTCGCGCAACATGCGCGGATGCACGCCACGATCGACTTCTTCGATACACACGATGGCCGGTGGCGCGGGGTCGTAGGCGAGCGTAAGCATCGCGAGCAAGTAGAGTGTCCCTTGTGAAAGATTTTCCGCGGCGATCAACTCCCCTCCCTCAGCCATTCGCAAGCGCAGCTCCACGGTCTGATCGGCACGAATGGAAAGATCGAGGTCATCATACTCAGGCAGCAGTCGGATCAACTCGGTCGTCATACGCGCAAATGCCTCCGGATGCGCATCGCGCCGGGCGGCGAGCACCGCGGCCACATTGCCTCCGTTGGAGACGAGTTCCGTGCCGTCCTTGAGCAACGCGGGCGAAGCGATCGCGTAATGGTCGAACAGATAGCTGCGCATGCTCAACAGGCGCGCGCGCAAACCCGTCCAGTCATCCACGCCTTCCCCGGTGGGCAGCGGCACAACCTGAAGAAGGTCGCAAACCGTGTCCGATACGCAGCTGAGCACCGCTTCAAGACCGTCATGCGGAGCATCAAAACGAAACGTGATCTCGGCACCTTCGGGCCGGCGTTCGGCATCCGCCGTGGCTTGCGCCAGCGGAAGCTTGGCCAGCGCACGCAGACGCAAAATCGCCTGAATGAGGCTGGTTTTACCCGAGCCATTCGGACCGATGAGTAGGTTGAACGGCGACAGCGCAAGACTCGTGCTGCGCAGCGCCTTGAAATTCCGGAAAACAACGGAAGCGATCACGGCTTCACTCTGATTAAACTCCTACCCTTCCGCCAGCCTGCATTACTCCGTTCGCACGACCACCAGATCGTCGGTATGCAACCCGCACCACACGCGGTCGCCTTCATGAATCGCCTCAAGTAACGCGCTCTCGTTGGCGACCACCGCGGTGAGCCGCGTGCCTCCGGTAAACTCAATCAGCAGCCGATCCAGCGCGCCTTGAAACAGCTCCTCGGTCACACGCGCCTCGAAAACATTCTCACAATCGACCGGCTTTTTGGAAACATGCACTTTCTCCGGGCGCACCGAGATGAGCGCGCGTGTTGCGTCCGCCGGCCACTGCGCGGCGTTCACGGAGAGTTCCAGCCCGCCTTCGATCCGCACGCGCGCCGTGGTTGCGTCGCGTGCAACCAACTCCGCCGGCAGCAAATTCGCCTCGCCGATGAAGTCGGCCACGAACGCCGTGCGCGGTTGGTGATAGATTTCCGTCGCGGTGCCGAGTTGCTCCAGACGACCTTTGTTGAACACCGCGATGCGGTCGCTCATGGACAGCGCCTCCTCCTGATCGTGCGTCACGAAGACAAAGGTCATGCCGAGGATTTTCTGGAGTCGCTTCAGCTCGATCTGCATTTGCCCGCGTAGCTTGGCATCAAGCGCGGAGAGCGGTTCGTCGAGCAACAGAACCGACGGACGCGGCACGATGGCACGCGCAAGGGCGACGCGCTGGCGTTGTCCGCCGGAAAGTTGCGCGGGCTTGCGGTTCTCGAAACCTGTCAGCGCCACCAGCTCGATCACTTCCGCAATGCGCACGGCCGCCTCGGCAGCGGGAACTTTCTGCATGCGCAGGCCAAAGCCTATATTCTCGCGCACCGTCATGTGCGGGAAGAGCGCGTAGCTCTGGAAAACCTGGTTCACGTTACGACGATACGGCGCGAGATGCGTGACATCCTCGCCGCCGATTCGAATGAGACCTTCGTCGGGTGTCTCGAAGCCTGACAACATGCGTAGCAACGTGGTTTTCCCGCAACCGGACGGTCCGAGCAACGTGATGAACTCCCCGGCTTTGATATGCAGGTTGACGTCGTGCACGGCGGTGAAATCGCCGAAGCGTTTGGTGACTCCGTTGATTTCGATCATGAGTGCGAATCGCGCGAACCGCGGCGCTGGATTAGCGCGTAGGCGATAATGAACATGAGGGTAAAGACGACGCCGAGCGCGGCGCCGAACGGCCAGTTACGGGCCTTGAAAAACTGATTCTGAATGACGTTGCCGATCATCGGCACCTTGGCGCCGCCCATGAGATCGGTAATCGCAAACATTCCAATCGCCGGCACGAACACGAGGAGGATACCCGCCGCGATGCCCGGCCAAGTCAGCGGCACGATGACTTCGGAAAATGCCCGCACCGGTCCGGCGCCCAGATCATGGGCCGCCTCGACCAGTGCATTATCGAGTTTCTCCGCACTGCCGTAAATCGGCAGAATCATAAACGGCAGATAAGCGTAAACCAAACCGATCACCACGGCGGCCGGCGTGTAGAGAATTTCCAACGGCTCGGGAATCACGCCGGCGGAAAGCAGGAAGCCGTTGAGCAGCCCTTCGCTTTTCAGAATCGTGATCCACGCGTAGGTGCGGATGAGGAAGCTCGTCCAAAACGGAATCATCACGAGCAGCAGCAGCCGGTTGCGAACCGCCTCGCGTTGCCGCGCGATGAACCACGCGACCGGATAGCCAAGCATCACGCACAACGCAGTCGTGAGCGCGGCATAACAAATGGAACGCCAGAGGACGTTCAGGTAGATAGGATCGAAAACGCGTTGGTAATTTTCAAAGGTGAACTCAAACACCACGCGCCCGAGATCATCGCGGGAGCAAAAGCTGTAAACGAACAGGATAGCCATCGGCACGATCACAAACAGAACGAGCCAGGCGAGCATAGGCGCCAGCAGCACCCAGCCCCACAGGCGCGGGCTGCGCGCATGCGGGCTGTCGGAAGATGCCGATGGCAGCGTCTGCATCAGAAATCAGACTGCGAAACGCCGGCTCACTTGGCGTTCTTCAAATCCGTGACCAGTTCGTCGATCAGGGCGCCACTTTCGCCGAGATGACGGAAGGTATCGAGCTTGCGATCGGTCTTCGGGTAGCTGGCGGGATTGGCGAGCTGCTCGGGCGTGAGCTGCTTACGGGCTTCGCCATTGGGATTCGTGTAGGGAAACTCTTCGGAGATCAGCACGCTCACTTCGGGACGCAGGATGTAATCCAGGAATTTGTGAGCGGCGGTCTGGTTCTTCGAGCCCTTGGGGATCGCGAGGATATCGACAAACATGTGGGCGCCTTCGGAAGGCAGGTGATATTGGAATTTCTTGTTTTCGTTCCAGAGGATCGCGGCTTCACCACCCCAGACGAGACCGAGGTCGACATCGCCGTTGAGCAACGCGGTCTTGGGGCTATCGGAGTCGAACAGCTTGATATTCTTAAACCAGCCAGCGAGGACCGGACGGGCTTTTTCGAGGTTGGCAGAGGTGATGTCGTTCAAACCGATGCCGAGCGTGTAGAGCGCACCCACCACGAGTTCGCGGCCGTCATCCAAGGCAACGATGCGTCCCTTATATTTATTAGAGAAAAGATCGGCGTAGCCCTTGACCGGCTCCTTCACTTTTTCGGTGTTCACCACGATGCCAACCGTGCCGGCCATGTAGGGAATCGTAAACGCCTGCTCGGGATCGTGAGGCATCTTCGTAAACTCCGGCAGGATGTTTTTGAAGTTCGGGAGTTTCTTGTAATCGAGAGGGATGAGCAGCTTGTTTTTGATAAGCGCCTCGGCGATGTAATCGGGTGGCTGGATCAGGTCGTAACGCGTGCCGCCGGCGAGCAACTTGGCGAGCATCTCCTCACCGGAGGCGAAGGTCTCGTAGTTGACCTTGATGCCCGTCTCTTTTGTGAAGCCGTCGAGCACGGTCTGCGGGATGTATTCGGACCAGGCGTAAAGGTTGAGTTCTTTGTCGGCAGCGCGACCAGTGACGGCGAACGTCGCGGCCAGCACGAATAGAGGGAGAAGACGGAGGAGTTTCATGGTAAGAAGATTGAAGGTAAAATCGCTTGAGCGGGAAGCGCGCCAGTGGCTCAGCGGGCCGATAGTTTTTTGAGGTGATTGGAGAACAACACGAACGCGACCGTCGTGAGAATAAAAAGGGCTGAAAGCGCGTTGAGCATCGGATTGAGGCCGATCTTGGCCATGCCGAAAACCACCGTTGGCAGCGTCGCCGAGCCGGGGCCGGTGGTGAACACCGTGATGATGAGTTCGTCCATAGAGAGCGTGAACGCCATCAACGCGCCCGAAATAATCGCCGGCCGCAGGCACGGCACGATCACGAGCCAAAAGGCCTTCAGCGGTGACGCTCCTAGGTCCAAAGCAGCCTCTTCCAGTGCCGGGTCCAGTCCCTGCAACCGCGCCTGCACCGCTACCATGACGAACGGGAAGCAAAACGTCACGTGCGCCAGAATCACCGTGAGGTAGCCCAGCTCAAGATGCACCACGGTGAAAAATATCAACAGGCTGATGCCCATCACGATTTCCGGCATGATCATCGGCACGCAGATGAGCGTCTGGATCGTCCGCGTAAACCGGTAGCGATACCGGTGCAACAACCACGCACCGCCGGTCCCGATCACGACTGAAGCTACCGTGGTGAACGCCGCGATGATCAGGCTGTTTTTGAGCGAGCGGATGATGCGCACGTTGTCCCACACATCGGCATACCACCGGACCGTGAAGCCCTCCCATACGATGTTGAGCTTCGACGTGTTGAACGAATACGCCACCAGCACGAGGATCGGCAGGTAGAGGAAGATAAACACTCCCGTCGTCCAGACGCCAAAGCCGAGGTTCAACAACCTCAGGCCCGAAGGCATCAACGGACGCGACGTGGACGATTTCGGCATGGCGCTGCCCTGTGTTTTGCGGGCACCACGGACCGAAGCAAGCGGTTTGGCGAGCGAACTGCCGGCAACTTATAACCGCGCCTTCACCGTGCGACGGTCGAGATCGAGACGGCGTGCGGTCTCCTCCACCGTGCCGACCTGCGCGTGCACCTGCCTCGTGTAACGCCGCAACACCTCC
Source organism: Rariglobus hedericola (assembly GCF_007559335.1). Classification (NCBI taxonomy): domain Bacteria; kingdom Pseudomonadati; phylum Verrucomicrobiota; class Opitutia; order Opitutales; family Opitutaceae; genus Rariglobus; species Rariglobus hedericola. The sequence continues at coordinate 1,283,155 of NZ_VMBG01000001.1, forward strand.
TCCGCCGTAAGCCGTCCGCCCGCCAGCAGCGTGTTCCAGTCCTCCCCTGCCCCGACGCCCAGCGCCGCCGGCCGGTAGCTGCCTCGCACGAGCAGATTGCGCATGCATTGCTCCAGCTCACGGAAGTTGCCCGGCCACGCGTAATCCGCTCCGAGGTTTTTCCCGATCCAGTCCACCGTCTCTCTCGCAAAAGCAGATCCCTCGCCCGCCCCGAGCAAACGCGTGGACACATAACCCACCAGCACCGGCAATTCATCCGGACTGTCATCCAATTGATCGCGCAACGAGGGCGTCTGAATCAAGTCCGAGCACAACCGGTAGTAAAAATCCTCGCGAAAACGCCCCGCGCGGATTTCCGCCGCCAGATCGCGATTGGTCGCCGCGATGATTTTGCCTTTAAACGTGCGCGTCTCGGTATCGCCGAGTCGTTGAAAGGTCCGCGATTGCAGCACACGCAACAGCTTCACCTGGATGCCCGTCTCGACGTCGCCGATTTCATCGAGGAACACCGAGCCCGCGGCCGGACACGTTTCCATCCAGCCTTCACGATCCGCCAGCGCGCCGGTAAACGCCCCGCGCCGGTGACCGAACAACTCCGACTCGATGAGCGTCGGCGACAATGCCGACAGATTGAGCGGGAAAAACGCCGCCGTTGAAAAATCATCCGTGAAGCCGCCCCGGCGCGGATCAAACGGCAAATAACGCGACAGCGCGATCGCCCGCGCGACCAGCTCCTTGCCCGTGCCAGACGGCCCCGTGATCAGCGTCGCAAAGTCCCCCATGCTCGTGTGCAGCACCCGGCGATAACGCTTCAGGTCATGCGTGAACACCGACTGCCAGATCGCCGCGCGCAACCGCGCCATCGGTGCCGAGCCGCCCGCCAGCGAACGAAAAATGTGATGGAATGCCCGGCGGATTTGAAACGCGCACGCGAAGAGGTGCGGTGCCGGTTGCGTGTCCAAAAGCGCCAGTCCCGGCAACGTCAGCAAACGGTCCACATCGGCTTTGAACGCCGGATAAAACTCCACGCGCATTCCCCCCGCACCCCCGTTTTCAGAAAGCTCCGTGCGGATCACCGCGTCGAAGCGCAGCGCATACGTCTGATAAAGCCAGAAGCCCGCCAGCTCCTCGTAGTTGGTCGCCTCGGCTTTCGCTACACGGCCATCTCGCGGCCACCGCGCACGCACCTGTTCGAGCACCGCTGCGGCGCGTTCCGTGAGCCGCAGGTGATTGGGATGCGACGCCTCCGCAGGCGGCAGTTTGTTCCACTCCGCACCCGCCGCCACGAAACCCGCGCCCAAGGCCGCGCGCTCTCCCTCGACCCGCTCAGGCAGGAATGGATTGGTCGTGTTAATCAGCGCCACCGCTTCGGCAAACCGCCGTTCTTCAGCCGTGAACAAGGAAGACATATACATTTTATGTCATACGGCTGTTCTTTTTATGTCAATTAAGCCAACCAATTAAATACTCACAATAACCACTAAACACTCATCATCATGTAGTTAATAAAACTCGCCTCACCTTGGCATCCGCTGAGCAAAGCAAGCGATGTCATGAAAACCAAATCGCTCATTCTCACCGGCCTGCTCGCCTTCGCCGCCGCGCTTACACCTGCGGCGTTTGCGGGCGGCACACTGACGCCTGTCGGCTCTCCGCACGCACCGATCCAGATTCGCTCTCATCAGGTCAACGTGACCATCAACAACGGTTTCGCCCAAACCGAGGTGCTGCAGACGTTCTTCAATCCCAACCCGACCGATCTCGAAGCCCTCTACGTCTTCCCGGTTCCAAAGAGCGCGAGTCTCTCCGAGGTCACGATCACCTCAGGCGAAAAAACCTTGAACGGCGAAGTGCTCCCCAAAAAGGAAGCCGAGACGATCTACGAAGAAGAAAAGTCCAAGGGCAACGATGCCGGCCTCACCACTAAAAACGGTTACCAAAACTACGAGTTCAAGATCACGCCCGTCCGCGCCAACGCCGAGACTCAGTTGCGCTTCGTGTATTACCAACCTCTCGAAATCGACACCGGCGTGGGTCGCTATGTTTACCCGCTCGAGGAAGGCGGCACCGACGAGGTCGCCAAGAGTTTCTGGCAGCCCGCCCACTCGACCGTCGAGGGTCGCTTCGCCATTAACGTCACGCTCAAATCCGCCTGGCCCGTCGCCGATGTGCGCGTCCCCGGATTCGAAAACGCCACCGTCACCAACAAACTCGACGCCGGTCACTACACGCTTTCGCTCGATCGCACCGGCGCGAAGCTCGATCGCGACTTTGTGCTCTACTATCGCCTGGCCGACAACCTCCCCGGCCGCGTAGAGGTCATTCCTTACCGCGCCGACAAGTCCAAGCCCGGCACCTTCATGATGGTCGTCACCCCCGGCATCGATCTGCAGCCCATCACGAGCGCCGACTACACCTACGTCCTCGACGTGTCGGGCTCCATGCAGGGAAAAATCGCCACGCTCGCCAACGGCATCAGCCAGGCCCTCGGCCAGATGCGCCCCGCCGACCGTTTTCGCATCATCACATTTAACAACAACGCCACTGAGATCCTCGGCTGGACGACCGCCACTCCCGAAAACGTCGCCAACGCTACCACGCTGGTGAAAGCCATGCAGCCCAACGGCGGCACCAACATCTACGCCGGCCTGCAGCTCGCCCTCAAAAACCTCGATGCCGACCGCGCCAGCAGTGTCGTCCTCGTCACCGACGGTGTGACCAACGAGGGCATCGTCGATCCCGCCAAGTTCCACGCGCTCTTGAAACAGCAGGACGTGCGCTTCTTCGGATTCCTCATGGGCAACAACGCCAACTGGCCGCTCATGCGCGCCATGGGTGATGCGACCGGCGGTTTCTACACTGGTGTATCCAACTCCGATGACATCGTCGGACAGCTCCTCCTCGCCAAATCCAAGATCGCCTTCGAGTCACTCCATGACGCCTCGTTCAAATTCACCGGTGCCCGCGTGTCCGAGACGACCGGCGATCTCCCGCAGAAAATCTACCGCGGCCAGCAACTCGTGATCTTCGGCCGCTACGACGGCGCCGGCCCGGCCACGGTCTCGCTCAAAGCCAGACTCACCGGCGAAGACAAAACCTACACCACCACGTTCAACTTCCCCGAGGTCGACACCGACAACCCTGAGATCGAACGTCTCTGGGCGCTCGCCCAGATCGAGCAGATCGAACTCAAGGAAGCCATCGGCCAGATGCCCGCCTCTGAATCGAAGGATGCCATCATCAGCCTCGGCGTTACCTACCAGCTCGTGACCGATCACACCGCGATGCTCGTCCTTGATGATGCCACGCACGCGAGCCGCGGTATTGATCGCAAGAATCAGCAACGCACCGCCACCGAGCGCACCGCGCAGAGCGTCCGCTCCTCGCGGCCTGTTAAGAGTTACCAAGTCGATGCCCAACAGCCCACCTACTCCGCTCCGGCTCCTCATGTGAGCCACTCGGGTGGTGGTGGTGGCGGTGGTGCCCTTGATCGCAAGGACATCGTCATGCTCGCCGTCATCATCGGTCTGGTCGGAGGCGCCTACGCCGGTCGCCAAGCCATGAAACGCAAATCGGATAAAGAGTAACCTGCCTCATAAAACCGCGGGCGTGGACGAGCCACGCCCCTACCCACTCCGACGTAGGGGCGCGCCTCGTGCGCGCCCGCTCCGCGAAAAAATTCACTCGACTCACATCTGTTTAAAATTCCAGCCCACATGTCGCTCACACCTCCTCCACTTCCCGAGATGCCCGGACTCACTCCGATCCCAAAGCTACCCAAGCACGGCTTTTTCCCGCCGGAGATCATCAAGGCAGTGGCCTTTTATATCATCTCCTTATGCATCCTGGCCGGCGTCATCGTGTGCATTCTTGCCATCTGGGATTTTGCAAATCGGGACACGTTGTGGCGCTTCGCATCGTCATTCCTCGTCGTGGCCGCCGGCAGCGTGCTGTTTGCTTACGTGAACGGCATGTTTGGCGACAAACGCGGGCTTTAACATTCATCGCCCGTCATGAAACGCCTGCCTTGGTCCACCCTCACCGTCTCCGTGCTCGCAGTGATCATTCACTTCGTGCCGGCGCTGGGTAACGTGTTGCAGTTTGACCGCGCGGCCGTCGCACACGGACAGGTATGGCGTTTCTTCAGCGCGCATCTCACCCACTTCGGCGATGATCATCTGCGCTGGGACCTGCTCGCGTTTGTCATTCTGGGCGCGATGGCCGAACGCATTTCGCGGCGCGCCTTTCTGCTCACGCTGGGTGTGTCCGCGCTCATCATCAGCACCGGCGTGTGGGTCGCCCAACCGCAGTTCACCACCTACCGCGGACTCTCCGGTATCGACTCGGCATTGTTCAGTTTCGTCATCGCGGATCTACTGGCGACCGGCTGGCGCGAACGCCACCGGTTTTCGCTCATCGTAGGTGTCGCAGCACTCGGCGGATTTCTCGCCAAGTGCGTGTTTGAAGTCCTCACTGGCAACACGGTTTTTGTCGAAGCAGGCGAAGTCTTCGCGCCCGTGCCGCTGGCCCATCTCCTCGGCGGAGCCGTGGGCGCGGCCGTGGTGATGTGGCAATCAGTTCGCCATCGCGCGATCCAGCAACCGCTGCAATTGCGAGGTGCCGATCGCCTGCAGTGAGCCATCCAGCTTCAACTCCTCAACCAACGGGGAGTAACCGAGTTTGTCAGGCTGACCTTCGATCAACTTCAACGTGCGCAAGTCGGCGGCGAGTTTGTCCTTTGCGCCTACCTGTAGATTCACTAGCAAAGGCTGCTGCATCAAAGGCACGCCGGGTTGATAAGTGATCTCACCCGAGCCCGTGAGATGAATGAGCGGAGAGATTACGGAAAGAGTTTTGATGCCCAGGTTGTTTTTCTCGTCACGACCGACAACCAGTTCGAGCTGATCAAATTGGATCGAAGTAAACTGCTTGGTCACATCCGCGGCGGCACGCACGCGATCGGCATATTTCACCGTGGAATCGCTGCCGGCGAGCGCGCCGAAAAGCCCCGCCACCGCAGCGACACGGCCGGCATTCTCGGCATTAGCACCCGCTTTCACACTGATTGCTTTCAGTGTGCCTTGGCGACTGGAGAGCTTGATATCGCCGACCACGCTTTCAGTAAAACCCGCAGGCTCAATCGCGCGGCCGGCCAGTTGAGTCGTCAGGTTGAACTTGCCCTCGACCGGCGAAGGCTTGCCCGGTGAAAGCGCCCGCAGAATCGGCGCGGGTTCCACATCCGTGAGCGCGACATCCGCCTTGAGGGCGTAGGGCTGCTTTTGCTTCGCATCGAATTGCAAATCACCGCCGGCCTTAAACGTGCCACCGGTCTTTAAGGCGGCGCCGATGTTTTCCAAGGTCAGCGCAGCGGGCGTGATTTTGATCATTCCTTCCACGCCGGTGACCTGAATATCGCCGGTGTAAATGATCTTCTTGAATGCGATCTTCAACTCGCCCGTCACACCGTCCCACAACGGTGCGGTGGGAGCGGGAGCAGCAGGAGGCGTGACCGGTTTCGTCGGCGCGGGCACCGGTGCGGCCGGGGCCGTCGCCTGGGCCGGTGATGGTGACACCGAAGAGAACAGCATGAGATCGGCGACGTTGAGCGTATCACCGGTGAGCTGGGCTTTGATGTCGGTGTTCTTTTCGGCGGGCGTGATGACCGCGCCGAGCGTCAGGTCGGAACGACGGCCCGCCTGCGTGATCACGATCGGCACCGTGGCATCAATGCGGCCCGCCGCGTTTATGTCGGCCCTCGCCTGCAGCGCGACTGACGGCAGCGCCGAGGACACATCGTTGGCAGCGACCAGATCGGCGAGTTGCAGCGTAAACGTGGCTGACTGCAGCTTGGCAATCGACGCACTGAAATCTCCGCGTGCCAGACCGCGCTTAAGCGCGACCGAACCCGCGGCGACCGGCTGCGTCAGCGCAACTGGCAGATTGATCTCGTAAGCGCCTTCCGCCTTGAGTGGTTGATCGGTGCGCTCGGTTTCCTGCGAAGCGCGCGCAGTGAACTTGAGCAAGGGCGCGGCGGCGCTGAGCACGGTCAGATCGGTGACCTGGGCGGTCCAGCCCTTCGGCGTGTAATCGGCCTCGGTCGCGAGCGAAATGTTCAGCCCGCTCACAATTGGCTTGCCGGCCTTCGAGGCGGAAAAATTCACGAGCGTGATCGGCGTGACCGGACGCAGCTTAAAGCCGCCGTCGCTGGTGATATCGGCGGAGAATTCTCCGCGCACCGGCTCTCCGGTGATCGCGAGATCCCCGAGAAACGGACGCGACCAGGTGAGCGGAATCGCATCCAGTTTCACCCGCAACCATGCAGCCGATTGGTCGCCGGTTTTCAGCACGCCCGTGGTGGTGTTCAGCTCCAAGGAGCTGGCCGCGCTTGCGCTGAAAACGGGCTTGGGGTTCGACACGCGCACATCGAAACCGCTCAGGCGAACAACCTCGCCGTCCTTGGCTGCATCAAAGGTCAGTTCGAAATTGAGCGGACCAAACGCGGAGAACTCCGGCTGGATCGCGTCCAGTTTATCGACGGAAGCGGTGATCATGCCCTTGGCATTCACGAGTGTAAAAGCTCGGTTGGAGCCCAGCGTGCCTGAGCCTTTCACCACAAATTCCGGCAACGGCTTGCCCAGTGAAAACGGCGCGACATCCGCGCTGACTACATCGAGTTTCCATGAGCCGACCACCGGCGCGGCACCTTCCGCGAGTTTGATTTCGACCGCCACGAGTTCGCGCATACCGGAGCGGACATCGGCCTTGTAGTTTTCAACTGCACCGTCGCGGGCGGCCGACAATGCAAAGTTCATCTTGGCGCCAGCCGGCAGCTGCGGGTCGGTCGCCGTCGCGGCGGCGTCGATAGTAAATCGGTCAAAGGTGCGCGGTGAATTCATGCGTGCGCCCAGCACCGCATTCACGGACACGCTCGACGCGCCGGTCTTAAGATCGCTGGTAAGCGTGAACTTACCGTCTTTGCCCGAGGCGATGCCGCCGCCGGTGATCGAAACCTGCGCACGGCCTTCGGGCAGGAAGACTTCGCCGGAGAGATCAACGCCGTCCACCGCGAGGTCCACGGGCAGTTCGATGAGTTTAAAGATGCCGTCGAAGGCGGACTTCGCGGATTCGGCCGGATCTGATGCGGTCGGCCTGACGACCGATCCTGAACGTGGGATCAGGTCGAGCACCCAGCCCTTGGCGACGAGGCGGCGGACTTCGACTTTGCCGCCGACGGCGTCGACGACGTTCACCTCGATCTCGGCAGAGGGAATCGTGAGCACGAGGCCGGGCTGGATGACGCGGATGTTGTCGATACGGGTTTTGTTGATGCCCGCATCCACCCGGCCGATCGCCACGGTGAGCTCCGGCGTGGCGGGAGCGAATTTATGCGCGGCCCACGTTTGCACGCCGGGGGTGAAAGCGAGGGCGATGACGATCAGCACCAGCACTGCGAAGGATGCCAGACCGATGAAAAGAAGACGGAGAGGTTTCATGGCGAAAGGGTTCCGAGGGGACGCCAGCGTGCCCTCATTCAAGGGGACATAGCAAGCGGCGCGGCGTTCCGGTTTTTGCGTTAATCTTTCCGGCTATCATCCGCGCAACTGCCGCACGTGCCCAAAAAAGAGCCGCGAAGGATTTCTCCTTCGCGGCTTTGGGTATCGGACTCGCTGGCGGCGTTACTTCGCGGCGGCCGGATCGGCGAGGTAAACATCCGGCTCGCCCAAGGCGCGGCGGAGGTTGGCCAGCGCCACGTTGTAGCTGTAATTGGCTTGAAGCTGATTGTTGCGAGCCTGGGTCAACGCGACCTGCGCCTGCAACACATCGAGCTGCGTCGCGCTGCCGGCACCGTAGCGGGCATCGGAGAGGCGCACCGACTCCTCGGCCTGACCGACCACCTTCACGGCGGCCTCGGCGAGTTCGGCGGCTTCTTGAAGCGACGACAATGCGGTGCGCACTTCGACTTCCACAGCGAGGGTCTGCTCGCTCAGAGTGAGACCGGCCTGACGCGCCTGCGAGCGGGCCTGCGCCACGCGGCCGGCGGTGGCGCGACCATCGAAGATCGCCCAGTTGGACTCGACGCCGACGGTCCAGCCCTTGCGGGAGTCGTCAAACTCATCGGAGCGCGTGTCTTTGAAGAGACCGTAGCTGCCCACGAGATCGAGCGTGGGGCGATAGGTGGACTTCGCGAAGTCGATATTGCGCTCCTGCGCCTGCACGATCTTCGCAAAACGGAGCAACTCGGGGCGGTTCACGCGGGCGCTGTCGAGGGACGCCTGCAAGTCGTAGGACGCAGGAGTGAACTCCAGCGTGCCGACGAACTCAGGCGTGCGACGGAGGTTTTCCTTCGTGGTATTGATGTAACCAATCGACTGGCGGAGCTGATCGGTCGAGGTGCGGAAGGTGTTGCGAGCGCGAATGAGCTGGGGCTTGGCATTGGCGAGTTCGACCTCGGCGCGGAGCACTTCGAAGTTCGACACGCTGCCGGCTTCGAAACGGTTCTTCGCGTTGGTGAGCTGCTCTTCCAAGAGCTTCACGTTCTGCTCCTGCACCTTGATCGTTTCGCGGGCGAGGAGGACGTTGAAGAAGCGCGTGCGCACTTCGAGCAACGCGTTGTTGATCACGGAACGCAGCTCAAGCAACGAGGCCTCGCGGATAACCTTCTGGGCATCCAGCGCGGACTTGATACCACCGCCGGCGTAGAGGGCCTGGCGCGCCTCGATGGCGATGCTCCAGTTCTGGTCACTAGGCGGAGCGGACTGCGAAATCTCCTCGTCGTTGCGCGTGTAGGAACCCACGGCGGCCACGTTGGGCAGCGCGCGGGCCTTCACTTCAACGATGAGACCTTCCTGCTCCTTGATGCGCTCGCGCGCCTGACGGATGGCGAAGTTGTTTTCGACGGCGTAGATGACCGCCGTGCGCAGATCGAGTTGAACGGGAACATCGGGCACCGGAGCCGGCGCGGGTTGTTGGGCGAAGATCGCCGGAGCAGCCAGCAGGGCGAGCGAAAGACTGAACACTGATTTCATAAATGGAGGAATGAGAACGAGGTTTGATTAATGCGCAACTTGCGGAGGTGAAACCTCCGAGGATTTCACGCCGGCGGCGGAGTTTCCTTTATTATGCTCCTTGGCGATCAACATGTAGAAGGCGGGCACCACCAGGAGGGTGAAGAACGAGCCGACCGCCATGCCCACCACGAGCACCCAGCCGATGCTGTTACGCGAACCGGCGCCGGGGCCGGAGACGAAAATCAGCATGATGTGACCGAAGACCGTCGCGGCCGAGGTCATCAACACCGGGCGAAGACGCGTGGCCGCAGCCTCTCGAATGGCGTCACGCTTGGAACGGCCCTGCTCCTGAAGCTGGTTGGCAAACTCCACGATTAAGATGCCGTTCTTCGCAATCAGGCCCACCAGCGTGATCAGACCGATCTGCGAATAGATGTTGAGCGTCGTTTCCCACAGGAAGATCGGGAGCATCGCGCCGACCAGCGCCAGCGGCACCGAGCCGAGAATGATGATGAACGGATCGCGGAAGCTGTTAAACTGCGCCGCCAGCACGAGAATGATCAGCAGCAGCGCCAGGGCGAATGAGGTCCAGAGTGCACTTCCTTCAGACCGCAACTGGCGAGACTGGCCGCCGTAATCGACCGAGTAGTCGGGAGGGAGAATCTCCTTCGCCTTCGCCTCGAGCTTCTTCAAAGCGACGTCGATGGACGGGCCCACTCCGGTGATCTTGACCGCGTTGAGCTGCTGGAAACGGTTCAGCCCGCGGGGCTCGACCGTGTCCTTGAGCGTGGCGATCGTGGAGAGCGGGATGAGCGAACCATTCGGCCCGCGCACATGGTAATCGAGGAGCTGCGCCGCGTTGAGACGGTCAACACGCTCGACTTGCGGGATGACGCGGTAGCTGCGTCCGTCGTTGACGAAGCGGTTGACGTAGCCACCGCCGAGCAACGAACCGAGGTCCTGCGAGATGTCGCTCAGGTTCAGTCCCATCGCGGCGACCTTGTCCTTGTCGATCACGATCTCGACCTGCGGAAGGTCGAACTTCAGATCGCTGTCGGCGAAGAAGAACGTCGGCATGCCGTTCGGATCGTTGGCTTCGCCGTTCGCATAAATGAGGAGCTGGTTGGCAAACTCATTCATCTGGCGATGGTCGGCGGTGGAGCGGATCACGAACTCGATCGGAAACTGTCCGCTCGCGGGCAAGGGCTCGGGCGTGCTCACGACCGCCTGCATGCCGGCGATTTTCGTGGCCGGGCCTTGCAAGGCCAGCTGGATTTCCTCGGTGGAACGCGTGCGTTCCGAAAAGGGCTTCAGGATGACGCCGCCGAAGCCGAACGCGGTCGAGGTGATCTGGAACGAGTTGGCGTATTCAGGCAGCGTCTTGAACATCGCCTGCACCTCCTCGGCAAACATCTGGTTGTGCTCGATCGTGCCGTTGGGCGGAGGCAGCAGGAAGGTCTGCACGAAGCCTTGGTCCTCCTTGGGAGCCAGTTCGTTTTGCGCCATCATGATAAACGGCACCAGCAGCAGGGAGCAGAGAAACGCCACGGTGATCGTGACCGGCACCCAGTTGAGGCTGTGGTCGATCAGGCGGTCGTAACGCGCGCGCAGCCGGTCGAAGGCGCGGTTGATCTTGCCCGAGAAACCCTTGCCCTCGTGGTCATGGTCCTGGAGCAGGTAGGCGCTCATCATCGGCGAGAGCGTGAGCGCGACGACACCGGAAACCAGCACCGCGCCGGCCAGCGTGAAGGCGAACTCGCGGAACAGCGCGCCGGTCAGGCCGCCTTGGAAACCGATCGGGGCGTAAACCGCCGCCAGCGTGATGGTCATCGAGATGACCGGGCCGACCAGTTCGCGTGCGCCGAGGATCGCCGCATCGATGCGGGATTTACCCTCGCGGATGTGACGCTCGATATTTTCCACCACGACGATGGCGTCGTCCACCACGATACCGACCGCCAGCACGATCGCGAGGAGCGTGAGCAGGTTGATCGTGAACCCGGCGATCAGCATGATGAACAGCGCGCCGATCAGCGACAGCGGCATGGCCACGATCGGAATCAGCACGGAGCGCAGCGAGCCGAGGAAGAAGAAGATCACGATCGAAACAATCAGCAGCGTCTCAAGGAGCGTCTTCACGATCTCCTTGAGCGCGTCGTCGATGTAGGCGGTTCCGTCGTAACCGATCTCGGCATTCAGGCCGGCGGGCAGGCGCTGTTGCAGATCGGGGATCGCCTCGCGCACGCGCTGGATCACCTCGAGTGTGGACTCCGTCGGCAGCACCCAGATGCCCATGAAGGTCGCCTTCTTTCCACCGAAACGAACCGCGTCGTCATAGCTCTCGGCGCCCAGTTCAACTTCGGAGACGTCCTGCAACCGGATGACCGCACCATTCCGCTCGGCAACGACGAGTTGTTTGAATTGATCGACGTTCTTGAGGTCGGTGTCGGCCACGAGGCTCACCGAGATCATCGAACCCTTGGTCGAGCCCACCGCGGCGAGCGCGTTGTTGCTGGCCAGTGCGGCGCGCACTTCGGAGGCGCTGATGCCGCGGGCGGCGAGTTGCTCGGGCTTGAGCCACACGCGCATCGCGAAGACGCGGCCGCCGAGGATGTCGGCGCGCTGCACGCCCTTGATGGACGCGAGCTGCGGCTGGACAACGCGGTTCAGGTAGTCGGTGACTTGGTTTGGCTCAAGCGTGTCGGAGTAGAAACTCAGATACATCGAGGCGAACTGGTTGTCGCTGGTCTCGACGTTGATGGTCGGGGCCTCGGACTCCGGCGGGAGTTCGCTGCGCACCTGGTCGATCTTGGAACTGATCTGCGCGAGCGCCGCGTTGGTGTCGTAGTTGAGGCGCAGATACACGTTGATCGTGCTCATGCCCGCCACGCTCGTGGAGTCCATGTAGTCGATGCCATCGGCACTGGCGATGACGCGCTCGAGCTGCGTGGTGATGTAGCCGCGCACCGTCTCGGCGCTGGCGCCGAAATAGGTCGTGGTCACCTTCACCACCGCGCTGTCACTGCGGGGATACTGGCGGACGTTCAGCTTGCCGTAGGACACCAAGCCGATGACGAGGATCGCTATGCTGACCACCAGTGCGATGACTGGTTTGCGAACGAAGAGGTCGGTAAAACTGGATTTCATTGATATGCCCTCAACGGGGCTGCGGACGGGAAAGGAAAGAGATCGTGATGAGTGATCAGTGAAGAGTGATCAGGAAAAAGCCTGGTTTGCCGGAGTGCCGCGGGATCGGTCTACTCGCTACCCACTACCCGCTGCTCACTCCTTCATCAGCAGCTCAGGTATTATCCGGCTTGGGATTGGGATTGCTGCTCGGCGTGCGACTGTTGTTCACCTCGACGTGGGCACCGTTGCGGAGTTTGAACACACCGGAAGTGACGATGGTCTCGCCGGCCTTGAGGCCGTCGATGATCGCAACCTGGTCGCCGCGGGCGTCGCCGATTTTCACGAACTGCTGGCGGGCGCCGAGGTATTCCTCCTCGGTTTCCTTCCCGTCTTTGCCCTTGGTCTTCTTCTTCATTTTTTCGATCACGTAGATCGAGTTGCCGTAGGAGGCATAGGCGATGGCCGTGGCGGGCACGATCACGGCGGGCTTGTCGGCGGGCATCTCAACCTCGACGCGGGCAAACATACCCGAGCGCAGGATCTCGCCGGGGTTTTCAATCGTGGCCTGGGCCGAGACATTGCGGGAGGAGGCGTCGACCTCGGGGTTGATCGCGGTGATCTTGCCGGCGAACACGCGGTCGGTGAACGCATCCACGCGCACCTTGATCGACTGGTCGACCTTGAGCTGCGGCAGGTAACGCTGCGGGATGGTGAAGTTGACGTAGATCGGGTTGAGCTTCTGCAACGGCAGCAGGGCCGCACCGCGGGAAACATACTGGCCCACGTTCACCAGGCGGATGCCGATGCGCCCGTCGAACGGAGCGCGCACCTTCTTCTTCGCGACTTGGGCGCGGAGGGCTTCGACATCGGCGGCGGTCTGCTTGAGCTGGGCGTCGTTCTGGTCGAGCTCGGCCTGGCTGATGGTGTTCTTCTCGCGCAATTCGACAGCGCGGTCGCGGTCCAGCTTCACGATGGCGAGGCGGGCCTCGCTGGCGGCGAGCTGGGCGGCTTCGACCGTGGTGTCGAACTCGACGAGCAAGTCGCCGGCCTTCACAGCGGCGCCGTTCTCGACCGCGATGCGGGCGATGGTGCCATCGGCATCGGCGCCGAGGGTCACACCCTCGACCGGAGCCAGCGTGGCGATGGCGCTCAACACCGGAGTCCAGGTCTCCTGCACCGCCTCGGCGGAAGTGACCGACGACGGCGGCATGACGTGAGGCACGGACATGGCCTTCTTGATTTGCGAATACTTGACGAGGCCGAGCACGGCGACGACTGCAAGGAACCCGACGATGGCGATGATAAACTTCTTTAACATGGGAGGAAGACTTGGAGTGAAAGTGTGTGTTGGAAAAAATCAGGCCTGCGCAGCGGCGGGCTGCTCGACCTTGGTGAAAATATCGGCGCCGCTCGCGCTGAGCGTGGCCACCTGCATCGAGACCTTGGTCAACAGGCGGGAAAGCGTCTGCTGCTCGTTGTGCGACAGGCTGCCCATGATCTGGGTAATCAACCGGAAATGCTCGGGGATGATGCCGTGCATGAACGCCTGCCCCTTTAACGTCAGGTGGACCGACATCTGACGGCGGTCGGCCGGATCCGGCTCGCGACGCACGAACCCATCGCGCTCCAGCGTATCAAGCAGGCCGGTGATCGTGGCGCGCGACACCGAGGCGAAGTCAGCCAGCTCGGCCGGCGTGCTCGCACGGGGACAGTCCCCGCCCTTGTCCATCAGCAGCATCATCACCAGGAACCTTCCATGGGTGATGTTATGGGAGGCGAAATGGGTGTTCATCACCCGCATGACATCCTCACTGGCCCGCACCATGTGCATAAACGCCTCGCACGCGGCCGGTTCGAGATCCGGAAACTGCTTCGAAGCCTCGACTAGGCATTCGTAGCGCGGGAGTTCTTTGAGGACGAGGCGTTGCATGCGGTGTTGTTAAGCAGTGTCTATTAGAACAGAAACAAGTAAGGAAGCTGATAGTTAGCCTCCTTACTATAAAGGCAAGAACCGTCTTCTTAATTTCTCAAATTAACACCGCTTTCAGACTCGGAAGTTGAATCGCAAAGACGCGAAGTCGCTAAGTCAGATCAATCCAAGGTCCCAATCACTTCCGGACTTTGCTCTCAACTTAGCACCTTGGCGTCTTTGCGATTAGATCGACTCAGAAACCTCACTCGAGGTGTGCGCGTAGCATCCAAGCCGTCTTCTCATGGGCTTCCAGGATGCCCGTGAGGAAATCCGCGGTGCCTTCGTCGCCATGTTTGTCGGCGAGTTCGATCGAACCGCGCAGTGCGCGGGCGATGGATTCGTGGTCGGCCAGCAAGGCGCCGATCATCTCCACATCCTTCGGCGGCTTGCCGGTGGCCTCGGAGAGACGCGCTAGTTTGAGGAACGCCGCCATCGAGCCGGGAGCAATGCAACCCAGCGACCGGATGCGCTCGGCGATCTCGTCGATGGTCTCGGCCAGTTCGTCGTATTGCTTTTCGAAGAGCACGTGCAGCGCACCGAAATGAGCGCCGGTGACATTCCAGTGGAAATTGCGGGTCTTGACGTAGAGCACATGCTCATCGGCCAGCAAGACGGCCAGGGCATCGACTACGGATTCACGGGCTTTGGACGAGAGACCGGTGTTTGTTTTCATGAAGTAGTGAGTAGCGAGTAGCGGGTAGTGAGCAAGTTGCCGAACCAAAAAGTAGCAGACTTGGACCGAGAACTGAGTCGGCGTTAAACACAAAGACGCAAAGGCGCTAAGTTTCGATCTGCCGAAATTTGACCGAGCCGTGACAGTGATTGCGGCTGAAAGAACAAACGCGAAGAGGTCGATCCAAGGTTCGATCACCCTGAATTGTCTCTAACACTTGCTCCGAACTTAGCCCCTTCGCGTCTTTGCGATTCAAGATTGAATCCGCAGCGGCTCCAGGTCCGGGTCGGTTTTACTTAAAGCGACAAACTCCTCCTCCAGCCCGCAAGCCGTATCCAGAAACACCCGCGCATCGTCGAGGTGGCCGAGCTGGGCCTCGTAGCAGGCGAGGTTGAAGTGGAAGACTGCTTCCGTCGGATGTTGCCCCACCCCGCGCATGAGGATTTCACGCGCCTCGGTGAGTCCCTTATGCCGCCGCGCGGCATAGGCCCACTGGATCCAGTGCCCGGGCACATTGGGTTCGCGCTCGCACAACACCGCCCCGATCGCCGCCGCCGGCTTCCAGTCCGCCCGCTCGACATGCACCGCCAGCGACAAAATCAAAACCGAAGTCTCTTTGCGCTGAGCCGCCTCGATTTCCTTCAACGCCGCCGCTGCATCGTCCTTCATGCCGAGCGCCAGATACCCCTCGGCATAACTCAACTGGCGTTTCGTATGCGTGGTAAGATCCATTCGCCCTACCCTCGCGAACTCAAACTTAAGAGACAAGGACACGCTGCGCCGGCGCAGGCCAAACCTTGCCCTGATCATTGCACCTTCGCGTCTTTACTATTCAATTCCGGACATGAAATCCGTCCGCGCTTCCTCCGTGCGACCAAAGGCTGTGAAGGCCGAGCATCCGTTGCAGTGGCTGGCGGATCCCGTGAGTGGCGAGCCGACGTTTGTCTTCAAAGCGTGGTTTGGCGGGCGCTCGATCATGTTGCACGGCATGCATACGCTTTTCCTGACGACGCAGGGCGAGCCGTGGCAGGGCGTGTTGGTGTGCACGTTTCACGAACACCACGAGAGCCTGCTCGCAGAGTTTCCATCGCTGGTGAAACACCCAGTGCTGGGCAAGTGGCTCTACCTGCCGGAGACCAGCGAGACCTTTGAGCGCGATGCGAAGAAGCTGGTTCAACTGGCCCGGGCGCGCGACCCGCGCATCGGCATCCTGCCCTCCCCGCGGAAAAAGAAGGCCGTGAAGAAAGTGCGGTTTGGTGACGCGCTGTAGGCGCGTTGCGCGTGCACAAAGTAGTGAGTTGCGGTAGTGGGTAGCGAGTAGTCGGAATTCGATCTTGAAACGCAAAGACGCGAAGGCGCTAAGCGGGGCGTTCCAAGGTTCGATCCGCCTAAACCTCCCCTATTCGCAACTTTGCGCCTCGGCGCGCCTTATGGTCAAAAATCGACTTGGTTATACGGCAATTAAGACGATTTCGTGAATTGCCACCGGTTGGCCTAAGCTCATCGTCGGCTTTGGAATTACCTATTTTTCCAGCCACTTACCCAAGTCCACCGATACCCCATAACGGTTCGCCGCCAGGCATCTTTTCCGCATGCATTCCCCCCGCCCCTTGAGTCGTGTTGTCTACGTCGTAGCTACGCTTGCCCTGCTCGCCGGCGTTCTGTCGGTCCGGCACCGCGGGCGTTCTGCAACTGAGTTACCGCACACTACGTCCGCAGCGAAGGAAATTATTGCAGCCAATTTACCCATAACACCGGCGGCTCCGATGGAGATACGCCAGGAAGCCGCCCCTACCCTCCGCGACCAACCGGCGTCGTTGCGCACGGAAGACCCGAAGGCCAGCCGTGATCGCTGGGCCAAAAGATTGGACGCCATCCGCATCGTGGAGACCCATGAGTTCCCGGCGGATGAAAACGGCATCGTCCGGCAAATCACCTGGTTTGAAACCGCGCTCAAACAACCGCTGGTGCGACTAGAGCAACGTTGGGGTCGGAGCGACGCAACCGACGGCCCGGGGATGAAACTCTTGAGCGAAGAAGCCGTGTCGGCGGGCCATTTGCTCGTGGGGCTGGATCAAGGCGTGACTACCGAAGCGGCCATCAGAGGTCTGAGCGAAGCCGGTTTCACCGTTTCACCCGTGGCCCAAACGCCGAATCTTCTCTCAGTCGAAGTGCCTAATCCGACACAGGCGGAGTCCTTCGATGCCACGCTGGTCGCCCTGCGTCGTTCCCCCTATCACGTGGTTTATGCCGAGGCCGATCCGCTTATCTTGATAGATGCGGTGCCTTCCGATCCGAAATACGGGTCCCAATGGAATCTGACTTCCTCGGGTGAAGATGCGGACGCCTCCCTGAATGCCGAGGCCGGCTGGCAGGTAAGAACCGATGCCTCCAATGTAGTCGTAGCCGTGACCGATACCGGAACGCGCACGACTCATGAAGATCTCGCCGCCAACCTGTGGATCAATCTCGGTGAAACCCCCGGAAACAATATCGACGACGACAACAATGGGGTGATCGACGACATTAACGGATTCAATGCCATCACCACATCCGGCAATATATCCGACGACAACGGTCATGGCACGCATGTGGCCGGCATCATCGGTGCCCGGGGAAACAATAACCTCGGCATCACCGGTGTCGCCTGGAACGTGCGCCTGCTGACGTGCAAATTCCTCAACAACCGCGGTGTCGGCACGACTTCGGACGCCGTCGCGGCAATCCACTACGCACGTCTTCATGGCGCAGACATTATCAATGCCAGCTGGAGCATGGGGTCGCGCAGCCTCGCGCTTGAAGAGGCCATCCGCCAGGCGGGAGCAGCCGGCATCGTTTTCGTGGCGGCGGCGGGCAACCAAGCGACCGATATCGATGCGGCCCCGCGTTATCCGGCCGCATCCGATCTACCCAATATCGTGGCCATCGGCGCGACGGATCGTAACCGCGCGCTGACCGCCTTCTCCAACTACGGACGTGACCGCGTCCACCTCGCCGCACCCGGCGAAGGTATCCTCTCCAGTTACAACCAGAGCGACAACCAATACGTGCTTCTCAGCGGCACCTCCATGGCCGCACCCCAAGCGGCCGGTGCCCTGGCTCTGCTCAAGGCGATGCACCCATCCGAGGATGGCTTGCAACTCATCCAACGACTACTGGCCGGCACGCGCCTTGCCCCGGCTCTCTCGGGTCTGGTGCAGACCGGAGGCATCCTGCATTTGCCCACGCTGCTGGCCACCGAGTCCGCCGCGACACCTCATGACCTGTGTGAAAGCCCGTATCTATTCACCGGATACCAAGGCGTCTGGAGCGGATCAACCGCCCATGCCGGCCGCTCGCCGAGTGATCCCGCCGGCCTCACCGGCACCCGCACGCTCTGGTTTTCGTGGACCGCGCCGGTCTCCGGACACGCCGAATGGCAGGTGAATGCCACCGACGAGGCGACCTTCGCCACAATCTACCGTCTCGACGGGACGACTCTGTCGTCGTTGCAAACAGACTCCGGCTCCACGCAGAAAATACGTGTATGGGTGGATGCCGGCCGCACCTATCTCCTCGGTGTCGGCACGACGAGTGCCGACGGTCACGCGGTCACCGTCAACCTCGCCCTGCCCCCCGCCAACGACTTGATCGCCGCGGCAGCTCTCTTGACCGGTGAAAGTTTCTCCGCGACCGGCAACAATCGCGGCGCCACTCGGGAAAGCGGAGAACCCCGCCATGCCCGCGTGGGCGCAGGCCGCAGCGTGTGGTGGAGCTGGACCGCTCCGCGCACCACCCGCCAGGTGATCACGACGCTGGACTCGTCCTTTGACACGGTGCTGGCGGTCTATCGTCAGGGCAACGACGGCGCGTTGATCGAGGTATCCTCCAACGATGACTCAGGGTATAATCTTCTCACCAGCCGCGTGGCCTTTGATGCCACCGAAGGAGTGCGATATCTCATCGCCGTGGACTCATGGGGTGGCGATTCCGCATCGGGCGCAATCCGGCTCGGGGGTTACGGACTGGGCAACATCCTCATCCTGAATGGTCCGAGATCACAGTCAGTGCAGCTCGGTTCCTCCATCTCGTTACAGGTGCGCTTCCTTTCCACGATCGATACAACCGTGCACTGGTTCAAGGATGCCCAGCCCATCGGAGGCGGGCGCGACGGCACCCTGGTCATTGGCAATGTCGGGGCGAACGACCTCGGCAGTTATCACGCCGTGCTCTCCAATGCCGATGAATCGGTCACCTCGGAGGCCGCCCTGCTCACCGAACGCATTTCCGCACCCTTCATCACGTGGTCCACGGGCAACCTGAACGAGGTCGTCGGCAACCCGATCACGTTGCGCGTCGTCGCCCAAGGCTCCCAGCCATGGACCCTGCAATGGTTGAAAGATGGCCAACCCATCGACGGCGCGACATCGGAAAGCCTCTTCTTTGGCTCGCTCGCCGCGGGCGACGCAGGGCAATACGAAGTCGTTATTACCAACGCCTCCGGGGTGACCCGCTCCACGGCCTTTAAAGTCACCGTCGCGAACTCGCCGTTCACCGCCTGGAACTGGGTAACCGCACCCGACCAAGGCTGGCCGATCCAGGACATCCGCTACCTTGATACGACCTACCACGCGATCGCCAGCGCCGGTGGCTCCACCAAAGTCCTTCGGTCCACCGACGGTGTAAACTGGCAGGCGCAAATGCTGCCGCCCGCCTTCGATGGCTACCAAATCGACCGGGGCAACAATACGCTCATCATCGCGGGTCGCGACCACACGACGTCGGGTAACGGCAGCATCTACCGCTCCACCGACGGCGGTGAAACCTGGTCGTTGAGCGGACTGCCCTTCCGAGGCAACGTGACTTCGCTGCAATTTGGCGGCGGATACTTTGTCGCTTTGAACAATTACGACGGCACATTGCGCCGCTCCACCAACGGGACGTCATGGCAGGCTCCGGTCACACCGCCCGCCAACGGGATGAACCAGCTGACATTCCAAGGCGGCACTTTCTTCACTTACAACAGCAGCAACAGCACGCTCTACCGCTCCACCGACGGCGGAGCTTGGAGTGCTTATGCAGCAGGCGGCGCCATCCGCGGCATCCTGCACAACGCGGGAGTCTTTCACCTCTGGACCGCCACCACCTACCTCCAATCAAGCGACGGCATCACTTGGACTCTAATCGGCTCAAGCGCCAGCCCGGACACCCCGTTGCTCATCCATGACGGGACCCGCATCATCAGCGCCAGCTCGTCGCAGCTGTCCCTGCGCTTCTCTGATACAGGCATCAGCTGGGCCACCCAAACCATCCTCAACACGGGCGCATCCACGACCATCAAAAAACTGCTGCGCGGTGGTGGACGCACGCTCGCCGGCTGTGCCAACGGAATGATCCTTTCGTCGCCGGATTCAACGCTCCTGGAAAACACGTTCTCCCCGTTCGCCTGGACGGGCGGAGCCTCCAGTCGTGTCGAATTCTGCGAAGACGAGTTCATCCTGACGAGCCGCAGCAACACCACTCCCCACGTCGCCCTGTCCTCCGATGGCCAGACTTGGAAAAAATATGTCATCCCTGATCAGACTGATCTCGCCGGCAGCCGGATTTGGAAAGCGGGCGGTTATTATTGGGCCAACTCCCGCGGCGCTCTTTCGACAAACACCTTCTGGCGCGGCCGTTCGCCCCTCGATCTCAAACGCGTGGCGGGCACTCCTTCCGACTCGCTTAGCAGCATCCTGTTTAAAGACGGGCGTTTCTTCGCCGTAGCCGGCACCCAGTTGATCACTTCGACTAACGAAGGCCTGACTTGGTCGTCTATCAACCCCGGCTTCAGCCTGCCTTCCGGCACGCAACTGTATCGAGCCGGCAGCCGCTGGTTTCTAATCGGATACAATACGCTGGCCTCATCGACCGACGGCTTCTCGTGGAGCCTTGCGTCCAGGCCCAACACCAACTCCCACGACTTCCTCGGCTTTGCGGAAAACAACGGGAAGTTCTATGTGGTCACAGGCAGCTATAACCAGATCTGGGAATCCACCGACGGCATCAACTGGACCATCAACCCGCTCACCTTCAGCACGAGCGGCTTTGGGGGCATCTATGCGCATCGCGGAACCCTGCTGCTCCTGCCCTACCCGAATGTCACCGGTGAACAATTCCTCGCCACCACCGACCTCACCACGTGGCAGACGATCAACACCGGCATAAGCGCCGGCTCCTTCGCCACCGGAAGAGGCATCATGGTGGGAGTGAGCCCCACGCCACACATCGTTTACAACGGGCAGACTCCTTCCCGCGCTCCCGTGTGCCGCCTGCTATCGCCGCTGCCTGATGTTCAGTTCACCGTTAACAATCTGGTCGAACTCAGCGTAAACGCCTCCGCGCCCGATGGAACCTTTGACCGGGTCGAACTCTATGTGGACGACCTGCTGGTTGCGACCTCGACCACCCCGGGTGTTTTCCGCTACGGCTTTTCGGCCACCGAGAACCGCTCCTACAGCTTCCACGCTCGCGCCTACAACACCGATGGCCTCGTCACCACCGATTCGACGCGCGCCACCGCCAAGTCCCCCATGGCCGCACCGCTGTTCGTCACCAGCGATACGCTTACCAGCAGCAATGTGTTCAGTGATGATGACGCCTATTACGCCGTTTCCGGCACTTCGCTTTATCGATCGATCGACGGCATCCACTGGGAATTCCACTCCATCACCACGAGCCTGAGTTCGATCAACGAGTTCAGTTTGGACGATAACTACACGCGACTGCACTACACGAACGGAACTGGAATGGTGGTCTCCCGTGACGGCCTCGACTGGATCAGCATCACAACGAACTCGCCCGTGCAATACCGCTCCGGCGTTTACTTCCGCTATACCAGTTCCGGAGGCAGCGGGACGGGCAGCGTCTCCTTATCCTCCAATGGCAGCGCATGGGTGACCACGCCGGCACGCGCCCAGACGTATTTCACAACAGTCCTCATGGGCGATGGTCCTCGTTATCTGGGCTGGAGCTCGACCATCCACCCCTATGTTCGTCGCTCCGACGACGGAATCAACTGGGTCAACATGATCGACCTTCCCCGTCCCGCGGCCGGCATCGAGGCGTTGGGACGTTTCATCCTGCGTTATCTGGACAACAAGGTCCGCACCTCGTCCGATGGCGGTGTCACCTGGACCACGTCTGATCTCGGTGTCACTGTGGACAAGCTCCTCCCGGTGGGAGACGTCGTGTTCGCGGTTTACGGTTCTTCGATTAAAAAAATCTCCACCGACGGCATCGTCTGGCAAACCCATCAGGTCCCCGATCTCTCGGCCAACGTAGCCTATGGAGACGGGCTCTATGTCAGCGTCGGTTCAAACAACGCCCGGGTGTCTACCGACGGCGTTAACTGGACCACGCACACGCCTCCGTGGGCGGTCCTTAACTCCACGCCCTTCATCGTTCACGGCCCCGCCGGTTTCATCGCATTCCACAGCGGACAGCCCGGCTGGATATCAACGGATGGCGTGAATTGGACCGAAGCGGGACTGACCGCCAGCGATGGTGGCTCCTGGCAAAAATATGCCGCCATCGGCGACACCCAGATCGCGATTCGCGATGTGACCGTTCCATTAAACCCCATCAAACGATCACTGGATGCCGGCAAGACCTGGAGCTTTTCCTCTCCGCCTTATGCACACCCCGTGATGACCCGGGACGTTTACTCCACGGGCTCGTCCTTCGTGCTGCGCGATTCCAACGGAAAACTCTACCGCTCCAACGACGGCACCGCCTGGACCTCGGTCCCGGTGGTCGCTGAAGGCACCAACATCGCCGTGACCCAGCTTATCACCCGCGCCAATCTGTGGCATGCCGTGGCCAACAACGGCTACATGTATCGCTCCACCGACGACGGAGTTTCTTGGAACCGGTATCTGGTCTCCGCTACCCCCGGGGTAAACCTGGTCGAGATTCACTTCTCGGGTTTGCACTACCTCGCGGTGGCCTATGCCTCGTCATCGGCGGTTCCGCCGGTCTTCCGGTCTGACGATGGCGTCACCTGGACGCCCACCACACTCCCCGCAACCGTGACATTTAGCAGCCGGCGCAGTGCCGGCCTCGGCCAGTTCGTCATCATCCAAGGTATCAAGACCTACCTGTCCAACAATGGGACCGATTGGACCGCGGCCGCTTCATCTCCTGTGGTGGATGGCCTCGCCTATCCGGCCAGCGATGCCTTTTACCTGCTTAACAATGGCAGCCTGTATCGCTCCGTAAACGCGGACGGATGGACCCTCATCCGCACCGGGGTGACCGGAGGGCTGGTTGAACTGAACGGTGTTCTCCATGCCTTTGGCGGCACCGCCACTACTCCGCTTTATTTCGCGGACGCTGCCATTCAGGCCGTGCAGGTTTCCTCAGGCACCTACGGCATCGGCGATACACTCACCGCCCAGGTCACCATCGCCAACCTCGGCGCGACTCTGCTGCCCGAAATGGACGCGGAACTCTATCTCTCGCGTGACACCTTCCACGGTAACGGGGACGACATTCGGCTTGGCGCACTCACGATAGCTGCAGCCAGTCTGCCCCCACCGGGAGAGACCCGTATCATCGCACTCTCCCTCGTCCTGCCGCCCAACTTGGAAGGCGGGGAGTTTTATACTGGCATTCGTCTTGATCCCGCCGGACGGGTTGGAGAGTTCAGCAAGTCCAATAACCGCCGCTTCACGACCACGTCGCCCATCAACGTCCCCGAATGGACGCTCGATCTGGAAACAACTGGAAACGGAGGCGTGGCCCAAAGCGTCTCGGCCGTGCGTTATGTGCACGGCTCGACCGTGACTCTCTCGCCCAGCGCGGGTAAAAACGCCTCGTTTGCCGGCTGGTCGGGTAGCGAGTCAAGCGACCGGCCCGACCTCACTCTGACCATGCGCGACAACAAGGTGCTGACCGCGTCATTTGCGGAGATGCGCCAACTTTCGGTTACCGTGCGGGGCGCCGGCGCTGTTCAACTGGATCAAGCTGGCGGACGTTACGCGCAAGGTGCCCAAGCCACGCTACAGGCCATCCCCTCGGCGGGCTGGCGCTTTGTCGAATGGCAGGAAGACCTTGCCGGTGGCACCCCCACCCGCACGCTTTTGATGAACACGGATCGCGCCGTCGTCGCCAAATTCGACTACCCTCTAGAAAACTGGAAGGCCGTCCATTTCACCCCGACTGAACTTGCCGATCCTGCAATCTCGGGCGACGACGCCAGACCCGATCCCCATGGCATCTCCAATCTGATGTCCTACCTCTCGGGCCGTGCACCGCGTTCCAACGAACCGTTCAACACCGCGCCCGAAGTGCAGGGCTCAACTCTGTTCTACCGCTATACACGCAACACCGGAGCCGTGGGCTCCAGCCTGATTGCCGAAGTATCCACTGATTTGGTCAACTGGACGGTTTCGCTGAGTGAACGAGTGATCGATGAAAGCCAAGGTGTGGAAACCGTGGAGGTGGTCGTTCCGCGTGAAAGCCGGCCCCGCCTTTTTATCCGCCTTCGCTCCGTGCCCAATCCCTAATCTCAAAGCCTGATAACCCGACCAACAAAAAGGCCGGCCCCTTTCGCGGGCCGGCCTTTTGCAGCAACAATCAATCCACGCCGCAAGCTCAGCTCAGGCTCTGCACGGCGGTCACCACGGCTTCGGTGGTGATACCGAGTTCCTTGAAGACGGTCGCGCCCGGAGCGCTCATGCCGAAGCGGTCGATGCCGATCACCTTGCCGTCGAGACCAACGTATTGATACCAGAGACCGGTGACGCCGGCCTCGATCGCGACGCGTTTGCGCACGGCGGTCGGGAGGATGGCCTCGCGGTATTCGGCGGGCTGGCGATTAAAGCGCTCGAAGCACGGCATCGAGACGACGCGGGTGCCTTCGCCGAGGATCTTGGCGGCGTTGACGGCGTATTGGAGTTCGCTGCCGCTGGCCATGAGGATGGTCGTGAGCGGGGCGGTCTCCTGCACAGCGACGTATCCACCTTTCAATACACCGGCGCGGCGGATGTGCGGAGGGATGTCGTTGAGGAGGGGGATCGCCTGGCGCGTAAGCGAGAGGAGCGTCGGGCCATCGGTGCGCTCGAGGGCGGCGGCGTAGGCACCGGCGGCCTCTTCGGGATCGCCGGGGCGGATGACGTCGAAGCCGGGGATGACGCGCAGGCCGGAGACAGTTTCGACGGGCTGGTGGGTCGGGCCGTCTTCACCTACGCCGACGGAGTCGTGGGTGTAGATGTAGAGGACGGGCAGCTTGGAGAGCGAAGCGAGGCGCATCGCGGGGCGGGAGTAGTCGGCGAACACGAGGAACGTGGCGACCGAGGGACGGAAAATGCCGTCGTAGGCGATGCCGTTGGCGATTGAAGCCATGGCGTGTTCGCGGATGCCGAAGCGGATGTTGCGACCGGCGCGGTTGGTCTCATCGAAGTCCTTGTCGGAGGCGATGTAGTTCAGCGTGGAACCGTAGAGGTCGGCGCTGCCACCGATGAGCAGCGGGAGCTCGGCGGCGACGGCTTGCAGGATTTGCTGGCCGGCGGCGCGGGTGGCGAGCTTGGCATCGGCCGGGAAGAGCGGGGTCTTCTCGAGGAGGTGCGCGGCGCTGATGCGGGCGTTGCGGCTGTCGAGGAGCGCGGCCTTCTCAGGGTTGGCGGCTTTCCAAGCTTCGAAGGTCTTGACCCACTTCTTGTAGTTACGGACGAGCTTCTTCTTGTGGCCGGCGAAATAGGCGCGGACGTCGTCGCTGACGAAGAAATGCTGGTCGGCGGGCAGACCGAGACCGGAGCGGGCGCCGTCGGAGAACTTTGCGCCACCTTCGCCGTGGCCCTTGGCGGTGCCGGCGACTTCGGGGATGCCCTTGGCGATGGTGGTCTTGGCGATGATGAGCTGGGGCTTGCCGGTGGCCTTCTTGGCTTTGTTGAAGGCTTTCAACACCGCATTGAGATCGTGGCCGTCGATGGTCTGGACGTCCCAGCCGAGGGCTTTGAAGCGCTTGGCGTCATCGCCGCCCTGTGACTTGTTGGCCATGGCGTCGAGGGTGACGTCGTTGGAGTCGTAGATGAGGATGAGGTTGTCGAGTTTCTGGTGGGCGGCGAAGGAGATCGCCTCGAGGGCGACGCCCTCCTGCATGCAACCGTCACCGGCGAGGGCGACGACATGGTTGTCGAAAATGGTGTGCTCCGCGGTGTTGAAACGGGCGGCGGCGGCGGCTTGCGAGAGGGCGAGGCCGGTGGCGTTGGCGATACCCTGGCCGAGGGGACCGGTGGTGCACTCGATGCCGGGGGTCTCGTGGAACTCGGGGTGGCCGGGGGTCTTGCTGTGAAGGGCGCGGAAGTTCTTCAGGTCTTCGAGCGAGAGATCAAAGCCGCTCAGATGGAGCCAGCTGTAGATGAACATCGAACCGTGGCCGGCCGAGAGCACGAAACGGTCGCGATTGAGCCAACGGGGAGCGTCGGGGTTGAACGCAAGGACGTTGCCGAAGAGGACGGCGCCGATCTCGGCGCAGCCGAGCGGAAGGCCGAGGTGGCCGGAGTTGCACTTATGGACGGCGTCGATGGCGAGGCCGCGGGCCTGGTTGGCAGCGAGGGACAGGATGTCGGTCTGGAGTGGCATGGTGTGAAAGGGATGCGGTTCGTGAAATGAAGGATTAAGAATTAGCCATTCTCATGAGCGTGGGGGAAGTCCAAAGGGCATGAAAAAAGCGAGTCTGGAAGACTCGCTTGATTCATACAGCAAAAGGAACTGAAAACAGTTACTTGGTGGCGACGGGCTTCTCGCGCTTCTGGACCTTGACGGCGACGGCGGCTTTGCCGAGACGGTCGCGGAGGTAGTAGAGGCGGGCGCGCATGGGCTCGGAGGTCTGCTCGATCTCGATCTTCTCGATGTTCGGGGAGCTGCTGGGGAAAACGCGCTCGACGCCCTCGCCGTAGCTGATGCGACGGACCGTGAATGTCTCGTGGATGCCAGAGCCTTTGATGGCGATGACGATGCCGGCGAAAATCTGCACGCGCTCTTTATCACCTTCGCGCACTTTGGTGTGCACTTTGACGCCGTCGCCCACCTTGAAGGGAGGGAGGTCTTTTTTGACCTGGCTGGCGGTGATTTCTCTGATGATCGGGTTGCTCATGACGGTTAAATGTTAAGTTATTTAAGTAAATCGGGTCGGACTAGGCGGGTTTTCTCAATACGTTGTGCGTTTCGCCACTCTTCGATCTTGGCATGGTCGCCGGAAAGGAGGACATCCGGCACGGACATGCCGCGGAATTCGGCGGGACGCGTGTATTGAGGAAAGTCGAGCAACTTGCCGGTGAAGGATTCGTGCGTCAATGACTTTTCTTCCCCGAGCACACCGGGAATCAAACGCGCGAGTGCATCGATGACCACGGCGGCCGGGAGCGTGCCGTTCGTGAGCACATAATCCCCGATGCTGATCTCCTGATCGATGACCTTTTCGCGGATGCGTTGATCGATGCCCTCATAATGTCCGCTGAGAAGAATCAAGTGCGTCTCCTGCGCCAGTTCGCCGGCGATTTTTTGCGAATAAGGCGTGCCGTCCGGCGTCAGATAAATGCGGCGGCAACCGGGAGTCTGGAGTTGCTCGATGGCCGCGAAGACGGGCTCGGGCTTCATGACCATGCCGGCACCACCGCCAAAGGGACGGTCATCGGCATTCTTGTGTTTGCTGGTCGCCCAATCGCGGACGTCGTGAACTTTGACGGTCAGCAGGCCGCTTTCGATGCCCTTACCCAAGATGCTCTCGACCAAAAAGCCGTCGAGCATACGCGGAAACAGCGTAAGAACATCGATATGGAGAGGCATGAGAGGAAGCGGGAGAAAGCGGCGGAGAATGGCAAAAAAAATCGCCCGAGCCGTGAAGGCCGGGCGATTCAGAAGCGATTTAAGCCGGAAGCTTAGGCGACGGGGGTCGCAGCGGCGGCCTTGCGGGCCTTCTTAATCAGGGACAGAGCGGTGTCCGTGGGGGTCGCACCCTTGCTAATCCAATACTCGGCGCGCTCGACATTTAAGGTCAGGGCGTCGGCACGGTTGGAGCGGGGGTTATGGGTGCCGAGGAGCTCGACAGCAGCGCCATCACGACGCGAACGGGCTTCGGCGACGACCACGTGATAAATCGGGTTGTGCGTGGAGCCGATGCGGGAGAGACGAATTTTGAGTGCCATGTGAAAAGGTGTGCTGACAGGTTCTTTAGTTGAAAAGCCGTGGAATCCACCGAACGGGCCGAGCGATGTCAAGCAGCCATTTCCCGTGATAATCTCGCGATACGGGCAAACAGACCTTGACCCCTCCCCCACCCGGTCTGAACGTGCGCCCTCTTATGCTCAAAGCTGGCATCGTCGGACTCCCGAATGTGGGCAAGTCCACTCTCTTCAACGCACTCACCCGCTCCCGCAAGGCAGAAGCGGCCAACTATCCGTTCTGCACCATCGACCCGAACGTGGGCGTGGTGGTCGTGCCGGATGAGCGTGCCTATGTATTGAAGGGAATCGCCAAGACCAACGTCGTCGTCCCCGCCGCCATCGAATTCGTCGATATCGCGGGTCTCGTCGCCGGCGCCAGCAAGGGCGAAGGCCTGGGTAACAAGTTCCTCGCCAACATTCGCGAGACCGATGCGATCGTGCACGTCGTGCGTTGCTTCGTGGACGACGACATCATCCACACCATGGGTGCCGTCGATCCGGTGCGTGACATCGAAGTCATCACCACCGAGCTCGTGCTCGCCGACCTCGACGCCGTCGAGAAACGCCTGAGCAAGACCCAGAAGCTGGCCAAGGGCGGCGACAAAGACGCGGCGGCCGAATTCGCGCTACTCGAGCGTCTCCAGCCGCACCTCAACCAAGGCAAGCCGGCCAACGTCCTCCCCGACACCACGGACGACGAGAAGAAGCTCCTCCAATTTTTCCAGCTGCTCAGCGCCAAGCCCGTCATCTACGCGTGCAATGTTGCCGAGGGCGATCTCGCCACCGCAGAGGAAAATCCGTTCGTGAAACAAGTGGCCGCCTTCGTGAAGGCCCACCACGATGCCGCCTATGTGCCGATCAGCGCGCACATCGAGGCGGAGTTGATCGACCTGTCCGCCGAAGAGGCCAAGGAGTTCCTGAAGGATCTCGGCGTCTCCGACTCGGGCGTGTCGCAGCTCATCAAGGGCACCTACAATTTGCTCGGCCTGCAGACCTACTTCACCGCCGGTGAAAAAGAGGTGCGTTGCTGGACGATCAAAAAGGGATGGAAAGCTCCGCAAGCAGCGGGCGTCATCCACACTGATTTCGAGAAGGGTTTCATCAAGGCCGAGGTCGTCGCCTACGACGATCTCACCCGCCTTGGCAGCACGGCCGCGGCTCGTGACGCTGGGAAATACCGGATCGAAGGTAAGGAATATGTCTTTCAGGACGGCGACGTCGTATTGTTCAGATTTAATAACTGAACCTGCGGCGCCCAACCGGCCTGTTCTGGTATGCGCAAAACGAAAAGCGCGCCCCTAGGGATGGGGGCGCGCTTTTTATTGTCCGGTGGCCGGGCACGCCATCGTGCCGGCAGAGCGGAAGGCTCGTGCGGTTCCTTACAACACGGTGCCGCTGGGAACGATCACGCCCTTGGGCACGACCAGCACGCCGTCGCGGATGATGATGCCGTGAGCATAATCACCATCGGGCTTGTCCTTGGGGGAGAGCTTCACGTTGTCACCGATGCGGGCGTTTTTATCGATGATGGTGTGCTCGATGTAGCAGTTGGCGCCCACGCCGATGCTGAAGATGCCCTTCGCTGCGTTGTCGGCCTGCTGCTCGGGCGTCTCGTAATAGTCGGCGCCCATCATGACCACGTTGGACAGATGGGTGTTCTCGCCAACGAAGGAGCGAATACCGAGCACGCAACGGGTGAGCTTCGAATCGGTGATGATCGAACCGTCACCAATCACGACGTGGTCGATGTCGCACTTGTTGAGCTTGGAGGCCGGCAGGTAGCGGTCCTGCGTGTAGATCGGCGCAGTCGGGTCGAAGAAGTTAAACGGAGGCAGCGGATCGGACAGCGCGAGGTTGGTGTCGAAGAAGGCCTTCACGGTGCCGATATCTTCCCAATAGCCCTCGAAGATGTGGGCGAAGAGACGCTTGTTTCCGAGGAGGCTCGGGATGACTTCCTTGCCGAAGTCGGTCATGTTGTTATCGAGCGCGTCGGCCAGAACTTGGCGGTTGAACACGTAGATACCCATCGACGCGAGACAGTGCTTCTCGCCGCTCGAAGAGTGCAGGCCGGCTTCGAGTTTCGGGCTGAGCGTGAGGCTGTCGATGACGGCCGGATCCTTCGGTTTTTCGACGAAGCGGTTAATGGAAAGGTCGTCGTTGACCTGCATAAGACCGAGGCCTTCGACCTTGGAAACGGGGAACGGAATGGCCGCGAGGCTGACGTCGGCTTTGCTCGCGATGTGGTCGGCGATGATCTTGCGGAAATCCATCCGGTAAAGCTGGTCACCGGAGAGGATCAACACCAAGTCGTGAGGGAAGCTGCGGAAGTGTTGAAGATTACGACGGACGGCATCGGCGGTGCCTTGATACCAGTTGGCGTTCTTCTCGGTCTGCTCGGCGGAGAGGATGTCCACAAAGCCGCCGCCGAACGGGTCAAAGTGGTAGGTGTTCTGCGTGTGGCGATGTAGCGACGCGGTGTGAAACTGCGTCAGCAGGAAGATGCGGTTGATCTCGGAGTTGATACAGTTGCTGATCGGAATATCGACCAGACGATACTTGCCCGCGAGAGGGACCGCCGGTTTGCACCGTTCTGCAGTCAGAGGATAAAGACGGGTTCCGCGCCCGCCGCCCATGACCACTGCCAAGACTTGTTTCTGCATGCTCATACGAGTTGATAAGAGAGGATTAGGGATAGTGGGTATTACCTTGCGCCACGTTTAAAGCGGCCCGTAAATTCGCGAGCTTAAACAGGTAAAAATTTATGTGTGGAATCGTAGGCTATGTTGGTCGTCAAAAAGCATCTCCCATCCTGCTCGAGGGCTTAAAGCGCCTCGAATATCGCGGCTATGACTCCGCGGGCGTTGCCATCCAGCAGGATGGCCAGCTGGAACTGGTGCGCCGCGTAGGTCGCGTGGACAACCTCGTCAAAGAAGCCGCCAAACACCGCTTCACCGGCACGACCGGCATCTGCCACACCCGCTGGGCCACCCACGGCGGCGTCACCGAGGCCAACGCCCACCCGCACATCAGCAGCGACGGCATGATCGCCCTCGTTCACAACGGTGTAATCGAGAACTACTCGGCCATTAAGAAATTCCTCCAGACCAAGGGCTATACCTTCCACTCCGAGACGGACACCGAGGTGCTTTCGAACCTCATCGCCTACCACTACGCCAAGGAGCCCGCCGCTCCCGCCGGCGAGAGCCGTTTCCTGCACGCCGTCCGCAAAACCCTCCGCCACGTCGAAGGCACCTACGGCATCGCCGTGCTGTGCAAAGACTGCACCAGCGAAATCGTGGCCGCCCGCAAAGGCTCGCCCCTGATCCTCGGCGTAGGCGAAAACGAATACATCCTCGCCTCCGACGTTTCCGCCCTCGTGAGCCGCACCCAGAACGTCGTTTACCTCAAGGACGGCGAGGTCGTGCACGTCACCGCCAAGCAGTTCTCCATCTCGACCCTCGACATGGAAGACGTGTCGCCGGTCGTGGACAAAGTCACTTGGGCCATCGATGCCGCCGAGCTCAACGGCTACGCGCACTTCATGGAGAAGGAGATCTTCGAGCAGCCCGCCGCTCTCGAGAACTCCATGCGCGGCCGCTTCTCCGAAGACGGCTCCACCGCCAAATTCGGCGGCCTTAACCTCGGCCCCGTGGACTTCCGCCAGATCGACCGCTTTGCGTTCCTCGGCTGCGGCACCGCCTGGCACTCCTGCTTGGTGGCCGAGCACTTGATCGAGCGTTTCGCCCGCGTGCCCGTAGAGGTCGATTACGCCTCCGAGTTCCGCTATCGCAACGCCCCGCTTTCCGGCAACCCGCTCTTCTTCGTAATGAGCCAGTCCGGCGAAACCATCGATACGCTGGGCGCGCTCCGCGAAGCCCAGCGCAAGGGCTACAAGGTTCTCGCGATCAACAACACCGTCGGCTCCACCATCGCCCGCGAAGCTGATGGCGGCATCTACCAGCATGTCGGCCCCGAGATCGGCGTCGCCTCGACGAAGGCATTTACCTCGCAGCTGCTCATTGGAGCGATGCTCGCGCTCCACGTTGCGCGTATGCGTGACATGAGTTTCGCCGACGGCGTCGAATACGTAAACGCCCTCAAATCCGCGCCCAACCTTGTTCGCAAGGCGCTCGAACAAGCCGGCCACATCAAGGCCATCGCGCAACGGTTGGCCAAGTATAACGACATGCTGTTCCTCGGACGCCTGTCGCTCTTCCCTATCGCACTCGAAGGTGCGCTGAAGCTGAAGGAAATTTCCTACATCCACGCCGAGGGTTATCCCGCAGCCGAGATGAAACACGGCCCCATCGCCCTCATCAACGAGCTGTGCCCCAGCGTGTTCTTCGCGCCCAAGGGCGAGATTTTCAACAAGGTCGTTTCCTCCATGCAGGAAGTGAAGGCGCGCAAGGGTCCGGTCATCGCCATCATCACCGAAGGTTGCGAACTCCCCGAAGGCCTGGCCGACGAAGTCATCACGATTCCGGACTGCCACGAAGCCGTGTTGCCCATCGTCGCGACCATTCCCGTGCAGTTGCTCAGCTATTACATCGCCGTCGCCCGCGACTGCGATGTGGACAAGCCCCGCAACCTCGCGAAGTCCGTCACGGTGGAATAACGACCACTGCCGCGCGTCCAACACCGCCCGCCCATGAACATTTTCCCCCGCCGAGAGGACTTCCTGAAACTCGCCGCCCAAGGCAACGTCATCCCCGTTTACACCGACCTCATGGCGGACTTCGAGACGCCGGTCTCCGCCTACGCCAAGCTCAAGACCGCCGGCCCGTCCTACCTCCTCGAATCCGTCGAGGGCGGCGAACAGCTCTCGCGTTACAGCTTCATCGGCTGCCGCCCGCGCAAGCTCTTCATCTGCGGTCCCCAAACCACCGAGATCCGCATCCCCGCGCAGTCCGGCCAGCCCCCGCGTGTTGAAACCGTCCCGACTCCGCAGGACCCTCTCAAGCTGATCGAGGCCGAGATGGCCGGCCACCATCCCGTCAACATTCCCGGCCTCCCCCGCTTCACCGGTGGCGCCGTAGGGTTTATTGGATACGAATACGTCACGCGCATCGAGCCCACCGTGCCCGCCGCGAAAACCGACGAGCTGGGCATGCCCCTGCTCTATTTCATGCTGTCGGACTCGCTCCTGATCTTCGACCGCGCCAAGCAAACCCTCCGTCTCTGCGTCAACGCCCACCTGCGCACCGCTGCCGATCCCGCCGCCGCCTACGACGCCGCGGTCGCCGAGCTCAACTCCCTCTACGCCCTACTACGCGAACCCAGCGCGCTCGCTCCCGCGCCCATCGCCGAACCGGCCAAAGTCGAAGTCCCCGCCGGCAATTTCACCAAGCCCGCCTTCGAGGCCGTGGTCGAAAACTGCAAGGAGTTCATCCGCTCCGGCGACATCATCCAGTTCGTCCCGTCGCAGCGCTTCACCAAGCCGTTCACCAAGTCCCCGCTCGATCTCTACCGAGCCCTCCGCACGGTCAACCCGTCGCCCTACATGTTCATCTTGGAGGCCGACGACTTCGCCATCGTCGGCGCATCGCCCGAGGTGCACGTGCGCCTCACCGACGGACTCGTTGAGATCCGCCCCATCGCCGGCACCCGCAAACGCGGCGTCACCCACGCCGACGACCTCGCGCTGGAGCAAGACCTGCTCGCCGACGAAAAAGAACGCGCCGAGCATCTCATGCTCGTCGATCTCGCCCGCAACGACATTGGCCGCGTCTGCCAATACGGCACCGTCACCGTCCCCGAGAGCTTCGTCATCGAACGCTACTCGCACGTCATGCACATCGTCTCCCAGGTCGAAGGTAAAATCGCCTCTGGCAAGACCGCCTACGACCTCATGCGCGCCACCTTCCCGGCAGGCACCGTCAGCGGAGCGCCCAAGATCCGCGCCATGCAGATCATCGCCCAAAACGAACCGTCCCAACGCGGTTTTTACGCCGGCGCCCTCGGTTACTTTGGCTACGACGGCAACAGTGACACCTGCATCATGCTGCGCACCTCGCTCATCAAGGATGG
Organism: Rariglobus hedericola; assembly: GCF_007559335.1. Taxonomy (NCBI): domain Bacteria; kingdom Pseudomonadati; phylum Verrucomicrobiota; class Opitutia; order Opitutales; family Opitutaceae; genus Rariglobus; species Rariglobus hedericola. Next base: position 1,317,151 of record NZ_VMBG01000001.1, read on the forward strand.
AAAAATCCACATCCAGGCCGGCGCCGGTGTAGTGGCCGACTCGATACCAACCTCCGAATACCAGGAAACCGTCAACAAGGCCTCAGCCCTCTTCAAGGCAGTCGCCATGGCCGAGCAATTCTAACAACCAATATGCCCGCGCGTGCGGGCGCGTTGGTTAGGCGCCCAGCTCGGATACGCGCCCGAAATCCTGCGTCACCGCTTCGCACAAACCGGCAAACGTTTCCTCGGCCAGCGGCAGTTTACGTCCTTTCAGAAACGACACGCCCCACCGGCGTTTCAGTTTTCGTTTCCCGAGTGGAATCGAAACCAGCGCACCTTTCGCCAGCTCCTCACGTGCGATCCATGGTGCCAGCACGCCCGCCCCCATGCCGATCTTCACCAGCTCCTTGATCGCCTCCATGCTGCCCAGTTCGATCACATTCTGCATCGAGACCCCTTCCTCGCGGAAATACTCGTCCACCAACCGGAACGTATAACTGCTCTTGTTGTAGAGCACCAACGTTTCGGCCGCGATGTCCTCTCGTGGCGCCTTCCGCTTGGCCGCCCAAGGATGCATCGGAGAGACTAAGAACCTCAGCTCGTCCTCAAACAACGGACGAAACACCAGATCCGCCGCGTTCGATTCCGATTCGAGCGTGAGCGCGATATCCACCTGGTTACTGCGCAGGAGTTCCAGCTGTCGCGGATGATCACCGGATTCAATTTTGATCACACACGAGGGGAAGCTCTGCTTAAATTCGCGCAGCACTGTAGGGAGAATGTGGTGACACGCCGTCGTGCTGGCGCCTACACGCAGTCGTCCCTGCCCCCAGTTCTGCAGCTCTTCCAACGCCGTGCGCGCGTCCTGCATCTCCCGCAAAATACGCTCCACAGGGGGAAGCAATTGCTCGCCCGCCTGCGTCAGATGCACTTTTTTGCCCACGCGATCAAAAAGACGCACGCCCATCTCGCGCTCGAAGGTCTTGATGGTATGGCTGACCGCCGACTGCGTCAGGAACAGATCTTTCGCCGCCATGGTAAAACTTCCCCGTCGGGCGAGAGTTGCAAAGGCCAGCATCTGCCGGCTGTCGAGAGTGGCGCTCATCGATGAAGATTCCTCATCATTTTCATTAAATGTTTGAAAAGCATTTCTTGTTCCAAACGCAGTTGGTGGCACGTCGGAGGCTTAACGCAAGGACATCTGCGTATGACCTCGACCATTCGAAAAACACCGGCAACCGCCGCGCCACGCCGCCCATTGCGCATCGGTTTCATCGCGCTCAACGACGCCGCCCCGATCATCGTCGCACATGAAAACGGCTTCTTCCAGAAGCACGGCCTGAGTGTCGAACTCAGCCGCGAGGTCGGCTGGGCCACGGTTCGTGACAAGGTCATTCATCGCGAACTCGACGCCGCCCACGCCCTCGGCGCGATGGTGATCAGCACCAACCTCGGTCTCAACTGCCTGCCCTGCGAGTGCCTCACTGGCTTCGTCCTCAACACCAACGGCAACTGCGTCACCCTTTCCGAGGATCTCTGGAACCGCGGCGTGCGCGATGCCGTCACCATGCGCGACGAGATTATCCGCTCCCGCCACGATCGCACCTATGTCTTCGGCGTCGTGTTCGCCCACTCCTCCCACCGCATTCACATTTGCGACTGGCTGCGCAGCGGCGGCATCGATCCGGAGAAGGACGTGCGCATCGTCGTCGTTCCGCCGCCCCAGCTTTTTCGCAATCTCGCCGCCGGCACCATCGACGGCTACTGCGTCGGCGATCCGTGGAACTCCCTAGCCGTCCGCGAAAAAATCGGCTGGTGCCCCGCCATCAGTCCTGACCTCGCCCCCGGCCACGCGGAAAAAGTGGTCATGGTCCGCAGCGACTTCGCCGAAACCCGCGCCGAAGAACACCTCGCCATGATCGCCGCCCTTTCCGAGGCCGCCGCCCTGTGCGACCAAACCAATTTCCGTCCTGAGCTCTGCAAGATTCTCGCCCGCCGCGAATACATGAACGTTCCCGCGCGCGTCATCCAGTCGAGTCTCGTCGGTCCCTTTGACTACGGCCACGGCCGCACGGTCTCCGCCGACGACTTCATCCATTACCACCGCAACGGCGCCAACGACCCCACCGCCGCCAAAGCCGCCTGGCTCATCGATGGTTTTAACCGCCACCGGTTCCTGCCCGCCGGCATCACGGTTCCCGCCGATCTCGGCGCCCGCTCTTTCCGCTCCGATCTTTACCACCTTGCCCAGAAGCCTTCCCGCACTTCCCGCCATGACAAAACACTCGTTCACGCCTGATTCATTTCGTCCCCGCCAACCGTCGCGACGCTCTTTCATCGCAACCACCGCCGCCTCCCTCGGTCTCGCTGCGCTTCTCAGCCTAGCGCCTTCGATTGCCCACGCCGCGCCCGACTACACTCCCGAGCAATCCGAGGTCTCCTTCGGCTTCATCGCCCTGACCGACTGCTCGCCCATCGTCATCGCCCACGAAAAAGGCTTCTTCGCCAAATACGGTATCAAAGCCACTATCAAGAAAGGCGCCAGCTGGGCCGCCATCCGCGACATGCTCAGCTCGGGTGACATCCAATCCACCCACATGCTGATCGGTATGCCGTTCGCCTCCACCATGGGCCTCGGCGGCGCGACCCCCAAGCCGATGATCATCCCTTGGATGCTCAATCGCAACGGCCAGGCCATCACCTTGTCCAACGATTTCAAGGGCAAGGTCGGTGCTGATCCCAAAGCACTGAAACCCTTCGTGGACGCCGCCAAGGCCAAGGGCACACCCCTCACGTTCGCGATGACGTTCCCTCCCGGCACCCACGCCATGTGGATGCGCTACTATCTCGCCGCCGGCGGCATCAACCCCGACTCCGACGTCTCTCTCGTCACCATCCCGCCTCCCCAGATGGTTGCCAACATGAAGGTCGGCAAGATGGACGGCTTCTGCGTCGGCGAGCCTTGGAACGCCCGCTCCATCGCCGACAACATCGGCTACACGTCCGTCACCACGCAGGACATGTGGAAGGACCACCCGGAAAAAGTCCTCGCCTTCACCGAAGAGTGGGCGACCAAGAATCCCAAGACGGTTAAAGCCATCCTCAAAGCCATCCACGAAGCCTCCGTCTGGCTCGACGACATGGGTAACCGCGACGAGGCCTGCACCATCGTATCCAAACCCAACTACATCAATTGCCCCAAGAATATCATCCTCGGCCGCATGCTCGGTCAGCTCGACTACGGTGACGGCCGCAAGGTTACCGACGAAGCCCCGATGCACTTCTCCATCCGCAACGCCAACTATCCCCAGCCCAAGTTCGGCCTCTGGTGGCTCACCCAGTTCCGCCGCTGGGGCTTGGTCACCGGCGCCCCCGATTACGAAGGTGTCGTGAAGCGCGTCATGCGCCCCGACATCTACGAGGAAGCCATGGCCGAGCTCGGCGTCACCGACCGCAAGATCGACAACTCCCCCGTCACGCTCTTCGACGGCGTCACGTTCGACCCCAAGGGCGACCTCGAAGCCTACGCCACGGGCTTCCCCGTCAACTCACTGAAAAACTGATCCGCTCTCCCGCACCAAGCCGCCGAATCCCATGAACGCCAACGTCCGCAATTTCCTCATCAACTGCGCCTGCCTCCTTGCGGGCGTTGTGCTCACCCTCGGTTTCTGGTCCCTGCTCAGCGCCACCGTCGCCAAAGAACTTCCCACTCCCGCCGCCACGTGGGAAGTAGCCAAGCCCTACGTCCTGGAGCCGCTCGCCAAGCGCGGTGAACAGGACCAGGGCATTCTCCGCCTCGTCGGTTATTCCCTGGCGCTCGTCGCCAAGGGCTACGCCATCGCCCTCATCGTCGGCACGCCGATCGGCTTCTTCCTCGGTCTCTCGAAGGGCTTCTCACGTCTCTTCGATCCGATCGTCCAGGTGCTACGTCCGGTTTCGCCTCTCGCCTGGTTACCGCTCGGCATGGTGCTTTTCCTCAGCACCGGAAAACAGGCCCTCGAAAACGGCGCCCTCTTCACCATTGCGATCTGTGCAATGTGGCCAACCGTCCTCAATACCGCCGTCGGCGTCCGCGCGATTCCTCAGGACTATCTCAACGTCGGTCGCGTGCTTAAACTCTCCCGCACCCAGATGCTCTTCAAGATCATGGTGCCCTCCACGCTGCCTTACATGTTCACCGGTTTCCGTCTCTCCCTCGGCATCGCGTGGCTCGTGATCGTCGCTGCCGAGATGCTCACGGGCCGCACCGGCGTCGGCTCCTTCCTTTGGAACGAATACAACAACGCCAACTACGGAAACATCATCTTCTCCATCCTCACCATCGGCATCATCGGGTTCATCCTCGATCGCCTGATGAGCTTGGTTGAGAGCCGCCTCAAGACCGCCTGATTTCCGCACACCATGGCCTTTCTCGAACTCAAAAACGTCTCCAAGTCCTACGGCGGCACGCCCGTGCTGAGCGACGTGAACCTCTCCATCATCGAGGGTGAATTCGTCGCGATCGTCGGCTACTCCGGCCAGGGTAAAACCACGCTCATGTCGCTCATCGCGGGCCTCATCAAGCCCGACTCCGGCACCCTCACCCTCTCCGGCCAGCCCATCACCGGCCCGAGTCCGGATCGCGGTCTCGTCTTTCAAAACTACTCGCTCCTCCCGTGGCTCACCGTCGGCGAAAACATCGACCTCGCCGTCAAATCCGTCTTCCCCGAAAAAACGTCCGCCGAACGCGCCGCCCACATCGATCGCTACATCGCGATGGTGAAGCTCTCACACGCCAAGGACCGCCGCCCGAGTCAACTATCCGGCGGTATGAAGCAGCGCGTATCCGTCGCCCGCACGCTCTCCATCCAGCCGAGCATTTTGCTCCTCGATGAACCGCTCTCCGCCCTCGACGCCCTCACCCGCGCCAACCTCCAGGACGAGATCAACGACATCTGCCAGTCTGACAAAAAGACCGTCGTCCTCATCACCAACTCCGTAGACGAAGCTCTCCTCCTCGCCGACCGCGTCATCCCGCTCACCATCGGCCCCGGTGCTACTCTCGCCGCGCCCATCACCATCGATCTGCCCCGTCCCCGCGACCGCAAGGCCCTCAACCACGAGCCCGAATTCAAGCGCCTGCGAGCCCAGATCACCGACCAGCTCCTCGGTTTCAATGCCGCCCGCAAGTCCTCGCTTTCCCGCAAGCTCATCCTGCCCGACATCCTCCCGGAAAACCTCGACGCCCCCCGCGTCAACCGCCCGCCCCGCCGTCTCTCCGAGGAAAAGAACGAAACCGTCATCTCCGTCTAAGCCATGAGCTCCTTCCTCGAAATCTCCCAGCTTCACAAAACCTTCCCGACTCCGAAGGGTCCGCTCACGGTCGTCGAGGACTTCAATCTCAAGGTTCGCAAAGGCGAATTCATCGCCCTCATCGGCCACTCCGGCTGCGGCAAGAGCACCGTCCTTTCCATGATCGCCGGCCTCGCCGACGTCTCGCAGGGCGGCATCATCCTCTCCGGCAAAGAGGTCACCGCCGCCGGACCCGACCGCGGCGTCGTGTTTCAATCGCCGTGTCTGCTCCCGTGGTTCACCGCCTTTGAAAACGTCATGCTCGGCGTGAACCAGGTTTACTACACCGCCAGCAAATCCGAGCGCATCCAGATCGCCGAATACTACCTCACCGTCGTCGGCCTCGGTGACGCCATGCACAAGCGCCCCGGCGAACTTTCCCAAGGCATGCGTCAACGCTGCGGCATCGCCCGCGCCTTTGCGCTCAGCCCCAAGATGCTCCTCCTCGACGAGCCGTTCGGCATGTTGGACAACCTAACCAAGATGGAGCTCCAGGATGTGCTCCTCGATCTCTGGCAGCGCGACCAGAAGACCGCCCTCATCGTGACCCACGACGTCGATGAAGCCCTCTATCTCGCCGACCGTGTCGTCATGATGTCCGACGGACCCAACGCCACTGTCGGTGATATTTTGGAGATCAATTTCCCTCGTCCACGCAATCGCAAGCAGCTCCTCGAAGATCCCGCCTACTACGCCGCTCGTGAGCACCTGATCACCTTCCTCGAAGAACGCTCCCACCACCGTCCCGAGAAGAGCGCCCACGCCACGCCTCCCACACCGCCCGCCAAGCCGAGCGGCATGCGCAAGCTCTTCGGAGCACTCGCCGCCACCACCTAACCACCGCCCGCACCGCTCCTTTTCCGAGACCTCACGGGTCACCAAGGCCACTGCCTTGGCCTCACGCCACCACTTCCCGCCAGCAATGACACACACCATGAAATCGCACCTCCTCCATATCGCGCTCCTCGCCTCCATCGGCGCAAGCGCCCTCATCGCCGATCCGGCCCCCGCGCCCGCTTCGTTCACCGAATCCCTCACCCACGGAAAAGTCTCCATCAACGCCCGTCTCCGCTACGAGACCGTCGATCAAGACGGTTTCGCCGATGCCGACGCCCTCACCGCCCGCCTGCGTCTCGGCTACACGACCAAGGCCTACAAAGGCTTTCAGGCCATGATCGAGGGCGAAGCCGTCACGCCGATCGTGAAGGACTACTTCGACAGCACCGGCACCAACGGCTCCAACTACGCCGCCGTGGCCGATCCCGAGGTCTATCACGTCAACCAGGCCTGGCTTGCCTACACCTACGAAAAAACCAAGGGCACGCTCGGCCGCCAGAAGCTTATTCTTGATAACGCCCGCTTCATCGGCGACGTCGGTTGGCGCCAGAACGACCAGACGTTCGACGCCTTTGTCGTGCAGGATAAATCATTTGAGAAGACCACGCTAACCTACGCCTACCTCGAACGCATCAACCGCATCTTCGACGACTCAGGCGCCCAGCCAGATTGGGATTCCAACTCGCATGTATTCAACGCCAGCTATGCCGGTTTCCCCATCGGCACCCTGACCGCCTACGCCTACTTGCTCGACTTTGACGCCGACTCCGCTCCCGCCGTCAAAACCGCCGTCCGCAATAATTCCAACGCCACCTACGGCCTGAGTCTCGCCGGCACCCGTCCCTTCAACAAGGACTGGAAGGCGTCTTACCGCCTCGAATACGCCACCCAGTCCGACTACGGCAACAGCGCCCTCGGCTACAACGCCGATTACTACGTCGCCGAACTCGGCGGTGCCTACAAAACCTACACGCTCACCGCCGGCTACGAGGTGCTCGGTTCCGATAACGGCCTCGTCGGCTTCAAAGCCCCGCTCGCCACCATGCACGCCTTCAATGGCTGGGCCGATGCCTTCCTCGCCACACCCGCCGGCGGCCTCACCGACACCTACCTGAAAGCCGGCGCCAAAGCCCCCGGCCCCGTCCAGCTCCTCGCCGGCTACCATTTCTTCGGCACCGAAGACGCCGCCACCACGCTCGCACAGGAGTTCGACGCCTTGGCCGTCTACAAGCTCAACAAGCAACTGAGCTTCACCGCCAAGTTCGCCAAGTTCTGGAGCGACCAGACCGGTGCCGCCACCGCCGACCGCACCAAGTTCTGGCTCCAGGCCGACTACGCCTACTGATCCCCATTCGCGCCCGACGATTCGCCCCGCTCCTTATTTCCAGAGCGGGGCGTTTCAGCCTCCTTCGCAGACGCTTAACGATGATGAGAAAAACTCATCATTTTTAAAAATACTATTCACGCCCTTAATTAACCGAATGCCGTTCATGGCATCGGCGGTGCTCCCTCAACGCACGCACTCATGACCGAGACATCGACCACATTTCCCGCAGGCACCCCCGGCTCTTTCACCGCCGCGCAGAAGGAATACCTCCAAGGTTTCATGGCCGGCGCAGGTGTCTCGTTTCCTTTCTCCGTAGCCAGCGAGCTCGGCCAAGCTCCAGCCCCTCTGGCCCCCGAACCCACGATCTACGGCACCGCCCTCGCCGATCTCTGCAAAGAGGAACTCTGGAAACACAAAGAGGATCCGCTCGACTCTTGGGAGCGCCTCATCGCCCACGCCGACGCCAACAGGTTTCCCGATGCCGAGAACATGTATCGGTTTAAAACCCACGGCCTCTTCTACGTCGCCCCCGCGCAGGACAGTTTTATGATCCGCCTGCGCGTCCCCGCCTGCGAGATCACCGCCCACCAATTTCACGGTCTCGCCGACCTCGCCTCCGAAATCGGTAACGGCCACGTCGACCTCACCACGCGCGGCAACGTCCAGCTCCGCGAGCTCAAGCCCCGCGACCTCGTCACCGTGCTCACCCGCGTGCAGGAGCTCGGTCTTACTTCGCGCGGTGCCGGCGCGGACAACATCCGCAACGTCACCGCTTCCCCCAACTGCGGTTTCGACCCATCCGAGGTCCTTGATGTGCGCCCCTACGCCAAAGCGGTTCACCACTACATCATGAACCACCGCGACTGCTACGGACTCCCGCGCAAATTCAACATCGCCTTCGACAACGGAGGCAGCCTCACCGTCGCCGCCGACACCAACGACATCGCCTTCATCGCCACCCGCATCAGCGAAAAATCCGTTTCCCAGGTTTCAGGCCTCAACCCTCAGGTTTCTCTCGGCACTTACTTCCGCGTCCAACTCGGCGGCATCAGCGGACACCAGGACTTCGCCCGCGACACCGGCCTGCTCATCAAACCGTCCGAAGCCACTGCCGTCTCCGCCGCCATCGTCCGCGTCTTCGCCGAAAACGGCGACCGCACCAACCGCAAGAAGGCCCGCCTCAAATACGTCCTCGATAAGTGGGGCTTCGACCGCTTTTTCGCCGAGGTTCAGAAAAAACTCTCCTTTCCTCTCGTCCGCGTTCCTCTCACCGCCTGCGAACCGCGCCGCCCGCTCATCAAGCACGGCTGGATCGGCCCCTACAAACAGGCGCAAAAAGGATTCACCTCCATCGGCATCGGCGTCCCCGTCGGCCGCATGTCCGCGAAACAGATGCACGGCCTCGCCACGCTCGCCGCTAACTTCGGCAAGTCCGAGTTGCGCCTCACCATCTGGCAAAACGTGATCATCCCCCACGTCCCCGACGCCCTCGTCGCCTCCGCCTGCCGCCAACTCCAACACCTCGGCTTCACCACCGAAGCCTCCAGCACCACCAGCGGCATCATCGCCTGCACCGGAAGCCGAGGCTGCAAATACGCCGCAGCCGATACCAAAGGAGCCGCCACCAAGCTCGCCAAACACTTCACATCCTCCGACCTCGTCGTCGAGCAACCCGTCAACATCCACTTCACCGGCTGCTCCAACAGCTGTGCCCAGCACTACTGCGGCGACATCGGCCTGATCGGCGCAAAACAACCCGACGGTGCCGACGGTTTTCACATGGTCCTCGGGGGCGGCATGGACCACGAGCAAGGCATCGCCCGCGAGATCTTCCGCGGGGTCCGCGCCACCGAGGTCCCCGCCCTCACCGAAAGAATTCTACGCACCTACAACGCGAAAAAGTCTTCCGGAGAGACCTTCGTCCAATGGACCCGCCGCCACTCCGACAAAGAGCTTCAAGAGTTTCTCTCCGTATGAGCACCATCCCGCAAATTCCCGACAGCGCTCCTTTCTCTCCCGAGCAACGCGCCTGGCTCAACGGCTTCCTCGCCGGAATCTTCAACCGTGCCCCCGTTGCCGGCTCTCAACCCGCAACTCTCACCGCTCAACTCACGCCCCTCACCATCCTCTTCGCCTCGCAGACCGGCACCTCCGAAGCCCTCGCCAAGCAAGCCGCCAAAGAAGCCGGCAAACGCGGCTTCGCCCCCGCCATCCTCGACATGGCCGAAGTATCCGCCGAACAACTACCCAACCACGCCAACCTCCTCGTCATCACCAGCACCTATGGCGACGGCGAACCACCCGATACCGCCAAGGCCCTCCACACCGTCCTCCGCGAAGGCAGCCACGCGTTCGCTGGACTCCGCTACAGCGTCTGCGCCCTCGGTGACACCAACTACACGCTCTTCTGCCAGGCCGGCAAAGATTTCGACGCTTACTTCGAGAAGCACGGCGCCACCCGCATCAGTCCCCGCACCGACTGCGACGTGGACTACGAAGCCCCCTTCAACGCCTGGCTCGACACCACCCTCAACGCCCTCGGAGCATCCTCAGCAGCGCCCGTCCCGGTCACTGAGGCGTCACCACCTTCCGCACCCGTCGCCTACGATAAGAAAAACCCTTTTCCTGCCCCGGTCCTCGCCATCCGCAATCTGAACGGCCCCGGTTCCGCCAAGGAGGTCAACCACGTCGAGTTCGACCTCACCGGCTCAGGCCTCGTTTACGAAGCCGGCGACGCCCTCGGTGTCATCCCGCAAAACTGCCCCGACCTCGTCTCCGCCATAATAGCGTCCCTCGACTGCGACGGCGAGGAAGCCGTCCCCACCCCCGTCGGCGAACTCCCCCTGCGCACCGCCCTCACCGTTCACTACGAACTCGGCAAACCCGCCCCCGCCCTGCTCGAACTCCTCAACGTCACGACCCCCGTCCACCACGTCCTCGACGCCCTCCACGCCACCGCCACCAAACCCGCTCCCTCCGCCTTCGTAGCCACGCTGAAAAAAATCCAGCCCCGTCTCTACTCTATCTCCTCCTCGCCCAAGGCCCACCCGACCCAGGTCCACCTCACAGTCGGCGCTGTCCGCTACGAACTGAACGGACTCCCGCGCAAAGGCGTGTGCTCCACCTTCCTTGCCGAGCGCGCCCTCGCCCACGGCACCGCCGGCATCTTCGTCCACAGCAACAAAGCCTTCCGCCCGCCCGCCGACCTTAACGCCCCGATAATCATGGTCGGCCCAGGCACCGGCATCGCCCCTTTCCGCGCCTTCCTCGAAGAACGCGCCGCTACCCAGGCACCCGGCAAAAACTGGCTCTTCTTCGGCGACCAGAAAGCGTCCTCCGATTTCCTCTACCAAAACGAACTCACCGCGCTCCAGTCCGCCGGCGTTCTCACCCGCCTCGACCTAGCGTTCTCCCGCGACCAACCCGAGAAGATCTACGTCCAGACCAAGATGCTCGCCGCCGCCGACGAACTCTACGCGTGGCTCGAGCAAGGCGCCTACTTCTACGTCTGCGGCGACGCCTCCCGCATGGCCAAGGACGTCGATGCTGCCCTCCACAAAGCGATCGAACTCGCCGGAAAAAAATCCCCCGAGGAAGCCACCGCCTACGTCCAATCCCTCAAGACCGCCAAGCGCTACCAGCGGGACGTTTACTAGGGTGTGTCTTTGAAATAAGCCCATGCTTTGTAACTTCAAAACCATGCTCGGCCAAGGCGGCCGAGACGGAGGCGGGCCAAAGGCCCGTGCCGGCGAGGACAACGCCGGTCCAGCTTGGTTTTCAAGTTACCCGAAGGGCGTAAGCAGAGCGTGGGATTATTTTAAAGACACACCCCAAAAATGACCGACCCGGTCCGCACGCTCATCGACGAACTTATCGAGTCGCAACGCCGCCTCGACACTCCTGTCGCCCGCTTCGCGACGGCCCACGACTCCGGCAACGCTCCGCGCTCCCAGCTCATCCCGCTCTCCGCCCCCGTCCCCGGCGAGCAATACGCCTTCCAAGTCGATCTCGACAGCTGCACCGGCTGCAAAGCCTGCGTCGCCGGCTGCCACTCCCTCAACGGTCTCGACGAAAACGAAACCTGGCGCGACGTCGGCCTCGTCCTCGGCGGCACCGAAGTCCATCCCTTCCAGCAAACCGTAACGACCGCCTGCCACCACTGCGAAGACCCCGCATGCCTCAACGGCTGCCCCGTTCTCGCCTACGAGAAAGATCCGGTCACCGGCATCGTGGTCCACCTCGACGACCAGTGCATCGGCTGCAGCTACTGCGTGCTCAAGTGCCCCTACGACGTCCCCAAGTTCAACGACCGCCTCGGCATCGTCCGCAAGTGCGACATGTGCCACGGCCGCCTCGCCGCCGGCGAAGCCCCCGCGTGCGTCCAGTCCTGCCCCACCGAGGCCATCACCATCATCAAGGTCACCTCCGCCACCGAACCCAGCCAGTGGCTCCATGCCGCCCCGGATCCCTCCTACACGAAGCCCACCACGCGCTACGTATCCAAAAATCCGTTACCCCATAACCTCCGTGCCGCCGACGCCGACACCCTCCGCCCCCAGCACGCCCACTACGCCCTCGTCGTCCTCTTAGTCCTCACCCAACTCGGCCTCGGTCTCTTGATCGGCTCTCTGCTCTGGACCCTAGACTCTGGACTTCCCCTCCTGGCTCTCACCCTCTTCACCGCCGGCCTCGTCGCCAGCGTCGCCCACTTGGGCCAACCTTTCCGCGCTTGGCGTATTTTTCTCGGACTCCGCCGCAGCTGGCTCAGCCGCGAAGCCGTCCTCCTCGGCACCGCGTTTCCCCTCTTTCTCACCTCGGCCATCAGTGAATGGATCGTTCCTTACGTTCCGTCCCTTCTCCGTCCTCTGATCGCTGTCCTCAGTCCCACCGCGATTCTGATCGCGACTGCCGGCGTCTTCTGCAGCGCCATGATCTACACTGACACCCGCCGCCATTTCTGGCGTCTCTCCCAGACTCTCGGCCGCATGGCCGGCACCGTCGTCATCGCCGCCCTCGCCTTCTACAACCCCAAGCTCGCCGCCCTCGCCCTCGCGGCAAAGCTCGCGATCGAACTCATCACCTACCGCGGCGACTCCGTCTCGGCCCGCCTGCAGCAAGGCCCGCTCCGCCGCCTGTGGGGTGCACGTCTCATCCTCGCCTTCCTCACCGCCGGACTCTTCCTCTCCAACCACGCCGCCATCGGCTTCTTCTTCCTCCTCATCGGCGAACTCATCGAACGGACCCTCTTCTTCCAAGCTGTGGACTCCCCAAAAATGCCCGGCGTCCCCTCTTCCTAATCCGTCCGCCCTCCGTCCTCTGTCTTCCGCTCTACGTCCTCCGCGCCCTCCGTGTCCTCTGTGTTAAACACCACTCTCCTCGCGCTCCGCGCCCGCACCGGTCCCATGACCACGGAGCTCGTGCGCCACCCCTCCGACTTCGGCCTCGGCATTCCGCAGCACCCCTCCCGCCTCACCCCCGCCTCGACCACCCAATCCATCTGCGGCTTCTGCAGCACCGGCTGCTCGCTCAACATCCACCGCGACGCCTCCGGCCAGGCCATCAACCTCAGCCCCGACCCCGCCTACCCCGTCAACCTCGGCATGGCCTGCCCCAAAGGCTGGGAAGCCCTCACCCCGCTCGCCGCCACCGACCGCCTCACCACTCCCCTCCTTCGCAACAAAATCACCGGCCTCCTCGAACCCGTCTCCTGGCCCGTCGCCCTCGCCGCGTTCGTCGAAAACTTTAAACGCATCCAGCAAACCCACGGCCCGCACGCGCTCTCCTTCCTCAGCACCGGCCAGATCGTTATGGAGGAAATGGCGCTCCTCGGCGCCCTCGCGAAATTCGGCATGGGCATGCTCCACGTGGACTCCAACACGCGCCAGTGCATGGCCACGTCCCACGTCGCCTACAAACAATCCTTCGGCTTCGACGCCCCGCCCTTCAGCTACGCCGACTTCGAGGAAAGCGACGCCCTCATCTTCATCGGCGCCAACCCCTGCATCGCCCACCCCATCATGTGGCAGCGCGTGATGATGAATAAGCGCAAACCCGAGATCATCGTCATCGACCCCCGCCGCACCGAGACCGCCGTCGCCGCCACCCTCCACGTCCCGCTCCTCCCCAAAAGCGACCTCACGCTCCTCTACGGTTTCGCCCACCTCCTCATCCAACGCGGCGCCGTCCAACGCGACTTCATCGACGCCCACACGTCCAACTACCCCGCGTTCGCCTCCTTCCTCGCCGCCTTCACCCCCGAGCGCGTCTCCACCGAAACCGGCCTGCCCGTCGAGACCCTCCACCGCGTCGTCGAGATCATCGCCACCAAGGAACGCGTCTCCTTCTGGTGGACGATGGGAGTCAACCAAGGCCACGAATCCACCCGCACCGCCCAAGCCATCATCAACCTCGCCCTGATGACCGGCAACATCGGCCGCCCCGGCACCGGCGCCAACTCCATCACCGGCCAGTGCAACGCCATGGGTTCGCGCCTCTTTGGCAACGCCTCGTCCTTGCTCGGTGGATACGACTTCGCCAACGACGCCCACCGCACCCACGTCGCCGCCATCCTCGGAATCGACGCGCAAAAAATTCCCTCCGAAAAAAGCTGGGCCTACGACCAGATTATAGACGGCATCGACAGCGGCGCCATCAAAGGCCTCTGGGTCATCGCCACAAACACCGCGCACTCTTGGATCAACCAAAAGCGTTTCCCCGAACTCCGCCGCAAACTCGAGTTCATGGTCGTGCAGGACATGTATGCCACGACGGAGACCGCGCAGATGGCCGACCTCGTCCTCCCCGCCGCCGGCTGGGGAGAGAAGGAAGGCGTCTTCATCAACAGCGAACGCCGCCTCGGCGTTTCCCGCAAAGTCTCCCGCGCCCCTGGCGAAGCCCTCAGCGATTTCGCCATCTTCCAACTCGTCGCCGAAGCCTGGGGCTGCGGAGACATGTTCCGCCAATGGTCGTCCCCCGAAGCCGCCTTCCGCATCCTCCGCGAACTCACCCGCGGACAACCCTGCAACATCACCGGCATCGAAGGTTACGACCACATCCAACACTCCGGCGGGATCCAGTGGCCCTACCCCGCTGATTCCAGCTCTCAGCTCCCAGCTCTTGGCTCTAAGCTTGGTTCGCATCGCCGCCTCTTCACCGACGGCCATTTCTACACTGCCGACCAGCGCGCCGTCTTCCACTTCGACGAACCGCGCCCCATGCCCGAGCCGCCGGACAAAGCGTATCCCTTCCTCCTCAACACCGGCCGCGGCAGCTCCGCGCAGTGGCACACCGGCAGCCGCACCAACAAAAGCGATGTTCTCGTCAAACTCGCCCCGACCTCCCTCTACGTCGAAATCAACCCCGCCGACGCCGCTCGTCTCGGCATCGCCAACAACGACGATGTCCTCGTGAGTTCCCGCCGCGGCGACGCCGAAGCCTTCGCCGTCGTCACGTCCACCGTGCAACCCGGCCAGCTCTTCATGCCGATGCACTTCGACGCCGTGAACCGCCTCACCTTCCCGTCCTTCGACCCGCACTCCCGCCAGCCGTCCTACAAAGCCTGCGCCGTCCGCCTTGCCCGCAGCTGACCTACGTTCTCATTTGCCCCACCTTGCATTCCGCGTTGGCCTTATCTGTATGCCCTCTCCTTGCTTCAGAAGCCTTCCGGTCATAATCGCGATTCTGATAGCCGCTCCAGTCTTTGGCTCAATCATGGGAGGCAACTCCCTCGAAATCGATTTTACCAAACCCGACGACGCCAAGCTCAAGTCCACGTGGTCAGACACTATCGATATTAGCCCTCAAGGTCTCGGGTGGGATTCATCCCCAGCCTCAGCTAGGAACGGGTGGATTCAAACATCCCCGCTCGCCACCGGACTTTCATGGCGCCCCGCTTCCTCGGTCACCGCAAGAGTGATGATCGAACCGGACAGCCAACCCATTCAGCTCGCCAGCGGACAAACTTCCACACCATGGATCGGCTCTGTGTTCGCACGCTACAGCCCCGATCGCAAAAACTGGTCTAGTTGGCAGGCGCTCACTCCGGCTTACTCCACTGATGGCACACCCACAACAAAACGAATTTTTACTGCCCTGCTGAGCGTGCCAGACCGTGAGCAAAAAGAATATAGAGCCTTGATTAGTGCCTACAGCCAACTCGACGTGGAGTGGAAGAGTGACGAGGAAGCGGCCGTAAAATGGATACTCAAAAAGGATCCCCGTTTCTTTGAGCGCTCCTTGCCGTTTGTAGGCTACGTGGAGTTCTTATTCGAAGCATCATTCTACGGCAGTCAGCGAATTACATCCTTCAAATCCAGTGTAAGCTACGGAATCGGGGGAATGGCATCCGTCCCAAAAGACCCAAAAAACAAAAGAAATCAGGATTTTAGCCCTTGGCGGTTCCAAGCGCCCTAATTTCACAACCTCATCCCCCATGTCCGCCCCCCTCACCGTCGAAGCCAAGATCCGCATGAACTCCGGCCGCCGCTTCGCCTTCGGCCCGGGCAAAGCCGATCTCCTCGCCCGCATCGACGCGACCGGCTCCATCAGCGAAGCCGCCAAGACGATGGAGATGTCTTACATGCGCGCCTGGCAGATCGTGAAGAGCCTGGACGGAGCCTTCGCCGAACCCCTCGTCCTCAAATCCCGCGGAGGCAAAGCCAAAGGCGGCGCCACCCTCTCCGAAACCGGCCGCGAAGTCCTCCGCCTCTACCGCGAAATGGAAACCGCCGCCCAATCCGCCTGCGAAAAATCCGGCGCCCGCATCGCCGACCTGCTGAAGTCCTGACCGTTCGACCGCACGCGAGCCGCTCATCCAAATCCCGCGCAACTTTCATGATCCCGACCGTTATATCCATTTGAATATAACGCCTCCGCCGCCACCTTGGTAACCATCGGCCCATGACCACCGACTGGCTCATCCTCCTGGCTCCCTTGCTTCTCGTCGCCGTCCTCTACGGCGCCGTCGGCCACGGCGGTGCCTCGGGCTACCTCGCCGTCATGGCGCTCGCGGGCATCGCCCCCGCCGTGATGAAGCCCACCGCGCTCACGCTCAACCTCGCGGTCTCCCTCATCGGCACCGTGCTCTTCTTCCGCGCCGGACATTTTGCCTGGCGCCTCTTCTGGCCCTTCGCCGTCACCTCGATCCCCTTCGCCTTCCTCGGCGGACGCCTCTCCCTCCCCACTCCCGCCTTCAAACTCCTGCTCGCCCTCGCTCTCGGCTTCGCCGCCCTGCGCTTGCTCCTCCCCGCACCCAAGACCGACGCCCTCCGCCCCGCCCCGATCCTTCTCGTTCTCATCTTCGGTGCCGTGATGGGCCTCGCCTCCGGTCTCATCGGAGTCGGCGGCGGCATTTTTCTCACGCCACTCCTCCTGCTCATGCGCTGGTCCAACACCAAGACCGCCGCCGCCGTCTCCGCACCGTTCATTTTCGTCAACTCCGCCGCCGGCCTCGCCGGACACTCCGCCTCACTCCATCACCTGCCCTCCGCCTGGCCGCTCCTCGCCCTCGCCGTCATCGCCGGCGGGTTTCTCGGCGCCCTCTGGGGCAGCCGCAACGCACGCCTCTCCCAACTCCGCCCCGTCCTCGCCGCCGTCCTCGGTATCGCCTCGCTCAAACTCGTCATCACATGAACGACCCCTTCGGACGGAAAATCGACTACCTGCGCATCTCCGTCACCGACCGGTGCAACGAGCGCTGCCTCTACTGCATGCCCGAAGGCTACAAGGGCTGGGCGCAACGCCCCGACCACCTCACCGCCGAAGAACTCATCCGCATCGCCACCTCCGCCTCCCGACTCGGCTTCAAAAAATTCCGGCTCACCGGCGGCGAACCACTCCTCCGTCCCGACCTCGCCACCATCGCCGCAGGTATCGCCGCGTTACCTACGACCACATCCCTCGGCCTCTCCACCAACGGCACCCGCCTCGCCTCCGCCGCCCGCGACCTCAGCAACGCCGGCGTTACCTCCGTCAACGTCTCACTCGACGCGCTCGACACCGACACCTACCGCCGCGTCACCGGCGGACGCCTCGCCGACGCCCTCGCCGGCATCCACGCCGCCCTCACCGCCGACTTCGAATCCGTAAAACTCAACGTCGTCCTCATGCGCGGCGTGAACGAAGACCAACTCGTCCCCCTCGTTCGTTTCGCCGCCGAGCACCGCACTCCGGTCCGTTTCATCGAGTTGATGCCGCTCACCCGCACCGACGTCCTCAGCTCCGAAAACTTCCTCTCCTGCGAAGACGCTCGCGCCCGCATCGAGTCCGAACTCGGCCCGCTCGAAACCCTGCCCGACTACCGCGCCGGCCACGGCCCCGCTCGTTACACCCGCGCGCAAAATGGCGCACTCGTCGGCTTCATCGGTGCCTTAACCACTCCTGATTTCTGCGGCACCTGCAACAAGCTCCGCCTCACCGCCGACGGCAAACTCCGCCCCTGCCTCGGCCGCCACGGCGAGATCGACCTCCTCGCCCCCTTGCGCGCCGGCCACGCCGACCTCGACGCGCTCCTCACCGAAGCCATCGCCAACAAACCCGAAGACCACACCTTCCAAACTGACTACGTCCCCTCCCGCCCCATGACCGCCATCGGTGGCTAATCTACACAATCCAAAGTGTAACCTATTAGGTTACACTTCCTCCGAAAAATGACCGTCCTCTACTTCGCCAACGCCCGCCGTATCACCGGCTTCTCCGAGGAAGAAATCCCTGCCACCGAGCCCCTCTCCATCTCCGCCTTTTGGGAGCAACTCGTTCAACGCCACCCAGACCTCGCCAGTCTCCGCTCCTCCTCACGCCTCGCCCGCAACAACGACTTCCTGACTTCCTCCGCACACATCGAACCAACCGACGAGATCGCGGTCATTCCGCCCGTCTCCGGAGGCTGATTTACCTTCGCGTCCTTTGCGTCCTTCGCGAGACACCCGATTGAAATAAACCCGTGCACATCGAGATCCTCATCTCCCCCTCCGTCATCACCCCGCCCGCTTCATCCGTGGACGCCGGTGTCGGCGCGCTCGCCACCTTCACCGGCACGGTCCGCGGCTCCGAAAACGACCAACCCATCTCCGCCCTTGTTTACGAAGCCTATCAACCGATGGCCGAGACCGTGATGCATCGCCTCCTCACCGAACTCGCCGCCACACACCCCTGCCACTTCGTCTTCGTCCAACACCGCACCGGCACCGTCCCCGTCGGCGAAGCCGCCATCCACATCGCCGTCCAAGCCAAACACCGCGCCCCCGCCTTCGCCCTCCTCGCCGCCTTCATGGACCGCCTAAAGCAAGACGTCCCCATCTGGAAAACCGACACCCTGCCCGCATGATTTCCGTCGCCGATCTCTGGATACAACTCGACGCCTTGGTCCCGTCGCCCCTTCCCTCCGAGCGCATCCCCCTCGCCTCCGCCCAAGGCCGCATCCTCCGCGAAACCATCCTCGCTCCCGAAGACCAGCCGCCCTTCGACCGCTCCGCCATCGACGGCTACCTCGTCCACACCGACCAACCCGCCGGCCTCGTCACCCTCGAAGGCACGATCCACCCCGGCGCTCCCGCGCCCGCCTCCGCGCCCTCCCCCGGCACCGCCTACCGCATCCTCACCGGCAGCGCCCTCCCTCCCGAGAAAGCCGCACTCATCATGCAAGAGGACACCAAGGCCACCGACACCGGCCGCGTCCACCTCCTCCAATCTCCGTCCACCAAACACATCCGCCGCCGCGCCTCCCAAGCCCGTGCCGGCGACACCCTAATCTCCCCCGGCCAGCTCCTCAACGCCGGCGCCCTCGCCCTCCTCGCCTCCGTCGGCGCGACCGCCCCGCTCGTCTCCCGTCGCGCCCGCGTCGCGCACCTCGTCACCGGCGGCGAACTCGTCTCTCCTGACGCCACGCCCGCCTCCGGCCAGATCCGCGACTCCAACTCCACGCTCATCGCCGCACTCCTCCGCGATTCCCACGCCGACCTGATCTGGCAGCAACGCGTCTCCGACTCCCGTTCAGCCACCGCCGAAGCCCTTGCCGCCGCGCTCGCGCTCCAGCCTGACATCCTCCTCGTCAGTGGCGGTGCCAGCGTCGGCGACCACGACCACACGGGCGCGCTCCTTGCCGACGCCGGCTTCACGATTCACTGCGACAAAGTCGCCAGCCGCCCCGGCAAACCCTTCATCGCCGCCTCGCGCGAAGGCTGCCTCGCGTTCGGACTCCCCGGCAACCCGCTCTCCCACTTCGTCTGCTTCCACCTCTTCGTCCGCCGCGTCCTCGCCCGCCTCGCCGGAACGGAACCCGTCGCACTTATCCGCGCCAAACTCGCGCCCCGTTCCGAACTCCGCCCCGACCCGCGCGAAACCTGGTGGCCCGCGCTCCTCACCCACGACTCCGTCACTGCGCTACCTTGGCGTGACTCTTCCGATCTCACTGTTCTCGCCCGTGCCAACGCCCTGCTCCGCGTGCCCTCGACTCCATCCGCGAGTTCCCAAGTCGAAGTCCTTTGCTGCTCCTAATTCATGAAAAAATTCTCCCACCTCGACACCACCGGCGCCGCCACGATGGTCGATGTCGGCGCCAAGCCGCCGCAACTCCGCCGCGCCGTCGCCACCGGCGAACTCCGCTGCGCCCCCGCCACGATCCGCCTGCTCAAAAAGCAGGCCCTCCCCAAAGGCGACGTCCTCGCCTGCGCCCGCCTCGCCGGCATCATGGCCGCCAAAAAAACCGCCGATCTCATCCCCCTCTGCCACCCACTGGCTCTCGATAAAGTCTCCGTTGATTTCACCATCAAAGCCGACCGCATCCTCATCACCGCCGAAGCCCGCCTCACCGGAAAAACCGGCGTCGAGATGGAAGCCCTCACCGCCGTCTCCGTTGCCGCGCTCACCCTCTACGACATGATGAAGGCCGTGGACAAACAAATGGTCATCGGCGAAGTCCGCGTTTCACTGAAAGAGAAGAAATGAAAATCGCCCGCGTCACCCTCAGCGACCGCGCCTCTGCCGGCATCTACGCCGACCTCAGCGGTCCCGAAATCGAACGCATCCTCGCCCCCGCATTCGAGCCCGCGCCCGCGTTTCTTTCGTGCCTCATCCCGGACGACCGCGCCACCATCGCTGACACGTTGCGCACGCTCTGCGACACCGAGCACTGCGATCTCATCGTCACCACGGGCGGCACCGGCCCCGCGCCGCGCGACGTCACGCCCGAGGCGACTCGCGACGTCCTCGAACGCGAACTCCCCGGCTTTGGCGAAGCCATGCGCGCCGTGAGTTTCGCCAAAGTCCCCACCGCCATCCTCTCCCGCGCCACCGCCGGCACGCGCGGTCGCACGCTCATCATCAACCTCCCCGGCAACCCCCGCGCCATCGGCGAATGCCTCCCACCGCTCCTCCCCGCGATCCGCGAATGCCTGAAACACCTCAACGGTTCCTAACGATGATCCGCATCGAACATCTTTACGTTTCACCGGGCCACAATTACTTCGGTCATCACGGCCAGCCCGCCGGCGAACATCCGATTCTCTCCGTCTCCGAAATCGAGTGCGTCGCCGGACACGGCATCCGCGGAGACCGCTACTTCGATTACAAACCCGACTACAAAGGCCAAATCACCTTCTTCGCCGCCGAAATCTATGACGAACTCTGCGCCACGTTTCTTCCACTGGCCGGCACTCATCCCGAGCCTTCGGCATTCCGCCGCAATGTCATCACTCGCGGAATCGACCTGAACACGCTCATTGGCCAGCAATTCACGATTCAGGGGATCACGTTTCTCGGCACTGCCGAATGCTCTCCCTGCCATTGGATGGACCAAGCCTTTGCCCCCAGAGCGCACGCTGCACTCAAAGATCATGGCGGCCTCCGCGCCAAGATCCTTACAGATGGTTGGCTGCGGGTTTCGCCGGCCAGTTCCATTTCCACTCATGCCTGATTTCGCGATCACGGGTGCCATTCTCGCCGGCGGACGCTCCTCGCGCATGGGGCGTGACAAGGCATTCCTGCCCTTCCCCGCGCCGGACGGCCCGCCTCTCATCGCCCACCAAGCTGCACTGCTCCGCAGCCTGGGAATCACCGATCTCATCATCTCCGGCCGCCTCGACACGGACTATGCGACCACCCTCCCCAACGCCCGAGTGGTTCACGATACCGTGCCTGATGCCGGCCCCCTCGCCGGACTCATCGCAATCCTAGCGGCCGCGAGCCATCCCTGGGTGCTAATCCTGGCCGTGGATCTCCCACAATTAACCCCCACCTACCTCCAAAAAATGATTTCCACCGGAGGAGGACGCATCGGGGTCGTTCCTTATGGCCCTCACGGCTACGAGCCTTTGGCTGGACTTTACCCCCGAACTCTTCTCCCCCGCCTGCAAGCCGCATTGGACGCAGGCCATTTTAGACTTCAAAAGCTGCTCCACGAATCCACTCAAGAAGCTTTAATAAAAGCACTTCCATTGGAACCAGCCGAAATAGACCTCTTCTCGAACTGGAATACGCCTGCCGACGCGGGCATTTAGGCGTATCTGTGCCTTACCTGCGCATGGCACAGCGCTCGCGCACCTAAAATTGAGCCAAAGTGTCGCCACTAAATTTTGCATTTTTTTGCGTCCACCACTGATAGTTGACCGTTTATCTAGTTGGAACGAATTCAGCTTCCACTAGTCTCATTCTATAACCGCCGATGGCCGGATTTGCCGGGAATAACGGTTACAACGCTCAACTCTTACTATCATGGCCGCCAAATCGAAATCCGCCCGTAAGTATTCCGCCGAAACCGACGAAGTCGACACCCTTGCCCCTGCGGCAACTGCCGTCGTCACCGCCGAGTTGGATGCGCCGCCCTCATTTCTCGAAAAGTCCGATACCGCCGCCGCCCGTGAGCCCCAGCCCGCCCATGGTGACCGTAGTAACCTGCAGCTCTATCTACAGGAAATCGGAAAAACCGCTCTGCTCACCATTCAGGAAGAGGTAAAGCTTGCCCGTCGCATCCGCAAGGGTGACAAGGCCGCCCGCGATCACATGATCTCGGCCAACCTGCGTCTCGTCGTGAAGATCGCGATGGATTATAAGGACTTTGGCCTCCCGCTGCTCGACCTCATCTCCGAGGGCAACATCGGCCTCATCAAAGCCGTGGAACGCTTCGACCCACGCAAAGGTGGCAAGCTCTCCACCTACGCCGCCTGGTGGATCAAACAGTCCATCAAGCGCGCCCTCGCCAACCAATCGAAGACCATCCGCCTGCCCGTTCACTTGGTCGACAAGATCTCCAAGATGCGCAAAACCGCGATGAAGCTCACCGAAGAGTTCGGCCGCGAACCCACGGACGAAGAAATCGCAATCGAGCTCCAGGTCCCCACCAGCCGCGTCGCCCACTTGAAGTCGGTCAGCGTGCGTCCGGCCTCGCTCGACGCGCCCATCGGCGAATCGGGTGACTCGGGCACGTTTGGAGAGATTGTCGGCGATGAAAACGCCGCCAGCCCCTTCGAGTCGTTGACCGAAAAGACCCGCAACTCCGATCTCTACGAAATGATCTCCACGCTCGAACCGCGTGAAGCCGAGATCATCAAATATCGCTTCGGTCTCGACGGCCGCGACGAGCTCACCCTCGAAGAGGTCGGCGAGAAGTTCAAGGTCACCCGCGAACGCGTGCGTCAGCTCCAGAACATCGCCCTCTCGAAGATGCGCAAGGCGATGGCCTCCCACGAGCACCAGCGCACCGTCGAGGAGATCGAACTCGAGGAGCAGGTCCGCGCCCGCCACGAGGTCATCCGTGACTTCATGACGGCAAAGTCCGCCAAGGTCGGTGACGCTCAGCGCAACTAATCGTTTGCGATCTCAAACAAGTAAGGATCCAAAGCCGCCCGGTCCAAACCGGGCGGCTTTTTTGTATCCAGAATTTTTGGACAAGGTGAACCGGATCGGCGCCGGTTACCTCACCGCACAAAAAAAGCGCCCGGTCTTTCGACCGGGCGCTTCGTATCAAACGCGAACTACGTGACTCGATGAACGAATCGACGAAGGAGATTAGTCCTTCTTGTCCGAGGCGGCATCGAGGATGTCGCCGAGGTTCATCATGTCGCCCGAGCTGTCGCGGTTGAGGGCCTCGAAGGAGGCGGTCTCGGCGGCGAGCTGCTGCTCGGAGTAGTTGGCGGCCTTGACGGAGAGGCCGAGGCGGCGCTCTTCGCGGTCGATCTTGATCACGCGGGCGGTGATTTCCTGGCCGGGCTTGAGCACGTCCTTCACCTTCTCGATGCGCTCCTCGCTGATCTGCGAGATGTGCACGAGACCGTCGATACCGTCCTTGAGCTCCACGAAGGCGCCGAAGGAGGTGATCTTCGAGACAACGCCGGTGACGACGTCGCCGATCTTGAAGAAGGCGTCGATGTCGGTCCAAGGATCGACCGCGAGCTGCTTGACGCCGAGGCTGATGCGCTGCTGGGAAGCATCGACATCGAGAACGATGGCTTCGACTTCGTCGCCCTTCTTGAGGATTTCGGTCGGGTGGTTGACCTTGCGGGTCCAGCTGAGGTCGGACACGTGGACCATACCGTCGATACCTTCCTCGAGTTCGATGAAGGCGCCGTAGGTGGTCATGTTGCGAACCTTGCCGCGGACGCGAGCGCCGATCGGGTAGTTGTGGCGGGCCATGTCCCACGGATTGGGCTCGAGCTGGCGGAGGCCGAGGGAGATCTTCTGGTCTTCCTTCTGGATACCGAGGACAACCGCATCCAATTCCTGGCCGACTTTGAGGAGCTCGGAGGGCTTGGTGATGCGCTTGGTCCAGGACATCTCGGTGATGTGCACGAGACCTTCGACGCCGGGCTCGATCTCGATGAACGCGCCGTAGGGAACGAGGTTGACGACTTTGCCGTGAACCTTCGCGCCGACGGGGAACTTGTGCTCGATCTCGTCCCAAGGATTCTTGGTGGTCTGCTTGAGACCAAGGGAAACGCGCTCTTTCTCGCGGTTCACTTCGATGATCATGACGTTGATCTCTTCACCCTGCTTGAGGATCTCGCTCGGGTGAGCGATACGGCCCC
Source organism: Rariglobus hedericola (assembly GCF_007559335.1). Lineage (NCBI taxonomy): Bacteria > Pseudomonadati > Verrucomicrobiota > Opitutia > Opitutales > Opitutaceae > Rariglobus > Rariglobus hedericola. Next base: position 1,341,643 of record NZ_VMBG01000001.1, read on the forward strand.
AGGACATGTCGGTGATGTGGAGGAGACCGTCCATGCCGTCGAGGTCGATGAACGCACCGAAGTCGGTGATGTTCTTGACGACGCCCTTGCGGACTTGGCCGGGCTGGATGGAGTCGAGGAGGTTCTTGCGCTTGTTGGTGCGCTGTTCCTCGATCAGTTCGCGACGGGAAAGAACGATGTTCTTACGGTCGAGATTGATCTTGAGGACCTTGAAATCGTAGGTCTGGCCGACGTATTGATCGAGGTTCTTCGGGGGCTGGATGTCGATGTGCGAAGCGGGCAGGAAGGAATCGACGCCGATCGAAACGATCAGGCCGCCCTTGACCTTGGCCTTGACGCGACCCGCGGCGATGGAGCCCTCGGGGAACTTGGTGAGAATGTTATCCCAGTTCTTCTTTTGCTCGGCCTTGTCGAAGGAGAGGACCGGCGCGCCGGACTTGTCTTCGAGCTTCTCGACGTAGACGTCGATGGAGGAGCCGATCTGGAGATCACCGATATCGATGAACTCGTTGGCGGGGATGACGCCTTCGGATTTGCCACCGATGTCGACGACAACGTCGTTCTGACGGATTTCGGTGATCGTGGCGGTGACGATTGCGCCCTCTTTCAGCTTATCAAAGCCGGACGAGGCGAGCAGGTCTTGCATTATGGAACTCATGTGAACAGATCGAAAAAACGTCGCGTGCTCCGAAGCGCCGGCTTTCCGAGATGACGCCGGTAAAAGCGCCGTGGGTTGATGGTTATACTGACAAAGAGGGCCGATGGGAGCGTCGCGACGACACCGGCCTGAACCTGAAAAATGCCGCGAACGGTCAGAATCGCTGATTTACGAGGGAAACGGCAAGGGCAAACTTGCCCTGCCGCCACTGCCGCCGGCCCTAGGGCGATCAACGCACTAACTGGCTGCTCATCCCAGCCCAGAACGACTCATACAACGGATGGTCGCGCAAACTGGTTTCAGTCCCCTGCCCTGCGCCTTTATTGAAATCATCCTCCACGACTTCCGTAAAAAGCACTCCGACCTCGATGCTGCCATCCGCCGTGGTTTCCAACCGCACCTTGATGGTGCGCTGGCGCGTGCCACGGAGAGCGGCATCACTGGCCAGACCGGAAACGCCTTCGATCACACCTTGCGCGGCGCCCGAACGGGTGATCCGAAAACCAAGTTGACCCGCCGTAGCAACCGCCGCGTCAAAAACCGCCCTCGATTCGCCGGTGAACACGCGCACTTTGTAGCTGGGCCCGGAGAATTTTTCGCGCACGCCCGCACCGAAGTCGTTGCGAACGGACTCACAGCCCGTGAATCCCAGACAGGTCACGGCAAGCAAAACACCCGCCGCCCCACGTATGTGTGCGATGATGCTCACGCGGGTTGCTGCTGAGAGATGCAATGCAGTGTGCCCAGACCCCAGATAAGCTCGTAACAATCAATCGGGATGACCTCACGTCCGGGGAAACACGATGCAATGATGGCATTGGCCTCGGCGTCGCGTTTCTTCTGACGGAAATTCGGCACGAGCACCGCGCCATTGATGATGAGGAAATTCGCGTAGCTCGCCGGCACCGGCTGGCCTTGGAATGCGAAGGGCTTCGGCATCGGCAATTCAACGATGTCGAACTTCTTGCCCTTCGGCGTGCGGAAGGCTTTCAGGCGCTCCAGATTTTCTGCGAGGATTTTGTGGTTCGGATCACGCTTGTTCGACTCTACCACGGTGATGAAACCGTCGGCTTTGTAGAAGCGCGTGATGTCGTCGATGTGGCCGTCGGTGTCATCACCGATGATGCCATCGCCCACCCAGAGAACTTGGGTAACACCGAGGTAATCCTTGAGGTTCTGCTCGATCTGCTCGCGCGTCAGATGAGGATTCCGGTTCTTGTTGAGCAGGCACTGTTCACTGGTGAGCAGCAGTCCCTCGCCGTTCACCTCGATGGAGCCGCCTTCGAGGACCATGTCGTTTTCGAAGCGACGCAGTTTGAGTTTTTTGGCGACGAGCGGAGGGATCGTGTTGTCGAGGTCATAAGGCGGGTATTTCCCACCCCACGCAGTGTGCACCCAATCGGTTACGGCGATCTCGCCGGACTTCTGGTTTTTAACGAAGATAGGGCCGTGATCGCGGCACCACGCATCGTTGGTCGGATGATCGTAGAGCGTGACCTTCGTCAAGTCCGCGCCGGCCTTGGTGATGAGCGACCACGCGCGTTTTTGAAGCGGCGCGCCGATGTTGATGCGCACTTCTTGGAAGCGGCTGATCTGCGCGACAATCTTAGCGAACACGTAGGGAATCGCGCGAAACTGGCCCGGCCACGAAGCACGCTTGTGCGGCCACGAAAGCCAGATGGCGGTCTGCGGAGCCCACTCGGCGGGCATGCGAAAACCAAGTTTCGCCGGAGTCTCCTTCAATTTTTTAGCGGCCATGCTCAGTCGATGAAACGCTTCGTGAGATTTTCGTAGGCGTCGATGCGGCGGTCGCGCAAGAACGGCCAGTGCGTGCGGGTCACGTCCACTTTGCTCATTTCAACCGGGACAACGAGAACCTCTTCCTTATCGACGCTGGCCTTGGCGAGAATCTGTCCGCTCGTGCCGGCGACAAAGGTCTGGCCCCAGAACTCGAGTCCGTCGCCGCCCACGCCATCGATGACTTCGTGACCGATGCGATTGATCGCCGCGACATAGCAACCGTTGGCCACGGCGTGCGAACGCTGGATGGTTTCCCAGGCGCCGTGCTGGTTGACGCCGTATTCGGATTTCTCCGACGGATGCCAGCCGATCGCCGTCGGATAAAACAGAATCTCGGCGCCCTGCATCGCCGTGAGGCGGGCGGCCTCGGGATACCACTGATCCCAGCAGATGAGCACGCCGATACGGCCGAATTTGGTGTCCCAAGCCTTGAAGCCGGTGTCACCGGGCGTGAAGTAGAACTTTTCGTAGAAGAGAGGATCGTCCGGAATGTGCATCTTCCGGTAGATGCCCAGCAATGTGCCGTCGGCATCGATGATCGCGGCCGTGTTATGATAAAGACCGGAGGCGCGCTTCTCGAAGAGCGAGGCGATCACCACAACGCCATGCTTCTTGGCTGCCTTTTGGAAGGCGGCCGTAGTCGGGCCGGGAATCGGCTCGGCAAGATCGAAGAAACGGTGCTCCTCGCTCTGGCAGAAATACTGCGAGGTCACCATTTCCTGCGTGCAGATAATCTGCGCGCCCTTTTTCGCCGCCTGGTCGAGCAGCGAAAGGGTTTTCTTCAGATTGGCCTTGGGGTCGGCAACACAGGCGTGCTGCAGCAGACCGAGTTTGACGATCTTGGGTTTGGGCATGGTCGTGGTCGGAGAAAAAACGGACGCTTAATAAACGACTTTGTTCAGAGGATATTCCACGATGCCTTCGGCACCGAGTTCCTTGAGCTGGGGAATAATTTCGCGGACAACACTCTCGTCGATGATCGTCTCGACGGCAACCCACTCGGGCGAGCTGAGCGGAGACACCGTGGGATTACGCAGCGAAGGCAGCGCCTTGAGCAATGCATCGAGCGACGACTTGGGAAGGTTAAGCTTAAGGCCGACTTTGCTGCCGGCTTCGAGCGCGCCGCGCAGGAGAAGCGCGATGGTCTCGATCTTCTTGCGCTTCGCCGGATTCGCCCAGCTGGCCTTGTTGGCGATCAGCTTGGTGTTGGTATAAAGGAGCGTATCAACAATACGAAGTTTGTTCGCGCGCAGCGACGAGCCGGTCTCGGTAATATCCACGATCGCATCGACGAGATCGGGCACCTTGACTTCGGTAGCGCCCCAGGAGAACTCGATGTCGGCGACGACGCCCTTGTCGGCGAAGAAGCGCTTGGTCGTGTTCATCAGCTCGGTGGCGATGCGCTTGCCGGCGAGATCCTTGATGGTCTGCACGGGAGACGACTCGGGCACGCAGAGAACCCAGCGTGATTTCAAGGTCGAGGCTTTGCTGTAAACCAAGTCGCAAACCTCAACGACGTCGGAGTTGTTTTCCAACACCCAGTCGTGGCCGGTGAGGCCGCAGTCGAAGAACCCGTGCTCGACATAGCGACTCACTTCCTGGGCACGCACGAAGCGGCCATCAAGTTCCGGGTCGTCAATCGACGGCTTATAAGAGCGGGAACTCGTCGTTATTTTCCAACCCGCTTTTGCAAACAGGTTTTTAGTGGATTCCTCGAGGCTGCCCTTCGGCAGTCCGAGCATAAGCAAGGGAGCATTTGCAGACACGCGGCCAAGGGACACGCCGACGAAAGGCCCTTCAAGTTTATTCGCGACCGACACGGAACTGACACGAACACCACGTTTCTTTTGACATCGGTAGTTGAATTGTAAAAAACCTCTCCAGTCTCCTTCCACACGTTTACTTTATCTCCTCACATGCGCGCCGAACCCAAGCCTCTCATTCTCGTCATCGAGGACGAAGAAGAACTGGCTAAACTGATCTGCCTGCATCTGGAAGAAGCCGGGATGCAAACCCAGGTTTACAACCGTTGCGCCCTCGCCCTTCGGTTCCTTAAAAAGAATTTCGCAAACCTTCTGCTACTCGACGTCAACCTCCCCGATCAATCGGGCTTTGCGCTCCTCGAAGAACTTAAGTCCAACGACATTAACGTCCCCACGATTTTCCTGACCGGCAACGCCCTTGAGGTAAACAAGGTCCGCGGCCTCGAACTCGGTGGCGACGACTACATCACCAAGCCGTTCGGTTTCCCCGAACTGGTTGCCCGCATCCGCGCCGTGCTCCGCCGTGCCGAGTCGAACACGGACATGAATCTCACCAAAAATGTGCGCGTGCTCGACGAGCCCTTTGAGTTCTGCGGTGCTCAAATCGTCCCCGTCCGCCTCGAAATTGAATTCGGCAAAGGCAAAAACGAAAAGATCGGCCGCAAGGAACTCGGTATTCTCGCCTACATTCACGAGAACCGCGGTTCCGTGATCACTCGCAAGGCGCTCATTCATTCCGTCTGGGGCATCCACGCTGACGTAAAAAGCCGTTCCCTGGATCAATACATCGTCAAGGTGCGCGAATTATTTAAGCGCAACGGCCTCAGCCTCGATGCCTTTCGCACCGTTCACGGTGTCGGCTACATTCTCGGCACCGACGAGGAATCGAAATAATCACTGCGGGTTAGCCTGAATCCCGAGTAAGGCATCGGCTTGCTCGGCGCCTTCCGGTCCTTGGCTGCGAAACAAAGTCGCGGCATCTCGCACCAGCCGGCCACGTTCGGCAGCCGGCACCCGTTCAATACCCGCGCGGACAAAGTTAAACGCCTCTTTCACCCGCCCCGAGGCCAGCGCGAGTTCACCTAACCGCAACCACGGTTCCGGTCGCGAGACGTCCGCCGTCATCGCAGCCATAAAACTCGCCTCGGCCAGCCGGCGCTCGCCCAACGAAAGCTGATACCTACCGATGCGTTCATGCGCGATGGACACCGGCGCTTCAAAATCGACCGCGAACACCGCCACCTTGAATCCCAAGGGCGCCAACGGAGTCGGCACGCGATAATTCAACGGACGCAGCCAGACCGGCACTTGATGCCCGTAAAGCAACCGGTAGCCCAACGTCGTTCGATCCTCAACCGGCCCGTCTCCACCGCGCAGCGCATAGTTATATTCCGGCAGGAAATCATAACTTGAAATCAGCACCACGTGCGTGATTCCACGGGCATAGATCCGCGCGGCGGCATCCGCCTCATCGCGTGCACTCAAAATCTCCGCCGCCGCCAAAAGACCGTCACGATTTTCCCAATACAAGGTGCCGACGGTGCGGAGACGCCCGTAATAGCCCACCCCCACCGATGCATTCGGATCACTCAGCACGATGGATTTCTCATTGGCACCGGCTTTCCCCAAAAAGCCGGCGATGTCCCGATAAAGCAGCTGCATCGTTTCCCCCAGTTGAACATCCCGAACTTGCTCTACGTGCAATCGCTCCCGCGCCAATGTCCACGGCCCGGATATAAACAACAGCAAGCCGGCTCCGACTAGAGACCACGTCCATCCCCTCGCTGGATTCCGCATCGAAAAAGTCGCCACCAGAAAGACCGCTAGCACGACCTGCGGTGCACTTCCCGTCAGTAGCCATCGATTCTGATACAAGCCCAGAAGCAAAGCCAGCAACGCCACGGCACTCGAAAACAATACCATCGCCCGTTCATCCCTGGACGGTCTTTTCACCACCCAAATGCCCAATAAATTTAGGATGCCCGCCACGATAATCACCTGATCGCCATAAACACCCCACCCTTTTTTTGATGCTTCCACCCACCACGGTTGAAACTCATGTATCGACTCATGGATACGACCCAGAAACGGATCCAGCGGGCCAAACACCGCCACCCCGCGCCCCCAGATGATTAACGGCACCGCCAGCACCGGCGCACTCCATCCCGCTGCACGCACAGCCAGCCACTTCAACGGACGTGCCTCAATCCGCCATTCGATGATCACCGCAATGAGTTCGCCGGCCGCCCACCACGCCAACGCATAAAGCGGATGATTCACCTCCAGCCGCCAACCGAGCCGGTCAGGAAAGTTTTCCACCAAATAAAAGGCCACGCTTAACGTCGCGCCGATCCTTCCCCATAAACGCCAAGCGTGTGGCACCGCCGTAAAGCTGCCGGGGGCCTTGCCGCCAAGCATAAGCCCGACCACCAGTCCCGCTCCACCCGTAAACGCAATCGTCATCACCAATGATGCGGCGCTCACCCACAAACCAATCGCGCCACATATGGCGGATACCACCATAGAACGCATCACAGTCTTGTTCGTTTTGGGCAGCATAGAAACGTCCATGTGCCCATCAGACGTTCGCCAACCAGCCCCTCCCAACAAAGCACTCAAAACCACGCCCAGCACGGTCGCACTGATCAAGCCATGATGGTCGCAATAGGCTGGATAAAATGCCGCATAAAACCCGCGGTGCCCAACCAGCGCCAAGGCAGTCCAAGCCCCCGCCACGTCGCCCCATCGTTGCCAGACCGAAAACGACGCCAGCGTAATCACTATCAGAAAAAAAGGCAGATTCGCCCACAAGGATGCCTCTTCAATCGCGGTTGCCAATGGCTCACCCGTAAAGGCTTTCCTCACCCGTCCGCATGCTTCCAGCCAAAGCGCCCAGCCCGAGTTCCAATAAATGGACCGGCCGTCCGGCGCATTATCAATCTCAGTGGTGCGTAATCTCCACGCACCGGTTTCGGCCAGCCCCAGTGCATGGCGAACCCATACTTGTCCGTCGGGTGCGATCGCTTGGGGAACTCGCTTCAAGGGCGTCTCCAGCACTTCGTCCGTGAAGCGCGTAGCCGTGACCCGATCCAGATAGCGCTCCACCGCAACCGCGTGCCAGGTTGCAAAGCTCGCTGCGAGCAACCAGCCGCACAACCAGAGCCAAAATCCACGGTAATCCGCACACGCAGGCATCTTTGATGGAGAGCAAGGTTCGGACTTCATACAGACAACAACCGCATGGAACTTTTAGAACAAAAACTCCGGCTGCCCATAGCGGGTGCGCGCTTCATTGAGACTGCCCTTCATCTCAAATCCCTCCAGCAAAACGAACAGCTGCTCCGGATTACTCTTCGGTTTTTCCGCCACGATCGTTGGGAGCGACAGATTGAGCGTCGTTAATTTTAAGTTGCGGCGTAGGTCGTCAGCACGATCCCGCACGGCGTCACGGAACCGTTCGGGAACGATCTCCGCTGCATTCGCAATGACACCTTCAATGTCGCGATATTGCTGCAGCCACTTTACCGCCGTCTTGGGTCCGACACCCGAGATGCCGGGAATGTTATCCGAACTGTCGCCCACCAATGCCAGGTAGTCCGCGATTTGTTCGGGCGGCACTCCGAACTTTTCGACCACTCCGGCCTCATCGCGGAATCGCCAGCCGAGCTTGGGATTCGCCGAAGGCGGCGGCAGCAGTATTTTGATCCGCTCGTTCACGACCTGCGCGAAGTCCTTGTCTGAACTTACAATCAACACGTCGTGTCCCTCTTTGGCTAATGCGACCGCTTGTGCAGCGAGCAAGTCATCGCTTTCGACTCCATGAATCTCGACTCCGACATGCCCCATGGCACGAGTGAGTGCCTTGATCGGCTCGATCTGCTTGCTCAAGGCTTCTGGCATTTCCTCACGCTGCGCTTTGTATTCCGGCAGTAAAACTAAGCGGTCCTGCGATCCGCCAAGATCGAAAAAAACCAGCGTTCCATCCGGTTTCTCTTGATCCTCCAGCTTCCAGAGCGACTTGACCCAGCCATGCAAGGCATTGGTCGGAAATCCATCTGCACGCGTTAATTCAGGCACCGCGTGAAAGCAGCGGTAGGCCAGATTAAACCCGTCGATAAGTAGCCATTTAGACATAAAAAAACCAAGAGCCACGCACTCCATCATGGCAAAGGCAAAGGCTCAAAAAAATCGCCGCCACCCTCTCGGGTGACGGCGATTTGGCCTGATGGAATCCGTCCGGAGAGGAATTACTTGGTGCCGCGGTTACGCGATTCGGCGCTGCCCGGAGTAACGATCGTCGGATTCTGGAAGATCGAGCTCGGAGCAACATTCTTCAGCTGCTGCTTCTTCGGCGAGCCACCGGGGCTGACCAAGTTGGCAGTGACGAAGATCAGCAGGTTGCGCTTGCTGGAGGACTCGCCCTTCGAGCGGAACAGACGCCCGACCAAAGGAATGTCGCCGAGCAAAGGAACCTTGTCATTGGTCTTTTTGACTTCTTCGCGGGTGAGACCACCCATGACGAGAGTCGCACCATCCCAGACTGTGACCTTGGTGGTAACCTCACGCGTCGAGAAGATCGGCTGATAGAAACCGGAAGGCACCGTGACCGTGGTGGTGCCACCGATAGCCACGCTCTGACCACCGTATTCGATGAACCCTTCGAACTCGGTTACCTTCGGATTCAGGTCCAAGCTAATGCTGTAATCGTCTTCCTCAACCGTTGGGGTTACCTTCAGTTCCACACCGACATTGCGCGTGGTGAATTCCTGAGGGGTGCCGGCCGTGATACTAATGGCGGAGCCACCGGTATTGCTGGAGCTCACCGTGCTCTGGGTCTCACCATAGCTCTGCGGATAACGAAGTTCCTGAGCGACAACGATGTTTGCCGGATTACCAGAAAGCACCGTGACTTTCGGGGAACTCAACAGATCCGTGCCCGACTTCTGTGAAAGGGCACGAATGGTAGCAGTAACATCAAAGGCACCCAACACGGCACTCACTCCAAGCAAGTTACCAGAAGCAGCACCCAAGGCAGCAGCACCAGGAACGCCAGGCGCGGCGTTCACAATCGGAGTGGTATTGCTCGTTGTCGTGACAACACCCGTGACCGGGTCAAATCCCGAGATGTCTTGCGTTACAATGCTGCCCTGAGCACTCGTGGCTCCCGAGGAAAACGCATTGGCAAGCGTGCGGTTACTGGTCATCGCATTACGTCCGCTGGCGACGCCTGGGATAAGCGAAGCCGTGTTACGATTATTCTGCTGAACGGCCCAATTCATACCGAGCTCTTCGAGGGCACCCTCTTGGACGTCCATGAACTTGGCTTCAATCTCGACCTGGCGAACGTCGTTATAGCGATTCAGGATATTACGGATACGCTCAATGTTGCGCGATGTCTGGGTGACGATGATCGAAGCACCGTCATAGGCCAGGCTGGAGCCTTCGGTGCCTTCGAAGGGCACGCCGGCCTGTTGAAGGAACGCACGCAGGGCACCGGCTTCACCGCCGCCGCCACCGCCGCCGCCACCGGCCGCCGGCGCAGCTGCAAACGGATCGGAGCTGGCCGCAGGCGTAGCCGCAGCGGAACCAATGCCGGTCATACGGATCACCGTGGACTTTGTCACCGCGAAGAACGCGGTTTCCAAGGAGGTGTTCTTATCGCCGCCTGGCTTGACCGTGATGATGTCGCCTTCGATCTCATACTGGAAGCCGGCGGTGCGGGTGATAAGATCAAGAATCGTCTTCAGCGGCTGATTGCGAAGGGTGATGTTGATAGTGGGGTTTTTGTTGCTCGGATCGAGCAGCACAATGTTCACGCCCTTGTTGGTGGGGGCCGCATCATACTCTTCGGAAATCACCGTCAAAGTTTGAACAACTTTGCTCAACTGAACATCGCTAAAGTTGACGCTCGGGATGATGATGGACTTGAGCTTCTGATCGAGTGCCGAATTGCCGACGAGAGGGCCGACATTACGCGCCTGATCTTGGTAAACACCAGGGCGCTGCCACGAGTTGGCAACTTCTTCCAGCATCTGGTTGCGGGTCTTATCGCGGTTCAGCTCACCGATTTTAGCCTTTTCCTTGGCGATGCGGCTAAGGAAGGACTTGGCCTCGGGATTGTTAGGATCGATGGCTTCAATCTGACGGAAGGTTTCCTGTGCACCATCGGCGTCAGCGGCCAGATACTGGCTGCGACCTTTCGCTGCCAGCTTGGCGATTTCCTTCTGGTCGGCGATAAACCCAGGGCTGACCTTCTCGATCGGGGGCAAGGCCGGATCAAATTCGGCATTGCTGATGGACTTGCTAACGCTCGCAGCCTTCTTCACATCAGGCGAAGAGTTGGACTGCGCGTAGGCGTCGAGGGCGGCGCGGGCACCATCGGTGTCGCCTTGCTTGAGGAGATACTGCGCCTTTTCCAGCTGAAGACCGTTCTTCTCGGCCTGCAGGTTGGCGATCACTTCAGTGGTCGCAGGGTTGGCGGGAAGCGAAGCAATCGCGGTATCCAAGACCGTCGCAGCCTCGTCAAACTTGCCAGCTTTAGCCAGATCGCGGGCGGTGCCACGCTTGGCATTCGCATCGGCAATCAAGCCTTTGATGCGCTGGTTTTCCTGTTTAGCCAGGGAGTCGGCTTGTGAAAGAGAAGCCTCGGCAGGGGTTTTCACCTCGCCAGATGCGCCAGGGAACGTGACGGCAACCGGCTCGGAGGGAGCAGCGGCAACAGACGTGTCGGCTGCAGGCGCACCGGAAGCACGGGCGGCGATGGAGGAATTCACTCCGGACAAAAGGCGCTGCACGGTTGCATCGTTGGGGGCAAGAGCGAGCAACTCTTCCAGGTTCTTCTTGGCGGTATCAAGGTCACCACTGTCACGCGCACGGAGGGCGTCGGCCATGAGACGGATTTTCGTCTCGGTCTGGCCTTGGGCCAGGGCGTGACCGGCGGGAATAACCATCGCGAGAAGCGCTGGTGCGGCCACGGTGACAAGGAGGGACTTGGGGAGCTTTAGCTTTTTCATTTAGGAGATGCTCTGCTGATCTGGGTATGAGACTAAGGAATACAGGGGTTGAAAACGATTTCAGTTACCAAAAGGGAAAGGTGTGGCGGGAGCCGGAGTCGCCGGCTGCTCGGTAGCAGGCTGCGAAGCGGGCACTGGGTCAACAGGAACGAACGGCGTCAAGGTCTTCGTTTCAGGTTCCTTCAACTCAGGTGATTCTTTCACGACTTCAGCCGATGGGGGCTCGCTGGAGACGTTACGAACGGTGTAGGTGACGTTACCGATCGTAAATTTCGAGCCCACCTTGTGTTCGGTGGTTTCAGAGGCGCCGGTGGTCTTGAGAATGGCAAGGGGCGAGCCCTTGATCAGACGGCGTTTGTTGGTCAAAGTGACTTCTTCGCCGGTCTTGCTGTCCACGACCACGGCGGTGGCCTCGGTATCATAGATCGGCATGCTGTCGGGGCTGATGGTCTTGTTACGCTTCACGGTAAAGCTCTTGATCGTCAGACCAAGATCAGCGAACACCTTGCCGGTGCGACCAATCACGGTCTCACCGGAAATGGTATTCTCAAAGGTGCCGCGATAGTCGCCTTCGCCACCAATATAACCAACTAACTGGAGGCGGTAGGCGTCCTGCTTGATGGAGACCAGTTCAAGTCCGAACGGGATCTCTTTCGGCACCTCAACAATAACGGTGACGGGCGGCGTAACACTAAACTTTTTGGTGCTTTCGTTGTAGTAAATCTCCGGCGGAGTGAACACGTCGTAGACCCATTCGGCACCGGTGGGTTGTGAGGGGGCGATCGGCCAAGTGCTGGTGCTGACGGTCGGCGCATCAATGCCGGCCGGAACATAAGGCGATGCGGTGATGCTGGCGTCGGCCGAGGCTCGCAGCTTGGCGAGTTTCGAGCCTTGGAGCGCCATCCAACCGGCGGATGCCAGCAGGAGAACGAGCGCTACGCCAAAGAATATCTTGTCTTGAGATTTTGCGGCCATGTCAGGAAGTCGGGGTGGCTTCAGTCGCGGGGGCTTCGATCAAGTCGATCAACTCGACCGTGACCGTAAATTTGGAAAGGACTTTTTCAACAAGCGGCTTGGGCTCGGGAGCAGCGGCAGGCGTGGAAGACGGAGCGTTACCAAAAATGCTGCTGAGTGAGTTGCTCTGGACGGGAGCGGCGCTCGATTGAGACTTGGGCATGGGCTCGACTTCCACACTTCGAACCACGAGCGGCAGTTCGAAGCTCGCAAGCTTGTTGAGCAGAACGCGCAGCGATTCGGTTTCGCTGACGAAAGTGAGGCGGAAAGCACTCGCACCAACAAAGCCCGGCACACGAGCGGAAATGCGTGGGTCAATATCGAAGAAATCGTTATTCGTGGAATTGCTGTTGGCAGCCGAAGCGGACGACTGGGGAGCAGGCTGTCCCGCGGCAATTGCGGCGAGCGCAGCTTTCGTGAGAGGGCGTTCACGATTGACGGCCAGCAACTCACTCGGGGTTGCCTCGATGAGAGCATCGACCAGATACTCGATAACCTGGCGTTGCTTGAAGACCTGCGGAATCAAATCACGATCAGGGCCCGTGCGATCGTAGGTGTAAAAGCCGAAGCGTTCGTCAGCCTTGATCTTCACCTTGGCGGCCTCCGCCTTTTGGCGGGTCTTCTCAACGAACGTCTCAAGATTAAAGAAGACATCGGTCGGCTCGGAAGGCGCCGGCGTGTTGCGCAGGGCCTCGGCGAACGGACCACTGCCCTTCAGTTCGGCACGCATCTTGACGAGCGCAGCTTCGGTGCGAAGCAAATCAGCCTCGACGGCCGCCTTGCTCACCTCGCTGGGTGCCGGATTGACGGCTTGAAGAGAGTTCAGCTCATTGCGCTTTTGAACCAGCAATGCGGCACTTTTTTCAGAGGCCGCATGGCGATCGTAGATTCCCCAGCCGGCGGCCAAGACCGCCAGACCGAGGACGCCGAGCACGGAGCAATAAATGGGATTGGACTTAAAACTGGCCATGGGGCTGGGGTCAGAGAGGTTTCTTGGGATCAACGACCAGGATGAAGTCGAAGCTCAAGATGCCCGGCTGGTTGGTATTAAAGGTTTCTTTCTCCACGGAAGAGATAAACTGCGAGTCGGCAAAACTCGCGAGCAGGGAGCGGACACGATTCAAGGAATCAGGGCTGACTTTAGACGTCGGGTTAGCTCTATCCAACAGACGCCCGCTGAGGTTGAGTCGCAGCACCGTCGCGACGGGCTGCACAGAGGCGTTGTTTGCACCCGATGTGTCAGCACCAAAAAATCCGCCTGCGGATGCTGTCACGGTGTCCCCGGGAGCCGGACGCAGCACTTGGAGTTTCTCCAGCCAAACGTCCTGAACTTTCACCAAACGCTGCTGCAGATCGGTAAAGAAGTTAATCCAGTTGGATTTCGACTCCACCAAGCCCTGGATCGCAGTGATCTCGTTTTTGAGCGTCTCGATTTTAGCCAGGTTTGCAGTGTCCGCATTTTTAAGGGCCCGCAAGGGCTGCAAACGCGCCTCAAGCAGCTGAGCCTGCTCTGCAGAGACGGCTGCGCGCTGATTGAAATGCACAATGGGGAGCGCGAGCGCCAAGACGACCAAGGCGGCCGCACCGATGTAGAAAGGCTGCTGCTTACGGAAGGCAATCGCCTCGCCAATGGCCGGAGGAAGCAGCGTGAAGCTCTTTTCCCCTGCGGCGTTACCGACAGCCAAACCGATCAGATCGGCCAGAACCGGAGCGTAGTCGCGAGCCAAAGCCGCCGAGGCAGACACTTCCACATTACGCAGAGGATCGAAGACCTCGACGGAGATCTTCAACTTGTCGGCCAGCGTCGTCGTGAGATCAGGAACCAAGGAACCGCCACCGGTGACATAGATCGTGGCGGGCTGCTCGGCACCATTCTGACGGCGGTAGTTCACCGTGGAGCGGGTGATCTCCATGTGCAAACGGCCGATGAACGACTGCGCCGCATGAAGCACGGTGGTGCGAGCAGGCGAGCTCTCTGGGAGATCGCTCGTGCCGCCCAACACCTGAAGCTTGAGGCTCTCCGCATGGGAGAACTCCTGCTTCAACTCGTCGGCAATCGTCTGCGTGACACTGTTACCCGCCAAGGCGATCGTGCGGATGAAAAACCGGTTGCCGTCAATGAACAGCAAATTGGTCGAACGTGCGCCGATGTTGACCACCAGCACCGGACCGGAGGCGTCCGGGTAGTTGTATTTAAAAGAGCGATACAGGGCGACCGTCGAAGGGGCGATCGAAGAAGCGGAAACGCCGGCATCCTGGATCGAGTGGCAAAGCGCCTCGGCGACATCCAGCTTGACCGCGGCAAGCATGACTTCGAGGTCAAGGCCGTCATCGCTGACCGTCAGGTAATCCCAGACCACTTCGGGCAGCGGGTAAGGGATGTTTTGCTGCGCCTCGAATTGAATGACCTTGTCGCGCTTGGCCTTATCAACCGCGGGGGTCTTTACAAACTTCGTGAGGGTATGATGGCCGGGGACGGACAACACGGCCGAGCCCGAAGCGCCGGCGCGCCTCGCAGCTGCCGAAAGAGACTGGGAGACCAGCTCGGTCCATTGCGCCTCCAATGAGGCGTCCGGATTAAAGGATTCCAAGGCAAACTGCTCGAGCACGAGCCGACCGTTTTTTGCGGAAGAAAACAGACCGCAAGCAACATGGCCGGCACCGCTGTCAACAGCAAGGACGCGGGGGGATGACATAGGGGGAGATGGAGTCGATTTCAGAACTGCCGAAATGCGGCAAGCAGAATTTGGGTATTCGCCACTTAGCGAGTCGTTTCGATGCGGATATACGAGGGCGCCTGGCGCGAGTTATCGAATGCAAACGGGGTGAGATATTGCGGGAGCAATATGCCCTCGTTCGCACCGGCTTCGCTCGAAACCTTGGAGCGGAAGCTTTCAACATACTCGGGCTTGGACAGAGTCGAAACAGGGAACTGGTTTTTACCCAGCGGCAACGGCTTACCGTCAACCGACAACTCAACCAGATAATAACGAAGATCGCCGGTGATCTGATCACGCTTCACGATTTCGGGAGGCAGATAAAAACGATAAAGAGTGCGGCCTCCATTTGCCTCGACCGCGACGGCTTCGGCGGAAGCACGATAATACGTGTCGGGGATCTTGGAACCAGCGGGAGCCTTAACGCTAAACACGCCCACGCTCAACGTCACTTTGACGCGATTCACAAACTGACGGTTATCCGCCGCGACACCACCACGAGGCTGAACCTGAACTTCAGTCTCATACCAGGTCCCGGAGTTTATGCGGACGGAATTAAATTTAACATCAAGCACCTCCACAGGGGCAGGCGCAGCGGGAGGAGTCGGTTGGGCAATGGCTGGGGCAACGACCAAGGAGGTGATTACACCGAGCAGGGCAAGACATGCTAGGGGTTTCATACGGGGGATAGTGAGCAAAACATTGTGCATCGCCACGGCTCCGTCACGCTCAAAGTCCGCCCCTCGCATATTATTTTTCGGATACGTTACTTCATTGCATCTCATGACCGTCACGACCGCCTACAAGATCGCCGTCCTTGTATTCATTAAAAATGACAACGATGAACATCTCCTGCTGTTGCGCGCCAAACCGCCAAACCTCGGCTCATGGAGCCCGATTGGCGGAAAACTGGAAACTGCAGTCGGTGAATCACCGTTCGAATGCGCTGCACGCGAGACCGGCGAAGAAACCGGACACATCGTCATGACAGCCGACCTTCATCTCTTTGCCATGATCGCAGAAAAGTCCTACGAGGGCGACGCACACTGGCTGCTTTTTTTATTCAACTGCACGCTCCCCATCAAGTCCCTGCCGCCCGCGATGGCCGAGGGCCGCTTCGGCTTTTTCTCGCGCGGCGAAATCGATTCACTCCCCCTTCCTGAAACCGACCGCACCGCGCTTTGGCCCATTTATGACCAGCATAAAGACAGCTTCATCGCACTGCGCGCCGACTGCGATCCCGCCAGACCGCTGCAAATCACCGTCGAACAAATCACTCCGTCCCCCGCGAATGCCGGCCCGCTTGCTTAAACAACTCTTGATTTCTTAACTGTCTCCCAAAGACTTCCTCTTTTAACACTCAACACGACTCAACCTGTGAGCAAAAAAGCAGCACCCACCGCCGAACCCAAAGCATCTTGCGCAGGCCTGTCCGCCGCGGCTCCGATCAACGCCAGTCTCACCAAAGAGGAAAAGATCGAGCTCCATCGCAAGATGGTGCGCATCCGTCGTTTTGAGGAACGCTCCCTGCGCGCTTACCTCTCGAAAAAAATCGGTGGCTTCCTCCACCTTTACATCGGACAGGAAGCCGTCGCCGTCGGTTGCTGCACGCTCATGGGCAAGGACGACCACGTCATCACTGCGTATCGAGATCATGGACACGCGATGGCCGTCGGTATGGACACCAAAGCCCTCATGGCCGAGCTCTACGGCAAGATCACCGGTTGCTCCAAAGGTAAGGGCGGCTCCATGCATTATTTCGCTCCCTCCCTCAACTACTGGGGCGGCCACGGCATCGTCGGCGGTCAAATTCCCTTGGGCACCGGTCTTGCCTACGCTCTCAAATACAAAAAGCTCAAAGGCGCCGCGATGGCCTTCATGGGTGATGGCGCAGTCAATCAAGGTGCCGTCCACGAGGCCTACAATCTCGCCGCCCTTTGGAATCTCCCCGTGATCTTTGTTATCGAAAACAACGGCTATTCCATGGGCACCTCGCAGGAGCGCTCCTCCGCCGGTCCCGGCCTCGCCAAACGCGCTGAAGCCTACGGCATGAACTGGGGCACCTGCTTCGGTCACGACGTTTACGAGGTCCGCGCTACGATGGACAAGTTCCTCACCCTCGCCCGCGAGAAAAACCAGCCCTCCGTCGTCGAGATCGATACCTATCGTTACCGCGGCCACTCCGTCGCCGATCCCGATCAAACCTACCGCACCCGCGAGGAAATCGAGGAATACCGCAACACCAAGGATCCCATCCAGCTGTTCCAAAAGACCCTTCTCGCCGAAGGCGTGCTGACCGAAGCGCTCATCGAACAGATCGACACTGAAGCCAAGGCCGAGGCCGACCTCGCCGCTGACTTCGCGGAAGCCAGCCCCTTCCCCACGACCGACGACATCCAGAAGGATGTCTATTGGGAGACCGATAATCCCGAAAAGCGCACCTCCAAGGGCCGCATTTTCTTCGACTGATCGCCGCCCGGTCTCTCAACACTCAACCCTCAGCTTTCAACTTTCACTCACATGGCCGTTATCTCTTACCGCGAAGCCATCCGCGCCGCTCTCGCCGAGGAACTCACCCGCGACGAAAACGTCGTCCTCATGGGCGAGGAAGTCGCCAACTTCCACGGCGCCTACAAGGTCTCCGAAGGCCTCCTCGAAAAATTCGGCCCCGACCGCATCGTGGACACGCCCATCTCCGAAGCCGGTTTCATCGGCATGGGCGTCGGCGCCTCCATGCTCGGCGTCCGTCCCGTGATGGAGCTCATGTTCTGGTCCTTCTACTCCGTCGCCTTCGACCAGATCCTTAACAACGCCGCCAACGTCCGCTACATGTCCGGCGGTCTCATCAACTGCCCGATCGTCATCCGCGGCCCCGCCAACGGCGGCACCAATGTCGGTGCCACCCACTCCCACACACCCGAGAACGTCCTCGCCAACCACCCTGGTGTTAAGGTGATCGTTCCCGCCACCGCCGCCGACGCCAAGGGCCTCCTCAAGTCCGCCATCCGCGACAACGACCCCTGCTTTTTCCTAGAGAACACCATTCTCTACGGCGAAAAGGGCGAAGTCTCCGATGATCCCGAGCTGCTCATCCCGCTCGGCGTCGCCGACGTGAAACGTCAGGGCACCGATCTCACCATCGTCACCTACGGGCGTTGCGTTCTCCACTCCCTCGTTGCCGCAGACATCCTTGAAAAAGAACACGATGTGTCCGTCGAGGTCATCGACTTGCGAACCATCCGCCCGCTCGACATCGACACCGTGCTCGCCTCGGTGAAGAAGACCCACCGCGTCCTCATCGTCGAAGAGCAAAAGCCCTTCGCCAGCGTCGGCTCGCAGCTCGCCTATATGATCCAGCGCGAAGCCTTCGACGAACTCGACGGTCCCATCCACCGTCTCGCGACCATCGACGCGCCCGCCATCTACAGCCCGCCCGTCGAAGTCGAACAGCTCCCCAACCCCCAGCGCGTCCTTAAAGCCGCCCTCGCCGCCGTCGAATAATTCTCGCCGCCGTCTACTCACTACCCGCTACTCGCTACTCACTACTTTTCAAAAATGGCCAACATCATCGAAATGCCGAAACTCAGCGACACCATGACGGTGGGCACGCTGGTCAAGTGGCTCAAAAAAGAAGGCGACGTCGTTAAATCCGGCGACAACCTCGCCGAAGTCGAAACCGACAAGGCCACGATGGAGCTCGAGTGCTTCTTTGATGGCACCCTCCTCAAAATCTTCGCCGAAGCCGGTTCCCAAGTCGCACTAGGCGCCCCGCTCTGCGCCGTCGGCAAGGCCGGCGAAACCGTCGAGGCCCCCGCCTCCACCGCTCCTGCTCCGGCCGCCAAGGAAGAACCCAAGAAAGAAGCCTCCGCCAAGGCCGAAGCCGCCCCCGCTCCCGCCGCCTCTGGGGAAAAGAAGGAAGCCGAACTCAAGAAACCGTCCGCCGACACCGCGCCCGCTCCCTCCGCCCCGGCCCGCGCCGAAGGCGAACGCGTCAAGATCTCCCCTCTCGCCAAAAAGCTCGCCGACGAAAAAGGCATCGATCTCTCCTCCGTCACCGGCTCCGGCCCCGGCGGACGCATCGTTCGAGCCGACATTGAAGCCGCTGCCAAAAACCCCAAGCCCGCCGCGTCCGCCAAGAGCGGTGCACCCGCCGCCTCCTTCTCCGGCGGCACCGTCGGCGCCAAGGGTCCGATCCAGGACGAACGCACCGTCACCGTCTCCACGATGCGCGGCGTCATCGGCAAACGCCTCCTCGAGTCGAAGACCACCATCCCGCACTTCTACCTCGAAATCGAAGTGGACGCCGAGCCCCTCATGGCGCTCCGCGAGCAGCTCAACAAAGGCCTCGAAAAGGCCGGCGTTAAACTCTCCGTCAACGACTTCATCCTCAAGGGCAGCGCTGAAGCCCTTCGTCGCGTCCCCGATGTCAACGCCGCTTGGGAAGGCACGCAGATCCGTTACTTCGGCTCTGCCCATGTCTCCTTCGCCGTGGCCCTCCCCGACGGTCTCATCACCCCGGTCGTCCGCGACGCCCATGACAAGTCGATCTTCCAAGTCAGCTCCGAAGCCAAGTCCCTCGGCAAACTCGCCAAGGACAAGAAGCTCAAGCCCGACCAGTTCACCGGCGGCACCTTCTGCGTGTCCAACCTCGGCATGATGGGCATCCCGAAGTTCTTCCCGATCATCAACCCGCCCAACGCCGCCATCCTCGGCGTCGGCACCACGGTAACGAAGCCCGTCGTGAAAAACGGTCAGATCGTCATCGGCCAGACCCTCACGCTGACCCTCTCCGCCGACCACCGCGTGGTCGATGGAGCCGTCGGCGCACAGTTCCTCGCCGCCTTGAAGGCCGTCCTCGAGAGCCCTGCCCTGCTCCTCGTCTAAACGAGGCCGCAAGAACTCGCCCGATAAAAGCCCGGCCTGATCAGCCGGGCTTTTTCGTGCCCATTTCTGCGCGCTTCTCCATGTAAATCAGGAACCCAATCATTTAGTTGACATATCAACCATTTATCTATTCTCATTATTTCCATGCCTGAAATGGATACAGCCGGAATCGGCCTGGGAGGAATTGCCGCCATACTTCCCCCGAATCGCAGCCACCTCGATTCACTGCACGCAAACGGCCTGCTGATCTCAAAACCAGCCGATCTCGTCGCCCTCGGCTTCAGCCACGCCCACCTCGCCGACGCCACCCATGATGCCGCCTGGTTGGCAGCTACCGCCGCCTCAGCCGCGTTAAACGATGCTGGTCTGTCAGCGATCGACATCGACGCCCTCATCTGGGCAAGCGCCCTTCCGGCCAATCATGTTGTCTCCGGCAACCACCCGTCATCCTTCCTCGCCGCGTTCAACTCTCCGGCCAGCCAGCTGCAAGACTCATTGGGGATGGATCGCGCAATCGTTCACGGTATAGCCCAACAGGGCTGCGGAGGCATGTTTGCTGCCCTGCGCAGTGCCCGTGCTTTGCTTGTAGCCGAACCCCAACTACAGCACGTGCTCTGCGTGGGCGTGGATATTCTACCAGTTGGTTCACCACGCGAAATCCTCTACAACGTTATCAGCGATGCCGCTGCTGCGGTTGTTGTCTCACGCTCGGGCGCAAGGCTGCGCTGGATCGACTGCCATCAAGTATCCAAAGGCTATTACTGGGACGTCCCCGCACGCCAAAAAGAGATTATCGCCTCCTATTTTCCGACCTCCCGCTTGGTCATTACTGAACTGCTTGCCCGCAACCAGCTCAGTGGATCCGGACTCGCCCATGTGGTGCCAAACGGCATCGGTGCCGGCAGCTGGGAAATCCTCTGCCAACTGTGCGGTATTCCGATTGATCGGATTCGTAAACCCGCTGGCGAATTCGGCCACACCATAGCCGCCGACAACATCCTTCACTTGGCGGCGCTGAGCAAAACGCAGGCACTTCACACCGGGGATAAACTGCTGCTTTTCACCTACGGTTTCGGCTCGAGCTGGTGCGGCATTTTGCTGGAGCAAATCTCATGAATCGCCCGTCTCTATTGATAACCGGCGCCACCGGTGCAGTCGGCCGTCCGCTTCTGTCCGCACTGCTGGCTTCGGAGCAATTCCACACGATACACGCCTTGGTGCGCGATCCTTCGTCGCTGGCTGCCTCACCCGGCTTAAACCTCATCGTGGGAGATCTCGCGGATCCAACTTGGTCCTGCTTCACGTTGCCGTGCGTCGATGTGATCATCCATGCCGCCGCGAGCACACGTTTCCGCGACACAGCCGAGACGTTGCTAGCCATCAATCTCGCCGGCACCGCCCGCTTGCTTTCGTGGGCCGAATCCCTCGGTAACGCCCCCCGTTTTATTCATCTCAGCACCTGCTGCGTCGCAGGAAAAAGGAGCGGAGAAATCCTCGAAACCCCGCTCTCACACGAGACGGATTTCGTAAACACCTACGAGCTCACGAAGTGGCAGGCCGAACAGCGCGTGCATTCCTCCCCTCTCGGACCCGAGATCGTTCGTCTCGCCACCGTGGCCGGATCGGAGATCGACGGAACTCTCAGCCGCCCCGGTGCTCTTCACGCCTCCCTTAAATGGTTTCGCCGCGGCCTGCTCCCGCTCATTCCCGGAGCAAGCGACACACCCATTGACCTGATCTCAACCGAACTCGTCACGCGTTTCATCACCAAACTGTTAAACACCGCTCCCACTCCTCACGCGATCTATCACCTCTCTGCGGGCTCCCATGCACTATCACTTTCCAAACTGCTCGAACTAGCCGCCTCGCAGTGCCGGATGAGCGATCAGGCCTGGCGGCGCGGTCAAATTCTCGCGCCCGTCATCGCCACAAAAGAGACCTTCGATGCGTTCAGAATCTCCATCATGAAAAGCCGAGATCTCCTCTTCAATGAGGTGCTCGCCTCCGCCGATTTGTTTCTTCCCGTTCTGCTATTTTCCAAGCGTTTTTCCACGAGCCAAGCCGAACACATATGGGGAGGGAAACTCCCGCTGCCAGACCCGACGACCTTCGTTTCGCGGGTGGTCGCCGCCGCCATTCCAACACCGCTTCCTATATTATGAATGCATCTCTTGCGCATGCGAATTCGGCAGAGTTTTCCGCCGCCTTGCGCGATTTCATCAACGTCGAGTTACCCAAGCTCAATCCGCGCATCACCACCTCTCCAGGCGTGGATGCGGCCACACCACTCTTCGAGACCGGCATTATCGATAGTCTCGGAATCCTCCACCTCATCGCCTGGGTCGAGCGCGCCACCGGTCATGAAATTCCGATCGGCAAGGTCGTGATGAAGCATTTCCAGACAATCACCGCCATCACCGAAACTTTTTATTCAACCGACTCCTGCCATGAAAATTGCCACCGCTGCCCTCACTGCAAACGCCGCGCCGATTCGCATGAGCACTGAAATCGCCCGCTTCGAACGCATCGATCAGGCCTTCGTCGCCTGGGCACAAGACTGGCAAGCCGACATTGCTCAATTCCCCGCCTTGATCGCTTCGTCGACTCTTTGCCACGCCGGTTATCCCGCTTCCTTTCCCCATTTGTTGATGAGCGCCTGCGCCTGCGCAGATCCCGCTCAACCACTGACACATTTACTGGCCTCCGAAAATCTCGCGCCCACCGACTGGCTACTGTCCCCCGCCGTCTGCTATCACGCTTACGCCCAATGGAGCGGACAACAACTACCTGAAGGCTCGGGCCGCATTTTGACGGCCCGTGGCCGCTGCTTCCGTCGTGAAATCGAGTTCATCCCCGGACGTCGTCAGATCGAATTTGAAATGCGCGAGATCATCCTCTGTGGAGATCCCGAATGGATGGAACCCTTCCTGACGAATGCTGTAACGCGTATCGACGAGATCGCTACATCCAGCAACCTCTCTGGGGTTTGGGCTCTCGCCGAAGATCCTTTCTTTTTACCGGTCGCCCAAGGAAAAGCGCTCATCCAGCGGCTGCAGGAAACCAAAAAAGAATTCCTCGTTCGCTCAAGCGCTCAACTCGATCCGCTCGCGATCGCCAGCATCAACCGTCACGGGACGTTCTTCGGCGAGCGCTTTGATCTTCGTCTCGCCAACGGAGCGCCCGCCCACACCGCCTGCATCGCCTTCGGACTTGATCGGTGGGCCTCTGCCACCGCCAACGCTGCCGCCTGAACACCACATGGAAACTTCCATTAAACTTCGTCTCGCACGCGTGTGCCCGACCCTCGCTCCAAGACTTTCGCCCGACGTCCCGCTGATTGCCTGTGGCTTGGACAGTTTGGAGTTCGTCGAACTGCTGTGCGCCATCGAGTCCGAATTTCAAGTCCGTCTCAGCGTAGACGATCTCACGCCTGAAACCACCGCCCGAAATCTTTTCGATCTCATCACCAACCGCATGATCCGCTAATTTCCCATGACCTACGCCGATTATCTTTCCCAGTCCGAACGCCAACGCTGGCTCATCGAAACCGACATCGACTGGGACAACGTCAACGCGCCCGCTTCGCTCACGCAGCCAGACTTGCTCAAACGTCTGCGCGACGCCGCCCTCATCGAATCATTTTTCCCCATTCTCACGCCCCGTGTGCTCGACGTTCTCTGGGACGATCCCGCCGCCACCGCCATCTTCAGCGTTCAACTTTACGAAAGCTATAAACACTTCCACGTCTTCAATCTCTACTTGGAAAAAATCGGCTGGAATCCGCTCAACGACGACGACCTCGTGGCCGTCCGCCGTCGCAACATCGACCTGCATTACGATTCCCCCACCCGCGTCCTGACCCAGTATTTCATGAGCGAACATTTCGCTGCTCACGCGTTCTTCAAAGACTCGCGGGCCGCACTCGATCCCGTTCTCAAACGCATTCTCCACCTCGTCGCGCAGGACGAAGTCCGCCACTCCCAATTCGGCTACGAATTACTCTCCGCCCGTATTGAGCGCCACCCAGCCGAGCGAGCCATCGTGATCGAAGCCGCCCGCTCCTACACGCACTTCGGTGCGTTAGTGGTGGACGAAGTTCCCATCGCCGAAAAAAACGACTTCACCGCGATCGTCGGACTCAACCAACGCCTCGTCCGTCTCTGCGGCGAGGGCATAGCCGTTTAACTGGTCTCCGGATGAATACCACCACCCGCAACCTCGCCTGGAAACTCAATTGGTATCGGCAGAGCGAACTCGAGGGCGCACTGTTGCTCGGACGCATGGTGCGTTTCGCACCAGACGGAGATACCGCCTCGCGCCTGCTCAAGCACTGTGCTGACGAGGCTCGTCACGCCCAACTCTGGAGCGAATGCATCGCCACACTCGGCCTGCCGCACGTGCGCATCCACCGCAGCTATCAATCGCTTTTCGCCGATCACGGTGGCACGCCGGCCAACCTTACCGAAGTTCTGTCATTCACCCAAATCTTCGAGCGTCGCGTGCATAAACGATTCACCACCGAGCGCACGCAACCCGAACTACCCGAAATCGTGCGGTCAACTTACGACATCATGATCCGCGACGAACATGATCACCTCGACTGGGTTCACACGTGGCTGCTGTCCCAACCAGAGACGCAGGCCTTGATGAATCGTTATCTCCATATCGACGAAATCGTTTATCGCACCGTCCTCCCCCACGAAGCCGCCCTCTGGGAAATCACGGGGTTAGGCGATGAACTTAAATCGGCCGCGATTACCCATGAATAATCTCTCCGCATTCGCGCTCATCATCACACCCGCCTTCACGTCGTGGTTTGTGCCCTGCATGCTGAATCATCGTCGCGGTGCCTGGACGTTCTCCGCGCTCTCGATGACCACCCTAAGTCTTATCGTTTTCCTTTTTGAGCCCACACTCATCTCCCGCGTTGCGATTCCGCTGATAGCGTCAGCCGTGTTTTTCGGATTTCTGGGCTGCATTTCATGCATCGTCGGTTTTCACGACAAACGCACATCAACGCCGTGGCTGCTCACGGCCTTCGTCTCGCTGGTTATAACTTTTTTCACAGCGTCCAAGGTCGCCCTATCGCTTATGATCATCTTCTCGTTGATAGCCGTTTTGGTAGCGTGGTTTCAACGCGACACCGTTCAACACAACGACCAGCTTCCCGCACTAGCTGCAAATAATCGCACGCGGCGCGCCGGCAGCCTTCCTCGAAAATTTGTTCGCGAGGGCGCGTTCCATTGGCTGCCGATTTATGCGATTGCCCGACTGAGTGACCTTGCCCGAGAAGGCATTGAACATTCCGGCAGTTACCGTTTTGCCGATCACATTTATCGCAATGTCCCGTCTGGGCGCACCGCACTCGGACGCTGGATCGATGCACGTTTTCTGGCCTCGGCCGCATCGCGCGCCTTCCGCTTGCGCAACGACGAAGCCAGCCGCGCACTCGAAGCCGCCTGCGATTGCGATACCACCACCGACCGCACGGTTCGTATGCTCGCGGTTCCCTGCGGTCTGCCTCGTGATTTAAATTCGCTCGTCAAACGCCGCCCTGATGTCGCCTCGAAAATCGACTACCATGGTCTCGATATCGATCCCAATTTGCTCGGCCTGGCCGGGCAGTTCATCGCACCCAGCGCGGCTGCTGGCGCGAAGTGCACGTTTCACGAAGGCAACGCACTGAACCGCACGGATTATCCACGCAACGATTTCGATGTGATCGTGAGCACGGGTCTCGGTGAATTTTTGGACGACGCGCAACTGGCACTTTTCTATCGGAATATCCATGCATCGCTTATTCCCGGCGGCCGATTCTTCACGAGTGCCACCCGCCGCGAAGCACGCACGGAAGCATTTTTAAAGGCATTCGAATTGGATACCAATTATCGCACCCAACCCGATCTCGAACGTGCGCTCGCCTCGGTCGAACAACCGTGGTCACGACTCGAATTTACCACCGATGAAACCGGCCTCCAAACGTTCGTGATCGCCACCAAGTAGGTGTCACGGCGGTTTAGCGGGTAACCAAGCCATAAAAAAGCAGACGGTTCAAAACGAACACGTCTGCTTTTGAATCAACGGACCGAATTCGCCGGTGTTCAGTTCAGCCTTCGGCGCGTTTTTGTGCGTCGGCCTCGATCAGTGCTTTTACACGATCGAGTTCGGCTTTCACCTGCATTTTCACGGTCGCGAGCTCGGCGGAGTTTTTCACCGGTGCGCTGGCGAACACGTAGAACTTCATCTTTGGCTCGGTGCCGCTGCCGCGCGCGGCAAAACTGTAGCCGTTTGATAGCGTGACCAGATACAGATCCTGCTTCGGAATCGCCTCGCCGTCGGCATCCATGAACACCTCGACACCGAAGTCCTGGAATTTCGTCACGCCCACATCGCCAAACACCTTGGGCGGAGCCGAACGATAGGTTTCGAGGATGCGCTTGATCTTGGCCGCACCCGTCGCGCCTTCGTAATACAGGTTGATCACGCCTTCCAGGTAGAAGCCGTATTTGAGATAAATCTCGTCGAGATACTCCGGCACCGTTTTGCCCTGAGCTTTCACGGCGGCACAGACCTCGGCAAACATCAGACAAGCGGCGTTGCCATCCTTGTCGCGCACCGCGTCGTTGGGGAGATAACCGTAGCTCTCTTCGCAGCCGAACGCATAAAACGTGCTGTATTTCTGAAGTAGTTTCGCACGCGCCTCGAACGAGGTCGCATCATAATCAAGAGCGATGCCCTGCTCTTTGAAAAACGCGCCCTTCAACTGCTCTTCGTAGCCCTTGATCTTGGAGGCGATCCATTTGAAACCTGTGAGGGTGTTGATGACTTTGACGCCATGGCCGTGGCCGATCGCGTCTTGCAGCGAGGTGGTCACAAACGTCTTCACAATCGCCACACGGTCGGAACCGGCCGCGGGGATCACGCCTGTCTCCTTGTATTTGGACAGACGATACTCGGCCATCAGCGAACCAATCTGGTTGCCGGTGAGCAGGTGCATCTGGCCGTCCGGTCCGCGCACCGCGCAGCCCATGCGATCACAGTCCGGATCGGTGGCCAGCACGAGATCGAGCCCCTTTTCGTCGGCCAGTTTGACCGCCAGCGAAAGCGCCTCGGCGTTCTCCGGATTCGGCGACTTGACCGTCGGAAAACGCGGGTCGTGAACCGACTGCGCGCCGACTTGGTGCACCTCGCAACCGGCGTGAAGCAGCAGCGGCACCGACATGATGTCGCCCGTCGCGTGGATGTTGGTAAACGCGATCTTGAGCTTGGTCTTCTTGAAGACACCCGGATCAATGGCCGCCTTGGTGGCAACCGCCAGATAAGCATCGTCCGCCGGACGACCCAGCGTGACCACGCGAGCCAAGTCTTTCTCCAAAAACACCGAGAGCCCGGAAAGCGGCACGGCGTTTACTTCGTCGACGATGCCCTTGTCATGCGGGGCAACCACCTGCGCGCCGTCTTCGAAGTAGGCTTTGAATCCGTTGTCGTGCGGAGGATTGTGGCTGGCGGTGATGACCACACCGGCGTGGGCGCGCAGATAACGCACCGTGAAGCTCAGCTGAGGAGTCGAGCGCGGGCCTTCAAAAATATAGGCATTACCGCCGAGTTTCGTCCAAGCCGAGGCGGCCAGCTCGCAGAAATGACGCGAGAAATGACGCACGTCATGCGCGATCACCAGCACGGGCACATCCGCGCGACCGGACAGCGTCAGATAGCTCTTCGTATATTTGAACAGGCCGATCGTCGCGCGCGTGAGCGTGAAATCGTTGAGGATGTTGCTGCCGATGGCCGCGTGCGCAGGAGTGCCTTGGGCGCTCGGCGTGCCGATTTCGTCAACGGTCGGGGTGAAGCCAATCGTGCGGCCGCGAATGCCGCCGGTGCCAAACTCGAGGTCACGATAGAAACGGTTGTTGAGTTCTTCCCACGCACCTTTGGCAACGAGTTCATCGATGCTGGCGACCGCCCAGGCGGGGAGCGAAGCCCCGAGCCAGATGCCGAGGTTTTTGACGGTGTCGGGCAAAAGATTTCCGGCCTGGCCGGCGGCTTGGATGAGGGAGAGCGTGCTCATGCGGGTGGCGTTTGGGTGATTATTCGAGATACAGACCGGCGGTGATGGCGGGCTTGGCCGGAAATTTATTCCAGGCATCGGCAAAAGAGTCTTCGTCGTAACCGAACAGCGGCGACACCTCGATGGCTACGGACGGCAGGCCCGTGTCATCGGTGGTGACTGCAGCATTGTTCTGCTTAAGCCAGCGTGCGAACTGGCGGAGCTGGTCGTCGCTGCAGGTCTTGGGAGAATCGAGACCCTCGGCATTTTTCACCGGGGAGAAATCGTCTTGGCGCCGCGTCTCGATGACCACGGGATTATTGGCAAAGGGCAGCGCATCGAAAACGAACATCTCGAATTTCACGCCATTAGCCTTGTCGGGCTTCACAGGATTGCCGGCAGCATCCACGGTGGGAATCTTTTTATCTGCACGGTGGAAGGGCAGCGAATCGTCACCATGCGCCATGCGCCGGATAAATTTCGTATCCAAAATATGGATAGCTATGCTGCCGGCAATGTAGCGTAGCGCGCCGGTCACGGGGTCGATCTGCTCCTGATACTCCTTGGGCAGGTCGGAGTATTCGATCACGATATTCTTGCCGTGCTGGGTGCAGAAGTGCCCCACCTTTTCGCCCGCGTAGGCCTTGGCGACCATCTTGCTGGACATCTCGGAGCCGCGCAGGATGTGCCAGCCGATGAAAGTCGGATCGATGCCGCGCACCAGCGGGTTATCCACCTGGAAATAGCTGAGGATATCGATGCCTTCCTTGGCCATGAGATCGAGCGCGCCACTGCGATCCAAGGCGCGGAGCGAGCCGCCGTGTCCGTCGGGCGACATGGCAATGGTGCTCTTCGTTTCCAACATGATTTTGCCCTCGATCGTAACGGCGGGCATGCGTCCCTGGCGGAAGAAATGAACGTGGTCTTCGGCCAGACCAAAGAAGCCGTTATCCTTGAAAAACGACTCGGTCTGACCGTGATTCGCGTTGCTGGTCATGATGAACCAGTGGATCGGCTTGCCGTAGCGCACACCGGCGGCGCGGACCTTTTCAGCAAACACTTGGAAAAGCGTCTTCTGCTTGATGGGCGTCACCGGAAAGGTGCCCTTGGGTCCGTCATAACCGAGGCGCGTGCCCTGTCCGCCGGCAACCGTGAAGGCAGCGACTCGGCCGGCCTTGAGCGCGGCTTCACCGGTGGTTTTAGCCGAAGCCCAAGCTGCGGCATCGCCACCGTTTTCGGGACGGCACTCATACGGAGCGGGAGCGAGTCCGGTCAGATCGATGCCTGCCGTTGCGCCCTTGGCCAGCAACGTGCGCGTGAGACGATCAACCTCGGTGAGATCAATCTCGGCCGCCTCGGAGAGCAGATGCTGCTGCTCATTGGGGGTGAGTTCGTTATAAAACGCAAAAACGTGCCCCTGTCCGGCACGCTCAAATTCTTCGATCAACGGAGGTTTGGCCATGATTGGAAGCAAGCAGTCAGCAAGGCGCACAGAGGCGGAGCAACGCCTTTTTGCACTTACATAAACAAGAAAGGCCCGACACGAGGTCGGGCCTTTGCAGGAACGAATGAACTCAGATCGCCACCGAGGGCAGCGACCAGATGTCCTTGGCGTATTCGCGGATGGTGCGATCGCTCGAGAACTTGCCGACACGGGCCGTGTTGAGGATCGCCATCTTCGCCCAGCGCGAGGTGTCGCGATAAGCCGCATCGACCTTCTCCTGCGCCTGCACGTAGCTGCGATAATCGGCCAGCACCTTGTAGGGATCGCCACCGTCTAGCAGGCTGTGGTGCAGCGCGCCGAAGGCATGGCTTTCGCCCGGAGTGAAGTAATCGGAACCGAGCCAATCGACAATGGCGCGGAGTTCGTCGTCGGCACCGTAGTAGTTCCAAGGGTTGTAGCCCTCGGCGTCCAGTTTCTCCACGTCGGGCACCTTGAGGCCGAAGATGAAGATGTTGTCGTCACCGACTTCCTCGCCGATTTCGACATTGGCGCCATCGAGCGTGCCGATGGTGAGCGAACCGTTGAGGGCGAGCTTCATGTTGCCCGTGCCGGAAGCTTCCTTGCCGGCGGTCGAGATCTGCTCCGAAAGATCGGAGGCGGGAATGATCTTCTCGGCGAGCGAGACGCGGTAGTTGGGCAGGAAGGCGACCTTCAATTTCCCATTGATGCGGTCGTCCTTGTTGATGCGGTCGCCGATGACGTTGATCGCGCGAATAATGTTTTTCGCGAGGTCGTAGCCGGGAGCGGCCTTGGCGCCGAAGACGAATACGCGAGGCACGATGTCGAGCGACGGGTTCTGCAACAGGCGGCGGTAAAGCGTGAGGATGTGCAGCAGGTTCAAGTGCTGGCGCTTGTATTCATGGAGGCGCTTGATCTGCACGTCGAAGAGCGCATCGGGCGACACATCGACGCCGCAATCGGCTTTGATGACCGTCGCGAGGTCCTGCTTGTTGGCGCGCTTGATCGCCATGAACTCCTTCTGGAAGGCCTTGTCGTCGGCGAATTTTTCGAGTCCGCGGAGGACGTCGAGATCGCGGGCCCAGATGGTGGGCGAACCGAGTTTTTCGGTGATGAGTTTGGTGAGGCGCGGATTACAATCGAGCAGCCAGCGACGCGGCGTGATGCCGTTGGTCTTGTTCTGGAATTTGCCCGGGTAGAGATTGTCGAAATCGGGGAAGAGATCCTTCTTCAGGAGTTCGGTGTGCAGCGCGGCGACACCGTTGACGGCGTGCGAACCGACCACCGCGAGATTGGCCATGCGGAAGGCCTTGGCACCGCCCTCTTCGACGAGGGAGAGGATGGCTTTCTTTTTGTTGTCACCCGGCCACTTGGCCTCGACCACTTCCATCAGGCGGCGGTTGATCTCGTAAACGATCTGGGTGTGGCGCGGGAGCACACGCGTGAAGAGCGGAACGCCCCACTTTTCCAAGGCTTCGGGAAGCAGCGTGTGATTAGTGTAGCCGAAGGTGTTGGTGACGATCGACCAGGCTTTTTCCCAAGCGAAATTATGTTCGTCGAGGAGGATGCGGAGAAGCTCGGCGACGGCGACGGCGGGATGCGTGTCGTTGAGCTGGACGGCGACCTTGTCGTCGAAGTTTTCCCACGAGTTGCCCTCGTGGCGGAAGTGACGGCGGATGATGTCGCGGAGTGAGCACGAAACGAAGAAATACTGCTGCACCAGACGCAGTTCCTTGCCGTTCTCAGTCTTGTCATTCGGGTAAAGAACCTTCGAAACGGTTTCGCCGATGGCTTTCTCGCGGACGGCATCCACATAGCCGCCGCTGTTGAACGCCACCAAGTCGAATTCCTCGGTCGAGCGCGAGGCCCAGAGGCGGAGCAAGTTGACCGTGGCGGTGCCGTAACCGGCGATCGGAATGTCGTAGGGGACGCCGAGAATGGTCTTGGTGTCGGTCCAGCGCGGGTGTGAGTTGCCGTTGTTGTCGAAGACGTTTTCGACGCGGCCGTAGATTTTGACGTCGGTCGTGTATTCGGGACGGACGACTTCCCACGGGGTTCCGAAAATCATCCAGTTGTCCGGATGCTCCACCTGATGACCGTGGACGAACTCCTGCTTGAAGAGACCGAATTCGTAATGGATGCCGTAGCCGATCGCGGGGAAATCCAGCGTGGCGAGCGAGTCGAGGAAACACGCGGCAAGACGGCCGAGACCGCCGTTGCCCAAGCCCATGTCCACTTCGCTCTCGCGAACGGACTCCCAGTCAACGCCGAGGTCTTTCAACGCGGTGCGGGCTTCATCATAGAGACCGGTATTGTAGAGATTATTCTCAAACAGACGGCCCATCAGATACTCGAGGGAGAGGTAATAAAGACGGCGGACATTCTCTTTGTTATGGACGCCCTGGGTCTTGATCAGGCGGGTAAGGATCTGTTCGCGGACGGCCAGCGAGGTGGCGATCCACCAGTCACGCGGCTTGGCGGTGACCCGGTCACGAGCGAGTGCCGAAGTGAGGTTGCGAAGGATGGCCTGCTGCAAGGACTGCACGGGGTCATCCGTGGAGCGTCGCTGCGGAACCGCGGCCGGCGAGACCGGTGCGGAAGCAGGAGCAATGGCAGGAGCGGTCTTCGACGTGGATTTTTTAGGAGCGGGCATGCGTTATAAAGAAGGAAGTGATTAACCAAGAAGCGTGCCAGCCGGAAGCGGTTGGTCAGGTTCTTTCTACGATAAAAAATTTAAAACAGGCGGAAACCGGGGTGCGTCACCGAAATGTTACCGCTGAAAGCGTCGGGAAAGCTCCCCATGACTGAATTCGATGTGGGTCGGCGTGCCGCCCGGACTGGTCAAAGGAGCCCGGCAGGCGAACAATTGAGCCACGAGCGACTGCATCGCCTCCTCGCTGACAACCTCGCCCAGGCGAATCGCACGTGAGGCCGCCAGTCGTGCAAGTTGCTCCCGCGCGACATCGAGTTTGCGCTCCTGCAATTGTCCGTCTCGCAAAGCCCCCAGCAATTCACGCACAAAGGGCTCTGAATCGGCCGGCTCCATCCACGCCGGCACGCCTTCGATTCGGAAAAAATTACGGCCAAACTCAACGACTTCGAACCCGTGGCCGTTGAGAAACTCCAGCCGGTCCAGCAGCAACGCGCTCGCGATCGGGTCCAGCTCAACAGGAATCGGCAGCAGCAAACGCTGACTCGGCACCGCGCCTTCACTAAACTGGGCCTGCAGGCGCTCGAACCAGATGCGTTCATGCGCCGCCCGACGATCCAGCAGCACGAGTCCGGCTTTCGTTTCAAACAGACCGTAGCTGCCGTGAGCCAAACCCAAGAATCGCCACGCCGGTGCCGAAACCACCGGCGGCGAAATCGGGCGAACGATTTCCGGCAAAACCTGCGGCGCCTGATCATCCATTCGTCGCTCCACGCGCGCTGGCAGGACCGGAGCGAGTTTCGGCGCAGTCGTCGGCGATGGCACAACCGGCGTTCTCATCGCAAAAGGCGGCAGCGTAATACTCCGCGCCGCCACCGGAACAAATACTTCGGGAGCAACCGGCACACTCACCTCGCCGAGCTCGCGCAACCGCATCAGCACACTGCGAATAATGAAGCCACGCACTGCTGTTTCAGAGCGAAAACGCACTTCGCGCTTCGATGGATGCACATTCACGTCGACCGCCGCCGGATCGAGTTCAAAGAAGACAAACGCCAGCGGATACCGCCCCTTTGGCAACGATTCATGGTAACTCTCGATCAACGCGTAGTTGATCGCACGGCTGTCCACAGGACGTTGGTTGATGAACGTGATCATCTCATGGCGCGACGATCTCCCCTGCCCCGGCAAACCGATCAAGCCGCTCAAGCGCATGCCATTCTCCGAGACATCAATCGGGGTGAGCTGGCCGGCGAGCTGACGTCCAAAAATTTCCGTCACGCGTCCCAGCAGATCAACGCATTCCGGAGAACGAAAAATCACCCGTCCATCTTCGATCAACGTGAAGGCGACCTGCGGAAACGCCAAGGCGTAGAGCCGCACGCCGGTGATGATGTGCGCGGCCTCGGTCTGGTCGGTCTTGAGAAACTTGCGGCGGGCAGGAACCGAGTTGAACAGCTGCGACACCTCGATGCGCGTGCCCACCGGACGACCGCAGTCCCGCACGTGCACAAACTTGCCGCCGTTGACGAGAATCTCCGAACCCACGTCCGTGCCGGCCTCGCGAGTTTGTAGTATAAAACGGGATACACTCGCGATGGACGGCAGTGCTTCGCCGCGAAAACCGAAACTCGCGAGACGGTTGAGATCATCGGCCTCGCTGATCTTGCTGGTCGCGTGGCGCTCAAGCGCGAGCAGCGCATCATCGCGCGACATGCCATGGCCGTTGTCCTCTACACTCATCAACGAACGCCCGCCATGCCGGAACTCGACCTCGATGCGTGTCGCACCGGCATCGACTGCATTCTCGACGAGCTCTTTCACCACCGCTGCCGGACGCTCGATCACTTCGCCTGCGGCGATTTGATTGGCGACCCGGTCGGAGAGGATGCGGACTTTGGCCATGAGCAATTGCCGCGACTGGTGCGGGCGGACTCCGGTCAGCCCAGCACTTTGGCCCAACGCGCGAACTGCTTCTTCACTTGCGCGGGGCCGGGCATGCCGGTGCCGCGACGTTTTTCCATGGCGCGCTTCAAGTCGAACACCACGGCCCAGTCATCGCCATAGCCGGCGTGGATTTTTTTCACCTCGGCAGTGGGCAGTTTATCGAGAGGAAGCTTCAGCGTCTCGGCGAGTTTCACGACCGAACCCACCGCGTGATGGGCTTCGCGGAAAGGAACGCCGCGATCCACGAGATAATCGGCAAGATCGGTCGCCAGCAGCGCGGGATCGGCCACGGCTTCGGCGCAACGCGCACGGAAAACTGTCAGTCCTTCGATCGTGCCGGCGAGCACATCGGCGGAGAGCGCAGTCTGGTCAAAGCTGTCAAACACCGGCGGCTTGTCCTCTTGCAAATCGCGATTGTAGGTAAGCGGCAGACCCTTCGTGAGGACGAAGAGCGTGTGAAGATTACCCTGAAGACGCGCCGACTTGCCGCGAAGAAGTTCGCAGGAATCGGGGTTCTTTTTCTGCGGCATCAACGAGGAGCCGGTGCAGAACGTGTCCGGCAGATCGATGAACTTAAACTCGACGCTGGACCAGATGATGAGGTCCTCGGCGATACGCGACATGTGCACGCCGAAGAGCGCGCAAGCCGTCGCAAACTCGATGAACAGGTCGCGGTCGGCCACCGTGTCCATGGAGTTCTGCGTGACGCGCGGACGACCCTTGGCATCAACGAACCCGAGTTGTTTCGCGGTGAATTCACGGTCGATGGGCAGCGTGGTGCCGGCGATGGCGCCAGACCCGAGCGGGCACCAGTTGGCATGATCGGCCACCTCGACGAAACGGGCGCGGTCGCGCTCCAGCATTTCAAGGTAGGCGAAGAGGTGATGCGAAAGGAAAACCGGCTGGGCGCGCTGGAGGTGCGTGTAACCGGGGATGAGCACGTCGCCGTCGCGTTTCGCCACGGAGAGGATGGCGCGTTGGGCGCCGAGAATTTTGTCGGCGAGGACGGCGCAAGCGTGTTTGAACCACAGGCGCATATCGGTCGCAACCTGGTCGTTGCGGCTGCGGGCGGTGTGTAATTTGGCGGCGGCGGGCACGTTTTTCGTGAGCGCCTGCTCGATGTTCATGTGAACGTCTTCGAGCTGCGTGCTCCAAGTGAACTTGCCCGCCGCGATCTGCGCGAGAATGGCGTCGAGGCCGGAGTGAATCGAATCGCGCTCCTTGGCGGTGATCAGGCCGACATGCGCCAGCATGGCCGAGTGGGCTTTGCTGCCGGCGATGTCGAACGGCGCGAGCCGGTGATCGAACGAGACGGACTCGCTAAATTTCAACATCAGATCGGCGGGGCCGGCGGTGAACCGTCCGCCCCAGGTCGCTTGGGATTTCTTCGCCATAAAAATGAACCGTGAGCACACGCGCCCGCCCCACCCTGCGCAATGCGAAATAAGCTCCGATCAGGTGACGGTCTTGAAAAACCGGTTCACCTCGGCCAGTGCCTCGCTCATCGCGAAGGGCTTTTGCAAGTAGCCTTTTGCGCCGGCCCGAAGGATCTCGGTCTTCAGATTCGCTTCCAAGTGTCCGCTCATGATCACCGCATTCACGGAGGGCGTATGATCTTTGATTTTCAAAAACGCCTCCCATCCGCTCATGCGCGGCAGGCCGAGATCGATCACCACGAGCGCGATGCGTTCGGCGTTGCGGGTGAACTCGTCCACCGCCTCCACGCCATCGCGGGCCTTCAACACCGTGAAACCGTTTCGCGTGAGCAAAAAGCTCAGCGCCTGCAGCAACGTGTCTTCATCATCCACGACCAGCACGATTCGCTCGGGGGCCGACGCCGCGGGTGCCACCGGCACGGGTAACTCGGGTGCAGGCGCCGCCTCGATCAATGCCGGCAGATAAAGACGGAACACCAGCGCCGGCCCGGACCATGTGTCGATTTCCAAGTGAGCGCGGTGGCTGGCCATGATGCTGTGCACCACGAGCACCGCCAGATCGCGCCGGCGTTCGGAGAAACGCACCGCGGCATCCCAGGTCCCCGGATTCTCTCCTACGACAAACGCATCGACCGACGGCTCGACGCGCAACGTGAGCGTCACATACGACGGCTCCCGCGCATCGGAAAACTTCGTGCGCACCTCGGCCCCGTCCACCTGGCGGGTCGTAAATGTAATGCGTCCCCCCTCGCCGGTAAGATCGCGCGCCTTCTGGCCGAGATTGGCGAGCACGTGGTGAAACTGTTGCGGATCGAGCGACACCGGCGGCAAATCCTGCGCCAGATCGAGCCGCACTTCGATACCCGGCGTCAGCGTCTCGCCGGCCATGCGAAAAAATTCGCGCACAAATTCGCCCACCGCGATGCGTTGAAAACACAGCTCGTCACGACGCGACAAGTGCAGCGTCTGGCGGATCAGATTGGCCGCACGGCGCACCGCGTGATCGATGCCACCAACCGCGGTGTTGAGACGGTTCACATCGAGCGTGCCGTCCTGCAAAAACGCCGTGTAGCCGAGGATGATCGAAAGCAGGTTGTTGAAATCGTTGCTGATGTCGGATGCCAGCGCGGTGAAGTTTTCCGCCTGCTGGTTCTGTCGCAACTGCTGCACGCCACCGACCTGCCGGCTGAGATCAATCAACGTCGTGACGCGATATACCCGACCATCCAGCGAGTGCACCCGCGTGTCGGAAGCATGCGCAAATAATGGCCGCCCGCTGCGATGAAGATACGTGGTCTCCGCCGTGGCCTGATCATTTCCCGCGATGAACGATGCATGCGCAACCGAACCGCGCACCGCGGCCTCCGCCGCAAACAACCGCATGATGTGGAGCCCCGCCAACTCATCGACTGCGTAGCCCACCGCCTCGGCAAACGCAGTGTTCGTCGAAACGATGATCCCGCGGTCATCCGTGAGACACAGTCCGATGGAGGAGCTCGCCCAGAATTCCGTGAGCATGCCGCCCAAGCCCGCCGGTGCACCAGTAGTCGCTACGCCTTGGACGGGCGTCGTCGTGATGAACGTTTTTTCCATGCCTGAAATCATTCGGCCCAATGAAACACCACCGGTTTATCCACCTGCGGATGGAGACTCTGATGCACCGGGCAGTGATGCGCGGCGTGCTCGAGCAGCTTTGCCAGGTCATCGGTGCGCGCGATCGGCAACCACACCGTCGTGGCGAGCCGCACGATGCGTCGCGGCGCATCGGTGGACATCTCTTTCGTCACTTCGTAACGCAGTCCCTTGAGTTCGACGCCGTGCTTGCGCGCGATGATCGCCATCGTCGTGGCGATACAAGTGGCCAGTGACGTCGCCACCAAGTCCGTCGGGGAAAACGCTTCGCCGCGGCCCTGATTATCCTTCGGCGCATCGGTGACCAACATAGTTCCGGACGGTCCGTGCGTGGCGACGCAATGCAAGTCGCCCTGGTATTCGCCGGTGATTTTAACCATGCCGAAAAACCTCAAGTGTTTTGCGAAGCTGGCAACAGCCAACTTACGAAAATGGCGCGCCTGGCGGGATTCGAACCCACGACCACCAGCTTAGAAGGCAGGTGCTCTATCCAGCTGAGCTACAGGCGCCCTTGAGAAGCCACCGAGCGTTATCGGTCCACCTCCCACGCGACAAGGGCAAAGGCGGGCGTTGACCGCGCGCGCCTCTCAACGATACCAACACGCTTCCTCATGAGCGTTTCCCTGCCTCCTTGTCCGCACCTGCCCAAGCCCCGTGAAAAAATGGACTGGCGGGACTTCAACTCACACGGCGATTCGCGCGACATTGATTTCTATCTCACGGCCCTCGAATACGGCCACTACCTCTGGCAACAGGGTTACGCCGCCCGCGCGATCCTGTGCCTCGACCGCGCGATGGGCGCCGATGTGCGCGCCACCGACATCGCCGTTCAAACCTGGCCGATGCCCTACGCCGCCATGGCCTGGTTCCTCACCCACACGCCGGCCGACGTGTTCATCGGCAACCCGCGCGTTCATTTCCAACACTACGCCGATCGCCTCAAGGCCCCGCGTCGCGATGAACGTCGCTGGCGCGCCTGGGCCTGCTGGGCGCTCGCCCGTCGTTTGCTGCCCCACCTGCCCGCCGATCCCCGCCACGCCGTGACCGAGCCCACCGAAAACGAAATCGCCACCGGCCTCGATCATCACGGACTGCCCGGCGAAACCACTGTTTGGCGCAGCGTCCTGCAAGGCTGCGAACCGTTTTCCGGGGCGATTTAAATAAGAAAAGAAAACGTCCGAAAGGACGCTTGACAGTCGTTAATCGGATTCT
Organism: Rariglobus hedericola; assembly: GCF_007559335.1. Taxonomy (NCBI): domain Bacteria; kingdom Pseudomonadati; phylum Verrucomicrobiota; class Opitutia; order Opitutales; family Opitutaceae; genus Rariglobus; species Rariglobus hedericola. The sequence goes on from NZ_VMBG01000001.1 coordinate 1,379,878, forward strand.
ACGTTCAGCCCCCTTTCCCCTTTCCGGGGTGATAGCTCAGCTGGTTAGAGCGTCTGCCTGTCACGCAGAAGGTCGCGGGTTCGAGTCCCGTTCATCCCGCCATTTTGGCGAAGCCCGTTTCTCACGAAACGGGCTTTTTCGTTTCCACCAGCCAGGCCGCCTTCGCGCGGGTGCTTCAAACCGTTTGGCCTGAGCACGAGTTACCATTAAATCACTTATTGCGGAGGTATCCATCGCGTGCGGCAGAACCGGCGGCGATAATCGAGGTCCAGATGTCCGTCGCCATGGAGCAGTTCCTGCTAACATCATCCGGCTTCAGACGAATCGCTTCATTCCTATTTTGATCTCTCCTCCCTTCGACCTCACCTTACGCGTCGGCTGCAGCCTCTCTTATGAGGTCACCGGCACAGCTTCGCTCCTCCTGAATTTGCAACCTCTCCCCGATCGCAATCATGCGGTCGTCTTCGAAGCACTCACGCTGGGCGACAACCTTCCCTCCGAGCAATTCACCGACAGTCACGGCAACCGCGTTCATCGCGTGAAGCTGGCGCCCGGCACCAATTTTTTCCGTCACGACGCCATCGTCGCCGTCTCTTCGCACCCCGACAACCAAGACCTGCCCGACTCCGAGCCACTCGCGCCCGATGCCATTCCCGCCGATCTGCTCCGCTACGTTTTGCCGAGCCGCTATTGCGATTCCGACAAGCTGACTGATTTCGCGTGGCAGAAATTCGGCCAGGTTGAACACGGCTTGCCGCGCGTCACGGCCATCAGCCAGTGGATTCACGACAACATCGAGTATCGCTACATGTCGGGCCGCTCCGATCTCTCCGCGTGGGATATCCTGCAACGCGGTTACGGCGTGTGTCGCGACTTCGCCCATCTGGCCATCGCGCTCAATCGCACGTTCAACATTCCCGCCCGCTATGTCACCGGACACATGCCCGATGTCGGCGTCCCTGATCCGGAGAACCACATGGATTTCCATGCCTACGCCGAAGTCTATCTCGGCGGACACTGGTTCACGACGGACGCACGCTTTCACAAGCCTCGCATCGGTCGCATCAAAATCTCCTGCGGACAGGATGCCGTGGACGGCGCATTTTCCACCATCTACGGCGGTGCGATGCTCACTTACTTCCAAGTCTGGGCCTATCAAGTGGCCCGCGGCACGGTCGGCGTCGGCGACCCGCTCGATTTCTCGAAGCGGCTCGATAACCGCACGACGGTGCAGACCGAGCCGCCCTACACCGTCAATCCGACCTGAGTCGGAAGACCCACGTAGTTAGAGACGCGCCAACTCTTCGGCCGTCGCCAGCTGATAAGTGATCTTGCCTTCGGCAACTTCACGCAGCGCGGTGTCTTCCGGAGACAGTTTTTCCAATGACTCGACCAACGGACGGCTGCCACGGCGCAGTTGTTTCACGCGAAGCGAGATGACGTTGATCAGAATATTGGGGTCGGAAATGACCAACAGTGCGTTTTTCAGATAATCGTCTCTCATATAATCGGTAGGATTCAGGTATAATACAGCCGTGTTTTCGGCAGATTCGGCCATTTTAGAAATTAATCGTTATGAACACGATATATATCTGAAATCCGGGCGACGCTCGGCATGAATGGATTGCGCGACCATGCGTTTAGCCGGTTTAATAACTGGCATCGCCAATGCTTAATAGAGGCATGAAGCTCTGCGGACATTGGCTGTCCTTGCTCTGGGTCGCGGTCACCTTGATGTGCCCGCAGATTCAAGCTTCAACGTCGTCGCCCCGTGAGGAAACGACCCGCTGCCTGAATCAGCTTCAAGAGCGTCCGTTGCCCTTGATCAGCGACTTCACGCTTTCGGACCTTAAGAAAACCGAGGATAAAAAAAGCGAAGCAGACCGGCAACCGACCGGACTCATGCTCCCCGAACAGCCGGACCGGTTCCCCGATCCCGCCTTCAGAATTTGCGGACGTATCAATGAACGTGAGTTCCACGCCCGATGCTTGGATGAAATCGGACTGCCGTTGATCTGCGGTCCGCCGGCCCTGGCCTGAGATAGCCCCCGCCGTTTACGCGGACGGAGCCTGTGCGCTCCGCTCCCTGCTCCTGTCAGCAACCGTCCTGAAATCGCATCAGGCAACCGCAGCATTCCACACCATGTCTTTTCTTTCTTCTCATCGTCTTCACTGGGGCGTTCACCACGAGCTCTCCGATAACTTCTGGGTTCACCTCCAGGAAATGGTCCAAGGTCCGGCGAACTCAGCCCACCTTTCAGCAGGCAACCCTGACACAGGTTCACCGAGCGAGGGCATCACCCACACCGGCGGGCTATCCGAGCCCGTCGCGCCCAGTCCCGAAGCACTCGGGCCCTGAGCGATCCCGGTCGCCGGTTATTCGGCGGCCGGAGCCAGTCGCTGCACTTTCACACGGCGCACGCGCTCGGCGTGAACATCGACCACGGTCACGAGATAATCTCCGACCGTGATTGTCTCGCCGCGCTTGGGCAGACCGCCAAATTGACGCTGCGTCCAGAGCGCGACCGTCTCCTTCGGTTGCCATTCAAACGTCCAGCCGGTTTCCGCCTGCAATTCGCGCATGGTGAGCGCGCCGCTCACGACGATGAACTGCTCGTTGAGCTCAAAAATCGGCCCGTGCTCGATATCGAATTCGTCGCGGATATCGCCGACGATTTCCTCGAGCACGTCCTCAAAGCTCACGATGCCCGCGGTGTTGCCCGCATCGTCGAGCACGAGCGCGAGGTGATTACGCGAGGAACGGAACAGCTCGAGCATCGTGTGAATCGGCGTCTTCAGCGTGAACGTGATCACCGGGCGCACCAACGGCTCAAACGAGGCCTGCGGCCCAAGCGCGTGGATCTGCCACAACCACTCGCGCACGAGCAGCACGCCTTCCGCCTGGTCAAACGAATCGCCCCGGCACACCGGAAACCGGCTGTGGCCGCTCATCTGGGCGATGCGCAGATTTTCTTCCATCGGCTTATCAATCCACAACGCCACGATCTGTTCACGCGGACGCATGATCTGGTGCGCGCGGATTTCACGCAGACGCAGCGAACGGATCATGAGTTTGTTGATCAACGAATCGCCCGGATGCGAATGACGCGCATGGCTCAACACGTATTCCAGTTCCTCCGAACTGAACGCGCCCTCGCCCTCGCCCGCCGGATCAAGCCCCGCCCATTTTAGGAAAAGATTGGCGGTGCCATTCAGCGTCCAGATGAACGGAAACAGAATGTAATAAAAAACGATGAGCGGTGCCGCCGTGGCCAGTGAAACCGCCTTAGGCCGCTGAATCGCCAGTGACTTCGGTGCCAGCTCGCCAAAAATAATGTGGAGAAACGTGATCACCAAAAACGCCACGATGAAGGAAACCGACGACACCGTGCTGGCCTCGGTGATACCAAACTTCCCCATCAACGGAGCGATACGATGCGCGATAAACGGCTCGCCGACCCAGCCGAGACCGAGACTCGCCAGCGTGATGCCGAGCTGCGTGGCCGAGAGCGCGGCATCGAGCTTGTTGGTCGCGGCGAGCGCGAATTTCACCCGCCAGCCTCCGGTTTTCACCATCGGCTGAAGCTGGCTCGCGCGAACTTTCACGAGCGCGAATTCCGCCGCCACGAAAAAACCATTGGCGGCCACCAGGGCGAGGACGATGAAAACCTCCAACGCGATACCGAAAAAAGAGTGCATTAGTTAAAGAAAGATTGGCGGCTAAACCCGCGAGCCGTCGAGCGCCAACATGCAAGCCGCGCGCCACGTCGCGTCAGCTGAATGAGTTGAATGAACTTTCGCTTGGCGGCGCGGGCATTCGCAGGCCAACATCCGCGCTTCATGTCACTCCCCACGCGCCCATCCAAGATCCACGGCCTGCGCGGCTGGCGTCGGGCTGCGCTCTGGCCGCTGGGTCTGCTCATGCAGTTGTGGGGACGATCGCTGCACTTGGAAATGTCGCCGGAGTCACTTCGCGCCGTATCCAAAATCGACCAGCCCGTCGCTTTCACGCTTTGGCACAACCGGCTCTTTATCACCGCCGAGATTTTCCGCCGCTATCGCCAGGGCCGGCCGGTTTACGGCTTGGTCAGTCCGAGTAAAGACGGCGCGTGGCTGGAAGCGTTCTTCTCCTTGATAGGCATCCGTGCCGTGCGCGGATCCAGTCATAAACTGGGACGTGAAGCCGTCACCGCGCTCGTTGACGTGATGAGGGCGGGCAACGACATCGGCATCACACCCGACGGACCGCGCGGTCCCATCTACGAATTCAAAGCTGGCGGACTGATCGTCGCGCGCCGCGTGCAGGCACCGCTGCTGCTGTTGGGCTGTGCCTACGAAACTTCTTGGCAACTGCCGAGCTGGGACCGCTTTCACCTGCCGCGTCCTTTTTCACGCATTCGCGTTTACTGCGCTGAAGTGCCCAGCGCTACCTTGGGTGATCGCGAAGCAAGCGCCCTGACATTGCAGGCGCGCTTGCTGGCGATGAGCCCCGATCCCGTCGGCGGACGGGCAGTCGTTTAGAACGAAGGAACCACCGAGGCCTTCACGCCGGACTCGGCGATAAAATCAGCACCCTCGGACCAGCTGAGGTCGTTGATGAGAAGTTTGTAGACCACGGGCTTGCTGGAAGCCGGAAGCGAGATGCTCCACTTGTCGTCGGAGACGCAGTCGAGCGCGATGCCCGCATCCCAGCTCAGGCCGGCACCTTCGCCGCGCACGTAAAGCGTGTTGCCGAAACCGATGTCGATGAGAGCAGTGATCACCGTGGCGGACTGCTTGGCGGCGGAGGCTTTCACAGCAGGTGCTTTGGCCGAAGGAGCCTTCTTCACCGCAGGAGCTTTGGCGGGAGCGACGGAACGCTTCACCGGGGCAGCCACCGGCTTTTTGGCGGCTTTGGCGGGAGCTTTTTTGGCGGTTGCGGTTGGCTTGGCGGCTTTGACCGTGGATTTCTTCATGACTTCAATTCAGACGTTAATTTTTAATACGAGTCGGCCTGAGTGTTGGCCGTCAGTTTTGAGCTTCAATAGCAAATTGGAGACCAAACCATCGCGGCGCGCATATTTTACCGTTCCGTCAAATTACTCAAAGCGAGCTCCTGAAAATTGATGTTTACTCGCACGAGTCGTCTCCCCAAAACATCCCCTTCCTGCATGGGGCAGTAGCTCAGTTGATAGAGCGCGTCGTTCGCAATGACGAGGTCGTCGGTTTGATCCCGATCTGCTCCACCATGATTTGTCGGCAATAATCCGACCCGGCCGGAGATTCCATCGGCCAACTAAAATCAGTTCAGGTATCATCTCTGCGAATGCAGGATTGTCTGTGGGCCGTTGATTGCGCAGAACGCTTCCAGCTCGATTCCATTTCCTGTCCATGACTCACCAAGAAAAGCCGCTTGCGTCCTCATTTAGAGATCCGGCGGACCATGTCGGCAGAGAATCTCGGGGTCATATCTCAGCGCAGCCGAAAACCGTTCTCTTGGTCGAAGATGGAGAAGACGAAATCCTGATTTTCAAAGTCGCCTGCAAGCGCGCCGCCGCCACGTTCGCCCTGCAATTCGCCCGCGACGGTCGCGAGGCGATTGAATACTTTTCGGGCACCGGCCCGTATGCCGATCGTCAGCAACACCCGATTCCCGCCTTGGTGATTTTGGACATCAACATGCCCTCCGTTTCGGGTTTTGAGGTGCTCGAATGGATCCGTAAGCATCCACAGTTTAAAAACGTGCCCGTCGTCATGCTAACGACCTCGATGTTCGATACCGATGTGTCCCGTGCGTATGCACTCGGCGCGAATTCCTATCTGGTAAAACCCGTCGATACCAAGGTGCTGGTTGAAATGATTCCGATGCTCGAACGCTACTGGATCGGCATGAACCGCGTGCCGGGCAACGTGCTCGACCAGCGTTCGTGAGCCCTTCGCGCCCTCGGCACGCGGCTCGGTTTTTTGTTGGGCGCGAACGGAGTTCAGCTCCACGCTGCGCACCATGTTGTTCTGGTTAAAGAAAGTCGCGGGCTACTGGCTCATGCCGCTGCCGTTGTCAGTCGCATTGATCATCGGCGGCGTGGTGTTGATGCGTTTCACCCGGCGGAAACGACTCGGCCGCGGATTCGCACTGGTTGGCGGACTCTGGCTGCTCGTGTGTAGCAACTCCGGTATCGGCACCTGGTTCGTGCGCGGACTCGAAGCCGAATACCCGTCGCAACCCACGCTCACGGCGGGCGCCCCCCTGCCCGATGATCTCGCGCGTTGCGAATTCGTAGTGGTGCTCGGCGGAGGCAATACCCATGCGCCGGAATGGCCGGCCAACAACCAGCTGAGCGCCTCGGCGTTGTCACGGATCGTCGAGGGTGTTCGATTGGTGCGACAGATGCCGCAGGCCCGCCTGATCGTGAGCGGGCCAAACGATGCAGCCATCGGCGGGCCGTCGCACGCACGCTTGCTGGCGGATGTCGCCGTGTCACTCGGCGTGCCGCGCGAGCGTATTTTGGAAATCTCCAGCGCACGCGACACCGAGCAGGAAGCCGTGGCCATCCGCGCACTCGCCGGCGACGCCCCCGTGGCATTGGTCACCTCGGCGTGGCACCTGCCGCGAGCAATGGCACTGTGTCGCCGCCAGGGAATCGATGCAGTCGCCTGCCCGGCCGACTACGCGGGACGTGATATTCACCCCCGATTCTTTGATTTTTTCACATGGAATGTCGGCGGTTTGGAACGGAGCACCAAGGCGGTTTACGAGGTGATCGGGGCAACTTGGTCCCAGTTGCGGGGAAAGACCTGAATCGGCCCAAAAAGCCGGTGTTTACAAATGTGACAGGACTGCTACCGCATGACTTGCCATGCTCTCGCTCAAAAAACTCTTTGGTAAAGACGAGAAGTTCTACGACCTTCTCGAAGCCAGCGCGGAAGAAGCGCTCACCAGCACCAAGCTGCTGGCCAGCTACCTCCAACGCAGCCAGGCCTTTACCTCGGCCAATGACCTCGACGAGTTCATCCAGAGCCGCCGCAAGGACAAGCGCATCACCCAGCAGATCACCGAGGAACTCTGCAAAACCTTCGTCACGCCCATCGAGCGCGAAGACATCGAATCCCTTTCCCTCGCCCTCTACCGCATCCCGAAGATCGTCGAGAAGCTGGTCGAGCGTCTCTCCATTTATCCCGGTCGCGTGCCCACCGAGGGTTTTCAGCGCCAGGCCGCCCTCCTCTGCCAGGCCGGCGAAGCGGTCGCCTTCATGGTGAAACAGCTGCGCCGCGGCGCAAAGTTGGAAAACGTGCAGGAAGCCAACGAGCGCCTGCAATTCGCCGAGGGCGAGGCCGACAAGGTCATGCTCGGCCTGATCAAAGATCTCTACAACGGTCCGTATGACGCCAAGGAGACGATGATTCTCCAGGATCTTTTCGAAATGATGGAGAAAGCCGTGGATCGCTGTCGCGACGCCGGAGCCGTCGTTTTCCAGATCGTGCTGAAATACTCGTAAGCGTCCGCCCGTCCGTCCCATGACGCTTTTCCTGATCGTTCTGTTCGCGGCCTTGGTGTTTGAATACATCAACGGTTTCCACGACGCGGCCAACGCCATCGCCACGGTCGTCTCGACCAAGGTGCTCACACCCCGCCAGGCCATCATGATGGCGGCGTTTTTCAATCTGCTCGGCGCGCTCATGGGCACCGCCGTCGCCAAGACCATCGGCGGCGGCCTCGTGGATGCCAACGTCGCTACCATGCCGACCATCCTGGCGGCGTTGATCAGTGCGATCATCTGGGGCCTCTTCACGTGGTGGCTCGGTCTGCCCTCCAGCTCCAGCCACGCGCTGGTCGGCGGCTTGTGCGGCGCGGCACTCGCCACCGCCAAGGGCAACTGGGGCGTGCTTCACTGGAGCGAGATGGTCGATGGCAAACACATCGGCATCTGGCCCAAGATCGTCATGCCGATGCTGCTCTCTCCGCTCATCGGTTTCGTCGGCGGCGGGTTGCTCATGCTGTTTCTCTACGCCGTGCTCAAGCGCGCGACGCCGCACTTCATCAACAAATGGTTTGGCAAGCTGCAGATCGTCAGCGCGAGCTGGATGGGCTTTTCCCACGGCACCAACGACGCGCAAAAAACCATGGGCATCATCGCCCTCGCGTTGTTCACCGGCACGCAGGCAGGCGCGTTCGACGATGTGCCGTCCTGGCTTCATTTTTTGCGCACGCCGGAGTTTGAAGTTCATCGCTGGGTCATGCTCACCTGCGCCATTGTGATGGCCGCGGGCACCGCCGGCGGCGGCTGGCGCATCATCAAGACGATGGGCCACAAGATGGTGAAACTTCAGCCCATCCACGGCTTCGCCGCCGAGACCACCGCAGCAGCCATCATCGGCGTGGCGTCGCACATCGGCATCCCGCTTTCGACCACGCACGTCATCTCGACATCCATCATGGGCGTCGGCGCCACCAAGCGCCTCAGCGCCGTCAAATGGGGTGTCGTTTCCCGAATCGTGTGGGCGTGGGTGCTCACCCTGCCGATCACCGGTCTGCTCGGTTATCTGGTCTGCCGCTGCTTGCACTCGGCTGGATACTAAAAAAGCGCGGCTTTCAAAGCCGCGCTTTTTTGTGCCCGTATTGGCGAATGCTCAGCCCTTCTTGAGCTCTTCGCGGTGGCGGATGTCCTGGGCCTTCGCGAGGAACACCATTTCCTCGGCGATATTGCAGGCGTGGTCGGCGATGCGCTCGATCGACTTCGAGATGAACATGAGTTCCAGCGCACGCGTGGTCGTAGCGGGATTCTCGATCATGAAGCTGCTCAGCTCACGGTAGAGCTGCTTGTTGATCGCATCGACCTCGGAGTCGCGACGAACGATGGCGAGCGCCTTGTCGGTGTCGCCGTGAAGGAAACAATCCATCGCGTCGCGCAGCATCTCGACCGCGATGTTGGCCATGCGAGGGATGTCGACGTAAGCCTTGAGCGGAGGCGAACCGGCGAGGCGCACGGCCCGCTTGGCGATCGTGGTGCATTCGTCGCCCACGCGCTCGAGATCGTGCGAAGCCTTCATGCCGACGATCACGAGACGCAGTTCGGTCGCGACGGGAGCGCGCAGGTTCATGTAGCGAATGGCCTCGTCGTCGATGCTCATCTCCAGGTTGTCGAGCTCGTCGTCGGCCGCGATCACGCGATCAGCCAGCGCCACGTCGGCATCGACGAGCGCCTTGAGCGAATCGCGCACCTGGCGGATGGCGGTCTCGCCCATGATCATCAGATGGGAGCGGAAGGTTTCGAGTTCGGCGTCAAAAAAACGTTTCATAGAATAAATTGAAAATTAAACACAGGGGTCACGGAGAACACAGAGACGGAAGTTTAAAACTCCGCGATCTCTGAGTCCTCTGTGTTAAGAAAACTCAGCCAAAGCGACCCGAGACGTAGGCTTCGGTCTGGGGGTTGCCGGGGTTCATGAAGATCGTGCGGGTGTCGGCATATTCAATCAACTTGCCCATGTAGAAGAACGCGGTCTTGTCGGAGCAACGGGCGGCCTGCTGCATCGAGTGCGTCACGATGATAATGGTGAACTCTTTCTTCAGATCGTGGATGAGTTCCTCGACCTTGGCGGTCGCGATGGGATCCAGTGCGGAGCAAGGCTCGTCCATGAGGATGACCTCGGGGGAAACGGCGATCGTGCGGGCGATGCAGAGGCGCTGCTGTTGTCCGCCCGAGAGGCCGAGGCCGCTCTCGTGCAGGCGGTCCTTAACCTCGTCCCACAGCGCGGCGCCGCGCAGGGATTTCTCAACCACTTCGTCGAGCTTTGCCTTGTTGGTTTCACCCTGGATGCGCAGGCCGTAAATGACGTTTTCGTAGATGGATTTCGGGAAGGGATTGGACTTCTGGAAAACCATGCCGACGCGTTTGCGCAGCTCGATGGAATCGACGTCGCGACCGTTGATGTCGACGCCGCGGATCTTGACGCCACCGCGCTTCACGCTGGTGCCGTCGATGAGATCGTTCATGCGGTTGAGGCAGCGCAGCAACGTGGATTTACCGCAACCGGACGGTCCGATGAACGCGGTGACGCGCTTGTCGTCGAGCTTCAGGTTGATGTCGAAAAGCGCCTGTTTGGCACCGTAGTAGAAATCGAAATTATCGATCTCAATGAGGGTGTCGGCCTTTTCTTTATCAGTGGCGCGGGTGGGCACCTGAAAAGAACGGGAGGCGGGAGTGGCGGAGGGAGTTTCCATGGGCGCGGCGGTGAGAAGTGTGGAGGCGGTTACCATTGGTAGCGGCTGCGGAGCTTGTTGCGGAAAATGATGGAGGCGGTGGCGATGAGGGCGACGATGCCCAGAAAGACGAAGGCGGTGCCGTATTGGACGCGTGCGGTGTATTCATTCTGCGGGATCTTCGAGGAGACCACGTAGATGTGATACGGCAGCGCCATCACGCCTTGGAAAAAGAAGTCGCTGACCTTCTCGACGTCCCACGGCAGCTTGTCGCGGACGACGTAGGCGGCGGTGAACATGATCGGTGCGGTTTCGCCGGCGACACGGGCGATACCCAAAATGGAGGAAGTCAAAATGCCCGGGAGGGCGTAAGGCAGCACGTTCTTGCGGATCGTCTGCCACTTGGTGGCGCCGAGCGCGAGCGAGCCCTCACGGAAGCCCTTGGGCACGGCCTTGAGCGATTCCTCGGAGGCCGTGATGACCACGGGCAACACCATGAAAGCGAGCGTGAACCAGCCGGCGAGAAGCGAGACGTTCCAGTCGAAGAAAATGACAAACATGCCGAAGCCGAAGAGGCCGAAAACGATCGAAGGCACGCCGGCGAGATTGAGAATCGCGAGACGGATGAAGCGCACGACCGTCCCGTCCTTCGCATATTCATTCAGGTAGATCGCACTGCACACACCGAGGAAAAGCGCGATCGTCATCGAGCCCACCACGAGCAACACGGTGCCCACGATGCACGGCCAGATCCCGCCCGCGGAGTAAACGTAGCTGGAGGATTTGAAGACCGGTGCGGGCTGTCCGGCAGAGGCGGCCTTGGCGGTTTCCGACTCACGGAAGGCGCGATACTCCTTGTCACCCATCTCCATCTTCTGGCCGTTGTGCTCGAAAACGTAGAGCGACTCAGGGGCTTCGAAGAGAAATGTGTTGGTGACGTAGGGAAACGACGAGGTGGTCTTGAATGCGTTGGTGACGGTCGGCAGGCCTTTGAAGATGATGTCGGCGAAAACGATGACGCCGCACAGCAGCACGAAATATGTCGCGAAGCGGAAAACGCCGAGAATGACCTTCTCGAAGGAACGGCTGCGGCTGGGCTTGGTGGCGAAAGGATTAATAGGAGTGCTCATGGTAACAGGCTCAGCCGATGGACACGCGGTATTTGCGCACGATCTTTTGCGCGAGGAAGTTGATCAGCAGGGCGATGAAGAAAAGGACGAGGCCGACCATAAAGAGAGCGCGGTAGTGGATCTCACCACGGACCACCTCACCCATCTCCTGGGCAATGATGCCGGTCATGGTGTGCACCGGCTGGACGAAGGCGGTCAGGCCCTTGGTGAAGTCGGGAATCGCGATACGATTACCGGCGCACAGAAGCACGACCATCGTCTCGCCGATCACGCGACCGAGACCCAGAAGGATCGCCGAAACGATACCGGAGAGCGAAGCCGGAACGATGATGCGGAGAATCGTCTGCATGCGTGAGGCACCGAGGGCGAAGGACGCTTCTTTAAACGAACGCGGCACATTGTTCAGCGCATCTTCGGCGAGGGTGAAGATCGTCGGCACGGCGATGAGCGCGAGCAGACAGCCGGCGGTCAACGCATTGAGACGCTCGGAGAACGGAAAGCCTGGGACCCAGCTCAGTGCCTCGATCTGAGACAAGGCGCGGAGGACCTGGCCCAGCACGGCGATGCCGAAGAAACCGAGCACCACCGAAGGAATCGCCGAGATGAACTCGATAGCGGGCTTGATGAGTTTTTGCTCACGGACACTGGCAAACTGGTTAATGTAGATCGCGGCGCCAACCCCGAGCGGCACGGCGAGGAAAAGCGCGATCACCGAGACCATCAGCGAGCCGATGAAGAGAGGAACGACTCCATACCAATCCTGCCAGAAGCTGGCGGTGAGCCATTCCTTGCCGAAGAGAAACCCGGTGACGGTGTCGAGGAGCGGAACAGGCTTCTGGTAGTCCCACGACTCCAGCTTGCGGCGTGTCTCGGGGAAGGTAGCGAGGTAGTCGGCGTTGAGCTCTTTGAAACGGGTCATGCGCGTTTCGAGTTCGGGCACGGACAACACGGGAGCGGTGGCGAGCACGTCTTTGATGGCGGTGGCCACACCATTGGCGGCCTCAACGTAGGCCGGGGTGACGCCAACCAAGGGAGCCAGCTCCGTCTTAAAATCGACGGTGATGATGTTCACCGCATCGGCCTCGGCGGTCATGCCGGCGGCGAGAAACTGGGCGCGTTCCTTCTTGGCGTCCTCGTTGATTTTATACTTTTCCTTGATGGCGACGGCGACATCGGTGAGTTCGGAAACGAGTCCGCGCACGGGCTCGATGGTGTCGCTGTAACGTCCGGAAAAATCGTCGAACGCGGCGAGCTTCGCATTGGCATCGGCCAGCGAGAGGCCTTCGTTTTCCGTCATCTGCTTCACGGCGCGCATGCGAATATCGAAGAGATAACGCGTGAGTGCGGTGTGCCCTTCCTGGTCGGCGCGCATGTAGTCCACGTATTCGAGACCCGCGGTGCGGTAGAGAGTAATGCTCTCACGGTTCTGACCGAAGAAGGCGGAGCCTTCGCGGAAAAGAAACACCGTGATCAGCGCGAGAACGACGACCGCCATGAAGGCGTTGCCGCCGAAAAAGGCGCGGATTGTCTCGTCCAGAGTGAGGCCGAAAAAGCGGGTGCGCTCCTTTTGAATAAGGAACGGCTTGGGCGGCAGAGGCTGCTTCTGCGGCGGAGGTGTGACGGGCGCGGTCAACATGCGAAACGAGGGCGGCGAAAGTGGTGGAAAAGGGAGAATGGCGCGTAGTTGCGTCCGTTAAAAAAGCAGAGGCCCGCCTGAAAAACCGTCAAGCGGGCCTCTGTGACAATACCGTTACAAACCTACACAAAACACATGGAAACGCTTACTTGACCGGGATGAACCCGACCTTCTCGACGATCTTTTGACCGGCTTCGCTGTGCGTGAACTCGATGAACTTCGCGGCTTCGCCGGAGGGTTCGCCGTTGGTGTAGTAGAAGTTCGGACGGGCGTAGGGATACTTCTTGGAGAGAACCTCTTCCTTGGTGGGCAGGTGGCCTTCGATCGGGATCACCTTCACGCCGGGAGCGTGGATGTAGGCGACGCCGACGTAGCCGATGCCGTTGGCATTCTTGCCGATTTCAGCGGCGATCTGCTCGTTGCCGGCCATCTTCTGGGAGGTGGAGGCGTAGTCGCGCTTCTTCATGGCGAGGTCCTTCCAGTCCGAGTAGGTGCCGGAGGAGGTGTTGCGGGTGTAGAGCGAGAACTTGCCGGGCTTGCCGCCGACAGCGGACCAATCGGTGACGTCGCCGGTGAAGATCTGTTCAACCTGGCGCTTGGTGAGCGTGGTGATGGGATTGTTCTCGTTCACGATGACAGCCATGCCGTCGTAGCAGACGATCGTGGGCTTCATGGCGACGCCCTTGGCGGCGGCGGCGGAGACCTCGGTGGACTTGGCGCGGCGGGACGACATGCCGATGGCGGCGGTGCCGTCGGTGATGGCGGCGATGCCGGTGGTGGAACCTTCAGCGGCGATTTCGAACGAGACGCCGGGGTGGCTGGCCTTATACTCTTCGGAGAGCATGGGCACCAATTTTGCACCGAGGGTATCGGAGCCCTTGATGACGAGCTTCTGGGCCTGCACGGAAGCGGCGGCGACCAGGGCGGCGAGAATGACGAATGATTTTTTCATGATACGGAAAACTGCTCTTTTAAATTAAAGGAAAACCAAGGCGCGGACTCGGAGCCCGCGCCTTGATCGTAAGGGTTAGAACTTGGCGGACAGGTCGATCTGGAGGACCTGGGCCTCACCGAGACCGTTACCACGGGCGCCTGCCACGGAGGAAGGAACGCGGTTACCCTCGATGTTGAACGAGTTGAAGTAGGTGATGGTGGCGGTGATCGCGTTGGTCAGGCTGTAGGAACCCGAGAGGATAAATCCTTCGCCGTTCAGGAGACCGCCGTTGAAGTCGGAATCGAGCAGCAGCGACGAGTAGGAGCCGTTACCAACATGGCGGTATTCGCCGACCAACTGGTAATCACCGGCATTCTTGTTCTCACCGTAACGAACGCCCAAGTTATACATCTGGGAGTCATCATCGACCAGGTTCTTCTGGGCCGTGGTGACCGCAGAAGCTAGGCGCTGAGCGCGCTCCTCACCCTTGAAGTTATATCCGTAGGTGGCATACACCGCAGCGGGCTTGCTGCCCAACTTGAAGCTGTATTCGAAGGGCAGGAGAACGGTCGCGAGGTCATTATAGACAGCGGCGTCCGTGGACTGGGGATTGCCAGCGGGAACGTTGGTGTTCGCGAGACTGCGGTCATGATCGGACGGAGCGGCAAACGCGACAATCGTGGGAGCAACCTTCCACTTCTTGGTCGCATACTCGACCTGGCCCATCAGCAGCAACGAGGGGCTGACACTCTTGTTGACCGCACCGCCAGGGCCGGCACCCGAGTTGGCAGCGTTGTTATTCAAAACAAACTGGCCGGCACGCACTGAGAGGGTGGAGTCCTTCAGGCCGATGTCGCTGTAAACAACCTCTTGGGCGGCACCCTCAAAGTTGATATCGGAGTCGATCCAGAAACCGTTGACGCCGGGATTGAAGAACTTGTGGGGCAATTTGCCAAGACGCACATCGACGGAGTCAGCACCGAGAACGCCCGTGTCTTTGTAGTTCAAGTAGGCCTGACCAAAGAAAGCACCATCGCCGACTTTATCGAAGTTGTCAGTGCCGGCGCCGAGATCGGCATTGGTCGAGGTCGCGCTGCTGGCGGTCTCCAAGCGAAGACCGGCGGACCACTTGGGTCCGAGGTCAGCAAGGAACCCGAGGCGAACACGGTAACGATAGCGGTTACGATCGCGATCGCCTGCGGTGCTGGGGGCACCCGCCGTGTTGGGCTGCTCGTTGTCGTATTGATAACGAACGCGGGCGTCACCGGCGATCTTGAGCTTGGTGACGGCGGAGGAAATTTCGAGTTTACCAGGGGACGTGGTGCCGAAGTCCTTCAGGAGTTCGACGCGGAGGTCTTCGCCTTCCTGGTCGGTCAGGATGCCCTTCTTGACGAGGGTATCGATAAGCGGACCGCTGTCCTGGGCAACAGCCAGGGAGGCCGAGCCGGCGGCGAGGCCGCCGAGCAGCGCGAGCCATTTGAGTGAGTTAAGAGCCATGTTCTTCTTGGGTGTTGGTGTGTTAGCTGAACACGCACTAGGCCGTGCGTTTCAGGCCCCAAGATGACAGGCGATTGTTACGGTTTCGTGGCGGCTTTGTTACGAAGCCGTCATAACCCCTCAATTTGAACGGATTTAAAACCCGTGCGTCTGATTACGACGACTGCTCCGTCTCTTCCTGCGTCGTCGTGAGTTGCACCAGTTCGTGCAACGACGAGAAATGCCGGCTGAGATCGAAATCCCCACCCAGCCCGCCCACGACCTTGTTGAAGAGATCCTTCTTCGACGCCTGCAGCGCCTGAATACGCTCCTCGATCGTGCCGGCCGTCACCATGCGATACACAAACACCGTGCTCTTCTGGCCGATGCGGTGAACGCGATCGACAGCCTGCGCCTCGACCGCGGGATTCCACCACGGGTCGAGCAGGAAAACGTAATCCGCGGCGTGCAACGTGATGCCGGTGCCGGCGGCCTTAAGCGAGACGAGCATCACCGCGGCACCCTCGGCGCCCTGGAACGATTGCACGGGCTTGAGGCGGTCCAGAGTCATGCCAGTGAGCTCGTAACGCGGCAGGTCAGGGAAACTCTCCGCAAGAGCGGCGCGCACGCGGTCGAGCAACATCACGAACTGCGAAAAGATGACGACCTTGTGACCGCTGCCGATGACCTCGGCGAGTTTCTCGACGAGCAGCGTAATCTTGCCGGAGTCGGACAACGGCGCGTGCAACCACGGCAGCATGTCGGGATCGCAGCACACCTGGCGCAGGCGTGTGAGCAACGCGAGGAAGCCAAAGGACTTCTCACGCATGGCCGCACCGACGTCGTCACCGAGGCGGTTGAGACCCTCGGAGCAAATGCGCGCGTATTCGGAGCGTTGCACATCGGTGAGCGGGCACAGCAGGTCGATCTCGACCTTCTGTGGAAGCTCGGTGGCGACGGCGTTTTTGGTGCGGCGCAGGATGAACGGCGCGAGCTGCGCGCGGAGGCGATCCAGCGTGCCGGCGCGGTCGGCGTTGAGCGAAGCCTCAAACGTGACGCGCGTGCCGAGCAATCCGGGAAGCAGGAAACGGAAGATCGACCACAGATCGAGCTGGCGGTTTTCCAGCGGCGTGCCGGTGAGCACGATCCGATGGCGGGCGCGGATCGCGAAACACGTCTGCGTGACCTTCGCATCGGGGTTCTTGATGAACTGGCCTTCGTCGAGCACGGCGTAACCGAACTCGTGTTTGTCGAGCAGCGGGCGGTGCTTGCGGAGCTGCGTGTAGCTCGCGAGCCAGATGACCGGCTCCTTGCGCGTCGTGAAGTCGTTGCCGGTCTTCAGGACATCAACCGCGAGGTGCGGATAAAAACGCAGGATCTCCTCGCGCCACACCGGCACCACGCTGGCCGGACACACGATGATGCTCGAACGATCCGGCAGCGGCCGCGTCGCAAGCAGCGTGAGCACCTGCAGCGTTTTACCGAGACCCATTTCGTCGGCCAGCAGACCGTGGCAACCGACGTCGCAGAGGTGATGCATCCACTCTACGCCGCGACGTTGATACGGACGCAACAGCTCGGGCAGCGTGGGATTCGCCGCGGTGGCGGTAAGCACATTCTGGCGCCAGGCCTCCAACTCGGCGGAGAGCGTGAGTTTGACGCGGCTGTCGCTGTAGAGGGAAAAAATCAGGTAAGGCGAAAGCTCGCCCGTGCTGCGCGCCTCGGCGGCGGTGCGATGCCACGCGCTGATGGAAGCGAGGCGCTCGACGGGCAACGACACGATGCCGATGTCGGGAATGATCATCGTGGACGTCGCCTTGCGCGTGAGCAGGGAAACTTCCTCGTCGGTCAGCATGCGTTCGCCGGCTTTGAAGATCCAGCGGAGGTCGAGCCCCTGCCCGTCCGTCTTGCCCTTGCGCGTGGTGGCCACGGCTTCGACGGAGATTTCCTTGGTGCCTTGGAGCAACTTGCCGGACTGCGCGTCGAGCTCGACGGAGAACAATTTTTTCCACGCGGGCAGCGTTGTGCGCAGGAAGTTGGGAATCTCCACCACCGAGGCGAGGACGTAGAGGCCCGTGACCTGGTTGTAGGCGAAGTGGGCTTTGCGCGCGTAGGCCGCGAGGCCGATCAACTTCGCGCGTTCGCTGGAGCTGACGGTCGCATGACCCTGGCCGGCCGCTTGCGCGGCTTGTCCGAGGGCGGGCACGCGTTTCTTGTCGGGATTGATCCAGTTGGCTTGGAACGTGAGGCCGTCCGCCGTCGTCGTGAAAACGAGAATGAGCGTGCGTGAAACCGCGCGGGCGGCGGCACCCGCAGGTGTGCGACGCGAAGCGGCCGGTGCGCGGGATGCAACCGGAGCCGCCGGCGGATTGGCAAAGGCGTGGCCGTTGCCAAAGCCGTTGCCGTGATGCTGCACGCCGTTGCCAGCCGAGGTCGATGCGGCGGGCGCAGGCGGCGGAGCGTCGTCGGGCAGCGGTGAAATTTCATCGGCCACCAGTTCCTCGATTTCGTGCAGACCGGCCACGGCGAGGGAATGCGCGAGAGCGATGTCGGTGGACGACGATCGCACGGAAACACCGGCGTCGTTCCACTCGATGACGGCGTATTCGTCCTTCTTGTCGATGCGACGGTGGATGATCGCGTCGGAGGCGGTCAGCTCGAGTTCGCGCACTTCGCCGTCACGGTAGATGCGATGGCCTTCCTCCAATTGGGAGTCGCTGAAGTGACGCTCCCAATCGTGTTCGAGTTTACCGAACCAAAATTCAAGCGACTGCGGAGTATAGACTCGTTTCGGGCCGTGCGTTTGCATCCAACGTAAAAGGTCCGACCGTAGGCCGCGCCGGAGGTCCGGCAACCTTTAATTCTCCAGCAACGCCAGTTCCTCGCGAATGACGGCCAGCGTGCGGCCCACCGCGCCTTGATTCGCCTGCCGCCAAACTTGCGCCGCCGCCGCCATGCGCGCCTTCGCGGGAGCATCCGCCCACAGCGAACGCACCGCCTCGCGCAAACCTGCGGCATCCGGCACCGAAAGAGCCGCGCCCATCTGGCGCATGTCGCGCGCGATCACGCGGAAATTCGTGAGCTCCGGACCGAACACGATCGGTTTGCCCAACGCAGCCGCTTCGACCGGCGTCTGTCCTTCGTGATGCGGGGGCAGGCTCTTGCCGACAAACACCAACTCGGCGAGTTGGGTCAACCGGCGCAACTCGCCCGTAGTGTCACCCACCGCTACATCGACCGACAGGCCGGCCGGAGCCGCGCCGCGCGAGCGGAAATGATACGTCAGCCCGCTGGTTTGCAGCAGCGCCTCGATCTCGGCACGACGTTCCGCATGACGCGGCACGATCAACAACCGCACCGCCCTGCCCTCGGCCCGCAACGTCTTGAAGCTTTCAATCAACGCCGCCTCTTCACCCGGCCACGTCGAGGAGCCGAGCAACACCGGGTCGGTTCCCGCGAAACCCAGTTCGGCGCGCAACGCGGACTTCTCGTCATCCGTGAGCAGCGGAATCGTCACGTCGAACTTGATGTTGCCGGTCGTGCTGATGCTGGCCGGATTAAAACCGATCTGGCGGAAACGCTCCGCATCATGCTCTGAACACGCGAGCACACGCGTGATGCCACGAAACAGCAGTGCTGACACCGTGCGCAGTTTCATCATGCGACGGAAGCTGCGGTCCGAGAGACGTGCATTGACCGCCAGCACCGGCACGCCGCGCACCGCCGCCTGCCGCATGTGTTCGGGCCAGCGTTCGCCCTCGGTCAAAATCACCAGATCCGGCGCGATACGTTTCCACGCACGCCGCGAGAACGCCCACCAATCCAGCGGAAAATACCCGAGCGCGATGACCAGCGATGAATAGCGTTCGCGAGCCAGCGCGTAGCCGGTGCTCGTCGTCGTGGTGAGGTAAACTTCCACCGCGGGGTCAGCACGCAGCGACTCCAGCAGCGGAGCGATCGCCAGCATCTCGCCGACGCTCACCGCTTGCAGCCACACACGGCGCACACCGTCGCGTTTCGCCGGCAGCGCCGGAACCGCGCCGAAGCGTTGGCCGAAGTGTTCGCCGTAGCCGCCGCGGCGACGCATGCGAAGCAAGTAATACGGCGAGGCCAGCAACATCACCGGCGGAAACAAAAACCGATAGAGCCAGATCATCGCGTCGCTCAACCCGTCTTGCGATTCGTCACCGGAGCGTCTTCGCCGTCGTGCGATCCGTCGCCCGATACAAACGTTAGATTAAAGAGCGGCAGCAGGCACAGCAGGCCGATCACCGTGAGGCCGAGCACCGCGTAACCGGCGATATCGTGCACCTTGCCCTCGATCGCCTTGGGTCCGTAGTTATAAGCCCAAGCCGTCAGAAAAAGGCTGCGAATCAAATTGGTCATGAAGGCGAACACGATCGCCGAGGCCACGAGACCGACTTTTTTCCAGAGCTTGTCGAGGAACACCGCCGCGAGAAACGAGCCGGCGAACAAACACGCCGTGAACGAGCGAATACCCGAGCACGCCTCGGCCACGCCGACGTCGCCAAGGGGCAGCTTTAGCACGTTGCCCTGTTGCTCAATGGCGAGGCCGAGCGTGTCGAAGGTGAAGAACACCACCGAGGCCACGCGATTGAGCATGAAGAGACTCAGGTTGTTTTCGATGACCGACACCATCGGGGCCGACACCAGCCACACCAGCGCGGGAAACAAAAACGGTGCGACCAACCGCACGCGTCCGTCTTCAAAAAAGCCCACCTTGCCCGTCGTCACGCCAGCCCCTGCTGCCGGCGTGGTCTCCGGTGTGTTGAGCAACAGCAACGGCAGGATCATCGCTCCCGTGCCGAGTGAGAGCGCGAGCGTGCCGGGATAGGACGGCCCCGCACCGGCGCGATACAGCGCACCGATCAAAAACAACAACGCCCCGCCGGCCAGCGCGGCATACGTCAAAAAACTTAATGTGAATTGCGCTCCACCGGACACGCGCGGACTGCCGGGCGCGGCGCAGGCTTTCAGCGCGGCAAGAATTTTCGGCCAGCGGTCATACACCACGAACGCCACGAACGCCGGCACGAGCCAGCCGAAGCCGTAATCTTCCTTCGTGCTCCACCAGTGCGACTGGTCCCAGGCAACGAAGCCCATGAATCCCGCGCCAAGAAACAGCGCGCTCAAAAACGGGGCGGGCACGGTGGCGGTCCATTGCTTCCAGAGGCGCGTCATGGGGAACGTTCGGATTGCCCGATCACCCGCCTCGCGGCCAGCACTTTCTCAATGGAGCGCGTGTGCAGTTTCGCCAGCAACACCACGGCGCACACCGCTCCGGCCAGCGCGAAGGCCATGTCCGACTGCGTGTCCCAGATGTAACCTTGCGTGCCGAGAAAACTTTCCGCGCCTTCACCGCTGAGCTCGGCCACCAGCCACTCGACCAACTCGTAAATCGCGCTGAATGCGAGGCACACGCTCACGACGAGAAATCCCAGCCAGCGGCTCGAGCGTCCGTCACCGCGATCGCGCAGCGGCGAGGTGCGCAACAAAATCTCCCGCGTCAAAATCGCCGGCACGAAGCCCTGCACAAAATGCCCGAGCTTGTCGTAGTTGTTGCGCGTCCCGTCCGTCACCTCGCGCAACCAGTCGAACGCCGGCACGAGCGCATAGGTATAATGCGCGCCCACCAGCAGCACCACGCAATGCACCCACGCGAGCCCGAGCAGCAGCGTGGACAACGGAAACCGTTTCCGAGTCGCCACCAGCAAAACCGCCGCGACCACGACCGGCCCCGCTTCCAACCACCACGTGAACCGGTCGTGCGGCGCGATCCACGACCACGCGACCACCGGCGCAAGCAGCGCAAAGAACCAGAGCAGCCGTCGGTCGTAAGATTTCACGAATGGTTAAACCGCCGTGAACACCACCGAGCAGTTGGTGCCGCCGAAGCCGAAGCTGTTGGCGAGCGCGGCACGCACGGTTTTTTTGACTGCGACGTTGGGCGTCACGTTCAGGCCGAGCGCCTCAATTTCAGGATCCATCGTTTCCTGGTTGATGGTCGGAGGCACCAGGCCCTCGTGAATGGCTTTCACCGCGGCAAACGCACCCATCGCACCCGCGCCGCCGAGCAGATGGCCGGTCATCGATTTCACGCCGCTCACGTGGAGCGTGGCCTTGTTCTCCGCAAACACCGCGGCGATCGCGGCCGATTCCTCGCCGTCGCCGCCGGGGGTCGAGGTCGCATGCGCCGACACATAATCAATCGCTGTCGCCGGCAGTTCCGCATTCGCCAGTGCCGCGCGCATGGAGCGCTGCGAGCCTTCCGCACCCGGAGCGAGCGACGACAAGTGATAGGCGTCGGCCGACGCGCCATAACCACGTAGTTCGGCATAGATGCGCGCGCCGCGTTTCACCGCATGCTCATATTCTTCGAGCACAAACACCACGGCGCCCTCCGAGAGAACGAAGCCGTCACGGTCCTTGTCATAGGGACGCGAGGCTTTCTCCGGCGCGTCATTGCGGGTCGAGAGCGCGCGCATCTGGGCAAACGCACCGACCGCCAGCGGCGTCACCGTGGACTCCGCGCCACCCGCGATCATCACCTCGGCATCACCGCGGGCGATGGCCGCCGCCGACTCGCCCAGCGAGTGCCCGCTCGTCGCGCAAGCCGAGGCGACCGCCATGTTGGGGCCGCGAAAATCGAGCAACAGGCTCACCTGGCCGGCGAGCAGGTTGGGCGCGATTTGAAAAATAAAGTAGGGCGAGATTTTACGAAAGCCGCCGGTTTTAAAGGTTTCCTGCATCGCTTCGATTTCCGGCAAGCCGCCGAGACCGACGCCAAGATTCACGCCCATGCGTTCCGGATTGAGCGAGGCGCGATGGGCATCGAGGCCCGAATCCGCATAAGCCTCGACCGCCGCCGCCGTGCCGAGGTGGGTAAAACGGCCGAATTTCTTCGCATCCTTCAACGTGAAGGCCGACAGCACCGGTTCGCCTTGGGCACCGCGCGGATACAGCGGCTGGGCCAACGGCTTGGTCGGCTCGAAACCTTTAACCTCGCCGGCGATCTTCGCCGTGCAACCGCTCGCATCGAACCGCGTGATCGGGCCGATGCCGGAGCGCCCGGCGGCCATACCTTCCCAGGTTTCCCCCGCGGTTAAGCCCAACGGGCTGACCACGCCCAAGCCGGTGACCACTACGCGACGACGCACAACAGGTTTAAAAGCATGCATGTTTTATAAGTAGAACCCCGATTCATCGCCGCACAAACCCGTCGCGACAATTTCAAATTACCGCAAATACCCGGCGACAGCCTGCGCACAGGGCTTTGACTTTGCCGCGGGCGGACTTTTACCTGTTCGTCCTTTTTACTGATGTCGCAGCTCCATCCTTACTGGCGCATGGAATATATCGAGGCGCCGCGCATGCCTGATCTCAAGCGGCCCTTTACCGAGTTGCCCGCATTGGGCGATGATCGCACCGCGTTCATCGTGCATCGCAGCTCCCTCTCCTACTTGATGCTCAACCGGTTTCCCTACAACCCGGGTCACTTGCTCGCGATTCCTTTACGCGACGTCACCGACATCGAAGAACTCACGCCCGCCGAGAGCGCAGATCTCTTCGCCATCATCACCTTCGGCAAAAAAGTCCTCAAAGCCGCCCTCAAGCCCGACGGCTTCAACATCGGCTTCAACCTCGGCTCGGCCTCCGGTGGCAGCATCCCCCACCTGCACGGGCACATCGTTCCGCGTTGGAACGGCGACAACAACTTCATGCCCGTTCTCGGCCAGACCCGCATCCTTCCGCAGGCACTCGAGTCCACGTGGGAACGCTTGTCCGCCGAAGCCGCCCGTCTCGCCTCCGCCTAAATCATACGCACCCGCATGGCGTCCAAGACCCTTCACTTCCCTTCCGCCCGCCACCTTCACCAGCTCTACGCGAGCCGTGAGGAAAACCTCGCCGTCATTGAGAAACACCTCGGCGTGACCCTCGTTAGCCGCGACGACTGGCTGCAGATCGACGGTCCCGACGCCGCCATCGCGCAGACCGAATCGTTACTCGGCTTCCTTAACGAGGCCCGCACCCAAGGCGTGCAAATCCGCAGCACAGATCTCACGCGCTTCGTCGAGATGATTGCCCGCGGTGAATCCGACCAGTTGAAGGAGCTCTTCGGCAAACCCCTCGTCGTCGCCACCAATCGCAAGACGATCGTCCCTAAAACCCTGGGCCAAAAACTCTACCTCCAGTCGATCCAGACGCACTCGCTCGTCTTCGGCATCGGCCCAGCCGGCACTGGCAAGACTTACCTCGCCATGGCTGCCGCGGTCTCGGCGCTCCTTAAAAACCAGGTCCAGCGCATCATCCTCACCCGCCCCGCCGTCGAGGCCGGCGAAGCTCTCGGGTTCCTACCCGGCGATCTCAACGAAAAAATCCTGCCTTACCTCCGCCCACTCTATGACGCGATGGGCGACATGTTGGACAACGAAGACGTCGCCCGCCTCACCGAAAAAGGCGTCATCGAAATCGCCCCGCTCGCCTACATGCGCGGACGCACCTTGAGCAACGCGTTCATCATTCTCGACGAGGCGCAGAACACCACACCCGAACAGATGATGATGTTCCTCACCCGTCTCGGCGAAGAATCCCGCATGGTCGTCACCGGTGACATCACCCAGATCGACCTGCCCCGCGCCAAACAATCCGGCCTGCTTGAGGTCCAACGCATCCTGCGCGACGTTCCCGGCATCGAATTCCATCAGTTCAGCGGCGCCGACGTGGTCCGCCATCCGCTCGTCCTCAAAATCATCGAAGCCTACGAGCGCTACAAGAATCCCATCGCCGGCGACGAGAGCGGCTCCACTCGTTAAATCCAGATGCTCGCCTTCCTCCACAAGCTGCTCGATCGCAACCAGCCTCGCACCCGCAAGACCGCCGTGGTCTCGGGCACCGTCGAGTTCCTGGAGACGAGCCGTCTCGTCACGATGTTGATCTTCACCGCGACCACCGCGGCCATCGTGCTCATCAGTTTCGTTGGCATTTCCACCGCCAACCTCCCGGTGCTGGAAAATCAAATCGCCAGCCTGCGCATCGTCTCCAGCGCGCCTTTCACCTACGCCAGCAAAGAAAAAACCCGTCTCGCCGGAGAACAAATCCGCGACCGTCTCCCGCCGGTTTACCGCCTCGACTTCGAATCCTTCAACCAGTTCGAAACCCACATGCGCGAGCTCCTCGTCGCGCTCGACGCCTTCGATAAACGCCAGGCCGAGGACGTTATCCTCCCCGCCAAGCGCAAGGAGGACTTCACCGCATTGGTCGCCGCCTTCAACGCCAAGGGCCCCTACCAGGTCTCGCCCACCGACATCACCGTCCTCCACAAGTCGGGTCCTTCCGCTACCCGCACCGCGCTCGTCGAGAGCGGGCTGCGCGTCCTGCGCGACATTTATAACGACGGTATTCATGATGGCCATACACTCGCACCCGACTCGGCCGGACGCGTAACGGTCACCCAGGTCGTCGGCACGGACGGCTCCATCACCCGCCGCTCCTCCGCCTCATTGGAGCAGGCGTTCACCGCACTGCGCATCAATCTCGCCGCCGAAGCCGGCGGACGCGAACTCGGCCTCCCGCTTTTCCGCATCTTCCGCAACGGCGTCACCACGAACCTCATCTTCGACCTCGAAGCCACCCGCCGCCTCCAGGAAAACGCCCTGCGCGAACTCAGCCCGGTCATCGTCGAAGTCGCCCGCGGGCAGACGCTCATCGAACCCGGCATCCGCGTCTCCGCCGAGCAATACGAGATGCTCAACGCTCACCGGAAGTATCTCCTCGAACACGGCGAAATCGCCCTCGAAGAAGGCCTGCAACTCTTCGGCCGCGTGCTGCTCGTGCTGGCCATGGTGATCGCGAGCGTTCTCTACATTCGCATCGAGGACCGCGAAACCCTTCTCAGCAACGGACGCCTCGGCCTGCTCGCGCTCGTCGTTATTCTCAACCTCGCGTTGGTCCGCGCGACCTACGCGCTCGGCAGCCTGCCGTTCTTTATCGGCAACTCCTCGGCCGCCTCGATGCTGCCGTTCCTCGCGCCAGTCGCGATCGCGCCGCTCATCGTGGCCATCCTCATCAATGCCGGCTCCGCCATCTTCATGGCGTTGTTCATCTCGATTTTCACGAGCGTCATTTACGGCAACCGCCTCGACATCCTGGTGCTGACGTTCCTCGCCTCGGTGGTAGCGATTTTCTGCAGTCGCAACACCCGCAAGCGCGGCAACGTCGTGCGCGCCTCGGTCTTCGCCGGAATCACCGTCGCCGCATTCGCCCTGCTGATCGGTTTCGTCGACCGTCTGGAATACATCACGATTCTCAAACACATGGCCGCCGGCCTCGCGACCGGTCTGCTC
This sequence comes from Rariglobus hedericola, assembly GCF_007559335.1. Classification (NCBI taxonomy): domain Bacteria; kingdom Pseudomonadati; phylum Verrucomicrobiota; class Opitutia; order Opitutales; family Opitutaceae; genus Rariglobus; species Rariglobus hedericola. The sequence goes on from NZ_VMBG01000001.1 coordinate 1,405,598, forward strand.
ACCGGCGTGATCGTGGTCGGTCTGCTGCCCGTGCTGGAAGGTCTTTTCAAACGCACCACCGACATCACCCTGCTCGAGCTCACCGACTACAACCATCCGTTGTTGCGCCTCATGCAGCTCGAAGCACCTGGCACCTACCATCATTCGCTCGTCGTCGCGCAACTCTCCGAGAATGCCGCCGCCGAGATCGGCGCCAACCCGCTCCTCGCCCGCGTATGCGCGCTTTTTCACGACATCGGCAAGACCGCCAAGCCCGAGTATTTCGCCGAGAACCAGCGCGACGGAGTCAACCCGCACGACCTGAGCAACCCGTCGTTGTCCGCCCTCATCATCAAGAGCCATGTGAAGGACGGCGTGGACCTCGCCCTCAAGCATAAACTTCCCCGCTCGGTGATCGATGTCATCCAGCAGCACCACGGCACCAGTCTCATCCGCTATTTCTACCATCGCGCCGTGAGTCACACGCGCCCGCCCATTCCGGTTCCAAGCTCCAGCACGCCCTCCAAGGATCCCTTCATCCCCGCGCTTCCGGGACTCGGCCCTGTTCCCGTGAGCGAAAGCACTTACCGTTACGACGGTCCCCGCCCCCGCTTCAAAGAGAGCGCCATCATCCATCTCGCCGACGGCGTCGAGGCCGCCTCGCGCTCCCTGCGCAAAGTCACGCCGCAACACCTCGGCGAGATCATCGACCAGATTTTTCTCGATCGCATGGAGGACGGCCAGCTCGACGAAGCCCCCGTCACGTTTGAGGAACTCGCCAAGATCAAGACGAGCTTCACCTTCACGCTCCTCAATATGCTCCACGGCCGCGTCGCCTACCCGAAGGCCGACGAAGAAGCTCCCGCCAACGCCTGATTTCTCCCCGTGCCTCGCTCACTCGACATCCACAACGCCCACCCGCGCCTGCGCATCGACAAAAAGGCCATCAGCCGCGTCATCACGATTCTTGATGAACATCGCGCCAAGTTCCTCGGCGGCTGTCCCGACGGCGAACTCTCCTTGGCGTTCCTGACCGACGCCAAACTCGCCAAGCTCCACGACGACTTCCTCGACGATCCCACCACGACCGACGTGATCACGTTCGAAGGCGAGCCGGGCTTCGGAGTCGCCGGCGAGATCTGCGTCTCGGCCGACACCGCCGGCACGTATTCAAAAACCAACGACCGCGACTTCAGCGAAGAACTCACGCTCTATATCGTCCACGGCTGGCTGCACCTCGCCGGCTACGACGACCTCGAGCCCGCCAAAAAGCGCAAGATGCGCGCAGCCGAAGCCCGCGCCATGAAGCTGCTCCACGCCGCCAAATCCGTCCCCGACTTCACTCTGAAGCGCTGACGCTCCGTCCGTATTCCGTCCTCGGTCAGTCCCGTCCTCCGTCCGTGCCCGGCCCTCCCCTTACCACCGAAGCGTTCGTCCTGCGTCACTGGCCGCCGACCGATACCTTCCAGTCCTTCACCGTCTTCACGCCGGAACACGGCGCGCTTCGCATCATCCAGCGCCTGCCCGCTAAAAAGCCCTCAGCCGCCCACCTCGCGATCGATCTCTTCGACGAGGTCAACCTGCTCTTGGAAGGCACGCCATCCGGCGACGCTTGGTTCGTGAAGGAAGCGACGCTCATCACCCGCCACGCCGGCATCGGCCGCCGCTACGAATCCCTTCTAAACGCCTCGTCGTTGGCCTCGTTTATCGCGCGTAATCCGGGAGCCGACGAAAGCCACGGCACCATCCACGCGTTGTTGCGCACCGCCTTCACCGCTTTTGCGGCCTCGGATCGCCCCGACATCGTGTATTTGAAAAGCCTCTACTGCTTCGCGCGCGACGAAGGTCACCCGTTAAAACAGCAGTGGTTCCCCGCCCTGCCCGAAGCCGATCGCCCTCTCGCCATCGCGCTCATCAACCAGCCGCTCGCCACGCAAACCGCCGCCCCCGCCGACGTCGCCCGCCTCCTCCACCGCCTCGAGGACTACCTCCGCCAGCACACCGAAATCCATTTGGATTAACCGGCCTTCGCACCCGCGCCGACCCAACATCCGATCAATCCCATTTGTAACTTAATAAGTTACAAACTGCCTTTCAGTTCTTTTACGCCTGACGGCTTTCTTTCGTGTATTTCGTGAGTTTCGTGGTGAACTTTTCCCTTTCGCCCACGCATGGACTTCGACCTCGATCAACGCACCGCCTCGCTGAGCATCGGCGAGTTCTCCGCGTTCACCATCGGTCCGCGTGAACCCGGCGACTCCTCCGGCAACCAAGGTCTTTGGCGAGCCCGTCTCGGCATGCGCTGGCACCAGGAACTGCGCACGTCCACCGCCGCCATCACGCCGGCGGCCACCTTCGAAGTGCCGATCACCGGACGCGTTTTTCACGGCGGCTGGACGCTCACCCTCACCGGTCGCATCGATCAGTTTCTCCCTGCCACCAAGACTTCGCCCGCGATCCTGCGTGAAATAAAAACCACCCTCGATCCGCTCCCCGCGGCCCCCGAGGACCTGCGTGCCGCGCATCCCGAATATTTTGCGCAACTCGCCACTTATCTCGCCCTGCGCCACATCGCCGATCCTGCCGAAAAAATCCGCGGCGAACTCGTCTTCGTTGAAGCCGGCAGCGGTCTCATCCAGACGATCGCCTTCAACGCGATCGATGAAGCCCCTTTCCGCGTTCAACTCGAACGAGTCGCCGAATTCCTCAGCCTTCGCTTGCGCGCCCGTGAGCGCCTGCGTGGCCTCGCCTACCACTCTCCATTCCCAGAGTTGCGCGCCGGTCAGCAGACGACGCAGGCCGACCTCGCCGCCGCGCTCGCCAGTCATCAACACGTGCTCTTCACCGCGCCCACCGGCTTCGGCAAAACCGGCGCGCTCCTCGAATGCGCGCTCGGTGCCATGAAGTCCGGTCGCTACGCCCGCCTGCTCTACCTCACCAGCAAAGCCACCGGCCAACTCCAGGTGTTGCGCACCCTCCGCGACATGACCACCGCGTCCGCCCCAAAACCGGTTTGTAACTTAATAAGTGACAAACCAGCTGGAGCGTCATCCGTCGAGACGTCCGCCACGCCGGTCGCCGCGTGGCATGTGCGGCCGAAACACGAGCACTGCCTCGATCCCGTGTGCTACTGCCAGCGCCGCGAATTCACGCATCCCGACACGATCGCGCAGCGTTGGACGGCGCACGGTTTGTCCCGCTTTTATCTGTTCGAAGACGAGGCTCGCGATCTCCCCGCCCTCCGCTCCGCCGGTCGCACCGCACAAATTTGTCCCTACGAGATCACCCGCACCGCCCTCGCGTTTCAGGATGTCTGGATCGGCGACTACAACTACGTCTTCGCTCCCGCCAATCGCGGTCTCTTCTACAACCAGCCCGGCTTTAATCCCGCCGAGACGCTGCTCGTCATCGACGAGGCTCACAACTTGCCCGCCCGCGCGGCCGACGCTCGTTCGCACGCCGTTCTCGCCGACGATGCCCGTCGCGTCCTGTCCGAACTCGATCACGTCCGCGCCCCGTCCGCACTCCAGCGCGCTTGGGAAACCTGGACACTTCTCCTCGCCTCGCTGCCTGTGTGCGAAGCACTCGATCTCGCCCTCGAGGATGACGTTGCCGACACCCTCCGCCGCCTCGCCGAGTTGATCACGTTACAGCCGCTTCCTTACGAGGAAATCGAACAGCCCGTCCGCGAACTTCTCTGGCAAATCCCGTCGCTCGCCGAGTGGTTCACGCAACCGTTTCCACGTCTCGTGTGGAGCCCGCGCGCCGGCGAACTCCGCCTCACGTGTCTCGACGCCGCGATTCCCACTGGCGAGATCCTGCGCGACTACGCCGGTGTGATTTTTGCCACCGCCACGCCCGGTCCCGCGCAAACCTTTTCCGAAGCCTGCGGATTGTCGGAGAACCTGAAACCCGACACGCGAAACCTGAAGCTCCAGTCCTCCGCATCCGTCTCCCCTGCCTCAGGTTTCAAGTCCCCGATCTCAGGCCTCTCCGCCGTCACCGCGCACACGCCGTGGCGCGACGATGCCTACGACATCGCGTATGACGTGCGCGTGGACACGACGTTCCAGCAACGCGCCCGCCACGCCGGCACCACCGCCGACACCATCGCCGCACTCCACGCCGCCGCGCAGGGTCCGGTCGCGGTTTTCTTTCCCAGCTACGCCTACGCCGAGGCCATCGAGAAAACCCTCCAGCAACGCCAGCCACACTTGCGCGCTTCGCTGCAACCGCGTCTCTCCGACCTCGCCGCGCAAACCGCGTGGGTGGACCAATCCCTCGCCTTCTCAGACGCGCTTTTTCTCGTGCTCGGCAGCAGTTTTGCCGAGGGCATCGACACGCTCGGCGGACGCATCAGCCACGCCATGGTCGTCGGCCCCGCTCTGCCCGAGGTCAACGCTGTGCAAAAGGCCCGTCTCGATGCGCTTTCCACCCACACTCGCGAAGCCGCTTTCCAACGTGTCTATCAGGTCCCCGGCATCCAAAAAGTGAATCAGGCCCTCGGCCGTCTCGTGCGTGCGCCCGGCCAGCGCGCCAAGGTCATCATCCAGTGCCGCCGCTTCATAGAGCCCGCTTACGCCTCGCTGCTCGACCACGATTACCAGTTCGGCACCACGCTCACGAGCGAGACCGGTTTGCGCGCATGGTTGCAAGCACCGCAAGTTTCTCCCTGATCAGCACCGGCCCGCAAAGGCCCGCGACCATGCAACACCTGAGCGCCCTTTCCCTGCTGGTCCGCGACTACGACGAAGCCCTCGCGTATTACACCGGCAGCCTCGGGTTCACGCTCATCGAAGACACCCCGATGACTCCGGAAAAACGCTGGGTGGTCGTCGCTCCGCCCGGCTCTCGCGAAACCCGTCTGCTCCTCGCCAAGGCCAAAAACGCCTCCGAACTCGCCGCACTCGGCAATCAATCCGGCGGACGCGTTTTCCTCTTTCTCCAAACCGACGACTTCGACCGCGATTACCGCGCTTACCTCGCGAAGGGTGTTAAATTTCTCGAAGCTCCACGCCACGAGACCTACGCCACCGTCGCCGTCTTCGAGGATCTCTACGGCAACCGCTGGGACCTTCTTCAGCTCAACCCGTCAACACCCCGCTGAGCCCGCACCACGTCATCTATTTCAGATACCTTCAGCCCGCGTCCGCGTCTTTCCCTTCACCATGAACGTCTCTTCCTCCTTCGCTGCCAGACTGCTCGCCGGTCTGTTGTCCCTGTGCATGGTTTCCCTCCCGAGCTTCGCCACCTGCGGCGGCGGTGGTGGCGGTGGCAAGGGCGGTGTCGTCCCCAACTCAAAACCGACCGATACCTTCCGCGTCTCGTGGAAAAGCCTCCCGCCCGGAAAACCCGCGCCCAAGGACGCCGGCGTTTCCCTCGTCATTCTGTGGTTCCCCGTCGCGCTTGATGTCGCCGCGACTTCACCGCTGCAACGCTCCGCCGAACTCACCGCGCTCGGTGCGCGTTGCGTGTTCACCGGCTTGGTGACGCCCGGCAATCGCGAGCTGCGCAAAGCCCACGGCATCGCCGATGACAAGGAAGCCGTTGTCATCACCACGCGCGAAGGCGTGGAGCTCAACCGCGTCGTCGCCACGCCTGATCCCGTGCTGACGCTTGAGCAGGTCGAAGGGCTCACCCGCAGCGCCCTCGCGTCGCGCGAAGCCCAGCTCGAAGCCTTGTTCGCCAGCGCCGCAAAAAAGAAATCCGCCGGTGACACCGCAGGCGCCGCCGCCGATTTAAAAACCATCTGGGCCGAACGCTGCCTCTTCGCCCCGCAGGCCCAGCGCGCCGCCGATGCCCTCAAGGTTCTCGGCATCATCGTCACCGCGTCCGCCTCCGATCAACGCCTGCTCGATCCCGCCTTTGCCCCGCTCACCGGCCCCGCGCTTCAAACCGTGCGCACCGCCCTCGAGTCCGGACTCAAAGCGGAACTCGAAGCCCGTTACGCCGAAGCCGAGGAACACTACGTCCACGCCGTCACGCTCGCTCCGAACGATGCGACCGCGCTCCGTTTTCTCGGCGAATTCTACCGCCATCAAACCGGCCAGTGGGACCGCGCCGGCCGTCTCTTTAATCGCATCCTCGAAAACCCATCCGACCCGATCGCCCGCGCCGTCGCGTTGCATGGCTTGGGCAAGATGACGATTCACGCCGGCCGCTTCGCCGAGGGTCTCGCGATGTTCGAGCAATCCCTCGATGCCTACCCGTTGCCCATCACCTACCGGAATCTCGCCGTGTATTGGTTCTCCGAAAAACAAAGCGACAAGGCAGCCGGCTACATGCGCCAGGCTCTCGCGCTTGATCTCGCGGACACCTACAACCAGATCTTCGCCGCCGTATATTTGGCCGCAGCCGGACAAACCGAGGACGCGCTCAAAGTTGCCCGCGCCAACGAGCATGTCCTCGAAGCCAGTTACAATCTCGCCGCCATCTGGGCGCAGGCCGGTGACCGCGCGAAAGCCATGGAACTGCTCCGCCGCCAGTTCTACACCTACGAGCAATACGACGCCGTTCGCGCCATGGAGATGAAGGAAGCGCGCGAAGATTACATGTTCACCAGCCTGCACGCCGACGCCGCGTTCGACACGCTCACGAAGGACGCCAAAAACGCGTGGATGATCGGCCGCGAATTCTGCGCCCCCGACCAACTCATCCCGCTCACCGCCGCGCCGGGGCCGCGCATGTGATTCGATAAACTCCCCGCCCGCACCCATGCCCGACTCCACGCCTCCTTCGATCTCCTTGCCCGCCATGGGCGAGATCGTCCCGCTCCCCCAAATCAAGGAAATCTGCGCCTTCTACGGACTCACCACGCTCTGGAAAAAAATCGAGTCCGATCCGCCCGTGCGTCCGTTCAAAAGCGACGGCTGCACCGGTTGGGTCAACGAGTGGAAGGGCATCAGCATCTACTCCGCCGGCTTTCTTCACGACTTGAAGTATTGGGCTGGTTATCCTGACGAAGACGTCGAGCGCCTCGTCGCCGATGCCGAGCTCATGATCGACGTGGCGCGTCTGCTCAAAGCCACGACCATGGCCGAGACGATGTTTCACGGCGTCCGCATCGGCGGACACGAACACTTGCAGGCCGGCTTCTCCTGGGGTTTCGGCCGGCGGCCGGTTGTCTAATAAGCACCCTCGCGCCCGTAATCAGCCATCGCCATCGGCCTCCGCACACCTAGCCTCCCCGCCATGACATCGCACGATTCGACCTACACCCTCGCGGTTTTTCTCGATCTCGAAAACATCGCGCTCGGCGCCCAGGACGCCCGCTTCCCCCAGTTCGATATCGCCAAGGTCTTCGAGCGCCTGCTCATCAAGGGCAACATCGTCGTCAAAAAAGCCTACTGCGACTTCGCCCGCTACGAGGCCTTCAAGCGCCCGCTGCACGAGGCCGCCTTTGAACTCATTGAGATTCCCCACGTGCGCCAGTCTGGCAAAAACTCCGCCGACATCCGCATGGTCGTCGATGCCCTCGACCTTTGTTACACCAACGAGCACGTCGACGCGTTCGCCATCATCAGCGGCGATTCCGACTTTTCCCCGCTCGTCAGCAAACTCCGCGAGAACGGCAAAACCGTCATCGGCGTAGGCGTTAAAAACTCCACGTCCGACCTGTTCATCGCCAACTGCGACGAGTTCATCTACTACGACGACCTCGTCCGTGTCGCCCCGGCCAAGACCACCCCGCGCTCCACCAAGGCCGCCAGCGCCGCGCCGAAAGCCGCCGCCAACACCAATTCCGAGCCCAAGCGCCCCGATCCCGCCAAGGCACTCGATCTCGTCCTAGCCACGGTCAACGCCTTGATCGACGAGCGCGGTGCCGACGAGAGCATCTGGGCGTCCATGGTCAAGCAGGCCATCAAGCGCCAAAACCCCGGTTTTAACGAGCGCGCCTACGGTTTCAGCGCCTTCACCGACCTCCTCCGCGAGGGCCAGAAACGAGGCCTGTTGAAGCTCGAGGAAAAGGCCGGCAACTGCATGGTCCGCCTGGCGGATTAAACAGGGCGGATTTCCCGCTTGTCCGCCCCTGCGCACACCGGCACAACCAACCGCTGTGCCCGCACCGAAAAGCCTACCCGCCGCCGAGATCCAAGCCGCCATCGACCGGCTCGCCCAAGCCATTGGTGAACGCCACGCCAAGACCAAGTCGCTGATTCTCCTCGGAATCGCCAACGGCGGCATCGAGCTCGCCCGCCGTCTTGCTCTAAAACTGGGCGTCAAATCCGGCGTCCTAGACATCTCGTTTCACCGCGACGACATCGACCGCAACCCGATCCCCAAGGAGTTCGTTCCCACTCTCATTCCCGTCGATGTCACCGGCGCCACCGTCGTTCTCGTCGACGACGTCCTGTTCTCCGGCCGCACCGTCAAAGCCGCCCTCGATGAACTCTTCGACCACGGCCGTCCTGCCAAAGTCGAACTCGCCATCCTGATCGACCGCGGCGGCCGCAAGCTGCCCGTCGCCGCCGACTACACCGGTCTCACTTTCGACGTCACTTCGGCCTGCAAGATCGTCGTCCAACTCGACACCGCCAAGCCGCCTCGCGACTCCGTCACGATCCTCCCTTCCAAACCCGCCGCCAAGTAACGTAGCTCGCCTCCGACTACTCACGACTCGCGACCCGCCACCCACTCCTTCTCCTCCGCCCTCTCATGCCCTGGACCCGCCGCCATCTCCTCACCCTCGAGGAACTCTCCCTTCACGAGATCGACCAGATCCACGCCACCGCCGCCGCGTTTAAAAAAATCCTCGGCCGCAGCGTGAAAAAAGTCCCCGCTCTCCGCGGCAAGACCATCGTCAATCTCTTCCTCGAACCCAGCACGCGCACCCGCATGGCGTTTGACATGGCCGCCAAGCGCCTCAGCGCCGACGTCATCTCGCTCGACGGCTCCAGCTCTTCGACGACCAAGGGCGAGACGCTTCGCGACACGGCGCAAAACATCGAGGCCCTTCAGGCCGACATGATCGTCATCCGCCACTCCGCGGCCGGCTCGCCGCTCTATCTCTCCAAGATCCTCGGCATCCCCGTCATCAACGCCGGCGACGGTTCCCACGAGCATCCCACGCAGGGCCTGCTCGACACGTTCACGATGCGCGAACACCTCGGCTCCCTCAAGGGCCGCAAGGTCGTCATCCTCGGTGACATTCTCTTCAGCCGCGTCGCCCGCTCCAACATCCACGCGCTCACCAAGTTTGGCGCCAATGTCACCATCGTCGGCCCGTCGACTCTCGTCCCGCGCACCTTCGAGGCCCTCGGCGTCACCGTCTCCCACGACTTGAAGAGCGCGCTCTCCGACGCCGATGTCGTCATGCTCCTGCGGATACAGCACGAGCGCCAGACCGCCGGCATGTTCCCTTCCCTCGGCGAATACACCGGTCTCTTCGGCCTCAACAAAACCCGCGCCAGCTGGCTCAACCCGAAGGCGATCATCATGCACCCCGGCCCCATCAACCGCGGCGTCGAAATCGACAGCGAACTGGCTGACGGCAACAACAGCGTCATCCTTGAACAGGTCACCAACGGCATCGCCGTCCGCATGGCCGTCCTCTACCTCTGCTCCGGCGGCCAGCCCGAGAGCGTCGTTTCAGCCTAATTTAAATTTTCCCGCGCCATGCCTTCCCTCTGGATTTCCAACGCCCGCGTCATCGATCCCGCCTCCAAGCGCGACGCCGTCGGCGACCTCTTCATCTCCAACGGCAAAATCGTCGCCTCGCTCTCCTCCGCCGAAAAGAAAAAGGCCAAAAAGATCGATGCCAAGGGCCTTGTCGCCTGCCCCGGCCTCGTGGATATCCACGTCCACTTCCGCGAGCCCGGCCAGATGCACAAGGAGACCATTGAAACCGGCTCCCGCGCCGCCGCCGCCGGTGGTTTCACCTCGGTCGTCTGCATGCCCAACACCGCCCCGGTCGCCGACACCGCCGGCACCATCCAGCAGATCAAAGACGCCATCGCCCGCACGGCCTGCATCAAGGTTTACCAGACCGGCTGCATCACCGTTGGCATGAAAGGCCAGGCCCTCGCCCCCATCGGCTCGCTCAAACGCGCCGGCGTCATCGCCATCACCGACGACGGTGATTGCGTGCAATCGAACGACCTCATGCGCCGCGCGTGCGAATACGCCAAGATGTTCGACCTGCCTCTCATGGATCACTGTCAGGACCACTCCATGACCGTCGGCGCCGTGATGAACGAGGGCGTCGTCTCCACGCGTCTCGGCCTCAAGGGTTGGCCCAACGCCGCAGAAGACATCATCGTCTCGCGCAACGTGATTCTCGCCACCTACACCGGCGCGCACATTCACATGCAGCACATCTCGTCGAAGGCCTCCGTCGAGCTGCTCCGCCGCGCCAAGGCCCGTGGCGTCTCCGTCACCGCCGAGGCCACCCCGCACCATATCGCCCTCACCGACGAGGCCTGCGGCACCTACGACACGCATTTCAAGATGAACCCGCCCCTCCGCACCGAGGAGGACCGCATCGCCATCATCGAAGGTCTGCGCGACGGCACGCTCGACATTCTCGCCACCGACCACGCCCCCCACACCGACTACGAGAAGGACAAGGAATTCGACTACGCGCCCAACGGCATCCTCGGCCTTGAAACCGCCCTCGCCGTCTCGCTCGAAATCCTCGTGCGCAAAAACAAGTTCAAGCTCGCGACGGTCGTTGATCTTTTCACCCGCAAGCCCGCGCAACTCCTCAAGCTCGAGGCCGGCACCCTCGCCGATGGCGCCCCTGCCGATGTGTGTCTCTTCGATCCCAACGAGAAATGGGTTTACGACGCGAAGGCCGGTTTCAGCAAATCCAGCAACAGCCCCTGGCACGGGCAGGAACTCCGCGGTCGCGTGAAGACCACCATCGTCGACGGCAAGGTGGTTTTTAACAACGGCAAGATCTCTGCCTGATCCGTCCCTCTTTCTCCGCAACGCTCCCGTCCGCTTCATCCATACTATGTTCGCTCGCCTCCTCGGCCGTTCCGGCCTGCTGATCGCCCTCTCCTGCGCTGCTTCCGGTCTGTTCGCCCAAGAGCAGCCCGTCGTCGAAGCACCGCAGCAAGAAACCTTCGTCCAGGCCCTCGAAGCCAACGGCATCAAACTCGCCGCCAGTCCTGCAAAGGTAAAGCTGGGCGACATTGCCGAGATCACGCTACCCGAAGGTTTCCACGCCGTGGAGCGTGGCTCGTTGAAAAAATTCTACGAGTTCACCCGCAATTCCATGGGTGGCAGTGAAGTCGGCGTGCTCATCGCCCCCGGCGGATGGATGCTCTTCTTCGATTACGACGACTCGGGCTACGTAAAGGACGACGACAAGAACTCCCTCGAAGCCCCCAAGCTCATGAAGTCGATGACGTCCAATCAGGACGCGGCCAACAAGGAGCGCGTGAAGCGTGGTTGGGACGAAATGAAAATCGCCGGCTGGGCCGCCGAGCCGCATTACGACACCAAGACCAACAACCTCAAGTGGGCCATCAAGCTCACCTCTTCGCGCGACAACCACCAGAGCTACTGGATTAACGAAAGCATCCGCCTGCTCGGTCGTGGCGGCGTCATGGAAGTCACCCTCGTGACCGACAACGAGACCTTCGCCGCCGACTCCGCCGCCGCCGATTCCCTGCTGACCAACCGCTACACCTATGTCTCCGGCCAGCGTTACGCCGAATTCAAGGAGGGCGACAAAATCGCCGAATACGGTCTCGCCGCCCTCGTGCTCGGCGGTGCCGGCGCCGTCGCGCTCAAACTCGGTTTCTTCCAGAAATTCTGGAAGTTCCTCGTCTTCGGTGCCGTCGCCCTGTTCGGCGCCATCGGCAAACTCTGGAACAAGATCACCGGGCGTAATCCCGACGCCTGATCTTGGCGTCCGCATCCATGTCCTCCGAATGGTGGTCGATCCTTGCTGTATTCTGGGGTCTCTACCTTGCGGATGGACTGCGTGGCGGCCGGCGTGACCGCCTTTTCTTTTACGCCTGGTTTGGCGATCGCACCTCGCACCTGCGCGTCACGCAGAGTTCATGGTTTTTGATTCCGCCGTTGTCCGATGCGTGCGCGCTGATCGCCGAGGATCTCCCCGCTTCACTGGCACCGGAAGGCCTCACCAACTGGCCGTCTGTCTCCGCCTCGCGTCCACCACCCTTGCCCCAGCATGTCGCGATTTTTCGCTGGGAGGATATCCAGCGCATCGAAGACCGGAGCGGCTGGATTTTCATCAATGAACGTCGCTTCACACCGGCCTCACCCGGCCTTACAGCCAAAGCGCTCGAAGCACTCGCCCGAGAACTCGCACCGCTATCGCCCGAGGCGCGCACCACACGATTGACCGCGTGGCAGACAGGCCGGTTTTCCAGCGCCCGCCTTCGCCGCCGCTTCCAATCCATCATGGTGCGCAGCCGCAGTCTCGCTTTTTTGAATACGGTGCAGCTGCTGTTTGCCGCCGGTCTGAGTGCGTATGTGTTGCTCGACGTTCCGTCGCACATTCCGCCCGTAATGCACGACGCACTCGTCGGCGTGCTTCCGGTCTATCTGGTCGCCTACGCGGCGGCTCACGTCACCGCATTGGTATTATTTTACCGGCTGCACCGGCGCTTTTTTCCAAAGGCCGGACAAGAGCGCGCCAGTGCCTTGTTCACCGCCCTGCTCGTTCCTCCGCAAGCCTTACGTCTGCGCCTGCACCTGACCGCCAAGCTCGCCGGTGGTCTTCATCCGCTGGCGGTCGCGCTGGCCTGCTCCCGCCCCGGTGTCGCGCAGACCTTTGCCGCCGACACTCTGCGTGATCTGCATTGGCCACTCAGGCCCGCCGGACTTCCAGCCGATATCAGCGCGCTTGCAGATTCGTCCGCGCGACTCCTTGAGCCGGTCGTGCTCGCCGCGTTTGCGAGCCAGACTCCGCCGGTTTCCCCTGATGATTTACTGGCGCCACCACTGCGCGAATCGCCGGAGGCCTGCGCGTATTGTCCACGTTGCGGCGACCAATTCACGCGGCCCGACTCGCATTGCAGCCACGGCGTTGCGCTCTTGCCGCTCCCGCCGATTATTAACGACCGCCGCTCCTGACCATGCCCGATCCTGTCAATCCGCCCACTTTGATCATCGTTGCCGAAATCGGCTGCTGGCTGGCTGGATTGCTTTTGCTGGTCCGACTGTTCACGGGACGGCTTGGTTCACACCGGCCTACGCTCAGGCCTTGGACTGTATCCGTAGAGGGCTTTGTCATGAGTATTCTGCTGGTCGTCGCCGGCGGACTTTTACTGCCGCACGCCGCAACCTACCTGAACGACGACATTCTCGGTCCCGCCGCCCGCAACGGAGACTGGTGGCAAATCGTGCAAGGCGCCGCTTTTCAACTAGGTATGCTTGGCGGCGGTTTCATCAGCATTATTATCTCACGCTTTGCCAAGACCAGCCAGCCACCGCCGCTGCCGGAACCCGCCGTCACCGCATCCGCTGCGCGGGCACCAGCACCACGCACGCCCAATTTTCTCATAGCCGGCATCGCTACATTTGCGATCGCCCTGCCGGTGATCGGCGGCATCGGCTTCGTCTGGAAAATCGTGGTCGAGTCACTCGGTTTCCCCATGGAAGAACAGGAAATGGTCGATCTGTTTCGCAATGCCGAAAGCCCGTCCTTCCTAGTGGCGATGATCGTGCTGGCGTCCGTAATCGCCCCCGTCACCGAGGAGATGATTTTTCGCGCCGGACTGTTTCGCTACTTGCGCACCCGTATTCCGCGCTGGCTCGCGCTCATCCTGCCCGCAGTGATCTTCGCAGTCCTGCACGGCAACGTCGTCGCCTTCCTGCCGCTCTTTGCGCTCGGGCTTTTTTTCGCCCTGGCCTACGAGCGCACCGGCAACATCGCGGTGCCGATGATCGCCCACGCGCTCTTCAACCTGCACACCATCGTCCTGGTGATGGCCGGAGTCACCGCTTGATTCCCGCCACCGCTTGTCCTGTGTAAATAGCGTGCACCCCTTCACCGCCAACACCGCCGATTCCGTCAGCTCGCTGGGAGAGCTGCGTTTGATCGCGGCGATCCGGCGCTGGTTGGGCAAGGCCACACCTCCATCACCGTTTGGCATCGGCGACGACTGCGCCGTGCTGCCGGCCTCGCGCCATCCGCAATTGGTAACCGTTGATCCCGTAGTTTACGGCGAACACTTCGACGATTCCATTCCTGCGCGCGCCGTCGCCGCCAAGCTCCTCAAGCGCAACCTCAGCGACATCGCCGCGATGGGCGGACACCCGCGCGCCGCCGTGATCGCCCTCGCGCTCGATCCGAAGGTAAGCACGCGCTGGCTTGAACAATTTTATCGTGGTCTCGCCGCGACCGCACGCAGCTACGGCGTGCCCATCGCCGGCGGCGACATCACGCGCCAACAGGGCGGACTCGCCGCAACCCTCACCCTCATCGGCGAAGCCCGCGGTCCCCGCGCCCTCACGCGTCGCGGCGCGAAAATCGGCGACTGGATCTACGTCACCGGCACACTCGGCGGCAGTATCCTCGGCCACCATCACAGGTTCACTCCACGCCTCGCCGAAGGCAGCTGGCTCGCCGATCGTCGCGACGTGCGCTCGCTCATGGACCTCAGCGACGGCCTCGCCAAAGATCTGCACGCCCTCACTCCAGAACGCGCAGTGCCATCACTCATCGGGGCTGCGATTCCCATCAGCGCCGCCGCACGCACGCTCGCCAAACGCGACCAACGCTCCGCGCTTACCCACGCATTATCCGACGGCGAAGATTTCGAATTGTTGTTCACCGTTGCCGCACGCACCGATCGCTCCGCCTTCGAAACGGCCTGGCGCAAAAAATTCAAGACCCGCCTCACCTGCATCGGCCGCTTTACGCGCACGCTCGAGGCCGGCGCGCTTAACCCCGACGATTTCACCGGCTATGAGCATCTTCGCTAAACTCCGCGAGGGCGTCACCACCGCGTCCGCCGCCGAGACGCATGCGCTCGCGCGCGAACTCGCCGCCGCGTTGCCACCCGACAGCACGCTCGCACTTCACGGCGATCTCGGCGTGGGCAAAACGACCTTTGTGCAAGGCCTAGCACGCGGCCTTGGGGTGACTGATCCGGTGACGAGCCCGACGTTCAACATCTTCACGCTCTACAAAGGCGGCGCGCGCACGCTCGTGCACATGGACGCCTATCGCCTCGAAAACGACTGGCAGATCGATGCACTCATGCTCGAGGATTTTCTGGTGAGCCCGTGGTGCCTCGCCGTTGAGTGGCCCGAAAAAATCGCCGCGTGGATTCCCGCCAACGCGCTTCATCTGGAACTCGGTATCACCCCGGACCAGCGCCACACGATTCGCCTGCTGGGTTGATCAAATAAAAAAAGCCGCCCGTTTCAGGGCGGCCTTTGAAACTCACAATCGGCTTCAGCGATCAGCGGATTTTATTCCGATGCAGGAGCGGATTCGGTAGCGGGAGCCTCGGGGAAGTTCTCCGGATCGTGCTCGGCGCTCTCGATTTCCTTCTTGCGCGACTCAACCACGGGGGCCGGTGCGAACAGACGTCCATCGATGAACTCGGTGACGTAGCCTTCGCTCACCAACCAGCGCAGGTCGCCATTGAGGCGGTTGAGCTTGGCGGACTGTTCCGGGCTGAGCGCGGGCGCGGCCGGAGCAACTGTCTCGGGCGCGGCACCTTCCGCGGCCTTCGCCGGAGCGGCAGGAGCGGAGAAGCCGAGGAACTTGTCGGACAGTTCGCTAGCCTTGATCATCGGATGAGTCTCGATGAACGCGATCAGCGCGCCGATGGAATCGGAGAACGTCTGGTTCGGGATGCGGAACTTACGCTTCACCGCGCAGACGTAGCTGATGCCCTTCGAGCCCTTCTTGAAGATCGTGAAGCTCTCACGACGCAGACGGCCGCGGAGCGCATTGGCGGTATCTAGCGGGAACCGGCGCTGACGCTCGAGTGCGCCTTCGATCGTGCGGCGGAGTTCGCCGGCGGGAAGGTTTTCGAGGTTCTTGCCGGAGAAGCGCAGGGACTCGACCGTGCGGACGATCTTATCCTTGGCGGTGCCGAGCAGATATTCGCGGGCTTCTTCGAGCGAATCGAATGAAGGAGCTTGGGGAGCCTCGGGAGCCGAAGGCACCTCGGCGGCAACTTCAGGCGCAGCGGCTTCACCTTCGGCGGGCGCAACGGCATCGGCGGAAGCCTCGACCGCAGGAGCCGGAGCCGCGACCGCAGCGACGGCGGACGAAGCGAGCTTCAACGTATAACGCGTGGCCTTCTTCATCTTCTCCAGCCACTGCGCGATCACCTCGGGCTCACGGACGGACTCGATCTTGTTACGATACACCTCGAACGGCAGCTTGATGTTGGCTGCATGGTGCTGCTGCACGATCTGGTTGTAGCGGTGGTAATTGGGAGGTCCGAGCAATTCACCGGTGACGGTGCACTTGTTAATGACCTGGAAGTTGCCCTTGGGCGCATCGATCTCGACCTCGGCGGAGTCAAAGAACTGGCCGAGATGTTTCTCGAGGACGTGATTGATGGCGGCCTCTTCGTTTTCGAAGGGAATGCCATCCGGCACGGAGATCGCGAACGGAGCGGGCTTGGTCGCGGGAGCGGCACCCTCGGAGGGCTTGTGCTGAACGACGGCGATGAAGCGGTCGTTCTTGCCGATGATCACGCGGGCGATCTCAAAGAGCTCGTAGGTGCGGCAGGAGGCGCGAATCGCCTTGGCCAGCGCGGAGAAGCCGGTGTCTTCCGGATAGAAAGTAACGTTGAAAAACGGGCTGATATAGGGGCCCTGCTCGCGGGGAGCGAAGCCGCCTTCGCGGGGGCCGCCGAAACGGGGACCACCACCCTGGCCGCCGCCGCGGTATTCACCACGGGGAGCACCGCCGCCGGGACCCTCGCGACGCGGGCCGCGGGAATCGAAGCCACCTTCACGACGTTCGCGAGGGGCTTGGGACGGAGCAGCAGAGTTGTCACCTGCGGGAGCCGAAGAAGGTGCGCCACCTTCAACCGGACCGGCGGGCTTGCGGAAACCGCGACGATCGCGGGGCGCGCCGGCGGAATCGCCTTCACGGCGGGGACGGTCATCGCGACGCGGACGGTCGTCACGACGTGGTTCACGTGAGCCTCCCGAGTTGCCGGCGGGGTCGGCTTTGTCTTGGGACCATTGCGTGCCAAAGCTGAAGCTTTGGAGTTGGGCCAAATCGATTTTGTTAAAATCTTTGGCCGGTTTATCGTTGGGAGGCGTCTCGGACATTCGGAGCGATGCGGGCTTATAAGCCTGCGTAGGTGTTTGACTGAAGGCGGTCTTGGGAGGCGCTAATGCGCTCGGGCAGTCTCCATGCGCGCGGAGGAGTAGCAAGCTGTTTCCCGACGTGAGAAAAATGCATTTCGGGGCTTTACACGGCCCGAGAGATTTATCTTAGTCCGCCTTCCCTTCGTTAGAAACATGCTCGGGTGGTGGAATTGGTAGACACACACGTTTGAGGGGCGTGTGCCGAAAGGCGTAAGGGTTCGAGTCCCTTCCCGAGCACCATTTTAGAACCCGCACTTTTATAGTGCGGTTTTTTTATGCCTGCTCCGGACGCTGGTTCCACAACACCAAGTCTGTGTAGCACACACCTCGACCGCCGAAGATATCCAGCGCACTACCCACGGTGAGATCGAGTTTTCCGCCGCTGGCGTGCTCTACTTTTAAAACGTCATCCATCGTGGCGACGCCGCCGGCGTAGGTCATGGGAATCTTTCCCCATCCGCCCAAAAGGGCGACGAGGTCGGCGTCGATGCCGCCACACAGTCCTTCAACATCCGCCGCGTGAATCAGAAACTCCGCGCAACTCCCCGCCAGACGGTCGAGTATCTCCGGCGTCACGTGCAAATCCGTCAGCGTCTGCCAACGGTTCATGGCCACCGTCCAGCCACTCGCGGTGCGACGGCAACTGAGATCGAGCACGAGGCGCTCCGCGCCCACGCGGCGCTTCAGTGTTTCCAGCCGGTCGTCGAGAAACCGTCCGTCCGCATCAAAGAGCCACGAGGTCACGATCACATGGCTCGCGCCCGCTTCCAGCCACTGCGTCGCATTGTCAGCGTTGATACCACCACCAATGTGAAGCCCGCCCGGAAACGCCGCCAGCGCCTCGCGCGCAGCCTCGTCGTTGCCCTGCCCCAGCTTGATGACATGCCCGCCGAACAGCCCGTCAGCCTGGTAACGCGCGGCAAACGAAGCTGCGCTTTCATCGCTCACAAAATTCTCGCGCAGCCCCGCGCCATCATCGCGCAACGAACCGCCGACGATCTGCTTCACTTTACCGTCGTGGAGGTCGATGCAGGGGCGGAACTTGGTTGGCATAGAAGAAAACACCGCACCGTAGGTCCGCCGACGCGTTAGGCAATGCAGCTTTCAGCCAACCGTTTTCGGTGCCCTCCCACCGGCGCCGCGAGCAAGCGCGGTCTTCACCGTCTCGCATCTGGATTTGACCCCGCGCCCCCCCGCGTGGAATGTCCGCCATCCCATGACGTTGGACGACATCACGAAGGCACTGCTCGCCTCCTACGAAACCGAGGGCGGCATCAACCACCTCGACGGCATCAACCTGCCCTCCGACGAATCGGTGAACCGCCTCGCGTCCGATTTCATGCACCTGCTTTTCCCGGGGTTTTTCGAGCAAAAGCCCGTCACGAAGAAAGAGGTTCCCGCGCTCACCGCGTCGCGTCTCGGCGCGATTCAGACCAGCCTTTCGTCCAACATCGAGAAGGCCCTTTCGCACGCCCGCACCGAGGACGCCTCCGTCCGCGCCGCGTCGATCACCACCGAGCTCCTCAGCCGCCTGCCCGACATCCGCCGTATCGTGCAAACCGATGTGCAGGCCGCCTACAACGGCGACCCCGCCGCCCGCAGCACCGAGGAAATCATCCTCGCCTACCCGTGCGTCCTCGTGATCTCGCTCCAGCGCATCGCCCACGAACTCTACAAACTCGGCGTGCCCATCCTCCCTCGCATGCTCACCGAGTATGCCCACGAACGCACCGGCACCGACATCCATCCGGGCGCGCAGATCGGCACGCACTTTTTTATCGATCACTGCACCGGCGTTGTCATTGGCGAGACCGCCCGCATCGGCAACCACGTCAAGATCTACCAAGGCGTCACCCTCGGCGCGAAGTCCTTCGAGGTCGATAACGACGGCAACCCGATCAAGGGCGTGAAACGCCATCCCGACATCGACGACAACGTCACCATCTACGCGCACGCCACCATCCTCGGCGGCGACACCAAGATCGGCGCGCACTCCATCATCGGTGCCAACGTCTGGATCCTCGAACCGGTTCCCTCGAACAGCATCGCCTACTACAAAAACGAGAACCTCGTTATCCGCTCGCGGCGTAAAAAAGAAAAAGCACTCGAGTGCCGCGAAGCCGCCGAGATGCAGGCGTGGGATTGGAGCATCTGAGCGGCGCAGCGCCTCTCAAAAGTAGCGAGTAGCGGGTAGTGAGTAGCGAGCATTCAAACCTCAGCGCTCCCGAGTCCGAACCTACCCGCTACTTCCCGCGTCAGCGCCGCTGCCGATCCGCCACTCCCCGCGCCAGCTCCTTCGCAAAAAACGGCCCGCGATAAATCATCCCTGAGTAAACCTGCACCAACGTCGCGCCTGCATCGAGTTTCTCGGACGCACCGCGCGTGTCGCAGATTCCGCCCACGCCGATAATCGGCAGCTTTCCGTCCGTCGTGCGCGAGATGTATTTCACGATCTCCGTGGACTTGCGCTCCACCGGACGCCCGCTCAGGCCACCCATCTGGTTCACGTCCGCAAAATACCCCGGCCGCGCCAGCGTTGTATTCGTCGCGATCACGCCCGCGAGTCCGAATTCCGCGATCACGCCCAGCGCCGCGTCGATCTGCGGCCACGTGAGATCGGGCGCGATTTTCAAGAGCACCGGCAGCAACGCCCCGCCCTTTTTCGCCGCGCGCTCGCGGTTCGCCGCCATGATCGCGCCCAGCAACTCACGCAGCGGTTTTTCGTCCTGCAGCGTCCGCAACCCGGGCGTGTTCGGACTCGACACATTCAACACCAGATAATCCGCGTAATCCGCCAACCGTGCAAAGCTCGCCAGATAATCCGCCGTCGCGCCGTCGAGCGGGGCAACCTTCGATTTGCCCAGATTCACGCCCAGCGGAATGCGACGCATGCCCACGCCCGGTTGTTTCGCGAGACGCGCCGCGACCGCCTCGGAGCCCTCGTTGTTGAAGCCCATGCGGTTGATCACCGCCTCTTCCGACGGATAACGGAACATGCGCGGCTTCTCGTTGCCCGGCTGCGCGAGCGCCGTGACCGTGCCGATTTCAACGTGACCAAAACCGAGCGCCGCCGCCGCTTCCCAGGCGCGCGCGTTTTTATCGAAACCCGCCGCGAGCCCGATCGCGTTGGGAAACTGCAGCCCGAACGCCTCGACCGGTTTGTAGAGCGAGGAAGGCAGTTGGTTGCACGCCTCCATCAGGCGGCACAACGGCGTGAGCTTGCCGAGCAACGCCAGCGCGTTGACGCCAAATTCATGCGCAGGCTCCGAGTCCATCTTGAACAAAAACGGGCGCATTACCTTCTCATAGAAAAAATCCATAGATGTGCGCACACTGGTAATCACCGCCCTAAAAATCAAGTATCGCGCCATCCGTTTCCATCTACGTTCCCCACGGGGCCCGCGACAGGCCGGAAAACTTTTCAAGAAAGTTGTTTTCGCGGTTTGACTCCTTCACTCCACGCGCTCTTTGCTCCGACCAATCTTTCAGAAACCCGTATGGCAAAATCCTCCGCAACTCTCGACTGGTGCATCGTTCGTCTAGGTGAAGACCACAACTGGTGGGTCGACGAAGTCAGTGACTCCGTCCGTTGGGACGTCGATGGCCTCAGCATCATCGACCCCCGCCAGATGTCCCACCTCATCGACCTCGTCGAGCCCCTGCGCGACTACGGTTTCGACCAGGACATGATGGAAGCCGCGTTTATCGCCTTCCGCATCGAGAAGGAAGCCGGCGAACAACGCGTGCGCCTCAAGCGCGTCAAAGACTCCTTCTTCGAGTCCGAGGAAAAACTCTTCGCCCTAGCCGACATCCTCGACGAAGAAAACGGACCCTACGCCGACCTCTTGGACCATCTCACCCGCTGCCGCGTGAAGATGCTCAACGACATCTTCGACTTCGAGTCGAAGCTCACCGTCGATGAAGTCGAGGACGAGATCCGCGAAGACCAGAACACCAGTTTCATTGAAGGCAAAGCCATCCACACCTTCGACGAACTCAGCGCGATCCTGGACTACGTCCCCGCCGGCTGGGAATCCGAAGAAGGCGAAGAGCGCGCCAGCAAGGGCGACGACGACATCGACGAAGACGATCTCCCCGACCTCGACGAAGAGGACGAAAAGTCCCTCGAAGGCGACTCTTCCCTCAAGTGGGATGAAGATGACGAGGACAAGGACGACGAAGACGGCGTCAAAAAGAAGTCCGGCGACGACGACGAAGACGAGGATTCCGACGACGACGAAAAACCGTCGAAAGACGATGATGACGACGACGAGGACGAAAAGCCCAAGCCCGCCAAAAAGAAGAAGCGCTAAACAAAGAGCGGCTCCCCAAAGGAGCCGCTTTTTTGTGCCTAAAGGTGGAGAGCGTTGTCCCTAACGCGCTGGCTCGCCCCTCACCTCAACTCCGCCGCCATCTCCTTCGCGAAATAAGTGAGGATCATGTCCGCCCCCGCCCGCTTGATCGCCAGCAACGACTCGTGGCGCGTCTTTGCCAGATCCAGCCAACCCAGCTGCGATGCCGCCATGATCTGCGCATATTCGCCCGACACTTGATACGCCGCCACCGGCTTCTTCGTCGCTTCGCGCACCTCACGGATGATGTCCAGATACGCGCCCGCCGGTTTCACCATCAACACATCCGCGCCCTCGGCTTCATCCAACGCCACTTCGATCAGCGCCTCGCGCCGATTCGCCGGATTAAGCTGATACGTGCGCTTGTCGAGGCCACGCGTCCCAGCGGCCGCCGCGCTACCCACCGCATCACGAAACGGCCCGTAATACGCCGAGGCGAACTTAGCCGAATATGCCATGATCGACGTCTGCGTATTACCCGCAGCATCGAGCGCCTGCCGGATCGCCCCGATGCGCCCGTCCATCATGTCCGACGGCGCCACAAAATCCACCCCCGCTCCCGCGTGCAGCACCGCCATCTTGGTCAAAATTTCCACCGTGGCATCGTTCGCCACATCGCCCCCATCCGCCGTCAGCACGCCGTCGTGCCCGTGCGTCGTGTAAGGATCGAGCGCGATGTCCGTCATCACGACCAACTCCGGCAACGCCTTCTTCACCGCCCGCACCGCGCGCAAAATCAGCGCATCTTCATCCAACGCCGCCGTGCCCGTGTCGTTCTTGAATTTCTTATCCAGCTTCGGAAACAGCGCCACCGCCGGCACGCCCAGCTTAGCCAGCGCCCGGCATTCTTTGACGAGATCCGCCACGTTGTAGCGCAATACGCCGGGCATCGACGCGATGGCCTCGGGGGCACCTTTGCCGTCCACCACGAAGAGCGGCGCAATGAAGTCCGCCGGACGCAAAACGGTCTCCTCGACGAGGGAACGCACGGTGGCATTCCGGCGGAGACGACGCGGACGATGGGTCAAATCGAGCTTGAAGGCGGCACTCATGGGAAAATGGACCGCCATCAAAGCACGCCCGGCGCCTCGTCGCCACCCATTTTTCCCCTTTCCGCCCGCCGCCAAAGCCTGTTAACCGTTACGGCTTCCATGGCCATCAAGCTCCACGACTCGCTCACCCGCGAGACCCGCGAACTCCGCCCCGCGCAACCCGACGGCGTTTTCCGCTTCTACAACTGCGGACCGACCGTCTATGCCGCCGCGCACATCGGCAACTTTCGCACCTTCGTGGTCAACGACCTTCTCCGCCGCCTCCTCGAACTCGAGTTCGGCGCCGACAAGATCAAACACGTCCGCAACCTCACCGATGTGGATGACAAAACCATCCGTCGTTCCCGCGAAGAAGGCCGCCCCCTCGCCGATGTGACCCGCCAGTGGACCGAAAAATTTCACGCCGACTGCGCCGCGCTCAACTGCCTTTCCCCGCACGTCGAGCCTGCCGCCACCACACACATTCCCGAGCAGATCGACATGATTTCGATCCTCGAAAAGAAAGGTCACGCCTACCGCACCGAGGACGGCTCCGTGTATTTCAAAGTCTCCTCCGATCCCGACTACGGCAGTCTTTCCCGCGTCAAAGAGCGTGAGTTGAAACAAGCCGCGCCCTCGAACAAACCGCAGACCCACGACGCCGACGAAAAGGAAGACGGCTCCGATTTCGCGCTCTGGAAGGGCCACAAGCCCGACGACGGCGACGTCTTCTGGCCAAGCCCGTGGGGCCAGGGCCGCCCCGGCTGGCACATCGAGTGCAGCGCGATGAGCAAGAAACACCTCGGCGACACCATCGACCTCCACACCGGCGGCGTGGACCTGCTTTTCCCCCACCACGAAAACGAGATCGCCCAAAGCGAATGCTGCAACGGCACGACCTTTGCCCACCACTGGTATCACAGCGAACACCTCCTCGTTGACGGCAAGAAGATGAGCAAGTCGCTCGGCAACCTCTACACGCTCGACGACCTCAAAGCCAAAGGCTTCAGCCCCGCCGCGCTCCGCTACGCCCTCCTCGCCGGCCACCCGCGCAAGCAACTCAACTTCACCCTCGATTCCCTCCACGCCGCCGAAAAAGCACTAGGAACTCTGCGTAAGTATTATACTTCCATTAAACAACGAGCTGGCACCGCTATTCCTGTTAATGAGAGCAGTATGTTTGCCCTCGTATACCTATCGCTGCTTGAGGACTTAAATTCACCTGCTGCTCTAGGTGAATTATTCAGTGAAATACACGAGTGGGCACCCGAGAAAGTCTTCCCTGAACAAGCAGCTTTGATCGTTCACCGCCTAGATAAAATTCTCTTCGCCCTCGGCCTCGATCTCACCGAGCCCGTCACCCCGAAAGCCGACATCCCCGCCGACATCGCCGCCCTCGCCGAAAAACGCTGGGCCGCAAAGCAGTCCAAGGATTTCGCCGCCGCCGACACCCTCCGCAAAGACCTGACCGCCGCCGGCTGGACCATGCTCGACCGCAAAGACGGCTACTCTCTCGAACCGGCGAAAAAGTAATCCGACAGCGACCGCTCGGCGCCGCGGCCATTGACCGCCCGACGTCCGTTCATCATGAAAACCGCATGCGTTCCATCGGTTCCGACCAGACCTTCATGAAGACGATCACGGCCGGACTCGCGGGCCTGATGCTCGCGACGTCGGCCAGCGCCCACGAAAAATGGTTTGTCGCCGGACAACCGCCGGCACTGGAACCGAGCGGTTTCATCTCCCCATTCTGCCTCTCGGCCGTAGGAGCCGCCGTGGCGATCACGCTGGTCGCCGCGTTTTTCTGGCGGAAACGAAACAAGCGCGACCTCATCCCCGGCCCCGAGCGACTCGGCGCGACCGATGAAGGACTCGCCCGTTTCTACGGTTGGGTCCCCGTCGTGCTCGGCGTTCACTTCGCGGTGCCGCTCTTGGTGCTCGGCGTGCAAGGCCGGCTTTTTTCCCCCAACAACGCGCCCGCCGCACCGTTGAATTACCTGCTGGGCACCGTCGAGATCGCGATCGCCCTGAGTTTTCTCTACGGCGGACTGACCCGTCTCTTCGCGGTTGCGCTCGGCCTGCTCTGGGTCGCGGGTGCCGCCTTGCTCGGCTGGGAAATCGCCTTGGAAAATCTCCACTACCTCGGCGTCGCGATCTTCTTCTACTGCACCGGTCGCGGCCCCTGCTCCATCGACCGCCTGATCTTCCCCAATCTGGAACCCTCCCCCGCGCTCCTCGACCGCGGCATGACCGCGCTGCGCATTTCCATCGGCGCAGGTTTCGCCTTCGTGGCGCTGACCGAAAAACTGGCCAATCCCGCGCTCGCCCAGCTATTCCTTGAACAACATCAGCTCAACTTCACCGGCGCGCTCGGCCTGGCCATGTCGGACACCGCGTTCATCTGGTGTGCCGGCACCACCGAACTACTCATCGGCCTCTTCCTGGCCTTCGGGATTTTCCCGCGCACGATCATCATCGCCGCCTGGGGCGTCATCAACCTCACGCTCACCCTCTTCAGCTGGGTCGAACTCGTCGGACACCTGCCCATTTACGGCATCATGGCGGTCCTGCTGGTCTGGGCGCCGTCCGAAAAGACCACCATCCTCTGGCGCCGCGGCATCGCGCGTTGATCGCCCTGCCCGCCGCCTTGCTTGACGGGCGGCGCGTCGCCTCGCCAAGCTACCCGTTCGACCCTGCAATCGTAGGCAGGATCGTTTAAACACCACACGCCATGTCCCACGTTATGTCCCCGCTCGAAGAGCTCCGCCACTCCGCCTCGCACATCCTCGCGACGGCCATCTTGCGCATCTATCCCGATGCCAAACTCGACATCGGACCGCCCACCGACACCGGCTTTTACTACGACATCGATCTCGATAAAAAACTCACCCTCGACGATCTCCCGGCCCTCGAAGCCGAGATGAAAAAAATCGCCGGTGAAAATCAGGCCTTCTACCGCAAGGAAGTCTCCCGCGAAGAAGCCGTCGAGATCATCACCTCCCGCGGACAAGAGCGCTACAAACTCGGCCGTCTCGCCGACATTCCCGAAGGCGAACAAATCTCCTTCTACCAAAACGGCGAGTTCATGGACCTCTGCGCCGGCACGCACATCCGCTACTCCGCGAAACTGAAAGCCTTCAAGCTCCTCTCCATCGCCGGCGCCTACCACCGCGGCGACGAGAAGAACAAGCAGCTCCAGCGCATCTACGGCACCGCCTTCCCCACCAAGGAAGAACTCGCCCAATTCCTCGAACGCCAAGAGCAGGCCAAGGCCCGCGACCACCGCAAGCTCGGCAAGGAACTCCAGCTTTTCCACATCGACGAAGACGTCGGCCAGGGCCTCATCCTCTGGACGCCCAACGGCGCGGTCATCCGCCAGGAGTTGCAGGACTTCATCGGCGGCGAACTCCGCAAGCAGGGCTACTCGCAAGTCTTCACGCCGCACATCGGCAAGCTCGCGCTCTACAAGACCTCCGGTCACTTCCCCTACTACAAGGAGTCGCAATTCCCCGCCATCCCCGAGCCCGACCAGCTCGCGCAAATCGCCTCCGAAGGCTGCGGCTGCGCCGAGATGACCGCCCGCCTCGAAGCCGTGTCCGCGCACTTCGCCGCCGGCATTAACGAGCGCGCCGGTAAGGAAGTCATCGGTGCCGAGCGTGTGATGGACCCGACCAAGCTCCTCGACGGCTTCATGCTGAAGCCGATGAACTGCCCCCATCACATCAAGATCTTCGCCTCGCAGCCGCACTCCTACCGCGACCTTCCCGTGCGCCTCGCCGAGTTCGGCACCGTTTATCGCTGGGAGCAGTCCGGCGAACTCAACGGCATGACGCGCGTCCGCGGCTTCACGCAGGACGACGCCCACCTCTTCTGCACGCAGGAGCAGGTCGCCGCCGAAATCCAAGGCTGTCTCACGCTCGTCAAAACCGTGCTCACCACGCTCGGCATGTCCGACTACCGCGTGCGCGTCGGCCTCCGCGACCCCGACGGCAAGAAATTCGCCGGCAACCCCGAGCAGTGGGACCTCGCCGAAAACGCCTGCCGCGACGCCGCCAAGACCCTCGGCGTTCCTTTCACCGAGGAGCCCGGCGAGGCCGCGTTCTACGGACCGAAGATCGACTTCGTCATCAAAGACGTGATCGGCCGCGAATGGCAGCTCGGCACCGTCCAGGTGGACTACGTTCTCCCCGTGCGTTTCGACCTGCACTACATCGGCGCCGACAACGAAAAACACCGCCCCGTGATGATTCACCGCGCGCCCTTCGGCTCGATGGAACGTTTCTGCGGCGTGCTCATCGAACACTTCGCCGGCGACTTCCCCGTGTGGCTCGCCCCCGAGCAAGTGCGCCTCGCGCCCATCAGCGACAAGATTGGCGACTACGGTCCGCAACTGCTCAAGCAACTCCGCGACGCCGGCATCCGTGCCACGCTCGACGACCGCAACGAAAAGCTCGGCGCCAAACTCCGCCGCGCCGAACTGGACAAGATTCCCTACACGCTCGTCCTCGGCGGCAAGGAAGCCGAAACGCTCTCCGTCAGCGTCCGCAGCCGCGCCAAAGGCGACGAAGGCACGATGCTCTTCGCCGACTACCTCACGCGCGTAGTGGACGAAATCAAAACCCGCGCCCTGCCGGTGAAGATCGAGCGCACCCTCGAAAAGAAGGCCTAAGTCCCGAAATGTCCGACTGGAAACCCGAACTCGACGCCATCGTCGGCGCCCGCCACAGCGGACGCGCCGACCATGTGCCCGACTTGCTGCGTAAGATGGACGCGCGTTTCCCCAACGTCGCAGAAATCAACTACCAGCTCGCGTGGACGCTCGACACCGCCGGCAAGCCCGCCGACGCCCTGCCCCACTACGAAAAAGCCGTCGCGCTCGGCCTTGAGCCCAACGAACACGCCAACGCCTTGATCGGCCTCGCGACCACGTTGCGCACCCTGGGCAAACCCGCCCGCGCCGCCGACGTGCTTCGCTCGGGACAACTCCAGTTCCCCGACAACCGCGAATTCGACGTCTTCCTCTCGCTCGCGCTGCACGACCTCGGCGACCACGCCGAAGCTCTGCGCTTGGCGCTCCTCGCGCTCTGCGACACATCCGAAGATCCCGGACTCACCGCGCACCAGCGCGCGATCCGTTACGCGGCCGGACGTCTCTGAGACGACCCAGCTAAAATCGTCCGGGCGGATTCACCGCCCGGACGATCCGTTAGCACTTACCTGCGGCTGCGATCTATCAAAGCGCCGATGATATAACCGGTGATACCGGCCGCGATCGCGTTGGAATACCAACGACCGATCACCAGAGTTGCCACCAGCCCGAGTAAGATGCCGATAAAGCATCCCCACGCGCTGAATAACGATTCACCGGAAGATGAATCGGATTTTAGAGGAGTCACATTTTTCATTTTTTCGAGAGAGCGGTGCCATGCACCATTAACCCGCGAACACGCGGGCATACTGTGGAATTCGTTTAAACCAACTGATCCCCGTCCTCGAAAAATCAGACCCTCAACTCAATCACTCCGACCCAAGGAACCTGCTCCAGGTCCGGGGCCTCCGGACATCTGAGAAAACCTGCGCTCGTGTTTCCGGTAAAACGCACCACGTCGTTACCATCGGCCGCCGCGTGCGGCCACATCGGCTCAATACTACGGTGCTTTGCCTCACACTTTACCGGCTCCGAGACAGACACCGCCGGCAGGACCCTCGACGCACTGCGTGCTTTTCCAAAAACCGCCTCACCTGAGACGGCCAGCGACGGCCTGTCGTCCACGCAGGCCAGGCCTGCGCACCACAACAGGCACGCCATCCACAAAGAAATCACAGGAACGGACATGACGTTAAACGCCCGCTCTTAATGAGCCACCGCAAGTTCGCGACGAATGCGAACCACCTCCGCCTCGATGCGCGCCTGCGGAGCCTGCACTTCGGTGAGCAACACCTCGGCCAGCCCCACTGCTGACTCGGCTTCATCGTAGCTGATCACCATGGCTCCCGCGTCCTCCAACGCCTCGCGTTCACGCAGATAACGGGCGCGCGTCAGCACACGAATGTGAGGATTAAGAGCACGCGCAGCCGTGATCACCGCGATCGCTACATCGGTCTTTGGCAGTGTCACCACAAGGTAGGATGCCGACTTGATACCCGCTTCCTGCAGCAATGCACCGCGGGTAGCATCACCGTAGAGTGCGCGCCGTCCGGCGCCTTGCAGCTCCAGCACCGTGTCGATGTTCGTTTCGATGATCGTCGGATCGATTTTAAATTCACCGAGCAGACGCGTGAGCGTCTGCCCCACCGGACCATAGCCGATCACGATCGCCTTGACGGCCGAATCCGACGGCGCCGTATCCGACATCGCTGCGTTAACGCCCAGACCTCGGGCCTCGCTCCCCCGATTTACCAAGCTCGCCAAACGTGGGTGCTTTTGCACCCAAGGCTCCAGCGCCAGCAGGCCCTTGAACAACGCAGGATTGATGCTGATCGAAAAAATCGCGCCTGCGACCAGCACGTCGTGGCCTTCGCCCGGCATGAGCTTCAGCGACTTCGCCAGCTCGGCCAGAATGAATGAAAACTCACCAATCTGCGCGAGGCCACCCGCCACCGTAAGTCCCGTGCGCAAAGAACGCCCGCTAACGATGACAATCAACAGCGCAACCACCGGCTTCACGACGACGATGATCGCAAACACCCCGAGAACCAACCCAGGCGCTTTCCACAGGATCGAGTAGTCGAAGAACATGCCGACCGAAACGAAGAACAACACCGCAAACGCATCGCGCATCGGCAACGCATCCGCACCCGCCTGATGGCTGACTTTGGATTGGCCGACCATCATGCCGGCCAGAAATGCACCCAGCGCCATCGAGGCGTCAAAAATCAAATAAGATAACACCGCCACGGCCATCGCCATCACTAGCACAGTGAGCGTGAACAACTCGGGTGAACGCAGGCGCGTTACCCGCAGCAAAAGCCACGGCACAAACTTCGCTCCAGCCAAGGCGACAACTCCGCCCAATAAAACCAGTTTCAACACGGCTATACCGAGCGCCGCCCAGATGCTGGAGCCTTCGGCAACCGCCGCATCCACGGCACCGGAAGCCGCCAAGGCGGGCAGCATCACCAGCACGAGCACCGTGATGATATCCTCGACGACCAGCCAGCCGATGGCCACATGCCCCTCCGGCGTGTCAACAAGGCCATGATCCATGAGCACGCGCAGCAGCACGACGGTGCTGGCCACCGACGTGGCGGCGCCGAGCACGAGACCGCTCTTCCAATCAAACCCCGCGGCGATTGCCACGCCCAGACAGCATACCGTCGCCGCCGCGCTTTGGCCCAGCGCTCCGGGCACCGCGATTTTACGCACCGCGAGCAAATCTTTGAGGTGAAAATGAAGGCCTACGCCGAACATCAGCAAGATCACGCCGATCTCCGCGAGCTGCGACGCCAGCGCTGCGTTGCCCACAAAACCGGGCGTATGCGGTCCCACCATAAGACCGCCCAAAAGGTATCCGACAATCGGTGACAGACCGATACGTTTGGCCAAAAGGCCAAAGACGAGCGCCGCGGTAAGACCGAAGGCGATCGTAGTGATAAGCGAAATATCGTGCATAAAAACGAATTGAGAAACCAACCATGAACACCCGCACAATCGCTGCGCGGGCTAACTACCAGATAACACGCCGGAACACATTTACCTGTCCGGCGCCCTCCCTGCTGGTTTTCTCAAACGTGCATCACGACCCGGCCGGTCAACGTCGGCGGCGGGGGAATATCCGCTCGCAAACGGATAAAAGCAGGAACCGGAATTCCCCAAACCAGCGGAGCAACCGGTGTCAGCACCGACATTTCCGAACGGGGATCAATACCTGCAAAAGTCGGCGCAATCCGGCGCACGAGCACGCAGGAAGAAATCTGAGCCTTATATGAATCGATGCGCGACTCACCTTGGACTCCATCGGGTGCGCCCGCACAATGTTTTGAAAAATCCATCAGGTCCGCAGCCTTCCCCATCGTCAGCCAAGAGGTGACGATCATGAGAATGAAAAGCGGATAGAAACGGTGCACGCCCCCATCGAATGCCGGGGAAAACTGCTGTCAAGGCGGGGAGGCAATTCGGCGCATGCACCGCACGTATCCGACAAAAATCATCACGAAACGCGTATTCTTCGAGAGGCAAAATCCATCCACAAAAAAGGCCCCGTCTTTCGACGGGGCCTTTTGTTTGACGAGCAGTCCGAATCGCGGAAGCGATTAGACGGCGGCGTCGCCGCGCTCGTCGGTGCGGATGCGGACCGCTTCTTCGAGGGCGAGAACGAACACCTTGCCGTCACCGATCTTGCCGGTCTTGGCGGCTTTCACGATGGCGTCCACGGTCTTGGAGACGAGATCGTCGGTGACGACGATTTCGACCTTCACCTTGGGGAGGAAATCAACGGTGTATTCAGAACCGCGGTAGATTTCAGTGTGGCCCTTCTGGCGGCCGAAGCCTTTGACCTCGGTCACGGTCATACCTTCGATACCGATGGAAGAAAGGGCTTCCTTAACTTCCTCGAGTTTGAAGGGCTTGATGATGGCGATGATGAGTTTCATACGAGATTATTTATTGAGGTTTCGCTACGATGTAGGGCCATCCGGACAACTGGCGCAAGCTTGTGTTCCTGCGCCAGTTCAGGATGGAACGAATTAGCCGTGATGAGCCTGGGTGAAGTCAGGGTAGGCTTCGTTGCCATGCTCGCCGATATCGAGACCCTCGATTTCTTCCTCGGCGCTCACGCGGAGACCCATGATGGCCTTGATGACCAGGAAGGAGATGAGACAGAACACGAAGGTAAAGGCGCCGATGGCGGCGATACCCTTGAGCTGGGAGACGATCTGAGCGCCACCCTTGAGGTTACCGAAGAGACCGACCGCCAAGGTGCCCCAGATACCGTTGGCCAAGTGCACCGAGGTGGCACCGACCGGATCGTCGAGCTTGATCTTGTCGAAGAAGAAGACCGAGAACACCACGAGGATGCCGCCGATACCACCGATGATGACGGAGTCACCAGGGCTCATTTGGTCAGCGCCGGCCGTGATGGCGACGAGACCGGCGAGGATACCGTTGAGGGCCATCGAGACGTCAGGCTTCTTGAGCATGATCCAGGAGGTCAGCGTAGCGCCCACACCACCGGCAGCAGCAGCGAGGGAGGTCGTGACGAGCACGAGGGAAACCAGACCGGGGTTGGCGGAGAGAACCGAACCGCCGTTGAAACCGAACCAGCCGAGCCAGAGGACGAACACGCCGATGGTGGCGAGAGGCAGGGAGTGGCCGAGGAGAGGGAGAACGCGACCGTCCTTGAACTTGCCGATACGGGGTCCGAGGATGATGATACCAGCGAGAGCGCCCCAACCGCCCACCGAGTGAACGAGGGTGGAACCAGCGAAGTCGTAGAAGGGAGTCTCCATCGTGTTCAACCAACCGTTACCCCATTTCCACATACCGGTGATCGGATAGGAGATGGTGACGAACAGAACGGTGAACACCAGGAAGGAGCTGAGCTTGACGCGCTCGGCAACCGCACCGGACACGATGGTCGCGGCGGTGGCGGCGAACATGGCTTGGAAGAGGAAGTCGGTCCAGTAGGTGTAACCGGCGTTATAAACGCTGGTCAGACCGCTGACGTCATCGGCAAAGCCGAGGCCGAATCCGGCAAAGCCGAACCAGCCGCCGCCATCGCCACCCGGATACATGAGATTGAAGCCCATGAGTGCATAGGTAAGGATACCGATACAGGGAATGATGGTGTTCTTGAAGAGAATGTTGGCCGTGTTCTTGGAACGGGTAAGACCGGTCTCAACGCACGCGAAACCCAGGTTCATGAAGAACACAAGGGCGGCAGCGACCATCATCCACGTGTTGTTCACGGTGAAGAGGGTGTAGCCGGGTGAGGCTTCGAAAGCCGCGAGATCTGCAAATGCAGGAGCATCGGCGGCAGGAGCGGCGGCAACAGCCTCCGCGACAGCGGGAGCGGCTTCTTGCGCGCTCACCGGATGAACAAGGGCCAGCGTAGCGAAGATGGCGGTCATCTTCAGCAGGCTAGTCAGAGGCTTAGACCATAGCTTCATAATAATATCGTGTGTTGATGTCGTGTGTTTGAGTCCTGTCGTGTGTGGGCTTAAATCATTAAGCGTGACTCGCAAAAGCAGAGCGTATGCCAAGCCGCTATCTGGAGTGAATTTTATGCATATCTACCTCTAAACATAAAAAAACCGGTGCACGTCAGACGTGCACCGGTCGCAATTAATTTGTTTTCAGCTGCTTAAATCATCCCACTCATAATTTAACTTCCGGAATTACCGTCTGGATGTGAAGCTCCTTGAGCTGTTTCGCGGTAACCGGTGTCGGGCTTTGGGCCATCAGATCCTGCCCTTTCTGGGTTTTCGGGAACGCAATCACGTCGCGGATGCTGGTCGTGCCGCAGAGCAGCGCGACCATGCGGTCCAGACCAAAGGCGATACCGCCGTGAGGAGGCGCACCGTAAGTAAAGGCCTTCAGCATGTAGCCAAAACGTGTTTCGACGACGTCGGCCGGGATCTTGAGGACTTCCTCGAAGATTTTCTTCTGCAGCGCGGGCTGGTGAATACGGATCGAGCCGCCGCCGAGTTCCATGCCGTTAAGCACGAGGTCGTAGTGCTGGCCGCGGACGCGCTTCGGATCGCTGTCGAGATACTCGACGTCTTCCGGCACCGGAGAGGTGAACGGATGATGCGTGGCTGCGTAACCGCCCCGCTCTTCGTCGTAAGACATGAGAGGGAAATCGATCACCCAAAGGAATTTCCAGTCGTCGGCGCGAATGGTCATCTTACCGCGTTTGACGAGGAGTTGTGCGGCTTCGAGACGGATGCGGCCGAGGATGGCGCAGGCCTTTTCCCACGGAGCGGCGGCGAAGAACACCATGTCGCCTTCTTCGATCGCGAGCTGCTCGGTGATCGCGGCTTTCTCGGCGTCCGAGAAGAATTTCACGATCGGGGACTTCCACTCGCCCTTCTCGGCTTTAATGAAAGCGAGTCCTTTGGCGCCGAGGGATTTTGCGATGTCTTCAAGCGCCTTGAGTTCGCCCTGCGTGAGGTCGGCGAGGCCCTTGGCATTGAAAGCCTTGATCGAACCGCCGCTGGCGACGGTGCCTTGGAATACCTTGAAAGCGGACTCTTTGAACGTCGCGGAAAGGTCCGTGAGCTCCATGCCGAAACGCATGTCGGGTTTATCAACGCCATAGCGGTTCATCGCATCGACGAACGGCATGCGGAGGAAGGGCGCGGGGATCTCGATATCGAGCACGTCTTTCCACACCTTTTTGATCATGCCTTCGAAGAGGCGGTAAACGTCTTCGCGGGTAATGAAGGAGGCCTCGACGTCGACTTGGGTGAACTCCATCTGACGATCGGAGCGCAGGTCTTCATCGCGGAAACAGCGGGCGATTTGGAAATATTTTTCCACACCGGCGACCATCAGGATTTGCTTAAACTGCTGTGGCGACTGCGAGAGCGCGTAGAATTCACCGGGGTGGATGCGCGAGGGCACGAGGTATTCGCGAGCGCCTTCAGGCGTGGATTTGAAGAGCGCGGGTGTCTCGACCTCGATGAACTCCTGGGAATCGAAGTAATCGCGGATCGACTTCGCGGCGCGGTGGCGCACCTGAAGATTTTTGCGCATTTTTGGACGACGCAGGTCGAGGTAACGGTAGGTGAGACGCAGGTCTTCGTTGACCTTGTCGCCGCCGATGTCGTCGAGCGGGAACGGAGGCGTGTCGGACAAGTTGTGAATCGTGAGCGCGGTCGCATCGACTTCGATCGCACCGGTCGGCAGCGTCTTGTTGATGGTGCCGTCAGGACGGGCGACGATGACGCCATCGACGCCGATGACGGACTCGGGCTTGATGGTGGCGGCCTGCGCAGCGAGCGCGGCGTTTACCTGCGGATCGAACTTCACCTGCGTGATGCCTTTGCGGTCACGCAAGTCGATGAAGAGAATGCCGCCGTGGTCACGGATGGAGTCCACCCAGCCAAGGAGCGAAACGCTGGAGTTGAGTTCGGCCAGGGTGAGCTGGGCACAATGATGGGTGCGCTTCATGATAAATCGAAAGTCGTTCACCTAAGCGCACGCCTCGGGGCGACGGCAAATCTAAAGTCCGCTCCCGATCGCACCCCCGACTCCATTCAGGGTGTTTACCTCGCACGAACGGGAGGGAACGCCCGATGGACGAAAGCGCGTCCGGAAGGCATGCTCATCGCAGTAACAACCACCGCGTTTCCACCGCCATGCGCTCCCACTCTACCCTTCACTACAGCCCCGCCATCGTCTCTGTCCGGGTGCACGAGGTGCCTGCGCAATTGATTTTCGTGGTGACCGCCAACCCCATGCTGGTCGGTGCCGTCAGCGATTTCCTGCGTCAAACCGACCGTCATTTTTCTGCGATCTGGATGCCGTCGGTTGCCAGCGCCTGTCGCCGCCTCGGTCGTGAGCGCGCCGCGATGGTGGTATTGGACGACGAAAGCGCCGCCCCCCCCGACGCCTTGGACGCCCTGCACAACGCGTCGCCTGATACCAAAGTCTTGGTGCTGGATAAACACTCCGCCCGTTAAGCGCGGATCCAGCCGGGGTATTTGCAGGGAGATGAACACCTCCCCGCAAACACGCGGCCATCCGTTTAATCTAATACGGTTCAGCTGATGATCAGACTTTCGCCGGTCATTTCGGCCGGTTTCTGCAAGCCCATCAGCGCAAGGACGGTCGGCGCGATGTCGGCCAGACGTCCACCCGAACGCATCTGGGTGCCGGTCTTCGTCAGGCCGTCGCCCACCACAAACACGTCAACTAGGTTGAGCGTATGTGCGGTGTGCGGACCATTGATTTCGGCATCCCACATCTGCTCGGCATTACCGTGGTCAGCGCAGACGACGGCCTTGCCGTCCACTTGCTTGAGGGCGGCGAGCAGCTCCGCCACGCCTGCATCAGTCGTCTCGCAGGCCTTGATCGCTGCTGGGAGCGAACCGGTATGCCCCACCATGTCGGGGTTGGCGTAGTTCACGGCAATGAAGCCGTATTTACCGGAGAGAATCGCCTCCTTGGTGAGCGCGGTGACTTCGGCGGCGGACATCTCGGGCTGCATGTCGTAGGTCGGCACCTTGGGGCTGGCCGGACAAGCGTTGACCTGACCAGGGAACGGGTCCTTGCGGTAATTATTAAAGAAGAACGTGACGTGCGGATTCTTCTCCGTCTCGGCACAACGGAACTGCTGTATCCCTGCATCCGATACAACCTCGCCGAGGATGTTCTTCAAACGCGCCGGCTTCGGGGAGATGATCTTCACGGGCAGGCCGGCCTCGTATTCGGTCATCGTCGCATAGTAGAGGTCCAGTTTAGGACCGCGGTCGAACTCGGCGAAACCATCCAAAACGAAGGCCTTGGTAATCTCGCGCGGACGGTCGCCACGATAGTTGTAGAACACCACGGCATCGCCGTCCTGGAACGTCGCCAGCGGCTTGCCGGCGGCATCTACGATCGCGGTGGCCGGCACAAACTCGTCGCCCTTCTGCGTTTCGCTGAGCGGATGATCGTAGTAATTTTGAACGGCGGCCTCGGCGGAGGTCGCGGTCGCGGCGAAGGCTCGGCCGGTCAGGAGATCGTAGCCTTTCTGCACACGCTCCCAGCGGTTGTCGCGGTCCATGATCCAGAAGCGGCCGCAGATGGACGCGATGCGACCGTAGCCGAGTTCCTTGATCTTCGCCT
The DNA here is from genome assembly GCF_007559335.1 of Rariglobus hedericola. Classification (NCBI taxonomy): domain Bacteria; kingdom Pseudomonadati; phylum Verrucomicrobiota; class Opitutia; order Opitutales; family Opitutaceae; genus Rariglobus; species Rariglobus hedericola. The sequence goes on from NZ_VMBG01000001.1 coordinate 1,441,996, forward strand.
CGACCTGGCGGACGTAGCCCAAGCCACCGGAAGGAGGCGTGTCACGACCGTCGGTAAACCCGTGAACGAACACACGGTCGGCCGGAATGCCGTCGAGCTTGGCCTGCACGAGCAGACCGTAGAGATGTTCCAGCATGCCGTGCACGCCGCCGTCAGAAATGATGCCCATCAAGTGGAGCTTCGCGGTGGGCGAGGCCTTGATGCGTGCCACGACGCCATGCCACGTGGTGTTGTTGGCGAGCTGCTTCTCAGAAAAAAGTTTATTCAGACGCACGAGCTCTTGATCTACGATGCGGCCGGCACCGATGTTTTCGTGGCCAACCTCGGAGTTGCCCATCTGGCCGTCAGGCAAGCCCACATCAAGACCGCTCGCAGATACCTGTGCGAGCGGCGCGGTAGCGCGAAGGAGATCGTCCGCGGGTTTTTTGGCGAGAGCCACGGCATTGGTCGAGGCCTGCTCGGGGTGCGGGTTGCTGCCCCAGCCATCACGGATAATAAGAAGAACAGGTTTGCGAGGTGAGTTCATAAAATGTGCGCGAATCCACGCATGGTTGGCCACTGTTGCAGGCAACTCAAAGGGAAAAATCAAACACCTCCGCAAGTTGGAACAACCGTGTCGGAAGCAGCGCCAAGGATACAAAAGCTCGCCGACGACAAGACCCTGCGTAGTTTTTTGGCCAATGATCTTCGATACCCAAAACCCACGCATGCGCCTCGCGCTCAGGGTGGTGGTGGGACTGATCATCGCCCTAGTCATCGCCGTGGCTTATCCATGGATACGCGACCGCTATAGCGCACCATCAGCCTCACGAAGTCCGGCCACGCATCCAATAAAAGGCGCCCAGACGACAATCGATTTTGTGACCGGCAGCCTGATGGCTTTCCAAGCCAACAGCCCAGGCACACCGGCGGCACTCCGCCTGTCCGCAGACTTTTTGGAACAGGCCGGTGATTCCCGCGCCATCCTGGTTCGTGCGCGGCTCCTCGCTCTGCAACCGGAGTCCGGCGTCAACCGGTTGGAACTCGCCGCCACCAAGCGACGGTTTCAAGAACCCGAAGCCACGGATTCCAACGTGCCGGCAAACGACCTTCGCAAACGCACCGAAACCGCCCTGCGAGCGAACGATTTCCCCACTGCAACCGCCTCGGCCGATGCCCTGTGCGCGACCAGCCGTGCCACATTCAGTGATCATTTTTTGCGCATGCAGGTCGGTCTGGCGGCCGGCCGTCTCACCTTGGACGAATCCCTGGCAGCCTTGGAAAAACGCGCGCGGGCCCATCCTGAAGACACCGCCGAATTCACGGGCTGGTTGATCGCGCTGGGACGCACGTCGCAGGCGCTGGACTGGCTCGCGCGTCTTCCTGTATCCACATTAAAATTACCGATTTTTGAATCCGCCCGTGCGGATGCTCTCGCGGCCGCCGGGCTTTGGGACGATGCCCGAGGGCCGATCTCACGCGGAGCTTGGGGCGCCGTTCCTCCCGATGCGCTCCAGCTGGCGTTTTCCGTCCGTCTTCTTGACCGGCAGACCCGTTCGCAACTCCAGCAGGACCTTTGGAACGAAGCGTTGCGTGCCTCCGCCAAAAGCCTCACCGGCCTGCAAATATTGAACCGCTTGGCCGTCACTTGGAGCTGGGGTCCGGAAACGGCCACCACGCTTCTTGTCATCATCCGCCAGCACCCTTCCGCAACGTGGGCCTATGCCGCGCTCGCCGATCACTACGCGGCCGGCAAAGACACACCCAACCTCAAAGGTGTCATCGCTCTTTGGCGCGAGGCCGAACCGGCGCGCAACGATGTCGAGGCCCGCTGGGCACGCCTGCAGTTGCTCACTGAACCGCCGATTCTCACCGGCTCCGCCCAAGCTTCACTCGCCCGCCTGCACGCCGCCGATCACGCGAACCCGGATGTCACCACTTCGCTCGCGCTGCTTCGCTGGCAGCAGAAAAAAGTCCCGGAAGCCCTCGTGCTTTTGGAAACGCTTCCCGCCATCACGCGCCGGCGTCCCGACATTGCGCTTTATAACGGGCTTTTTCTTTCAGCAGCCGGTCGCCGGGCGGAGGCACGCGAAGTGCTGAGCGGTGTCGATCCCGACAACCTGCTTCGCGAGGAAGTGGCTCTACTTCAGACCGCCAATCAAGCCAGCCGCGAACCCAAGGCCCCATCCGTGATACCTCCCCGCCCCTCACCCAAACCTTCGCCCGTGCCCGCGCGGCCTTCAACTCAACCCATTCCCCCAATCGAAGACGTTGCAAAATAAGGCCGTCCGTCCCCCAACTAACTTTACTCGGAAAAAATAAAACTTTGACTAGGTGTTTCACCCTACTAGCACCTTCAACAAGGCAATGGGTTCAAAAACGGGCATTTTCAACAAAATGATCCGACCAGTTTATCTGGCCGGCGTGCTTGGTTTGACACTGACCGGCACCGTCTATGCGCAGTTCAACCCCATCGGTTTCGAGGGTTCGAGCACGATCACGAACATCCCTTACTCCACCTCGAGCGGCATCCCTAACGGCACGCCCGCCAACACACCTTACAGTTACACGTTCGTAGACGGTAACAACATCCAGTCTTTCAAAAACAGCTCTGCCGGCACGGTGGATTCGGATGATGGCACCGGCGGCACCAGCGCCGTCCCCGATTACTACAAGTCCCCGGAGTTCGGCTGGGCCATCAACGGCTACCAGGCCACCAATAACAGTTCGGGCACCACCAACACGCCCGTCTGGAACTCCTTCAATTCATCCCACACCGGCAACGGCATGGGTGACGGCATCGATTATCCCGGCGGTGGCACCGGTCAAAACACCCAGTTCAGCGAAGCCATTAATATCAACCAGAAGTTCTCCCCGGCCAACGGTAATCTCGCCGCCGCCCCCGGCCTCGGCGACCACTTCCTCGATGTTTACGATGTAGTCGGTTACACCGCGCAGCTCTCGCTCAATTTCCAGGCCACGACCAACGATGTGTTTTTCGTGACGCTCGCCTTCGGCGGACGCGACGGCGGCTCCGAAAACCAAAAAGGCTACTACCGCCTTATTGAAACCGGCACCGGCACCGTCGTATTCAGCGGCAACACCGGTTACAACGGCTCCACGCCGATCACCGCTGGCGCCGGCACACCTGGCGTCACCCAGTTCGAAACATGGACCCCGAATGGCAGCGGCGCCTCGGCGGCCTCTTCCAGCACCAACATCGGCGTCACGCAGCGCGACTGGGAGTATTTTAAGGAAACCTATGCCGTCACTGCGGGCACCACTTACACGCTCCAGATTCTCCTGCCCGAAGAGCTCAACTTCGATATGGCGATCGGCTCCCAGTATTCCTACACGCCGAACATCATCACCAATTTTTCGGTTGTCCCCGAAGCGTCCACGTTCGGTCTGGCCGGAGTCGGCATGCTGGGTCTTCTGCTTGCGACGCGTAGAATGAAACGCCGCGTCTTGGTGGCCGCGAAATAACTCGCCCGCGTTTCGCGGCCAAGAAGGTTGCCAGGTTAAACTGCCGGTTTCTTGATCAGTCCCTGAAACCCACCACGGCATGCTGCACGATCCCAAGGACGAACTGGCCGCCAAGCGCAGGTTGATCGCGCTTATCATCACCGCCGTCATCCTCGTGGCGGCGGCGATCATTCTCTGGATTTATCGCGATGATCTGCGCTCCGCCTACCGTCGTTGGCGGCAGGACCGCAGCTTTGATCAGGCTCGCGCCTTCGCCGCAAACAACGACGCGGCCAGCACCGTATTCGCCCTCAAGGCCGCCCTCGAAGCCGACAGTGCAAATCCGGTTGCCTGGCGCACCGCCGCCGATTTTTTTGAACAGGCCGGCGACCGGCAGGCCATCAAGCTGCGCGAACAGGTGCTGGTCCTCGAGCCGGCGTCCGCCGTCAACCGCCTTGCCCTGATCAACACCGCGCTTCGCTTTCGCGAGTTCACCACGGCGCAGCAAGCCTTTGATGAAGCTTCGTCCGCAGATCGCGACACCCTCGATTATCGCAAGACCGCCGCCTCCCTCGCCTATGCACTCGGGCGCCCCGCAGAGGCGGAAGCACTGCTCGCCGCGATCCTGAAGGATCACCCCGACGACCGGCGCATCCGTCTCGACCGGGCCGTGATCATGCTGCGTTACGCGCCGCCCGAGTTGGCCGCGACCGCCGAAACCGAACTGGAAACACTCATCGCATCCGACAATACCCGGGCCAGTGCCTTGCGCGAACTCGCCATCGCGTCCTTGCGCACCAACCGCCCGGCCCGCGCCCTCGCCTACGCCGACCAGCTCGCCGCGCTCACCGAGGCCACGTTCAACGATTTACTGCTGCGAGGCGCAGCATCCCTGGCCACCGGCGCAACTCTCGACGACGTGCTGCGCCCCCTTCAATCGCGTGTTCTTCAAAACCCCGCCGAGGCCATTCCGCTTTCCACCTGGCTGCTGGCCACGGGGCGTTCACGCGCAGTCCGCTCTTGGATAGAGACGCTACCCGAAGCCACCCGCAACCTGCCGCCCATTCGTGCCGCCGAAGTCGATTGCCTCAATGCCCTCGGCGAATGGCGCCAGGCCGCCGCGCTCATCGCTCTCGGAGCCTGGGGGCCGATCCCTGCCGAAGCCATGCAGCTGGCCGTCACCGCCCGCACCCTCCGCGAACGCGGACGCGCCAAGTTGCAGGAAAACGCCTGGAACGAAGCCGTCCGCCTCGCCTCCGGCAATCTCGCCAGCCTCCGCGTGCTTCACCGCCTCGCGTTAAGTTGGGGCTGGGAAGACGAGGCTCGCGGCGTGCTTCTGGCGGTGGCGCGCACACGCCCCAACCAGACATGGGCGCATCGCGCGCTGGTCCGACATGCTTACCAGATCGGCGACACCGCCACCCTCAAGGAGGTTTATCGCCTTTGGCGCGAAGCCGAACCCAATAACCCGCTCGTCGAGGGCAACTGGACCATGCTCACCTTGCTCACCGAGCCCGGTTCGCGGCCCACGCTAGCCAAGACCACCGCCGCCAAGCTTTACGCTTCTTCACCTGAAAATCCGTTCTACGCGACGACCCAAGCCTTCGCCTTGTGGCAACTCGAACGTCCCGCCGAGGCCGTGAAGATCATGGAGAAACTTCCGGCCGAAGAACGCGGCGCCCCCGCCCGCGCTTTTTATTACGCCCTGTTTCTCGCCAGTGCGAACCGGCCGGCCGAGGCACTTCGTTATCTCTCGCTGTCCGACCGCAAAAATCTCCTGCCGGAAGAACGCCGTCTGCTGATCAACGCTTACGAGAGAACCCAGGTCGTTTCTCCGCCGCCGAAAAGCGAGCCGGCAACCGTCGCCCCGCGTCCTTCGCCCGTTCCGATAAAGTCGCCTTAATTTTGCATCGTCGCCGTCGTTTGACTTTGGCTGAAAATCCGCGACCAATCTCGCTCTCATGTCCAAGCGCGCCGTCCTCCTCGTCAATCTCGGGTCCCCCGACTCCACGTCCGTTCCCGACGTGCGTCGCTATTTGAACGAATTCCTCGGTGACGAACGGGTGATCGACAAACCGCGCTCCAAGCTCCTGCGCACGATCCTCGTCAACGGCATCATCACCCCTTTCCGCTCCCCCAAATCCTCCAAGGCCTACCAGGAAATCTGGACCGCCGAGGGTTCGCCGCTCGTCGTCACCTCGCAAAAGGTCCGCGAAAAACTCGCCAACGAGCTGGGCGCCGAGGCTCCCGTGTATCTGGCAATGCGATACGGCAACCCGTCCATCGCCTCGGTGCTCGCGAAGATTGTCGCAGACGGCGTGACCGACATCCTGCTCTTCCCCCAATACCCGCACTACGCCATGTCGTCGTGGGAAACCGTTGTCGTAAAGGTCCAGGAGGAAGCCGCCCGCCTGGCCAAGCCTCTCAACGTCGAAACCGTCCAGCCGTTCTTCGAGGACGCCGACTACATCGAAGCGCTTTATCAAGTCAGCGCGCCTTACCTTTCCCTGCCCCACGACATGCTGCTCGTGAGCTACCACAGCATTCCCGAGCGCCACTTGCGCGAAGCCGATTCATCCCGCGCCCACTGCACGGTGATGAAGGATTGTTGCAGCACCTGCAGTCCCATTCACGGCACTTGCTACAAGGCCCAGGTTCTCAAAACCACCCAGGCTTTCGTCAAACGCGCCGGCATCTCCGCCGATAAACACACCGTGTCGTTCCAGTCGCGCCTCGCCGGCGAACCGTGGCTCACACCTTACACCGATTACGAACTCGAGCGCCTTCCCAAGGAGGGCAAAAAACGGTTGCTCGTGATGACGCCCGCCTTCGTGGCCGACTGCTTGGAAACGCTCGAAGAAATCGCCGGCGAAGGCAAAGAGGAGTTCCTGCACGCCGGTGGTGACTGGTTCCAACACATTCCATGTCTGAACGACCAGCCTCCTTACATCGATTTTCTGGCCGGTCGCGTGCGCGCCTGGCTCGGCGGCCGCAAGCCGGTGGAGATACAGGCAGGCCAGCGTGCGCAGACCCTCGCCGCGGCTGAATAAGGTTGTCGCGCTGCGTCCCCACGCAAACAGTCGCGACATCCTTTTCGCCTCCGCCATTGCCTAAAGTCGCAGAGTGAATCCTTCCGCATCGAACTCACTTTTTCCTGATACCGCGCTCCTGGTGCTCGACGCAACCGGCACGGTGCGCGCCGCCAACGATGCAGCCGGCCGCATCTGGCAAACGCCCTGCGAAGACCTGATCGGCCAGCTGGTCGTCACCTTGTTTGCATTCGAGGTTACCTCCAGCGAACCCGGCTGGCGTGAATCGCAATGGGAAGTCCTCGTGGCCACCGCGCTCGGACGTCCTTTAAAGCTCCAAGTCCAGCCGTTCGAACCCGTCTCCGCCTTCGATGTGCGCATCGAGCTTCAAGCCGCCCATGGCACCGACGCCGCCTACTTCGCACGTATCCAACTCGTCACGACAGACGCGACCCCGTCCGCATCTGCCGCGGTGAGTGCGTCCGTTGGTTCGCCGGCCGCCAATGTCACCACCGCCGCCTCGTCCCCCGCGGTCGAGGGCACCACATTGCTCGCCACGCAGGGCCCGCTCGGTTTCTTCGATCTGGATCTCGCCACCGGCGTCATCACCCCGTCGCCCGCTTGGGAAAAAATGCTCGGCTACGCCCCCGGCCAGGCCCCGCGCACCCATGAAAGTTGGGCCGCCTTGATTCATCCTGACGATACCGCGGCACTGCCCGATCGCGTCGCGAAACCACCCGCCACCGGCAACCGCGATTTCTCCGCCGAATTCCGCCTTCGCCACCGCTTGGGCCACTACGTCTGGGTGCACTCCTCCGGCCTGCAATTATTCGGGCCCGACCGTTCCCTGCAACGCGTGCTCGGCGTCAATTTCGACATCACCGAGCGCAAGGAATCCGAAGAGCTCGGCGTCGCCAGTGAGGATCGTCTTGAACGTATCGCCGAGTCCGGCCCGCTCGCCTTGTTCGATCTCGATTTCACCAGTTCCGAACACTGGTTTTCCTCCGCACTGACCAGCCTCATCGGTGAAGACGATGTTGAGCCCTCCGTCCACTCGCTGCTCAAAATCCTCCCCGAATCCGTCGCCGAGCAGGGCCTCGTCGCATGGCTTTCGTCCATCGATCCCGGCACGGCGTTTTTCACCAGCTCGCTCAGCCTTCGCTCCCCCGATGGACGCCAGATACCGGTGATCATCGGCACCCACCGCCAGTGGTCGCGCAAGCGCGAGTTGCTCCGCGCCGTCGGCTTCATCCTGCCGTTGCCACCCGGCACCGGCGGAGGTCTCGTCCCGCCCACACTGCTTCCCGGCCTGCTCGATACACTCAACGAAGCCGTGGTCGTCACCGATGCCCACGCGCAGGTGATTTACCTCAACGAAAAAGCCGCCAAGCTCACCGGCTGGACTCTCCCCGAGGCCCGTAATCTCAAGCTCACCGAGGTCTTCAAGCTCGTCCGTCGCAACGATGGCTGCCCCGACGACACCGCCGTCGACCTCGTGCTCGCCGCAGAGGAACAGCCGCGTCTCTACGCCGAGCACTCGCTTGTATCCAATAACCACGACAAGCCCGCGCTACCCGTCATCTGGACCACGCGCCAGCTCCGGGCCGAGGACGACGGCTCCTCCGGCATCGTCGTCGTTTTCCGCGATCCGCAGGAGATGACCCTCACGCCCGAGGAAATTATCCGAGCCAACCGCTTCGATTCACTCGGTCAACTCGCCGGCGGTATCGCCCACGATTTCAACAACCTTCTCACCACCATCCTCGGTGGTATTTCCACCGCCAAGGACAACCGCGACTACACCAAGCTCGAGGACGCCGAAAGCGCGTGCATGGCCGCCAAATCGCTCACGCGCCAGCTCCTCACGTTCGCCAAAGGCAGCGCCTCCGCCGTCCAGCAGGTCATCGACACCGGTGACATTCTTCAGGATGCCGTGCGCATCGCCGCCGCCGGCACCACCGCGGTCGTGACCGTGACGGCGCCCGAAACCGTCGCCCCGATCCAAGTGGATCGCGGACAGATCATCCAGGTTTTCCAAAATCTGATCATCAACGCGCTTCAAGCGATGCCCGACGTCAGCAAAGGCCGCGTGCAACTGCGCGCCACCAACGTCCGCCTCGCCGAAAATGACGTCCCGCCGCTGCCCGCCGGCAACTACGTGCAGATCGAGGTGCAGGACAACGGCAGCGGCATTCCGCCCGGTCACATCGAAAAAATCTTCGAACCGTTCTACACCACCAAGAAAACCGGCACCGGTTTGGGCCTCGCCACCGTTCTCTCCATCGTCCGCCAGCATGGCGGCCAGATCGGCGTCGATTCCACCGTCGGCACCGGCACGACCTTTACGCTGTTCTTCCCCACGGCCGACCGTCCGGTCGAAGAAGAGGTCCGCACGGCACCCGCGCTGCGCTTCGGCACGGGCCGCATCTTGTTCCTCGATGACGACGTCAAGATCTGCGAGCTCACCGCCGGCATGCTCACGAGCCTCGACTACACGCACGACGTCGTGCGCACCGGCGAGGACGCGATCACCTTCTACCGTCGCTACCTCAATGTCGGCCGCCCCTACGACGCCGTCATCCTCGACCTCAACGTCGTCGGCGGCATGGGCGGCGAGGAGTGTTTCAAACAGCTCCGCGATCTCCACCCCGAGGTGCGCGCCATCGTCAACAGCGGCTACGACAGCGAAGACATGGCCCGTCGTTATCTCGACATGGGCTTCGTCGGCTATCTCACCAAGCCCTACCGTGTCGGCGATCTCGGCCGCGTCCTGAAAGCCGCGTTAGGGAAGAGCTGAGCAACCCCGCTCACTCCCGCCAGGTGAACGCGTGACACAGCGCCACGCCCGCCGCGTCCGCCTCGTCGCTGGCCAGCACTGCTCCGTGACCGAGCATCGACATCACCGTGCGCGCCATCTGCTCTTTGCTCGCGCGGCCCGCGCCGGTCACCGCCTGCTTCACGCGCAACGGAGCGTATTCAAAAATATCCAGCCCCGCCAGCGCCGCCGCCGAGATCGCCGCACCGCGCGCTGCGCCGAGAATTTGCGCCGTCTGGAAATTCTGCACGTAGATCGTCTGTTCCAACGCCACATGCTTCACTTGAAAATCGTTTAGAAACGTCGCCACCGCCCGGTGAATTTCGCCGAGAGCATACGACATCGGCCGGCTCGCCGGAATCTTCAGCGTGCGGCAGCGCAACAACACCGGCTGCTTCGTCGGAGAAAACTCGATCAACGCCAGACCCGTTCCGCGCAACGACGGATCGATGCCCAGCACCGCTCCGGAAAATGGCGCGCGTTGCAACGAAAACACCGCCTGCGTCCCCACGGATGCTCCCGTCACACGCGAGGGGCCGCCGGCCTTCGGCGCAGGCACCGCCCCGCCCGCCAGTTTCGCCGCCCACATCTGCCTCACGTTCATGCGCGCCATGTTTAGAACAAGAGTCTTATGCCCGCCACCGCGCTCAGGCCAAGCGCCAGATTTTCAAAGAGCTTCTGATTGATCTTCGGCAGCAGTTTCCGCCCCATCATCGCCCCGAGGAACACCGCCGGCGCCAGCATCAGGTTGAAGCCAAAACTGTCCGTGGTGATCAGTCCGAGGTTCACCATGAACGGAACCTTGAAGCAGTTGAGCAGCAGGAAAAATACCGCGCCCGTGCCCACGTATTCCATCTTCGGCAGTCGCATCGCCAGCAGATAAATTGCCATCAGCGGACCCGCCGCATTCGCGATCAGCGTGGTGAATCCCGCCAGCACGCCGATGGTCGGCGCGAACCAGGCACCATGCTCCGCCAACTCGCCTGGCTTCGCGCGCCAGCGCCGCCACAACTGCACGGTCACCATCACGAGAATGATCACGCCGATCAGCACACGCGCCTGCCGGTCGTCGATACGCCCCATCGCAAAATACCCGAGCACCACGCCCGCCGCCGTCCATGGCATCAGCCGGAAAACATGCGCCCACTTCGCGTGCGCTCGATACGACCACACCGCGACCACGTCACCGAAGATCAGCAGCGGCAGCACGAAGCCGCTCGATTGTTTCGCCGGAATGACGTTCGCAAACATCACGACGAACAGCATGCCGAGTCCTGCGATGCCGGTCTTCGACACGCCCACCAGCACCGCCCCGACAATCGCCAGCACCAGTTGCCACGGTTCAAGATTCATAAAGTAGTCTCCTTCGCAAATGCGCCGGCCGCCACGCGAAATACTTCCCATGAGCCCAGCTCGGCGTCCGGCAGGCTCGTGCCCGTTGCGATCACCTGACGCGACTCACCCAACGTCGCCCAAAACCGTTTCCGCCGCTCCGGATCGAGTTCGCCCAGCACGTCGTCCGCCAGCAGCAACGGCTCCACGCCCATGCGCGCGCGGAAAAAACTCACCTGCGCCAGCTGCAACGACAGAACCAAGCTGCGTTGCTGCCCTTCCGATCCATAGTCCTTCGCCGTGCGGCCGTTCAGCGTGAACAACAAATCATCACGGTGCGGCCCCGCCAGCGTCGTGCGAAACTGCGCGTCACGCGCCCGCCCGCGTTCGAACACGCCGAGCCACGCGTGCGCGTTCTCCGCCGTGATATCCGGCGCCAGCCGCAGCCCCGCCTGCTCCGCGTCGTCCGCGATCTGCGCATACGCCGTCGCCACATGCGCCGCCAGCTCCGCGACACCTGCCTCGCGCTTCACCTGCAACTCCGCCGCGGCCGTCGCCAGCGGTTTTTCAAACGCACCCAACTCCCCACCGCCCGCGCCGCGTTTGAGCAACGCATTCCGCTCCGCCAGCGCCTTGTGATAAGTCTGCAGCGCGCGCAAATAAGCCGTGTCCATCGCCGCCAGCGTGAAGTCCAGCCACCGCCGACGCAGTCCCGGCGCGCCGCGCACGAGTTGCTGGTCTTGCGAAGAAAATACCACGGTGGGAAACCGGCCGAGATAGTCCCCAAGTCGTGTCACTTTTTCGCCATCGCACCACACTTCTTTTCCGCCCGGACGCAGCTTGATCACCAGCTTGGTCACCCCGAATTTTTCGTGCTCAAACTCACAGGCCAGTGCCGCTTCCGTCTGCCCTTGCGCGATCAGCACCCGCGTGTCCGCCGTGCGAAACGAGCGCAACGCACTCACGAAACCGGCCGCCTCCAGCAAATTGGTTTTCCCCTGCCCATTATCGCCGACAAAAAACTGCTGCCGTCCCTCGAATGCCAGTTCGGCAAGGGGGATATTGCGAAAGTGCTGCAACGTGATCCGGCGAAGACGCATGAAAGACGCGCATTAGGCCGACATCACCCCGCGACCGGAATCAAATTCATAAGATAAATGATCCGTCCATCGCCTCGGTCGTTTTTTTTACTACAAATCTCCCCAAGCGGTTGCCATCGATCACTTCCTGATTCCAGTCCCAGCTTAATTTTTCCACATGTCGCTGAAACACGTCCTTCTGCCCGCCGCCTTTGCCTCCATTCTTGTGCTCGCGGGGTGTTCCAAAAAAACCGCCGCCGCTCCGGCCGCGCCCGCCGAGGTCGGCGTGATTTCCGTAGCTCCGTCGGCCATCACCCTCACCCGTGAACTGCCCGGCCGCACCTCCGCCTTTCTCGTCGCCGAAGTGCGCGCCCGCGTCAGCGGCATCGTGCTCCAGCGTCACTTCACCGAGGGCGGCGACGTGAAGGAGGGCCAGCTTCTCTACACGATCGATCCGGCTCCTTATCAGGCAGCCCTTGACAGCGCCAAGGCCAACCTCGCCCGAGCCGATGCCAACGCCGCCGTGATCCGCCTCCAGGCTGATCGCTCCAAAAAGCTCATCGATGCCCGCGCCATCAGCCAGCAGGAATACGATGACGTTGCCGCCTCCCACCTCGCCGCCGAGGCCGACGTCGCCGCCGCCAAAGCCGCCGTGCAGACCGCCGACATCAACATCGGCTACACGCGCGTCGCCGCCCCCGTCTCCGGTCGCATCGGACTCTCGCAGGTCACCCAGGGCGCCTATGTGCAGCAAGGCACCGCAACCTTGCTCGCCACCATCCAGCAGCTCGACCCGCTTTACGTCGACCTCACCCAATCCAGCACCGATGTGCTCCGCCTCCGCCGCGACCTCGCCGCCGGCAAACTCCAGCGCGCCGGCGAAAGCGCCGCCAAGGCCGAACTGCTTCTCGATGACAACAGCGTCTACTCCCAGAACGGCACCCTCCAGTTCTCCGATGTGACCGTCAACGCCTCGACCAACTCGATCACCCTCCGCGCGATTTTCCCCAATCCGAAAAACGAACTCCTCCCCGGCATGTTCGTCCGCGCGCGTCTCCAGGAAGGCACCACCCCCGACGCGATTCTCGTTCCGCAGCTCGCCATCACCCGTAATTCCAAGGGCGAGGCCACCGCGCTGGTCGTCGGCGCCGAAAACAAGGTCGAGCTGCGCGTCCTCCGCACCGATCGCGCCGTGGGCAACCAATGGCTCATCGCCGACGGACTCAAAGCGGGCGATCAGGTCATCGTGCAAAACCTTCAGCGCATCCGTCCCGGCGCCGTCGTGAAACCGGTTCCCGCCACCAACGTCCCGGCCTCCACCGTCGCCGCCCGCTGAGCGAACGCCGCTCCGTCCGTCCTCAGTCCTCCGTAATCCGTCCTCCGCTCATGGCCCGCTTCTTCATCGACCGTCCCATCTTCGCCTGGGTCATCGCCATCGTCATCATGGTGGCCGGCGTCCTTTCCATCGTCGGCCTGCCGATCTCGCAATACCCAAGCATCGCCCCGCCCGCGATCACCATCAATGCCGTCTATCCCGGCGCCTCCGCCAAGACCCTCGAAGACACCGTCACGCAGGTCATCGAGCAAAAGCTCAGCGGCATCGACAACCTCCGCTACATGGAGGCCACCAGTGACTCCGCCGGCAACGTCGCGATCACCCTCACGTTCAACAACGGCACCAACGCCGACACCGCCCAGGTCCAGGTTCAGAACAAGCTTTCCCTCGCCATGCCGCTCCTCCCGCAGGAGGTGCAGCAGCAGGGCGTGCGCGTCGACAAATCCGTCCGCAACTTCCTGCTCGTCGTCGGCTTCATTTCCACCGACGGCTCCCTCAACACCGCCGACCTTGGTGACTTGGTCGTCGGTTCTATTCAGGATCCGCTCAGCCGCGTTCCCGGCGTCGGCGACATTCAGGTATTCGGAACCCAATACGCCATGCGCGTGTGGCTCGACCCGAACAAGCTCGTCAACTTCCGGCTCACCACCGCCGAGGTGGCCGACGCCATCCGCGCCCAAAACGCCCAGGTCTCCGCCGGTCAGCTCGGCGGTCTGCCTGCGGTGAAAGAACAGCTCCTCAACGCCACCATCGTCGCCCAGACCCGCCTGCAGACGGCCGGCGAGTTCGAGAAGATTCTCCTGCGCGTCAATCCCGACGGCTCCCGCGTGCTTCTCAAAGATGTCGCCCGCATCGAACTGGGCAGCGAGAGCTACACCCGTGACGCCCGATTCAGCGGACAACCCGCGGTCGGCATGGCCATTCGTCCCGCCACCGGTTCCAACGCCCTTGAAACCGTCGACGCCATCCGCGCCCGTATCGCCGAACTCGAACCGTTTTTTCCGCCCGGCGTAAAGACCGTGTATCCGTTGGATACGACGCCGTTCGTCCGACTCTCCATTCACGAGGTGATCAAGACCCTCGTCGAGGCCGTCATCCTGGTGTTCCTGGTGATGTATCTCTTCCTTCAAAATTTCCGCGCCACGCTCATTCCGACCATCGCGGTGCCGGTCGTGTTGCTAGGCACGTTCGCCATCATGGCGATTGCCGGTTTCTCCATCAACACCCTCACGCTCTTCGGCGTAGTGCTGGCGATCGGTCTCCTCGTGGACGACGCCATCGTCGTCGTCGAAAACGTGGAGCGTATCATGTCCGAGGAAGGACTGTCTCCCGTCGAGGCCACGCGAAAATCCATGGACCAGATCACCGGCGCCCTCGTCGGAATCGGCATGGTGCTCTCCGCCGTGTTTATCCCGATGGCGTTTTTCGGCGGCTCCACCGGCGTGATTTACCGCCAGTTCTCCATCACCATCGTGTCGGCCATGGCCCTGTCCGTAATCGTCGCCATCGTGCTCACACCCGCGCTCTGCGCCACGATGCTCAAGCCCATCGCCAAGGGCCACCACGCCTCTGATCGCGGTTTCTTCGGCTGGTTCAACAAGATCTTTGATCGCAACGCCGACCGTTACGCCAAGGGCGTCGGCGGCCTCGTGAAACGCGGCAAGCGTTCGATGCTGGTCTACACCATTCTCCTTGTCGTGCTCGGCTGGCTCTTCGTCCGCACTCCCACGGGCTTTCTGCCCGCCGAGGACCAGGGCATCATGTATGTGCAGGCGCAGCTTCCTCCCGGCTCCACCGTGGCGCAGTCGCTGGCCGTTCTCGAAAAAATCGAGCACCACTTCCTCGTGGACGAAAAGGAATCCGTCGAAGGCATGTTCGGCGTCACCGGCTTCAGTTTCTCCGGCTCCGGCCAAAACCAGGTCTTCGGCTTCGTCCGTCTCAAGGACTGGGACGAGCGCAAACGCGCCGACCAAAAAGTCGATGCCATCCAAAAGCGTGCCATGGGTAAGTTCTCGCAAATCAAAGAGGCTTTCACCGTCGCCTTCGTGCCACCCGCCGTGTTCGAACTCGGCAGCGCCACCGGTTTCGATTTCCGCCTCACCGACAACGCCAACCAGGGCCACGAGGCGCTCATGGCCGCGCGCGATCAATTCCTCGGGCTCGCCCGCCAGCATCCCGCGCTCGCCAGCGTGCGCGCCAACGGTCTCGACGACACCCCGCAGTATCGTCTCGCGATCGATCAGGAAAAAGCCGGTGCCCTCGGTCTGTCCCTCGCCGAAATCAACCGCACGCTCTCGACCGTCTGGGGATCCTCCTACGTCAACGACTTCATCGACAAGGGCCGCGTGAAAAAAGTCTACCTTCAGGGTGACGCCCCGTTCCGCATGCTGCCGTCCGACGTCGATCTTTGGTATGTGCGCAATTCCACCGGCGGCATGGTGCCGTTCTCCGCCTTCTCCACCGCGAGCTGGACCTATGGCTCGCCCAAGCTGGAGCGTTTCAACGGCACGCCTTCGATCGCCATTCTCGGCGAACCCGCCCCCGGCCACAGTTCGGGCGAAGCGATGGACACCATTGTCGAACTCTCCAAAAAACTCCCGCCCGGCTTCGGCATCCAGTGGAGCGGCCTGTCGTATGAAGAGCGTCTCTCCGGCTCGCAGGCGCCCGCGCTCTACGCGATCTCGATCCTCATCGTGTTCCTGTGTCTTGCCGCGCTCTACGAGAGTTGGTCCATCCCCGCGTCGGTCATCATGGTCATCCCGCTCGGCGTGCTTGGCACGCTCATCGGCGCTCTCCTGCGCAGCATGCCCAACGACGTTTATTTCCAGGTCGGCCTGCTCACCATCGCCGGTCTCTCCGCGAAAAACGCCATCCTCATCGTCGAGTTCGCCAAGGAAAACTACGAGAAAGGCATGAGCCTCGCCGAAGCGGCCGTCCACGCCGCCCGTCAGCGTCTGCGCCCGATCCTGATGACCTCACTTGCCTTCGGTCTCGGCGTGACTCCGCTCGCCATCGCCAGCGGCGCCGGCTCGGGCAGTCAAAACGCCATCGGCACCGGCGTCCTCGCCGGCACGATCAGCGCAACCATCCTCGGTATTTTCCTTATCCCGGTATTTTTCGTGGTCGTGCTCAGCGTCTTCCACGTGAAGCCGAAAAAGACCGAGTAAGTCAGCGCAACTCACCGGCCACCGCACCGAATGCGGTGGCCAGAGCCTGCCAGTCCTCGCGCGTGGTCTCCCAGCCGGAGCTCACGCGCACCACGCGCTTCGCCGTCTCCGCATCGAAGCCCATCGCCGCGAGCACATGCGAAGGCCCGCCCTTCCCCGTCGCGCACGCCGAGCCTGTGGACACCTGAAACCCGCGTTTATCGAGCCGCGTGACCCACCGCGTGTTATCCGCAAACGGCATCACCAGCGACACCGTATTCCACAGCCGGTCGGCACCCGCCGCGACCACGCGCACACCCGGCACCATCGCAGCAACTTCGCGCTCAAACTCTTCGCGCCACGTCAGGCGTTCGGTCTCTAAGAAAACCTTCTTCTGTTCGGCATCCGCGAGCGCCGCACCCATCGCCGCGATCCCCGGAAAATCCTCCGTGCCCCCGCGCTGCCCGCGTTCCTGACCACCGCCAAGCTGCGCGCGCAATCCCTCGCTTTGAGGAGCGAGCTTGAGCAAGCCGACTCCCTTCGGACCGCCAAATTTATGCCCCGCCGCGATGACAAATCCGGTGCCACCGACCCCGCCCGCCGGAAGCTTTCCGAGCCATTGCGACGCGTCGCAGAGATACGCCACCCCTGCCTCCGCGCACGCTACAGCGATCTCATTCCAAGGCTGCAACACCCCCGTCTCATTATTCGCCGCCATCACCACCACCGCCGCCACTTTGCCCGGTCTACTCGCAATCTCCGCGCCCAGAACACCCGCAGAACGATCCAGTTTGTCACTTAATAAGTTACAAACCCTCAGATCATTGAAATCAACAATGCCTTCCGAATTCAACTTCAGCCACTTGATACGGTTTCCAAAATGGTTCTTTAACGGCTCCAGCACACACGGATGCTCGGTCGGGTTCACCGCGATCACCGCATCGGCGGGCAAGGTTTTCGCCCACCACGCGATCACCGCATTCGCCGCCTCGGTCGCGCCCGACGTGAACACATAACGCTCTGCTTCATCGCCCAGCAAAATCGCAAACTTCTCCCTCGCCGCCTCCAGCCGTATCTTCGCCTGCGCTCCCGTGCGATACGGACTCGACGGATTATGCCAAGCCTCGTCCTGCGCACGCAGCCACGTCTCGCGGGCAACCGCTGCCAGCGGCGTTGTGGCATTGTGATCGAAGTAAGGCATCAGTCCGTCACTGAAATCCCAAACGCCCCCAGGCCCAACTCCAAAAATGCCTCCATTGTCCTCGCGTTAACGTTTTCTTAACGCCCCCGCGCCTCCTCTTAATTACCCAAGTCCGCCCCGCTCCGCTATTCTGCGGACATGACCGCATCCGACTTCGCGTATCTCGCGCTCTTCCTGCTCTCGCTCCTCGCCGTGACGCCGCTCCTCGGCCGCTGGCTCGCCGGCGTCCTCGAAGGCACACCGCCAAGATTTCTCCGCTGGCTGCTCCCCGTCGAGCGCGTGATCTACCGCCTTGGCGGCATCGACGCCCGCGCCGACATGACCTGGAAACACTACGCCGGCGCACTCATCATCTTCAACGTGCTGGGCTTCGTCACCGTGTTCGCGCTCCAACTCCTCCAAGCCCGCCTGCCGCTCAACCCCGCCGACTTCTCGGCCGTCCCGCTCGGTGTCGCCGTCAACACCGCTGTGTCGTTCATGACGAACACCAACTGGCAGGCCTATTCCGGTGAAGCCTCTCTCGGCTATCTCACGCAGATGGCCGGCCTCGGCGTGCAAAACTTCCTCAGCGCCGCCACCGGCCTCGCCGTCATGGCCGTCCTCGCCCGCGGTCTCACCCGCAAATCTACCCGAGGCCTCGGCAACGTCTGGGCCGATCTCGTTCGCACCACGCTCTACGTGCTCGTGCCCCTCAGCTTCCTCCTCGCCGTCGTCCTCGTTTCACAGGGCGTCGTCATGTCGTTCTCCGGCTACACCACCGCCACGACCCTCGAAGGCGCGCAGCAGATCATCCCGTCCGGCCCCGCCGCCTCACAGATCGCCATCAAACAACTCGGCACCAACGGCGGTGGTTTCTTCGGGCTCAACTCCGCCCACCCCTTCGAAAACCCCACACCGCTCTCCAACTTTCTCCAAACCCTCGCCATCCTCGCCCTGCCCGCCGGCTGCGTTTACGCCTTCGGCCGCCTCACCGGCGCACGCCGTCACGCCTGGGTGCTCTTCGGCGTGATGACCGCTTTCTTAATCGGCGCGCTCAGTCTGTCATTGTGGAGTGAATACAGCTCGCCCGGGTCCGCTTCTCTCGCGCTGGAGGGCAAGGAAGTGCGCTTCGGCATCACGCCGTCGTTGCTCTGGGCCAACGCCACGACCGTCGCCTCCAACGGCTCCGTCAACGCCATGCACTCGTCCCTCTCTCCGCTGGCGGGCGGCATCGCGCTCTTCAACATGCTGCTCGGAGAAATCATCTTCGGCGGCATCGGCTCAGGCCTCTACGGCATGGTCATGATCGTGATCCTCACCGTGTTCCTCGCCGGACTCATGGTCGGTCGCACCCCCGAATACCTCGGCAAAAAAATCGAGTCCTTCGAGGTCAAGATGGCTGCGATCGCCGTCCTCGTGCCGTGTCTCGCCGTGCTCGTCGGTTGCGCCGCGTCGTTCGCCACCGAGGCCGGACGCACCGCCGTGGGCAACGGCGGACCGCACGCCCTCACCGAAATCCTCTACGCCTGGGGTTCGATGGCCAACAACAACGGCTCCGCCTTCGGTAGCCTCACCGCGACCGGTAATCTCTACACTTACGGCGGTGCGCTCGCCATGCTCATCGGCCGTTTCGCCGTCCTCATCCCCGTCATTGCGCTCGCCGGCAGTCTCGCCGCCAAAAAAACCACGCCACCGTCCGACGGCACGTTCCCCACCGACGGCAGCCTCTTCGCCGCCCTCCTCATCGGCGTCATCGTGATCGTCGCCGCCCTCACCTACTTCCCCGCGCTCACCCTCGGCCCCGTCCTCGAACACCTCCTCCTCACCTCTGGCCGCACATTCTAAACCAAGCCGGTTTGTAACTTAATAAGTTACAAACTCCGGTCCCTCCATTTCCGATTATTTTATGAAATCAAATTCCTCCACCTGGAATTCAGCTCTTTTCACCCGCGCCGTGCTCGACTCGTTTCGTAAGCTCGACCCGCGCGTCCTGCGTCGCAATACGGTCATGTTCATCACCGCCCTCGGTGCGCTGTTGGTCACAATTGTCGCCATCCACGACGCGCTCGCCGGCGCACTTTCCGGTTTCACCGTGCAGATCACGTTGTGGCTGTGGTTCACCGTCCTCTTCGCCAATTTTTCCGAGGCCATCGCCGAGGGGCGCGGCAAGGCCCAGGCCGACACCCTTAAACGCCTTCGCACCAAAACCACCGCACGCCGCCTGATCGGCAACCGCGAAGAATCCGTCTCCGCCGCCGACCTGCGCAAGGGCGACATCGTCGTCTGCGAAACCGGCGACACCATTCCCGCCGACGGCGAGGTCACCGAGGGTATCGCCAGCGTGGACGAGTCCG
The DNA here is from genome assembly GCF_007559335.1 of Rariglobus hedericola. Taxonomy (NCBI): domain Bacteria; kingdom Pseudomonadati; phylum Verrucomicrobiota; class Opitutia; order Opitutales; family Opitutaceae; genus Rariglobus; species Rariglobus hedericola. Next base: position 1,461,711 of record NZ_VMBG01000001.1, read on the forward strand.
CCATCACCGGCGAATCCGCCCCCGTTATCCGCGAGAGCGGTGGCGACCGCAGTGCCGTCACCGGTGGAACGCGCGTCTTGAGTGATCGCATCGTGGTCCGCGTCTCCGTCGAACCCGGCGGTGGTTTTATCGACCGCATGATCGGCCTCGTCGAAGGTGCCTCGCGCCAGCGCACACCCAACGAGATTTCCCTCGGCATCCTCCTGGTTGCGCTCACCGCCGTCTTCCTCGTGGTCGTCGCCACGCTGCCTTTCTTCGCGCGTTTCTCCGAACAACTCGCCGGACAACCGGGCGCCGTCAGCGATTCGATTCCCGTGCTCGTCTCGCTGCTCGTGTGCCTCATTCCCACGACCATCGGCGGCCTGCTCAGCGCCATCGGCATCAGTGGCATCGACCGCCTCACCCGTCGCAATGTCATCGCCACGTCCGGCCGCGCCGTCGAAGCCGCTGGCGACATCGACGTCCTCCTGCTCGACAAGACCGGCACCATCACCCTCGGCAACCGCCAGGCCGTCGAGTTCATTCCCGCGCCCGGCTTCACTGCCGCCGACACCGCCGCCGCCGCCCGTCTCGCCTCCCTCGCCGACGAAACGCCCGAGGGCCGCAGCATCGTCGTCCTCGCCAAGGAGTCGTTCAACTTGCGCCAGCCCGAGCCCGCCACTGCCCAAGCCGTATTCGTTCCCTTCACCGCGCAAACCCGCATGAGCGGCGTAGACCTGCCGGGTGGCCGCTCCCTCCGCAAAGGCGCCGCCGACAACGTCCGCGCCTGGATCGAATCCCAGCACGGCACGTGGCCCGCCGAAGTCACCGCCTCGGTTGATCGCGTCGCCCGCGCCGGCGGCACACCACTCGTTGTCTCCGACGGCCCGCAGGTCCTCGGCGTCGTTTACTTAAAAGACGTCGTCAAAGGCGGCATCAAAGAGCGTTTCGCCGAGCTGCGCCGCATGGGCATCCGCACCATCATGATCACGGGCGACAACCCGCTCACCGCCGCGGCCATCGCCGCCGAGGCCGGTGTGGACGACTTCCTCGCGCAAGCCACGCCCGAGATGAAGCTCGCGCGCATCCGCGAAGAACAGGCCGGCGGCCGCCTCGTCGCCATGACCGGTGACGGCACCAACGACGCCCCCGCGCTCGCCCAGGCTGATGTCGGCGTCGCCATGAACACCGGCACGCAAGCCGCCCGCGAGGCCGGCAACATGGTCGATCTGGACAGTAATCCCACGAAGCTCATCGAGATCGTTTCCATCGGCAAACAACTGCTCATGACCCGCGGCGCGCTCACCACGTTCTCCATCGCCAACGACGTCGCCAAATACTTCGCGATCATCCCCGCACTCTTCGCCGGTCTCTACGCCGTCTCCGGCGGCGCCACCGGCCCGCTCTCGATCTTGAACTTCATGGGCCTGCACTCCGCCGAGAGCGCGATCCTCAGCGCGGTGATTTTCAACGCCCTGATCATCATCGCCCTCGTGCCCCTCGCCCTCCGCGGCGTGCGTTACCGTGCGGGTTCCACCCGGTCCCTGCTCGCCCGCAATCTCCTCATCTACGGCGTCGGCGGCGTGATCGCCCCGTTCATCGGCATCAAGCTCATCGATGTCGCCCTCGTCACATTGCACCTCGCCTAACGGAGGACGGACCTCCTGGTCCGTCCCCTTCATCATCGCCCTCCTCACTCATCCAAACCGACGGACCAGGAGGTTCGTCCTCCTAAAGACGCCCTCCATGAAACCCCGCCGCTTCACCGACGCCCTCACCGTGCTCCTTCTGCTCACCGCGGGCATTCTGCTTTTCTCCCTCGGTCGCTGGAGCGGATTACATTCAAACGATCACGACCACCCGGCCGACTCCCGCGTCGACTGGCCGGCCAAAAACTAAACTCCCTCTCTTCATGAAAACTCTCCTTCAATCCCTGCGCCTCTTCCTCGTTCTCACCGTTCTGACCGGTGTCGTTTACCCCCTGGCCGTCTGGGCCGTCGGCCGCCTCTCCTTCCACGATGCCGCCGAGGGTTCGCTCCTCACGCGTGACGGCCGGGTCGTCGGCTCCGCGCTTCTCGCGCAAAAGTTCACCAGCAACCGTTACTTCACCTCGCGCCCGTCGGCCGGCGATTTTGCCACCGTCGCCTCCGGTGCCAGCAACCTCGCGTGGACCAGCGCCAAGCTCCGCGACCGCCTCGCCGCCGCGCCCGCCGGACAACCCGCCGACCTCGCCACCACCAGCGGCAGCGGACTCGATCCGCACCTCTCGCCCGAAGCCGTCGCCGTGCAACTCGACCGCGTCGCCACCGCCCGCCACCTCGATGCCGCCCGTCGCGCCCAACTCAACGAACTGGTTGCCCGCCACACCGAAGGCGGTCAGCTTACCCCCCAGCGCGTGAACATCCTCCAGCTCAACCTCGCCCTCGACGCCGCCTTCCCGTCCACGCCTTGATCGATGCACGCCGTTCGCCCCGATCCCGATGAATTGCTGGCGGCCCTCCCGCCCGACGACTCGCGCCCGCGCCCCGGACGTCTGAAAATCTTCCTCGGGATGAGCCCCGGCGTGGGCAAGACCTACGCCATGCTCCGCGCCGGGCACGCCGAACTCGCCGACGGCGGCGACGTCGTGATCGCCTTCGTCGAAACCCACGGCCGCGCCGAAACCACCGCGCTCACCGCCAATCTCCCCGCCATCCCCCGCCGTCGTATCGAACATCGCGGCACCTGGATCGAGGAGATGGATGTCGATGCCGTCCGCACCCGCAGGCCGCAGTTCGCGCTCGTCGACGAACTCGCCCACACCAACGCCGCCGGCTCCCGTCACGCCAAGCGCTGGCAGGACGTCCTCGAGTTGCTCGAAAACGGTATCAGTGTTTTCACTACGCTCAACATCCAGCACGTCGAGTCCCGCGCCGACGCCGTGCGCCAGATCACCGGCGCCACCCAGCACGAGACCGTCCCCGACTCCCTCCTCGACCGCGCCGACGAACTCGAGCTCGTCGACCTCACCCCCGAGGCGCTCCTCGAACGTCTGCGCGAGGGCAAAGTCTACGATCCCGCCCGCGCCGCCGCCGCGCAGGAAGGTTTTTTCCGCGAGACGCATCTCACCGCATTGCGCGAACTGGCTCTCCGCACGACCGCCGAACGCGTTGACCGCCAGCTCCGCACCCTCCGCGCCGGCGGCGAACGCCACACCGTCTGGCGCAGCGGCGAACGCCTCCTCGTCGCCGTCGGCCCGAGTCCGTTTTCCACCCAACTCGTCCGCTGGACCCGCCGCATGGCCGCCGTGCAGGGCGCACCGTGGGTCGCCGTCCACGTCGAGACGTCCGGCACGTTGTCCGACGACGCCCAGCGTCTCCTCGACCGCAACCTCGCGCTCGCCCGCGAACTCGGCGCCGAGGTCGTCATCACCCACGACGAGCACGTTCCCACCGCCCTCGTGCGCACCGCCCTCCGCCACAACGCCACGCAGATCGTCGTCGGCAAACCCCGCGGCTCGATCCTTTGGGAAACGCTGCGCGGCGGTTCGCTGGTGGACCGCCTGCTCCGCCTCGGCGGCAACATCGACATCCACGTCGTCCCCGCCGAAACCAAATCACCGCGCCTCCCCGCGTTTTTCGACAAATCCCTCCGCAGCCGTCCCTCTGAATACGGTCTCGTCGCCGGCGTGCTCGCCATCATCACCGCCTTGGGACTGCTCCTGCCCGCCGACACCTACCTCGCCGTCGGTCTCGTTTATTTACTCGCCGTGATCGCCCTCAGCCTTCGCACCGGTCGCGGGCCCGTGCTCGCCGCGGGCCTGTTGAGCGCGCTCACCTGGAACTTCCTCTTCATTCCGCCGCGCTTCACGTTTCACATCAGCAAAATCGAGGAAGCCACGCTCTTCGTGACTTACTTTATCGTCGCGATCATTGCCGGACAACTCACTTCGCGCATCCGTGCGCAAGGCGCCAACGAACGCAAACGCGAGGAGCGCGCCACCGCCTTGTTCGAGCTCACCCGCGCCCTCGCCGCCGCCCGCACGCTCGACGACGCCGTATTCAGCGCGCTGCGACAAGCCGACCAGCTCTTCTCCGCGCAGACCACTTTGCTGCTCCCCGACGCAGACGACCGGCAGCTGATTCCGCACTTCGCCGCCTCGTTCACGCTCACCGAAAAAGAACTCGGCGTGGCCTCCTGGTCGTGGCGCCAAGCCCGCCCCGCCGGCCGTTTCACCGACACGTTGCCGGGCAGCGCCGGTTTTTATTTTCCGCTGATTCGCGAAGAACGCGCCATCGGCGTGCTAGGCGTCGTCGTTCCCGCCGGACGCGATCTCACACTCGCGCAACGCGACTTGGTGGAAGCCTTCGCCCGCCAGCTCGCGCTCAGCGTGGAGAGCGACCAGCTCCGCGCCGCGCAGGAACGCGAAAAACTCCTCGCCGCCTCCGACAAACTCCACCGCGTCCTCCTCGACAGCGTCTCGCACGAACTGCGCACACCCCTTGCCGTGATTTCGTCGTCGCTCGAAAATCTCGAACAAGCCGACGCCTCCCTGCGCAACGATCTTCTCGCCGAGGCCCGCACCGCCACGCATCGCCTCAACCGCCTCGTCGGCAACCTGCTTGACCAGACCCGCCTCGAAAGCGGCGCGCTCAAACCCCGCGTCGATTGGTGCGATGTCGGAGATCTGCTCAACGCTGCCGTGGATCAGGTGCGCGATGCGCTGGTCGATCATCCGCTCACCCTCGACGCCGCGCCCGACCTCCCGCCCATCCGCGCCGACTTCGCCCTCACCGAGCAGGCCCTCGTCAACCTGCTGCTCAACGCTGCGCGCCACACGCCAGCCGGCACGGCTGTCACGTTGTCCGCGCAACTTAATGCCGAGGCCTCGCGCATTCTCTTCTCGGTCGCCGACCGCGGCCCGGGTCTCCCTCCCGCAATGACCGGTAACCTCTTCGCCAAATTTGCGCGCGGCGACCACGCCCGCGCCGGCGGACTCGGACTCGGCCTGTCGATCGTGCGCGGTTTCATCCGCTCCCAAGGCGGCGACGTTACCGCCGAGAACCGCCCCGATGGCGGCGCTGTCTTCACCCTTTACCTGCCCTACGCGCGGGCCGACGCTCGCGAACCGTCATGACCACACCCGCCGCCCTGCCCGCGCCCGCTTTGCTCGTGATCGACGACGAGGCGCAGATCCGTCGCCTGCTGCGGGTCACTCTCGAAGCCGGTGGCTACCGCGTTCGCGAAGCCGAGACCGGCGCGCAAGGTCTCCACGAAATCGCTCTCAACGCGCCCGATGGCATCATCCTTGATCTTGGCCTGCCCGACATGGACGGCGGCGAAGTCGTCCGCCGTCTGCGCGAATGGTCACGCCTGCCCGTGCTCGTGCTCTCGGTGCGCGGCTCCGAGGACGACAAAATCGCCGCCCTCGACGCGGGTGCCGACGACTACCTCACCAAGCCTTTCGGCGGGCGCGAACTGCTCGCCCGCGTGCGTGCCATCCTGCGCCGCGTGCAGTCCACCGGCGAACAAGCCATCGTCCAAATCGGTGACATCGAGATCGACCAGGTCGCCCGCCTCGTGCGCCGTAAAGGCGAAGAGGTTCACCTCACCGCCAAGGAATACGCGCTGCTCCGCCTGCTCGTTCAACATCGCGGCAAGGTCGTCACTCACCGCCAGATCCTCCGCGAGCTTTGGGGTCCGCAGGCCGAGGAGAACACGCACTACCTGCGCGTGCAGATGACGCATCTGCGCCAAAAACTCGAAGCGAACCCGCAGACTCCGCAGCTCCTTAAAACCGAACCCGGCGTAGGTTACCGCCTGATCGACGCCACGGCCTGAGTTCAAGGCTTGCGAAGGCCATTTCGCGGAGGCTTGCTTGGACCTTTCCCATGAGCAATTCCAACGAACAAGCCATCATCAAGACCGCCTACGGCGAAATGACCGTCGAATTCTGGTCCGACGTCGCCCCTAAGACTGTCGAAAACTTCAAAAAACTCGCCAACGAGAAGTTCTACGACGGCACTGCGTTTCATCGCATCATCAAGGGCTTCATGATCCAGGGCGGCTGCCCCAACACCAAGAAGGGTGCCCGCGGCATCCCCGGCACCGGCGACCCCGGCTACAAGATCAAGGCCGAGTTCAATGACCGCCACCACGACCGCGGCGTCCTCTCGATGGCCCGCTCCTCCAGCCCCGATTCCGCCGGCTGCCAGTTCTTCATCTGCAACGGCAACGCCCGCTTCCTCGACAAACAATACACCGCCTTCGGCAAGGTCATCGCCGGCGACGACGTCCTCGAGAAGATCTCCAATCTCCCCACCACCCACGGCGGCGGCGGCGAAAAGAGCACCCCGATCGAGCGCGTCGAGGTCGAGAGCATCCGTATCGTTCCCGGCAAGGAATAATCCTCCCGCGCACGGATCGCACACGCGACTCCTGCCCTTTCAAAACCGGCTCCCGTTCACGGGCGCCGGTTTTTTCATGTCTCGTTTCAAGGCCTTTTTAACACAGAGGTCGCAGAGGACACTGAGGCGCGGAGGGCGGACTGAAGACGGACTACAGAGGACTGAGGACGGACGGAACCGAGAGGCCGAGGGAGCAATACGGAGTGACGGAGAACAGAGTTGGAAACATGAAAGTCAGAGAGAACCCGTCTGTTTTCTGTTCTTAGTAGTCTGTTCTCTGTTCTCTGTAGTCCGTCGTGTCCGCCCTCTGTGTTCTCTGCGACCTCTGCGTTTAAACTTCTGATGCTCCGGCGAAGCGTTCTCACCCGCTGATCAACGCCTCGCGAGCAGCGCAGGCAGCGACGCTTCAAAAGCGTGCAACTGACTGTGCGTGACACCCGGCTCGCGCCGGATGGTTTCCAACAGGTGGTTGCGCGTATCTTCCATCGCACTTTCGTCCTGCATGGCGATGCGGCGCACGATGCCCACGAGCCCGAGGGTCTCACCGCGCGAGTTGGCGACGATCTGCTTGATTGCGGACGAGAAGAACCGCTCGCCGTTCGCGTTCTGCGATTCCTGCATTTTGATCACCGGAATGCGCGTGTCGAAAAGCCGCGTCTCGTCGGCAAAAAACGCCTCGGCCAGTTCACGCGGGAAAAGATCGAAATCGTTTTTTCCGACCACCTCTTTTTGCTTTCGCCCGAGGTTGGCCAGATGCGCGCGGTTGTTGTAGAGAAAGCGGCTGTCGGTATCCTTGATGAAGACGAAATCACGGACCTCATCGAGGATGGAAAGGAGGAGGCTGCAGTGCGTGTTTTTGACGTAAATCGCCAAATCGGAGGTATCGATGGTCAGCATGGGGGTATGGGGTTGAAGCGATAAAGTTCTTAGCTCTGAGACGCTTCGAATCCAAGCGAGGAAACACGCAAAACCACGAATCCGGAAAAATCCCGATATCCGTCCCCGCGCCGCCCGTTTACTTCTCGACCGTGACCGGCACTTCCGTCGCCAGCTGGGTCATGATCGACTCACTCACGCGGGTCAGTCCAGTGCGGGCGATCTGGCTGGCGGGATGAATATCTTGGGCAGCCAGATACTGGGTGAGGCTGGCGGCGTAGCGTTGTTCGGTCTCGTAGCGTTTGGCCTGGTCGAGCCTGCCGATAAACTCCGCCACGCGCGGGGCGAGCTGCGCCATGCGCTGGTTGAGAATCACGTCGTTGGGCGCAAACGCGGTCGCGGCAGCCAGCGCTTCCCAGGCGGAATACGCGTTGTTTTGGGCGAGCAGTTCCTCGGTCTGGGCGAGGTAGATTTCCACGCGAGCCATGCGGTCGATCACGGCCTTGAGCTGCGGTCCGCGGACATTGTCGTTGAGGAACGCCACCGCGAGTTCGGCGCGTTTTTCATAGATACGGCGGAAGTCGTCCCGCTTGAACGCATCGTCAAACACCACGCCGGCCTGGGTGCCGAGGTCGGCCTGAGAGGCCATGTTCTCGGTGTAGTTCTTAATGGCGGGATTGAGCGGCCAGAGTTGTGCGGCTTTTTCGACAAACTCCTGGGCCTTCGAATAGTTTCCGGTGGCGGCGGCTTGCTGCGCGGCGTTGAGCGAGAGCGTGCTCATGCGCTGGGCGGAGCGCACGGCGGCGTTCACCTCGGGTGCGCGGAAATCCTTCGTCAGCGTGCCGATCTCCTCGGTAAGACCGATCACCGCATCGTAGTCGCGCAGGTCGGCGAGCTTACGGGCTTCATCGACCTTGCGGTAAAGCGTGAGCAACGCCTCTTTGCGCGCCGGCTCGAACTGGGTGACGGCCGGCATGTATTCGCCGAGGAAGAACGTTTCCTGCAGGCGTTCGAGCGCGGCGACCTTGCGGCCGTCGTCATAGTTGGAGCGCACGGCCGCCATGCCGCTATTGATGTCATTGATCGCCTCGCGCGAGAGGAACTCGATCGTCTCGACGGTTAGCGCGAGATCGGTCGAAGGAAGAAACGACGACAGCTCTTTCTTGCCCACTTCGAGGTTCTGGTGGGAACCCTTGAAAATGTAACGGTAGAAACTCGAGGCGATCAGCGCATGTTGAAAACGGCGCTGGAGAAAAAGGCTCATGATCTGGCTCTGAAACTGGAGCTTGGCCTGGGTGACGGAGAGCAGACCCGCCGCCTCAAGCGACTTGATCTTGGCCTCGGTCTCGGCGAGTTCGCGCGCGCGGAAAAGCTGGCCGACCGGCCCTACCGTGGAACTGCCGCCGATCGTCTGCTTCGGCTGGGTGTTCCCGTTGTTGTTATTATTATTGTTGTTGTTCCGGCTACCGTTCTGGCCGCCCGTGGTGGTCGTAGTGCCGTTGTTGCCGGTCGTCGTCGTGGTGCCGCCGGAATCGTTGGAATTGCCGGTGCTGAGATTGCCCAGGATCGCCGAACCCGAAATGGCGTCGGCCGCATTCTTGCCGGTTTCAGCCGCCATCGTATCACCCGCATAAACCACGCTCGCCGACTGCTGGCGGCGGATGCGCTGGAGCTCCGTCTGCGTCACGGTGAACGCCTGCTTCTCGTCGCGGATGCGCCAGGCGTTGAAAATCTGGTTGGCCACGCCGAGGCTGTTGCCGCCGTCCGCGTCGTATTCGGATGCCCGATACAGGAGCTTCCAGGCCTCGACGACCGAGTCTTGGGAGCCGTTGGCGGTGCGAGTCGAGAGGAGTTTGAAAATCTCATCGAGCGTCGCGCCGTAAACATCCTGATCGCGGGTGGGAGGCAGCGACAGGTAGCGCTCGAAGCGCCCGCGGAAGACGCGGAACTGGCCCATGTCGTAAGAATGGCCTTTCCAGTTCATCGTGCCGTTCTCGGGATTGATCGAGTCGGAGTTGGTGTCGAACGCCTGATTGATGATCTGCAGCAGCGTGCCGCTTTCGAGGCTGTTGATGTTCACCGCACGGGCGAGCGACTCGGTGGCGCCTGCGCGGCTGCCGGTGGCGTTGGCGGCAGTGCCGGTGGCGGCGGCCGGAGCGGCGGTGCCGGTGTTGGGGGCGTTAAACAGATCGGACTGCGCGCGTGCTGCCGTGACGGTAGCGAGGGCGGCAAAAATCAGGGTAAAGCGGCGCATGATCAGAGTTTTTTGAGGCGTTCGACGTAGAGGAGTCCGCCTTTGCGCACGGTGATTTCGAAGCGGTAGCGCTGGGCCACGAGCAGGTTCGCCTTCAGCGAATCGGCGATGAATACCGGCAGGCGGGCGTCGTCGCGCAGCGTGCGCACCGCGATAAGCCGGCCCACGCCTTCGCGCCAGTTGAGTTGCGCGTCGATCTCGGCCTCCAGCGAGTAACGGTTGCCCTGCAAGTTGTCCGGTGCCGAGAGAAAGGCGCGGACCGGAAAAGGCTCGCCGGAGCGCCCGCAACCGGACGCAAAAAACATCGGGACGACCAAGGCCGCCAAGATCCAGAAACGAGTCACAAAACGTTTAGACGACGGCGACATAGGGGTGGTTTCAAACGTCACGGCCAGCATTTTCTCTGGCAACCCCAAAACACCAGCGCGGCTCCCGTCAGCAAGTGTGCACCGAGGACACCGACCGCGACCAGCGGCGGCGACAACCAGCCTTTGTCCAGCGTGCCCACCGCGTCGTAAAAACTGGAGTCGGTCATCGCCGTGAGGTAACCCGCCCAGCCCCAGTAGGTCGCGATGAACGGCCGCACCGCCCAGACCAGCGCGGCCGGCAGCGCCAGCACCACGCCGGAGAGCGGCAGTTGAAAGCCCACGAGATAAATCGACAGGAGCGAGGCCTTGTCCGGCGAGGACAACATGGCCGACAACCCGAGGCACACCACGCTCATCGACGCACCGGTCACGCTCAGCACCGCGAGTTGCGCGCCCCACCCGCCCGGGAATTCGCAGAGAAGTTTCACGAAGACCGTCATCCACGCACCCTGCGCCGCGCCGAGCAGCGCCGTGTAGAGGAGTTTGGACCACGCGTAGGCGACCGGACGCAGGCCCGACATGCGTTCCTTTTCATAGAGCGTGCGCTCGGCCGCGATCTCGCGTGCGCCGTTGTTGCTGCCCATCAGGCACAGCAGGATCACTTGGAAAATAATCAACCCCGAGACCAGCGTGGCCGTCTCCGCCGCCGCCTGCCGGTGGGACGCCTTTGCCTGTAACATCTCCAGGAATCCGCCCGTCGTTTCCAACGCCAGTCCCTTCATCTGCGGCAGTCCGCCCAGCGCAAAAATCACCACGAGACAGGGAAACCCAAACGTGATCGCCATCGTGAGCAACAAGTAGCCGCGATCGCGCACCAGCAGTCGCCAGCGACGCGCCAGCAAGGTGACCAGTTGCGAGCCGACCGAGGGCCGCGCCGATACCCGACGCGAACCGGCCGGCAACGGTGCGGGCGAAACGGAGCCGGCGTGGCTTTCGCCCTGCGCGGCGACCACGGCCGCCCAGCGGTCGCGCCACTCCTCCTGCGTCTGTTCGCTCAGGCGGTCGTAGAGTTCGAGCGCATCGGAAATGCCAAAGTGTTCCAGCATGGCCGCCAGCGGGCCCTGCCACACGACCACGCCTTCGAAGACCACGGTGACGGTGTCGAACTGGGAGAGCTTCGCGAGATTGTGGATCACGCACACGACCGTCTTCCCACGTTGTTCGACCAGCGCACGCAACACCGCGATGATTTGATCCTCCGAGCGCGGATCGAGTCCGCTGGTGACCTCATCGCACAGCAGGCACCGCGGATCGGTCGTGAGCTCGAGCGCGAGACCAAGGCGGCGCAATTGTCCGCCACTGAGTTTTTCGACCAGGGTCGCGCCGCGTTCCTGCAACCCGACGAGCTGGAGTAATTCGTCGTTGCGCGCGGCCAGCGTGGCTTCGTCGGTTTTCTGATAGAGTTTCAGCGCGTATCCCACGGCCTCGGCCACCGTGAGTTTGCCATGGGCGATGCTGAACTGCGGGGCAAAGGCCACGTCGCGCAGCAACTCCTCGCGCGAAGCGAGCGGGTGTCCGTGCAGGAGCACTTCGCCCTCGGATGGGAGGATGTCGAGGATGCCCTTGAGCAGCGTCGTCTTGCCGCAACCCGAGGGGCCGATCAGCGCGTGCAGACCGCCGGCGGCAAAATGGGCGGTGGCGCCATGCACGAGGGCCGGCGCATTGGGTTTCGGACGAACGGTGAGGTTGCGGCAGGAAAGCATGGGGCTACTGGGCCGCATCATCACGGAAGCATCGAAAGACGGAAGCCCTGAAACAATTACCTGTATAAATTCGTCGTTTCGCCCACAACCCATGCGACCGATGCATGATGCCCATATCGTCGTCCTGATTGGATCCCTGCTCGCCGCGGCCTGCCTGTGGGCCAGCTTGCGATTGCGCCGTCGCCAGCGTCTGCTTCACGACCTGCCCACGTCCAAGACGCTCGGCGTTTTCATCGGCATGGTGGAGCTCAAGGGCTCCGCCGAGAGCGAAGAGCCGCTCTCCAGCCATCTCGCCGAGTGCCCGTGCGTGATCTACTCCTGGAAAGTCGAGGAACACTGGTCGCGCACCGTGACGAGCACCGACAGCAAAGGCCGCACAACCACACGGCGCGAGAGCGGTTGGAAAACCGTCGATGAGGGCGGCCAGTCGATCCCGTTTTATCTGCGCGATGAAGAGGGCGTGGTGCTCATCCGGCCCGAGGGTGCGAGCTACGAACTGCTGACCGTGTTCGACCAGACGGTGAATGATAACGAGCCGCTTTATTACGCGAAGGGTCCGCGTCACGCCGTGTCGCACTCCGACTACCGGCGCCGGTTCACCGAGCAAGCCATCCGCCTGCACGCGCCGGTTTACATCGTCGGTCCGGCCCGCGAACGCGACGACATCGTCGCCCCCGAAATCGCCGCGCAGGATGATGCGCCGCTTTACCTGATCTCCGTGCGCAGCGAGGAACGCGTGCAATCAAGCCTCGCCGGTTGGTCGTGGTTTTGGTGGGCGCTCGGCCTGATCATCGCAGCCGTGCCGTTGATCATCCTGTTCGTCTCCGAGGCCCGCGACTGGCAGACTTCGCCCGAAAACGGCGGACTGCTGCTCACCGGTTATCTCGTCGTCTGGAGTGCGACGTGGGTCTGGATGGTTTACAACAGCCTCGTCGGCCTGCGCGAACGCGTTCGTCAGGGCGCGTCGTTGATCGATGTGCAGCTCAAGCGCCGCCACGATTTGCTGCCCGCGCTCACGGCCACCATCGGCGGACTCGGTTCGCACGAACGCACCGTGCAGGAAACACTCGCCTCCCTTCGCGCCCAGACCACCGCCACCCCACGCGGTGCCGCCGGCCCCGATTTCGCGGGCGTCGCCGCGCAACTCCGCGTCGTGATTGAGAACTACCCCGCGCTCACCGCGCAGACCGGCTTCTCCGCGCTCCATGACCAACTGGTCGAGACCGAGCAACGCATCGCCCTCGCCCGCGCTTACTACAATGACATCGCCACCCAGTTCGCCACCCGTCTGGAAATCGTCCCCGATCGCTGGGTCGCAAGCCTCGGCTCCATGAAACCCGAGCCCTTGCTCGCCGCCGCCCACTTCGAACGCGCCGCGGTGAACGTAAATTTTACGGACACAAACCGGATTTAACGCAGAGGACACAGAGCCCGCAGAGAGCAAACACTTCATAATACAGAATTAAATATCGATGTCCGTTCTGGGTTTTCTTTTCTCCGCGTCCTCTGCGGCCTCTGCGTTTAAACTCCATCCTCCGTTGTTTATTGATCGTTGTCCTTCCGTCCTCTGTCCTCCGCAGTCCTCTGTCTACCGCCCGTGCCCAAGTCCACACACCTCATCGTCGCCTGCTCTGAAAACCGCGTCATCGGCCGTCGCGGCGGCCTGCCGTGGTCGATTCCGGAGGACACGAAATTCTTCCAGGAAAAAACCTTGGGCAACACCGTGATCATGGGCTCGCGCTCCTTCGGCGAATGGCCGAGCTGCGTCAAAGGTCGCGATGTGATCGTCATCACCCACGAGCCCGAAAAAATCCCGTCCGGCGTTCTCGCCGTCACGTCACTGGCCGAGGCGATGTGGCGGGCCGACGGATTGCGCGGCGACATTTACCTGTGCGGCGGCCAGCGCGTTTACGAGGAAGGCCTGCCTTTCGGCGACGTCCTCGACCTCACACTCGTCCACACCACCATCGACGACGGCGACACGTTTTTCCCCGACTGGCGCAAAGACTTCCCCAAGGAAATCGCCCGTCGCGAAAGCAACGACGCCCGCTGGCGCTATACCTTCCTTACGCTGGCCCGCGCTTAGCCGCCGCCGTGCAACGCCGCATGCGCCTTCGCCACTTCAATGTATTTGGCGGAGAGCCGGCGCCCCGTCTCCAACTCATCGCCCGATAGTTGACGCACCACGCGTGCCGGTGAACCGAAGACCAGTGAGCCGGGCGGACATGTGAATCCCTGCGGCACGAGCGCGTTGGCGCCCACCAGACTGTCCGCACCGATGTGCGCGTGATCAAGGATCGTCGCGCCCATGCCGATGAGGCAGCCGTCGTCGATCGTGCAGGCATGGATGATGGCCGCGTGGCCGACCGTGACATGATCGCCGATGTGCACGCCGGCATCGTCGGAGAGATGCACGACCACGTTGTCCTGCAGATTACTCTCCTCGCCCACCACGATGCGGTTGATGTCACCGCGCAACACCGCGCCATAAAACACGCTGCTGTTTTTACCCAGCTTCACATCGCCGATCACCGTGGCGTTGGCCGCGACAAACAACGCGCCGCTCACGTCCGGCGTTTTACCCAAATACTGCGCGAGTCGTTCCTGAAGCGTCATGATTCATCTTTTCTCTCCGCGCCGTCCCGTGCGCGCAAGCCTGCCCGGCATGGAACCGGCTAAAGGCACGGCAACCATTTCAATGGACTCTTTGATCCACATCGGTCGCGGGCTGCTCGGCATTTTCGTTTTCACCGGCATCGCCGTGGCCTTCAGCACCAACCGGCGCGCGATCAACTGGCGGTTGGTCGGCTCCGCGTTGCTGCTGCAACTGATCTTCGCCGCTCTCGTCATCCACGTCGCGCCAGTCCGCTGGGTCATCGAAATGGCCGGCGGTTTTTTTGTGCGCATCCTCGGCTTCTCCGCCGAGGGCACCGCGTTTCTTTTCGGGTCTCTCGCCAGCAAAGAAAAACACGGCTTCGTCATCGCGCTCGTCGTGCTGCCCTCGGTCGTGTTTTTCTCCGCGCTCACCTCCCTGCTTTACTACCTCGGCGTGCTGCAAAAAATCGTCATGGGGTTCGCCTGGATCATGTCGAAAACCATGAATCTTTCCGGCGCCGAGAGCCTGTCCACGGCGGCCAATATTTTCCTCGGCCAGACCGAGGCGCCTCTGATCATCAAGCCCTACCTCGGCACGATGACCCGCTCCGAACTGCTCGCCGTGATGGTTGGCGGCATGGCCACGATCGCCGGCGGAGTGATGATCGCCTACATCAGTTTTCTCGGCGGTGACGATCCACAACAACAGATCCGCTTCGCCACGCACCTCATCACCGCGTCAGTGATCTCCGCGCCCGCCGCGCTTATGGTGTCCAAGATCCTGCTGCCGCAGACCGAGACCGTGAGCCGCGATTTGCATGTTCCCAGAGAACGCCTCGGCGCCAACTTCATCGACGCGATCTGCGTGGGCACGACCGATGGTCTCAAACTCGCGCTCAACCTCGCGGGTATGCTCATCGTGTTCACCGCGCTCGTGGCGATGGCCAACTACATTTTGTCGGGCTGGATCGGCGCGCCGTTCGGGCTCAACGAGTGGATCGCTCAGGCGACCGGCGGCGTTTACCGGAGCTTCTCCCTTGAGTTCATCCTCGGCATGATCTGCGCCCCCGTGGCGTGGCTCATCGGCATCGATTCGGGACACCTGATGGTTTCCGGACAACTGCTCGGCACGCGCACCGTGCTCAATGAGTTCATCAGCTACCTGCAACTCGGGCAGATGAAAGCCGCCGGCACGTTTACCGACGAACGCGCGACCATCATTCTCACGTATGCGCTGTGCGGATTTGCCAACCTCGTCTCCATCGGAATTCAGGTCGGCGGCATCGGTGCGCTCGCGCCGGATAAACGCAGCGATCTCGCCCGCCTCGGCGGACGCGCCCTGCTCGGCGGAAGCCTAGCGTGCTTCCTCACCGCCTGCGTCGCGGGCATCTTGATCTAAGGGCTACGTGCGCTAGGCCGCCTGCCACACCTCACCCCTCCAACCCGGTTTGTAACTTAATACGTTACAAACCGGATCGAACTCAGAGCCGTCACGTTTAGGATGAAACCGTCCGACGCGTTACTTCTGCGCCCACGAACCGTTTTCGGCCTGCACCCATACGCCCTTGGCGCTGGCGCCGGCAATTTGCTTCGCGCGGGCCTTGCCCACGGCATCGGCGGTCGAACCGGTTTTCTGCGCGATGGCGGCGTAAACGACGGAGCGGTCGGCATTCTCCGCGGCGGCCACACCTTGATCGTCGCCCGAACGCACCTCGAGAAAGCCACGGTTGTTTTCACCGAGCACGCCCTGGGTTTTAAGTGCGTCGATCGAGGAGATGCGTTTCTCCATGCGGCCGCGGAGCGCGTTGAGATCCTGCGCCTGCGTCAACGGCGCGGCGGCGAGCAACAATGCGGACACAAACAGCAGACGGGTAAAAAGTGTTTTCATGCGGATCACGATTAGTTGGCGGGGGTGTTGATGGTCGTGGATTTCTTGTCGATATCGCCGAAGAAATCGTCGAGCGCACGATCTACTTTCACGTTCACATCGACGGTGATGTGGATGGGCTTCACTTCGATCGGCTCGGTTTTAACGGTAAGGCAGCCGCACAACATCAGCGGGGCCGCGAGAAGGAGAAGGCGAGGCTTCATGTGGGATAAAGGGATAATCAGGGAACGCCTGGGCACAATCAAAGTTTCCTCATTTCGCACCACTCAAACCCAGTCCCGGAGTGGAGCCGAACTTCAGCAAGGGTGCCAGCGGGCCCCGCACGTTGATGGTCAGCACCAAGGGAGCCTTGAGAGAAGTGTCCACCGGCCCGCCGGCAATATTAACCGTAGCCGTGCGTCCTTCCGCATCGCCCTCGGGAGAAAATCGCACGTCGAAACGCTCTGCCAGCAACGAAGCCTGGCCCATTTCCACATTCGTAAGGCCGGGATAATATTTAAGAATGGCCGGCGGCAAACTGCCCGTCAGCAAGCCCGGATTGGGCCGGAATCGCACTTCAGCGCGCTCTTCCGGATCAATGGAAATATGCCCCAACCCCACCGACACCCCGTCACGCTGACTCCAGTTAAGTCGCACCGCGCCGTTCACCCTTCCACGGCCGTCAGCGAGAAAATCAGGCACGAGCGCAGCGATGTCCTGCAAGCCCACTTTGATCATCGAAATATCCACCGCCAGCCGGGGTTCCTTCAGCTCAACTCCAAACGGCTGTGTGATCACTTTACCACCGGCAATCTCAACCTCCGCCGCCGCCACATCAGCACGGGTAAAATCGATCAACATCGCGCTCATCCTTAACGCACGCGCACCAAAACGCGCCGTGGAGATCGTCCCCACTTTCAACTCAAGCGGCACGTTGCCCTTGGCCAGCGCCGCCACCTCGCCACCCGCGTGCAACGTCACGCCCGCCAGCGACCACCCTTGCGTGTCGTTGCGTGCCGTGCCCTCGCGCCAGTCGATGGACAACGTGCCCGTCGGCACGCTCCCGATCAGGTCCCCCTCGCCGGTGATTTCCAAGGCTCCCGTCACGGTGGTCCCGTCCAACGCCGCCAGCTCCGGTCGGGCCGCCAGTGCCGGCAACCACGCCGCCAGATCAACGCGTCCCTCGGTTACCCGCCACACCAGCCGGTTGTCCGCCGCGTGAAATTTCAGCGCCACGCGCAGCATCATGTCCGGCCCGGCCACCTTGATTTCTCCGCTACGCACCGCTCCGTCGTCACCCGACCACGTCAGGCTCCACGCCAACGCCCGCCCTTCAACCGGCGTGTAAACACCCTTCAGCCCGCCCGTGAACCGCGTCAGCCAAGGGGCCATTTCCACCAAGCCCGCACCCTGCACCGCCGTTGCCCCCGCGAACCAGCTCAGCACGACGAAAACGAAGGCTGCGGCGACACGCATCTTTTAATCCTCGAACCGAAAGATGAACTCCTCCGGGCGTGCATAACCGAGGCGCTGACGGATCTTCATTTCCACATAGGCCGGATCGGTGCGCAGTCGTTTAAGAATACGCTCCTGATCCCGCAACCGCTCCTCGGCTTCGACCAGCCGGCGTTGAGTCGACAGTTCGACTTGGCGCAACTGGTTGTATTCCTGCCGCGTTTTCCAAAAAAACGCCGCCGATCCCGCTCCCACGCTCAGAAAGAGCAGGAGGTAAAATGCGACGATAATCTGGCGGATGGGCATGGGATGAAACGCTGCTTCAACACAGAGCACACGACGGCCTCAGCGAAAGCTTTTTCGATTCCCTGAATTTTAACGCAGAGGCCGCAGAGCACGCAGAGGTCGGACCATCTAGCTGCTAGTGACTCGTTGCTAGCTACTAGATCCTAGCTGCTAGCCACTAGATCCTAGCTGCTTTCATCCGTCGTAGGGCCCGACCTTGTGTCGGGCCGGTGCGGCTTCATCTTTCATTCTTCATCTGGCGCCTCAGGCGCCTCCACCCTTCAACTTTCTGTTAGGGTATGTTTGCTAAATAAACCAGACCAGCGGGAGCGAGAAAGGGTGCTCGGCCAAGGCGACCGAGGCGGAGGCGGGCCAGCGGCCCATGCCGCCGAGGGCAACGCCGGCCCAGTGCCTTTTCCGCTTCCCTCGCAGAGCTTCAGCGATGGACTGGTTTATTTAGCAAACACACCCTAATCAGGAACCGCTCCTGCTTTGGGCGTGCTTTCCTTCCCGCACTCACCTACTGCCT
This sequence comes from Rariglobus hedericola, assembly GCF_007559335.1. NCBI lineage: Bacteria > Pseudomonadati > Verrucomicrobiota > Opitutia > Opitutales > Opitutaceae > Rariglobus > Rariglobus hedericola. The sequence goes on from NZ_VMBG01000001.1 coordinate 1,480,008, forward strand.
TTCACCATGTATCAGAGTTACTACGGGCTGAACGAAATGCCGTTCAACATTACTCCCGATCCCAAGTTTCTCTACCTCAGTCCCACCCATCAGGAAGCACTCCAACACCTCAAATACGGGGTCTCCGAGCGCAAGGGTTTCATCGTGCTCATCGGCGAGGTCGGTTGCGGTAAGACCACCCTTTGCCGCCGCTTCCTCAACGAGCTCGACCCCGCCCGCTACGACACCGCGCTGATCCTCAATCCCCGCGTCACCGAGACGCAGATGTTGAAGGCCATCCTCACCGAGCTCGGCGAAACCAAGCTCTCCCGCAGCCAGAACGACCTCGTGGCCCAGATGAACCGCGTCCTCCTCGAACGCATCGAACGCGGCCGCGACATCGTCCTCATCATCGACGAGGCCCAAAACCTCTCCTTCGAGGTCCTCGAGCAGATCCGTCTCCTCTCCAACCTCGAGACCGACCAGCAAAAACTCCTTCAGATCGTCCTCATGGGCCAGACCGAGCTCAAAGCCGTGCTTGCCCGCGAAGAACTGCGTCAGCTCCGCCAGCGCATCCTGGTCCACCACGAGTTGAAACCGCTCACCTTGGGAGATGTGCAACACTACGTGCAGCACCGCCTCACCCTAGCCGGCGGCATGGGCCGCCCCTCCTTCACCCGCTGGGCGCTGAGGGCGGTGCATCGTTACAGCAAAGGCATCCCGCGCATTATCAATAATCTGTGCGACAAAGCGATGCTTGCGGCCTTCATCCGCGACTCCGACGAAGTCACCTGGTGGGACGTCCGCCGCGCCCACAAGGACATGCGCAATCTCACGGAGTGACGGATCTTGGACTACACTGTTTTTTAACACAGAGGTCGCAGAGAACACAGAGAGCTCATGGAAGCGCTAAATTCATTAACCGATAAAATCATTGGGGCAGCCATTGAGGTTCACCGCCACAAAGGCCCCGGATTGCTGGAATCGACCTATGAAAGTTGCCTCGCCCAAGAACTCACGCTGCGGAATCTTCGTTTTGAACGACAAGTGGCAGTTCCCTTGCTATATAAGGGACTAACCCTAGATGTGGCTTTCCGTGCAGATATGATCATAGAAAATAAAATCCTGATCGAATTAAAGGCGCTGGAAGCCATTTTACCCGTGCACAAAGCCCAAGTCCTCTCCTACCTCCGCGAAACCGGGCTTAGCTTGGGGCTGTTGATCAATTTTCATGTCCCCAAACTGGTGGATGGAGTTCATCGTTTCATCAATGATCGTGCCCTCTCTGTGAACTCTGCGCCCTCTGTGTTAAATAATCCCGCCGAGTCCATTACAGCGACATGAGTTTAATCAACGAAGCCCTCAAAAAAGCCCAACGCCAGCGGACCGAGGATCCGGTGGTCGTGGTTCAGCCTGCTCCCGGCACCGCCAGCGCTCCGGTCGTTCGCATCGCCAAGCGCAAGGACCCGATGGCGGCCCGCACCTTGGTGCTGTTGGTCGGCGGCAGCGTGGCCCTTCTGCTCATGTGCGGCGTGGTCACCTTTATGTATTTGGGTTCCGAAACCCCGCCGCCGGCGGCACCCGCTCCGGTCGCGCCAGTGGCGGCCGTGCCTACGCCTCCCCCGATCGCCCCCCTGCCTGCTCCGCCTGCGGTCGCGCCGGCCATAAAACCCGCCGATCCGGTGGTTACGGTTACGCTGCCCGCCGTGACTCCCGTGGCCACGGTCACACCGCCGCCGGTCGCGATCGCACCCACCCCCGCCCCCGTGGTTCCGGTTACCCCGCCAAGGCCGATCGCCCTCGTTCCGACCGCCAACCCCAAGGTGTATCAATTTCTGGAGACGCTCCGCATCTCGGGTATCCGCGTATCTGATACCGATCCCAAGGTCATCATGAACGACCGCGTTTTCCGCCTGAACGACCTGGTGGATCGCCCCACCCAGTTACGTCTCATCCGCGTGGACACCGCCAGCCTCACCTTCGCCGACGCCACGGGCTACGAATATCAAAAGAACTTCTGACGTTTTCGGATCGATGTAGGGCCTCACCTCGCGTGAGGCCGCTCACTCTTTGCGTCCAGCATACCCAACCACGGCCTGACACAAGGTCAGGCCCTACACGAGCCGTCGCGTCCGATCCCGCAGGGCCTCACCTCGCGTGAGGTCGCTCCCTCTTTGCACATGTGAGCCTATCGGCTCGACACGAGGTCGAGCCCTACAATGCGACAACATTAACGTTACAGCCCTATCAGCGATGGCCTGGATTCTTTCCCCGCCACACCCGAGGTTCTAGTTGCCAGTTTCCAGCGCCTAGTCTGCGCTCCGTGTCCTCCGCGACCTCTGCGTTAAAAAATCAGTTCCCCGTCTCTCGCCTCCGTCCATCTTCCGTTCGTCAGTTGCCTCTTAAACTTAATCTTAAGTCTTCGACTGCGTCAAAGCCGCCCCCGTCCGCGCTCCGCCCCTTAAACTTAATCTTAAGTCTTCCCCTGCGTCGAAGACGCCGCCCGCCCGCCGGACCCTTCATCTTAATCTTTCACCTTAACCTCGGGCGCTTTGCGCCCGCACCCCGTGCCTCCCTCTCGCCCTCCCCGCACCGCTTCCCCTTCTGCTGATTCGTCGCTGCAAGCCTTCCGGGGCGACCTGCGCGCCGCCACGGGGCTGCATCCACTGGAGACCACCGTGGTCGTCATTACCGGAGTCCTGCTCTGCTTCATGCCGTGGGCATTCGGAACCATGGCCGTATGGAGCCAGCTGATCTCCTTGGGTCTGGCCCTGTCGGTCTTCGTCGTGGCGCTGATCAACCGCCACTATCGAGGACACCTCGCACCCGAGGGGGATTTCAAACTCATCATGTGGCCCAAGCTGGTGCGCTTCCCCCTCTTCTGGCTGGGCCTCGTGTTTCTCGGTTACATCCTCACTCAGGCGCTCAACCCCGCGTGGACGTATATGACTGAGGACCGCGTCTGGTGGCTCGACCCGACGGAGCACATCTCCTGGTTACCTGCCGGCATGAAGACGCCTTTCGCCGACATGAATCCGTGGCGCGTGCTCCTCATCTACAGTGCCGCCTGGCTGCTGGGTAGCGCGTTATGGGTCGGCATCACCCGCCGTGCCGCCGTGCAACTCTTATTCACCGTGATTGTGTCGAATGGAGCCGTCTTCGCGATCATTGGTATTCTTCAAAATGTCACCGGTGCAAAATACGTTCTGTGGAGCTTAAAGGGCGTAAACAACACAGGGAATTTCTTCGCCACGATCATCTACAAAAATCACGCCGGCGCCTATCTGAATCTGGTGCTGATGCTCTGCACGGGGCTGCTTTACTGGCATTTCTCACGGGCGGAACGTCGAATGGAGCGCACCAGCCCTGCGCCGGTTTTTGGATTCTTCGGGGTGCTACTGGGAATCGGCGTGCTGCTCACCGGTTCACGCGCCGCCACCTTACTCCTCATGGCATTTACGCTGATCGCGTTCATCGGTTTCATCGTCCGTTGCACGCTCTATCGGAGCGAAGGTCGCAGCCCGTGGGTCATCACCGTGCTTTGCGCCGTTTTTGCACTTTTTATTGGATTAGGCGCCTATTTCCTCAACACCGGCCAAGCCTTTGATCGTATTGGACAACTCCTCGAATCCGGAAAGTCCGATTCTTCGGTCTCAAGCCGCCTGTTGGCCCGACAAGCCACTTGGGAGATGGCGCAAGACAACATCGTGACCGGCTGGGGTGCCGGCAGTTTCCGTCACTACTTCCCCGTTTATCAGCGTAATTACCAAGAAATCTATACTTACCCCGGACGTCCTGATCTGAAATTCCGCTGGGAATACGCTCACAACGACTATGTGCAGCTACTCGCCGAGTTGGGTTTGATTGGCGCAGGTATCCTCCTCGCGATGCTCGTCTGCGGAGCCGTTCACCTGATTCGTAAGCGGGTTTATCTGAAACCACACCTCATGTTCATCGTGCTGGCCCTCGTGATTACCGCCGCGCACGCGTGGGTGGATTTCCCCTTCCAGAACCCCGCGATTCTTATGCTCTGGTGTGCTTCGGCCGCTTTAGTCGGCCGCTGGGCCGAGCTTGAAGCGAGGAGTGCGCGGCGCTGATGCGCGCTCCTCGCTTCAAGCAGATTAATGGGAAAGATTAAGTTTAAGGTATCTGAGAAAGATCTGGGCTAGCGTGAGGAAGAAAGGGTGCTTGCTCGGCCTCGTATTTGATCACGGCACTCATTTCAAACTGTGGTAAAGGCCGTGCAACATACGGGAGATTTCTTGGAGTTCGGTAATCAAGCGATCACCGGTTGTTAGCGTCATATATCCCAACGCTCTTGCCCGAAGCACTTGGGACCGAGTTTCCCCGGCCGATCCCTTCGCATAGCCCACAAACTGCCGATATTCGGCGGGGCCCGGTCTTTCTGATCCTTCAGCGACATTATCCGAGATACTGTTGGCCGATCGTGTAATCTGATCCTTGAAACCCCAATCGCGACAATCAGCCAGAAGCTGGTAAATCTCGATGCTCAGTGCATGACTGCGCTGCCAAACAACCAGCTTCTCAAACGTCTCATTCGTCATAACATTGGATAAAGCATTGGTGATGCCGGCCTGCTGCCTTCACCTTAACCTTTTACCTTAAACTCTATTCATGTCCGTCTCTCCCACACGCCGCGTATTAGGCGTCGATTTTTTCATCGGCTCTCTTGACGACGCCGTTGATCACGCCGTCGGCGTGAGTTTAAGGGAGAAGTTTAAGGTGAAGAATGAATCCGAATCCGACGGCTTGAGCCTTCAGCTTAATCTTAAATCTTCATCTGGCGCGCGGAACGCGCGCCTCGTCGTCGCTCCTTCCGCCCCCGGCCTGGCTGTCGACTTGGTGAAGTCGGAATCCTATCGGGAGGCTCTTACGACCGCTGATCTCGTGCTCACCGATTCCGGTTTTATGGTGCTGCTCTGGCGCGCCTTCACCGGCGAAAAATTACCGCGCCACTCCGGGCTCAAATTCATTCGTGCTGTGCTCGACCGCCCCGAGCTCAAACAACCCGGCGCCGTATTTTGGGTCATGCCCTCCGCCGAAGAAGATGCGCGCAACCGTGCCTGGCTCGTCGCGCAAGGATTTCCGGTGACGTCCGACGATGTGTATTTGGCTCCCCACTACGCGGCGGGCCCGATTCACGATCCCGAGTTGGTCCGCCGGATTGAGGCCCGCAGTCCGCGTATCGTGATGCTGGCAATCGGCGGCGGCGTTCAGGAGCGTGTCGGGCTCATGCTGAGGACGGAGCTGCGCTACAGCGCAGCTGCCGCAGTTGAAGGGGAAAGCTTAAGTGGAAGCTCCGAATTTGCACCGGATACCTCCGCCTTAAACTTCAACTTGGCCCTTAATCGGACCTCTCCTGCCCTTCGGCGGGAAGGTCCGTCGATTCTCTGCTTGGGTGCAGCCATCGCGTTTCTCACCGGTGGGCAGGCCAACATCCCCCCTTGGGCGGATAAACTCATCTTGGGATGGCTCTTCAGGCTGCTATCCAACCCACGCAAATTTTGGCGCCGCTACTGGGATGCCCTCTCCTTGGCCCGGCTGCTGTGGCGAAACCGAGATCGCCTGCCGCCGATGGGCACGTGAATGTGGAGGTTAAGTAGAAAGATTAAGATGAAGGGGGCAATCGCTGTTAGTGGCTAGGAACCTCCGTCCATTAAACTTAATCTTCAGTCTTCCACTGCTCAGCAGAGCCCAGAGGTCACAGAGCACACAGAGATCGGACACGACGGATTACAGAGAACGGAATACCGACGAGCCCTCTCTCACTTTCCGGTTTCAGAACACCTCCGCTCCATCAGACCTCGTCTTGCTCCCTCGCCCGCCCAAAGGGCACCCGCGCTCACTCACCCACTCCGCTCACGCTCCGGGGCCACACGCTTCGCATGTGACCATCTTCGCCTCTCGGCTTCGGCCGCCCTCCGACACCTCCGCGACCTCTGCGCTCTCTGCGTTTAAAATTCTGATTTTTAAGACACAAAGGTTAACCCAGAGGTCACGGAGATCTCAGAGATAGAATTCCAACGTCAGACCTCAAACCTTCGCCTGTCGGCTCCGTCGTCTGTCTTCCGTAATCTGTCCTCTGTCATCCTCCCCTTAAACTCACTCCTCCCTAAACCGCACGATTCGCGCATCGCGGATTTCAAACACCGCCGGCAGTTGAGAGGGGCGCAGGTAAATGAACAGCGAAACCGGCGTGTTATCCGAAAAACGCCAAGGGAGCGCGGCGCGTCCAAAAAATCCCATCGTGAAATCCTGTGAAGGGCGTGTGTAAGTCCCCCACTCGGCCGTCAGCGGCAAACGCCCGCCGGCAAAATACAAGTTGCCGTTCGCCGTGCGGAAATAAACCCCCATCGCATCACCATGCACTCCCGACAAAGGCTTAAACCGCATCGGATCGATCCGAACAGGCTTGTTCGACACTCCGTTCATCGTCCGTCGTCCGTCCGCGGTCACCTTCAGGTTTCCAGACTCAGATGTCACAGTTCCGTCTGTCATCTGTCCCCTGTCCTCTGTCCCTCTGCTCAACACTCCGCTCCGCCCGTCATCCGTCCCTCCGACCTTCCCAATCCGATACCGAAAACTGAACAGGGTATCCTGAGGGAAAACAAAGCCACGTGGCAGCGGCAATTCGACCGCAGCGGGACGCAATGAGGTATCGGCGAGGTAATCGATATGGATGCGCCATAATCCGTCCTTTTCCTCCACCCGCACGCCATCCGTCGCCAGCCAGCGTCCACCTTGATCATACAACTGGGGCTCTTCACTCGCCAGCGGACGCGCCCCCACCTGTGCGCGCGCTTCGCGGTTATCCATAAACGTGAAGGACTCGATGGTCTCGGTCACCATTCCGTAAGCCGCCGGATAAAGCACCGTGGTAAACACCGCCGGGCTCACAGTTTTAATGCGTGGAACAAACCTCACCGTGAACGCATGCGCCGTCCACACCGAGCCATCGATCGTCAACTCCACTGGGATCTCCCGTCGCTCACCTGGGGCCAACGTCATCACCGGATCGTAAGTCGAAGTCACCGGAGTCGGCGCGGCGATCTCCAGAGCCCCAGTTATGGGCACCGCACCGAAATTATAAAGCACCCATCTCCCGCGCCCCTTGCGCAGCGGCAGAGGTGTCCATTCGGCCGAAAGCCCTTGGAGCCGATACCCACCCGAAGCCTTGAGCTGTGTAAGATCGGCGTCGGCGATAAAGTCGATCACCACCGGCGAAGACGGCGCCACTTTGACCGTCCAGTCACGAGACCGGTAAGGATTTCGCTCCGCATAATCCCACAGGTAAGCGAGCGCCGGAGAAGCATAGGCATCGCCCACCTTTTTGCCGATCCCCGCCATCCAAGGCTGAGCGTGCTTCGCGCCGAAATCATCCGGAGAGAATTTTAACACAGAGTTCGCAGAGACCGCAGAGTCCTGGCCCCCGTCCTCTGTCGTCTGTCCTCTGTCCTCCGTATTGTTCACTCGACCACCCAGCAGGTGCCCGGTCTCGTTCACCCCATCGCTGCCGCTCCGGGGCCGCGTGCTTTGCACGTGACCATCTTCGCCTCTCGGCTCCGTCCATTCTCCGTCCTCTGTCTTCTGCCCTCCGTCCCCCTGCTTCTCCTTAACCTTAATCTTATGACTTAAACTGCCGCGCAACTCCGGCTGCGCGGCCATCCCCAACCCAAACTCATTCAAACCCGCCTCGTAATACGGATTGAGCACAAACGCCATCGGCCCCTCGGGGCGCAGGATGCGCACTTGTTTCGCCACGCTGGCAAACCACCGCCACTGCCGCACGCGCCCCTCAACCGTATTCCGGGCCTCCCCATCCAGTAAGCCGTAACCGTATTCGGTGATGAAGACAGGGAATTTCTTTTTTAACACAGAGGTCACGGAGTTCACAGAGGATGATGAAGTATACCTCTCTGCGCGCTCCGCAGTCTCTGCGTTTAAAATGCTGATCGCATTTTCAAACTGCCGATACACTCCGGTGAAATCATCGGAGTAGCCGTAGTAATGGAAATTAAACCCGTCGGTGTAGCTGGCGATTCCATTGGCCCAAAGGCGCTCCAGGTAAGGACCGGGGGGGAGCGCAAGGGGAGCCATGATCACGAGCGGCTCGCGCCGCTCGTGAGTTGAAGAGGAAAGGTTAAGTTGAAGGTCAGACCACCCGCGTTTCTGCGTCCGCCAGGTAGATTGCACCGATTGCCACTTAAACTTAACCTTATGACTTAAACTCACCGCCGAAGCACTCGCTCCATTTTTTAATCCTAGGTAGAGTGCTTTATGGAAGGCGGTGTATGTCTCGGGATTGTCGGCGACGAAGCCGATGTCGGGCTCGTTTTCGATTTCCCACACATCCACCAGGTCGCCGTAAGCTGCACCTAGGATTCTCCCGCGCTCATACGCCTCGCGTAAATCAAGGGGCAATCTACGGCCCGGCCCTGATCTCACTCCTTTAGAACCAACTGGTGGATGCCACAAAACTAGAACTGCGGTTTTGATTCCCTGTCGCCTCAGTTTGGCCAAGCCCGCACGATCTGTTTCCACGGTTCGCCCTCCCACTGCAGTGGCTGCCGTCGGCTCAATCAAACCACGCACCCGCATCCAAGTTCCCGCTTGGCCGGACAACCCTGCCGCCTCCAAATCCACCGCATAGGCAGCAGGCGGTGTGAGAACATCAAACCCATAGCCAGCGGCTCGCACGATCGGGACCAGCAAGCCCCATATAACAGAAAGTGATACGACGGTCTTTAGCACAGGGACACGAGCTAGGGCTTCGCCCGTTGAAGTTGGAAGTTTAAGATGAAGGACACGGACAGATAGCTGCTAGCTAGCTTAAGACGGTTTAACGCAGAGGTCACAGAGACCGCAGAGATCCTAGCTGCTAGGGGCTAGTGGCTACCAAATCGTCGTCACCACACCCGAATCGGTGATATTGCCGTCTTTGGTGATCAGCGGCACTCCGTGAATTTTTGCAGTGGCGGTGATGATACGATCAAACTGATCGCCATGGGGCAGGCTTAACGCCGGCGCGGCGATGGCGATCTCCAGTGTAATGGGTAATACGGTGACATAATCCAGCATGACAGCCAGAACGGTGCTGGCCTTTCCCCTGAAGGAAAGCCGGTCCGAATGCAGCAGTAGTCCGATTTCCTGCAACGTCACATCGGCAATCCCCAAATGCTCGTAAGGCGTCGTGCTGATCACGCGGGCTGCCTTGCCGCCGAGCATCGGCTCATCGGTGGCCGCCCACAGAAAGGCATGCGTGTCTAAAATGTATTTGATCCGGGTCTTCACAGTGACGGTTTCCAATCATCGTTGCTCAGCGTCGGTGCGGTAATATCCGCATGAAATGTGATCTTCCCCTTTGCCGCGCCCAAGAGAGACTTTCGAGTTTTCACCACCGTGAAAAGAAATTCCCCCTCCTTGTCTTGCACGCGAACCATCTCCCCAGAACGAGCCTTTGCTTTGAATGCCGCGAAATCCCTCAGAAACTGACGGGTATTGGTGACCATGCCCTTATTTGTCTGACAAATTTTAATCCGTCAAGCATGTGGGCCAGGGGCTAGTCGCGAGTTTCTAGGTGCTAGTCACCAGGGGCTATCCGGATTTTTTTAACCACGGATTACACCGATGAACACGGATAACGATCATGAGGCGCTCCGTTTTCCGTATCGCCCCAAGGAGGACGGACCTCCCGGTCCGACTTGATCGCGCTTTCTGTGCCGCCGACCAAGACGACGGACCGGGAGGTCCGTCCTCCTTCAAGCCCGGCCTGACGCAAGGTCAGGCCCTACATTTCAGACCGCCCCTCCCGCCCCTTAAACTTAATCTTAACTCTTCCGCCGCGTCGAAGACGCGCTGACTCGACAAGCCAGCTTGTCTTTGTAGGGTGCGTGCAGGTTTTTGCGCACAAAAAAGCCGGTGAAGGCATGCCCGCCCTCACCGGCTGTGTGTTTCAAACCAGATCCCCTCGGATCAGGCTGCGTTGGCGATTCCGGTCGTCGACGCAGCTGTCGAGCGGACCGGCCGCTTGCGTTCCGACTTCTTCACGCCACCCGCCTGGGCATAAACGTCGCTGTTTTTTCCGTAATAGGCGCCAACGCCGGCCAGCATACGATCCGACCAATCGGCCAACTTTCGTTCAGCTATGACGAAGTCCCTGCGAGCCTGATCGGCATCCGCCAGCACCGAGTTGTAGTTGGCCAGCTTCGTGCGCGTGCCGGTGATCTCTGTCTGATAGGCGGTGAGCGTAAGCTCTCCGCCGAGTTCCAACGGTTGCGGGAGGGTGGCAATTGCCGCCGCTCTCGTTTCTGCATTTTCAAGCACTGCAGAGCGTGTGCGTTTGATTCGAGCCATGGGCTATTATCGTTCTAACCTCACTGCGGCCCGAGAACTCGAGAATGAGCTTCTTCGGCAGTGCAATTAAAGAACCAAGGCCGAAATGAAACTAGTTCAATATATATGTTATCAGTCTTATTATGCCCTGTGAGTAACTCAAACTACACGGAAACACAGGAAACAAACCTTAGACTTAAAATCCTACAATAAGTTAACTATGAACCATTTATTTTAAAAAAAACAATAAGTGAATTGTTTTCATCCCATGTCACTAACTGCCACATCCTAGCTCAATTCAACTTTCACCAACCCCAAATCCTTGGGCCTCTTCTCAAAAACAGATTCAATAAGCCCAATAAGGCAGGAAATGAACCCAAAGAGCTTCAAGGGGTAGGCATATGGAACTAATGCGAACGCAAAGAAGCTTACTCATTAAGCAACTAGCTTCAGGTTTGTCGCCTCTGCGACCTCTGCGTTAAAGTCGGTTCCATCCGTCCTCTGTCTTCTGCCTCTATATTCCGTCCTCCGTATTGCTCCCTCGGCCCGCCCCGCCTTAAACTTAATCTTGAGCCTTAATCTGTGGCGACCACGTCTCCTCTGCGACCTCCGCGATCTCTGTGTTTAAAAAACTTCGATTTCAGAATTCCTGATTTTTAACGCAGGAGGCACAGAGACCGCAGAGATCGACCTTGTCCCACTTCTCAGGTTTCCAGTTTCAAGTCTCAGGTTTCACACCTCCCCCTGCCCTCTAAATTTAATCTTCAGTCTTAATCTGTGACGAACTCCTCACCCTCTGCGCTCTCCGCGACCTCTGTGTTAAAGTCCGTTCCATCCGTCCTCTGTCTTCTGTCCCCTGTATTGCTCCCTCACCCGCCCCCCCTTCCCCTTAAACTTTCGTCTTCATCTGAGCGGCGCTACGCGCCGCTCAATACGCCGACTTCGGCGGAAACACCACCTGCCAGGCCGTGCGCAGGATGATCTGCAGATCCATCGCCAATGACCAGTTGCTCACGTAGTAGAGATCCCAATACACGCGCCGGTGCAGTTTTTCCGGTTCGGTGATTTCGCCGCGATAACCGCTTACCTGCGCCAGCCCGGTGATGCCCGGCTTGACCAGGGAGCGCACCCGGTAGGTTTTGCTGATCAGACTGAATTCGATATCGTGCTGCGGCAGATGCGGACGTGGCCCCACGATGCTCATATCCCCAATGAGCACGTTGATGAACTGGGGGAATTCATCGAGACTGCTCATGCGCAGGAACCGGCCGAAGGGAAAGATACGGGTGTCACCGGATGTCGCCTGCTTGTTGATGTCGTGGTCCCGCGCATACATCGACCGAAACTTTAGCATGTGAAACTCCAGTCGGTTACGCCCGCCCCGCGGTTTCACAAAGAACATGGGGCCGGGTGCCTGAAACCGCTGGATGAGCCAGACCATCGCACAAAGCGGAGGAAGAATGAACAGGACGACCGGCAAAGACACGACGATATCCAACACACGCTTGAGTGCGCGGTTTATCGGATCTTCGAGAGGTTCGTTCTGGAGCGTGAGAAAATGGATACCCGCTTCCTCCACGGGAATAAACGTGCGGGCATAGCGGGCACCATAATCGTTATGAATGAGGAAACGGCAGCCCTCCTGCTCGCACAACTCTATCATCTTCTCGACCTTGGCCGAGTCGTCGAACCACTCCAGCAAGATTACCTGGCCGATACGCCGCTCCTGCAAGATAGTCGCGAGCTGATCAATTTTTCCCAAGTAAGGAGCGATGGCCAACTCAGCACGAGTCGGTGCCTCATCGGCTAAAAACCCTACCGGCTGCACGCCAATATGCATGCGGTTGGTAATCCAGTGATCCAGATTTCCCAACCGATCACCTCGCCCAATAAATAAGGTCGGCATCTTAGCCGTTTCGCCAAACAAGAGCGCAGCGAGATCGCGAGGCACCCGTGCATGCATCAAAGCAAGTAACCCAGTAAGCAACACGAGATAGCTGCCGAGGAAGAGACGACTGACTTGTTGGTCTTTTGTAGCAAAGACCAAGGTAAACACACAGGCTGAAACATAAAGGCCTTGTCGGATGGCGATACCCAACGCGGTCCACTTGGTCAAAGAGTGCAACCGACCATGGTTACGTCGTAAATGCCCGGAACTCGCCGCCATACCTACCGCTACCGCCATACAATAAGGCACGAGCGACACATTCTCCGAAAGCTGCACATAGGTAATCGAAGGCAATAACGCCGCATAAGCAGGCATCAGTGCAACCGCAGCCGCATTAGCAAAAACGGCATACACATTGGCGAGCCCTCGCTGACGATAAGTAATCATGAGTTTGAGCTAACTATCTACGGCCCGAGAGAATCCATGGTGAAACGAGTCAAATGCTGTTCGATCAAAATTAACAGCTAGACTTAAATCTAATCTCTTCACCTTCGCGCTGAAGCCAAGGGAAAAGCTTAGTCGGCTTAAAAGCCACCATACAGAACGAATTGCTCTGCTTTTTGAAGATGGAGGAGAACACCAGTCCACTCAGCACCGCGATCTTATAGACCACGGTTTTTAAGCCTGAGTAATTCCGCACTGGCGCATTAAAACCGTAGAAATACTTGAACGAGGGCTTACCCGTTGGATCGGCGCAGGAAATCGCCTTTTCAAAATCCCGCTCGGTCCAGCGATACACAAAATTGGGCACACACGTGTAATTGACCCCCGCACACACGCCTCCGTTGCCGATCACTGCCGATAACTCATAATCCTCCACCCAGCCCAGTTTTACGCCCCAGCGCATGAGCAGATTGTCGCGTGACTCAAAGACAATCACTCCCCGCGTCGCCACCCGATACATCTCCAGCAAGGCTGCATGCGGAGAGTCGCAATGGTGCAAGCCGTCCGAAACAAACACCCACTCAAACGCCCCGTCGCCAAACGGCAATTTGCGCACATCGGCCAGACTGCCCGTAAACGGTGCCATCACGCCGCTCGTCACCACCGGATCGAGACTCGTAATCGTCACGTTTTTGAGCCCCAGCGAAGCAAACAAATCTCGCTCCGCTTCACCCGCGCACACCGCCAGCATGGAGCCCTGCGGAGAAAGGGCTCCGGCTTCCATCAAACGCTGCACCACGGACCGGCTGAATTCAAAACGCATAAAGATCAGTTGGCTGACTTGCTCATTAAACGACTCACACCCGTTCGATAGGCTGCACGAGAAAAATCCTGCCGATACACCTCTTTGGCCGCCTGAGAATAAGACGCATAGTTTGCATAGACCGACTCGACCGCCGACACCCACTGCTCCACAGGCGCCGCTGACTCGATGCACACGCCCGCCGGCATGGCCGCAGAGCCTCCTCGCATCACCTTGATGCCGCCAATGGTGCTCGCCACAAAGGGAATGCCATTAGCCAATGCCTCGATGATCGAGAGAGGCTGCGTTTCATTCACGTAGCTGGAGGGTAGAATGAAAATCCCCCCGGCATCGAGAGCCGCCTGTTTTTCAGCATCCTGCGTGAACCCATGAAAATGCACGTCGGGAAAACGTGCGCTGTCCATGGAGAGAGGGCCCGCCCCGTAAACGTCCAAACGCCAGTCGTGATGTTGAGCCCTAAGCTTCAAGAAAACACTGTAAGCGATCGGAAACCCTTTTTCCACCGTCACGGCACTCATCCACAAAAGTCGCCGCACCGGTGCACGGGATTCAGCCGCGTCCGGTTCACTGCCATCCGCCAGAGTATTATTCAGCCGGATCGCCGGCAGGCCTGCGGACTCAAGCGCCCCGGAGATTTCATCGGTTAAAACCACAAAACGAAAATTCCCTTTGCCTAAAAACCGCCAGAACCACGCGTGCTTTTTAAAATTTCTCCAGGAAATGTTGTGGATATAAATATTCACCTGACATCCGCACAACCGCCACCACACCAACCATAGCACATCACGAAGGTGCCCGATTTTTTTGCCACCCGCCGCCAACCAGATCGAAGAACGCCACAACAGAAGATTACGCACGTCCGACCGTGAACGAGACATCACCTCTCTCCCCAAATCCCTCAAGGTGACCTCAAGCTGACGCAGACACAGATTCTCACCCGTGACAGGAGGCGGCCGATGACCGATGACATAGACGCGTTCCATTGATTAAACTGCTACCGTATCAGTTATTCTACCCAGCGTCTCAGCCCAGCGCCTAGGTGAGAAGTCAGCCGCTTTGGACAGCGAAACCCGGCTTCCCTCACTCATTTGCTCGGCACTCAAACCATCCAACCACTCAAGCGCGCGTGCAATTTCTACCGAAGAAGACTCACGCATAATGTAACCATTCACTTCGTGGACGACCAGATCATCCACGGCACCACATTGCTTCGTCGCCAAAATCAAGCATCCGCACAAAGCCGCTTCATGGACGACCACGCCCCAATGATCCATCTGGCTGGGCAATAAAAGAGCCCTGGCGCCGCGATAGGCTGTCGCCAGTTCTTCGGCTTGCATAAACGGTTCGAGCCGCATTCCGGCAGCCAATAGTCCCTCGGTAAGTGGACCGTGCCCTATCATGCGGATACGATTGCGCCAGGACGCCCCCGCGTTCGTATTCAAAAAATCAAGGATCTTATCCACCCCTTTTCTATATATAAATTGGCCTACAAAAACGACTTTATCACGATTCACACCCGCGCCTGAATTATGAAATACAGCCGGAGAAGCACTATAAAGTCCTTCCAAAATCCTCGAATCAGGCATTCCGAGAAAGCGCATAAACCGACGTCCCCGACGCCCTGGAACCCACATGAAGTCAAACAATGACCGCAACCGGAGCCTGAAATACAAGGCTCCAGCCCACTGCTTCAATGTGCCGTGAAAGTAATTGTCCACCATCGATACAACCACGGCATTCTTGTTTTTCTTGGCCTCGATGGACAAAGCCGAGTAAGCGCGATGATTCCACGATGTAATCACACACACATCAGGAATATCCAACCCCAAGTCGGACCACTTGAGATCAGCCATTGAATCAATCCACATGACAGGTGCGCCACAGGCGATATCAATGTCCTTGTAAGGCACTCCCACGTTGGTCGCGATCACCACAATCCGATGATCGGGGAAAGCGCGTATCGCTGCGCTGATGCAGCTCGCCGCATAATAAGGAAGTCCATACCAAAGTATGGCTATGTATTTGGATTTTCCCACGGTTAACTGCGACAGGAAAAACGATTGAGCATCGTTCCCCAAAAACGTCCGGCTCGGGCACCAGCCCATAAGGCGATACGCGTCGAATAAACACTTTTAGGCACGTCAACATGGACTGACCGCCGCGGAATCGACTTGGGAACAATCATATCTTCCCGTCCACCGGTAAATCCCTTCATGAAGCAGCACCACACGCCGCCGGTATGTCGATAAGCCACGGGCACCGAACCTGAGAAAATCAATTTTTCTCCGCGACCCACTGCATCCACACACCAATGCCAATCCTCTCCATAATTTAACGATTCATCAAAACGACGCTGCTGCCATGCGCTTCGTCGGTATGCGCAATTTGAATTCCCTGAGTATAATCCCAAAAAAAGCTCCATGCCGTCACCGTGCACAACAAGCTCTTCATCCGCACAAGGAACTATTTTTTTAAGCATCGAAGCAGCCCCGGCCACACAGGTCACCGAACTTTCAGCACGAGAGAATGTTCGGGCATAATTCCCCACATACTCATCGCTCACAGGGATACAATGCGAACTCAAACAGATCACCCAGTCTGTATCTGCAACCTCAAAGCCTACATTTAACGCACGGCTGTAGCTGAACGGGCCTTTCAACTTTACCAAGCGGCAACCAAACCCGCCAATAATCGAAAGGGTATTATCCGAAGAACCCGAATCCACACATATGATTCGCGAGGAAGGAAGTTTCCCCGTCAATTTTCCCAATACCAAAGGAAGCGTCTTTTGGCTGTTAAAAACCCGTATCAGAATACTTATGCTAGGCCCCGAAAAATCAGATCTGTTCATTTTTTGATACGAGACGTGTTCACGTCCGAACGCCTAGGTTGCCGATTGAACATGCCTGGCGGGTGAACCAAGGGAGCTTTTAAAAACGTAATCCCCGCCAAGCCGAGGAGACCTCCCAGATAAACAAAACGCATGGTCGTTCGTATGGGATACTGGTGGGCCTGAATTAAAGCCGAGAACAGCAGCACCAGGATAATGACCGATAACAGCACCCCCACCCAGCTGGTCGACTGAAGTTTTCTTATCATCACTAAATAGCTCCAAAACCATATCACGGGAAGGCCAAGAAACAGGAAAATCGAAAGAACATAGAGTTCGGCAAAGGCACTGAACGGCGTGTAGAAATTCACAAATGGAGTATATTGAACGTATCTGCCACCAAACCCATCGATGAGACTAATGGTAGGAGAAAACGACAAAACCCAATACATCGCAGGATTCTCCGACATAAGCTCTTCACCACCGGACTGGCGTGCGATCGTATCCACTAAAATAGGAAATCCCTGTGAAAGGTTTTGGCCGACCGCAGAAAGCATTTCCGAGTATCGTGCCTCGCCATCAAACAATAATGCATTTTGCCTGAAAAAGACCATCATACCCGTGTCCGGCTGACCGCGAAGGCCAAGCGGCATATATAAACTGTATGCAAACAAAAGAGTAAGTATACATAATGCAATTACACGAGGCAGACGCCAGCGATACATCAATGCCACGACTGTAAACGGCACTAATACAGAAAATCCGCGGGATGCCTGACTGATGAAGGGCATAAGGCAGAACAAAATGGCAGTGATTGACCACCATGGCCTGGAAGCAACCGCCAAAGCCGCAGCCGCCAACGTGCCGCCCAACAATAATAAAGGGAGGAAAATTTTCAGATCCTCCAAAAATGAAAAAAGTTGGATATAAGACTGATCGAAACGGCCCAAGTCACTATGCCATAACCGGCCCCAGCCATTTGCGGTAAAGTATAATGCAAAAACCAAAAAACACGCGATACACAACCATTTGTCCAAGTTTCGCTCGCGGACAATCATGGTCCAACGCTGGGGCAAAGTGCTGACGCCCACCGCACCCATAAGCTGTATTGGAGGTTTTGTAGCAGAATAAACAACTGCGCCCATAATCCCGACTACGCTGATCGTGGATAATAAAAGCAACGCACGCCTGTAATACTCATACTGGATGCCAAATACACCACCGCCGATACCGAACATTTCCGGGCTTGCCAGTGAATGCCGAGAAGGAAACAGAGAGATAATCCACACACACGGCAATAACACCAACGCAACTTGGAAAGCAAGTATAGCTATGTAGCCAATAAACCCATAGCAGGAGACAAATCGCTTTCTCAATAAGACACACAGCCACCCAACGAGTAAAACCAATGATAGCGACAGCATCAAGGCTTGATTATAGTTCTTAAGGTCGTCCACGTTTTAAATTAATACTAAAATCACATTTATAATAAAAGTCCAAGAAATCTAGAGCGGGCGGATCAAAAATAAAAATAAAAGATAAAAAGTAAAGATAACTACACCTAAATACGGTCTTTCTTCGGCTAAAAATCGGATTTCCCAGCCCCGCCCCCACCCCCAACTACTTATATTAAATTAATGGTTCACACAAAATAAATTCCATAAAGACAAAACTTTTCCAAATGCGAACTATAGCACAAATCAAATATTGCTACCAGCAACCATCGATTGCGTTCTAAAACTTAGCCACGCAACCTCCATAACAGCATGGATCTGATTCACGAATAATGTCAGATTACCTCGAGCCAAGCCACGGATTGCAGTTTTGATGCCGGAAAGAATTACTTGCCGCGCAGCGGCATTACAAAGTTCATTGGTATTGCCTAGGTCGTATCGCAGGATTAGCTCACGCGAAGTTCTATATGACTCTATTACGGTCACGCCACTCAACTCCAACTTACTTGTGCCGTTCTGATCAGATACCCGATAACACGATAAATGTTCCGGTGAATATGCAACAGAACCAATTGCACATACCCTTGCCCACATTTCCCAATCAGCAGTATAAAAAAAGCTTTCATTGAAATCACCAACGATTTCATATGCAGTTTTCCTGACGACGATTGATGGCGGCTGAAAGCAATTCCCCAAGGCCAATAATTGCATAATATCCACCAGGACGCCTTGGGTTTTTACGATCGGCGCCACCTTGTAGATTTCGTTATCCCCAGGCCCAATTACAATAGAAGGAGATGCAATCATCACTACCTTCGGATATTTTATCGCAAGCGAAAAATACTTTATATAAAATTCACTGCCCACCATGTCATCATCATGCAGTATATGAACCCACTCTCCACTAGCTAGTGCTATACACTTATTCCAGTTCCCAAACATTCCGATATTCACGGAGTTTTTGATATAGTTTACACTCGGATACTTCGCAACAATTCCTGAGATGCCATCCCCTAATGTTGCGTTATCCACGACCATAATCTCGAAACCAACACCCAATCCAGATGTCGCACTAATTACACTATCCAAGCAGCGACCGAGATATTCACTACGATTATACGCAGGAATTACTATAGAAATGAATTTTTTATTGTTAGTCACATTAAATTTTTTATCTCACGCCTTTAACAGCCCTGTATACAGTCCACCAATTATTCCACAATAGCTGAACAAGTCCTTGGGCTAGTATTAGCCCTAACACACCCCAACGTTCCGCCCCAAACCAAGCCAATGCAACTATCGCAACTCCGGAAATTAACGAAGGAAGAATAAAAGGGTTCTGATTCTCGGTGAGAATTAAATTTGCATACTGGGAATGATGCATCTCCAGAAGCCAAATTGCACCAAGGAGAAGAACTAAACTTTGTGCCACAGTTCCAGTCTTCGCAGAAATCACTTCAAGAATAAGATTACCACCAAACGCTAGAATCAAAACCAAAATCAACCCCACGAATAGTCCTAAATATAAGCGCGGCAAGAATAGAGTCCATATTTTATGCCGGTCGCCAACAATCCTAAGTCGAACGATTTCCGGCATGACAATAGACACAGGAATACTAGCGATCTGAAAAATCACGGTGATTAGATACACAGTCAACCCATATTCCGCAGTTTCATCGAGCCCTACTTTCAATGAACAAATTAATGTAGTTGTCCGTTGAATCATAAAAGCTCCAAGCATTACAACCCCTTGCCTCCAAGCCATTGGCCATAGAGTCTTCACACCATTAAATGCTTTAGAGAAGTTCTTTTGAGGCAACCTGGGATTAACTAATTTCAGAAAAAAGCGCCTATAAAGCCATAGGTTTATACACGATGTGAATACACCACTAATACCATATGCCCAGATTGACGATTTCAATCCCAATAGCACACATAGTGTAAAGACCGACAATAATTGACTCCAGATTGTAATGATCGCAAAAGCTCTCAGCTGGCCCGAGCCTATTAATAAATTACTCCAACTACTAGCGTAAAAAAGACCTGCCTGCCCACAGGAAAATAGCAGCCATGCCCCCATCAGCGATTCGGATAATGACTCTGCTACTATACGAGTATATATATAATAAGACCCCCCACTAAACAAGAGAATTGCGAGAACGGCGCTCGCCCAACGATAATAGATTTCAACGGAAGTCGTTAACTCACCAAGCAAATTTAAATTCACGCCTCCGATTCCCAAGGGTGGTATTCCATGACTAGTAAGCTTTTCAGCCCCCCCCATCGCATAACCCGCGTTACGACTTACTGCTGGTGCAAATCCAAAATCCAACAGATTAACTAAACCAGAAACAGCCAAAAACGTATAATAAAGTCCCATTTCCTGCTTAGGAATCAACCTTAATGCAAGAGGAAGGACTAAAACACCGCCGGCCATTCTAAGTCCATGCGCTATGAATATTAGTCCTGTTGGACTAGCCCACAACTTTTTGAAAAGCTCTCCGACAGATCTTTTCATTAAAAAATGTGCTTTCCACGCATCACACAATCATCAGTCCAGTAGTATTTCCATTGACCGAAGCGTCCAGCCATTACAACGGGGCCGCGCTCGGCCTTACTGATTTTTTCCCAATCTGTGAGGGGATGAAGGTCGTCAGACTCTCTAGTGAGACCATAGCCCGCAAGCCAATCCCATATCACGCAGAGCGCCGGTCTTGTCTGATGGTCGAAAATAACATTTGCCCAAGGTGCATAGGAGGTCGATGCATTTACTAATCCTTTTCGATATGCGTCCTCTTCCACCAAGCCCATTTCAACCAACTCTTTTTTTACCCGCTCGACGACTTCAGATGGATTGAGCAACAAGGGCTTGTGTCGACTGAAATAGACTTCTGCCTGAACTCCTGTCTTACCAACTGGAGCATTACCTAAAGTTAATTTTTCCGTGCAGTTGATTCGGGTGGACAGCTTATCTTCGTCGTAAACATACATCCAATTTTCAGGCCGTTTAGTTGGGTGAGGAGCAGTTACATTGACGATCATCAACTGGGAACAACTCAACTGCCGACATGCCTCCAAAACAGGAGGCGTTGCCTGCTTGCACATTGAGATAAAAACCGGTAGGGGCAACGTATTTACTAAACGCGAATACGGATAGCGGGAGCCATCCGTCGTAAATACACATTTCTCAATTAAATCAACTTGGCAAACCTCTGCGCCGAACAAGATATTTGCATTATCGGCTAAACTCTTCACAAAACTTTGGTATCCACCTTTTTTAGGATAACGTATTTTGGTTATGTAATGAGTTTTCCGATCCAATGGCCCCTTACTTCCCTGTAAAACGTCATCAATTTCAGGGTAAAACACCCTTTGACCAATCCACTCAGTGGTAAGTTCCCGGGGTTCACGCGTCCAGTATTTTCTAGTATAAGCAGCGGGGAAAGTATCCGCAAATTTAGCTCCCATCGCCCGTTCAAGCCATTCGGCATAATTAGCCGGAACAGAATTACTCAATCCGGAGGAACGACTTTCAAGAAACGAACTGACGCAGGCCGCTCTGAGGTCCGCGGGTAACTGATAAAGAGAAGACTGAGCGGGATGATCAATCCAATGCCCCTTATAATAGTTACTCGCCTTAATTGCGTATTCCTCAAATTCTCCACCTACACTGTTAGCGAATAACTCTCGCACATAATCGTGCTTGGTAAAGGATACATGAGGTCCTTGATCCCAGGTGAAGCCATCCCTATACTCGGCATGCAGGTGTCCAAAGGCGTGCAGACTCTTTTCAAGAATAATGCAATTTTCATGGCCCAAATGATAGGAACATGAAAGGCCAGACAGGCCGGCACCCAGTATTAGATTCATCACGGAGTTTTGATAGCGGCGTATATTTTAACGTAGTCTGCCAACGCTTCCTGCCAGCTGGGGAGAGGAGACATCCCCCAATCTTTATTTCTCACACTGGAAATCGCTTCGAAATCGGGAACGGGCGCAGCACGTTTAAAGTTGGAGGAATCCACCGCTTGCACAGTGGCTGTCGAATTTAAGGCGGCAAGAATGCCACAAACATACTCGTGCCTGCTGACAACCCCGGCATTGGCAACATGCGCCACCCCGCCGGCGGAGATATCAATCAAATCAACAATTCGATCAGCCGCATGTTTTGCCCAAGTAGGACTACCCCACTTATCATTGGCCGACATCATTGGCTTACCCGTAAGCGCTTCTTTACGGCGGGCTTCGACGAAGTTTTTTTTCTGGGTCAGACTTCCTCCAAAGAGCCAGCCTACACGACAGACTAGAAAATCAGGATTAGTTTCCTGCACCCTCAACTCCCCGTGATATTTGCTGGCTGCATAAATGGTTCGAGGCTTCGGAATGTCGGTTTCCAAATAGGAAACGCGACTGTCACCTGAAAAAATACCGCAACTGCTGATATAAACGAGCCTCGATCCGGCTGCTTGAATCGCTGCAGCCAAGGCCGCGGTCGCGTCTTCGTTGATCAGTTTGGCCCAATCCGGCTCAAGTTCGCATTTATCGACGTTAGTCTCTGCTGCGCAATGAACAGTGACATCGGGCTTATATTTGCCAATTAAATACGCCGCTTCCTCCGGCTTTGCCAGGTCCCAATCCACTCTTGATGCTGCGATAGATTCCCATCCCTTTGCTTGAACTGATTGAACGAGTTCATTGCCCAAAAGACCTGCGGCCCCTGTGATTAATATTCTCATCTTACCCGTGTTTGATATCCCAGGAATAGGGGATTTTTTGGGTAAACGGATCCATTCTATCTATTTCATCAGCACGATGGGAGATATCCGTGCAATTAGCAACTATGGCCATCTTTTCTCCAATCCCCTTGAATCCGTTCCAAACAAAAGGCGGAACCGTTACCAAACAATAATTGGACTCACCAATGAAAAGTTCCTGCAAAACGCCTTTTGTAGGGGACCCCTCGCGATCATCGTATAAAACAAATTTTATATTCCCCCACACCACGGCATAATTAAGGGTCATTTCTTTGTGTATGTGCCAAGCCTTGATCGCACCTGGATTTACACACGAGAAGTATATCTCGCCAAACGCTTTAAAATGCGGCGCATCAGCACGCAGCATGTGCATAATTTTACCACGTTCATCCGGGATCTGACGCAATGGCGTGATAACGACTCCTTCGATTTTTGAAGTGCTCATGTTTATTGTAGAAAAATTATTTTGCCCAACGGATACCCATTTTGAAGGCATCTTCCGAATACTCGTTGATGTGTTGTCTGGTGCAGTTTGCGGCTTCTGCTTCCGCAACGATTGCATTGTGATACCAATCAACCGTCTTCTCAATGGTTGTGCCAAAAGACCAAGCAGGGGACCACTCAAGGAAATGATGGGCCTTGTCAGTGGCGAGGTTGAGCAGTTTGGCCTCGTGAACAGCCTTTGGATCGCTCTTGTCCGTCCAATCACCTGGCCAGTGTTTTAGGATTTCCTGAACGAGTTCGGCCACCGTGCGGTTGGAAGCGAGAGCCGGACCGAAATTAAAAGCGCCAGGGAGCTGTGAGCTAAAAGCTGTGAGTTCAGAGTTATGCAAACAGGCACCTAGCCAGAGATAACCGGAGAGCGGCTCCAGCACATGCTGCCAGGGGCGGGTCGCGATCTTGTTGCGCACCGGGATGGTTTCTCCGCGCTGCAGCGCACGGATACAATCGGGCACAATGCGATCCAATGCCCAATCCCCGCCGCCGATGACGTTGCCGGCACGCGCCGAGGCGAGTTTGATCGGGGAGTCGGCGGCCGAAAAATACGATTTCCGGTAAGATGCGATCACTAGCTCCGCGGCTCCCTTGGACGAGCTGTAGGGATCGTAACCGCCCATCGGATCTTCTTCCCGATAACTATGCACCCATTCCTTGTTCTCGTAGCACTTGTCGGTGGTGATGGCCACGACGCTACACGGACGGTGGACGAGACGCACCGCCTCAAGCACGTTCACCGTGCCCATGACATTAGTCGCATATGTCTCGACAGGCTGATCATAAGAGAGCCGGACCAAAGGCTGCGCTGCGAGATGGAATATAAACTCGGGCTTTGTGTCGTCCACAACTTTGCGCACGGCGGAAAGGTCACGAACGTCGCCTTCGATGTGCCGGAGTCGTGAATCGAGTCCCAATTGAGTGAACAGCGACGGTTGAGTAGAGGGAGGAAGCGCAAACCCGGTGACATCAGCACCAAGTGAAATCAGCCACTCAGCAAGCCATGAACCTTTAAAACCGGTGTGGCCGGTAAGTAAAACGCGTTTTTTTCTATACACGCCGCAGAAGGCCGCACTTGGTTTAATTTCAGATTTCAATTTCTAGAATACTACGAATCGATTTTGATTTGCCCATTGCTTAGAACAACGCGACGAAGCTACTATTCAATAATTTTATTGGGCTATTAATGGCACTATTACTGGCCGCTTTACATGGAACATTTTCTCAAGGACGGATCGGCACCACGATGAAAGAGGCCTCTCAATAATTCCATACATTAAAAGCCCACCCAAAATAGAAATAAAAACGAAAGCTACTCCTGCCAATACACTGCTACCCAAAGAGACCTTTCGTGCAACTAAAAGCGCAAACGGCTGTATCAAATACAGAGAATACGAAGCATCACCTAAATAAATCACAAAACCTGGAAATCTCAAGCCCTTAATTTTATCTACGTATACTGCACACAATGTGACACACAAACCAAACCCACCCCAGATAAGTAATCGATAAAAACTCAATAGGTGATCAGCCAATACTTCAATATGCCAACCAAGCCTCTCAGTCACAAAAACACCGTATGTAAAAATAGGCAAAGCACACACGCATATAATAAATACAAACTTATTCAGCCTATCAATGTATTTAAATAGCAGTATACCGGAACAAAATTCAAGAACCATGGGATTAAATAAAAATGACGGCAAAAACCAACTGCAGTCATACAACGGAAAGATAAAGATTACAGTAACACCCAAAAAAACAGGAACCATGAACACTGTTCGTTGAGCACCGAAAAATGCTACTCCACACCCAAATATAAGATAAAACCAAACTTCAAATGACAACGTCCATCCGTAATCATGATAATGACCAGAGAGTGAGTCAAAATCAAAGATCGGTAAAAACATAACCGTGTTCCATAGTCGCTGTAAACACAAACCTTCATTGGAATACAATGCCCTTGCTACTAAAAATAGCGACACAAACCAAAACAACGGAACAACACGTGCAATGCGATGCGCAAAAAAGAGTTTATAATTCGACCCAATTTTACTAGCAGACAAACTTATCACAAAACCACTTATGACAAAAAAGACATCTACACCGACAGCCCCAAATCCACCATCTAATAGTAAGTAGCCTGTATACCCGGTTGCAAACTTAAGGTGCGTTAATAAGACAAGAGCCGCAGCAACAAAACGCAGTGCTTGGACATTCAAAAATTTTCCATGACTTCCTAAATTCGTGCTCATATTGCAACTAATACTTCGGACCGTCTTAGATGTGCACTAACTCGAATAGGAGATTTACCCCCAAGCTTTCCAAGGAGCCTTGCCACTAGCCCATAGCTCCTCGAGAAGCTGTTTATCCCGCAGAGTGTCCATTGGCTGCCAAAAGCCAGCATGTTTATAGATACCAAGTTGCCCAGCCCTAGCCAGCGCCTCCACCGGCTGCCTCTCCCATGTCGTAGAATCACCTTCGATCAAATCGATAACCGAGGGTTCTAATACGAAAAAGCCACCGTTAATCCAGCTGCCATCACCATCGGGTTTTTCCTGAAAGCTATTCACTTGATTACCAATAAGATCCAATGCACCAAAACGACCAGGAGGTTGAACGCCAGTCAGCGTAGCTTTGCGCCCTTCGCGTTTATGAAATGCGATAGACTCGGTAATGTCTACATTGCCCACACCATCGCCGTAGGTGAAGCAGAACGTCTCGTGGTCCAAGTAATCACGGACACGTTTGAGACGGCCGCCGGTCATAGTTGAATCACCTGTGTCGACGATCGTCACGCGCCAAGGCTCAGAGCGGCGCTGGTGAACCTCCATGCGGTTTTCCTTCATATCAAATGTAACGTCTGACATATGAAGGAAGTAATTGGCGAAATATTCTTTAATCACATAGCCCTTGTAGCCGGCACAAATGACAAAGTCATTGATACCGTGGGACGAATAACACTTGAGCACATGCCAAAGAATCGGACGGCCGCCGATCTCAATCATGGGCTTGGGCTTAAGGTGAGTCTCTTCACTAATCCGAGTGCCAAGACCGCCGGCAAGAATGACTGCTTTCATAATGTATGTATCAAAACACTTTAGTTAAATGATGCTATGTATTTACGCAAACGATCATCGATATCCCGAGGTATACGTTTAACACCAAAAGAATGGGCTACAGCAAAACGGCGAACATTTAAGCTTTTACCATAAAAGCAATACCACCCCAAATCCTCACGCCTAATTCGATTTACCAGCCCCTTGCTTATGGAAACAGGTCCGATAATCTTGAGTATCCGACCGAATGCACGGGCAAAAATATTATAACCCAGCAATCGATGTCGGATTTCGATATACTTCATCTGTATCGCAATCTCCGACAAAATATACGGCAATCCCATACGACCGCGCCCGGCGAGCACATGATGCAGCAGTGTCGGCAACATGACTTCCTCCGCAAAATAGGATCTCTTGGCCGACATATCAAAGTTCGCTGTTTCAATAATCTGCAACACCGCGCGTAAATCCTTCACCTGCGCGTAAAGGCCTTCGATCTGAGACTTTATAATAATCGGGCAATTCAAGGATTTCAGAAGATCCAGAAAGGGCTGATCCTCACGGACCCGGGTGGCATAAACCGCCTCGTTTTTTTCATCCAAATACCCATCCGAAAAATACCCGGCATCATAGGACTGCAAGTGCTCTTCCAGACCATGCCTCACCAACAGATCGTTCGATGCCTGAAATGAAATAAAGTCAGTCCCGGCCGGAGCAAGAGTCAGAATATGTTTAATATTCAGCAGATGAGGGTAAAGCAGGTTCACCTTATTGGTGGCCACGCTCTCGGGATTAAAATACACCTGCCCCAGCGCCTTTGCCTCAGCTATGAATGACTCAGGGGGATTGAAGCCCAACGATAGGTGCACAACCACGACTGCACCCGGTGCGAAACGTCTGAAGTTCCTGAGCTGATCCATGATCACTTCAGGTTTTTCGTGAACCAGAAGCGAAATATATAAACGCTTGGTTTGTTGCATACTCAATCCGTTTATGAGTTTTTCAATTGTTGCTCAAATAGCGCGAGCGCCTCAGGAGTGCCTAAATCATGCATCGCATGAACCGGCACCGCTTTGATGCGTTCACCCCGCGCCAGCATGCGGCCGTAGAGGGGCATGACATAAAATTCTCCCTTAACACGCTCATCTCCTTCCACCATCCGCCGGGCGTCTTCAAGGAAACGTCCGGTATGCGCAAAATAATAGAGCCCTGTGCTGGCCCATTCACTGATGCGCACTTTTTCCGTCACGCGACTTACGTTCCAATCGGCATCGCAATCGGCAAAGCTCCAACGGTCTCCCGGCATGGATGCAACGGAGACAATCCCGCGCACATCAGCGTTGCCGGAACCAGTCAGCGATGCCGGGACGGGCAGCGGACCTTCAATCATCGTATCGCACGGCGCAATCAGCAGCGGTGCATCCGTATCCAGTCGCTCTGCGGCGCACAGCACGGTGCAAAGCTGACCTTGGGTCACCTCGGGGATCAGCAGACATCCCGCGCCGGGCATGTGCGCGGCCACGGTAGCCACCAGCCCAAAATCACGCTCATGCTCCTCAAGCGCGATCACAGTCACCCGGGCCTCGGGCAGGCCGGCCAGCCAGCGGGTTGACCAAGCCAGCAAGGGCTTGCCCGCCACCTCAACCAGTGGTTTGGGAGCGCCGAGTGCCGAAAGACGGGATCCCCTCCCCGCCATGGGAATGACAACGTTCATTTAACGGATGAAACAACGGGCGCGGCTGCTTTCATGCGTTTCTCATGGCTGACCGGAAGATCGGAGCCATCACCGGCAATTTTATCCCAGCCCGTGAAACGATAGGCGTTGTCGTCGATGTAAACGTCGGCATGCGGCTTGCCGAACCAGAGTTCGTCATAGACGAATCCGTGTTCCGCGAGCCAGTCGATCAGGGTTTTGCCCTGGCGGGCGACAACCAAGCCGACGTTGCTGTTGCAAGTCGCCATGTGGCGCGCGGTGTTGAGGATGAGGTAATGGCCGGCGGCTTTGAGCGCCTGGAGCTTTTCAACTGCGCCCGGCAGCGGACGCACTTGCGCGTAGGTTTCTTCAGGCTGGCGGAGAGTGCAAAGCACGCCGTCGATATCGATGCAGATTTTCATAAAAATTCAGGAAAGTGCTTTAGAGCTCTTCGTTCAAAATACAAATGCCGGAGAGCAACATGGCCAGTTGGCGACGCGGGTGGTCTGCATGCAACGGCAACATGGAGAGGAATAGGCTCCCCTCAATGAGACGCACTTCACGTTTTGATATCCCTGCGGGAAGGATCGCCTCGAGTCGGCGAAGCACATGTTCACGGGCGCGTGGCCGGTAGCAGTCGAACTCGGCGGCATCACCCGTCACCCGAACGCTAAACATATCGTTGATGATGGCGTCATAATGTCCGTCCACCGAATGCCAGAGCTTGGCATAGTCGTAACGGGCATCGCCGAATACGCCGACTTCGTGGAATGACCCGCGAGGGTCAATCAGCCGAAGCGTTTTGTTGAGGGGCTCCAGCAGGATGTTGGCAAAGCAGAGGTCGCCGTGAATCACGGAGCCCGTCACGTTGCGACTCAAGCCGGCCAGTTCCTTCAGGAGGGAATCCAACAGGGCGGGAACGCCGCGCATCACGGCTCCGTTAATCCTTATTTCATCAAGCTCCAGGAGTCGGCCTAATTCACCTGATTGTGCCCGGGCGTCGCCGAGCCGGCGGGAAAGTTTCGAAGTATAAAACGCCGCGCAATCCGCCGCCGTAATGACCGCCCGTCGTTTTGAAAACTCGGCCAGCACCGCCCCCAACTTGTCGATCACGGCCGTCCAAAAATAGTCCCCATACTCCTCGTAGATGTAAACTTCACTGATAGTTGGGTAGGCGTAATACTCGAGTTCCACATGAGCGTCGGGCTGGGAAGTCTCATGTGAAATCAGGCGAGGGAAAAACACCGCGAGGTCATGCGGCAGCAGGCGGTAATAATTGATCTCATGGCGAAACTTGTCGCCGTGGGTGGAACGCTTGCGAACGGTCCCTCGCAGTTCGTCGATCACTAAGGAATTAAACGAGCGCGCGGCGATCATCCTGCGACGTGTGGCCACAAGAAGATCGACGTTTCCACAATCGAGCCAGCCTGTGATGCGCCTCCGAGAAAGTCCTTGGGCAATCCGCACACGCTCAAGAATCGCGGAGATTTCAATGCGCGCACCAGGAATCTGCGTGATTGCGCTCCACGTGGCGGCATCGACACGGCCAAACCAGTAACAGCCGACCGCCGCCTCGGCCTCTGCATCCGATCTGGAGGGTTTATCCACGAGCGCGGTGACCGAGCCATCGCCCGCAGCCGAAACCATACACCACCGCTGAGGCTCCTCAACCGGTGAAGTAAAGACGGCGTTCTCAGAACCCAGCTTAAAGGAACCGTCGCGCTCGATCAATGTATCACCCAATAGGACCAGTGCGCCTTTTTCAAAATCCTCAGGACAGAGCGCCTCGACCATGGTGCCACCAGGACCGCGATCTGAAGTAATTTCCACAATACTGACCGGCACCTCGAACAATCGGGCATATTGGGCCAAATATTCACGCAGACGGCTGTCTCGGCTGCGTAGGGCAACGCTGATCTCGGTGGCACCGAGCTGTTTCAGAAAATCTATCTGTAATGCGATCAACGGCCGTCCATTGATTGGAATCAAGCCAACCGATGGGCACCTGAAGAGGGCCGTAATTTCATGAGGAACCGATCCGGCGCTAAGAATAACTGCCTTCATTGCTTAACAGTATATAAATTCTCACCACCTATAACACGGTCCATCAGTCCGGTGCAGGCTCGTATCGGAGGTTCATTAAGTTGCTGTGTAATATCTCGATTGCTCGAAATGCGGATAAAGAGCTGCTGCTGTGCTGGTGTGGTGACCGAAGTCCACACTTGATAGATTCGGCGCTTCGTGCGCTCAACCATGCCCATTCCCTCTTCAAATACGCTGAACGACTGACGAATTTTATGGCCGTTAATATGCCAAAAAAGGACGGTCAGATCCTGACCTCCAGCCATGAATCGCCGGTTATTGGGCACTGCCAAAGAACGACCGGATTCTAATACTTGGTCAGTGAGCTTGGGAAGCTTTGTCATTTTCCAACCATTATTAGGCCAACAAATATCAGGAGTATGAGCATCAACGCCTTGTGGATGTATTTTCCCCGGAAGCCAATATGCCATATAAACCGTTATTTCATCGCTACCTCTTCTATATACCCGAAACACAGCGCTATCGAAATTAAGAACCTCACTCACGGCACGCTGCATCTCAGGAGACTCCGCGATAGGTTTATCTTCCACCAACCAACCAGGAATCGAATTGGGAATCAGCCGGCTAACATCAGGTGAGATTAAGTTTTTTCGTTGATTGGCTAAACCAAAAAACTGAAAGCCTGTAGCTAAAATCAATCCGCCCCCTAAGAAGCATAGTAAAAATTTCCTCATTATATACGATGCGTTTTTATAAAAATCTTTTAAAAACAACCGAGCTTCGCCCCGTCACTTCCCGAAGGAAATAACCGAGGTATTGAAATTCGACTTTTCTGATCGCTGACAAAAATGAGCCCGTTGCAGCCAACGGTAACCGACCCTACCCTAGCAACTTGCCGATCATGGGTAACACCGTGTTGGCGCGCTTGTGCCACGTTTTGAGCTTATCGAGGCGGTTGGATAGCGTCTCTTGCTGGTCGGTCGCCGCAGTTGAAGACGAAAGTTTAAAATTAAGCGCCACCGCCGTCTTCTGTTCGCCGTCCTCCGTCCTCTGTCCTCTGTCATCCGTATCCCGTCTTCCCTCCTCCGCCTTCGCGAAGTCTTCAATGCGAAGCGTCTTAACCCGAGCACCCCACTCTTCCAGTTGCGGGTTCAGGCGTTCCTTCAAAAAACCACCGACCAGGGCTCGCAGCTCCACCACCGGTTCAAAAAACTCACGTCGATCCTGGGCGATGACCACCGGCTTGATTGCCCCCACCGTGCGCAAGAACCGCAGCCCTTGGCTCACGGATCCTTTGCTCAATTTGAGACGATCGGCGATTTCCTGAAACGGTAGTGGCTCCGGTGTGGCAAACAGGAGCCCGTAAATTTCCCCCAGCGAGCGCGGTGCACCCAGTGCTTGGGACATCTGCACGAAAATCGCGATCACTTCACGTTCACCGATGGAGAGGGTTGAAACCTGAGACTTGAAACCTGACTCAGAAGGGTCGGTCGAAACAGCCGAACGGGTCCCGCCAAAAGGAGAGCGGGACGCCCGTCGCACGGCAGGATCGGCAACCGGCAGCGGCGAACGGCTATTGGACGTGGGGGTGGATCGTGACATCAATCGTGAACTACCAGCTAACTTCCCTCACTAAGCCGAGTGGTTTCATCGAGTTCAATTCAAAATGAACAAAATGAGTTTGGTTCATCAGGGCGAAGCGCGCGCACCCGGAATTCTTAACGCAGAGGGCGCGGAGAACGCGGAGGACTGAGGACGGAAGACGGAGTCACGGAAGACTGAGGACAGACGGAGCCGAGAGGCGGAGATGGTCACATGCGAAGCATGTGGCCCTGGAGCGTGAGCGGAATGGGTGAGTGAGCGCGGGTGCCCTTTGGGCGGGCGAGGGAGCAATACGGAGGGACGGAACCGTTTATCAGGATTTTTAAACGCAGAGGTCGCCGAGAACGCAGAGGACAGATTTACGGAGAACTGAGAAGAGACAGAATAGAGGACAGAGCACGGAGGACGGACGAAGCTGTGAAACTTGAGGGCGGACGGATGGGTTGTCGGTCACATCCGATCTCTGCGGGCTCTGCGCTCTCTGCGTTAAACCGGTATTGAACTGGGAGTTTTAAATACAGCGATCTCCGCCTATCGGATTCGTCCGTGCTCAGTCATTCCGCACTCCGTGTCCTCTGTGCCCTCTGTGTTTAAAACTCCGATCTCAGGAGGCAGTCGTGCGCCGTTTCTCATTCAGGCCTCCCCGCCTCCGGTCTCAGGTTTCAGATTTCAGATTTCAGGTTCAACTAGTTCCTAGTTTTCTAACGACCAGCTCTCCTCGTGAAATCGGCAACCGGAGCTGACGGCGAACCAGCAGGCTTAATAACAGCGGTTCAATCAGGAGCAGCACCGTGGCCGCCATCCAAACATCCACTTTGAGAATCAGGTATCCAAAGATCCCCGCCGCTGCCGAACCGCAGAAAAAGAACGCTCCCCAGCCTCGAAACGCCATCAGGCAGGCGCCGGCCAAAACCACCACCAAGATGGCAACCTCGGGCGGCATTAAGCCAAAAACGATCCCCGCGGTGTAACCCACGGGGGCAAACAAGACGCCATCATCGCGACGGGTGTGCATCTGCACCCCGACGGCCAACGCCAGCACCACAACGGTCGCGAGGAGCGGCAGATGACGCCAGAGCCCCGGCAGCGGCGGCTCGATCACCCAGGCATTGCGCAAAAGCCAGGAGCCAGCAAACGCCCGCAAAGGGTCCACCCAAAACCAAGGCTGCCGCCACCACGCATCCGGCGCGTCCAGCCGGTCCTCGCGCAGGCGCTCATAATCACGCAGTCGCACATGATGGCCGTGAAGCCAATTATCCAACGGATAAAACACGAGCAGCAGTGCCGGAAGAAACAGGAGCCAGTTGATTTCCATAATCGAATGAACAGTTACCTCCGTCCATAACAGCACATGCAATGCACAATGACTGCAACTAGGGTGTTTACCTGTGTAAAACCTGTATCCGCACCGTCACCACCCTACTGGGGTCTGGCCACTAGTCACTAGCCAGGGGGACAGAGGACCGAGAACGGAGGACAGAGGACTGAGGACGGACGAGGTAGCCCCGTAGGGCCTCACCTTGTGTGAGGCCGCTCCGTCCTTCGTGCCTCGGCACAACCGATCAAGGCCTGACGCAAGATCAGGCCCTACGTCGAAATTTGGATGCAGGCGTCCACGTCCTTGACGTGATCCAGCCATTCAACCGAAGGCGCTCCATCCGTGCTCAACCCCTCCTCAAACCGCCAGCGCGCGTCCGCACCACTCAACCATCCCATCCACCGGGTGTTCACGGCCATGAGCCCAGCCCGATACGGATTCATGAAGATATAAAATGCGTAATCCTCCGCGTCTTCGTCGGCGCGCAAGCGATGCTCAAACACATTCGCTTGCCAGCGCCAAACCGCATCCGCGATACGAGCACGCGACTTCAATTTCGCGATCACGCGATCAAGCGGTAAACGCTCACCCAACGTAAACAAGATGTGCACATGATCCGGCATAACCGTAGCCGCGAGCAGCCGCCAGTCACCCGCCAGCGTCAACTCGTTGATCCCTGCCAAAACTCGTTTCAATGGTGCATCCCCCGCCAGCACGGATTCACGACCCGCGACACACGCCGTGATAAAATACCGCGCACCCGGAACTGAAACGCGACCGCTCCGAAGACGTTCAGTTTGGCGCACAGGCAATTCGGCCATGATCGCCAAACTACGTCGCGGCTCGACACAAGGTCGAGCCCTACCTTTTCAGCCGACCTGCCCCGAACACGGCCTGACGCAAGGTCAGGCCCTACACGCACCGCAGTGCTTGACCGTAGGGCCTCACCTCGCGTGAGGCCGTTCCGTCATTGTGCCTCCGCACGGCGCCCCCACCCATCACAGCCTGTGACGCAAGATCAGGCCCTACATCGAACAGCACCCGCGCCTCTCCGATCATAATTGATCAGAAGCTTTGGCTTCCTTATGCCATTTTCGGACAAACATGATCATTCACTGGTTGCCGCTCTTGTGCGGACTTTTTTTCGGACTCATCCCACCCCGCCTGCTGATCAACAGTGAGTGCCGCTACCTGAGCTGCGAGGGGCTGTGGAGCCGAGTCGTCACGCGGGAGAAATCGAATCAGCGGCGCCGTCGTTGGTGGAAGCTGCCAATCGTGTGGATCGATCCGGTGCGCGGCTTTGTAACCGCCATGCTGATCACCACCGCCTTCGAGGTCGTGGACAAACCCACCGCTCTGCAAAAACTCGCGCCGGTAGCGGCTACATTTCTCACGTTGCTCGTGGTGCTGTGGATCCAATGCCGGGGACGAAATACCGACCGAGAAACGCTTTCACCGTCGGCCTTTCTGGCCGGCCTGATGCTGGGCATGCTGCCGCCGGTCGTGGCCTTGTCGGCAATCGTCATCGGCATCACGACAGCCATCGCCATGACCAGTTTTATGGCCGGCTATGTGGTCGCGACCCTCACGACCGCCGTGATCGGTTACGTTTTCCTCGGACGCAGCCCGTGGCTGGCTGCGTATACGATTCTCGTCGCGAGCCCGCTGCTCATCAACTGGCTGCGCCGCACGCAGCTGGTGATGCCGGTCAGATGCTAGCCGCGCCACGCGCGGCTAAAAACCTGAAACCTGAGGGATGAAACCTGAAGGTGACAGCGGACGGAAAGACTGAGGACAGCGTAACAGAGGACTGACGGAACCAAGAGAAGTCGGAATTTTTAACACAGAGAGCGCAGAGGACACGGAGGACGGCCTAAAACCAAAAGGCAGATAGACGGGTAGCAGACAGCACTAATTGCTAGCAACGAGTCACTAGCAGCTATCCGATCTCTGTGGTCTCTGCGACCTCTGCGTTAAAACTCCGCTTTTGTTCGCGGTTGGTGATTTGAACACGCTCAAGCCTTCGGCCTAAGGCGCCTGAGGGTGCGTTTGACGAACCGGAGCGGAGAGGTGACGCGCCAGCTGAACGAGGTTTGCATGCGGGTGACCTTGTCCTCCCAGTAGCAAGCCACCTTACCCGTTTTGGCGCCCGCAGAAACAGACAAGGGCTCCGCCATATCAAGGAGCGCAGGCAGGGCTTCGCGGGGAACTTCCACTGCACGGCCGGTTGCCTCGGAGAATAACAGCGCGTGCTCGGGCAGATGCAGCAAAGCCCCCAGCTCATCTTCAACGTGATCGGGCTTGAACGGTGAAATGCCGTTGCCCGGATAAAACGTGAGTTCTCCAAAGAGGACTTGGTGTTCGTGATAATAAAGGTCCACACGAACAAAGGAAAAATCCGCCGAGAGCGTCCGCGCCACCGCGCACATCTCGGCGAATTTTTCCGGTCGGGCTACGGCATACGGGATGGGCGCATTCGAACCGCGCCGGTAAGGCAGCCGGTTCCACTCCAAGTCGAAGTAGTCCACGTGAAGCACGCCGGAGATGCGCGTCGCGACATAGAGGAGCTTGGGCTCTCCATGGAAACAGAGGAACTTGTAGTCATCGAGTTTACCGAGTCCGGGCACCAAGGGTTCCACGAGCATCGTCGGCTGGATGTAGCGGTAAGCCCATTCGTAGTTCTGGGCATAGTAAGAGAACGTGGGGCCGAGCCAGTCCTCGATCAGCTCCTTGATGCGGGCTTCGCTGAACGAGTGCGGACCTTCATAAAACAGCATCGCACCGGAGCCATTGTTGAGCTTGAGCACAAACTTCGGCGGCATCTCCGCCAGGTTGAAGTCCGCCACGGAGCGAAAGGTCTTGAGCGTGGGGATGCAGATGTCGCGCCCGAGTTTTTCCCTGACGTAATTTTTAACCGCGACCTTGTCGGAGCAGAGGGTGACGAGCGGGTCTTGGTTGAAGAGTTTCAACCACTGGATTTTTTCGCAAAACGTTTTGGGGTTGATGAGATTCAACTCAAAGCCCACGGAGCTCTTAAATTGAGATTGAATGTAACTTATCTTGTTCAAGGCGCGGATGAAAAAAGGGGAAACGGGGAACTCAAGACCGGACTCCGCCCCTGCCAAAATTCGAAATCATCGGACGGATGGATGACTGAGGACAGAGGACAGAGAACGGAGAACGGATGACTGAGGACTGAGGACGGAGGACGGACGGATTGTTAACACGGAGACGCCGACGGCGCGGATGAAGACTCAAGATTAAGTTTAAGGATGATGGGAAGGTAGCAGTCAGAACCTAATGGCTATCCGATCCGATCTCTGCGCTCTCTGCGTTAAACCGGTATTTAAGTCGGAGATTTAAACACAGAGGTCGCAGAGAACACAGAGGATGCAGAGAGCGGAATGGACGATCATCCTTAAACTTAATCTTCCCCCTTAAACTACCGCGCACCAAACGCGCGTTTCACCTCCGCCAGGGGACGCGCGTTGAGCACGTGTTCGCGGGTGAGCCAGCCTTTGCGCGCCGAGTTAATGCCCGCACGGACGTGTTCAAGGCCGGAGGTTTCGTGGGCATCGGGATTGATCGCGCAGAGTAGTCCGCGCTCGGCGGCTTTGCGCCAATGACGCCAGTCCATGTCGAGGCGCCAAGGGCTCGCGTTGAGTTCGATGATCACGTCGTTGGCGATGGCGGCGTCGATGATCTGGGTGAAATCCACCTGGTAACCTTCACGCCGCAGCAACAGGCGCCCCGTGACGTGGCCTAGCATGGTGGTGTAAGGGTTCTCGATGGCCCGGATGATGCGTGCCGTCATGTCGGCCGATGACTGCGTGAAGGCCGCGTGAACCGACACGACAACGTAGT
The DNA here is from genome assembly GCF_007559335.1 of Rariglobus hedericola. Taxonomy (NCBI): domain Bacteria; kingdom Pseudomonadati; phylum Verrucomicrobiota; class Opitutia; order Opitutales; family Opitutaceae; genus Rariglobus; species Rariglobus hedericola. The sequence continues at coordinate 1,516,607 of NZ_VMBG01000001.1, forward strand.
CCAACGTAGCCAGCATCGCGTCGTCATAGTCGAGCCGGCCGTCGCTCAGAATGTCGCACTCGGTGCCGGTGAAAACGTGGGTCTTAAAGCGGCCGGAGGCGTTGAGTGCATGGATCTCGGCCACTTGGGCGGCAAGGCGTTCTTCACTGAGACCCTTGGCTTGCACACTGGATTTGGAGTGGTCGGCGATACCGAGATACTCCCAGCCCAGCGCCTCGGCGGCAGCGGTCATCTCGACGAGTGTATTGCGGCCGTCGGACGCGGTCGTGTGGTTGTGAAACGCACCGCGCAGGTCGGCGAGTTCAATGAGCCGCGGGAGTTCACCGGCCTCAGCCGCTTCGATTTCCCCGAGACCTTCGCGCAACTCAGGCGGAATGAAGCGCAGGTCGAGCGCGGCGAAGAGCGCGGTTTCATCCTTGGCCTTCACGCCGTGTGCGCCGCCTTCGGCTTTGGCCTTTGCAGTGCCCTCGCCCTCCGCCGGCACCAGACCCCATTCGCTCAGCGACAGGCCGCGGGCGAGCGCACGTTGACGCATGAGGACGTTGTGATCTTTCGAGCCGGTGAAATGATGCAGCGCAAAGGCGAACTGCTCGGGCGGCACGAGGCGCAGGTCCGCCTGCAGTCCGCTCACAAAGCGCACGCTGGCCTTGGTCTCGCCGCGCGCGGTGATCTCCTGCACGCCCGGCTGCGTCACAAACCATTCGACCACGGGAGCGACGTCCACCGCCGCAACGATGAAGTCGAGATCGCCCACCGTTTCGAGTCCGCGACGCAGACTGCCTGCCGCCTCGGCTTGCGATACCTGCGGCAATGCACGCAATCCGGCCACGATGGGCGTCGCTATGGCCCCGGCCTCCCACCACATGTGGCGTTTGCCATAGGCCTCGCGGTTGCGGATGCCTGCGAGGATTTTTTCCTGGGATTTTTCGCCAAAGCCGGCGAGCGCGGCCACGCGACCATCGGTGCACGCGGACGCCAGACCCTCGATCGTGGTAACGCCAAGCTGGTCGTGGATGGCTTTGATTTTTTTGGGCCCGAGCCCGGGCACATCGAGCATCTCCACCAGACCGGGCTCGATGGAGGCCTTCAGCTTATCAAAAAACTCCAAGCGCCCCGTAGAGTGAAGTTCGCCGATTTTCTGAGCAAGGGCGTCGCCGATGCCTTTGACGGACTTGAGCCGTTCCTCGCGGATCAGGGTGTCGAGCTCGTCCTGCTCCATGGATTCCAGCACACGCGCACCAGCCTGGTAGGCACGTGTCTTGAAAGGATTTTCTCCTTTGAGTTCGAGCAGGGTTCCGATCTCGGTGAGCACGTCGGCGATCTCGTTTTTAGTCATGGGATTTTTCAGAAGTAGCGAGTATCGGGTAGTGTGTAGCCAGTAGGTCGAGCCTTTGATCTCTCACAGAAAATTCAATCACGACGTCGTCCAATAAGCTACTTTCCAACCTACTCACGACCGGTTACTCACTACTCGCTACTTCAAGCCGCCCCCATGCCTTTCGCCTATTCACGCACCGTGCACTTTCCCGACACCGATGCCGCCGGCGTGGTGTTTTTCGCGCGCTACCTGTCGATCTGCCACGAGGCTTACGAAGAGTCACTGGCGGCCGCAGGCGTGCCGTTGGGGACGTTTTTCGCCGATTACGGCGTGGTGGTGCCGGTGGCCAAAAGCGAGGCGACCTATCTGCGCCCTTTGGTGTGCGGAGACAAGTTGCGCATCGATGTGACACCCGTGGCGCTCTCTGAAAACAGCTACGCGATCGACTACGTCATCTGGAAAACGGGTGCCGCCGAAAAACGCGCCGCCGTGGTCCGCACCGAACACGTGTGTATCTCGTCGAAGACCCGCGAACGTCTCCCCCTCCCCGCTTCCGTAGCCGTGTGGGTTCAGGCGGGGTGAAGCGACCAGACCCTAAACTGTTTTCCGCAAAGAAGTTTTCCGGCTTAAAATAAACTCCGCCGCCTGCTCCAACCAACGCAGCCTGGCTCCTGGAGTCATTCTGGAAAATTCGGTGTGCCCGTCATAATCCTGCGGGGTGCTCTGCTTCAACGCAGCCCAATCGGCTTTCGACGCAAAGGACGAATCCCGCGAATTGAGTTCAATTTTCATGACGGCTTAAAAATTCGATATCCAAGGCATCTTTGGCGCGTGCCGGAATAATGGCCAGCTTGATAGCCAGCAATCGCGGGCGATTTATAATTCTCACCGCCATACCATCTACATCCACCCACTGCGAATCTGGCAGCAGTGATTCGTAGCCGAGATCGGCCTTAAGAAAAATATCCACGTGGCGGACAGGCCGGTCCGGATCAAGAAAGCTAAACACCAAAGCATGTTTATCTTCGATCATCATGCGAATAAATGCCGGCTCGAGCAAAGCGGAAGGAGCAATGGGCACACGTGGTTTCAATCCCAAGGTCGCCATCACATCGATGAACTCACGCAAATTATCCGGCACCATGTGCACGGAAAGATCGATATCCATGGTCACACGCTCAACCCCATGCAGCACACAGGCCACTCCACCGCCGACAATGAAATCAACTCGTGCGTCGGTGAGGGCCTTGAGGATTTCAGTGTAAGGTCCCATGGGCAATATGCGTAACAACCTGAGCCTTCCGATCGCCTAAGTCGAGACTCCGCCCTCCAATGATACCCGCAGCGTCGCGCGATTGACCTTCCCTTGCGCGTTGCGGGGCCAGCGGTCGAGGGCGACATAACGCTTGGGGTGCTTGAAAGCCGCCAGGTGACTCGCAAGCACGCGCGCCACCGCCTCCAAATCATGCGGAGCAAACTCCGCCGGATAACACGCAACCACGACTTCGCCCCACTGCGTATCGGACACGCCGATCACGGCCACATCGGTAAACTGACCCGTGCCACGCAACACCCGCTCCACCTCCGCCGGATCCACTTTTTCGCCTCCCGTGATGATCAACGCATCGCGCCGTCCGCTCACCTGCAGGCTGCCGCTTTCGTCCATCCGCCCGAGATCCTCCGTAAGCCAGATATCTCCCGTGCGCAGCTCGGGCCAGTATCCACGAAACAACGACGCGCCGGCGATCCCGATGCGGCCCTCCGCATCAAACGTGATTCGCGCATGCGGCATCACCGCGCCATTGCCACGCGCACCGGATAAAAACTCCTCCGGCTTCAAGGCCGCGATCATCGCCGCCGTCTCGGTCATGCCATAAGAAAACGCCAGCGGCAGCCGCGCCTTCGCCCCGGCCTCGATCAACTCCGGCCACGCCGGGGCGCCACCGATGAACACCGCCCGAAACCCGCGCAACCAGTCCTCGGCTTCGGCATCGCCCAGCAGGCGTTGCAACTGGGTCGGCACCAGCGACAGGAACCAATCGCCATCATCCGCGGGCAACGCCGGACGCTCCCCCGACTCCACAGCTTTCCAACTGCACGGCAGGTAACTCCCACCCGTCAAAACCGTGCGCATCCACGCCATGAATCCACTTACATGATACAGCGGGAGCAGCCCGACCACGTTGACCTTCGTCACGCCGAAGTGGGCGCAAAATCCGTTCACCGCGGCCGAGATGGTTTGCTCATCGTGCCGCGCCAGCTTGAGCCGACCCGACGAACCGCCGGTCGGAATACACAGCCAGCCGGAAGTCGCAGCAGGCAGACCTGAAACTTGAGATGCGAGACCTGAAGACGCACCGGCGGAGCGCGCCACCGGTTGAGCAGACGTGAGCGCGTTGAATTGTGCCCGCTCACTTTCGCCCCACGAGGGATCAGCCAAAAACACCGTGCCGCCGGCCGCGACCGCATCGGAAAACGATTCGATAAACACGGCCGGCTCGCGTTCCTCCACGATGACATCGCGCATCTCCGCCACGACCGGTGGCATGCCCAGCAGACGGATCAGGTCAGCGCGTTCCATACGGCCTCCGCGTTGAGTTTTTCGACATCTTCCTTGCGAATAAACGGTGCGACATACGGCCCGTCGAATACGCTTTCATGAAACAGCGGCCACACGCCGAACCCGAGCGCGCGGGGCTTTTCGCCCGGCCAGGCGAGCGCCAGCTGCAACGCGGCCCGTGCGCCCACCGCCGTCTCCAGCGCCGAGGAGAACACCACGTCGGCCTTGGCCGCGGCCAGGCGCGCCATCACCGGGGTGGGATCACCGAAGAGCGCGGGCTTGATCACAAACACCCCGCGCCAGCCCTCGGCCAGCCAATGCTCCACGTCCTGCGCACCGACCAATGATTCGTCGAGGGCGAGCGGCGTCGGATAATCCTCGGCCAGCCCTCGCAACACATCGTCCATGCGGCGACGCGTGCCGGCATCCTCGTTTTTCCCGGCAAAACACGGTTGCTCGATATACTCGATAGGCCGGTCCGCCGTGCGTTCCAGCCAGCGACGCGCCACCCGCGCATCCCAACCCCCATTGGCATCCAGTCGCAACCGTGCGCCCGCTGGAAGTTGTCCCAAGAGGTCATCCAAAATCGCCAGTTCGTCGGCCGGATCGCCCACGCCCACCTTCCATTTAAAGGTGCGAAAACCGAGTTCCGCCTTGGCCGCCACCGCCGTGAGCACCGCGCGACCGGCGGGCAGCAAGGCCGCCACAGGCAGATACGCGTGCCCGGCGTCCGACGATGATTCCGAGCCGCGCAATGCGGACAACGCGCCGGCGATGGCAAACCGCAGACAACCGAGCCGCGCAGGCACGGCCACGAGTTGTTCTTCGGTCACCCATTCTCCGAAGCTCGCCAACGCCGCCTCGATTTCGTCAGGCGTCTCCGTGCCGAACCACGGAATCGGCGCGGCTTCGCCGTGACCGGCCCGTCCGCTTTCATCGGTGAGCCGCACCAGCACACCTTCGCGCTCCGCCCAGACCCCGTGCGCCGTGCGCACTGGAGTGCGAAACGGCAGCAAATAACGGCGGTAGGCGAGTCGCAGGCGCATGTGGATTTACATCAAGCCGGACGATCCCCCCGACCTCAAGAGCGCACCGACAAAGACCAAATGATACCACCCTTGGCAGCCAAGCTCGCTTATAGCTTCCAGTGATCCCCGCCGGTAATAAATTTACGCGGAGCCGTCGGCACAAACTGTGATGAAAAACGGAGGAAATCCAGATACTCCGCCAAATCCCACTTCACAAATTTCGCAGGCCTCGCCGCATCAGGCCGAACCTGAGAAATCTGTTGTCGTTCGATTTTACTGAGCCGAGGCATAGTAGCTTTTTAGCTCAGCAAGCTTGGTTTCCAAATTAAAAATCCCGAGATAATCGCCGACTAACAGCCAATTGATCGCCACACCCTGCCCTGCCGCAGCTTCCAATATCATCCGAATATCCGACCAATCACGAGCCGCCCTATTCGGGTCATTTACCGAAGCCTGCACCTTCAGGCCGATCAGATCTTCGATATGCACCACACGAATACTAAAGTCGCCCAAGACCGGCATCACTTCGGCACGCTCAAGCATTCCAAGGGTAGGTCCGCGAAATGCATGCAAGATATCAATACGCCCCCAGCTTTTATCAGCCGAAATATAATGCGATACGTTGGCCGACTGAAACACCCGTTCATATCCGCATGACTTCAGGATGGCATCGGTTTTTTCCATGTCTTCGAGCATCAGGATAAAATCCAAATCCATCGTCGCCCGCTGCACGCCTCGCAACGCCATGGCAAACCCGCCAATCAATGCATAATGAATACCTGATTCTTCCAATGCTCCCACTACACGGCGTATAACGACTTCGAAATTCATGGGATGCGACGACCGCTATGGTCGGTTAAAAATAGATAGCCTTCGAGTCCCCTCCTTCGTCAACGCCCAAGGTGAACCAACCATTCCCAGAGGAACGCCCCGCCGCTGTTGAGGCTTCCCCCCGCGCCAAATCGAAAAACGATTTGCCCTTTAACGGGTCAGGCTTATTACGTTCACGGCAACTCATGACAAAGGTTGCCACTCCTTCCGCCGCGGCGTTCGACGCCGAATTCTACCAGCCGGCCGACGCCTTCTTCCGCGCCAACCGCCCCGTCGCGCTCACGTTTGACGACGTTTCCCTGGCGACGCTCTATTCGGAAATCCTTCCCAAGGATGCGGATACCTCCACCGCACTCTCCGAGGTGCTTAAGCTATCCATCCCCGTCATTTCGTCGGACATGGACACCGTCACCGAGGCCCGCATGGCCATCGCCATGGCCCTCAACGGCGGCCTCGGCCTCATCCATTACAACATGCCGGCCCGCGACCAGGTGAAGGAAGTCGCCCGCGTCAAACGCCACATCCACGGCCTCATCCAGGATCCGATCACGGTTTCCCCCACCCAGCATGTGGGTGACGTGCTCGCCCTCATCGAAACCCGCCGCTTCGATTTCCGCACGTTCCCCGTCGTGGATGCCGATGGCAAACTCGTCGGCCTCCTCTCCGGCAGCACCGTGCGCGAGCGCTACAAATCCAAGACCGTCGCCGAGGCCATGACGCCCCGCGCCGACATCCTCACGATCCACGAAAAGGCCCTCAAACCCGATCCCATCAAGGCCGCCGACGCCTTCTTCACCGAGCATGTGGGCATCCACAAGATGCTCGTGGTCGACGACGAAGACCGCCTGCGCGGCTTGGTTACGTTCTCCGATATCGACCGCATCCTCACGGAATCGAAGTCGCGTCGTAAACCCGCCCGTGACGCCGATTTCCGCCTCGTGGTCGGTGCCGCCATCGCTCCCGTCCGCCTGCCCGATGGCACGCTCGACGACGAAAAAATCATCACCCACGTCAGCCAGCTGGTCGATGAACACATCGACGCCGTCGCGGTCTCCACCGCTCATGGCCACACCGCCGGCGTCGGCGACATCGTTAAGCTCGTCCGCGACGCCTTCCCCGACCTCACCATCATCGCCGGCAACGTCACCAGCGCCTCCGGCGTCGATTACCTCGCCGCCTGCGGTGCCAACGCCGTCAAGGTCGGCCAGGGCCCCGGCTCGATCTGCACCACGCGCGTCGTCGCCGGCGTCGGCATCCCGCAACTCACCGCCCTCTACGTCGCCGCCCAAGGTGCCAAGGCTCGCGGCGTGAAGATCATCGCCGACGGCGGTATCACCAAGTCCGGTGACATCGTGAAGGCCCTCACCCTCGCCGACGCCGTCATCCTCGGAGGTCTTCTTGCGGGTTGCCGCGAAGCCCCCGGCGAGATCATGGAAATCAACGGTAAATTGTATAAGCAGTATCGCGGCATGGGTTCGCTCAGCGCGATGAAAGCCGGCAGCGCCGCGCGCTACGGCCACGACAAGACCGACAACGCCCGCAAACTCACCGCCGAAGGCATCGAGGCGCTCAAGGAAGTATCCGGCTCGGCCGATGACGTGCTGGGCAACTTGGTCGGTGGTGTGCAAAGCGGCATGGGCTACCTTGGCGCGAAAGACCTCAAGTCGCTGCGCGAAAAGGCCCGCTACATCCGTGTCTCCCCCGCCGGCCAAAAAGAAGCCGCCCCCCACGACGTCGTCGAAATCAAGACCCAAGCCAAAGGCTGATTTTTTTAAACACAGAGGCCGCAGAGGACACGGAGGTATTCAATCCTCTGTGCGCTCTGCGGCCTCTGCGTTTAAAATTCCGCGATTGAACCGCGCCGCCCCGCCCGCTTTCGTTGGCGGTTTGCCATGTCGCTACTCCCTTTTTCCAGCCAGCTCATCGCCGATGTCGGCATCTCCCTCGGTGACGAGGGCAAAGGCCGCCTGATTCCCGAGGTCGTCCACGAGTTGCGCGATGGCGCCCACCCCGTCTCCACCGTCCTCAAGGTCAACGGTGGCGCCAACTCCGGCCACACCGCCGCCGGCATCAAGCTCAACCTCCTCCCCTCCGGCGTCGTCGAAAAGGAACTCGCCCACCTCGCCATCGGCGCCGGTGTCGTCGCCGACCCGCGCAAAGCCTGGTGGGAGGCCATGCCCCTCGAAAAGAAGGGTTATCCCGTCCTCAACCGCCTCGTGATCGACGAACGCACCCTCGTCTCCGATCTCACCCACCGCCTGCTCGACCTCGCGTGGGAAGATTACCGCGTCAACGTCCTCCAGGAAGAGCCCCGCGGCTCCACCGGCCGTGGCATCACGCCCGCCTACCAGGACGAAGTCGGCCAGTGGCAGATCACCTACGCCGATTTCCTCGGCTCCCGCGAAGCTTACGCCAAAAAACTCGCCCAGCGCGCCGACCGCGCCGTCGCGACCATCCAGCACGTTTGCAAAGTCTCCGCCGAAACCTTCGCCGGCTTCTTCCAAAAACTCGGCGACGCCGAACTCCGCGCCAACACCGAGGCCATCGAACTCGGCGTGTTCACCAAAGAAGACTTCGATTTTACGATCTTCCGCGGTGACGGCCCGTTCTCCATCAACCTTGCGACGCTCACCGAGACCTATTGGCTGGCCGGCCAGCGCCTCGCCAAAAACATCGGCGAAGTCCGCGAACTCATCCTCCGCGAGCTCCGCGCCGGCCACACCATCATCGGCGAATTCGGCCAAGCCTACTGGCTCGACAAACGCCACGGCTACTCGCCCAACGTCACCGCCTCGCACACCTTCACACCCGAGTTCTTCGAGAGCGCCGGCATTCCCGTGCAGCGCATCCACACCTTCGGCGTCGCCAAGGCCTACGACACCAAGGTCGGCACCCACGTGTTCCTCACGCAGATGGACGACGCGCACCCGCTCTCCGTCCTCCTCAAGAAACTCGAATTCGGCACCTCCACCGGACGCCAGCGCATGGTCGGCTGGTATGACGCCGTGGAAAAAGGCGATGCCCTCCGCTACGGCGGCTACCAGGACGTGATGATCAACAAACTCGACGCCCTCACCCACCGCGGCGAGTGGAACAGCGAGCTCCTCATCTGCACCTCCTACGAAGATGTCTCAGGCAAACGTTACCATCACGTCCCCCGCAACGACGCCATTCGCAAGACGCTCAAACCCGTTTACACGAAACACGCCGGCTGGACCGAAGATGTTTCGACGGTCCGCCACTTCGCCGATCTCCCGAAGAACGCCCAGCGCTACGTCGCCGCCATGGTGAAGTCCCTCCTCGATGTCGCCTTCCACGGCGAACCGCTGCCCGCGTGCGAAAAGCTCCCGAATCTGCGCTACCTCGGCGTCGGCCCCGAGCCGTCCCAGATCATCAAAGACGTCCCCGCGACGTCTGAGCTGATCAAGCTGGTTTAAAATTAAAGTTCATTAAACACAGAGGCCGCAGAGAACACGGAGCACGCGCTCGGTGAACTCTGCGGCCTTTGCATTTTACCGTTCACCGGTTGCAACCTTCCGCTCCAATTCGAGTCTCTCGTAGCATGCAGATCATCCGCTTCATCATCGCTGGTATCGTGGTCATTGTCGGCCTGCTTGCCGCCATCGCGGTGATGCTGTTCGGCGTAGCCTTTTACATCGTGCAACGCTTGCGCGGTCGCCCTGCAACGCGTCCCGCATTCCGCACGTCAGCACGCCCGCGCCCGATGCGGACCGCCGACGTGATCGACATCGAAGCAACGGAAGTGAAGAGCTGAGCACCCGACCTCAAAAATCCTGCAGCCGGTTCTCGATCGCACCACGTTCAGGCTGGATGCGGGCCATGACTTCGCCGAGCAAATAAATCGAGCCCGTCACCACCACCGTATCGTCGGGCCCGCCCACGGTGCAGGTCTGCGCATCGGGAAACACTCCGGCGACGGTCGCTCGGCTCACGCGCCCCGTGAACGTTTTCGGGATCAACGCCTCCAGTTCCTCGAAACCGCTCGCCCGTGACTGCTGCGGCATCACCAGGTGAATCTCCGCCGCGCAGCGACTGATCGTCTCCAGCAACGGTCGCGCCCGCGCCGCGCCCAACACGCCCGTCACCACCACCGGCTTGCGTCCCGTCTCCACCACCAGAGCGCGTAATTGATTCTCCAATACGCCGGCACCTTCCGGATTGTGCGACGCATCTAGGATCAAATCCCGCCCACCGATCTTCGCCCGCTGCCAGCGCCCGGGCCAGCGAGCCGCGTGCAGGCCGCGCTTGATGACATCCTCGGTCAGTTTCCAACGCGTATCGAAACAGCGTGCCACCAACACCGCAGTCGCGGCATTCCAGCGCTGATAATCCCCCTCGAATGCCGCCGTCGGATATCCCTCGATAGCTTCGCCGAACACGTCGCGCACCGAAATCACCGGAGCGCCCTGCTCCGCCGCCACCCGGCGAATCACCGCCTCCGCTTCCGCCGGCAGCCGTCCGATCACCACCGGTTTTCCCGGCTTGATGATGCCCGCCTTCTCGGCAGCGATTTGCGCGATCGTGTCGCCCAGCATGTCGCAATGATCGAGTCCGATCGACGTGATCACCGCCACCTCCGGATCAACCACATTGGTCGCATCAAGGCGTCCGCCGAGACCGGTCTCGATGATGGCGATATCGCAACGCTTCCGGGCGAATTGGAGAAACGCCATCGCGGTCATGAACTCGAAAAAGCTCGGATGATCGTCCGGACTTCCATGGCTCACCGCCTCGGCGACCGGCAGCAACTCCTGCGTAAACGCCACGATCTCCACCTCGCTCAAAATCTCCCGCGCCACCTGCACGCGTTCGCCGAGTTTCACCAGATGCGGCGACGTGTAGAGGCCGGTGCGCCAGCCCGCGGTCGAAAAAATCGCCTCCAGCATCGCTGCGACGGAGCCCTTGCCGTTGGTGCCGGCCAGGTGAATGACCGGCGTGGCGAGCTCCGGATGCCCGATGCCCGCAACGAGCAGGCGCATCCGGTCGATGCCGAACTTCACTCCCTTCGCCTTGAGCGAAAAAAGATAATCCTGCGTCGCGTTGTAACCAGTGATTCCGGAATCAACGTTCAACGTTCAACCTCCAACATCCAACGCTCATAATGAGCCGTCATTTTGTGCCTTTCTTGCGGGCGGTTTTAAGACTCGAAAAGAAAATACGAATCAGCTCTTCGGTTTCCGCCAACAAAGGCAGCACGATATCCGGCTTGGGGATCAAGGGAACCCTTTGGATCAATCGCAGCCAACGACGGGTCTCTCTCAACTCCTTAAGACATATGCTCAGCTTATGAATAAAATCCGCGTTGGATTCGGCCGCTTGCGCCTCACCATGATTAGGTAAGACTGCAGTTCCTGAACGCAGCATTTGGTTGGCGACATGCGTTCCAGCTGGCGAACGGCGAATCGACTCCGCCAGACGCACGATATTCGCCACGTAGTCTAACAGGCGGTCCTCCAAATCAAAACGCGACGTCTTCTCATCCATTGAACGTTGAGTGTTGAACGTTGGATGTTGGACGTTGAATCCGGACCCGAGGCATCAAGCCTTCACTTCTTCGCCGTGGGCAGCTTGCGCAGATACAAAGCCTGCAGGATGTCCCGCAAGCGGTCGCGCATATCGAGGCGGCTCACGATCTGGTCGATCAAGCCGTGCTTCTGCAGAAACTCCGCCGTCTGGAAACCAGGAGGCAGGGTCTGCTTCACGGTGTCTTTGATCACGCGCGCACCGGCAAAGCCGATCAAGGCGCCCGGCTCGGCGATGTTGATATCGCCCAGCACCGCGAAGCTGGCGGTGACGCCACCCATGGTCGGATGCGTAAGAATCGAGATGTAGGGCAGCTTTGCCTCGGCGAGACGGCCCAGCGCGGCGCTGGTCTTGGCCATCTGCATGAGGGAGAAAATACCTTCCTGCATACGCGCGCCACCCGAGGCGCTGAAAATCAAACACGGCGTCTTGTTCTTGAGCGCGATTTCGATGGCGCGGGTGATCTTCTCACCGACCGCCGAACCCATCGCGCCGCCGCAGAAACGAAAATCCATCACCGCCACAGACACCGGAATGCCGTGGATTTTGCCCGTGCCGCAAACGACCGCCTCGGTCAGGCCGCTTTCCTTTTCGTATTTCTTGATACGGTCGGGATACTTTTGCGAGTCGACGAACTTAAGCGGATCGGCCGAGCGGATGCTGGCATCGATCTCCTCAAAGGTGCCCTCATCGAAGAGCGCCGTGATGCGCTGGCGGGCCCCGATCGGGAAGTGATAACCGGACTTCGGGACGACCATCTGGTTCTCCTCGAGTTCCTGATTGAAGACGATCTCTCCAGAGATGGGACACTTGGTCCACATACCCTTGGGGATGTCCTTCTTTTTGACGACGACCGTCGAATACTTCGGTTTGCTAAAGAGCGACATGCGGGAAAAAATTAACCGTGGCCGAACGTGACGACGTTCAGGTTCAACGCACCTGCACGGCGGAGAACGCCAGCGCAGGAATTGAGGGTTGAGCCTGTTGTAAAAACGTCATCGACGAGGATGTAGGGTGAGGCGGGATTTATGGTCGCCCCTTTGGCGAGTGCAAAGGCATTTTTCAGGTTCGCCCGACGGGCCTTGCGGTCGAAAGTCGTTTGCGATGGCGTATCCACCACCCTATCCAGCAGTGCCTCAATTCGCGTCGTGCCTCCCGCCGCTCGCGCCAAGGCACCAGCCAGCAACGCAGTCTGGTTGTAGCCGCGCTCACGTTCCTTCCGCGGATGCAGCGGCACCGGCACCAATATCGACCCACGGACAAATTCCATCACATGCGCAGAACCGCGCACGACCTCCTCTACATCCGCCAGCACGTGGTGACCTTTGTGATATTTGAGCTCATGGATGAGCGCCCGCGCCGGACCTTTGAACAACGTCACCGTGCGGCCTTCGCCATATTGAGGATGCAGGCCTTCGCAGTGGGGACACATCCGCTCGCCCTCGACCTCGCCAAAAAACGGACTGCCGCAGGTCGAACAACTCGGTGGTTCGACCAAATAAATCATCGGCTCGCACTTCACGCATATATGACGCAAGCGGCCACCCTCGACCAAGCCTCCGCAGCCCAGGCACACCGGCGGAAACACCATGTCGGTCATTCCCCGCAGGATCTCACGCGCGGCGTTCATCGCTTCAATAAAACACCTTCACCAGACACAATCCCTGTGGCGGTGCCGTGAACACGCGTTGGGTGCGCACCTGGCTGGCCAGAATTTCCGTCATGTCGTCGGGCTTCAACCGGCCCGCGCCCACATCGACCAAGGCCCCGGTGAGGCTGCGCACCATCTTGTAGAGAAAGCCGTTGCCCTCGGCCGCGATGCGCAGGCGCGTGCCGCGTCCGGTGATATCGAGACGTTTCACCGTGCGCACGGTATCTTCCTTTTCCACGCCGCTGCCGGGCATCGCGGTAAACGCACGAAAATCATGCGTCCCCACGAGCAACTTCGCCGCTGCGCGCATCGCCTCGATGTCGAGCGTGCGCGCCATCGACCACGTGTAAGCCTGCGTAAACGGATCGGCGAACGCCCCATGACAGATGTCGTAGTGGTAGATTTTCCCCTTGGCCGAAAACCGCGCATGAAACGTCGCCGGCACTTTTTTCGCCGTGAGAATCTGAATCGTCGGCGGCAGTCCGATGCGCATCGCGGTGAGCAGCTTCGCCGGATCGTGCGACCACTGTGCGTCGAAGTGAAAGACCTGCCCGCGCGCATGCACCCCCGAGTCGGTGCGGCCGCTGCCGGTGATATCGACCGGCGTTTTAAACACCGCCGCCAGTCGAGCCTCGATGACCGACTGCACGGTCTCGGCGTTGGGCTGAATCTGCCAGCCAGCCAACGCCGAACCGTCGTAAGCGACGGTGCATTTCCAGCGGGAAACCTCGGTCGGTTGCGCACTCATCACGCTTCGGGACCGGACAACGCCGGCGGGAAACGTTGGTCCAGATAATCCTGCAGGATGATGGCCGCCGCACGTGAATCGACGATCCCCTGACCGCGGATTTCACGGAGCTGTTTCTGATTCAGTCCGGCTTCGGCCATGTGCGAGGTCAGCCGTTCGTCGATGAAGTGCACGGGCAGCGCAAACTCGCGCTTCAAACTCTCCGCGAAGCCCTCGACTTCCTTCGCCTTGAAGCCGACCGAGCCGTCCATGTTGTAAGGAAATCCAATGACCAGCTCGGTGATCCGGCGCTGCTTCACGACGGCGGCCAGACCCTCGCGGCGTTGCTTCGGCTCCGCCTCGATGAGCGCGGGCAACGGCGTGGCGATGCCGAGCTCGTCCCCGTAGGCGAGCCCGATGCGCCGCGTGCCGTAATCGATGCCGAGGAATCGCATGAGTAGAGGAATCTCAACGTCCAACATCCAACGCCCAACGTTCAACATCCAAGGAGAGAATGTTCGGAGCGTTCATTGAAAGTTGGAGGTTCGATGTTGAGTGTTGAACGTTGCACAGACCGTGGCGCCGCAGCTCAGAGCCACTTCGCGCCGCCCTTGAGCGCTTCGACTTTTTTGAGGAGCGCTTTGATCTCCTGTGATTTCGACTTGGGGCAGACGAGGGTCGCATCAGCGGTGTGCACCACGATCAAATCATCCAGGCCGACGACGGTCACGAGATGCCCTCCTTCGCTGAATACGAGGTTGTTGCTCCCCTGCTCCACCACGGCGAGTCCGCGCGAGACATTGCCCGCTGAATCCGGCGTGAAGTGCTTGCAGACCGCCGGCCAGGCCCCGACGTCGTCCCAATCAAACGATGACGGCAGCACCACGACATTCTTGGATTTTTCCAAGAGCGCGTAGTCCACGGAAATCTTCGGCAACGTCGGATAAGCCTTTTTGAGGACGCCGGCCAGCGGACGCTTTTTTGCCAGCGCGACACGGATCGGCTTCAGCGCGGCATCGAGCTCGGGCGCGTGCTGTGCGAGGGCCGTCTCCACCACCGGAACGCTCCACACAAACATGCCGGCGTTCCACACGTAGTCGCCGGCTTTGAGGTAATCCTCGGCTACCGCTTGTTTCGGTTTTTCCACGAAACGCTTCACGCGAAACACCGGACGGCGGTTGAAGGATTTCCATTTTTCACCGCGCTGGATGTAGCCAAAACCGGTGGCCGGTTCGGTCGGCGTGATACCGATGGTAACCATGACCGCATCGGCCTCGGCCGCCGCGAACGCCGCCCTGAGATCAGCCTCGTAAGACTTACCGTCATGGATGACGTGGTCGGCGGGCAACACCGCAAAAATACCCTGCGGATCGCGCACGGCCACGATCGCGGCGGCCAAGCCCACGGCAGCGGCGGTGTCACGTCCGACGGGCTCGGCGATGATGTTGGCGGCAGGGATCCCTTTGCAGACCTCGCGCACGGCCTTCGCCTGAATGGCGCTGGTGATGACGTAAATATTCTTGGCGGGAACCAGCGGCTTAACGCGATCGATGGTTTGGGCGAGCAACGGCTTGGAACCGACCACGGGCAGAAGATGTTTCGGACGAGGGGCGCGACTCTGGGGCCAGAAACGCTCTCCTTTACCGCCGGCGATAATGACAATGAAATGCTGAGGCATGTGGGAGGATTTTGCGCGGTGGAGGGAGCTTGGTGCAATTTCCATTTGCGGGCCCCCGCCGAACGGTTGTCGTGACCGTCATCATGTCCGACACCCACCCGATCGAAGTCTCCGTTGAAGAAACCAAGCGCCTCCTGGATGAAACGCCCGGCGACGTGGTGCTCATCGATGTGCGCGAGCCGTTCGAAGTGGAAACCTGCCGCATCGCCGGCGCCGAGCACATCCCGATGCGCCAGATCCCGGAGCACGTCGGTTCACTGCCGAAGGACAAACATTTGCTCATCCACTGCCACCACGGCGGACGCAGCCTGCGCGTGACCCAATACCTGCGGGCCAACGGCTACGATGCCGTGAGCAACGTCGCCGGCGGCATCGATGCGTGGTCACTGGTCATCGACCCGACGGTGCCCCGTTATTGAACGAGAGGCTCGGCGCACGAGCGCGGTCCGCATCACACCAGTTGCTGCGGACGCTCCTCGATATAGGCGGCCACATACGCGGCGAAGGCGGTTTTCAGCCGCAACGTCAGCGTGTCGGCGCCGGTCGTGAACACGACGTCATCGATCGCGTGCACGGGCACGATATCCTTGGTCGTGGCGGTGAGAAAACACTCCTGCATACCGGCCAAATCCTCGGGCCGCACCGTCTGTTCACGCACCGTGACGCCGACCGCCGGCGCGAGGTGATCAATCAATATACGACGCGTAATCCCTTCCAGAATACCCGCCTCCACCGGCGGCAGAACCAGTTCACCGTCACGCACAAAACCGATATTGCTCACGGCCGCCTCGGTGATCTGACCCGCAAGATTGGTGATCACCACTTCATCCGCTCCGCGTGAACGCGCTTCGCGCAGACAGAGGAGATTATTAAGATAATTACCCGTCTTCCACGCGGGGTTGAGCGTGCCCGGATGGTTGCGATGCAATGTGCGCGCCAACGAGAGTGTGATCCCCTTCGCTTCCACCTCCGCCGTCAGTAACGGACACGGTTGCACCAGCAGCACAAAATCTTCGCCATCGGATAGCGCGACATCGAGCCCGATGGCCCCACCCCCGCGCGTGATTTGCAGGCGGATATAGAGTTCCACCGCATCGCCTCCGGTCTTCGTCCGCCAGGCCGCGACCGTCTTTTTAACCTCGGCGAGCATCTGCTCCTGAGACCACCGCAACGTCATATATAGCGACGCAGCCGAACGTTCGAGACGCTGCCAATGTTCATCCCAGGCAAAAACCACTCCATTATAAGTCCGCCAAACCTCATAGATGGCATCGCCATAAAGAAATCCACGATTGAGCGGAGCGATGGACGGTTCGTCGGCGGAGTGGAGGCGGCCATTGGTATTGGCCTGTATAAAATGGGCGGGAGGCATGAGGATTTGGCTGACCTGAACCCACACCCGCACGGGCCGGTGGCGCAAGCGGTAAAACAAAAACGCCCCCGTGTAATTAAACACGGGGGCGTCGCAATAAAAGCGGACGAAGACCGGAAGGTCTTACGAAGCAGCGGGAGCCTCGGGAGCAGCGGCGGTGTCGCCGGAGTTACCACGAGCCTTCACGAGGCCGGCTTCCTTCTTGATGTTCTGCACGCTCGGGAGCGAGAGGCCCAAGGAGGAGGCGATTTCAGCACCGGACTGACCGGCCTGAACGGCGGCGATCACCTGCTGCTTGAGCTCGGGGGTGATCTTGGCGCGGGTGCGCTTGCCTGCCTTGGGAGCCTTCGGGGCCTTGGCGACTTTCGCGCCCTTGACCTTCTTGCCTTTACCTTTGCCAGCCTTACCAGCGGCGGCCTTCAGGGCCTTGATAAATTCATTAAGGTTTCCGTAACCATACTCAGCGGGGAGTTTGGCGAGAGCCGACACGCGGTCGGAAGCGAGTTTGGCTTCGGCTTGAGCAATCTTGGCTTTGGCCTTGGCGAGTTCTGCAATTTGGTCGGTGAATGACATATCGAGGCGAATATCAAAACAGATGGCGGCTTTATCAAGTCTATATTATCGAATAATAAAACCGCCAGCCGACCGCTAAATCAAATGGTCATCGCATGATAACCGCCGTCCACCACAATCTCCGCACCGGTGATAAAGCTGCCCGCATCTCCCGCCAGTAATAGCGTGGCACCAATCAGTTCCTTGGCTTCACCAAAGCGCTTGGCCGGCGTATGACCGAGGATGGAAGCGACGCGTTCCGGCGTGAGAACCTTGCGATTCTGTTCGGCGGGAAAGAATCCGGGCACGAGAATATTAACGCGCACATTCTTCGGAGCCCACTCACGGGCGAGGTTTTTGGAGAGATTATGCACGGCCGCCTTGCTGGCCGAATAGGTGAATACACGCGAAAGCGGGACGAGGCCGGACATCGATCCCAAGTTGATAATAGAGCCGCCTTGGCCACGCTCGGTCAGGTATTTACCAAATACCTGGCAACCGAGAAACACGCCTTTGACATTGATATCCATAATGCGTTCGAACTCCTCTTCCGTGATATCCAGGAATGGCGTAGGCGAGTTCACGCCCGCGCCGTTGACCACTATATCAACGTGGCCGGAGCGCTTGAGCACGGCTTCGAGCAAGTTGTTTAATTGCGCTTTATCACTCGCTTCCGAAGGCAGAAAGTAGGCTTTGCCTCCCGCCGCGTGGATTTTAGCGAGACGGGCGGACGCCTTTTCTTCATTGCGACCCACCAGCACCACTTCAGCGCCCGCGCCCGCCAGACCTTCCGCCATGGCTCCGCATAATTCACCGGTGCCACCAATCACGACGGCCACTTTGCCGGCCAGGGAAAACAAGGAGGTAAGATAATCAGGGGAGCTCATATGGATATAGATAGGATTGGCGCCAGACAACAGGTCCGGCGGGCCGGCGCCCAGCATGCTGTTGTGAATCAATTTTCAGTTAAGTGCACGGCGGGAAGCGTCTGCATACTTGCCAGCATGGCCGGCTCCTTATTCAGATAAGGACTTCCCTTTCATGGACTCCTCATCGTCCCCTCTCACTTTCGCCATCGTCGGTTGCGGCAGTATTTCGCCGACTCATGCCAAAGCGTTGCGCGCCTTGCCGCCCGCCGATGCCCGCCTCACCCACTGTTGCGATATCAACACCACGCTGGCCGAGGCCTTCGCCAAGCAGTTTGACCTGAAGATCGCCTCGTTCGAGGAACTCCTCGCCGACCCCGCGATCGACGTGCTGACCTTTTGCACACCCAGCGGATTGCACGCCTCGCTCGGTGCCCGCGCCCTCGCCGCCGGTAAACACGTGGTGATCGAGAAGCCCATGGAAATCACTGCGGCGGCCTGCGAACCCTTGATCGCCGCGCAACGCGCCGCCGGCTGCAAACTCGCGATCATTTCGCAGCATCGTTTCGACCCCTCCAGCCAGCAGGTCCGCGGCGCCATCGACCGCGGCGAACTCGGCTCGCTGGTCCTCGCCGAAGCGCGCGTGCCCTGGCACCGCAGCCAGGAGTATTATGACTCCGGCGACTGGCGCGGCACGTGGGCGCTGGACGGCGGCGGCTGTCTCATGAATCAAGGCGTGCACACCGTTGACCTGCTGCTCTGGCTGGCCGGTCCCGTGAAGACGGTTTACGCGCAGATGCGCACCGCCGCCCATGAGCGCATCGAGGTGGAAGACGTCGTCACCGCCACGCTCACCTTTGCCAATGGCGCCATCGGCAACCTCATGGCGACCACGTCGGCTTATCCCGGTTTCCCCGCTTATCTCGGACTGCACGGCACTCAGGGCTCGGCCGTCATCGAGGGCGACGAACTGCACCTGCTCGCCATCAAAGGGCGCGATACCATCCACGGCAAAACCGCCACGGCCCACGCCCTCCAAGTCGCCACCGGCGGCACCAAATCCGCCACGGCCAACGCGTCCGCCATTCCCGCGACTGCGCCCGCCGACGGAGCGTGGGCCTGGGGCGATGCGCACCGCGAACAATTTGCCGATTTTATCCGCGCCGTGCGCACCGACGGCACGCCACTCGTCGATGGCGTTGCCGGCCGTGCCGCCGTGGCGTTGATCAATGCTGTTTATGAGTCCGCCCGCACGGGTCGTGTGATCATCCTCGCGGACTGATTCCGGCCTTCCTGCTTGCGCGATCCGGCGGAGCACCCGTTATTAACGCATGGCCCGCCTCCCCCTCGAAGATAATTTCACCGACGTCATCGCCAAAGCCCAGCGCGGCCTGAAAATCAGCGACGAACAACTCGCCGAGCGCGCCGAGGTTTCCGTCGAGGCACTCGCCGCCGTGAAAGCCGGCGAGGTCAACGATGTCGTCATCCGCCGCATCTCGCGCCACCTCAAGCTCAGCGCCAACGCCCTCGACGACCTCGCCCACAAGCGCTTTTACCCCGTTGCGCCCGTCTTCCCCCGCGGCTTCGTGATGTTCAACACCGCGTTCGAAGACATGACGGTGAACAGCTACCTGCTCTGGGATGCCCGCTCGCGCTTCGCCGCCGTCTTCGACACCGGCGCCAATGCCGACGGTCTCATCGACATGATCGAGGCCGAGGACCTCGATGTGCGCCACATCTTCATCACGCACACTCACGACGATCATATCGCCGCCCTGCCCGCTCTTGCCGCCGCCTGCCCCCGCGCCGAAGTCTGGGCCAGCGAACTCGAGCCGGTGGACTTCCCCGGAGCCAGGACGTTCGCCGAAAACGCGCACTTCCACGTGGGCAACGAGCTCGCCATCAAGACCCTGTTCACCTGGGGCCACTCACCGGGCATGACCACGTTCTTCGTGACCGGCCTCAGCTGGCCCGTCGCCATCGTGGGCGATTCGCTCTTCGCCTCCTCGATGGGCGGGAGTCCGACTCATTACGCCGACCAGTTGCGCAACAACCACGAGAAGATTTTCACCCTCCCGCGCAACACCGTGATCGCCCCCGGCCACGGCCCGCTCACGACCCTCGCCCTCGAGAAACAACATAACCCGTTTTTCGCACGCTAAGGTTCAGATTCGCGATACGCCCTCTTCTCAAGTCCAACCACCCACCGGATATTTATGTCTGAGACCATCGCCTTTGTCGGAGTCGGCCGCATGGGAGCCAACATGGCCCGCCGCCTCAAAGATTGCGGACACACCAT
Organism: Rariglobus hedericola; assembly: GCF_007559335.1. Classification (NCBI taxonomy): domain Bacteria; kingdom Pseudomonadati; phylum Verrucomicrobiota; class Opitutia; order Opitutales; family Opitutaceae; genus Rariglobus; species Rariglobus hedericola. Next base: position 1,537,033 of record NZ_VMBG01000001.1, read on the forward strand.
CGCCGCCGTTTACGATGTCCACGCCCCCTCAGCCGCCGCCCTCGCCGCCGAATTGGGTGCCCGCCACGCCACCTCGCTGGCCGAAGTCACCGCGTCAGCCGATCTGATTTTGACCGTCGTCACCGACGATGCCGCGCAGCTCGCCGTCTTCGGCGCACCCGCCGCCGGTGATTCACTGCTCATCAGCGCCAAGGGCAAAACCTTCGTCAACTGCGCCACGCTCACGCCCAAGGTTCACGTTGAAACCGCCCGCCTCGCCGCCGAAGCCGGCGCCTCCGCCCTCGAAGCCTGCATGGCTTCGTCCATCCCGCAGGCCCGCAACGGCACGCTCTATCTGATGTGCGCCGGTGAACGCACCACGTTTGACCGCCTCGAGCCCGTGTTGCTCCACCTCAGCAACGCCCTCCGCTACATCGGCCCCGCCGGCCAGGCCGCCCAGGTCAAAGCCCTCGTCAACATGGTCATGAATATCAACACCGCCGCGCTCGCCGAAGGCTTGGGCCTCGGCAACGCGCTGGGCTTGGACCTGGATATGTTGCGCGAAGTATTCGCCCAGACCGGCGCCAATTCCCAAGTCCTCAAAACCGACGGCGAGGACATGCAAAATCGCGCCCACGATTGCTACTTCTCCGGCGCTCACGCCGCCAAGGATTCCACCATCGCCTGGACGCTCGGCGCCGAAGCGGGCCTGAGCCTGCCGCTGGCCGCCGCCACCAAACTCCAATACGACCGCCTCGTCGCCCTCGGTCGCGGCGCCCTCGATAAATCCGCCGTGGCCGAACTCACCTTCCCCGGCCGTCTCGACTGATTCGTCCGTCCCGCCTAACCGTCCGCAAAGTTTTACAAGGCCCTATCAACCTGCGGTGCATTTGGCATAGACTAGGCTCACGTTATCAGCCAGTGATTACCCCCATGAGTTCAGCCCAGCGCAGGAAATCAGTTCTGATCTTCGCACTGGCTTTTGCCCTCCTCGCTTCCCTCGGCGCGATCATTATTCCGTCGATTGACAGCAACACGGAGGTTTCGCCGCAGTATTATATTCTCTGTCTCTCCGTCATCGGGTGCGTGCTGCTCGTTCTCGGTGGTTACGTGTGGGACCGCTCTCTCATGCAGCGCCTGCGCGACATGAATCATAGCGCGGAGACACAAGTCCCCGAGGCTGATAACGACGAGATTCACGACGAAGTCATCGGTCTCGCGCGCAAGATCGAGCGCATGGCCCAGTCGCTGCAAAAACTCGAAGCCAGCTATCGCGCCGTCGTCGAGGACCAGTCCGACCTCATCTGCCGTTATGCGCCCGACGGTAAACTCACTTTCGTCAACGGTGCCTATGCCCGTTTCCTGGGCCGCAAGCGTCTTGAACTTATCGGTCATCCCTGCCTGTTGGTCACCTCAGGCCTGATCAAGCCACACACCGCCGCCCTACCCGAAGCCGCTCTTTTCGAACAAACTTCAACGGATGCCAGCCAGACGGCCGTCATCCTTTCTTGGACACATCGCGCCATTAAAGACAGCGAAGGCACCATCATCGAATACCAGGCCGTCGGTCACGACGTGACCACTCGCAAGGAAGCCGAGCTCGCGCTGATCGCCGCCAAGGAAGCCGCGGAATCCGCCGACCGCGCCAAGAGCGAATTCCTCGCCATCGTCAGCCACGAGATCCGCACGCCGATCAACGGCGTCATCGGCTTCGGCAAACTGCTGCGCGACTCCAATCTCACCGCCGAGCAACGGTCATTTGTCGATATGATCACCAGCAGCGGCCAGACGCTGGAAACCCTCATCAGCGACATCCTTGATCTCTCCAAAATCGAAGCCGGCAAGATCGAGATCGAACACGCCCCGTTCGCACTCCGTGATTGCATCGACGAGATCAGCGCGCTCTTCGGCCCCCGCGCCCGCGAAGCCGGCCTCACCATCACCACATCTCTCGCCCCCGGTATGCCCGCGCTGGTCAACAGCGACCACGGCCGCCTCCGCCAGATCCTCAGCAACCTCGTGGGCAACGCCATCAAGTTCACCGAAAAAGGCGGCATCACCATCTCCGTCGCCGCCGCCCCCGAGGAAATCCTTTCCGGCGGCGTCCACCGCGCCGTGCGCCTCCAATTCAGCGTGCGCGACACCGGTATCGGCATCCCCGCCGATAAGATCAACCAACTCTTCCGCCCGTTCAGCCAGGTGGACACCTCTGCCAAACGCCGTCGCGGCGGCACCGGCCTCGGTCTGATCATCGCCAAACGTCTCTGCGAACGCATGGGCGGCGCCATCTCCGTCGAAAGCCGCGTGGGCGAAGGCTCGGTTTTTTACTTCAGCATTCTGGCTGATTACGAAATCGGCCACAGCCTCGCGCCGTTCAACACGACCGACGCAAAAAAAGCATCCCTCACAAGCTGAGTTTCCGTTCTTGCGGAGGACTCTTTTTTCACACAAGTTCCGCGCTCCTTCAGTCCAAGGCGCGATAGCCAAGTGGTAAGGCCGAGCTCTGCAAAAGCTCTACCGCCGGTTCGATTCCGGCTCGCGCCTCCAAATTTTAAAACCGCCGGTCCCTCGACCGGCGGTTTTTCTTTGCCCCCCGCCCATTCGTCATTGGTCATGGGGCATTACCAAAATGTCCTCCCTCGTCTTCACCATCGCCAACCAGAAGGGCGGCGTCGGCAAAACCACCACCGCCGTCAATCTCGCCGCCGCGCTCGCCGAGAAGAAAATCCACACCCTGCTGATCGATCTCGACCCCCAGGCCAACGCCACCAGCGCCATCGGTGTTGAGAAAATCCCCGGTCGCTCCCTCTACGGCCCGCTCAACGGTGAAGGGACCGCGCTCGAGATGGTTGTCCCCACTCAATACGAGCATCTCGCACTCATTCCGTCCGAGGAAGATCTCGCGGCCGCCGAAATCGAGATCGCCCAGTCCGAAAACTACCTCGCCAAGCTCCGCACCGTCCTCGAGCCGCTCAAAACCTCGGGTGGCTTTAAAGTCATCATCATCGATTGCCCGCCTTCCATGGGCATGCTGTCGATGAACAGTCTCGCCGCCGCCGACTACCTGCTCATCGCGCTCCAGTGCGAATACATGGCCCTTGAGGGTCTCGGGCAGATTCTGCGCAACCTCGAGCGCATCAAAAACGCCGGCATCAACGGCGGTCTCGAACTCGGTGGCGTCGTCATGACGATGTTCGATATCCGCACCAATCTCTCGCGCCAAGTCGTCGAGGAAGTGAAGAAGCACCTGCCCGAAAAAATCTTCAACACGGTCATCCCCCGCACCATTCGCCTCAGCGAGGCACCCAGCTTCGGCAAGACGATCTTCGACTACGATCCGCTTTCCCCTGGAGCCACCGCCTACAAGAACCTCGCCAAAGAGGTCATCGCCCGCTTCGGCCTTAAGTAATTGCCCGGATTCCGCTCCGCGCCCTTTGCGACTTGGCGTCTTTGCGTTAAACCTCCGCCTCCGCATGTCTTTCGCCAAATACCGGCACGCCTTCCTGATAGGCCTTCAGAGTAACATCGTTTATCGATGGAACTTCGGTATCCGCGCGCTCTTTTCGCTCTTCCACCTCGCGTTCGTCTTCATTCTTTGGGGTGCCGCGTATCAAGGTCAGACGGAAATCGCCGGCTTCAGCCTCGACCAGACGCTGACCTACTTCGTGGTCATTCTGATCATGCAGTTCTTCATCGGTGCGTTCAACGAGGACTACCAGATCAGCGAAGATATCCGCAACGGCATCATCAATCAGTTCCTGCTGAAACCGATTAACTACTACCTCTACCGGTTTAGTATTTTCGTCGCCGCGCGACTGGTTTCCGGACTCCTCGCCCTCCTGCCCATTCTTATCGCTCTACCCCTTCTCAAAGACCACATCGCCCTGCCCGATGAACTGTGGCGCCTGATGCTCGGCCTGCCCGCCATGCTCATGGCCGCATTGATCCAGTTCACCATCGCCTACATCTTCGGCCTGCTGACGTTCTGGTTCCTCGAAATCCAGTCCTTCATCATTCTCTCGCTCGCGATCGAAACCGTTCTCGGCGGCCAGATGTTCCCGCTCGATCTGATGCCCGGCTGGTTCTACCGCATCTCGCAGTGGCTGCCGTATTACTACCAGATGTATTTCCCAACGGCGATTTTCACCGGACGTCTTGATCATACCTCCGCGTTGAACGGCCTCGCGATCCAATCGTTCTGGGTCGTCGCCTTGTTGATCCTAGCCCAATTCCTCTGGACCCGCGGTCTGCGCCGCCACACCGCCGTCGGCGGCTGATTCCCCATCGTGAAACTCATCGATTACATCCGCATCTGGCTCGCCTGCGCCCGCTACTCGGTCGTGCGCACGATGATGTTTCGTTTTGATTTCATCATGTGGGCGCTGGTGGAGTTTTTCTGGATGGGCGTGAACCTCCTGCTGATCCAGGTCGTCTACGATCACACCGATTCCATCGCTGGCTGGAGCAAATACCAGATGCTGCTCCTCGTCGGCAGTTCGATGCTCGTGCAACGGTTCATCATGGGCTTCGTGTGGACGAATCTCTTCGAAATGGCGCGCAACATCCGCACCGGCCACTTCGACTTCTTCCTGGCCCAGCCCGGCAACCCGTTGATCATGGTCTCCACGCGCAAGCTCGACCTCGACGGGCTCTCCAACGCCGTCGTCGCCACCGCCGTGGTCATCTATGCCGCCAACCGGCTCGGCATCGACCCGTCACTGCTCGATCTCCTCGCCTACGCCGCGATGATTTTTTGCGGCTTCCTCATCAATTACGCGATTTTGCTCATCACCGTGTCGCTCACGTTCTGGCTGGGTGCGGCCCAGGGCATTGAGGGCAGTTATTTCACATTGATGGAGTTCTCACGCCTCCCCCGCCAGGCCTTCAAGGGCGCTGCCGGCGTCCTCTTCGTATGGATTCTTCCCGCCGTCGTCGTGAGCAATGTCCCGGCTTCCACGCTCATTCACGGCTTCAGCCTGACCAACGCGTGCTGGTTGCTGGCCGTCACCGTTTTCTGGATGAGCCTGGCTCTCTTTGTTTTCAACCGCGGTCTCCGTCGCTACGCCAGCGCCTCGTCATGACCGATTCACTTCAGCATCGCCTCGGCCACACGTTCGCCCGGCCCGCGCTCCTTCAGCAGGCCCTCACCCATCCGGGCTACTCCAACGAGCACCCCGATGACGGCGACCATTATCAACGTCTCGAATTTCTCGGCGACGCCGTGATTCAATTCGTCGTCACCGCCGCGCTCTTCCAACTGCGCCCCGTCGAACGTGAAGGCGAACTCAGCCGCCTGCGCGTCGCGTTGACCAACGGTCTTTTCCTCGGCGAACTCGCGCGCGAGCTCGAACTGCCCGCCCACCTGCGCCTTTCCGCCGCCGAGCAAAAAACCGGCGGTTCACCCACCGTCGCCGGCGACGCCTATGAAGCCGTGGTCGGCGCCGTTTTCCTCGATGCCGGACTGTCCGTCGCCCAGGCGTTTATTATGCGCACCTACGGCGACCTCGAAACCCGTCTCGCCAGTCTCCGCCTCGACGAAGCCAACCCCAAGGGTCGTCTCCAAGAGCGCGTGCAGCCCACCCACGGCACCGGCGCCTTGCGCTACGAAACCGTCCTGTCCGGCGGCCCTGACCACGCCAAGGAATACACCTCCACCATCTTTCTCGCCGACCGGGTCCTCGGCACCGGTTCAGGCTCCTCCAAAAAAGCCGCCGAAGAATCCGCCGCCCGCGCCGCCTTGGTCTCCAAAATGTAGTCGGCGCACTTGCAGCCCGTTCCGCTGTCCATTCCGTCCGTCTTCCGTCTTCCGTCTTCCGTCTTCCGTCCTCGGTTCTCTGTCCTCCGTCCTCGTCAGCGTCGTCCATGTCCGTCACCGCCCACCTCACCCGCATCAAGCTCACCGGTGTCTGCCCGCCCGCCCGCGGTGCCGTCATCGCCGAGCTCACGCGCGGACACCCTGCCCCCGTGTGGCTGGTCATCACCGAGGATCTTAAACACGCCGAGCAACTCGCCGAGGACATCTCGTTTTTTCATCGTTCCGCCGGTGGAAATCCCGCCGCCGTCGAGACCCTCATCTTTCCCGAGTCGATGCCCGACAGCCGCGATATGCGCGAAGCCTTTGCCGCCTCCGCCGATCGCACCACCGTCCTCAGCCGGCTCCGCTCCGCCCGCTCGATCACTCAGGTTTCAGGTTTCAGTCCTCAGGTTTCTCTCGTAGTCCTGACGACGCCCGCCGCCCTCCTCCAACCCGTTCCCGCCCTCGAAGCGTTTTCCAACCGTGAAATCACGCTTAAGCGCGGACAATCCCAACCCTTCAAAGCCCTGCTCGAAACGCTCCACGGCCTCGACTACGACAGCGAAGCCGTCTGCGAATCCCCGGGCCACTACGCGATCCGCGGCGGCATCATCGACGTTTACCCTATCACCGCCACTCAGCCCTACCGCCTCGATTTTTTCGGAGACGAAATCGAAGACATCCGCGCCTTCGACCCCGTCACCCAACGTTCCGGCGAACAGATCGACACGATCACACTCTCCGCCTCACCGCGCCTCAAACTCGACGCCTCCAAAACCGGCCTCGCCGACTACCTCTCGCCTCTCACCCAGCTTGTCTTCGTCGAGCCCGCCTCCCTCGACGAGGAATTCTCCTCCTTCGCGCGCGAGGGCTTCGACGGACTCTCCCCGCTACTCCTCAAAGCCTCCGGCGCCTTCGGCCTCGCCGACATCGACGAAGCCGCCGCGCTCTTCGACGGCGAGGGCGTCACCGAGATCACTTGGGACACCGAGAGCCTTGTTCACCACCGCACCTACCCCTCCGACGACCTCGTCGCCCAAGAACGCCTCTCCGCCGAAGAAGACGCCCGCCGCACGTTTCTCACCCAACTTGTCGCCTGGAAAAAAGACGGTTACGGCCTCGCCTTCGTCGTCTCCAAGGAAGGCGAAGAACAACGCGTCAAAGAAATCCTCGCCGAGGACCCGCGCTTCAAAGGCCTGCAACCCCTCTGGGTCCGCGGCACGCTGAACGAAGGTTTCCGCTGCACCTACCGCGCCGGCGCCGGGCTCCTTTGGTCCACGCTCCCCAAGCGCAAACTCGGCGAGATCGGCGGACTCGTTCTCGTCACCGAAACCGAACTCTTCGGCCGCCAGCGCACCCGCCGCGTCACCGGCACGCAACAACGCGCCCTCGTCACCCGCGCCCAGGTCGACCAGCTCCTCGACTTCTCCGAACTCGTCGAAGGCGATTTCGTCGTCCACCTCCAGCACGGAATCGCCCTCTACCGCGGTCTCACGAAACTGGATACACGTGACGGACAACGCGAAGTCATCTCCCTCGAATTCGACGACGGCGTCACCCTCCACGTCCCGCTCCAAGAATCGCACCTCATCAGCCGCTACGTCGGCCTCGGCAAAGCCAAGCCCCAACTCGGCAAAGTCGGCTCCGGCCGCTGGGAAAAAACCCGCCAGGCCGCCGAACGCGCCACCATCGACCTCGCCGCCGACCTCCTCAAAATCCAAGCCCAGCGCGAAGCCCAACCCGGCCACGCTTTCCCGCCCGATAACGACTGGCAGAAAGAATTCGAAGGCTCGTTCCCCTTCACCGAAACCAAGGACCAGCTCACCGCCATCGAGGCCACCAAAGCCGACCTCGAGCGCGCCCGCCCGATGGACCGCCTCATCTGCGGCGACGTCGGTTTCGGCAAAACCGAGGTCGCCATCCGTGCCGCCTTCAAAGTCGTCCAAGGCGGCAAGCAGGTCGCCATCCTCGTCCCCACCACGATCCTCGCGCAGCAACACCTCAACACGTTCCGCGAACGCATGGCCGGCTACCCTATCGCCGTCGAGATGATCAGCCGCTTCCGCACCAAGGGCGAAGTCAACCGTATCCTCGCCGCCACCTCCTCGGGCCAGGTCGATATCCTCATCGGCACTCACGCCCTCCTCACCGACCGCGTCGCCTTCAAAGACCTCGGCTTGGTGATAGTGGACGAAGAGCAACGCTTCGGCGTGAAACACAAAGAGCGCCTCAAAGCCATGCGCACCTCCGTGGACATTCTCTCCATGTCCGCCACGCCCATCCCGCGCACACTCTACATGGCCATGACCGGCGCTCGCGACATGTCCGTCATCGAAACCGCGCCCGTCAACCGCCACCCGATCCAGACCATCGTCAAAACCTACGACGAAAAACTCGTCGTGGACGCCATCCGCCACGAGCTCCGCCGCGGCGGACAAGTCTTTTACCTCCACAACCGCGTGCAGACGATCAACCTCGTCGCCGCCCGCCTCCGCGAGATGTTGCCCGACGTCACCATCGGCGTCGGCCACGGCCAGATGGACGAACACGAACTCGAGCGCGAGATGACCGACTTCGTCGCCGGCAAACACCAGGTCCTCGTCTGCACCACGATCATCGAAACCGGCCTCGATATCCCCAACTGCAACACAATCATCATCGAAGGCGCGGACCGCTTCGGCCTCTCGCAACTCTACCAACTCCGCGGACGCGTCGGCCGCTTCAAACACCAGGCCTACGCCTACCTCCTCCTCCACCGCCACACGCGTCTGGTCGAGATCACCCGCGAACGCCTCAACGCCCTGCGCACCCACAACCAACTCGGCGCAGGTTTCCGCATCGCCATGCGCGACCTAGAACTCCGAGGCGCCGGCAACCTCCTCGGCTCCCAACAAAGCGGCCACATCATCGGCGTCGGCTTCGAACTCTACTGCCAACTCCTCCGCCAATCCGTCGCCCGCTTGAAAGGCGACAAACACGCCGCGGCCATCCGCGCCAACGTGAAGCTCGATTTCGTCTTCGTCGGCGAATCCGCCGCTTCCGGCCTTCAAGTCTCAGGTCTCAACCCTCAGGTTTCTCAGTCCTCCTACCAAGCGATCAAAGCCGCCGAGCAATCCGCCGACGGAGCCGTCGAGGTCGCTAAAATCCAGGCCCGCATTCCGTCCACTTACATCACCGAAACGCGTCTCCGCATCGACTTTTACCGCCGCCTGGCGATGGCCGCCGGCGCGCTCCAGCTCAAAGAAATCGAAGCCGATCTCCATGACCGCTTCGGCAAATTCGGCGACGAAGTCCGCGCGTTGCTGCTCATCACCGAGATCCGCATCCGCGCCGAGCAAAAGGGCATCATCAACGTCGAGACGGAATCATCCCGCCTCAAGTGCCTCCGAGGTTCCGGCGTCCGCGACGACTACGTCATGCTCGCTGGGTCCCGTTTCCCTCGCCTAGTCGCCCCGAAGGCCCTGGCCCGCCTTAAGGAAATCCTCACCTTCCTCGGCAACCTGCCGTCGGCCTAAGCGATCATCCACCGAACACGCTTTCCACGGTCGCCAACTGTGCCGACAGCACACGATGCTCAGGAAGCTGCGTGCGAAACCAGGTGCGCTGTTTTTTCACCAACGCACGCGTGTTCTTAACAATCTCCGCCGCGAGTTCCGTGCGTGGCAGCACACCGTCGAGCATCGCCAGCGTCTCGCGGTAACCAATCGCCCGCGCTGCGCTCAGGTTTTTCTCCAGGCCCTCCACGCGCAAACGCTCCACTTCGTCCACGAGTCCGTCGTCAATCATCCCATCCACACGACTTGCAACGCGATTATCCAACTCCGCCGCCTCACGGTCCAGTTGCGTGCAGCGCACATCCCAACCGGCAAAGGGCGATGGCATGCGCGCGAATTCCGCCGCCAGCACATCAAGCGGTTTACCCGAAGCGCGACAGCGCTCCAACGCCCGTGTCACCCGTCGCGGATTCGCCACATCAAGCGCACCCAGACCTTGCGGATTCAGCGCATGCAAATCCGCGACCAAGGCCGCCAGCCCTTCGTTCGCCAGCTTCGCATTGATCTCCCCACGCAGCTCCGCAGGCACTTCGACGTCGTCGGCCACCGGCGCAAAAAAACTCTTCAGATAAAACCCGCTGCCACCCGCCACCAGCACGCGTTTGCCGCGCGCCGTGATGTCCGCCACCGCCGCCTGGGCTTTCGCGACATACGCGGTTACGTCCATGCCTTCGCTCACCGCACACAAATCAATCAGATGATGCGGCACCCGCGCCCGTTCGTCCGCCGTGGGTTTCGCCGTGCCGATGTCCATGCCGCGATAAAACAACAACGCGTCGCACGACACGATTTCGGCGTCATTCGTCTCCGCCCAGCGCAAAGCCAGCTCGGTCTTGCCGACCGCCGTGGGCCCTGTGAGCACATGAATGATTCCCTTCATTGAAGGCCTTAATTCCTTCGCACCCTTCGCGTCCTTCGCGAGACATTCCTTTTGTTACGCTCAGGTAATATCCAACCGTCCGCCGACGTTTCCCCTCGCGCCCGCCGCTCCGCGCGTTTCCAACGCTCTTCGCGTGAATATCGCCCTCGTCACCGAAACCTTTCCGCCTGAGATCAACGGAGTGGCCATGACGCTCGCCCATCTGGTCGAGGGTCTCGCCCGGCGTGGTCATCGCGTCACGGTCATCCGCCCGCGCCAGAATTCCCGCGATCTCCCGCGCTCCGACGGACTCTACGAGGAGTTGCTTTGCCCCAGCGTGCCAATCCCCGGTTATTCGTTTCTTCGCGCCGGCCTGCCCGTGCGTGGACGCCTGCTCAAGTCCTGGCGCTCCGACCGGCCCGATCTCGTGCACATCGCCACCGAGGGCCCGCTCGGTTACGCCGCGCTCTCCGCCGCCGATAAACTCGGCCTGCCGCTCACGTCGAGTTTTCACACCAACTTCCACAGCTACTCCAAACACTACGGTTTCGCCTTTCTCACGCGTCCCGCCCTCGCCTACCTGCGGCATTTTCACAACCGCACACGCATCACGCTTTCGCCCACTGCCGAGCTCAACGCCGAGCTCACCCGCGACGGTTTCCACGGCATGCGCCTGCTCTCCCGGGGCGTGAACACCGAGGTCTTCACACCTGCCGTCCGTGACGACGCCCTGCGCCGTTCGTGGGGCGCCGGCTCTGAGGATTTGGTCGTCGTCCATGTCAGCCGTCTCGCCGCGGAGAAGAACTACCCGGCGTTGTTCGAAGCGTTCGCCCGCATACGCGCTTCGCAACCATCCGCCCGTTTCGTCGTGGTCGGCGACGGCCCGCTGCGCAAAAAACTCATCCGCGCCTACCCGTGGATTCGCTTCACCGGCTTTCTTTCGCGCGCCGATCTCGCACGCCACTACGCCTCGGGTGACGCATTTCTCTACGCGAGTCTCACCGAGACATTTGGCAACGTCGTCACCGAGGCCATGGCCAGCGGGCTGCCCGTGCTGGCCTTCGACTACGCCGCGCCCGCCCGCTATATTCGCAATCTTGAAAACGGCCTAACCGTTCCCTTTGGCAATCTCACGGCCTGGCATCACGCCGCCGACACGCTCGCCGCGAATCCGTCGCTCCGTCGCCGCATCGGCGAAGCCGCCCGTCGCACCGCCGAGGGCATTTCGTGGAACCACGTCATCGACGGGTTCGAACGCGATCTGCATGAGGTCGCCGGTTTGACCGTGCCAAACGCCGTCCCCGCGGCCATCGTCGCCTCGTGATCAAGACGCGGTTCATCTTCAACCCCCGCTCCGGGCATAACGCCAAGAATCCCCACCTCCTCGAACGCGCGCGTGCCTTTATCCGTGAACGCTCGCTCGATGCCGATGTCGTGCTCACCGAGCGCCCGCGTCACGCCACCGAGTTGGCCCGCCGTGCCGTGATCGACGGCTGCGGCCTCGTGGTCGCCATCGGCGGCGACGGCACGCTCAACGAAGTGGCCGCCGGTCTCGTCGGCACGTCCGCCGTCTTTGGCCTCATCCCGTGTGGCTCCGGCAACGGCCTTGGCCGCCACCTCGGCATCCCCGGTCCCGGCAAGGGCGCCTTTCGCACGCTGGTCGAAGGCCGCGTGCGCGTGATCGATACCGGCGAGGTCAACGGCATCCCGTTTTTCAACGCGATGGGCATCGGCTTCGATGCCGAGATCGCCGATCGCTTTAACCACCTCACGCGCCGCGGTCTCGCCTCCTACGTGCGCACCACGCTTGGCACGCTCTTCCATTACAAGCCGCAAACCTACCTGATCCGCAACGGCGTCGCCTCGCTGGAGACGCCCGCCTTCATCCTCACCGTCGCCAACTCCGACCAATACGGCAACGACTGCTACATCGCCCCCGGCGCCTCGGTCGATGACGGCTTGCTCGACCTCACGGTCATCAAACGCGCCAACGCCTTCAACGCCGCACCGCTGGCCGCCCGCCTGTTCCTCAAAAAAATCGACGGCAGTTCTTCCGTGTCCCGTATGCGGGGCAACCACTTCACCATCGAGCGAGCCGCTCCCGGCCTCATCCACACCGATGGCGAAACCCACCAGGCCGCCGCCTCGCTCGATATTACCGTGCGTCCCCGCAGCCTGCGCATCATGGTTCCAGCCACTTCGTGACGTTCGCGTGACTAATCACCCCACCCCCTAGTCAGCGGCCGTCACATTTGTTAAACTCCTCACCGATGGACACCAAGCCACTCCAGTTTCGGACGATCATTATTTCCGACGTCCACCTCGGCACTCACGACTGCAAAATTCGTGAGGTGAATCATTTTCTCAAATACACGCAGTCCGAGAAACTGATTCTAAACGGCGACATCATCGACGGCTGGAAACTCAAACAAGGCGGCCACTGGCCGAAAACGCACACGCGTTTCATCCGCCTCATCCTGAAAAAACTCGAGAAGAAGGACACCGAGGTCGTCTACCTGCGCGGCAACCACGACGACGTGCTCGCCAAGTTCCTCCCGATCGCCTTCGAGAATCTCGTGATCGTCGAGGATCACGTTCACCACGCTGTGCGCGGCGATTACTTCGTTCTTCACGGCGACGTGTTCGACACCATCACCAAGAATTTTGTGTTCCTCGCCTACGCCGGCGACTGGGGCTACCGCGCACTCATGCGCATCAACCGCCTCTACAACAAATGGCGCGCCTGGCGCGGCAAGGACTACTACTCGCTCTCCAAGGCCATCAAGGCCCGCGTCAAACAGGCCGTGAATCACGTCTCGAATTTCGAGGACCACATCGCCGAGCTCGCCAAGAGCCGCGGGTGCATCGGCGTCATGTGCGGCCACATTCACACCGCCGCCGATCGCATGATCGGCGATGTCCACTATCTGAACTCCGGCGACTGGGTTGAATCGCTCACCGCCGTGGTCGAGCACTTTGACGGACGTTTTGAAATCGTCGATTTCGCCGACTTCCGGAAACAGTTCCCCCTCGAAGACGAGGCCGTGGAAACCGACGAGGCGACCGCCGCCTCCGTCGCGGCCGATGCAAATCGCGCGCTCGCCACTGCGTGACGTTTTTGTGAATCGCGCAAAGCCAGTTGGCACGCGTGATGCATTGTGTAGAGTAACTCACAATTACTCAATGAACCGGACAAACCACCATCTCCTCAGCACCGCCGGCACTTCGATCACGAAGGCCGTCGTCCAATGCTGCGCACAGATGCGTCCGGCCACCTGCCAACGTTGGAGCAAATCCAAACAAGGCGCGGGCTCACAGGCCTAAACTTCCTCCTAGAAGGACCGAAGTTACCACCTGATGAAGCCCGGAGGCCACAAGCCCCAGGAAGCCACCGCTTAGTCCCGATCACTCAAAAACCAATTTTCACTTTTTCTCCTTTTCCCATGAACACCATCATCCACCCGCTGAAGCCCGCCAGTCGCAGCACCCGCAGCCCGGACGCCACGGTTAACACCGTCGACGCCCGAAAGCCGCACTATGACTGCCAGGAGCTGCAGGACGCGCTGAAGGTCGTCGTCTATGTTCCGGGCGTGGACGCAGCCGGCGTGGAAATCACCACCCGCGGTCCCGACCTCCTGGTCACCGCCCGCAAGAGCCACTTCGTCCGCGTCAACTTCGGTGCCCTCAACCTTGAAAGCGTGCAGCGCGACTACTCGCTGAGCCTCCGGCTCGGTCGCAACCTCGACTACACCGCCCTCCAGGCCGAAATCCACGAGGGCGTCCTCACCTTGACCGTTCCCAAGAAGATCCCCGCCCAGTTTCCCACCCGCGAGGCTCTCTCCTTTGTAGCCTGATTAGCCTAATACTTGCAGGAAGGCGTCTCGACGCCCCTGTCGGTCTGTTGTCCGCCGGCCTTTTTTTGGCCGGCGGACTTTTTTTATTATTCGCCGCACTTTTCCGCTAAATTCCTGTCGCTCTCGTAACGATAAAAGGTTCAATCCATCTCACCCCGCTTACCCCAATGATCTCGCAAACCCATACCCTCCCGCCCAAGCCCGCCGTGTCCGTTGAAGCCTCCGCACCGTTCGATGTGCTCTGGGGCAAACCCATTTTTCGCGCTCCCGACATGCTCCCGCGCGTCGCCGTCGCCGCCAGCGTTCCGTTCACCGCCCATCGCGTGACCGAGACCCGCCGCTCGGCCAAATAAAAAACCTCGCGGTCACCCGCGAGGTTAGCCCGGTCCACTTTCAACGCGCCGTTTTTCACGGCGCGTTTTTTATTTCTTAAACAGCGCGAAGGCTTTTTGCGCGAGAGGATTGCTGCTCAGCAGCGCAGGGTTGGCGCGCACCGCGGCCTCCTGTTTCGACATCAGCGCAAAGCTCTGGGCGATCACCTGGTCGCACACATAACCATCGAGATCGCTCACGGCTTTGCTGCCGCCAAAACCCGCCAGCGGTCCGGCCAGTGCCAGCATGTCCTTGGCCTTGGTCGCGAGACCGGTCGAAGCCGTCGCCTGCTTCACGAGCGGCAATAATTTTTCGCGCAGCGCGGGAGCGGCGGATTTTTTCAAAAACTGCGTGGCCGCATCGGTGCCACCACCGAGCACGCTCGACGCATCAGCCACCGAAAGATCCTTCACCGAGGTCTGCAGCAGGCTGCTCATCTGCGGAGACAGCTTGGCCACCGTCGCCGCGAGTGCGTCACTGAAACCCGAAGCCGTCTCGGCTTTGTCGGTTTTCGAAAGCGCCGTTTGAAGCTTGGCCAGAGCGGGCGGAGGCGTGACGGACAACTTACCTTCGCCGAGTGCCTGGCTGATGATGGCACCGAGACCCGACTTGAGTCCTTCGGTGAGTTGAGCGGCGGGAATCACCGTCTGCGTGGCGGCGGGCTTGGTTTCAGCCACGAGCGCGAGCGGTGCGAAAAAGATGATCGATGCGAGGAGAAGCGGGGATTTCATGCGCCCGCCAACTTGCCGTGTGCCCGAGCACGCGGCAAGCCCGCTCACGCCTCCTTCACCAACCAACGCAGCTCCGCACGGCCGCCTTGATCCTGCGCCAGCATCTCGGCCATCCACGTGCAGCAAGGCGTCAACTCCTTGTCTATTTCGTAGGGCGGATTGATCACCACGAGGCCGCAGCCTTTCATCTTCATCGGATGCATCGGGCCGACGACCGTCAGCTCCAGTGAAAACGTCGGCGGCAACGACAGCGCGGCCAGATCATCAAAAAACATATCCACCCGCGCGCGCTCGGTCAGCGGATACCACACCATGATCGTCGCCGCCGGGGAGCGCTTCAACGCATCGGCGACCGTCGCGGCCACGCGTTCAAACTCGTCCTTCGATTCGAACGGCGGATCGATCAGCACCAGAGCGCGTTTTTCAGGGGGCGGCAGTTGTCCGCGCAGGCCGGCGTAGCCATCCGCCGACTGGATTCCCACGCCGCTCGAACGGGCAAACTCCGCGCGCAATTCGCCTGCTTCGTCGTGTTGTTTTTCAAACAACGAAAGCCGGTCCTGCGGACGCGCCAGCGCACGCACGATGCGCGGCGAGCCCGGATAAAAACGCGGCAGCGCCTCGAGGTTGCCCATCTTCTGGTCGTATGCTTTCACCTGCGCGACATAGTCCGCCAGCACCTCGGGCATGCGCGTGCGGTTCCAGAGGCGGCCGATGCCGTCCGGCCACTCGGGCTTGCGCTCCAGCGTGTCCCCGCGCGCGGCCGATGCCAGATCGTAGCGACCGCGGCCCGCATGCGTATCGACATAAAGAAACCCGCGTTCCTTGCGCTGCATCGCACGCACGACGCGCACGAGCACCGCATGCTTCATGACGTCCGCGAAATTCCCCGCGTGATAACTGTGGCGGTAGTTCACGAGACGGAAGCGACCGGCACCTTGACGACGGTCTTGCGCACCAGCGCGGCCGGCACGCCGGCAGCGAGCGAGGGCTTGTGGGCATCGACGGGATAAAACACCGCGAGTTCGCCGGCGCGCATGCGCAGCACCGAGCCTTCGAGGTTCTGTTCAAAAAATAAAATATCCTTGGCCGGTGTATGATCCTCCGCGACCGCGAGGCGCGACACATCGGTCACTTCCATGAGTTCGTCGCCGCTCACGATCACCTGCACGTCGATATAAACGCGGTGCGCCTCCCAACGCCCTTCGGCGGGCGGCTTGGCAATGTAGGCCTGCTCCAGGGCAAACACCCCGTCGCCCAGTTCAACGCGCCCCGTGTCGCCGGTCGCGACCGCCAGCAGGCGTTGATGCGCCTCGGAGCCGGGACGGAGAATTTCCTCCACATAAGCCAGCGCCTTTTGAAACGAAGGGCTGCCGGCGAGTTGCGTGCGAACGGTGGCGAGGGATCCAAAAAGTGCCATAAATCGTCATCGACTCCAACCCACCGCGTGAGGAGCTGGCAAGTGCCGAAACCGCGCCGGCCCGCGATCCGCCGCCGGACGAGCCTTTAGCGACCGACCACCACGGGCGCCCTGAAGACACTGTCTGGCAATTCCACGTTGGCCTCGATCCGGTCGATCACCGTTTCATGAATGCGTTTCCCGTCCTGCGAAACCACCAGCCGGTGCGGCAAAATCACGCCGGCCACCGCGCGGAAATCACTGTAGTCCGTCCGAATCAGTTTATCGCCGCTTTTACGACGGCGCACCACGTCGCGACGCGCGATCATATAGGTCACCGCATCGAGATAAACGAACGAGGTTTCCGTGAAGTTCTGCGTCACCACGACCTTCAAATACTCGCGGCCTTCCATCTGCACGGTGCCCGCGTAATCAAGGGAGATCTGGCGCTTGGCGCCGCCCTGAAGCAACGGATCGTCGAACTCGGCATCCACTTTGAAATCGGCGGCCGACAGACCGTAGAGCATCGTGACGCGACGCGACTTTGAATCGGCGGACCACGGTTCGCTTTCGCCGTCCCATCCCTGAGTGATCGTGTGCGAGCCCGACATCACTTCGGTGCGGATGCGGTTCGGCCGTGCAGCCAGCAACACGAATTTAAACTCGCTGGTTTCGCTCCGCGTGGTCCCCGTGGCGCGAAGACTCTTCAACGCCGCGACGCGCGCCTGCCCGCCGGTCGCCTCCGTATGAATGCGCGCGAGGTCGCGCACAAAGTCAGCCCGCGTCACCGACGCGAAGCCCGCCACCACCAGAATCAAAGTGATAAAGATACGCACAGTTCATCATCCCACACGAACCGCCCGCCGGTCTCAAGCTCGCAACGGATCCACCCGGTTGGCCGCCTTAAAGGTTGCCGCCCGCAACGGTGACGCTTGCTTCAAGGGCACGCGATGCCCGGACCGGTTATACGTATTTTTTCAGACCTGCATTTTCGCGATGGCGAGAGTCGTCTCCAGCACCTCGACGCCCTGGCTCCGTTACTCGAAGGCGCCGACCAGCTGGTGTTCAACGGCGACACGGTTGACTCGCAGGATCCCGCGCCCGGCGGCGGATTTCCAGAAGTGCAGGCGTTTTTCGCGCGGTATTCCGATCACGTTACATTCCTCACCGGTAATCACGACCCCGACATCTCTCCGCACGCCGAGCTTTCGCTCAACAACGGCCGCGTATGGATCACCCATGGCGACGTGTTGTTCGACGGCATCGCCCCGTGGAGTGAATTGCGCCCCATCATGGCCGCACGTATCCAGGCCAACGCCCACGGCATCCCGCCCGGCGAGCTCGCGTTGATCGAAACCCGGCTGCGTCTTAACCGGCTCGCGTGCATCGGGCTGGTCGAATCGCATTCCCGTTCCCGCCGCACTCCGGCGGCCATCGCCATCCGGCTGGCCCACGAACTGATTTCACCGAGCCGGATATTCGCCATGTTGAAGGTCTGGCGAACGACTCCCCAACTCGCCCGCCGGCTCGCCCGGGCGCAGCGTCCTGCGGCCCAGCTCGTCGTGCTCGGCCACACGCACTACCCCGGCGTGTGGCGGCACACCGACGGTCCTGTCGTGGTCAACACCGGCTCGTTTTCGCGTCCGTTGGGCAACCTCTTCGTCGAACTTCGCGGCGATCACGTGCGCGTCATAAAAATCACCCGTCGCCACGGCAAATTTCACCCCGGCCGGCTCGTCACCGAGTTTCCGCTGGCTCCGTGAGCCCGCGTGGTTACTCCTAGCGCATATGGCAATGGAGTTTGGCTGGTGGGAAAAAAATCCCGAAGAGGGTAAATATCAGGTCTTGGTGCGCATTCACGCCGGCAAGGCTGAATGGACGCGTCATCAGGGCCACAACACCGGCTGGCATCCGCACACTCCCAACGAGGACAACTGGGACCGCCTCGTCAGCGAAGCCAGCCGCCGCGTGCCCCGCCGCCTGATCTCGACGAAGCAATTCGCCGACATCGAAGCCTTGCGCACAAAGGCTCTGAGGTAGGACTTCGCTCATGCGCGTCCTGCTCCTGTTGCTCCGCACCTCTCGCTGGGATGCGATCACCGGTATTCTGGCAGGAGCCGCGACCGGCTTGGCCACCAGTGGCTTTGCGTGGATTCTGCAAGCGGTGATCGCCCGGCGCGGCGAAAACTGGCATCTCTACGCCGTCGCGTTCGCCGGTTGCTGGCTGGTCTATGGCGCCGGGGCCGTCCTCGCCGACAACCGCCTCACCCGTGTAGCCCAGCGCGCGGTGCGAGAACTGCGGTTATCTGTCAGCCGACGTATTCTCGCGGTGCCATTGCCCGTGCTCGAGCGTGAACAAAACCGCATTTTCCCCGTGTTGGTGGAGGACATCGCCGCTATTTCGCGCGCGGCCGAACGACTGCCCACGGTCATCTCCGGGCTCGTTACCGTAATCGGGTGTTTTGTGCTGCTCACCGTGGTCTCCTGGCAACTCGCGGTTGCCTGCCTGGTGCTCGTCGCCCTGGCGCTGGGCGGATATGTCCTACCTCTGCATCGTTTCCAGAAACACCTCGCCCGCTGGCGCGCCGACTGGGATGGCATCAGCACCTTGCTCGACGCCATCGTGCGCGGTCACAAGGAACTGCTTCAGGACGATCGTAAACGCAGCGTGTTTTTCGACCGTCATCTGGAACCGGTCTGCCGTCGCCAGGAAGTCGAGCTCACCCGCGCCAACACTTGGGAAACCCTCGTCAAACGCTGGGGCGAACTACTGCTCCTGCTCGGCGTCGGCTTGCTCCTGTTCACTTTGCCCCTGCACGGCTGGGCTACGCACGAACAGTTCGGGCGCTTCCTGTTCATTGCGCTTTTCATGCTCGCGCCGCTTTCTAATCTCGTCGGCTTCAGCACTTACCTCAGCCGCGTCGCCCTCGCCATGGATCGCGCCGAGCAGATCGGTATTGTGCTTGGTCAGGATGATCCGGCATCCGCGACGCCGCCCGCGCACCGCACCGACACTCCGACCCCGAATCCGGCCGCGATTCAATTCGGTTTGCGCGAGGTTTCCTACCGCCACTCCCGCGACGATGCCGCACCGTTCGACCTCGGTCCGGTTTCACTCACCTTCGACCGCGCCGAAGTGGTTTTCGTCTGCGGTGGCAACGGCAGCGGTAAAACCACGCTCCTTAAATTAATCTGCGGTTTGTATCCGCCTTCGCACGGAGAACTGGTTTCTGCCGGACGCACCGTTGATGACGCCGCACTCGCCGGTCACCGCCGCCGCTTCGGGGTGATCTTTGCCGACTTCTTCCTGTTCAGTAGCCTGCTCGGTTATGAGGACGCACCCGCGGCCGCGGCGCAAAAACTCCTGAAGGACGTTCATCTCGAAAAACTGGTTTCCATCGGAGCCGACGGTGCGTTTTCGACCACCAAGCTTTCCCAAGGCCAGCGCAAGCGCCTCGCCCTCGTCGCCACCTTGCTCGAGGACAAACCCGTCTACGTTTTCGACGAGTGGGCAGCCGATCAGGACCCCGAGTTTCGCCGCTGGTTTTACGAGCATATCCTGCCGGGCCTTCGTGCGCGCGGCAAACTCGTGATCGCCATCACGCACGACGATGCGTTCTACCCGACGGCGGATCGTATCGTGCGATTGTCGGAAGGACGGATCGTGTCCGACACGAGACAAACCGCCGTCAGCTGATTCGTCATGTCGCTCCATCTGATCTGCTATGCGGATGGCGCCCACATTCACTTCGCGAATCAGGCTGCGCTGATCGCCTCGGCCCGCCGACATGGCGTCGCCCACATCTCGGCCCTCGATTCATCCACTGCCGATAATAATTTCGCCGCAGCCCACCGTGAAACGCTCAGCGAGCGCGAGGGAGCCGGCTACTGGCTCTGGAAACCACGCATCATCCTCGATGCACTCGAACGTGCGGCGGAGAACGATCTCGTGGTTTACGTCGACTCAGGTTCCGACCTGCGCGGTCCGCTCGAAGCTCTGGCAACCTCGGCAAACGGTCGCGATGGCGTGCTTTTCTGGAACGACTATCCGAACCGGATGCACGTCAAACGCGACGCCTTCGTCCTCACCGGCACGGATGCAACGCACTTCCACAATGCCCGCCAGCTCGACGCCGCGTTTCTCGTTTTTCGAAACAACGAACGCGTCCGCGCCTTTGTCCGGCTGTGGCTGGAGCATTGCGCGGATCCGCGCCAACTCACTGATCGCGCCAACACCTGCGGTCTTCCCGATTTGCCCGGATTCGTCGGTCATCGCCATGACCAGTCGTTGCTCACCCTGCTCTATCTCCGCGAACGGGAACGACTCGATTTCAAGACCTTCGCCCGTCGCATAAAACACCATCATTTCCGCCATCATCGCCGCCGCATCACGTGGATGCCCATCTGGCTCTGGGACGTATTTCACGATGGCGGCGAAACCAGGCTCCTTCGCATGCGCCGCCGGTTTTCGATTATCAAACGACGGCTGCGCCGGTTCGTCGCCACTCTGGCTGCGGATTGACAGCAAGTCCCCGATGACTCGCGCACCGTTCAAACGATTCTCTGGTTTCTTCCAACGCTTCGGTTGTTTCTCCCGGCGCGATTCTTTGATCGCGAATTTCAACCGCATCCTGAAAGCACGCTATCCGGATCTCGCCCCGTTGCCGCGTTTCGGCAAAAACTCAGTTGCCCGATGAACGCTCCTTCGCCGTCCACTCCCCCGCCGCGCCGTCGGCGCTCACCATTGCCCGAGCCTGGGGTGCGCGACCGCCTGCTGGTCATCCGTCACCGCAGTGACACGCTCGGAGGCTGGTTGAGCAAACAGCAGGGACTTTTCTCGGAGTTTTTCGCCGTGCTGGGCGCATTGCATTACGCCGAGCGCAACGGCGCCGCCGGCGTGCGTATCGAATTCACTTCAAAACTCTATCGAGATCCGGCCCGCGACACCAACTGGTGGGGATATTTTTTTGAGCCGGTCATGTGGCTGGGCGAACCCCGCCCCGGTGCCCGCAAGGTGCATTGCAACGGCTGGCATCGCTTCGGTCCGCACGCATGGAACGAATCGTGGACCACGTTGAGCATCCCCGGCAACACCGCCCTGCAGCCCTACCCGATCAACGCCGAACACGAGGTGCGCGAAGTCAACCGGCTCACCGCGCGCCACATTCGTGTCCGCCCCGAATGGACGGCCCGCGTCGACGAGTTTTTATCCGCGCACACGCAGCCGTCCGACTTCCTGATCGGCGTCCACTATCGCGGCACGGACAAAATTAACGTCTTCCCCTATCGTTCTCCCGACTACAGCGTCTACGCCGAGCAAATCGACCGAGTGCTCGCCCGACACCAGCCGCAATCGTGGCGACTGTTTGTTGCCACCGACGAAACCGAATTCGCCGACTGGGCCGCGGCCCGCTACGGCGATCGCGTGATCTCGCTCTCAGATGCACCGCGCCTTTCCGCCAGCGATCCGGATGGACGCAAGAACGGCACGCATAAAAATCTTTCGCTATCCGGCGTCGTCAAGGGCGGCACCGCGGTGCTCGACTGCCTGCTGCTCTCACGTTGCCATCATCTCATTAAAAATCGTTCGAGCCTGTCCGACATCTCACTCGCTTTCAACGCGGCCTTGCCGTGGACCTTCATCCTCGACGACACCCTCGTCCACGAGGGAACCGGCATCAGTTCTTGACCGCATCGTTGACGACCACCGCCGGCGGATTCAGCCAGCGCCAATGATGCCCGAACACCATCAGCATGCCGCCGGTTGAGCGCACGACGCGGGAAGCCAGGTAAGCCGCCGCACCCCAGGCCCACACCATCGAGGGCACCCCGCACAGCGAGACGCCGAGCATCAAGATCGGCACCACAAAATCCGGCCACGGCCGTTTCGTTCCGAGCAAGTGCCCCGCGATCACACGGCCTGTGTAATCGGCTCCGTGGAGCGTCAACAGGAGCGCCGTCTCCCACCACGTCACATCGAAATACAAACCCCGCGCGCACAGCAACGCGCTCATGAGAGCATAGGCCGCCAGTCCGGCTGGCAGTCGCTTGATACGCAGCACGCAGGCGGCCGAGGTCATCACACTTCCGATCGCACCGGCGATCATCACGCACTCGAACACCGTGCGCCCGCCCACCAGCGGCGCGTGCCACCACTCCGCCGCACCCGGCCAGCACCAGCTCGCGAAAAACACCAGCGTGAGCAACATGGCCTCGAGGGGCCCGGTCAGCCCGAAATAGAGCTCCTTGCGCTCCCTTTCCTCGGCCATCGTCGCCGCACCGGCCATCAACACCGCCCACAGCACGATGAGGCACACGGCCGAGTCGGCGCGGCCTGCCACCAGAAACATGACCACCACCGCGATCGCCCCGTGAAAAACATCGGTGAAATGATCTAGGTATTCACCGAGCGGACTGCTCGTGCCCGTGCGCCGCGAATGCATGCCGTCCGCATGGTCGTAGATCACATAACCGGCCATCAAAATCAAAAAGGCGGGCGCCAGCACCGCAGCGTTATCCGCCGCCAGCGCCATCGCCAGCATCACCCACATGCAAGCCGAGGATCCCAGCGTCAGCAGATTGGCCGGCACCGCCGGCGGCATCCAAACGACGAACCAATGCACAAAATAACGGCAGAACGGACGCACCAGCAACGAGCGGTCCACGCAAGTGTAGCTGTAGGTCGGCACGTCTGAACGCATGGCTCGTAATGGGACTGATTCCCGATATCGTGTCGCTACTATAATACTGCACTTTCTGACCTGTTAAAAACGAATCCGCAATGGTTCGAAACGAACCGCGCCACATCCTTGGCTTTCAGCGATGATCTCTCTACTCCGACACATTCACGGCACATTTCTTTCCGGTTGGTGGCGCTGGCAGAAAGAACACTATGATGTTTTCGCCGGTCCGCAGAAAGGCCCCCTGTCACGCGTGCGGGCTCCGTTCGGATGCTACTTTGCCGATCCCTTTCTTCATTTTCATGCGGGTGAATACTGGCTCCTGATGGAACAGTTTTTGTATTCAAAAAACCGCGGGCGTCTCGTGGCGCGACGGGCATCCGGCGGTCCCGTGATCCCCATCACACTCGCCGGACCGGGCCATGCGTCCTTCCCCTGCGTCTTCGAAGAGGGCGGACACCTTTACCTCATCCCCGAGACCGGCAACACCGGCACGCTCGACCTCTATATTTGCGAACGTTTTCCCGATCAATGGCGGCTCGTGCGCCGGCTGGCCGACAACCTGGATGCCGCTGACACCGTGCCGCTCCGCCATGCCGGACGTTGGTGGTTGCTCACCTCGATCCGCCGGTCGCGCGCCGATGACGGACATCGTTCCTGGGCAATTTTCCACACGGACAATCTCCTCACCGGCGAATTGATCCCGCATCCGGTGAACGACGAACGCCGCCACGCCGAATCGCCTTTCTCCGCCGGCCGCAACGCCGGAGCGGTCATCCCCATGCCCGATGGCCGCCTGCTGCGCCCGTTTCACGACAGCCACCGTTACTACGGTGAAAACCTGGGCTGGACGCGAATCGACATGCTTACGCCGTCCACATTTATCGAGACCGTGCTCACCGAAACACCGGTGGAATTTACGGCTTTGCCGAAGCTCCCGCTGCACCATGTTTCCACTCATTCGGGATGGATGGCCTGCGACACCCGCAATCGCATCCCCTACGGAATCAATCGCGGGAAATAAGCGTCGCCTCGCCTCTCGACTTCCAGCGCCGGCGGAACAACCGCACGGCGATCACCAAAACGATCAGCAGGCCCGCCCCCGCGGCCGCCGGCGCGAAACGACCACTTAAAAGTCCCTGGCCAAATATCACCCCAGCGCATACCCAGGGCAGCGCAACCAGCGCGGACAACAGCAGGTAGATCGCGAACGGCGTCCTTGCCAGCGCGAGCAGGCAGCTACCCAAAATCATCGGTGGTCCGGGCAGCACTCTCACCAGCATGACCACGCTCACGGCATTGGCGGGCGTCACTTGGGGAACCTTGTAACCGCGACCGTGCAACAACCGCTCCACCATCGGTCGCAGGGCATACCTTGCTACCACATAGCTCAGCGAAAGCTGCACCAGCACCGCAACCATGCACGCCGCGATGACGCCCGGCACCGTGAGCTGTCCGGCAAACAACTCGCCCGCGGGCACCGTGAACCAGGCCAGCGGCAACGGCAGCAAGGCCATCGCCACAAAATACGGAACCGGTCCGGCCGCGCGGATCGTTTCGATTCCCCCGCCCGCCACGCTCTTCAGCTCGGCACGAAATATCCACACCACGGCCGCGACCACCAAGGCGAGGACGATGCCAGCGATCAGCCTGCGGGACGGACTGCCTGGGACAGGCTGCGAATGGTTCGACATGCGTTCGGTCAGCCTGCCCCGGCCGGATGGCTCGTCAAGTTGCGCGCAAAAACACTGGCCTCCGCCGGACGTTTCTGACGCGCTCGCCCGTGTTGCCCGCCATGTCCACTCCCGACTCCTCCATCGACGTCGTCTACACCTGGGTCGATGGCACGCGTCCCGATTATCTGGAGCAGCTGGGCCGTCACGCCAAAGGCACGCGCGATCTCAACCCCGAGCGTTACCGCGATGCTTACGACTGCCTGCGCCACAGCCTGCGCTCTCTAGAACTGCACGCGCCTTGGGTGCGCAACGTCTACCTCGTCACCTGTCGCCCCCAAGTGCCCGCGTGGCTGCGAATCGATCACCCGCGTCTGCGTATCGTGCACCACGACGAGATCATGTCGGCCGATGTCGCCCAGCCCACTTTCAACAGCAACGTCATCGAGTGCTCTCTCCATAAACTGCCGGGCATCTCGAAGCGTTTCATCTATTTCAACGACGACTACTTCCTCGGCTCCCCGGCCACTCTGGAGGATTTTCAAACCGCCGACGGTCGCATCAAAATCTTTGGCACCCTCGTCGGCGAACGCGCCCGCCGACTCGTTTACGAAAAACAACCCGTCTACTTCGGCTTGGTTGAACACGGTCCCATCCTTATCGACTGCGATGAATGGGCCGAGATGCAGCGGCTCGTTTACGATGAATTAAAGGGGTTCCTTCAGCACCGCTTTCGCACGCCCGCCGATTTTCGCCCGGAGCGGCTCTACCGCTGGCACCTTTTAACGCACCGCCGCGCACAGACGCGGATCGTCCCGTTCTGGGAATACCTGCGCCATTCCGCGTTTCACAAGATCAAGCCCGGTCCCGCCCGCCAGCGGCTCCTGCTCGATCGCATCGCCCGCCGCCGTCCGCGCTTCCTCTGCCTCAACGATGACCTCGGTTTCCCCGCCGATCCCGCAGTGATTGCGGAGGTCCGGTCATTTCTCGCCCGGATGTTTCCTCAACCTTCGTCGTTCGAGACCGGCGCACCTTCGTAAATTCTCAACAACCTCTCCACGCCGCGGTTCCAGTCGTAGCGCGACGCCACTTCGCGGGCTCGGTCCGCACACGCGGCATACGCCGCCGCATACGCGGTCACCGCGCGCAATGCCTCCGCCAGTGCCGCGGCGTCTCCCGCCGTCACCAGCCTCCCCGTCCCCGTGCCATCAAGCCAGTCCGCGTATCCACGGATTCGTGACGCCACCACCGGCACGCCGTGAGCCAGCGCCTCCAGCGCTACCAGCCCGAAACTCTCGCCACCTCTCGACGGAACCGCGCATACATCTGCCGCGGCATACGCCGCCGACAACTCGGCCGCACTGACTTCACCGCGCGCCGTGGCCGGCCCGACCGCATCGAGCGTGAACGCTCCCGGGGTTTCCGCATCGAGGCGGCGCATCGCCTCTTTCAACACATCGAAGCCTTTGCGCGGTTCATCGGCGCGTCCGACAAACAGCACCCGCACCGGCCGGCCCGCCGCCCGCGACGGGCGCATCGCCGCGGCATCAGGCAACCGCACACCGTTGGGCACGACCGCAAACGGCCGCGGATGCCAGCGTGTCGCGAACTCCCGAGCCGAAGCTGAGACCGCGACCCGCGCATCCAGCCGGCGGTTGACCCACCGGCACCACGGCCACGCCCACAGGTATCCGCGACTCGTTTCAGAATAAGTATGAAACGTGCCCACCGTTCGCGCCCCACCCGCATGGATCAGCGCGAAGGTGTTCAGCGTCGGCAAAAACGGTTCCTGCAGATGAATGACATCCGGACGAAAATCGCGGATTAGCCGCTTCACCTCTGTCCCGATACCCAAGTCCAGGGTTACCCGGCTGCGCGCACCGTTGAGCGCGCCAACCCAGATGCGCCCGATACGATGGATGGAAGGGTTCGCGATTTCGGGTGTTTCCGCCGATGACGGCCCGATCAGGCGGACCTCGATCCCCTTCCGCAGGAGCGTTTCAAGCAGATCGAGCGCGTGGCGGTTTACCCCTCCGGGAACCGCAAGATCGTAAGGAGTCGTGAGGAGGACGCGCATGATCGCAGAATGGCGCAGAGTGGTGCACAACCTGTCCTCGAAGAAAGCTGAAAACCATTTCTCCTCCCAAGATCACCTTTCAATCGCATTGACAGGACCGGCAGGCGACTTGCTGATGACCGTCCTCTAAGTCTCCCTAACGCGGTGCAATCATACGGCTTTAAGGCGATTCGACACATCCAGCCCTCCGCTCCTGTTATCGTGACTTTTACTCTGCGCCACCTCCCGTTTGCGATCTGCGTGCTGATGTCTCCACTGGCCGCCCAGACTGCGGAATCACCGCCCGTAATTACCCGGCCCGGCCTTTCTCTGCGCGATGCACTCACCGCTTCTCTGCGCGACAATCCCGCCCTCCGTGTCAATGAAACCGTGATCGAGCAGCGCTCCGGCTTCCTCGATCAAACCGCCGGCGCCTTTGACTGGAATACGTTCGCCACCGTCGCCGCCACCGAGAACCGCACGCCGCTGGCTCCCGTGATCCCGGGCAGCACCCCGACCGCCCATTCACACGGCCTCACTTATACCGCCGGTGTTTCCCGCCTGTTGCGCAACGGCGTCGTTCTCCGTCCCAATGCCGCCGTCAGCGTGGACGACCAGGTTTCCCCCGTCTCCTCCGCCGCCGGCCGGTCCAGCGTCAACTTTGAGATTCTCGTCCCGCTCCTGCGCGGTCTTGGTCGCGACAGCACTGGCGCCGTGGAGGCCGCCGCCCGCGGCGATGTGAAAGTCGCCAAGCTTCTCTACCAGCACGCACTCTCGACGCAGGCCTTCAACACCGCCGTCAGCTACTGGTCGAGCCGCGCCGCCGACGACGCCTATCTCGTGCAACGCGACGTCGAACGCTCCGCCGCCCGCCTCGTCGAATCGACCAAGGTCCTCGTCGACAGCCGCATCTTTCCGCCTGCCTACCTGTTGCAAGCCGAGGCCAACCTTCGCGAAAAACGCACCGTGCGCATCAACGCGGAACTCGAATCGCGCTCCGCCCGTTTCACGCTCGGCCAGCAACTCGGCCTCGCCCCCGAACAGATCGCCGAGACTCCTGCGCCCAACGATGGGTTTCCTCCGGTCACCGAAGCCGGCGCACTCACCTCGGACGCGATGCGCACGCCGATGATCCGCCGCGCCTTGGTCGCGCGCGCCGATTACGTTGCCTCCCAAGAGAGCCTCGTTCCGCTCAACCTCCTTGCCCGTCAGGCGCAGATCGATCTCAAGCCCCGCCTCGACCTCACCGTCAGCGCCGGCTACCGCGGCCTGAGCAACGATGACAACGCGACCGACCCGCTTCGTGAACGCATGACCGGCGGCAACGGCCTCGTCGGCCTCTCCCTCGACTGGCCTTTTAACAACAGTTACCAGCGCGGCCTGCTGCGTGAACGCCGCGCCAACATCGCCCAAGTCGAAGCCCAGACCATCCAGCTTTCCCAGCTCATCGCCGGCCAGGTGCTTCTCGCCCTCGAACAAGTCCGCCTTCGCGCCGACGCCGTGCGCTCCGCCCAGGACACGGTCGATCTCTCCAAGCGCGCGCTCGCCGCTCAATACGAGCAGCTCAAAACCGGCGACGGCACCATCCTCGATGTCATCAGCCTGGAAAACATCTCCTCCGGCGCCCGCATCCGCTACATCAACGCCCATGCGTCCTACGCCACCGCGCTCGCCCAGCTTCGCTTCACCCTCGGCTTGATCTTCAAGGAAACCGGCATCGCCGGCGCCAGCCTCTCCCTCGAAGACCTCACCACCCAGCCCGCCCTCTGATTTTTTCCCGATGAAACACGCCTCCTTCCTGCGCCTCTCGCTTGCTTCCGTCCTGCTGGCCGCCGGCCTGCACGCCGCCGACACCGTCTCCGCCCTCGGACGGGTCCTCCCCAAATCCGGCATCATCGATCTCTCCGGACCTCCCGGCGACACCGTGTCCGAAATTCTCGTGACCGAGGGCGACTGGGTGCAACCGGGCCAGCCGCTGGTCCGCCTTTCCTCCACCGCCGGTGCCGTCAACCGCCTCAAGCAAGCCGAGGCCGATCTCACCGCCACCCGCGCCAGCACCGCCAAGGATATCGAGATCGCCCGCGCCCGCCTCGCCACCGTCGCCACCGAAACCAAGTTCGCCCAAGGCCGCTACGACCGCATCGCCGCCGCCCGGGACAGCGAATTCGTTTCCCCCGACCAGATAGAGGACCGCACGCTCGGCAAACAGACCGCCGAGTTGAAACTCGCCCAGACCACCCAGAATCTCGACCTCGCTATCAACGAAGCCGCCAAAACCGTGCGTGCCGCCGAGGCCGATGTCGCCGCCGCCAAGGCCCAGCTCGCCGCCTCCGAGGTGCGTTCACCCATCAAGGCCCGCATCCTCAAGATCCGAGCCCGCGCCGGAGCCCCGGCCGGCGGCCGCGCCGAGTTGTTCAAGATCGGCGACACCTCCGGCATGATCGTCGTCGCCGAGGTCTACGAGTCCGACATTCTCAAGGTGAAAGCCGGTCAGAAAGCCGTCGTCACTTCCTCCGCGCTCCCCAAGAAAATGACCGGCACCGTCATCGGCGTGAGCAACATCGTTTTCCGCAATAACATCGAGAGCATGGATCCCAACAGCACCACGCAGGGCCGCGTGGTCGAGGCGACCATCCGCATGGACGAGAACGAGCCGCTCGACCGCCTCGTGTTCCTGCAGGTCGACGTGAGCATCTCGCTCTGAGTTTTTCGCCCGGCCGTTCACGTCACTTCCTTGCCGATGCCCATGCGCACGCCCCTGGCTTGGTTAAACACCATCCAGAATAAAAAGCGCACCGCCACCGCGGTGGGCGGCATCTGCTTTGCCGTTCTCCTCATCTTCATGCAGGCCGGCTTCCTCGGCGCCGCGCGGCTCAACTCCTCGCTCACCTACCGCCAGCTGGACTTCAATCTGATGATCGTCTCGCGCGGTTACCTGATGCTCACGCGCAGCGAGTCGATCGACATCTACCGCGTGATCCAGGCCCGCAGTGTCCCCGGCGTGGCTTCGGTCGAAGGCCTGCTCCTCGAAGGCGGACGATGGAGCAACCAGGTCTCCAACTCCTCGGAGTCCTGCTTCATCTTCGGTCTGCGTCCCGGCGGTCACTACTTCCTCGATCCCGCCCTCAACGACTCGATCGGCCTCCTCAACGAACGCCAGACCGTGCTCGTCGACCGGCTCGCCCGCTCCAGCTACGGGCCGTGGCACACCGGCGGCCCCGCCATCGTCAACCGTCAGGAACTTTCCATTCGCGGCGATTACGCCCTCGGCATGGGCCTGCTCGCCGACGGCAGCGTGATCACCAGCCTCGATACTTACCTGCGGCTCTACGGCATTCCCCAGTTGCGCGAATATCAATTCGGTCTCGTCCGCACCGCTCCCGGTGCCGACGTCAACGCCGTCGCTACTGCACTCCGCGAGGCCCTGCCCCGCGATGTGCTCGTGCTGACCAAGCCCGATCTCATCGAGCGCGAGGAAAACTATTTCGTGAACGTGAAGCCCGTCGGCGTCATGTTTCAGGTCGGCATGTTCGTGGCCTTTCTCGTCGGCGCTGTCATCCTGTATCAGATCCTCTCCAGCGAAATCGCCAACCGCCTTCGCGAATTCGCAACGCTCAAAGCCATGGGCTACACCGAGCGTTACATCTACGCGGTCGGCATCCGTCAGGGTCTGATCTTTTCACTGATGGGTTACTTCCCGTCGCTGATCCTGTCGTTCGGTCTCTACCGTTTGCTGCGCGCCTTGTCGTCCTTCCCTGTTTACATGGATCTCACGCGCGCGTTGTTCGTCCTCGGTCTCACCCTCGCGATGTGCGCCATCGCCGCGGTCTTCGCCCTCGGCAAGATCAAGCGCGCCGATCCGGCCGATCTGTTCTGAGCCATGCGTTTCCTGCGTCCATTGCCCATCGCCTGGAACATGCTGATCGACAAGCCGTCGCGTCTCGCCCTGTCCGTCATGGCCGTGGCGTTTTCGGTAGTGATCATGTTTATGGAGCTCGGTTTTTTCAACGGCTCCAACGACAGCGCCGCCAACCTGCCGCCCCACTTCGACTGCGACCTCATCCTCTCGCACAAAGAGAAAAACCATCTCAAGACCGGCGAAGAATTCCCCATCGACTGGATCTACAAGGCCCGCGATGTCGCCGGCGTCGCCGCCTCCGTCCCGCTTTATAGCGGCGCCGATTACTGGTGGAACCCGCAGGACGGTTCCCGCAACCGTGTCTTCACGCTTGGCGTCAACCTCGACGATCCGATGTTCACCACCGCGATCATCGCCGCCAACCGTAGAGCCCTTCAGAAACCCGGCGCGGTCATCTACGACCGCCTTTCCCGTCACGAACTCGGCCAGGTGGAAAGCGGCACGACCACCACGCTCGGGAGGATCAAGGTCACGGTCGTCGGACTCTGCGAACTCGGGCCCAACTTCAGCTACGAGGGGCACGTTATCATGAGCGCCGATACGTTTCTGCTCATGCAAAACCAGCCTCGTGACGTGATCGATCTCGGCCTGATCCGCGTCCAGCCCGGCGCCGATGTAAACGAGGTCCGCCAGCGTCTGCTCGCCGCGCTTCCGCCCCAGGCATTGCTACTCACTCCGGCCGAGATCAACACCCGCGAGATCCGCGTCACCACCCAACGAAGCCCCGCCGGCATCGTCTTCGGCATCGGCCTGGTCGTCGGCTTCGCCATCGGCGTGATCATCTGCTACCAGATTTTGTTTAACGAGGTGAACGATCACCTCCCCCAGTTCGCCACGCTCAAGGCCATGGGCCACCCGCCCCGTTTCATCAGCGGCATCGTCCTCCACGAGGCCGTGCTGATGGCGCTGGCCGGTTTTATTCCCGGGCTCATCGCCGGCTTCGGCCTCTACATGCTCATCGAGCACTTCACCCAGATTCGCATGTTCCTCACCCCGGGCCGCGTGTTGTTAATCTTCGTGCTCACGAGCGGCATGTGCCTGCTCGCCGGCCACCTCGCCCTCAAGAAAGTCCACTCCACCGATCCTGCGGATCTCTTCTGATCCAATCCTTCCTTAGACACCGCCATGAGCCTTTCCTCCCACCAAGAAGTCGCGATCGAAGTTGTCGGCGTGAACCACCACTACGGCAAGGGCGACGCACGCAAACAGGCCCTCCACAACAACACTCTCACCATCCACAAGGGTGAGATCGTCATCATGACCGGCCCGTCCGGTTCGGGCAAAACCACGCTGCTCACCCTCATCGGCGCGCTCCGCTCCGTGCAGGAAGGCGGCATCAAGCTGTGGGGCACCGAGCTCGCCGGCCTCAATCCCGTCCAGCAGGTCGAGATGCGTCGCAACCTGGGTTTCATTTTCCAGGCGCACAACCTCCTCGACTCGCTCACCGCCCGTCAGAACGTGCGCATGGCCATCGAGCTGACCGACGCCCCGCGCGCCGACTATGACAAAATCGCCGATGCCATGCTTGCGAGCGTCGGTCTCGCCGATCGCGCCGGTTACAAGCCCCGTAACCTCTCAGGCGGACAACGCCAGCGCGTCGCCATCGCCCGTGCACTCGTCAACCAGCCCAAGCTCATCCTCGCCGACGAACCCACCGCAGCCCTCGACAAGGAATCCGGCGCCAACGTCGTGAAGCTCCTGCGCAAACTCGCCGATGAACGCGGCTCCGCCGTGATGATCGTCACCCATGACAACCGCATCCTCAACGTCGCCGACCGCATCGTGAACATGATCGACGGCCACATCGTCTCCGACATCCGCGTAAAGGAGACCATGATCATCTGCGCCATTCTCAAAAAGTGCACCCTCTTCAAAGACCTCAGCCCCTCCGATCTCACCGACATCGCCCAGAAGATGAACGAGGAGCGTTTCGACAAGGACACCAACATCATCCGTCAGGGCGAAACCGGTGATAAATTCTACGTCATCGCCGAGGGTCGCGCCAACATCATCATCGACTCCGACACCGGCACGCGCGTCGTCGCCAACATCGAGAGCGGTGGTTTCTTCGGCGAAGTCGCCCTCCTGAAAGACCAGCCGCGCAACGCCACCGTCCGCGCCGCCGAACCGGTCGTCACCTACACGTTGTCGAAGTCCGATTTCCTTGCCTCCGTGAAAGCCCACAAATCCTTCGAGGAACAGATGAGCGGCTCCCTGTTCACCCGCGGTTGAGTGTGCCCTCGCCGCGTTTTCGCCAGCGATCGCTCAGGTATTTCAACGCGATCGAGTTACTTCGCTGCTCCGGATTTTCAGCGCGGTTCAAACGCCCCAGACTCGTAGTCGCCTGAAGTTTCCGATTCCGCCACGGCAGAAAATCGGTGTAGCCCAGGCGCATCGGATGCACGCGCTTCGGCACCTGGCAATGTGCGCTAACCCACACGTCATCCACCCGTCGAACCGAGTCCGGAGCCGCAGTGAAATCGCCCAGTTCCTTAAGATCAAAAAAACGTGGTCGCACCACGTAGCTGTGGACGCCTTGCACGATGTCTACTTCCCGCACGCGCCCGAGTTGATTGGCCCGCACCGGCACATGAGGAGCCCGCCGCAAACGGCCGCTCAACGTCGTCGGGCGATCAATCAAATCCGCCGGCACGTTCCACCCCGCACCGCTGACGACTTCGTGCGGATTCGCCGCAGTGAGTGAAACGTAACGCTCCAACAAGCGGGCATGGTAGATACGGTCGTCGTCCACGATGAGCACGGCTTGATCGGGTGCGACCTCTTGCAACGTCGGCAAGAATTTCGTGGCCGGTCCTTTGTCCTCACAGCGCACGATTTTCACGCACCTCAGCTGAGCCAGCCACGCCGGGACTTCGTAAAGTCGCTGCTCCCGCGTGCTCCAAGCCGGAAGACACAAACGAATTTCCGTCGGACGGCAGCTTTGCCGCAACAAGCTCTTGATCGTCAGCTCCAGCGCCACGATCCGCGACGGGATCGTGGTCAGGCTCACCACCAAGCCCGATGACCGCATATTCGCCGCGCAAGCCGCATCGAGTTCCGCCAACGATCTCCTGCTTAACCTCCACTCATCCCACCACGTCGCGATCAGATTCTCTCCCGTCAAATAACATGCGCCGACATAGCCTGCCGCCAACATCGCCCCCGCCGAAAAAATCATGATCCCCGTCATCGTTCAGCGACTCGCCGCTTTGAAACGCAGCACGGCACGGTCACCGGCTTTGTAGATCACATACCACGCGCGCGCAAAGGGGTCGGCCCAGACCGGCAGCCACATCGGCACCTTGTTGCGCGAACTCACCCAACGCACCGGATTCGACGAGCTGATGTCGATGTCAGCGGAGTTAACCGTGAGTTCGCCCGACATCACGCCTTGCCGCACCAAAATCGTGAGCAACACCTGCTCGGGATTGTTCCCCGCATGACGCGGCGGACAATCCCGCGCATCAAGCGCCAGCTGTTGCCATTCAACCAGCAACACGCGCACTGCCGGCCGGCGTGTATCCACGCCTACCAAGCCACTCACGAATTCACGCTGGTCCATCGTCTCCTCCGGCACCGCCAACCTGGCCACCACCGCCGGATCACAGCGCAGCCGCAGAGCCGATTGGCCTGCCAACAAATACAGGCCATGCTGATCGATGGACTCAGTCATCTCCGTCCATGGCCCGCGAATAATCGCCGCGCTGTCCAGCCACAGCAATTTACCTCCGTAAATTTCCATCGTCCGATGAATGACCACCGGCTTCCACGCATAGGTGCGCTTCTCCGGTTTCACATGCTCCGGCAGCTGAGAAAAATCGAGCGTATGGAATAACGCCCATGGAAAACGTCGCTTTAACCGTGCGAGTGTTTTCGCGCTCAACCCCAAATCCCAAACCACCACCCGTTGCCGCAGGTTTAATTCGTGTCGTTCTACACTGAGCAATAACTGATACAGACAACGCCAAAAAGGCTCGTCTGCCGCCGTCACCAAAGTCGGCTCATGAAACTCAATCCGCTCCTCGCTTCGTCTCATTACCGCCCACGCGACCGTCGCCAGTGCCATCCCCGCCAGTCCGTCGACCAGATAGTGGTGATTCAAATACACCGACGAAAACATCACCAGCAGCCAGAAGCCCGTCATCACGATGCGCAGCGACCGGAAGCGCCACGCAAACAGCGCCGCGAGAAAAGTCTGCCCCACGTGCAACGAGGGAATCGCCCCGAACACATTGGTGTTTTTCGCGTAGTAATCCGCAAACCAGGTCACCCCAAGCAACGCATCGAAACGCGCCGCGCCCGCCGCCTCGGGTGCCGCCGTCAGCACAGCCGGCCCGAGTCCGTAATGATCCGCATACCACGGAGGCGCCGCCGGATAAATCATCCAAATGACATATGCCGCGAGATTGAGCCACAGCATCGCCCACATGACTCCTTCCGCACCCGGTATTTTTTTAACGAATCGCCACCACGCCGCCACGAGGAGAAACACCGGCACAAACGCCAGGTAGGCCACCCCGCACACGAGGTCGAGCAGCGCATGCGTGTGCGTCTGCAACCAGGCGGACAGCGTCGTCACCGCGTCACCGTCGCGCACCCCGAACAGAGCCAATTCCAGCGCGTGCGGACCGGCCACGTTGACCGTAGCGCGCAACGACAGGGCCCAATACTGCTGCGAATCATAGACCGTCACCATGATCAGCAGCGGCAGCAAAAACCGCCCTGCCGCCCGCAGCCTCGGCCCCGCGTAATAAACCGCCAGCGCTGCGAGCACCAACCACGCATGATCTCCACGCAATCCGCCGAGCACCGTGTGCAACGCCAGAAAAACCGCGCCCATCGCAACCGGAACCCAACGACCCGCCGCACCCGCACCACGCCACCAGTCGCGCCATTCAGCGATGATTCTCTCGCCCCGCATGTTCACAGCGCCTTGTCGTAAAGCCGCAAGGTCTGCACGCGATGTCCGCCCAACCGGTTCACCAAAGCCAGGGTCTCTTTGTTATCCTCCAAGATCCATGAAAACTCCAGGCTCTGGTAATCCGATTGCTTCAACAGCGCGTGCATGTTGCGCATGAACAGCGCCGGCAGTCCGAGAATCCGCGCCTTCTTTTTAACGCCGAGCAGGAACAATCGGATTCCCTTCAGCTTTTTCCGTTTGGTCAGCAGGTGCCACCAGCCCAGCGGAAACATCCGCCCGTCGATGCGTTGGATGATTTCGTTCATGTCCGGAATCGCCACCATGATCGCGAGCGTCTCGCCGTCTTTCTCTGCAAACAACACCGTGCGCGGATCAATGAACAACCGGTATTGCTCCGCGTATTTCAAAAACTCCGCCTGTGAGATCGGCTGCGCGCCCCAGTTTTCGCGCCACGCCTCGGCAAACACCTCCGCAAGTCGCCCCGCTTCGCCGGGCAGATCCGCCATGTTCAACTCGCGCACATTCACTCCCGGCGCCATCCGGCTCGTCACCGCGATGATCCGGTCATACTGTTCCGTGTTCCAATGCGCCCAGTCGATCCGGCACACCAATAGATCCTTCGCCTTCGTGTAACCCGCCGCTTCGATGAGCGCGCGATAATACGGCGGCGTGTAACCCATGCCCGCCATCGGCGCATGCTCGAAACCATCGAGCAACACGCCCGCTTCATCCTGGATGCTGAAATTGGCCGGACCGCGCGCGACCGTAAGTCCGCGACCTCGCAACCACGCTTCGGCTGTCTCCAGCAACGCCCGCGCTGTCTCCGCATTATCCTCGCATTCGAAGAACCCGAAGAACCCCGCCCCGTCCGCATGCGCATCCAGATGCCGCTGATTGTGCATCGCCGCGATGCGGCCGACCACGTCATCACCCCGTCGTGCCAGAAAAAATTCCGCCTGCGAATGTTTGAAAAATTCCCCGCGCTTCGGGTCGGTCTGCGTGCGCACATCGAACAACATCGGGGGAACCCACGCCGTGTTCCCGCGATAAAACCTCCAGGGCAGTTTCAAGAAAACCTCTTTCTCTTTCCGACCGGTCACGCGGCTTACCTTAACGTCGCTCATGTGCTCAACTTCTCCTGGGTTTCGTTGAGCGCCGCAAGCTCACGCCCCAACAACACCGCCGTCCGCGTCAACTGCACCTCGGTGTGTTCCGCCGTGATGAAGAACCGCAGTCGCGCCCGTCCCTCCTCCACCGCCGGATAAAAAATCGGCTGCACATTCACGCCCGCCGCACCGAGCGCCTCCGCCAGTCGCAGCGCCTTGGTCGACGAACCCGTGATGCACGGCACCACCGCCGATTCCGCGCTGAGCCCGATATCGACCCCTTGCTCACGACACGCCCGACGGAAAAAATCTGCACGCTCGCGCAACGTGGCGGGCAACCCCGGGCGCGCCTGCAACAATTGCAGCGCCGCCAGCGCCGCCGCCGCATTGGCCGGTGACAGGCCCACGCTGTAAACAAAACCCGGCATCGTAAATTTGAGATAGTCGATCAACGCGGCATCGCCCGCCACATAACCGCCGCAACTCGCCAGCGTCTTCGACAACGTGCCCATCCACAGGTCCACGTCACCGCGCGTCACGCCAAAATGCTCGCCCGCACCCGCACCGGTCGCGCCCAGCACGCCGAGGGAATGCGCTTCGTCCACCAGCAGCATGGCATCGTATTTTTTCTTCAACGCGACCACGCCGGGAAGCGGAGCCAGGTCGCCATCCATGCTATAAACGCCTTCGACTGCGATCAGCACGCGCCGCGCCTTGGAGCGTTCCGCCGAGAGCAACGCTTCGAGCGCGGCCAGATCGTTGTGCGCGAAAGCCAGGCGTCGCGCGCCGGAAAGCCTTGCCCCCGTCACGATGCTGTCATGCGCCAGGCTGTCATGAATCACCAGATCCTCCGGCCCGAACAAATGCCCGATCAGCGCCACGTTGATCGAATGGCCGCTCACCGTGGCGAGTGCGCCGCCGCAGCCGAGGAACTCTGCCAGCGCGCGTTCGAGTTCACCGTGAACAGGCCGTTCGCCCGAAGCCACGCGACTGGCCGAGGCCGATGTGCCGTAGCGTAACACGGCCGCGGTTGCCGCTGCGTTCACCACCGGATCACCGGCAAGCCCGAGATAATTATAAGACGAAAAATTAACCACCTCGCGCCCGCCAATACTCGTCATCGCGCCAGCCGTGCCGTCATGCGCCTGAAAATACGGCATCGCAAATCCCGCCTGAGCCAGCGCCGCTTTGCGGGCCGCCAGTTCACGCACCTCGGGCAATCCGCCCGTTGCCACGCCCGCCAGCACTCGCGCATCGACGCCGCGCCACTGCGCGATCAATCCGCCGTTTTCATCCGCGAGATCGAAGTCCCCGCGCACGCCATCCGCACCTTCGCTCGTCAGGATCGCCGTGCACCGCACCGTGCCGCGCACCGGCCACTCGCGCAGCTGCCGATAGTCCGCGAATCCAGTCACCAGTGCCGCCCGGCGTCGCGTATCCGCCAACCAATACAGTGCGAGTTGCAACGCCCCGTCCAAAATCGTCACCGCATCTCCCTCCGCCGCGATCACGCCCTCGACCGAGGTCGCACCGACCCGCGGCGCACCCGCCAGCGCCTGCAACGCCGGTCCGTGAAAACCAAACTCCGCATAAAACGAAACCAACGATAATTCCCCGGGCAGCGTATCCGCCCGCGCCAGCGGCTGCTCCCATCCCGACACCTTAACTGTCCGTCCCGTCGCCGCCCGCACACCCGCGTCGGTGCAAAGCGTAAACGCACCGTCCGCTCCCGTCTCGGCGTGCAACGCCACGCGGTCACCCGTCACTTCCACCGGCGCCGTCACACGGAAATCCGCCACCGCCTCCGCGCCCGTGAGCTGTCGTGCCGCCTGGAGCATCGCCGCCATCGGCAGCAACCGCCGCCCGCCCGGACGATGCTCGCCCAGCCACGCATGCGTCGTCGTCTCGAACACCACCGCCGGCCCCGTCGTTTCCGCTGTCGCCCGTGGTGCCGCCGCAATCCACCCCGCCAGTTCGCCCACCGTGAGTGCGTGCGTAAAAATCGTGCGGGGCGGCGGCGTCATTCCCGGCAGGCTGCGTCCGAGCACCGTCATCAACTCCAAGGTCGTCAACGAATCGAAACCCAGGTCCGCCACGAACCAGTGCTCCGGTTTCACATCGCCCGGCTGCCATGCCGTGACGGCGCAGACCGAGGCCACGACCACCGCCAATGCATCGTCGCCATCCACCGTCTCTTCTGCCGTGAGCACGTCCGCCCCGCCGCCGGCTGCTGTCGCGCGCGCGACTTTGTTTTCATCAATCAACCAATACCGGCGCTGCGCCAGCGGTGACGGCGGCAACGAGATCAAATTTCCCGCAGACCGCTCCTTCACCGTGGCCGGCGGCGGCGTTTCACCGCACGCCACCTGCTCCAGACGTTCGATCAATTCCACCGTGTCCGCCGCGTCAAAATCCACCGCCTCGGTTTCCGTGCGACGAGTCGCCAGCGTGAACGCCGTGTCGCCGACCGTCGCTCCGCTGTCACGCACGGCGCTCGCCAGCTCGCCCGCATACGTCGCTAGCAACTCCCGATTGGGTGCCGACACCGTCACGCGCTGCTGTCCGCGCACCGGCTGGTGCGTCACCGCCACCGGAGGTTCTTCAATCACGACGTGCACATTCGTTCCGCCAAAACCAAACGCGCTCACCCCCGCGCGACGCGGCGTGTCGCCTTGTCGCTTCCACGCCTCGGCCGTCACCGGCACACGCAACCGCGCCGTCGTCGACGACAATTCCTGGCGCAGCGGTCCGCTCACTGGTTGAGGAAAAATCAGGCCCGACTCGACCGCGCACACCGCTTTGAGCAGCGACGCCATGCCCGCCGACGAAAGCCCGTGCCCGATATTGGCCTTGATCGACGACACCGGCACCGGAGCCGCCGCGCCGCCAAACACATCCGCCAGCGCCGCCAGTTCGCTGCCATCGCCCGCCTGCGTCGCCGTCGCATGCGCCTCCAGCAGGCCTGCACTCGCCGGATCACAACCCGCGTCCCGCCAGGCATCGCGCATGACCGCCGCCTGCCCGCTCGCACTCGGGGTGAGCGGGCCCTGTCCGCGCCCGTCGTTATTCATCGCCACACCGCGGATCACTGCAACTACACGGTCGCCGTCGCGTTGCGCGTCGGCCAACCGTTTTAACACCACCGCGCCCGCACCTTCACCGAGGACGAAGCCGTTTGCCTCCGTCTGAAACGGCGCGCAGCGATCCGTGAACGACAATGCCCCGATGCGGCTGAAGCACACCATCATTGTCGGATCGATGATCGTATAGACACCGCCCACGAGCGCCGCGTCCACGATGCCCGTGCGCAGGTGCAGCACTGCCTCGTGCAACGCCGCCAGCGCCGAGCTGCACGCCGTGTCCAACGCAAACGCCGGCCCGCGAAAATCAAACGCCTGGCTCACGTTCGCCGCGATCATGTTGAGCTGCGCGCCCGTGATCGTGTAGGCCGATATCGCCGGCACTCCCGCAAACACCGCGGCCTGCTCCTCCGACGTAAGGTTGGCCGCCACCCCGGAATGTCCGGACAAATTCACCGGCCCCGTCACCGCCCCGGTCAACCAAGTGCGGTGATCCTGCGACGACGCACCCACATAAACTCCGACCCGCCCATCCGCCAAAACGCGTCGCGCATAACCCGCGTCTTCCAACGCTTGTCGCGCCATCTCCAACATCAGGCGTTGCTGCGGGTCCATCAACCGCGCGCGTTTCGGGGTCACTCCAAAAAATTCCGGCGCGAACCATTCGATGTCATCGATGAATGCACCGGCCTGCGCAGGCGTTTTGTTCGCATGACGCGGATTCGCGCTATGCACGGTCGCGTGGTTCCACCGCAACGCGGGAACCGGACTCGTGTGAACCGAACCGGCCGCAATCATGCGCCGGAAGGCGACCAGGTCGCGAGCACCGGGGAATTTTGCCCCGGATCCGATAATAGCCACAGCGTCACGCATGGATAACAGGGATTCAGGAACTTGGTAAAACGCCACGCTCGCAAGTGAATTCCCAGTTGCTGCGCCGGTGGTTTTTGTGTCGTCTGCCGCGCCGGTCCGCGCTCGTCGCACCTTCCCGGCTCACCCACCCAATGGAACTGCGCAACCAGCACGTGTTCATCACCGGAGGCTCCAGCGGCATCGGCCTTTCCCTGGCCCGCCAAGCCGCCGCCGCGGGAGCACGCCTGAGCCTCGTGGGTCGCGATCCGGCCAAGCTC
Source organism: Rariglobus hedericola (assembly GCF_007559335.1). Lineage (NCBI taxonomy): Bacteria > Pseudomonadati > Verrucomicrobiota > Opitutia > Opitutales > Opitutaceae > Rariglobus > Rariglobus hedericola. Next base: position 1,578,137 of record NZ_VMBG01000001.1, read on the forward strand.
GCCACGGCCGCCGCCGCCGTGCGGGCAAACACACCGACCACGCCGGAAGTCGTTGTTTTTCCTGCCGATGTCTCCAGCGAATCCGCCGTGCTCGCCGCCTTGCAGGCTGCCGAAGCCGTCCACGGTCCCGTTGATATTTTAATCACCTCGGCCGGTGTCGCCCGCCCGGGTTATTTCGAGGAAATCCCCGTCTCCGTCTTCGAGCGCACCATGGCGGTAAACTATTTCGGCACGCTCTACGCCATCAAGGCCGTGGTGCCGGGCATGCGCGCCCGCGGACGCGGTGCCGTCGTGTTGGTTTCATCCGGCGCCGGCCTCGTCGGTCTTTTTGGCTATACGCCTTACGCCCCCAGCAAATTCGCGCTGCGCGGCTTGGCCGAGGCATTGCGCGGCGAACTCAAACCGGCCGGCATCGCGGTGACCATCGTGTATCCGCCGGATACCGACACGCCCCAACTCGTCGAAGAAAACCTCACCAAGCCGCCCGAGACCAAGGCCCTCACCGCCGGCGGCGGGCTTTGGACCGCCGATGCCGTCGCCCGCGTGACGCTGGACGCCGTGCGCTGCGGACGTTTTTCCGTCACCCCCGGCTTCCAACTCACCGTCTTGTCCTGGTTGCACAGCCTGATCGCGCCCGTGCTTCACTGGAGTTTTGATCGCGTCGCGACCCGCGCCCGCCGCGAGGCCGATTCCCAACGATGACCGCCACGGATCATCAAGCAGGCATCGCACTGATCGCGGGCGCGCTGATCCTGCTCGTCATCGCCACGCTTCGCGCCCCGGGTGCCCGCCATGCGCGGGTGTTGCGCGAGGGCGGCACCGCCTTCCTCGGCGAACGCCTGATGCACCTCGGCTACGGCTGGATCGACACGCTCGCCCGCCTGTGTGCCCGCGCCGGATTAAGCGCGACCACGGTGTCGTGGCTCTCACTCGCCCTCGGTCTCGTTGCAGGTATCGCCGCAGGCTTGGGCCGCCCCGGTGCGGCCGCCTGGGCGCTCACGCTTAGCGGGCTCGGCGACGGACTCGACGGCGCCATCGCCCGCTTGCAAGGCACCGCCTCGCGGGGCGGCGCGGTGCTCGATTCGGCTCTCGACCGCTACGTGGAGTTCTTTCTGTTCGCAGGGCTCCTGTTCTTTTTTCGTGGCGAACCTCTCGCCCAACTCGTCGTTGTCACCGCGCTTTTTGGCGGCTTCATGGTCACCTACTCGACCGCCAAGGCCGAGGCGCTTCAGGTCAAACCGCCCCGTGGTTGGATGAAGCGTGCCGAACGTGTCGTATGGCTCACCGGCGGCTGTGCGATCGCCGCCGCCGCCGGACAATTCGGCTTCGGTCCCGCCCCCATCCTGATCGGCGTGTGCGCGGTGATCGCCGTTTTCGCGAATCTCTCCGCCATCGTGCGCCTGCGCGCCCTGTGCCGCTCCGTCTGAGTCCCGCCGCCGATGTCGCTCACTCATCAATGGGACTATCTCCGCCGTCAGCTCCGGGTGCTCGTCCGCCACGTGCGCTACGCCGACGCCGCCTGGAGTGAGTCCGGCCGGCGCGCCCGGGCCGAGGCACTCGCCACCCTTTTCCACACCGTCAATTCATGGCTGCGTGAGAGCGGTGCCGAACATTGGATCTGCTACGGCACGCTGCTCGGCTACTGGCGCGAAGGATGCATTCTCTCGCACGATCGCGACGTTGATTTTGCAGCGCCAGCCGGAGCTTATGAACACCTGAAAGCCGCGGCCTCACGGCTGCCGGACGGCTTTACGTTGCACGACACATCGCACCGTCACGGAGGCCCAAAACTCTACATTAACTATCGCGGCTGGGAGGCGGATATTTACTTTCTCGTCGAGGAGCGCGGCACGTTGCGCACCATCCTCAACAGTCCCAACCCGGGCGATACCGCGCCTTTCCCACGCGATTGGTTTTATCCGGCGCGCACGGCTGATTTTCTCGGAACGCCAACGCAAGTCCCGCCCGAGCCGGAATTGTATTTGAAACACACCTACGGCTACACCGGCCCCGACGCGGAGATGGACCCCGTCACACGCTACTACCGGCCGCGGGCCGGAGCCGCGCCGGCGGTCAAGCCCCGCGAATGAACGCCGCGGTGCGCTCGCGCGCCTCGTGATCCGTGTATTGGACCGGCGGCGACTTCATGAAATAACTGGAAGGCGCGTCGAGTTGCCCCGACAGGCCGCGATCAAGCGCGAGTTTAATGCAGCGAACCGCATCGATGACCACACCGGCGGAGTTCGGCGAATCCCAGACTTCGAGCTTCACTTCGCACTTCAACGGCACGTTTCCGAAGGTCGTTCCTTCCATGTGGATGTGGCACCACTTGCGATCCTTCAGCCAGGGAACGTAATCGCTCGGGCCCACATGAACGTCGTCGGCCAGCATCGGTTCGCCGAGCTGGCTGGTGACCGCGTTGGTCTTGGAGATTTTCTTCGAGTCGAGACGCTCGCGCTCGAGCATGTTGAGGAAGTCGGTGTTGCCGCCGAAATTGAGCTGGTAGGTTTTGTCGAGACGCACGCCCCGCTCGCGAAACAGGTTCACCAGCGTGCGGTGCGTGATCGTCGCGCCCACCTGGGATTTGATGTCGTCACCGATGATGGGAAGACCGCGGTCTTTGAATCGCTTTTGCCATTCCGCTTTTGATGCAATGAACACCGGAATGCAGTTCACGAAGCCGCAACCGGCCGCGAGCACCTGCTCGACATACCACTTCGTCGCCTGCTCGGAGCCAACGGGAAGATAAGAAATCACAACATCGGTGCGCGTGTCCTTGAGGATCTTGGCCACGTCCACCACCGCGGCGGACGACTCGGTGACCTTCTCACTCACGTATTTGCCCAAACCATCGAGGGTCATGCCGCGCTGCACGGTCACACCCGACGCCGGCACATTGGCAAACTGGATGGTGTTGTTCGGCTCGACCAAAATGGCTTCGGCGAGATCCTTACCCACCTTGTTGGCATCGATGTCAAAGGCCGCGCTGAACTCGATGTCGCCGACATGGTAACCGCCCAGCACGACATTCATGAGCCCCGGCACCACTTCGTCCGCAGGTGAATTCCGGTAAAAGTGAACGCCTTGGATCAAAGAGGACGCACAATTGCCCACACCGATGATGGCTACCCGGACTTTTCGGCGACCATCGGAAGGCGGGCTGGTTTCGGCGATCGCGGGCGTGGGGATGGATGTCATGCGGCTTTGATAAAAGTGACGAAAGCCTGCAAAGACGCCCCCGCGCCACAAGATTCTAATCAGGCGCCCATCCGTCGAAAGACGTGCCGGCCCGATTAAAATCGCGAGTCGCCCCTCCGTTTCTTTAAAACCCTGCATCGTCCTCGTCGACATGAGCCGGAGCTAAACTGAACCGGTTCCTCTACCTTCAAAACCCCATGAAGTCATATCTGTCCTGCAGTCTCATCTCACTGCTGGCTTCGTTGATATTTTTCACAGGACTCACTGCGCACGCCGCCGAGCTCGTGCCGCGATCGCCCACGAGAACGCTCACGCTGCCCGCTTCCGCCGCGACCGTCACCGAGGGCGCGGCCTGGCTTATCCCGACCAGCCGCGGTCAGAGCCTCCATTTCAACGGCGCAGCGGCCGTCACGTTTGATCTGTCGCCGCTTAAACTCTACGCCGGTCACTACCGCTTCGGCCTGATCGTCCGCAGCGGCGTGCATTGGATAAATCCCAACGGGCAAATCCCTCATTATCGCTGGCGCGTGCTGCCCGCATCCGGACCGCCGACCGCGCCCGACCGGTTTATCTCGCTCGACCAGGCTCCGTTCCAACCCGTGCGCGAATCAGGCCAGCCCGACTCCTGGGCGAACTGGTATGCGACCGTGCAGGCGTCGCGCATGCTGAGACTCAAGGGCAACGAGAAGCTCGAGATCGCCAACACGCAGGATCACGGAGGCGTCATCGAACTGTGGCTGCAGCCCGTGTCCGCGTTGAATGCCGTCGATCTCCAGCTGAAGACCGACGCTCCCGACAACACGTTTACCCACGGCACCCGGCCCACGCTCAAGCTGAGCCTTGCCGTGCCCGAAGGCTTGCCCCGCATCGACGCCCTGCTCGCGCTCGAATGGCTCGACCTGCTCACCGCAAAAACCGTCGTCACGCGCTCGGCCATCACGCTTCAGGGCGGAACCCCGCAGGAGCTCACGCTCAAGCAAGACCTCAAGCCCGGCGTGTATCGTGTTCGCGCGACCATCGAATCCAAAGATCGCACCGCCATCGATGAACTCGCTCACACCGCGCAATGCCTGCTCGCCTATTCGCCGGCACGCCTCACCGCGGATCTGCCTGACGACTGGCCCCTCGGTGCCCACATTGACAAAAAACTCCCGCCCATGCCGGGCTTCCGTTGGTTCCGGTATTTCACGCCGTGGTCGGATATCCACAAAGCACCGGGCGTCTACGATTGGGCTGAGTTTGATCGCGTTTTCAAATCCGTGAAAGACGTCGGCGGCCGCGTGATGATCGCCTATGACGGCTCGCCGTTATGGACGAGTGCGCGTCCCAAAGCGGGTCTGCCGTGGTCCGCGTCCGGCACTGCCAATCCCCCGGACGACTGGGACGTTCAACGCGATTACTTGATCGAGCTGATCAAACGCACGCAGGACGAACGCGGCACGCTCGCCGCATTGGAACTGTGCAACGAAGCCAACACCGTCGAGCGCTGGCAGGGCACGCCGCAGGACATGCTTGCGATGGCGCGCACCTTTCGCACCGCCGCCCGCACGTCCCGCACTCCGGTCAAAATCGTCGGCCTCGCCGTGAGTGCCGGCCATCAGCAAAAATTCGTGGAAGATCAGATTAACGCCGGCCTGCTTCCGCTCGTGGACGAGGTTTCCGGCCATTTCTACGAAGAGGTGATGAGCCCCGAACTCGCGACCCCGATCAACAATCTCCCGCGGCACGTGAGCTTGATCAAAGACCCGATGCACGCCGCCGGTTTCAACCTGCCCTTGCTCAACACCGAAACCGGCATCGACTTCGCCGCGCGCGTCAACGGCCTTCCCCCCGCGCAGGACACGCTCAATCAAATCCACCGCGCCGATCCCCGCTTCAACCCCAAGGAACCGTGGTTGCTGGGAAGCAACTGGACCCAGGTCAGCGAGCGCCGCGCCGCCGCCACTTACGTGACCGGCACCACTCAACTCATGGGACTCGGCGTAACCCGCTCGTTTTATTTTAATTACTTCGCGTTCACGATCGACGATGCCCCGAGCCTGCCGTGGGTCGCCCTCGGACGCTTCGGAGACGTCATCTACAACGTTGATTACAAGGTCATCCAGCCGCTTGAGGCCGCTTATCCGGACAGCGATGGCAAAGACGGCAGCCCCAAGGCGCTCGCCTACATCCTCGGTCGGCCCGGTGAACGGCAGGTCATCGTGGCATGGGGATTTCTCAGCGATACCAGCATCGGGCGTTCGAAACACTGGCAGCGCTGGCTCGATCCTTTGCCCATGCGCGTAAAGGCCGATGTCCACGACGCCGTGCTCAGCGACCTCTACGCACGCACGACGTCCACGATTAACAGCACCGGCGGTTCGCTCCAGTTCACCTGCGGCGAAGAGCCCGTGTTCATCGAGATCAACCCGGCGCAGGCCTCCACCGGCCGTGTAAAATAACTGTCCGCGCATCCGTTCTTACACAGGTTATATACACGATTACTGCACGCCGGGCTGAACATTCCCTGAAATTGGGCGTCAGACCCCCACCCACTGGCTGACTCAAAAAACCGACTCCGTCACTCCTCGCGGCCTCCGGTTTCCACAGTTGACCGCCCCCCCGTGCCTCCTACCGTTAAAAGCAATTCTCTCGTTTCTGCCCAATCTGCACACTCCATGACGTTCCGCCGTCTCCGTTTCCTCGGCTCCCTTGCCGCTCTCGCCCCGCTCGCCGCTCTTGCGCAGACCCCGACGCCGACCCCGGCTGCCACCCCCAACCCCGTCGACAGCATCTCGTTGCGTTTTGCCAACGGCGTCGTGGCGGTCGCTGAGGACAAGGTTATCACCGTCGATGACCTCCGCCGCGAAATCGCCCCGCGCGTGCCCGCCCTCCAGCGCTCCGCCCGCAACGAAAAGGACTTCAACGAGCGCCTCGAAACCCTACAGGACGAAATCATCCAGCAGATGATCGATCGCATCCTGATCGTGAAAGAGTTCAAAAAGGACGAAAAGCGCCGCGTCCCCGAAAGCTTCATCAACAACGCCATCGCCGAGGAACAGATCCGCCGTTTCGACGGCGATCGCGCCAAGTTCCTCGCCTACCTGCGCAACAGCGGCCTCACCTATCGCGACTACCGCAAGAAGGTCGAAGACGACATGATCTACGACTACATGCGCGGCCAGCAGCGCAAGAACCAGAACATCGTCAGCCCCGCCCGCGTCGAGGCGTTCTACAACGAGAACAAAGACCGTTTCATGCAGGACGACCAGGTCCACATGCGCCTGCTCTCCCTCACCCGCCAGCCCGGCGACACCGACGAGCAGCTCCTCGCCCGCGCCGCCGTGGTCACCGACCGCTTCAAGGCCGGCACCAAATTCGAAGACCTCGCCCGCGAACTCAGCCAGGACTCCAAACGCACCAAGGGCGGCGACTGGGGCTGGCAGCCTCGCGCCGACCTCAAGCCCGAGTTCAGCGAGCCGTTGTTCAAACTCGAAAAAGGCCAGATCACCGCGCCGATCGTCGCGCCCGAAGCCGTTTACGTTCTTTACGTCGAAGACCGTAAATTCGCCGGCACCCAGTCCCTCGCCGATGTGCGCGAGCAGATCGAGCGCACCCTCATCAATCAGATGGCCCGCGAATCCGAAGAGCGCTGGATCGAGCGTCTCCGCCGCAACGCCTACGTGAAGATTTACTGAGTCATTCACCGCCCCGAGCATCAGCCGGTCCCGAAACGGACCGGCTTTTTTGCGTCCATTTACGAAGCCCCTGACCTCGCCTCTTGCCTACGGATCACGCCGCGCCTATCGTTTGCTTATGACGAACTTGGAATGGCTCGAAGCCCTCAGCTACATCGTCACCATCGTCGGTTTGCCCTTCGCGATCTGGGTGTTCCTCAAAGAACAGCGCAAGGAACGCATCAACGACGACGAAGACCTCTACCTGCAGCTCTCCGACGAATACTCGAAATTTCTCCGGCTCGTCCTCGACAACGCCGATCTGCGCCTGATGACCCAAGCGGAGCCATCCACGCCGTTTAATCCCGAACAGATCGAGCGTCGCGACATCCTCTTTGAAATCCTGATCTCCATTTTCGAGCGCGCCTACATCCTCGTCTACGAAGACGAGATGAACCGCCAGACCGCCCGTCTCTGGCAGACGTGGGAAGATTACATGCGCTACTGGTGCCGCCGGAGTGATTTCCGCGACCGCCTCCCGCTCCTCCTTGAAGGCGAAGATCCGGACTTCCAGCGCCACATCACCGCGATTGCCGACAACGAATCCCGCGCCCCCAAACCCGCTTATACGCCGTGACCCCGCCAACCAATCGCCTCCAAACCCTCGCCACCGGCGACCGCCCGCAGGAGCGCTTGGAAAAGCACGGCGCGGGCGTGCTCAGCGACAGCGAACTGCTCGCCATGCTGCTGCGCAGCGGCACCAAGGGCCACGACGTTCTCACGCTCTCGAACCGCCTCATCGCCGAGGCCGGTTCACTCGCCGGCCTGATTCAGTGGCGCGAAACCGACTTCAAAAAACTCAAGGGCATCGGCCGCGTCAAAGCCCTCCAGCTTATCACCGTGATGGAGGTCGCCCGCCGCATTCTGGCGCACGCCGGCAGCCACACACCGCCACTCATCGACAGTGCCGACAAAGCCGCCGAGTTCCTGCGCGCCTACACCCACGGCCTCGTGGTTGAAAAATTCTGGGTGCTTTGCCTCAACCGCAAAAACCGGCTGATCAAGTGCGTTGAAATCACCTCCGGCACCGCCAGCGCCACACTTGCCCACCCGCGCGAGGTGTTTCGCGAAGCCATCAAGGAATCCGCCTCGGCCATCATTTGTGCGCACAATCATCCTTCGGGTGACCCGACCCCGAGTTCCGCCGACATCAAAATGACCCGTCAGCTCCGCGACGCCGGCCAGACCGTGGACATCACGCTGCTCGACCACGTCGTTCTCGGGCAGACCGGCTCCGACCCCAGCGGTCTGGGCTACTACAGTTTCCGCAGCGCGGGCCTGATCTAAGTCATTCGCGCCAAGCGGACATAAAAAAACCTTCCCGGCCACAGGAAGGTAAACTGGTGGTGGAAGCCGGAGTCGAACCAGCGAACGCGTGAGCGGGAGGATTTACAGTCCCCATCCTTTGGCCACTTGGATATTCCACCAAACAGAAGGGTCAAAAAGGCGTTTCCCCGTCCTTAGTTCAAGTCCCAATTTGCCCTAATTTCCGGCCCTCCCCCTGTCTTGCTTCAGGCCGCGCAACCGCCACCGTCAACCGCACATACCGCGCATGACCGAGGAAGTCTCCCAAGCCGTCGGCACCAGCCTGCTCACCCACCTTCTTACGGTGGGCGGCTTTCTGTTGGCCGTGTTCGCCCTCGCCCGACTCGCCAGCGAGAAACGCCAGCCCAGCAACACCGTCGCGTGGTTGCTGATGATCATCCTCATTCCTTACGTTGGCGTGCCGCTTTTTCTCCTGTTTGGCGGACGTAAGATCCAGCGTCTCGCGCGCAACAAACGCCCCGTCGTGCCCCGTTTGCAGGGTATCCCTGCGATCAGCCCCGCCCTCGCCGCGCAGCCCACGCCGCACACCATCACCTCCACCGGTGCGGGCGCCCCCGCCGGCGGCAACACCGTGCGGCTCATCACCACCGGCGAACAGGCGTTCACCGAACTCGAGACGCTGATCAACGAAGCCAAGCATTCCATCCACATCGCCACGTTCATTCTCGGTCGCGACGACACCGGCCGGCGCATCATCAATCTTCTGGCCAAACGCGCCCGCGAGGGCGTGAAGGTCCGCCTGCAACTTGACGCCCTCGGCTGCCTGTTCTCCAGTCGCGGCTTCGCCGACGTGCTTCGCAACGCCGGCGGCGAGGTTGTGCGTTTCATGCCGGTCGTCCCGCTTTCGACCCGCAGCTCGGCCAATCTGCGCAATCACCGCAAGATCGCCGTCTTCGACCAGCACACCGCCATCGTGGGCGGCCACAACCTCGCCCACGAATACATGGGCGCACAGCCGCTGAAAAAACGCTGGGCCGACTTTGGCGCCGTCATCAGCGGTCCCGCCGCGGCACTACTCAACGAGGTGTTCCTCGCCGACTGGTCTTTCGCCAGCCGCCAGCCGATCGAAACCCTCCGCGGGGAAGCCGACTCCACCGCCGTGCGCACCGAGGGCGATAGCGCCGTGCACATTGTCGCCAGCGGCCCCGATGTTCACGGCGATCCGCTTTACGAGGGCATCATCTCGATGATCCAGGAAGCCGAGACGAGCATCCTGATTATCACGCCTTACTTCATTCCCGACGAGGTCCTGCTGCGTTCGCTCATCGTCAAGGCGCGCTCCGGTAAAAACGTCACGCTCGTCATCCCCGCCAAGTCCAACCACCCGGTCACCGACTTCGCCCGCCGCCACTATGTGCGCCAGATGACCAAGGCCGGCGCACGCGTGCTCCACCACACCGGCCGCATGATGCACTCGAAGGCCGTGATCGTGGACGATCGTATCGGCCTGCTGGGCTCCGCCAATTTCGACCTGCGCAGTCTCTTCGTGAATTTTGAAATCGGCGTGTTCCTCTACTCCGAGGCCGACGTCCGCGCGATGCGCGCCTGGGCCGACGAATTGCTCGCCACGTGCAGCGAGCCCAAGCCCGAACCGCGTCCCCGCACACGTCTGCTCGGCAACCTCGCCGAGGACCTCAGCCGCCTCTTCGCGCCGTTACTCTGAGCTGAGCTCAGTTTAAGTTCAGAGTTTAAGATTAAGTCAGACCTCCGGCGGTCCGAACTTAAACTTAATCTTCAAACCTCAACTGAATGAGCGCGACGCGCTCATTCATACCGCAACGCCTCGATCGGATCGAGCCGGGCCGCCTGGATCGCCGGATACACGCCGGCCAATACGCCGGCGGTGACACTGAACGCAAAGCCCACGAAAAACGCCGAGCTCACCAGCAACGGCCTGCTTCCCGAGGGCAACACCGCCTGCAATCCCTCGATCACGCCCACCGCCACGGTGATGCCAAGTATGCCGCCGAGCAGGCTGAGCGTCACCGCTTCGGCAAGGAACTGGCAGAAGATGTTAAACGGCGATGCACCGACCGCCTTGCGCACCCCGATCTCACGCACGCGTTCGTTGATCGACGCCAGCATCAGATTCATGATGCCGATGCCGCTCACCAGCAGTGACACACCGGCGACCGCCGCACCGCCGAGCACGAATGCCGTCTTCATCTGGTTATAGCTCGCCAGCTGCTGTTGCTGCGTATCGACCTTGAAATCCAGCACCCCGCGATGGCGGTGATAATACAGGTTTTGCACCGCATCGACCGCCTCATCGAGGCGCGCGACGTCATCGATCTTATGATTCAACCACGACAGGCGCACCGTGTTCTGCAGCTTGATCGCCATCGTGGAAACCGGGATGAACGCGATGCGGTTTTTACCCTCCATCACGTTGTAACTCCCGTAATACAGTTCGTAATTTTTGAGCAGTCCGATGACGAGAAAGGGGCGCCCGTTTACGTTGATGTATTGGCCGACCGGATCTTCCTGGGGCTCGAACAACTCCTCGAACACCTTCGTGCCAATGATGACCACGTTGGATGCATCTCGCTGGTCCAGATCACTGAACGGGCGACCCGCGACGATCTCGTAGCGGTTGATTTCAAAGATGTCGTTTTCAACGCCCTGCACACGCTGCGCCGTCCGCCGGTTGCCGCGGGTGAGCTGCGCATTACTCAGGTCGATCTCAGGGGAAACAAACCGCACGCCGGGGATCAACGCCTTCACGGCCCGCGCATCATCAAGAGTGAGGCCGGACGAAAGACTCGTCAGCGGCTTCTGTCGCTCGGGCACGGCGTCGGGGGCGCTGGAAAGTTTTTCGAGCCCGCCCGATTCATCGAGGGATACTTTCCACGTTTCGAAAAGCCCTTCCATGAATCCGGTCGTCACCACCATCGAAGCGACGCCCAGGAGCACACACGCGATGGTGAGCGCCGAGCGCAATTTGTGCGCCCAGACCTCGCCCAGTCCATTGATCACGCCGGTGAACCAGTTCATGCGAAACGCTCCTCGATGCGCCCGTCGAGCACATGCAACCGGCGCTTGAAATGCGACGCGATCTCCGGCGAATGCGTCACTAGGATGATCGTGCGGCCCTGCGCGTTCAGCTCTTTGAAGAGATTCAAAATCGAGGCCGCCGTGTGGCTGTCGAGGTTGCCGGTCGGCTCGTCGGCCAGCAAAATGCGCGGCTCGTTGACGAGTGCCCGGGCGATGGCGACGCGCTGCCGTTGTCCGCCCGAAAGCTGGCCGGGCCGGTGATGCGCACGATCCGTCATGCCCACGCTCGCCAGCGCCCGCTCAACGCGTTCATCGGCATCGGCCGGTGGCTCCGGATTATAAGAAAGCGGCAGGCGCACATTGGCGCGCACCGTCAGGCGCGGGAGCAGATTAAACGCCTGAAACACGAAGCCGATCTTCGCCGCCCGCACGCGCGCCCGACCGGTTTCGGTGAGCACGGAAACCGGTTTCCCTTCGAATAAAATCTCTCCCTCGGTCGGAGAATCGAGGAATCCGAGCAGGTGCATGAGCGTGGATTTTCCCGAGCCCGACGGACCGAGGATCGCCACGAAGTCGCCTTCGTTGATCACAAAGTTCGCGTCGGCCAGCGCCGTGACCGTGTTCTCACCCATGCGATAGCGCTTCGACACGCCAGACAGCCTGAGCACTTCAGAAGGCATCGGGCTTGATCGCCGGACGGGACGCAGCCGGACGCTTGGTGGACACCTCATCGGTCTCTTTCAGTCCGTCGGTGATTTCGACATATTGGTCATTCCGCACGCCGATTTTCACGATGGTTTTAACCGGCTCGGTGGCGGGCGGCTTCGGGCGGATGAAGACAAACGTCTCGTCCGTCTTGTTGTCGAAAAACACCGCGGTGGTTTCCACCGACAGCGCTTTTTGCGAAGCGGCGACCTGGATATGCACGCGCGCCGTCATGCCGGGCTTCACGCGCGGATGCGATTTCTCGATGCCGATCTGCACCGGGAAATCGCGGGTGCGCGCATCGCCCGCGGCCTTGGCGGCAGCCGGCGAAATAAACGTGATGCGACCGCTCGCGCGCGCCTCGGGCACGGACTCGAACGTGATCTCGACCGGTTGACCGAGCACCAGCGTGGCCGCGTCGATTTCGTTGAGCGACAACTCGACGCGCAGACGCTTGAGATCGGCCAGTTCGATAAGCGTGACACTCTCGCGACCGGCATCCGCGCCCGTGACCACCATGCCCGGGCGCGCGGCCACGCTCAACGCGGTGCCATCGTAAGGCGCGGCAATGGATGTCTTGGCCAGCGAACGCTCCAGCAGACGCATGCGCGCGCGTTGCGATTCCAAATCGGTCTCGGCGAGCCGGCGCGAGATACCGGCCTCCTGCTGCTCCTTCGTGTTCACATACGACTGATTCGCGAGGCGATCAATGCGTTGAAATTCCAACGTCGCGCGCTCGACGCGCAGTTGCGACGACTCGATCGCGAGGCGGGCCTCGTCGATCTGCACCTGCAGCGTGCTCTGATCGAGTTCGATGAGCGGTTGGCCGGAGCGAACGGCATCACCCGGATTCACCAGCACGGTCAGAATGCGGCCGCTAACCTCCGAACGAATGTCGGTCGAAAGGATGGGCGTGATCGAGCCGTTGGCGGTCACCGTCTGCACGAGATCGCGACGCAGCGGTTTGAGCCAGGTGTAGGTCACTTCATTTGCGCGCGAGGCCCGCGCGTGCAACACCCATGCAATGCCGCCAGCGACCACGGCCAAAGCCACGACGATCCACAGAAGACGTTTCATAAATAACGGGTGAGGTATAAAAAGAAGACCCGACACAGGTCGGGTCTCGGGATGCTCAGGCTTGCAGCAATTTGTAATTTATCGCGTCCGTGAGGGCCTCCCACGAGGCGTCGATGATGTTATCGCTCACGCCAACGGTGCCCCAGATATCCTTGCCGTCACCGCTCTCAATGAAGACGCGGGTGCGGGCATTGGCGCCGGCGCGGCTGTCGAGAATGCGCACCTTGTAGTCGCGCAGTTCGAGTTGCTTGAGCTGCGGGTAGATATTTTCGAGCGCGAGGCGCAGGGCCTTGTCGAGCGCGCCCACCGGACCGGTGCACTCGGCGACCGTGTGCAGGGATTCGCCGTTGATCTTCAGTTTCACGGTGGCCTCGGACACGGTATCGGAACCGCGACGCTCGACACTCACGCGGTAACCTTCGACCTCGAAAAACGACTTCGCCTGGCCGAGCGCGCGGGACATGAGGAGCTTGAGCGAAGCATCGGCGGCTTCGAATTCGTAGCCGCGAAACTCGAGCTCCTTGAGCTCGTCGATGAGGGTCTTCATCGCGGGATCTTTTTCATCAATCGCGAAGCCAAGTTCCCGCGCCTTCATGGCGATGCTGGAACGCCCGGCCATGTCGGAGACCAGCACGCGCGTGTGGTTGCCGACGAGCGACGGGTCGATGTGCTCGTAGGATGATTTCACCTTCTGCGCGGCGTTCGCGTGAAGGCCGCCTTTGTGCGCGAAAGCCGAGGCACCGATGTAGGGCGCCTTGGTGTCGGGCTTCAGATTGGCGAGTTCGTCAAAGTAGAGCGACAGTTCGCGCAGCTCGTGGAGATTCTTCGCGCAGTTCGCCGTGCGATTCATCTTAAGGAACAGGCTGGGCAGCACCGTGAACAAATTGGCGTTGCCCGTGCGCTCGCCATAACCGTTCGCTGTGCCTTGCACCAGCACCGCTCCGGCATCGATACCGGCAAGCGTAAGGGCCACGCCGAGGCCGCTGTCATTATGGCAATGCACGCCGACTTTGTCGCCGCCGAATTCCTTCACGACGCGGGCGATGATCGACTTGAAATCATCGACCAGGGTGCCGCCGTTGGTATCGCACAGCGTAAGGTTGCTGGCGCCACCGCGAAGCACAGCGGCGAGGGTTTTAAATGCGTAATCGGGGTCGAGCTTGTAGCCGTCGAAAAAATGCTCGGCGTCATAGATGACCTCGCGGCCCTGCGAAACGAGGTAGCTCACGGAGTCTTCGATCATCGCGAGGTTTTCCTCGAGCGTGGTGCGCAGAATCTCGGTGACGTGCAGCGTCGAGGTTTTGCCGACGATGGTCACGACCGGCGTATCGCTATCGAGGAGGGTTTTAAGCTGGGCGTCCTCGGAGGCCTTGATGCCGGCGCGACGGGTCGAACCGAAGGCGGCGAGCTTGGCGTGCTTGAGTTTCAGCTTACGCACTTCCTGAAAATACGTGATGTCGCGCGGGTTGGAGCCGGGAAAGCCGCCCTCGATGTAATCCACGCCAAACTGGTCGAGCTTCTCGGTAATCAGGAGTTTATCGGTGACCGAGAAGCTGATGCCTTCACCCTGCGTGCCATCGCGCAGAGTGGTGTCGTAGATTTTAACGGCGGAACTCATGGGAAGGTTGAGGTTTGCGCCTGAGGCGTCCGCTGGCAAGCGGCGGTTTCCCCGAAACCAGGCCCCTTTCAGGTTGCCCCCGCAAAGCTCTTCAACCACCCCTTTCACCCATGAAGCCGCGCCTTGTAAGCTTTCTGAAAGAACAACTTGTGCCCGTGGTTATTTGCTTCGGTCTGGCCGTGGCGCTGGGCTCCACGTCGTGGCTGCAACGCCTCGAAAACACCACCCTCGATCTGGTCACCCAGTTCCGATCGAATCCCAAGGTTCGCAACCTCCTTTCGTTGCCCGCCTCATCCGCCGATCCGCGCGTCGTGACCGTGGGCATCGACGATTCAAGCATCGAGGGTTACGGACGCTGGCCGTGGGACCGTAAGGTGCACGCGAAATTCATGTATGGCGTGTCGTTCGGAAAACCTCCGGTCGTCGCCTGGGATATACTTTTCGTGGAGCCCTCCGCCGACCAGTCGAGCGACGAGGTGTTGCAGGCCGCCGCCGCCGAGTTGAAGGGACGGGTGGTGTTTGGTGCTTATGCCACGAATGACGATCCGAGTCAGCCGGCGCTCGAGCACGCCCACAACCAACCGTTGACCCGCATTGAGGGAGACCTGTCGCGCCTGCCCACGTCGGATTTCGCGTTACGTCCGATTCCACAGCTTCAACAGGTCGGCCAGACGGCGTTCTGCGATACGCCTCCCGGCACGGATGGCATGCGACGCACCGTTCCCATGCTTCAACAGGTCGGCGGCCAGGTTTACCCCAGTCTTTCACTGCAAACCTTGATGGTTTACGCGGGCATCAGACCCGAGCAGGTCCGCATCGTCCTCGGTGATGCGATTTATCTGGAAGGAGACACCTTCAAACGTCGCATCCCGATCAACGAAAAGGGCCTTTATTTCGTCAATTACCGCTACGCCATCAAAGGTGCCAACATCGTTTCCTACGAGCGTCTCACCGAGAATTATTACGCGAATTACGTTAAAAATGAGCCGGTCGACGGGCTCCCTGTGATAGACGATAAAATCCTCATCGTCGGTCAGGTTTCCACGGGATTGAGCGATAACGGCGTCACTCCGTTTGGTGCAGAGACGCCGCTGGTGCTCGTGCATGCCAACGTCATCGACAATATCCTTAACGAAGACTACGCGTATGTGTGTCCGCAGCTGCCTATTTTTCTCATCGGTGTCCTGCTGGGTGTGTGCGGACTGGTGTTTCTCAGCAAACGCTCCCTGGCCGCGAAATGCACCTACGCCCTCAGCCTGCTGGTTCTCTATTTCGTCACGGCTGCCGCGCTGTGGGTATGCAAAGGCGCGGTGCTCCCGTTTCTGTGGCCGACACTCGGCTTCCTTGGCCTGCAAATATTCATGATCGTTCAGCAGCTCATCCGCGAACAACGGTCCAAGCAGCACATCAAGGGCATGTTCGGCACCTACGTTTCGCCCGATCTCGTCAACCGCATGATCGAGTCCGGCCAATCACCGCAGCTAGGTGGCCACGAAGAGACCATCACCGCGTATTTCTCCGACATCCAGGCCTTCTCGGCATTCTCTGAAAAACTCCCGCCCGACCGGCTCGGCGAGTTGATGAACGAATATCTCACCGCCTGCACCGACATCATTCAGGAGGAAGGCGGCACGCTCGACAAATACATCGGCGACGCGGTCGTCGCCATGTTCGGTGCTCCCCTGCCCTTGCCCGATCACGCCTTCCGTGCGTGCGTCGCCGGTCAGCGCATCCACCTCAAGCTCGCCGAACTGCGCGCCAAGTGGAAATCACAAGGCGCCCTCTGGCCCGAGATCGTCCACGAGATGCAATCACGTATTGGACTGAACACCGGCTCGGCGATCGTGGGCAACTTCGGCAGCCGCACACGCTTCGCCTATACCATGCTCGGCGACAACGTGAACCTCGCCGCCCGCATGGAATCAGGCGCGAAGAGTTGGGGCGTGTATTCGATGTGCACCGAAGCCACGCGCACCGCGTGCGAACGCGACGGCGGTGATCGCGTGGTCTTCCGCGCCCTCGGGCGGATCGTGGTCAAGGGCCGCACCAGCGCCGTGCCGATTTTTGAAATCGTCGGCCTCAAGGAAAACGTGTCCGACCAAACCCGTGAATGCCTGCGCCTCTTCGAGGCAGGTCTGGCCCGCTACTACGTGCGTGACTGGGAAGGCGCACTCGCGCTGTTCAGCCAAAGCCAGGCCTTGGAGCCGAACCAGCCCGGCATCACTCCCGGCGTGGGCAGCAATCCGTCCCGCATCTACACGGAGATCGTTGGCCGCTACCAGATCGCGCCACCGCCCGAAAACTGGGAAGGCGAATACGTGATGACCGTCAAGTGACCCGGCGTTGCGCGGGTTTAGCCCGCGTAACCGGCCTCCAGATCAAACCGGCCGCTTGGCCATTTCCTCGATGCGGGCGAGATTCGCCTCCACCGCGTCCAGGTAGGGATTGCTGCCATCGGCTTGGCCCAGCATCCGGTAAATACCAGCGTAGTCTTTTTCCAGTTTGGGCAGCGCGAAATTATTCCAAAACGCCGTCGTCTTCGCCATCAGCTCCTGGGCTGATCGAAACAGGCGGCTCTCAAACGGCACGCGGCTGAAATTAGCCGACTCTTCAAACTCTTCGAAAAGTCCGGGCAGTTTCGACGGATAATCGGGGTCGGCCATCTGACCGAGATAATCGGCCGTCGCGACCATGAAACCGGCCTGGCGTTCGTAGTCGTTACGAAACTCGATCTGGCTGATCTGGCTGTTGACCCCGGTGCAACGAATCGCGTTCAGCACGCCGTCGATCTCGCTTAACGTGCAACCGAGTTCGGGCAGTGAAGCCGCCGCGAGTGCGCAGCTGCGAAACACATGGGACGAAGTGTATTTGGCCCCCGTGCCCGAAAGATCATCGCGCATCTTCAGGTAACCGCTGTCGTGCAAAAGAATCGCCGCGTAACCGAGCGAAAATTCACGCGCGGTGAACACCGGCTTCGCCCCGTGCCGCACCCGTCCTTCGGCCAAATCGATGAAGCACTGCGTCGCGAGCAACGTATGCTCCAGCGTGTGATACTTCATGTCGGCCTTCTGGTAAGCCGGATGCCGGCCTTCAAAAAGTTTTTCAACCAATGCCGAGACGGATTCCACCAGCGCCGTGGATGCCGACGGAGAAATCTCCAACACGTGCGCCTTGGCCGCCGCCACCGTCGAAGAAACCGTGCAGTATTGGGAGAGCATGTCGGTGAATAAGCGAAAACGCCGTTTGTGCAAACCGGCAGGCGTTCCGGAAACCCAAGCGAATCAAGGACTGGAATAGGTTCGCAAGGTCAATTCTCGCCGGCCCGAACCAGCCCGCTTGGTATTTTTCATACCATTACATCGTTTTTACCTCATGAGACCGTTTCATCCGGCAACCCCACTTAAATCGAAGGCCAGCCTTGATGTCCCCGCCGTGCATTACCACGGTGCGTCATCCGCAAATCGATTTCGCCATGGATTCCCTCGCTCATTTGACCGCGCCGGACGCACGCCAGTCTTTCATCAAACTACCGTGGTGGCGCCGCTTTGATTTTCGTATCGCCGCGATTCTCGTCGGCACTTCGAGCGTCATCATCGTCCTCGTCGGTTTGTTTGCCTACCAGTCCATCGTAAACACCCGGCTGGATCTTTTTGAGAAACGCCTGCGCATGATCGCAGTCACGCTTTCCGAAACGATCAATACCGACGAACTCGCATCCGTGCCCGCGAGTGCCGATCAGCACACTCCGGTCATCGCCTCCCTCTGGCGCCGGCTCAAAAACATCGCCGACGCGGAACCGGGCATCGAGTCCATCTACATTCTTCAGGCCACGGAAACTCCGGGTAAACTGCGCTTCCTGCTCGATGCGTCCAAGGTCAGCCGCATCGCGCAAACCGGCGAACTCTACGACGCAACCGAACTGCCCTTCATGTTGCAGGGCTTCGAACGTGTATCCGTCGAAGATCGTGTCTACGGCGACGATTTCGGCCAGACCCAGTCTTCCTACGCTCCGCTGAAAACGTCCGATGGCCGGGTCATCGGCATCATCGGCGTGGATGTGCTCGCACTGCGTCTCGCGGAAATCCGCTGGCAGGTCGTGCGATTCTGCGCCGCCGTGTTCGGCATCGCATTCATCGCGGTCCTCGTGATCACGATGGTTGTGCGTCGTCAGGTTCGGCAGCCGCTCGCCCGCGTGCTGGAAGCCGCCTCGGCCATCGCCGCCGGCAAGCTCGATACCCGCCTCCACGCGCCGTCGCGAGATGAATTCGGCCTGCTGGCCGACGAGTTCGACACCATGGCGAGCCACCTGCGCGACCGTGAACGCCTGCGCGAAACCTTTGGGCTTTATGTGAGTCGCGAGCTGGCCAGCGCCCTCATGAAGGATGGCAAGCTGCCCGCGCTCGGCGGCGTCGAATGCGTGGCCACGGTCATTTTTTGCGACCTGGGCAACTACACGCGCATCAGCGAGGCGTTCTCCCCGCAGGAAGTCATTTCACTGATCAACGAATACCTCGCCGCGATGTGCACGATCATCGAGGCGCACCGCGGATGCCTGCTCGATTTCACGGGCGACGGCATCATCGCCGGCTTTGGTCTGCCCCTGCCCGATCCCGATCACGCCCACAACGCCGTGCAATGCGCGATCAAGATGCGCCAGCGTCTCACCCAGCTCAATGGCGAGTGGGAAGCCCGCGGCCTCGCCGCGCGCTGGCAGGTCATCGGCGTCGACCGCATCGAGGCACGCATGGGCATCCACACCGGCCCGCTCGTGGCCGGCAACATCGGCAGCTCCTCCCGCATGAAATACTGCGTCATGGGCGACACCGTAAACATCGCCGCCCGCCTCGAAGAGATGAACAAGGATTTCAACTCCACGATCCTGCTCAGCGATCAGGTAAAAATCCGCGTGCCCTCCGCGATGACCGATACCTTCGCCGACTACGGCGTGGTCAACATCCGCGGACGCGTGCAGGCCGTCGGAGCGTATAGCGTTTAAGCCCGCGTCTCCGACCCGACAGTTAGTTGGAAAACAGCCAGGTCCGACCTCGATCTGACGGTCAGTAACCACTCAAGCCGGTCCGTTTTTGCGCCGATAGTAAGGACGCACTGTGGAATCAGCACTTCCTTCACGCTCCCGGCGTGTCGGGAATGCGCGGGCACATGCACCCCAATCTCCCAACATGAATGTTAACCAAAAAATCTGGATCGGCTTCGGCAGCGTTCTTTTGCTCATCGGCCTTGGCTCCACGGTTTCCTACCTGAAATCCAGTGAGGCAGAACAGAGCAGCTCCCGTCTCGTGAAGGTGGACATCGCCGAATTCAGAGCCGCGAAATTCGCCGATGAAGAGATCTCGATGGCACGGCTCTATGAGCAAAAATTTGCCGGCACGCGCGACGAGAAATGGGTTCAACAGCTGAATGCCCGGACCGATTCCGTTAAGCAGAACATGCTCTCTTTGAAAGCGGTGACGACCAATACCGCCCACGCAGCGACCGCCGACGAGATTATTGTCGCGACCGACAAATACACCGCCCTGTTTGCCCGCTATCACGAATTCATGGTGAAACGCGGCCTCACTCCCGACACCGGCTATGAAGGCCAGCTGCGCACTGCCGTTCACGCCGTGGAATCCAAAGTCCGCGATCAAGGGCTGGCCGACCTGACGGTCATCATGCTCATGGTTCGGCGCCACGAAAAAGACTACCTCCTGCGTAGCGATCCCAAGTATCTCACCGAGATCGATGCCCGCATCACGGAGTTCACGAAAACAATGGCCGAACTAAACCTGCCCGCCGACTTGCAGTCCGACATCAATGCCAAGTGGACCGCCTACGCCGATGCGATGCGTAAACTCGTGGAGACCGAGCAGGCGGCACTCAAAACCAGTGCGGATCTCACCATCGCCGGCGACAAGGTCGAAGAACTCGTCGGAAAACTGGCCGCATCCAGCACGCAGTCCATCGACGCAACCCAGGCACTGACGCTGAGCACTCTCGCCGGCGGACGACAGACGGTGGTCACCATCGGCTTAGGATCCGGCATCATTGGTGCAGCCATGGCGGTGTGGATCGCGTTCAGCCTGAATTCCCTCAATCGAAGCATTCACAATGCAACCCGGCGCATCGACAACGGCTCCGGCGAAATTCTCTCAGCCAGCCAGCAACTCTCCAATTCCAGCCAGACACTTGCCCAAGGCTCATCCGAGCAGGCGGCCTCGCTCGAGGAAACCAGCGCCTCGCTGGAAGAAATCTCATCGATGACCCGCCGCAATGCCGACAGCGCCAACCGCGCCAAGGAATTGACCGCCCAGACCGTGGCTGCTGCCGACAACGGCACGCTTGAGATCAATCAAATGAAAGTCGCTATGGACGACATCAAAGCCTCCTCGGACGACATTTCGAATATCATCAAGACCATCGATCAAATCGCCTTCCAAACCAACATCCTCGCACTTAACGCTGCGGTCGAGGCGGCGCGTGCCGGCGAAGCCGGGGCTGGATTTGCCGTGGTGGCCGACGAGGTCCGCAGTCTTGCCCAACGCGCCGCCCAGTCGGCCCGCGAAACCGCCGAGAAAATCGAGAACTCCAAACGCAAGAGCGACCATGGCGTGAGTATCTCCCAAAAAGTATCCATCTCATTTCTTGAGATCGTTACCAAGGCACGTGAAGTCGACAGCCTCGTCGCGGAAATTGCACAGGCATCCAACGAACAATCCACGGGTATTTCACAGGTTAACTCATCCGTGACTCAAATCGACAAGATTACCCAATCCAACGCCGCCGCCGCCGAAGAAAGCGCCAGCGCGTCCGAAGAACTCAACGCTCAGGCGACCATGCTCAAGTCCACTGTCGGCGACCTCCTCAGCGTAGTCGGCGGCTCGGCCATGGCGAACGCCACAGCGTAACCACGGCACTTCGGGGGCGAAAATCGCGAATCAGACCGCATTCGCGTCGATGAAGGCGCGGATCGCGCCGGCATCGGCCTTCAAGAGGTGCTTCTTCAGCGGACGCTGCTTGAGCGCCTCCAAGCTCGGATCCTTCGGCTCCACGCCGATCGCGGAGATGATCGTGTCGGGGAACTTCGCCGGGCTCGCCGTGGCCAGCACGAGGCTAGGACGATCCTTGGACAAATCAGCAAACGCACACGCCGTGTGCGGATCCACGACGTAACCATACTTCTGATACACGTCTTTGATGATGCTGGGAATCTGCGCATCACTGCAGCGCGAGGCGCTAAACGTGTCGCGGTCGAAGTTTTCGAATTTGTAGCCGCCGGTTTTTTTGAAGGTCTCCATGACCTCGCGAACCTTCGCGGAATCACGGCCGATGCTCAGATAAAGGAAGCGCTCAAAGTTGCTCGAAACCTGAATATCCATCGACGGCGCGAGCGAGGGCGCGACCGCCGACACGCGGTAATCGCCCGTCGTGAACAGGCGGTAGAGAATGTCGTTCTGGTTGGTGGCGACTTTGAAGCTGTGGATCGGCACACCCATTTTCTGGAGCGTCCAACCGGCGAGCACGTTACCGAAATTACCGGTCGGCACCACAAACTCGGTCTCGGCTCGCGTCGCAGCCGGAAGGCGCAGATAGGCGTAGAGATAGTAAACACACTGGGCCAAAACGCGGGCCAGATTGATGGAGTTCACCGCCGAGAGACGGTGGCGTGTGCGGAAATCCTGATCGGCAAACAGGTCCTTCAACGCGGCCTGCGCGTCGTCGAACGAGCCGTCGATCGCGAGGGCGTAAACGTTGTCCGCGCCGGTGCAGGCCATCTGGCGCTCCTGGAGCGGAGACGTGCGGCCGTCCGGGTAGAGAATAAAAATCGCGGTGCCGGGTTTGCCAAGCAGACCGTGGATCGCGGCCGAGCCGGTGTCGCCGGACGTGGCACCGAGAACGTTGATCGTCTGTCCGCGCGTGGCGCACTGGTGTTCGTAGAGATTGCCGAGGAGCTGGAGGGCGAAGTCTTTGAACGCGAGCGTGGGGCCATGAAAGAGTTCGAGGACGGAGGTGCGCTCATCGAGTTTGATGATCGGCGCGATGCGCGGATCGGAGAACGTCGTGTAGCTCTTGGCGATGATCGCACGGAGGACGGACGGCTCGATGTCGGTTGCGAAGAGTTTTAAAAACTCAAAGCACAGCTCCGCGTAAGGCAGCGGTTCGAAGCGAGCCAGGTCAGCCGCGGAAAACTGCGGGAGTGTCTCGGGCAGGTAGAGGCCGCCGTCCGGCGCAAGGCCGGTGGCGACGGCGTCGGAGAAGCCGAGAGGAGGAGTTTGTCCGCGTGTGCTGACGAAGCGCATGCTCGGAATCAGAGCTTCTCAAGTTCGAAGGCGGCGTGGGCGACGCGGGCGGCTTCCTCGGCCTTCGACTTGTCGATCACGACGGAGATTTTGATCTCGGAGGTGCTGATGAGCTCGATGTTGATCGAGGCATCAGCGAGCGCCTGGAAGAGCGTGGCGGCGACGCCGGAGTGCGTCTTCATGCCAACGCCGACCACGGAGAGCTTGGCGATGTTTTCGTGGATCGCGACCTGGCCGCCACCGATGGCGTCGAGGACGGGCTCAAGAGTCTTCTGGGCCTTGGCGCTGTCGGTAAGAGGAACGGTAAAGGTGAGGTTCGCGATGCCGTTACGGCCCACGTTCTGCACGATCATGTCGACGATGATACTGGCGTCGGCGAGGGCACGGAAGACCTTCGCGGCGGAGCCGGGTTTATCAAGGATGTTGGAGACGATGACCTTGGCCTGGTCCTTGTCGACGGCGACGCCGCGCACGACGACTTTTTCCATGTAGGCGATTTCCTGTTTCACGATGGTTCCTGGGTTGTAATTAAATGAGGAGCGGACTTCGAAAACGACGCCATACTTGGCGGCGAATTCCACGGAGCGGGACTGCATGACCTTCGAGCCGGACGAGGCCAGCTCGAGCATTTCGTCGTAGGAGATTTCCTGGAGTTTCTTGGCATCTTTCACGACGCGGGGATCGGCGGTGTAAACGCCATCCACGTCGGTGTATATCTCGCACTTGTCGGCCTTGAGGGCGGCGGCGAGCGCGATGGCGGTGAGGTCGGAACCGCCGCGGCCGAGCGTGGTGATCTGACCCTCTTCGTTGATGCCCTGAAAGCCGGCGACGATGACCACTTTGCCGGCCTTGAGGTCGGCCTCGATGGGCTTGGCGTTGATCGTTTTGATCTTGGCCTTGGTGTGAACTTTGTCGGTGAAGATACCGGCCTGCGCTCCGGTGTAGGATACCGCGTCGGCGCCGACGCCGTGCAGGGCCATCGCGGTGAGGGCGATGGTTTCCTGTTCGCCGACGGAGAGGAGCTGGTCCATCTCGCGCTCGCTGGGATTCGCGCAAAGCGCCTTGGCGCGGGCGATGAGTTCGTTGGTCACACCGGCGCGGGCGGAGACGACGATGACGAGCTCGTTGCCTTCGTCGCGGATCGCCTTGATGCGTTCGGCGACCTTGCGGATGCGTTCGACGTCACCAACCGAGGTGCCGCCATATTTTTGGACAATTCTGGCCATGGGTTTTTGGAAAGGAAAAATCAGCCTGCGAAGTCGGCGATGCGGATGAGGACGGGTTCGCCGAGCACGCTGGAAAGTCGCTTGAGGCGGGAAACGGTGGCGCGGATCGCCTTCTCGTTGGCCTGATGGGTCGTAAGGATGAGCGAGGCGGCGCCGGCCGTTTCGCTGGGGCGCTGCAACACGCTGCTGATGCTCACGTCGCAGCCGGCCGTGGCGCTGGCGATCTTGGCCAGCACGCCGGGCTCGTCCTTCACCTCAAGACGCAGGTAGTAACGACCGGTGATGCGTTGCAACGGCGTGAGCGACGCACGCGTCTCAACCGGCTCCGGCAGATGCGTGTTGCCGCGATTGAGCAGAATCACGGCGTCCGCGATGTCACTGATCACCGCGCTCGCGGTCGGATCCTGACCGGCGCCACGGCCGATGTAGACGGTTTCACCCACGACGTCGCCGGTGACGGAGATGCCGTTGTAAACCTCGTTCACATTCGCGAGCACCTTGGTCTTCGGAATGAGTGTCGGATGGACGCGCACAAAAACTTCGCCGGTGTCGGCCTCGCGCGTGATGACCGCGAGCAGCTTGATCGCGTAGCCATTTTCACGGGCAAAAGAAAGGTCGGCCTGCGTGATCTGCGTGATGCCCTCGACGAGCATCTTCTCGGTGGGCACCCAGGTCCCGTGCGCGAGAAACGCGAGAATGGAGGCCTTGTGCGCGGTGTCCCAACCCTCGACATCGAGCGCCTCATCAGCCTCGGCGTAACCCAGTTCCTTGGCCTCTTTGAGGATCACCGGATACGACAAGCCCTCGCGCTCCATGCGCGTGAGAATGTAGTTACAGGTTCCGTTGAGGATGCCGTAGATGAGCTTGAAACGATTCGCGACCAGACCCTCGCGCAGGGCCTTGATGATCGGGATGCCGCCGGCAACCGAGGCCTCGAAGAAAAAGTGTCCGCCGTGCTTGCGGGCGGCGGCGAAGATCTCGGGGCCGTGTTTACAAAGGAGCGCCTTGTTGGCGGAGACCACGGTCTTGCCGGCCTTGAGCGCGGCGATCGTGACCTGGCGGGCCAGCGTGGTGCCACCGATCAATTCGCACACGATGTGGATCGAGGGATCGGTCGCGATGGAAAGCGGATCAAGCGTGAGCGCGCCGGCCGAGACGCGCACGGTGCGCTTTTTCTTGAGATCGCGAACGGAGGCGCGCGCGAGGTTGAGCGTGACGCCGAGACGCGACTCAAGCGCGACGCGGTTGGAGTCGATGTGCTTCCACACGCCCTGACCGACAGTGCCGAGGCCGCAAATACCGATATTGATCGTGGAGAGAGTGCTCATGATTGGGCGGGAGTGTCGGAGGAAACGACGGCGGATTTTTTAACGAAACGGTTTTCAGTGCCGCTCAGCAGGCGCTTGATGTTGGCGCGGTGCAGAATGATCACGAAGGCGCCGATGACGGCGGCAAGAATCACGACGAGCGTGTGCTGCTTGAGAAAAAACGCGGCGACCGGCATGGCGATGGCCGCGAAGATCGAAGCGAGCGACACGTAACGTGAGGTGTAGAACGTCGCCAGCCACACCGCGAGGGCGATGAGCGTGACGACCGGCATCAGCACGATGAAACCGCCGGCGGAGGTCGCGACACCCTTGCCACCTTTGAATCGCGTGAAACACGAGAAGCTGTGACCGAGAACGGCAAACAGCAGGCCCGTGACGGCGACCGGGATGACGAGATCGGGGGTAAGGACTTTGACGTTGGCGGTGAAGACGGTCCAACCCGCGGGGTCTTTCACCGAGGCAGCCGCCTGGTGTGCGGCCCATTTGGCGAGCAGCAACGGCCAGCCGGCAGCTAACGCGCCTTTCACTGCGTCGAGCGCGAAGACGGTGTTGCCCGCCTTCTTGCCAAGGACGCGTTTCACATTGGTCGCACCGGGGCTCTTGCTCCCGTGCTCGAAGATGTTGATGCCATACGCGCGCGCCACGAGGTAGCCGAAGGGAATCGCTCCCAACAGATAACCCGTGACGGCCGCGATGATGAGGGGGATCAACATGAATCGAATTCGGCAAAGGCGCGTTGTCCCCAACGCGCCTTGCGCTCTTTAGAGCTGGATGAACTTGGCCTGCTTGATGGCCGGATTGTCCTTGAGCGCCTTGCGGGCGGCTTCACTCGGCTCGGTGTCCACGCGCACCACCATGTAAGCGGTGCTGCCGGGCGTGAGGCGCGAGAGGGACATGTCGGCGATGTTAACCTTGTCGTTGCCGAGCAGCATGCCGACGGCGCCGACCATACCGGGCTGGTCGATATTTTCGAGAACGAGGAGTTTACCCTCGGCGGCGACTTCGACCTCGCGGCCGTTGATGCCGACGATGCGGGGTTCGTTGGTCTTGCCGAGGATGGTGCCGGAGGCGCTGAACACGGCACCGGTCAGATCAACTGCCTCGACGGTGATCAACTCCGAGTAGTCGCAGGATGCGCTGCTCTTAATGACCTGCGCGTCGATACCAAGGCGCTGGAGGACGATGGGCGCGTTGACGGTGTTAACCGAGTCGCTGATCTGGCGGAGGTAGCCGCGCTGAATGGAACGGGTGATGGCGTTGGCATCGAGGTCCACGATCTTGCCGGCGTAGGTGATGCGCAGCGAAGCGATCTGCTTCGGAGCGATCTGCTGAACGAGCGTGCCGAGCTTGGTGCCGAGGTCGATGTAGGGCGCGAGGAGCTTGGCGGTGGCGGCATCAACCGAGGGAAGGTTGACGGCGTTGCGCACGGCGCCGCTCACGAGGAGGTCGGCGATCTGCTCGGCAACTTCGATGCCAACGGTCTCCTGCGCTTCGGCGGTGGAAGCGGCGATGTGAGGAGTGAGAATGATGTTCGGAGCGGAACGGAGTTCGCTATCCTTGGGAAGCGGCTCGGTCTCGTAAACGTCGAGACCGGCGGCGCCGACCTGGCCACTCTTGAGGGCGGCGACGAGGGCTTTTTCGTTAACGATACCGCCACGGGCGCAGTTGACGATGCGGACGCCCTTCTTGCACTTCGCGAGGGCGGCCTCGTCGAGCATGTTGTTGGTCTCGTCCGTCAAGGGCATGTGAACCGTGATGTAATCCGAGCCGGCGAGAAGTGCGTCGAGCGTGACGGACTCGACCTGCATGGCGCTGGCGCGGGCGGGCGTCAGGTAGGGATCATAAGCGAGAACCTTCATGCCGAAAGCCTGCGCACGCTTGGCGACCTCGCTGCCGATGCGGCCGAGACCGATGATGCCGATGTTTTTGCGGAGCAGCTCGACGCCGCTGAGGGTCTTGCGATCCCAGTTGCCGGCCTTCATCGAGGCGGCGCCTTGGGCGATCGGACGGGCGCAGCAGAGAATATGCGTGAACGTGAGCTCGGCGGTCGAGATGGTGTTGCCGGCCGGGGTGTTCATGACGATCACACCGCGCTCAGTGGCGGCATCGACATCGACGTTGTCCACGCCTACGCCGGCGCGGCCGACGACCTTCAGAAGAGGAGCGGCCTCGATGACGGCGCGGGAAACCTTGGTTTCCGAGCGCACGGCGATGGCATGCACGTCTTTGACAAGCTCAAGGACCTGCTCCGGAGTGGAGCCGTAAGCCTCAATGACTTCAAAGCCCGGCTGCTGACGCAGGTAGGCAACTCCCTTGGGTGAGATCTTGTCGGCGACGAGGATTTTCATGGGAAAATAGCCCGCAATCGAAGAGCCCCCCGCCCCGGCAAGCAAGGAAAAGGTTGCCCCCTCCCCTTTCCCCGCCGTATCGCCCGAAATCACCCTCGAACACGGCCCGTTTGTAACTTATTAAGTTACAAACTGGTTTTCGAATACCTTCGGGCGACCTCGACCAACCTCGATCAATCTCAAATCAGGCAGATCCTCAGCCGAATCGAAACTCGCCAACGTTTGGGTCGCGCGGCATTCGTGCGGACATGTCTACGCATGCGCGGCTGGCGCAACAGATCCGGTTCATTATCGAGGTCGACAAACTCAAGGAGGTCTTCCGCCAAACGCTCCTCACCCAAAGCCGCCGCCAGGAAAATGATGCAGAACATTCCTGGCACTTGTGCCTGATGGTGATCGTGCTCGCCGAACACGCCAACTCACCCGAAATCGATGTCCTGCGCGTGCTTAAAATGCTCTTGATTCACGACATCGTCGAAATCGACGCCGGCGACACGTTTGCCTACGACACCGCCCGCATGGCCGACCAACATGAGCGCGAAGCCTTGGCCGCCGACCGGATTTTCGGGCTGTTACCCGCCGACCAAACGTCGGAGTTCCGCGGCTTATGGGACGAATTTGAAGCCAAGGAGACCGCCGAGGCCAAGTTCGCCACGGCCATCGACCGGTTTCAACCCGTGTTGCAAAACTGCCTGACCGAGGGCGCCGCATGGCGTCAGCATGGCGTGACCAGCGACCGGGTCATCGCTCGCAATCAGCACATCGCCGACGGCGCGGCCGATGTCTGGACCTACGCCGCCCAGATGATCGCCGACGCCGTTAAGGCCGGTCACCTGCCCGCGTAATTCAAAAAAACCGGTGCGCATCCGCATCGTGCACGGCCAACATCCGGCTCAGCCCAACTCACTTCGGTTCGACTCGGCTCAGCTCAAATCTCGAATCGACCCGAAGTCGGGATCGTTGAGTCGTTTGTAAGTCCGCACGATCAGCCCGTCGGTCAGGCCCGCGAGCCAGTCGCAGATGCGACGCGCTTTGCCGGCGACTTCCGTTTCCGCGTCGACCAACCGGCCAACGCGTGGCGGCAGGATGTTGATCACCCGCGCGCCTTTATCGACGTAGTTATTCCACGACGACTCCCACAAACTGAAGAGAACCTTGCGGGCCTTGTGTTCGATTTGCTGGAGCTGCGGGCTCTCGAAAATAATGTCGTTGGCCATCCTCTTAAAGAACTTCGCCTCACGCATCGCCTCGGGCGCAATCACCAGATCGAAAGCATAACGGTGGGTCTTCGCCGCCATGAAATTATCACGCGGACGCAGACGGCACGCCGTGATGAAGCCGCCAATCTTGCTCGCGAAAACCGCCTCCAGTTTATCACCGCGGATCGCATTGATGAGCGTTTCGAGATGCCGCTGCTGCTCCGCATCGATGCCCTCCGACGCCGCCCAGCTTTCGATGCGATCAATGGTCAGAAACCCGGCTTTCACCCCATCAACGATGTCATTGAGTGAGTAGGCAGCATCGTCCGCCCAATCCATGATCTGGCATTCGACGCTCTTGAAACTGTTCAGCGCCTCGCCCTCGTGCAAAGCCGGCGGAATCGCCGCGCCGCCAAACACGAAATCGCGATAAGTTCCCTGCGGATCGTAGAGAAAATGATTCTGCGGCGACTCGGGAAACTCACTGTAGAGCTTCTTGTATTTGAGCACGCCATCGAGCAACGCACGCGTCGGCAGCATGCCGCGCACGCTGGACTCATTTTGATACATCGTCTCCGTAAGCAGGTGCAGCGTCTGCGCGTTGCCCTCGAAACCACCGTGCGGCTGCATCAACTCCTGCAACGTGCGTTCGCCGGAATGCCCGAACGGCGGATGCCCCAGATCGTGCGAGAGACAGACCGCCTCGACCAGATCGCTATCAATGTAGAAATCCGGCGCCAGCGGTTCGCCGCGCGAGAGCAGATAGTTGCAGATCGAGCGGCCGATCTGCGCAACTTCCATCGAGTGCGTCAGCCGCGTGCGGTAGAAATCGTATTCGCCCGACAGAAAAACCTGCGTTTTCGACTGAAGTTTCCGAAAAGCGTGCGCGTGGATCACGCGATCACGGTCAATTTGGAACGCCGTGCGATAGTCGCTCTTACGCACGCCACCCCACGCCTCCTCGTCAAAAGAACTATAAAAACGATTCGTCATGGTTTGAGAATGGAAACGTTTTCCAAGTTTGGCAGTCTGCCAATCCTATATGCGTTTCCCGTTTACCCCGATCTGGGCGTTCGCGTTGCTTTGCACCGCGCTCATCGCAGAGCCCATTGACACATTGATCACGGCCAGCGACCTGCTCAAAATCTCCTATCCCGCCTCTCCGGTCATCTCGCCCGATGGCCAAAAAATCGCCTACACGGTGCGCACGATGGAAGCGCCGGACTCCGGCGACATCGCCTATCGCAACCGTCTCTGGCTGGCCTCGGTCGATGGTGACATCGCCCCCCGCGAGTTGTTGGCCGCCGGCACCAATGCGCACCAACCCGCCTGGCATCCTTCGGGTGATCGCATCGCCTACGTCCGCCCCGAAGCTGACGACCGCGCCCGCATCTGGGTGCTCCCGCTCAACGGAAGCGACGCGTATGCCGTGACGCCTCCTCTGCGCGATGCCGCCACGCCCCTGTGGTCGCCCGACGGCACCCGCCTGCTTTTCACCGCCACCGTCACCTACGACGAAGTCAAAACCTCCCTCGAAAAAAACAAATCCGCCGTCACCTCGCCCGCTTGGGCACTCGAAAAGCCCGCGCTGCCCCCCGCCCCGCCCCAACCCGTTGACCCGAAAACCGCCGCGAAACCTGACGCCAAAAAACCCGCTCCCGCCAAACCCGTTCCGCCCCCAGCGCCTCCCTCACCGGACGGCACACTCACCGACCGCCGCTCATGGCTCTCGTTAAACGAAAACCGCGATAACCCCGCCGTCAGTCACCGGCTCGATCTCACCACCAGCCCTGATGCCGACGACCACCCGCGCTTCACCCACCTCTTTGTCGTCGAACGCGCCGGCGCCGCCCCCATCGACCTCACTCCGGGTTACCGTTCGCATACCCACGCCACGTGGTCGCCCGATGGCAAAACCATCGTGTGCAACGGCCCGTCGAGCGACACCGAGCACCCCGATCGTATCAACACCACCCAGCTCTTCATCTTGAACGCCGACGGCACGGGCTTCCGTCCGTTGCTCGCATCCGACGACTATTCCCTCGATTACCCCGTGGTTTCGCCTGACGGCACCCAAGTCGCCTTCACCGCCCAACCCGACAAAGATCCCGCTGATCTTAGCTACGGTCAGACGCGCATCGCCACCGCCAGCCTCGACGCTCCCAAGCTGAAGCTGCTCACCGAAAAATTCGACCGTTCCGCCGACCGCCCGCAATGGTCTGCCGACGGCAAGTTCCTCTACTTCACCGCCGAAACAAACGGCGGCCTCGCCCTTCATCGCATGGCCTCCTCGGGCGGAAACCCCGAGCGTATCACCTCTACGGATACTTGGGTCAGCAGCTGGTCGGCCGGCAAAGACGATCTCGCGATGGTCATCGGCCGTTCCACCAACCCCGGCGAACTCTATCGCACCCGCCTCACCGGAAAATCCTCACGCATTCTCACCTCCCACAACAGCGAATGGCTGCGTGACAAAAAAACGTCCTCCCCCGAGCGCCGGAAACTCAAACAACCCGACGGCACCGAAATCGAATACTGGGTCGTAAAACCACCCTACCTCGAAGGCGGTTTCTATTATCCACTACTCGTCATGGTTCACGGCGGCCCCGCTTCGATGTGGGGACCGGGCAATCCTTCCGTGTGGCACGACATCCAGTTTTTCGCCGCGCGTGGCTACGGGGTGGTCTATGTGAATCCCCGCGGCTCCTCCGGCTACGGCGCCAAATTCCAACGCGCCAGTTTTCAAAACTGGGGCCCCGGCCCCGCCGGCGACGTTCTCGCCGCGGCCACCGCGGTCGCCAAGGAAAACTGGGTCGATTCAGACCGCCAGGTCATCCTCGGCGGAAGTTATGGCGGCTATCTCACGGCGTGGATCATTTCCACCGATCAACGCTTCAAAGCCGCCGTCGCCGCCCGCGGTGTGTATGACCTGACGACGTTCCTCGGCGAAGGCGACGCCTGGCCGCTCGTGCCGTGGCATTTTGGCGGTTATCCGTGGCAGCCCGAAATTCGCAAACTCCTCGACGCCCAATCCCCCATTACTCGCGCCGACTCGATTCGCACCCCGCTGCTCATCAAGCAAAACGACGCCGATCACCAGACCGGCACCGCGCAAGGCGAGTTGCTCTACCGCAGCCTAAAAATCCTCAAGCGCCCCGTCGAGCTTGTGCGCTACCCGCGTGCCTCGCACAACCTCAGCCGCAGCGGCGAGCCTGCGCAGCGCATCGATCGTCTCGTTCGTTTCGACGAGTTCTTCCAACGCTTCATCGGCACACCCGCGCAGCCTATCCCTCTGCCGCCGATCCCGCCCGCGCCTTCCCCGACTCCGACCCCGCCACCGGCGTCCAAACCGCCCGAGGAAAAAGATAAAAAAGCTCCCGCCCCCGACATGATGATGATGTCCGGAAGTTAGTCTCCTTCATCGGCATCACCTCACTCGAAACCCTAAATCAACCTGAGCCATGAATGCCGAAATCCCCATCGTCACGCCGCTGGCCGCTTCCGACAACACCCTCAATCGCCTGCTGGAGAACCCCGCCGCGATTTTCCCGCCCGAGCTCACGGTGCACGAAGCCACCGAGCGCATTCGTGAAATCATCAAGACGCACTTCGTCACCTACGTTTACGTGACCGATCGCGACAACCGCCTGCTCGGCATCGTGACCATGCGCGATCTCTTGCTCGCCGCGCCCGACACGCGACTCGACACGATTATGCTTCACGATCCGTTCCTCTTGAAACCGGACATGCCGCTCATGGACGCGATCAAACTCACCGTGAACAAACACTTCCCGTGTTATCCGGTTTGTGATGACGACGGCCGTCTGGCCGGCATCGTATGGGGCGCGAAATTATTCGCCGCGCAGGCCATCGAGATCAGTGCGCAAGCCGGCAGCATGGTCGGCGTGGACAAGGAAGAACACACCACGACGCACTGGAAGCGCAGTTTCCGTTTCCGCCATCCGTGGTTGCTGATCAACCTCGTGACCGCGGGCATGGCCGCCAGCGTCGTCGGCGCATTTCAAGGCTCCATCAGCAAAATCGTCGCGCTCGCCGTATTCCTTCCGTTGATCGCCGGTCAATCCGGCAACACCGGTTGCCAATCCCTCGCCGTCGCCTTGCGCGGCATGACTCTCGGCGAACTCAAACCGGGACGCGCACGCTTCCTCCTCGCCAAGGAAGCCATCCTCGGCGCCCTCAACGGTTTCGTGGTCGGCATACTCGCCGGCATCGGCATGTGGATGTTCGCCACGTCGCAACACACGGCTGAACCTCCGCTCATCCTAGGCATCACCGTGTGCATGGCCATGACCATCGCCTGCACCGCCAGCAGCATGGCCGGCGTGATGGTTCCTGTCATCCTCCGCCGTTGCGGTGCCGACCCCGTGACGGCCTCCAGCATCTTCGTCACCACGTCGAACGACATTATCAGCATGGGATGTTTTCTCGGATTGGCCACATTGCTGCTGTTATAGCCGTCATCGTCCAAGCATCCCTGTCTTCATGAAAATTTCCGCCACCCTTCTCACCCGCCTCGAACGTCTCGCCCGCCGCGCGGCCAAAACTTCGTATTCGCCCTACTCGCAATTCGCCGTGGGCGCCGCCCTCGTCGCCGGATCCGGCAAAGTCTATACCGGTTGCAACGTCGAGAATGCCTCCTACGGCCTGTGCAACTGCGCCGAGCGCACCGCGATCTTCACCGCCGCCGCCGCAGGCGAACGAAAGATCACCTGTGTGGTCGTCTACACCTCCACCGAATCCGCCACGCCTCCGTGCGGCGCGTGCCGTCAGGTCATCAATGAATTCGGCCCGCAGGCCCGCGTCATCTCCATTTGCGATTCCGACGAGCGCATCGAAACCACGCTCGATGCGCTGCTGCCCGGCGCTTTCGGTCCGGCCAACCTGCTCTGATTCAACCGCCGCGCAGATCGCGGCGGCGTCACTTACTCCGCACCCGCCGAGAAGAAATCGCGCACCATCGCCGCGACTTGATCACAGGGCACGTCCATCTCGGTGCGCGCACCGAGGTCGCGCACTTTGACCACACCCTTGGCGAGTTCATCGCCACCATAGATGAGCGCGAGTTTCGCGCCCGCCTCGGTCGCGGCTTTGAACTGTTTTCCAAAGGCCAGATCCTTGAGCGGATACTCGACGCGAAAGCCGTTCGCACGCAGCGCATGGATATCGGCAAACGCCGCCGCACGCTCCGCCTCGCCGCCCCCGATCACCGCATAAATATCCGTAGAGTTGGCGAAGGTCGGCATCAGACCGCGTTGCTCCAGCAACAGCGCCATGGTCACGTCACCGATCGCAAAGCCCACGGCCGGCAAAGCCGGTCCGCCGAGCTTCTGCACCAGATCATCGTAACGTCCGCCGCCCGCGATCGCGCGCAGCTCGCCTTTGCGATCAAACGCCTCGAACACGAAGCCCGTATAATAGGCGAGGCCGCGCACGACGCCGAAATCCACCTCGATGAATTCCGCCAGGCCCATGGACTGGAGCCCGCCGAGCAGCTTGCGCCAGTCGGCCAGACGCGCGGCGATTTTTTCGCCGGCGATGGACGCGAGCGTCTCTTCGAGCACGGCCAGGCTCTTCACTTTCAGGAAGGCGATGATCTTGTCTTTTTTCTCCGGCTCGAGCGCGCCGTGCGCCTCGATATAGCCCTTGAAGGCATCTTCGCCGACCTTCTCGTATTTATCGATCGCACCGAGAATGGAGCGCGTCTGCGCCTCGTCGAAGCCGAGCGCTTCGAGGTAATAAAACCACAGATTGCGGTCGCTCAGGCGCACATAAAAATCCTGCGCCGAAAGTCCGAAGCCGCGGATCGACTGCACGAGCAGCGCGATGAGCTCGATCTCGGCCTCCGGACCGGGTTCGCCGAAGATGTCGCAGTTGTATTGGAAAAATGCGCGCTCACGGCCCTTCTGCGCGCGTTCGTAGCGGTAGAATTCCGCGATGCTGAACCACTTGATCGGACGCTTGAGCGCGTTGGCTTTGGCGCCGACAAGACGGCAGACCGTCGGGGTCATCTCGGGACGCAGCGCGACCTCGCGGCCGCCCTTGTCGGTGAAACTGAAAAGCTGCGTTTCGATTTCGTCGCCCGACTTGGCCTTGTAGAGATCGAGCGGCTCCAGCACGGGCGCATCGTATTCTTGAAATCCAAACGTGTGCGCAGTCTGCCGCCACAAGCGGAACACATGATTCCGGCGCGCGAACGCATCGGGATAGAACTCACGAAAACCGGGCAATGACTGAAACTGGGCCATGGAAATGGAGAAATTGAAAACCGCCGCCGCCGAGGGCGAATCTAAAACACGAACCGCTTCACCGTTGAAATTACACGGACACAAAAAAAGCCGGCCCAAAGGCCGGCCTAGCTAGAAGTGACTAGATTTCGTTGGATCGCGTCGCCTGCTCAGAGCTTGGCGATGTCGATCTTCTTGAGCATCTGCTTTAGGATCTTGCCGGCCTTGAACTTGACGACGGCGCGCTCGGGGATGACGACCTCGGCTTCGGGCTTGTTCGGATTGCGACCGATGCGGGACTTGCGACGCTGCACTTCGAGGACGCCGAAGTTACGAAGTTCCACATTACGGCCATCAGCCAAGGCCTTCTGGATGATGTCGAGGGTCAGCTGCACAGTCGCGACAACTTCCTTTTGGGGGAAGGCGGTCTTTTCGTAGATTTCGAGAACGATCTCACGTTTGGTCAGGTTGTTGGACATAGTGTTTTTTCCTTTTTTAAGCGATGCGGGTTTATCTAAGTTATTTCCCAGTCTTTAATTACGTCAACCATCAGAACGGTTTTAATTGCAAAAAAAGCGTAAAAATCGAAATGATTATATTGAATAAGTTATTACACAGAGGCGACTTCCACGAAAAGGTTCCGCGGTTCCAAAATTTTTAATGGATTTCACGGGATGCCAAAAATGCACCCATAGAATTGAACGAGGGAGACTTGGGTGCGGATGCATCAACCCGTAATGACCGCATCACTTGAAGATGGTGCCCCTCGGCTTTAAGCTCGTCGCGCTTGGTCCGCCGCTTAGTGATTACGAACCTTTGCCTCCATGCCTGATCCCGTTGCCGTCAACTCCATGTTCTCCCGCATCGCCCGTCGCTATGACGTGGCGAACCATTTGTTGAGCGGAGGCGTCGATGTGTGGTGGCGTCGCCGGCTGGTATCCGCCGTGCGCCGACATGGCCCCACGGATGTTCTGGATCTAGCGACTGGCAGCGGCGACGTGGCCTTCGCCATGAGCAAAGGCCTGCCGTCCACGATCGCGATCACCGGCATGGATTTCTGCCAGCCCATGCTCGACGAAGCCGTGATCAAACAGGAAACGCGCGGCGGGTTTGCCAACATCACTTTTCGCCAGGGCGACGGCATGGCCCTCCCGCTGGCCGATCAATCATTCGACGCCATCACCATTTCCTTCGGACTGCGCAACATGGGCGACCGCCATCGCGCACTCAGCGAAATGCACCGCGTGCTCCGTCCGGGCGGACGGCTGTTCGTCCTCGAATTTTCACAGCCTTACCGCTGGTTCCGGCCGTTTTATTATCTTTATTTAAAAAAGCTGCTGCCGGCCATCGCCGCACTGGTGACGGGTGACCGCGGAGCCTACGAATATCTGTGCGGCTCCATCGAACAATACCCCGACCATAAAGCCATGAGTGGGGAAATCACCCGCGCCGGCTTTGGCACGGTGGCCGTAACCCGCATGACCTTCGGCTCGGTGGCGCTGCACGCAGCCACGAAATAAGGGAACGCGCTCGCGGCACGGGTGGCGCACAGCTAGCGGCCGACACCCGATCAGCGCCGAATACCGATTCAGTTAAACGACTTGCCGCAGCCACAGGTGCTCTGGGCGTTGGGGTTCTTAATCTCGAAGCCTTTGCCGTGCAGGCCGTCGTCGAAGTCGATGGTCGAGCCGTCCAGATACGCGAGGCTGGTTGCATCGATGACGATTTGAACGCCTTCACTTTCAAAGCGCGTATCATCGGCCTTCGGTTCGTCGAACGACATGCCATATTGGAATCCGGAGCAGCCGCCGGTTTCCATCAGCAGGCGCAACGCTTGGTTGGCTACGGGTAAATCGGCCTGCATGACACGGACTTGGGCGGCGGCGCGGGGACTGAGCATGATCATAAGGGAAAACTACCCTCCGCTCCTCTGCTGTCAATCGATGTAGCAGTTCCCGTGCTAGGGACGATTTCGCCTCTTGCCAGCGCCGCCCGTCTCCCCTTGGCTCCTGTTCCGTGGCAGCCATCAAACACATCTTCAACGAACTGCACTACGAGATGACCCGCACCATCGCAGAAGGCGGCATGGGTGTGGTTTACGAAGCCGTCCAGCGCGGCGCAGGTGGGTTCACCAAGGTCGTCGCCGTAAAGCTGATTCGCGAGGAATACTCGACCATCACCGAGTTCCAAAAAAATTTCATCGGTGAGGCGCGACTGGTCGCCAATTTAATTCATACCAACATCGTCCAGACCTACCACCTCGGCCAGATCGGCGGGCAGTATTTCATGGTGATGGAATACGTCTCGGGCGTTAATCTGGAGCAATTGATCGAGCGCCACACCGCCCTCGGCCGCCTGATGCCGGTCACGATCGCGGCCTTCATCATTTCCCGTATCGCCCGCGGCCTCACCTACGCTCATCAAAAGTGCGATCGCGAAGGCCGCCCGCTGGGTATCGTCCACCGCGACATCGGTCCGAAGAACGTCATGATCGCCGAAGAAGGCGACGTAAAGCTCACCGACTTCGGTATAGCGAAGGCCCTCGATCTTATGTATAACGAGGAAGGCAAGGTCATCGCCGGCAAAGACGAATACCTCTCTCCGGAACAGGCCAACTACGCCGTCACCGACGGACGCGCCGACCTCTTCCCCCTCGGCATCGTTCTTACGGAACTCCTGTTGGGTCGTAACATCTTCCGCGACGCCGACCGCATGGTCTCGCGCCAGAATATCCTCACGATGCCGATCCCGCGGTTTTCCAATCTGCGCCCCGAGATCGATCCGAAGCTTGAAGCCATCCTCCAAAAGGCCCTGCAGCGCGACCGTGAAAAGCGTTACCAAAGCGCCTACGAGATGCTCAACGATCTCGAGGTCTACCTTTACAGCGACGGCTACGGTCCCACCAACGAGAAGCTCGGTGCCTATCTCAAAACGATCATGAACGAGCCGCTGCCCGCGGCCAAAGCTCCCCTGCCCCGGCTGAGCTTGCGCCCGAATTCATGAGCGGCCCCGGCTTCAGCCAAGACCTCCGCCAGCGTCAGAATCAATCCCTGGTTCTCGCGCCGCAGCTCCGGCATTCCCTGAAAATCCTTCAGGTTGCCGCACTGGATCTGCGTTCGGTGATCCAGGAAGAACTACAAAGCAACCCCACGCTCGAAGAGTTGCCCATGGACGGCGTCAGCCTCGACCAGGAGCAACAGGAAGGTGCCGCCGAAAACAATGAAAGTGGCGAAGGCGCGGACAACCGCGAGGAGATGGATTTCTCCAAAGAATACGACATCCTCACCAAGCTCGACGACGACTGGAAGGACTACATGTCCCAAGCCGGCGGTGCCCAACCCTACACCAGCGAGGACGCCGAGCGTCGCCAGCACTTCTTCGATTCACTCGTCAGCGAAACCTCGCTGCAGGAACACCTGATCCGTCAGGCCGAACTCGCCGACACGCCCGACGATGTGCTGAAAGCCATGAGCTACCTCGTCGGCAGTCTCGACGACCGCGGCTTCCTGACTCAGACGCCCAACGACGTCGCCCTCCAGACCGGTCTTCCACTCGACTGCGTGCAGGAAGCCGCCCGCCAGTTAAAGACCTTCGAGCCCGCCGGCATCGGCGCATCCAGCTTGGAAGAATGCCTGATTCTCCAACTCGCGGTCAAAGGCCGTAGTGATAGCCTCGCTGCCCGCATCATCCGCGAACACTTCGCACTCCTCACGCGCCGACGCATTCCTGAAATCGCACGCAAGCTCGGCGTTCACACCGATGACGTGCAGGACGCCATCGAGGAAATCGGCGCTCTCGATCCCGCGCCCGGCCGCCGCTTCGCCGAGGATAGCAATCGCGTGGTCGTGCCCGATGTCACCATCGAGAAAGACGGCGACGAGTGGAAGATTCACCTCAACAGCGACTACATCCCCAAGCTGCGCATCTCCAGCACCTACAAGGATCTCATCGCCAAGGGTTCCCTCTCCAAACAGGAGCGCGACTATCTCCGCGAACGCATTCGCTCCGGTAAATTCCTGATCAACTCCATCGATCAGCGTCAGCAGACGATTGAGCGTATCACCCGCGAAATCATCAAGGTGCAGCTCGATTTCTTCGAGCAAGGCGTCTCCAAGCTCCGCCCGCTCACCATGACGCAGATCGCCGATGTCGTCGGCGTGCACGAGACCACCGTCAGCCGCGCCATCGCCAATAAATACATCAAGACCCCCCACGGCGTCTTCGATTTCAAGTTCTTCTTCACGCCCGGTTACCAGTCCGAAAGCGGCGCCTCGGTTTCCAACACGAGCGTGAAGGACATGATCAACGACCTCATCGCCGGCGAAGACCGCAGCCAGCCCCTCAGCGACCAGGAAATCGTCGTGAAGCTCGAAGAAAAAGGCATCAAGATCGCTCGCCGCACCGTCGCCAAATACCGCGAGGAACTCGGACTGCTTCCGAGCAACCTCCGCCGCGAATATCTCTAACTTCCGCCCTGCCCCGCGTGAACGCTTCTTGGGACACCCTTAAACTTCTCTCCGACCCGACTCGCCTGCGTTTGCTCGCGCTGCTGCTTCGCGAGGAGCTCTCCGTCGCCGAGCTGCAGGAAATCCTCGGCATGGCCCAGTCGCGCATCTCATCGCAACTCGCCTTGCTCCGCCAAGCCGATGTCGTGATCGACCGGCGCGACGGCAAAAAAGCATTCTACTCCCTGCGCCCCGCGCTCGACACCCGCACCCTCGCCTTGCTCCACGCAGCCTGCGATTCCGTCGCCGAGCTCCCGGAGATCTCAGAAGACCGCGCCAACCTCGATCGCATCCTCAAAAAACGCCGCGATCAACAGGAACAGTATTTCAACCTCATCGCCGGCAAGCTGGGCAAAAATTACTGCCCCGGCCGTTCTTGGGAAGCCATCGGCCACCTCGCGCTGCGCCTCACTCCGCACATCGTCATCGCCGATCTCGGCGCCGGCGAAGGCCTGCTCTCCCAGCTCCTCGCCCGTCGCGCCAACAAGGTCTGGTGCATCGATAATTCACCTCGCATGATCGAGGTCGGCACCGAACTCGCCGATAAAAACGGCCTCGCCAATCTGTCCTATAAACTGGGCGATATCGAAAACGTCCCGCTTCCCGACAAATCCGTAGACCTCGCCATTCTCAGTCAGGCGCTTCACCACGCCCAGCACCCCGAGACCGCCGTCAAGGAAGCCTACCGCATCCTCAAGCCCGGCGGTCAGATCCTCATTCTCGATCTGAAGGAGCACACCTTCGAAAAAGCCCACGAGCTCTACGCCGACGTGTGGCTCGGCTTCAAGGAAAGCGCGTTGCACGCCTTCCTCAAAAAATCCGGCTTTCAACAGGTCGATGTAGCCACCGTCGCCCGCGAAGAAAACGAACCGTGGTTCGAGACCTTGCTCGCCAGTGGCGTAAAACCCGCCCGCGGTTAAACGCCGATTGCCGCCCTCACCCGCGGCCAGATCAGCCTGAACGGACGCGTGAATTCCAGCGGACGCTCCGCCATTCCTCGCGTAATATCGTCCGCCGTGAACCAATCACCCCGCTCGATCTCCGCTGGGTGCAGCACGAACGGCCCTTCGCTGCGCAACCGGTAAACCCACACAAATTCCCAACCGGTATCGAGACTCGGCGGCAGCTTGAACAGCGGCTCCAGTCCGTGTTCCGGCGTGACCACCAGCCCGATTTCCTCTCCCAATTCGCGCACCACAGCGGCGTCGTAGTGCTCGCCGCCGTCCACATGCCCCGAACACGACGCATCCCATTTGCCCGGCGACGAGTCCTTGAGCATCGAGCGTTTTTGTAAAAACACCCGGCCATCGCCCCCAAAAACCAGTGCATGAATGGACCGGTGCATCAACCGCTGGCGATGAACCTCCTTGCGCGTGGATTGCCCGGTCACTTCGTCGCGGTCGTTGACCACGTCAAAAATCTCATCGTCACGCTGGGCGGTTAAAATCAGGTCCATGTTTTTAATGTCGCTTCGCGGGAAGCGGACTCTTTCGTCTGTCAAAACTGTCCTAAGTTCCCATGCCCAAAATCGACGTCAACAAGGTAGCTGAAATTCTTAAACGCAACGAGCTGGATCCCGCCCTCCTGCGCACGATCGTCGAAGAGATGAACCTGCTCGTGCAGCCCGAGGTGGACGAAGAAAAGCCGCCCGCACAAAAGAAACAATTCGTCATCCTCATCTCCGACCCCGACAAGCGTCTTCCCGAAGGCAATGATTTCGCCGGCTGGGTCTTGCAGGTCCCCGAGAACGAGAGCGTGATGACCACGCAGGAACGCATTTTCAAAGCCGTTTACGAATTCAACACGACCAAGAAAGGCCGCCTCATGCCCGCTAAAACCGTGGGTGAAGCCCTGGAACACGTCCCCGCCAAACACTTCAAGGAAGCCGGCGTCTTCGTGAAGACCAAAAACGCGGTCCTGATGCTCAAGACCGACAACGAAATCCCGACCGACGAAGCCAAGGGCAAAGACGCCCGCCGCGGTCGCATGGAATAACGTCGCGGAAAGCGGTTTACCGCACTCCGTATTCCCACGGCTCAAAGCCGCGGGCCTTCAAGGCCGCGGCCAAAGCCTTCAGGTCGAGCTTGGCGCCGACCTTCACTTTGTTGGCCGAGAACCAGCCTTGGTTCATCTCGAGCGCAAATTTCAGTTGTTCGCTCTGCGAACGCACCGGCGTCTCGTCGTAAGGATACATCGGATAGATTTCCTTCAACACGCCATCGGCCGTGAAGAAACCGATGTCGAGTGGCGTGGGCGTATTGCGCATCCAAAAGCTCATCTGCTGCGGCGTGAGATAAAGGAACAGCATCCCCTCGTCGGCCTTGAGGTCGCGCCGGTCCATCAAACCGCGCTCCATTTCCCGAGGGCGCACCGCCAGCTGCATGTTTACCGGCTTGTCGCCCACGGTGATGACAAAGAAATCCGCGACCGTTTTGGGCGCGCTTTGCTCAAGTGCCGCATCGCTGCGGCCACAGCCCGTGGTCATCAAGAGCGCTGCGAACAGCACCACCACGCGCAACAGCATCGAAACCGGATTTGCGTTTTTCACTCCGCAGGTGACTGATGGTTTCCCAAACCAAACACAACTTCATCGTGGCCCGCACCGCACCTTCCCCGCTCCTCTACGCCGACACCGCCCGCAGCGCCGATATGCTTTACTTCGGCCGTTTCAGTGTGCCCGATCCGTTCATTGCCTTCGGTGTGCGCGGCAAAAAAATCGCGGTCCTCAACGCCCTCGAATTCGGCCGCGCCCAAAAATCCTCCGGCTTCGACACCGTCCTCCCACTCGAACCCTGGCTCGAGAAGGCCCGCGCCAAATCCCCCAAGGCCGGTGCCGCCGAGGTCATCGGCCTCCTCGCCAAACATTACAAACTCTCCGCCTTCGAGGTGGCTTCTGATTTCCCGCTCGCCCTCGCCGACAAACTCCGCGCGCTCGGCCTGAAACTCACGCCCGTCCCCGCCCTTTTCCCTGAACGCGAGATCAAGACTGCCGCCGAGGCCGCCGCCCTCCGCGAAGGCAATCGCTGCAGCGCCACCGGCATCGCCGCCGCCGAGCAATTCCTCCGCCGCAGCAAAATCAAAGCCGGCCAACTCATGCTCGACGGCAAGCCGCTCACATCCGAGCGCCTCAAAACCGCCATCGAGATCGCGTGCCTCGAAGCCGGCGCCCTTTCCATCGACACCATCGCCGCCGGCGGCGACCAGGCCTGCGATCCACATGAACGCGGACACGGTCCGCTCCGTGCCCACGAGCTCATCGTCGTCGACGTGTTCCCCCGCGTAACATCCACCGGTTACCACGGCGACATGACGCGCACGTTTCTCAAAGGCCGCGCCAGCGAAAAGCAACAGCACCTCGTCGCCGCCGTGCGCACCGCCCAACTCGCCGCACTCGATGCCGTTCGCGCCGGTGTCAACGGACGCCACGTGCATCAACAATGTCTCAACACCTTCGAACGCCACGGTTTTGAAACCAAACGCACGCCCAAGGGTAGCGTCGGCTTTTTCCACGGCACCGGCCACGGTCTCGGCCTCGAAGTCCACGAAGCGCCGCGCATGAGCTCGGTCGATTACATCCTAAAAAAAGGCTCCGTCGTCACCGTTGAACCCGGCTTGTATTAT
The DNA here is from genome assembly GCF_007559335.1 of Rariglobus hedericola. Taxonomy (NCBI): domain Bacteria; kingdom Pseudomonadati; phylum Verrucomicrobiota; class Opitutia; order Opitutales; family Opitutaceae; genus Rariglobus; species Rariglobus hedericola. The sequence goes on from NZ_VMBG01000001.1 coordinate 1,621,540, forward strand.
CCGGGTCTGGGCGGTTGCCGCATCGAGGACGTCGTGCAGGTCACCGACGGCAAACCAAAGATGCTCTCGTCTTACCACTACGATTGGGAAATCCGCTAAACCGTGCCCGAACTCGCCGAAGTCGAATTCTACCGCCGCCGCTGGAACGCCGGCCTGGGCGCACGCATCGAGACCGTGCTGGTCCATCCGAAGGCCGGCGTTTTCAAGACCAGTGATCCCGCGCTCATCGTCAGCCATGTTACCGGGGCAAAACTCGTTTCTTCCGCCGCCGCCGCGAAACAGATGCTCTTCCGCACCGGCAAGGATGGCTGGCTCGGTATCCATCTCGGAATGACCGGCGAACTCACCGTGCAGCCCGCAGACTTCGTTCCGCGCAAGAGCGACCACCTCGTCCTCGTGCAACGCGACCGTTCCCTCGTGTTCACCGATCCGCGCATGTTTGGACGCGTGCAATTTCACATCGGCTCCGACGCACCCGAGTGGTGGTCTTCCATCGCACCGGCCATTCTCTCCGCGGAATTCACGGTCGGCGCGGTCTCAGCGTTTCTTCGCCGCCGGGCCCGCACACCGATCAAACCGGTGTTGCTCATGCAAGAGCGCTTCCCCGGCATCGGCAACTGGATGGCCGACGAAATTCTCTGGCGCGCAGCCCTTCACCCCAAGCGCCTCGCCGGCTCGCTCACCGCAGCCGAAGTCGTCACGCTTCATCGCGAAATCATCTGGGTAACCAGGCACGCCCTCAAAATCATCGGCTCGGCCGACACGCCGGTGACACCTGATCCGCCCAAAAGCTGGCTGTTCCCCCACCGTTGGCAAAACGGCGGTAAATGCCCCAAGACCGGCGCCCCACTCGTTCGCGAAGAAATCGGCGGACGCACTACCTGCTGGTCACCCGCCCGCCAAAAGCTGTAAGATCCATCCTCTTTTTCTTCCCATGAAGCTACCTCCCAACACCAAGTTTGTCCTCATCGGCGATTCCATTACCGACGCCGGCCGCGATCCCTCCGGCGAAGCCACTCCTTGGGGCGCGCCCGGTCATGGTCGTGGTTACGTGGGTTTGATCGAGGCATGGATCGGCGCAACGCGTCCTGCGGATCACATCCGCCTCATCAATCGCGGCACCGGCGGACACACTGTGCGCGATCTAAAGAACCGCTGGCAGACCGATGTCCTCGATCTCAAGCCCGACTGGGTTTCGATCATGATCGGCGTCAACGATGTCTGGCGCCAGTATGACACGCCCCTCCGTCCCGAGGGCCACGTATTGATCGACGAATACACGCGCACGCTCGAGGAACTTGTCACCCGCACCCGTCCGCACGTCAAAGGTCTCGTGCTCGCCACTCCGTTCCTGATCGAAGGTCATCGTGGCGACGCCATGCGCAAAACCATGGATGCCTACAGCGACGTTGTCCGCACGCTCGCCAAAAAACATGACGCCGTTTTCGTGGACATCCAAGGCGCCTTCGACGAGGTGCTCGTGCACACGCATCCCATGACGCTCGCGTGGGATCGCATTCATCCGAATACCACCGGCCACATGATCATCGCCCGCGCCTTCCTAAAGGCCCTCGGCGCACTCTGAGCATGGCCGCCAAACGTCAACGTCTCGACGAACTTCTCGTCACCCGCGGTCTCGCCGAATCCCGGTCGCAGGCCAAGGCGTTGATCATGTCCGGCCGCGTGCTCCACGGCACCGAACGCCTCGACAAACCCGGCAAGGAATTCGCCGGCGACATCGAACTCATCGTGGAACAGCCGCCGCGCTTCGTCTCCCGCGGTGGCGAAAAACTTCTCGGTTTCATCAGCCGGTTTTCCATCGATCTGAACGGAGCCCAGGTGCTCGATGTAGGCGCATCCACCGGCGGTTTTACCGATTCTTCTCTGCAAGCCGGCGCGACCTCCGTCGTCTGCGTCGATGTCGGGCGGGCGCAACTTCACCCGAAGCTCCAGAAAGACCCCCGCGTCACCAATCTCGAAAAGATCAACGCCCGCCACCTCCGGGCCACCGATCTCCCGCAGCCCGACTACGACGCAATCGTGATGGATCTGTCTTTCATCTCCCTCAAGAGCGTGCTCCCCGCCGTCTGGCCGCTTTTGCGTCCCAGCGGCATATTGATTGCTCTCGTGAAACCCCAGTTCGAAGCGGGCAAGGCCGAGGTGGACAAAGGCCGCGGCATCATCCGTGACGCCGCCGTGCAGGACGCCGTTCTCGCCGACATCCAAGCCTTCGCGCTCGGTCAGCTTCCCGGCGCCACCCTCGTCGGCACGATGGACTCGCCCATCACCGGAACCGATGGCAATCGCGAGTTTTTGCTCGGACTGCGCAGGGCTTGAACGCAGATTGTCGCCACTGCCATGCCGCCCATCCGCAAACTTGCCTTCGTGGTCAACGAGCCCAAAGCCGGCGCACCCGAGTTGGCCGATGCATTGATCGCGCTCGCCCAGGCAGCCGGCGTCACCGTAAAGCGCGCCGACAGCCATCCGGTAGCCGATGATTTTCTCGCCGGTCAGGACGCCTGCTGCGTCATCGGTGGCGATGGCACGCTCCTCGGTATCGCCGCGCAAGCCGCTCGCGCCCAAGTTCCGATTATCGGCGTGAATCGCGGCAGCCTCGGCTTCCTCACCACATTTTCCGCCGACGATATTCGCGACTGTTTTCCCACGCTTCTTTCCGGCGATTTTCAAATCGCCCAGCGCGCCCTCCTCTCCTGCTCGACCGGCCCCGGCCACTCCGACCTCGCGCTCAATGACGTGCTCATCAAAGCCAAGGTCAACTCACGCCTGGTCGGTCTCGAGGTGATTGCCGACGGCGAACTCGTCACAAACTACGATTGCGACGGTCTCATTTTTTCCACGCCGACTGGTTCGACCGCCTACAATCTCTCCGCCGGCGGCCCGTTGATTCACCCCTCGGCCGAAGTCGTCGCCCTCACGCCGATCTGTCCGCATACGCTGAGCAACCGTTCGATCATCTTTCGAGCCGGCGTAAAACTCGTTGTGCGCAACCTCGATGCGACGTCGACATTGATGGTGACCGTGGACGGCCAGCGCGACCACCCGGTGTCCGACGGACGCCCCATCACCATCACGCTCGCCGCCGAACGCCTGCCCCTCGTGCAACGTCGTGATTACGCCCATTTCGCCGTGGTTCGCAGCAAGCTTAACTGGAGCGGCGGCGTAGTCGCCCGCAGTTAAGCGGGCATGAAAAAAGCGCGGGGTTAACCGCGCTCGAATCATACGGCGAAGACCCAACTTCTGACTCAGTTTTACTGAGTGCCGGCTGCCTTTTCAGCCTTCTTCTTTTCAGCGGCTTCCTTGGCGTCCTTCTTCGCCTTTTTTTCAGCGGCGATCTCGGACTCGTCCAGCTTGCCGTCTTTGTTGGTGTCGAATTTTTCCAGACGTTTGGCTTCGGCTTCAGCCTTTTTCTTGGCTTTCGCAGCCTCCATCACGGCCTTCTCGCTCTCATCGAGCTTACCGTCGTTATTGGCGTCGTATTTTTTCAGAACCGAATCAGGGACTTTCTTTTCGGTAGGTTCTTCGGCTCGGGAGACCGAGACCGCGCACAAGGCAACAACTGCAAATAGCGCAGAGCGCAGGATCGAAATAGTAGGGTTTTTCATTTCGTCATTATGTATAACCGACTCCCTCTGAACGGCAAGCGCGTTACCGCCTGCCGTCCAGAATTCACGGACGCACCACCAATTGCGTGCGTAGCGTCTTCTGGAAGCGCTGTTTGGCGAAGGCCTTCAGGTCGGCGATCGTCACCGCGTCGATGTGCGCATCATAGGTCGCCGCATCATCCACGGGCAGACCATAGAGCGTGTTCAAACCGGCGTGCATCGCACGGGAACCATTCGTTTGAAGTCCCATGCGGCGCCCAGCCTTGAGTCGCGTCTGGCAGCGGATCAGCTCGGTTTTCTCCACTTTGCCGGCCTGCACGCGGGCGATCTCGGCATCGATTTCCACCAACACTTCGTCAGCCGTGGCCGGCGCCGTGCCCGCGTAGAACGTGAACATGCCTGTATCGATTCCGGTGATACGGCTCGAGCGCACAAAATACGCCAGTCCCTTCTCTTCGCGCACGCGTTCAAACAGACGCGACGACATGCCGCTGAACAATTCGTCGGCCACTTCGCCGATGTAGTAGTCCGCCGACTTCAGCCCCGGCCCCGGAAATGACTGAAACACCACCGCTTGCTCGCGCGGCTGTTTTTCCACGAAGTTACCCACTTCGCCCGGCGCCATGAATTTCGCCGTGCCCACGGGAGCGGATCCACGCGGAAGTCGGGCAAGGAACGCCTTCAATTTCGGGGTCAGCACCTTCGGATCGAAAGCACCGGCGGCCACCAAAACCACATTGCCGGAAACACCGAGCCGTTTCCACAGCGCGGAAAGATCGGCCGCCTTCAACGCCTTGATGCCTTCGATCGTCCCGTGGGAATCAATGGCCAGCGGATGCGTGCCGAAGAACTTCCGGCGAACCAGTTTGCGTCCCACCGTGACCACGTCGTCGGCGTCTTGCTGCAAGTCGGCGAGCTGGGCATCGCGTTCGATTTCGAACGTGGCCTTCGCAAACGCCGGCGCGAGCACCGCATCCGCCATCGCTTCCAATGCGCGCGCGTAGTCACCCGGCAGCACTTCGGCGGCGAGACCAAAACTATTATTTCCGGAGAATGGATAAAACGAACCGCCCACCTCTTCGATGAACCGGGCGACTTCCGCCGCGGTGCGTTTCTTCGTATCTTTGGTCAGCAACGTGGCCATCAACGACGTCGCGCCCCGCAACGCGGCGGGCTCATGCACCGGTCCGCCTTCACAGAGGAGGCGCAAATGGAGATTAGGCAGACGCCGGTCGGGCCGCAGCAGGAGGCGCGCACCATTGGCCAGCGTGTGCTCGGTAAATGCATCCGAGACACGATCCACACCGGCGGCAGTCGAGACCACCGGCGCGTTGTTTTTCGGATTAAGCGAGACCTCGGTCACGCGGTCCGCGCCGAGATAGGTGCGCACGGCGCGACGGAGATCGGTCGTCGTTACCCGCGCAATCCGCGCAAAATAAGTCTTCGAAAAATCAACATCACCCGCCACCACCTCGGCCGCACCGAGTCGCGAAGCCTGGCCGGACATGGTCTTGCGTGTGTTGATTTCCCCCACCACGAGCTGGCGCAGCGCCTTGCGGATCAGTGCGGGCGCAAAGCCCTGCGCGGCCACCCGGTCCAGTTCGCGTCGCACCGCTTTGGTCGCGGCTTCGCGATGCTTGGACTCACAGATAAACGATACGTAGAACAAACCGGTCTCACCGGGATTCCAGCAGGTCGCATCGATGGAGTGAACGAGGCGCGCCTTCTCGCGAATCGCCTGCCACAGAACGGAGCTGTCGCCCTGCCCCAACAGCACGCCCAGCAAATCCAGCACGGGTGCGTCTGCATGGGTGAGGCCGGGAATCTGCCACGACAAACCGGCGCGCGTCAGCTCCACATCCTCGTGCCGGTGCAGGGCGCGCGGTGCGAGTTGCGGCGGCTCGGACAATACCAGCACGGAAGCGAGTTTCGCGCGCGGCGCGGAACCGAAATGCGTTTCCACCAATGCCTGCACGGCCGCGACATCGACATCACCGGCCACGACAACCACGAGGTTGTTGGGAACGTAGCGCGCCTTGTAATACGCAACGAGGTCATCGCGCGTCACCGCAGTGAACACATCTTTGTAACCAATGATCGGATACCGATACGGATGCTGGCGGAATGCGGTGTCGAACAGCGCCTCGCCGAGACGGTGATCTGGATCGTCATTGCCCATGGCAATCTCGCGCAGGATGACGTCTTTTTCGCGGGCGACTTCATCGGCCGGCAACGTCGAGTGGAGCACGGCATCGGCCAGCACATCGAGGGCGACACCGACATGATCCGACGGCAGATCGATGTAATAAACGGTGCGATCAAACGTGGTGTAGGCGTTGATGTTGCCGCCGTGCTCCTGGACGGTCGTGGAAATCTCACGGCCCGCACGCCGTTCGGTGCCCTTGAAGAGCAGATGCTCCAGATAGTGCGAGAGACCCGCACCCAGCAGACCGCCTTCGTGGATGCTGCCGGTTTTAACCCACACTTGCACCGATGCCACCGGAGCCGAGGTATCGCGCTGCACCAGCAACGTCAGACCATTGGCGAGCACGGTCCGGACCGGCGGTTGTTTCCAAAAGGTCTCCAAGAGTCTGAGATCGGAGGCGAACGAAGGGGCGGATTTAGGCATGTAAAAACAAGACGATGCGCACGAGCGAACGAGGCGCGAGCGACTTCAACACAAGATTCGCATCGCCAGCCACGCTGACTCGACGAGCTCAGGCCGAGGGAGCCTGCGATGCCGAAACAGTCCCACCCGTGCGCGGATGCTTGGGTTGGAACGGTTTTACAAATGCCTCTTCGAAGGTGTAAACCTCCGAAAAATCCTCACGACGATCGTTCTCGGTCTTACTGAACACGTTATATTCGATCAGATTAAAAACAATCTCACCGAAATCGCCGCAACGATTTATTCCCCATGAGTTTAACACGGTAATAGCCAAGGGCCCAAATTGATCGAGCGCATATGCACGAATGCCCATCAGCAACTCGGCGCCGGATACATGCAGCGACTGCTTGGCGCGCTCATTTTCCTTCTTCTTCAGTTCCTTGACTGCATAATCAAGTCCTTCACGTAGAAAGCCATAAGCTTTCCGGTCGTAGCGTGAATCCTCTTTGCAAATGAGATTTACAATCTCGTTGAAATCCAAATCCGACATGGTGGTAATCGCGGAGTGTGCAGACCGCTCTTCGCTGCGCAATCCGCAACCTAGCGAAAGAGAATCTCCACGAGATGTAAAATTCGCCGGCGCTCAATTGTAAACAAAGAGTAAAAATCACCAGCCTTTTTACATTACGCCTTTCAATTGTGTAACAATAGGCTGAAGTAGCTATAAATCACTATATCCATGATCTCATCGACCCAAACCAATCATCCGTTGAACAGCTTCGCCTCCTCCTCCCAGTCCGTCGGCAGCGCCCTTGAGCATGCCTGCAGCCGCCTCAAGTCCGCCGGCCTCCGCATCACCCAGCCGCGTATCGCGATCCTCACCGCGCTCATCAACCGCACCGAGCCTGCCACCATCGAGCAGATCCATCTCGATCTCAAAGACAGCGCCTGCGATCTCGTCACCGTTTACCGCTGCCTCGCCGCCTTTGAAGACCTCGGCCTCGTTCGCCGCTGCTTCTTCCACAACGGCACCAGCCTCTACCAGATCCAGCTCAGCGACGAGCCCGTCTATCACGTCGTCAGCAAAGAAGGCTCCATCCTCGAGACCCTCCCCGCCGAACTCGCCAAGGAACTTAGCGCCGTCATCGTCAAGATCGAGGCCGACCTGAAAGCCCGCGGCTACGCCGATGTTACCAACATGGCTGCGTTCTTCGCAACCGCCAGTGCCCGCCAGCCGGCCGCTGTCGCCGAGAAGGCCTAATAGCTTCAAGCGCCCAACGCGCTTAAAACAAAAGCCACGACCGATCAGGCCGTGGCTTTTTTGCGTCTGCTTTTTTAAGCCGAAGCTTAGCTGGCAAAGGCCTCGTAGCGGCGTCCAGCGGCGTCCCAATCCACGACGTTCCAATACGCCGTGATGTAGTCGGCCCGACGGTTCTGATACTTCAGGTAATAAGCATGCTCCCACACATCGAGACCGAGCACCGGCTGCGCGCCTTCCATAAGCGGTGAATCCTGATTGGCTGTGGAGCTGATCGCGAGTTTGCCGTCTTTGACCACCAGCCAGGCCCAGCCGCTGCCAAACCGCTTCGTGGCCGCTTCAGCAAACTGCGTCTTGAACGCATCGAAAGAGTCGAAGGATTTCTCAATGGCCTTGGCCAGATCATCTCCCGGCGCACCACCGCCCTTGGGACTGAGTGACGACCAGAAAAACGAATGATTCAGGTGGCCGCCCACATTGTTGCGCAACGTCGTGCGCAACGGTTCTTCCACACGATCAAGTCGCGAAATAATCGCCTCTCCGCTGAGCGCGCCCAACTCCGGATGCCCGGCCAGAGCCTTGTTCGCATTGGTGATGTAGGCCTGGTGATGCTTTCCATGATGGATCTCCATCGTGCGCGCATCGAAGTGCGGCTCGAGGGCGTCATATGCGTAGGGCAGCTTTGGCAGGCTGAACGGTTGATCGGTGGCACCGCCCGGATTCGCGCTTGTGCCTGTGGCCGCCACTGCACGACCGGCACCCGAAAGTCCCATTCCCAGCAACACAGCACCCGCTCCCAAGGTTTTCAAAACGTCACGACGGCTCAAGGATGCGGAACGATCAAGCGATGGAGTTGTTTTCATAAGAGGATGTCACCCTGACCTCAAAAATGGTTCAAGGTTCATAAAGATAACCTATTCCGTGGACCGTCTGAATAACGGACTCACCGCTTTCAAGCGGCTCCAGTTTTTTCCTCAACTGCGCCACATGCTGGTCCAGCGTGCGCGTCGTCCCGAAATAATCCACGCCCCACACCGCGTTGAGCAACACATCCCGCGTGAGCACTTCCCCTGGATGCGCCGCAAACACCTCCGCCAGCTTCATCTCTCGCGCCGTGACTGCCTCCGTGCGTCCTCCTCTCGAAACGACGAACCTGCGTCGGTCGATCTCCGCTGAACCCAGATAGAAAACCGGCGCCAGAGCAGCCGCGCTTTCCGACACCGCAATCGTCGCCCGCGAACGCCGTAGCAACGCCTCCACACGGGCCAGCAACTCCTGCACGCCGAAGGGCTTCGTCACGTAGTCATCCGCGCCGAGTTTCAGACCCACCACCTTGTCGATTTCCTCGCCCTTCGCCGTGAGAAACAACACCGGCGTGCGCCCGCCGCCCGCACGCAATTCGCGGCACACATCGTAACCGCTCATCTTCGGCATCATCACATCCAGAATCACCAAATCAAACTTGCCCTGCGGGTAGAGCTTCAGCGCCTGCACTCCGTCCGCCGCGGCGATCACCTCGTAACTTTCACTTTCTAGCGTGGCGATGAGCCCCAGACGGATGGGCGTGTCGTCTTCGGCGATCAAGATTCGGGCCTTCATGGTAATTCGAGAATAAATTCGGCGCCGCCGCCCGCTCGTGGCGAATGACTCAACTCTCCGCCCATCCCGCGTGCAAGTTGACGCGCGATGCTCAAGCCCAGGCCCGCGCCGTCCCTTTCCCTCGTCAGCGTTTCGTCCACCCGGTGGAATTTATGGAAAATACGACTGCGATGCTCCGCCGGCACGCCGGGCCCGCGATCACTCACGCGCACCTCCGCGCCACCGCCCGCCCGCATGATCAGTGACACAGTCACTTCGCCTCCATCCGCCGCGTATTTGCAGGCGTTATCAATGAGGTTGATCACGATCTGTCCGACCGCGTCGCGATCCGTCTTCACCACGCCGCCCGCTTCAGGGAAATCCCTTAGCAACGTCAACCCCGACTCGGCTACACGGGGCGCATGCATATCGCACAACGCCGCCAACTCCGCCACCAGATCAATCTCTGCAAGTTCGAACCGCTTTTGCCCCTGCTCCAGCCGGCTGAAATCCAAAACATTGTTCACCAACCGCGCCAACCGCTGCGTCTCGCGTCCGATAGTGCGGAGGTAGTCCTGCCGCTTTCCCTCGTCGGGCACACGCCCCTGCTCCAGCAATTCCGAATAAAGCCGGATGGTCGTGAGCGGAGTTTTAAATTCGTGGGACACATTCGCGACGAACGAGATTTTTTGCACCGCCTCCTCTTCGCTGCGCCGCGCGTGCCGCAATAACAGCGTGCCGCCCACCAGAATCGCCGAGACCAAGGTTCCCGCCAAAACCCCGCTCAACGCCATCAAAACTCCGTTGGAAATCTGAGTCGATTCGCTCTCCTCCAAAAACCCCACCACCTCCCACCCCGGCAGCACCGCCTCCGAGACCGGCACAGTGATCAGAGGCGTGCGTGCCGATACCGCGCGGTCCTGCGAGGACAGCATCTTCTGCGTATACACCGCCCCTCCGATTTCACGCAGTTCGTAAATTTCACCCGGTTCGCGATCCGCCGGAAGCACATCCCCGAGACGCGCCGCGATCTGCGAAAGCTCCACCTCGACGCCGATCACCCGCCCAAACGTCAACCGTCGCCAGCCGATCAAGTGCAAGCTCCCGCCACTCTCACGCGACGGCACCCAGCCGGTCCGCTGCGGAGAACCCACCGCCCCACCCTTGAGTTTGGCGGTTACATTGAATTCGTTGCGCAATGCGTTCACTTGAGACGCGTTTGAACCCGACCAGTCTTGTTGCGCAACAGGAGCGGCGGCCTGCGACGATGTTTGATTCTTGGCAGCCTCCAACTCGATCAAACGCGCCATCCTTTCTTTTTCCTCACCCGTGGACGTGTGATTGATGGTCGCTTTAACCAACGGGTTCGTGCGTTTCCATTCGGCAAGATAGCCGTCCAGCCTGGACTCGTCTTCGGGTGCTTCGAGCAGCGTCGCCATCAACCCGCTCTGCACATCGCCGACCAGCAGCTCCACATTTTCCGCGATGAGCCGCGCCCGCGCACCGACGGCCGCCTGACGTGTTTCCACCGCCGCGCGCGTCTGCTCATCCAGCCGCGCCTGTTCACGCCCCAACAACCACAACACGCCGCCGCCCACCGCCAGCGTCGGCAGCAGGAGAAGCACCCAGTAAAGCAGCACGCGCCGCGAGCCGGAGGTCATAGGCATGGGATTACGGGGTGTTCTCCGACAACACAACGCCGAGCTGACGCGCCCGTTCGCGATAAGGGAGCAAGTCGCGGTCGTTCATACCTGACACGCCGCAGTCTTTTCGGAAACAGCCCTGCGTTTGAATATGACGGCAGCAAGCACGCCTGTCATGACCGCAATCGCCGCACCCCACGCCGCGGTGACGATCAACGGTGCCAGCAGATATTCACCTTCGTCGGGAGTCGTCGGCAACAGGCTGATTCGCCAAGCGTCCGCCTCATACTTTTCCAATGCCTGCATACGGGCGATTCGGTCAAAATTCATTTTGTCCATCTTATACAAACCCTTCTCCTCATCTGCATTTTTGACCAACACCTGATATTGTTTATCCTTTTCCAGTTCATCGCCTCTCAATTCCGATCGACTTTCTCGATAAGTAACGACCGCACGCTCGCAGTTCTGAACCTGCTGCTCCATCTCCTCCACCCGCTTTTGATAATAAGCGATATCTGCGTCAGAAATTCGCCCACTTGCATTGGAAGCCACGGCCTCTTGCAGAAAAAAATCAACGATTCGCGTAGCTAGATAGCGGTCGGGGTGACGGTAACGTATCTCCACCGTCCTCGTCTTTGAGTCGATTACCAGAATCCGGTTGGCCAAAATCCGTCGATTAATGAAATCGTCTGAATCATCCGCCAATCCATAAGGCCAAAAAAAAGCCTTCCGATCTTCGACCGAAAAACGGTCGATCACGAGTGATTGCATTTTTCTCGAATTCAAAACCGCGTGTGCCGTGTCTATGTTTGCCCTACTTCTATCAACGAAGAATGAAAAGACGGTGGGCACCATGTCCACATGATCCCGAATCTGTGTTCTAGGAATCTCCAGTGCCCCACGGGCTTCATACAAACGCGTCTGTCCCGAAACATAGATCGCGGTGGCGATCATGATGACGAAGAAAACCCACCCGAAGATATGCCAATCAAATCGGATCACCCAGTAGCGCATCGAAAGGGGTATCGAATTGATCTTCATTTTCCTCCAGCCGCACGCTCCGCCATTTCAGTGCCGGCCAGCGGCAGCAAGGTGGTCTTCACATCCAACAACGGCCCGAGCTCATAAATATTGGTATAGCCATAAGAGTTGAGTGTCACGTAGGTGGAGACGTTGAGCGAAGCGGGCGCGATCTTCGACGCCATCGCCACCGGACTGCCGAGAAAGTTGTTGTTACAATAAATCAGCACGAGCGTGTCCTTGGTCGGAATGATCTTCGCCAACCGCTCCTCAGTGAAATCCGGAAAGGTCAGATTGACCGCGCCGCCGATATGAAGCCGCCCAAACATCGGTCCGCTGCGGGCGTCGAACAACACGGCACCGGGCTCGCGCATCTTGGCCTGAAACTCCGCCTCGGTCAGCCGACGCTGAGCCCGTATCGGTCCGGTCTTCAGAACGGCATTTTGAAACGCACTGTAATCGATCAGCGGATTGGAAAGTCCTTTGGATGAGGCGGACTCGTCGGCACAAAACGCCGCGAAGGGAAGGCTAACAACACAGGCGAACAGACAGAGGATGTTTTTCATGGGTAGTAGTGGTTCGCCAGCAGTGAACCACAAATAGCCCCGTCAGTTGTCAGCCGAACATAAGGAAGTTGTCAGGAGATTGTCAGGCCACACGGGCTCATCAGTTAAATCATCGTGGCTTTACGTCGAAAGATTAGAGCCGCCATCAGTCCGGCTAAGGCCGAAATCGCCAATCTCCATCGAACAAAACCTAAAATAGAATGCCGCACGTATTCGTCAGGCTTTGCCAACACCGGATGATCCACGACCCGTAAAAGAGGTTTTAGTGATTCCGCAGACATCGTTTCCTGACGCGCCTTCAAGTTGCCCAAAAACTCCCTGTTCAACGCAAGTCTGCGTTCATACGCCTCAACATCCAAAGGCTGGTGCGTTTTCGCATTCTTTAACTCCTCCACGTCACGAGCCTGTTGCCCAACACGTATGTTCAACTCCTCGACCCTCTGTGCTATTTCCTGCTCACGCAACAGAAGACCCGAAAATCGAAGCGTCGCATAATTTGAGTTAAGCGGAACATGTCAGTGTGCGTCCGCCCATCCGCGCTTTCGCGTAAAAAAAGTCCTCACTCCCACCGCCAAAAGCCCGCCAACCACGGCCAGTGCAAATCCCACCGCCAAGCACTTCGCAATGGGTGCGATCAAGTAGTCGGCTTCATCAGGAGGCACTGCCTTTTTATTAGGACGCCAAAACTCCGTCACCGGGCCCGAGATCATCGAAATATCGCGCATTCTCATGATGAGCTTATCCAGCAAATTTTCCTCATTCGTGTGCCGTTGCTGCATCGCCTCAAAACCCTGATCCGCAACAAACGCAGCCCCTGTAGTTTTTTCGCTTCTCTCACGGTAGGCCGTCATCGCCTCCGCCAGTTCTTGCACGTGCCGCTGCTGCGCCTGCACTCGCGGCTTCAGTTCCTCCACCTCCTTCATCGACTCATCAATTCGCTTCCGCGCCTGATAGCCGATCACTTCATCCACCAGCACACTCACCACCCGCGCCGCGACCAACCGGTCCGGATGCTGAAACTCAATGGTCAACTCGCCCTTCACCCCATCAAAGGAAACCCGCTGGTTTGCTCCCATCACCTGCTCGATAAACATCGCCGCCGCCTGCTCCGATTGAGCGGCATAAGGCGCGATGAATCCGGTTCTCTCCTCTTCGCTCATCCGCTCGATTGCACGACGAATAAGTTCGGGTGATTTGAGCGCCAACCGCAGCTCATTCCAGTCCCATCCTGACAGGCGCGCCTCACGCTCCCCTGTAATTATTGCACGATGACATTTCAACGTCCCGATCGCCTCATGCCAACGCGGTTGCCTCACCACATGTATAACTGCCACCACCATAATCGCAGTAAAAACCAGGCCAAAAATCCACAGGTCAGACTTAACGAGAGAGTGTAAAAGGTTCATAGAATAAGCCCCGACAGGGCACCAATCAGTGAACCTTAAAAAACGCCGCCGGTTGTCAGCGGCGCGTCATGGAGTTGTCAGAGATTTGTCAGCCGAGGCCAGTTTGATACCGTGCTGTGCCGCCCATTGGCCGAGTTCCCGCTTCGCGAGCGCGGCGGCCATCAACGCAGGGAAATGATCCGGCGTGCAGGCGAACACCGGCACTCCCAACGCCGCATACGCTGCCGCATTTCTCGCGTCATACGAGGGACGTCCATCGTCGCTCAACGCCAGTAGCGCGATCATGCGCACACCCGCCAGCACAAGTCGGGCGACCGTCTTGATCATCTGCGCTTGATTGCCGCCTTCAAACAAATCGCTAACCAGCACGAGCACCGTGTCGGCCGGACGCGTCATCAGACCTTCGCAATACACAAGCGCACGGTGGATGTCCGTGCCACCACCCAACTGGGCACCGAAGAGTAGATCAACCGGATCGCGAAGATCGGCGGTCAGATCCACCACCGCTGTATCAAACACCACCATGCGCGTGCTCACTGCGGGCAACGACGCCAGCACCGCGCCGAAGATCGATGAATACACCACCGACGTCGCCATCGATCCGCTTTGATCCACACACAGGATAACATCCCGCAAAGAGGCGCGCTTCCTCCCGTAACCGATCAGCTTCTCCGGAATGATCGTGCGCTGTGCCGGTTGATAATGACGCAGGTTCGCCTGAATCGTCCTCGCCCAATCGATCTCGCGCAAACGCGGACGGTTGTTGCGCACATTGCGCGCCAGCGCTCCGCCTACCGCCTGCCTCATCGGCTCGGCCAGCCGGCGCAGGATTTCATCCACGATGCGACCCACCACCAGACGAGCGGTCTCCCGCGTCTTTTCCGGCATGGCACGATTGAGCGAGATAAGGGTCGCCGCCAGGTGCACGTCGGGCTCCGCGGCTGAAAGCATCTCCGGCTCAAGCAACAACTGCTTCAAGTCGAGTCGATCCATCGCATCGCGCTGCAGAATACTCACCACGCTGGATGGGAAAAAGCGCCGTATGTCACCCAACCAACGCGCCACCTGGGGTGCACTGGCCCCGAGCCCGCCCCGCTGCGACTTCGGGTGCTCGCCGGCCTGATACAACGCACCGAGAGCTTCATCCATGCGCGACTCTTCCAACGAAAGTTCAACCTCCAACGAGGTCGCACTCTCTTCGCCTAGCACCAGCCGCCACCGCCGAGCCTCCTCTGTGTTTAAGGTTTTCATGATGCGTTTCGAGAAACTGTGGAAAGTCCGAGCAACCGCGCCGTCATATCCACCGCAGGTCTCGCCCGCGTTTCGTCGAGCACCAGGGTGCCGGCGTCGGCCGCCACGCGCCCTCCTACCCCACCTGCGCCCAGTTGCGCCACCGACTGCCCGATCTGGCCTCGTTCGGGTCCGGTGAAGCGACTGAAGGTCCGCCGCAACAACGGCAGCACTGCTTGAAAATAATCCGCCGGCACGCGACTCAACCAGGCATGCAACAAGCCCAGCAGTTCAGGATCGTGCACCAACACTGCCCCGCCGCCGCTCAAAAACCCGTCCAACCACGCCGCCGCCGCATCGGGCGTCTGGGCCGCCGACAGCGCATGAGAAAGCCGCGTGGCCGCCTCGTCGCCTTCGAGTGCGTCCGCATCCCGCTGCATCCGCGTGCAAAGTCCGCGCAGCAACGGATGCGCCGAACCGTGTTCCATGATCCGGCGCGTAACCGCTCTCCACTCCTCCGCCAGCGCGGCGTCCTCTAGCAGACGAATCGCTTCGTCGTGCCCTCCGATCAACTTCGCAAGCGCCTCCGCCGCCTCATCCGCAAGGCCCGACACGGACGCCGGCAGCTCCACATGCGCACGGGTCGCCAGACCCGTGACGATGGCCCGCACCTGATTCAAATCCGTCTGCCGCACGCTCCCGTAGCGGGCCAGCCGTGCCAGCGGTGCGATGGCGCGAAGCAATCCCGGCGGGTCATCAACCATCGCTGCGGCCGCTTGCACCCGCCCCAAAATGACTTCACCCGCGCCGGGTAACTCCGCCAGCAACGCGTGCTCCAGTAATGTCACGAGATTCTCCAGCGTCGGATCGGCCGCTGCGGCACGCACCAGCCGGGCTTCGGCGGCGGCAACCAGCGTATTGCCGAACGACGATGCATCCACAACCGCGAGCACCATATCCGCCTCCCACTTGAGCGACCATTGCTCTTTAAATGTGCCCTTGCCCCCGCGCGTGTCCGCCTTGCGCCCCCAGTTGATCTTCACCGCCAGCAGGCGATGCAAAAACACGCTGCGCGCCCGTCCTCCCGGCTCGCGCAGATCGAGTTCCAGTGGAGTCACGCTCGCCGTCGGTTTCAACCGCAGCGTCTTCTGCTGCCGCTCAATGTCTTCCTGCAAAGGCAGCTGCGCGAGCCCCTCCGGCAGTTCGCCCAACCGCTCGCCAATCAAGAGCGGTCTTCGCAACAAACTCAGCGCCATCGGATCGCCTTCGCAAAACACCGCGCGCATCGCCTCCAGCGTCTCGGGCAGTCCCGGCTTCGGCCGCCCCCGTAATCCCGCCAAAGCCTCCGCCAGCCGCACCGCCTCGATGGAGTTCGCACTCGATGCCGACATATCCGCCTCACGCAGCACCCGTGCAGCCTTCGTCATCCAACGCACCGTCGTATCGCTCCCGCCCTGCCAAAGATGCTCATACCAGCCGGGCGATTCGATGCCCGCTCCATAGCCGCTGGCCGTCGCCAGCCGTTCATAAGTCCACGGTGCCCACGTCGCGCGCACCTTCGTCTTGGGCAACCCCTTCAACAATGCCGCGTCGTCGGACGCACGCACCGTCCGGCGCAGCGCCGGCACGTGCCACGCCCCGCAGACGACCGCGATGTTCTGTGCGCCGGATTTTTCCGCCTCGCGGATGCCCCGCCGCATCCACGCCTCGCGCCGTAGGTCGCGCTCCGATTCCGGTAATGCCAGCTCGGTGCGCAATGCCGTCAGCGCCTCCGCCACCGCCGCAAACAAATCGCCGTCATGCTCGCGCTCCTCCACGCGATCGTTCCACCAACGTTCGCCGTCGCTGTAACCATCCGCCTTGGCCAGCCATTGCAACGGATCATGACGCGCGGAACCCGGCTCCTCCGTTTCCCGAACCTCTGACTCCGCCTCCTTCGTGTTCTCGGCGTTCGCAGCGGCGGCCGCCTCCGCGCGAGCCTGCTCCTTCGCAGCGTCGATTCCATAATGGTGCGCGCACGGCAGGTCGAGGAACCGCATCGTGACCGCGTTCGCCGCAGCCCATTTCATCGCCTGCCACTCGGGCGAAAACTCCGCGAAGGGATAAAACGCCGCGCGACGCGGACTCTCCGCATCGTAAACCAAAATCGCCACCGGCGGCTTCAACGACGCATCGGCCACCGCACCCATTAATTCGTCCGCATCCGGCGGCCCCTCGATCAGGACAAGATCGGGCCGCAACGCATCGAGCGACTTCACCAGGCTGCGTGCGCAACCCGGTCCATGGTGACGAATGCCAAAAACCGTCGTCATACCTCCGCACTCCCTTCATCCACCGCCGCGACGATGCCGGCGATGGCCTTCAGGTCTCCCACCGTTTCCGAATACACCACGGGCGGCACGTCACCAAAGGCCAGCACGCGCACGTCGCCCGCCTGCGGATCGTCATACGTGTAACTGCCGCGCTTCACGCTGTCCGCACGCACGAAGCGCGCCGCACCCAGCGTGATCGTCTCCATCGGATCCACGCCGATGTAGAGTCCTTCGATTTCGAGCGACACTTCCACACCCGCGCCGGGAAACGCCTTGAAATATCCGGCCACCCCGCCCGCATCGACCACCGATCCGCGCATCCAGCCGCGTCGTTCCGCCCGCGAACGGAATGTGCCCGCGCCTACGGACCGATCCTTGGCCACGGCCAGTTCGCGCCGGTTCGCATGCAGCGGATCAAGCCTCTCAACCGCCCGATCCAGTTGCGGAAACGGAGGCGTCACCTTGAAGCGCCCCAAGTGCGCGCGCCAGGCCGACACCGCCTCGGTCTCCAGTTCCAGCGGATGCACCATCCCGATGCATGCATCCTTCTCGGGCAGTTCCTCCAACGCGCCCGCCGCATCCGCGAGCAGCCCGTTCGGATAACGACGGAAGCACCGCAGCAACGCGCCGTCGATTCCATACACGCCCCACACCAGACGCGTGGCATACGCCCGCAGCACCGGATGGGTTTCATACAGTTCGCGCCACCGCGCTACCGGCCAACGCCGCTGCCGCACGAGCGCGAGTTCCAGCCGCACCGCCTGCCCCTTGGCGGCCTCGCGAAGCAGTTTCCCGAGTTCCTTAACCTCGGCCTTGAGTGCATCGGGAGCGGACGTCGGCAATCCCTTAAGCGTCTTGTCCGAATCGGGATCGGACCAACTCAACTTCAGCTCGACGCCCAGTTCCGCCCGCGCCATACCGCCCTCCCAGGCAAAATCACGCACGCCTTCCGCATCGAAGCCAAACGTCGGCACGACCACGTCGCCCAGTTCATCCGCCGACAGGCCGCGCGCCGCGGCCGCCGCCTGAAACGCCTGCGCCGCCGCCGTGCCGATGTTGCGCTGCTTGCTGCGATACCGCGTCGCCAATGCGTCGAGCAACATGAGCGCCTCGTTGCTCCCCTGAAGCGCGATGGCCTGCGCCGCATATTCCGCGAGTTTTCCACGCGACGCCTCGCACCACTTTGGTATCCAGGAATTCAACACCGACAAAATCCGCGTGTCGCCGAGCACTCCCGCCACCGCCAGCGCCCAACGATCCTTCGCGTCCTGCGGAGAAACCAGCCACGCGTTCAGGATCCCGAGCGCAAAGTCCCCGGACCGCGCCCGGTCGAGCTGCGACAGCACGCCGTTCAGATCGGGAGCGGCTTCAATCGCCTTGTGCGCAGCCTGCGTCGCCAGCACATGCGCAATCACAGCCTCCCCTACCCGCACACCTTCGGCTCCGTAAAGCGGCGGCAACACTGTCACGTCGATCCAACCAGCTCCCGGTGTCTTCGTCACACGCTTCTGCCCTGCGAGTCGTTTCTCCAGCTCCGCCAATCCGGCCGGCAATGCGGCCGTTCCAGCGACCACCGGCCCCGCTCCCTTCACTCCCAGGGCTTCACGGATCGCCGCGCGCACTGCGGACGACTTCTCCGCCTCAAGGGCGGCCCCCAATGCGACGATCACCTTGGGATCGTCAATTTGGTTCAACAAGGCGACTGCACCGAGCCGGCTATCCGCCTTGCGTGAACCGAGACGCTCGATCGCAGGCCAGAGCGCCTCTTTCCCCATTACGTGAAACAACGCCCCTGCGGCATGGGCACGAATCTGCTTCGACGAATCGGCCAGACACTCCCACCAAGCGGCGACAAACCACGCCGGCCGATGCTGCGCCAAAACCGCGAGAATCGGCTCGCGCTCGTTGACCACCGTCACCGTAGCGAGCAGTCCAAGACTAAGCTCAGTCGCTTTCGGCGCTACGTCCTCCGACGCGTGGACGACCAACGCCTTTACAGCCGCTTGCTTCCCTTGCCAGCTGGACTCACTCAACAACGCGAACACTTCTGCGCCCCCAGTCGAAAGTGCGCGAGCAGCCGCGGCATAACCGGCCTCATATTGTTCCGGTCCGACATACGGATGCCCCTGATAAAGCTTTCGCTTCAGTATCTCACCCAATACACCCACCGCGAGTTTCGGAGCGCTTTCGGCAAGCATTTCGAGCAAAGCAGGAGATGCGGAGATCTCTGGTCGGGCCGCATACTTCAGGAAATCAGGATGATGCTTTATCCCGCGTAGTTTGATCAGGTCCACCAAAACCTCCGCCTGATTTGCGGGCGTCGGACACTGCTCCATATAAAGAATGCCATCCGCATCAAACAATGCGTTGCCCGCGATTAATGCGTTGATCCGCTTCGGTTCGATCTTAGCCAAGCCCCCGTTGACGGCCACGGCTTGATCGAGCCAGAACCGGGCGTCGGCCGGACGTTCCATCGCCACGGCTGTCAGCAAGTATTGGCACAAACCGTCGTCCACATCGATTGCGTCGCTCAGCTCCGCCTGACTTAGGCCCAAAATATACGTCTCAAATGTGGTAGGCCGCAACGGCGGGCGGCCAGGCCGGTCCCAACCGCGCACCCAGCCGCTGAACGAACTCGAATAAGATGTCCACGAGATCAAATTCATCAGGTCGTCGATGTGCTGCAAGGGCTTCAAAACTATCTCCAGAAGCTTTCGCCCCTCTGCCTCAACCCCTTCGCTTTCCCGATCCACCACAACACGCATCACACCGTCGATGAGGCCATGAAAATTAGGCCAGCGACGACTCGGATGCGCCGCATAAAGTCCCGCCGCGAATTCAGCCACACGTTCTTCGATAACGCCCCACGGATAAGTCGCCCCCACGCGGCGGCCCAACTTGTTTATTTCTTCCGCATGTGACGGAGTGGCAATGCGCGTGATCCACGCAAAATCTCCGGATTCGATGAACGCCTGAAGGCACTTGGCAAACTCCACGTCTTCGCTCTTCGCACTCGCGGCGAGACGTTGGATATATTCCGGCAAGGACAGATCGTCGTTCTTCGACATAGGAAAACAGATCGGATTTTACTCAGGATTCGCCTCTTTCACTTCATCTGATCCCGGCACGCGCGATACAGGTCTTTCCAGCCGTCGCGTTCCTTGACGACAGTCTCGAGGTATTCGCGAAAAACCACCGGATCCTGCACCGGATCTTTCACAATCGCACCCACCATGCTGGAGGCGATGTCGGCGGCCTTCAGCGTGCCGTCGCCAAAATGCGCGGCGAGCGCGAGTCCGCTCGTCACCACGCTGATCGCCTCCGCCGTGCTCAGCGTGCCGCTCGGGCTCTTCACCTTCGACTTGCCGTCCTCTGTCGAACCGCTGCGCAACTCACGGAAAATCGCCACCACGCGGCGGATCTCCTGCAACGCCGGCGGCTGCGCCGGCAGCGAAAGCGCCTTGCTCATCGAGGCAACCCGCTGGCTCACAATCGCCACTTCTTCGTCGATGGTCGCAGGCAGCGGAAGCACCACGACGTTGAAGCGCCGCTGCAACGCGCTCGACAGCTCGTTCACGCCGCGGTCGCGGTTGTTCGCAGTGGCGATCACGTTAAACCCCTTCGCGGCCAGCACCTCGCGGCCGAGCTCGGGCACGGGCAGGGTTTTCTCGGAGAGAATGGTGATTAACGTATCCTGCACGTCGGAAGGCATGCGCGTCAGTTCCTCGACCCGGCACAGGCGCCCTTCACGCATCGCCCGCATGATCGGACTCGGCACCAGCGCGGCGTCGCTCGGCCCCTCGGCAATGAGTCGCGCGTAATTCCATCCGTAACGCATCGCCTCCTCACCCGTGCCCGCCGTGCCTTGCACCAGCAAGGTCGAGTCGCCGCTGATCGCCGCCGCGAGGTGCTCCGACACCCAGCTCTTCGCCGTGCCGGGCACGCCGAGCAACAACAGCGCCCTGTCCGTCGCCAACGTGGACACCGCCACCTCGATGGTGCGCCGGTCGCCGATGTATTTCGGCGTGATCACCGTGCCGTCGGCGAGCGTCTTGCCGAGCAGGTAGTCGGTCACCGCCCACGGCGACAATTTCCACTGCGGCGGACGCGGACGGTCGTCCTGCGCCCCGAGGGCGGTGAGTTCGTGGGCGTAGTCGGTCTCGGCGTGGGCGCGCAGCGCGGTGTTCATGATGGAATGGAAACGGTGAAGGCTTGATGGACTTGCTGACGAAATTCGATGGCTCGCAAGAGTTCCTCCGCCGGTGAGGACAGTTCGGACAGCGCGGCGAGCCGGCGCACCGCCTCGCCCGCCGTCGCCAGCGGCAGACGGCGGGCGAGCTCCCGGGCGTGGTTCGATTGCAGGCGGGGATACGGCTTGGCCTGAAACGCCGCCAGACAGCGTTGTAGCGCCTCCCGCGCGGCGGCATCCGGCAGGTGAAACCTCGTGCAAAACAACAACTCGAAATACAGCCCCTCGCCCGCATCCGTCGCCGGCACGGCGGCCAGCACGCGCGCGCCCGCCTCGGGATCGAGCACCGTCAACAAACGCGGCAACACCTCGGCAGGCGACGGCGCGGCCTTGGGCCAGTCGGCGAGTCCGATGAGATGCAGTGCAAATGCCTCTGCGTTTTCCTTCTCCGGCGCGGCGGTCGCCGCGTCGATCCAACCGAGCAAAATGATCTCGCGCCACTCGTCGTCACGATTGAGTGCGAAGAGTTTTTCCACACCCACATCAAGCCGGCTCGTCCACGCGGAGAGCGGCACGCTCGCAATCCATTGCCGCGCCCAGAACGCTCGCGGCCCCGTGCCCGCCGGTGGTTTTTCTTCGATTCCGTCCGCCTTCCACGCGGCGTCAAAAGTCTCCGGCAGGCGTAACGCAAGCCGGCGCATCATCAGCATGCCCTCAATCACGACCATGGAGGCGACCAGTGTCCGCGCCCGCTGGGAAAACGCCGATTCGGGCAGTCTCAGCAGACTCGCGCGCGCGGACAACCGCACCTCGCGGCGGCGATCACGCAGCGCCTCGCCCTCGAGTAGCGCAACGTCCTGCGACGTCGGTGCCTCGGCCAACACCGTGGTGAAACGCTCGCGCTCCTCACCCGTGGCCCCCGCCCAGGCCTTGGCCAGCGCCTCCGCCGCGCGAGTCGGATCGCTGGCGCGGGTTTGCCTCAGCCAGGCGATCCGCTCGGACAACTCTCCCGTCTCCCACGCCGTGTCCTCGACCTTCGCGGTTTCAAGCACCCGCCGCCACTCGTCGGCACGACGCGCCAGCCACACACCTCGCTCGCCCAACACCGGCAGCACCGCCTCGCGCAAGGAGCGTTCCCGCGAGGCCACTCGCAGGAGCGCCGGCAAATCACGAAAACGCACCCGGCATTTGCGCGCCGCCGCCAAGGCAAGCCACTCGGACAGCACTACCGCGTGCTCACCCGCCAGCATGCGCCGCAGCAATGCGGACGCGCCCGCCGGACACGCAGACAAGCTTTCCTCCGGCGCTGGATCGGGCTCGGGTGCAGAGTCTTTCACGGCCACCGCCCCTGCACCTCGCGCCGAGGCAACCAGCGCCATCGCCGAGAGCGCGGCGGTTTCGCGTGCCGTCCAGTCCAATCCCGCCCACGCCTCGGCCAGCACCGGATGCGGCGCGGACGGCGGCGCAGTCATGCGTTCGGTGCCCAGCAAGGTGAGGATGCTGAAGGGATCGCGGTTCATCGTTCCAGATTCTGCCGGGTGAGCGGCACCCACTCGTCGCCATCCGCAACCGCAAGGGGATCGAGTGCCTCGCCATCCCAAAGCACGGACATCGACGCAGCGTGCCCGCCGGTGATCGCCAGCAGCAGATCCCGCGTGTCCTCATCGGCGCTCAAGGGCAATGCGTCGCCACATGCATCGAGCAACGCGGCACCGCCCCCGCGCAAAACGCCGAGACGCGCCGAAATCAGGACAGGCACCCGCGTGCGCCACGGGTTGAGCGCAAGCCCCGACGCATAGCGGACCAGCAAGCCCTCGATCGATTCCTCGCCGGGCGATTCTTTTTGCGCGGGGTTCGCCTGCGGATCAGAGCGCCATAAGGCGCGCAACGGTTCGACTCCCGGATAAAAACACAGTTCGCCGGTCAAACTCCGGCCAGGCGGCCAGGTATCCACCGCCGGCTGCACCAGCGGACTCGTCCGGACCAGCTGAGCCCAGCGTCCGCTCGTCGATCCGCGCAACCAGGTATTGGAGACGACCAGACGATCTTCTTCGCGCACAGTGCGCGCGGCGACGAACCAAGTGTCTTGCACCGGCGTCCCCGCCAACACCTGTTCCTGAGGCAGTGTCCAGCCGACCTGTTGTTCCAGTTCGATGCGCAGATCTTCGTCACATGCCTCGCGCTTCGCGTAGGCGACGAGCAGGAGGTGCAACCGTCCGAGATGCTCGGCGAGCCCGGCCTCCCACCCCGCACCGCCTCGCGCCGTCTCGGCGGCGTAACGCAGGCGGCGCGCCAAGCCGGTCGCCTGCGCATCGACCATGCGGCGGATGATGTCGTCCCACGCGGCATGGGCGTTGAGTCCGGAATCGGCGAGGCCGCGTCGCGCCAAATCGGCCAGCCACTGCGAAAGCAACGCCACGCCGTCGTCCACGCGTCCGGCGCGCTTTTCCTGACGCTTTGCCTTCGCGGCTTCGTCAACTGGAGTGGCCGCGCCGGTGGCTTTTTGCTCGGCGCGTTCCTTGCTTTTTTCCTGGCGCTCGGCACGGCCTTCCAACCATTCGACCAGCCAGGCAGGACGGTTTTTATCGGTGAGCGCAGCGGGTGTGGTCGCCGCAATGAAAAGCAACCCGAGCGCGTGTTTGCAGGGGAATTTACGACTCGGACACGAGCACTTGGTGGACAACCCGTCGAGAGCAACGCGGGTTTGATACGGCTCTTTGCCTGATCCTTGGGCGAGTCCCCACAGTGCATCCGCGTCGGCACCCAAAAGCGTCCATTTGCGAGGTGCAGCCAGATCCCGGCCAGCCTTCAGCGACGCCGCATCCGGTGCCAGTGCGGTGATTTGATCGGGTGTGGGAAGGGCGGCCACGCGCACGGAGCGTGTGTGCTAGCGCGACAGGATCAAGTTTTTGCCGGCTGCTTGCGCAAAGAATTTAATTATTCCGCCAACAGACGGCGCAGGGTTTCGTCCACCAGCTTGGGGTTGGCCTTGCCCTTTGATGCTTTCATGATCGGGCCCTTCAGGCCGTTGATCGCGCTTTCCTTGCCGGCTTTGAACTCAGCGACGGACTTCGCGTTGGCGGCGATGGCGTCGCGGCACCAGCCTTCCAGCTCGGCCGTATCGGTCGGGGCGGCGGCGAGACCTTTGCGAGCCACGATAGAAGCGGGCGGCTCGCCAGTGGCGAACATCTCAATGAAGACTTCCTTCGCTGTGTTATTGAGCAGCGTGCCGGCGTCGATGAGAGTGACCAAGTCGGCGATGTGCTGCGGGCGCACTTTGGATACAGCGAGATCAAGCTTGGCGGCTCCGAGTTCACGCTGGAGATCGTTGACGATCCAGTTGCCCACGGCCTGGGCTTTGCCGGGACCGGCGAACTTCGCGGCTTCCTCAAAATAATCGGCCAACGTGCGATCCCACACGAGGACTGACGTCAGCGTGTAAGGCAGCGAATACTGGGTGAAGAAGCGCGTCTGCTTGGCGAACGGCAACTCCGGGCACTCGGCTTGGATGCGGGCCTTCCACGCGGCATCGACCTTCACGGGCATAAGGTCGGGATCGGGGAAGTAGCGGTAGTCGTGCGCCATTTCTTTCGAGCGGAGCGACTGTGAAACGCCGGCTTCGCCGTCGTAGTCACGCGTCTCTTGAACGATGGTGCCGCCGGCTTGGGTCACGGCGAGCTGGCGCTGGATTTCGTGGGCGATGCCGTCGCGCACGTAGGAGATCGAATTGAGATTTTTAAGCTCAACCTTGGTGCCGAGCTTGGTCTCGCCGACGGGGCGGATGGAGATGTTGGCGTCGCAACGCAGCTGCCCCTTCTCCATGTCACAGTCGGAGATACCGCCGTAGATCATGGTCGCACGCAGCGACGTGAGGTAGGCGTAGGCTTCCTCTGCGGATTTGATGACGGGCTCGGATACGATCTCCATGAGCGGAGTGCCCGCGCGGTTGTAGTCCACCAACGAATCAAACGCCTCGTGGTTCAACTTGCCTACGTCTTCCTCGAGGTGGATGCGGGTAAGCGCGATTTTCTTGTGCTCGCCTTGGATGTTACGGGCGGCGCCGGGGAGTTCAATTTCGACCGAGCCGTTGAGGCAGATCGGTTGGTCGAACTGGGAGATTTGGTAGTTCTTCGGAGAGTCCGGGTAGAAGTAGTTTTTGCGGTCCCACTTGCAGACGGGCGCGATGTCGCAGCCGAGGAGCAGGCCGGCTTTGATGATGGCGTCGAGCGCGGCCTTGTTCATGACCGGCAGCACGCCGGGCAGCGCGAGGACGACGGGATCGGTGAGCGTGTTCGCGGGCTGGCCGTAGCCGGCGGCGACGCGGGTGAACATCTTCGAGTGGGTCTTGATCTGGACGTGAACCTCAAGACCGATGACGGCTTCGTATTTCATTTAAAGTGGAGGAATCAGAGTTGGGTCACGGAGACGGAAGGAGGTTGCACAGAGCGTCACAGAGCGAGGCGACGGAGGCCACGTGTGAGGACGGTAGAGCGGAAGTTCATCAAGAGGCCCACATGGCAGTTAGAGAATTTGAGATAAGTCAGCACCTGTGAATCGTGGATTTCTAAAAGCGACTCGACGGTTTTGATTTCAACCACGACCACTCCGTTGATCAGGAAGTCCAAACGATAGGCGTCCTCGATTAAGAGATCTTTGTATTTAATCGGGCAGAGCTTTTGTTCCTCGAAAGGCACATTCCGCAACATCAACTCATGCGCCAGCGCACGTTGGTAAGCTGACTCCAAAAGCCCGGGCCCCAGCTCACGGTGAACCTCAATGGCCGCCCCAATCACCTGCTCGGTAAGTGCATTGATCTCGGTATTCATCTCTGTGGCGCTCTGTGCATCCTCTTTCTGCCTCTGTGACAAAAATCAGAGATTGGGAGTTTTACGGCTCCAGTCGTGCTTCGAGTCGTAAGCATGTGCGATGGCCAGCAAATCGGCTTCCTTGAACGGCTGGCCGATCAATTGCATGCCAATGGGCAGGCCACTCGATGAGAAACCGCAGGGCACGCTGATGCCGGGTAAACCCGCCAAGTTTACGCCGATGGTGTAAACATCGCACAGATACATCGCCAAGGGGTCGGCCTTGGCTCCGCGTTTGAACGCGGGCGTGGGCGTCGTAGGCGTGATGATCGCATCGACCTCGTTGTAGGCGTTGAGGAAATCCTGACGGATCAGCGTGCGGACTTTTTGTGCGCGCAGATAATACGCGTCGTAGTAACCGCTGCTCAGCACGTAGGTGCCGAGGATGATGCGGCGCTTCACCTCGGGACCAAAACCTTCGGCGCGCGACTTGTAGTATAGATCGACAATGTCCTTCGCGTCGGCCGAACGGTGCCCGTAGCGAATGCCGTCGTAGCGACTCAGATTCGAGGAACACTCGGCGGTCGCGATGATGTAGTAAACGCCGACGCCATACTCGGTGTGCGGCAGCGAGACCGGTTTGATTTCGCAGCCGAGCGATTTGTAGAACTCGATCGCTTTCTCGACGGCGGCGGCGACCTCGGGATCGAGGCCTTCGCCGAAGTATTCCTTCGGGATGCCGATGCGCCACGGACCTTTCTTTTCCTTCAACGCGGCGCGATAGTCGGGGATCTCAACTTTGACCGAGGTCGAATCGTTTTCGTCGTAACCGGCAATTGCTTGAAGCGTGATCGCGGCGTCTTCGACTGTGCGATTGAAGGGGCCGATCTGGTCGAGCGACGAGGCGAAGGCGATCAGGCCGAAACGCGAAACGAGGCCGTAGGTCGGCTTGAGACCGACGACATTGCAGAGCGCGGCCGGCTGGCGGATGGATCCGCCGGTGTCGGAGCCGAGCGTGGCGATGGCTTCACCGGCCGCGAGCGCGGCGGCGCTGCCGCCGGAGGAACCGCCTGGGACGCAATCGAGGTTGTAGGGATTGCGCGTGGTGTGGAACGCGGAGTTCTCCGTGGAGGAACCCATGGCGAATTCGTCGAGATTCAGACGGCCCCAGATAACGGCACCGGCTTTTTTAAGCTTCTGTGTGACGGTCGCATCGTAGGGCGAAACGAAGTTCGCCAGCATCTTCGAGGATGCGGTGAGCGGCTGGCCGGTGACGGCGATTACGTCTTTGATACCGATCGGGATACCATCGAGCGGTCCGAGGGCTTGGCCGGCGGTGCGGCGCGCGTCGGACGCGGCGGCTTGCGCGAGGGCATCGGCGGCATCGAAGGAGTTAAACGCTTTGACGCGCTCATCGACCGCCTGCGTGCGGGCGATGACGGCCTGCGTGAGTTCAACCGACGTGATCTTGCCCGAGGCAAGTTCGTCGGCGAGCTGTGCGATGGTTTGGTTGAAAAGTTCGGTGGACATGGCGGCTGTGCTCATTCGACGACCTTGGGAACGACGATCATGTTGTCGCGCTGGGCGGGAGCGTTGCGGAGAACGTCTTCAACGGAGAGGCCCGGCTTGGCGACGTCGTCGGCCCAGACGTTGTAAATCGGGAAGGCGTGAGCGGTCGGTTCGACGCCATCGACGTTCACCTGCTTAAGCTTCTCGATGTTGGTCAGCACATCGGCGAGTTGGGCGGAGAATTTGACCTTTTCCTCGGGAGTGAGCGCGAGCCGGGCGAGGTTCGCGATGCGGTCGATGTTGAGATCTTCGTTGGCTGCCATGGAGTTTGGATGAACCGATAGGGTGCAAGCCAACGCCCCCCGAGTGCAAGCCATGCCTATCTACAAAAATGAGGGAAAAGTGGCTGGCCCCCGTCCGGCCGAACCGTTCATCGTGGGCGCATGTTTGAAATCACCGGCACGGTCAAAAAAGTCTTCGAAGAGCAAACGTTCGGCAGCGGCTTCAACAAGCGCGAGTTCGTGCTCACCACCGAAGCGGGCAAATTCCCGCAGGACATCAAATTCGAGTGCGTAAAGGATAAAGTCGCCCTCGTCGGCGCCCTCAAGACAGGCGAAAAAGCCAAGGTCTTTTTCGACCTGCGCGGACGCGAATGGAAAGAGAGCTATTTCGTGAACCTCAACTGCTGGAAAATCGAATCGCTCGGCGGCGGTGCTGCCGACGCGCCTCCTGTCGATGATGACGGCGCGCCCCTGCCCGAAGAGCCCGGTGCCTCGGTGGACGAAGACGTGCCGTTCTAAATCGGCAGACACAAAAAAAGGCGCTCACAAAATGAGCGCCTTTTTTATGTTATTTGCGGATCTGGTAGCCGGTGGCTTTTACCAGTTCGTCCTGGATCTTGGTGAAGACGGCGTTCACTTCGTCGTCGGTCAACGTGCGGTCGGCGGCACGGAAGACCAGGCTGTAGGCCAGGCTCTTGGTGCCTTCGGGCAGGCCCTTGCCTTGGTAAACGTCGAACACGTTCACGGCTTCGAGAGCGAAGGTGTTGCCCACTGCCGCACGGACGACTTTGGCGAGGGCCTTCTGGACTTCGGACGACGAAGCCGCTTCGGGCACGATCAGCGCGAGGTCGCGGAGCGCGGCGGGTTGCAGGCCGAAGGGCTTGTAGCTGCGGCGGTCGGCGTCGGCGGTGACTTTCTCCGACACGATGGCGAAGAAGCCGGCGTAAACTTTGCCAGTGATGCCGAGCGCCTTGAGGTGCGCTAGGCTCACGAGGCCGAAGGTGGACGTCCAACCGTGCTGGATGTTGCCGGCGGTGGCGGCGTGGCCTTCCTGCCAGCCGAGCGCGGGCGCGGCGACGAGCGTCGTGGGCTGACGTTCCAGTTCGATGCCGGCGAAGGACGCGATAGTGGCGGTGTGGCGTTTCACGGTGTAGAAATCGGCGGCCTCGCGTGTGCGCCAGCTGCGTTCGCCGGTGTCTTCGGCGATGATGAAGGCGGCAGCGACGCACTCGGAGAGTGATCCGTTGCGCTCGATGAAGACGCGGCCGGTTTCGAAGAAGTGCGAGGCGGCGACTCCGCGGGATTGGTTGAGCTTCAGCGATTCGAGCAGACCCGAGACGAGGTTGTTGCGCAGGTGCGACTGGTCCTCGACGAAGGGATTCGAGAGCGCGAGATCGGCGATGGCGGCAGGCGTGGCCCATGCGGCGAGTTCCTTGGCGGGACGCAGCGTGTAGTTGACGCACTCGTTGAAACCCTGGCCGACGAGAGCGGCGGACACGGCGCGGTTGAAGAGCACGATGGGATCGTCGTTGCCGACGAGGCCGGGCGCGCTGACTACGGATGACGGGATTTTCTCGGCGCCGTAGAGACGGACAACTTCCTCGACGAGGTCGATGGGGCGGTCGAGGTCGTCGCGCCAGCTGGGGACGGAGAACGTCCAGGCGGGGCCGCGGCTTTCGGTGGGCTCTTCGCGGACGACGGCGAGTTCGAGGGATTCGAGCGCGGCGCGTTGTTCGGCGGCAGGGATTTCGAAGCCGAGCTTTTCGTTGATGTAGGCAGGCGTGACGGTGATCTCGCGTTCCCAAGGAATGTCGGCGCCGACGCGGTGAATCGGACCAGCGACTACGCCGCCGGCGTGAGCAAGGATGAGGTCGATGAAGCGGTGCGCGGCTTCGTCGAGCGAATGAACATCGACGCCGCGCTCGTAGCGGTAGGACGAGTCCGAGGCGAGGCCGAGACGCTTGACGGTCGCGCGGACGGACTGGCGTTTGAAGTAGGCGACTTCGAGAACGAGGTCGGTCGTTTCGGCGGACACGCCGGAGTCGGCGGAACCCATGATACCAGCGATGACGACGGGGTTTTGGGCGTCGGCGATCACGAGTGTGGTGGCGGAGAGCACGCGCTCTTTGTTGTCGAGCGTGGTGATCTTTTCGCCCTCGGCGGCGTGGCGGACGATGATCTCGGCACCGGCGAGTTTCTTGGCGTCGAACGCGTGCACGGGCTGACCGTATTCGAGCATCACGTAGTTGCCGATATCGACGATGTTGTTGATCGGGCGCAGGCCGATGGCGGTGAGGCGCGCCTGAATCCAATCGGGCGATGGACCGACTTTGACGCCGGTGACGACGGTCGCGGTATAGAGCGGGCAATCGGTCGCGGCCTCGACGCGGACGGACTTGAGCAAGTCGGCGCGCGGGTCGGCGGTAATCGCAGCGGGCGTGAACCTGACGGTCGGATAGGTGAGGTCTTTCTTGAACCAAGCGGCGAGTTCGCGGGCGACGCCGAGGTGGGACAACGCGTCGGGGCGGTTGGGCGTGATCTCGATGTCGAACACGGTGTCGCCAGCAGGGAGCACGTCGTTGATCGCGGTGCCGACGTCGGGCGTGCCGGTGAGGAGGAGCAGACCCTGAGCGTCTTCGGCGAGAGTGAGTTCCTTGGCGGAGCACATCATGCCGGACGAAGGTTGTCCGCGGACCTTGGCTTCTTTGATGACGAAGTCGCCGGGGAGCACGGCGCCGGGGAGCGCGACGGGGACGCGGTTACCGATGTCGCAGTTGGGCGCGCCGCAGACGATGGTGCGCACGCCGCCATTGGCGGAGCCGACATCGACGGTGCAGACGGAGAGCTTGTCGGCGTTGGGGTGTTTGTCGCGCGTGAGGATGTGGCCGACGACAACGTTGTTGAACTTGGGGGCGCCGGTGCGGATGACCTGCTCGACCTCGAAGCCTAGGAAGGTGATCGCGCCCGAAATGTCATCGGCGGAAACACCGGTGAGATCGACGTAGGACTGGAGCCAAGAGAGGGAAACTTTCATCGGGGATGAGAAATCTGAAATTTAAACGCAGAGGTCGCAGAGAGCGCAGAGGAAATGCCTGTCAGTTGTGTGATCTCAGTGACCTCCGTGCGCTGTGTGTTGAATTCGTTTTTATTTAGGCGAATTGGCGGAGGAAGCGGGCGTCGTTTTGGTAGAAGTAACGGATGTCATCGATGCCGTAGAGGAGCATCGCGAGGCGTTCGAGGCCCATGCCGAAGGCGTAGCCGCTCCAGACTTCAGGATCGTAGCCGACATCCTTGAAGACGATGGGATCGACCATGCCACAGCCGCCGATTTCGATCCACGGTTTGTTAACCTTGGGAAGATGCGTGGCGGAGAGATCCACCTCGAAGCTCGGCTCGGTGTAGCCAAAGTAGTGCGGACGGAAACGGGTCTTGGTGTCTTTGCCGAGGAGCGAGGCGAAGATGTAATCGAGGAGCGCCTTCAGGTCGCGGACGGTGACGTTTTTATCCACGTAGAGACACTCGAGCTGGTGGAAGTTGGCGGAGTGCGTGGCGTCGGTGGTGTCGCGGCGATACACGCGTCCAGGGGAGACGATGCGGATGGGCGGCTCGCCTTTGAGCATCGTGCGGATCTGCACGGAGGACGTGTGCGTGCGGAGAAGGTATTTCTCGTTCGGATTCTTTTTGGAGACGTTGCCGAAGCGGGCCGACTCGGGGAGGTAGAACGTGTCCTGCGCGTCGCGGGCCGGGTGGTCGGCGGGGGTGTTGAGCGCGTCGAAGCAGTAATACTCGGTCTCGACCTCGGGGCCTTCGACGACGGTGAAGCCGACTTTGCGGAGGATGCGGGTCATCTCCTCGCGGACGAGGGTGAGCGGGTGATGCGTGCCGAGGGCGCGGTCAGGCGACGGGAGCGTGGGATCGACGGACGGCCCGAGTTGGGCGGCGAGCGCGGCGGCTTCGATGCGGGCGAGCGCGGCGTCGAGGTGGGCCTGGAGCGCGGTCTTGGCCTCGTTGACGAGTTTGCCGACGACGGGCTTCTGCTCCTTGGGCACGGAGCCCATCTGCTTCATGAGCGCGGTGAGTTCGCCGTTGGGGCCGACGAAGCGGGCCTTGGCGGCCTCGAAGTCGGGGCGCGTGGCGACAGCGGGGAATTCGGCGGCGGCTTTAGCGAGGAGGGCGGAGAGCTGGTCTTGCATGGAAAAGAAAGAGTCGGAAGCAAACGATCCGTGTAGAAAAACAAAAAGGACGGCGCCTCAAAAAATGAGGCCCGTCCTTCGGGAGGGCGGCCCGCCTTGCGGCGGACCGTGCCTTTGGGAGCGAGCCGGGCGGGCTCGCGTTTTTAAGAGTTAGGCTTTCGCAGCGGTAGCGGCGGCGGCCTTGGTCTTCAACGCGTCCTTAACCTGGTTAACGACGGCGGTGAAAGCGGCTTCGTCACGGATCGCGAGATCGGACAGAACCTTGCGGTCGAGACCGATGTTGGCGGCGTGAAGGCCTTCGATGAAGCGGCTGTAGCTGAGATCGTGGGCGCGAACGGCGGCGTTCAAGCGGATGATCCAGAGGCTGCGACGGTCGCCCTTCTTCTTTTTACGAGCGGCGTAAGCATACTGCCAGGCGTGCTGGACAGCGTCTTTGGCGTAGCGGAAAAGCTTCGACTTGTTGCCGAAATAGCCACGGGCGTATTTCAGCGTTTTCTTGTGCCGCTTACGGGAAGCGGGTGAGTTTGTTGCACGAGGCATGTTATTTTATATGTATTTTTGAGCCTTCAGGTCGTCTCGTTAGGATTCACCTGACTGGCAGTTATGGTTGCGCCTGGTTCTTAGAGGCCGAACGGCAAGCAGCGCTTAAGCGGCTTGGCGTGGCCGGGAGCCACGAGCTTGTCTTTGGAGGCACGACGCTTCTGCTTCGTGCTCTTCGCGGCAAGCAAGTGACGGAAACCGGGCGTGCGGCGAATCAGCTTACCGGTGGCGGATAGCTTGAAGCGCTTGGCGACGGACTTTTTGGTCTTTTGCATGGAGGGAGCGGAAGAAAACAGGGGGTGCGCCCGCGGTTGGCAAGGGGAAAGTTGCGGACGCTTGAATCATCTAACTGGAAATCTGGGGTGGCTACGTGAGAATCTTCAAAAAGACCGTTGACAAAGTGGTCCGTGTTTTGAGTTTCTCACCCCTCGTTTTTTGGTTTCCTAGCTCAATGGTAGAGCAGTTGACTCTTAATCAATTGGTTCCGGGTTCGAGTCCCGGGGGAACCACCAAATTTTCCCGCCCGCGGCCAACGCCAAGGGCGGTTTTAGTTAGCTGACAGCGTTCTTTATCTCACTTCTTATCGTGTCGGCTTCAGTTTCGCCGGCGTAGCTCAATGGTAGAGCACCTGTTTTGTAAACAGGCGGTTGCGGGTTCGAATCCCATCGCCGGCTCCACTTTCCGTGAGCACAACTCACACACGATTTTACTGCTCGATGGTGTAATGGTAGCACAAGCGACTCTGACTCGCTTAGTCTAGGTTCGATCCCTAGTCGGGCAGCCACTTTTACCCGCAAGACCTTCGTTGGTTTTGCGGGTTTTTTTATGCCCAAAGCCCGCGCTCCGGTATCAGCCCAGTTCGATCACGATAGCCGCCCACTCGGCATCGAGCGTCACCGATTCCAAAGGCATGCGGCGCCCCGCACGCGAATACCAATAACCCGCATTGCCGGGGTCGCCTTCCTTGCGATGCAGGTAGGCATGCACCCAATCGCCTTCGCGGCTCTTGGCCTGTTGGGAAACCTCGTGCGCGCGATCCCAATCACCGTGTGCATCATGCCACAATGCCTGCAACGGCAGGCTCAATTTCACGGGATCCACGAGCACTTTGAGTTCAGCTGGAGTCATGCTTCCCTACCTGCCTGATCCACAGCCGCAGGGCAATCTCCGCAACAGGCCTTGCCTTGACCGCCGGTCCTTGGTCTTTGGTCACTTAACGATGCCCGCGCCCGCCGATACTTTGCTCAAACGCCTCTCTTGGGACGATCTCGACATCGCGGCCCTTCGCAAACTCATCGAACTGGCCCGCGACGAAGATCTCGCCGGCCTCGGCCTGCGCATCAAACCGCGCATCACCGGCGATCGTTCAACCGCCTCGCTCGCGACCGCACCCCGTCAAAGCTCCGCCGATCTCGTCGCCCGTGAACCGCTCGTCGCGTGCGGACTTCCGCTGATCCCGCTGATTCTCTCCGCCTACGGTGGTAACGCCTCCGTGCAACTCCGCGCTCGTGATGGCCGCGCCGTCGCCAAGGGGGATATTCTCGCCACCCTTTCCGGCGATCCGCGCATCCTGCTTTCCGCTGAACGCGTCATCCTCAATTTCCTCCAGCGCCTTTCAGGTATCTCCACCCAAACGCACACCTACGCCGTCGCGCTCGGCGAGGGACGCACGCGCCTCCTCGACACCCGCAAAACCACCCCCGGCTACCGCATGCTGGAAAAATACGCGGTCGCCTGCGGTGGTGGTTGGAATCACCGGCTCGGCCTGTTCGACCGCGTTATGCTGAAGGACAACCACCTCGCCTTGCTTGGCTCGGCCGACGACCTCGCCTCCGCCGTCGCCCGCGCCAAAAAAGCCGCCCCCGATCTCGCCGTCGAAGTCGAGGTGGACGACATCGCCCAGATACAGCCCGTGCTCGCCGCCGGCGCCGATGTCATCCTGCTGGATAACTTCACTCCCGCGCGTATCAAGAAAGCGGTTACACTCATCGCCGGCCGCGCCTTCACCGAGGCGAGCGGCGGCATAACATTGAAAACCCTCCCCCGCTTCGCCGATCTCGGACTCGACTTCATATCGACCGGCGCACTTGTCCACCAGAGCATCTGGGTCGACATCGGTCTCGATTGGCGCCCATGAAGAAAAACACACCCTCCGCCCCGCCCGAGACCGTCATTCTCACCGAGCTCATCGCCGCCGAGCCCGAATTTGTATCCGGCAGCACACTCGCCAAGAAGCTGGGCATCAGCCGTGTCGCCATCTGGCAATACATGGAGAAACTCCGCGAACAGGGCTTCGCCTTCGAAGCCGTCCGTGCCCGCGGCTACCGTCTCACCGCCCGCCCCGCCGGCCTGAGCGCCGCGTTGGTCCAGGCCTACCGTCGCGACCGCGCCGGTGATTTCCCGATGCAACTGCTGGCCGAAATCGACAGCACCAATGACGAGGCCGCCCGCCAGCTCGCCGCGGGCAAGGAGGCTCCGTTTGCCATCATCGCCCAGCGCCAGACCAAGGGCCGCGGACGCTTCGGTCGCGTCTGGCACAGCGAGGACAACGGCAACCTCTACGCGAGCTTCGCATTCCGTCCGCGCTTGGAGCCGGCGCGCATGCAGATGTTCACCCTTTGGATGGGCGCCAACGTCTGCGAACTCGTCGCCAATTTCTGCCGCACTGCGCCGGGCCTGAAGTGGCCCAACGATCTGCTATTCGACGGACGCAAGGCCGGCGGCATGTTGACCGAGGCGCGCATGGACGCCGACCAGATCCGCGATCTCGTCTTCGGCCTCGGTCTCAACGTCAACAGCCCCGCCGGCGGCTGGCCTGCCGACCTTGAGGATCGCGCCGTGTCGCTCGCCGAACACACCCGCCAGCCGCTCGATCTCAATAAATTCACCGCCGCACTCATCGGCCGCGTATTGCAAGCCTACGACCGTTTCGTGGACGGCTCTTACGCAACCACGTTTGCCGATCTGTGGAATCGCTACGATGTGCTGCGCAACCGTCCTGTCGCCGTGCTCACACCGACGCAACGCGTGGCCGGCATCGCGTTGGGAATCGACGACGAAGGCTCATTCATGGTCCGCACCGACAAAGGCCGCACCGAGCGTTTCCGCGCTGGCGAGGTCACGTTGGAAAAACCGGTCAGAAACTAAGCGCGCGGGCCGTTGCGGAGTTCGTGATTCTCAGGTCTGGACTCGCAGCGTCCGACTCTAGACTATCGACTCTCCGCATGCCCCTTCTCTGCATCGACATTGGCAACACCCACACGCACTACGGCGTCGTCAACCCTGACGGCTCCGTCCGCGAACAAGGCGTGGTCGTCACCACGTTTCTCGATGATCCGCAAGAAGGCCTTCCGGCACGGCTCAACGCACTTTTTCGCGCACCGTCACAGATCGAGGGCATAGCGTTCTGCTCCGTGGTCCCCGTCTTGAACCGCCGCCTGCGCGATGTGCTCGCGGCCGCCACGACACTACCGGTTTTTCAGCTCACCCATGAGTGTCAGCTCGGCGTTGCGATCACTTACCCCAAGCCTGCCGAGATCGGTCAGGACCGGCTCGCCAACGCCGCCGCGGCCCACGCACTCGGCGGCAGCCCCGCCATCGTCATCGACTCCGGCACCGCGGTGACTTTCGACATCATCACGCAAAAGGGTGGCTACGAGGGCGGCATCATCGCTCCCGGCCTCGAACTCACGCGGCGTTATCTGCACGAACGCACCGCGCAACTTCCGTTGCTCGACGATTCTCTTGAGATCAAAGGCATGATCGGCAAATCCACGAGCGAAGCCATGCGCATCGGCACGGTCGTGGGATTCCCGGGCCTCATCCAAGCGCTGCTCGACGGCGTGCTCGCCGAACTCACGGGCCGTGGCGAAAAACCGCCTCATATTTTCATCACCGGTGGCAACGCCGCGTTCCTCCAAAGCCGTCTGCGCCAGCCCGTGAGCATGGTGCCCGATCTCACCTTGATCGGCCTCGCCGCCGCCCGTCGTTTAAACACGATATAAACCTTTCGTGTTTATCCGTGTCGGAGCCATATCATCCCGCCTGTAAATCCATGTCAGACGAATCCCCCGCCATCGAAGTCCGCGACCTTGTGAAAATCTACTCCGGCCACACCGCCGTCAGTAAGATCAGTTTCACCGTGGCCCGTGGCGAGATCCTCGGGTTCCTCGGACCCAACGGCGCCGGCAAGTCCACCACGATGCGCATCCTCACCGGTTACCTCCCCGCCACCGCCGGAGAGGTCAACGTGTGCGGGGTTCCGGTCGCTTCGCGTTCCTCCGAGATCAAAAAACTCATCGGCTACATGCCGGAGAACAACCCGCTGCCCGAGGACATGCGCGTCTCCGAATATCTGCACTACCGCGGACGCCTCAAAGAGATCCCCCGCCGCAAGCTCGGCCCGCGCATCGACGAGGTCCTTGAGCTGTGCGATCTCACCCGCGTCCGCCACCGCATCATCGGTAAACTCTCCAAGGGTTTCCGCCAGCGTGTCGGCATCGCCGAGGCAATTCTCGCCGAACCTCCGGTCATCATCATGGACGAGCCGACCATCGGCCTCGATCCGCACCAGATTCTGATTGTCCGCGATCTCATCGCCAGCCTGCGCGGTCGCATGACGGTCATCATTTCCTCGCACATTCTCCCCGAGATCGAGATGACCTGCGACCGCGTGCTCATCATTAATCAAGGCCGCGTCGTTGCCGCCGGCAAACCTTCGGACCTGCGCCGCGAGGTGTTCGGCCAGGCACGCTACATCCTCGAAATCGCCGGCGACATTACGCTCCTGCCCGCCGCGCTGACTTCCGTCGAGCCCACGCTCAGCATCAACGAATCCGGCGAGCCCGACGCCGCCGGATTCCGCAAACTCACCCTCACCACCGACCGCGCCGACGACATCGGCGAACCGTTGCTCCACGCCCTCGCCACCGACAGTCGCTTCCGCGTCCGCTCGCTCGGCCGGTCCCAACCGTCCCTGGAAGACGTCTTCCTCGCCGCCACCAAACGCGGCTGGGAAACCGTCGACGCGCCCGTCACCCCGTCGAAATGAACGCCCCCGCATGAAACATTTCACCACCATTCTCAGTCACGAAATCCGCATGTTGCTGGTCAGCGCCAGCACCTACATCGCGGCCGTGCTCTTCCTCGCCTTCATGGGCTTCATCTTCTCCGGCGTGCTGGAAAGCTACAGCTCGTCCGCGCAGGAAACCTCGCCGGCCTCCGTGTTTTTCCAGCTCTTCTGGCTGCCCGTGTGGTTCATGGTGCCGCTGCTCACCATGAAGTGCCTCGCGGAAGAACGCCGCCTCGGCACCCTCGAAACCCTGCTCACCGCGCCCGTTTCCACCACCGAAGTCGTGCTCGGGAAATACTTCGCCGCTTACTTCCTCTACATGTTGCTCTGGGGCTCGACCGGCGGATTTTTCTACATCCTGCACCGGTTTGCCGGCGACTCGCGCTTCATCGATATGGGGCCGCTGCTCGGCGGTTATTTGTTCATCGCCGTGTCCGGCCTGCTCTATGTCGCGCTCGGTGTGTTCGCCAGCTCGCTCACCCGCAATCAAGCCGTCGCCGGCATTTTTGCCTTCGTGATGCTCTTCGCGATCACCATCGGCCTGCGCTTCGTCAGCACGATGGAAGTTTTCAATCTCGAATCGATGTCCGGCATCCGCGCCGCGATCGATTACTCGATGGTCTTCCGCCATCTGGATGACTTCACCCGCGGCGTCGTCGATACGCGCCAGCTCCTCTTCTATGTGAGCGGCACCGTGCTCGCCCTCATCTTCAGCATCCTCGGCGTCGAGGCCAAACTCATCCATAGCTGATCATGGCCAAGATTCCTACTTTCCGTTCCGTCCGCTGGGTCCGCACCCTCAACCTCCTCGCGCAGGCCGTTCTCTTTGTAACGCTTTTCGCCGGCCTCAACTACCTCGCGGTCAATTACGCATGGCGCTTCGATCTCACCGAGAATCGCAGCCACTCGCTTTCGCCCGAGACGACCGCCTACCTGAAGAACCTCAGCCAGCCGGTCCGCATCATCGTCACGCTCACCGAAACCAGTGACAACGCCGACGTCACCCAGGCTTATCGCGATGTGAGCGGCCTGCTCCGCGAATACGTTTACACCACCGCCGGCAACGAGCGCGGTAAAATCTCAGTCGAGTTCCTCGATGTGTATCAACGCCGTCGTGACGCCGAAGCGCTCGGCATCGAGCAGCCCAACACCATCGTCGTGCTCGTCGGCAACAAACCACGCATCATCCAGCTCGATGAACTCTACCAGGTGGAAAACAACGAGAAGAAAGCCTTCCGCGGAGAACAGATTTTCACCTCCGCCATCCTCGAGCTTTCCAGTCCGACCCAGAAAAAAATCTACTTCCTCACCGGCCACGGCGAGATGTCCCTCGACGATGTCAGCGCCGAGCGCGGCCTCTCCGGCCTCGAAGCCGAGTTGAAGGCACGCAACTTTGCCGTCGAACCGATCGACCTCGCCCAGTCCCGCAAAATCCCCGACGACGCCGCTGTCATCGTCATCGCCGGACCCCAAGGCCGGTTCGATGCGATCGAGGAAGAGCTCCTGCGCCAGTATCTCTCCAACCGCGCCGGCCGTGTGCTCGCGCTGCTCGCTCCCGGCTACCCCACGGGTCTCGACAACCTGTTGTTCGACTGGGGCGTGCTCGTGGACGACGTGTTGATTTATGATCGCAGCGCCTCCGGCCAGACCGAAACCGGCGACCTCATTCTCCCCGCCCTCGACGAAAAACACGCACTCACCCGCTCGCTCCTGAGTTACAAGATCCCGCTGCGCTTCGGCCTCTCGCGCTCCGTGCGTCCCGATCCGGGTCGCACGCTCGACCCCAACCTCGTGGTCACTCCGCTCGTCGCCACCACCGAACAAGCCTGGGGTGAACGCAACTACCGCGAGCGCGTCACGCCTTCCTATGATGTGGGCGTGGACCTGCCGGGTCGCGTCATCGTCGTGACCGCCTCCGAACGCCTGCCTTCCCGGAAGATCCTTAACACGCCCGATTTCAGCGTTCCCAGCGGCCGCCTCGTCGCCTACGGCAGTGCCGACTGGATCGCCAACGGTCGTCTCGGCGTCATCGGCAATCTCTCGTTTTTTCTCTCCGCCGTAAACTGGGCGACCGACCGCGACATCGACTTCAAAGTCCCCGCGCGCCCCATCGCCAAGTTCCAGCTCTCGCTCAGCGAGGAGCAACTCCAGCGTCTCCGCTACAGCCTGATCTTCGCCCTCCCCGGCCTCGCCGCCGTCATCGGGCTCATCGTTTATTGGACACGCCGCAACTAACGTCGCCCACCCGCTCCGGCTTTAAACTCAATCTCCTGACTTCCCCTTCGTAATGCGCACCAAAGTCACGCTCATCCTGATTCTCCTGAATGTCGCGCTGCTGGCCGTCATCATCTACTCGCGCCGCGAATGGAAACACCAGCAAGACCTCGCCCGCATCAGCAAACGCGTGCTCGGCGACGAGGCCATCGGCATGAAGTCCCTCGAGATCACCGCTTCGGGCAGCACGGGGAAAATCCGCCTTGAACGCGCCGACGAAAACGCCTCGTGGAACCTCAAGTCGCCGATCGACTGGCCCGCCAATGAACACGCCATCCGTCGCATCGTCCATGAACTCGAATTCCTGGAACCCATAAACAGTTTCGACGTGGACGGTCTGGCCAAGAACGGCCAATCGCTCGCCGATTATGGTCTGAAGCCACCGAAACTTACCCTCGATTTCACCCGCCCGTCCCGCACCCCCGGCGGCCCCGACATCGCGACCCGTCTGGAGATCGGCGATACCACCAAGGTCGGCGGCGAACGCCTCTACGTTCTTTCGCCCGACGGCAAAACCGTGCACGTCGTCAACCGCAGTCTCGCCCAAAGCCTCATCGTCGGCATGGACGAACTTCGCACCGACACGCTCTTCACTATTCCCGTGTTCGAAGTGCGTTCCCTCGGTCTGCAAAACGCCGCTCCCGCCCCCCGTGTCCGCCTTCGCCGCGACGGCGCCCGCTGGTCCTTTGAAGCCCCCATCGTCACCCGCGCCTCCAAGTCCGATGCCGAGGTTGTCATCAGCGGACTCAATCGTCTGCGCGCACTCGACTTTATCAACGACGTTCCCACGGCCGACACCGGCCTCGACAAGCCGTCCCTCCGCGTGACCCTCGAGGGCAACAGTCGTCGCGAAACCCTTCTCCTCGGTCTGCCGTATCCGGAGTCGCCCGCGTTCAAAAAAGAAACGCTCGTCCCCACCACCGCTTACTACGCCCGCATGGAGGAACGTTCGCAGGTATTCGTTACTTCGATACCCGATGGTTTGCTGACCACCCTCCGTCGCGCCCAGGAAAAACTCCGCGACACCCGCGTGCTCGATTTTGAACCGACGTCCGTCTCCGCCATTTCCCTCATCGCCGCCGGCCAGACCGAACCCCTCGTGTTGCGTCGCGATGATGCCGCGGCCGATGTCTGGCGGATCGTGCGCCCCGGTGGAGCACCCGCCCTCCCCGCCGACGCCAAATTCGTGGGCAATCTCCTCCAGCGTCTCTCCCTCCTCACCGCCACTCCGCACAACTCAAAGGATTCCGCCTTCCTCCGTGACGCGCCTTCCGATGCCGAGGTGGAAAACTACGGGTTCAACCTGCCGCAGCGCGAAATCACCCTCACCCTCGCCGCCGGAAAAACCATTACGCTCCAGATCGGCGTGAGCGGTGCCAATGGCGGCACCGTGCAGGCCCGCGTGCGCGGCCAGCCGTTCATCTACGCCGTCCCCGCCGATACGCTCAACGAGCTGCCGGTCGCCGCCAATGTTTACCGCGAACGCACTTTACGCGCCCTCCCCGAGGGCACCCGCATCACAAGCCTCACCCTCACCGCCAACGATGCCGCGGACAAACCGCTCGTGTCACTCAA
Organism: Rariglobus hedericola; assembly: GCF_007559335.1. Classification (NCBI taxonomy): domain Bacteria; kingdom Pseudomonadati; phylum Verrucomicrobiota; class Opitutia; order Opitutales; family Opitutaceae; genus Rariglobus; species Rariglobus hedericola. The sequence goes on from NZ_VMBG01000001.1 coordinate 1,663,221, forward strand.
GCCCGCCGACAATCAATCCTGGGACGAGGCGCTCGCCACGGAAACCGAACCCCGTCGCGAAGCGTTGAAAACCGTGCTCGCCAGCATGGCCACGCTCCGCGCCAAGGAATTCGTAAACGACGTGTTCACCGAGACCACGCTCGTTGACGGCAGGCCCACGCCGTGGAAATACACGCTTGCGGTGACCTTTACCTCCGGCACCGGCGCCACCCAGACAGGCACCACCACATTGCAGGTGGCCGAACGCTCCGGCGGTGGCGCCCAGCTCGCCGGATCCAAGGAATTCAACACCGTCTTCGTCATCGAGCAGTCGATGCTGGATGCCCTTTGGACGCTCACCTATGGCGCACGCGATCCCGGCCCTCCCGCCGCCGTCGTGCCCGCAACACGCGCCGCGGCTCCCTGAGTCGCTTCCTGAATGAGGAGGCTCCGACAGGCATGGAAGGTCTGCGGCTGGTGCACACGTCATGGTTTCCGCGCGTCCCTATGGACAACCTGGCTGCTGCTGCTGGCCGCACTCGCCGGACAGATTCACTTGCTTTCGTCGCGGCGCGTGCCGGTGCCGGATCCACTGCACCAAATCGCCCTACGCCAACTCGCTGTTCACGGCGTGCACTTCGATTACGATCGGGCGCTCATGGATTTCTACGGCCATGTGATTTTAGAAAACGTCCGCATTGGCTCGATCAAAACACCGGCCACGCCATTGATCACGGCCCGATCGGTTTACGTGCATATCGATCCGTGGCTCGCACTGGCCGGACGAATCGAAATCGAAGAGATCCGTGTCGGCGGTCTTGATCTTCACCTGCCGCCGTCACTTTCGCCGTCAGGCATCGACGAAGTGCCCGTGAGCAACATCGATCTGGGCATTCGCCCCCGTGGCCGCCGCATGGAGTTGTCCTACTTCACTGGATACATCGGTCGCCTTCCCGTGCAGGTCTCCGGGCTGTTCGACATACCCGAGCAACAATCCGGCGACACCACTCCCGATCCCACCATTGAAAGCATCACGCGGGCGTGGGTGGGCGTCGCCCGTCATGCCGCCACCGCGCAGGCGTGGCTGGCCCCGGTGGAGGCACCTCGCCTTCACATCCGCCTGGATGAGACCAGTGCAGCGATCAGCATTCACGCCGACTCCATCGACGTCGGCGCGTTTCCTTCCAGCCGGTTCGCCGGAAAGCTGACTGACATTGAAGTCCGCACCACGCTGCCCATTGCGTCCCTGCTCACGTCGTCGCTTGTGCTTCAAGGGTCGATCGGCGAACTCGCACTGGACCGGCAGATCACCGCCGGCGGCCTCATCTTCCAATTAAACACCGCTGCCGGTTTCGATCCGCGCAGTCTTGAGCTGCAGCTCGGCTCGTTGCGCTGGAAAAACATCGAAGTCGGTCCGCTGGCCATCACCGCCGCGCAACCCACTTCAGGGTTCATCACTACCGACACGTCTTTCACCCTCGCGGGTGCCGCCTGGAGGCTTCAGGCCAGCGCAACTCCGGCCAACGGCACCGCCCAGGTCAGTCTGAATGGATTTATCGGTGACGACACGCTCGCCTTCGCCGGCGGCCTCATCGACCGCGACCTCTCCTCGTTACTCGACCCCGATCAACCCGCGCCGGTTTACGCCACGGCCTCCTTCGGCCCCGGCTGGAAACTCACGCATGCATCCGGCCGGCTGCACAGCGGCTTCGTGCTCGTGGGCGGAGTGCCGCTGGATGAGACCGGCACCGAGTTCACTTACGATGGCGCCTATGTCGTTTGCGACAACCTCGTGCTTCGCCTCGGCAACAGCCTCGCCCACGGTAGCTACGAAATGGATACGAAGACGATGGACTTCCGTTTCCTGCTCACGGGCAGTCTTCGGCCGGATGGCATTTCACCGTGGTTTCATGCCTGGTGGACTAATTTTTGGCGCACGTTCGATTTCAGCCGCGGCCTGCCAGTCGCCGATGTCGATGTGCGCGGTCGCTGGGGTGACCTGACCGCCACGCAAGTATTCGTGCAGGCCGACGGTCCGGACATCGGACTCAAGGGCGTGGATTTCGATCGCGTGCGCACGCGCCTTTTCCTGAGACCGCACTGGTTCGACATCCGCTACTTCGAAGTCAATCGCGCCGGCAACGAAGCCAGCGGCTGGCTCAGCCGGTCCCTCGATCTTCAGAAGGACACCTGGACTTACATGGAATTCGACGTCGATTCCGGTCTGCCGCTGGAAACGATTTCCCGTCTGTTTCCCGACGAGTCCGCTGAACTCCTCGCACCCTATAAATTCAGCCAGCCTCCGAGCCTCCGTTTGAGCGGCCGGGTCGACAGCGACGCATCTCCTTCCGGCAAGCAGGAGCATATCGACATCGGCCTGACGTCGACCGGCGCGATGACTTATCACGACTTCCCCCTATCGGACCTGGAAGTGCAGGCGCGCCTGCGTGACGACCGGATCGAGCTGCCCGCCCTGGCCGTGAATTTTGCCGGAGGCCATGCAACCGGCCAGGCGCGGCTCTGGGGCGAACCCGATAAGCGCAGACTGGCCTTCGACATCAGCCTCGCCAAAGCCAACCTCGGCTCCGTCACCCAGGCCCTCACCTTGCTGCAACCTGCGCCCGTCGCCCCCGTCGCTCCACTTACGGCAAAGGCCGCCGAGGCCGCCCGCATCCGCCAGGAACGCCTGGATCGCGGCAGCCTCGATTTCAATCTCGCAGCCGAAGGCTTGTATTCGGATTTCTATACCTACAAGGGCGGCGGCCGAGCCAGAATCACCGGCGCCGAGCTCGCGCAGCTCAACCTGTTTGGACCGCTCTCCGAGGCGTTGCACGGGACCTTTTTTAATCTGGGTAGTTTTTCTCTCAATACAGTCGACGCGCCCTTCACCCTAGACGGCGAACAAGTGCACTTCGACAACCTGCGCGTGACCGGTCCCAGCGCGCTGCTTCAAGCCAAGGGCGATTACCATCTGCGCGACAGCCGGCTCGCCTTTAACGCCAAAATCCACCCCTTCGATGAAAACCCCTCAATGGTCGGCACCGCCGTGGATTTCGTGCTCACGCCTTTCTCCAAGGTCTTTGAAGTGAAGCTCCAAGGCACCTTGGCGAAACCCTCCTGGATCTTTGCCTACGGCCCGAGCCGCTGGATTAATACCATCACCGGCGGTGAGAAAACCGCCGCCCCCGCGCCGGTCAGCAAAGGTCCCTGAGCGAGTTGCATGACACCTGCATCGGGAGGTAAAAGCCCATGCATCCCTATCACCAATAAAGTCCTGCAAGAGACTAGCGTTGTTAGCCATAAAATCGGTTGCGCAAACAACCCGCCGCATACTAGGGTGAAACACCCAGATGCTACACCCGCAAAAAAATCCACGTAAGTCATGGATGCGACGTGCTGTCATCGGCTTGGCGAGCATTACGAGTCTTTTAGCGTTATGTATCCTTTTTCTCGGAATTGATCCGCTGGGCCACGGTGAGGTTCAAAACGTCGAAACGATCCCCGCTGTCCTCGGTTTTGGAATTTTCGCCGCCATCCTGATCGCACTGGAGCTCGGTCATCGCAAAGCCGCCTGGCTCGCCCTTGGTCCCGCGTTCATCGGACTGATTTCGCTGTTCGAACATTGGTTTGGACTGAGTCACGAACTCGAATCTCGCATCACCGCTTTCATTACCGCGGAGCCCGTGCGCATCCCGGGACCGATGCCGATGATCGCCGCAATCTCGCTGTTGATCGTGGGCGTCCTGCTGCCCTGGCTCGTCCTAAGATACGGAGAGAAGCGTCGCCTGCTATCCATCGCCTTGGGCGGTTCACTGCTCGGCGCCGTCGGCATGACCAGTCTCGCTGGTTATGCACTCAACATGCCCCTCGCCTACCGTTGGGGCTCATCGACCAGCCTCCCGCCGTCTGTCGCCGCCATCATGCTCCTGACCGGCGGAGCCCTGCTGGCGCTTGCCTGGGCCGAACACGGCTTACGTCACAACACCACACCCGTGTGGCTGCCCGTTCCCGTCGTCGTCGCGTGCGGCACGTTCACGATTCTTTTTTGGGCTGGTCTGCGCGAACGTGAAACCGCCTACCTCGGCACCAATGCCCAGATCGCGATCAACAACTTCGCGAGTAACATCAACCTTGAGTTCGAACGCCAGGCCGCCGCTCTTGAACGCATCGCCCGCCGTTGGAACTCCGACAGCACGCCCGCCGTCTGGGAATCCGATGCGGTGCCTTGGTTGATCGATGCCCCCGGCGCCCACTCACTCGCCCGTATCGCGACCAATGGCCAGACGTCCTGGTATTATCCGCATGCCGGCAACGAAGGCCTGATTTCCTTCAACCAGTTCAGCGAAGCCGAGCGCCGCTCGACCATCGAAGCCATCGGCAACACCGGCACGCCCCTGGCCACCAGCACCATCGAGATCGCCGGTCGCGGTCCGGGTTTTGTCATCTACGCTCCCATTTATCGATCCAGTGTTCTGGTCGGTTACATCAGCGCCGAGTTCACCTACCAGCGCTTCCTCGAGGTCCTTGATCAACGCCTTAAACTCAGCCCCAACCACCGTTGCGCCGTCTATCTCGGCTCGGATCCGATCTATACTTCGGTCAAGCCCGGCCCGCCTTCCCGCGATAATCCCCGCGCCCTCGAATCCGTCTTCACGCTCCAGAACCGCCGCATGCGGATCATCATGGAGCCCACCGAGGAATACCTGACCAACAACCGCCGTTTCCTCCCCGAAATCTCCCTCGCCGCCGGTATCGGCATCACGCTGCTGCTCGGCCTCAGCATCCATCTAGCCCGCGCCGCCCGCGCCAGTCTCGGCGCCATCGAAACGACCAACCGGTTGCTCCTCGATGAAAACGAAGAGCGCCGGCGCATCGAAGAGATGCTCAAGGTCTCCGACGAACGTCTCCGTCTCGCCCTCGACGCGACCGTGATCGGTATCTTCGAATGGGACTGCGTCGCCAACAGCCTCCACTACAGCACCGGCCTCTGGGCCATGCTCGGCCTGCCTCCGGGCAACGAGGCCTCCACGCCCGAAGCCTGGCAGACGCTCATCCATCCCGATGACTTGGCCGCCTACCAGGCGTCGATGCACACGCAGCTCAGCGGCGCCCAGTCGTTCATCGATCCCGAATACCGCGTGCGCACCGTCGCCGGCGAATGGCGCTGGCTATATATGCGCTCCAAGACCGTCGGCTACTCCGACAGCGGCGCCACCATCCGCATCGTCGGCACGTTGCAGGACGTCACCGCCCGCCGTGAGGCCGAGCAGGCGTTGCTCTCCAGCCAGTCCGCCGCGCGCAAACTCTCCCTCGTGGCCAGCCGCACGGACAATCTCGTGCTCATCGCCACCCCCGGCGGCACGATCGAATGGGTCAACGAATCCTTCGAGCGCGTCATGGAATATTCGATACACGAGGTCGTGGGCCGCAACCCCACCACCTTCATGATCGGCCCCGAGACGAACCCGAGCACCATCCGCCGTATCAAAGCCGCACTCGCCCAAGGCGAAGGCATCTCGACCGACATCGTCAACTACTCGAAGTCCGGTCGAAAATATCACCTGCACCTCGAAATCCAGCCCGTCCGCAACGAGCGCGGCGTCCTGGAAAACTTCATCGCCATCGAGGCCGACATCACTGCACGCGTTGAAACCGAAAACGCCCTCCGCCGCGCCAAGGCCGAGGCCGACACCGCATCCCGCGCCAAGAGCGAATTCCTCGCCTCCATGTCGCACGAAATCCGCACGCCCATGAACGGCGTCATCGGCATGACGAGCCTCCTGCTGGAAACCCCGCTCAACCACGAGCAGCGCGATTCGGTGAACACCATCCGCACCAGCGGCGAGGCGCTCCTCACCATCATCAACGACCTGCTCGACTTCTCCAAGATCGAGTCCGGCAAACTCGAGCTCGAGCATCAGCCCTTCGAACTCGCCAACTGCATCGAGGAAACCCTCGACCTCTTCGCCGGCCAGGCGGCCTCCCGCCAGATCGAGGTTGCCCACCACATCGATTCCGATGTGCCGCCGGTCGTCCTCGGCGACGTCAACCGCCTCCGCCAGGTCCTCTCCAACCTCGTCAACAACGCCATCAAGTTCACCCCGCGCGGCACCGTTACGCTCACGGTCTCGCTCGCCGGCAAAGACGAGGCCTCTCAACCCCTGCGCATCGGCCACACGCTGCTCTCCATCGCCATTCACGACAGCGGCATCGGCATTCCCCACGAGCGTCTCGACCGTCTCTTCAAGCCGTTCTCCCAGGTCGATTCGTCCACCACCCGCAAATACGGCGGCACCGGCCTCGGTCTCGTCATCTGCCATCGTCTCTGCGGCCTCATGGGCGGTGACATCCGCGTGAACAGCGACACCAACCAGGGCTCCACGTTCACGTTCACCGTGCAGGTCGAAGCCGCCGGCTCCTCCCCCATTCACGCACCACGCATTCCCGCGGCACTCCATCTGGGGCCCGTTCTCTGCGTCGACGACAACCCCGTCAACCTCCGCCGTCTCGCCACGTTCTTCCAATCCGTCGGCGTATCCGTGCTCCCCGCCGCCAGCACCAGCATCGCCGCGGGCATTCTCGCCACGACACGTCCGACGGCCGCCGTCATCGACCTTGATTTACCCGAGACTCCCGGTGATTCGCCGCTGCATGAGGTGCTCGTTCGTTCCGACATCCCAATCATCGGACAACTCTCCACCGGCATCGCCGCGGCGCCTTCGTGGACCGAGAAAGCCCGTTTCGCCGCCGTCCCGCGCCCGCTGCGCACACTCGCCCTCGTGCGCGCCTTGCATGCCTTGTTCCCGTCCGACACGCCCATCACCGCGACCACCACGATCCGCGAGCACGTTGATCTCGCCACGCGCATTCCGCTCAACGTGCTCCTCGTCGAGGACAACCCCGTCAACCAGAAGGTCGCCCTTCGCTTCCTCGAACGCCTCGGTTACCGCGCCGATGCCGTCGCCAATGGCATCGAGGCGATTAACGCCATCGGCTCCCACCACTATCAGCTCGTGTTCATGGATCTCCAGATGCCCGAAATGGACGGCTTCGAGGCCACCCGTCACATCCGACTGAACCTGCCCGAGCACCGCCAGCCCTGCATTATCGCGCTCACTGCGAACGCGCTGAAGAGCGACCGCGACCTGTGTCTTGCCGCCGGCATGAACGACTTCATCACGAAGCCCATCAAGCTGGCCGACATCACCGAGACCATCCGCCGCCACTTCGGCGCCACCCAGTCCGCCGAAGTCTGAGCCCCCGCCCCCGCTAATCCTGCCGCGGGCCTCATCAGCCGACACTGCCAGCGCCGTCACCAAGCCGGTTTGTAACTTAATAAGTTACAAACTCCGGCTGCGTAAGTCCTCGGGGCAGTTTGCGCTTCATTCATTCCTGGGCATTCGTCATTGCTCACTCTTTCCCATGTCCGATCTCACCGATCTCTATCAGGCGGTCATCCTCGATCACAACAAGCGCCCGCGCAATCGCGGCAAGCCGCCGACCGCCAACCGCGTCGCCACCGGTGACAATCCCAGCTGCGGCGACAACTGCACCGTTTACCTGCACCTCACCGACGACGGCCGCATCGACGCCATCGGTTTCGAAGGTTCCGGTTGCGCCATTTCGCAGGCCAGCACGTCGCTCATGACCACCCAGGTCAAAGGCAAGAACGCCGCCGAAGCCGAGACGCTTTTCAACGAGTTCAAACACATCGTCACCAGCGGAGAGTCCCCCGAAGAGCTGAGCGACCTCGCCGCTTTCGCCGGCGTCCACGCCTTCCCAGCCCGCATCAAGTGCGCCACCCTCGGCTGGCACGCCGCTCTCGAAGCCATCAAACAGCCGCCCTCCGCCTAACTCCGTCCTCTGTAGTCCGTCCTTCGTTTTCCGTCCTCCATGTCTTTGTCTCCGAATCTCCGCATCGATTTCCCCGCCCTTGACCAGCACGTCGGCGGCAAGCCGCTCGTCTATCTCGACAACGGAGCCACCACGCAAAAGCCGCGCTCCGTCATCGATGCGGTCGCCCGCTTCTACGAACGCGACAACTCCAACGTCCACCGCGGCCTCCACGCGCTCTCCATGCGCGCCACCGATGGCTACGAAGCCGCCCGCGCCCGCGCCGCCCAGTTCATTAACGCCGCCGATCCCGCCGAAATCATTTTCACGCGCGGCACGACCGAGTCCGTCAACCTCGTCGCCTCCTCGTGGGGCAACACCAACCTCAAGCCCGGTGACGTCATCCTCACCACCGAGATGGAGCACCACTCCAACTTAGTCCCGTGGCAGCAGCTCGCCGCCCGCACCGGTGCCACGCTCAAATACGTGCCCGTCGCCGGTGCCGACGCCGAACACGGCCTCGACCTCGATGCCCTCGACAAGCTCCTCACTCCACAGGTGAAGCTCTTCGCGTTCACCCATCTCTCCAACACCCTCGGCGTCCTCAACGAAGCCACCGCGCTCTGCGCCAAGGCCCGCGCCGTCGGCGCCCTCACGCTCATCGATGCCGCGCAGTCCATCGGACACGAGCCCATCGACGTCCAGGCCATCGGTTGCGATTTCATGGCTTTCAGCGGCCACAAGATGGCCGGCCCCACCGGCATCGGCGTGCTCTACGGCAAAAAAGCCCTGCTCAACGCCATGCCTCCCTACCAGACCGGTGGCGGCATCGTCGTCAACGTGACCTACGAGGGCGCCACGTGGAAACCCTCTCCCGAGCGCTTCGAAGCCGGCACGCCCAACGTCGCCGACGCCATCGGCCTGCACGCCGCATTTGATTATCTGGACGCCCTCGGCCGCCCCGCCATCGCCGCGCACGATTATCACCTCGGCGAACTCGCCTGCACCGCCTTGGCCGAACTGCCCGGCATCCGTATCCTCGGACCCAAGTCCGGCCAGAAACGCGGCGGCCTCGTCAGTTTTGCCTTCGCCGAAGCCCACGCCCACGACGTAGTCACCTTTGCCGACCAGGACGGCGTCGCCCTCCGCGGCGGCCATCACTGCAACCAGCCACTCATGCGCAAACTCGGCCTCGCCTCCACGACCCGCGCCAGTTTCTACGTCTACAACACCGAGGCGGAAATCGAGATCCTCGTGAAATCGATGCGCCGCATCCTGAAGTTCTTCGCGGGCTGATTATGCCGCGCAGCCGGGCGTAAAAACCTTACGTCTGGCGCGCGCGCGTGCGTCGCATCCAGACGATCAAGCCCGCGCCGAACACCACGGCGGAGAAGGCAAACGTCGAGGGTTCAGGAATAGCCAGCACGCTAAACCCAAGGTCATCCAGCATGGCCACGTCGAGATCGGTGAGATAGCGACGCGTCCCGGCCGCAATCGAAGGATTCATCACCGAGACTTGGGATTGTGAGTCCATGAACACTTCACTGAAGACGCCACTGGCCACATGGTCCTGGCCGGCGCTCAACAGGCCCGAACCTGATCCGTTATTGGCCGCGACACCGTTGGCGCCGGTCCAAGTGGTTCCGGTGTGATTTTCGTTCCAAGTCACGCCGCTTCCAAAACCCAGTGAATGCAGTATCTCGTGCAACGCCACGGAGTAAAAATCAAACAGTCCCTCACCCACGCCTATGGTATGATCAAATTGCCAGTTCGTGGTGTTGTCGAAAGCCAGCGAGCCGGCCAGCAATCCAAACTGAAGTGAATACGCCTGATTGGAGGCACCTAACGTCGCGTTTCCAGCAATAACGCCGATCACCGGACCCGCGCCTCTTGTCATGACTGCATTCGATGCGGTCTGCATCTGGGAGATGGCCCCGGCCCATTCGCCGTCGGAACCTGCGCCTCCCAAAGCCAAGCCTGCGCCGGCTGCGCCGCCCAAACCCAGCGTGCCACCTCCAATGCTTCGCGATCCAACAAAGATGCGGTATTCGTTGGCCGCCGCACTGAAGTTATTGAGCTGAATAGCTCCACCCGACGTGGGGTTGGTAAAGTTAACCGACCAGTCTGCCGTGGCGGTAGTCCCGCCATTCACGCCTGAAAAGCTCAACGTGGACGGGGTCAACGCCCCGAGGGAAGACGTGATTACCGCGCTCACATCGGAGGCCGCTTGATTCAGCGCAGCCGAGGCGCCGGCATTTGAGCCGAAAAAATTGTCCGTGTCATACGTGTAATCCACCACGATCGTCAGCGCCGAGGCGCTTTGCAGGGCGGTTATAGCGAGCAGTCCGAGAAGAACACGTTTCATGGAAACGTGGTTCTGCAAGTATCATGCCCGAAATCAACATCCGCGTTTCCACTCGGTCTCCGGTCGCTCCGAAAACTTCCGCCCAACGCTAAAATTCATCGCGATTAAGCTGTCTGAACCACCGGCGCCGGCGGCACCACCGCCACCACGCGGCTCGGCAGGAGCGCGGCGTCCTGCATGCCGTGGATAATCTTTTTGTCGGGCGGGCAAAAGGTCGCGAGCGCACCGGCGAGCGTCGCCTTGCCGCCCTTCACGAAATAATACGGGCACAGGCGCAGGCGTCCGTCTACTTCGCGCACCTGCTGCTCCTTGTCATAAACGCGGTGCTTGGCGCGGCGTGGCTTTTTATACTCCTGCAGAATGTGCGGGTTGCGCGGCGAATCCTCAATCGCGACATCGATGCCGCCCTGCCACTCTTCGCGTGAGCAATCACTGCCCAACACCACACTGCGCGCGCCCCACGCGCTTTCATGGTAACCGGAGATTTTAATGATGAGATCGCGCTCTTTCTGCGAAGCCCCGGCGAGTTGACGCCAGTCGGTCAGCGAGCGTCCGCCCACCTTCGGTCCATCGAGCACGGCCCCCGGAGGCAGCGGCGTGGAGTCGATCACCCAGGACGCCGGGATGAGTTTGCGCAGAAGCTTCAGCGTGCGACCGCCCAGCGCCTCGGCCCAGTAATCCTGCAACAGGTGGTGATGAAAAAGCGCGAGCCCGAGTTTCTCCTCCTGGTAGGGGCGCATCGGCGGCACGATGGCCACCTCGCCCGCGGCCCACGCCTCAAAAAAGTAGTGCGCCGTCGGGATGTTCGCCAAATCGAACAGCTCAAAAAAACGGTAGATGATGTCGATCTTCTCGGGGTTGCCTTCGACGTCGAAGCACAGTGACGAGCCGAGCGGAAACACGTCGTCGGGTTCGAGGCAGAACACCCGCCGGCCTTGCAGCTGGAGCTGCTCTGCGAGCCAGCGCATTTCGGGCCGGTAGGTCGCCGCCTCGTCCGAGACCACTATGGCGATGAGCGGATTGCGGATGTCGGGCCGGAGCGCGACCAGCGATTCATAGAAACCCTGGATCATCGCATCACCCGCCCCCACGACGTCACCAGCGGATGAATACAACCGGTTGAGGAAAGCGGTCAGCCCGATGCCGCCGGGAACGGAATCGAGTTCGGTCATCACAAAACCCTCATCCGTGAGCAAAAGATCCGGACGCAGGACGGTCGGATAAACGCCGCGGTTCTTGGGATCACGCGCATGGGCGACGAGATGGGCGGGTTTACCGCGATCAAGATAATCAGCCACCCACGGGGCGAGCAGCGGTTTGTTGCGCAGGAGATTTTTCCCGGCGGCCGAGCGCAGATAAAGTGTTTCGAGCGCCTGATGATATTCGATGCAGGCCGCTCCGATGGCTTCCAACTCCGACGCCTGCTCCGGCGTCAGCGCCCACGCCTCGGGCGACAGCTGCCACGACTTGTCCTCAAACAACGACGTGGCGGCAAAGGCGGCTTTAAGATCGGTGTAAGCGAGATCAGGCATGGCGGCGCGAACTATCGAATTACAAACGGCCAATGTCCAACGACCAAAACAAATTAATCACCAGAAGCCCTTGAGCATACCCGCCGCGGTCAGGCACTGCACTTGCTCCACGCCCTCAACCCTATGTCGATTCTTGGAAAACTGGCCGGCTCCTCTATCGTCCTTTTGATCAGCGTTCTTTCGGAAACCACCCTGCTTTCCGACACAGTCAAAGTCTACGATCTCTCCCTCAGCGGGCAGGTTCATCGCTCCGGATTTTATGGTCTGGCTGGTGAGGTCAGCGCCCCCTCTTCGGTCGATGGCTACAAAGTCGTCGCCCAAGGTAAACTCACGCTGAGTGAAGACGTCGTGGTGAGCGTAAGCGTGAGCCCCACCGGCATTTTTCTGTTACAGCTTCCCCCGACCCAAGACCGTCATTGGGCGGTTTCCCTGATGGAAGGTGACCACGTGATGGCGGGACCGGTCAGCGTTGAAGTGTCTCAACCCGGCGTAGGCTTGGACTGGAACCTCGCTTCAAAGCCTTCGGCCACCAACGCCCCGACGGACGTTGAACGTGACGCCAAACTCAACCGCGCCGTCGCCAAGGCAATCGTGGAAATAGCTCCGTCTTTTGCATCGAACATCGCGGCGAAGAATAAGCGGGAAACTCCGATGCCGCGCCCGGCACATATCAAAATACTCGAAGCGGGAGATCCTCCCCAACTTGAGCCCAAGCGACTGGCGCGCGACGTCGACCGCTTGGAAGACGAACGCCTGATCAGCCTCGCCGAGAAACTCCAAACAAAGGAATGGTCGGATCGGATCGTTCAAAAAATCGGCAAGCCCGCCCTAACCATAAACCTCTATGGCTATAACGGAGCCCATTTTGATGAAGCGATCGATCTTCAGGTATATTGGATGGAAGATAAAAGCCGCGCATTTTTATCCCTACGTGTCGCCAAACTGGATTCGGCAACCTTGGAAGCGGACAAAAACAGCCGGGCCAGATTTCTTCTGCGTGATAATTCACGCGCTGTCCCGCCGGCTCGCACGGAGCGCATCGCCGGCTATAACGCCGTATATTTAACCTGGATCTCCAATTGCTGCGTGCTCGCCGTGTGGAAAGATTACCACGTGACGATCAACCTCGCCTCAGCCGACGCCGCGTTGATCTCGCAGGAATCCTTAACCGGATTTCTGACGCTGATTCTGGAAGGAATATGACCAACCACGTCGTGGTCCGGCGCATCGCCGGACCACGCACGCACAGGATCACTCCTCGTCGATCTGGATGTCTTTGTTGCGATGGCGCGGACAACCGGCGCGGAGCCATCCCGTGATGAAGCGGTCGATGTCGCCATCAAGCACCCCCTGCGTGTCGGAGGTCGAGACGCCGGTGCGCAGGTCCTTCACCATCTGGTAAGGCTGCAACACGTAGCTGCGGATCTGGGCGCCGAAACCGATTTCGCCCTTGTCGCCGTAGAACTTGTCCATCTCGGCGCGCTGCTCGTCCTGACGTTTTTCGTAGAGACGCGCTTTCAAGACGTTCATCGCAGTCGCCTTGTTCTTGATCTGCGAACGTTCGTTTTGGCAGACCACCACGGTATTCGTCGGTATGTGCGTGATACGCACGGCGGAGTCGGTCGTGTTAACGCCCTGACCGCCCTTGCCGGATGAACGATACACGTCGATGCGCAGCTCGTCTTCGGGGATCTCGATTTTGATGTCGTCGGTCACCTCGGCGATCACGTCCACCGCGCAAAACGAGGTATGGCGGCGTGCGTTGGAATCGAACGGTGAGATGCGCACGAGGCGGTGAACACCACGCTCGGCCTTGCAGTAACCGTAGGCGTTTTCGCCTTTGATCAGGATGGTCGCCTTGGCGATGCCGGCGGTGTCGCCCGGCTGCACGTCCATGAGCTCGGCTTGGAAACCGCGGCGTTCGGCCCAGCGGTTATACATGCGATAAAGGATGTCGGCCCAGTCGTTGGACTCGGTGCCACCCGCGCCTGCCTGGATGGAGAAGATCGCGTTGTTGCGATCGAACTGGCCGTTCAGGAACGCGCCGATTTCGATCTTGTCGATCTCGGGCACCATGGCCTCAACCTGCGAGGTTAGCTCGGCGCCGAACTCGTCCTTCTCTTCCGGAGAACCGGCGTCGATCAGCTCGAGCATGACATCGAGGTCGGCCACGCGTTTGCTGAAATCAACCACGGGCAGGACGGAACGTTTTAAGGCGTTCACCTTGCCGATGTGTTTTTGGGCACGCTCGTTGTTATCCCAGAACGTGGGATCGCCCATCTGCGCCTCGAGGGCCTCTATTTCGCGAAGCTTTTGTTCGCAGTCAAAGAAACCTCCATAGATGCCCTGCGCGCTTCTTTATGTTTTCGATGTGGTTGAACGTTTCGGGTGAGACCATGACTTAAAAAAATGAAGGGTTATGACCGCAACGCACGGCGGGCGGCGCAAGGACGAAAAAGGCCGCCCGCGGGAATGCAGGCGGCCGATAACGTAAACAATCAAGGCTTCGCTCAGACAAACGTGCCGGCAAACCACTTCTGGAAATGCTCACCAATCACCGGAACCGGCTTCTGCTGACCGGAGGCGGCGGCGATCAGGCCGATCAGCGCGAACACCAGAAAACCGATGCCGACGACCGGAATCAGAACCACATTGAGGAGTTGGATCAAGGGGATGAACGCGATGATCATCAGCCCGATCCAGACCGCGAAGCCTGCAACGATCAGGCCGAGGACCTGGCGAAGGTGAAACGCACCGAGGGCGGTTTTTTTGCCGTTGTGCATCACAATCGCGACGATGAAGCCGATAATGGTGATGTAGCTGAGGATGGCGACCGTGCGGTCTTCTTGGACGACAGCGGTCTCGGGAGTGACGGTGAAGGGAGAGTTCGACATAAAAAGGATGTAGGTTGAGGGACCAAGGGTCCGACAACCGGTTGCGTATCCGTTGGCCGAATCAGCGTCAACGGGACAAAAACACCCCATGGTTCGGGCCCCAGAGGTTTCAGGTGAATACCTCAATTTCGTTAAACCGCCTAAAGTCATCTCCCTGTGATCCGTAGGGGGCAGGTGTTCACCGAAATCGGCCCGTTTACCTTAAACTGAAAATCAAAATCAGAAAATGACTACTGCTACGCCTCCCGTCCCGGATCTCAGCATGCTGGTGCAGCTCGCCGACTCGATGTCGGTTTCCGCCCAAGTTCTCGCCCGCATGAACCAGCTCATGCTGTCCCCCATGTCCACCTTGGTGGATATAGCCCAGGTGTTACGCACCGATCCGTCGCTGGCGGCCCGGGTGGTGCGCATCGCCAACAGCGCTTTTTTCGCCACCAAGACGCGCGCCAGCAGCCTCGAGGAAGCATTGCAACGCGTAGGCCTCCGCGAAGTTTACCGCATCGTCGGCACGGCGGCACTGGGACGGCTCACGCCCGTCAACCTCCGCGCCTACGGCATCAGCGGTGATACGTTTCTCAAAGCCGCGCTTTTTTCCGCGACCTCCAGCCAGTTGCTCGCCGTGCGCGCAGGCATGGATGGATCTTCCGCTTATCTCGCCGGACTGATGCGGCCGCTGGGTGTGCTCGTGCTGAATCACTACGGTGAAACTCATTTCAACCACGTCGATGAACTCGCCTGCGATGCCGCGCCTTCCCTGGAGAGTTGGGAGCGCGACCACTTTGGATTCAATCACTCCGAGGTATCCGCCCAGATCATCGATCACTGGGGATTTTCCGAACACTTGGTCCACAGCGTCGGGGCCTACTCCCGCCGCGACGATGCGGATCCGCTTTCCATCGTGTTGCATGCCGCGGGCGCGCTGGCTGTAAGCAGTCACGCAACGCTGCATCCACGCGACCACGACATCGGCCTCGAGCGCAACTGGCTCGCCAAGGTCGGCATCCCCTCCTCCGCCCTGCCTGAGATCAGCCTGAAAGCCCTGCGCGCCGCGCGTTCGATCGGGGCCAACTGAGACCCGCCATGCATCTCGCTGAAGCCTCCCCGATTCATCTGGATTTATTCAAGGCGGCCGCGCGCCTGCCCGCGTCGGCGCAAATCTTCGAACGCATCAACGCCGCGTTGCGAAACCCTGATGTGCGCAGTCACGAGATCATCGATATCCTGAGCCAGGATCCCGCCACCGCGTTGCGCGTGCTACGGCTGGCCAACAGCGTGCAGTTCGTGCGCGGCGAACCTTTTGCCAGCCTGGAGCGAGCCGTCGATTGGATCGGCATCACCCATGTTTACCACCTGCTCGCGGTCACCGTGTCGGCCAATCTGTTTTGCAAAAGCCTGCCGCACTACGACGTCACGAGCGATCAACTGTGGCGCAACGCCGTCGCCACCGGCACCGCGATGCATCTCATCGCCGAGGCCGGCGGCGCGGATCCGCGTCGCGCCTACTCGGTCGGGTTGTTTCGCCCCGTGGGCCGGATGCTGTTTCAACAACTCGCCACGCAGCGCGAGTTGCCACTGCCCAAGCGCATGCTCCGCGACAACGGCGAGACGCTCGCCTGGGAAAAGTCCTGCTTTGAAGTGCACAACGCCGAAGCCGTCGCCTATCTGTTTGAAATCTGGGGACTGAACCGGTCGATGGGCGAAATCATCGGGCACCACTACGAGCCGCTGGAGGCGAGCCACTCGCCCGAAGCGTCCGGCACCGCTCTGCTGCATGTGGCCTGTTGGATGGCACGCGAAGCCGGCTACGGGCTCTCGATCGAATCCAACGCCTGGAACATCAATCCCGCCGTGCTCCAGCAAGCCTGCCTGCCGTCATTTAATCTGGCGCCCTATGTTAAGCGCACCAAAGAAATCACCGCGCGGCTGACCGTCACGCCGTCGAATAATTAACCGAGCGCGTCCGCCAACTGCCGCCGCCGCATCCGTCTCAGATCTGAAAATCGCCGCGACCGCTGCTTTCGTGCAGGCCGCACTCGCGTTTCAAACCGCCGAAACGCGTCTGCTCTTCGGTCATGCCGGCTTCGAGTTTCGACGTGCTGTGCCAGTCGCCGACGGACACATAGCCTTCTTCCCAAAGCGGATGATAATTGAGTCCGTTTTCCATGAGGTAACGGTGGATCGTGCGGTTGTCCCAATCGATGATCGGATGAACCTTGGTGATCTTGTTTTGATGCTGCACGACCGGCAGCTGTCCGCGCGTGCTCGCCTGCGAACGACGCAGACCGGCAAGCCAGGCCGTGGCGCCGAGTTCGCGCACGGCGCGGTCCATCGGCTCGACTTTGTTGAGGTGATTGTAGCGCTTCAGGCCTTCGAGTCCCTGCTCCCACTGTTTGCCATGGAGCGCCTCTTGATGAGCGGCAGTCTGGAGAGCGGCGTAGGTTTTGAGATTGAGATCAAGCTTCTTGGTAAGATCCGCCGCGAACCGATACGTTTCAGGAAACAGGTAACCCGTATCGATGAAGATGACCGGGACTTTCGGGACGATGCGCGTGACCAGATGCAACATCACCGCCGCCTGAATACCGAAGCTCGTGGTGAGCACGAGGCCGTCGCCGTAAGTATCCACCGCCCACTGCACCCGCTCTTGCGCCGTCGCTTTTTCGAGGTCCACCGCGCGGTCGGAAAGCGCGGGATTAACGGCGGTGGCGTTCATTTGAATAACGAAGAGATACTTAGTTTATGTCCAAAGTAAAGATTTGAGCCATGATTGGGTTTAACCTGCTTTGATAAAGCAGGTTAAATCCACGCAAAAACGAGGATTTGCTACTTACAGGGCGTTGAGCAAGCGCGTGATCTCGTCGCGTTTCATCTTTTGATCGGCGAGTTGTTTGCGCGCTCCTTCGAGCACGGCCGGCGGGGCTTTGCTGGTGAACGCTTCATTCGACAGACGTGCTTCGGTGCCGGCGATGTGCTTGGTGACGGCATCGAGTTCCTTGGTGAGACGCGTGCGCTCGGCAGCCGGATCGACTTTCACGCCGGTATCCAGATAGAGCGTGCCGAGAGGAGTCACGATGGCGGGCAACGCAACCTCTTCGGTCGTGCGTGAAATCTCAGCCGCACCGACGAGGCGCGTGAGTTTGGCGGCGGCTTTCTCTAGCACCAGCCACTCGGACTGGCCTGATAGGGCGAGGAATTTCACGTCGCGTTTTTGAGCGACGGACTGGTCGGCCTTTAGCTGGCGGGCAAACGTGGCGACCTGCTTCAACTGGTCCACGCGGGTGGAGGCGTCGGCATCGATCTGGACGCCGCGCGCGTTGAGCGTAGCGATCAGACCGTCGGCGGTCTCGATACGCGTGTCCTGCACGAAGGTTTTTCCGGCCGGCGCGTAACCGAGCAGCGACCAGAGTTCCTCCGTGATGAACGGCGCGAACGGCTCGAACATCAGTAAGAACTCGCGGATGACGAGGTCCTGCATGGCGAGCGCGTGATCCTTCGCGGCCGGGTCTTGCACGCGGGTCTTGGCGACCTCGACATACCAGTCACAAAAGTCGTTCCAGAAAAACGAATACAAGCGCTGGGTCGCACCGGCGAATTCAAAGCCGGTGAAGCCGCGTTCGACGGTTTTCATCGTATCGGTCAGCGCAGCGAGGAGCGCATGGTCGTCGTCATCGAGCTTCGAGGCGTCGATGCGGGCGAGAATCGCTTCGAGCGAGGAGTTGTCGCTCATCGGTCCGCTCATCTGGCGGAAACGGCAGGCATTCCAGATCTTGTTGCAGAAGTTTTTTCCGCTCTCGATGCGGTCCTCGTCGAACTTCACGTCCTGGCCGAGCGGCGCGATTTGCAGCAGTCCGAAGCGCAGACCGTCGGCACCGTATTTCTGAATGAGGTCGAGCGGATCAGGCGAGTTGCCGAGCGTCTTCGACATCTTGCGGCCCTGCTTGTCGCGCACGATACCGTTGAAGTAAACGTGCTTGAACGGAATGCGTTCCTCGGCGGGCGCGCCGGGCTTCGCGAATTCGAGGCCGGCCATGATCATGCGGGCGACCCAGAAGAAAATGATGTCCGCGCCCGTCGCGAGCGTGGTCGTCGGGTAAAACTGTGCGAAGTTCGCCTTGGCCTGTTCCTCGGCGTTGGGCCAGCCGAGCGTGGCGAAAGGCCAGAGCCAGGAGGATGCCCACGTATCGAGAACATCGTCTTCCTGCGTCCAGTTTTCGGGGTCGGCGGGACCTTCGAGCGAAACGTGGATGATCTTCGGATCGCGCAGATCGGCCTCGGTGAGTTTCTCGCGGTCGATGCCCTTCGCATACCACACGGGAATGCGGTGACCCCACCAGAGTTGGCGGCTGATGCACCAGTCCTGGATGTTATCGAGCCAGTTGAGGTAAACCTTCGTCCAACGCTCGGGGTGCATCTGGATCAAGCCGTCGCGCACGACCTGCTTGGCTTCTTCGACGCGCGGATAACGCAGCCACCACTGCTGGGTGAGACGCGGCTCGATGGGCACGCCAGCGCGCTGCGAGTAACCGACGTTGTTCTCGTAAGGCTTCGCCTCGATGAGATTGCCGCGCTCGGTGAGGATTTCGGCGGCTTTTTTGCGCGCGGCGAAACGATCCATGCCGGCCAGTTCGGGGCCGGCGAACTCGTTCATCGTGCCGTCGGCATTGAGCGCATCGATGACCGGCAGCTTGTGGCGCTGGCCGATTTCGAAGTCCACTTTATCGTGGGCGGGCGTGACTTTGAGCGCACCGGCGGCGAAGGCCGGATCCACCGCAGCATCGGCGATGATCGGGATCTGCACGCGGTTGCCGAGCGGGCGCCAGACGAATTTGCCGACGAGATGCTGATAGCGTTCGTCATCGGGATGCACGGCCACGGCGACGTCGGCCGCAATGGTCTCGGGGCGCGTGGTTTCGAGGACGAGGTGCGTGAGCGGGATCACGTTGCCCTCGGCGTCCTTGGTCGTGGTCGGCTCGACGAGTTCGTAGCGGAGTTGATAAATGAAGCCCTTGGTCGGACGCATCTCGACCTCTTCATCCGACAAAGCGGTGAGCGAAACCGGGCACCAGTTGACCATGCGTTTGCCGCGGTAAATATGCGCACGGCCCTCCGAATCGGTGCTGTTAAAAAGCTTCACGAAGGACGTGAGCACGGCCTTCGAATAGCCGGGATCCATCGTGAAATGCGTGCGGTCCCAATCACACGAGCAACCGAGTTCGCGGAGCTGCTTGAGAATGTGGTCACCCTTCTCGTCGCGCCAGGTCCACACGCGTTTGAGGAACTCCTCGCGACCGAGATCGCGACGGCCCTTGCCCTCGGTTTTCTTGAGGTGCTTCTCGACCATCGTCTGCGTGGCGATGCCCGCGTGGTCGGTGCCGGGAATCCAGCACGCGGCCTTGCCTTCAAGACGGGCGCGGCGGATGAGCGCGTCTTGCAACGTGTTGTTCAGCACGTGGCCCATGTGCAGGATGCCGGTGACGTTCGGCGGAGGGATGACGATCGAGTAAGTCTCCTGTCCGGGCTCGGCACGACCGGCGAAGCACTTGGCTTCCTGCCAGGCGGCATACCACTTCGTCTCAACATCGCGCGCTTCGTAGCTCTTGGTGATCTCGGCCATGATTAAAAATTAAGCCTTCCAGCCAACCGTCCGCCGGCGCGGCTGGCAAGCATCGGGATTAGGCCCCGCGGTGGCACGAACGTTGCAAGCGGGCGGCCTCACGCGCGGCTTGCCAACCAACCGCCCTCCAACTGATTCTCGCACCTTTACCACCTGTGATCGGCCGCATCCAAAAACACGCCCGCGAACGCCTGAACTTCGTCGGCGAGGTCCCCACCGCCAAACGCCTTTTGGCCTGCAAGACCTTCTTGCGACTCGAAAGCGCCATGATCCGCATGCGCCACGACGCCGGTGAGTCGGGCCTGGCCATCACCCGCGCACGCAGCGCGATGATCGATGTGATGCTGTCGCACCTGTTCAATTACGCGATCGCTTCGTGGGAGCGAAAAAACGGCCACCTTTACACGCCCGTCGCACTGCTAGCACTCGGCGGTTACGGGCGCTGCGAACTGAGCCCGCTCAGCGATATCGACATCATGTTTCTCTTTCCTTCCAAGATGAAGGAAGCGGCCATCAAGCCCCTCCAGGAACACCTCACCAACGAGATTCTCTACATCTTGTGGGACTGCGGGCTGAAGGTCGGACATTCCACGCGCACAATCGACGAGGTCTTCATCGAGGCGCGCAAAGATATCCAAAACAAAACCGCACTCCTTGAGGCGCGACTCATCGCTGGCTCGGAATCGCTGTTCGATGGTTTTGCGCATACCTATAAGGCCTACTACACCGTCGAGGATCCGAAGGCCTACATCTCCGCCCGCCTCGAAGACCAAAAAAACCGCCGCAATAAACACGGCGATTCCGTCTTCCTCCAGGAGCCCGACATCAAGAACGGCGTGGGCGGTCTGCGCGATTATCAGAACACATTGTGGATGGCCCGCGTGAAGCTCGGCATCTCTGAAATCAAGGAACTGGGCGCGCAAAACTACCTTCGTCACAACGAACTCCGCGACTTCCAGCGCGCCTACGAATTTCTCCATCGCGTTCGCAACGAACTGCACCTCCAGAAAAAACGCCCGACCGACGTCCTCGATCTCGAAGCCCAGCCGCGCATCGCCCTCGGCCTCGGCTACACGAACCGCGACATGCTCGGCCGCGTCGAGCAGTTCATGCGCGATTATTACCGCGCCGCCCAGACCATCTATCGCATCTCCAAACTGGTCGAAAACCGCCTCGCCCTGACGCTAGAAAAACCCAGCCGCTTCCTTTCTTTCCGCGAGGTCGTGCGCTCCCGCCGCCACGAACGCGTGAAACGCATCGACGGCTTCGTGTTGCGCAACCGCGAGCTCAGCTCTGAGACGCCCAACGTCTTCCGTGAAGATCCTGCCCGCCTCATCCGCGTCTTCCGCCACTGCCAGAGTCTGGACGCGCAGATGGATTTCGCCCTGCAAACCCTGGTTCGCGAATGCCTGCCGCTCATCACCCGCCGCGTCTCGGAATCGATCGATGCCAACACGAGTTTCAAGGCCATCCTCGATGAGGCCGGCAACGTCCACCCCACGCTCGCGCTCATGCACGAGCTCGGCGTGCTCGGACGGTTCATCCCCGAATTCGACGGCCTGACCTGCCTCGTGCAGCACGAATATTACCACCGTTACACGGCGGATATTCATACGCTGAACGCCATCCGCGAACTGGATAATATTTTCACGCAGGCCGAGCCGATCACACTCAAATACCGCGAAGCCCTGCACGAGACGCCTGAGCCCACGTTGCTTTACTTAATCTTGCTGCTCCACGACATCGGCAAGGCCAAGGGCATCCAGGGGCACGCCGAAAGCGGCGTGGTCATCGCCCAACCCATCCTCAAACGGCTCAACGTCAGTCCTGAAAATAGTGAGTTGGTTATCTTCGTAATCAAAAATCATCTCATCATGGCACGCTTTTGGCAGAAGCGGGATGTAGATGATCCCAACACAGCCGCTGCTTTCGCCGAGATGGTCATGGATGCCGACAAACTCCGGCACCTCTACGTCCACACGTTCTGCGATGCGCGCGGCACTGCCGCAGGACTCTGGAACGGCTACAAAGACGCCCTGCACACCAGCCTCTTCCGTGCCACCCTCGATCAACTGATCCACGGCGCCGCCCTCGTTACCCACAATTCGCAACGCCTGCAAATGACCTACCAGGACCTCGTCTCGAAAACCATTCCCGGCATCAGCCAGGACGAGATTACCGCCCACTTTAATCTGCTGCCCGAACGGTATTTCATCCACACCGATCCGGCCGAGATCTCGCTGCACATCAGCATGGTCAACCGCCTGCTGAAATCCATCACGCAGGCCGATTCCGTCGGCACCTTGCGCCCCGTGATCGAGTGGAAAGACGACCTCAACCGCTCCCTCACCGTCGTCAACGTCGTCACCTGGGACCGCGCCGGTTTGTTCTACAAGCTCGCCGGCGCCTTCAGCGTCGCCGGCCTCTCCATTCTCGGCGCCAAGGTCATTTCACGCTCCGACCACATCGCGATCGACACGTTCTACGTCGTCGAGCCCGGCCGCGGCATCGTGCAAAGCACCAAGGCCCAGGAAATCTTCGCCCGCACCGTCGAGGAAGCACTCGTCACCAACAAAGACCTTTATCCGGATATCGTCGCACAGGCCCGCAAGCACGCCCCGCCGCGCTACACCCAGCCCTCCGGCGGCGAGATCCTCCACGCCTCCTTCCCGCCCACGGTCGAGGTTTACCACGAGCTCTCGATGCAACGCACCATCGTCGAGGTGCAGGCCCGCGACGAGATCGGCCTCCTCTTCCGTCTGGCCAAAACCATCAGCGATCACGGCTTCGACATCACCTTCGCCCGCATCGGCACCGAACGCGGCATCGCCATCGATACGTTCTATATCGAGAATGCCGCCCCCGAATCCACCGAGGAAAACGCCCGCCTGCACGTTCTACGCGACGCACTCTCCGCCATCATCACGCCGGCGGATAACGCCGCCGCTGCCGCGATCTGAGTTTGCCCGCGGGGCTTCGCGCCCGATAATGACGCCACAACATGGACGTCGAATCTGATCCACGCACCGACCGCGCGCTCTATCGCATCAGCAGCCTCGCCGGTCGCATCGACGATCCTCACGTCGCGCTCAAAACGATCCTGGCCGTTTGCATCGAGACGCTCGGTGCTTCCTCGGGATCGGTTTCGTTGCTCAATCCCGACACCGGCAAACTCGAGATCGACGTCCACCAAGGTCTCTTCAAAACCACCGACGAGGTCAGCCTTCGCCTGGGTCAGGGTATCACCGGCTGGGTCGCCTTTCATGGCCGCCCGCAGCTCGTGACCGATGTCACCGCCGACTCCCGCTACATTTCCATCCGCAAGGAAGTCCGCAGCGAAATGGCCGCACCCATGGTCGAGGCCGGCGGACAAATCATCGGCGTCATCAACGTCGATAGCGACCGGCTCGGCGGGTTCAATGATACCGATCTGGCCTTCCTGATCCGGCTCTGCGAAGAAGCCACCGCGGTCATGCAACGCCTCTGGCAGTTGCGCCATCTCCGCGGCAAGGCCCGCCAGCTCGAATCGCTCATCACCATCGGTCAGCGCCTCGTCGGCAAACTTGAGCAACAGGAGCTCTTCGACACCATCACGCGTGACGCCCACGGCATCACCAACACGCGCGCGTGCGCCTTTTATCTGTTCGATTCGACGCGCCAGATTCTGCGCATGCTGTCGCTCACGCACAACGGCATCATCACCAACACGCCCGAGGAGGATTTCCCCATCGCGTCGTGTCTGGTCGCCTCGGCCATCCACACGCGCAAGCAGATCGAGTTCCTCAACATCCAATCGCCCGAGTTCCTCGATGTCGTGGACCTGCCGCGCGATCCCTCGCTGCGTTCCCTGCTCGCCGCGCCCGTCCTCTACGAAAACGAGGTCATCGGCGTCCTCGCGGTCTTCACCGATCACGTCCACCGCTTCAACAACGACGAGAAACGCCTCCTCGCCGCTCTCGCCTCGCTCGGTGCCGTCGCGCTGCAAAACTCGCGCCTCTACTCCCGCGTTTTCCAAAGCGAAGAATCCCTCCGCAAAAACGAACAGCTCACCACGCTCGGCCTGCTCGCCGCGGAGATCGCCCACGAGATCCGCAATCCGCTCACGGTGATCAAGCTGCTCTTCGGCTATCTGGATCTGGATTTCCCGGCAGATGATCCCCGCCGCACCGACGTGCGCGTCATCAGCGAAAAACTCGATCAGCTCGAAGCCATCGTCTCCCGCGTGCTCAACTTCGCCAAAGCCCCGTCGAGCCTGCATTCGCGCTGGGGCCTGGCCGACATGGTGGGCGACACGATCGTGCTCATCCGTCTCAAACTCGCGCAGAGCAAGATCCAGCTCCGCTTCGAACCGCCGAACCGTCCGCTCGTCGTCGATGTTCACAAAGGCCAGATTCAACAGGTGTTGCTCAACCTGTTGATCAACTCCACGCAGGCCATGAACGACGGCGGCACCATCACCGTGCGTTGCTTCACCGAAAAACGCGGCGAATCCGACTTTGCGCTCATCGACCTGACGGACACCGGCCGCGGCATCCCCGAGGAATTGCGCGCGCATATCTTTGATTCGTTCCTCTCCGGACGCACCGACGGCACCGGTCTCGGTCTCGCCATCGCCAAGCGCATCATGCTGTCACACCACGGTGACATTACGTTGCTTGATTCCGGTCCCGGCGGCACCACGATGCGCATCGCTCTGCCGCTCGTCAGTTAAACATCAGCCCGTTCCCGCCCATGTCCGCCGCACCGGAAAAACGTCCCGTGATGATCGTCGCCATAATCGCCCTGCTTCTGGCCGGCGTCGTGGTGCTGTGTATTTTTCGACTGCCGCTTCCCCTGCGCCTCGCCGTCGCTGGAACGGATCTGATCGCGGCCGCCATCCTCTTTGCCGCCTCCCGGCAAAATCGTTAATTCCGCCATGTCCGTCCGTCCATTCCTGCGCCTTCTCCCCGCAGCCTTGGTTGCGTTCACCGCGCTGCATGCCGACGAACCCGTGGTGCTTGATCCCGTCGAGGTCACCGGCTCCGTGCCTGGCTATCTGCGGCTTGACTCGCCCACGACGGTCACGAGCCACACCGGCTCTTTTCTTAAAACCACCGGCGTCTCTACCTACGCGGATCTCGCACCGCTCGTTCCCGGCTTGTTCATCTCCGAACAATCCGTCGCCAACTCCAGCCTCTACCTGCGCGGCATCGGCACCGATAACGGCGACCCTCGCACGACCCAGCGAGTCGCCGTTTTTCAGGACAATGTTCTGCTCGCCAACAACGCGGGGCTCAACGTCGCGCTCTTTGATCTGGATCGCGTGGACATCCTCAAGGGCCCGCAACCCGCAGTCTTTGGACGCGGCACACAGATTGGTGCCGTCTCGTTTGTCACCAACAAGGCCCGCAACGAAACCTCCACCGAGCTCACCGCCGGCGTCGGTAGTTTCAACGCTCGCACCGTCTCCGGCTACACCAACCTGCCCGTCATCACGGACAAGCTCTTCGTCCGCGCCGCCTTCACTATCGATCAAGCCGACGGTTACGTGGACAACCTCGCCGACGGCTCCGATCTTCAGGGACGCGATACCGTCGCCTTCCGTGGCAGTCTCCGCTGGCAACCCTCCGCCGAAACGACGGCCGATCTCATCGTCAACGTGCAGCACGACACGCCCCCCGGCATCGCGTTTAAGAGCATGAGTCCCCTGCTCTCCGACGGTAATCCTTACACCGCGGCCAACCTCAATCGCGGTCGTGCACTCGGCGCGGACCGCACCGTTTTCGGCCTTACCGGCATTATCTCCCATCAACTCAACGAAGCCTGGACCCTCACATCCACCACCGGCTGGCGTGATGTCGATGCCGCTGAAGAATTCGACGCCGACGGCTCTCCGCTCTTCCTGCTCGAAGCCGGTGAATACACCCAAGCCCATCAATTCAGCCATGACGTGCGCCTCAGTTACGATGCCGATGAACGTTTTAAAAGCTCCATCGGCGCGGGTGTGTTCTGGCAAAAAGCCTCCCAACGCCTGCCCCTCAGCAGCGACCTCAATCAATTGTTTCAAGCCTTGGCCGGCGTCGCGCCTCCATTTCCGCTTCCCACCAATTACCAGGAGGAGTTCACCAACTACGGAGAGAGCAAGGCGGCCGATCTTTTTGGTGACGCCAGCTACAAGCTCACCTCCAAGTTCACCGTCGGAGCCAGCCTGCGTCTCACCCACGAAAAGCTCACCTCCGGCTACGAATCGATCAATACACCCACGCCCACCTTGTTCCCTCTGCCGATTTTGCCCACCGCCGGTGGTGGCAACAGTTTGTTTGCCCCCACCACGCTTCGGCAGACCAGCGAAAGCTACAACTCCTGGACCGGCGCCCTCAACGGCAGCTACGAAATCACCAAGCAACACACCGCCTATGCCAGCGTCGGCAAAGGCCGCCGTCCGCCCAGCCTCACCTACAGCCAGGATCCCGCCTTTAATCTGATCGAGCTGAAAGAAGAAGTGGTCTGGAACTATGAAGCCGGCCTCAAAGGCACGCTGGCCAACCAGCGCATCGCCTACGACGTCGCGGTGTTCCAATACTACTACTCCAATTTTCAAACCCAAAACAGTCTGGCCCCGCCGCCCGCACCCACGGTTGCCACCGATGGCGGACGCGCCCGCGGCCAGGGTTTCGAGACGTCGCTCCAAGGCACCGTCAACGATCACCTCACGTTGTTTGGTTCCTACGGTTTCACTGACGCTCAGTTTTCCGCCCTCGATGAAGACGGCCAGCCGCAAACCTACGCCGGCAACTCCTTCCGACTCACCTCACGCCACGTGATCGCCTTGGGCGGAACCGTGAGCCTGCCCGTGGATGCCGTCGGCACGTTCTTCGTGACCCCGTCGTGGGAATATAAATCCGAGCACTTCTTCGAGGATAACAACCAGAAGTCCGGCGGCACCCTTCGCCAGGGCGGCTTTGGGCTGATGAATCTACGCGTAGGCTACCGCACGCCCGACAACCGCTGGGAAGTCGTCCTGTGGGCGCGCAATCTCCTCGACCACGATTACCTGATCGACGCCGGCAACATCGCCGCCGACTTCGGTTTCCCCACCTCCGTCCGCGGCGCCCCCCGCACGCTAGGCCTGAACATCACCGCGCGCTTCTGAGTAGAAACGGCCCCCTTCAGATCGAAGGCATGAACGACGACGTCGATGAACCGTCGCGCTCGATACGTTGATTGGTCCAGACCACCGCCAGCTCCACCATTTGCGCGAAGGTATGCACATCCAGCTTCATGCGGATATTCTCCCGATGAGCCTCGATCGTCTTCACGCTTAATCCCAGTTGCGCCGCAATCCGCCGCGGGCTGCAGCCTTCTCCGATCAGGCGAAACACGTGCAATTCACGATCGGTAAAACTATCAATGCCCGTCCCTTCGCGCTCGGGCTCTGCGCTAAACGCCCGTCGCGCGAGCGCCGACGCCAACACGCGGCTCACGTAGATTTGACCGGCCACCACCATGCGCAGCGCCACCATCATTTCTGCGGTGGTCTCCCGTTTCATCAAAAACCCGCTGGCCCCCGCACGGATCGCCCGCTCCGCATACACTTCTTCCTCGTGATTCGAGAACACCAGAATGGGCATTGTAGAACGGCGCGCACGCAGCTCCTCGATGAACGGCAGACCGTCGCTTCCATCCGCCATCATCAAATCCAGGATGACCACATCGACCGCATCACTCTTCAGTTGTTTGCGCGCCTCATCATACGTGGCCACCTGCCCGACCACGGAAAACCCGACTTGCGAGTTCAACAAGCTGACCAGCCCGTCGCGAATAACCGGAAAATCCTCGACGATAAAAATTTTAAGCGGGGCAATTTCAAACATGGCTCAAACGCAAAGGCGTGGCCCTTGAGCTAAGGAGCCCAACAGAACATGCAAGCCGCCAGACGCCCAGCGCAGCGAATCATTCACGACGTCCGCATTCCATCAGTCTTCCAGCTCTACGTTCCAGTAGGCCAGATCGAGGAAATCCTTCCAGCGCTCGCGCTCCTTATTGCCGAGCACCAATGAAATCACCGGACGCCACTTGGGTCGCACCGGCTTGCGGATGAGCCGCATGTTGGCCTGGTGCGGCAGGCGGTTCGCTTTTCTCGAGTTACACTTAATGCAGGAGCACACGATGTTCTCCCACGTCGTTTTCCCGCCGAAATCACGTGGAATCACGTGATCGAGATTCAGGTCTTCGCGCTCAAAACTATGTCCGCAATACTGGCAGGTCTCCTTGTCGCGCTCGAAGACATTGTTGCGCGTAAGCTTCAGCTCCTTGCACGGCAGCCGGTCGAAATACGCCAGCAGGATCACCCGCGGCAACCGGATCGTCGTCCGCGGCGTGTGCACCTGATCCATGGCTTCGAGCGGCGGATTGCTCTGCGAAAAATCCACCCAGTCCATGAGATTGAAGACGCGGAAGTCATCATCGTGGTGATGAACAACGCTCGCGTGACCTCTCGACAACAAACCAAAGGCGCGTTTTGCGCCGATCACATTCACCGCCTGCCACAGGCGATTGAGAACCAGAACCGGTTGGTCTAGCACAGCCTCCATATGGGCTCTGACGAGTAGTTGCCGCGTGGAGACGTGTCAAGGACCGCGCCCGTAAACTTCGTGTGACGGGGAAAAGTTGAGAGATGAGAGTTGAGAGATGAGAGCTCCGATCAGCTCCGATCCCTCAACTCTCATCCCTCAATCTCAACTATGCCTCACTCCGCCGCCCGATCCGCATCCGTCGCCAGCGCGGGCTCCAGCGCGATGTTCTTCACGCGGATGCCCTTCATTTTTTGCATGATCAATTCGACGTGCTCGCTGGTTACATCGACCAGCGTGTGACGCTGGTGAATGTCCATCGCGCCGACGACATTGGCGGGCAGACGCGTGACACCCGCCACCTTGCCGACGATGTCGGCCGGCGTGATGAGCTGCTTGCGACCCACATTAAAGAACAACGTGGTCATGTTCGGCTCACGACCCGTGCGGGCTGCGCGCTGAAACTTCTGCTTCGACGGACGCACCGCGGCGGGTTCTTCGTTTTCAAACAACGCCTTCTCCTTTTCGGAGGGCTCGACTGATACGGGAGCATCCTCGGCCTGCTTGTGCGGGGCATTCTGAAACGCCGGACGGTCTTCTTGGGCGGCAGGCGGAGCGATCTTGGGCTTGTTCGCAACCTTGGCAAAAGCGGCCGGAGCCGGACGCGGCGCCTCAGGCACGTAAGCCGGTGCCGGCGTATGCGCGGCCGGTTTTGTCGCTATCGCCTTCACGCCAGCTTTGGCGGGTGCCGGGGCAGCATCGGGTTTTTCGCCGCCATGCATCATGTGCAACAGCGCGGAAACCACATCGGTGCTCGGATAACCCTGCTCCATCAAGCGATCGATAAAGCGGTCCTGCTTGATGAACTTGGCCGCTTCGAGCACGCCGCGCACCTTTTCAAAAAACACGTTCTCACGCGCCTCTTCGACTTGGTCGAGCGACGGCACATTCTCACGACGGATCTTCAATTTTCCGTAGCGGATCATGTTCTGCAAACCATAGAGCTCGCGGCCGGCGACGAACGTGAAGGCCTTGCCTTCGCGACCGGCGCGACCCGTGCGGCCCACGCGATGCGTGTAATCCTCGGCGTCATTCGGCAGGTCGAAGTTAAACACCACTTCAAGGTCATCGACGTCGAGACCGCGCGCAGCGACATCCGTCGCCACGAGGAACTCGAAACCGCGGCGCTTGAACTTGTCCATCACGCGCGTGCGGGTCGACTGCGTGATGTCGCCATGCAGACGGTCGGTCGCATAACCGCGCGCGTGCAAGTGTTCGTCGAGCTCATCCACCATGACCTTGGTGGAACAGAAAATGATGCCGTAGCGGAAATCATGCAGATCGATCAGGCGCGTGAGCACGTCGATCTTGTAGCGGCGATCCACCTCGAAATAGACCTGATCCACCTTCGGCGCATTCTGCGCGAGCGCGGCGATCTTGACCCACTCCGGATTCGGCAGGAAGCGATTGATCATCGCCTGAATCGCTGGAGGCATCGTGGCCGAGAAGAACAGCGACTGGCGCGTGGCCGGTGTCTCGGAAAGGATCTTCTCGATGTCATCGCGGAAGCCCATGTCCAACATGCGATCGCACTCGTCCAAGATGATCATCTTGAGGTTATCGAGACGCAGCGTGCCGCGCTCCATGTGGTCCATCACGCGACCGGGCGTGCCAATCACGATCTGAGCACCGCCCTCAAGGGCACGGATCTGGCGGTCATACGGCTGGCCGCCGAAAATCGGCACCTCGCGCACGCCGGTTTTGAAGAACGCGAGTTTAGCGATTTCCTCGGCCACCTGAACGGCGAGTTCGCGCGTCGGGCAAAGGATCAAGACCTGCACGGCCTTCTTCTTCGCATCCACCTTCTCGACGGCGGGAATGCCGAACGCGGCGGTTTTACCCGAACCGGTGGCCGACTGGCCGACCACGTCTTTGCCCGAGAGCAACAGCGGAATAACGGCGGTTTGGATCGGCGAAGCCTCTTCAAACCCCATCTTGTCCACGGCCTTCAATACCTCGGCGGACAGCCCGAGCTCGGCAAATTTCAGTTTTTCCATGCGACACCTTATGCAGCCCCGCCGCGAAATGAGAGCCTAAAGATTTCCCCTCGCCATCGTCGGTGTTCCCCCCGCCAATCTGCGCCATGCCTTTTTCCAAACTCGGTCTCTACTCCAGCCTCGTGCGCGGCGCGCAAGCCTTGGGCTATACCGAGCCCACGCCGATCCAGGCGCAGGCCATCCCCGTTGTGCTCTCCGGGCGTGATTTGATCGCTTCCGCGCAGACCGGCACCGGAAAAACCGCCGCATTCGCCCTCCCCATTCTCAACCGCCTCGGCCCCCACCGCGCCACCGGCCCCCGCGTGCTCGTGCTCGAACCCACCCGCGAACTCGCCGCGCAGGTCGATGAATCGTTCCACGCCCTCGGTAAATTCACCGATTTCAAATCCGTCGTGCTCCACGGCGGCGTCACCCTCGGACCTCAGCGCAACGCCCTGCGCGCCGGCGTCGATGTGATCGTCGCCACCACCGGCCGTCTCCGTGAGTTCCTCGACGGCACGCTCATCAACCTCTCGTCCATCGAGGTGCTCGTCCTCGATGAAGTGGACCGCATGTTGGACATGGGTTTCATCGAAGACGTCAAAGCCATCGTGAAACTCTGCCCTGCCACGCGGCAGACGCTCCTCTTCTCCGCCACGATTCCGCCGAAGCTCGAAGAGGTCGCCAAGTTCGCCTTGCGCAACGCCCACCGCATCGAGATCGCCCGCACGCGCCCCGTGACCGAGTCGGTCAACCACGTGATCCACCCGGTCTCCGAAAACCAAAAGCTCGACCTGCTCTACACGCTGCTCAAGCGCGACGATTTCAAGAGCGTGATCGTCTTCACCCGCACGCGCAAAGGCGCCGACCGCGTCGCCCACCAGCTGCGCCTCGAAAACCAGGCCTGCGTCGTCATCCATGCCGAACGCACGCAAGGCCAGCGCGTGGATGCCCTGGATAAATTCAAGACCGGGCGCTGCGGCGTGCTCGTCGCCACCGACATCGCCGCGCGCGGCATCGACGTCGCCGGCGTGTCGCATGTCATCAATTTCGACGTGCCGCTCCACGCCGAGGATTATGTCCACCGCATCGGCCGCACGGGTCGCGCCGCCGCCACGGGTGATGCCGTGACGCTCGTCACTCCGCAGGAAGCCAACGAGATCGTCGCCATCGAGAAACTCATCGGCCAGTCCATCCCGGTCGTGCCCGTGGAAGGTTTTGCTTACGAAGGCGGAGCCGCCCCGCGCGTCGATCCGGCCAACTCGCTCGCCAACTCACCGAAGCGCGCCGGACACCAGCAATCCCTCGGCAAGGGCGGCAAACAAAAGGGCGACGCCGGCAACAATCAGGATAAGACCTACAAGGGCAAAGCCTTCGGCGGCGGTCATCCGACTTGGCACTCGAAGGGCAAACCCGGTGCCCACTGGCGCGACCGCAAGGGCCGTTAAGACCCGCGGAATTTAGACAGAATTAACAGGATGGAAGCAGGATGTCGGAGCCAGCGTTCATCCTGTCCCAAACTCCGCCTCAGCGCACCTGCAGCGTGCTGCCGTCGTATTCGAGACCGAGCGACGGAATCACCACAGCCTTGCGGTCGCCGTCTTTCTTCACGGTGCCGGCGTGCCACGCGGTGTAGCCCGAGGCCTTGGCGGCGGCGAGGGTTGCGTCGAGCGCGTCGGGTGACACGTAGGCGGCGAAACCGATGCCTTGGTTAAAGGTCGCATACGCCTCGCGCAGCGTGATCGGACCGGCTTCACGGAGGAACTTGAAGAGCGCCGGCTCTTCGCCGGGGTTCGTAATCTCGTAAACAAACGGCTCGTCGAGACGCATCAGCTTGCGCCAACCGTGGCCGGTGACGTGCGAGACGTAGTTGAGTTTGATGCCGGCCTTTTGGCAGGCCGCGACGAACTTCACGTAGATGACCGACGGCGCGAGTAACGCTTCGCCGTAGGTGCGTGAATCGCCGTGGCCGATCGGCGTTTGATAACCTTGCGGCAGTTTCGAAGCGATCAGACGGCAGAGCGACAGGCCGTTGGTCTGCACGCCGGACGAGGCAAGGAACACGATGGCGTCGCCGTCTTTCACGTCGCCGGTAATGCGCTGGGACTTCGGCTCAACTTTGCCAATCGCGGAACCGGCGAGCACGATGGCGTCGGCATTGACGATGCCGCGGAGCGTGGGCGTTTCGCCACCGCCCCAGACAGCGCCGGCTTGGCGGCAGCCTTCGGCCCAGCCCTCGACGAGCGCTTCCATGCGCTTCGCGTCCGTGAACCATGCGGACTCGCCGACCGCCGCATGCATGGCGACCGAGATCGGCAGGGCGCCGCAGGTCACCAGGTCATTGACGATGGTCGCGACGGTATCGATGGAGATCTCGCTGTAAAAATTCTTGCCCGTCTGCGCATAGACGGCGTCAGCCACGAGGTTCTTGGTGCCGAGACCTTCCTCGACGTGGGCGAGGAAGTGGGTGTCGGCCTCCATGAGGTAGCAGCTTTCGCCGCGCGTGTTGGCAGGCTCGGCGTAACCGTGCGAAGCGAGGAGCGGCGCGGTGGTCTTGGCTGCCTTCTGGCAGGCGCGCTTGAAGGCGTCGAGTTGGTCGTAGTTAACGCCGGAGGATTCGTAGCTGAGGGACATGCAGAAGTGGACTCGTGGTTGTCAGGAATGGAAGACGCTCAGTAGCTGCGTCCGTCGCCTTTTTCGAAGTAGTTCAGGTAGGCCTGATTCACGACGCGAAAGCCGCCGGGGGTCGGATACTTGCCGGTGAAATACCAGTCGCCCGTGTGGTTCGGCACGGCGGCGTGCAGGTTTTCGATGGTCTGGAAGATCACCTCAAACTCACCCTTCCATTCGATGTTCTTCGGGCGCACCAGCTCGGTGATCTTAGCGGAAATCTGCTCGGGGGTGAACGGCTCGTAGATCTTGCGGACGTGGTTCACGCACTCGCCCTTCGCGACGGCCTGGCGACAGAGCTCGTAAACTTCCTGGAGGATGTGGCCTTGGCCGCTTTCCTTGAGGAGCGCGACGGTTGCCTCGAAGGCGACGAATTTGCCGAGCTCCGACATGTCGATGCCGTAGCAATCGGGGAAACGGATCTGCGGCGCGGTCGAGACGATCACGATCTTCTTCGGGTTGAGCCGCGAGAGGATGCGCAGAATCGAGCGACGCAGCGTGGTGCCGCGCACGATAGAGTCGTCCACGCACACGAGGTGATCCTTGGGCTTCACCGAGCCGTAGGTGATGTCGTAAACGTGGCTCGCGAGCTGGTTGCGCATGCCTTCCTGTCCGATGAAGGTGCGGATTTTGATGTCCTTCGACACGACCTTCTCACCGCGCGGCCAGTTGTGCAGAATGAGGTCGTCGATGAGTTCATCGGTGAGCGTGCCGGCCTTGGCGGCTTCACGCAGAGCGGTCTTCACCTCGATACGGCGCTTCTCACGCAGACCGTGCATCAGGCCATAGAAGGCGACTTCGGCCGTGTTCGGCACGAAGCTGAATACGGTGTTTTCCCAGTCGTGATTGACGGCTTTGAGGACCTGCTCGGTGAGGCGGCTGCCGAGGAGCTTACGCTCCTTGTAGATCTCAATGTCGTTACCGCGGGAGAAATAAATGCGCTCGAAGGAGCACGAGGTGCGCGGGAGCGGCGGGGTGAACGGCGCGGTGCTGATGGCGCCGTTGCGCTTCATCACGATCACGTTGCCGGGCGGGACTTCCTTCGGCTCTTCCAGCGTGAGATCGAACACTGTCATGAGCGGCGCGCGCTCGGAGGCGAAGGCGATGACTTCGTCGTTCTGGAAATACCAGCAGGGGCGGATGCCCGACGGGTCGCGGGCGACGAAGGCGTCGCCGTTGCCGATGAGTCCGCAGAGGGTGTAACCGCCGTCCCACTTCGTCGCGGAGCGGGTGATGACGCGCGTCAGGTCGAGTTCGTCGCTGATCTTGCGCGAGGTCTCTTCGGGCGTGAGGCCTTCGCTGCGGAATTTGCGGAAGAGCTCGTCGTGTTCCTCGTCGAGGAAGAAGCCGATTTTTTCGAGCATCGCCTGGGTGTCGGTGGCGAAGATCGGGTGCTGGCCCATGGCGATGAGCGAGCGGTTGAGCTCCTCGGTGTTCGTCATGTTGAAGTTGCCGCACAGCGCGAGATTGCGCGTGGGCCAGGGCGAGCGGCGGAAAAACGGATGGCAGGACGAGATGTTGTAGCCGCCGCTGGTGCCGTAGCGCAGATGGCCCATGAGGAGCTCGCCACCGAAGTCGAAGTGCTTCTTCACCGTGTCGGCGAACTCGGGATGGATGATCCCCTCGGCGACTTTCTCGTTATACTGCCCGAGGAGGGTTTTGAAAATCTTGTCGAGCGGGTTGGTCTTCACGCAACGCTCGCGGAACATGAACGGATCGCCCGCGGCGATGTCGCTCTTCACGCAGGCCACACCGGCGCCGTCCTGGCCGCGATTGTGTTGCTTCTCCATGAGGAGAAACAGCTTCGTGAAGCCCCACAGCGGCGTGCCGTATTTTTCCTGGTAGTAGGAAAGCGGCTTCAGCAGCCGGACCATCGCAATACCGCATTCGTGGGTGATCTTGTCGCTCATGTGTGGGAACAGAAATCCGTGGTCGTAACCACCTGCCGTTGGAAACGCTGGAAAGGGTTAAACATCGCGCACCTTAGCACAGAAACCAAATTCGTGCCGAAGAACCTGTCGCGCACTGCCATTTTCCCGCGTCAAAACCTCGCGGGTTGCGCGGTTGGCGGGAGTGGACGAATGCGTTATGTTCACGGCCGTTAAAAGAAAACCATGACGCCTTGAATCCCCGACCGGTCAAGGGGTTTTTGCCTGCCGCGTTAACGCCGTGCTTCTTGCAATACGCCGCACAGAAACGCGCGATCGATTCGGCTAAACCTTGGCCACGTGGGCCTTGGCGACTTTAATCCACTCGCCGTTTAGCCGACGATAGTGACGATCACCGTGTTTGGCGTGGCTGATAATTTCCCGAAACAGCCGGCCGGCTTCATCCGTGCGGCCGGTTTTGTTAAGCAGTTGCGCATATCGACTGCGCGCCTCTTCGCCCGAACCGACCGAAACGGCCTCTTCATACGTGCGTAGCGCCAAGGTCTCGTCCCCAAGCGCCTCATGGCAGCGAGCCGCCAGCAAAAACCGGGCGGGCGCCGCATGCCGCGACCGGAGTTCATCAAGGCGGGTGAGATCGGCCAGCGCTTCGTCATAGCGGCCGGCGGCAAAATAAACCTGCGCTCGTTCGTAGGTCAGGAGCGGGTCGTCTTTGAAGACGCCCTGCAGACAGTCGTTGAGCGTATCAAGCGCCTCAGGAAAGCGTTTGGCCGAGGCCAACGCCTGGGCAAGCCGCGTGCGGTTTTGCGTGGTATTGGAAAACTCCAGTTGCTCCCGCATCTTCGAAATCGTGCGCGCCGAGGTCTGCGGAACCTTAAACGATGCACCGCCACGACGGCCACCGGTCTTCAGGCCGGGCAGGATTTCCATGCAGAAATAAATCGCCGATCCGAAAAATGGCAGAAACAGGATGAGCATGATCCAGAGGTAGCTCCGGTCGTTGCGGATCACGTGCACGATACAAAAAATCTTAAGCGCGACTTCGAGCGCCGTGGGCAGGGAGTAGATGCCGAAAAATTCCATCGTCCCACCGCTACCAAGAGAACGGGATCACGCAAGGCCTTCCCGCGCAGCTTTCCCGCCTCGAAAATCAGCGGCCGGTTTGGTTGCGCGGATGGAATTTCGCGTGCTGGTCGAGCAGACGTTTTTCCTCCACCGCGGTGTAGATCTGGGTCGTCGCGATATTAACGTGTCCGAGCATCTCTTGGATCGCACGCAGGTCCGCCCCG
The DNA here is from genome assembly GCF_007559335.1 of Rariglobus hedericola. Lineage (NCBI taxonomy): Bacteria > Pseudomonadati > Verrucomicrobiota > Opitutia > Opitutales > Opitutaceae > Rariglobus > Rariglobus hedericola. The sequence goes on from NZ_VMBG01000001.1 coordinate 1,699,871, forward strand.
CCGCCGAGCAAATGCGTCGCAAAGGAATGCCGCAGCAAATGCGGTTTCACCGGTTTGGTGATGCCGGCCTGCTTCGCGTATTTTTTCACGAGCACCCACAACATCTGTCGCGAGATCGCCGTGCCGCGTTCACTCAGGAAGAGCTGGCTGCTCGTCTTCGGTTTCACGAAATGCGGACGCCCCGCCGTCAAATAAGCACCCAGCGCCTCGGACGCTTTACCGCCCACCGGCACCACGCGCTCCTTCGAGCCTTTGCCGAACACACGCAGGAAACCGGCTTCGAGATCGACTTGCTGGATGTTGAGTCCCGCGAGTTCCGACACGCGCAGTCCGCTCGAATAAAACAACTCCAGGATCGCCCGGTCGCGCAGCGCATGCGCATCGCCGCCGACCGGCGCGGACAACAGCGCATCGATCTCCGTCGTGTTGAGCGTGCCTGGCATTTTGCGCCGCAACTTCGGCCCTTGAAGCAACTCCGTAAAATCATCGGTCCTGACCCGCTCGCGCACGAGGTGACGGGCAAACATGCGGAGCGCGGAGAGTTTTCGAGCGAGGCTGGCCACGGAGTAGTCCGTGCTCTCCGCATCATCCGGCGCATTCGATGCCGGCTCGATCTTCAGGGAATACAACCACGCCATCACGTGGTCCCCCGTCGCGGCCTTCCAACTTTTCACTCCGACGCGGGCGAGGTGCGCGGCGCACTGTCGCAGATCACTCTCGTAGGCTTCGAGCGTGCGGTCGGAGCGACCGCGTTCGAGCGTGAGCGAGTTGCCGAAATCGCGGATCGGATCATCGAGGTCGTCGGGCAATCCGCCGCCGGCCGCGTCGGGCGCATCAGGATGTGAAAAAGGGTCGGCCACCGGACACAAAAAAGACGCCGTCGGATGGACGGCGTCGATTGAAATAAGCGGATGCTCCGGAGATCGCTCAGTAGCGACGCTTGCGGGCCTGGAACGGCTGGGCGTTCACGTCCTTCATGCGGTAGGTGATGCGCGCCTTCTCGAGATCATAGGGGCTCATCTCCATCTTCACGCCGTCGCCGGCCGCGATCTTGATGAAGTTCTTGCGGAGCTTGCCGGAGATGTGCGCGAGCACGATGTGACCGTTGGACAACTGGACCTTGAACATCGTGCCGGGGAGGACGGTCACGACTTTACCTTCAACTTCGATGGACTTGCCGTCAGAGGATTCAGACATGGTTAACAGCGGCAACGAGGCCAGGGACAGGGATGATCATGCGTTCAGGTCGGTGTATAAAAGCTACTTGTAAGGCATCTGCCCCCCTCGTAAGTCAAGGTTTTCCTCGGAAGGCCGGTTGCGGCTCACCACCCGTCCGCGCACCCATGACACCTCCCAACTCCCAAGATTGCCCGTTTGAAAAACGTTTCCCGTCCCAGCTCGTGCGTGACGACACGTTCTTCATGAGCCTCGCCTACAACCAGGCGATCGACGCCTGGCGTCAGGACGAGGTGCCCATCGGCTGCGTGATCGAGCATGGCGGCGAGGTCATCGCCTTCTCCCATAATACGGTGGAGAGTTCGCAGGATCCAACCGCGCACGCCGAGATGCTCGCGATCACCCAGGCCGCCACGAAGCTTGGCAACTGGCGTCTCGAAAACTGCACACTCTACGTGACCAAGGAGCCTTGCCCGATGTGCTCGGGCGCCACGCTCATGTCGCGGTTGAAACGCGTCTGCTACGCCGTCCCCGATCCCAAGATGGGCTGCCTCGGGGGCGCGACGGATTTGAACGCCCTGCCCCGCGTCAACCACACGCTCGATCTCACCGCGGGCGGCGTGCTCGAAGACGAATGCCGCACGTTGATCCAGGCGTTTTTCAAACTGAAGCGCGCGGTGGACAAAGACGGCACGCTGCCACCGACCGACGCATAAGCGTTTCGATTGGTCCTTAATCAGGACCCATCACAATGCGTCCGCAGGAGAGATGCCGCTTTCACGGCAAGGCGGCTGTCCGTTGAGTTGGCGGACATGTCACTGCCGATTATTATTCAGGGAGGAATGGGTGTGGGTGTCTCCAACTGGAAACTGGCCCTCGCCGTATCGCGACAAGGTCAGCTCGGCGTGGTTTCCGGCACGCTGCTCACCGTCGTGCTAGCGCGGCGCCTCCAGCAAGGCGATCCCGGCGGCGAGTTGCGGCGCGCACTCGCGAACTTCCCTTTTCCCGAGATGGCGGAACGCGTATTGGCCGCTTGGTTTGTCGAAGGAGGCAAAGCCGCCGACCGCCCCTTCAAGTCCGTCGAGATGCCCACGTATACCGCGACGGCGGCATTCATTGAGCTCACCGTGATAGCTAACTTCGTCGAGGTCTTCCTCTCGAAGGAAGGTCACACGGGCGTCGTCGGCATCAACCTGCTGGAAAAAATCCAGCTCCCCACTCTGCCGTCGTTGTTCGGCGCGATGCTCGCCGGTGTGGACTACGTGCTGATGGGCGCCGGCATCCCGCGCACGATTCCCGGCGTGCTCGACCAGTTTGCCGCGGGCGAAGCGGCCGAGATAAAAATCGACGTGTCCGACGCCGCCGGCGCGAACGAACCGGTGCTACGGTTTGATCCAGTCACATTTTGCGGCGGCACTGCGCCCGCCCTGAAGCGTCCGCGTTTTCTCGCGATCATCAGCTCGGCCACACTGGCCACGACCCTCGCCCGCAAATCCACCGGCCGCGTAGATGGCTTTATCGTCGAGGGCGAATCCGCCGGCGGTCACAACGCCCCGCCGCGCGGCGCCCTGCAACTGACCGCTCAAGGTGAGCCAATCTATGGTCCTCGCGACACGGCCGATCTAGAAAAAATCCGCGCGCTCGGCCTGCCTTTCTGGCTGGCCGGCGCCCACGCGACTCCCGGCCAACTCGCAGCCGCCCTCGCCCAAGGCGCGACCGGCGTGCAAATCGGCACCGCCTTCGCTTTCTGTGAAGAATCCGGCATCATGACCGCGCTGAAGAAGCAGGTTCTTTCATTCAGTTTTCGCGGCACGACGCATCTCCACACCGATCCGTTCGCCTCGCCCACGGGATTCCCGTTCAAAGTGCTCCAGCACTCCGACACGTTGTCCAACACCACGCGCTACGCCGGACGTCCGCGCGTATGCGATCTTGGATACCTGCGTGAAGCCTTCGCCAAACCCGACGGCACGATTGGCTATCGCTGCGGAGCCGAACCACTCGGAAATTATTTCCGCAAGGGTGGCGAAGCCTCGTCCGCCGTCGGCCGCAAATGCCTCTGTAACGGCCTGCTCGCCACCGTCGGTCTCGGGCAAATCCAAGGCAACTATCGCGAGCCCGCCTTGATCACCGCGGGCGCCGACGTCGCCCACATCTCGCGGTATGTGCCGGCGGGCGAAACTCTTTATCGCGCCGCCGACGTGCTCAACACCGTGCTTTCCCGACAAACTCAGAAGGTCTTGGAAAGCGTCACCGAGCCGAAATAGCTCTTATCATCCTGCCCCTTGAATTCGATCGTGCGCACCGCTTCGGTATAGGTCAGCTGCCAGGTCCCGAGGATCACACCGATACCGTAGTAGGCGTCGCCGACGAAGTTCTTTTTGTCCACGCTCGGGCCATCGCGAAACGTATTTCCATCGAGGAAAATATCGCGGCCCACGGCACGGCCATCACCGCCACCGAATACGAAAAGGCTCCAGTTGCGCTTCGCAGAGACGCGGGGATCATCGTCATTCACCGGCGCACTCACCGCGCCGCCGCCACGGATCAGATCCACGCCGAAATCGCTCGGCAGGTTCAGGCCGATACGCGCCATACCGCCGGCGTTGGCGTAGGTTTGCACGTTACCGAGACTGGCGCCGACGTGCGGCACAAAATCCACACCCAGCGTCTTGCCAAACGTGCGGCCGTAGAGGCGCCATTTACGCTCGAAAACCAAGTTCACGCCGGGCTCGTCCTTGAGCTGCGAATTCCAGCCGCGCGGCACGTCGTCGTTGATCCACTCGTGGACGATGCGTTGCGTGTCCTCCGCGTAAGAATGCGGACCGACGATGCCCAGCTGAATCGACACGGTGTCCATCACGCGGTCGGTCTTGCTCACAAAGCTAAACTCAAGGTAGGTCCAGCCCGCATAGGGACGGTCCGTCGGATCAGGAACAGCCAGATTGGTGTCCTGAGGCGTGTAGATATTCTGGCCGAGCGACACACCGATATTTTTCTGGCGGTCGGGCTTGTTCACGAAAGGCAGGGATTCGATGAAGCCCTTGCGCCAGCCTTCCTGGCCCCACTCGCTGAGATCGCCGCTGACCCACGACAACTTCACGCCATTGGTGTAGTGCTGGTCTTCGCCACCGAAGTAGTCGTTTTCAAAATAAATAGTGAACACCGGCGCATTGCGCGCCCGCTCCACTGGAATCGTCTGCTCCACCGGGGCAACCGGTTCGGGCTCGGTCTGGGCGTTCTGCGCGTGCGCGGAGGAGACCGAAAGGATAAATGAAGTTGTTAATATCGCTGGAAGAAGCGTTTTCATGCACCCGAAGAGTGCACTAAATCCCTGTTCAGTTCCGTAGAGCTAAACCCGATACGCAGCATAATACATTTTCCCTAGATCACCGGCCTTCTGGCCGACATAGTGCTAATTCGTCCCTCCACTTTTCCCGACACCACATGACAACTCCCTCCCGTCCCAAGAAAGTCGCTCTTCTCACCGCAGGTGGCCTCGCGCCCTGCCTTAGCTCCGCCGTCGGCGGATTGATCGAGCGCTACACCGAGATCGCGCCCGACATCGAGATCATCGCCTACCACGGCGGCTACAAAGGTCTCCTCCTCGGCGACAGCTACAAGATCGGCCCCGCCGAGCGCGCCGCCGCTCCTATCCTTCACAAGCACGGCGGCAGCCCCATCGGCAACTCCCGCGTCAAACTCACCAACGTCAAAGACTGCGTGAAACGCGGCCTCGTTAAAGAAGGCCAGGACCCGCAAAAAGTCGCCGCCGACCAGCTCATCAAAGACGGCGTGGACATCCTCCACACCATCGGTGGTGACGATACCAACACCGCCGCCGCCGACCTCGCCGCCTTCCTCGCTAAAAATAACTACGGCCTCACCGTCATCGGTCTGCCCAAGACGATCGACAACGACGTGTTCCCCATCCGCCAATCACTCGGCGCCTACACTGCCGCCGAACACGGCGCGCGTTACTTCCGCAACGTCGTCTCCGAGCACAACGCCAACCCTCGCATGCTCATCATCCACGAGGTCATGGGCCGTTCCTGCGGCTGGCTCACTGCCGCCACCGCCGTCGAATACCGCAAGCTCCTCGATCGCGAGGAATTCGTCCCCGGCCTCGGTCTCTCGCGCGAAAACCTCGAGGTCCACGCCATCTATCTCCCCGAGCTCGCCATCGACCTCAACGCCGAGGCCGCCCGCCTCAAGGCGATCATGGACAAGCATGACAACGTAAACATCTTCATCAGCGAAGGCGCCGGCGTGGAGTCCATCGTCGCCGAGATGCAGGCCAAGGGCCAGGAGGTCCCGCGCGACGCGTTCGGCCACGTGAAACTCGACGCCGTCAACCCCGGCAAATGGTTCGGCGAACAATTCGCCAAACAACTCGGAGCCGAAAAAGTTCTCGTCCAAAAGTCCGGCTACTACGCCCGCGCCGCCGCCGCCAACGCCGACGACCTGCGCCTCATCAAGAGCTGCACCGATCTCGCCGTCGAATGCGCCCTGCGTCGCGAGAGCGGCGTCATCGGCCACGATGAGGACCAGAAGAACGTGCTCCGCGCGATCGAGTTTCCCCGCATCAAGGGCGGCAAGCCGTTCGACACCACCCTGCCCTGGTTCGGCGATCTCCTGAAGCAGATCAACCAGCCGAAGGGCGAGGCTGTTCACGTGAAGCACTGACCGACGCCGCGACCATCGCCATCAGTTCCTTTTGTGTGAACGGCTTCGCCAGCAGGCCGTTCACGCCGAGGGAATTCAGCTCCTTGGTCAGCTCCGCGGACAAGTGTCCGCTCACCACGACTACGCGCACGGTCGAACCGGCCTTGCGCAGCGTGCGAACCAGTTCCACGCCCGTCATCACGGGCATGTTCTGGTCGGTCATGATCAGATCAAACGCGCCGTCCTTGCCATCGGAGCACAGCTCCCAGGCCTCTTCGCCATTTTGCGCATAGGTCACGTTGTGCCCTTCGCGCGTAAGCAACCGGTTGATCGTTTCGGCCACGAAGATATTGTCGTCCACCAGCAGGATGTTCAGCCCGTTGCCGACGGAGCTCGAGACGGCCGCCACCGGCGATGGCGGACCCGATAAAAAGACCGGCGGCGGCGCATCGGGCACCGGAAAATAAACATGAAACGACGTGCCCTCACCGGGCTGACTTTCGATCTCGATCCAGCCATTGAGGTTCTTCACGACGTTCCATACCACCGCCAGACCAAGCCCGGTGCCCTGCCCCGGTGATTTGGTTGTGTAGAACGGCTCGAAGACATGCGACCTCACCTCGGTCGTCATGCCCGCGCCGTTGTCAGAAACCGTCAGCCGCTGGCAGGCACGCATGAACGGCGCATAAGACGCCCCTTCGACCGGTGCCGCCGCCTGCACCATTGTAGTCGAAACCTCGATACGCGGAATCCAATCGGTGCCGGCGAAGGTCGGATATTTTTCGAGCAAGGTATCGCGCGCATTCAGCGTGAGATTAACCACGATCTGCGCCACTTGTGAGCGGTCCAGGAGCAGCGGCCCGAGCCCTGCGGCCAGTTTCATGTCGAGCGCGATACGACGGTCCACCGTGTGCCGCAAAAGCCCGATCGTGTCGTCCACCACCGGATTAAGCGCCATCAACTCACGTTTGCCGCTGGACCGGCGCCCGACTGCCAGAATGCGTTGATTCAATTGCGCGGCCTGTTCGATCGCATCTTCGATGGAGCGCAAAGCCGCCAGCAAGTCAGGGTCGCCTTCGCGGTCGGCTCGCAGCATTTCCAAGCGGAGCAACATCGGCGTCAGCAGGTTGTTGAATTCATGCGCGACACCCGCCGCAAGCTGGCCCAGTGACTCGATTTTTTGCGTCTGCCGCAGTTGTTTCTCCAAGATTTCACGCTGGGTGATATCTTCACAATGCGAAGCCACGCCGATCACGCGGCCATCGTCATCCACCAGCGGCGTGTTATACCAGTCGCACAGGATCACGCGGCCGTCCTTCGTGCAGTTTTCGTTGGTGTTGCGCCAGCCGCCGCGACGATTGATGACCGATTGCCAGACCTCGGCGACTTGCTCGCGGGCACTTTCGACCACGATGAAAGGCGTCGCGACCTTGCCCAGCATCTCGGCCGCCGTGAACCCAAAGATGCGCTCGGCCGAGGGATTCCACGCCGTCACGCGAAACTCCGTATCCCATTCGATCACCGCGAGCGGAGTCTGCATCACATGCAGCGCGAACCGGCGCTCTGATTTACGCAGCGCCTCCTCGGCCTTGAAGCGTTCGGTGAAGTCCACATTCAGACCGATGATACCCAGGACCTTGTCGGCCACTCGCACCGGCGCGATGATGCTGTGAAGGAGCCGGCTCTCACCATCGACCATCTGGAAAACCTCCGACCGCACCACTTCGCCCGCAAACGCCCGGAGGTTTTTCTCCTCCCACATTTTCAGCGCTTCTGGAGTCAGCCCAAGATCCGCCAGGCCTTTACCGACGCACTCGCCCCAATTCTCGCGTGAAGACGCGTTGGTCAGCACATACCGGTTCGTCAGATCCATCACCCAAACATCAAACGGAATGCCATCGATCGCCGTGCGCAACCGCGCCTCACTCTCACGAAGCTGTTTTTCAATGCTGCGCCGCGCATCCACTTCCGTGCGCAACGCCCCGGTCGTCGCCGTCGCAAATCCCAAGATCAAAACCGGCACCGCCATCAGCCAGATCATGCGCTGCCGCCCGACGGAAATCGCCGCGATCCACTTCTCGGCGGGATAATCAACGCCCAGCGCGCCCTCGATTTTTCCCTGCTCATCGAACAACGGCACTTGGGCGCTGACCCAGACGCCCCACTCGTCATGCACCGGCTCGTCGGAGAACGTGCGTTCACCCGCGAGGGCGCGCAGCATGTTTTCGTCAGCTTGCGGGTATTCCTTGCCGAGCGGCACGCGTTGTTCGCGCGGACCTTCAAACTTACCATCACGATCGTAGTCCGTCTCGCTGGAGACGAAGAGCCTCACCACACCGTCAATTTTGCGAAACGTATAAACATCGCTGATCACCGGATTGACCGCTTTCCAACGCTTCGTGGCGGCGATCATCCGCTGGTAGTTGGTATCGTCCGGCGGCGTGTCCAGCGTCAGACCCGCATGGCCCATGCGCGTCATCTCCTGCGCATAAGTCGGCGCCACTCCCTGCATGAAATCCTGGATGCGGCGGCTTTCGGATTGTCCGCCATTCTCGACCAAAAACCAGCCGGAGCATAGCAGCACTCCCAACGCCGGCCACGCCATCCAAGGCAAGCATCCGTGCGGAGTGCGGCGGCGCAACCATGTTTCCAACAACCCGAAAAGAGTCAGGCATGCCAAAACGAAAAAGAGGTAGTCGCGGTTTTCCGCTATCCAGCCGGGCATAAGATAAAAGCAACCAGTCCGATGCTCCAATGCAAGAGCTAGCCTATCCCCACTTTATACCATTTTTCAGCCGTGAGTATCTTCTTCGATGACGGAAACTTTTCGGTCGGCACCAAAGATCACTTTGAAATACTCACGCTCACGGCGGGCAGGATAGTTCAAATAATAAACCGGCGAAAAGTCCGGACTCAGATGATACCATCCGCGATAAAGCGGCTGGCCCAAATCGTTTTCCCAAGTCGTATAACTCCACACTTCCTGGGTGCCTTTGGCATCCGTCCGCGTCCACTTGCGGTCCGGCAAACCGAGGGCGAGCATCACGGCGTCTTCATCGAAGCCAATGGCCACACGGCCTTCCTTGACGAGCGCCTGCTGGTCCGGACTGAGCCGGGCAAACACTTCCGGTGATCGTTTGATGCGCGCATCCGGTGTCGCGCAGCCCGCAAAACCCAGGGTCATCGCCAACAACGCCACCAACAGGCCGAAGGGTTTCATTTTTTATTAAAAGCGGACGGTTCGTTCAGCGCTCAGTCTGCTCGATCGCCGTCACACGTCCAGCTGTGAAAACCACCCGCATTTTTTCGTCGGGGAACTCGCGTCCCGACGTGTTGACGCCTGCGCCTACTCCCACGGGGCCGCCGCCCAAGCCCACGCCCAAACCAAGACCGAAGCTCGGGCTCTTATCACGGTAAACCCATACTTCGGAATCACCCGAACTGCTCTTGCGAGTCAGCACGCGATCAGGCGCACCCAAGGCCAGCTTCACTTGGTCAGGGTTAAACCCGACCTGCACTTCGCCCTTGCTGATCGCGGTGCGCACCTCGGCCGGATAACTGTCGTAGGCCCCCTGGTTTTTACTGATTCTCGACTGGGGCGAGGAGGAGCAACCCGCGCTCAACGTGATCAGCATGAGGGACAGACAAAACGGAAGAGGAGTTTTCATGGGATAAGGTTAAAACCGGACGTAAGCGTTTTGATTTGCTGCCAGCGGAAGCGCGCAGAATAACGACATTCCAGACATCGCCCCGCCTGTTGTAATATATTTTTCATGAAGACCTATTCCATCGCAATCGGTTCCGACCACGCCGGTTTCACTTATAAGGAAGCCATCAAAGCCGCGCTCCTCGCCGACGGCCACACCGTCCGCGATTTCGGCACTTACTCCGACGCGTCGTGCGATTATCCCGATTTCATCCGTCCCACCGCCGAGGCGGTCGCCCGTGGCGAATACCAGCGCGGCATCGTGCTCGGCGGCTCCGGCAACGGCGAAGCCATCGTCGCCAACAAAGTGAAGGGCATCCGCTGCGGCCTGTGCTGGAACGAACAGGTCGCCATCTGGAACCGCTCGCACAACGACGGCAACGTCCTCTCCCTCGGCCAACGCACCGTCACCGAAGCCGAGGCCATCACGATCACGCGCACCTGGCTCGCCACCGAGTTCGAAGGCGGCCGCCACATCGCCCGTATCCAAAAAATCGAGACAGTTTAACTCCGCCTTTCTTTGTCCGTCCTCTGTCCTCAGTCTTCCGTTCTCCGTATTCCGTCCTCAGCCCCCCAACCACCATGAGCATCAAAGCCCGTCTCGTCCGCACCAACGCCAGCCTCTGGTCCCCGCTTGTCCTCCGCCTCGTCGTCGGCGCGGTCATGGCCGGCCACGGTTCGCAAAAACTGTTCGGCTGGTTCGGCGGCAAGGGTTTCGAGGCCACCGTCAACGGCTTTTCTAGCATGGGCCTCAACCCCGCGCCCGTCATGGCTGGCCTCGCGGCAGGCGGTGAGTTCATCGGCGGCATCCTGCTTATTCTTGGCCTGTTCACCCGCCTGGCTGCGTTGAGCACCGTCGTGATCATGGCGGTGGCCATCTTCACCGTGCACTCCAGCGCCTTCTTCCTGCCCGCCGGCATGGAATACGCGCTGACGCTCCTCGCCGCCGCCCTCGTCCTGCTTGAAACCGGCGGCGGCGCGCTTTCCGCCGATAGTAAAATCGGCGCGGGCGTCTCCACGATCAAAGCCTGATCCCCGCGCCGGGGCGGCGGTTTTCTCGATTCGTCATTAGACAATCGAGTTTCGCCGTTTCATGGTCATGCCCAGCATGAACATGATTTACCGCCCCCTCGGCCGTTCCGGCCTGCAAGTCTCCGCGCTTTCTTTTGGTGCCTGGGTTACCTTCGGCAAACAAATCGGCGATCCCGTCGCCAAGAAGCTCCTGCACACCGCCTACGATGCGGGCGTCAATTTCTTCGACAACGCCGAGGCCTACGCCGACGGCAAGGCCGAGCTCGTCATGGGCGACATCCTCAAAAAAAGCGGATGGCGCCGCAGCAGCTACATCGTTTCGTCGAAGGCCTTTTTCGGCTGGGAAGACGACAAGCCCAACCAGACCGGGCTCTCGCGCAAACACCTCGTCGAAGCCTGTCACGATGCGTTGAAGCGCCTGCAAGTTGACTACCTCGATCTTTACTACTGCCACCGCCCCGATCCCGCCACGCCGATCCTAGAAACCTGCCGCGCGATGCATGATCTCATCACGCAGGGCAAAGTCCTCTACTGGGGCACTAGCGAATGGTCCGCAGCCCAGCTCACCGAGGCCTTTGCCATCTGCGATCGTCTCGGCCTGCACGCGCCCGTCACCGAACAGCCCCAATACAACCTGTTCCACCGCGCCCGTCTCGAAAAGGAATACGCGCCCGTCTTCAAAGCCCGCGGCCTCGGCACCACCATCTGGTCTCCGTTGGCCAGCGGTCTGCTCACCGGCAAATATAACGACGGCATTCCGAAAGACTCCCGCCTCGACACCAAGGGCATGGAATGGCTCCGCGACGGCGTCCTCGGGACCGGCTCCAAACAGAAACTCGCCGCCGTCAAAAAACTGGCCGCCGTCGCCAAGTCGCTCGACACCTCCCTCCCCCGTCTCGGCGTCGCCTGGTGCCTCGCCAACCCGCGCGTCAGCACCGTCATCCTCGGCGCCTCCCGTCCGGAGCAGCTGGTGGAAAACCTCGGTGCCCTCGACGTCCTTCCTCGCCTGACTCCCGCCATCCTCAAAAAAATCGACGCCATCTCGCGCCCCGTCGCCGCGTAAGCCGGCTTCGCTCTTTCTTACTACCCCTACCCCAACCAATGGCCACGCCCCCTCGTTATTTCATGATGGAGGACGGTCAACGCACCGGCCCGCACAGTCTCGCGGTCCTGCTGCAAAAAGCGGAGATGCATGCCCTCACCGCCGACACCTTGATCGCCCCTGAAAACGAGCCTGGCATCATGCTCCCGTTGCGCGATTTTCAGGTGCTTTGCAGCGAGCTCCTGCCCGAGCGCGTGCATTACACGCTCGGCGCCCACGCCATTGACCGGGTCAACACCACGGAAATCCCCGCCGCGCTCTCGGTGCAGGAAATTCTCAGCGACAACCTCGCCCGCGAACGTGCCGTTGAAGGCCAATTGCTCAAATCCGCCCGCGCACGCACCAACAACCGCCGTCGCGATTACGTGCTCCTCACCGTCGCCGGCAACGCCTTTGCCGCCCTCGCCTGGGTGTTGTTTCCCGGCACGCCCATGGTCGTCGTTTCCCTGCTCGGTTTTGTGGTGATCTACAATGTCAGCCTCGCGTGGGTGCTCTACGGCGTGATGGATCGTTACTAAGCCCGCCAAATCTATCGCTTGCCGAGCCTGCGGACGCTCCCCACCGTCACGGCCTAGACATGGCCTTTCCCACACCTCCTGCCATCCTCTCCGAGCGCGACCTCAACGCCTCCGAGCTCAATTCTCCCGCCGCCCTCCTGCGTATCTATGCGTGGATGCACCTCGCCCGCACCGGCGACAACCGCATCCTCGACCTCTTTCGCCAGGGCTTGATCAAGGGCACCGTCACCGGCGGTCAGGGCAACGAGGCCATGATCATCCCCTTGATCCTGCTCGCCGACAAAGCCATCGACGCGGTCTCGTTCACCCACCGCGATTTCGGCGGACACCTGATCTGGAGCGATCATCTCTGCGAGCACCTGAACCAGTATTTTGCCAACGCCGACAGCCCGACGAAAGCCCGGGAGGGCAACGTCCACCACGGCGACGTCAAAAACCGCTCTCTGCCGATGATCTCCCATCTCGGCTCCATGTTGTCACACGTCCTCGGCGTAACCGACTCCCAACGCCGACACGGCAAACCCGCCGTCGGCTTCACTTTCTTCGGCGACGGTGGATCCAGCACCGGCGACATCCACGAGTCCCTCAACCTGGCGTCCGTCCTCTCGCTCCCGATCGTCTTCGTTATCGAGAACAACAAATACGCCTACTCGACCCCCGTCAGCGAGCAGTTCACCGCCGGCACCGAGCTCTACCAACGCGCCGCCGGCTACGGCATGGAGGGCTTCTCCATCGACACCACGTCGGGCGACATGGTCGCGATCACCAACACGCTCGCCGCCGCCATCGAGAAGGTCCGCACCACGTCGCGCCCCGTCCTCATCGAAGCCCATATCCTGCGTATGCGCGGACACGCCGCTTACGACACCTGCGACTACCTTGTCCCCGGTGAACTCGACGCGATCCTCGCACAAGATCCGCTCCCCAAGTTCCGAGCCAAACTCGTTGCCGACGGCCACACCGCCGCCGTCGATAAAATCGACGCCGACATCCACGCCTGGCTCGAAGCCTGTATCCAGGTTTCGCTACACGTCCCCCGCCCCGTCGCCGACGCCTCCCTCCTCGCCGATGTCTTCGCCCCTGAAGCCCCCGCGATCCCGTGGAAGCCCGTCCCCGCCGCGACCGAACAGCTCACCTTCGCCCAAGCGATCACCACCGCCCTGCGCAAAGTCCTCTCCGAAGACCCGCGCTCCCTGATCCTCGGCCAGGACATCGGCACCTACGGCGGTGCCTTCAAGGTCACCGACGGTCTTCTGAAGGACTTCGGTCGCGCCCGCGTTTTCAACACGCCGCTCGCCGAAAGCGCCTGCACCGGCTGGGCCATCGGCCTCGCCATCAACGGACACCGCCCCATCGAGGAATTCCAATTCGCCGACTTCTCCACTGAAGCCGTCACCCAGATCACCCTCAACGCCGCGACCTACCACTTCCGCTCCGGCGCCGCCGTTCCGCTGGTCTTCCGTCTCCCCTGCGGCGGTGGCCTCACCATGGGCTCCTTTCACTCGCAGGAACTCGAGTCGCTCTTCCTCTCGATGCCTGGTCTCAAGGCGATTTATCCGAGCACACCGCAAGATGCCTTCAACGCCATCCTCGCCGCCTACGAAGACAACAACCCCGTTCTCATCTTCGAACACAAGGGCCTCTACCGCCGCGGCAAACACCCCGTCACGTGGGACAAAAACTACCGCGACGTCTGGCAGCCCAAGCTCCTCCGCTCCGGCACCTACGCGACGTTTGTCACCTACGGCGAGATGACCATCCCCGCCGCCGAAGCCTGCGCGTATTTCGAATCCGAATACGAAAAATCCTTCGACCTCTTCGACCTCCGCGGACTCGCCCCGCTCAACCTCGAGGCCATCAAAGCCTCCCTCGAGCGCACTCACCGCCTGATCGTCCTCCACGAAGGCCGCCGCACCCACGGCTTCGGCGCAGAATTGGTCGCCCGCCTCACCGAAGAACACTTCTTCAGCCTGGAGGCTGCCCCCCTCCGCATCGCGTCCGCCGACATGCCCGTCCCCTTCGCCCCCGAGCTGGAACTCGCCTACCGCCCCACCCGCGAAAAACTCATCGAACAAATCGCCGCCTGGATCGGCTGATTCGCCAAATGAAAGCCCTTATCCCTCCCGCCCGCTGGGCTGCCATCCGTCTCTTCGCCATGGATGTCGATGGCATTCTCACCGACGGCACCATCCACGTCTCCTCCGACGGCGTGGAAACCAAGACATTCTCCATCCTCGACGGTATGGGTCTCGTCCAGCTTCGCAAAGCCGACGTCATCACCGCGTGGATCAGCGGACGCGCCTCGGGCGCCACCTCCGTCCGCGCCGAGGAGCTCAAGATTCCCCATCTCGTCCAAGGTCGCGTCGACAAAATCACCGCCCTCAAGGAACTCGCCGCCACGCTCAAACTCACCGCCGACCAGATCGTTTACATGGGTGACGACGACATCGACACCGCCGCCATTGCGTGGGCTGGCATCGGCGTGAGCGTCCCCGACGCCATGCCCTCGCCTTTCACCGCCGCCGATTACATTACCCGCCGCCCCGCTGGAAAAGGCGCCGTGCGAGAAGTCTGTGAACATATCCTCGCCGCCCGTGGTCACACCCCTCACGCGTGAAACGCCTGCTCTTCCTTTTTCTGCTGCCCGCCCTCGCCCTTCCGGTCTGCGCCCAAAGCCTTACCTCCAAGGTAAAGACCAGCGCGCCCATTAAAGACTTCCGCCTGCCATCCTTCGACAAGAACGGCAAACGCTCCATATTTATGCGAGCCGGCGAAGCGCTTATTGTCAGCCCCACGCGCATCGACGTGAAGGACATGCAACTCACATCGTTCACCAAAGACGGCACCGGCGCCTTCGACACCGTCATCCTCGCCCCGTCCGCCACGTTTATCCCCGTCAAAGACAAAGAATTCGTGAGCGGCAACGAATCCGTGCGCCTCATTCGCGAAAACCTCGAGGTCACCGGCGAGCAGTGGTCCTACAACCATCCCGAGAAAAGAGTTTTGATCGGCAACAACGCCCGCGTCACGTTCCAGGACGAGCTTAAAGACATCATCAAATGAACCTTATCCGCCGCATACTTTGCCTGTCTTCGCTCCCGCTGCTCCTCGCAACGGCCCGCGCCCAGACCCCGCCCGCCGCCATCATCCCCACGGTCATCACCAGCACCAAGATGGAGATGTGGAGCACCGACACCGAGACCCGCTCCGTCTTCCAGCAAAACGTCGTCGTCACAGGTAACAACATCAAGATCACCTGCGACAACCTCGACGTCACCGCCACCCGTCTCGACGACCCGAAGAACAAAGGCGCCACCGTCGGCACCTTGGAAAAATTCAAGACCCTCGTGGCCACTGGCAACGTCCACATCGTCCAAGGCGACCGCGAGGTCACCTGTGGCCGCGCCGAGGTCTTCCCAGCCGAAGACCGCGTCGTCCTCACCGAAAAACCCGTCGTGATCGACAGCTCGGGGCCCTACGTCGCCACCGGCACGCGCATCGTGCTCCTGCGTGGCGAACGCCGCCTCTTTGGCGACAACATCAAACTCCAGGGCCCGCCCATCCGCGACCTCGGTTTCGACAAGAACAAGCCCGTCCAAGCCCCCGCGCCCCTCCCCCGCCTCCCCAAGACATGAGCGCCTCCGCCGAAACCGCCCCGTCGCCTGCCGCCGACCTGCAGTCCTCGCGCTCTGAAATTCAGGCTGTAGGACTGGTCAAAAACTATGGCGAACGCGCCGTAGTCAACGGCATCGATCTCCGCGTGCACGCCGGTGAAATCGTCGGCCTGCTTGGCCCCAACGGTGCCGGCAAAACCACCACGTTCTACATGGTCGTGGGCCTCGTCCCCGCCACCCGTGGTCGTGTCCTCCTTGACGGACGTGACATCACTCATCTGCGCATGCACGAGCGCGCCCGCCTCGGTCTCGGTTATCTCCCGCAAGAGCCTTCTACCTTCCGCAAGCTGACCGTTACCGAAAACATTCTCGCCATCGCCGAGGCGATTAAGATCCCTCGTCGCGAACGTGCCGGCATCGTCAATTCGCACCTTGAGGAACTCCACCTCACGCATGTCGCGAAGCAGCCCGCTTACACGCTTTCCGGTGGCGAGCGCCGCCGCCTCGAAATCGCCCGCGCCCTCGTCACCAAGCCGAAGTTTCTGCTTCTCGACGAACCGTTCGCCGCCATCGATCCGATCTCGGTCTCCGAGGTCCAAAAAATCATCCTCCAGCTCAAAGCACGTGGCATCGGTGTCATCATCACCGACCACAACGTCCGCGAAACCCTCCGAATCGTCGATCGCGCCTACCTGATCCATCAAGGCCGCGTCCTCAGCGAAGGCACCGGCGCCTTCCTCATCAACGACCCGCAAGCCCGCGAATTCTACCTCGGCAAGGACTTCAACCTCTGAGCCAACTTTCTGAAAAATGCAAAAAGCCATCCACGGCATCACGGTCGCACACTTTGAGGACACCTATCGCGAGAAGCTCAAACTCGAGCTCATCTCCGGCGCCGAGGGCGTTCACCGCCTCATTCGTGAAGGCTCCATCAACCGCCCGTCGCTAGCGCTCACCGGCTTCTTCAAATATTTCGCTAATAAGCGCATTCAAGTTCTCGGCGCCGCCGAGATGACGTTCTTCAAAACCCTCCCTCCCGAGAAGCAGACCGCCATCCTCACCGAGATGGTCGATCGCAACGTTCCTTGCCTCGTCCTCACGCGCAATTTCCACCCCACGCCCGCGATGGAGCAGATCTCCCGCGAACGGAAGCTGCCCATTTTCCGCACGCCGATGATCACCATGAACTGGGTGAATCTGGCCACGCTGTGCATCGACAACGAGTTCGCCCCGTCCTCGACCGAACACGCCACCACCCTCGATGTGAAGGGCGTCGGCGTCATGCTGCGCGGCGACTCCGGCGTAGGCAAAAGCGAATGCGCCCTCGCCCTCATCGAGCGCGGTCACTCCCTAGTCGCCGACGACCTCACCGTCATCAAGCTCCTTGACGAGCGTGATCTCATCGCCTCCAGCCGTCCGCTCAATCGCGGCTACATGGAGTGCCGCGGCATCGGCATCATCAACATCGCCGAAATGTTCGGCGTGAAGAGTGTGCGCGTGGAGCAACGCATCGACATGGTCGTCTCCCTCAAGGAATGGACGCCCGACGCCATCGAGGAGCGCACCGGCCTCGAGGAAAACCACTACGAAATCCTCGGCATGAGCATCCCGCACGTGGAGCTCTATGTGCGCCCCGGCCGTGACATCGCCCGCCTCGTCGAAGTCGCCGCCCTGGTGCAAGCCCTCAAGAAAATCGGCCACGATCCCGCTAAGACTTTCAATGACCGCCTGATCGAATTCATGGCCAAACAATCCGAGGAAAAACCTCGCGTCATCAAACCCGTCGAACGCTCCCGCCCTCCGTTCGCGTCCTGATCGGCGGCTTCCGCTTCCGTCCCGATTATCATGGCCGCCGACGCACTTCACCATCGGCCCGCCGGTCCGGAAGATGAAGAGATCGTGTTCATGCTCATGCGTGAATTCTACACGGAAGAACACTTGGTTTTCGACGAGCTGCTCACCCTCCGCGCTGTTCGTGAACTTATCGCCCAGCCGGCGCTCGGTCTGATTATCTTACTCGAATCCGCCGGCACCGTGGCCGGCTACTTCACGCTCACGTTCGGCTTCAGCTTGGAATTTCACGGACGTTTCGCGCTCCTCGATGAACTCTATCTGATTCCATCCGCCCGCGGCCGCGGATGGGGTAAACATTGCCTCACGTTGGCTGCCGACACCGCACGTGCCCGCGACGTCGCCACCCTGCGGCTCGAGGTCAATCACGCCAACGCCCGCGCACGCTCCGTCTATCTCAAGGCCGGTTTTCAGGATAATCAGCGCGATATTTTCACGCAGTGGCTTCGCTAAATCCGCGCAGCGCCTTCGCGCCGTCATGAAACTCCTGATCTTCGTCTGCTCCACGCTCCTGAGCTATGTCGGCTGGTATCTCGGCGACCCACTCGGGTTCATCTGGGCGTTTTTCATCAGCAGCTTTGGCGCACTCCTTGGCGTTTACGTCGGCTGGAAACTGGCTCGTCACTTCGGGCTCTGATCAGAGTCCCGAAGCGACGCTTCAGGCAATGGCTCAAGCCATCGCAAACGAGGAATCGACCAAATAAGTGCGCTCGGTCTGCTCGACGACGGCACCGATGTGTTCGACGTCAACGCTGTGCGCCACCGCATGGGCATGAAGCTGGTTCCACGCGTCACGCACGTAGCTGTGGGTGCGGCCCGCATGTTCCTGCGCGGCATCCCGCACGCGGGCCCGCAAGGCATCGAGTTCGCGGGTGATAAGATCTTCGACCGCGGTGATCACGCGGGTGAACTCCGTTTGCGCGGCCACGGGCGGCAGGCTGGCGATCTGCGCCACGACGGCGGCATACGGCTCCTGCACAAGACGGGGCATCGGATCATTGAACACCGTTTTGCCCAAAAGTTTGTCGTGCTCTTCAGCGATGGCATTCGTGGCGACGATCTCGCCCTCGACCCTCAACGCCGCGGCGTGGGCATTGCTGATCGCCTCGTAGGTGCTGGGTGAAAACACCCCGCGCACGCGATCATAGCCCGCCGGCGCCATGTTACGCGCTGAGCCCAGCGCCTGGATAAACATATGGGCATGCTCCGTAAAACGCATGAGCGATTGCTCCCAATCCACCGAAAAATGTCCCGCGGCCAGACCCAGGCGATACTCCTCGCAATGAGTGCGCAGCCACTTCTCAAGCAACTCCTCGGACCGCGTCCGCAGGTGGTCGCTCAGATTTTTGTTAATCGCCAGAGCCTTGTCCAAGGCTGTGAGATCCTCCGAAGTGTCGCGCGAAGCGACTTTGAAAGCCACGCGTGTTTCCTTCGGACGTAAGAATAAAAAAGGCGGTTGGGTTGCCTTCACCGTTTCGAGACGCACCGCTTGCTCACGACGACTATGCTCCAACTCGCGTGCGCTGTGCTCCAGATAAGCACCACGAACGAGCATATCCTCCAAAGCACCGGGGATTTTGTGCACTGCTTCAGCTAAGTTAAAGGAACGCATAACGGTCTTTTACAATTTCCTTACATAGCATTTAGCCTACCAACGCTAGGTAATTTCCCCCAAAAGGCCTAAAATTGTCATTAATGACCAGTCGTCATAATGCAGGGTTATTGCACGCCGCTTCCTACATTAGTTTTAGTCAACGACCTACGGGAAATCCCCCAAAAAATCGTGCAAGGTTGACGATTTTGACCACGGCTCCCAAGTTGCTGCTCTTCTTTAGTCACATCATCTCAACCCGCGAATCATCATGGCTTACGAACTTCCAAAACTGGCTTACGCCTACGACGCCCTCGTCCCGCATATCGATGCCAAAACGATGGAAATCCATCATTCCAAGCATCATCAGGCTTATATCACCAATGTGAACAAAGCGTTGGCCGATGCCGGTGTCACCGCCGCCGACTGCGTATGCGACCTCATTTCTGATCTTTCCAAGGTCCCTGAATCCATCCGCGGCGCCGTTCGCAACAACGGTGGTGGCCACGCCAACCACTCTTTCTTCTGGACGATCATCGGTCCGGGCAAGGGCGGCGCCCCCAAGGGCAAACTCGCCGAGGCCATCACCGCCACGTTCGGCAGCTTCGACAAGTTCAAGGAAGAGTTCGCCAAGGCCGGCGCCACGCGCTTCGGCTCCGGCTGGGCCTGGCTCTACGTGACTGCCGACAAGAAAATCGCCGTCGGTTCCACCGCCAATCAGGACAGCCCCGTGATGGGCAAGGCCGTCGCCGGTATCGAAGGCAAGCCGGTCCTCGCCCTCGACGTCTGGGAGCACGCCTACTACCTCAACTACCAGAACCGCCGCCCCGATTACATCGCCGCCTTCTGGAACGTCGCCGACTGGGATGCCGCCGAGGAGAAATACCTCAAGGCCATCGCCTGAGTCCGACGCCCGTCGCCTTAAAAAACAACAAAGCCGCACCGGAATTCCGGTGCGGCTTTTTATTGGAGCTCGTTCGTCTTAACGAATCCAGACGCTCGCCTGGGAGGTCTGCTTGAGCTGCGGAGGGCTCAGTCGGGTGGTCTTGCCGGTTTCCGTATCAAGAATGCAAATACTGCGGCTGTTGGCGGCGCGCTCGGTGTAAACCAAGTGGCGGCCGTCGGCCAGCCAAGCCGGCTCCACTGCGTCCACCGGCGCCTTGGAAACAACCTTCGTGGGCGAGCGGCCCGCCAAATCATAGACGGCGATCTGATAACCGCGACCGATGCGCGTGGTGAACGCGATCTTGTTGGGATCGCCCAGGCTCCAGTCCGGCTCCGCGCAGTAGCCGCTGATGTTCGTCGGCAGACGCTGACCGGTGC
The DNA here is from genome assembly GCF_007559335.1 of Rariglobus hedericola. Taxonomy (NCBI): domain Bacteria; kingdom Pseudomonadati; phylum Verrucomicrobiota; class Opitutia; order Opitutales; family Opitutaceae; genus Rariglobus; species Rariglobus hedericola. The sequence continues at coordinate 1,720,449 of NZ_VMBG01000001.1, forward strand.
CGCCCGCGGCCGGCATGACGTAGAGCTGCGGACCACCTGCGGCATCCGAAGTGAAAACGATCCGCGAGCCGTCCGGCGACCACGCTGGCGAGGCCTCGACCGAACCCGTGCGTGTGCGACGCGCCACGCCGCGGCCCTGCGCATTGCTCACGTAAATCTCAGGATTGCCTTCGCCGGAGAGCACCATCGCAACCTGCGAACCATTCGGACTGAAACGCGCGCCACTGTTGGTTCCTTTGAAGCTCACGAAGGTCGAACGCTGCATGCTATTTAGATCGAGCAGGAAGATGTCAGGAAAGCCCGACTTGTAGAAACTGGTATAAAGAATCTTGCCGCCATCCGGCGACCAGCGAGGACGGATAGCCTGGGCGTTGTCCTTGGTGATCTGGCGCACTTCGCCAAAGAAAAGATCGCCGGTGAAAACCTCCGACTTGCCTGAGTATTCGCTGATAAAAGCGAGACGCGAAGCGAAGATACCCTTGAGCCCGCTGGTGGCGGTGACCGCCGCATCCGCCGCACGGAAGAAGGCGTTGCGCGTGCTAGTTCCTTGGGCGACTTGGTTCAATGCCACCGCGCCAGCTTTCGTGACCGTGACCTGAACCTGATTGGCCGCGACCGCGGTAAACTTGATGTCGAAGGTGCCGCCGCTGGCCACGCGACGGTAGCGACCGTGGGCATTGAAGGCGAGATTGGCCAGACCATCGAGTTCGGTCGTGGAACCCGACACCGTTACCGAAATGGTCTTAAGATCAGCACGGATAACCACGTCGCCGAGGTTTCGGCTGGTTTGCGCCACAAGTGAAACCGAGGTAAAAGCGATGCCGGCCGCCAGCACGCGAAGAAATTTGTTAAGGGAAAAAGGGGACATGATAATTGCAGGGGAGCAGGGCATTTCTATTTACACCCCCTCCCCCCTTAACAACGTAAAACCTCCCGCGTTCCCATTTTTCTCATACCGTGACTCCCGAAGACATCAAAGAAGCCCTCAAGCAAGTAAAGTATCCCGGCTTCAGTCGCGACATCGTGTCGTTTGGACTGGTGCGCTCCGCCACACTTGATGGCGACACCGCCAAGGTTTCACTCACACTCACCACGTCCGACCCGAAAATCCCCCTGCACATCAAACAGGAGGTCGACAAGTGCCTGCGCGCCCTGCCGGGCGTTAAGGCCACCGTCATCGATCTGGCCGTCACGCCCGCACGCTCCGCCTCCGCACCCGGCGGCGGTAATCTCGGTGGCAACACCGCCGCGCCTAAAACCATCCAACACGCCGTCGCCATCGCCTCCGGCAAAGGCGGCGTCGGCAAGAGCACATTCGCCGTCAATCTCGCGTGCGCACTCGCCCAGTTGCTCACCGCCAAAGGCCGCCCGGGTCGCGTCGGCCTCATGGACTGCGATATCTACGGCCCGTCGGTTCCACTGATGATCGGCATCGAAGGTCGCCCCCAAGTCGAGGGCGACAGCCTCATCCCCATGGAGAATCACGGCGTGAAGGTCATGAGCATGGGCTTCCTCGTGGACGACAACACGCCCGTCGTCTGGCGCGGTCCGATGATCATGAAGACCATCCAGCAGTTCGTCCAAAACGTGAAATGGGGCGAGTTGGACATTCTGCTCGTCGATCTCCCGCCCGGCACCGGCGACGCCCAACTCTCGCTTGTGCAGACGCTCCCGCTCGACGGCGCCGTGCTCGTCACGACTCCGCAACCCGCCGCCACCAACGTGGCTCGCAAGGGCGGTCTCATGTTCCAAAAGGTCAACGTGCCGCTCTTGGGCGTAGCCGAAAACATGAGCTACTTCCTCGATCCCGCCGGACAAAAGCACGCCATCTTCGGCGAAGGCGGCGGCCAGAAAACCGCCGACTCCCTCGGCACCGTGCTGCTTGGCCAAGTGCCACTCATCCCTGAAATCCGTGCAGGTGGCGATGCCGGCAAACCCATCGTGGTCACCAATCCCGACAGCCCTGCCGCCTCAACTTTCCGGGAAATCGGCGAAGCCATTTTGCTCCAACTTTCCCGCAAGCCCATGCCCGCAACGAGCTAACGGGCTTCACTAAATTTGTAAGTAATAGGCAAGAAACCCGGTGGAGGTTGCAGGCATTGACAGACCCCGCCGTAAACTTAGCGTTTGTTCCAGACATGATGGAGATTTCGAAAAACGACACCTGCTTCTTTTTTCATTTCCCTTCCGCTTTGAGCCTCTCGTTTTCGCATCCATCCACCCAACCGAATCTCATTCGGTCACTGGAGAAACCAACCGCCTAAGCAGCTTTGCTGTATCACCGCCGTGGTCGCCATGCATTCTTCCCATCCTCACGAGTCCGACAAATCTTCCCGTGAATTCGTGAAGCAATCGAGCCTCTACCAGGAGTTCCTCGCGGAACGTGAAGAGATTCTCCGCCATAAATGGCTGGAATCAGAACGCCTGGGTCACGACATCGGCTTCGAACGCGCCTTGCTCGATTGGATCCGTAAACATCGCGAAAGCTGGCGCTCCGCCCGCCGCTCGCAACCCGCCTCATCCGCCGGCACGAACTCGCCTCACCCCAAAAAAGCGGTCGCCAGCCATCGCTAATCCCACCTCGGTTCACGTTTCTCCCACGCTCCACCCGACTTTTATCAGTCGGGTTTTTTCATGCCTTGATTAAGCCTGCACGGGGAGAAATCAGGGCATGAAAAAAGCCGACCCTCGCGGACCGGCTTTTGAAATTAGACGCGTAACTTACGTTACTTGATTTCCTTGTGAAGGGTGTGGCGCTTAAGGAAGGGGTTATACTTCTTCTTTTCGATGCGCTCGGTGACGGTCTTCTTGTTACGCTTGGTGAGGTAACGGGAAACGGGCTTACCCTCTTTACGGGCCTCGGTGCATTCCAGGGTGACGGTTTCTTGTGCCATGATGTTTAAATGTTGAAGGGTCAGACAAAAGCCTGCGCCCCGACCGGTGCAACCTCAAAGTTTACGCCCACGTAGCGTTACTTTCGACCGGCTCAGCCAGCCGCATCCATCTTCTTTTCCGTCAACGGCAGCATCACGCCACGGCGGAACAGGGTCACCTGCCCCGTGCTCGACGACACGACGATCGAGATGCACTCCGTCGCCACCGAGATCGCCGCCGCCGCTGCATGCCGGCTACCCAGCCCGCTCGGCAGGACATGGTCGCTGTCCGCCGCCTGGATCAGGCTGCCCGCCGAGGACACCACGCCGTCGCCACGAATAATGAACGCCCCGTCGATCGAGGAAAACTCCTTCACCGTCTCGTCCATGAACGGACTGAGGATATTGCGATCCTCCTCCTTGTATCCATAAAACGGATTCAAAACGAGCGGCTTGATCAGCTTCTCCACCTTGGCGGTGTCGCCCAGCACAAAAAGACAGCCCACCGGCTTTCCCTCGCGGCCTTCAACGGCCAGCTCGGTGGCGATGGCGATCACGCGCTCAAGCACCTCGGGCTTCACGTCATCAGGCATCAGGTCGGCGTGGCCGGTGAGCAGCGTCTGAAATTCGCGCTCCACATCGACGATCACGACCGTGTCGAACTGGTTGCTGCCAGCGATGCCGCCCACGCAACACACACGATCGCTGAACGAAATCATCTCGCGCGTCAGCGCCACAAACATCGCGCTGCGCAGTTGGGCGAGCCGGCGCTGTGAATACGAACGCACCTGGATCACACCGGCGAAATATTTATCGTCCTCCTCGAGCTCCACGAGGTTGCGCGTCACCAGGATCGTTTTGCTCTTGGGGAACCACGCACCCGGCTCGATGCCGCCGACAAAAACATCGCCAAAAACCATGATCGCACCGCAACCGGCACCCTTGGCGACCCGATCCGCTTCATGGATCATCAGGCGGTTGATGCGGTTTTGCTGGGCCTGCACCGGCTTCGCGAGAATGCCGCCGAATCCGGCGACCAACCGGTCAAACACATCATTCGTCGTCGCCTCCTGCATGACCGCGCGGACGAGTTCCTCGTCTTTCAACAGACGGGCGATCGAGGCCAGTAATTGCAGATAATCCCGCGCCTTGTCATCGGCCAGCAACATGAAGATCAGGTGGATCTTCTCATCATCGACGGTGTTCTCGTTGTGGATGCCCTCACGACTGCGGCCAATGGCGAGCACATAGCGGCGGCTCATTTTCACCCGCACGTGCGGCAACGCCACGCCCGAGCCGAGGTAAGTCGTCATCGTGCTCTCGCGCTGGAGCAAACCGCGCAGCAAAGCATCCGGCTTGAGATCGGAAAACTTGCTCGCAGACACCGCCAGAAGCTCGGTGAGAGCTCCTTTCATATCCGTGCTCCGCAAATCAATGATGCGGCTGCGGGCGATGATCTTGTCGAGTTTCATGGGGGTTAGCCTCGATCAAGTCGCGAGGTTCGCGATCACTTCTCCCACTCGAGCGCGCCCTTCTTCACTTCGTAGAACAGACCAAGGACGAGCACGCCGAAAAAGAAAAGGATCGGTCCGAGAATCGACAGGTTGTTGGCGAGGAAATCGCGATAGATGAACGCCCACGGAATCAGGAAAACCACCTCGATATCGAACAGGATGAACAGCATCGCGGTGACGTAAAACTTCACCGAGAAACGCGTGTGCAGGAGCGGCTCGACCTTCACGCCGCATTCGTAGGCGGTGTCGGTGATGGCGGTGCGTTTTTTACTACGCTCACCGAGCAAGTGACTCACACCGACAATCAAAACGGCCAAGCCGGTTGCCAGAATGAGTTGAATGAGAAGCGGCAGATACGCGTCGGACATAATTAGGCTTTAGAAATGGGCCGATGAGCTCGGGTGAGACAAGGGCATTTTACATCAATTCCCCACAGGCACGAACTTGGCGTCGCCCACTTTCCGCGATCCCACGCCGAGGATTGAAGCAAACTCGAGCGTGCGGATGTCATCCGACACCGGCTTAAAACCGTCGAGCACCCGGTAGCGGTTGATGCGTTCCAGCATCAGGGCATCGAGCAACACCGGATCCGTGCCCAGCCACAAACGCGGTTCGGAAATCGTGTAAAGCGAGTTGAACCAGGGTCCGCCGATGAATTGATAACGCTCCAGACTCGCCAGCGTAAACATCCACGTGCCACGCAATTCAGGGATGGCGCTCATTTCCGCCACCGCTGCCGGCGCGCTCGCCGGACTGCGGAAAAACCGCGCGGTATTCGATGCGTTCCACAATGTCGCGTTCACCAGCGCACCGTTTACACCCAGCACCGGGTGATCGGTGTAAACCGGCAGATTGATCCAAAAATCAGCATCTACAAAAAGCGGCGTCGCCAGAAAGCTTTTACGATCCTGCTCCAACGTCGTCTCGGAATCGAAGTTCTCGACGCTTTTCTGCGCCAGAATCGGATCGAAGCGCGAAGGCAACGGGCTGTCATAAAACCACACCGGATCGAAGTAACGTTCCGATTCGAGCACATAGACCGGATGCCCGTCGAAGGCAGACTTGCCTGTGACCAGCGACGGCAGATAGCCCGTAAACCGCAGCCGCTGCTGATTCAGGCCAACCAGAAAAATCTTATCCTTCGTGTAGCCCCGCCGCTCAAGCGCCGCGATCACCGCCTTGGTGAGCCCCAGCGGCGTGGCGAGCCCGGGACCGGAGTCGGCGTAAATTTTGAGGCCCACTTTGCCCTTCTCCCCCGGCACGAGTTTGTGCCCGACCGACACTTCAAAGCGTTCCATCAGCTGCTCGACCTGTCGTGCATAGACCGCATCGGAGAAGTCGCCCAATTTCGCCTCCCAGATCACCGGCGATACCGCCGGCGCCGCCGGAGCCGGAACCACGTCGGCGGCAAACAGCCGGACGGAGCCCGCGAGGAGCACCAGTGCACAATTAAACGCGAATCGAAAGTAGAGCATGGGAAAAGGAGCGGCCGGCGATCAGGGCATCGCTAACAGTCCAGCCCGCAGTTCTTGACAGACCCGACATGGGGGTAAAAGTGCAAACTTCGTCGCAGCTCCCTTCGCGACATCCGCCGATCCATGCCCGTCATCAAACCCACCTGTCTCCGCGATCTGAAGCTTCGCGTGAACATCGTCGATGTCGTGGGCCGGGTCGCCACCTTGCGCAAAGCCGGGTCTCGCTTCAAAGGCCTCTGCCCCTTTCACAACGAAAAATCGCCGTCCTTCCACGTCGATCCCGACAAGGGTTTCTACAAGTGCTTCGGTTGCGGAAAAGCGGGAGACATCATCAGCTTCGTCCGCGAAACCGAGCAGCTCACCTTCACCGAGGCCATCGAAACTCTCGGTAAACGCTTCAACGTTCCCATCGAATACGAGGAAGGCTCCGGCGGACCCAGTCGCGAGGAACGTTCGCTGCGCCAGGAGATTTTCGACATCCACGAAACCGCCGCCGAGCACTTTCACCAAGTATTCAAATCCGCCACGCTCACCGGCGACTGGATGCGCGATTATTGGACCGAAAAACGCCACTTCACCCACGAGATCTCCGACGAATTTAAAATCGGTGCCGCCGAGCCTACCGGCTCCGAACTCGCCGCCGCGTTACTCAAAAAAAAGCACTCCGAGGAAGCCCTCCGCCAATGCGGTCTCTTCTTTGTGCGCGATGGCGCGATGCTTAGTCTCAACTCCTTCAAATCCCGTTTCCGCGGACGCCTGATGATTCCCATCCGCGACCATCAGGGCCGCGTCGTGGCTTTTACCGCGCGTCAAACCGATCTGACCCCCGAAGACGATCCCGCCCGCGAAGCCAAATACGTCAACTCGCCCGAGACGCCGATTTTCACCAAGGGTAATCTGCTCTTCAACCTCGACCGCGCTCGGAGCAATGTCGGCGAAGGCAAACCGTTCGTCCTCGTCGAGGGTCAGCTCGATGCCCTGCGCAGCTGGAGCGTCGGCCTCAAGACCGCCATCGCGCCCCAAGGCACGTCGATCACCGAGGGACAGCTCGTCTTGCTTCGTCGCTATCACACGCAGGTTGAATGCTTTTTCGACGGCGACAGCGCCGGCCAAAAAGCCGCCCTGCGCTTCCTTCCAATGGCACTCAAAGCCGGCCTCGAAGTGCGCTTTCTCGGCGGTGCTACCGACACCAAGATCGATCCCGATTTGCTCTTCCTTGAAAAAGGTCTCGCCGGCTACGAGGAGGTCAAAAAATCCGCGCTGTCTTCGATGGCCTTTGCCTGCCGCGCCTTGTTGCCTTCACCCGAGACCGCCACTCCGGAGCAGAAGGCTCGTATCGCCACCGAGATTCACGCGCTCATCCTCAACGTCGAATCCGAGGTCGCCCGCTCCCAATTTCTCGCAGAAGCGGCCTCGATTCTCCGTCTGCCGCTTTCGGCCCTGCAAAAAGATTTTGATCACCAGCGCCTCCGCCATGACCGGCAGCAAACGGCCCGCCCCGCCCAACTTTCGTCCGAAGAACCGCTTGAGGTGCCTGCTCCCAAAATCGACACCCGCGACACGCCGGAGCATCACCTGCTCATTCTCATTCTTCACTTCGAGCAGTTGGGCGCTCCGCTCGGTCGGACGTTGCCGCACGAATGGATCGATCTGACCCACCCCGCCGGCGTGCTGCTCAACCGCTTTCTGGCTGAATTCGAACAGGATGCCTGGCCGGGCCGGGATCACTTGGACGATTTGCTGGAAACCGCCGAAGAACGCACACTCGTTGCATCATTACTTTTTGAGACACCTCAAATTGATGACCCCGCAAAAGTTGCGAATTTCGGATTGGCTCAACTTCAGAGCCGCCGGCTCGAACCCCGCATTCGCCAGATAGAACTTGCCCTAGCCAATACCACTGCGGACAGTAACGTTGACGCAAATTCTCTATTTAAGGAACTCCTAGATATCAAACGCCAGCTGCGCGCGCCTTTGAGGCTGCCCGCGGCTTAATTTATTTTCCCCGATTCACGATACCATGCCGCGCAAAGCCAAGTCCGCCGATACCGATTCCCACTCCGAAGCCGTCGAGGCCGCCATTGAACGCATCCGCCCCGCGTCGGGCGATGCGTCCGCTCCGGGCGTTGATCTCCCGGCCGGTGGTATTAACGACAAGATCCGCAACCTCATCCGTCTCTCGAAGGAACAGGGTTACCTGACCTTCGACGACATCAACGAGGCCCTGCCCGACTCCGTGGAAAACCAGGAGGAAATCGATAACGTCCTCTCGATTCTGCAGAATCTTGAAATCGAAATTCTCGAGCCCGATCAGGTCGAGGATTACAAGCAGCGCCAGGAAGAAGCCGAGGAAGAAGAGTCGCGCTCCTCGCAGCACGACATCCTCGACGACCCGGTTCGCATGTATCTCAAGCAGATGGGCCAGGTCCCCCTGCTCACCCGCGAACAAGAAGTTGAAATCTCCAAGCGTATCGAAAACGCCGAGCTCAAGGCCCAGACCGCCCTCTTTGAAACCGCGATCATCGGCAAATACATCGCCATCCTCGGTGCAAAGCTCATCAACCGCGAAGAGCGTTTTGACCGCATCGTCATCGACAAGAAAATCGAGAGCCGCGACGCCTATTTCAAAGGCCTGCCCAAGCTCGTCGAGCTCACCCAGAAAAACGAAGAGTCCGTCGCCGACTCGTGGGAAGAATACCTGAAGGCCCGCTCCGAGGCCGACCGCAAAAAGGTCCTCGCCAAGCACACCAAACGCGAAGCCACCCTGCGCGCGAATTTCTCCAAGTTTTATTTCAAGCTGAAGGTTTACGAAGAGTGGCTCGAAGCCCTCCAACCCGTCCTCAGCGAAATCGAACAGCTCCACCACCAGCTCGACCGCGCCAAGCACCCGAAGACCAAGAAGGATGCCGCCATCGACACGAAGGCGATCCAGGCCCGCATCAAACAGATCGAGGCCGAACAGCGTATCGCGCCGGCCGACCTGCAGCGCGTCGTCACCCAGACCAACGTCCACGTCCGCGAAGCCCACAAGGCCAAGACCGAGATGGTCGAGGCCAACCTTCGTCTCGTGATCTCCATCGCGAAGAAATACACGAACCGCGGCCTCTCGTTCCTCGACCTCATTCAAGAGGGCAACATGGGCCTCATGAAGGCCGTCGAGAAATTCGAATATCGCCGCGGCTACAAGTTCTCCACTTACGCCACGTGGTGGATCCGCCAGGCCATCACGCGCTCGATCGCCGACCAGGCCCGCACCATCCGTATTCCGGTGCACATGATCGAGACCTTGAACAAGGTCATGCAGGTCCAGAAGCAGCTCCTCCAGGAATTCGGCCACGAGCCAACGCCCGAGGAAGTCGCCGACGAAATGAACCTGCCAGTCGAGCGCGTGCAGCAGATCATGAAGATGGCGCAGCAGCCCATCTCCCTGCAGTCGCCCGTGGGCGATGGCGACGACACGTCCTTCGGTGACTTCATCGAGGACAAATCCGCCGAGAATCCCTACGACATGACCGCCTACTCGCTCCTTCGCGAGAAGATCATCGACGTGCTCGATTCCCTCACTGATCGCGAACGTCGCGTGCTCTCGCTGCGCTTCGGTCTGGTGGACGGTTACAGCCGCACGCTCGAGGAAGTCGGCAAGCAGTTTAAGGTGACCCGCGAACGTATCCGTCAGATTGAGGCCAAGGCGCTCCGCAAGATGCGTCACCCGACGCGCATTCGCCAGCTGCACGGCTTCTTCGACGCCGAGCAGATCGACAACGCGCAGAACCTGCTCAAGCAGGTTCAGGCCAACAAGCCGGTCATCCCGCAGCACCCCTGAGTCGCCATGCGACGCGCGCTCACCTTCGCGCTTTGCAGCGTCCTGCTCGGAGGCTGCGCGACCCGTGGCGGCAAATCAGCCGCCCCGGGTGGTGAGGCCAAAGGTGCGGAGCCCACGAAGGCATCCGTCACCGTTCCAGGCCCTGTCATGGTCGTCGGTCGCGTGATCGCGATCGATTCACGCAGCCTCTCGGTGATCGTCGAACTCGCGCCTTATGCCGTGATGCCTGCGAGTTATAACGGCAGTATTTTGATCGCCCGCCGCGATGATCTGCAACCGGTTGCCCGTCTCCAAGCTTCGGCCTATATCCGCGGGCGCACGCTTGGAACCCGTCTGTTGGCCGGTAATCCGCAAGTCGGTGACGAAGTGGTCTTCGCTCCCGTTGCTCCCTGATTGCACCCTGAGTGAGTAGCGCGCAAAAGCGCTTTCCACCTTGCTTCAACGCCCTGTCAGCCTAACCCTGTTGGCAATATGAACAGTCTCTCCACCACCGTAGCCGCCGTCTTTGGTTTGGGCGGCATGGAACTCTTTCTCATCCTCGCCGTAGTGATGTTGCTCTTCGGCGCGAAGAAGCTTCCCGAGCTCGCCAAGGGCCTCGGCAAGTCGATCAAGGAGTTCAAAAAAGCGTCCAACGAAACGGACAACGAAGACGAAGACGGCGAGCCTTCTGTAAAAAAACCCGTTTCCAAACCGGAGACCACCAAGACACACGGCTCCAACTAAGCCGTCTCACCGATCTGACTTCATAAAACGCGCCCTTTATCGGGCGCGTTTTTTTATTGGCCACGTGCTGGTTGAGCCGCGAGTGCTTCTAATAAACGCACGATATGCGGTGGTCAACCGACGACGGCCTACATCCCTGCCAGCGAGTTAACTCAACGCACCTTCGCGAGCAGTTCCTTCGCCGTCAGTCGACCGGTTGAGGCCGGCCTTTCGCTGCCGCCAAACGGAGGGTTCGTGCCCGCAATCACCGGCTTTAACAACGGCTGAGGCACCGGCACGGCCGCTGTGGCCACAGTCGTATCCAAGGACGTGGTGGTCGTCAGCGGAGGCGGCAGACCATTGTTCGAACGACCGGCCATGGCAGCCTCCCGCGTATTGAGGTAAGCCATGCTGACTTCACGACTCGGGCACTCCATGATCACTTGGCGCAAATAAGCGCAAAACTCATCGTGATTACCGCGCCACAGACGGCCGGCCAACCACTCCACCACGCCGGTCTTCATCGAACGCACGCGGTATTCGGGATAGATCGCAGTCAGGTCGAGCAGGAGTTTACGCGTAAGCGGCTCGATATCCGCCTTGCGATCGCGCAACGCCGGCAGTTTCACCACGACGGGAACCACAAACAACATCTCCTCGATAAACGGAAGATCGAGATTTCGTCCCTGATCGTCGCACTCGGCCACGGTAAAAACGAAGCGCAAGGGCCGGTCACGATCACGACGGCGTTTGGCCAGACGAAGAAAATCGAGCAGCTGCGCCTGTTGCGACGCAGGTAGCAACTCAAGGTCCCTGATCAAAAATGTGCGGGGAATCCCGTCATTCAGTCGATCAAGCGACGCAGCCGTGGCCAAACCCTCGGATGTGATCTCATGATGACCCAGCACGCACAGGTAGCCACTCGGGTCACCGCACATGGACTGGTATTCACGGGCGATAAGCTCAAATTCAGAGCCAGGCTCCCCTCTCAAAATGATGCCCAGCGATTCCTGACGCGCCTGCCAAAGCTGGCTGACGACCGCTCGCATGGCGGGACTACGGGCAACGATGTGCTGGGTGCGCTGGCCCGCGCCAGATTGTGCACCGGCTTGATCCGCGCCTTCATCCGCCGCCTCGGCCGCCGCCTCGATCTGCTGTGAATCGATCAGCTTGTGAATGGCCGAAATCGCCTTCTTCGGGTTGATCGGCTGCAACAACACTTCGCTGATACCCAGAGGGAAAAGCGGAATGATTTGTTCAACATCGTCCTTGTTCGCGATGAGCAGGATGCGGGTATCCGGCGAGAGATACCGGACCGTTTTGATAAAGCCCGCCATGTCCGTATTCGCATCCAGGGTGATCGCGCACAGATCATAGAAACGCGTCACCAGCACCCGCTGAAACTCATCGCTGTCGTGACACGAGGTGACTTGAGCGTCGCCGTCGGTCAGCAAAAGCGAAAAGAGACTGCGCAGGCGCGCATCAGGAATACAGAGCAGGGCTTGGGAGCTCATTCAGGCTTTCGAAAAATAAACACGGGGTGCGATGGCACCCCATGCGGAATATCAATAAGCGCGGCCGCGGAACATGCGGACGGTTTTGTGGACCTCGGTTGCAGGCGCGGCAGCAGCAGGTGCAACCGGCTCAGGCGCAATCGCCGCCGGAGGGAACGGAGGGGCGGAAAACGGCGTGGCGGTGGAACCCGTGGGAACACGGGCCGCGACGGCGACGGGAGCAGCCGCAACCGGAGACTCAGGGCTGAACTCAGCCAGGGCGGCCGGAGTCAGGTGCTTCAGGGCCATGTTGGTGACCATGCGCGTCGAGGCGAAATTCGCGGTCTCGGCGGCCATGACCAGCAACACGGCTTGGTCGGTGCGACGGAAGAGAATCCACTTCTCCGAAAAACGGAGCAGGTAGTCGTCACATGGGAGGAAGTTTTCATCCATCGTCTCGTAGAGCGCGGTGATGCGGCGCAGGGCGTCGGCAAACACCTCGGGGGAAAGGAAGGAGGGCATCCGGTTCAAGAACACCTGACCGGAAAGGCCGAAGAGGCACACGCCATCCACGCCGGGAATATCCAAAACGTTATCAAAAACCTTATTAAGGACCATGACGGGTAATAAATTAGCTGATGTTGAGAATAACGCGCATCTGGGTGACGATCTCATTCACGCGGGCGCGGGAGTTTAGAATCACGCCGACCACCTCGTTATTGAGGGGGATGCAAACCACGGTGAGTGACTTGCCTTGGATTTGCGCCTCATGGAAGTGCTCGAGCCCGAAGGACTCGCCGATGAGCACTGCGATTTGTTGGAAGTAAACGATGACGTTGGCCAGGACATCGACTTCGTTGCCTTCCTGCTCGATGACATCACCGGCCTCTGAACAGCGGACATACCCAATAACATTGGGAGCCTGCATGATTTGGTTAATAGCTAGATTGTTTCCCATAATGAGATGGTGTGTTCTGGGCAATATACCACGTCGCGTGCCAGCTAGGCTCATTCAGGCCATTTGGCCTTGGTTTTGACCTGTTTCTCCTCTCAAAACAAAATCTGTAGTGATTTTGTGGCGACGCACTTTTCTGGTGTTTTCTGCGTCCCCCGATTCGACCTGCAAGTGATGTTATCACCCTAGAATTGGTAAAATTTTCGTAAACGACCCACAGCTCAACGCAGTTCCCCCTCACCCGCCGCACCTAATGCCTGCATTTTGCTCAAAAGCGGACATGGGCGTCGTCCTGTGGTTTGAACTTAGGTTAAAAACCAGCGCTCAAAAACCCCTTCCGGTGTCACGATCTTCCCTCGAACCCCGTCCATAAACAGATGTCTTTGAGGCAGACCGTTTTCACCTTTGACACTCACAAGCTTCGCTCGTTTGTAGTCTCAACGGCGCAGGCGTCGTCGTATCCTCACGCACATGGCATCGAATTTATTTGGCTACTTCTCCAACGACATCGGTATCGACCTAGGCACCGCCAACACCCTCGTTTACGTGAAGGACAAGGGCATCATCCTGCGTGAGCCCAGCGTCGTCGCTCTCGATACGGTGACCCGCAAAGTCCGCGCGGTCGGCGAAGAAGCCAAAAAGATGCTCGGGCGCACCCCCGGCAACATCACCGCCATCCGTCCGATGAAAGACGGCGTCATCGCCGACTTCGACGTCACGGAGGAGATGCTGCGCTATTTCATCCGCAAGGTGCACAATAACTCCCTGCGCGTCGCACCCCGCGTCGTCATCGCAATTCCCTCCGGCATCACCGAGGTCGAAAAACGCGCCGTCAAAGACTCCGCCACCCATGCCGGCGCACGCGACGTCATCACCATTCCCGAGCCCATGGCAGCCGCGATCGGCGTAGGCCTTCCGATCGACGAACCGGCCGCCAACATGATCGTCGACATCGGCGGCGGCACCACCGAGATCGCCATCATCTCCCTCTCCGGTATTGTATTCTCCAAATCGATACGCGTCGCCGGCGACGAGCTCGACAGCTCCATCGTCAACTACATGAAGCGCGCCTACAATCTCCTCATCGGTGAACGCACCGCCGAGGAAATCAAGGTCCGCATCGGTTCCGCCTATCCGCTCGACGAAGAGCTCACCATGGAGGTCAAGGGCCGCGATTCCGTCGCCGGCCTTCCCAAGACCATCCACATCACCTCCCAGGAAATCCGCGAGGCGCTCAACGACCCGATCTCGGCCATCGTGGACGCCGTGCGCTCCACGCTCGAGCGCTGCCCGCCCGAACTTTCCGCCGACTTGGTGGATCGCGGTTTTGTCATGGCCGGCGGCGGTGCCCTTATCCGCGGCATCGACCGTCTCCTCAGCGACAAGACCGGCCTGCCGGTGATCATCGCCGACGACCCCCTTTCCGCCGTCGCCAATGGCACGGGTGCCGTCTTGAACGACCTCAACTGGGTGCTTCAGAACGTCTGATCACGCCCGGTAGCCAAGAGCACCGGCCCGCGGCCCTCCATCGAATCACCGCAGGCGCGTCCAGCCTTCCGACTTTCCCGTGCTCCCCCCGCGTTTCGACCAAGCCAAACCGTTTCTCACCCTCGGCATCGTATTGCTCGCGTGGTTGTTGATACCCACCGCGCTTAAACGTGTCGCCCGCACCAGTTTTTTCGAACTGCAGGCTCCCTTCGAAACAACCGCGTCCTACGTCCGTGATTTGCAGGATTTCTGGTCGCTCAAAACCCGCCCGAAAAACGACTTGATCGAGGCAGGCCGCGATCTCGCCCGCCTGAACGCCGCATACGAGGTGCGCCTCCAGCAAGATTCCGCGCTGCGCAACGAACTCGAACGCCTTGAGCGTATTCTCAAGCTTCCCACGCCGTCCGGCTACCGCGCCGAACCCGCCCGCGTGGTGAAACGCGAATTTTCCTCGTGGTGGCAGCAACTCGTCATTCGCAAGGGCAGCAACCACGGCATCACCGTCGGTTCGCCGGTGATTTATGCCGGCGGCGTGGTCGGCCGGGTGCGCGAGGTGTTCACCTATACCTCCGTCGTTGAATTAATCAGCAGCCCAGGCGTGCGCATTGCCGCCACCGCCGAGGGCGACATCCGCCCGATCAGCTATCAGGGCGCCGTGAACCCGTCCTACGGCCCCGCCGTCGGCTCCGTCGAATACGTGCCGCTCGATGTTTTCGTCACCGCCTCCAGCCCGCGCAAACTCGTCACTTCGGGCCTCGGTGGCGTTTTCCCTCCCAATCTCACGGTCGGCTACATCACCCGCGTGGAACCCAGCTCCGACGGACTCTTCAAATCCGGTGACGTGCGTCTCGATCCCGAGCTCTCCTCGCTCAACGAGGTAACCGTGCTCGTGCCGGAAGTCCTGCCCCCGCGTTGATCGCATGAAACGCCGGGTGCTCATTCTCACCGTCGCCTCGCTGCTGCTCGCACTGCTGCTGGGCCAGCTCAACCATTACCTCGCGGTCTGGCAGATCCATGTCTGGTGCGGCGGATTGTTCGTGGCGTTCGCCGCTCTCCGGCTTGGCTACCGCACGGGGGCAACCGCCGCTTTCATTGCGGGCTTGATTCTCGATGCCGGTGAACCCGTGGCCTTCGGCACCCAAGCCTTCCTTTTTCTCGCCGCCCACGCCGTCATTTTCACTGTCCGCGCCCGGGCTCCGCGCGAAGAAACCATCGTCGGCGTCGTGGTCGCGCTCCTCGCCAACCTCGGACTCTTCCTCGCGTTGAGTTTCGTTCGCATTGATCCGGGACTGCATCCCGCGACCGCGTGGATGCGCGTGTTCGCCGATCTACTGGTATCCCAAATCGTGATCGCCGTGATCGCGCCGTGGTTCTTCGCCGTGCAAAACCGGCTCCTTGAGGCGACCGGCACCAACCTCCGCGATTTTTCGCGTCGCGCCCTCTGAGCCATGCCCGATCTTGGTTCTGAACGCGGCAGTCTGGTCGAAACACACAAGGGCTATAACCCGCGGGTGATCGTCTTTTATCTGTTTATCACCGCCTTGCTGCTCATCTTGATCAGCGGACTCGCCTACCAGCAGCTCATCCGCAGCGACAGCTTCCACGAAAGCGAGCGCAAGCAGAACCAGCGCCGCGTCCTCGTCCCCGGCCCGCGGGGCAATATCTACGACCGCGACGGGCGTCCCTTGGTGGCCAACCGTCCGCGCTTCGCCGTCAACCTCTACCTCGGCGAGCTGCGTAAGGAATTTCGCACCGAGTATATCCGCATTCGCAAAGCGTATCGCGAAGCCGACGACAAAAACCTCCCCACGTCCACGCAGATGGAACGCATCGCCCGTTTCACCGTCGTCAAACGCTACCTCGATCAAATCAACCGCACACTCGGTCGCGAAGAAAAACTCGATTCCGACGACCTCGAAAAACACTTCCGCCAGCAGCTCCTCCTGCCCTACCTCCTGGTCGATGATCTCGAACCCGGCGAATACGCGCGGCTCATCGAACAACTTCCGGTTACTTCGCCGCTCCAGGTTTACGCGTCCAGCATTCGTGATTATCCGTCCGGTTCCATCGCCGCGCAAACACTCGGCTACGTCACCGCCAACGACGCCATCGAAGCCGCCGAGGATTTCCCCGGAGCCGAGCTCACCACCTTCAAGATGAAGGGCACGTTGGGTCGCGAAGGTCTCGAATCGCGTTTCGATTCACTGCTGCAAGGCGAGACCGGCGGCGCCATCTACCGCGTCGATCCCGCCGGCTACCGCATCAACCCGCCGCTCTCCAAACGCCAGCCCGTCCACGGACACAATCTGCGCACGTCCATTGACGCCGATTTCCAGACCGCCGCCGAAAAAGCCATGGCCGATACCGAGCTCGCCGGTGCCGCCGCCGCCATCGATATCCGCACGGGCGAGGTGCTCGTCCTCGCCAGCAAGCCCGACTACAACCTCAAGGACTTCATTCCGCGCCTCGGTTATGCCGCCGCCCGCGACATCACCGAGCGCGGAGCCTGGCTCAACCGAGCGACCCACGGCCTCTACCCGCCTGGGTCTTCGTTCAAGATTCTCACCGCCATCGCCGGTCTGCGCGCGCAAACCACTGATCCCGAAGTGCTGATCAACTGTCCCGGCTTCTACCAAGTCGGCGGCCGCCGTTTCCCCTGCCACGACGGCCACGCCCACGGCGAGATCAACCTTGCGACCGCCATCGAGAAAAGCTGCAACGTTTACTTCTACAAAGTCGGCCTCGACATGGGCGTCGAGGCGCTCGCCGCCGAAGCGAAGCGCCACGGTTTTGACAAACCCACCGGTATCGAAATTTCGGAGACACGCGGCATGTTGATCCCCGACCCCGCGTGGAAAAAGGAACGTCGCGACGAACGCTGGTTCCCCGGCGACACCGCCAACATGGCGATCGGCCAGGGCGACGTGCTGGTCACCCCGTTGCAGATGGCCGCCTTCACCGCATCGATCGCCCGCGATGAACTCACCACCACGCCCACGCTGCTCCACGAGGAAAATCGTCTCTCCCAACACTCCGCCCGCAGCGGCCTGACCTCCGCGCAATACGCCGCACTCGTTGCCGGAATGGAAGCGTGCACCGTCACCGGCACTTCTAAAGTCCTCCAGGCCCCGTTCATGAAAATCCCCGGCCTGCGCATCGCAGGCAAGACCGGCACCGCGCAAAAACAGACTGCCAAGGGCACCATTAATTTCGCCTGGTTCATCTGCTTTGCCCCCATCGAAAACCCACAGATTGCCATCGCCGTGGTCATCGAGGGTGACACGCCTGGCGAAGAAACCGCCGGTGGTCGTTACGCCGTGCCCATCGCCCGAGCCATTCTCAAAAAGTGGGACGACAAACAAAAGGCCCCGCCGTCCGCCTTTAAAAACTTCGCTCCCAGCAATCCGGCATCCGTTGCGCCCGCGCCCTGACGCGGCATCGCGGATTAATCCGTAGCTTGGTTCGCCATGCCCGACTT
Source organism: Rariglobus hedericola (assembly GCF_007559335.1). Taxonomy (NCBI): domain Bacteria; kingdom Pseudomonadati; phylum Verrucomicrobiota; class Opitutia; order Opitutales; family Opitutaceae; genus Rariglobus; species Rariglobus hedericola. The sequence goes on from NZ_VMBG01000001.1 coordinate 1,738,250, forward strand.
GAGAGCGCGTTTAGCCCGCCGAAATACACCTTGCGGGTTCGGCCAGCTGGAACGCGGACCATAGCGCAACCGCTCCAACTCGGCGCGCACGTCCCCCGTGTGCAGACCGCGCGCGCTAAGTTTGCGAAGCCAGCGTCCGGCTTCACGACGCACGGGATCGACTCCGTTCCGCGTAAGCCCGCTGCGCCAGCGAAGCCACAGGCCGCGACCGTAACTGCGCCAGCCCAACACAACGCCAAACGCCGTCCCGATCACGAATAACCACGCACCCAGCCGCGCCACATCCCACGGTTCTTGCAACCACTCGCTGATCCGCTCCAAGCGGTGGTTGATCCACTTCTTGAGTTTCTTTGCCTGGCTCTCGATCGCGCTCTTGGCATCCCGTGCCAGCTCCACCTGCGAGCTCTGGTCGAAATCAACGATGCGCCGATACCAGAACATGCGCACCGTATCCAATTTGGCCGACCAGGTGTTGTCCCGGATGCGTGCCAGCACCGCCTCGGTGGTTTCCTGCACCGCCGATGCCTGCTCCGGTCCGCGGGCACCGGGCGTGGGGTCCACGCGCATCCAGGTCTTCGATGCTGCATCATAAATTTCACACCACGCATGCGCATCCGAATTTCGGATACTCAAGTGCCCGCTGCCTTCGTTCCAGCTGCCACCATGAAACCCGGTGACCATGCGCGAGGGATAACCCGCGGTTCGGGCCAGCAGCGTAAACGAGCCGGCGAACAGTTCGCAATGCCCGGGCAGCGACGAGCCCATCCACCTGACGAGCGGATCATCCCGCCCCTCGCCCTGCTCCATTCTCAGCGAATACGCATGGTTTTGATTGAGCCAGGCAGACGCCAGCCGCGCGAACGTCCGCACATCTCCCGGTGGCGCACCGATCATCTTCACCCATTGTTCCACCTTGGCCGCGTCTTCCGGCTCCAGCTTGATCGTAAGAAACGTCGGCGGTCCGGACGGTTCGCGCTTACGTCCGTCAATCTCATCGGGGAATTCCTGGGGAGGCGCAATCGGATCACGCTTTTGCGCAATTTCGATTTTGCCCAGCTCCGGCTCGAACCGCATTCCCTCGACCCGATACGCGAACATCTTCGGCGGCACTTTCTCCAACCTCAATATGCGCAGCTCGTCGTTGATCGCATACTCCTGCGCTCCTCCATCGAACTGCACCTGGTTGAAGCTGCCGAGCAACGGAAGGTAACGGCTGATACCTCCTTCCAGATAAAAGACCCACACCGGCTCATTGAGGCGCGGGCGCGCGCTGCCGACAACGCGTGCGGATTTTTTCTTTTGCGGAAGCACCTGCTGGCTCAGGGAATTCGAAACACTGAAGACTCCGTCGGCATAACTATCCAGCACCAGCATGCGCCAATAAGGGTCCGCTGGAATCGCCCGCAAATCAGAAACCTGCACGCGCAAAGCAACGCTGGTGTCCTGCTGGATATCCGTCACATCGCCAAAGCGCACACTCTCGCTGAAGCCCGTGCGCGACTTCTTGCTGATCATGTTATCGAGAAAAAAACTGTTCCCGATTTCAAAACGCGGCAGCGCAAAGAACAGCAGCGCCGACAACCCCACGACTCCGGCGAACAATCCCGACGCCAGCGAAACCACGCGCCAGTCGCTCGTTTCACGCAGGCGCCGCGCCAGCCGCAACCATTCGATGCGCATCCACGGCGGCGGTGCAGCCGCCGAGAATGGCGCTGACACCTGCCCCGCCTCGGCCGAGTCGATCAACGTGATCACGAGCAAGAACAGCAGCGTGCATCCCGTGAACACCACGATTTGCAGCGCAAAAGCCAGCGACACCGAGAGCACGCCCGCGACCACCACCAGAAACAATCCCAGCACGATGAGCTGCAAATCATCGCGTCGTTTCCGTGGCGTCACCGCCCGGTAAAACACCAGCATCAGCGCCAGCCGGATCATCGCCGGCAACGGCTCACGATTAAAATAATAGTCCGTCGCGAACAGCGCCACAAACAGCGGGAATGCCAGCCGGTGCGCCCAGCGCGGCACATACAAGGTGAGCACCGGCCAGCGCATCACCACGGGCACGGTCACCGTGATCAGCACCAGCCACAGCCAGGCCTCGACGTCCATGTAGAGGACGGTCCAGGCCGACAGCACCGCGAGCAGGCCGCCAAGGACCCACTTGAGCTGGTAAAGCTCGGTGAGATTAAGCTGAGGCCGCTTTTTCTCCATCGACGTAAGCGAGCACTCCCCGCGCGCCGTCGGGCGCGAAGGTCAGCACGTTGGCCCGGCGCACCGGGGGGGTGTCGCCGGATGTTTGATAAGCTTGCACCGCGGGCTTCACGATCGCCAGCCGGTCCATAAAACGCTCCAGGTCGTGCATGCGGCGCACCGGCAGCGGTGCCTCGTCATCCACCGCCACCGATACCAGCCGGCCCGCACGGAACAGGTCCTCCGCCATCGTCGCGGCCAGGCTGCACATGAGTTCAAACTGCTCGGGGCGTTTCCACTCGCTGGCCGGCGTCTGCACCCACATCGAAAACCCCGTCTGCGTCTCCGCCGCGTATTGCCGCACCATCAGACGCCGCAACCGCGCGCTGGCCTTCCAATGCACCAGCCGGTTCGAGTCACCGTGCGCATACGCCCGCAGGGCAAACAGATCACCGCCCTGCCCCGCCCGCGATGCGCGTTCGACGTGACCTGGCTGATGCCACGATGCCAAGGGGAAACGCTGGTATTCCACCGGTGCCGGCCACACCAGCACGTCCCGCTTGAGTTCGCTGCCGATGAGTTTCTTCAGGAACCCAAAGGGAAACAGCGAGCCCACCGTGAGCAACTCCACGGTTAGCCGGCCGCGCGCCGCCGGTCGTAAAGTCCATTCCAGCACCGCCGTGCCCTGCGCATCGAGTCGTTCGCGCAAGGGCAGCCGCGTCGCCCGTTTTTCGCCCGTGGCGGTCGCCTCAAACCACAAACCGTAAGCCGGCAGCATCTGCCGGCCGTTGTGCAGTTCGATCAATACCGGATGATCGCGTCCCGCCCGCAGCGGTGGTTGCACCCGCAGGCGCCACGACATGGTTTTAAAATTCAACCACGACAACAGGCCGCTGAACACCAGGCATGCCAGCAACAGCGAGAGCGCGATGAACAGAATATTGTTGGCCGTGTTGTAGGCCGCCGCCGCGATCCCCATCGCCACCGCGATCACGATGCCGCCGGGCAACGTGAGCAACAGGCGGTTGCCGCGATGTGGATACACCAAGGACCACATGAACGCGCGCCAGCGGTAATTGCGGACCTTGCCCGGGCGCGCGCCGGTCGCCTGCCAGCCGGTCACGCCGCCATCCATCGGTGGCGAAGCCGCGACCAAGGGCCGGGAGCGAACGGTGCTCGGGGTGGACAACGACATGAACGCGTGGTGCGAACCCGTTAGACCGGAGTCGGCAGGCTGCCCACGATGCGTCGCAGAGCCGCAGTCACCGCCCGGCGTTCTTCCATCGGGTCGGAGCTTTGACGGAGCAGCGAAAGACGATGGGCGAGCACCGGCACGATGAGTTCCTGCACATCCTCGGGAATCACGAAATCACGGCCGAACAACAACGCCCGGCTCTGGGCCGCATGCTTGAGCGCCAGGCTGCCGCGCACCGAGATACCGGCTTTGAATTCGGCCTCCGTGCGCGTGGCGCCGACGATCTTGAGCATGTATTCGAGCACCGAATCTTCCACGAACACCTGCTGGGAGGTTTCCTGCAAGTGCAGGACCTGCTCACGCGTCGCGACCGCGTTGAGCGCGATCGAATCGTAGGCATGGCGCGTGGCGCGAAGGATATCCAGTTCGTCGGCTTCCTTCGGATAACCCATGTGCAGACGCATGAGAAAACGGTCCATCTGGCTCTCCGGCAGCGGGAAGGTGCCTTCGTAATCCACGGGATTCTGCGTGGCGAATACCATGAACGGCGCCCCCACATCATGCGGTTCGCCATCCACGGTAACCTTGGCGCGATCCATCACTTCGAGCAGCGCCGACTGCGTCTTCGGCGTGGCGCGGTTGATTTCGTCCGCGAGCACGACGTTGGCAAACACCGGGCCTTTCTTGAAAATGAAACGCTTCTCCAGATCGTCGTAGATCGAAACGCCGGTCACATCCGACGGGAGCAGATCGCTCGTGAACTGGATGCGGGCAAACGCACAGTCCATCGAACGCGCCAGCGAGTAGGCCAGCGTGGTTTTACCCACGCCAGGAAGGTCCTCGATGAGCGGGTGGCCGGCGGCGGCGAGACAGATCAAAATCTGATCAATGACCTCGTCCTTGCCCTTGATCGTCTGCCGCATCGAAGTGCGCAGACGGTCGATGGTTTGCTTGGCATCGGTAACCGCGGGGCCGGAGACGAAGTCGCTCATGAGTGCAGTGTGGAGATAAGCGCCTCCGCGTCAACGGAAGCGCCTGCTTCATCCGAATAAAAAACGGTCTGCGTTTAGCCGAGCAGCTTGATCAGCGCCGCGAAATCTTCGTCGGCATAACCCGCCCGGTCGGCAGCCGCGAGACAGTCGCGCACCGTATCCAGCACGGGAAAGTCTTCGCAACCGTTGATACGCGAAGCCAGACGCACGTCCTTAAGCATATGTTTGACCGAAAATTGCGGCGAAAAATCCCCCGCCCGCAGTTTCGGCTCCTTCAATTTGGTGAGTCCGGAATAGCCCGCGTTTTTGCCCAACGCGCCGAAAAATACGTCGTCCGAAATGCCCGCGCGGCGCGCCAGCACCAGCGACTCGGACAACGCCTGCATCTGCACCGCGAGATTAAGGTTCATGGCCAGCTTGAGCGTCGCCGCCTGTTTATGGTCGCCAATGTGAAACCGCGTGGCCGACACCGTCGCCAGCAACGGTTCGAGTTTTGCGATAAGCTCCGCCTCGCCGCCCAGGTAAAACACGCTCTGGGCCTGCTCCGCCGCCGGCTTGCTGCCCGTGAATGGCGCTTCGAGATAACGTGCGCCCGTCGCCTTCACCAAAGTGCGAAACTCATCGCTGCTTTGCGGATCGATGGTGCTCGATTGCACCACGACCTTGCCCGGACCGAGCGCGGGTAGAATCCGCTCAATCACCGCGCGCACGGCCGGAGGATCCGCCACGACGATCTGCACCACGTCGGCCGCGCTCGCTACAGCCTCGGGAGATTCTTTCCACTGGGGGAAATCCGGCTGCGGCGTGCGGTTCCACGCTCCCGCTAGCTTGTCGGCAGCCTGATAATGCCGCGCCCACACCCCACCGATGATGCCCAGACCGATAACGCCGATTTTCATAATTACCCACGCAATGCAGGAATCGGGCAAAAACAAATCCGAGTTTCATCGGCCCGCTTTTTAAGGATTCATGCAAGCGCCCGCTTGAAGCCGCGCAGCACCCGCGCTCTGCTCGCCGCACCACCACATGGCCGCCTTCGAACACGCGCTGATCCTCATCCTCCTGTTAACGGTGCTCAGCGTGCTCGGTCGCCGACTGCCCTGGCCGATGCCCATCACGCAAGTGGTCGGAGCCGGCTTGATCGCGCTCTGGCCGGAGTTCCCCCGCGTCGAACTCGATCCCGGATTCTTCTTTCTGTGTTTCGTGCCGCCGCTGCTGTTCGCTGACGGCTGGCTCATGCCGTTGCGCGACTTTATGGCGGCGAAGCGCTCCATCCTCACGCTCGCCACCGGGCTGGTCGTTTTTACGACCATCGCCGTGGGCCTCGTCGCGCATTGGCTGATCCCGAGCCTGCCGCTGGCCATGGCGTTTGCACTCGGCGCCGTCGTGTCACCCACCGATGCGGTCGCGGTCGGTGCCATCACGCAACGGCTCAAAGTCCCCGCGCGTCTCAATACGATTCTCAACGGCGAGAGCCTCATGAATGACGCCACCGGCCTCGTGGCGTTCAAGTTCGCGATCGCCGCCGTGATTGCGGGCACGTTTTCCGTGCGCGCCGCGGCGATTGATTTCGTGTGGCTCGCCGTCGGCGGCGTGGCGGTGGGATTCGCCCTCGGCTGGCTGGTCGGGCGCGGGCGCGATTTCCTGCGCACGCATCAAGGCTCGGATATTTTTGTCGAAACCACCTTGTCGTTGCTTACGCCTTACGCCGCCTACCTGGCCGCGGATGCACTCGGGCTTTCCAGCATTCTCGCCGTGGTCACGGCGGGTCTCTACTCGGGCATGCGCGATCCTCTGCGCACCGATGTGGAAACCCGCCAGACCTCGCTCGCCGTATGGTCCGTCGTGCTCTTCTGGCTTAACGGCCTCGCCTTCATCCTGCTCGGCCTGCAACTGCCGTCCGTGCTCGCCGCCGTGAGCAAACTCCACCCGACCGGCGAACTCCTCTGGTTCACCGCCGCGGTCGCCGGTGCGGCCATCCTCACGCGCCTGATCTGGATTTTCCCCGGCGCCTACCTGCCCTTTGTTTTCTTCAAGAAAAGCAAACGCCTCGGCCTGCGTCCGCCCTGGCAGTCCGTGATGGTCACGGGTTGGGCCGGCATGCGCGGCACGGTCACACTCGCGGCGGCGCTTTCGATTCCGAAATTACTGGCCGATGGCTCGCCGTTCCCCGGACGCGACATGGTGATTTTTCTGTCGCTGGGCGTGATCATGGTCACGTTGCTCCTGCAGGGCACCACGCTCGAATGGTTGATCTGCAAACTCGGCGTGCGCGCCGACAATTCGCAGCTGAACGAAGACCGCATCGCGCGCATCGCCGCCGTCGAAGCCGGACTGAAAGTCCTGCGCGCCTCCGAAAATCTGGAGTCACGCCCCGAGGAAGTCGCCGCGCTCGGCAACGTGCTCGCCGAATACGAACACCGCCTCGCCGAGCTCACCGCCGAGGGGGAAACACGCACCAGCGCACGCCTGCGCCAGACCACTTCCAGGCATCATCGCCTGCAGGCGCTCCATGCGGAACGCGCCGCCGTCGATGACCTCTGGCAACGCGACATCATCACCGACGAAACCCACCACCCGTTGCAGAGCCTCCTCGACCACGAGGAGTCCATGCTGAAGGCCCGTCCCGCCGAAACCATCAGCTGATCCGTCGGAATGGCGTGATTCTCCTCAACCCAGGATTTCCAGCAAGCGTGTGAACAGCCGGTTCACCTTCACCTGATTCTCCTTCACGAGGTCTTTGAACTTCGCGAAGTCGATCTCGGTCCCGCCGAGGCCGTTCGCATAATTGTCGATGATCGCGAGGGAATTGTAGCGTAATCCCAGCTCGGTGCAGAGATCCGCCTCGTGCGCGAGCGTCATGCCGACCACGTCGCCCCAGTCTTTGATGATGCGGATTTCCGCCTTCGTTTCAAAACGCGGACCACGCATCTGCACATACACTTTGCCCGTCTCGATACGGAACTCAGGCGCGAGTTTTTCTACCAGCAACGGAATCAGATTATTCGCGATGCCCGGCGCACCGCCTTTCAACTCCTCGTCAAAATAAGTCGCGGGCCCTTGCTGCAACGCCACGTAGTCCGCGCACGAAACCAATGTGCCCGGCGGCAGATCCCGATGAAGCGAACCGACCGAGTTCAACGACACGACATCCTTCACGCCGAGTCCGGCCAGTGCGGCGATGTTTGCCCTGCAATTGATCGCATGAGGCGGCAGCGGCACGCCAAAGCCATGGCGATTCAGCAAAACCTGGTCTCCGCGTGTCTTATACGTGACGACGCCGTGTTTAGTCTCGACGCTGCGCACCTCCCAGGCCGAAAACAGCGGTGAATTGACAATGCTCGTCCCACTGATGAAGGCGATTTTCATGCCGCGACTCACGCGTCCGGCCACCGTGTTGACAACGCGAAAACACGGCTTGCTGGGCGCAACCCTGGCGTTGGCCGCGCTCGCCTTGGGTGGTTGCTCCACTCCCGGGCCCAACCACGCCTACCTCGCCCGCCTCGCCGAGGAACCGATCATCGACGTGCTCCCCGGCGCGCCCGACGTCGACATCCCGACTTATTTATCCGGTCTGCAAGATCTCTACGGTATCGCCTACGATCCGTTCACCGATCATCTTTTTCTACGGATTTATCCCGGCGATTTCATCCGCGTGATCGACCGCCCCGCCCGTAAAATCAAACGCAGCTTCGTCGTCAAAGATCTCCCGCCCGGTCCAGGCGACCTCGCGATCCGCTCCAGCGACCGCCACCTGTTCTTCGTTCACCCCACCGAGCCCGCCGTCATCGAAACCACGCTCTACGGCGTGATCGTGCGCACCATCACATTCGAAAACGTCCAGGGCTCTCCCGCCGGCGTCGCCTATGATCAAAAGCGAGACCAGCTCCTGATTCTTCAGGGCGGTGACCTCGCCCACGTCGGCCGCTACGATCTCAAAGGCAAACGCCTCTCGGGCGTCGCGCTCGATCGTAATGTCCGCCTTGTTTCCCTCGCGTATGATTCCGTCGCCGCCGAGTTCTACGTGCCGTTGCTCGACGAAGCCGCCGTCGGTATTTTCGACGCGAAGGGCCACTTTTTGCGCAAGCTCTCCACGCCCGACGGCACCGCCCACGATTTCGTTGACGTAGGCGAACGCTCGTTGATCCGGATGTTTTAACTTTTCCCCGCAATCCATGCCACTCGTAGACAAACCTCTCTCCGAACTCCGCACTTATCAGGGCCGCAACCCTCGCCCCGCCGACTTCGACGCCTATTGGTCCGAAGCCCTCCGCGAACTCGACGCGACTCCGCCGAAACCCGAACTCGTCCCGTCCACCGCCATCGCGCCCAAGGGCGTTGAGTGCTTCGATCTCTGGTTCACCGGCGTCGGCGGCGCCCGCATCTACGCCAAATATCTCCGCCCCGCCGGCGCGAAAAACGCCCCCGCCGTCCTTCAGTTTCACGGTTACTCCGGCAACGGCGGCGACTGGGCCGGCAAGCTCGGTTACGTGGGTCAGGGCTTCTGCGTCGCCTCAATGGATGCCCGCGGTCAAGGCGGTCGCTCCGAGGACAAGGGCGGCGTGCAGGGCACGACCCTCAACGGCCATATCATCCGCGGCCTCGACGATCCCAACCCGCACAACCTGCTTTTCCGTAATATTTATCTGGATACCGCCCAGCTCGCCCGCGCCGTCATGAGCCTGCCCGAAGTCGACGCCGCGCGTGTGGGCGCGATGGGCGGCTCGCAAGGTGGCGCCCTCACCATCGCCTGTGCCGCACTGGAACCCCGCATCAAGCGCGCCTCGACGGTTTTCCCCTTCCTCTGCGATTACCAGCGCGTCTGGGAAATGGATCAGGCCAAGGATGCCTACGCCGAGTTGAAATACTTCTTCCGCAACTTCGATCCCCGCCACGAACGCGAAGTGGAGATTTTCACCAAGCTCGGCTACATCGATCTCCAGTTTCTCGCCCCGCGCATCAAGGCCGAGGTGCTCATGTTCACCGGTCTCATGGACACGATCTGCCCGCCCAGTTCGCAGTTCGCCGCCTACAACAAGATGACCTGCAAGAAGGACGTCGTGATCTATCCTGACTTCGGCCACGAGGGCCTGCCGGCCGAAGGCGACCGCACCTTCAACTTCATGCTCGGCCTGTAAGGGACGCGCGCAGCTTCTCCATCCGTCCCGCCAGTTCGACGTCCTTCGCGGTCACTTTGTTGCCCGCGTCATGCGTCGCGAGACGGATGGAGACCTTATTGTAAACGTTGGTCCATTCCGGATGGTGATCCAGGGCGTCCGCCTCGAAACCGGCCCGCAGCATAAATCCCATCGCCTCGCGGAAATCGCCAAACTCCAGCGTCTTCACGAGCGCGTCGCAGTTCCAGGCCCACCCGGACAGGTGGGTCAACGCGTGTTCGATTTCAGCAGGCGTCAATGGCTGGGTTTTCATGCCGCAAAACTGCCTTCGTAAGCCTGCTTGTCAAAGCCCGCCGTCACGCCCTAACTCGCTCCTCCGCCCATGCCTGTCACGCCCGCCCAAGTCCCTGCCCACGTCGCCATCATCATGGACGGCAACGGTCGCTGGGCCAAACAACGAGGTCTCCCGCGCATCGAAGGCCACCGTCGCGGGGTCGAAACCGTCCGCAGCATCATCGACGCCGCCAAGGAGCTCGGCATCCGTTATCTCACGCTTTACGCTTTTTCCGTCGAGAACTGGAAGCGTCCGCAGGACGAGGTCGGCGCGCTCATGTCGTTGCTGGAATATTTCCTGAAACGCGAAACCGCCACCTTGGTTAAAAACAAGGTCCGCCTGCTCACCATCGGCCGCACGCAAGATCTGCCCGAGGTCGTCCGCCGCCAGCTCGACGCCGCCATCGCAGCCACGGCCGGCTTCACCGATCATACGCTCGTTCTCGCGCTCAACTACGGCTCGCGCACCGAGGTGATCGACGCCGCCCGCGCCTATGCCACGGCCGTCGCCGCCGGCGAGATCAGCCCCAATGACAGCTCGTGGGAGACGTTCGCCCGCCACCTTTACACCCGCGATCTGCCCGACCCCGACCTCGTCATCCGCACTTCGGGCGAACACCGCGTCAGCAACTTTCTCCTGCTTCAGGCCGCCTACGCCGAATTCGTGTTCACTCCCGTGCCCTGGCCCGATTTCACCAAAGCCGATCTCGTCGCCGCCATCGAAGTTTACAACAAACGCGAACGCCGTTTCGGCCAGACCAGCGAACAGCTCAAACCCGTCACCACCGCCTGATCCCGCCAACCACCATGGCCAAACGTATTTTCAGCACCGTCCTCCTCTGGCTCATCATCCTGGCGACGATGTATTTCTTCCAGGCACGCGGCGGCATCGTGCTGCTCGTCCTCGTTTCCACACTCACCTTGCGTGAGTTTTACCAGATGGTCGTTCGCATGGGCCACGCACCCTTCGCCCGCATCGGCCTGCTCTTCGGTGCCGCCATCACGCTGGCCCCGGTCGCCGTCGGCCACTGCGCATTGATCACTCCGGAAAACCTCCTCGCCGTCGCCGCGATCTCCTTCGCGATTTTGATCATCAGCGCACGCACGCCGGAAAATCGCGTCGAGTCCCTCGGCTGGACGCTCTTCGGCCTGGTTTACGTGCCGTTCATGCTGCAATTCCTCGTGCGCATCCTGCTCATCGAGGGACCTCACGCCGGCACCGGACTCGCCCTCGTGCTCTGGCTCATCGCCGTCTCAAAATTCTGCGACGTCGGCGCGCTTCTCAGCGGCATGGCGTTTGGCAAACACAAGATGGCCCCGGTCATCAGCCCCAAGAAAACCTGGGAAGGCGCCATCGGCGGTCTGATCACTTCCGCCGCCCTCGGCGCCGGCATCGTGTATGCGTTTGGCCAATACTTTCCCGCCACCCTCACGCCGTTGGTGGCCGCCGCCATCGCGCTGCCCATCGCCGCGCTCGGCATCATCTCCGATCTCGTCGAATCCGTGATCAAGCGCCGCGCCAACACCAAGGACTCTGGCGCCACCATCCCCGGCATCGGCGGCATGTTCGACCTCTCCGACAGCCTCATCCTCACCGCGCCCGCCGGCTACCTGATCTTCATCAGCCTGTTGTGAGTCGAACGCCTCTCGTGCCCACCGCCTCTCGCAAACGCGTCGTCCTCCTCGGCGCCACCGGCTCCATCGGTGAAAACACCTTGCGCGTGATCGCCGCGCATCCCGACAAACTCGAACTCGTCGCCATCGCCGCGCGTGGCAATTGGGAAAAACTCGCCGCCATCGCCCAGAAATTCCGCGTGCCTCACGTCGGTTTGTTTGACGACTCCGCCCTCGCCGCCGCCCGCACGTCCGCCGCGTTTCCTGCCGGCACCGTTTTCCACGGCGGACTCTCCGGCCTCACCGATCTCGCCCGCCTGCCCGAGGCCGACACCGTCCTCGTCGCCGTCGTCGGCACCACCGGTCTCGAACCGGCGCTCGCCGCCCTCGCCTCCGGCAAAAATCTCGCCCTCGCCTCCAAGGAAATCCTCGTCCTCGCCGGCAAGTTCGTGATGGCCGCCGCTCGTGCCTCCGGTGCGCAACTCCTGCCGGTCGACAGCGAACACAACGCCGTTTTCCAGTGCCTGCAGGGTCATTCCTCGGCCGACATCGCCCGCATCACGCTCACCGCCAGCGGCGGCGCGTTTCGCGATTGGCCCGTCGAACGTCTCGCGCACGTCACCCCCGCCGACGCGACCAAACACCCCAACTGGTCGATGGGCCCCAAGATCACCGTGGACTCCGCCACGCTCGCCAACAAAGGCCTCGAACTCATCGAAGCCCGCGAGCTCTTCGGCCTGCGCGCCGACCAGTGCCACGCCGTCATCCATCCGCAAAGCATCGTCCACGCGCTCGTTGGTTTTAACGACGGCTCGACCCTTGCCCAACTGTGCCCGCCTTCGATGACGTTCCCGATCCAGCACGCGTTGCTGCATCCGGCCCGCGCGCCCGGCACCGACGCCGCCCTCGATTTCAGCCAACTCCTCTCGCTCGAATTCCGCCCCATCGACGAAACGCGCTTCCCCATGATGCGCCTCGCCCGCGAAGCCATGCATGCCGGCGGAGTCGCCCCCGCCATCTACAACGCCGCCAACGAAGTGGCCGTCGCCGCCTTCCTCGCCGGCCACGTTCCCTTTGTTGCGATTCCACACGTCGTGGATAAAACTCTGGCCAAGCTCGATTCCTTTGAACCTTCCGACCTCGCCGCAGTCCTAGCCGTTGACGCCGAAGCCCGCCGCGTCGCCACTTCCGAACTCCCCGCCCTCAGCTCCCAGCTCTAGACTCTCAGCTTTCCCGTATGGACATCTTCCACACCCTCTTCTCCAGCGCCTGGTCGATCCTGCTTGTTGCCGTGTTTTTCGGCGGCTCCATCTTCGTCCACGAGCTCGGCCACTTCCTCGCCGCACGCCGTCGCGGTGTCATTGTGGAACGGTTCTCCATCGGTTTCGGTCCCAAGATTTTTTCATGGAAGGGCAAGGACGGCGTCGAATACCGCCTCTCATGGCTGCCGCTCGGCGGTTATGTCGCCCTGCCGCAGCTCGCCGACATGCGCGGCATCGAAGGCGAAAGCCACGCCGATCTCAAAAAGACGCCTCCGCCCAATTACTCCACGCGCATGATCGTTTTTGGCGCCGGCGCATTCTTTAACATCATCTTCGCCTTCGCCCTCGCCTGCATCATCTGGGGCGTAGGTCTGCCCACGAGCAGCGAACAAGCCACCACCCGCATCGGCTACGTTGTGGATACGGTCACCACGTCCGACGGCGCCAAGGTCACCAGTCCCGCCGTCGAAGCCGGTCTGCGCATCGGTGACACCGTGCGGGCCATCGACGGACACAAAATCGAAACCTGGCAGGAACTCATGCAGGTTCTCCTCACCAGCGCCGGCCGCACGACCGACGGCACGCGCCGCGAAGCCATTTTCACCATCGAGCGCGACGGCCAGCTCCTCGATCTTACCGTTCACCCCGTTCTCGCCGGCAATGAAAAAGACCGCCGCGTGGGCATCGCACCGGGTTACGAATTGGTCATCCATCAGGCCGCCGCCGGCAGCTTCGGAGCCACCGCCGGTTTCCAGCCGAAGGACCGCCTCGCTGCGTTGAACGACACTCCCATCCTCAACATCCAGACCTACGGCGACATCCTCAAAGCCACCGCCGACCAGCCCGTGCGCGCTCTCGTAAAACGCGGCGAAGGCACCGTCACCCTCACCATCCCCGCCCGCACCGGCAGCAAGGACGCAACGGAGCTCGGCCTGTCCTTCACGACCGACTCCAGCCTGACCTATCCGAACCCGTTCAAGCAGCTCGGCGACAACATTTCGATGACCTACCGGACGTTCGCCAGTCTGGTCAACCCGCAGTCCGATGTCGGCATTTCGAAGCTCAGCGGTCCCGTCGGCATCGCCCGCGTCTTCCACATGGCTGCGCAGGCCGACATCCGCTACGTCCTCTGGTTTACGATTCTGGTCAACGTGAACCTCGCTATCATGAATCTCCTGCCGATCCCGGTATTGGACGGCGGCCACATGCTCTTCGCCACCATCGGAAAACTTCGCGGCCGCAACCTGCCCGCCCAGTTCATCGCGACGACCCAAAGCGTGTTCATGGTCCTGCTCTTCTCGATGATGATTTACGTGAGCTTCTTCGACGTCCGCCGCTGGAACCGTGACTCCCGCGCCGAACGTGCCGAGCAAACCGCCCCGGCCGAGCCCGCGAAGTAAATCAGGCTTCATCATTGGTCACTGGACATTAGACGGGAGTCATTCGAGCGTTAGCTCGCCATGTCCTACTGCGCATCCCGTTTTCACACCGTCCGTCGTCTCACGCATGAAGTGATGGTCGGTCAGGTCGGCGTCGGCGGCGTCAACCCCGTCCGCGTCCAGTCGATGACGACCAGTGACACGCAGGACATCGCCGCCACCGTCAAGCAGTCCATCGCGCTGGCCGAGGTCGGCTGCGAAATCATCCGCATCACCGCGCCCAACGTGCCCGCCGCGAAATGCCTTAAGGACATTCGCGAGCAATTCAGCGCCGCCGGCTTCGGCCACATCCCGCTCGTGGCCGACATTCATTTCCTCCCCTCGGCCGCCATGGAGGCCGTCGAACACGTCGAAAAAGTCCGCGTCAACCCGGGCAACTACGCCGACAAAAAGAAATTCGCCGTCAAAGAGTATTCGGATTCCGACTACGATCTCGAACTCCAGCGTCTCCACGAGTCCTTCTCCCCACTGGTCCTTCGAGCCAAGACGCTCGGGCGCTCCCTGCGCATCGGCACCAACCACGGGTCCCTCTCCGATCGCATCATGAATCGTTACGGCGACACGCCGCTCGGCATGGTGGAGAGTGCGCTAGAGTTTCTCCGCATCGGCGAAAGCCACGGCTTCAAACAGATGATCCTCTCGATGAAGTCATCGAATCCGAAGGTCATGATCGAGGCCTACCGCCTGCTCGTGGAGCACATGAACCGCGCCGGTATGAATTACCCGCTCCACCTCGGCGTCACCGAGGCCGGTGACGGCGAGGACGGTCGCATCAAGAGCGCCATCGGCATCGGCAGTCTCCTCTACGACGGACTCGGCGACACCATCCGCGTCTCGCTCACCGAGGACAGCGTTTACGAAGTGCCCGTCGCCCAGGCACTCGTCAAAAAAGCCATGTCGCTGTGGCAACCTCCCTCGACGCTCACCGCCTCGCCATTCGCCCGCTTCACCGCGACGGCGGACGCGATTGATCCGTTCCATTTCTCGCGACGCCCGGTTCAGTCCCTCCCGCTGTCCGCCACCGCCCCGGTCGGACCTGAACAACCGCCTCGTGTCATCGTGCGCGCGGCTTCGATCGACGCGTTGCCCGAAACCCTCACCCAACTCGCCTCGCCTCGCCTCGCCGACACGCCCGCCGAAGGCGTGCTCATCGCCATCGACAGCGCCTCCGACCTGCAAGCCGTCGCCCGCATCCTCGCCGCAGCAACCCAGCCACCTATCGCCGTGCTTGAGTTGTCCGCCTCACTGGCACCCGCCGCCGTCGCCGCCGCCTCCGAGGATTTCAAATCACCCGCGATTTTCCTGCGCAGCTTTGGCGAGGATGACGTCGAACCGCTGCTCTCATTCGTAGAGTTCACGCGCGCCCGCGGCCACACGCTCGCCATCGCCACCACCGCCTGCGCCCTCGCCTCGCTCGCCCCCGCCCTGCCCGCGCTCGGCGACGACCGCCTCATCTTCACGCTCTCCAATCCGGCGGCCTCGCTGGGCAATGCGCACCCTCATCCCACCGGCGCCTACCGCGCCCTCGTCGAGCAGCTCCGTCTCGCCGGCTCGCGCGCTCCGCTCTGGATTCGCAACACCGCCGCCACCACCGTCCACGGCGATCCGTCCTTTCTCTCGCGTCTGCTCGACGCCGCCATCCTCACCGGCTCGCTGTTGTGCGACGGACTCGGCGACCTCGTTTCCATCGAGACCGAAGCCGACGCACCACGCGCCACCAAGGTTGCTTACAACGTCCTTCAAGGCGCCGGCGCGCGCATCTCGAAAACCGAGTTCGTCGCCTGCCCCTCCTGCGGCCGCACGCTCTTCGATCTGCAAACGACCACGCAACGCATCCGCGCCCAGACCGGCCACCTGAAGGGCGTGAAGCTCGCCATCATGGGATGCATCGTGAACGGCCCCGGCGAGATGGCCGACGCCGACTTCGGCTACGTCGGCGGCGCGCCCGGCAAGATCAACCTCTACGTCGGCAAAACCTGCGTCCAATACAACATCCCTCAGGTCGAGGCCGACGCCCGCCTTATTTCTCTCATCAAAGAACACGGCAAATGGTTCGATCCGGCGCCTGTCACCGCCCCGTAACCGGTTCGTCACTCCGGCTCCAAAAACCGCCTGACCCGTCAAGCCTTGGTCACACATTCGTTGCAATTCGCAGTGATTACCTAGGTAAAATAAGCCGCGTAATGCCGGAGCCCCTACAACCCCGCAGTTTTTTTGCCTCTGGCCCGAAAGTTGCGTTTTCGTGGCAAACAAAAAACCAAAAAACTTATCCGCAAATACGATGTGAATAACTTGTCGGAAAGTTGCTCTTGAAACCCTTTTCCGCTTCACCGTTATTCGCTCCCCGCCCGCTTCAACTGGGCTTTCCGTTCGGTTCTTTAACACGTCCTTTTCGAGTCCACTCCGGCACCCCTCGCGCCCCCAAGCGCAACCTGCTGTCCGTCAAATAATTAATAAGCCCTTAAAGCTCCTTTGATTTACTGGCGGCCCGCCTCCCCCCTTTTCTTTGTTTGGTGCCTGGTTTTATTCGTGATGACGTGCCTCTGACCGCCCTCGGATCGCCCAGTGTGAATAATCCCAAATCTCGCACCTTCTTTCGTCCTCACGTCCATGCCTTCAGCCGTCACGTCTCCGAACCTTTGGGAAACCGTCAAAAGCGATTTCAAAGGGCTTTTCCCTGAAGACGTGTATCAACTGTGGTTCGAGCCCATCACGTGCCTCGAAGCCGGCGAAGACACCTTGGTCCTCGGCGTTCCCAACGATTTTGCGGCGATTTGGATCAACGACAACTACCTCGATCTGATCGTTCAGCGCCTGCGCCTGACCTCCGGCCGCCTGATCGACGTCAAACTCAAGAAGTCCGGCGCCGTCACCGGCAACCCGTCCCGCACCGAATCCGAGGTTTCCGCCCCCCGCGCCAAGCCCGCCGCCCCCAAGCGCACCACCCGTTACGACGAAAAGGGCACCGCCTACGTCGGCTCGCTCAACCCGCGCAACACCTTCGAAACCTTCGTCGTCGGCTCCAACAACCAGATGGCGCACGCCGCCGCCATGGCCGTCGCCCAGTCTCCCGCGCAGGCCTACAACCCTCTCTTCCTCTACGGTGACACCGGCCTCGGCAAGACGCACCTGATGCACGCCATCGGCCACGCGATCCTCCGCGCCAAGCCCGACACCAAGGTCGCCTACCTCTCCACGGAAAAATTCACCAACGAGTTCATTCAGGCCCTCCAGGAGAACCAGCTCACCAAGTTCCGCCAGCGCTACCGTTGCGTGGACATCCTCCTCGTTGACGACGTGCAATTCCTCGCCGGCAAAGAGCGCATCCAGGAAGAATTTTTCCACACCTTCAACGACCTCTTCGAGTCGGGTAAGCAGATCATCCTCTCCAGCGACCGCCGCGCCGCCGAGATCCAGAAACTCGAAGCCCGTCTCGTCTCCCGCTTCGAATGGGGACTCCCTGCCGACATCCAGGCCCCCGATTTCGAGACCCGCCTCGCGATCCTCCGCACCAAAGCCGCGACCCTGAAGTTCAGCATCCCCGCCGATGTCGCCAACTTCATCGCCCAGCACATCGCCAAAAACATCCGTCGCCTCGAAGGCGCGCTGATCAAGGTCGCCAGCTACGCCACGCTTACCGGCAAGCCCATCGACATGGCGGCCACCGAGATGCTGCTGCAGGACGTCTTGATGGAGCAGGCGCAAAACCAGCTCACCATCGAGATCATCCAAAAGAAAGTCGCCGATCACTACCAGATCCGCCACAGCGACATGACCAGCAAACGTCGCCCCAACAACATCGCCATCCCCCGTCAGATCGCGATGTATCTAGCCCGCTCGCTCACCAAACATTCCCTCCAGGAAATCGGCGACGCCTTCGGTGGTCGCGATCACGGCACCGTCATCCACGCCTGCAAATCCGTGGACAACATGCTTGAGCAAGACACCACCGCCCGCGGCTCGATCGAGTTCCTCCGTAATCAACTCAGCCGCTGATCGATTTTTAACCGCAGATTACGCAGATAGTCGCAGATAAGATTTTGAATCTGCGCCCATCTGCGTAATCTGCGGTTAATTATTTTTCACCCATGAGCCTCACTCCCGAACAATCCGCCGCCGTCTCCACGTGGGTCGCCTCCGGAGACAACCTCTCCGTCATCCAGAAAAAGCTCCGCGAAGAGTTCCAAGTTGCCATGACCTACATGG
This sequence comes from Rariglobus hedericola, assembly GCF_007559335.1. Classification (NCBI taxonomy): domain Bacteria; kingdom Pseudomonadati; phylum Verrucomicrobiota; class Opitutia; order Opitutales; family Opitutaceae; genus Rariglobus; species Rariglobus hedericola. Next base: position 1,756,601 of record NZ_VMBG01000001.1, read on the forward strand.
ACGTCCGCTTTCTGGTGGACGACCTCAACCTCCAGCTCAAAGACGCGCCCGCCAAGGTGGATACCAGCGACGTGAGCAAAACCCAACCGAAGGCCGCCCCCGCTGGAGCCGCGACGCCCTCCTCCCCATCCGACCAGCCTCCCGGCGAAGATGACCTCGCCGACGAAGCCGCCCTCCCCGGCGGCAGCGTGATCTTGGACGTGGACGGCGTGACGCTCATACCCGGCGCCATCGCCAGCGGCAAAGTGACCTTTAGCGACGGCGTGACCGGCAAGTGGATCATCGACAACCAAGGCCGCCCCGGCTTCACCGAAATCAGCCAGCCCGGTTACCGCCCCACGCCCGAAGACGCGAAGTCCTTCATGAACCAGCTCGAAGCCGAGCTCCAACGCCGCGGCCTCTGAGCACAAAGGTTCACGCGATCCCCCAAAGCCCGACGCGCCCCGTCGGGCTTTTTTTACGCCCAACACCCTGCGCCTGTTTTCCCGCCCCTAATATCCTAGTGTTCAGCCAGAGCCCGGAACACACCTTTGTAACTTAATACGTTACAAACTACCCCGTGACGCTCCGGCGTTCCACCACGCGCCACTCCCTCGGAGTCATGCCGGTATGCGTGCGAAACACCCGGATAAAATACGAGGCCGTGCTAAACCCGCACGCCCAGCCCACCTCGGCCACATTGTAGCGAGCATCCGCCAGCAAATCCTTGGCCAACGTCACCCGCTCCTTCGTGATCCACGTTGTCAACGTGACCCCGCGCTCACGATGAAACTGCCGCGATAGCGTATCCGTCGCGCATCCCGCCGACGCCGCCAGCCGCTCCACCGACAGCTCCGGATCCGCCAGCATCGTCCTCGCCAGCTTCTCCGCCTCGCGCACAAACGGCGACCGCGCATCGCTCACCACCGCCGGCCGGTGCAACTCGCTGAGCAACGTCACCACAAACGCATCCACCAGGCCCGCCACATAACGCTCGCGGTGCACCACCGGCACTTTGTCAGCCTCCGCCACATCGTCGAGATAGCGAAACGCCTCCCGCCCCCGCACACTCACCAACCGCTCCGATCCCCAGCCTTGAATCTCGCGATCCGCCGTAGCCCGCCCGCGATGCAGCACAAAACCTTCCTGCGCGTGGATGCACACCAACACGCCATAAGGCGTGCGCCGGTCCACCGGAGTTTCCGCATGAGGCACGCCCCGCGGCATCACCGCCAGTTCTCCCGCGCCCAGCGTGAAACGATCCGCCGGACACTCGAATACCGTCGCCCCGCCCGTCTGCACAAACAGTTCCGGCACCGGATGAAAGTGAGACCGCGGGCGTTTGCGATGCAGCTCCACCGATTGCGGCACGCGCACCCTTGTCTTGCCCGCACGCAGCCGCACCAGCGCCGATTCGAGGTCCCGCTCATACGCCGCTTGTTGCTCGGGGATATTTATCACGAAGTCGGATTTTTACTATAAATCACAGGTAAATACGATATCCGATTATTGCCCGTTTTCATCCAACACCCTTCCATGGACCGCGTTTACCTAGGGAATGCATTCCGGCTCCCTAACCCAACAAACCCCGTCCACATCGTAAAAGTGTTATGAGCAAAACCATCCGCGTCACCGTCTGGGGCGAATTCCGCCACGAGAAAAAGAACCCTAAAGTCGCCGCCCTCTACCCGCAGGGCATGCACGAAACCATCGCGGACTTCCTCCGCCCGAACACCGACTTCACCGTGCGCACCGCCTGGCTCGACCAGCCCGAGCACGGTCTCACCGATGCCATTCTCGCCGACACCGATGTGCTCATCTGGTGGGGCCACATGGCCCACGGTGACGTGCAGGACGCCATCGTTGCCAAGGTCAAAACCCGCGTGCTCGAGGGCATGGGCCTCATCGCCCTTCACTCCGCCCACTACGCCAAGATTTTCAAAGCCCTTCTCGGCACCACCTGCTCCCTCAAGTGGCGCGAAGCGACCGACAAGGAACGCCTCTGGAACATCAATCCCGCCCATCCGATCACCCAGGGCATCGGCGAATATTTTGAAATCCCCGCCGAGGAAATGTATGGCGAACCCTTTGGCATTCCCGAGCCCGACCAGTTGATCTTCATCTCCTGGTTCACCGGCGGCGAAGTCTTCCGCAGCGGTGCCACCTGGCAGCGCGGCAACGGCCGTATCTTCTACTTCCGTCCCGGCCACGAAACCTACCCGACCTACCACCAAAAAGAGGTGCAGATGGTCATCACCAACGCTGTTCGCTGGGCCCGCGCCACCGTGTGCATTCCCGACGTCTGCCCCAACGCCAAGCCGCTCGAGCCGCTCCCGGATGACACCGAAGCCGCCGCCCGCCCCACCATCGGCCACAAGTAATCGTTACAAAACCTGAAACTTGAGACCTGAAATCTGAAAACAGTCCGCTGCATTTCAGGTCTCCGGTTTCAATCTTCACCCCTTCACTTTCCCCTTCATGCCTTCTCCTAAAAAATCCTCCGTCCGCATCGCCATCATCGGCACCGGCGGCATGGCTGCCAACCACGCCAAGCGCTTCAAAGAAGTCCCCGGCTGCACCCTCGTCGCCGCCGTCGATGTCAGCCGTGAACGCGTTGAGAAATTCGCCGCCGATCACGGCATCCCCGCCACCTTCCTCTCGCTGGACGAGCTCCTCAAGGGTGCCGAATTCGATGCCGTGTCCATCGTCACGCCCGACCCGTTCCACGCCGCGCAATCCATTCAGTGTCTCAAGGCGGGCAAACACGTTCTCTGCGAAAAGCCCCTCGCTCTCAACCACTCCGACGCGAGCAAGATGGTCGCCGCCGCGCAAAAGGCCGGGGTCATCAACATGGTGAACCTGTCCTACCGCGACTGGCCCGCCATTCAGGCCGTCGCCAAGGTCATCGCCGCCGGTCGCATCGGCGAGATCCGCCATGTCGAGGCCAACTACCTCCAATCCTGGCTCCCCAGCAAGATCTGGGGCGACTGGCGCACCACGCCCGCCTGGCTCTGGCGCCTCTCCACCAAGCACGGCAGCCGCGGCGTCCTCGGTGACGTGGGCGTGCACATCGTCGACTTCGCGACGTTCCCCGCCGGCCCGGTCAAAAACGTCTACTGCAAGCTCAAGACCTTCGACAAAGCCCCGGGCAACATCGTTGGCGAATACACGCTCGACGCCAACGACTCCGCCGTGATGACCGTCGAGTTCGCCAACGGCGCGCTCGGCACCATTCACACCACCCGCTGGTCGGGCGGACACGCGAACCGTCTGTTCCTCAAGATCTCCGGCACCAAGGGTTCGATCGAGATCGACTCCGAGCGCTCCACCACGAGCTACAAGTTCTGCGCCGGCCACGATCTGGACAAAGCCCAGTGGATCACCATCGACACGAAGCCCACGCCCAACAACTACGCGCGTTTCATCAAGAGCATCCGCACCGGCAAACAGGACCAGCCCGACTTCGCCCGCGGAGCCGAGGTTCAAAAGGTCCTCGACGCCTGCATCACCTCCGACGCCAAGGGTCGCCCGATCAACGTCTGAGCAACCTCAGGCATCCTGCCTCACGCAACGGTCTCACGCCGGCCTCTCCCCGAGGCCGGCGTTTTTATTTTATTGCGGACGCCACGGCTCCATCAGCTTCCACACAAAACCCGTCCGCAGGTTCTCCGCCATGAGCAACGTAATGCCTTGATCGATCCCGATGACATCCGTGCCCACCCAGCCCGTCACCGGATTAAACGCATCGGCAAATCCATACGGTCCGTAAACGGTTTCACCGAAGCGCGCGTGCATCGTCCGCAACGCCGCCAGGCATTCCTCGGGCGCAAAGGGTAGCGATCCCGCCGCCGCGCAGGGCACCACCGTGCCGTCGATGCGCGTATCCGCAGCTCCGATACCTTGGCCGTTCACCGGCGGACCACCCCAGTCCATGTAGCCCGCCGCGCCATCCGACGACGTGAGCCCCCAGACATTTTCATCGTAACCCGGATAATGCCCGCGCAGATCGATGCAAAACTGCCGCTGCGCCAGCGTGGCCTCGCGCGCGTTCTCAAAAAAATCCACGCCCGTCACCGAGTCCGCAAACCCGCGCCAATCCAGCCACGCCTGCGGAAACTGGTGCACGAACAACGGCGGATGATGCAAAAACCGCCGGCCCGCATACGTCACCCACGGCATGCGTTTCCAAGCCGTCCATGCACTCGCCGGCAACGGATGCGTCGGCGAAGCCATCGCCAGCCGTGTCATGCCCCAATGCTCCGAAAACTGATTCCAGCTCCACGGGAAGAATCCTTTCTCCGGAGTCCAGCCGTGGCAGATCAAACCCTCTTCGTTCGTCATCCACGGCCAGTCAACGCGGTCGTAAAGTTCCTGCGCCAACGCCGCCGTCTCGCCGCCAAAATAACGCCCCGCCGACAACGCCCCGAACAGCCCCAGCGCCGTGTCGATACTCGACGCCTCGCAATTCCACGCCCGCTCGCAAGTCGCCGCATCAATGAAGTGATACCAAAACCCATGCTCGTGCGGCACCCGGTCGCGCAACGTGCGCAATGTCTGGTTCACGCGCGTCTGCGCATCCGCCCGCGATTCCCAGCACCGCTCCGCGCCGATCGCCAGTGCGGTCAGACCGAAGCCTACCGCGGCCACGCTCGCCATCCCGCCCGGCTTTGACCCATCCGCGCGAGCCCGATCCGGAATCAGCCCGGTGTCCGCATGCGCCGATTCCCAGAAAAGCCGGAATGCCCGTCGTTCAAGATCTTCAAGAAAGGCATCGTCTGAGGGGTTGAGCATAAAATTAATTTTCACCGATCAGTTTCAAAAACTCCGCTTCATCGAGAACCGGAACGCCGAGCGACTTCGCCTTCTCCAGCTTCGATCCGGCTTCTTCACCCGCCAGCACGTAATGGGTTTTCCGCGACACGCTCCCGCTGACTTTCCCACCGGCGGTCTCGATTTTCTCGGTCGCCTGTTCACGTGACAACGTCGGCAACGTGCCCGTGAGCACCACGGTTTTACCGACCAGCGCGCCACCCGCCGCGGCTTCCGCCGGAGGCGTGGGCGCCAGCCCCGCCACCTGCAACTCGGCCACCATCGCCCGATTCGTCTCCTCCCCAAACCACTTGCGAACCGCCTCCGCAGTCTTCTCTCCGAAACCTTCGATCTGCACCAACTCATTCAAGCCCGCCGTCGCCAACGCATCCAGCGAACGGAACCGGCGCGCCAGATCCTTGGCCGACGCTGCACCGACCTGCGGAATCCCCAGTCCGTGAATCACGCGCCACAAATCCGCGGTGCGCCGCGCCGCGATACCATTGACGAGATTCGTAGCCCACACTTCACCGGACTTTTTGAGCGGCAACAAATCTTCCACCTTCAATCGGAACAGGTCAGGAATCGTTTTGATCAGCCCTTTTGTGAGCAACAAATCCACGACTTCTTCGCCCAAGCCGTCGATGTCGAGACTAGCCTTGGATGCGAAGTGCTCGATCTTGCGACGCACTTTTTCGGGACACGCGACATTCGGACACATCCACTTCACGCCGCCTTCTTCGCGAACCAGCGGAGTTTCGCACACCGGACATTCCGTCGGGAAAACATACGCCACGCATTCCGGCGTGCGCTTCGCCATAACGACCTCGATCACCGCCGGGATGATCTCACCCGCCTTCTCAACGAGCACGAAATCACCCACGCGCACATCCTTGCGCGCGATTTCATCGGCGTTATGCAACGTCGCGCGTTTCACTGTAGTGCCTGCGAGCAATACCGGCTCCAGCTCCGCAACTGGCGTCACCGCACCCGTGCGGCCCACTTGGAGCGAGATCGCATTGATCCGCGTCTCCGCGCGATCCGGCGCGAACTTGTAGGCGCATGCCCAGCGTGGCGACAACTTGCGCGCCGCCTGCCCGGCTCCGCGATAACCCACGACAGCCTGCTGTAAAAATTGATCGAGCTTCACCACCGCACCATCAGTCGCATAGGCAAACCCGCGGCGCATCGCGTCCAACTCGCCGATGGACGCCCACACCGCATCGATGCCGCGCACCGCCCAGAATTTTTCAACCACGGGCAATCCCCACGCGCGAAGTTGCGCCTGAAACGATGACTGCGAATCGAAGCCCGCCTGTATCGGTTTACATGCACCGAGCCCGTAGAGCACGATCTCCAGCCGACGCGTCGCCACTAACTTTGAATCCAGCTGCTTGATCGTCCCCGCCGCGAGATTACGCGGATTCGCGTAGAGCGCCTCGCCGGCTTCTTCCTGGATTTGGTTGATACGCGTAAACTCTGCATCGCGCAAAAAAATCTCCCCGCGAATCTCGATCACTTCAGGAAATGCCGCGGTAACAAACAGGTCATCACCGGACTTCTCGTCCGCCTTCAACGCATGGGGCAGGCCCCGAATCGTCTTCACGTTAGCGGTGACATCGTCGCCTTCCTCGCCGTCGCCGCGCGTCACGGCACGCATCAGTTTTCCATTTTCGTAAGTCAGGCTCACGGCGACACCGTCGATCTTCGGTTCAACCGTGTAAGCAAGATCATCGCTACCGATCGCCTTGACGAGGCGGGCGTGAAACTCCCGCAGCTCCGTCTCATCGTAAGTGTTGTCCAGCGTGGTCATCGCCATCCGGTGCTTCACGCGCACAAAGCCCTCGCTGCGATCATCGCCTACGCGTTGGGTCGGAGTTTCGCCCGCTGCCAACTCGGGAAACTTCGTCTCCAGCTCAGCGAGTTCTTTCTTCAGTGCATCGTATTCGAAGTCACCAATCTCAGGCCGCGCCTCGCGGTAGTAACGCTCATCATGGCGGACGAGTTCGGCACGGAGTTGTTCAATGCGGGCTTGGGCCTGGGCGGTCGTCATAGGGCGGACACGGTTTTCGCGGAAACAAGCACGGCTTCAATCTTCGGTTTACGTTTCCACAAAGGCGTTTCGAGCAGGCGGCGATACCAGGGCCAGAACGTGTAAACCGTCACCGCCACCACAGCGCCGATCGTGTCGGCGATCCAGTCCGCCAGCTCCATCGAGCGGCCGGGTGTGAGGCTTTGGCGCAACTCGTCCGACACTCCGAAAAGCGACACGATCACCACGGCCCACCACGCGTGACCTCCACGAAACGGCCGGAGCACCAGCGTCGCCATCAAACCAAACACCGAAAAATGGGCGACTTTGTCGAAGTTCACGATACTCGTCGCCGCCACTTGGCCATTACCCGAAGCCCACACAATGGTCGCGGCCAGAGCGACGGCATAGGCCCATTGCCAGCGTGAAGGTATTTTGGAGATCAACACTCGCGTCATGCTTGATTCGCGCACGGCAAAATCCAAGGGATAATCCAACGCATATTCTCCACCGTCGGCGTAACCCAGCTTGTGATTTCCGGGCGTCGTCGATCAGCTGATGTGCACCACGTCCTCCATGAGCACTTCGCAACACCCCGACGACCGGCCGGACCGCTTGGACGACAATTCATTTTCCAAACGCATGGCTCGGCGTCTCGCGCGGCTGCAAGAAAACGGGCCGCGCGATCTTTGGTGGCAGTTACTCGATCTGCTCGAAAAATACCGCGCACTCCGCCTCGCCCTCTATGCCACCGCGCTGCTGATCGTTCTCGGGTTCGTGACATCGATCTGGGTTTACCCGTGGTGGCGCCAGCGCACCGCCGTCAGCATGGCCCGCCAATGGCTCGAGGCCGGCCGCCTCGACCAAGCCTCAGAATTTATTCAGACCGCCCTCAAGGTCGCGCCCGAGCGCCCCGAATCGTGGAAACTCGCCAGCGACCTCGCCCGCCGCCTCGGCAACCAAGCCAGCGCCACGGGTTATTCGCGGAAAGCCGCCGAACTTGCCCCGGAGGACAAAGACCTCGTGCTTGCATGGGCGGCCGACGCCTTGCTCTCGAATCAGCCCGAAGAAACCGAACGCGCCCTCGCCACTCTTCCCGCCAACACTGTCGCCGAATCCTCCCACGCGCAGCGTCTCCTCGGCGAACTCGCCCGCCGCAAAATCGACCTCACCACCGCGAGCAACCACTTCGAACAGGCGCTGCGCATCGACGGCCCCGGCACGGCGATCGACGAGGTGCCGCTCGGAACTATTTTGCTGAAATCCCGTGATCCCGTCGAACGCCAGCGCGGCCTCGACCTGCTGATGAAATGGACCACCAGCGTCGAATGGGGCGCCAACGTCCTGCGCACGCTGCTCTCCGATGCGCTCCTGCGTGATGATCGCGCCGCGATGTTACGTTGGGCCGATGCGCTTCGCGGCCATCCTCGCTGCACCTTGGGCGACATCCCCAACTGCCTGCGAGCCCTTTCCATCTCGAACGAAACCCGCTTCGCCGAAGCACTGGCCTTGATGGAGAAACACCACGCGGTGGACCCGGGAAATATCGCGCTGCTGGTGAGCTGGCTCAACCAAATCGGCCGCAGCCGCGAAGCCGTCACGTGGGTGAAGACGCTCCCGCCCGCACTGACACGGAAACCGCCGGCATCCGTAGGCATCGCCGAATCACTGCGCCAGTCCGCAGATTGGGATGCGCTTCTGGAGTGGACCGGACGCGCTGACTGGGGACGCGATCTCGAGGCTGTCCGTCTGTGCTACACATTAAAAGCCGCGCATGAGTCCGGCCGAAAAGAAACGGAAAAGGAATTATGGAGCACGCTGCAGACGCGTGCCGGCACGGATGGCGAACGCACCTTATTCACCGCCGATACCCTCTACAGCTGGGGTCTGCGCGACTACGCACTCACCCTGCTGTGGTCGGCCGCCGATGATCCCGGCATCGCGGTTCAAGTTTTGGGCACGCTCGCCCGCCACTATCAAGTCGAGCTGAATGCCGACGGCCAATATCGCGTCTTTAAACGGCTGAACTCGTTGCGTCCCCAAGATACGGCGATCGCCAACAACTACGTTTTCTTCGCCGCTCTCACCGGCAATGATCTGCGCAAAATCGAGAATCTGGCCGCCGCCAACTTTAAGCAGGCTCCCGACAGCCCGGTCTATCGTTCGACTTATGCGTTCGTGCTGTGCATCCGAACCCGTGCGCCCGAAGCGCTCGCCTTGCTCAAACCCGTCTCGGCCGACTGGCAGAATACTCCCGTGGTCACACTCGCCTACGGACTCGCCCTCGCCGGAACCGGCCGGAACGCCGAGGCGCGCACGGTGCTTTCATCGCTTTCCACGGACACCCTGACCCAGCAGGAAATCGCCCTGATTGAGAAGGCCCTCAGGTAGCACGGCGGGCATCGCCCGAAAAGCTCAGGCGGCAAACACCGGAGCCGACGACCGGCGACCGCGACGCAAAGAGAACGCGCCATACAAACCCACCGCGCCGAGTAACGGCAGCATCGTGCCTACTTCGGGAACAGGATTGCCGTTGATGGTCGCCAAGGCACCGACCTGATACACCAAAAGACCGCTGGGATTAAGGTCCGCATTGGAGCTGCTTCCATCGACGCTGTTCGAATTGCGAACCACGATCGTCAGGTAGTTGGTGCCGATGTTAAAAGTCGTGTTATCCGCACTGCTCGAACCGTAGTTCTGCAGGCTGACCGCCGTAGTGTTGTTCCATGCAGCGGTGCCGGAAGCGGAAATGCCATAATCGGAAGTAATCGAACCGCCACTACTCACGCTCACCTGATTCTTGCTGACATAAATATCGTAAGAATCGTCCGCCGCGATCGTCAGGCTGATTGAAATATTATTCGTAGCCACGCCCGAGCCCGTGCCGACGATGGTGAAGGCAAGTTGATAGACGTAGAACGCGCTATTGCTGCCGCTAGTGCCGTTACCGGGCAGAAAGTCACCACCGGCATTGGCCGTGCCACCTGTCGCAGTCGTCATGGCACCGGGAGCTGTGATCCATTGGGCCGAACTGGTGTTGGGGGTGTAGGCACCGTCGATATAATTATTGGCACCGCCGCTGTTGGCCGTGCTGCTCAAAACATAAGCTCCGTTAACGCTGGTATACGTGGTGTCGGCGTAGCTGTTGTTCGACGTGCTGCGATAACGCGTGCCGTTCACATAGGCATACGTCACATCCCAATGCGCATCGCGTCCGCCGCCCGACTGCAAGCTACCCGTGCTCGTCTGACCCGTATAATACAAACCGGCGATATCAGTTGCTGAACCAGCAGCCTGAACCTCGACAGCGCCCAAACCCAAAAAGGCGAGCGTTACAGCGAGCAAAGAGTGACGGATCAGCTTCACAACGCAATAACTAGGGTCTTCACCCTATACTTCAACATCTATTACGCAGTCCAACTCTAGAAATTGATAAACAATGACTTTCACCGAAAACGCTTACAAATAAACCGCTAAGCGGCGGGGAAAATGGTCGGGATGGTGAGATTCGAACTCACGACCTCTTGCACCCCATGCAAGCGCGCTACCAGGCTACGCTACATCCCGAGAACCAAGGAGGGGTCACAAAGCCGGACGCCTGCGCCGGAAGCAAGCGGTTTTTTCGGTAATTCCCCGCCGCAGGCTGCACCGGCGAGTTCGACCGATGAAACCTTCGGCGAACCCGCGGCAACCTCACCAACGTTTCAAACGCACCGCCCTACCCGACTTCGTGACGACCACGATTTCCTTATCCGTGGAGCGGATGATCAGCTTCGTGTAATCCTCTCCATCCACCGGCGTAAGCGAGCGGATGTATTTATCCGATCCGACCAGTTGCCCATAACGTGCGGCCGACACTCCGGTTTCCAGCATGTGCTGCTGAGCCGCGGCATCGAGCTGTCGCAGATTGTTGATGATCGCCTTCTCTTGCGAAGCCATGCGCACCTTCTGAAAAGCCGGGATCGCCATCGCCGCCATGAGACCGACCGTCACCGGATTGTAGACGCCGATCATCGCGACATCCTGTTTAAGCGAACGATGCCAGCGGGCGCGGTAAAGAATACCTTCGGGCAGATTGATGCGCACCGCCACCAGCGGCTGCGGAGAGGCCGGCAGGCTCGCCAGGATAAAATCCATCCCCTTCAACGTGTCCGCCGGCAACTCCGGGTTCAGCAACTTGAGACGGCGCAATTGGTCGAAAAATCGCGGACTCACATAGGTGACGCCATTACCGCGGTCACCCAGTTCAGCCAATGCGTCCATAAACGCGGGCGTCTTCGCGAGACCACCGGTGCTGCCCAGTGATGCCTTCAAAAACTCCATGTCCGACGCGACGTAGAGCGCGCCATTCTCCACAGCCAGCACCGGCTGCAAACCGTCGATCGGCAACGCCGCCTTCAACTCGTAGAACCGGATCAGTCCTTCTTGTGAAGCCGTGAACACCGGCAGGCCGGACAACGCCGGTTCCAGCGCCGCCGCCAGCCCGTCGACACGCACGAGAAATTGCGTGTAAGGCATCGTGAACGGCTTCGGCCCGGGAAGCGTCACCGTGCGAACCTTGTCGGTGCGCAACACCACGGTCGCCCGTCCCTTGAGAGTTTCAATCAACGCCAGCGGAGTGATCCCCAGCCCCGACTTGTCCAAGCGTAGTTGAGATTCAAATACATCGGCCTGCGCCTCTCCAGCCACGCGGACGATCAGCGAACGAATCGCCGCATAAAGCGCCGGGGCATCCACATCGGTTTCCGCATAGAGATCGGCATCGGCCGGTGCCAGCCGCGCGTTAACGAAGGGAGTCGGCGCGCCACCCAGGCCCGCCAGCAACCCGCGCCGTCCGTCCGGCGTGTGCAAATACACACGATTGCGGAATCCGCCGCCGGCCGAAGGCACCGAGCTGAACCCCACCGCGCGCACATCATTCAAACCGAGGTCGGTGATGATCTGCGTGAAGTCCTGCTTCAGAAAAGGCGCGGCAGGCGACTGCTGCTGCGCAAGCGTATCGCCCAGCGTGCGCAGATAAGGAACGACCTTGAGGATGTCTCCGTCGATATCCACATAGCCGTAAAGCGTGCCACCGAGTTCCAGCTGCGCGTTCACCGCCTCAAAATGCCGGCTGCGTTCCGTGACGGGAACCAGAGCCACTTCGCCGGCCTTGGTCGTTGCCGCGCCCGCTCCGGGCTCCTTGGGTTTACATCCTGCGAACAGGATTACGAATGCGAGTAAACCAGTCCCGACAAAGGTAAGTTTCATTACCATCATGAGTTGCCACTTTTCAGCTCGGGAAAAGCAGAAAATGCCGATCTATTGCAAAATCGCGCGTTTTTTCGTTGGTGCCCAGGGTGGGAATCGAACCCACAAGGATTTCTCCGGAAGATTTTGAGTCTACTGCGTCTGCCAATTCCGCCACCTGGGCGGCACCGAAACGAGCCGTCAAGCTACGTCCGCCCCCAAGCTTGTAAATGGAAAACTCAAACGTTCCACTCGCCCGCATGTCAGACTTTCGCGTTTTCGCACCGGCGCCCGCCCAAGACACCATCTCCCTACCGCCTGCCGAATCGCATCATCTCGTCACCGTCAACCGTGCCCGCACCGGTGATACGATCATCGCTTTCGACGGTCGCGGCACCGAATGGACGTGTGAACTCACCGATGCCCGCAAATCCGGCGCCACCCTGCGCGTCACGGCCACACACACCCGCGCGCCCCTGCCCTGCGCCATCACGCTGGCCCAGGCGCTGCCCAAGGGCGGCGTCATGGATGACATTATCCGTCACGCCACGGAGCTCGGCACCGCGCGCATCGTGCCCCTCTCCACCGAGCGGACCCAGGTTCATCTCGACGGCGACCGCTCAGATAAAAAAATCGAGAAATGGCGCACCACCGCGCTTGAAGCCGCCAAACAATGCGGCAACCCGTTCCTGCCGGAGATCACCGGCGTGCAGTCGCTCAACGATTTCCTCGCGGGCGATAGCGTGCGCGGCGCGGAACTCCGGCTTGTAGCCAGCCTGCACGACGGCGCGAAATCACTAAAACGCGTGCTCGTGGATTTCCGCGACGCACACGAAGGCCGTTCACCGGCCAATGTCATTTGGTTGGTCGGGCCCGAGGGCGATTTCTCACCTGCAGAAATGGCTGCCATAACTGCCGCGAGCGTTGTGCCCGTCACGCTCGGTCCGCTTGTGCTTCGGTGCGATACGGCCGCCACCGCCGCCCTCAGCGTGTTGATCCACGAAACGACGGCGTGAAAGGATGTCGGACCTCCTGGTCCGACCCTGGCCATCTCAGCAGGCTCTCACGCGTTCGAAGGGACGGACCGGGAGGTCCGTCCTCCTTGGTGAGGATCTCACCACACCAGCAAGCCGCCGGCGAATGTCAGACCCGCACCGACGGAGCAGAAGATAATTTTGTCACCGGCCTTGAAGATACCTTCCTCGGCGGCCCAACCGAGCGCCATCGATACGGACGCGCCCGACGTGTTGCCGTATTTGGCGATGGTCACGACGAACTTCTCGAAGGGAATTCCCACGCGTTTGCCCACGGCTTTAAGGATGCGTTCGTTGGCCTGGTGAGGCACGATCCAGGCGATGTCGTCGGGCTTGAGGCCGTGGCGTTGCATAGCCGATTCGATCTCGTTGGCGAAGGCGATGACCGCGCTCTTGAAGACCGCACCGCCATCCATCTGGAGATAAAAATCATCACGGTCGCTGCCGTCCGCATTCGGGATCGGACGGTTCGCACCGCCGCCCGGACGCTGGATCGCTTCGAAAGCCGACGCATCGCCGGACAACGCCATGCGGTGCAGGCGATGACCGTCCGGAGCATCCGTCAGGATCGCGGCACCCGCGCCGTCACCAAAGAGAAACGCCGTCTCGTGATCGTTGGGATTGGTGATGCGCGAGAGCAGTTCGGCGGTGACCACGATCACGTTCTTCGCCGTGCCGCCACGGATGAAGGCGCGACCGACTTCGAGGGCGTAGAGCCAGCCGGAACAGGCGGCATTGACGTCAAACGCCAGCGCTTTCGTGCAGCCGAGCAAACGCGCGAGCGCGCTGGCCATCGAAGGCACCGGCTGGTCGGGAATGATCGTGGCGAGAATGATACCGTCGATCTGCGCGGCGGTCATGCCGGCCTGAGCGAGGGCGTGGTTCACCGCGGTGGCGGCGAGCGAAGTCGCGCTCTCGTCGGCATCGGCATAGCGGCGCTCATGAATGCCGGTGAGCTTGTGCATCTCGGCCTCGGTGCGACCGGGAAACGCCTTCAAAATCTCGCTCGTGGGACGCACGTTTTTTGGCACGGCGTAACCGACACCGGCGATGCAGACGGTCTCGGCTCCCGCAGCGGGGGCGGACGATGAGAGTTGCGAGCTCAGCGTGGAAAGACCGGAACCTGCAGCCTTGGGGTTGGCCGCGAGGTAGGCGGTGATGTCGTCGCCGGAAACGCGTCCACCGGGACCCGTGGCGGCGATTCCCGTAAGCGTGGCGGGATCGAGCCCGGCTTCCTGCGCGAGCTTGGCGGCGCGCGGTGTCCACTGAAGACCGGAAGGAGTGGAGGCCGGCGTGCCGATCTTGGCCACGACCGGAGCCGGCGCGACCGAGACCGTGGCGGGAGCGGGAGTCAAGGGCTTGGCGACGACGGGCGCGTCATCTTTGACCTGCAGGTTTTTGAGCGAGATATCCGCCGTGCGGATGCGCAGGAACGGCGAGCCGCTGGGCAGGATGTCGCCAGCTCGGGCCTGCACGATTTCGATGGTGCCATCGCACGGGGCTTCGAACTCGAATACCGATTTATCGCTCTCCAATTCGGCGATTTTCTCGCCTTTGGCGATATGCACGCCGGAGACGACCTTGATGTCGATGACTGTGAGTTCGCTGACGGTCGCCCCCATGGAGGGGATGGCAACGTCGATGAGAAAGGTGTCCATCAGGGTTAAATTTATCGGGTTATGTTGAGTCCGGAGGAGTCACCGTCAACCACTTGGGCGGAATTAAAACCCGAGCTGAGCCTGCCTAAATTTGAACGTTTCTCAAAACGCTCAGGCAGAACGGGCGAGTTTCCAGAACGCGAGGCACTTCGCGAGCAAGGCTTCAAGCTCGTCGAGCGGCACCATGTTCGGGCCGTCGGACAGGGCATTATCCGGATCGGGATGCGTTTCGAGAAAAAGGCCGTCGGCACCCGCGGCGAGCGCGGCGAAGCTGAGCGTGGGCACGAACTCGCGTTGTCCGCCACTCTTGCCACCGCCGGCACCGGGGAGCTGCACGCTGTGCGTCGCGTCGAGGATCACGGGGTAACCGTTCTTCGCCATGATCGGGAAGCCGCGCATGTCGACGACGAGGTTGTTGTAACCAAAGGTCGCGCCGCGCTCGCACTGCCAGATTTCGGCCGCGCCACCGTGCTTCAATTTACCGACCACATGGACCATGTCGTTGGGTGAAAGAAACTGGCCCTTCTTCACGTTGACCGTCTTGCCCGTGGCGGCGGCCGCAAGGAGGAGATCGGTCTGACGGCAGAGGTAGGCGGGGATCTGCAAGACATCGCATACTTCGGCGACGGGCGCGCACTGCGAAGCGTCATGGACATCGGTCACGCAAGGCAGCCCGTAGTCTTTTTTGACGAGGGCGTGAAGTGCGAGGCCCTCTTCGAGACCGGTGCCGCGACCGCCGGCGATGGAGGTGCGGTTGGCTTTGTCGAAGGAGCCTTTGAACACGAGGTTCAGCTCGGGATACTTCGCGCGGATCGAGATCAGTTTCTCGGCCACGGAGCGCACGACCTTCTCGTTTTCCAGCGAGCAGGGACCGGCGAGGATGAGGAGTTTTTTGGAATCGAAGAGAGGCATGAGGTGGGAGCTGCGAACTTACGCTTACTTCTTCTTCGCCTTCACGGCAGGCTTGGACTTAACGGCTTTCTTACCCGTCTTCTTGTTCTTCAGCGCGGCGCCGATGAACGCGGCGAAGAGCGGATGCGCCTTGTTGGGCTTCGACTGGAATTCGGGGTGGAACTGGACCGCGAGGAACCACGGGTGGTCTTTGATTTCGACGATCTCGACGAGATTGCGGCGCGGGTTGATGCCGCTGATCACGAGGCCGCCACGCTGGAGCTGGCCGACGTAGGCGTTGTTCACCTCGAAGCGGTGGCGGTGGCGCTCGCGGATGTTCGGCGCCTTGTAGGCTTTCGCGGCGTTGGAGCCGGGCGTGAGCGCGCACTCGTAGCTGCCGAGGCGCATGGTCGCGCCTTTATCGATGATCTTCTTCTGCTCCTCCATCATGTTGATGACGGGGTGCGGTGCGTTGGCATCGAACTCGGTGGAGTTGGCGCCTTTCAACTTGAGGACGTTACGCGCGTATTCGATCACCGCGATCTGCAAGCCAAGGCAGAGACCGTAGTAAGGCACCTTGTTTTCGCGGGCGTATTTGGCGGCGGCGATTTTGCCTTCGGTGCCGCGGTCGCCGAAGCCACCGGGGACAAGAATACCGTCGAGCCCTTTGAGAATGGAGAGACCGTTTTTCTTTTCGAGATCCTCTGCGTCGATGCGGACGATGTTAACGCGGGTATTGTTCGCGATGCCGCCGTGCGTGATGGATTCGTAGACGGACTTGTAGGCGTCCTGGAGCTCGATGTATTTGCCGACGACGCCGATTTTAACCTCGTTGGCGGGGTTCTTCACGCGACGCACGATCTCGGTCCAGATGTTCTTCTCGGGCGCGGGATTTTTCAGCCCGAAGAGATCGATCACGAGGTCGTCCATGCGCTCCTTCTGGAGGGCGAGAGGGAGTTCGTAGATGGAATCAACGTCGCCGCACTCGATCACGGCTTTGACCGGGACGTTGCAGAACATGGAAATCTTGTCGCGCAGGCCGGCTTCGAGCGGATGGTCGCAACGGCACACCAAGATGTCGGGCTGGATACCAATCTCGCGGAGCTTCGCAACGGATTGCTGCGTGGGCTTGGTCTTCAATTCGCCGGCTGCCTTCAAGTAAGGCACCAGCGTAACGTGGATAAAAATGCAATCGGTCGGCCCGACTTCGAGGGCGAACTGACGCATCGCTTCGAGGAACGGCAGGCCCTCGATGTCGCCGGTGGTGCCGCCGATTTCGGTGATGAGGACGTCGACGTCTTTACCGCCGGCGTAGATGCGCTCTTTGATCTCGTTGGTGACGTGTGGGATCACCTGCACGGTCTTGCCGAGATAAACGCCGCGGCGCTCCTTGGAGATCACGCTCTCATAGACTTGGCCGGAACTGAGCGAGTTGAGCTTGGAGAGCTTGCCGCTGGTGAAACGCTCGTAGTGGCCGAGGTCGAGGTCGGTTTCCGCACCATCTTCCAACACATAGACTTCGCCATGTTGGAACGGGCTCATCGTGCCCGGATCGACGTTCAGGTAGGGGTCGAATTTCTGGATGCGCACGGTGAGACCGCGCAGCTCCAAAAGAGCGCCCAGCGCGGCTGCCGTGAGGCCTTTGCCCAACGACGAGACCACTCCGCCTGTCACGAAGATGTATTTCATCGGACATCAATAGGCGGTGCCCCGAAAGCCTGACAAGCAAAAGCTAGCTTTCACATGCACCCACCCCCTTGCCGTCAGCCCTTATACCCACAACCACAACGCAAACGCTCCGGTCACTCCGGCGAATACCAGCATCGCCACGCTATAGATCGACCACTTGAGGGCCTTGGCGATCGTCCAGATGATCGCCCCCGCCGTCAGGGCGAAGCACGCCAGCACAAACCCGCGCGGATAAGCGCGCAGCGGGTGGAGCCAGGAATCGAGCAACGACATCACCCCAAACACAAAACACCCGACACGCATCCGCCAAGCCTGCGATTTACCCGCTTGCCCCTCGCCGAAACCCGCCAGTAAATCCCTGAATCCATTTTACTTAACCGATGCAATCCACTCCTCAAGTCCTCGCCTGGCTCACCTGCGACGGCGTGCATGTCGATCCCGGCACGGGCAAACACACCATTCTCGGCGTTTTCTCGAACATCCGCGGCCGCCAGTTCCCCGTCGTCCACCCCTTCATGGTGTGGTTCCTCACGTTGAGCGACGTCCCTTCCGGCAAGCACAAGATCAAGATCTCCCTCGGGCTCGACGCCACCCACCCCCAGTCGCTCATCGAACGCGACTTCGAGTCCCAGAGCCCTCTCCAACGCATCAATCTCATCAACGAGATCCGCAACCTGTCGTTCCCGCAACCCGGCGATTACTCGATCATCATCGAGGTCGATGAGGAACCGCTGCTGGTCACCAGCATCACGGTTTCCAACTAAGCCGGCCTCCCGCACGTCCAACTAGGCCGTATTTCCCGTCAACCTGTCTTTCTCATCTCCGTTTCATGCCTGCTTCCGCTCATTCGTTTGAACTCATCGGCGTCGGTTCACCCATCATGGATTTGCTCGCGCAAATCCCCGACACCTTCCTGACCACCCTGACCGGCGCCAAAGGCGGTATGGTGCTCGTGGATGCCCAGGAGATGGAAGCCATCGTTACGCGTCTTGAGAACCACCCGGCCACCGTCGCCGGCGGCTCCGCCGGCAACACCGCCGTGAGCGCCGCGCGCCTCGGCATCCGCACCACCTTCCTCGGCAAGCTCGGCAACGACGCCACCGCCCGCGCCTACAAGGAAAACTTTGCCCACGCCGGCGGCGATGTATCCCGTTTCAAATACGCCGATCTCGCCAACGCCCGCTGCGTTTCCCTCATCACGCCCGACGCCGCCCGCACCATGCGCACCTGCCTCGGCGCCGCGATGACCTTGGCCGCCGGTGAAATCAGTCCCGCCGACTTCCACGGCTGCCGTCACGCCCACATCGAGGGCTACCTTCTGTTTAACCGCGATCTCGCCAACGCCGTGATCACCGCCGCCCGCGCCGCTGGTTGCACCATCAGCATAGACCTCGCCTCCTTCGAGGTCGTCAACGCCGCCCGCGACTGGATCCTCGCCCAGCTCCACCACGGCATCGACATCGTGTTCGCTAACGAGGACGAGATCCACGCGCTCTTCCCCGCCGTCGGCCAGGACTACCCCGCCCTAGCCAAACGCCTCGCCGAATTCGGCGGACTCGCCGCCGTGAAAATCGGCAAAGACGGCGCCTGGATCGCCAAAGGCACCGAACTCCACCGCATCCTGCCCGTTCCGGCTCCCACGGTGATCGACACCACTGGCGCCGGCGACGCTTGGGCCGCCGGTTTTCTCTACGGTTACCTGCGCGGTTGGACGCCCCTCGCCTCCGGCGCGCTCGGCTCCCGACTCGGCTCCGAATGCGTCCGCCACCTCGGCCCCGCCATTCCGGCGGCCCAATGGCCCGCCATTCACGCCGAAGCCGCAAAGCTCTCGGGCTGACGCACGCCTTAGTTGCGGGTGGTTGATGTAGGCGAAATTGCTCCATCGTTTTGCATGTATCCACATGTAAACTACGACCCGTTTTCCATTCTCGACATAGGCAAAGCCACCTGCATTTTGCCCCGTTTCACATGAAAAGATTCTTCCTTTTTGCCGCCATGCTCGCATCGGCGGCCTCCTCTTTCTCGCAGGTTTATATCACCGAGTTCATGTGGAGAGGCAACACACGCCTTGGCGATCAATTCGTCGAACTTACCAATTTCGGCCCCGCCGCGGTCGATGTGAGCGGATGGCGTTTATGGAACAAGGGTAACGTAACTAATGGATGGTCCCTTGATAACTTGGATTCGATCGCTCCGGGCGAGTCCGTGGTTATTTTGAGCCAATATGTCGGCGACGAAGAATTCCGCGATGTATGGCCGGATTTAACGAGCGGCGTGCAGTTTGAGCCAGGCGGCACGGATATGGCCCGCGAGGATTTTATTCTTATTCGCGACGAAAACGGCGATCCTGTGGATCGGATAGACTTTTACGACATCAACAACCCTGACCTGATCAATGCCCGTGGTGTCAGCGCGGTGACCACTTTCGGAAATCTGGGCAAGAACATCTTCGCAGACTGGTTCCTTTCCAACGATGCTCCCGATGGCTCTGACGACTTTACCAATCTCACCTCGATCTACAACGACATCGGCACCCCCGGTTATCTCAACTTCGCCTACACACCCGTTCCCGAGCCGGCGTCCGCCGCCGCGCTCCTCGGACTTCTTGCGCTCGGTGCCGCCTCTTTGCGCCGCCGCCGCTGATCGCTCGCGATCCCGCTTCCTCCTCACGCCTCGCGTTCCCTTCCGGACGCGGGGCTTTTTATTGACCGCGCAGCACTTGCAAACTGCCTCCGAGGCTTGCCATTCGTCAGGGGTCATTCGTCATTGAGCCTTTCCGCCATGTCCGCCGACCTCGCCCAACTCGTCACCTTGATCGCCCAACGCGCCCGCGCCGCGTCCCTCGTGCTCGCCACGACCCCGACCACGCGCAAAGACGCCGCGCTCCTGCGCCTCGCCGAGTTGCTGCCCGCCGCCTCCGCTGAACTGCTGGCCGCCAACGCCAAGGACCTCGCCGCCGCCGAAGCCAACGGCCTCGCCAAACACGAGATCGAACGCCTCACCCTTACGCCCGCCAAGCTCGACCACCTCGCCGAATCCGTCCGCCAGGTCGCCGCGTTGCCCGATCCCGTCGGCACCGTGCTCGAAGACTGGACCCGCCCCAACGGCATCCACATCCGCAAACGCCGCGTGCCCATCGGCGTCATCGGCATCATCTACGAAGCGCGCCCCAACGTCACCATCGACTGCGCCATCCTCTGCTTGAAGTCCGGCAACGCCGCCATCCTCCGCGGCGGTAAGGAAATTTTCAATACGAACACCGCCTTCGCCGCGCTCATTACGCAGGCCCTCGCCGACACCGGCCTGCCCGCCGACGCCGTGCAACTCATCCCCACGACCGACCGTGCCGCGCTCAACACCTTGCTGAAGCTCGACACGCTCATCCACTGCATCATCCCCCGCGGCGGCGAGAGCCTCATCCGCTTCGTCGCGCAGAACTCCACCATCCCCGTCATCAAGCACTACACCGGTGTGTGCTTCGTCTACGTGGACAAAGCCGCCGACCTCACGATGGCGGAGAACATCCTCATCAACTCCAAGACCCAGCGCCCCGGCGTGTGCAACACCGCCGAGCAACTCCTCGTCCACGCCGACATCGCCGCAACCGCACTGCCCCGCCTTGCCTCCGCACTCGCGGCCAAAGGCGTCCAACTCCGCTGCGACCCCGCGTCCCTCGCGATCCTGCAAAGCGCCGCCTCCAGTTCTCAACTCTCAGCTCTCAAGTCTCAACTGTCCGCAGCCTCCGCAGCGGACTACACCGCCGAGTTCCTCGACCTCATTCTGGCCGTGCGCGTGGTCCCCTCCATCGACGAAGCCATCGCCACGATCAACCGCGACAGCTCCGGTCACACCGAATCGATCATCACCGCCGACGCCGAAGCCGCCGCGCGTTTCCAACTCGCGATCGACAGCGCCGTGGTCGCGTGGAACGCCAGCACCCGTTTCAACGACGGCTTCGAGTTCGGTTTCGGCGCCGAGATCGGTATCAGCACCGACCGCCTCCACGCCCGCGGCCCGATGGGTTTGAACGAGCTCTGCTCCTACAAATACGTCATCGATGGCACCGGCCAAGTGCGAGCTTAACGCCTCCACACGCCCCGCATTCCCCAACCGACGATCGCCAGCGTCGCGAGCGAGCTGAGCGGCATCAGGATCGCCGCGATCAGCGGACTCATTCGTCCCGACACCGCCATGCCCACCGCCAGCAGGTTGTAGGAGACCATGAATACCAGCAGCGCCATCTGCGTGCGGTGGCGCGCATCGTTGATTTCAAACAGCGCGCGGATGCCCGCCACACCTCTGCCCAAGTAATAAAAATCCGCCTTCTGCTCAAGCATCCCTCGATGCACCGCCGGCGTTCCGCGACACAGCGCCCGGTCAAACGCCAGGCTATCGTTCGCCCCATCGCCCAGCATCATCGCGTCGTCATGCGCGATAAACCAGTCCGCCTTCTCGCGCGGCGATAGCTCCGCGAAACCGTTATCCGGCGGCAGTGCCAACTCGCGCATAAGACGCGCCACTTTCTCACGTCGGTCGCCACTCAGCACCACCACTTGCAAGCCGCGCCGCATCAGCGCCTCGACCTCCACCCGCGCATCCGCCCTCGCCCGATCTGCAAACTCAAAACTCCCCACCGCCCGCCCTCCCCGCGCCAACACCACGCCTTCGGCAAGTTTGTAACTTAATACGTTACAAATATCCGGCTCCATCGCCTCACTCGAATCATCCTCCCGGGAAACTGTTCTCCAGCCCGGACGGCCGAGCGTCCACTGGCCGAGCGTGACTCCGTGGCCGATGGTTTCGATGACTTCGCCTTCGAGCGCGTCAACCTGTCCTTGCGCTAGCAACGCTTCGTGCAACGACCGGCTCACCGGATGCGGGTTGTCGCGCACCAACGCCAGCAATGCCGCCCGCGCTTCCATGTTCAACGCCTCCAGCTCCTGCGGATTTTGCAGCACCGGCGTCTCCAGCGTGAGCGTTCCTGTTTTATCAAAGGCGAGCACGCGCACCCGGCGCAGTCGCGACCACAAATCTCCCGCACGCACAAACACCCCGCGCCGTCGCAAGGCCACCGTCGCGATCTCCTCCGCCAGCGGATAAGCCAGTCCCAGCGCACACGGACACGATACGACTAGAACCGCTGTGACAATTGCCCCCGCGCGCAGCCAGCCAACTCCCGCCAACATCCATCCGCCGCCCGCCAATCCCGCCACCACCAGTATCACCAGCAGGTAACAACGTATCACCTGCTCGATCAGCTTATGCTCCTGGGTTGCCCGCACCATCGGTCGCAGCAGTTCGGCCAGCAATGATTCATCCCATCCTTGTGTCGCCACCAACCGAATACACTGACGCCCGATATTCTGCGCACCGGCTGGAATCCGCTGGCCGGCTCGAAACGTCCGTGGCTCGGCCTCGCCGTTGATCCACGCGAGGCTCATCGACGCTTCATCTGACTCGAGTTTCGCCTCCACGGGAATCGTCTGTCCGGTCGTCACTTCGAAGTTCATTCCCGTGCGCAGCGTTTCTACCGCCGCCTCGGTCACCGTGCCATCCGCCGCCCACACCCGCACATGCGGTGTTGCCGGCTGGCGGCTGAGCAACCGGCGTTGATTACGCTCCACCGCCACGACCTGCGCCCAGCGTCCGACCAGCATCAACACGATGAACGCGCTCACAAAATCAAAATACACGTAGCTCTCTTCGCCCCGCAGCCAGCCATACAGCGACCCGAGATACGCTCCCGTGATGCCCAGCGCGATCGGTAGATCGATGTGCAGCACCCGTTCGCGCAACGCCCGCAGCGCCCGCGCCAAAAAATAACCGCCGCCCGCCAGCAGGCTGAGCGTCGCAAACACCAGCTGCAGCGTGCCAAACAAGCGGGCATACTCCTCCGTGCTCTTCATGCCGAAATAGGCCGGCAGCGCGAAGAGCATCACGTTCATCGAAAACGCCGTGCACAGCCCCACGCGCCGGATCAGCACGCGGCTCTCCGCTTGCTCCGCGTTCACCTTGCCCGCCGGCCCGACGAGATAATTAAACTTCTGCAACGTCCGCCCAAAGGACACGCCGTCAAATTTCCCCGGCTCCCAACTCCAGCGTATCTGGCCCGTCTGCGCATTCACATCCAGTCGCCCCGCGCCCGGCTGTTTATTGAATAGTTTTTCAATCAGCCAAACGCAGCCCGCACACGAGATCCCCTGAATCTCCATCACCAGCTGCGCCGCCCGTCCGCGCTGGTCCGCGACTGCGGCTTCAGCCTCGCGCATCGCATCGGCCAGCCAGTGATAGTCACGCGGTTGGAGCAGCGCAGGATCCGCGGGAGCGCTCACGTCATCGCGGATGCGATAATAGGCATCGAGCCCTTCTTCGTGCACGAGTCGGAAAACATACGCGCAGCCCGCGCAGCAAAACTCTCCTTGCGGCGATGGCGCACCGCAGTGTTTGCACACCAGCTTCCCCTTTACCGTGGTCCGCGGTTCTTTTCGTTCTGAATCAAGAGTCGCGTTCACCGACATAAAAAATCGCCTCCTTGCGCGCTCAACCGCCACGTCAACACGAGCGCCGTTACCAGTGCCAATCCCGCTTGCACCCGGCCGAGCACTGCAGGCGTGAGCTTCAACTGAAGCCGTCCGTAATTCGCCTGCACGAGCCAGAGCAAGGGCACCGTCCCCAAACCAAACGCCAACATAAACTCCGCCCCGCGCACCCCCGATCCGGCGAAGGCGGAAATCGCGATGAGGAAATAAAGCGGCCCGCACGGCAGGATCGGCGTCGCCGCGCCCATCACCGCAGCCATGCGTAATCGCGAGCGTCCACGCAGCGCGCTTTGCAGTTTCCACTGGAGCCGGGTGAGCACGGCCAGCCGCGGCAGTCGTTTTTCCAAGCGCAGTCCCACCACCAAAAAGAATCCGACCAGCACCCATGGCAGCACGCTCACCGCCGAGCCTCCCGCGAGGTCAAATGGCAGCCGCCCCAGACCACCCGCCACCGCACCCAAAATCGCATACCCCACCAGACGTGCGCCGTGATAGACCGTCGCTACCGTGAACGGATCGACCCGGTCTTCGCGCGCCGGCGCCATCATACAGGTGAGCGGACCGCACATGCCCGCGCAATGCAGGCTCGTCACGAGTCCCGCCACGAAGGCCGCCGCCGGAGTGTTGATGCTCGCGAATTCCATGGGTCAGCGCGGCACGTGATTTTCGAGCGGCACGTCGTTTGGCCGGTGCTTGGTCGCAAAATAAAACATGGCCGTCCACGCCATCGCCATCAGTGCAAATACCACGCCGACACCGATCCACATGCCGACTGCCCTGGGGTTTTTCACAGGTGGGTTTGTCATGGATGCTGCTCCTTTTTTTCACGGGCGTCTTCGTCGAGGAGCTCTTTGTCCGGACCTACAAACTGCGCCGTTCGCTCTAGGGAAAACGTGCCCGCCTCATCGGCCAGACGCACCGTGAGCACGAAACCTCCTTCGTAATGCGAACGCGGCATCTGCAACACCAGCGAACGAACGTCTTCCGCCAGCGGCGCGAGTTCCACGCCTTCGTCCAAGCCGGTGCGCATCAGCGCGGCGGGGGCACCGGGCAGCGTGATCACGAAACGGGCAGCGTGATCGGTCTTGTTCACGATACGCACGAGGAACTGATTTCGCACCACGTCGTCGGTCACGAAATACGGCGCACCGGTCAGCCGCGTGATGGCCAGATTGGCCGGACGCACCGTCGAGAGTGCCCATACCGCCACGGTCGCACCCACCATCAACAGCACCGCATAAACGATTGTCCTCGGACGCAGCCAGCGGGTGCGTCCACCTGCAAAACCGGCGAGCGAATCGTAACGCACCAGTCCCTGCGGACGGTGGACCTTGTCCATCACTTCGTCGCATGCATCCACGCACGCCGCGCAGCCGATGCACTCGAGTTGAAGCCCTTGGCGGATATCGATGCCCGTCGGGCAGACTTGCACGCAGCGATTGCAATCGATGCAGGCACCGGCATCAGGCGTGCCCAGTTTACCGCGGGGCTCGCCGCGCGTGGCATCATAGCCAATCACCAGCGAATGGTCATCGATCAGCGCCGATTGCAGGCGACCGTAAGGACAGATGACGATGCACAACTGCTCACGGAACCACGCAAAGTTGAAGTAGAGAATACTCGTGAAGATGAACACAAAGACAAATGCCGCCCAGTGCGTGGCGGGTGCATCGCTCATCATCGTCCACAACTCGGTAATCGAAACGTAGTAGGCTAGAAACAAGTGCGCGATCACCGCCGAGAGCACGAAGAAGATCACCTGTTTCCCTCCGCGGCGGATGATCTTCAAGGCCGTCCATGGCTGCGCATCAAGCTGCCGGCGACGCACCGCATCGCCTTCGAGCCAGCGCTCCACACGGCGATACACGTGCTCGAGAAATACCGTTTGCGGACAAGCCCAGCCGCACCACAAGCGACCGAGCAACGCCGTGATAAAAAACAAGCCAAACCCCAGACCGGTGATGCCGAAAAACATCAGCCACGTGTCCTGAAATGCCAGCGTGAACCCGAAGAGGTGGAATCGCCGGTCCGCGATATCCAGAAAAACCGCGGGATGTCCGCCCACCGGAATCCACGGCAGCGAAAGATAGATCGCGATCAACAACCACCCCGACCACCGGCGTGCTTGGGTGAACAGTCCGCGCACATCCGCCGGATGCAAAAAAAGCCGCGATCCATCCTCGCGAATCGTGGTGACGAAATCGCGGTTGGGTCGGACAAAGGGGACGGGAGTTTTCATAAAGAGCGCGCATCGAGCGCAACGCGCGAAGCCGATTTAAGGCTCCTGATGATGACTGAGAATAAACGCAGTGACCTCGGAGACCTTTTTTCCGCCCAGAACCGGACCCCACGTCGGCATGCCTTTGGCAGGCACGCCTTCGTTGATCGTGCGCAGCACATCGATCGGCGTGCCGCCGTGAATCCAAATACTGTCGATGAGGTTAGGACCGATGCCTCCGGTGAGCGCGGCATTGTGGCAACTGGCACACGTGGACTGGAACGTGGCGCGCCCTGCTTCCACGAACACGGGGTTACGGCTCATCTTCCAGAGCGTGGCGTCATCCAGCACACCGCCGGAGTTGCTGATTTTCTCTGCTTCAATGCGCTGCATCTCCACGGCGAGCCGTGTCTCATCGGTCGCATGACTGAAATGTTGCGTCACCATCCAATAGAGGATCGCGAAGACGATGCCGGCATAGAGCGTCGCCAGCCACCAGTTGGGCAGACGCCGGTCATATTCGGCGATTCCGTCAAACACGTGCTCACGAATCGGATCTTCGCCGGGAATGGATTCAGGTTTATTCGGATTCATCGGCGGAGATGGCGGTTTCAGATTCGAACGGGAGTCCGGCCATGCGATCGATCTGGCCGCTCTTCATGCGAACGGCGCGATAGAAGATCGTCACATAGACCGAACCGGCGGTGATCAGGGCAATCAGCGGAAACAAGCTGACCCAGTTTTCAAAAAGAATACGGCGGAACATGGGAATGAGTGGTCAGAATTATTTTTCGGATGTTTTGAGCGGCAGGACCGTCTCGTATTTTCCGAGCTTCTGAAGGTAGGCGATCAGCGCCACGATCTCACGGTCGTGAGCAACGTAGGCACCCGAAGCCTTGAGATCAGCGGCGATGGCTTTCTCCTGCGTTTCGATCAACGCGGTGAGTTCACCGGCCTTATATTCCGGATACGGGACGCCGAGGATGCGCTGCACGGCGAGTTTCGAAGTCAGCGCATCGGCATCGGTCTTTTGTTTCAGGAGCCAGGGATAATTGGGCATATTGGAATCAGGAGAAACGTCGCGTGGATTCTCCATGTGGCGATAATGCCAGACGTTCGGATACTTGCCGCCCACGCGGGCGAGATCCGGACCGGTGCGCTTCGATCCCCACTGAAAAGGATAATCGTAGATCGACTCGCCAAGGCGTGAGTAATCGCCGTAGCGGAGCACGTCCGGCACGATCGTGCGGATCATCTGCGAGTGACAGTTGTAGCAACCCTCACGGATAAAAATATCGCGGCCCGCAAGTTCGAGCGGTGTGTAGGGCAACTGCCGCCGGCCTTCTACATTGCTCGCACGGTTTACCAGGGTCGTCGGAATGATCTGAATCAACCCACCGGCGGCGACCGCGATAAACGTGAGGATCGTAAACGGCAGCGCGTTGACCAGGAGCCGGTCATACCACGCGGCCCAACGACTTGTGCGCGTGCCGAAATGCACCCACGCCAGCATCACGCAGAGCGCGGTCCCCAAAAGGCCGGCGAGCTTCAGGAAATCTCCGCCAAACATCCAGGCGCAGGCGAAAATCGTGCCGAATACCGAGAACAGCACCGGCGGATTAAACACCATGCCGCCGAGACCTAGACGCTCCGGCGCCGTGGGCTCGCTCTCGAACACCTCGACGGTTCCATTGACAGCCTTCGCGCCCCGAATGGTGCGATAGAGATTGTAGCAGAGCAGGAACCAACCGGCGAGATACAGGGTGCCGCCCACGACACGGAACAGCATCATCGGCCGGATCGCGTTCAGTGTATCGAGGAAGTTGGGATAGGCCAGCAACGTGCCGTGCTCCGTCGTGGCATTGAGCATGAGACCTTGGGTGATGCCCGAGGTCCACATGGCCGCGACGTAGAGAAGGATGCCGACCAGCCCCACCCAGAAATGGAGATTGGCGAGCGCGATGGAATGCAGCGGCTTGTTCCAGAGGCGCGGCAGCAACCAGTAGATCATACCCGCGGCCATGAAGCCGTTCCAACCCAGCGTGCCTGCGTGCACGTGGCCGATAATCCAGTCCGTGTAGTGGCCGAGCGCGTTGACTGATTTAATGGAAAGCAGCGGTCCTTCAAACGTCGCCATTCCGTAGAACGTGATCGCCGCCGCGAAGAACTTGAGCACGGGATCGGTGCGGAGCTTGTGCCACGCACCGCGAATGGTGAGCAGACCGTTCAACATGCCGCCCCACGAAGGCGCCCAGAGCATCAGAGAGAACGTCATACCCAGCGCCTGCAACCAGCCGGGCAACGCGGTGTTGAGCAGGTGATGCGGTCCCGCCCAGATATAAACAAACACCAGCGACCAAAAGTGAATGACCGACAACCGGTAACTGTAAACGGGACGTTCGGCCGCCTTCGGCACGAAGTAATACATGATGCCCAAAATCGGTGTGGTCAGGAAGAACGCCACGGCGTTGTGCCCATACCACCACTGCACCAGCGCATCCTGCACGCCTCCAAAAACCGGATACGAATGCAGCAGGCTCGTGGGAATCGAGAGGTGATTCACGATGTAAAGCATCGCCACCGTGATGATCGTCCCGATGTAGAACCAGATTGCCACGTAGAGCGCCGGCTCGTGACGCTTGGCGAGCGTCCAGAAAAAGTTTACCGCAAACACGACCCAGATGAACGCCACCGCGATGTTGATCGGCCAGATGAGCTCCGCATATTCCTTGCCGCGCGAGAATCCCAGCGGGAGCGTGATCGCCGCAGCCACGATGATGAGCTGCCAGCCCCAGAAATGAAGCGTGGAGAGAAAATTACTCGCCAGCCGCGCCTTTACCAGTCGCTGCGTGGAGTAATAGACACCGGCGAACATCATGTTGCCCACGAAGGCAAAAATCACGGCATTGGTGTGCAGCGGACGCAGTCGCCCGAAGGTCAGCCACGGCAGGTCAAAATTGAGCCGCCAGTAGTTGAGTTGTGAGGCGACAATCAGGCCGACCAGCATGCCCACCGCGCCCCAGATGACGGAGGCGAGCAGGAATTGGCGGACGACATGGTCGTTGTATTCGATCGTGATCTTACGGTCGGTCATAGAGGATAAGGTCGAGGAGTCGCGAAGCGTGCTAATCAAACAGGCGCCTGTGCGGCACGACGGGTGGCACGATGCAGGCACGAAGCACAGGAACCGTTGCCGTGGCACACATGACCGGCTCCGTGCGCGTGGCGTTGGTCTTCGGCGACCGGGAGTCGCTCAGAGGCCCCCGCGACGATTCGCGGCGTTTCATCATCCAGCGGTAGCAGCGACTCGCGCTCCGCGCCACTGAATGGGCGTCGCGAGTATTCGCGCAGGAAAAAAAGCACGAAGGTAAAAACCAGGCAGAGGCTGATGGTCAGAGTGAGCGGAACGACGGACATGGTGGGATGGATTAGCGTCAACAAGGAGGTCTTATGGCTCCGGCAGTTTACTCATGTTCACCCGGCGCATCTCCGCGCGCTTTGGCCACGACTGCGCATTTCTTGTCATTAGCGGAACGTCACCCGCAAAAGATGCGCGCAGTATCGCAAACCATGCGAAGCGGCCCGCGACCGCTTCCGGCATACTGTAATCCATGAACGAGCGAATACTCCTCGCTTTAAAAATGCATCGTTCCGCCCTGCATGAAGGCTGGGCGGCGCGTCTGCATGCCGCGCCAGTCACCTCGCCCCTCGCCCACCCCGATACATTGGTTTACCTCATGAAAACCACGATCGACCAAGTCTTCCACGAGCTGGCCCAACCTTCCGCCCGCCTGCGCCAGCCTCCGGTCCCGCGGGACATGTGCCGCTGCGGGTTAAATCCTTTGCTCAGTTACTTCGCGACCGCGGCGCTTTCATTCCAACATACTATGGCGCAAAGCGCCGACGACCAGGCTGTCTCTCTGCATGACCTCGACATTGTGGACCGCGCGGTGACCCGAGTCGCCCGTCGTGAGATCACTATTTTTTGCGCACTATGCCGGCACGACCTAAAGACTACGCCGCGCGTCCGTGAATGCGTTCACGATAAGCCGTCGGAGCTTCACCCGCCACTTTCCGAAAGACCCGGTTAAACTGCGACAACGACTGGAACCCCGCCTCGAACGCCGCCTCGCTGATCCGCTTGTGCGGATTGAGCAGGAGATTCTTCACCTTCTCCACGCGCACCCGCGCCAGATAATCGGTAAACGTGATGCCCGTCGCCTGCTTGAACATCTTGCAAAAATAAAACGCGCTCATGTTCACCGCCTTTGCCACATCGCCCAGCGAAAGATCGTCGCCATGTTTCTCCGAGATGTAGATGCGCGCACGACTGATGGCCGGAGCCTCGGCATTCTCCTCGGTCACGGAGAGCTGGTTGCTGAGCGTCGCGAGATGCTGCGCAAAAATCTCCAGCAGACGGAGGATCGAGGTGTATTGTTTCTGTGTGACGACGCGGGACTGGAAAAACGCCTCCTCCAGCCTCTTCAGATCCACATCGGTGCCAAACTTCAGAATCTCCCGCGTGGTCTTCGCAAACTGCGCCTCGGTCGGTTTGTGCAGCAGCACCTGACCGGTTTGCAGAAACGCGATAAGATTCTCCCCCACGCGCACCGGCACCGCCGAGTCGCACAACCCCGCGAAACACTTGAGCGTCTTTGGCTCGAGGCGGGCCTCGACCTCCACGCGTCGCTGCAATTGTAAACACGCAGAGCAACTCTGATTGCTCTTGGCCATCAGTGCACAAAACGGATTTTCGTTGGGATCACCCCGGTGTGTAAGATCAAACGCCTCCAGCGCCCTCAACCGGAACGGCAGTCCCGTCGTCTCGCGAAAGGCCTGCTCATAGTCGCGATAAATCTGCGAGCGCTTGAGCTGCTCGACCAGAAGGCGGCTGCGTTGGGTGGGCGATTCAGACGACATGTTGGGCGCAGGCTACACATGGCTTCGCGCATGAGCAACGGCTAAGCCTGCGGCTTTCTCCAAATCAACGGGTTTCATTTTTTATAATAGACCCGATTTCCCCCGCTTTCAGGAGCTGAACAGCGCCAAAACATTTCGCCCGCCAGACCGCGTCTATTTTTCCCACGGCGCGTCACACTGAAACGACAGAGTAACCCACTGCGTTTTCACCCGCTGGACGCAACCCGCCTCGCTGCGGCGACTTAGCTCTGCCCACCCGCGCGGCACTCCTCATGCAATCTCGGTGGACTGAAAGTTTATTCACAGACCCTCACTACAAACCAAAGAAATCCAAACCCACCTACCATGAGATTCGTTCGCTACACCTATCCGTCCGCCCGCAACGTCAACTTCTTCAACGGCGCCGCTTCCCGCGGTCTTGAGAACGAGGTAGATCGCCTCTTTAACACCGCACTCGGCAACTTTTCCGACCGCGGCATTCCCGTCGACCTCTACGAGGACAAGGACAACACCTACGTCCGCGCCGAGTTGCCGGGAGTCGATCGTGAGGCCATCACCGTTGAACACGCCGACGGCCGCCTGAGCATCAGCGCCTCGCGTCAACCCACGGCGCCTCAAGCCGGCGACAAATCCGCCGAGCCTGTCACCTTCACCCGCAACGTCAGCGTGCCCGATCAAATCGTGCAGGCCGACAAGATCTCTGCCGCGTATGAAAACGGCGTGCTCACCGTCACCCTGCCCAAACGCGAGGAAACCAAGCCGCGCAAAGTCAGCGTCACCGTCGCCTGAACAACCAACGCCTCAACCTCCTTCATCCAACCCAGTCCGTCTTAATCCTTCTTAAATCACCATGTCTCTCCTCAGCTCCTTCCTTCCTTCGTCCGCCAATTCCTCCGCCTGCGCTCCGGGTTCTGCCTGCGGCGTCACCGACCAGCAAACCGCATCGGTCCGCCCGACTTACCGTCTCGATCAAACCGCCGAGGCCTACACGGTCACGGTCAACCTTCCCGGCGTGACCAAGGACAACCTCACCGTCGATGCCGAGGACGGCGTTCTCACAGTCACCGGTCGTCGTTCCTGGCAAAAACCCGGGGGCTGGACGGCCCTCTATCGTGAGTCCGCCGACGCCGGCTATACGCTCTCGCTCGCCTACGACGATGCGGTCGATACCGACAAGATCTCCGCCGCGCTCACCGATGGCGTGCTACGCCTGACTTTGCCCAAGGCTGAGGCTCGCAAGCCGCGTAAGATCGCCGTCGCGTAATCTCATCCACGTTCTCCGCATCAGTCGCGTTCAACCTCAACCCTGCCGCCCGCCGCTTCACCGCGGCGGGCGGTTTTTTTGACTCGTCCTCAGGCCAATTAATTAACGCTACATCGGTTTCTGATTCACCTGATTCCAAATGCTCATTTCAAAACCAAATTAACCACGCCCCGCGTTTGCTCCTAGTGTCAGCCCGACGTAATCGCTAATCTGCTCGCGTGAAAGTCATCGTTTACAGCACCCGCGCCTACGACCGCAGCCATCTCGATTCAGTCAACAGTTCCGGCGCCCATCAATTTACGTGGACCGCGGAACGGCTTTCACTCAAGACCACCGCACTCGCCCGTGGACACGAGGCCGTGTGCAGTTTCGTCAACGATCCACTCGACGCACCCATACTTGAAGCCCTCGCCGCCGGCGGCATCCGGCTGATCACTCTTCGTTGCGCCGGTTACAACCACGTAGATCTATCCGCCGCGATCGCTCTGGGCCTCACGGTGGCCAACGTTCCCGCCTACTCACCTCACGCCGTCGCCGAGCACGCCATCGCGCTGCTGCTCACGCTCAACCGACACACGCACCTCGCCTACAATCGCGTGCGCCGCGGCGACTTCACGCTCTCCGGTCTTCAGGGCATTGATCTCCACGGCAAGACCGCCGGCCTCGTCGGCACGGGTCGCATCGGCACGATCACCGGCCGCATCCTCCAGGGTTTCGGCTGCCGCGTGCTCGCCTATGATCCCTTTCCGACACAGGAAGCGCGCGATGCCGGCTTCGAATTAGTCGCACTCGATGAGGTGCTCACCCGCTCCGATATCATTTCACTCCACTGCCCGCTGCTGCCTGCGACCAAGCACATCATCAACGCCTCGTCGCTCGCCCGCCTGAAGCCCTCGGCCTTGTTGATCAACACCAGCCGCGGCGGCCTCATCGAGACCAACGCAGTCAT
This sequence comes from Rariglobus hedericola, assembly GCF_007559335.1. Classification (NCBI taxonomy): domain Bacteria; kingdom Pseudomonadati; phylum Verrucomicrobiota; class Opitutia; order Opitutales; family Opitutaceae; genus Rariglobus; species Rariglobus hedericola. The sequence continues at coordinate 1,789,812 of NZ_VMBG01000001.1, forward strand.
CGCCGCTCTGGAAAACAAACAACTTCGCGGATTGGGCATCGACGTCTACGAACACGAAGCCGCGCTCTTCTTCGAAGACCATTCCGCCACCGGTATTCCTGATCCGCTCTTCGCCCGTCTCGTCGCCAATGAAAACGTGGTCGCCACCGGACACCAGGCGTTCCTGACCGACGATGCTCTGGCCAATATTGCCAGCACCGTGATCAGCAGCCTCGACGCCTTCGCTGCCGGCCACGCCGTGCCCTTCGCGCTCAAGCCGCGCGCCTAAAGAACCGACCACACCCAGCCGGCCGCGCCGCTGGCGGCAATCACCGCGATCAAGTTTACCTTGAAACGGTGCAGCGCCACGAACGCGATCAGACCGACGGCCACCGCAAACCCATCGACGCTTGCCCACGTCTGTTGAGGAAACAGCACGCGACCACCGAACCACACGGCGAGGTTCAGGATCACGCCCACCACGCTCGCTGTCACCGCCGCCAGCGCCGCCGTGAGCAGTTTGTTTCCTCGCAACTGTTCGATGTGGGGCGCACCTAGAAAAATCCACAAGAAACACGGCACGAAGGTCACCCACGTCGTCACCGCCGCGCCCAACGCCGCCGCCGCCCACGGGCTCAGCATCCCCGGATGATTCCAACCGCCCATGAATCCCACGAACTGCAGCACCATGATGAGCGGCCCCGGCGTCGTCTCGGCAAACGCCAGTCCATCGAGCATCTGCGGCGCGCTCAACCACGCATGCGTCTCCACCGCTTGCTGCGCCACATACGGCAGCACCGCGTAAGCCCCGCCAAACGTCACCATCGCCGCCTTGCTGAAGAACACGCCTTCCATCACCCACGTGCATTTCCAGCCCTGCCACGCCCCGATCAGCACCAACGGCGCCACCCACAACGCCACGCCGGCGGCCGTCACCCGCACCGCACGTCCCCAGGATGGTTTCACCACAGGGCTCTCGGCCGCATCATCAATCACCGCCGCCTCCTCCGCCACCGCACCATGGCCACCGCTCGCAGGAAACCAGCGCGGCGCATATTTCCCGCCCGCGAAGCCCGCCAGCAGCGCGCCAAACACGATTAACGGAAAGGGCACCTTCAAAAAAAAGATCAGCACAAACGCCATCGCCGCGATAGCCCACATCACTTCGTTTTTAAGCGCCTTTTTCCCGATGCGCAGCACCGCCGCGAACACGATCGCCATGACCGCCGGCTTGAGCCCGTAAAAAACCGCGCCCACCCACGCCACGTGGCCGTAAGATACATACACCTGGCTCAGCCCCCACAGCATAAACGCCGATGGCAGCACGAAGAGCGCCCCCGCCGCGATTCCGCCCCACGTGCGATGTAGCAGCCAGCCGCAGTAGATCGCCAGTTGCTGAGCCTCGGGCCCCGGCAGCAGCATGCAAAAATTCAACGCATGCAGAAATCGCTCCTGCCCGATCCATTTTTTTCGCTCCACCAATTCGGTCTGCATGATCGCAATCTGCCCTGCCGGTCCGCCGAAGCTGATGAACCCGAGCTTAAGCCAGAACTTGATCGCTTCGCGAAACGTGGGATGCGCCGACATATGCCGCGCAGTGTCCCGAAAAACAAAACAGGCGCAAAGCCCGAAAGCCTTGCGCCCGTAAAACGTAACCTGTGCGGGAAAATCCCGTGCGGTCCTGACCTACACTCAGAAGCTCGCACCAAACTGCACACCGAGGACAACCGCGTCGTCGATGTTACCCGAACCGCCCGGACGTTTGATGAACTGGATGTCCGGCTGGATGTAGGCGAACTTCGTCAGCTGCACGCGGTGGCCGACTTCGAAGACCATCTCGTAATCAACCGGACTGCCGCCACCCGCGACCACCTGATTCGAAAACGCATCGCTGAACCCGCCGTAGGTCACGAAGGCCACCGTCCGGTCGTCGGGACGGCCCGGCAGCAGGCCTTTGTAATTCGCACCGAGCGTGGACTGGACAGGGATGATCGCGACTTTGTCCTGCGACGTGTAAGCAAAGGTTGCGAAGAGTGTGAGGCCTTCGTCGGTGGTGCCCGCCTCACGATAAACCTGATAATCACCGTGCGCATAGAAACGCGTGAAGTGATCGGTCGTGCCGGCGGTGTTGAACTGCGGCAGATCCATCAAAAACGTATTGTTCATACCCACGAAGAAGTGCGCCGGCCGGCCCGCCAGCTCGGGATTCCAGTCGAACTGCGTGAAGACCGAAACGCCATCATCACTCGCGATGCTCATATCCAGGCCGCGTTTCGACGGATCAAACATGTCCGGCGAGATTTGAAACACGCCGACTTGCACAAAACTGTCGTCGGAGGTTTTGGCCTTCACGCGACCGCCCCACACGGCGAACGGATACGACGTCATCACGCCGTCGAACAACACCGCGCGAATCTGGCCGTTCACCGCGTTGTTGAGCGAATAGCTGTAGAGCGATGAACCCACGAAGTCATCGGTCGCCGTCATGCGGCCGAATTTCACGGAGAGATCACCGTCTTTGAAGAGTTTCTCCAGTGTCACGTTGTAGAGAAACGTGGTCTGGCCGCCCACGAGCTGCATGACGCTGTATTGGCTGCCCACCGACGGAGTGATATCGCTGCCGTGACGGTTGATGCCCGAGAGCGTGAACGTCGTGTCCGTCCATCCGATCAGTTTCTCCAGATCCAGTTTCACACCGGTGAAAAGATCGCCCGCAAAGTTCGTCTCGCTGCGGATGCCGCCGGAGACGTTGGAAGCGACGATGGCGTTGTAGTAGGCGAAGACGTCGACGCCTTCGTCGGCGAATTGTGAACGCGCACCACCCCAATCACCGGTGAGGCGATCGGCAAAGCGCGCGTCGGGAGTGGAGTCCGCCGCCATAAGCGCGGCCGAACTGGCGAGAAGAGAGAGCAGGAGTTTGGTTTTCATGATCGGGGTTGGTTGGGGAAATTGGCAAAGCAGTAGCTGGCGCGGCGCGGATGCGCCGCTCGATGAGGAGGTTTACGAGCTGGGGTTGCTGATCTGAACGCGACTCACGAACGCTTCTACGACGGCCCCTAAATCGGAGCCATCCTCGGTGCGCGTGAGCGCGGAAAGTGAAAAAGCGGTGGCGAGGCGCGCAGTGTCGGCCAGCGACAGGTTGCGCAGTTGCGCGGTCAGAATGCCGGCGACCATGGCATCACCCGCGCCGACTGTGCTGCGAACCGTTACGACCGGCGGACGGGCGATCACGGTTTCGTTGGCCGTGACGAAACACGCGCCCTCGGCACCCCGCGAAACCACCACCAGGTGCACGCCACCCGCCACGATCTCGCGCGCGGCGGCAATCACATCAGCCTCGGTCGGCAAGGCACGTCCGAGATGGGCTTCCAACTCATGCACGTTGGGCTTGATGCAATCGGGCCCGGCCTTGAGCGCCTGGCGCAACGCCTCTCCACTCGAGTCGAGCACGGTGCGCACGCCGTTCGTTTTGAGCGTGGTGATGAACTCGCGGTAAATGCTGGTCGGCACTTCAGGCGGCAGACTCCCCGCCAGCACGCACCAGCCGCCTTTAAGCGCCGCGATCTGCGCCCGAAGCGCGGTGAGATCGGTGAACGTGGGCGTGAGTCCGGGAAAATTAATATCGGTCGTCTCGTGGCGCACGGGATCGGTGATCTTGATCCCGACACGGGTCGAACCGTTCAACCGCAGGCAATGATCCTCAATGCCCCGCTTGGCGAAAAACGTCGTGAACGCGGTCTCGTTGTCGCGACCTAGAAAACCAAGCGCCGCCACGGAGTTGCCGTGTTCGGCCAGCGCGGCGGCGACATTGATGCCCTTGCCGCCCGGACGGTCGCTGGTGGACTCGACCCGGTTGACCGCCCCGGCGGTAAAAACCGGAATCGTCACCGTGCGATCAATGGCCGGGTTGAGCGTGAGAGTGGTGATGGAAGGAAACGACATGGCGGTTTATTTGGAGAGTGCGCGCACTTCGGCCGCGGTCGAGCAGGCAAGCGCGCGCTGCGCCAGCGCACGCAAAGCTTTAAGCGAAGTCCCGCGAAGCTTCGCTTTTACGGCAGCCAGCGACGGCGCGCTCATGCTGAGTTCGGCAACGCCGAGGCCCGTGAGAATTGATGCGCCCAACGGTTCGCCGGCGGCACCGCCGCACACGCCGACCCATTTGCCCTCGGCGGTCGCGGCTTTCACCGTGAGATCGATCAGACGAAGCACCGCGGGATGCAGCGCATCGGCCTCCTTGCCCAGCTCCGGATGCTGGCGGTCGATCGCGAGCGCGTATTGCGTGAGGTCGTTGGTGCCAACCGAGAAAAAGTCCGCCTCGCGGGCAAACTCGCGGGCCATCAACACGACCGAAGGGACTTCGACCATGATGCCCAGCTCGCAGGCCGGACCGCCGATTTCGGCACGCACGGCTTCCGCCAGTTTTTTGGCGGAGCGCAGGTCTTCAAGCGTGGTCACCATGGGGAACATGATCTTCACCGCACCTGCTTCGGCCGTGGCCGCGGCCCGATAAATGGCACGAAGTTGAGTTTTGAATACGTCAGGCCGGCGCAAGCACAGGCGAATGCCGCGCACGCCGAGGAACGGATTCTCCTCATGCGCGAGGCCAAGGTAAGGCACGATCTTGTCACCACCGATATCGAGCGTGCGGATGATCAACGGAAGGCCGTTGAGCGCACGGATCATCTCGGTGTAGGCGAGAAATTGCTCCTCTTCGGTCGGTGCGGTTTCGCGGCCAAGAAAAAGGAACTCGGTGCGCAGCAAGCCCACGCCCTCGGCACCCGCTTCGACCGCAGCGGCGGCCTCTTCGGCGTGACCGATGTTGGCGACGATTTCGACGCGATGGCCATCAGTCGTGAACGCCGGACGAAAGCGATCGGCGTCAGCCGCGGCCTGATGATGAGCGAGCTCGGCCTGAAATTGTTTGGCCGAGGCGACCGCGAACTCTTCCGGATGTGGATAAAGCCGGCCGGCTCCGCCATCGAGAATCGCCAGGGTGCCATCGGCTAGCGAAAGCACTTCGCTGCCTGCGCCCACCACGGCGGGAAGACCGCGCGCACGGGCGATGATCGCGGTGTGCGACGTCGGACCACCGGCGGCGGTGCAGATGCCGAGGATCTTTTTAGGATCGAGCCGAGCGGTGTCGGATGGCGTGAGATCGTCCGCGACGAGAATGCATTTGCCCGAGGGCAATACCGGATCGCGGCTCACGACACCGGAGAACAGCCGCAACACGCGCTGACCGATGTCGCGCAGATCCGCGGCACGTCCCGCGAGGCGTTCATTTTTAAGACGGCGCACTTCATCGACCCGACGCTCGATCACCTGCTGCCAAGACCACGGTGCGCTGTGGCCTTCTTCAATCAAAGCCACCACATCCGCGTGCAGATCCGCATCGGCGATCAAGGCCTGATGGGCTTTGAAAATTTCGGCTTCGGCGGCCACCGGACACGCCTCGGCGTCGGCGCCCAAGCGTTCAAGCTCGGCGTTGGCTTCAGCGATCACCTTGTCGAGACGACGGCGTTCGGCGGCAGGTTCGCCGCGCGTATCCTCGACCGACAGCATCTCGGCGCGGAAACGAAAGATCGGCGCAATCGCCATGCCGGGAGCGGCTGATGTGCCGATGATCACCGCGGTCACCGTCTCGGGAGGTGTCCATGCCTGCACGGGTGAGGTCGCTTCAGCGAGTTCATCGGCATCGCCGAGTCCACTTTCCACCGCTTCACGCAACACCGCCAGCGCGGCGTCGGCGTCACTGCCGCGCGCCTCGATGCGCAACGTGCTGCCGCTCTCCACGCCGAGACGCAGGAGCGAAGCCATCGCCTTGCCATTGGCGGCACGGTCACCGTGGATCACGCGAATCTCAGACGAAAAATCGGCGGCAGTCTCGGCAAACTTCGTTGCAGGTCGTGCGTGCAGACCGGCGTGCCCCTGCAACACAACATCCACGCTGACCGCACCGGCCCACGGTTCGACGGCTGCGGCGGCCGGTTTTGCAGAGGGCGAACCCCGGCGAAGCGCGGCTAGAATATCGTTGGCATGCGTCGTAGTCGCGAGGCGTTGCGCGGCTGCATCGTCATCAAGCACGTCGGTGAGTGCGGCGAGGATTTCCAGATGTTCATCACCGCGTGCGGCGATGCCGATGACCACATGGACAATCTGCGTGTCATTCCAGCGGACACCCTCGGGGATTTGCAGGACGGCGAGGCCGGTTTGCTTGATGAGCGTGCGGTCCTTTTGCTGGCCGTGCGGAATTGCGATGCCGTGGCCGAGGCAGGTGTTGGCCTGCCCTTCGCGGGCGAGCATGCTGTCGATATAGCCAGGCTCGATGTAGCCGGCGTCGACGAGCAGTTGTCCAGCGGCACGAATGGCGGCGGCCTTGTCAGCCACGGTGGCACCGAGACGGATGGTCCGCAGTGTCAGCGGAAGGTCGGCAGAAGAGGTATCGGTGGTCGTCATTATCTGTGAAGTTTAACCTATCAGGCGTTGGCCGGAACTCCGGCAGATGAAGATTTGGGGAGCGTAATCAGCAGCGCACCGGTGGTGACCACCGTGCCGGCAACAATGGCGAGCAAGTAGGGAATCAGGTGCGTGACCGCGCCGGGAATGAGCAGTGCGAACAAGCCGCCATGCGGCACGAGGAGTTGCACACCCGAGACCATGCTGAGTGCACCGGTGACTGCCGAGCCGAGCACGAGCGCAGGGATGACGCGGAGAGGATTTTTCGCAGCGAAAGGAATCGCTCCTTCGGTGATGAAGGCGAGCCCCAGCACCGCGGCGGCGGCACCGGCTTTGCGTTCGTCGGCATCGAACCGGTTTTTGGCGATGAGCACGGCGAGCGCGATGCCCAGTGGTGGTGTCATGCCGGCAGCCATGATCGCAGCCATAGGAGTATAAACCTGGCTGCCGAGCAGACCCACGCCGAAGGTGTAGGCGGCTTTGTTGATCGGTCCGCCCATATCGAAGGCCATCATTGAGCCGAGGATCACACCGAGGAGAAGCGCATTGGCACCGCGCATCGAGTTGAGCCACTCCGTCATCGTGGAGAGAACCACCTGCACCGGCGGAGCGATCACAAAAATCATCAGCAAGCCAATCGTAAGCGTGGAAAGGAACGGCAGGATGAGCACGGGCTTCAGGCCTTCAAGGTTGTCGGGCAGCTTGATTTTGCGCGCGAGAAACAGCGTCAGATAACCGGCGAGAAAGCCCGATACAATGCCGCCAAGAAAACCGGCACCGAGTTGTTGCGCGAGAAAACCGCCAACCAGACCCGGCGCGAGACCCGGACGATCCGCGATGGAAAACGCAATGTATCCGGACAGCACCGCGACCATCAGCTGGAAAGCGGCGCCTCCACCGATCTGGCTGAGCGCGGCGGCGAAAGTGCCTTTCTCGTTACCCGCGTAAATGCCACCGATCGCAAAGGCCAGCGCGATGGCCAGGCCACCCGCAATCACGATGGGAAGCATGTGGGAAACACCCGTCATGAGGTGCTTGTAAGGACCGCTGCGGGCACTGCCGCGATTCGCTTTGAGCTGCTCGACGTTTTTCGCGAGACCGGCGGAGCCTGCGGCGGGCACGGGCAACACAAGGGCAGCAGCGATGACTTGTTTACCGTCGTGCATCGCTTCCTTGGTCGAGACGCGGTTCAGGCGTTTACCATCGAAACGGGAGAGATCGACATTGGTATCGGCGGCGATGACGACCGCGTCGGCCGCCGTAATCTCCGCGGCAGTAAGCTGGGTTTTCGCCCCGACTGAACCCTGCGTCTCGACCCGGATCTCGTGGCCGAGTGCGGCGGCGGCTTTCTTGAGCGCTTCAGCCGCCATGAACGTATGAGCAATCCCCGTGGGACATGAGGTGATGGCGACGAGACGCTTTACCGCCGTCGCGACGAGAGCCGCCGGGGCAGGGACGGCCGCAACCGGTGCCGGTGCGGACGACACAGCCGGCGTGACGGGAGAAACCTTGGCGAGAGCCGCATCGATGATCGCCTGCGGATGGCGGATAGCCGCACTCGTGCGGGTTTCGTAAATGGGTTTGTCGGCGAAACGTGATGTTTCCACCGAAGCATCGACGGCCAGCAGGACGACATCGGCCGCGGCAATATCAGCGGCGGTCAACACACCGGTCGAACCGGCGGTGGCATCGGCTACTTCGACTTTAAAGCCGTGGCCGGACTGGGCGGCAACCGCTCGAAGCGCTTCGGCGGCGAGACGGGCATGGGCGGATCCGGCAGGGGACGCCGTAAGAGCGACAATCTGTTTCATGGGGTAAACGGGGTTGCGAAAACTTTCGATAGCCTCCGTTAATTTTCCGAAACGTCAAGCAAATGCCTTCATTTTCCTTATTAAATCACTTTCGATATCAGCAAAGGAGCTTATTTTTACTTTCGCAGTCTTTCGTTTTCAGCCATTTAGAGGCTACGACTTTCGATTCCTTTCGCACCATGCCCTCCCCTGCTTCCACTTCAGCCGACTCGGATGACAAAATTCTCATGACCGGCCATCGGCGCGCCCGGATCGTCGAACAGGTGCAGCGCGAAGGCTCCATGCGCGTGGCCGACCTGGCGGCCCGCTTCGATGTATCCGAGGTTACGATACGCAGCGATCTGGTGATTCTTGAGCGCGAGGGACGCTTGCTGCGCGATCGCGGCGGCGCGGTCGCCAAGGGCAGCCACCACTTCGTCACGTCTCTCCTCGGTGTGGATCAGCGCGCTTCACTTCATCTCGATAAAAAACGCCGTATCGGTGCGGCCGCCGCGCAACGCGTATCGCCCGGTGACGCCATCCTGATCGATGCCGGCACGACTGCGGTCGAGATCGCCCGACAACTCACGCACGTCTCGCCGCTCACCGTTGTCACCAACGCCCTCAACGTCGCCCTCGAGCTCGGCGCGGCCGCCGGCCAGCGGTTGATCATGCTGGGCGGCACGTTCAACCGCGAATCCGCCAGCACCGTGGGCGCGCTCACCGAACAAAGCCTCGCCGAACTCTCCGTGCAGAAACTCTTCCTCGGCACACAGGCGATGGATGCCGACGGCCTCACCGACTCGACCATGGAAATCGCCCAGGCAAAGCGCGCCATGATCCGCTCGGCACGTCAGGTGATCCTCGTCACCGACTCGAGCAAGTGGGGCACGTCCAGCCTTACCAAGGTCTGCCCGCTCACCGAGGTCGACACGATCATCACGGATAACGAGCTCCCCGCCGACGCCCGCACCCAGATCGAAGCCCTCGGCATCGAACTGGTGCTGGTTTAACGAAGGAAAAATCGCCACCGTCCGCGGGCGGAAAATTATCCGCGTTTCAACTTGAGCAACCGCTCGCCCGCCGCGTGCAGCGTGGCCGGTTTCTTGGCGAAATTCAGGCGCACGTAACGGTTTTCACCGTTGGCAAAAAAACTCGATCCCGGCACCGGCGCGACACCGATCTCTTTCGCCATCCAGTGCGCGAACTCCACGTCACTCGCGTAGCCGAAGGGCGAAATATCCAGCATCACGAAATAGGCACCTTCGGGTCGCGTGTAGGTCAGCCCGGTGCGATCCAGATAGCCGAGCAACACATCGCGTTGCGACTGATACTCGGCCGCAAGTCCCGCGTAATAATCCGCGCCCCAGCCGAGCGCCGTGACCACCGCGTGTTGCAACGGAGCCGCCGCGCCCACCGTGAGGAAATCGTGGACCTTGCGCGCCTGCGCGATGATCTCCGGCGCTGCGTGCAGATAACCGAGACGCCAGCCGGTGATTGAAAACGTTTTCGAAAGCGACGACACGCTCAGCGTGCGTTTGGCCATGCCGGGGAGCGTCGCGAAATACACATGCTGACGTCCGTCGAACACCAAGTGCTCATACACTTCGTCAGTGATGACGAAGGTATCGAACTCCTCGGCGAGCGCGGCGATTTGCAGCAATTCCTCGCGCGTGAACACCCGTCCACACGGGTTCGAAGGATTGCACAAAATGAAAGCCTTCAATCCTCCGCCCGTCGCAAACGCCGCGCGCAATTCCGCCGGATCAAAACCATACTGCGGCGGATGCAGCGGCACGTGCACCGCTGTCGCGCCACTGAGAATCGCGTCGGCGTTATAGTTTTCGTAAAACGGCGAAAACATGCCAATGCGGTCGCCCGGATCGCATACCGTCATGACGGCGGCGAGCATTGCCTCGGTCGCACCGCACGTAACGACAAGCTCGCGCAACGGATCCACGGGAAGGCCGGTAAACCGCGTGAGTTTTGCCGCCAGCGCATCGCGCAGTTCGGGCGATCCCCAAGTGATCGCGTATTGGTGACGACCGGCATCCATCGCGTCCTTCGCCGCCTGCACGAGCGCCGCGGGCGGATCCCCATCAGGAAAACCTTGCGAGAGGTTGATCGCGCCGTGTTGCGCGGCGACCCGCGACATCTCGCGAATGAGCGACTCGGTAAAAACAGACGTGCGGCGGGAGGTGCGCGGCATGGAGAATACGCCGGCGTGCGGCGAAGGGTTTCAGTTTATGGAATGATCAGCGTCATACCCGGCTGCAATGCCCCCGCATTCGGCAGCACCGCGCGGTTGGCATTGAGGATGGCCTGCACGCGCGCGTTGTTGGCCGTGCCGTAGTGGCGCTTGGCAATCGCATACAGCGAGTCGCCCTTGGCCACCACGTAGCGACGGCCGGAAACCGCCGGAGGCGGCGTGGCCACCGGAGTCGGCCGATTCACCGCCACAGACGGAACGACCGCCGGTTGCTCAACCACGGCAGCAGGTTCGGGATCCGGCACGGCAATCGGAGACTCGGCCGTGGAAACTGCCAGCGGCGCGAGCTGATCCGGATCCGCCGCCGCGACTACCGATGACGGACGCGGTGTGTTGATCGCCTGCGTGCGCACACCGATGAGCTGATCCTTCAGCTGAATATTTTCACGCTGCAACTGGTCGACTTTCTCCAGGAGATCGAGGCGCTCCATCTGGTTGTCGAGTGGTTGGGCTGGAAGAGTGCGGGCAAACTCCCGCGTGGCCGCATCGATACGCTGGCGCACGAGATCCGACTGCGGAGAGTTGCGCTTCAATTCACGGAATTTCCGGTAGTGATAAATCGCCGCGATCGGATCCTTGATGTGCTGCTGGTAAAGAATGCCGATTTCGAGGTGGGATTCGGGCGCATCGTCGCCGCGTTTTTCAACCACTTTCAGGAATGCGGCGAGCGCCTCCTGGTTGCGCCCCTGACGGAGCAGATCCTTGCCACGGCGGTAGTTGGATTCGTCGATTTCCGCGGTAAACGGAGACGAGTCATAGCGGCCGCAACCCGCGACAAAAAGCAACGTCGCGAGCGCGCACAGACAAAGCGGAAGAAAGCGGAACCTCATCGGTGGCGGTGAAATGGTTTGAACGAAAAAAAGTTGCTCCTAAGTCTCGCAGACAGTCCGACGACTCAAACCCTAAATGGCCCTCGACTCCAAAACCACCCTCGCTCGCGCCCGAGCCGCGATTAAAATCGAACAAGAGGCCCTCACCGCGACCGCCCGCGACTTGGACGGGAAATTCGTGGACGTGTCCCGCGCCGTGCAGTCCACCAACGCCGCCGGCCGCAAACTCATCTTCACCGGCATCGGCAAATCGGCCCACATCGCGAACAAGCTCGTCGGCACCTTCAACAGCACCGGCCTTTCCACCTGTTTTCTCGATGCCACTCAGGCTCTTCACGGCGATCTCGGCCTATGCAGTGAAGGCGACCTCGTTTTCCTCCTGAGCAACAGCGGCCAGTCCGAGGAAATCCTGCGCCTCATCCCCGGCTTTCGCCGCCTCGGCGTGCGAACCGTCGCCTTCACCAGCAATCCCGCCTCCGACCTCGCCAAAAACTCCGAGCTGCAACTCATCTACAGCGTGCCGCGCGAGGCTTGTCCGCTCCGGCTCGCGCCGACCGCCAGCACCACCGCCGCCCTCGCCCTCGGTGATGCCCTCGCGATGGTTCTCCTCGATGAACGCGGCCTCACGCGCGACGACTTCGCGAAGTTCCACCCCGCCGGCAACCTCGGCCGCGTCCTGCTCCTTCGCGTCAAAGACATTATGCGCAGCGGCGCCCGCCTGCCCATCGTCACCGAAAAAGCCACCACGCAGGAGGCCATCCTAGCGATGACCAAGTCCAAGAGCGGCAGCATCGCCATCGTCCATCCGAAGTCTGGAAAACTCACCGGCATCTTCACCGACGGCGACTTCCGCCGCAGCGCACTCACCGGCCCCGGCTTCTTGGAGAAACCCGTGATCACGTTCATGACCCCTTCCCCAAAGACCGTGGGCGAAGACGCGCTGGGCGTGGATGCTTTGCGCCTGTTTCAGGCTCACAAAATCGATGACCTCATCGTCGTCGATTCGAAGGGTAAGCCCACCGGCCTCGTTGACGGTCAGGATCTACCCAAACTCAAAATCGTCTGAGGCAAAAAAAGGATGGCTAACGCCCTCCGCAATTCTTGCTAATTTTTCCGCACGGCGGCGTTTTTCGTCGTCCCGCGCACCGCGGTTGTGGCTAACTCATCGACGACCCGACCTATGGCCACGCCCGCTTTCTCCTACCAAGACCCCTTCCCCCTCGGCCCCGATAACACCGAGTATCGCCTGCTCTCCAACGAGGGCATCTCGACCACCACGTTCGAAGGTCGCGAGATCCTGAAGGTCGATCCCGACGTCCTCGCCTTCCTCGCGCAACAAGCCACGCGCGACATCTCTTTCCTGCTTCGCCCCAAACATCTCACCCAAGTCGCCGCCATCCTCGACGACCCCGAGGCTTCCGCCAACGACCGCTACGTTGCCACGACTCTTCTCAAAAACGCCGAGATTTCCGCCGAGGGCATTCTCCCGTTCTGCCAGGACACCGGCACTGCGACCGTCGTCGCCAAGAAGGGCCAGCAGGTCTGGACCGGCGCCAACGACGCCGAATTCATCTCGAAGGGCATCTACGAGACCTACACCAAGGAAAACCTCCGCTACTCGCAGACCGCCCCGCTCGACATGTTCAACGAGGTCAACACCGGCACCAACCTGCCGGCTCAGATCGACCTCTACGCGACCGAGGGCAACGAGTATAAATTCCTCTTCGTCGCCAAGGGTGGCGGCTCGGCCAACAAGACGTTTCTCTTCCAGGAAACCAAGGCGCTCCTCAATCCCAAGGGCCTCGAAAAATTCGTCACCGACAAGCTCTCCTACCTCGGCACCGCCGCCTGCCCACCCTACCACCTCGCCCTCGTCATCGGCGGCACCAGCGCCGAAGCTTGCTTGAAAACCGTCAAGCTCGCCTCGACCAAATACCTCGATCACCTCCCCACCACCGGCAACAACGAGGGCCGCGCTTTCCGTTGCCTGGAGACCGAAAAACTCGTCCTGAAAATCGCCCAGAACAGCGGCATCGGCGCCCAGTTCGGCGGCAAGTATTTCGCCCTCGATGTGCGCGTCATCCGTCTGCCCCGTCACGGCGCGAGTTGCCCGGTCGGCCTCGGCGTTTCCTGCTCCGCCGATCGCAACATCAAAGCCAAGATCAACAAGGATGGTATCTGGCTCGAAAAACTCGAAACCAATCCCGGCCGCTTCATCCCTGCCAGCGAACGCACCATCAAGGATGACAAGGTCGTCCGCATCGACCTCAACCAGCCGATGCCCGCCATCCTCGCCGAGTTGTCGAAACATCCCGTGACCACGCGCGTGCTCCTTAACGGTCCGCTCGTCGTGGCCCGCGACATCGCCCACGCCAAGCTACAGGAGCGCATCGACGCCGGCCAGGGCCTGCCCGACTACATCAAAGCCCACCCCGTTTATTACGCCGGCCCCGCGAAAACCCCGAAGGGTTATGCCAGCGGCAGTTTTGGCCCCACAACTGCCGGTCGCATGGACAGCTATGTGGACAGCTTCCAATCACTCGGTGGCTCGATGGTCATGCTCGCCAAGGGCAACCGCAGCCCCGCCGTGACCAAGGCCTGCAAAACCCACGGCGGCTTTTACCTCGGCAGCATCGGCGGCCCCGCCGCGATCCTAGCCAAGGAAAACATCAAGCACGTCGAGGTCCTCGAATACCCTGAACTCGGCATGGAAGCCGTGTGGAAAATCGACGTGGTAGACTTCCCTGCGTTCATCCTCGTGGACGACAAGGGCAACGACTTCTTCGTCAATGGCTGCGGCGCCTGCCTCCCCGGTGGCATCACCGCCGCCGCCGAAAAAGCGAAAGCCTAAACGGGTTCAATCGCCCATCACCGTCACGACCACCCGCCGCGAATGCGGTGCGCGGCGGTGTTCCCAGAGAAAAAGTCCCTGCCACGTCCCGAGCAACATTCGTCCCTCGGCGAACGGCACGCTTTCGCTCGTGCGCGTCAGCGCCATCTTGATGTGACTCGGCATGTCGTCCGGACCTTCCTGGGTGTGGACGAAGTGCCGGTCATTCTCCGGCACGAGCCGGTTCAGCCAGGCTTCAAGATCGCGACGCGCACTCGGATCGGCGTTTTCCATGATCACCAGCGAACAGCTCGTATGCTGGCAAAACACCGTGACCACGCCAGCCTTCAGCCGGCTTCGCATCACCTCGCGAGCAACGGCATCCGTGATTTCCTGCATCCCCTGACCCGGCGTGCGCAGCGTAAGTGTGACTTGATGAATACCCATGGTGTCATCCTCAACCACCGCCGGCCAGCGAACTCTCGCCCGGCCGAGTCATGGAACGTGGCTCCAGCGCGACATCGAGTTCGGTCGCAGTCATCAAACCCTTTGCCAGCACCACTTCCTTGAGTGTTTTCCCCGTGGCGAGCGCTTCCTTGGCCACCGCCGCCGCATTGTCGTATCCGATATGTGGATTCAAGGCGGTCACCAGCATGAGCGAACGGTCCACCAGCTCCTTGCAACGCGCCTCATCCGCCTCGAGTCCGGCGATGCAGCCGTCGGCAAACTGACGCGCCCCATTCGCCAGCACGTGAACCGACTCATGCAGCGCGTAAGCAATCAGCGGGATCGTTACGTTGAGCTCAAAATGTCCGTCGCGTCCGCACATCACGACCATCTGCGAAAGTCCCTGCGTGTAGATGCACACCTGCACGAGCATCTCGCTCATCACCGGATTGACCTTGCCCGGCATGATTGACGAGCCCGGCTGCGTCGCCGGCAGCTTCAACTCCCCCAGCCCGCTGCGCGGTCCCGAACCCAGCAGACGGATATCATTGGCGATCTTCGTAAGACTCGCCGCGATGGTCGCCAGATGTCCGGCCACCTCAATCGCATCGTCACGACCCGCCTGCGCCTCGAAATGATTACGCGCCTCAATGAAATCGATGCCGGTTTCCTCGCTAAGGATACGCACCACTTTGCTGGCAAACTCAGGATGACAGTTAATCCCCGTGCCGACCGCCGTGCCGCCCACGGCGAGTTCGCGCAGAGCGACGATCCCCTTGTCCGTGCGTTCAATCGCCTTCGCCACCTGCGCCGCATAACCGGAAAACTCCTGCCCTAGTGTAACCGGCGTGGCATCCATCAGGTGAGTTCGACCGATCTTGATGATCGGCTCGAATACCCGCGCCTTCGCATCAAGTGCTGCGTGCAAGTGAACCAAAGCCGGACGGAGGTTTTCCTTCAACGCCACCGCCGCACTCACATGCAGCACGGTCGGAATGATGTCGTTGGATGACTGGCTCAGGTTGACGTCGTCGTTGGGATGAACGGGCTTCTTCGATCCGATCGCCTCGCCCGCGAGCTGGCTCGCACGATTGGCGATCACCTCGTTCGCGTTCATGTTCGTCGAGGTTCCTGAACCGGTCTGAAACACATCCACGGGGAAATGCGCATTCAGTTTCCCATCGGCCACTTCACGTGCGACTTGTTGAATGAACCGGCTTTTTTCCGGCGATAATTTCCCGAGCTCCTCATTGGCGCGCGCGCAGGCGATCTTCACCAAACCCAGCCCACGAATAAAACCATCCGGCATCGGACGTCCGCTGATCGGAAAATTAAGCACCGCACGCTGCGTGGAGGCACCGTAGAGCGCATCGTCGGAAACAGGCATCGCGCCCATGGAGTCTTTTTCAGTTCTCATGTGATGAGGGTAGGCAATTGAGGGCTAAAAGCAAAAAAGCCGCGCGAGGTTTTCGCGCGGCTTCACAACACAGCAAACAGACTTAAAACTTAAGAGTGAGTCGGTCGCCCACCATACCGAGACGACGCACACTGTCGTAGAGGCGGTCATCATCGAGCGAGCTCGTCAGCACTTCGCGCCCTTGGCCGGAACGGGACCTCTCGGCATCGGAATTATTATCCGCCACCACGAGGCTCGAAAGGATCCGGTTGCGACGGACCTCGCGTGGAGACACCGGCGAAACTTGAGCAACCGCGACGGGCTCCGCGACATCCGACACCGCGGAGACGGCCACCGGTTCAACCTCAACGCGGCCTTCAAAGTTGTGCTCACGCCCTGGATTCATGGCCGAAGCAAAGTGCACCTGAGGCAATTCGCCCAAGGTCACCGGAGGACTCGAAACATCCGCGACTGCGACCTGTTGCGGTGCCGCCCAAGGAATCATCGCCATCAGGCCTCCGGAACCGACTGCACTCGGCTCTTCTGCGAGCATGTCGGCAACCGATGCAGTATGCTTGGATGGAGCCGATGACACAGCCACGGTAACCGATACGCCTTGGGTATCGGCCAAGGGTTGCTCCACTGCAGCCACGGTATCAACCGAAGTGTCGATCGCGTTGGTCACATTAATAACCGGAACGGACACTGGAATTTCATCCGACAACGTTGCCGGACGGTATTCGCGCACGACGACAAAAGTTAATGCGAGCACGGCGGCCGCGCCCATCGGAATCTGGAAGCGCGCCAACGCCCGCGTCGCTTGGGGCAAACGCATCGAGATCCACCAAGGACGGGGCTCAACGATGGCGGCCAGTTGCTTGGCGCGCAGGTCTTGTTCAAAACGGCCCCAAAACTCGGGTGCCGGACGCTCGGCGCGCTTGAGGCGCAAGAGCTCCTCGAGAGTTACTTTACGGTCACTGTCGTGTTCAGGCTGGTTGATCATCAACGGACGTAGGATTGGAGTTCGGCCTGCAAAAATTGTTTAGCGTAGTGAAGACGGGAACGCACGGTGCCCACCGAGCAATTCATGATCTCGGCGATCTCCTCATGACTGAGGCCGTCTATTTCGAACAAAGTTACCACGGTTCTGTGGGGGATAGACAATTTGGCCATCGCTTCGTTCAATTTTTCCTGAAGTTCGTTCACGAAGACTTCCCGCTCCACATCCTTTTTGTCTGTCAACTGGTTGAGAATCGCTGAAACCGTGGCGTCTTCATGAACTTTATCGAAGCTAAAGAAAGAACGTAACTTACTGCGCCGAATGTGAGTTAGTGCAGAATTGATCGCAATGCGGTAAAGCCAGGTAAAAAACGAAGACTGCCCCTGAAACCGGTTGATCGATTGAAAAGCTTTGATGAACGCATCCTGGGTGAGATCGGCCGCATCTTCGCGATTCGAGGTCATGTTGTAGACCATCGCATACACCCGCTCGCGGTATTTGAGGATCAGTTGGTCGAACGCAGCCACATCCCCCGCTTGCACGCGCTGCACAATCATCCAGTCAGAACCCGCCTCCTGCTGGCGCTCGGGCGACGCCACCAGCGTTTTGGCGAGAACTTTGGTAGATGCATTCACAGGGAGCTAGGAACGATGCACGCTTCTGCGTCCAAGGGCAAACCTAGACGCCTGCCGGCGCCCGCAGGTTCCGCACTTGATAACGCAACGTTTCGCACAGCTGCATTAAAAGACCGACCGGGGCCAACGATCCATGCGGGCCCAGCGCGGCCTCCGCGTGAACCAGCTCAGTCTCCACTTCAGCCGCCACCATGTCGAAAATCCCCAATTCGCTCATTTGCCGAAGACGTCCCGCCAGATCGGGTTCACGACGGCGAAGAATTTCGTCCACCAACAAGGCACGATCGTCCGCCGGCAAACGCTCCAACAGCGCCAGCAGCGGCAGGGTGACTTTGCCGCTTTGCAAATCAGTGCCGAGTGTCTTGCCGATTTGTTTTTCCTGTCCAAAAAAATCCGCCAGATCGTCGTAAATTTGATAGGCGATTCCCAAATGCCGGCCAAACCGGCTCGCTGCATCGACGAACTCAGATGGAAATCCACCCAGCTTGGATCCCAGAAAACAGGAGATGCGGAAAAGCTCCGCCGTCTTCAAATCGATCACCCGGAAATAATCCTCACGCGTGATGTTGGTCGTCCCTCGACGCAGTGTTTGCACAATCTCGCCGGCGCATACTTTCCGCGTGGAATCTGAAACCGCATAGCACACTTCAGTCGTGGGAAATTGTGCCGCGAGATGAAGCGCATGGGCAAAGAGTGCATCGCCCAGCAACACCGCCGCCTCGGGCCCGTATTGCCGCGAAGCCGTGCGGCGACTCCGGCGCAGGTCCGCCTCGTCCATGATATCATCATGCACGAGCGTCGCGAGGTGCACCAACTCAACCACCCCGGCCACTCGCACGAGTTCCTGCGCAGGAACCTCGCTTCCATTCCAACCACTCAAAAAAACCAAGGCTGGACGGATGCGTTTGCCGGATGTGTCGATGCAGTAATCCGCCATTTCGCGAATCTCGGGTTCAAACGACTCGAGCTGTCCGCGCAGGAAAACATCGAGCACACCCATGTGCGGCTTGAGGCGCGCGAACACCGTGGCGAAATCTTTCACCATCGTTGGATCGGAGGGGATAAGAGTCGTGGCAGACATAAACACCTTGCACCCTAGGAATGAGTGGCCAAATGGCTAATCAATAACTCACGCATAAGATGAACGATCAACCCATCCTCCTTATCCTGATGATCGCCGTCGGGCTCTATACGTTCAACCTGTGGAGGGAGGACTGCAAAAACGCCCAAGCCGGGAAGCCAAGCCCAAGTGCATTGCCGGGGGCCACCCCCGCCTCGGCCAAGGCCTGCATCATTGCCGCTTTGGGAGCATTGGTGATTCTCATTGCTGAAACCTGGGGCGAACTCCGCCTCGGTCTCAGTGATCAGCAGTCCAAGATCACCGTTTTATTCGGCATCTACACCCTGATCGCCGCGTTCATCGAAGAACTCATCTTTCGAGGATTTATTGTGATCGAAAACAAGGGTAGAGCTCTCCGTTGGGCCGGAGTGGCGATGGCCTCGGTCCTATTTGCCGCGCTCCATCCCTTCCTTTGGAAATGGGAAGATGGCGTATTTGCCTGGACATTTTCAGCCAAAGGATGGTTCAGCACGGCCGCCGTTTTTGCGAGCTCGCTCTGGTTCTACACCGTGCGCTTCGCCTCGTTCAACCCCCACCGCTCGTTGCTCCCTTGTATCGTGGCACACGCCACCAAAAACATGGGGGTCATCCTAATTAAAGGCGCCCAAGGATTCGTAGTCGGATTATTTTAAATAAAAAAGCCACGGCATACGCCGTGGCTTTTAAATGTGATCCCCTCACCGATTGCTTACTTATTGGTCGGCTTGGCTTCTAGTTTAGCAGCCTTTTCCTTCTCGAGCTTTGCAGTGATTTCAGCGTCTTGCTTTTGCTGACGAGCAGCCTCAACGCCGGAGTAAAGCTCCACTTCAGCCTCAGGAATTTTATAGGTTATACCCTGAATTTCCCGAGCAGAAATATCCAGCGCATTGATCTGTGCCGGCGTGGCCAGATTACGATACGTCGTCTTGCTGGGCTCCAGAATAGATGCCGTGATAAAAATAATCAGATTGGTCTCAACCTTCTGATCACTCTTGGACTTAAACAGATTCCCCAAAACAGGAATATCTCCAAGAATCGGCACCTTGGTATCGGTTTTAGTATTTTTGGTGTCCATCAACCCGCCAATCGCGGCGGTCTGGCCATCCTTAAGAATCATATTCAAGCTACCTTCGCGCTTGTTGATGTCGTAAAACTTCTGAGCGCTAACACCGGCACCCACCGTGAATGGCGTCGCGTTGCTCTTTTCTGTTTTTAAAGCCAGTGAAACCAATTTGTTACTAGTGATCTGCGGGGTCACTTCAACCTTCACACCTTCAAAGATTTTTTCGCCGGCAGTATAGGTAACAGTAGGAGTGCCGCCGCCTGTGGGAGCGGTCTGCGTAGCGGTCACCAACTGGAAGTCAGTGCCGATGTTGATCTGCGACTTACTACCATTGATAGCGACGATGGTCGGGTTGGAAACAATACGGGTTCCGCTCAAGGAATCGAAAGCTCGGAGAAGTATTGAATAATCCTTCGAGTCCAAAACCGCATTAAACGAACCGGTGCCGCCCAATTGAGGCGCACCTGTCGCCACACCACCCGTGGGCAATATTTGGCCCAACGTGTTGAGCGCACCGGCAGCAGTTCCAGCTCCGCCACCAATATTCTGTTTCCCGGCCAAACCGACCGCCAATTCCTTGCCTTGATTTTTCGTCAATTCAACGAACTTGGTTTCGATTACCACTTGACGAGGTTCTGAATCCAGACGCTTCGCTGTTTCAATAACGCGACTGACCGCAGCAGGCTGATCAGTTATAATCAGTTCATTAGCTAATGAGTTAAGCACAATCGATCCACCCGTAACGCCCGGTTCTGTGGCGGTAGCAGCACGACCTGGCGTCAAAATCGGCGTAAGTAAGGGCTGAATACTGGCAGCAGCGACATTCTCAAGAATCACACTACTGGTGATAAATGGCTCGGCGGACAACGCATCGCGGCTGACGATTTTAATGATATTTCCATCCTCAACAAAAGTGTATCCCACCGGAGACAGCACGACTTGGAAAATCTGGCGCCAAGTGACCTCACGCAACTTCAACGACGTGCGTCCCTGTAATTTGTCAGGGATAACCAAATTTAGCTCAAAGAGATCCGCAACGTTGCGCAAGATAGTGCGAATTTCCTCATCAGGAAAATCCACTGAGAGCGTATCCTTGCTCTTGGAAACGCTGGCCGATGTCTCGGTAGCAGTTGCAACGGGGGGGGCGGATACTTGAGCCTCTTGAGCACGAAGCTGGCTAGCGACGGTCAATGAGGCCAATAATATTAAATGTGTTCTCATGGCTTGGTTAAAGTTTAATTGGCCGCGTAATTTCTTCTTTATTTAAACGAAGGGTGAAACTGGTTCTATCTACACCGACGAGCTCTAGCTCATATGAGGTATCTTGAAATACAATTGGGAGCACATCTCCCACTTTGAGCTTTTTTTGACCAAACAGCAAAAATTGAGTATCCCCCAGCTTCATGGTTCCCGTCGGTCTGACGCCCTCGGCTATGGCAGCAAGAATGTCTCGATCCGAAGTCCCAACCACAACGGGAGCAGGACTATCCGCCTTATCGGGCCCACTTGATTCAACAACCACCGGCAACGGATTAAATGGGTTTTTTCGGGCAATATCATCAACAGAAGTTTCAACAGATTTCGTTGTCAGCAATTTGCGCGCTAAATCAAGAACCTCAGTGCGCTTCTGGGGTGCAGCAATATCAGAAGCAGGCTCACCAAAAAGTGAACTGCTCAATAATAACGAAAAGATAAAAATGCGGAGCTTCATGGTATGCCGAGCAAATCGAGATTAAGGTTCAGCGTTAAGCCGGTGCCCGTATTGGAAGCCACTGCACTATTAACACGGCAAAAATAAACTCCCTGCTCCAACCGCCTAAGAAATAAAATAATCTGAGGGAAATCGCCCTGAACATTTACTATATAGTTTAAAGGCACATACACAGGAGCCGGTCCTTTGGTCACAGCACCACGGACAGGAGGTTTGGCCGCTGGACGTAAATCTGAATACTTAACACCCGTCTCAAGCTCGAGACGGTAAAAATACTGAAGATTTTGAGCCAAGCCCTCAATATCCATCGCTCTATTCTTCACGGCATCATTGGCTTGAATCAAAAAAGCCAGCTGCTCCTGGAGCTGTGCAGAATTGGAGATATTAGAACGATAACGCTCACTCTCAGCCGACACCCTAGCCAATTCGATCTGTTGTTCGTCGATCTTACCGCCACGAAAATATAAGGCCATCAGCAATCCGACGGCTATCAGCCCCGAGACCGCAACAACCGGATATTTCTTGATACCGGCAACTAAAGTTTTGGAATCAATACTCATTTCTTTGGCACCGCTTTGGTGGGAAGCGACTTGAATGTAAGATCAATCTGGAAGCGCATTTGTCCCGTGCCCGGATCACGCACGATGCTGCTCAAGGAGACTTCTCCAAATAGTTTAGAAAACGCCTCATCTTTGCGCAACGTATCAACGAACGCAACGGCCCGTCCACTGGCCTCATCGGAGGCTCCTTCAATTCGACCACGAATGAGAACCGCGGTTGATTGGTATTCTATATTATTAAGAGTGATTGACGCCGGCAAAGCCGAACCCAATCGCAAAATCAAATCCGAAAGAGGCATCCCTGAAGTGGAAAGAAAATCCCTGAGAGCCAGAACCTTTTTTTCCTGTTCCTGAAACTTTTTATATTCAACAACCGCCTGATCACTGGCAGGTTTGTTTTTCCGGATGGCACTGGATGCGTTTTCAGTCTCAATGGTCATCTCGCGCAACGCATATTCCTTATACCCGACGTATACGGCCAAGACGCAGGCAATGAATACAGCCAAGCCATTTGTGAAAAATGAAGTGCGAACAACCTTGGTATCAGGAAGTCGCTCAAAATTACGGAAATTAGGGTGCCATGCAGGCACCGTCACCGCAGATTTATCACTGGGTTTTTTCAGGGATGACAACATGACTGTTATTATACTGAACCATTAAACCAAAAAGACCGAGGCGGCGAATATCCTGAGCCCCAACCGGTAAAGAGTCAGCCAAGGTAATATGACGCGACTGCAACCAAGCCGGAATATCTGCTTTTAGAACAGACACACCCAAATCCGCAGCTATCGCATTTTCCAACCAGCTCAATTTCGAGGGCAGCAGCGTGCAGGCCACTTGTGCGATCGATTGACCGGTTTGAACTTCGTAAAAACCGATGGAAGACTGAAGCTCTTTGATTAGTTTTTTAATCAAAACCGAGCCCATCCCCGTAAAGTCGAAGGTGTTGGATAAAAATAACTTCCGCGCGGATGCCTCATCCTTCAACCCCAATTCTTTCTGAACCACCGGGATCATCGCTTCAAGGCCTTGCTGTATCGGCCGCGATGCTTCCAGGCCGGATGCCGTGACAATAAACGAATTGGTCATCTCCGCCTCGATTTCCAACATGAGCACGGGTGTCTTGATTTTTGCAAACGCCAAGTAGTCAACCATGGCACCCACACTGGACACCGTGCTTAGCTCCATGCTTTCAGGGTAGATTCCGCCCGCCAGAAGATTGTCCTGTAGTAAATTAATATCAGCGGTCGGCATTCCACAGATGATCGCGTCTTTCTGCGCAGCCTTCACTGTATCATAATCCGTCCCTTGGTTTGAATTAAGAATAGCCAGCGTGTATTGCTCAGGGTCAATGCGCAGCTGCTGGGCTGTCGCTTCATTCAAATACGTCGGCTCCTTCAGACGCTTGGTTTCAAGAGTCACCTTACGAACCACCCGGCGAGGCGCATTAACGCCACAATTGGCATGAAGATACCCGCTGGCATTCTTCGCGGGCTGCAATGCCTTCAATGCCTCTGCCAGCGCAGGCTGATCACCCGGCGCACATTCAATGATCTCCTCCACAACAAAGGGTGCTGTCTGCTTGGACGTGCGCGCCAAGAGAACAACGTGATCATTAAAATCCAAAAAAAAGTTTTTTGTTTTTGCGGAGAAAAACATGTGAACAGGGTCACGCCTAAATCAGGCCGATTATTTGTTAATTTATGGCGTTAAGGGCAGGAATACCGTAAGTTATCCCCTTCAAGTGAAGTCCGGAACGCTCATAGCAGAAACCGTGCACTTCAAGGTAATTCACCCTAAGTAAATTCCCCGATGCTTATTTACCCTTATTTAATGAACGACATAAAAAAGCCCGCCAACACGAAGGAGGCGGGCTAAAATCAGTTTTAGAGCAAGGCCCAGAGCCTTACTTCTGCCACGTGCGCTTCTTATGGCGATTAGACTTCAAGCGCTTTTTGCGCTTGTGCTTGTTCATCTGGAGGCGGCGTTTCTTTTTGAGGTTACCCATGTGGTGTCAGGATTGAAATGAAAGTGTCGTGTAGAAACCGTCCGTGAAACAGCCTGCGCCCCCCCATGTAAAGCTCAATCTACCCTCGAGGTGTTTCGATCCACTTTCCAACGCCCGTGCTGTAGACCAATAACCGCACTTCACAGCCCGGAAAAAACGCCTGCACGCTCGTCCCATAAGCGGATAATTGAGGCTCATACTCCCTCGCCAGTCGCGCGAGCATGTCATCGTCACTTTCGTTTTTTCGGCGTCGGTTGGTCTTCCAGTCAAGCACCCACACCTTCCCCGCAGCCTCGTCGTGCAACACCAGGTCGATCACGCCGTCCATCCACGTGATCTTATCCAAGGGAGCAAAGACCGCCAGCTCTGCCTGCCGCGTCCATCGCGCATCACTTAACTCTTTGCGCGCCTCACTCTCCAACCAGCGTTGCCACTCCACCGCCGCCCGTTCGCCAAAGCCCTGCGCTTCCGCCGCCGCCAGTCGCGTCGCTCCATGCGCAGCGATGTCCACCGCGTTTCCGACCCACGGCATGAACTCCAGCGTCTCGTGCCACCAAAGTCCGTAGTCGATCGCATCGTCCGCCAACGCCCGAGCCGACACCGGCTCATCCGCGCCCGACTCATGCCGCGCGATCCGCGTCAGGTCCGGCTTGTGTGCCAGCTGATGCGGTAGCACGCGCCGGGGTAACACCGGCGCTTCCGCCCCAAGCGGTAGTTCCGGTCCCTGTTCCTTCTGCGTGTCTGCGATTCTTTTATTAATAGAGCTGTTCTTCACCGACTCGCCCTCCGATTCCGGCGTCGCCAACGCAGCGGTCTTCGCCAGCTCGTCCACCTCATGCAGCTTCGCGCCCCAGAGCGTTGAGAAACTCCCCGGCTTCACTTTGCCACCAAAGCCCTCCACCCACGGTATCACCAACACCTGCCGCGGTCGTGTCAGCGTCACGTAGAGCAACCGCACGAGTTCCCTCAACCGTTCCCGTTCGCGCGCTTCTTTCGTGTCTGCCGGCACGCTCGCCCCGTCGTAAAACACGTTCATCGCCCCGGTGGAGTCCGGAATCAGTCGCAACCCGCGCGCCGTCACCGTGCCCGGCTCACGCCACAGGCCCAGCACCACCACCACCGGCCACTCCAGCCCTTTGGCCGAGTGCGCCGTCAGCAAATTGATCGCATCCTCCGTCGGCTTGCCCGCCGGTCGCCCATCATCGAGGTGCGCCGCCAGTTCGTGCCACCAATCCCGCGGCCCCGCCCCTTCCAAACCCAGCTCCGCCGCCTGCGCCAGTAATCGCTCCAACTCCCCCGTCACGCCGCCGCTCGGATCCACCAGCCACGTGCGCTCTTCCAACCGCGTCGCCTTGACCAGGTCCGCCGCGAACCTCTCCAGCGTCACGCCTTCGTCCTGCGCCGACAAAATAAACGGCCGCAACACCTCCAGCGCCCCGCGCAACGGCTCCGGATGCGCCTCCGGCTCCGCCCAGTTAAACGCCTCATTCGCGCCGCCTTCGCGCTTCCGTTCCACCGCCAAGAGCGCATCGCTCACCCCAAAAATCTCCCGCAACACGCCCACCCATTCGAACGCGTTGTCCGGATCGCAAATCACCGCCAGCAGCCCCGCCAGCCACGCATACGCCGGATTGTCGCCATTACGATTCCTCCGCGTCTGCAACGCCACCTCAAGCCCCGCCGCCTCAAATCCTTTGCGCGCCTCCAACAGCCAGCCGTTCCGCGGCGCGATCACGCACACGTCGCCCCAGCAACGCGCGCCCACGCCTGCCGGACCGTGCTCGTTGAAAAACGCCGCGACTTGCCGGATCTCCTCCGACTGCCAGGCATCCACCCCGCTCGCGGACACCGGCATCACCAGCGGCAGTCGCATCGCCACGCCTTCCACATTCCCCGGCCCCGCCTCCAGGTTTTCATAGGGCACCTGCAACATCGGCGCCGGCGCGCCCTCCTCCACCGGCAGCCCGAAGCTATGCGCGCGCCCTTCACCAAACGCCTCCGGCAGCGTCGCGTTGAGCAACCGCACCACCGCGTGCGGCGCGCGGAACGTCACCTTGAAATTCAACAACTCCCCGCCTTCGCCCCGCGCAAACGCCTCTGTGTGCCTCCGGAAATTCCGGATGTCCGCCCGGCTCCCATAAATCGCCTGCTGCCCGTCGCCCACCAGACAAAAATGCCCCGCCCGCGGCCCCAACGCGTTCGGCAGCCCCGGCCACGCGCCCAGCGGCGCCCCCGGCGGCCGCGTGATTTCCACCAGCACCGCGAACTGCTGCGGATCCGTGTCCTGCGCCTCGTCCAAAATAATCCTCCACCCTTCCGCGCGAATCCGCTCCAAAATCTCGCGATCCCGCAGCACCGCCATCGCCGCATCGATCTGGTCCGCGTAAGTCTGCACCCCGCGCTCAAATCGCCACGCGCGGAACCGTCCCGCCAGCTCCGCCGCCAGCACCGAGCCCGCCTTCGCCAGCCAGTCTTTCAACGGTGCAAAAAAACGATCGAACAACACGTCCATTCCGGCCGCCGTCCCCTCCGGATCGATCAGCGGCAGATACCGTTTCTCGTCCTGCCAAGCCCGCAGCCACTCCTCCGCCGCACGCTGGTTGGCCGCCACCTTTGGCAGCGAGCTCTTCTGCTTCGGGACGACCGCCAAAATCTCCTTCAAGACCGCCTGCGCCGGTCCGGCCGCGCGCCCCGGCACCTGTTTCAGAAACCGTCGCGCCGTCGCATCGTCCAACTGTCGTGCCAGCGCGAATACATCTTCCAACGGCACATGCCTCAAAAACGCCGCCAGCTGCCCCGCCGGCAGCGCCGAGAACTGCATCGAGTCCTGCTCGATAAACGCCTCCCACAACGTCTCGTCGTTGTCATCGCCCACCACCTCCGGATTCAGGTTGATGCCGAGCGTCTGCCCATAGGTCTGCGCCAGCTTCAAACAGAAGCTGTGAATCGTCCCAAAAAACGCCCGCTCCAGGTGATCGAGCGGCGCCAGATCTTTCCCGCCCGTCTCCCCCACCCGCTTCAACAACACCGCGCGCGCCCGCTGCCCGATCTGCGCCGCCGCCTTCTTCGTAAACGTGACCACCGCCGTCTTGCCCAGCAGCTCCGCCCCCGTCGGCGCCAGCGCCATCGCCGCCAGGCGCTCCGAAATCGCCGTCGTCTTGCCCGAGCCCGCGTTCGCGCTCACCGCAAAATTACGATGCCACTCGGTGCGGAATCGCTCGCGCGCCTCCTGATCAATCAACGGCTTCACGTCAGACATCGGCGTCCTCCATTTCCCGGCCAAACGTCTTTTCAAACTTCTCCGCCAACACCGCCGCCGGCACCGGCACGCAGGCCAGCGGCCAGGTGTAACCATAAGGCGGATACTCCGCGCGATCCGCCGTCAGCGCGCCATACGTTCCGCTCGCCAGCATCTTTTCCAATCGCCCCAGCGAGGCCAGCGCGAGATCGAGTTCCTCCATCCCAAGCGACGTCGTGCCGCCCGCCTCGATCTTCACCATCCATACGCGGCCGCCGTCTGCGCCCAGTGCCTTCAATGCGGCCAGATACAGCGCCAGCTGCAGCGATTTCCCATCCCGCGCCATCCGCGATGCGCTCAGTTTCGCATCTCCGCCCGTCTTGAAATCCAGGATCTCCACGATCGCGCCCTTGAACCCCGCACGGTCGCTCAACACCAGGTCCACGCGCCCGCCCACTTCGATTCGTTGCGCTCCGCAAGCCACCGTCGCCCCGCGCGGCACGTTCCATTCCGCCGCCACAAATGCATTCTCAGGCGCCAGTTCATAAACGCGCGCCAGCAACACTTCGCATGCATGCGCCAGCTCCGCATGAAACGAATCCCAGTAACGATCCTCCGGCCAGCCCGCGCGCTTGTGCGCCAGCGCCTGCGCCAGCCGCTCCGCCGCGTCCGCCTGCCCCGGCAGCGGACCAAACCCGCCCGCGCCGATCTGCCCCGCCGTCAGCGCGTAAGCCAGCAACGCATGCGCCAGCTGCCCCAGCGCCTTGGCCCTCACGCGCACCAGCGGCTCCCACGGCACGCGTTGCACCCCGAGCACGCTCTCAAACCACAGCACCGCCGGATCCTGCACGCCTTGCTCCACCCGCCGCGCCGACCATTTCTCCGGCGTGATCACCGCCGGATCCCCCGCAAAAAAGTAGTCATCAAAGACCCGTCCCGCATCGCGACGCCCGTCCCAGATTTTTTTCCACGCCAAATCCTCCGCGTTCGGCTCCGGCGACACCGCAGTCACCCGAGCCGCCTCCGCAAACGCCTCTTCCAAGCCGCCCGCCTCCGCCGCCGCGCCGCTCGCCCACAACACGCGCTCAACCCAGCTGTTAGGCGCCAACGGCAACTCCGGATTCTCCTCATCGAAAAGCGCCGCCGAAAAAATCACTTCCGTCCGCGTGTCGCGCGCCAGTTGCGCGTAACCCGCCTTCTCGAACGCCGCCCGTTGCTCGCTCGTGAAAAGACCAAGCGTGAACCGTCCGCGTTTGTTCAACTCCTCGCGATGTTCGTCCGTCAGCCACGGACTCGGCTGCCCGCGATCCGGCCACACGCCCGCGTTCGACTCCGCCAAAAACAGATGAGACCACGCAATCCCCTCCGCGCGCCGCCGCGTCGTGATCGTCACCCGCGCAAACGTCCCCTTGCCCGAGCGATCGGTCGGCGGACTCTTCGAGGGCAAAAATTCCTCCAGCGTCGACAGCACCACCGCGCCAGGAAACAGCTCGCCGTCCGCCTTCTTCGCAAACGCCGTCAACGCCCCCAGCCCCTCCGGCTCCACGATCCCCAGCGCCGTGCAAACCTGCTCCAGCCGCGCCAACGCGTCGTCCAGCGTCAGCTCTTCCGGCCACGCCGGCAGCAGCTTGCCCGCGATCTCCGCCAGCGCCGGCTGCGCCTTCTTCCAATGCTCCACATGCGGCGCCAGCGCATGCGTGTGCAACTCGTCAAAGCTCCGCTCACACGCCTTACGCACCGCTGCCAGCGTGAGGTTCACGTGCTCGTCGTTGCCCGCACCCAGCGCCCGCAGCAACGGCCACAGCTCCAGCAAATCGTCCACCCGCGCCCCGCCCTTGTAGAACGCGATCAACGCCCGTTGCGCCTGCGTGTCCACCGGCGGCATCGCCGCGCCTTCGAGCATATCCGCATACTGGATACCGCGCGCCCGCAACAATCCCGTCAGCCGCAGATACCCCGCGTCCGCCTTCGGAAAAATCACGCCGATGTTCTCCGCCCCACCCGCCAGCCGTTCAGCAATCGCGTCGGCCACCAACACCATTTCGTCGGCCCGCGCGCGCCCGACCAGCACCGTCGCGCGCTCGGTCGCATCGTCCGCCGGTTCACGCGTCCACAGCGCTCCCACTGCCTCACACGTCTCCTCGGGCGGCTCCGCATCAACGGGTTCAGCCATGACGCCTAGTAAGAGTGCCTGCCACAACTCAACCCACTTCTCGTCGCCATCCGCGCGCCCGCGAAACGCCGGCTCTGGCAACACCACTGTCACGTCTTCCATCCGCCGCACGAACGCCGCCACGTTGAAAAATTCGCCCCACAACTCCGCGCTCAGCCCGCACACCAGCAACCGTCCGCCGATCCGCGTCGCGCCGGCGTCGAGTTTCGTGAGGCCGGCTTTCTCCGCCTCAATAGGCGCCACGCCCGCGCCATGCGCCGCGATCCACGTCGTCAGTTCGCCAAAGATTTCCCGCAACGGCTCCAACGGAAAATCCTCCGCGCGGAAACCACCTTTCAGCAACGTATCAAAATCGTCGAGCGCCCGCTCCGGGTCGCTTTGCAGGCTTTTCCAAAATCCCCACTCAGTGTCCGCGATCGTCAGCGGCTCCAGCCGTTTCGCGATCAGCGTGCGCAGGCCAAGCAGCAACAATTCGCGTCCCAGCACAGGCTTCGGATCCGTCGCCAGCGAACGCCATTTCTGACGCGCCAGTCCGGGCGTGAGAAACTCCACCCCGAGCAGCGGAATCCCCTCCATCAGGCAGCGTTGTTTAAACCCGTGCGCCTGCCCGCGCGTGGCCACCACCACAAACGCCCGCGCCAGTTGCCCGCGGCCGGCTTCGAGCCACGGACGCACCACTTCCGCCCAGGCCGTGTCGGCGTGGCGGGTGAGCAGCAATTCGATTTGCGGAGGGTTCGCCACAGTTGGGTGGGCCTACACTCAGAATCCCGCGCACCGGCTCAACTCAAACCACGCAACCCGCCCACAAAAAAGCCCCCGCCGCCAAAGGCAGCGAGGGCTGAAAAGTGGAACGTCCACTCCGGCGCGAAGCCGGGGAGGGCGCCGAATCCTTACTTCGCGAAGACGACCTTCGAGACGTGGGACTTGGCGCGGGAGGCGGCGTTCTTGTGAACGACACCGGACTTGGTGGCCTTGTCCATGGCGGAAACGTAGGCGGCGGCGGCGACCTTGGTATCCTCGATCTTGCCGGCCTTCTCAGCAGCGATGAGCTTCTTGTGGAGGGTCTTCAGGCGGGTCTTGGTCGCCTTGTTACGGGTGGTGAGGCGCGCCGATTTGCGGGCGGCTTTGATAGCTGATTTGGTGTTGGCCATGTCGGTTTAAAAGTTAAAGCCGGACAGAAACCCAAACCTGCGGGTTTGAGTCAAGGGCAATTGCGGCACGGTTTCCTCCCGCGCCGAACGTTCAACGCCCAATTTTGAACGCTCAACGTCCAACTCAATAATCCCTCGAACGCATCCCGCCGATTGAACCTTGGATGTTGAGCGTTGGACGTTGAACGTTGGCCCGAAGGGGCTGAAAAAGATTGGTTTTGGGGCCTGTAAGCCGGATTTTGTGCCCCGCCTTGCGGCGTGCGGTCGTCATTTCTCTCAAATCCGCCTTGCGACGGACCTGGCCTGAGTCACCCGCTTGCGCGAACGAAACAAGCTGCGGCATACCCGTGGCTATAGGACGAGCAGCCCAGCCACCTATTTTGCCTTGCACCGGAAGGGGTTTGTCCTGCCGCCGTCATTACTGACGACGCGGTGGGCTCTTACCCCACCTTTTCACCCTTACCCCGCGGTTGCCCGCGTGGCGGTATATTCTCTGTGACACTTTCCGTCAGCGCGTTTTGAAACGCACTGCCCGCACTTGCCGTGAAGCTCGTGCGGCATCCTGCCCTGCGGTGTCCGGACTTTCCTCTCCATTGATCAAAGAACAAGGGAGCGGCGACCCGGCCCCAAAACCAAGGGAAGACGTTAATTTACCGGAATTCCCAATGTCCACCGCCGAATCACGGCGCGTGTCCGCCTCAGGCGTGATCCCACCACACGATACGGCCGCATTGGTCGCACGTCGGCAGCGCGCCCGTGGCGTCGCCCTTGCCGCGCACCGCCGACTCGACCTCGGCCGAAACTTTGAGATGGCAACCGCCGCAGGTATTCCCACGCACCGGCACGCACGCAGGCTGCTGGCGCGCCGCGATGCGGTCATACACGCGCAATGCCCGCTCCTCGACCGGCTCCCGCGCGATCACCACTTCGCCCTGCGCCGCTTTCAACTCGCCCCCAAGATTCGTCTCACGTTCGCGCAACGTGCGAATGCGCGCCTCGTGGCCGGAAATATTCTGCTTCAAAACCGCCTCGGCCTCCGCGAATTTTTTCTTCGCCTCGTCGATCGAATACATGACTTCGAGTTCCTGCCCCTCGAGCACCGCGATGGCCGCCTCGGTGTGTTCGATCTCGAGCCCGAGCGCCTTGAATTCATCGTTTTTGCGCACCTGCACCTGCTGCGTCTTGTATTTGCCGAGTTTCGTCTCCGTGGAACCGATCTCGGTCTCGATGAGTTTCTTTTTCGATTCGAGCGTCATCAACTCAAACTTGGCCGCCTCGATCGCGCCTTTCTCGGTGGCGATTTTTTTCTCCACGAGGGCGACTTCTCCCGGCACGGCTTTTAACTGTGCCTCCAGTCCCAGTCGTTTCGTATCGCGATCCTGAAGCACCAGCAGCTTTTCAAGCGTCGGAGTAAGCATGAACGCCGACACTGCCCCGCGCTCCCCGACCGTCAAATCCCTTTCTCCCGTCACCGCTTTGAAACTCCGCCGACTCCGAACCTACTCGCTACCCACTACTCACTACCCGCTACTTCACCATCTGAGCTTCGCTCAGATGTAATACATCTCGTCGTCACTCTTGGCCGCAAACTGGTCGAGGGAGTAACTCCGGCACTTCGCTTCCAACGCCCCGCGCACTTCGCGCCAGATCGCGTTCACCCGGCGTCCCGAATGCCCTTCGCCCGTGCCGTTCAGCTCCAGCAGATCGCCTTCGATCAGCTTCACGATGTCGTAGAGCGTAATCTCCGTCGGCGGCCTCGCCAGCGCATAACCGCCTTGCTTGCCGCGTCGGCTGTTAATGAGCCCGCCATTGCGCAATTCGCCCAGGATCTGGACCAGATAATTCGCCGGCACAGCCTCCACCGCCGCGAGCTGCTCGATATGGGCCAGCTCGTCGGTCCCGTAATACTTGGCCATCTGGGCCAGAACCCGGCAGGCATAATCGACTTTGACGGAGAGTTTCACGTTTCGGGCAAAATACTTCCGAATCTTAGGTCGGCAACCTAAAATACCTTTAAATGCCGCGAAAAATTGAGTGTCGAACGTGTAAAAATAGGGGTTGTCGCCCCCCCTGTTTTCCTATGCGATTTTACCTTTAGATTTCACATCGTTCTCCCCCACTAAATGTCCGACCAATCCGACTCCTCGATTCCCACCCATAATGCAGCGGGTGAAGAAAACTACGACGCTTCCAAACTGAGCCAGCTCAAGGGCCTCGAAGCCGTCCGCAAGAAGCCCGGCATGTATATCGGCGGCACCGACGAACGCGCGCTCCACCACTGCGTTTCCGAGGTTCTGGACAACTCCGTCGACGAACATCTCGCCGGCCATTGCAAACGGATCGAGGTCAACATCCACGTCGATGGCTCCATCTCCATCCGCGACGATGGCCGCGGCATTCCCGTCGATATCAACAAGGACTCCGGCCTCCCCGGCGTTGAGCTCGTGCTCACCACGCTGCACTCCGGCGGCAAATACGGCCAGGGTGGCTACAAATTCTCCGGCGGCACCCACGGCGTCGGCGCCAAGTGCGTCAACGCCGTCTCCGAGTGGTTCGAGGTCGAGGTCTCGCGCAACGGCCAGGTCCACCACATGCGCTTCGAGCAGGGCAAAACCATCAAGAAGCTCGAGGTCATCGGCAAAGCCACGCGCACCGGCACCTACGTCACCTTCAAGCCCGACGCCGAGATCTTCAAGGAAACGACCGTCTTCGTCACCGCCCGCATCGCCCAGCGTCTCCGCGAACTCGCCTTCCTCAACTCCGGCCTCGAAATCGTCTTCACCGACGAACGTCCCGCCGAGCCGAAGGTCGAGACCTACCTCTACAAGGACGGCGTCTCCGAGTTCGTGAAGCAGCTCAACCAGGGCAAGAACGTCGTCCATCCGCAGCCCGTGCGCATGACGAAAGAGACCAAGCTCATGCTCGATGACAAACCCATCGAGATCCACTGCGAGGTCGTTTTCCAATACAACGACACTTACAACGACCAGGTCCTCTGTTACACCAACACGATCAACAATCCCGACGGCGGCACGCATCTCTCCGGCTTCCGCTCCGCCCTCACCCGCGCGATCAACCAGTTCGCGAAGTCCAACAATCTCCTCAAGGACAAGGACCCGCAGATCACCGGTGACGACGTCCGCGAAGGCCTCGCCGCCGTCATCTCCATCAAGCACTCCGACCCCAAGTTCGAGTCGCAGACCAAGGTCAAGCTCCTCTCCCCCGAGGTCGAGTCGGTCGTAGGTTCCTCCACCTACGAGGGCCTAATGATGTATTTCGAGACCAACCCCCAGATGGGCAAGCGCATCATCGACAAGGGTCTCAACGCCGCCCGCGCCCGCGAAGCCGCCCGCAAGGCCCGTGAGACCGTCCGCAAGGGCGCCCTCTCCGGCGGCGGCCTCCCCGGCAAGCTCGCTGACTGCTCCGAGCGCGATCCCGCGCAGACCGAGCTCTACATCGTCGAGGGCGACTCCGCCGGCGGCTCCGCCAAGCAGGGCCGCGACCGCCGCTACCAGGCGATCCTCCCGCTCCGCGGCAAGCTCATCAACACCGAGAAAGCCCGCCTCGACAAGGTGCTCTCCAACGAGGAAATCCGCACCCTCATCACCGCCTGCGGCACCGGCATCGGCGAGGGCGACGAATCCATCGGCGGCTTCAACGCCGACAAAGCCCGTTACCACAAGATCATCATCATGACGGACGCCGATGTGGACGGCTCCCACATCCGCACGCTCCTCCTCACGTTCCTCTATCGCCAGATGAAGGGACTCATCGAGCGCGGCTTCATCTACATCGCCCAGCCGCCTCTCTATAAGATCAAGCGCAAGAAGCGTGAGCAATACGTGGACAACGACGAGCAGCTCAACCGCATCCTCCTCGAGCTCGGCTCCGAAGACGTGACCCTCACGCGTATCCGCGACGGCCATACATTCGCCACCACGCAGATCGACCAGATCGTCGAAAACCTCGCGGCCCTCGAAAAACTCGGCGGCGGCGTCACCCGCTACGGCGTCGAACTGCCGGCCTACCTCGACCAGCACGACAAGACCACGCAGGTCCTCCCCCGCTACATCGCCCGCATCCGCGAGGGCAACAAAGAGTCCCACGAGTTCCTCCTGGACGAACACGCCCGCGCCGCGTTCATCGCCCGCGAAGGCCTCGACGCCGATCCCACGATCGACGCCCCGAAGCCCACCGGCCCGATCCGTCGCGTCACGCTGCACGAGATCTTCGAATCCAACGAAATGGCCAAGCTCCTCCGCGCCATCGCCGCCATCGGACTCGAGATCAACCAGTTCACCACCACGTCCGAGGCCCGCTACGCGATCACCGAAAACGTCGGCCAGAAAGGCGAAACCCGCGTCGAGCTCGCCTCGCCGCTCGACATCGTCACCCACATCCGCGGCAACGGACGCAAGGGCCTGCATATTCAACGCTACAAAGGTCTGGGTGAAATGAACCCGAAGCAGCTCTTCGAAACGACGATGGACCCCGAGAAACGCCGCCTCCTGAAAGTGGACATCACCGACGCCGCCAAGGCCGACGCCCTGTTCACCCTCCTCATGGGCGACGAAGTCCCCCCCCGCCGCCAGTTCATCGAAGACAATGCTTTGAACGTCCAGTATCTGGACGTTTGAGCGTAGAAGTAGCGAGTAGCGGGTAGTGAGTAGCGAGCATCTCGCCAACTCCCCCCCCGCCACTCGGTCATCAACACCAAGCAACTCGCTTCACACATTTTATCCCTTTCAAACCGTGTATACAGGTAACGAAAAACTCGCGACGGCCAACATCACCGACATCATGCAGTCGGCCTACATCGAATACTCGATGTCGGTCATCATCTCGCGCGCCCTCCCCGACGCGCGCGACGGCCTGAAGCCCGTGCAACGCCGCATCCTCTACGCGATGCTCCGCGAAGGCCTCCTGCACAACCGCTCCTTCGACAAGTGCGCCGGCGTCGTCGGTGAAGTCCTCAAAAACTACCACCCCCACGGCGACTCCTCCGTTTACGACACCCTCGTCCGCCTCGCGCAGAATTGGGTCATGCGCTACACGCTCATCGACCCGCAGGGCAACTTCGGCTCCGTCGACGGCGACCCCGCCGCCGCCTACCGCTACACCGAGGCCCGCCTCAAGAACATCGCCGAAGACCTCCTCGCCGACATCGAGGAAGACACCGTCGACTTCGCGCCCAACTACAAAGAGTCCACCACCGAGCCCACCGTCCTCCCGTCCGCCCTGCCGAATCTCCTGATGAACGGCTCGACCGGCATCGCGGTCGGCATGGCGACCAACATCCCGCCGCACAACCTGCACGAGATCATCGCCGCCACCTGCGCGATCATCGACAACCCCCGCGTCTCCGTCGACGAACTCTGCACCCTCATCCAGGGCCCCGACTTCCCCACCGGCGGCATCATCGCCGGCCGCGAAGGCATCCTCTCCTACCTCAAGACCGGCAAAGGCATCGTCCGCATCCGCGGCAAAGCCCACACCGAAGAGACCAAGACCGGCTCGGAGCAGATCATCATCACCGAGATCCCGTATAACGTTAACCGCGCCAACCTCGTCCTCCGCATCGCCGAACTCGTCGGCGAGAAATCCCTCGAAGGCATCCGTGACCTCCGCGACGAGTCCGACGAAAACACCCGCATCGTCATCGAGCTCAAACGCGGCGAACAGTCCCGCGTCGTCATCAACCAGCTCTTCCAGAAAACCGCCCTCGAATCCTCCTTCGGCGTCACGCTCCTTGCCATCGACAAGAAGCGCCCGAAGCAGATGAACATCAAGGAACTCATCGAGTGCTTCATCGAACACCGCCGCGACGTCGTCACCCGCCGCACCCAGTTCCGCCTCAAGAAAGCCCTCGACCGCGCGCACATCCTCGAAGGCTACATCATCGCCCTCGATAACCTCGACGACTTCGTCAAAATCATCCGCGCCTCCTCCAACCGCGACGAGGCCAAGACGAAGCTCATGGCCAAGTATCCGCTCTCCGAGCGCCAGACCGACGCCATCCTCGAACTCCGCCTCTACCAGCTCACCGGCCTGGAGCGCGGCAAGATCGAAGCCGAATACCTCGAACTTCAGAACCTGATCGCCTACCTCCGCGAGATCCTCGAGTCCGACGCCCGCCTGATGGAAATCATCAAGACCGAGCTCCTCGCCATGAAGGACAAATACGGCGACCAGCGCAAAACCCAGATCGTCGCCGCCGCCGGCGAATTCCGCATGGAAGACGTCATCCCCAACGAAGGCTGCGTCATCACCGTCTCCCACCTCGGCTTCATCAAACGCACCCCCGTCGCCGACTACCGCTCCCAGAAACGCGGCGGCAAGGGCGTCATCGGTGCCGAAACCTACGAAGAGGATTTTGTGGAGAACCTCTTCACCGCCTCCACCCACGACTACATCCTCTTCATCACCAGCCACGGCCAGTGCATGGCGAAGAAAGTTTACGACGTCCCCGAGGGCAACCGCACCTCCAAGGGCAAATCCGTCAAATCCTTCCTCGCCCTCGACGAAGGCGAAAAGATCGCCGCCATGCTCACCATGGCCGACTTCGTCCCCGACCGCTACCTCGTCATGGCGACCAAGGCCGGCACCATTAAGAAGACCGCGCTCACCGACTACACCAACGCCACGCGCGAGTCCGGCCTCATCGGTATCAACCTCGCCGAAGGTGACACCGTGATCGGCTGCGTGCTCACCACCGGCAACGACGAACTCATCCTCGTTTCGCACCAAGGCCTCGCCGTCCGCTTCCGCGAAAAAGACGAAAACGGCGAAGTCCTCTTCCGCGACACCGGCCGCGCGACGGGCGGCGTCACCGGCATGCGCTTCAAGTTGGACAGCGATTATTTGGAAGTCCTCGAAGTCGTGGACCACACGAGCAAGTTCCTCGTCGCGAGCCAGGCGGGTCTAGGTGTCCGCACCCGCTTCGAAGATTACCGCCTCATCAACCGCGGCGGCAGCGGCGTGTGGGCGATTGATCTACCGGAAGACGGCTCGATCAACATCGCCGGTGCCCTGAGCGTCAAAGACACCGACGAAATCATGCTCCTCACCGCCAAAGGCCAGAGTGTCCGCTGCCCGGTGAACACCATCCGCGAAGTCAACCGCGGCGGTAAAGGCGTCAAACTCCTCACCCTCGCCGAAGGCGACAAACTCCTCAGCATCGCCCGAGTAGTCGAAACCGACGAAGAACAAGCCGCCGCCGCAGCCGGAGCCCCCACCGAGCCCCCGGCCCCCGAAACCACCTAACAAGCAAAGCAACATTAGGTCTTCCAAGGTGCACCTTAACCGGTGCGCCTTTTTTCATATCCTTGGAGGGCGGACCGCTGTGTCCGCCGTCTTGGTGCCGGAAAAACCGCGTGGGCAAAGCCTTATACGCGGCCGCCGTCCACTTGCAGCTTGCTCCGCCGCCCCGAACCTGTCGCGCTCACCCCAGAATGAGGGTTCCTTTATACCACGCAGTGCAGAGCGTATTTAGGCCGCAATGCCGCTGACACCACCCCCGTCCAAGCACTTCCGAAGGATCATGCTAATGTATTTCGCCGTGTTCCATTTTCTGAAACCAGATTCCACCGATGCGTCACTTTCCCTTTTTACAAATTCATGAATGAGATGAATGAAAGG
Source organism: Rariglobus hedericola (assembly GCF_007559335.1). Lineage (NCBI taxonomy): Bacteria > Pseudomonadati > Verrucomicrobiota > Opitutia > Opitutales > Opitutaceae > Rariglobus > Rariglobus hedericola. The sequence goes on from NZ_VMBG01000001.1 coordinate 1,828,085, forward strand.
GCTGCGGCAGAGCTAACTAAGCTCCTCGATAAATCACCCATCCTTTTTGTAGGAGCAGGACTGACGATTCCGCCATATTGGATATGGTCGAGGCTCATTCATGAAATTGCGGTATTAATGGGACTGCCCAGCCCAACCGAAACGGATCCGCTTCTAGCATCCCAATCCCTATATAATACGAACCCCACAGCATTTGATCAGGCCGTAATTCAGCTCTTTCAGCCAAGGCCATCAGAATGCAGAGACGCACTTTTACATATTGTTAATATAGGATTCAAATCCATACTCACAACCAACTTCGACAGAACAATCGAAGAAGCATTCGCCTACACAAATCAAGAGCCACCTCAAATTCTAGCATACCCTCGCCTGCTACCCACCTTATGCGAGGCAGGGACAGTGCACTACATACATGGCAGAGTGCCCGACGAAAAAGAATCAGGCACAGGCATCATATTACACCGAGAATCCTACCAGAAATCATACCACGACGAACCGCGAAACATCCCGACATATTTATTCCAAGTTCTTTTATCAAACAACGTTATATTTACCGGCTATAGCCTATCACCGCACGAACCCCTCAATCACATTTTCACAGCAATCAAAAAATTTTCCAACGAACCCAGCAATCAAAAACTCGCATCACGATTTCCACCTAAAACCAGAACAATCCTACTCCCATTTGAGGCTAACAATCAGGAATCAAAACAAAGACTGGAAGGCTTGGGCATCGATATAATAGAATACGACAAATTAGACGAAAACTACACAGGCCTAGATTTAGTCTGGCGCGATGTTTTCATGAAGAGCAAGCGAAGTTCAAAAACCAAGAGCGCATTGGCTTACGATCCATTTTCCAACATGCCGAATCTGCCGTAATATCATGACCACTTACCATAAGTTATCATACCTCAGGCAGGTCGCGACCATTGATGAGCCGCCCAGCCAGGCACAAGCAGACTCAGTCAGAATCCTAATTCAAGAACCGCTTATGGCTTCTTATTTTTTTAGCGTAGCTACCAGCAAATACTGGATAGATGATCTCATAAATGGGATGGACAAGCACCAGACCAACCCAGAAATTTTTCGTTACTACTATCCATATATATTCAATCTAGCAGAAACCGACTCCGACCGATTCATAGAAATCACAAATCAATTCAAGCACTCCTTTGATTATTATGGGTATATTCAAATAATAAAGATTGCCTGCGGACTGAGCAGCACAGAGGCCATAAATTTATATCCCGTAATCGAATCATATCTAAATCGAAGCGGACAAAAATCGGCAGGCAGTATAGTGGACTACATTCGGCACATAAGCCAAACGAACGAGGGCTTAAATTTGAGCCTATCGATAATTCCAGCCCTTATTTCATTTCGGCCGATTAAACCTGAGACACACGATGAATTACATCCATATTTCTCTTCCCAGAAAGCAGCACCTGTAATTGATTCATCTTCTTACAAAGATCTTTTAGTGGATGCTGTTCATCCATTAGCCCTAACACGGCCACGCGAAACCACTAGACTATTAATAGAGTCCGTAGATGAAATGCTTCACTTGGTAACTGAACCCCAAGAAGCCGCGAGCACCGTCAGGTCCGATCACTCCGAAATTTGGTGCCGAAGACTCGACGAAGTCGGCGAATACGATGATGCAAAAGCAGCCTTAGTCTACACCTTAACATTTTCATGCGAGAATCTTTTTCGCAACTCAACCGAAGACGCATTACATTTAGATTCGGCTTTGCGCGGACAGCCTTGGCTTGTTTTCAAACGCCTACGGCAACACTTATATGCAAATTTCATCACGGAACTCGTAAAGCCGTGGATTCGCGAATTTATACTAACGCATACAGACTATTCCGAGTGGGACCATCACTACGAATTCCAGCAGATGGTCCAAAAAGCATGCGAGACCTTTGGCGAAGACCTTTTAACGAAACCTGAACGCAAAACAATTTTTGATGCGATCTTAAGCGGGCCATCCAAAGATCGGGCTCGCGAGTGGATGGGAGATCGCTTCACAGAAGAAGGCTTCAAGAAAAGACAGGACTACTTTCATCGCAAGCAGCTTCGCCCATTTGCCTCCATATTGTTTGGAAGGTATAAGCAGATTTATAAAATCCTAATTTCAACTGGCGAAGAAAATCTCACTGATGATGATTATTCTCCAGTTGGCAGATCTCAAAGCGGTTTCGTTTCTTACCGCAGCCCCCTCCCTCCTGATGAAATCGAGCAACTTAGAGACGAAGATCTACTTAATTACATCAATACCTGGGAGGCGTCGCACCGCGATATAAAGGACTGGCTAATTGAGATCAACATCTCAGCCCTCGCAGGAGCTTTCGAAACAGTTCTACGTCAAAAAATTTTCCCTGATGCGAGTCGCGCTAAGTTTTGGTTTGATAACAAGGGTCTTATTTTACGCCCCATCTACGTTCGGTTCCTCCTGAAAGCCCTCCAAGGCGAGATAAAGGACGGGAATTTTACATATCTCGATGCCGCTTTGGATATTTGCCAGTGGGTATTAATGATGCCACAGAATTCCAACCCAAATGACAGCACGGTCGATGGACACGAAGAATCAAGTGAACGCCCCGAATGGAGCCCTGTTCGTCGCGGTGTAGTAGATTTCGTTGGTGCTTGTGTCGGTAAAGATGCAAAAACGCCGATAACAGCACGAGCAGTTCTTAGCGAGTTACTTACTGCGCTATGCACTCAACCCGATCTTCGACTGGATCAGGTAAAGGATACTACCCAAAACCAACGCGACTACCTCACCGATGCCATCAATAATACTCGCGGTATTGCCTTAGAAAACGTGATCGACCTTGGATTCTGGCTACTTCGCGAATCCCCCAATGGGCCCACTCCAGAGGTAGGAACAATTTTAGATCACCGCTTTGCAATATCCGATTCACTACCAGTAACCTTTCCGGAATATGCACTGCTTGGGCGACAATTTGGCAACTTGGTCATCTTAGACGATAAATGGGCCACATCCCATAAGAATTTAATTTTCCCCAAGGATAATAATGATCTCTGGGAGATCGCTTTTGGCACATTTGTTCGCTTCAACAACCCTTACAAGCGCCCATTTAATATCCTATATAACGATTATATTTTCGCATTGGACCAACTTGATCCGACTGCTGAAGACGACCAAGGGAGAAAGGGATGGACCCAAGCATTAGGTAATCACGTATTCATGTTTTACATTTGGGGCGACTACTCTCTTACAGGTTCAGACAGCTTACTAAATAAATTTTACGAAAAGACAATCAGCCACCCTAAGTGCTGGGCAAATTTATTCGACCACGTCGGCCGATTACTAAGGAACACAACAGAAAATCTAGCTACAGCACTGAAAGTAAGGATTATCGCATTCGCTGAATGGCGGTTGGCGCAACAAAACCAAGAGGAACTCGCAGCTTACACTTTCTGGCTGGAAGCCGAGTCACTCGATCCTGAGTGGCGTTTGAAAACATTTTCTAAAATCCTCGATTTTGCTCCAGGTAGAGATGTCGCTACGAGCATTAAATTAGATGCAATGAACGAACTTCTTCCTTCATATCCGGATCTAGTAGCAGAATGTTTCTACAAACTTACGCGTGGCCTCGAAAAAAATGACTTCATTTACCTTCAGCCTGAGAAAGCAAAACCAATACTTAGTTCCGGCTTAAAAAGTCGCAACAAAGAGACTATTATATACGCCGAACAGGCCCGTGAATTACTTCTTCAGGCAGGTCGCTTCACTTTCCTTGAAGTATGATCGGTCGAGCCGAGGGTGTCGAGCCAATGGGGTCAGGCCTTCAGTATTCGAAAAATAAGGGTCGGGTCGAGCCAACGGGGTCGGGTCGAGCCAACGGGGTCAGGCCGAGTATTGTTGTATTACAGCGAATTTAATCGAAAGCCCCAGAAATTTGGCGCACTAAAACCTTACAACCATCATGAAATTAAAACTATCTTTGGCAGTCCTTCTCCTGTCCGCAGGCCTTTCAGGCTGCGCAACACGGCCCTACGGGCCTCAAGAATATCCACTCCGGGACGGTCTCATACCTCCGTTGACCCTAGCAGGGGATGTAAACGTAATAAATGCGCAAGACTCCACCTCGGAAACAATCGTCTATTCATACGCAGGCACTAAACTGGGCTCTAATTATAAAGCGATAACCCAGACGATGGTCGATCAGACGAAGAAGGAGATTAATAAAAACCAGAAAAACAAATTCGACGGAGCAGTTAAGAGCATCGACATTAAAGTGACGTATCTTAAAAGCACTTATATCGCTTTTTATTGGAAGAGTGAGCTGAGATATACAGCAATTCTGGGTGGCTCCGTCACCTTAGAGAGAACCGTAAATCATTCCAGCGGAATCCTGATTCAGGATCTTAATGGCTGTATCGCTGAATCGGTCATGAATCTACTCAACGAACCTGAGGTAATTGCTTACCTTGCCAAAAAATAATCCAACGACGAGCCGATGAGGTCGGGTCGAGCCAATGGAGTCAGGCCGCTAGTTGCTAGTTTTTAACCCTAATCAAAATACCAAAACATGACGGCATTCCTTCGCCTGATTCTCGTCTTCTTGCTCGGCGCGAGCATTCACGCTGCAGAAACCCTATCTACCTCCAACGCGGCGAATTTGGTTGGCAATCAAACCGGCGTCGTCACCCGCGTGATCTTCGTCAAAATATACGGCGGCGAATCCCAATCCTACCTCGTTGAATCCAAAGGCGATACTTTGGTGGTGCAGAGAAACCTCGGCTCCCCAAGCGCTCCGCTCAAGGTCGGCGACTCCATCACGTTCGACATTCTCCAATACAAAAATCCCGCCTCCAAGCAGCCGGTCTTGGTGTTTCTCGAAGAGCCGAATGCGGAGTTTCAAGAGCGATACAGAAAAGCTTCAGCCAAAGCGGCTCCGGCGGCGGACTCCCGGCCCAATGTAGATCTAGTGATCAAACAGGATGGCACGTTTACTGTCGGCGGCGTCGCAACCAAACAGGAAGGCCTTTCCGGTTTAATTCAAAAAATCCCCAAAGACGCCGTTGTGACGCTGCATTCACATCCAGAGTCGAGCTACACACTCACCGTAAAAGTCCTCGAACTTCTGGCTGCGGAAAACATCAAAAACGTAACCTTCACGGCCGACTCAGAAACACCTTAAGGGAATAAGGGGCGCGTCAGGACGAAACAAAAGGGGAAACAAAAGGGGGCAGGCCGTGTTTTGTTGGTTTTCTATCCGTTTAAAGACATGACCGAAGCCGCTATCACTCGCTACATCACCGAGACGTTTCCGGGCGTTTCGGTCGTCGACGCGGAGGGCAATGCCTTCTTTTTCTACAACCCCGCCCGCATGCTCCGCGCATGCTTCATGCGCTAAACTATGACATCGCATAGCAACAAGAGCAGAATAATCTCGGTGATCTTAATTATTGTCGGCGGCTTCGTTGCGCTTATTGGCTCACTCTTTGTCTATTTCTCATGGCATGTCACAATTCGAGAATCCAAATACCGTCCCGCAACTTTCATCGTCGAACGAGCCGAATATTATAAGGCTCGGCGCGGTTTCGAATATAACGCATACGGCACCGTCGATGGCAGCTCTGAGATCCTTCCTTTAAGCGATTTTGCCCCGCCCCCCAATTCTGATACTGAACTGTTAACAACCTTCCCCAAAGGGCGAAAACTTGAAATTCTCTTCGATTCAGGTGCCCCCAAAGGATTTGTTCTTGAAGGGACCTCGTTAAGGCTACTGCCCGCTTCCTACAACATTCACAACGCTCTCAAAAAGGCGTTACTCAAGATGGCCGGCATCTACGGGCCTTTCACTTTGGGATTATGCATGCATTTTTTCATAACCCGCCGCGAAAAAATTGAGCTAAAACAAAAACGAGATTTATACGAAGCGAAACGAGATGCGAAAAAACAAAGACGCGCATTACTTACTCCTGGCAGACGGTTTAAGAAAAGATGATCGAGCCAAAGAGATCAGGACGCTAGTTGCTACTTCCACCGGCGAATTCTCCAGGCGAACTTCATAATCCTGACAATCGAATCCAATGATATCTCGTTATCCGTTGCTGCTGGCTTTGGCTTTTAACGCGACCCTGGCCCTGTCACCCGAACTTCATGCGGGCAGGCCAAATCCAGGCGCCCCACGTGATCGCGTTCTCCCTCGTCCGCTGACTGGCATCGAGAAATACGGTGACCCAAAATCCATCAGCAGCAAAGATGTCGCTCGCCTCCCCGACCACCTGACGCTGGATAAGCTTTATAAAAAATGGGGCTATGCCCACTTGGGTGATCCACCCCTATTCCTCCAGTATCATGCAGACGGAGATTTTTGGTTTTACGTGAGCTTCGATCTGGACGACATCCCCACGATCTTGGCTGGCGATTATCATAAAGTAGAGATCCTCGGCGTGACTTTGGTCGGCGTTGGCCGCTACGAACAGTTTCCATTTGCTAAAGTCTGGACCTCAACGCGGGTTTCACCCGCAACCAAGGTCAGCATTGAGCAGATCCGAGATCTACCCGATGAACTTTATTTCGATCAGATCCAAAGCTGGTGGGGCAAGAGTCGCATCAGTGGTTTGGCATCAGACGCTACCGTGGCCATGTTCGGACGCCACAGTCGGGATATGTTTCCTCCCGTCGCGTCAGTCGCTTACCACACGCCTATGGATGGTTATCGTTTGGTGTTCTTTCTTGATTGGGCGTCGGCCGCTGAGTCCGTTGCCGGCAAGAAGACCCGCGTAAAGGTAACCAGTATTTATACGATGGGACCAAATTCCAAAGCGATTCTCGAATGGGGCAGCTACATTAACCTCAAAACAGGTTCTCTTTATAATCCACCGCCCAAGAAAGATCCCTTCGCCCCTGACACCGAACCACGGCCAAAAGGATTTCTAGGCTTGGAATAGGCGTCGAATCGGGGTCAAGCCAATGGGGTAATCGAGCCAATGGGGTCAATCGAGCCAATGGGGTCAATCGAGCCAATGGGGTCAGGCCGAGTATTGTTGTATTTTGAAAAAAGTTTCTGGGATCAATTATCCTTCATAGCTCAACCCACCTCGTAATACATGAATCCCCAGTTAAAGCCCATTTTTCCAACACCAAGTCCTGGTCCGGCTACACGCTAAAACCAGTTTCCATTAGGCCAGTCATAACTACCTTAAATTCAATAATGAGTGGCATTTCCATCTTCAGACTTTTCCCTCTCACCTTCTCATTGCTATTCGCAGGATGCGACCTTTCGGGATACGGCGGGAGCTTGTCTACGCCGACCGCAGCACATGTAGATTTCACCGATGAAACCCTTCTCAAATTCAATTCGAGTCTATGCTCTACACTATTCCGCTATCTTGCCGGAAACCCACGATGGGAAATTCGTGAAGAACGCGGCCTCAAATATGCCGTCCGGCTTGAGCTCGTTAATGGCACTTATGAAACCACTCTGAATGGTTTCTACAGCTCCAGCGATTATGAAAATTATCACCAAACCCGAGTCCTCCTTTCCTTTGGTAGACCTTACGGATTTGGAGTCGAACGCGGGAACACCACAAAAGTAAGGCCCGGGGCAAAAGACGTTCCCCTTACAATAGAAGCAGAACACGCGGGCACTCCGGGCAATTCCTCGTATGCCATTATCGAGGGTGCTGGGTTTTTCCTAGAGATCTACGATCAAGCACCGGGCTTACGTAGAGAGTTCACACAAGCTGCGTTTAACGAAGTCTGCACAGAACTCAAAGACGTGCTATCCTATCGTGAAGAAATCGATAAAACGGGCGTCTTGCCCGTGCCGGCCCGCTACCCCGCTCCCTTGCCCGTAGAAAAGAAGTTCGTCGTCAAAGATGGCATGCAGCCCGGCATTTACCTCATCGACGCGGCCATTGCTCCCACTCAACAAGGCTTCGCCTACGTAAAAGCTTTCGATGTCAAAACGGGAGCCCGGCTTTCAGCCCAACGAATGACTCCAAGAACAACCCGCCACGTGGGGTGGTCCAACGAAGGAAAGTCGTTCTTTCCTTATAAATCGGAGTTGACGGTATACGAAGGCGACTGGAGCCACACTTACGAAGCCCGGTTTGAACTTTGGCACAGCCCCCTCAAAGGCCCCGAAATGAAACTCGCAGAAGCAACCAGGACTATAAACGGATGGGAAAGATAACCGTCGAGCCAAAGGGGTCAGGCCTTCAGTATTCGAAAAAATAGATATTCCGCATGATCGAAGCCGCCATGAACTGCTCAGAACCTAGAAGTCCAGCGTAAGAGGCCCATTATCTGACGCCCGTGAATTACTATCGCTACTGCTCCGCCGCCATCAGCCCTTACACTCGGGAACGGTATGGCATTTTCATCTCCGTCTGGCATCTGATCCGCGACAAAAAGGTGACTGCCGAGGAAGAGGCCGCCTACTGGAAAGCCCGCGCCTGGTTCGAGACGCACCTGATCATTCCCCCTTTCTACAAAGAGGGGAATCCCGACCGCGCACTTACGTGGTTCAAAGCAACGGCCATGGACTGCCACATCGTTCAGGAACTGAAATTCTACCGGGATCTTGCGCAGAAATACGGCGTGCAGATCGACCTCGTCTCCACCGATGCGCCTGGCGAAATTATTTACGAAGACGACTATCAGATCGGGGCTTTGCAAAAGAAGGCCTTACAATCGACATGACCATTCGCGACCTCGCCCTCGCCGACATTCCGCCCTGCGCACGACTCTTCACAGACGTTTTCTCCAATCCGCCGTGGAGCGAACACTGGACAGAGACCTCGGCTCTTCGGCGTCTGGATGATTGCGCGCGCACCCCGCACTTTCTCGGACTTCTCGTCGAGGATGAACGCGGACTGTGCGGCTTCGCCTTCGGCTATTCCCAATACTATCTCGACGAGCAGCACTATTACCTGCTCGAGCTATGCATCGACACCGCCCGGCAACGGCAAGGCGTGGGCGGCGCTTTGTTGACCGCGTTGAAGGGCAAAGCCATTGAATCCGGCATCTCACGTCTTTACACGCTCACGGCTCGCGACACTCCCGCGCAGGATTTTTATGCAAAACACGGTTTCTACGTGAGTCCCAAGATGATCATGATGGCCCACCGCCTGTAACTGGAGTCCGGTTGATCAGACCCCATCGGCATCGCACGCACAACCCGCCATGAAACTCACCGAGGACCTGAAATCGCCGCGGCTCATCCACGCGAAAGGGTTTCTCTTTCTTCTGCTCGGGCTCATCGGTGTCACCGGAATCTTACTTGAGTCCCCGCATTTCCGCACGGTGGTGCTGCTGGGGGTCTCGATCTGGGCGTTCTGCCGTTTCTACTACTATCTCTTTTACGTCCTCGAACGCTACCTCGGCAAATCCACGCCTTACGCCGGCATCTGGGACGCGCTTCGGTTTGTTTTTAAGCGATAATACCCATCGACCTGAAACCAGCGGATCGAATCCGTTAACACCTTCCCTTACATCATGACCAAATCCATTCCTGTGTTGTTCGCACTCGTAACGCTGCTCGGCTTGTCCGGCTGCGTCACTCAGCCAACGGCCACCACGCCTACGGCGGCCACCTCCACGCTGGGCGATCGAGCCACCTATAAATTGGAGGAAATCGTGGTTTCGCTTCCCTTGGCCGGAAGTCAGGGCCCATATCAAAATCTGCATATCACGTTGGCGGTTTTCATCAACCCGCTGCGCGAAAGCTATTCCTACGACTACGAAGCCCAAGGCCTCGTCCGCCGCCTGGAGCCTCGGATCAACTCCACCGTGTCAGCCTCCTTGCTCGAGTTGGACACCCAAACCATCGCCAACACCAAGGCTCTGCGGATCAAGGCAATCGCCGAGGCCGAAAAAGTCCTGGCTAACACACTCCGCAACTGGACGTATGCCGCGGACTATAAAATCGAGATCAATGTTCTGAACATCTATTGGACGGATTCTTCCGGCGGCCGCGAACCCAGCCCGGCATCCCGCTGGTAATTCACCCTTTTCCCATAAGTCCCTTTCCATGAAAAAAGTCCTCTTCCTCCTTTCCCTCTCGTTCATCACCCTGCTTACCTCGGGTTGCGCCACGTTCGGCAAACCGAAGGAGATCGATCCGGCTACTGGCCGAATCAAAACCCAATCAATTTACGGTCAGGTCAAACCGACCGTATTACGAAGCGACAGCATTCATATCGGCACCTATCGCGACATGATTCTCGTCCTCGGTGGTGACGACTTTGTGGTCCAGCAAACCATCAACTTTGGCTTTTTCAAAGAAGTCGTCACCCGTGAACAGCTGGAGCAAAAACTCATCCGCGACAAAAAGACGGATATCGTATCAGACGTGAGCGGCCTCCTTTCCTGGAAAAAAGTGGCCGACAACTACAAGCCGTTTCTCGTCCTAAAACCCGCAATTCGCCGTGAGGGCCGAGATACGTTTATGAAGTTTACCGTGTATGCCGCCGACACCGCCACCCAAGTGTTCGAGGCCGAAATCGAAATGGATTTCGTCTGGAAAGGCATCAACGACGACATCGTTTTTTATCCGCTCTACAACTCCTTCATCGATTGGGTCAAAGCCCAGAAGGAGTAGACACTCGAAGCCATTCGCTATGGCGCACACTTAAGCTAAAAAGCCGCAGCGGCTGATCTCGCCTCGTCGTTTATCGGCTGTTTTTTGGCCGCTGGTTTCAGCACGGGTTGCCCTTAAAAGTGCCCCCGCCGCTCAATCTCTTTCCGCCACCACGTAAGTGTCCTCGCGCTTCGGTTTGTCGTCGCGGCGATAGAGAATCTTGAAATCCGCCCGTTGCTCCAGCTCCACGCCCGAGGCATTGCAGGCCACCACTCGCGCCGGACCCGTGATTTCGTCCGCACTGCCGACAAATCGCACGCGGCTGCGGTCATAGAGAAAATACGCCTCGCCCCGAGACTTCTCGGTGAGGCCGGGCGAAATCAGGTAAAGCGGGGCTGTCTGCGGCAGCGCCTGCTGTTTTTGGATTTCCACCGCGACGAGCACGCAGAACTCATAGTGCTGATCCCTCAATTCCTGATCGTAAACGGTCGAGCTGAAAAACGACCATAGATTCCACCCCGCCAACACGAGCACGAAGCCTGCGACCGCCACCTTGATCGCTGGTGCGAAGCGAACCGGTTTCCATTCCAGCATCGCCTGGATCAACCCGGCCATGAGCAGGAGGCAGCAGGGCACCACGCAATAAACGCGGTAACGCGCCACCACCGGAGTCATCACGCCCGCCAGCGCGATGGTGGCCAAAATCGCCAGCACCGGAAACCAGCGCGACGGATTCGCCCTCGCCCGCACCAAAGCGAAAACGATGGCCGCCAGACACAGCGCGCTGGTTCCCCAATCAAATATCCCGCGGCGGTCGGTGATCACCCCGGGAACGGCATCCTTCACCCAAAGCGTCATGCCCTGCTCCCAAACGCGCCCTGCCATCTCGGCGACTTGCACGCCGATGGGTTTTGCGGCCGAACGCGCCAGCACATCGTTTACGAAATTGCGCTCCACGCCCTCGGCGAGGTTGAGCCAGCCCGTATTGGCCAGCGCGATCCAGCACGGCAGCGCGACCACGCACATCAGCACCGCATACGCGAGTGCCAGTCGTCTCGCGGCCCAGAGTGCATGCAGACGCGGACGCACCGCGCACGTCCACGGCGCTTCGGCGGATAAGCCCTGCGCCAGCAACAGCAGCATCCAGATAAAGATCAGCCCGCCCGTGAGCCGGAACGACAGATACTCGATCAGGAGTAATCCGTTGCACACACCCGCCAGGCCAAATGCAAATAGCGAACGCCGGTCGCGCGCATACAGCAAAGCGGCCAGCGACAGCGCGACCGTGGTGACCGGCGCGTAAGTTTCCATCGCGGTGCGCCCGCTCGCGATCACGTAGGTGTTGGTCGCCAGCAACAGCGTGACCAGCAAGGCGGCGCCCTCGTGCCGGCAGAACCGCAACGCCGCCAGAAAAAACACCGGCACCGCCAGGCACGACCAGATGACAAACGGCCAGCGCAATCCCAGCATCGTGCCGCCGTTTAAGCGCAGGCCGGCTTCGCCCAATAAATTGATAATCGGGAAATCGGGATCGAGGAGATGCTTGTGGATCGAGTCATGTGAGAGCTCCCCCGTCTGCGTCTCCTCCACGACGCTGACGTCCGCCGGCGGGTAAACCTCCAGCTGCGTGACGCGCGCGGTCACCGCGATCACCATCACCAGCGCCAAACCCAGCCACCCCGCGCGGCTGAGCTTTAAGGGTGGAGCCGCGCTTTGCACCGGTTTGCACAACCACCCAAACAGCGCCAACCAGAGAGCGATGATGCCAAACTGAAGAAAAAAACCGGCCCTGAAATTAAGATTCCACGCGTTGACATACCAGGCGTTGGCGAGCACCAGCAGCACGGGACTTAGAAGGATAAACGTCTTTTTCATCGCCACAGGTAAGATGCCCAACGGCCTGCGAACGAAGGCGGTTAGCATGTAGCGATGCAATCCTTAGGAACGCGCGCCGGGCGCGGATCAACCACTATTGAGTTCGTCCAAAATACCCGTTCAACATCACCGCCCACCCAAGAAGGTCGGAGTAACCCCAAAAAAACATGTCACTTCACGACGCCATCGAGATTAAACAGCGAGAAGCCGATTTGAAGAAGAGCCCCTGGCTGAAACTGGCGGGCGTTGGTCTCTTTGTCATCGGCATGCTCATCCTCGTTTCCACCACGACCGATGCTCACGGCAGGCCTCCGCAAGCGAAGGATCTCTATACTTGGGTGATGATCGCAGGCGGAGTCCTTTATCTCGCCTACTGCCATCACCAGCACAGCCGGCGGATCGATGTTCTGGAGTTGGAGCTCCTGAAACTCCGACGTGAACGCTCATTCAAAACCCAGAATGACCAGCAGGGCTAAACGCTCCCGATGAAAAAACTGCTCACCACGTTGCTGCTTTGTTTGATCGCATGGGTCACGCGCGCCGAAGACGTCATCCCAAGCAGCGGAGACTGGCTCCTGCCCAAGGACGTTTATGGCCAGTTTCGATTGGTCCCCAGCAAGCAGATCCGCCATGTCACCAAGGAAACCGAATGGAACGGCCCGTGGTCCCGCTATCCGCGGTTTTCGCTGAAGGTCGGCTCCGAGCACGGCCATCAAACCAGCCCCGGTGATTTCCATTACGTTGACCCGAAAATCACCCTGCAAGGCTTCACCCAGACGAGTAAGGAAACCCACTCGACCACCGTTAAATTATTCGACCGCGCCTCCAGACCGGCCGACATCAAGGTTAACTTTTATCCGGCGCCAGAGCTCGTGAGTCTTAACCAAGACTATCTGGCGGCCACGGTTTCCGGCGACAACGCACTGGTAACGTGGAATCTCTTCGTGCGATTCACGGAGGAGAAACCCGACTACATTAAAGAGGCACCTAAAAAGTGACCCATTCCTGTCGGCCGGTTAAGACCAACACCCTCCGCTCCAAGGCGCACTTTAGCCCGTGCGCCTTTTTTGTGCTTTTAGGTCGTCGTCCAGCCTGCGCCCCCCTGAACCGATTATCGCAAATCAGCTAATTAAACATAGCCAACCAACCAGCGTCTTGCATCTTTCATAAAAAGCATGCCCGAACCGACTTCCCCCACCTACTTTCGTCGCCTGAAGGCGATTTGTATGGGGCGCGTGGAGGAGATCATTCCGATACTGGAGGATCGTTCGCCTCGCTGGGGGCTGTTTTGCGCGGCGGTCATTTTGGTTGGTTGCGGTCTGTATGGAACGTCCGTGGGTCTGTGGCGCTCACCGCTTCAATCGGTTTATACCGGCGTTAAAATCCCTCTGCTGATTTTCCTTACCTGTGCAGGCAACGCCCTCCTTAACGGCATGCTCGGACAAGTGCTCGGCTCGGGACTCGGGTTTCGGCAGGTGTCCACCGTGATCATCCTGAGCTTCACCACGGCGGCCTGCATCCTGGGTGCATTCAGTCCGCTCGCTTTCTTCGTCCTCTACAACACACCGCCACTCGAATCCCTCGACGGCAGCACCGGTCATAGCATCACGCTGGTCACGCACGTCGTGCTCATCGCCTACGCAGGCATCATGGCCAATTACCGGCTGCTGGCCCTGCTTCGGCATTTTGCCCCCAACCGCACCACGGCACTGACCACACTTCTCGCCTGGCTCGGCGGCAATCTCTTGCTCGGCACGCAACTCTCCTGGGTGCTGCGGCCGTTCATCGGCTCGCCTAGTCTGCCTGTGGAGTTTCTCCGCGCCGCACCCCTGCGCGGCAATTTTTTCGAAGCACTCTGGGCCGCCCTCCAAAATCTTTCGTAAGCCATTCAACTCATCCACACCATGTCCGACGCCAATTCCCAACCCACCCCGCCCGCCATCCCCCACTCCGAACCCCTGCCCACCGGGGCAACTTCGCCCAAGCCCGTCGCGCCGATGAACTACACGAGCCTGGCGGGAATTCTTGAGGCGTTGCTCAAGCAACCCGGCGCGTTGCTCAACGAGCTCAGCGGAGACCGCCGCGGCGGCATCATCAGCCGGCTCATCGCCCTCATCCTGATCTGCGGCTGTATCTATGGCGTGGTCATGGGGAGTTTGAGCGGAGGCACCCAACTCTGGGCCGCGCCCGTGAAGCTCACCACGGGCTTGTTCTTCAGCGTGCTGCTCTGCCTTCCCAGTCTTTATATTTTTCTGTGTCTCAACGGCGCTGATGTGCGTCTGGGCCAGATCTGCGGCGCCCTCCTTGGCATGGTCGCACTCGTTACGTTGCTCTTGATCGGCTTCGCGCCGGTCGCGTGGATTTTTTCCCAGTCCACGGACTCGGTCGTGGTGATGGGCATGCTGCACCTCGTTTTCTGGATCATCGGCCTGTGGTTCGGCATGCGCATGATCAAAGGCCTGCTCGCCTACAGCGAAAGCGCCGATCACGGCCACCTGAAGGTATGGATTATCATCTTCGTTTTGGTGTCGCTGCAAATGACCGCCGTGCTCCGTCCCCTCATCGGCACCGCCCCGACGCTTCTGCCGACCGAAAAGAAATTCTTCATTCAACACTGGTTCGACAACATGAACGAAAAAGACCGTTCACGTTGATATCCCCTTCCTCGGTTATTCCATGAATCTCATGAAAATCCTCTCACTGCTTTTTCTTGCCGCTTCTTTCGCCTCAGCCGAAGTGGTCACTCAACTGTCCGTGGACGGCACGAATCTACCAACCACCGTCCAAGGCATTCCTTGGATTAGGATCACCAACTATGGAGGTCCCAGCGGCAATCCTGATCAGGGCATCGGCGTAAGCTACCGCAGCGAAGCCATGAAAATAGACCTCTACGTCTATGACTCCCTAAACTCCGATTGGGCCAAGCTTCCACTCAAAGAAAAGATCCAGCACGAAAACAAAAGCATCCCTGAACTCTTTAATCAGCTCACCGAACGAGGAGACTATTCCAACGTGGTCATAAAGCCTTCCGAAACCCTGCGCGTTGGCAACCGGACCTTCATACACACCGAGCTCAGTTTCACAGATAAAGACGCAGGCGATCTCAACTCCCATTACTATCTGGCGGAGCTGAACGGAAGAATTCTAAAAATACGCATCTCCTGTCCGCTAAAATCCGATCCGGCCCTCGTCCAAAAAGCTTTCAAGGAAATAGCCGCCTCTGTCGCTGGTAAGTAATAATCTAATCCGTTTAAGCCGAATCCGTGAGCTCGATTCATTAGCTGCTGAATCGTCATCCGGTCATCGTCCACGGCGGATCCGTGGAATTGTGCGAGCTCCCCAAATCCTAAAATGGCCAGACGCCTTCCTGAAAAGCCATCAGCCCAGACCAGCGAGCCCTTCATCCAAAACCACAAGGACGGCAGTCTGTGGGCGACGGGCCAAACCAAGGACGGACAACCCACCGGCTACTGGGAATGGTTTCGCCGCGATGGCACCCGGCTCCGCTCCGGCCATTTCACCGCGGGCGTTCAGACCGGCGAGTGGACCACCTACGACAAAACCGGCCAGGTTTATAAAGTCACCGTCATGAAGCCCAAGAAGCCCGCCGTGCGCTCAAGCCCGGGCGGCGCCGGTAGCTGACGATTATTTGCGACCTTCGTCGGCATCGTGGATGTCGAAGCAGGTCTGCAGGTCATCACGATGGCCCAGCCCCAGATTGATTTTGCGCTGACGGATGTCGTCGGATTGCTCGTCGCGCCACCCGCGTTTCGTCATGAATGCGTTGAAAATCAGGCTCTCTTCTGCGGACGGGCGCCGTCCTTGTTCAAAGCACTGTTCCAGTGCGCGCAAGTCGTCCGGTTCTGACAGCGCCACCGCGACGATGCGGTCGTAATCCAATTGGAGAAACGTGCAGATCCGTGCATCCATGCCGCCCCGGCGATTATAGTCAGATGGTAGGCGACCGGCGGCGTGCAGCCGGATTTTATCCAGCATCCGGCCAAAGAAAACCAACCCACCCACCTGGTCATACGGCGATCTCAATCCTTCAATGTGCATACGAAACCTTCGTCACAACCCGTTCCAAATACCATTCTCTTTTAGCCAACGCGCACAACGCCGCCTCGCGATTATTTACGAAATCGAGTGACGTGGACCGCAGTCCCTGTGTCTTCTCAGCCCCTCCTGCATTCGCAGCGAGCCAGCCGTAACACGCGCACACGTCTCATTTTTTCATGCCCACTCCTTTTCTCGCACGCGCCGTGTCCGCCCTTCGCCGCTTCTTCGGTCGCCCCCCTTCGGCTGAGGACGCGCATCGCGATAACAACCGGCTCTACTTTTCAGGCATGCACCAACAGGAGCGCATGCTGGCCGATCGGCCGCGCATGGATTTCTACCACACTGCGATCGAACGTCACATCCACCCCGGCGACCATGTGATCGATCTCGGCACGGGCACAGGCATCCTCGCTGCATTTGCCTCGCGTCGCGGTGCCGCCCGCGTCCACGCGCTCGACCACTCACCCATCCTGAAACACGCCCGCAGTCTCGCCGTCGACAATGAGATCAAAAACGTCGATTTCATTTCCGGCCACAGCAGCAAGTTCACCCTCGATAAACCGGTCGATGTGATCCTCCACGAACAGATGGGCGACTACCTGTTCGACGAGGCCATGATCCCCAACGTATGCGATCTGCGCGATCGCTTGCTCAAGCCCGGCGGCCGCATCCTGCCCGCGTGCTTCGAGTTCTATTGCGAGCCGGTGCAACTCGACACCACCCGTCACGTTCCGTTCATCTGGAACCTCAACGTCAAGGGCTACGATTTCTCCTCGATGGAGCGTCAGCGTCCGCAAGACACCGACTACTACCGCCTTTGTGGCAACGACGGCACGCTGGTTGAGCATTTCCTCGCAGAGCCGGCGCCGGCCCTCACCTTCGATTTGCACACAGTCAACGAAGCCACGCTGCCCAAGGATCTGCGTATCCAAAAAACCGTGACCAGTCCGGGGCGTATCGACGGTCTCGTGGTTTACTTTCGCACGACGGTGGACGACGACCTGCAACTCAGCTCGGCACCCCATGATCCGGGCCGCGCGCCGCACTGGGGCTTTCGCATCCTGCGCACCGAACCGGCCGACTACGCCCTTGGTGACGTGATCGAGGTGAGCCTCACCGTGGCCCGCTGGCACGACGTGGACACCTGGCGCTGGGCCCATGCCCCCGCAGCCGTGTCAGTGTCCACGGAACCGGCCCTCGTCTGAGCGACCTGCAGACGCCCTCAAGCTCGACAACCCGAGGCACTGGTGAAGCCTCACGTCACTCGAAATCACATGAACGAAGCCGAGATCATCCGTTACATCGTAGAGAACTTTCCCGGGGTTGAAGCCGCCACCGCCGACGGCAACACCTTCTTTTTCTACGATCCTGAGCGCAAGTTGCCCTTTGCTACGATCGTCGCCAACGACGACTACGACACGGTATCCAACTTGGGCCGACCCGATGTTTTTCGACTCAATGTCGGCGTGAGCAAAGCAACCTGCGCACAATTGTTCTCCGTGGAAAACGCCACCTTCGACTACACCGCGCTGGATACGCTGATGCCCCACCCGATCTACGCGAAGATGCACTGGCTGTGCATCCTCAGTCCTTCGTCAGCCACGTGGGAAACCACGATCATCCCGCTCGTCATGGAAGCCTACACGCTGGATGTCGGCCGGCAGGCACGGCGCGCATAAATTTCGCCCTTCTTACTTATGAAATCCTCCAAGTTTCCTTTCTACATATGGCTCGGCGCCCTGCCGTTCTTCGTCGCCAATATCTGGCTCGGCACGCGCAATCTGCCTGATCGTATCGCCACGCATTTCAACGCCGCCGGCGAGGCCGACGGTTGGATGTCCCGCGATGCGCACTTGGTCAGCTTTATCGCACTCGGTCTCGGCATGTCGGCCTTCATCATCGGGCTCTGCTTCGCAATTCGCTGGTTTCCCGCGGACAAGCTCAACGTGCCCAACAAGGCGTTCTGGCAAAAACCCGCCAACCGCGCCGTCGCGATGGGTTTTCTATTTTATCACGCCTTCTGGCTCGGCGCGCTGTCCTTCGCATTTATCGCGGCGGTGAACTACTTCATCGTGGCCGCCAACCAAAACTCCGCCTCAATGCTGGCCACGCGTGGACTGCAAATCACCTCGGGCCTGTTCATCGTCGGCGTGATCGCGTGGAGCTTCCTCCTCGTGCGATTTTTCCAGAAAACCAAGCCGGGCGCCTGAAGCAGTTTAGGTAGCGCGGTTGATGAAGATCATCAGCACGCGCACGGCCTGCACGCTCGCGAGCAAGATCGCGACGACGAGGAAGATTTTGGAGAACCCGAATTTCACCTTGGGTGTGTCCGCCACGACCTGCTGGTAGTTTTTGGACAGGATCTGTTTTCCCTGCGGGCAATAGGCCAGATACACGCCATAAAGCGTGATGAGCAGACCGACGGGCAGCGCGAAGATTTTGATCAGCGCGATCGACACGATGAGTGCCGGTTGCCCCTCGGGACGCGTGATCATCGAAGCGATGCAGATCAACGCCAGCGCGCCCACCGCGTAACGCGACCACGGGGCCAGCGTTCGAAAACCGTAGCCCACGACGGCATAAAGCGCACCGAGACCGGCGAACACGCCCGCCGCCCACAACGTGTGCGGCCACGTAAACGCGCCGTGCCACGGTTTCACGATCACGCCGGTCAACGCGGCCAGCACCAATCCCGCCGCCATGAAATAATAGAGCTGGCCCGTGGCCAGGATCGTGCCCTCGTGCCGGGAATTCGTCCCGCGGACGCCCGTGGCTTTTTTAGTGGTGCTGTTGGCTTTGCTCATAAAATGGAGTGTAAAACGCAGGCGGCAATCAATGGGATCACGTCTTGCGCAGCCGTCATGCGGCCCAAACCACCGAATGAATGCGAGCCCATTTCTTGCCGGCAACTATTGGGAATCTTCACCTGCCTGCTCGCCTCGACGGCGACACTTGGTTTGCTCGCACCACCGACTATTATGACGAACGATCAGCCGATGCAGGAGTTCTACGACTGTCTTGATCGTTGCAATGAGACGACCACGATCGAGGCGCGCGCCACGTTGGAAGCCGGCCTGTGGGCGCGCTTCGGCACCGAGCAGACGGTTCTGGTGCTCGATATGGCCGGGTTCACCACCAAGGTGCAAACACACGGGCTGCTCTTCTTCCTGCGAAAAATCCGCTACATGCAAAAAACCGTCGGTCCGTTGCTCACACAGTGGAACGGCCGGCTTGTAAAGTTCGAGGCCGACAACGTCTATGCAGTCTTCACCTCCAGTCTCGACGCGGTGCGGTGCGCGTTGAGCATCCACGAAGCCTTTCACAATCTCACCAACGGCCTGCCCGACGTGGACAACGTGGTGGTGAGCATCGGGATCGCGCGCGGTCGCATCCTGATGATTCCCGGTCACGATTTTTTCGGAGACGCGGTCAACCTCGCCTCCAAACTCGGCGAGGATCTGGCCGGTCATCGCGAGACGTTTATCAGTGCTGATCTACTGGCCGACGTGAGCGGCGAGCCAGGGATCAAAGTCGAGCCCTTGGACATGGCGGTGGGTGGCATCCGACTCGCGGCCGCCCGCGTTTCGCGCATTGCGTGAGGAGGGACAACTCATTCGCATCAGACCGATGACAATCCGTATCAAAAAAATCTCCCCCGTTCAGTTGGGCAAGATGCTGGCGGTGATCTACGGACTGGCCTCGCTGATTTTCGTGCCGTTTTTCCTGATCATGGGATTGCTGGCCAGTTTCGCACCCGGCCCCGTCGAAGGCTCGGCCTTGCCGGCGGCAATCGGCCTGGGGCTCGGCATCGCGTTCACGCTCCTGTTTCCGGTGATGTATGCGTTTATGGGCTTCATCACCGGACTGATCGGCGCGCTAATCTATAACCTCGTCGCCGGCTGGATCGGCGGGATTGAAGTCGAAGTCGAGTAACCCCGCCGCGCCGTCTTAAGCGGCGCGTTTAGTTGGAGCGAAACCCGAGCGCATCCAGTTCGCTCAATTGGAACGGCGCGCTGGCGATCACCTCCTCCAACTTGGATAACGCATCCGCCTGTGAAGGCACGTCGCACATCGCCGCGCCGTCCTCGCCGTCGTGAATGCTCAACGACCACGAACCGGCGCCCGTCTCCGCGGAAGCCTCCAACACCGAGCCATAAAGATAATTACCCGGAAGTCCGGTGTGCGGACCGCAGCCGGGCACCAGAAAAAGCGAATGCACCGGATCACGGGTGACTTCGCCGCCGTGCTTGACGCGGTGATGCAGGGTGCGGCCGACGACCAACGTGCGGCGTTCCTCGGCCTTGGCCCGCAGTGCCTCGGGCAACGACTGCACATAGCGGCTGAAGATGCTGGCGTCGGGCTCGAGTTGGCCGACTTCCACCGTTCCCGCCTGAACCGCCTCAAAGTTATTCGCGTAAAAAGCAGGCTGCGTTGCCAGCGAGCGCACGGTCACGTGGCCGCCCTTGTGGTCCGCCGACACATAGACTTGGTGCGAAGCGATCAGGCGCTTGAGGGCATCCTGATAAGTGGGCGTGTGCGGCACCGCTCCCACGGGGCTGCGCTCAATCATATCAAGGACGGTCTGATCACTCTGGGCATGGGGGTCGTGGGACATCGTCCTGACTCATAATTCGGCAAAATGCCGAACACGAGGCCCATTTACACTGGCGGTTGCGCGCCGTCCGGCGCCACCCGTCACACGCTCACTCCACCACTCGGCGCACGATCGCGCGGCGAGGCACGGATTGAATGGTCATCACGTAATCACCGTTGCTCAACGGGAACAGCTCGACCTTCGGCGCGCGGCGCACCGGAGCGGCCCGATAGGTGCCTTTGTCCAGGACTGTCCAGCGCTGGCCATCTTCCAAGACCAGCACGGTGCCTTCCGACCAGCCCGACATCGTCCCGGCAATCTTGCCGTTCAAAATCGCGGGCTTGGCCGGTGCGGCAGGAGCGACCGGAGCGACCGGAGCGGTGGCGGCGGGCACAGACACGGCAACGACTTCGGCGGCCGCACGCGTTTTGGCGGCGACCAACTCATCCAGGCGCGCGCGTTCGGCGGCGGTGAGTTTGTCCAGTCCGGACTCCTTGATTTCGACCTCGGAAAGGCCGTGGGAAAACGACTTTTCCTCCGCGCCCGCGAGCGGGATCGACAGGGCGCAGCAGATCAAAAGGAATCGCATCATGAACCCCATCTCAACGCGGCACGCCCGACGGCGCAACGGAGTTTTCCCGAGGCCTGCAACGCCCGCAATTTGCGTCACCTGATTAATACCTGAAAACCGGCACTCCACGCTTGCCAATGTTTTTTCAGGGGCGTCACTTTGCCTCTCCGTAAACGCCTTAACTCGTAGTTCGCATGGCCGGCCGACTCTCCACTCTTCTAGATCCCTCCCGCATCCGCCTGCAGGTGCAAAGCAACAAGCGCACCGTGGCGCTCAACGAGATCGCGCGTCTGCTCGACGGTCATTCCGACGTCACCAATTTCCAGGGGTTCTATAACGAGCTGCTCGCCCGCGAACGCCTCGATACGACCTGCCTCGGCAACGAGATCGCCCTGCCCCACGCCCGCACCGAGCACGTCCAGAAAATCGTCATGGCCGTCGGCCGCAGCGACAGCGGCGTGTTGTTCGAAAACAGCAACCAGACCGTGAAGCTGATGTTCGTCCTCGGCACCCCGAAGTCCAACCCCACCGACTACCTCCAGGTCGTCAGCGCGCTCTGCAAGATTTTCAAGGACCCGTCCAACCGTGACGCGCTCATGAACGCCGCCACGCCCGAGCAATTCATCCAGGCGATCGTCACCGCCGAGGAAAAGCTCCTGTCTCCGGCCTGAACAATGCCCAGCTTGGGCTTGCCGCCTGTCATTCCCGCGCAATCCTCCTCCGCGCGGCATGATTCATTCGTTTATCTTTAGTGACGGCAAACTCGTCGGGCGCGATCTCGAGATCGAAGCCCTGCGCCTCGTGCGTTCCGACAAGGGACTCGTCCTGTGGGTGGACCTCGAAAACCCCACCGACGAGGAGATCAAGTTTGTCCTCAGCGAAGTCTTTCAATTTCACCCGCTCGCCATCGAGGACTGCGTCACGCCCAGCGCGCTGCCCAAGCTCGAGGACTACGATGATTACCTTTTCATCGTGATGCATGCGGTGGACTTCACCCGCACCGAGAAGTTCAACACCACCGAAATCGATTTCTTCCTCGGCAAGGACTACCTCGTCACCTTCCACCACACGCCGCTTAAATCCGTGACGTCCGTCATGGACCGCTGCGTCAAATCCACCGGCATCGTCGCCCGCGGCCCCGACCGCATCGCCCACATGGTGCTCGACGCCCTGGTCGACAACTTCAAGCCCATCACCGACGAGCTCCGCGGCGAACTCGAGCTCATCGAGGAAACCGTGCTCGGCGAAGGCAGCGACAACCTCACGTCGAAACTCCTCGAGGTGCGCGGTGAGTTGAACCACCTGCGCCAGATCGTGCGCCCCCAGCGCGACATCGCCGCCCGCCTCGCCCACGGCGAGTCGAAGATCATCCGCTCGATCATGTATCCATATTTTCGCGACTTGCGCGACAACCTCGTGCGCATCGACGAAACCGCGGCCAGCTACGCCGACCAGCTGCTCATCTCCTTCGATCTTTACCTGAGCAAATCGGGCTTTGCCGCCAACGAAGGCATCAAGGTCCTCACCGCGCTCACCGCCATCACCCTGCCCGCGATCCTCATCGGCACGTGGTATGGCATGAACTTTTCGCACATGCCGGAGCTGCAATCGCGCTACGGCTACCCGATCGTGGTCGGCCTGACCGGCACGCTCACCGTCATCATGTGGACGTGGTGCAAACGCCGCCGCTGGATCTGACCCGCCGTCATGATCACCACGCTCGTCTATCGCGACACCAAGCTCGCCGGCTACAACCCGCCGGTCGAGTCACTGGCGGCCCTGCATCAAGAGCCCAACGTCATGCTGTGGATCGATCTCGCGGCGCCGACGCCCGAGGAGATCAAGGCCATCTTCGAAGATCTCTTCTCATTTCATCCGCTCGTCATCGAGGACTGCGTGAGTGATTCACCGCTGCCTAAACTCGAGTCCTACGACGACTACCTCTACTTCGTCATGCATGCGGTGGACTATTCGAAGACCGACAAGTTCACCACGACGGAGCTCGACCTCATCCTCGGTAAAAATTTCCTCGTCACCTTCCACCGGTTGCCCCTCAAGCCCGTGCAACAGGCCATCGAGCGATGCCAGCGCATGACCTCCATGCCCGTGCGCGGGCCCGACCGCTTCGCCCATACGCTGCTCGACTACATGGTCGAGGCCTACAAGCCCGCCCTTGAAGAACTGCGTGGCGAGCTCGAGGAAATCGAAAGCGCCGTGCTTGCCAACACCAACGCCCGCGAACTGTTCCCGCGCGTCGTCGCGTTGCGCAAAGAGCTCGCGCAACTCCGCCAGATCGTGCGCCCGCAGCGCGAGGTCGCCACGGAGCTCGCGCAGGGCAAAGCCCGCCTCGTCCGCCCCGCCATTCTACCCTACCTCCGCGATCTCTCCGAGGATCTCGCGCACATCGAAAATCAGGCGATCTCCTGGGCCGACCAGTTGATCCTGTCATTCCGCGTCTACCTCAACAAATCCAGCCATGAGGCCAACGAAGGCATCCGCGTGCTCACCGCGTTGACCGCGCTGACGATTCCTCCGCTTCTCGTCGGCGGCTGGTTCGGCATGAACTTCGCCCACATGACGGAGCTGGAAGGCCGCTTCGCCTACCCGCTCGCCGCCGTCTTCACGCTCGCCAGCATCGGCGGCATGGTCGTGTTCATGCGCAAAAAGCGCTGGTTATAACCGCCGCCGTTTAACGTCGCGGAAAACTCGCGCCTTCACGCCAGCGTCCTTCCACCTGCACGATTTTCGGGTCCGCCGGCACACCCCATTCATCGTGTTGCAACTGCCCCGTGAGCAGATTCACCGCCGCGCCGCCGAGACGGTCATAACCGGGTAACACACCCGCCTCTCCCGTGTCATCCGCCCACAGGAGCAACTTCACCAGCGCCGTATCCTGCGGCACCCGAATGCCTGCGCTCGCAAATTCATCCACGCCGTCCGCCGTGCTCAGCACGACATCGGGCCGGTGCCTCGCAAACCACTCCGACAATTCACGCGGGCTCGCCTGATCACGTCGCAAGGGCGGCACGCGCTGCACCGCCGGCACCTCCTGCTGATAGGCAAGAAACGCCGCGAGATGCAGATCCTCCATCGCCGCCTCGGCATCGCGACCGGTGACCAGACCGATCTTGCGCGCGCCGTCCGCCGTAGCCTTGGCCAGCGCCAGCCGCGTGTTCCGATAATGATGCGTCACCACGCGATGCAACGCCGGCACCGCCACCGAATACCCCACGGTGACCGCCGCAAATTTTGCCCAGGGAAAATCCACCACCGAGCCATGTCTGCCGGTCGAGCCCACCACCAATCCGCGGATGCCGCGCGCGATCAACATCTGCGCAAGCCGCTTCGGCGTGCGCCCCGGTTCATACAGCCAGAACTCCTCCGTTTCATAACCCAATTCGCCGGCCCGCGTCTCGGCGCTGCGCCGGAAATCGCTCAACGCCGGCACATCGCGCCAGTAATCGCAATCCTCGTGCACATTTAAAAATGCCAGCTTCCCCGCATACCGCCGACCGCGGCCCCCATGCAGATGCGCCATGAGTTTGGCCAGCGTAGGATCGGGCCGGTAGCCGAGCGCATCGGCCACCTTGCGAATGCGCTCCCGGGTCGCCACCGCGATGTTCGGATCATCGCGCAGCGCATACGACACCGCCGTCCGCGACACACCCGCGCGTCGTGCGACTTCGGCAATCGTGATCCGTTTTTTTACGTCAGCCATCTGAACGATTCAGAAAACCCTTCATTGCTCCCGCT
Source organism: Rariglobus hedericola (assembly GCF_007559335.1). Lineage (NCBI taxonomy): Bacteria > Pseudomonadati > Verrucomicrobiota > Opitutia > Opitutales > Opitutaceae > Rariglobus > Rariglobus hedericola. The sequence continues at coordinate 1,853,508 of NZ_VMBG01000001.1, forward strand.
GTCACGCCCGCAATCCTGCTGGTTTTATTACTTAAACTTTCCCCTTAAACTTAATCTGCGAAGCGATGTCCGCCCCCTACTATTTCAAGCCCGCCGCCCACGTTGGGCCCGATCATCCCGTCCTCACCGCCGACCTGTGCGTTTACAACGCCAACGCCGCCGGTGTCGCCGCCGCCATTCAGGGCGTGCGCGACGGGTTGAGCGTCCTCCTGCTCAATCCCGGCTGGCATGTGGGCGGACTTTCCTCCGGCGGTCTCGGCTTCACCGACTTCGGCAACAAGGCCGCCGTCGGCGGTATCGCCCTCGAATTTTATAAACGCATGGGCGTTCATTATGGCGTCGAAGCCGAGTGGCGCTTCGAACCGCACGTCGCCGAAAAAACGCTCACCGACTGGCTCGCCGAAATCGGCGTCACCGTTCACCACGGCTATTACCTCGAATCCGCCGTCGTCGCCGATGGTCGCATCACCGAGATCAGCTTCACCCACGGCGCCCGCGCACGCGCCGCCCAGTTCATCGATGCCTCTTACGAAGGCGACTTGCTCGCCGCCGCCGGCGCGAAGTTCACCGTCGGCCGCGAGGGCAACGCGAAGTATGGCGAGACGCTCAACGGAGCCATCGTCCACCCCAAGCATCAGTTCAACAATCCCGTCGATCCCTACGTCGTCTCCGGCGATCCCGCCAGCGGACTCCTTCCCGGCATCGAGCCCGGCGAACCCGAAACCGGCGCCGGCGACCATCGCGTGCAGGCTTACAACTTTCGCATTTGCATGACGCAGCGCGAAGACATCCGCGTGCCGTTCCCGCAACCCGCGCACTACGATCGTTCCCGCTACGAACTCCTCGCCCGCTACATCAAGACCGGCTGGGACCAGATGTTCTGGAAGTTCGATATGATCCGCGGACTCAAGACGGACACCAATAACCACGGTGCCGTCTCCAGCGATTTTATCGGCGAGAATTACGCCTGGCCCGAAGCCAGCCACGAGGAGCGCGAAAAAATCTTTCAGGCCCACGTCAACTACGTGCAGGGCCTCTGGTGGTTCTATCGCACCGATCCCGCCGTGCCCGCCGACGTGCAGGCCAAGGTCAACACGTGGGGTCTCGCCCGCGATGAGTTTGCCGACACCGGCCATTGGCCGCACCAGCTCTACGTTCGCGAAGCCCGCCGCCTCGTCGGCGCGTTCGTCATGACGGAACAGCACTGCCTGTCCAAGACGCTCGTCGAAGACGTGATCGGTCTCGCCGCCTACACGATGGATTCGCACAACTGCCGTCGCTTCGTCAAAGACGGCCGCGTCTACAACGAGGGCGACGTGCAGGTTCATCTGCCCAAGCCTTACGGCATCAGCTACCGCACGCTCGTCCCGCAACGCGGCGAGGTCACCAATCTGCTCGTTCCCGTGTGTCTCTCCGCGTCCCACATCGCCTACGGCAGCATCCGCATGGAGCCGGTTTTTATGGTGCTCGCCCAGTCCGCCGCGACCGCCGCAGCCCTCGCCATCAAAGGCCAAGTCGCCGTGCAGGACGTTCCCTACGACGAGCTCCGCAACCGGCTCGAAGCCGGCAAGCAGGTCCTCGTCTGGGACGACGCCCTGCCCCACGGCAACGGCAACGACGGCAGTCCGATCGGTCGCTGATCGCGGTTCACCTCACGCCGCAACCCGACGACGACGGAACAGTGCGAAACCGAGCACGCCCGCGCCAAAGAGGGCCGCGTAGGTGGAAGGCTCAGGGATCGCACCGGGAGATCCAATATTGCCGAGCACATTGGCCGAGACAAACGCACCAGCCACACCATTGGCACTCACCTCGGTCAGTACCGTGGTGTTGCCGGTGAAAGCGCCGCCGTTGTAGTAAAAACTACGTCCTTCGGTTGCTGCCCCGAAGGACGCACCGGTGATAAACGTTCCGACGGAATCGAACACATTGACCGCGTCGCTTCCGGAACTCAGCCCGATGCCGCCACCACTGTAGGAACCGACCTGAACAGAACCCACGCCGCCCCAGAACGACCTGAACGAAGCAATCGTGGTGGAATCTCCTTCGATAAAGATGACCGACTCGCCTGCGGCGATGGAGGTGACGCCAAGCAAACTCAGGGAAGTGGCAAAGGCATTGCTGGCATCGTCGACCTTGAAACCTGTAACATCAATGGCGCTGCCGCTCATATTGGTCAGCTCGAACCAGTCGGCGGTGCCGCCGGTTCCCGAAGAGGACATCGCCTCGGTAACGATTAACACCGGAGCGGAGCGAACGACCGCGGTAAACGCGCCGAATGAAAGCAGCGCGCAAAGAAGTTTGGATGAATAATTCATGATAAGTGTGATGATGGATTTAAAGTATGCGGACGGAAAATGATCAGCGGCGGCGGCGGCAAAGCACCAAGCCCAGGGAGGCTGCACCCAACAAAGCGGCGGCACTCGCCGGCTCGGGGATCGCCGAGATTCCGCTCAGGTCGAACACCGCAATCGATCCGCTGATTTCGAAACCGGCGATCAGGAGCGCCTTTCCGGTCGGGCTGTCGGCGGCGGAAATGAAGAGCAACGACTCGGGGGCGCGGTAATCGCCGCCGCCGTTTTCGCCGGTGAGCAAGTTGTAGTAATCGACGATCTGGATGTTGTTCAGATCGGTGACATCGAAGGCGAAAATACCGTTCTGACGCTCGGCGGCGGCGAAGATGTAATCATGCCCGTCAACCGAGCCAAAGGCCACGGCTTCGATCTCCGGGCCCTTGTCGCGCGAGCGGCTGTCGAGCGTGCCGGCGAAGTTCGCCATCGTGGAACCCTCGGCGTTGATGTTGAAGGTCGTGGGATCGTTGGCCGCCACGAAATCCTCGATCATCGATCCGCTGTCGAACACGACCGCACCGGTATTGCCGTTGACGATGCTGATGCTGCGCGAGCTGATCGTGGTGACGACGTCGATCTTGCCGTCGCCATTGGTGTCACCGTCGATCTTTGAAATGCGCAGATTGCCGAGCGCTCCGGGAGCGGTGGAATTGCCGGCGTATTGGGCATCGAGCGCGGCCTTGGTCGCGGGATCAACCAGACCGGCGGTCACGGCGGCGGCGTAGGTGATACGATCGGCGTCATCAGGGCGGTAGTCGCCCTCGTTGGCGGTGACGATGTAGGTCGTGCCCGCGCGCTCGAACTTCGCAATCGTGTCGGGGCTGCGCAGCGCGGCGACCGTGTCGTTCACATTGATGCCGTCCCCTCCGGCGTTGGAGGCATCCATGCGCTGGTTAACCGTGCCGAGATCGTGGATCGCCGTGATCTTGTCAGTCGCGAGATCGTAAACGGCGATCGCATTGTTCTCCTGCAGGGAAATGTAGGCGGTGGTGTTGGTCGTCGTGATGTATTCCGGCTCGATGTCGAGATAACGGTCGCCGGAAGCGATACGGGAAACTCCGCCCAGCGTGGCCGCAATGGGCACATCGCGATTGTTGCGCAGATTCTCGATGGAAACGCCGTTGGCGAGATTGGCTGCTTCGAAAGTCTTCGTCGTCACGGCCGAGCCGGTCAGTCCCTGAATGCCGGCGGTGTTGGTGATGCCCGAAAGGTTGATCACGCTGATCGAACCGGCAGCGGGCGTCGTGCTGACGTTGGACGGATTATCGGGATTGCCCGTGGCCTCGCCCTCGTTGGCGATGACGATGCGCGTGCCGTCGGGCGTGATCGTCACCGAGTCGGGATGATAACCCACATCCAGCGTGGTGAGCACTGTGCCAGTGGACACCTGGAAGAACACAGCCTTGCCCTGCGTGGTGTTGTTGGCCTTGGGAATGAGCGTGGCCACCGCGAAGTCGCGGTTCTGCGTATCCACGACCACACTGCTCAGCGAGAAAGTGTCATTGAGCGCAAACGCCGCGCCGGAGAGGTTGACGTTGCGCACCGCACCCAGCGCACCGTTGGAACCCAGCGTGTAGATCTGCACACCCTGTCCCGTGGCGGACGAGTAAGTGCTCAGCAGGCTCGAGGTGGCCTTGTCGTAGGAAAGAATCTCCGCGCTGTTGGGAAGTGAAACACCACCGAGGAAGTTAAGCTCGGCATGCGCAGGAACAGCAAACGGTGCAACCGCTGCGAGTGCGGTGATAAGGAGACGGGCTGGATGGTTCATTGAAAAGAACCACCGATTGAGCGCAGCTTGTGCGCACATGCACGCCACGGATTGTTAAACCGCGGCGACGCCGTAACACGGAATTAACGCAGGCTAACACGCGAGCCCGTGCCCGCGGGCTTCACTTGATCTTTTCCGCCTCGGCTTCGAGACGCGTGACCAGCTCGTCCATCTGGTCGATCACCGCCTGCACGGTTTCGCGCTTGGAGAGATCCACGCCGGCTTTGCGCAACTGTTCCATCGGGTGGTCGTTGCCGCCGCTCTTGAGCAACGTGAGATAACGGTCCGTCGCGGCGGCGCGTTCGCCGGTCGTGCCCGTGTTCATCGTCTTGTAGAGCTGCGCTGATGAAGCGAAACACGTTGCGTATTGATAGACGTAATACGGCGAGTTGTAGAAATGAGGGATGCGCGTCCACGTGTAACGGTAAAGTTCATCCAGCGAAACCGCTTCGCCGTAATAGCTCTTCAGCAGACTGCCGTAGAGTTCGCTGAACACATCGGCCGTGAGCGGCTCGCCTTTCTCGGCGAGCGTATGAGCACGATACTCGAAGTCCGCGAACAACACCTGCGTGTAGAACGTGCCCACGATGGAATCGATGGCGTGCTGAAGCAGGAGAAAGCGCTCCTTAGGATCCTTGCTCTCGGCGAGCAGTTTCTCGAGGAGCAGGCGCTCGTTGATTGTCGAGGCCACCTCGGCCACGAAGATCGTGTAGTCCGCGGTGACAAACGGCTGGTTTTCCTCGGACAACCGCGTGTGCATCGCGTGGCCCATCTCGTGCGCGAAGGTAAACACCGCGTCCTGCGTGTCGTTGTAATTCATCAACACATACGGGCCCACGCCGTAAACGCCCGCGCTGTAGGCACCGGAGCGCTTGCCCTCGTTTTCGTAAACATCGAGGCGGTTGCCATCGAGAAGCTCGGACAGTTTCGCCTGATACTCAGCACCGAGCGGCGCGACGGAAGCACGCACGATATCGCGGGCCGGCTGGTAGGGCCACACCGTGTCGTCCTTCACGAGCGGAATCTGCCCGTCGTAGAGGTGATAGGTTTTAAGCCCGAGGATTTTTTGGCGGAGCTTGAAGTAACGTTGCAACGGCATCGTGCCGGCGCGAACGGTGTCGACCAGCGTGGTGTAAACTTCGACGGGGATCGCATTGCCATCGAGCGCGCGCGCCAGCGTCGTCGGATAATCGCGGGCCTGTGACATGAACCAACCGCGCTCTAGGATGCCGCGATAAATGGCCGCGTAGGTGTTCTTGGTCGCCTCGTAAGTTTTCAGGTAGGCCTCAAACGCCTTCGCGCGATCGGCCTGATTGTAGTTGGTCGCGAGGATCGACTGATATGCGCCCGGCGTGAGCGTGACTTCCTTGCCATCGGACAACGTGATCGTCGGAAATTTGATGTCCGAGGTGCTGAGCTCCGAATAAACGGAGCGCGGCGTCTCGTTGAAGCGCGTGGCGTAGGAGAGCAACTTCTCGCCCTTCTCGTCCAAGACATGTTGTTGCTGGCGGTAAGCGTCGAGAATCGGAAAGCGGTAGGGCGCGAGATCGGGCGTGGTATCGAGCCAGCCTCGCATCGTAGGTTCGGGAATCGCCAGCAACTCGGGGTTGAACCACGCGGTGGCCGTCCCGAATTTCGCGAAGAGCGATTGCACGCGTTGCAGACGGCCGGCGATTTCTTGGTTGCGCGTGTCGGTGTCGCGCTGGAGTTGGGGATAACGGAAGACGCGATACTGAATGATGCCAATTTCGTCATAGAGCCGATAAGCGTGCAGGATCGCGGCGGCGCCGTCCTTGAGCGTGCCTTTGAGTGCGGCAAACGCCTCCATCTTTGCCTCCATGTCTTTCATGCCCTGCTCCCAGGCGGTCCAGTCGGCGTAGATCGGGGCAAAGTCCCATTTGTAGCCGGCGGCAATCTCGGCGCGGTTGCGGGTCGTGGGTTTGGTATCGGCGAGAGCGTGGGTCATCAGAAAAAGGGAGGCGGTTGCGAGAGTGAATGAGCGCACAAAGGAAGGGGAGAAAAGGCCGTTCATTCCCGCCACTAATAATGCTTTCATCGCTTGCGTCGAGCCGCCCTCCGCAAAAGGTGGGAAACATTATTTATGCTGCGCGCACTCATATTTGATTTTGACGGGCTCTTGGTGGACACCGAAACCGTGCTCATCGATGCATGGGTTCAGCTACACGATGAAGATGGGCTCAAGGCCGACCGCGGCATTCTGCACCACATCGTCGGCCACACCGATGTCGTGCACGACTACTGGACCGCCTACGCCCCAGATATCGACCGCGCCACGCTGGAAGAACGTTATCGCACAACCGCACGACAACTCACGCTCGCCGCTCCGCCCCTGCCCGGTGCGCTCGCTTTGCTCAACGCCGCCCGCGATGCCGGCCTCAAGATCGGCCTCGCTTCCAACTCCACTCACGCTCACGTCGAGGGCCACCTCGCGCATCGCGGCATGCTAAAGCTTTTTGATTTCATCGCGTGTCGCGACGATGTCGCCATCGGCAAACCCGAGCCCGACGTCTACCTCGCCGCTTTGCGCGGACTAGGCGTGGATGCGAACGAGGCCGTCGCTTTCGAAGACTCGGTGCCCGGCCATGTCGCCGCCCATCGCGCCGGTCTGCGCGTCGTCGTCGTGCCGAACCCTTCGACGCGTCACTGCGAATTCCCGTATGGGGGTATCATACTCGAATCACTCGCCGATATTTCGCTGAAAAGCCTGACAGATATTCTCAACCGCGACTCGCAGGGTCGGTAAACACATAGCCCCGGGCCAGCCCTGTGTAAGCGGAAACCTGCGCCCGCTCCCACGCCGCATCGCGACCCAGTTCGCGTGCGAGCAACCCGGCCACCACCGGCGCGGCCTCGATCGAGGCACATGCATTGAGCAACAAGGCGCGCGTCCGCCGCGCCAGCACATCTTCCACCGTGCGCGCCATTTCGCGCCTCGCGTGCCAGACCACCTCGACCTTGCGAAATGAAAACGCCGGATGCACCCGCTCGCTCAACTCCGTCTCTGCGCCAGCCAACTCGTGGATCGCGGCCGCATCGGAACCATAAACATCTGACGCCGACTCCATCCAACCGTGCACCTTCAAATCCGCCGTGTGGCTTTCGCGTCGGGGCCAGCCCGCCGACACTTCCGCGTGATTGATGACGTCTTCGCCCATCTTGCGATAAGTTGTCCACTTCCCGCCGGTGATGGTCAGCAATCCGCCCGCACTGTTCACAATAGTGTGATCGCGTGATAACGAAGCGGTGCGCCCCGTGCCCGCCATCTTCACCAGCGGCCGTAGTCCTGCATACACACTGAGCACGTCCGCGTCTGATGGATCCGTCGTGAGATACTTGCGGGCGTGCTCCATGACAAATGCCCGCTCTTCATCCAGTGCGCGCGGTTCAATCGAGGCATGAGGCACTGGCGTATCCGTCGTGCCCACGATCACGCAATCATGCCACGGCACCGCAAACAACACGCGCCCGTCAGCAGTCTTCGGCACCATCAACGCCGCTTCTCCCGGCAAAAACCGGCGAGGCAAAACCACGTGAATGCCTTGGCTCGCCGTTACCAGGGGCACCGCCGCAGCCTCATCCAGTTTCCTCAGTTCATCGACAAACACACCCGTCGCATTGATGATGATTCGGGCGTTCACCGTGAACTCCGCACCGGTTTCTTCATCGCACACCTCAACTCCGGTAATCCGTCCCGACTCCTTAATAAAACCGGTGCACGCACAATAATTCACCAGCACCGCGCCTTGATCAGCCGCCGTCTGCGCCAGATTGATCGCCAGTCGCGCATCATCGAACTGGCCGTCATGATAAACGACCCCGCCCACCAATCCCGCAGGCTCCACCGTGGGCAGGAGCCGCAACGCTTCCGCGCGATCCACCCGGCGCGAAGCCCCCAGATTCAGCTCGCCCGCCAGACAATCGTAAGCGGTGAGTCCGGTGCCATAGAAAAACCGGTTCCATCGCGTATAGCTTGGAATCACGAACGCCTGATTACGCGCCAGATGCGGCGCGTTGCGCAAAAGCCGGCCGCGTTCCCGCAACGCATCGCGCACAAGCGAAATGTTGCCCTGCTTCAAATAACGCACGCCTCCGTGCACCAGCTTGGTTGATCGGCTGGAGGTGCCTTTCGCGAAATCACTCCGCTCGATCAACGCAACCCGGTAACCACGTGTCGCCGCCTCGACTGCCGCGCCCAAGCCCGTCGCTCCTCCACCGATAATGAGAACATCAAACGCATCCGTCGCGCGCAGTTGATCGAGCATCGGTGCGCGTTGCATGATCAAGCCTCCGCCAGTTGATTCCGCAACCAGCCAGGGCGGTCGGTCGTGATGCTCACCACCCCCGCTTGCGCGAGTTCACAGGCACGGCGCGGGTCGTTCACCGTCCACACATGCAACTGCAATCCATGCGTCCGCAGCCGGTCAACCAGCCGCGCATCGATCGCCCAGCCGGCGCTCACATCGAGCCCATCAAAGCCGCTGACCTGGCACAATGCGATCCACTCGGGCAGCCGCTCGGGCGCACCTTCAGGCGTATCCAACAACAGCAGTGCGCGGCAACCAGGTAGCGCGTGTTTTGCATCCAGCAGCGCAGTCGCATCAAAGCTGATCAACACCATGGCCGACGCCGCGAGGGCAGAACGTTCCGCCACTTTCTTCAAGGCCGGCACGAGCCCGGGCGTTTCCTTGAGTTCGATGAAAATCTTCTTCCCCGCCGGCACCGTGGCCAGCACCGCGGCCAGCGTCGGCACGCGTTCGCCCCGATAGGCCGCCGCTTTCCAGATGCCCGCATCGAGCCCCTGAATGTCGGCAAGCGTCAGTTCATCCACCCGCGCATCGCGTCCAGTCGTCCGCAAAAGCGTGGGGTCATGGATCGCCACCACTTCGCCGTCCTGCGTGAGGTGCACATCGATCTCCACAGCATCGGCATTTTGCGCCCAGCCCAAATTGACAGACGCCAGCGTATTTTCCGGGGCCTCGTGCGAGGCGCCGCGATGCGCAACAATTTCAACCGTGGAGTTCATTATACGGCCAGACACCAACGGCTCAAAAAAGTCCGCCTTGGCGCAACGCATCGCGTTTTTCTCCATCCAACGTGCTCATTTCCAGCAACCACCCGCAGGTTTGTGTCGCCAGTGCGGGCTCCTCCGCGAGTCGCGCGAGCAGCAATGCCCCGGCAAGCGCGTCATACAACGCGCAGTGGTAATGACGTCGGTCCGCCGGACAATGCGTGGCTGCGAGCGCATCGAGGCGTGGCTGCAACGCAAAGGCCGCCACCACGTCGGCCAGTTTCGCCGACGCGAGCGATGGATAAAATTGCGGATACAACCGTCCCGTATCCACCCACGGCCCCCAGTCGGTCGCGACCGCCCCCGGACGCGCGAAATCCGGCGAGGTGCGCGGATAAGGCCAGACGGATTTGATCAACGTATTTTCAGCGTTGGCAAAATGCGCGGCCAGCGGAGCAGTTTCCCGCCAGTGCGCGAACTTCTCGAAATCATCGGAGAACGGCGCGTGCCCCGCAACCGTCGCGGCATCTAGCCCGTGAACCGCCGCATCTTCCGTGCGCACGCGTCCCGTCGCCCTGCACAGCCGTGTGTGCGTTTCCAGGATCTCAGCCCCTCGCAAAGTAACCACGCCGTATTCGAGGATGCCGGACGCGATGCTTCCCTCAAAATCCACAAAATGAATGAGCTGGTCGGTCCAAGACATCGTGGATCAAGAAACACACGAACCACCCGAAATCCAAACATTACTCCACATCGCCCGCCTACCTGCCCTCGGCATCGGGAGGCTTTTTTCGTGTGTTTCGCACGTTTCGTGGTTTCTAAGACATCGTGGATCTTACGCCTTACCGCACGTTTTTGAATGAACTCGCCATCCAAAGCGGGGAATTCATCCGTCCCTACTTTGCCAATCCCGCGCTGGCGGTAGAAATCAAGTCCGACGACTCACCCGTCACCGCCGCCGACAAAGGCGCGGAGCAACTCCTGCGCGCGTTGATCGCCAAAAAATTCCCCTCGCATGGCATCATCGGCGAAGAGTTCGGCGAAGACCGGCCCGATGCCGAGTTCACTTGGGTCCTCGACCCGATCGACGGCACGAAGTCCTTCATCACCGGCGTGCCGCTCTGGGGCACTCTCATCGCGCTTTTGCACAACGGCCAACCGGTGCTCGGCGCCATCCACCAGCCGATTCTCAATCAGCTGATGATCGGCGACAACACGACCACCACGCTCAACGGCCGGCCCGTGCGCGTGCGTGACTGCGCCCGTATCGAAGAAGCCACTCTGCTCACCAGCGATATCTACAACCCCGCCAAATACCAGAATGGGGCCGCCTACGAGGCCTTCGCCCGCCGGGCACGCATCACCCGCACCTGGGCGGATTGCTACGGCTACCTGTTGTTGTCGGCCGGCTTTGCCGACATCGCGGTCGATCCGATCATGAATCTCTGGGATCTCGCCGCCGTGGTGCCCGTGGTGCGCGGCGCCGGCGGCGTCATCACCGACTGGCAGGGCGGCGATCCGATGAAAGGCACCTCGACCGTCGCCACCTGCCCGTCGCTTCATGCCGCGACGATCGCGGCCCTCAATCCCTGATCACGGGCTCACCACCGGCGTAGCCTGCGCGGCAGCTTCGGCGGCGGCTGCTTTCTTTTTTGCAGCCTGCTGCTTCGTAAACTCGGCCGTCATCGGGCCGATTTTGGCCATGCCCGCCATCATGCGCGGCATCATGACTTCCATGGTCTTTTTTTGCACGTCCGGCTGCTTGTCGATCATCGCCTGACCGGCCGGTGTGCCGTAAAAATCGCCCAGTCCCTTCAACTCGGACTTGGTGAAGACGTCGCTGTAGATTTGCGCGATCTCGATCTTCATTTCCTCCGGCTTCATCTCCGCAAAAATCATATCCATGACCTTGGCTTGGAACTCGGCCACATCCGCCGAATCGGCGCCTTTCATTTTTCCGGTCATGGACTTCGTCATTTCGATGACAGACCTCTTTTGCTGTTCGATGATTTTCCCGAACATTTCCTCGAACTTCATTTTATTCAAAACCTCTTCAGCATCGGCCAGCGTCGCCTTGGTGTCGGCTGCGCCGATAGTGCTCGATGAGAGTTTCAAAACCGTTTCGCGTCCGTCTTTGACCAACACGATGGCATCTTGAGCTGCGCGGTATTCGCTCAGCGTCCAGCCGGAAAACTTGCCGCCCACGCCGATCCAAGCCGTATCACCGCCAGGAATCGCCAAGGCGAACCGTCGGTCCGTCCCGGTGGCGAGCATGCCCCTCAACTCGGGGATCACTGGTTCTGCCGCTGACAACGCGGAGACTAACCCTAAAAAGCAAAACAAGGCGCGCCAACGGGGTAGTTTTGACATGAAACCACCGTGAATTACGCCTAAAAGAAAGCAATCCGGCGCATCCCGTGCCGTCGCACAGGCTCGCTCCGTGATTAATTCGCATCAAATCCACCAAGGACTTGCATCAAGCCAATCCAATTCTTTTTCATAGGGATAGCTTATTTTATCCGCCCGCCGCCATGAACCCTTCTTCCTGCTCGATCATTTTCAAAGCCTTGGCACTCGCCGCCCTGTTGACAGCCTTCACAGCCCACGCCGAGAGCTTCACGCTGAACGACAAGCAAGGCCGCTCCATCAAAGCCGATGTGATCGAAGTCACCGGCGATCAGGTGAAAATCAAACGTGACGACGGCCAGACGTTTAATGTTTCGCTCTCCACACTCGCCGCAGACGATCAGACAAAACTGAAGGCTTGGGCTGAGAAGGAATCCAAAAAATCGCTACCTCCCGGCGCACTTCAAGTGGAACTGAGCCGAGGCAATTTCAAAACCATCAAGGTTGACAGCGATGTCACCCTGGTCGGGGGAGAGATCGTCAAAAACGGCCGCACGACCACCGAAGAGAAATGGGGTTATGCCGTCACGATCATCAACAAGACCTCAAAGCCCATCGACAACCTGCGGACGGAATACCGGCTTTTTGCGACTGTGGACAACGTCCATGTGAAGGAAAAAGAAGGCCTGAAAAAGAAAGCCTACCAGAGCCAGATTGAAAACATCCCGGAGCTTGGCCGCACCGTCTTCCGCACGGAAACAATCTCCGCCTTGAAAATGAAATACAACGGCAACATCGTCTCGGCAAAGACCGGTGACAGCAACAGCCGCGAAACCCTCACTGGCATCTGGATGCGCATTTATCTTGGTGACGAGCTCGTCTACGAAGCTGCCATGCCGGAAAAATTACGCACCACTGAAAAATGGTGAGCCAGACATCCTGAGACTATGTATATCCGGCGCTTATCCCTCGTTGCACTGGCCGCTGTTCTCACCAGCTCGCTCTTTGCTGAAATCTTCACCCTAACCGACAAGCAGGGTCGGTCGATCACGGCCGACGTGTTGTCCGTGGAAGACGATAAAGCGCGGATCAAGCGCTCCGACGGACAACAATTTGACCTGTCGCTCTCGCTGCTCACCGATGAAGATCAGAAAAAACTGAATGAGTGGGATGCCCTAGAAGATGCGAAGCCCAAGCCGATTCCGGCCAACGCCATCGAAGTCATCACCAGCCGCGCAAAGTTCAGCTCCAACAAAGTCGAAACAACCGAGACCTATCAGGAACAGGTATTCCGCAGTGACGGAATGGGAGGCGGGAGAACCGTCATGGAGACCCGCACCCGTATCCTCGTCACCACTACGGAACAATGGGGCTACAGTGTCACCGTGACCAATCGGCTGCTCGGCCCTCTCACGGGGCTTCGCGCCGAATACGCGCTGTTTACCAACAGCAATAACCCCACTCGCGGCGCTTCAGGCCCCTTGGCTATCGGCACGCTCAAGAGTCGCGGCAATATCATTCTCAAAACCACCTCTGTTCCGCTCGTTAAGTCCGCCTACAAAGGCACCAGTCCCAAACCGGCCGGTGGACAGCTTTATGGTATCTGGGTGCGGGTTTATCGAGGTGACGAACTCATCCACGAAAGTTCTTCCCCTGACACGCTCCGAACCAAAGCGACTTGGTAATTCCAGATAGCTAGACGGGGCTGAGACGCGGCCAACCATCACGCACACCTCACGCACCCGTCTTTACTTTCAACAAACTGCACAAAAAACGGCGTCCTTTCGGCACGCCGTTTTTTTGTGCGCCTGAACGCAGGAAAGCAAAAAGATCCGATCGTTTAGCGACTAGCTTTCTTCGATGATTTTTTCACCGGAGCGGCTTTGTAGTCAGCCGTCACGACCGAGGAAAAACCACCGCGCGCCTTGAAGTCGGCGATGATCGTGAGCGAACGCGGCTTGAGCACTTTGCCGAGGTCATCGCAGATCTTGTTGGTCGCACCCTCGAAGAAGATGCCTTCGTTGCGATAGGCGTGAAAATAGAGCTTCAGCGACTTCAGCTCGACGCAGGTTTTATCAGCCACGTAGCGCACCGTGATGGTCGCGAAATCAGGATGCCCCGTCATCGGGCACATCGACGTGAATTCGTGATGCGTATGCGCGATGATAAAATCGCGATGCGGTGCGGGATTCGGAAAGGTTTCGAGGATCTTCAGGTCGGCCATGGTCGGAAGACAGAATACAGAGGACGGTAAACGGCAAGACGAAGCAAAATTTCCATCCGTCTACCGTCTTTTCTGTCCTCCGTTCTCAGTCCTCTGCCCTCTGTATTCTGTCCTCCGTCCTCCGTATTCCGTCCTCCGCCTTAAGTCGCCGTCTCCGTAAAGCGCGACTCACGGATCACCGTGACCTTGATCGTGCTCGGATACTGCAGCTCCGACTCGATGCGCAGGCGAAGTTCCTTGGCGATGTCATGCGCCTGTTCGTCAGTGACACTCTGCGGGTTGACTACCACGCGGACCTCACGACCCGCCTGAATGGCGTAGGCTTGATGCACGCCGTGGATGGACATCGCCAGTTTCTCCAGGCGATCGAGACGCTGGATGTAGCCGGTCATCGACTCGGCGCGTGCGCCCGGGCGCACGGCGGAAACCGTGTCGGCCAGAATCACCAGGCCCGCGTAAACCGTCTCGGGCTTCACCTCTTCATGGTGCGCGGCAATCGCGTTCACCACAATCGGGGTCTCGCCATAACGCTTCACCAAGGCCGCACCGATGGAGGCGTGGCTGCCCTCATAGTCGCCCTCGACCGCCTTGCCGATGTCATGCAACAGGCCGGCGCGTTTCGCGAGATTCGGATCGAGCCCGGTCTCACTGGCCAGCATCGAACAGAGGAACCCCACCTCGATGGAGTGATCCAGAGCGTTCTGCGTGTAAGAGAAACGGTATTTGAGGCGGCCGAGCACCTTGATGATTTCGGGATGCAGGCCGTTGATACCGAGCTTTTGCAGCGCATCTTCACCGGACTGCTGGACGTTGAGCTCAACGTCTTCCTTGGCGCGGGCGTAAAACTCTTCAATGGATGCCGGGTGAATGCGACCGTCTTTGACCAACCCTTCCAAGGCGATGCGGGCGATTTCACGGCGCACGGGATCAAAGGACGAGATGAGCACCATCTGCGGTGATTCATCGATCAGCAGCGTCACCCCCGTGGTGGCCTCGAAGGACTTAATGTTGCGACCTTCGCGGCCGATGATGCGGCCCTTCATCTCCTCGCTGGGCAACTGCACGATCGTTGCCGTGATGTCGTTGTTGGGCTTCGAGGCGAGCCGCTGCATCGCGGTGATCAGGATGCGCTTGGCCTCGTTGTTCAGATCCTGTTCCGAACGATCCAGAATCTGGTGGCGCATCGCGCGCAACTCGTCCTGACACTCCAGCTGAACTTCTTCGCGGAGGGCTCGCTTGATCTCCTCGGCATCCATCTGGGAAACGCCTTCAAGGCGTTTGCGGAGGGACTTCGAAAGGGTGCGGATGGCGTCGCGGGCCTGTGTGATGGCGGAGTTTTCGCGGGCGAGGCGCTCGGCCTTTTGCTCCATTTGGTAATCGAGCAGACCCAGGGATTCCTCGTGCGCGCGGATTTCGCGCAACTTCACTTCACTCTCGATTTCGCGACGGTCGAGTTCGCGGTTCACCTCGGCCCGCTTGGCCACAAGTTCCTCCTCGGCGTGTTGCTTGATCTCTTGGGTGGCCACGGCGGCTTCGCGACGGGCGACCTCCATCATCTCGGCGGCGCGGTCAACGGCGGAGGTGCGCGTGTGCCGGGTGATCAACCACACGGCCAGGAAACCGGCGCTCACGCCGATGGTAATCGCCGCCGCAAGCGTCCACCACGTCGGGTCGGCTGCGGCCAGTAGGTTAACGTAAATATCGGGACCGGCTGAATTCAAGGAAGCCGGATGGTGCGGGTCAGCGGCCAAAGTTCAACCCCGCAATGCCAATGCGTCTCAGCACCGCCGGCATGCCGGTTCGCGTGTCGGGGTGGCCTTGATCGGCCTGTTTTCGGAAAACCGCCTTCCAGACCTTTCGTCCACCACCTACGGCACCGTTGCTTCGCCCGTTTCCGCATGACCACGGTTTTACGGGTAAACCTCGGGCACAATTGTGACCTGCCCCTGTTTAGGATGCCCATAGGGCACCCCTTTTTTCATGCACCAAGGCCTTATCATCCTCGATTCGCACGCCTACGAACGGATCTATGGGCAGGAGCATCTGGAGGCGATCTCCAGTCGCGTGCGCCTGCTGGCCAAACCCATGACCCGGGACGAAGCCCTCAGCCGCCCGGATCTGTTGGCGCAGGCGGATGTTATTTTTTCCGGATGGGGGGCGCCCAAGATGGATGTCGCCTTTCTCGCGACGGCACAGCGGTTGAAGGCCGTGTTTTATGGCGCGGGCAGCATTCGCTACTTCACCAGCGACGAGTTCTGGGCGCGCGACATCGCCGTCTCCAGCGCCTATGCGATGAACGCCGTGCCCGTGGCCGAATATACGCTGGCGACCATTCTGCTCAGCCTGAAAAACTACTGGTTTCACGCCGGCGAGATCAAACGCCTCGGCCGCCTCACCGAACGCATCCCCTGCGCCGGCGCCTACGGCAGCAAGATCGGACTCATCTCCCTCGGCATGATTGGACGCCTGGTCCGTGACCGTCTGCGCGCCTTCGATCTGGAGGTCCTGGCCTATGATCCCTACGTGACCTCCGACGAGGCCGACCGTCTCGGCGTCGAACTGGTTTCACTCGATGATATTTTCCGTCAATGCGACGTGGTCAGCTTGCACACGCCTTGGCTCAAGGAAACCGAGGGCATGATCCAAGGCCGCCACTTCGAACTGATGAAACCTCGAGCCAGCTTCATCAACACCGCCCGCGGCGCGGTCATTCGCGAAAACGAGATGTGCGAGGTGCTGCAACGCCGCCCCGATCTCACCGCCTTGCTCGACGTCATCTGGCCTGAGCCCCCCGCTCCAGACTCCCTGTTGTTTTCCCTGCCCAACATCATCCTCACTCCGCACATCGCCGGCTCGCGGGATCGTGAATGCCGGCGCATGGGCCGCCTGATGATCGATGAATTCGACCGCTGGAACCGCGGCGAAAAACTTCAGTGGGCCATCTCCGAGGAAAAATCCCTCACCCTCGCTTGAGCCGGACAGCCCCGCGCACCGTGCCCGCGGATCGTTGACAGGACCCCGACCGCAACCAGCCTCGCCTCAACGTCACCCCACGCCATGTCCTCAAACAACCCCAGCACCGCTCTCACCATGAGCGAACTGGCCAAGGTCGCCGGGGTCTCGAAGATGACCGTCTCCCTCGCCCTGCGGGGTAACGAAAAAATCTCAGCCGCCACCCGCGAACGCATCCGCGCCCTCGCCGATAAAATGGGCTACCGGCCGAATCCGCTCGTGCAGACGCTCATGGCCAACCTGCGCTCCTCGCGCCCCGCCAACTATCACTCGACCATCGCCTGGGTCACCGCCTTCCCCACCCGTGACGGCTGGTCCAAGCACTGGGTGCATAAACTTTATCATCAAGGCGCCGTCGCCCGCGCCGCCGCCCTCGGCTACAAGATCGAAACCTTCTGGGCCCTCGCCCCGCGCATGAACGGCGCCGCACTCACCCGCATGCTCCGTGCGCGCGGCATCCGTGGTCTGGTCATCCCCCCGGTCGCCGATCCCGGCACTCGTCTCGATATCGACTGGGCGCATTTTTCCTGCGCGACCATCGGCTACAGCTTCACCGAGCCCCGCCTCCACCGCGCCGCGGCGAACCTTCGCGAAGGCATGACGCGCGCCCTCACCGAATGTCTCCAACGCGGCTTTAAACGCATCGGTTTCGCCCTTCCCGCCAACACCGATGCCCGCGTGAACCACAGCTGGCTGGCCGGCTACCTCGCCTGGCAGCAGTTCATCCCCGCCAAAGACCGCCTGCCTGTGCTGCTCGCCCCGGACCGGCTCGAAGACCTGCTGCCCAAATGGCTCGGCGCGCACCGCCCCGATGTCATCATCAGCCCGAATTTCGAGTTCCTCAAATGGTTGCCTTCGCTGGGTAAACGCATCCCTGAAGACATCAGTCTGGTCACCCTTAGTTATCCCGACGCCGAAGATGCCTCCATCGCGCACATCAGCGGAATCAATCAAAACAACGTCACCATCGGCGAAGCCGCCGTGGATCTGGTCGTATCACAACTCCAGCACAACGACGCCGGCATTCCCGCCCACCCCCGCGTCATGCTGATCGACGGCTTCTGGAACGAAGGCGCCACCCTCGCGACCACAGCCAAAGAACCGGCTGTGCGTCTGATCAAGCCCGCAGGTCGCAAGCGCACCAAAAACAATGCACTCTGAGTAACGTGCTCAGACTGCGTAAGCGCGCCGTTTGCGCCGCGCCGCCACCCAACCCAGCGAAAGCGCACCGACGAACGCCGCATAAGTCGTCGGCTCGGGAATGGCGGAAATGGCCAGAAAGCCGTTGGAATCGATCGTCGCCGCCAGACCGTTGATGGTGATCTGTCCAAGTTGCGTCACCGTGAGGCCGTTGGAATTCGTGCCGATCTTGATACTGTCCACGCCAGCGTCGAAATTGATAAAGCTCAGGCCAATGGATGGGTCCCACGCCACGCCACTGCTGTCACTGAAAACCAACGCCGATGCAGCAGATCCGAGATCAATGACCGAGGCAGCGGTCAAGACGCTGAGCGTCCCCAATGTCTCGCTGAAACCGGCGGTCGCAAACGTGCCGCCCGACATGACCAGATTGCTGGCATCGGCGATACGATTGTTATTCCCCAAGGTCAGCGTGCCGGAAGAAACCGTGGTCGCGCCCGTGTAGGAATTATTGCCGAGCATGTTCACGTTGTAGGAACCGCTCACGGTGATTCCGCCCAGACCGGAAACGATTCCCGTGCCGGTGTTGCCCAAAGTAATGGTATTCGTGCCGGCTCCGTTGAACGTGATCCCCGCGTTGTTGGTGATGATGCTCGAGATGATCGTCGAGTTGGCGTTCGGTGAGCTGGTATTGACCGTCGACGTGACGGTGAGTGCATCGGTCACCGTAAAAGCGACGGAAATCGTGGTCGTGCCCGCACTATTGTTGCTTTTTGCGAGCACGATGGTCGGCAGTGCATTGCTGCTGTTTTTGACAAAATCGAGGCTGTTACCTGCTACGCTAAAATTTTGGCCGTTTGAATTGCTCGAGGTGTTGTTGATGCTGAGCTTGTTCAACTGAAAACCAGCGCCCAAGTTGTTGGTCGTAACCATACGCTGACCGGTAGCCGCAGTGAAAAAAAGCTCATTGTCCAAGCTACTGGAAGGGGTGGCTGAAGTCCAAGCACCCGCCGACCAATTGGTCACACCGGTCGCGGTATAGGTGTAGTCCGTAGCCTGCGCCGATGGCGTAACCAGCAGGGCGAGCGACATCGCTATGGCGGGGAGGACGAACGCGACCGAAGAAATCAACGGGGTATTGAGAGCTTTCATGGGGAAAAGGGGTAGCCAACGCAGGGGTTTCACCGAGCAAAGATCTCTAAGGGTAAAATTCAACGGATGCGGGGGTTTACCCGTAAACCTGAAACTCCCGCCACCAAGTCCTGTGCCGGCGCCTGGGGCTCGATTTCCACGCGATCCCTCAACAGCACCATTTCCGCACGGCCCGGGCGCATCGGATCATCGATCAAAAATACCAGCACCCGCAGCCCTGCCGTCATCGGGAGACCCGTAGATCGTAGTTTTTTCCACGCACCGGCTTCGTCACGACGCGCCAGCTTGAACGGCAGCAACCGGTTTTCCTCTGGCAGACTCGCTGGCACCACTTGATCCCGGCCCGGCGCGACCTCAAAGGCTTGCACGCCCACCGAACCACCGAGGCTCATCCGCGAATAGTTGAGCAAGCGCACCGACTGGCCTGGGAACACCGGGTAACTGTCGTCGATCACCATGACTCGGATCGCCGATTCTCCCGCGGCCGGCCGGGCATTTTTTCCAAACACCAGCAGCGCCCGCGTCATTCCTTCCGGGATAATCGCCGTTGCCACCGGCACCTCGACCGGCTTGCCCTCGCGCTGCACGGTGCGTGTGAAAACCAACTCGCCAGCCCCCTCCAGCGGCAACGCCTGCGACCGGTCGCGCCACGGGATCTGCACCGGTTTGAGTTTCTTTTTGTGCGTGTAATTAAGCACCAGCTCTTCGTCCGGATCGAAGACATCCCAGGCCAGCGCCGTGAACCGGATTTCCGGCTTGGGCGCGACTGGAACGGGCTCTTGCGCCTTGGTCACGAGGACGGACACCGCCATTAAGAACGGATAAAACAAAAGGTAAAAACGAGACGGTTTCATATTTCGCCGGGGCCGAGCCACCTGAATTGAGTGATGATAAATTTGCGGCCAAAGGCCTTGCTGTTCGCACCGAGTGCCGCGGCATCGATTCGCAATTCCGCAGCCTCGCCGCCCACAAACTCAGGCAGCCGTTGCACAACCGCCTCGCACCAGGCACGTCCGGAAATCTCACCCGTCGCCGGATTGCGCGTCTCACCATAAGTGCGCACGCGAAACGTGTCCGAACGGGCCGACATCGCCGGCGCGAGCGGTGTGAGCAAGTCGCTTTGCAGCAGGAAACCCGGCGCACCTGCCGAGCGTAATTTCCCGCGCGCCGCGTCGGGATTATCTGCAATGCTGAAAGCCGTCGGCACGATCCTGGAGATGTTTAGTCCCGGCAGATCAGTCAGGCCGGGTCCGCCCGAGGCGGGCTTGTCGGTATTGATCACCGTATCGATCGCCGCTTGCACGACCCCCATCTGGTTAAGCGTATCGGTCGAAGGCTTGGACAGATCGCGATTCATGAACTCGGCCAGACTGCGCGCCGGGCGTCCACGCGCCTTGATGCCATCCACGATCTTCGCGGCGAGTTGCTTAAGCTGCGCACCGCTCAACCGGCGATAACCGGTCCATTCATTCATATCGCCCGAAACTTCCGTCGGATCGGCTTCATGAAAATTACGCAGCCGAGGGAAGGGCCGCACAGCATTGTCCGTGCGATTGCCCGACTGCGTCGCATAGGCATAATCCGCTGCCTGCACGCTGCCGAGAAACGCCGACCACGCCTCAACCGAAGTCGAGTTGATGTTGAATGCGCCGTCGATCATCAGACGCGCCGCGGCGAGTTGATAACCCGCTTCGCCCTCCAACGATGTGAGGGAATTCGAGGCACCTGCCGGATCGTGAAACCGCAAACGCGAGTTGGGTAAATTCGCCGGACGCGCCGCCAGGGATGTCGGCAACGAGGAAACAAAAAACCGGTCCCACAGCGCCTCGTTGAGCGCATAGCCGTAATCGGGCGAACCCGCCGGATAAAAGATGGAGGCAAAACTATTGCCGAGCGGATAAGCGGGGTGTTTGCCATCGACGCCCCAATTGACCTGTCCGAGCCGTCCAAGAGAAACAACTTCCTCATTAGCACGCAGCACGTCGAAGAGAATGGAGTAATTGGAGCCATCGGCGCTCTCCATCGAACCGCCCCAGAAGCCGAGCGTGCTTGCGCCGGCCTGCTCATAGTCGATATCCGAATAACCGGATCCGTTCAGAAGTTGCACCGCATAATGGGCCACGTCATCCCGGCCGCCAAGCCGTTGCGAGATGATCGCGCGAGGATTGCCATCGATTAGAAACCGGGCACCCGACACCGTATCGGTGGGCGCTGTGCCTGTCTCCCCCTGTGTGATCATGTTGGTGTTGGGATAAGCCAGCAGATTCAGCTCCGCATGCCTCAGCGTGTAGCGAAGCGTGCGCATCTGTCGGGCTGCACCCGCCGCACCGGTTCCCAACAACGCGGTCACATTCTTCGGGCTGGCGTTGGTCCCGTAGAGATAACTCGAAGCGGTTTGAATATAACGTGCAGTGGTCGATGGCACGGCGACCGTTGTCGCAGTCGCTGCTCCAAGTGAAAGGCTGATGCGGGGATGATCCGCCGGGATTTTCGACCACTGGATGCTGGTGGTGTCGCGCAAGGCTGGATCATAACCCGTGGGCACCGCCGTGCCGGTCTCCAAGTAAGCCCGGTTGGTGGTCAAACCTGGGGCGAGATTAAAGACTCCGTCATTAACCTGAAAACTTCCCGTCGCCGGCAACGAATAGACACGAACCTCACCGGGGCCAAAACTGTCCGTGATGTTAAATGACATCCGCCGGTCCCCGCTGCCTGGATTGACCGCCACCAACCCGCCCGTGCCCGCCGACAGAAAATGATCCATGGATGGATGCGCCGGCAGGCTTCCCTGCGTCATCCTGAACGTCAGGTGCGAGTCGCTGGTCACCGACGACTGATAGGTCACGCTGTAAGTGGCCGCATTCAACGTCACGTTGTAAGGATTCATGAGAACCACCACCGGACGTATCATGATGCGGTAGGTGCGGCCCACGTCGTCCACATCGAGACCGTAGCCGAGCTCAAGCAGCGTCACGACCGGCATGATTGCGTGACCGCTTGTGGACGGAATCGTGATGCCGTTACGAGTGACCGCAACCAGCGGAGCCGCAACGGGGCTCATCGCGGAGCCTCCAGCCGGCACACGGGTATTTGTCCACGCGCGCACCTCGCTCCACGTTGGTGCATGGGGCTCGCCACTGTTGGTTCCGCCACTGGATATATTGGAAGGAGTCCAAGTCCCCGTGAGCGCAGTGCGTCCGTAAGGTCCGGGGGTTGGCAGTGTGAACACCGCGACATCCTCACCGATTTCGCTGGTTCCAATTGCCGCCGTGGGCGGAGCCGCCAGCCCGCGCGTCAGGTCGCGGCGCAAACCACCGCGCAGGGTATCTGCCAGCACGCCCTGCCCCACCGAGGTCAAGTCATGGAAATATCCCCCCGTCTGCTTGCGTCCATCGACACCGGCCAGATCTGCGTGCAACAAGGGCAGTTGATCAAGCGACAATACGCTCTCTCTTAAAGCGTCAAACGCCACAGTCGGGTTGGCGAAAGCTGTCTGATAAGCAGTCCCGACGAGCAGCGTTGCATCAGGTTTCGGCGCAGCTTCGCGCCGGTAAGCCGCCTCGACCGCGGTGTTGGCAGCGCTGCGATACGGATCAGACAAATTGACCCTGGCCTTCACGCCTTCATCACCCACCCACCAGGCATAAGCGCCAATGGTCACATCGGCGCCTGCGGAGCCAGCTCCCGGCACCAGACTGGGCGCAGCCTTGATCAAGCTCTTCGCAAGACGCACGCCCATATCGGACGGATATACACTCGTATCCGAAATATCGTTACCGACTGATTTCTTTACAAGCCACACCGCGTCATTGTTGGTTGCAGGCACAACCACGGCCGGCGTCACCGGCGTCAACGCCGTTCCGTTAGTCTCATTGCCGCTCACCAACCACGCGAGTGGTGTGTTAGAAGACGGGGCAACCGCATGCGTCGGATTGGCGGCACTGGCAGGACGCGAGTCCCACACGCCCGTCCACAACGGGTTGCCTGTATTCGCCGTCTGAATATCCGCCCGCGCAGTCACGCGTTGGTCGGGACCCGCATATTTCTGCAACTGGCCGACAGCGAGATTGAGGGCGAAGAGCGCGTTTGCCCTCGCCTGGGCCAGCTGCGTGTTGTTCGCAGCCACCTGGGTTTCCACACGCGTCAACGACGCCAGCGACACCAGCAGCAACACGAGAAATGCGAGTAGAGTAATCGTGATCAACAACGCGAACCCGTCACGACTTGCGGATGCGCGCAGCCGGCGGCGAACGGGAAGACTCGGGGTGGAGCGACGGGACACTGAGAAAGGAGAAGGCACTGTATCCGGGGTGGGATTTCGCTGCTGTCAGCGGGAGTGCCTGCAACTCATCGCATCAGAAAATCATTCGCAAACGAACCAAAAGTTTACGCGTAATCCAAACCGGTCTTTGCTGTCCTTTAGTTGCACCTGCAACGTCCGCCGCTGTTCCCCGTTCCCTTTACCCATGAACCAAACCCTACCCTGCTGGCGGCGCGGCTTGCTCCTCGCCACTCTCTGCCTCGGCGCCACCGCGCTCGTCGCCCAAACTGCAAATCTGGTTAAAAACCCGACGTTCACCGATGCCGACGGCGACGGTGACCCCGATGGCTGGAAGGCCTACCCTCCCGGCAACGGCGACACCCTCGTCCTCGCCTCCAAAGCCGGCGGCGGCCTTGTATTCAAAGATAATGACAAGAACAACGGCCTCGGTCTCGAGCAGTGGATCGCCGTCAAGGAAGGCCACCGCTACACCGCCTCCGCCACCGTCTCCGGCACCGGCGCGGTTAATCTCAATCTCATCTTCGCGCCGAACATCCCCAACCGCCCCGGCGACCTGAGCAAAGTTAAACTCGCCGAGAAGTCCGTCCGGGCCGAAGCCGGCAAGACCAGCGAGGTCATCGCCGTCGCCCCCGCCGGAGCCAAATGGATGAAAGTCTGGCTCTACTACCCGAAGATCGGCACCACCGATGTCGTCGTTGAAAGCATCGCATTGTCCGCCACGGACGCACCGGTGATTGACACGACCGCCGCCGCTCCCGCCGCGTCTGCCGCGACGCCGTCGCCGGCAGCCGTAGCCCCCGCCGCTGTCTCCGCATCCGTCGGCCCCGCGCCCGCAGGCAACCTGCTCAAAAACGCCACCTTCACCGATGCCGACGGCGACCGCACTCCCGACGGCTGGAATCCCTACCCTCCCGGCAACGGCGACACGCTCGTCCTCGCCCCCGCCCCCGGCGGCGGACTTGTATTCAAGGATAATGACAAAAACGCCGGTCTGGGCCTGGAACAGTGGGTGCCTGTCCAGGAAGGCTTGCGCTACACCGCGTCCGCCACGGTTTCCGGCAGCGGAGGTGTCGGTCTTAATCTCATCTTCGCGCCGAAGATCCCCAACAAGCCGGGCGATCTGAAGTCCATCCAGCTGTCCGACAAATCCAGCCATGCCGCCGCCGGCAAAACGACCCAGACCATCGGAGTCGCCCCCGCCGGCGCCAAGTGGGTCAAGGTCTGGCTCTATTGCCCGAAGATCGGCGTCGCCGATGTCGTCGTAAACCAGATCTCCCTCACCGCCGATGCGCCGGCCGCAGGCTCGGCTGCCCCTGTCGCCGCTCCCGTGGTTGCCAAACCGCTTCCCGCAGGCCTGGCCTCGGTGATTGATTTCGAAACTGGCGACCTTTCCCAAGGCCACCAAGGCAAGGCCGAAGGCGGCGACGTGACCGTCATCACTGCCGCCGAGGGTCCCGTCCGCGAAGGCAAATACTCCGCCAAGATCGCCATCAAGGCCGACAAACATCGCGCCGAGGTCCCCGGCTACCGCTCCGATGCCTACGGCGTCGCCCGCTACGGCTGGAGCATTTATATCCCAAAGGAATTCGATGCGCAGACCTTCTTCAGCATCATCACCCAGTGGCACAGCTGGGGCAGCGGACGCGAGTCCCCCAAGGACGGCGGTCCTCCCACCTGCATAACCATCTCCAAGGGCAAACTTCACTTGAAGCTTCTCGCCCAAGGCGACGACGGCTGGACGAGCAAGGCCACCTACATCGATATATGCGACGTGGACGAGATGCGCGGCCGCTGGAACGACTTTGTCATGGAGGTCAACTGGCAGGGCCCCGGCAAGGGCGGCTGGCTCAAGCTCTACAAGGACGGCAAGCTCGCCATCGATTTCAAGGGCACGACTTGGTATGACGACAAGGACAAGGGCCCTTACTTCAAGTTCGGCACCTACAAGGGCGGCGGCAAATGGCGCGGCACCGAGGAGGGCGCCATCCTTTACGTCGACTCCGCCCGCATGGCCCTCGGCGAATCTTCGACCTACAAAATGGTCGATCCCGCCGCCTACGCCCCCAAGCCCGTCAAAGAATAAACCCTCACGGTTCCCTTCCTCGCAAACGCGCGCAACGTTCTCCGTTGCGCGCGTTTTTTGTTTATCCCAACAACCGCACCCTCCGCCGATACGTTGCCGGCGGCACTTGATACTCCCGCCGATACATGCGGGAAAAGTGATACTCGTCATAAAACCCGCAGCGCTCCGCCACGACCTTGAGCGGGAGATCCGTTGTCCGTAGCAGCAACTCCGCGTGCGCCGTCCTCGCGCGCACCAAAAACCGATGCGGCGGCAAACCCGCCTGCTCCGCAAACAGCCGTCGGAAATGCACCGGCGACAATCCCAGCCGCCGAGCCTCCGCCACTTCGTCAAACGGCACAGCCGGCTTTGCCTTCACACGCGCCGCCAGCCGGCTTAACGCCTGAGCACGCAGATCCGGCGCCGTCGTCGCCTCCGGCTCATGCAGGTCGAGCAATACATCCTGCAAAACCGCCAGCGCGCGATCCGGTCTTTCTCTGCCGAGCCATCCGATCATGCGCTCGAATTTCTCCTTCACCGCCTCCGGTTCCGCCGGCAATCGCCAGCCCCGGGTCCTCGCCGGCGGCAGCAGTCCGCTCTTTCTCCACTCCTCGGCGCGCTTCCCCGCAAAACACACATAGTAGTGATTCCAGCCCGATCGCTCGCGGTTGCCATACGTGAAACGCGGCCCCGGCTCCGTCCACCACATCACCGGGCGCGTGAACACCTGCTCCTCCCCGTCTCCGCAGCGATATTTCACCGTGCCCGTGTGCGCATAGTTCAACGCCACATAATCTGGAAACACCTTGTCGATCCACACCGTGAAATCAGGCAGGTGGTTGAACAGGGTGAACCGGAAATCTTTTCCCCCAAGGAAGATCAAATTGTGCATGGGATTCAGTTTTCCATCCATTTTAACCAATGAATTTATGCGCTAGGATAGCGCAACCATGAGTGAAACGTCTATCCCGGAAAAACCGCTTGTCCGCATCGCCCTCATCGGACTCGGTGCCGTCGGCCAGCAGCACCTCGACTCCGCAACGAAACTGATCGACGGCGTCATCACCGTCGTTTGCGACGCCCGCGTCGAGGTCGCCGAATCCACCGCCACGGCACACAACATCCCTCGATGGACCGCCTCCGCCGACGACGTGCTCGCCGATCCCGACGTGGACGCCGTTTTGCTCGCCCTGCCCACCGGCATCCGCACGCCCCTCGCCATCGCCGCGCTCCACGCCGGCAAACACATCCTGATCGAGAAACCCGTCGCCATGAACGCCGCCGAGGTCCGCTCGATCCTCGACGCGCAAGGCGACCGCATCGCCGCCTGCTGCTCCTCACGCCTCCGCTACTTCTCTTCGGCACGCGCCGCCCGTGACCATGTGGCCAGCGGTGCCCTCGGCCCGATACGCGCCATCACCTGCCGCGTGATCGCCCCCGCCGGCGCCCCACCTGCCAAAACTCCTCCCGCGTGGCGCCTCAGCCGCGCCCTCAACGGCGGCGGCATCCTCGTCAACTGGGGTAGTTACGACCTCGACTACCTCCTTGGTATCCTCGGTTTTGATTTCGAACCCACGCACGTCCTCGCCCGCACGTGGCAAACCCCGCCGCCTTTCTCCCACTACCCCGCGCCCGGCTCCGACGCCGAGACGCACGTCGTGGCCACCATCGGTTTCACCAACGGCGCCGTCCTCCACTACGAACGGGCCGAGTGCGCCATCGAAGCCGAATCCCGCAGCTGGCGCATTTCCGGCGACCACGGTGCCCTCATCCTTCAGATGGCACCGAGCAAAGGAGCCGTCGTGCAAATCAGCGAACCCGACCCCGCACGCGGCACCGTCACCCGCACGCTCTGGGAAGGCGACGAATCCGGCTGGGCCACGTTCAACGACGGCCCCCTCCTCGATTTCGCCACGGCCATCCGCCAAAACCGACCTCCCCTCACCAGCCTGCGCGACTCCCTCCTCATCGCCCGCCTCACCGAAGGCATTTACCGCTCCGCCGACACCGGCCGACCCGTTTCGTTCTCAGATCTGTAGTCCTACTCTGTCTACGCACTACTCGCTACTCACTACTTCAGCCATGCTCTACTCCTTCATGTCCTTCAGCTCCACCCAGCTGAACCTCACCGACACCCTCGCCCTCGCCAAGCGCCTCGGCTACGACGCCATCGAACCGCGCCCGGGCTGGGACCACCGCCACGGTATCGAGCTTTCAACTACGCCCTCCGAACGCGCAGCCATCCGCCGCCAGATCACCGACTCCGGCATCGCCGTCGCCTGCCTCGCTCCCGGCCTTCGCTTCGCCAACCCCGCAACCGCCTCGCAACAACTCGCCGAAGCCTCCGCCTACATCGATCTCGCTGCCGACATCGGCGCCCCGCTCCTCCGCGTCTTCGGCGGCGAACTCGGCGCCGGCATCGACCGCGACACCGCCATCGTCAACGTCGCCGACGCCCTTCGTTCCCTCGTCCCTCAAGCCCGCGCCCGCGGCGTGAAAATCTGTATGGAAACCCACGACGCCTGGACCAACCCCGACCACGTCGCCGCCGTCCTCGAACGCGTCAATGACCCGCACGTCCGCGCCGTCTGGGACGTCATGCACCCGCTCCGCGCCTCCGGCTGGTCGATCCGCGACGCTTTCGATCGACTCCGCCCGTGGATCGAACACGTCCACATCCACGACGGCACCTTCGAAAAATCCAAACTCGAATTCGCCCCCATCGGCCGCGGACTCTACGACATCCCCGCCGTCTTCGCCTGCCTCGCCGAGATGAACTACACCGGATACCTGAGCGGCGAATGGATCAATTGCGACGACACCATCGACCTAGCTACCGAACTAGCCGCCATGAAATCCCTCGAATCAGCCGCCCGCGCCTGATTCCGTATTCTGTTCTCTGTTCTCTGTCCTCTGTATTCCGTCTTCCGTCCCCGTCCTCCGCCGCCCATGCCCGCCCATCTCCTGTTCCCTGTCGCCGCCAGTATCGCCTACGTCTTCGCGATGCTGGCCTTCAAGCGCTCGGGCAACTGGGGCGTCGGCGTGTGGCGCACCGCGTTCGTCTCCAATATCGCCATCGGTCTCGCCTTCGCCCCGTTCTGGCTGCTCGGCGGACACGACCAGCCCGTCACTCAACTCTGGCAACCGCTCCTCGTCGCCCTGCTTTTTCTCTTCGGCCAGATCTTCACTTTTCTCTCACTCCATTACGGCGATGTCTCCGTCGGCACGCCCGTCATGGGCCTGAAAATCATCCTCGTCGCCCTCGGCAGCGCACTGCTCCTGCCCGACCCCATTCCGCTTAAATGGTGGATCGCCGCCTTCCTCAGCACCGCCGCGATCATCCTTCTCAGTCGCGGAGAATCACGTCCGCGTCATGCCGTCGGGCGCACCGTGCTCGCCGCTGCGCTTGCCGCCACGAGCTTCGCGCTCTTCGACGTCCTCATCCAAAAATGGTCGCCGGCCTGGGGCGTGGGTCGCTTCCTCCCGCTCACCTGCGGCGCGGTGGCGGTGCTTTCGTTCGGCTTCATCCCGTTGTTCAACGCCCCGCTGAGCGCCATCCCACGTCCCGCCTGGCGCTGGCTCGGCGGCGGCAGCCTCCTGCTCGCCCTGCAATCCTCCCTTTTTGTCTACGCGATCGGCGCCTTCGGTGATGCCACCGTGATGAACATCGTCTATTCATCCCGCGGACTCTGGAGCGTCGTTGCCGTGTGGCTGATCGGCCACTGGTTCGCCAACGAAGAGCAAACCCTCGCCCCCGCGATTCTGCGCAGCCGTCTTATAGGCGCGATGCTCATCCTGGCCGCAATCGCCCTCGTGGTGCTTCGATAAAAACGGGGTTCAGTTTACGAGTAATCCGCAGCCGCCTTTGCAGGTCGCCACGGCGAATCTAAGTTCCTCGGAAAATGACTTCACATGAAGGCGCATGCGGTAGCTTGACCCGCCGCACGCCTTCGCGGTCTCATTCACCTTATGCCCCGCCGGTTACTACCCCTTGCCCTCGGCTTGCTTTGCGCACTCCCGCTTGCAGCCTACGAAAAATCCGCCGCCCCCGATCCCTGGCAGTCCGCGCTCACGTTTGATTACAACGTCGCGGCGGAACGCTTTCAAAAGCTTCACCAAGCCTCGCCCAAGGATGCGCGCATCGCCATCGCCTACGCCTCGAGCCTGCTCGTCAAACAACCTCGCACCGAATCCAACATCCAGTCCGCGCGCGATCTCTTGATCAGCGCCCGTGAAAACGCGCCCGCTTCATCCGAGGACGCCATTCTCGCCCTTTACCTGCTCGCCCGCGTCGAGCTCGATCACCTCGATCCCGCTCAACCGGAATCCGCCCGCAAGCACTTCGACCAACTCCGCCGCGAACATCCCGCGCATCCACTCGCCGACCACGCCGCCGTCGAGCTCGCCTACCTCGCCGCCTATCCCGAGTCCGGTGCGGATGTCACCGCGATCCCCGCCATCCAAAAACTCCTCGATTCCGTGAAGGACTCCGGAGCCGCCCGCGACCTGCATTCGCTGCTCGCCTCCCTTTATCTGCGCGAATCAAAGGATCCCGCCTCGGCCCTTCCTCATTACGTCGCCGCGCGCGCTATCGGCTATGAGCAACCGCTCCGCGATGCCGACATCGATCTCACCATCGCCAACCTCGCCCGCGAAACCGGTGACCTTGCCCTCGCTCGCAAACACTACGCCGCCTTCCTCGCCGCCACGCCCCGTGATGTCCGCGCCAGCACGGTCCGCGGAATCCTCGCCTCCCTCGACGCAACCCCGGCCCCTTCCATCCGATGAACCGCTTCCGCAACCTCATCGCCGTGGTCGTCCTGCTCGGCGCCTTCGCCTACTCCGCCTGGCACGTCCTCACCCATCGCCGCACCGAAAACGCCTCCGGCAAGATCACCATCCGCGTCGGCCACTGGCTGCTCCACGCCGGCATGCGCGAGGCGTTTGACGAAGCCGCCGCCGAATACTCCAAGCTCCACCCCGACGTATCCATCGAACAGATACCCGTTCCCATCCGCGCCTGGCCGTCGTGGATGCGCACCCAGTTGATCGGCGGCACCGCCCCGGACATCACCGGCATGCTCGGCGCCAACGAAGACATCGCCGTCCGCTATTTCATCCCCCTCACCGACGAACTTCGTCCGCCCAACCCCTACAACGCCGGCACCTCCCTCGCCGGCGTGCCTTGGGTCAACACCTTCGTCGATGGCATGACCGCCATGCGAAACCTCACGCCGACTTCGGGTGATATCCATAGCGTCAATCTCCAGATCAACACCCTGCGTCTTTACTACAACAAGCCGCTCCTCAAAGAAATCACCGGCAGCGACGAACCGCCCGCCGACTACGCCACGTTGCGGAAACTCGAAGGCCAGGTCGCCCGTTACAATGAGAAGAATGGCCGCCGTCTCGTGCCTATCGCCTCCTGCGGTCCTTATTCGCAATACCTCTTCGAGCGCCTGCTGCCTTCGCAGACCCAGCAACTCTCGATCGATCTCAGCCCTTCCCGCAACTTTGCCATCCAGCCGGTCGAACTCGCGCGACTGGTGCTCGCAGGGAAACTCTCCTACCGGAACACGCCCGAACTCCACTCCAGCATCAATCTGCTGCACGACGTGGGCGCGTTGATGAGCCCCGGCTATGCCTCACGCCAGCGTGACGATGCCTTGTTCGATTTTCTCCAGTCCAAGGCCGTCATGATTTGCGCCGGCAGTTGGGACTACGCGGTCTTTGAACGTGATGGCGATTTCCCCGTCGGCATCATGCCCGTGGTGCTACCCGCGAAAGACGATCCCGAATACGGCCGCTTTGTCCTCGGTCTCGCCTCCGAGGCCAACGGCACGCCCGAGGCCACCCTCGGCGTTGTTCGCTCCAGTAAACATCCCGAAGTCGCCCTCGATTTTCTGCGTTTCCTCACCAGCCGCGGCATCGCTCAAAAATTCTCCGACTTGAGCCTGCGCACGTCCGCAATCGCCGATGTCGTTCCGCCCGCACAAGCCGCCGCGCTCGCCCCGCGTCTCGAAGGCGCGATCAACGGCTTCACGCCCGATTTCAATTATTTCGGCGGCAGCAACGCCAACCGCATTTTCAAAAACAACCTCTACCGTCTCGACGGCCCGAACGGCAGCACCGAAGACTTCGTCACCACCCTTGATGCAGAACTCCCGAAGGCCCTGAAGCAGGACGCCGGCATCCACCTCACGCGCGTTCACCGTGACATCCAGCGCCTCGACGCCCACCTCGGCCTGTTGCTCACGCAACCCGAAGCCGAGCGCGAGCAGACGTGGACGCGCCTCATGGAAACCCGTCACGCGCGTCAGAACGAATACCTCGTCTACCTTCCGCTGGCCAAGTGACCGCCGGCGGTCACTCCCGCCATTCGCCCTCGAGCAGCAGCGTTTTTGGCCGCTCCGGCACACCGCGTTCGTTGCGATGAAGCTGCGCCACGACCAGATCCACCGCGCCCGCCGCAACCAGGTCCTCGCGCATGTCCATTCCCGGCATTCCCGTTGATGACGCCCCCAGCGACACGATGCTGCGCAGCGTTTTGATTCCAGCCAACTCCCGGCTGAATTCCGCCGGCGGCGTAACCACAAAAATCAACGCATCGGCCTTCACCTTCGCGATCCACGTGCGCAACGCGGCTCCGCTTGCCGGCAATCCAAACCTCGTCATGCCCAACGCCTGTTCAGGCAACGGATGATTCGTCAGAAACGCCGCCTGATGCACCCCGTGAATGCGCCGGTGATGCGGTTCGTGCAACACCACTGCCGGCCGCAAACATCCGGCCAACCTCAGCTTCTCCATCGCCGTCCACATGCTGCGGTAATGATAATGCCCCGCCCGGTGCAGCGACGGATGAAACTCCGAGTTCCCGATGATCGCCGCCGCGAAGCATCCCCAGTTCCAGTCCACCGTCACCTCCATGTCTCTCAACGGTGCCGAGAACACCACGCCGGTGATCCCGCGCGTAACCAGAATTTTCTCCAGCCGCGCCTCCGTCATTCCACCGTCGTGCAACCAAAATTCATCCAACGCACAGCCCAGTTCCTCGGCGCGGCGTTTTGCCCCCGCCAGACTCGCTTGGCAAAATCCCTCGCGTCGCGTGTCAGCCCGCGTCGCACTCACCCAGACAAACGCCAGCCTCTCCCGGTCCGGCGCACCCTTCGCTCGCCGGATGCGCGCCATAAGCGACCCCATCCGCAAATCCGCGCGGTAACCGAGCCGCTCCGCCACCGCCTTCACGCGCTCCGCCGTCGCCGCTTTCACGAGCGGACTTCCCCGCATCGCCAGCGACGCCGTGGACAACGCCACGCCCGCCTCGCGCGCCACTTTCACCAATGAACTCGTCTGAATTTGAGCCATAAAATCGAACGGTTTCGATTTCAGGCGCATTGGCCCGAACGCGCCAGTCTTTAGTTTCTCCATCGCAGTTCACTTCCCATGAAAAAATCCTCCTCCGCCCCGCACCCCACCCTTCCGCCAAACGTCAGCGGTGTCATCCCCGCCTTTGCCCAGGTCGCCGACTTCGGTCCCGCCCGCAGCGAGATTGGCATCGGCTGTCTCATGCCTTGGCTGGGCAAGCTCTACATCCTCAATTACGTCTCGCACCGCAAACAGACCGGCACCGGCACCGGTCTCCGAGTCATCGACGAAAACTTCCAGATGTCTCGCCACCCCGCCGGCGTGGACGGCACCTACGCCAACCGCTTCGTCCACGACCAGTCCAGCCAGCTCATCATCGGTCCGCACGTCATCGACACGAAACACAAGGTCCGCACCGTCAAAGAGCTCACCGAAATCCGTCTCTGCGGCACCGCCACGCACCTCACCGATCCGAAGAACCTCGTCTACATGCTCGGCATGGAAGGCGAGCTGTTCGAACTCAACGTCCGCACGCTGAAGGTAAAACACCTCTTCGATCTCACCAAGGAACTCGGCACGCCCGGCGAGATGAGCTGCCACTTCAAAGATTGTTATACCGAGGGTGGACGTCTCGTCGTCGCCAACAACGACTACAGCGAGCCCGACTTCCTCGGCAAACAGACCGAAGGCACCCTCGCCGAATTCGACGGCGTCAAATGGACCGTCATCGAGCGCAAACCCTACGTCGGTCTCGGCGGACTCGGACCCTACGGAAACAACATCTTCGCGACCGGCTGGGACCGCGCGTCCGCCATCCTCAAGGTCTTCACCGGCGGTGACAAAAAGTGGACCACCTACCGCCTGCCAAAAGCCTCCCACTGCTGGGAGCACAAGTGGCAGACCGAGTGGCCGCGCATCCGCTCCACCGAGCACGAGCGTCTGCTCATGGATCACCACGGCATGTTCTACGAACTCTCGCCTTGGGCCTTCGGCAATCGCATCTGGGGCATTCGCCCGATTTCGACACACCTCTGGGTGCACGGCGATTTCTGCTCGTGGAAGGGCATGCTCATCATCGGCGGCGACAACACCAGCCACGAGAGCGGCGGAAACCTCCAGTGCGCCGAGCCGCAATCCGGCCTCTGGTTCGGCAAGACCGACGACCTCTGGAAACTCGGTAAGCCCAAAGGCTGGGGCGGCCCGTGGTGGGAGACGCCCGTCAAAGCCAACGAGCCCAGCGATCCTTACCTGATGACCGGCTTCGACCAGAAGTGCGTGCACCTCTCGCACGACGCGAAAAAACCCGTCGCCATCACCATCGAAGTGGACGCCCTCGGCCACGGAAAATTCCACCCGTGGCGCACGATCGACGTCGCCGCCAACGCCTCCGAAGTCGTGACCTTCCCTCCCGGCTTTAGCGCCCACTGGGTCCGCGTCGTGGCCAACAAATCCTGCAACGCCACCGCCCACTTCCACTACACCTGATCTGGTTAAGGCCATCGTTGTATTTAATAAACAAAATCTACCATCACACCGCTCTCATCGTTTATTCATACAATTTTTCTCCATCGCCAGCAGGGCCCTTTCGGTGCCTT
This sequence comes from Rariglobus hedericola, assembly GCF_007559335.1. NCBI lineage: Bacteria > Pseudomonadati > Verrucomicrobiota > Opitutia > Opitutales > Opitutaceae > Rariglobus > Rariglobus hedericola. The sequence goes on from NZ_VMBG01000001.1 coordinate 1,887,834, forward strand.
GCTGGCGTTTTTATTTACCCCCTCTTTTGCCATGCTTAAAAACGGCCTCATCCACGCTTGGGAAAACCCCGAGCTCACTTCGCTCAACAAGCTCGCTCCCCACGCTTCATTCGATGCGTTTGCGACCGCTGCACAGGCCAAGTCCCGCGCCCGCGACAAGTCCGCGTGGTCACAATCCCTGAATGGCGAATGGCAGTTCCGTCTCGAGCGCCGCCCCGAAGATGCCCAGCCGTTCGCCGAGGGACGTCCCTTCAACGACAGCGCGCAGTGGGGTGTGATTCCCGTGCCGTCCAACTGGCAGATGCACGGCCACGGTCGCCCGCACTACACCAACGTCACGATGCCATTCCGCGAGGAAGCGCCCTTCACGCCCAAGGACAATCCCACCGGCGTTTACCGCCGCTTCTTCCGCATCCCGTCCGCGTGGCAGGGCAACCGCATCGTCCTCCACTTCGGCGGCGCCGACAGCGTGCTCGCCGTTTACATCGATGGCGTTGCCGTCGGCCTGAGCAAGGACTCCCGACTCCCCGCTGAGTTCGACATCTCCGCCCTCGTGCGTCCCGGCATCGAACACGAACTCGTCGCCATCGTCGTCCAATACTCCGACGCCACCGCCATTGAGGACCAGGATCAATGGCGTCTCGGCGGCCTCCACCGCGAAGTTCGGCTCTACGCCACGCCCGTCATCCACATCGCCGACATCAAGGCCACGCCCGACGTCAATCTCGCCGCCGGCACCGCCGCGCTCGATCTCCTCGTAACCGCCGGTTTCCCTCATAACCTCCCGCTGCCCGACACCAAGGTCAGCGTGCAGATTTTTGATCAACACGGTCGCCCCGTGCTCGCCAAACCCGCCGTTGCCGAGATCGGCCACAAGCGCGCCGCGGTGGGCTTTGACCGCGGCGCCGTGCGCCTGCGCCTCGAAATCCCCTCGTCGAAACTCCGCCTCTGGTCCCATGAAGACCCCGCGCTCTACACCGTCGTCGTCTCCCTCACGCCGCCGAAATCCTCTGGCGCCGCTCCTTCACACGCCTCGATCCGCACCGGCTTCCGTCGCATCGAAATCCGCGACCGCGATCTTCTCATCAACGGCCGCCGCGTCCTCATCAAGGGTGTCAACCGCCACGACCACCACCCCGACGTCGCCAAGGCGCTCACCTCCGAAACCATGGAGCGCGACGTGGTGCTGATGAAGCAGTTCAACTTCAACGCCGTCCGCACGTCTCATTATCCGAACGATCCGCGCTTCCTCGATTTCTGCGACCAGCACGGTCTCTACGTCATCGACGAAACCAACGCCGAGTCGCACGACTTCCACAATTCCCTCTGCCAGGACCCACGCTACGCCACGCCGTGGCTCGACCGCGCCATGCGCATGGTCGTGCGCGACATCAACCACCCGTCCATTGTCCTCTGGTCGCTCGGCAACGAATCCGGCTACGGCCCCAACCACGACGCCGCCGCCGGCTGGATCCGCCACTACGATCCGTCGCGCCCGCTCCACTACGAGGGTGCCATTTCCCTCTGGCAGGGTTCCGCGACTTTCGCGCACGGCTCGGCCTCCACCGACGTGATCTGTCCGATGTATACGAGCATCAAAGATCTCACTGACTGGCTCGACTTCGCGGACAAGCACGCTCCCTCCTCCGCCGCTTCCTACACGGACCTAGTGCCCGCGATGGACAAAGCCGGACTTCACTTTGCCCGTGACGCCCGCCCGCGTCCTCCGCTGCCCACACCTCTCCATCCGCTCAACCGTCCCGTCATCCTCTGCGAATACTCGCACGCGATGGGCAACTCCAACGGCTCGCTCTCCGACTACTTCGATCTCTTCAAGTCCCGTGCCGGCATTCAGGGCGGCTTCATCTGGGAATGGCTCGACCACGGCCTCCGCCAAAAAACCGCCGACGGCAAAGAGTTCTTCGCCTACGGCGGCGACTTCGGCGACACGCCCAACGACGCCAACTTCGTCTGCGACGGTCTCGTATCAGCCGACCGGATACCTCACCCCGCCATGTGGGAGTTCAAGCACCTCGCCCAGCCCGTCACGGTCTCTCTCGTGAAGGGCAAGCCCGGCCGCCTCCGCATCCGCAACGACCACGACTTCACCTCCCTCGCCCGCCTCCAAGGCCATTGGGAACTCCTTATCGACGGCGTCGCCACCAAGCACGGCAACCTGCCGAAACTCGACCTCGCCCCCGGCGCTTCGAAAGACACCACCGTCGCCTTCGGCAAACTTCCCGCCGGTGCCGAGGCCCACCTCAATATCACCTGGACCACAGCCGCCGATACGACCTTCGCCAAACGCGGCCACGAAACCGCCTGGACGCAGCTCGCGCTCACTCCGACGCCCAAGGCCAAGCCCTCCGTCCCTGCGAAAAAATCCGCGCCCGTCCTCGTCGAGGAAACCGTCGGCGGCGTTATACTGCTAGCCGGCGACACCGCCGCGACGTTCGATCGCGCCACGTCCACGTTGTCCTCCCTCCGCGTTCGCGGCGTCGAGCTCCTCGCCCGCGCCCCGCTCGTTGAACTCAACCGCGCCGCCACCGACAACGATGGTGTTAAGCTCTGGTCCGGCCAGGACGGAAAAGCCCTCGGTCGCTGGCAAAAGCTCGGCCTCATTGCGAAACCCATCCAACACCAACCGGACGCCTTCTCCCACAAAGCCAACAAGGACGGCTCCGTCACCGTCACGCTGTCGCACGCCGCCTCCGGTCGCGAAAACTGGAAGGACTGCACGCACACGCATCGCTACACGCTGCACGCCGACGGCCGTCTGGTCGTGGACAACGACATCGTGTTCTCCGGTGCCGATGTCACCGACCTCCCCCGCGCCGGCGTCCGCTTCGATCTCGTCGCCGGTTACGAAAACCTCGCCTACTTCGGACGCGGTCCCGTCGAGAACTACGCCGACCGCAAAACCGGCAGCCTCGTCGCCCGCTACGAGACGACCGTGACCGACGAATACGTGGACTACGTCATGCCGCAGGAACACGGCCACCACACCGAAACCCGCTGGCTCGAACTCTCCGCCGGCCGCAAAGCCAAGGCCTCCGCCCTCCGCATCACCGCCGCGCCGCTCTTCGAGTTTAACGCCACGCACTTCGCCGCCGAGGATCTCTACGCCGCCAAGCACACGACCGACCTCACGCCCCGCGCCGAGACGATCGTGTATCTCGACGCCGCCCACCGCGGCCTCGGCACGCAGAGCTGCGGACCCGACGCCCTCGACCAGTATAAGCTGAACGCCAAGCGCTACACCTTCAGCTACACGCTGACCGCACGCTGATCCGCCGTCCCGCACGCCGCAGGTGCGGCCGGTCTTCCTGGCAACGGGAAGGGCCGGCCGCACCTGCGGTTTTTTTGCGCTTAAACCACGACGTATCGCAGTCCGCCGTTGCGCCGCTCTGTTCAACGCCTTTCTTCTGACCCGTGGCCGGCACCCTGCGCACTCCCCTCGAACTTCTCGGCGTCTTTAAAACGACGACCCGGGTCCGCTTCGACTGGATCACGCCGCTGGCCGTGGCCGCCCTCAGTGCGATCGGCGTCGCCTTTATATATAGCGCGCAATTCACCACCGCTCAGAACAACTGGATCACGCAGCTCGTCTGGTTGGCGGCGGGTGCGATGCTCTATATCGCGGTCTCCCTCATCGACTACCGTTTCTGGCTGAGTTTCTCCCACTGGTTCTATGTGGCCTGTATCGTCGCGCTATTGCTCGTGCTGCTACCCGGCGTGGGCACGGAACGTTATGGAGCCCAACGCTGGCTGGATTTCGGGTTCTTCGCGTTTCAACCGTCGGAGCCGACCAAAGCCGCCGTGCTGCTGGTCACCGCCGGCATCCTCGTCCGGTCCAAGGTCGGCACCATCGCGCAATCGCTCGGGACGCTGGGTAAATTGGCACTTGCTGCGGGTTTGCCCATCTTCCTTATCCTTCTGCAACCCGATATTAAATCGGCGATTGTGCTGCCTCCCGTGATCTTCTCGATGCTCTATGTCTCCAAGCTGTCCACCCGCTTTTTCGCGGCGGCACTCGGTGCGTTTCTCATCCTGATGAGCATCGTGACGTTCGATTGCATTCGTTACGTCAGATTCATGGAGACCAACAACTTGTCCTACACGAACGACAAGGGGAAATTCGAGCCGCACACCTTCGTTCCGCTGCACGATTATCAGCGCAACCGCATCATCTCCTTCGCCATGCCCGACAAGATCGACCCCACGGGCGCGGGCTGGAATCTGACGCAGTCGCGCATCTCGGTGGGTTCCGGAGGATTGACCGGCAAGGGCTGGACGCTGGGCACACAGGCCCAGCTCGGCTACCTGCCCCGCGCCGTGGCGCACAACGACTTTATTTTCCCGGTTATCGCCGAGGAAAAAGGATTTTTGGGAAGTGTTACAGTTTTGGGTTTGTTTGGTATAGTGATGTTCAACGGCATACGCATTGCGGGCCTGTCGAGAGACCGGTTCGGCACTTTGATCGCCATAGGCGTTACAGTGCTCTTCGCCGTGCACGTCTTCGTTAACATCGCGATGACCATCGGACTCGTGCCCATCACGGGCATACCGCTTCCCTTTATCAGCTACGGTGGCTCCTTTGTGCTGAGTTGCTGCTTGCTGCAAGGACTGGTTCAAAGCGTCTATCGCTTCCGCAAGGACTTCACATGAAACTGAAGCCTGGATTCGATATGGACCGCTCTGCCGGAATTTCCTGCGCCGCAACTTTCGCCCACGGGTGCCCCGTCCACCACAACCAGGACCCTACCCACCATGAGCGATCAACCCGCCTCACCCAACAACCCGTCCGGCTCCCCGGCCCCCCGCAATTACGATGAGGAACTCACCCAGCCTCCCGAACATCACGAACCCGATCCCGTCAACCGCGACGAACTGAAGGCCGACGCCGTCACGCGTTCCAAAGACCGTCCCCTACTCGAGAAAATCCTCTCCGTTTTCAAGAAGGAGAAAACCTCCTTCCGCGAACTCATCATCAATTCCGAGCCCCTCGAAAAGCGCGTCGCGCTGCTCGTGGACGGCGTTCTGGAAAAGTTCGAAATCGAACGCGAGTCCGACAGCCGCATGGTTGGCGGCATCTACAAGGGCAAGATCAAGAACCTCGATCCCGGCCTCAAAGCCGCCTTTGTCGATATCGGTTACAGCAAAAACGCGTTCCTTCACTACTGGGACATGCTCCCGGCCGCCGCCGATTCCTCCGTGGAAATCGTCCGCGTTAACAAAAAGAAGAACGCCCCGCCGCGTCCCACCGAGCCGACCGTCAAGGACATCCCCGGCCTTTACCCGCCCGGCAGCGAGATCGTCATCCAAGTCACCAAGGGCCCCATCGGCACCAAGGGTCCGCGCACCACGACCAACCTCGCCCTCCCCGGCCGTTATCTGGTGCTCATGCCGTTCTCCGACCAGTGCGGCATCTCCCGCAAGATCGAGGACCCGAAGGAGCGCGCCCGTCTCAAGCAGATGATCAACGAGCTCACCATTCCGGAAGGCATGGGCGTGATCGTCCGCACCGCCGGCGAGGGCAAAAAGACCCGCTACTTCATCCGCGACCTCCACATCATGTTGAAGAAGTGGGAGGAGATTCAGCGCAAGATGCAGTCCGACCGCGCCCCCGCCTGCCTCTACCAGGAGCCCGATCTCGTTGAACGCACCGTGCGCGACTTCCTCACCGAGGAAGTGGACCGCGTGCTCATCGACGACGAAGCCGGCCACAAGCACACCCAGGACCTCGTAGGCCAGATCTCCAAGCGTTCGCGCAGCAAGATCGCCCTCTACAAGGACAACATCCCGATCTTCGAGCGCTTCAACATCGAGCGCCAGATCGAGCAGACCTTCCAGCGCAAGGTCCAGCTCCCCTCCGGCGGCGAAATCATCATCGACGAAACCGAGGCCTTGATCGCCATCGACGTGAACACCGGTTCACACAAGAACCGCGGCGGCGAAGAGAAAAACGTCATCTACGCCGTCAACCTGGAAGCCGCCGTCGAGGCCGCCCGCCAGATCCGCCTGCGCAATCTCGGCGGTCTCATCATCATCGACTTCATCGACATGAAGGAGCGCCGCCACCGCAACGGCGTTTACGACAAGATGATCGAGGCCATGTCCACCGACAAGGCCAAGAACCACATCCTGCCCATCAGCCAGCTCGGCATCCTCCAGATGACCCGCCAGCGCCAGCAAGAGTCGCTCTCGTCCAACCTCTACACCGACTGCCCTTACTGCCGTGGCCGTGGCATCGTGAAGAGTGCGACGACCATGTCGGTCGAGTTGCAGCGCAAGCTCAGCTCCATCATCCGCCGCCTCACCGGCCGCAACGATGGCAAGGACTACAGCCTCCGCGTGATGGTGCATCCGTCGATTCTCGAGCGCCTCCGCGTCGAAGATGCCGACCTCCTCGTGCGCATGGAAAAGCTGTTTGGCGTCAAATTGGCCTTCCGCGCCGATCCCGCCTACCACCAGGAAAACTACAAGATCATCAACGCCATCACCGGCGAAGAATACCGCTAAGCATTTTGTAGTAACAGGGCACAAAAGGGCCGGCGTCTTTTCAGACGCCGGCCCTTTTTTGTGCACGCTAACACAGGTCCTAGCCGTGCCGGCTGGCGATGACGCCGTCGGTCGCCTGTCGGGCGATCTCCACCACGCGCTGGCCTTCCTCGCCCGTGGTCAGCAACGCGGACGCCCCGCTTTCCAGCGCGCGCGCCCATTCTTCATACATGCCCTCAAAGTTCTTCTCCGGCGCGAACGGGAACTCCTGAAGGCCGTCCCCCGTCTCCATGGTGAAACGTTCCGTCTCCCGATTATAGCGGATCACGCCTCCCGTGCCGATCAGTTCATAGGTGAACTCGGACCGGTTGTTTTTCGCGGTGTGGTGATAGGAGTAGCTGATTTCCACGACCGTGTGCGCACCGTTCTCGTGATCGAGATGCACCCACATGTGATCGGGCGCCTCGTAGTCGTCCACCCACGCACCGTGCGCGTTGAAGGAACGCACCGGCGAGCCCAGCCAAAAACCGGCGAGATCGATCTGGTGCGTGCCGCAATCCACCATCGGCCCGCCTTCGAGCATGCGGTCCTCGCGCCGCTTCTGGATGATCCGGTTTCCGGCTGCATCCGTAGTGAACTTGCCATGAAGCGACCAGTTGTAGATCAGGCGCAGCGAGCGAACCTTCCCGATGGCCCCGTCACGCACCAATTCGCGAATCTTAAGCGCGCACGGACTGAACCGGTAACAAAATCCTGAATACAGCGACGCGCTGGCCGTCTTCATCGCAGCTATCATCTCCTCGGCCTCGGTCCGGTTAGTCGCAAGCGGTTTTTCGCAGAGCACGGGCAATCCATGCGCAGCCGCGTGGAGCACGTTGGCGTGATGGCACGGCGCGGGCGAGGTGATGCTCACACCATCGAGCCCGCATTTGAAAAATGCCTCCTCGTCGGTGAATCCATGTGGAATCCCAAACTTCTCCTGCGTCCGACGCAGGTTGTCTTCGTTCGGGTCGAAGACCGCGTGCAAGATCAGTCCCGGCACCGCCTGGATCGCGGGAATATGTCCATACTGGGCGACCATGCCGCAGCCCATCAGTCCGATGCGTTTCATTGTTTTGAAAGGTAGAAAAACTTGGTCCTCACAGTCGATCCGGTTCACGGATCTGTTCTGAATGGCGCGGCCGGAAGATTCGCCGTGTTGACGAGGGTGTTCTTGGGATCGTTGCGCCAGGCGTAGCGCACATAAACAGGCGGCGTCACTCCGGCGGGCGCGGTCACCAGCACGGTTCCCGCCGTGGCGTTTTCGATGCGCGCCGTGGCTGCACTGAAGACCTTGTCCTTGCCCGCAACTTCGAAACCAAGAACCGATTCCTTGTCGGCTGCGTTGGAGTTTTTAAGTCCGCCGGCCACGTCTTTGAAGTGAACGCGCACACGACCGGATGCGCCGGCGTTGAGTTCAACCTTCGCGAAGATCGGACCGGAATCGACAACGTCCTTTTGGCCGTAGGTGCGGTGAAGCGCGAGCAAGGCGAGACGACGGCCGACATCCAATTTGTTCTTCGGGTGAATGTCCGTGGAATCGCCGATGTCGATGGCGAGCGCCTGGCCGGTTTTCGGCACGGACAGGGTCTGCGTCTGCGCCTCGCGCATGGTGGGAATACCCAGTCCGTCCGGATCACCGTTGGCGCCCCAGCTGGCGAGCTGCACCCAGTAAAACGGCAATTCCCCTCCGGCAAATACCTCGCGCCAGCCCGCGATCAGCGACGGGAAGAACGTGCGGTATTGGTTCGCACCCGCGTTGGTCTCGCCCTGATACCAGATGAAGCCACGCAACGCATAAGGCACCACCGGATGAATCATCGCGTTGTAGGAACCGGAGGGAACGTTCTTGTGGCCGGGACCGAACGGGAATCGCGGGCCCGGTTTGTTGAAGCGCTCGCCGGCTTTCGCCGCGGCGGCCTTGGCTTCGTCCCACGCGGCTTTTTCCGCGTCGTAGCGCGCTTTGTTCGCGGGGAAATCCGCAGTCTTGGTTTTCCACGCCTTGATCGCACCGGGACCGTTGGGATCGGCGGCGAGCGAGGCAGGCGTCATAAAGGGCTCGATCGGCGAACCACTCCACGCGGCGTTAATGATGCCGACCGGGACGTTGAGTTTTTGGTGGAGATCGCGCGCAAAGTAATACGCCACCGCGCTGAAATCACCGACGGTGGCCGGAGTGCAGACGCGCCATGCTCCCTTCCCTGTTTCCTGAGGTGTCTCGGCCGACACCGGCGGCATCTTGAGCTCGCGGATTTGCGGATAATTGGCCGCCGCCACTTCGGCCACCGCGTTGGTGATGAAGTAGCCCCAACCACCGAGCCCGCCCATGCCGAGTTCCATGTTGGACTGGCCGGACGCGAGCCACACTTCGCCCACGAGAATGTCGTTAAGCTTAATGGTGTTCTTTCCGACAAACGTGAGCGTGGCCGGTTGCGCCGACGCGGGAATCGCGGGCAGATCGACACGCCAGCGACCATCCGCACCCGCCACCGCCGTGGCCGTGCGCGACGTAGTGCCGGAGTAGGTCACTGTGATTTTTTCACCCACCGCCGCTCGGCCCCACACCGGAATCGCGCGGCCTTGCTGAAGCACCGCGTGGTCTTGAAACGGCACCGCCGGAGTGACGTCCGCACGCACCAAAGCACCCAGACACAAAAAGAGTAACCAACCCGAGGGGTAACGCATGAGGGTGTGAGTTCAGACTTAACCCACGTCCCCGCCAATCGTGACGACGCCAAAAGCCTTGGATTCTCAGCCTATTGATCGGGCAAATTTACGTGATAAAATCGCGAGTCCCCGCCTGCGGTTGAGGCCTTCTGCAGACGGCCTGATGCAAGGGATAAGCCTTGCTGGCATCTACCCCCGCCATCGTGACGCCTGCATCCCCTGTGCCGACAACCTGGCTCCGGGCGAATGCCAAAAGGGCCCCAAATACCCATGAAATTGCCAGATACCCACGGGCCCGCGGTCCCGAAAAAAATCCGCCGTCTCGCCACCTTGTCCTCGCTTTGCTTCGCGCTAGCCGGATGGGGCGTTTCCACCGCCCACGCCCTCACCGGCACGATCAACAGCAACGCCGCCGACGCCGCGGTCAACGACCTTGCCGGCGTCACCAGCGTCTCCGGAGCGACCTCGACCTTTTGCAAGGTCGGCAACAGTTCGGCTGACGCCACCCAGCTCGGCGTCGTCCATGTGTTCGAAATTCCCGCAGCTCTTCTGAGCGATCCCACGCAGCAGTTCGACACCGCAACCTACAGCGCGCGTCTCGTCTCGCTCGCTTCCTCCACACGCAACGCCGATCTCTACGGACTCGGCTATCGCACCAGCCCCACCGTGCTCGCCAGCGATTCCTACGTGGGCGCTCTCGACGGCTCCGCCACACTGCTCAAGGACAACTTCCTCGTGCCCGGCATGAGCGCCAGCATCCAAACCGTCTCCAACACCACCTTGGTTGCCTATTTGAACACGCAGCTCTTCGCCGCCCGCGCCGCCGGCGCGACGTCCGCCTACGTGTTTTTCCGCACGAGCCCCGAATCCACCGCCGGCAACTGGCAATGGTTCCAACTCGGCATGGTTGAAGGCGGCGGTTCCAGCATCCCCACGCTCGCTTACTCAAGCTCCACCATTCCCGCTCCGGCCTGGGTGCCGATTCCGCTCGGCGGCGGCGGCTGGGTGACCGGCCTCATCTGTGACGCCACCGGCACCGACATCTATTGCCGGACCGACAACGGCGGCGCGTTCCGCTGGGTGCCGTCGACCGGCGAATGGATTTCGATCACCGACACCATTGTCCCGGTCACCACGGTCAATTCCGCCGACCTGATGGGCATCGCCGGACTCGCGATCGATCCCGCCAATTCCAACAACCTCTACGTCGCCGCCGGCGGTGCGACCTCAAGTGTGCTCCACGGCATCTACGCCTCCACCGACAAAGGCGCGACATGGACCGCCATCAATTCCTCGATCGTCGTCGCGGGCAACGAGGTCCCCAAGGCCTTCGGCGAACGCCTTCAGGTTGATCCCAATAACTCCAACATCCTCTGGTATGGCTCGACTCAAGACGGCCTCCAAAAGGGCGTGAAGTCCGGATCCACCTGGACGTGGACGCAGATTCCCGCGACCTCCGTGCCTTTCGGCGCAGTGCCTTCCGGCAGCAAGGCCGGCGTCTCGTTCGTCGCCTTCGATAAAAACGGCGGCAGCCCGATCATGTATGTCGGCGTGTATGACAGCACGGTCGGCGGCACCACCGGCGGCGTCTACCAGAGCACCGACAGCGGCGTCACGTGGTCCAAAGTCTCCGGCGTCACCCTCTCCACACCCGCCCGCGGCGAAGTCGCCGCCAATGGCACACTCTACGTGACCGCCAACGGTCTCGTCGCCAAGATGCCGCGCGGCGGCTCGCTCTCCGCGATCACCCCGCTCGCCGCCACCAACTACCGCGCCCTCGCCGTCGATCCCAACGACTCCAGCGGCAACACCGTTTACATGGGTCTCTCCAGCGGCGGTTCCAACAGCAAAATCTGGCGCACCGCCGACGGCGGCGCCACGTGGTCCACCCAGTCCACCAACTTTAACAATGCGCTCTCCATCGCTGCGCAGGAACCCGACGGCACGCCCAGCGTGATCGGCTACTGGTTCGGAGCGATCTCCGACCTGCTCGTGCGTCCGGGTAACTCCAGCGAACTCTGGGCCGGCGATTTCTTCGGCGTCGCCCGCAGCCAGAACGCCCAGCTCCTCGGCGGCCCCACCGGCAATCAAGCCATCTGGTATCGTCTCCAAAAAAACCAAGAGCAGACGATTTCCAGCACGCTCCGCAACGCGCCCACCGGTCCTGAACTCATGGCCGGCCTGATCGATGTCGGCGGCTTCCGCTACAACGATATCTCGCACCGTCCTTACGGATCCTACGGCAACGCGATGAAGAACCCGATCGATTGCGCCAATGTCACCGGTCTCGATTTCAGCGAGTCCAACAACGCCATCTGGGCGCGCGTCAGCACCAACAACACCGCCGGCGGTTCCACCTACTACGGCACCGGTTCCTACACCCGCGACGGTGGACTCAACTGGACCGCCTTCGGCGAGATCGACCGCAAGCAGATCACGATGGGCGCCGCCGGCTGGCAGACGTGGGACCTCACCACCTACCTCGCCACGCAAAAGGCCAAAGGCATCAACACGGTCACGCTACTCATCAGCACCGACCAAAATTCCTCCCGCAGCACCAGCGTGGTGAATTTCGCCTCCAAGGAAAACGCCACCACCACGATCCGTCCTTACCTGCTCGTCAACGGCGCGACTTCGCTCGCGCCATCTCACGACGCCCAGGTTTACGCCAACACGCCGACCACCGCCGATACCAACACCACGGGCAACATCGGGGTTTCGTTCTCCTACGCCTACCTCACCGCCGATCAACGCTTCAGCTATCTAAAGTTTGATCTCAGCGGCGTCAGCACGATCACCTCCGCCGTGCTGAATCTCTACCGCCAGTCCGGCACTCCGGTCGGAGTGATCTACCCGGTAGGCATCTACGCGTGCGCCAACACCACGTGGACCGAGACTGCGGTCACTTGGAACACCCGTCCTTATCCCTACGCGAGCGGTATCGGCGAACCCAATGTTTCCGGTCGCTACCTCACCGCCGCCGGACAAAACCTCAGCGGCGGTCGTATCGCGATCTCCGGCACCAATCCCAGCCAGCTGGTGTGGCTGCCGTTCAAAGGCCTCAGCTCGACTCCGCACTACAGCAACGACTGCGGCGTCACTTGGTCGCCCGCCGCCGGACTTCCCTCGAACATCAACGGCACCATCGATAAATCCAACCCCGGCTACACCATCCAGCAACTGGCCGCCGACCGCCTGAACGGAAACTTCTACCTCGCGCTCTTCGGCGGGGGCGGCAGCGGCAACCACGGCATCTATCGCAGCACAGACGGCGGCGCCAACTGGTCGCTGGCCGGCACGGTCGCGGCGGGCACCTACAACGTCTATCGCGCGCAAATCATGGCCGCTCCCCAAGCCAACGATATCTGGGTGTGCGACGACGGCGTGGCCGGCTCCACCGCCGGCGGTCTCTGGCGCTCCACCAACGGCGGCACCACGTGGTCCGCCAAACTGCCCAACATCACCGCGGTCGGACTGGTTTCCTTCGGCAAGCCGCCCGTCGGTTCGTCCTACCTGTATTCCGTGTATTTCTACGGATACTACAACGGCGTGAAAGGCATCTACCGCTCCGACAACTACGGATCCACCTGGGTCGCGATGCCCACGTTGCCCACCGATGCCAACATCCAAGGCCTCGCCGGAGACCGCCAGACGCCCGCCAGCGTCTTCATCGGCACCGGCGGTCGCGGCATGTTCCAAGGCCAGTAAAAAACGAGAATCAATCGCTTCAGCTGAGCCATAAATTCAGCCTGTAAACGAGCCCGGGGATCTAAAGTCCCCGGGCTTTTTCGCGCATCGATCTTCATGCCGCCCGACCTTTTCCGAAACTTCGCGTCCTTCGCTCCCTTCGCGAGACAACTTCCGGAATTCAGAGTTCAGAGTGGGTCTCGCGAAGGACGCGAAGACGGCAGCAGGTTCGAACCAACGGGAACGAAACGACCTCCTCGCATCAAGATACCCGGCCAATAAAAAAGGCGTCCGGAAAACCCCTCGGTCTCCCAGACGTCTTTGCTTCAAAAAAACTCAGCCGCGACGCTTGCGATTGCGCAAGGTTGCACCCGCGAGCGCAAAGGCACCGGCCATCAACGCATAAGTGGAGGGCTCGGGAACGGCCGAAACACTGAGAGTGCCATTCGACTCGGTGAAGGTGAAGGCGAGTCCTGCATTGCTGCCTGTCCAGACTCCGCCGGCATTGGAGAACGTCGGAGTGTAGGTGCCCGTCATGACCACGCTCGTGAAACCCGAAGTGTAGGTGCCGCCGGCACTGAAGAGCTGGAAGCTTTCCCCGCCCACCAATCCGGCAAGACCGGTGGTGTTGATGTTCAGGGTCCCGTTAAATGTCACAGCTCCCGATACGACCACTTGGTCAAAGTCTGTGCCCGCCACCGGCGCGCCACCGTTGCGGCTGACGATTTCCAGGTTGGACGTGCTGGCCGAGCCCAGTGCAAGCGCACCCGTGATGTTGACGATGCCGGCGCTGTTGCCGGGAGCCAGGACACCGTTGACCGTGACCACCTTGCTACCGCCGATGTTCACCGTGCCGTAGCCCGACAGGGTCTGGCTGGCGCCAAAGGCAAAGCTGCTCTTTGCGGTGAGATCCAGCGTGCCTTGCGAACCCGATGTGCCAAGGTTGATGACCGTGCTGTTGGCGATAGTTCCGCTCGACCCCAAGGCCAGCGTGCCGGCCGAGATCGTGGTGGTTCCCGTGTAGGTGTTCGCCCGGGTGAGCGTCTGGGTGCCGCTGCCAGTCTTGGTCAGGCCGCCTCCGGTTCCCGAGATAACGCCATCATACGTGGTGCTCGTATTATTGCCGCCGGTGGTCAGGGTCGCCGCACCGAGCGTGACATTGCCGCCGTTTGCTCCACCACCGGCCAATGAGCCGATCGCATTGTTGAACCCGGTGATATCCAGGATAACGCCCGCCGTGTTGGACAAGGTCACCGCCGAGTTGGAGCCAAACGCATTGGTTGCCCGGCCGGCCTTGAGCGTGCCGCCGCTGACAGTCGTCACACCTTGGTAGAGATTGTTACCGGTCACCAACATCAAGCCGGCGCCCGACTTGACCAGGCTTCCATTGGCGCCAGATGTGGTCACAGCTCCACTAAAAAGCAGATCTACCTCGGCGGCACCGTCCGCCACTTGGAATCCGAAATTGGTCCGGGTGTTTCCCGAAACGACCGCGGTGGAGGAACTGGCATTAATGATGAACGTATTATTGAATCCGTTTCCGGCGACGTTGGGAGCAAAAGATCCGCCGGTCATGTTGATCGCGGTATTGTTGACGACGAGCTGATTGCCACCGGTGGCCGCGCCGCCAAAAATAAAAATTCCGCTATTAATGTTCTGCGCTCCCCCGCCGAAATTCACGGTTCCGTTGCTGTAAATCGTAACGCTTTTGTTGGCGTTAAGGCCAACGATCAAACTGTTGTTCGTGAAAGAAGCAGTGGCTCCTCCCCCAACCGCGCCCACCACCAGATTGCCATCAACGGCGCCGGCCACCGTTGCGGTCACGGCGCCTTCATGGATGATGGTATTTCCGGTGAAGGTGTTGTTGGCTCCCAGTGTCAGCGCGCCCGAGCCGGTCTTGATCAGCGTCAGCGCTCCGGTGTTGTCGGCGATGATGGAGTTGATCGTGATGGCGTTGCTTCCGGCGTTGACGTAAAAATTAGCCGCTGCCGTGCCTTGTTGCTGGATCAATCCTCCGCCCGAAATGGTCAACAGGCCGGAACCCGCATTCAAAATGCCGTTGGTTTCCAAGTTGAAAGTCCCCAGTGCCAAAGTCGTCGCACCACCGGTGTAACGGAGCGAATTCATGTTACGCGTGGCGGTGAGAGCGGACGCTCCGCCCAGCGTATTATTCGCCGTGGCTCCGCTGGCCCAGAGCGTTTCGGCGGATGCCGCGATATTGGCCGCAAGGACATTTCCGTTTGCATCATAGACGGCATAGTCCGTCTGCGACGTGCTGCTGATGCCTACAGTCGCCCAAGGTCCGATGATCTGCCCGGTGGCGGTCGCGGTGGCGCCCGTCACCACGATTTGGTTGGTGCCCGTGTTCAGACCACCACCCGCTCCAAAGGCAACGGTCGATGTCCCGGTCTGCGTGAGGCCGCCCAGCGTCAGCACCTGCGTGCCGCCCTCGTTGGCATGGGTCGAAACGATTTTCAACTGGCCGCTGGTCAAGGCGACCGCGCCAAGCGTTTCCGCATAAGCCGTGGCGCCACCGCTGGTGTTGGTCACGGTGATGCTGCCACCATTGGAGGTGATCGCCGCGCTGTCGTTCACCCGGTTCAGCGCAGCCTCCCCGCCGCTGGTATTGGCGAGCGTGATGTTGCCGCCATTGAGCGTAACAGCCGAGGTGCTCACCAAAGCCTGATTGTTGGCGGAGAGTGACAGGGTCGTGCCGTTGCCGATCGTGGTTGCGCCCGACCACCCGGCGGTCGAAGTGCCGTTGAGATTCAATGTGCCCGCCGTGAAAACACCCGCGCTGTCGCTCGAACGACTGAGCGAAACGCTGCCCGTGCCGCCGACCGCGCCCGTGATGGTTGCCGCGGCGACACCGCCCAAATCGATCGCGCTGTCAGAACCGAAGGTCAACGCGTTGACGCTGGCGTCGAGCATGTAGCCGGTCGTCCTGAACTGCAGTCCGCCGACGGTGATAGGAGCGGTGAGTGAAACCGTTCCTGCCGTCGGGCCCCAAAAAACGGCCGTGTTGGTTCCATTGGTCCAAGTGGTATCGATCGTGCCGGAACCGGACCACCAATTGCCAAGCAAAGTATCCCAGTTGCCAGAGCCTCCCAGTCCCGTGCCTGCCGTAATGCTGTTGCCGGTGCCAGCCGCATCGCTGTCCCAATAAAGCGACGCCGCATGAACGAACGGTGAAGATGAAAAAGCGGAGAGAACGGCGAGGCCTAAAACGGACGCAGACTTAAACGGGCGAAGACGCATGCGATGGCAATGGAGTGCTTTCATGATTTTACGACGTTGAGGTAGGGGCGGGTAACGAGCACGGAGCTCACTTATACGCCAACCCAGTGCCTCTCCGTCCGGAAAGCACCACGGCGAAGCAACTCGTCGCGGCGTTTCTAATAAAATTGACCGGTCAATTTCCCGGCCTCGCCACCCATGCACTCAGCCCTTGCGTGGCTTGACGATCGTGACCGCCAGCATCCCCAGCGTGGTCGGCACCGTCGGATCGGCAGTGATTTCCAGATGCGTGACCAGCCGCTTCGGAAACGGATTGATCCACTCTAACGTGTAGAGAAACACATGGCGTTTAACCGGGCCGTCGCCGTCGTCCAGCAAGGGAACCATGCGCGAATGCGGAAAGTCCACATGGGGGAAATCCGACCACCAGTCTTGGATGTTCGCGTTCGCCGCCGCCGCGGTTTCAGCGAGGTGCTCGTCATTTTTTTGCCGGCCGAGACCGACCAGCGGCACCGTGCCCAGCGGTCCCTTCGCGCCGTGAAACGTGTAGCGGGCAAACGGCTCCAACGGCTTCGCATAACCACAGCCATGCAAAATATAAACCGCTTCCACGTGAACCCCGATCGGGATGCACAGTTTGCCGGGCAACGTGCGCGCATTCCCCGTTTGATTGATCGCCGAACGAAAAACCACCGCCCCCATGTCGGTGCGTTTTGAACCGCCGAGAATCTCAAACGGCACGCCGTGAATTTCCCGCTTACCCGAAGGCAGACTGAGCAAAGGCAGATCGCCCAGCCACCCGCGTCGGAATCGCAGCGGACGATTGGCGAACGGCCGCAGATCAACCGAGGCAAAACGCGGACGCTCCGCCAGCGACGCCTTCGCCGCGAGTGAATACGGACGTCGGATCGCTTGCTCCAAGTCCGCCAAAGACTCGCGCACGCCCGCCGGTGTAACCGGTTCGCTGCCCACCGTGTCGGCGACCGGCCGGGCAACACCCGCCCGCGCAGCCGTGGACTCCCGCAGCTGGAGGCGCGGCATCACCTGCAAGACGGCCGGAGGTGGCAACACGCCGACCCGCTCAATCATTCGCATTTCGCGTTGCAACAGATCGAAGGTCATCTCGATCCAGAGCGTCATGTCGATGCTGGCGGAGGTGATCCGCGGCTGCACCGTTTGCAGACTTGGCGCGTTGCCCACTGCGAAAATCGAGAGGCCGTCCGGCACGCGACGTCCCTTGCGCGCCAATTCTCCCAACAGCCGTTGCAACTCGCTCCGGTGACTGATGCGCACCACCAGCCCGGTGACCGCCCGCCACTCGCCCGCCAAGACATCCGACAAGGCATCAACATCGGACCGGCTGCTCAGCCAGGAAAAATCATGGCGAATGCGGTCGTTCGAACTCTCCCGCTGATTATCCGCGCAACACCGGCGCCAACAGGCTCTCACCGCACTGTCATCCTCGCACACCAGCGCCAGCTCCTGATGCCCCAAACCCGTCAGATGCTTCACTCCCAATTCAATGCCATGCTCCACGCTACCCGTGATGGAGGACAACTCATCGCCCACCCGTGAATTGCTCACGACCGGAATGCCATGCTTCGCCAACTGCCGCGCCGCCGGCACCCAAGATTCCTGGCCGGGCGCGGAAGGCGGATCGCAGATCACTCCGCCCACTCCCGACCGGTCGAGTTGATAAAGCAGCGCCGCCGCTTCCTCGGTGGATTCCCATGTATGCACCGTTAAATCGATCTGACGATCGCGCGCGATGCGCCGATACGCAGCCAGATATTCCGAACGCCGCGATACCACCAGATGGCAGGCCGGCCGAACGGGCACACGCACGGCTCCGGCTAGAAAATTCTTGTAGCCCTGCCGCTCCACGCGTCCTTCCGCAATGCAGAGCGCCATCGCGCGGTTGAGCGCATAAAGGCTCACATCCAGAGTGCGCGCGAGGCTGCGTTCGGACGGCAGCCGGTCGCCCGCCTTGACGTGTGCAGCCACGATCCAGTCGGTCAGGCGTTTGGTTGCTTCGGTCGCGAGTTGGGCGGTTGCCATTCGATGAAGGGGTAAAAACTACACAGGCTTACAATCCGTGTTTACTGCGAGAAACTCATCATCCGTCGCAACTCAAATGTCATTGGAACCCGGCAGGACACGTCCAATGCCCCACTCCATCGCCCACGCAAAGGCTGTTCCCACTCTTCGCTCTTCGTAAGGCGTCCGCATGCATGGCCTCGCTGATCACGCTCGTCGCCACGAAGAAACGAAATGATCCCTTTTCAGCCCGCGCCCGCGCCGAGGTTGCCACGACGGGCCGTGACGGATTTGCTCGGCCGATATGCGATGGATACCCCTCTTCGTGATGTTGGTGGCGTGGGTGAGCCCGGTTTTTTCAGCGTGGGTCTGGGTCGAGGGCGAGCAGGCGACCCGGACCAATATCGGCCGGCATCCGTGGTATGCGGGACAGGTCAAAACAGACCAGTTGTCAGGCGGAAATTTTCTGGCCCATTTCGATGCGGATAAAGCGGGCGAGGCGACCTACGAGGTGCAGATAGCGGAAGCCGGCACTTACACGCTGTGGCTGCGGGCCAACCCCGTGCAAAGCTCGATGACCTGTTCGATCGACGGCGCGGCTCCGGTGCCGGTTGATTTCAAACGAAACCAAAGCGGCAACACCAACATCGCCGCCAACGATGCGCCGGATCTTCGTTTTCTGGCCTGGTGCGAGGTCGGTCAATTCCCACTCAAGGCCGGCCCGCACAGCCTGCGTTTTGTGATGAACAGCGCCAACAGTCACCACGGGGCGATCGATTGTTTTGTGCTCACGACCGAACCCTTTGCGCCGAATGGCCTCATGAAGCCCGATCAACTCGCCGCTTACACCAAGGAACTGGCCGCCGCCAACGCCGGTTGGATTCCGTGGATCGCCAAGCCCGACGACTTCAAGGCGAGTGCGATCGACCTTCGTTTTCTCAACGAAACGTTCGCCGGTGAAAACGGCCGGATCATCGCACGCGGCGAACAGTTCATTCATGCCGCGAACGGACAACCGGTGCGATTTTGGGGCGTGAACGGCCCGCCTCACGATATGGCGGGAGCCGATCTGGAGACGTGTGCACGCATGATGGCCAAGCATGGCGTGAACCTGGTTCGCATCCACGGGGCGCTGTTTGACGCGAAGACCGGCGCGATCCAGCCGGACGAAATCAAGCGGCGCCAGGCCGTCGTCGCGGCCATGGGCAAGGAAGGCATCTACTCGCTGCTCTCGATTTACTTCCCCTTGTGGATGACTCCGGAAAACGGGCCCGGCTGGCGCGAGGGTTACGACGGAAAACAGCATCCGTTCGCGTTGCTCTACTTTGAGCCCGGGTTTCAGGCGCTGTATCAAAGCTGGTGGCGCGAGTTGTTGATCCAGCCCGATGCCAGCGGAAAGCGGTTGGTGGACGATCCGGCGATCATGGCGCTGGAACTGGTGAACGAAGATTCGTTCTTTTTCTGGACGTTTAAATACGACGCCGTGCCCGCTCCGCAGATGCGCAAGCTGGAAGCCTTGTTCGGTGACTGGGCGAAACGAAAGCACGGCTCGCTGGAAAAGGCCCTCGCCGCGTGGAACGGGCTGCGCGACGAACACGACGATGTGGCCGGCGGTCGTTTGGGTTTTCGTCCGCTCTACGAGATGTTTACGCGCAAAACTCCACGTGACCAGGATACCGCGGCGTTCCTCCTGGAGACACAGCGTAAATTTTATGCGGACACGGTGAGCTTTCTGCGCGGGCTCGGTTACAAAGGCATGATCACGGCTTCGAACTGGATCACCGCCAACGACGACGTTCTGGGCCCTCTGGAAAAATTCAGCTACATGCCGGGCGACTTCGTGGATCACCACGGCTACTTCGGCAGCAATCACCGCGGCAACGAATCGGCGTGGTCGATTCGCACGGGACACACCTATTCAGACGTGAGCGCATTGCGGTTCGATGCGGAGAAGCCGGGCGCGTCCAGGCAGTTTCGGCATCCCGCGATGGACCCGATGTATAACGGTCGGCCCTCGACGATCTCCGAGACTACGTGGAACCGGCCGAACCGGTATCGCGGGGAGGCACCGTTGTTTTACGCAGTCTATGGCGCGTTGCAGGACACGGATGCCGTCATGCACTTCGCCCTCGATAGCGGCACGTGGAGCGTGAAGCCGGGATTCTTCATGCAACCGTGGACGCTGATGTCGCCCACGCAGATGGGACAGTTTCCCGCCGCCGCCCTGATTTATCGGCAGGGATTGATCAGGACAGGCGACCTGATGGCCGACCTGCCGCTGAAACTCACGGATGCGTTGGCGTTGAAAGGTTCGAAACTGGTGCAACAGGCCAACCTCGACGAACTGCGCAAGACCGACGTGAAGAAGGCCGGCGGTGAATCCGCCGACACCGGTATCGACCCGCTGATCCACTGGGTCGGACGCACCAATATCCGCATCGACGACAAAGGCGGCCCCGCAGTGATCAAGGACACGGCGCCGTTTATTGATCGTGGTGCGCAGACGGTGTTGAGCTCCACGCGCGAGGTGAAACTGGATTATGGCAAAGGCGTGCTCTATCTCAACGCACCCGCCGCTCAAGGGGTCAGCGGCAACCTCAAGCTCGCGGGCTCGGTGGCGTTGCGCGACATCGTGATGGAGTCGGAGTTGGAGCTGGGACAGATCGTGGCGGTATCGCTGGACGGACGTCCGTTGGCGGAGTCGGGTAAAATTTTGGTGCAAGCAATGACCGAGGAAAAGCCGACGGATTTCGCCACCGAGCCAGCCAGTGACGGCGTGAAGCGTATCACTAACCTCGGTCACGATCCCTGGTTGATTCGGGAGATTCAGGGAACGCTGCGCTTCAAACGGACAGACGCAGCCCGGCTCAAGGTGACGGCCCTGGACATCAACGGTTATCCGCTCGCTGTCCGCGGCGCGACAACTACGGCCGATCAATTCAAGCTCCTGCCCGGAGTGGTGTATTACCTGATTGAGAGGTAACAGCTCGGCCGCGAAGTGCCGATAATCGTGCCCGGCCTTCGAGGCCGACAAGCGACGATTCTTCCGATCAACGGCTACGACCGCAGGATCTTTTCAATCGCCTTACCCTTCGCCAACTCGACCGCATCCTGTTTTTTATTCATTACCGCATCACGCCACGCTGCCCGTCACTCGATCCGCCGTCGCCGGCCGGCCCCAGAACTTTCGATACTGGTTCGAAAAATACAGCGGATCCGCATGTCCCGTCTCCGCCGCGATCTGCTTCATCGGCATCGCGGTCTCCTGCACCAGATACCGCGCCCGGCGCAGACGCAGGCGCGCCAACATCGCCTGCACGGTTTCACCGGTCTCGCGCTTGAACAGCAGCCTGAAGTGATTCGGGCTCATCCCCACGGTCCGATAAAACGCCTCCAACGCGTCCACCTCCGCAAAATGCCGTTCCAACCAGTTCACCGAACGCGCCACCTCCGGATGCACAGCCTTCCCGCGCATTGACTCGCCTTCCTCCGCCTGTGCCTCGCTCCAGAATCGCGCCAGGCATGCCTTCAACTCGCCTTCCATCCACAACGCCGTCGCGCGCTCAGCGAGGTCACCCGCCGTTTTGCGCATACCCTCAAACGCCGCCACTTCTCCGCGCATTTCCTTCGGGCGACGCCAGCATAGCACCGCCGGCAGCGTCACCGTTCCCGACGAAAATGCGCACCACAACAGCCTGCATCCTTCCGGCCCTTTCGGCACCGTCCACTCGCGCCGCGACCAAGCCGGCACAAACACCTGCGTCCCTTCCGTCAGCCGTCGTTTCAATCCTTCCACCGTATAATCCATCGCTCCTTTCTGGATGAGGATAAACCGGTGCGTCACGATCACCTCGTCGGGTGTCACCCAGCGCCCGGCGAACACCCGGCTACTGAATTCGGTCACCTGCAAAGGCGCACGCAAAAGCGCCTGCAAGACATCCAGCCGGTTGATGGCTTCACTCATGAGTCTGATCACACCTGAATCGTTTGTTTTGTCCATGATATGATTTCTTTGCTCCACTACTCCCGACTTTCACCCGCATGCGCCACGGACATCGTTGTCTCCACCCCGCCGGACCATGCCTCTCCTCATTCACGAACCCGCACGTGCCACATCCGTCTGCCATGAGGCCGACCTCTGCGTCGTCGGCGGTTCCTGCACCGGCGTTTTCGCCGCCGTTCGCGCCGCCCGACTCGGCCTCTCCGTCGCCATTATCGAGCAAAATACCCTCCTCGGCGGCATGGCCGTTGCCGCTCAGGTCAACGAGTGGCACTCCGTCAGCGACACCTCCGGCACGGTTCCCATCATCGGCGGACTCACCCGCGAGGTCGTCGAACGCCTTCGCAAACGCGGCGTGCTCCAAGAGCTTCATCCCGTTTATCGCGGACAATTCCGCTTCAACAGCGCCGAGCTTGCCATCGAACTCGACGAACTGATCCGCGAACACCGCATCCGCGTCTTCCTCGCCGCCCGCTGCGTCGCCGCCACCCGTGACGGAGCACGCGTCACGTCCGTGATCATCGAAGACCGTTCCGGACGCCGTGCGATCACCGCCCCGCTCTTCATCGACGCTTCCGGCGACGGCAACCTCCTCCGCCACGCCGGCTTCGCCGCCGAAAAACCCGCCGTCCTCCAACCGGTAAACCTTCAGGCCATCGTCGCCGGCACCTCCACCCCCGACGGTTCCGTCCCTTGGCCCGACCTCGAGCCGCTCCTCGCTACGCACAACTACCCCGCCGCCAACAGCCGCCCGTGGCATTTCCCCGTCCCCGGAGCACCCGCCCTCACCAACCTCTTCGGCGCCCGCCTCAACGGCATCGACGCCAGCGACGCCGACGCCTACACCGCCGCGCTCGTTGAAGGACGTCGGCTGCACCGCGCCTATCTCGACATTCTCCGCACACATTCCGCCGACCTTCATCCCGTCATCGTCGCCTGGGCCCACGCCCTCGGCGTCCGCGAAACGTGGCACGCCCGCTGTCACCACCGCCTCACCGGCGACGAAATCCTCCGCGGCCAACCCTTCGCCGATTCCATCGCCCAAGGCACCTACCCCGTGGACATTCACTCGACCGAAGGCACCGTGCTGCGCTACCTCGACGGACGTGAAGAAGTCGTCGCCAAGGACGGCTCGCACGCCTGGCATCGCTGGCAACCCGACAACGCCCCCGTCCCCGCATGCTACCACATCCCCTACCGCACGCTGCTTCCCCTCGAAGCCGAAAATCTCCTCGTCGCCGGCCGCCTCTTGGATGCCGACCGCGAGGCCTTTGGCGGCGTGCGCGTGATGGTGAACATGAACCAGACCGGCGAAGCCGCCGGTGTCGCCGCCGCCCTCGCCCACCGCACCGGCACGACCTTTCCGCAACTCAACCCGTCCCTCATCCGCGCCGAACTCAACGCCGGCGGCTCCCTCCTTCTTCCCGTCTCATGAACACCCTCCACGAACCTGCTCGCGATCTTCCCGTCATTCATGAAGCCGATGTCTGCGTCCTCGGCGGCAGTTGCACCGGCCTCTTCGCCGCCATTCGCGCGGCCCGCCTCGGCGCGCGCGTCGTTATCGTCGAAAAAGACAACTGCTTCGGCGGCGTCGCCACCACCGCGATGGTCAACGTCTGGCACTCGCTCCACGACACCGAGGGCAAAAAACAGATCATCGCCGGCCTCACCGAGGAAACCATGAACCGCCTCGACCGCCGCGGAGCCGTCAAACGCCACGAGCTCACCAACCCGTCGCGCGGCTTCACCTTCAACTCCGAGGAACTCAAAATCGAACTCGACGAGCTCGCCCGCGAAGCCGGCATCAAAATCTATCTCCACACCCAGTTCGCCGCCCCTGCCCCGCTCCGCGATTCCTCCGGACGCCTTGAAGCCGTCTTCGTTGAAAACAAATCCGGTCGCGGCGCCATCCGTGCCCGCGTCTTCATTGACGCCACAGGTGACGCCGATCTGGCCGCGCGGCTGGGCTGCGAAACTTACTTCGCCAACCACCTCCAGCCTGCCACCGCCTGCGCCCGTTTCGCCGGCTGGGGCACCCTCAGCGAATCAGACGTAGGCGCACTCATCCGCGAACACGGTCCCGCGTATGGCCTGCCGCCCACGTTTTCCTGGGGCAACTACGTGCCCAATTCTGATGTCTACATGCTCGCCGCCACGCGCATCCACGGCATCAATCCCGCAAACGCCGACGACCTTACCCACGGCGAAATCGAGGGCCGCCGCCAGGTCCGCGCCATCGCCGACATCCTTCGCGCCCACGCTCCCGGCTGCCGCCTTTCCCTTGAAGCCCTGCCCTCGCGCCTTGGCATCCGCGAATCCCGCCACATTCGGTCACCGTATCAACTCACCGGAGACGACGTGCTCTCCGGCCATGAGTTCGACGACGCTATCGCCCAAGGCAGCTACCGCGTCGATGTCCACCACCAGGACAAGCCCGGCATCACCCTCCGCTACCTAGATGGCACTGAAGAATTCCACCAGCCTGGCGTCGCTTCCACCCGCAGCCGCTGGCGTCCCGAGACCGCGGTCAACCCCACGTATTACCAAATCCCCTACCGCACTCTTCTCCCGCTCAACGGTCCCGACAACGTCATCGTCGCCGGCCGCATGCTCGATGTTGATCCGGTCGCCCACGCCGCCGTGCGCGTGATGGTCAACATGAACCAGACCGGTGAAGCCGCCGGCGTCGCCGCCGTGCTCGCACTCGAAACCAACCAACCCCTCCGCGCCCTCAACGTCGCCACCCTCCGCGCCCGCCTCATCGCCGGCGGCTCGGCACTTTGAGCGGACTCGTTTCTTGGGCTGGCTTGATTTTTGTCCGCCACGCCCGCGGTGATACTCCGACGCGCTTTGTGAACCAGTTCGCAAAATGCGGAGGTGAGCTGAAGCCGAGTTCAAAGCTCACTTCCTTGATCGGCAACGTGCTGTCTTTGAGGGTCTGTTGCGCCAATTCCACCCGCCGATACTCGTAGTATTGAAACGGAGAGATCCCTTGGTCGGCACGAAAAAGACGCCCCAGCTGGTTGATTCCCAAGCCGCAGCGTTTTGCAAGTTTGGCCTCTGAAAACTTTGTGCGCATCGGATGATCTTCGATCCAGATAAGCGCCTTGGTCACCCGTGCATCGCGCCGGCTCGCCGCCTCGGGTTTTTCACCTTCCGCCTGCATCGTTTCGACGTAACAGCCCAGCCAATGCATGAACGCCGCCTCGATGCGGAAGTTGTCCACCATGCTTAGCCGGCTTCGAACCACAAAGACCGTTCCCGGCGCAGACACGCGGTCGAATTCCTTCACCAATTTATGTGCCGCCTGTTGAAGCTTCGTTGAATCGCCCGTCTTCACCACGACATCGCGCCGGCGGGCGAACAGCGGTTTACCTCCACGCAAACGCAGGTGAAAGCGCAGCGACATCAATCGCGTCCCCGCCGTGAAATGCTGGCTGCCGTTGGCCGCGCGCAACAACAGCCATTCACCCGCGCGGGCATTCACCACGCCACCGCGCGGATAGGTGACGGTTACTTCGCCTTCCTCGATAAACCAAGCGACGGTTTCGTCCTCTGCGGCGGTGGTTTCCATATCCAGAAACTCCTGGGTAAGAGTCCGTTCGTTGGCCCAAACCAAACGAGGCTGAAGCCCGTAAAAATCCAACGTGAACCGGTTGGCGTGCTGTCTTGGCATGAAAGGATTCTGTAAGTTTTAAGTAACTTTCAGCAAGCCTCTAAACTTTCGCCAGACGACCTCATTGGTAACCTAGCTCCAAAGTTACCCCATGAAAAACTCCATCATCACCTCCGTGCTTGTCGGCGCCCTTGGCCTCGTTGTCGCCCCTTCCGCTTCTGCCATCGTTCTCATGTTGGATTTCGGCGCCAACCCCAATGGTGCGCCCACCGGAAACACCGCCGACGCCAGTCCCTATCACACCGTAGCCGGAGCGGGATTCACCGATACCTCTTGGAATCAAGTCCGCTTGGCCGACATCAATTCCGGCTTGGTCTATAGCAACAACACAGCCGCCACCGGCGTCAGCGTAAACCTAGGCCGTAACTCGACGACGGACACCATCATCAACCTCTCGTCGCAGCCCGTCTCCGAGCTGGCAGGCAGCGCCACCACCACGGGTGTTTACGCCGGCAATTCTGCAGCCCGCGACGGCATCTTCGGCACCACCACCACCAATCCCCGCATCGGCCTCCAGGTCGGCGGACTTACCGCGGGCACCTACGATGTCTATATCACGGCGCGCAATACCAACACGGGTGACGGTCAAGCTGCCTACGATCAAATCATCTACGCCGGTTCATCCGCATCTGGAAACTTCAACTTCGGAAGCTACTCCAACTCGACTTTAACCTACCCCGGCAGCAGCTCACAGACGACGACCTTTGTATCCTCGTGGGTTGCGGGCGAAAACTACGTGAAGCTGACCGTCTCGGTCGCATCCGGAGAATACCTTAACATCGCTGTCGCTGGCGATGGCACCAACCGCGGTTTCCTCAATTCCGTGCAGATCGTCTCGGCCATTCCCGAGCCTTCCACCTACGCCGCGATCGGCGGTCTCACCGTCCTCGGTCTCGCCACGCTTCGCCGCCGTCGCGACTGATCATTCCGTCACTCGACGGATATAAATTTGTCCGGCCGCGCAGACGACGGCGGTCCTTTACTCACACGCCCACGCACGATGTTCAGACCATCGATGCAGACGTCCCGTGTGTTCGCCCTCTCTCTTTAATATCAATCATAGCCCCATGCTTTCACGCCGCCACTTAGTCCATTCGTTGCTGTTCGTCCTCGCGGCGCTGGCCCTTCCGTTCGCCGCCTCCGCCCAACTGGCACTCCCGTCCACCGCGGAAGCTATCGCCACGATCCGCACCGAGAAAAACGCCGTCGCCACCCTCGACACCTCCACCGGCCAACCCGCGCTCCGCGTCGAACTTCCCGCCGACTCCGGCTATCCCGGTGTCAACTTCCCGCTCGCGTCGTCCCCGCTTGATCTCTCCGCGTTCAACGCGATCGAGCTTGAGGTGAGCAACATCAGCCAGACTCGCGTGCGTCTGCATCTCCGCGTGGACAACCCCGGCGACTGGAAAAGTTCTCCGTGGAATACCGAGCGCGCCATGCTCGCTCCCGGTGAAACCAAAACCATCCGTCTCTTCTTCGGCCTGAGCCAGGGCCAACCCGCCTACGCCTTGGACCCGAAACGCATCAGCGGCATCAAACTGTTCGCCGACGCCCCCAAGCAGACCAATGCAACGCTCCTCATCAAGCGTCTCGCCGCCGTCACCGCCCAGCCGCCCGTTCCTCCACCCGCCGCCAACGCCACTCCGGCCGCACCCCGCCCCTCCACGTCTGCGCTGCCCGAGACCAACAGCCAGTTCTCCCCGCCTATCTCCGGCGAACTCGTTGATCTGAAATCCCCCGACGCTCTCGCCAAACTCAAATTCAACCACGCCTCCGGCACGATCGCCGACGGCAAACTCACCGTAGCTTTCGCCACCACCAGCAGTTATCCCAATCTCTACATTCTGATCCCCAAGGACGGCCTCGACCTGACTGCTTTCGCGGGCATCGAGCTCACCGCCACCAACACCGGAACCGCGGCCGCCGTCACCAATCTGCGCGTTGAAAACCGCCCCAACGCCCGCGCCGACGAGCTCGGTCAGAAGCCGTGGAACACCGAGAAGCTCACCATCAAGCCCGGCGAAACCGTCCCCCTCCGCCTCACCTTCGGCCAGAACAACGGCTCGCCCGGCTACGATCTCCACGCCGGCCGCGTCTCCGCCATCCAGCTGTTCCTGATCAACCCCAAGCCCGGCACCACCCTCGTCCTCTCCGACATCAAGGGCTGGGGCAGCGCGAGCGACCGCAGCGTCAACACTGTCCTCACCAAACCCGCCGATCGCACCATCCCGGTCACTCCGCCCTCCTGGATCGGACAACGTCCGCCCGTGGACGGGGACTGGGTGCGGACGCTCGACGAAAATTTCGATGGTGAAAAACTGAACGACAAACTCTGGACGCCCAGCTTCCCGTGGGACGGCCTTCAGCCCGGCCAGCTCCAGCGTTATTCCGCCGAGAACGTCACCGTCTCCGGCGGCCAGGCCAGCTTCAAGGCCGAGAAACGCCGCGGCCATCACAACGATGACCCCGCCCGCCCCGCCCGTGATTACACGTCCGGCATCATCCAGAGTTACGACAAGTTCACCCAGCTTTACGGTTACATGGAGTCGCGTATCAAGCTTCCCACTACACGTGGACTCTGGCCCGCCTTCTGGACCATGCCCGACCGCGGCGCCGCCTCCGGCCTGAACATCTGGCAGCGTCGCAGCACCAGCAAAGGCGCCATGGAAATCGACATCATGGAGCACCTCTGCGAATGGGGCCCCGGCCGCCACAACGCCGCCATCCACTGGGACGACTACGGTGAGAACCACAAGGCCTGGGGCACCGGCATCTTCTACGGTCCCACGCCCGACGGCTGGCATGTCTTCGGTCTGCTCTGGGAACCCGGAAAACTCACCTGGTTCATCGACGGAAAAAAGGCTGCCGAGTGGGAAAACGAACGCGTCTCCGTCGTCCCCGCCTACATCAAGCTCAACATCCAGATCGGCGGCTGGGCCACCAAGAACGTCGATGACGCCAAGCTCCCCGATTACATGACCGTGGACTACGTGCGCGTCTGGCAACTCCGCGACCGCCTGAAGAATTAACCACAGCACCCGGCATCAGCCACTGATCGAACCAACTTTACCTATCTGCCATGAATCAAAATTCCCGTTTTTATGAAGAGCCCGCGCGCAGCCTGCCCGTCATCGCCGAGTGCGATGTCCTGGTGATCGGTGGCGGTCCCGGCGGTATCGGTGCCGCCGTCGCCGCCGCCCGCAATGGCGCCAAAACCATCCTCGTCGAACGCTTCGGTTCCTTCGGCGGAACTTGGACCGCCGGACTGCTCAGCGCCATCATGCCCTATCCGTTTGTGAAGGGCCTCTTCCTCGAACTGGTCGAGCGTTGGACCCAGGCCGGCGGTTGGAACACGTGGGGCGATAAATACGGCGCCGGTGGCAGCTACGACAGCGAGGCCGCCAAGGTCGTCTTGGATCGTTTCATCGTCGATGCCGGCATCACCCCGTTTTTCTTCGCGCAAGCCACCGCGGTCATCCGCGAGGGTTCGCGTCTCACCGGCGTCATCATCGAATCCAAGGAAGGCCGCCAGGTCATCCGCGCCAAGATGATCATCGACTCCTCCGGTGACGGTGACGTGTCCGCCCTCGCCGGTGTTCCCGTTGAGCAAGGCCGCGCCGGTGACGGCGCCGTGCAGCCGATGAGCATGCTGTTTAAGATGACCGGTGTGGACGACGAGGCGCTCGAGGCTTACCGCAAGATCGACCTACAGCTCACCACCGAGTGGCAGGCCGCCAAGGCCCGCGGCGAGGTCACCGTCCCGCGCGAAGACGTGCTCCTCGGACGCAACCCGCGTGCCGGCGAATGGAATTTTAACACCACGCGTATCGTCAACAAGGACGGCACCAAGCTGCGCGATGTCACCGACGCCATGATCGAGGGTCGCCGCCAGGTCTTCGAGGTCGCCGCCTTCCTGCGCAAACGCATCCCCGGCTTCGCCAACGCCGTCGTTTCCGAAACCGCCCCGCACATCGGCGTCCGCGAAACCCGCCGCGTTCGCTGCGACTACACCATCACCGCCGACGACATCATGGGCGTCCTGCCCGTCGAAGACTGCATCGCCCGTGGCAACTGGTTCATCGACATCCACAGCCCCACCGGCGAGGGCACCGAGCGCGCCCACCCGCCTGCGGGCAGTTGGTATGAGATTCCCTACCGCAGCATCCGCGCACAGGGCCTCGACAATCTCCTCGTCGCTTCGCGTTGCATCGACAGCAGCCACGAGGCCCACGCCGCCATTCGTATTACTCCGCAGGTCATGGCCATCGGCGAAGGCGCCGGCACCGCCGCCGCCCTCGCCGTCGCCCAAGGCCACTGCGACACGCGTCAGGTCGATGTGAAACTCCTGCGCGACACGCTGCGCACCAAAGGCGCGTTCGTCTGAGTTCGCCGGCGATTTTCGGCCGCTCCACGGCTCACACCCGCGGAGCGGTTTTCCTTACAGTTTACCCTACCCCCATGAATACCCCTCCCCCCCGTCTACTCCGCCTTCAGTCCGTCTTCCGCCCTCTGTCCTCCGTCCTCTGTCTTCTGCTGGCTTCCGTGCTCCACGCCCAACCCACCCCGCCGATTCCCGGCACGTGGACACTTACTTTCCAAGACGAGTTCGACGGCACCGCCCTCGACGGTTCCAAGTGGAAACTTGGCCAGGGTGACGCCGGCATCGAGGGCCCCGGCGGCAACAACCCCGCCAACACCACCGTCGGCGGCGGAAAACTCACTCTTCGCGCGTCCACCGATCCGGTCGTTTTCGCCGGCACCAATTTCGCCTACTCCACCGGCGAGATCTCCAGTTACATGCGCTTCAAGCAGACCGGCGGCTATCTCGAGGCCCGCATGCGTTGGGATCAGGCCACCGGCCTCTGGCCCGCGTTTTGGGTCATGCCCGAACGCGATGGCTACGGCACCAAGGAGTGGTTCAGCCGCGCCTTCCTCAAATTCAACCTCGCCGGCTCCGGCGTCTCGTCGATCACCAGCGCAAAGCTGCGCATCAAGACCATCGTTGTCGGCAACAGCTCGTCCAACCCCAACAACCTCCAGACTCTCGCCGTCACCGACGATTCTTGGACCGAGACCGGCATCAACTGGAACAACCAGCCCGCGCTCAACCCGCTCCACCTCGACCACAAGTGGGGCTTCAATTCCGCCGCCGGCGACATCGTAGAGATCGACGTCACCGCCTGGGCGCAGGCCCAGCTCGCCGGCGACGGCGTCATGTCCGTCGCCCTCTCCGACGAATTCCGCCGCGCCCGCGCCATGCGTTTCCACAGTCGCAACGCCGTCAACGCCGCCGACCGCCCCGTCCTCGTCATCAACGGCTCCGTAAATGTCGCCCCCGCCGCCGACGCCGCCGTCAAATGGGGTTCGTATTCGTCCACCAACTACGGCAGCAATGCCGAGCTCGAAGTCCGCACCGACTACGCCCAGTCCCCCAACAACAGCACCACTGCCGACGGCGGCATGGAGCTCGACATCATGGAAGCGCTCGGTGTCTGGGGTAAAAACGTCGCCTCCCACGCGATCCACTGGGACGGCTATGGCGCCAGCCAGCAGTCCCGCGGCTGGGGCCCCGTGCCCGCCCTCAACACCGACACCACCTACCGCACTTACGGCTGCTACTGGGTGCCCGGCGAACTCATCGAATTCTACGTCGATGGCGTAAAGACCGGCTCTTACACTGACTCCCGCGTGATGACCGTGCCCGGCTACCTCATCCTCTCGCTCCAGCTCGGCGGCTGGGATGCCAATAACGTCACCTCCGCCATCCACAACAAGACCGTCGATGTCGATTACGTGCGCGTCTGGTCCGGCACCAAGAGCACCCCGGCGATACCCTCCGCCACCTCCCGCGCCGCCAACGGTGCCATCTCCTTCGGCACCGACTACTCCGTCTATTCCGCGCAGCCCAACGCCACCGGCCAGGTCACCATCGCCGACGGCGGCGCCGCTGTCACCGTCCACAAGGACTCTTGGTGGAAATTCCCGCTCAATTACACCGTCACCCCCGACACCGTGATCGAGGTTACTGTCGAATCCGCCGCCCCTGGCGAGATCATCGCCTTCGGCCTTGAGAACAACGACAGCCATACCGACGCCAAACGCCTCTTCCACTTCGCCGGCTCGCAGGTCTGGACCGGTGCGTGGACCGACTTCAAAGACTACGTCTCCGCCTCCGGCCCCAAGACCTACCTCATCCCCGTCGGCCAGTTCTACAC
Source organism: Rariglobus hedericola (assembly GCF_007559335.1). Taxonomy (NCBI): domain Bacteria; kingdom Pseudomonadati; phylum Verrucomicrobiota; class Opitutia; order Opitutales; family Opitutaceae; genus Rariglobus; species Rariglobus hedericola. The sequence continues at coordinate 1,919,893 of NZ_VMBG01000001.1, forward strand.
CGGCGCGATGACCCACCTCGCCATCGCCAATGACAACGACGCCGGCAACAAGGCCGTCGCCGCCCGCTACTCCAACGTGCGTATCCACGAGGGACTACAATCCGTCAACTTCACCTCCGTCGAGGGCTACGCCAACGGCACGTTGCACAACCAGCCCGCCTCCGCCCCCGCCTGGCAGCTCGTGTCGGGCTCCGGCAGCTTCAACATCAACCTCGCCTCCGGTCTCACCGTAAACACCGCCCAGACCACCGCTCAAAACGCCGTCTGGCAGACACCCGTCAGCTACACCGCCACGCCTTCGCGCACCACCGTGATGGACTTCGGGTTCACCCAGTCGGCCGCCACCGGAGGCACCGCCACCATCGTCTCCCTCGGGCACTTCTACAACGCCACCTCAGCCACCACCAACCTGCGCGCTTACTTCGGCCGGGCCTCCGGCACCGACGCCTACCGCATCGGTTTTTATCAAAACAACGGCTCACCCGCGACCAGCCTCACCGCCAACGTCGCTGGCTCCGCCCTCGGCCTCAACTCCACCGGCGGTGACAATGTCTCGGCTCCGCTCCAACTAAGCTTCACACTCAATCGCGGGGCCACTTTCTCCGACTGGACCGCGACGGTCACACTCAAAAACCTTACCTCGGGCTCGACGGTGGCGACGCTCAACGTCCCCGCATTCATCACTTCCGCCACGTTCTTCAGCGACACTTCGCTCTACCCATCGATCTCCAGCGAATCCATCCAGAGCACCGCGCTCAGCCAGTTCGCCATCACCGGCTACACCTCGCCCTGATTTTCACGCACCATGCCCGCCACCGTCATCGATCTCCAATCGTCCTCCCTTCCCCTCGACCGCTTCTTCCAGCGCGGCATCGGCTCCTGCCATGCCTACCTCACGTTGCGCGAGGATTACCGCGAGCACGTGCGCCTCGCCCAGCGCGAGATCGGTTTCGGTGGCGTGCGTTTCCACGGCATTTTCAACGACTACGTCGGCGTCGTTCATCCCGGTGGTGAAGACCCCGATGGCGGCCCGCGTCTCAACTTCCAAAACGTCACCAAAATCTACGAGTTCTTCGTCGCCCAAGGCATGAAGCCCTTCGTCGAGCTCGGCTTCATGCCCGCCCGGCTCGCCAGCGGCACGCAGACAATTTTTGACTACCGCGCCAACGTCACACCGCCCAAGGACTACGCCCAATGGAGCCGCCTCGTCCGCCGCTTCACTCAACATCTCGTCAACCATTTCGGTATCGAAGAAGTCCTCACCTGGCACTTCGAAGTCTGGAACGAACCCGACTTGATCGGCGCCTTCTGGACCGGCACGCAGGGCGACTATTTTCAACTCTACGCCGAATCCGTCCGCGCCGTGAAGTCCGTTGACGCACGCCTGCGCGTCGGCGGTCCCGCCACCTCCAAAACCATGTGGGTGCCCGATCTCCTTGCTTACTGCAAAGAGCACAACCTGCCCCTCGATTTTATCTCCACGCATCACTACTGCGTGGACGCCGATCTCGTCCAAGGCGTGCCCGACGGGCCCATGCATTACCGCGGTGTCGGCGCGATGCGCCGCGACATCGAACGCGTGCGTTCCCAGATCGCCGCCTCGGCTTTCCCCAACGCAGAACTCCACTTCACCGAGTGGAACACCTGCCCCGCCCACGAAGATGTTTACGGCAAAGACTCCCTCTTCACCGCCGTGTTCGCTCTGCAAAATCTCAAAGACGTTTCCGGTCTCGTTGACTCCTACATGTGGTGGACCGTCAGCGACATTTTCGAGGAAACCGGCCTGAGCGCCCTGCCCTTCACCGGCAAATATGGACTCGTGAACATCCACGGCATCAAAAAGCCCGTCTTCCACGCCTACCGCTGGCTCGCCGGTATGCACGACACCGAACTCCCGCTCGATCACGCCTCCGCCCGCGCCACCGTTTCCTCCTCCGGCGATGTGCGTGTCCTCGCGTGGAATCTCCCCGAGGTCGAGGAAACCGATCTCGGCGGCGGCGACTGGCACGTGAGCGGCGAACTCCGCCACGACACGTTCGCCCTGCGCGGTCTGCGCCCCGGACGTTATCGCATCCGCATTTATCAAGTCGATGCCACCCAGGGCGACGCCTTGGGAGCCTGGCGCTCCGCCGGTTCGCCCGCCTATCCCACGCCCGCGCAACTCGCCGCTCTCCAAGCCGGCGCCGAACCCGCCCTCCTCAGCGACGAAACCCTTGATCTCACCGGCGAGTTCAGCCTCTCGCTCGCCTTCGCCCCCTGCGCCTTCGCCTGCGCCGATCTGGAGCGCGTCTAAACCTTACCGTCCCGCCAGCAGCGCGTAGATCAACACCGCGCCCGCCACCGACACATTGAGCGACTCCACGCGGCCGCTGCCGGGAATCGTCACGAGTCGCGTGCATGCGCGCTCCACATCGGCCGCGAGTCCGTGCTCCTCATTGCCGAGCACGACCGCCACCGGCTTGGCCGGTCCGGCCAGCAACACCGGCTTGCCGCCGCGCGCCGCCGCGCCCGCCACGTCGTAACCGGCCGCCGCGAGTTCGCGCATGAGTTTCGCCAGATCCGGCGTGCGCCACACCTCGACTTGCTCGAGTCCGCCTTCCGACACACGAAACGCCGCCTCGCCCGGCAGAGCCGCCTGCGGATGCGCCGGGATCACAATATTTTCGACGCCAAAAAACGCCGCCGTCCGCGCGATCGCCCCGAGGTTGTGCGCGTTGCCAATCCGGTCGAGCAACACGAGCGGAGTCCGCTTGGCCGCCCAATTCGCCACCGTGCGCGCATCCGGTGCGCGCAGCTTGGGAGCATCGATCACCGCCACAATGCCGCCGTGGTGGATGCTGCCCGCAATTTTCTCCAACTCCGCCGCCGGAACGCAGCGATACACTTTTCGCCCCGCCGCGAGCGCCTTGCAGATCACGCCCACCTTGCGTCCCGTAGCCTCGTCGAAGAACAGCCGCTTGATCGACGCCGGGTCCTTCTCGAAACGCGACCGCACCGCCACCAGACCGCAAAGATTAAGCTCGGGAGATTTCACTGCCCGATGCTGACAAATAGGTTCGCCCGTTGTCGAGCGAACCTCCGGTTCAATCACGGCACCCACTTCACGTCATCGAAGAAAAACTGTCCGCTGCCGCGCTCCGAGCCAATCGCCGCGCGATCCAATTTATTGTAATTCAAGATCGTCGCCCCCGCTCGGCCCTTGCATTCAACACAGGAGCCCTCTTTCAGTAGCCGCCGGGCTTCCGTCACCCCATCCTCAGGATCGTTCGCACCGCCCATGCCCCGCCGCATCACTCTTCGAGACATCGCCATCAAAGCCGATGTTGATATTTCGACCGTCAGCCGCGCTCTGCACAACAGCGCCAGCGTCCACTTAGAGACTCGCGCTCAAATCCAAAAAATTGCGACGGACCTCGGCTACCGACCCGATCCCGCCTTGTCGGCGCTGGCTGCTTATCGGAAGAGCCTGCAACCCTCCTCGTCCTATCAGTCCACACTCGCCTGGCTGGACAACTGGCCCCTGCGCGGCGCGATGCGGGAAATCCAGTCGTTCAACGAATATTTCCTCGGCGCAACCGAACGAGCCAACCGCTACGGCTACAAACTCGAGGAGTTTTTTCTGCGGGGAAAAGACATGACGCCCGCCCGCATGGGTTCCATTCTGCGCGCACGAAATATCCAAGGCATCATCGTTCCTCCGCAACAGCACGACGGAGGGAAGCTGGACTTTGATTTCACTCATTTTTCAGCCGTCGCGCTCGGCTACAGCCTGCGACCCGCCCTGCTGCACGTGGTCACCAACCACCAGTTTCTCTCCATCACGCTGGTCGTAAAAAAACTTCGCGACCTCGGCTACCGTCGCATCGCGCTCTACCTCTACGCCGATTGGGATAAAAAGGTAAACGAGGGCTACAGCACCGGCTTTTTATCCGCGCAAAAAAACCTTCCCGCGAAGGACCGCATCCCCGCCTACCTCTATGAAGGCAGCGAGTCGGTCGCGGAAGAAATCATCGCCGCCAAATTCCGGGACTGGTTCACCCGCGCCCGTCCGGAAGTCATCATCACCCAGGGCCTCTACCCCGAGATCGTCAACTGGCTCAAGCCTCTGCGCATTCGTGTGCCTCGTGACGTCGGTATCGTGGACCTCAGCACGCATCCCGACAAACCCCAGGTCTCCGGCATCTATCAAAACGACCGCCTCATCGGTGCCACCGCGGCGGACATCGTGATCGGCATGTTACAACGCAACGAGCAGGGTCTCCCCGCCACGCTCATTTACACGCAGGTGGACGGCGTGTGGCAGCCCGGCGAAAGCGTGCGTTCCATCGAGGGCTCAATCGTTCGGCCACACTCGTAAAAACGGTATTTACCCACGAAATCCAATTGTTTGGATTCCGTCGCACTTTCAAGATTTGAGCGGTGGACGCAACGTGGCTTCATGCTTCGTTACCCCTCACTGAAGTCGCTCCGCGTCAGCCGTCGCGGCTTTACGCTCATCGAGCTTCTCGCGGTCATCGCCATCATCGCCGTGCTCGCCGGCCTCACCATCACCGGCCTCGGGCGCATCCGCGAATCGGCCCGCCGCACCAAGTGCAGCTCCAACCTCCGCCAGATTGGCGGTGCCTTTCAACTTTACGCAGCCGATAATCGCGGTGTTTTCCCCGCCTTGCGTGGTAACGCGACGGGCATCAACCCGAATCCTTCCGGCGGAAACTGGATGCGCGAAATCAGTCCTTACGTTTTTCGTGACACCAACGCAGCCGGCCAGGTCGTCAGCACCGCCGACATCAAAAAGGTCGGTGAGACCTCCAACATTATCCACTGCCCGGCCTACGATCTCCTTTTCCCCACCATCGGCGATTTGGTGGCAACCCCGTATCAGACTTCCGGCTACGGCATGAACGCCGCCCTGAATATCCCAGGAGTCGGCGGCAGCATGACCTACGATAATCGTTACAAGGTCGCGGCCTTGAGCATCCCTTCCCGCACCGTGCTCGTAGGTGACAGCGTCAATTACCACATCGACGTGCAAACCCCCAACTGGACGACCGCGACCAATACCGTCGAGGGTTATTACTCCGGAGCGCCCACACGGCACGGCTCCAACGCCAACTACCTTTTCTGCGACGGGCACGTCGAGTCGCTCAGTCCGGATGCCGCCCTCAAGGTGCTTCCTCCGCGCTCGTAAGGCACAGCCCGATCCGTCGCATGAATCTCCCTCGTTTCCCTCGCGCGCTGGGCCTTTACCTAGCCACTCTCGCCCTCACTGTTTTTGCATCAGCGGCAGAGCCCGCAGTCGCTCCGGCGCAAATGCTGGCCAATCCCGGGTTTGAACAGGAATTCGCGGGTTGGATCGTAGCTGAAAACAATTCTGCCATGAGCACGGTGCTCCCGGCCGCCGCCCATCAAGGAAATTTTGGGCTGCGTATCCTTGATACCGATACCGTCAACGGATCCAGCGTCGAAAGCGTTTCGCTTCCCGCCGTGCCCGGTCATCATTATCGGGTCACCTTCCAAGTTCGTTCCCTGGAGAAGAGCAATGCCTGCGGCGTCTATGTGCGTCTCCGCAACGCCTCCGGTAAATTTTTACCCAATGCGCCCACCATCAGCGTGCCTTCGCAAGCAGTGTCCGCGTGGGAGCAAGTCACTCTAGACGCACTCGCACCGAGCGACGCTGTCGCCGTCTCGCTCTGGATTCATTCCTACGGGAAAACCACCGGCTCCTGGGATCTCGATGACTTCACCTTGGTTGACCTCGACGCAACTTCAGCCGGCACAACGACTCCGGCTGCACCTACAACGGTAGCGGCCAGTCCCTCCGTTTCCACTCCGCCCGCACTGCCTTCTCCGCTCGTTCCCGTCGTGCTCAAACTCGACGACCTCATCAGCACGCCCACCGGCGGAATTCCCGAGCGTTGGAAGCGCATCGCCGATCTGGCCGTTGAAAGAAAAATCAAGCTCTCCATCGGCATCATCGCCAACTCACTGGAGGGCGAAAAACCCGCCTACTTTGCGTGGATAAAACAACTGCAGGCCACCGGCCTGTTCGAGTTCTGGTTCCACGGCTACGACCACAAGGCGTGGAAGGAAGGCGACCGCAACGTGAGCGAGTTCCAAGGCCCGCCTTATGAACAACAGAAGGACCACTTCGTGCGTTCGCAGGCCCTCGCCCGCGAGAAACTCGGCTTTGCCTTCAAGACGTTCGGATCACCGTTCAATGTTTCCGATGCCAACACCGCCCGCGTGCTGGCCGAGGACAACGACATCAAAGTCTGGCTCTACGGCGAACGCGCCAATCCCGCCGGAAAAACCCTCCTTGATCGTGTCGGCGCGGTGAGCATCGAGCAACCGCTGTTCGTGCCGAACTCCGCCAAGTTCATCGAAGGCTACACCAAATACGCCGCCGGCCGCACCGCCTACACGATCCAAGGCCACCCCGCGCAATGGGACGACGCCCGCTGGGCCGAGTTCGTGCGCATCATCGATTTCCTCGTCCAGAACCACATTCCCATCGTCACCCCCGTAGAAGCCGCCTCGGCCCAACAACACTGATCCCCATGCATACCTCCACCCTCTCCCGTTTGCCCGTCGCCGCCGGCCTCCTAGCACTGGTTTTTTCCGCCGTCCTGCCGGCCACATTATCGGCCGACACTTTCACTTGGAATAGCAGCGCCGCGGGCACTTGGGATACCACCAGCACTTCGGCCTGGAGCAGCGGAGTCGCCTGGAACAATGCGGGCAACGACACCGCCAGCTTCGGCGGCAGCGCCGCTACCTATACCGTTTCGATCGCCCCGGCCGTCGCCATTTCCGCGGGAGGCATCACGGTCTCAACAGGCAACAATGTGACCATCGGCGGTGGCGTAGGCTCGTCATTCACGCTCGCCGGAACCACCCCGACCATTGGCGGCGCTGGCAACACCACACTCGATATTGTCCTCGCCGGATCGAACGGTCTCACCAAATCAGGCGGCGGCACGCTTCGGTTCAAACAAACCTCCACTTACACCGGCGACACCGCACTCAGTGGCGGTCAGCTGACGCTTGAGGCCAACGACGGCGTGGGTTCGACCGGAAAACTGACGATCTCGGGCGGCGCCACGTTCAGCATGCAGGGCAAAAACCAGTCCCTCGCCGGACTAAGCGGCGTCTCCGGAACCACCATCCGCAGCACCAGCGCGAACACCACCTCCACGCTTACGATCACCGGCGGCACCAACACGTTTGCCGGCACGTTGAGCAACTCCGGCACCAACGCCTTGCTCAGTCTCACCAATTCCGGTGGAACGCTCGCCTTGACCGGCACCAACAGTTACAGCGGAGCCACCATCGTCTCCGGCGGCACGCTGAACCTCGGGTCCAGCCTCGCTAACACCAATTCGGTTACCGTCAGCGGCGGCACGCTCAACAGCTCCGTCTCGACCGCCGTGGCCCTCGGCACCGGCGCGTTCTCTCTGACTTCCGGCGCACTCGCAATCAACGGCACTTCGATCGGTTCGTTCACCCTCGCCACCGGCCAGAACTTCACCGCCTCCATCGGCACGCTCAACTTCACCCTCGGCGCGTCCAACACCTCCGACCAGATCATCGGTTCGGGCGCCTTCAATCTCAGCAGCCTCACCCTCGCCCTCAACGGCACCACCTCCGTCGCCGGCTCCTACACGCTCTTCAGCGGCTTCACCGGCAACTCGGTGTCCGACATCACCATCACCGGTCTCGATCCGGGCTTCACCGGCGTCTTCGGCACCAACGGCATCCTCACCGTCTCCGCGATTCCCGAACCCTCGACCTTCGCCGCCCTCTTCGGTGTCGCCGCTCTTGGCGTGGCCGCTTTGCGTCGTCGCGAAACTCGCGCCTGATGTCTCGGGCGAAGACATTTGTCATCGTCACACTCCTGCTGGCCGGCGGCCTGCACGCCGCGGTGCCTTGGCGCTCCACGCTCTATCCCGACCAGTGGGAGCCCGGTTACTCCGATGATGCCGGCCGGTTCCTCCATGATTTCTCCCGCGCCGGTTATCATTCGGGCGACATCCCTGTCCCTGCGCTGACTTCGCCCGTAACCGATGTTACCCGTCCGCCTTACAACGCGGATTCCTCCGGCAAAACCGACACCACCGCCGCCATCCAAAAAGCGCTCGATACCATAGGGCTTTCTGGAGGCGGCATCGTTTATCTGCCTCCAGGCTCCTACCGGATTTCCCCGCAAGCCGACAACAACTCCGCCCTGCTGATCCGCGATGATCATGTGATCCTCCGTGGTGCCGGCCCCGATCGCACTTTTCTCTTCAACACGTCGGTGAAGATGCGTGGAAAGCGCGTCATCAGCCTCGAGCCGCGCACGTCCGCATGGTGGAACACCGGCTCCGGCGACCCGTCCGGAATCGCCCTGTCCGCCGATCTGCCGCAACCGTCCTCCATCATTCCCGTGACCGATGTCAGTTCGTTCGCCGTTGGTGAGCTCGTGGCCATCCGCAACACGATCACCCAATCTTACATCGACCGGCTCGGTATGACCGGAAAATGGCAGGCCGGAAATCCCGCCAACCGTCCTTTGGCTTACTGCCGGCGTATTGTTTCCATCGATACCAACGCCCGCACGCTCACCGTCGATATTCCTGTGCGTGGATTTCTCTTCACCACCGACCGCGCCCGCGTCGTCAAAACCTCCGGTCGCATGCTCTCCGAAGTCGGTTTGGAAGATTTTTCAATCGGCATGGTCCAGCATCCCGACGCCACGCTCGACGAGGGCGCCTACGACACACCCGGCACTGCCGCTTACGACACCCACGGCTCGATCGCGCTCTCACTCTCCTTTGTCGAAAACGCCTGGGTCCGCCGCGTGCACACCTACGCGCCCGCCGGCAACGCTCCCAAAGTTCACATCCTTTCCAATGCCCTTCGCCTCTGGAACACCCGGCTCGTCACCGTCTCCGACTGCGATTTTAAATTTCCTCAATACCGTGGCGGCGGTGGCAACGGCTACCTCTATTGTCTGAACGCGCAGGACAATCTGATCCGCGACTGCCGCGCCGAGGGCGGACGCCACAACTACGACTTTGGAACCATGGCTTCGAGCGGCAACGTCATCCTCGATTGCACGGCGAAGGACGGGGATCTCGCGTCCGATTTTCACATGTATCTGTCGCTCGCCAACCTCATCGACAACCTCACCTGCGACGGTGATTTCATCGAGGCGCGTGCGCTGCGTCCCTGGGGCGCGCCTATGCATGGCGTGACCACCACGCAGTCCGTTTTCTGGAACACCCGAGGTCTTCGCTACGCGGCCAAACACCTCGGCGATTCACCCGCGCTCGTTTACTCGCACCAATTTGGCGACGGCTACGTTATCGGGACGCGCGGTCCCGCCCACGACGTGGACTCGGATGATTTCGTAGAGGGCGTGGGCACCGGCGATTCGCTCCAGCCGCGTTCCCTCTATCTCGATCAATTGAGCCGCCGTCTCGCCCGCGAATCCACTCCTCCCTCTCCATGAATTCATTGCTCGAAACCAAACCGGTCGCCGCGCCGCACAAGGGAGAAGAACGCATTCTGTTCTCCCTCGGCCCCAAGGAAAAAAACCTGTTCCTGCCGGAGACCGATCTGACGCGTTTCAACGATCAATCCTGCGCTCATATCAACCCCGATGGCATCAGCGCCGGAGACTGGGAAAAAACGCTCCGCCAACACCGCCCCACCGTGCTGGTCACCGCCTGGAACACGCCTCCCATTCCCGTTTCGTGGATCGAGTCCGACGACTTCTCGTTGCGTTATCTCTGCAACATCACCGGCTCCGTAAAATCCGTCGCACCCCGCATCCTGTTTTCACGCGGTGTCCGCATGACGAACTGGGGCACGCTCATCAATCATACCATCGCCGAGCACGCATTGCTCATGGTGCTGTCGTTGTTGCGCAACACCCCCGCCTGGCCCGCCGCCGCGGTGTCAGGCAGTTACAGTGCCGATCTCATGCCCGTTTTGCGCACCCGTTCCTTGCGCGGAAAACGCGTCGGCCTGCACGGCTTCGGCGCCATCGCCCGCGAAATCATCGCTCTACTAAAACCCTTCCAGGTAGAAATCGCCGCCTGCTCCCAAGGCGTTCCCCGCGCCGTCTTAGAAGCCCAGGGCGTCGAACCCGTCGCCGATCTCGAAACCTTGTTCGCGCGCAGCGAGGTGTTGATCGAATGCGAAAGCCTTACGCCGCACAGCCGCGGCAGCGTGACCGCTGCGGTGCTCGCGCGCCTCCCGCATGACGCCGTGTTCGTCAACGTGGGCCGCGGCCTGATCGTGGATGAAATCGCACTCGGCCGTCTCGCCACCGAGAAACAGCTCCGCGTCGGCCTCGATGTTTTCCATCAGGAGCCGCTCCCGCCGGATTCACCCCTCGCGAAAATCCCCGGTCTGTTGCTCTCGCCCCACATCGCCGGACCGACGTGGGACGCGTTTCCCCTTTGCGGTGACCACGCGCTGACCAATCTCCAGCGCTATCTCAACCGCGAGCCGCTGACCGACGAGATCACGGTCGAGATCTACGACCGCGCCACTTAAGGCACGTTCGTCACCATCAGTGCGCCCACCTTCGCCACCGCCGAGCCTTCGCCCGGACGACGCACCACGCGCACCTGCAAATACGGCGCCTGGCCTTTCCACACCGCCGGATTAAATTCCGTCGTCCATTTGCCCGCACCGGAAAACTCACGCTCCGCATCCACGCCCTTGATACTGAAATCCGCGGCCGACAACCGCACCTTCAGGCTCTTCACGGGAAACACCAACTGCGAAGCCAGGCGATGGACGACCACCTCTTTTGATCCGGCCACGCCATACATCAACATCAGCCCGCCATCGTCGCTAAAACGCAGCTTGAGATAGCCGGTGGAATTACCCTCACCCTGCGTGTCCGCCGAAAGCACCCAGACAATCACGCCATCGCCTGACACACCCGGGCCGGTGAGATCCAGCTCGCGCAATTCAATCTCAACCGGCTTGGCCGTAAAATCCAAAGCCGGTGCACCCGCCTTCGTCACGATACCCGAGTTGGCATAGGTTTCGACTCCACCGGTCGCGGTCAAAATCAACGCACCGTCTTTCACCGTCACCGACGGATCGACCTTCCATTTTTCGACCGCTGGCGGTTTGTCGAACGTCTCGGAAATAATCGGAGCGGCGCGGAGCGAAAGCACGGCGCACGCGAAAACAAGACCAGCCTTCAAAATTAATGTCGGGGTTTTCATGAGGTGGCGCATATTGTTCATTTTTCATTTGCCGCGACAACCACACGCGCACTTACACGGGTGAGTTGCCCTATGAAGCCCCCCCGCCGCGTCACCCAGCAGGACATCGCCCGAGCCGCCAAGGTAAACCGCGCGACCGTTTCGCTCGCGCTGCGTGAACACGCCAGCATCCCCGTCACCACGCGCGCACGCATCCAAAAGCTGGCCAAAAAACTCGGCTACCAGCCCGACCCGATGCTGTCGGCGCTCGCCACCTACCGTCACGGCCGCCGCCCCGCCGGCTTCCGCGGCACACTCGGCTGGCTCGCTCAAACCACGAAAGAACTCGCCTGGCGCGAGATCCCCCATTTCGCCACTTACCTCACCGCCGCGTGTGAACGCGCCGAGACCCACGGCTACCGCGTCGAGGTCATCGATTTGAACGACATGGGCATCAACTGGCAGCGCGCCGCCGCCGTCGCCAAATCCCGCGGCATCGACGGCATCCTGCTTTGCCCGCAGCCGCACGCCGCGACCAACCTCGAACAATTCCCCTGGCAGGACTTCGCGGCCGTCACGTTTGGCTACACCATGATCAAGCCGAAGCTCCACCGCATCGCCTCGGCCCAATATGCCGCCACCTTCCGCACCATGCAGGAGTTGCTCGCGCGCGGCTACCGGCGCATCGGCTTTGTGTTCAATCACCAGCACGACGAACGCACCAACCACCACTACCTCGCCGGCTATCTCACCGCGCGCGAGTTGCACGATCCGCACTCCGACATGCCTCCCTGTATCGACGACAGCCACGATCCCGCGCAACCGGGTTTCTGGCGCTGGTTCGAACGCTATCAACCCGACGCCATTATCACCGGCGACCGTCATTTCGAAGCCGTGCTGCGCACCCGAAAACTCCGCGCACCCGATGATATCGGCATCGCCTGCCCCGGTCTGGCCGACACCAGCGGATCGATGGCGGGTGTCTGTGAGGACAACCACCAGCTCGGCCTCATCGCCGTCGATTTTCTGGTGTCGATGATGCACCGCGGCGAACGCGGCGTCCCGGTTCATGCCCAGCAGGTTCTCGTGGAGGGACTCTGGACTCCCGGCCGCACCCTGAGGTCGTTGCCCAACGACTAGAATCCCATCCGCCAATGCTCGCACTCACCCGTGTGAGTATCAGCCGCCTCGTGCCATGGCCATCGTTCTGGAAAAACGGTGGCCATGACCCCGCTTACCCAAAGCGAACCCCTTGTCGCCACCCCGTCCGCCGCACCTGAAGGCCGCATTCTATTCGCGCTCGCGAGTGACGAACGAAACCTCTTTTTCCCCGGTGAATTGCCCGACGGCGCCATCTGGCAGGATGCCCGCGGCCTCGGCCAGGCCAGCTGGAACCGTCTGCTCGCCACGCATCGCCCGCGCGTTCTCGTGACGGGCTGGACCACGCCCTTGCTCGACTCCGCGCTCACCACCCTCGCCGGACAAAATGGTCCCGTGGATTACGTCTGCCATGCCTCCGGTTCGATCCGCCACGTCGTCACTCGCGAACAAATCGCCGCCGGCCTCAAGGTCACCAACTGGGGCACGCTCGTCGCTCCCGTCGTCGCCGAACATGCGTTGCTGCTGATCATGGCCTCGCTGCGCCAGCTCCCAGCGTGGCGCGACCACATGCTGCTGCCGCCCACCGCCTGGCGCGCCCAGCTGCTCACCCGCACGCTTCACGGCGCTCGCGTTTCGATCCACGGCTTCGGGGCCATCGCCCGTGAACTCATCCGCCTGCTGCAACCGTTCAACGTGACTGTCACGGTGTATTCCGCCGGTGTCCCCGAGGCGCTCATTCGCGAACACGGTGCCACGCCCGCGGCTTCACTTCACGAGCTCGCCCGCCATGCGGATATTTTCGTGACGTGCGAAGCCCTCACCGATCTCTCCCGCAAGTCCATCAACGCTTCCGTGCTCGCCGAACTCGCCGAGGGTGCGGTCTTCGTCAACGTAGGCCGCGGCGCCGTCGCCGACGAAACCGATTTGATCGAAGCCGCGCAGACCCGCGGGCTGCGTATCGGCAGCGATGTATTTCAAAACGAACCCCTGCCGCCCGACTCGCCTTTTTTCAGTCTGCCCTCGGCGGTTCTCTCACCGCACATCGCCGGTCCGACGCTCGATTACTTCGCCGCCTGCGGGCGCCACTCACTGCAAAACATCGCCCGTTACCTCGCCGGCGAAAAGCCCGTCGGCCTGATCACTCCGGAAATTTTTGACCGCTCCACGTGAGTTTTTTCTCACCGGTCGGGATTTCCTTCAACAGGTAGAACAAAGGCGTTCTTCCTCCCCTCCCCGCCTTCAGGTCTAGTGCTCTTTCCGCCCACTTCCCCCATCGTGCATACCCCTCCCGCCCCGCTTCCCGAAGCCAACTCCGCCGGCGAACCCACCTCGCCCGGCAGCCCCAAAATCTGGCGCGCAGGCACGCTCACTTACACATCGGGAACCCTGATCGTCCTCTTCCTCTGGCTGCTATGGGGTGATTTCTCATGGGCCATGCGCGACCGCTCCGTCGCCCCTCTGGCGCAGTGGTATCTCAAATCCATCGAGGTCCCCAATCTCCTCTTCGCGCTCCTCATCAGCACCTTTCCCGCCGCGGTCGGCTTGGTGCTCGGCCCGATCATCAGCTACAAATCAGACCGCCATCGCGGACCTCGCGGCCGACGCATTCCGTTTCTGCTCATCACCACGCCCATCGCCGCGTTCGGCATGCTGGGCCTCGCCGCCACGCCTTACATCTCGCGCTGGGTTCACGGCCACTTCCCTGAACAAAGTGAAATGCTCGTCGCCGTGTTGTGCTTCGGCGTTTTCTGGGCCGCCTTCGAATTTGCCACCATCGTGGCGAGTTCGGTCTTCGGCGGTCTGATCGGCGACGTCGTGCCCGCTCCGCTCCTCGGACGTTTTTACGGACTCTTCCGCGCGGTCAGCCTGATCGACGGCATGATTTTCAATTACTGGCTTATCGGCAAAGCCGACACGCATTACACCGTGATCCTGACGGTCATCGCGGTTTTCTACGGCGTCGGTTTCATGTGGGTTTGCTACAAAGTAAAGGAGGGCAACTACCCGCCGCCTCCGCCGGAGCCGGAGAACGCACCCGGTCCGCTGGTCGGATTTTTCGTGGGCGCGAAGACCTACTTCCGCGAGTGCTTCAGCCATTCGTATTATATCTGGGTCTTCATCCTCTTAACGATCGCCAGCATCTGCTTCATGCCGGTGAACACCTTCATGATTCCCTACGCCACGAGCCTGGGCATGAGCATGGACGCCTATGGAAAATACATGGCGCTCACCTTCACGATCTCGCTCATTCTCGCCTACCCGCTCGGGTGGCTGGCGGATATTTTTCACCCGCTCCGCATGGCCATCGGCTGCCTGCTGGGCTACGTTGTCGTGACCGCCTGGGGTGCCTTGTATGCACGCGATGCCAGCACCTTCGCGATCGCTCTCGTGCTGCACGGTGTGCTCTCCGGCTGCTATTTCACCAGCGCGGCATCACTCGGGCTGCGCCTGTTTCCTCGTTCCAAATTCGCACAGTTTGCCAGTGCCGCGGGTCTCATGGGCTCGGTGTTCGGCATGGTGATCGGCCCGCTCATCGGCAAGCTGATCGATGTATCCGGCAATCTCTACCACTACACCTTCACCTCGGGCTGCGTGATCAGCACCATCGCCCTGCTGGCCGCTTTGCACGTGCACGGGAAATTCATGCGGTTGGGCGGCCCCAAAAACTACGTCGCGCCGCTTTGATCCCCACGCACCTTTCGCAACCCACTCGCGAGTAAGAAATCACACTTGAAGTCAGCGACGCACACGCATCATTTTTTGAATACAAACTACGGACAGTTCCCCCGTCCTCCTGCTGTTCGTAGTATCCGCCGCTTCATTCCTTTCGCGCCCGCCCCGGCCGTCGACCGTCCCCGCAACCCGTAGCTTTCCCCGCCATGCCCCGCATCACCCTCCGTGACATTGCCGAACGGGCCGGTGTGCATCTTTCGACCGTCAGCCTGGCGCTGAACCACAGTCCGAAGCTCCGTCCCGAGATGCGCGCCCGCATTCTCAAGGTCGCCGAAGAAATGGGCTACACGCCCGACCCGATGCTGTCGGCGCTCGTAGCCTACCGGAAAAAAATCCAGCCCACCTCGTATCACGCCACACTCGCGTGGATCAATAATTGGGCTGATCGCGACAACATGCGAAGCGTCAAAGTATTCGATGAATATTTCCTCGGCGCCAAAGAACGCTCGCGCGAGCTCGGCTACAAACTCGAGGAGTTCTGGCTGCACGCCCCCGGCATCACCCCCGCCCGCGTCGCCGCGATCCTCAGGGCACGCAACATTCAGGGCCTGATCGTAGCACCGCAGGAACACGACGGCGGCAAACTCAACTTCGACTTCACTTCGTTCTCGTCCGTCGCCCTGGGCTATACGCTGCGTCCGCCCCTCCTCCACATCGTCACCAACCACCAGACCCAGTCCACCATGCTCCTCGTGGAAAAACTTGCGGGCATGGGTTACCGGCGCATCGGGCTCTACATCCACCCCGGCTGGGACAGCAAGGTCAACCACTCCTACGTGGCCGGCTACACCATCGCCCAGCAGACGCTTGCTCCAAAGAACCGCCTCAAGCCCCACCTCCCCGAGGACCTCAATGCCGCCGACTTCCTCGCCTGGCGCCGGCGCTGCCGCCCCGATGTTGTCATCACCCAGGGCATCGCCCGCGAAATCGTCTCCTGGCTCAAACCCTTGCGCGTCCCCGAGGACATCGGCATCGCCACCCTCACCGCCCGCGACGACGAGCCCGACATCGCCGGAGTCTATCAAAACGACACGCTCATCGGTGCCACCGCCGCCGAGGTCGTCATCGGCATGCTTCAACGCAACGAGCGAGGCCTCCCGCCCAACATCATCTACACCTTGGTTGGCGGCATCTGGAAACCCGGAGCCAGCCTGCGCGATTCCAGCAGCCCTTCCCCCTCTCGCTCCCCTCGTTAGCCGCCAGTTCACCCCTCGTCACGCGGCCTTTCTTCAATAGTTTGAAAGCCGGCATCCTTCCACCCTCCGGTTTACCGGATAGTTTATCCCCATGTTCCGCTCTACCCCTCGGAAGTCCCCCGTAGTTTCCGCGCGCCCCCGCCACGCGTTCACCTTGGTCGAACTCCTCAGCGTCATCGCCATCGTCGGCATTCTCGCGGCGATTATACTGCCCGTCGTCGGCTCGATGCGCAACACGGCGCGTTCCACTCAATGCATGAGTAATCTCCGCCAGATTGGCGTGGCGTTTAATGGTTACGCTGCTGACAACCGCGGACTCTATCCCGCACCACGCTTGATGCGCCAAAGCGACATGCCGGCCGGCTACACCGTGGCAAATCCGCCGCCTCTGGCCAATCGCACGCTCGAAAACTGGTCGGTGGAAATCAGTCCCTACGTGACCAATGGCAGCTTTAAACTCAACGGAACTGCAACCGGCGCACAATCGGTTGGCGATCTCAAGGACACCGTCTCCATCGGACACTGCCCCGCTTACGACCAACTGTTCAACGCATCGCAAAAACTGACCGCTCAAAGCAACTACAGCACGGCCGGCTACGGCATGAACTGGGGGCTTAAGGTCGGCGGAGCCAAAATTCCTGACGTTAAACTCCGATTCCGAGCCGTCTCCATCGACAATCCCGGACGCACCGTGCTCGTGGGCGACAGCAGTGATTATTACCTCGATTCAACCCCCACCCCCACTACCGATCCCGCAAAGCCGGATGGCTACAACGCCAGCGCGCCCAAGCGTCATGGGAAAGGAGCCAACTACCTGTTCGTCGATGGCCGTGTTGGCATGCTCACACCCGAGCAAGCCCTTGTGACTCTTAATCCCACCTTCTGACCCTTCGACTGATGTCACTCCTTCGCGCCTGCCTGCTGCTTTCTTCCATTGTTGCCCTCGGCATGGCGCCGGCGTTTTCCGCCGACGCCCCCGCCAAGCCCCTCGCCCTCGTCAATCCCGGCTTCGAGGACGGCCTCAAGAACTGGGTTCCGCTCGAAGGCACCCATCCCATGAGCCGCACGGACGCCGCATCCGCCCGCACCGGCAAGCTTGGCCTGCGCATCGAAGACAATGACGCGATCGCCGGCTCGAGCCTCGAAAGCACCGCGCTTCCCGCCACCCCCGGCGCCACCTACCGCCTCTCGTTCCAAGCCCGCTCCTACGCGACCACTTGGGGACTCGGCGCCTACCTGCGCTTCCGCGATGCCTCCGGCAAATTCATCGGTGAAGCCAAGGACAAGGCCGTCCCACCCCATGTCGAAACCTGGGCACCCTACACGCTCGACGCCACCGCTCCCGCCGGCGCCGTCAGCGTCATCGTGTGGTTTCATTCCTTCAGCACCTCGACCGGCTCCTGGGACATCGATGACATCACCGTCGAGGAAAGCGCCGGCCTCGCGGGAGCCCCGTCCGCCGCCGCTGCCGCTCCGGTCAAGGCCGCGCTCGATTTCTCCAAGCTCCCTCCGCTCCCCGCGAATCCGCCCGTCGTTGTCCTCAAGGTGGACGACCTCGCCACCGGCGGCGGCAACGTTCCCCGCGGTTGGAAGCGCATCACTGACTTTGCCATCGAGCGTAAGATCAAACTCTCCGTCGGTATTATCGCCGAGTCCCTCGGCACGGCTAATCCGACCTACATCAACTACATTAAAGATCTCCAGAAAACCGGACTCATCGAGTTCTGGTTTCACGGCTGGAACCACAAACAGTGGGAAGAAAACGGCGTGAAACTCCAGGAGTTCAAAGGCACGACCTACGAACAGCAGAAAGCCAGCTTCGTAAAATCGCAGGCCCTCGCCAAAGAGAAACTCGGCTTCGGCTTCACCACCTTTGGCTCGCCGTTCAACGGCTTCGACGACGCGACCTTCAAGGTCTTCGCCGAAGATCCCGACATGAAGATTTTCCTGTATGCCAATCGTTCGGACCAGGCCAAGATTCCCGGCAAGGTCATCCTCGAGCGCGTCGGCGGCGTGAACATCGAAGATCCGCTCTTCGTGCCCAACGCCGACAAATTCATCACCGGCTATCTGAAGAACGCTAAGGGCCGTAGTTATTATGTGATACAAGGCCACCCCAACCAATGGAACGACGAGCGCTGGGCCGAGTTCGTGAAGCTCATCGATTACCTACAAGCCAACAAAATCCCCATCGTCACCCCCACCGAAGCCGCCGCGCTGGTGGCCAAACCCTGATTCTCCTGTGTAGGTGCGCAGCTAGTGCGCACCCGCGCCGGTTCCACCCCCATCCTCAAAAGCCATGAAATCACGCCCCAACCGCTTTCTCTCCGCAGCGCTCGTTTTGCTAGCACTCATTGCACCTCTCAAAGCAGCCACCTATACTTGGACCTCAGCCACTACTGGCGGAGCATGGGACACCACCTCTTCAAACTGGAGCGGAGCCGGCAGCACTTGGGTCAACGGCAACGACGCCACGTTCGGCTTCACCACGGGCACCACGGTAACTTTGAGTTCTGCTATCACGACAACAGGGATCACGAGCAATGGAACCGCGACTCTCGGCATCGGAGCTGGCAGCCTGATCGCCCCCTCCTTCACATTTACCAACACTGGGTATATTGATCTGAGCTCCACACTCGGCGGCACTGGAGGACTTTCTATTTCAAGTAGCAGCACCGGACGCCTTAATCTCAAGGCAGCCGCCAGCTATACAGGCGATACCTTCCTCACCGGTTCGGCTTATCTAAATCTGGATGGCAATCCCGATAACTTACTTCCCACCGGAACGACTGTAAATATGGCCGCCGGCACCACAGTGCGATTAGGAAAGGCCGCAGGTAATCAGCAGATTTCCGGATTGGTAAGCACAACGGCTAATGCGGGCACGGTTACGATTACTGCTGCAGGCTATAATCTGACTCTCTCCACCAAATCCGGCACCACAACCACCTTTTCCGGCACGATCAGTGGCAACAGCACCAACACTCTGAATCTGGTAATCAACGGCTCCGGCACCCAGGCGCTCAACGGAACAAACAGTTTCTACGGCACCACCACCGTCTCCAGCGGCACCCTCAGTCTCGGATCCAATCTTACGAACACCGGTTCCATCTCTGTATCCGGCGGAACTCTTACCAGTTCCATCGCCAACGTAAACCTCGGCACAGGCGGCGTGTCCGTGTCTAACGGCGGCACCATCGATACCCGTGGCAGCGCTATCGGATCCTTCACTCTCGCGGCCGGCCAGGACTTCATGTCCAACGGCGGCACGCTTAAGTTCGACCTCGATACCACCTCTTCTCTTGACCAGATTAAAGGCTCCGGTGCCGGTTCTTCATTCAACCTCACCAACACATCGCTGACGCTCAACCTGATCAGTTGGAACGTGGGCGACTACAATAACAGCTACAGCCTTTTCAGTGGTTTCATCGACAGTGGAAGTGTCTCCGGCGTCACCATCACCGGCTACGACACCACCAACTGGGTAGCCTCTCTCTCCAATACCGGCGTGCTCTCCTTCTCCGCCTCCGCCGTCCCCGAGCCCTCCACCTACGCCATGCTCGCCGGTGCCGCCATGCTCGGCTTCGCGGCTCTCCGCCGTCGCCGCACAATTGTTTAAAGAACGGATCATGATCTCCCGTCTCCGGCCGTTCGTTCTCGCCGCCTTTGCCTGTTCAGGCGTGGCGGCATTTGCCGTCCCAGAGGCCAGGCTGCCCGCGCCGCTCATTCCGGTTGTTTTAAAAGTAGACGACCTGTCCGTGCGCGGCAACGGAGCCGCCTCCGCACGATGGAAACGCATCACCGACTTTGCGCTAGAGCGTAAATTCAAACTCTCCATCGGAATCATCGCCAACTCGCTCGAAGGCGACAAACCCGCCTACTCCGCCTACCTTAAAAATCTTCAGAAAAGTGGCCTGATTGAGTTTTGGTTTCACGGTTATGATCACGGGGTTCACAAGGACGGAGAGCCCGGCAAAGACTACGCCGAATTCGCCAACCGTCCCTACGAAGAACAAAAGCGCCGTTTCGAGATCAGCCAGAAACTCGCCGTCGAAAAACTTGGCGCTCCATTCACTTGCTTCGGTCCGCCCGGCGGCGGCAACACGCAGGCCTCCGATGCGGACTGGGAAGCCACCACGCGCGTGATGGCCCAAGACCCCGCAATGAAGCTCTGGCTCTATCCCAAGGCGCTCGATGAACGCGGCGCCAAGCTGCAGTCCGCCGGCAAGGTCACCATCCTCGACCGCGTGTATCAGGTGAACATCGAGCAACCACTCTTCGTTCCCAACCCCGAGAAGTTCATCGAGGCCTACGCCAAACACGCGCCGGGACGCCGTTATTTTATTCTGCAAGGCCACCCCGATCAATGGGACGACGCCCGCTGGGCCGCCTTCGTGAAACTCATCGATTACCTTCAGACCAACCATATCCCCATCCTCACGCCTTCCGAACTCGTCGCCTCACTTTCCACCCCCGTCTCCTGACTATTCCCGCACCATGAAAACACGCCTATCTTTCCCTCCATTCTTTGCATTGATCGCAGCCACTTCACCATTCATCCAAGCCGCGTCATTCACCTGGGATCCCACCGGCGCGCCTGAGACTCCTGTCGGCGGCAGCGGAGACTGGAGCACCTCCATCGCCAACTGGAGCAACGGAACAGCCGACGTTTCATGGGCCAACGCCACCGGCGTCAACACCCACAACGCCATCATCAGCGCCTCTTCCGCCCTCTCGCTCACCACCGCCATCCGGGTCCGCAACATCACCAGCGCGGGCACCACCACGATCTCCGGCGGCACCCTCACCTTGGATTCGGATGCCAACACCGGCACGGGAGGCGGCAACACCGGTCCAATTATAGGCGGCGCCGGCACCCTCACCATTTCGTCCGTGATAGCCGGCTCCAGAGGCCTTGGCGTGAGCACTACCGGCACCGTTGTTATTTCCGGCGCCAACACCTACACCGGCAACACACTTGTCAGCAACGGCACACTCAAGCTCGGCGCCAGCAATACGCTGACCACTTCGACCTCCCTTTATATCTTCGGCTCTGGCCGCACAGTCGATCTCGGCGGCTTCAATCAAACGGTCGCCCTCATCGGTGGCTCCAATGGCTACATCAAAAACACCGGCGGCTCCGCCTCGACCCTGACCATCAACGGCTCTGGCAATTCCACCACCGGTATCGCCATTCAGAACTCCATCAACCTCATCAAACAAGGCACGGGCACACTCGGTCTGTCCGGAGGCCAGGGAGCCATTAATTACACCGGCACCACCACCCTCTCCGACGGCACCCTCAAGCTCACCACCGCCAGCTCCGGCCTCACCGGCACCAGTGCCATCACCATCGACGGTGGCTCTCTCGCCAGCGTTGCTGCCGGCAATCTTTCTCTGGGCACGGGTCACTTTCTCATGAGCGCCGGCTCGATCACCCCCGGTGAATCCGGCGTCGCTTCTTCCTTCACCCTCGCTGCCAACAGAAACTTCACAACCAATGGCGGCACGCTCAACTTCGATATCGGCACGAGCTTTGACCAGATTCTTGGTTCGGGCACCGGCACATTTAGCCTGACCAATACCACGCTCGCACTCAGCGGCGACGTTTCGGTCGCCGGCTCTTACACACTGTTCAGTGGGTTCTCATCCGGCGCGGTCTCCAACCTCACGATCACCGGCCTGGCCGGCGGCTTCACCGGCTCCCTCGCCAACACGGGCATCCTCACCATCTCCGCCATCCCCGAACCCTCCACCTATGCCGCTTTTGCCGGTGCCGCCATGCTCGGCCTCGCCACCCTGCGCCGCCGCTCGATTCGCCGTTAAACACGGCACGACACCGCATCTCTCCGCGTGCCATCCGCCAACGCGGGTGCACGCGGTTTTTGTTTCATCATCCCATCTCCACTCGGTTTTCCTCCTGATTTTCCCACCATGAAATCCACCGCACTTCTGCCCTTTCTTGCACTCTTCGGCACCAGTCTGTCCGCCCAGTCAGCCCCGCTTCTCTCGTGGAATTTCAACGAAGGCGGCGGTGCCTACACCGCGAATCTCGGTTCTGCAGGTGACGCCAATCTCTACACGGTGGCCGTGGGTGGGGACGGCATGCCGTTCTTCAGTGCCGATGCCAAAGGCGTTTCCGAAAAAACCGGTGACTACGCCTTGGATCTCACCAGCGCCACCGGCATGGGCGCGACCACTCCCAACTCCACCGGCCCGGCCGCCGTGGTTTGGTCCAATTCAACCGGTCTTTCCGCACTCTCCGGCCTCTCCTCCTTCACCCTCACCGGCTGGATCAACCCCGCAGTCCCTCTGAACGCATCCGCCCGCATCGTGGTCGCAGGTCCGATCACCTTGATGGCCGGCACCGAGGATCGCCTCTCCCTTCAAGTCAACGGCACGCACAGCGATGTCCAAAGCGAACCGTCCTTCAACAAGCCGGGGGCATGGATCTTCTTCGCCGCCGTGTATGACGGCACCCGCACCACCGACAACGTCACCTACTACGTCGCCACCACCACCCCGGGCACCTTGACCGTCGCCGGCACCACCACCATCGCCGCCGGCAAGCTCAAGCCTTTCTCCGGCCAGTTTCTCGTCGGCAACAACGCCACCAAAAGCGCGACCACGCGTCCGTTCAAGGGTCTCATCGACAACCTCGCGGTCCACGGCGCGAAAGACGACGCCAGTGGCGCCCTCACCAAAGAAAAAATCGAAGCCATCCGTGCGGCGGCCACCCGCTGATTTTCTCACGACCCACCTCCTATTCTATCTCCGTGATTTCGACCGCTTCAATAATCCGGCACACCTTCGCGACGATCTGTATATTCACCTTTGGGTTATTGAACGCACGAGCAGCTGTTCCCAATCACGCGACCATCACTCAAGCAGAGGTCTTGAAATCACTGGAGACTCAATCTCCCTCCTGGACCGCCACCATCCGCGAAAACAGGCCGCGTCTCTATTTTTCGGATACACAGTGGCCGCAGGTCGTCCGCGAACTCGCCGCCCTTCCCGCCCCCCGTGCAGCCTTGCGCGACGCGTTTTACTCGTCGATGGACAAGGTCGTCGCCGAACCGCCCCCCGAATACCTGCCTCCCGAGCAGATGGTCGGCAAACGCGGCGACACCAAGACACTCTATAGCGCGATGGAAGAACTCTGGCAGCGCGAGGTCGGCAACCAGATCTTCGCCCTCGCCGTCGCCGCCCGCCTCAAGCCCGATGCACCCTACCGCGCGAAGATGCGCGAACTCACTCTCGCCGCCATCGCCTTCGAAACCTGGGGCCGCAACACCTCGAAAATGGGCAACAATGCCGACCTCGCCGCCGGCCACATCGGCCGCGGCATCGCCGTCGCCTACGACTGGCATCGCGACGCCTTCACCGACGCCGAACGCCAGCAGATCCGCGACGTCATCGCTGCCCGCATGCCCTGCCTGCTAAAAGGTCTCTATGGCGATGCCTTCTGGGCACGTGGATTCGAGGAAAACCACAACCAGGTCAGCGTCGCCGCCCTCGCCTTCTGCGGCATCGCTTTCTACGGCGAACTCCCTGGCGCGCCCGAATGGCTCGCCGCCGCCCGCCTGAATTTCCAGCGCGTGGCCGACCACGCTTCCGACGACGGCAGCTCCGTCGAGGGCGTCTCCTATTGGACCTACGGAATGAACTACATCCTCCAATACATCGAGGCGACCCGCCTGATCACCGACTCCGCCGATCTCTACCAACGCCCGTTCCTCAAAAACGCCGCCGCCTACCGCCTCAACGCGTCCACGTCCGGACTCACCGGCAACCTTCCGTGGGGCGACGCCGTCACTCGCGATTGGTCCACGCCACACGCCATCATCTACCGCCTCGCCTCGGAATACACCGACTCCGACGCCGCCTGGTTTGCCGACAATCTGCCGACCCCGCGCGGCGGTGCCGATGACCGCGCGCTCAACTTCCTCTGGGCCCGCACCGCACCCGCCTCCGGCTCCGGCCCCCGCGCCCTCGACCACCGCCTCACCGTCAACGATCTCGTCACCACCCGTTCCGGCTGGTCCTCCACCGACTACCTGCTCTCCATTAAAGCCGGCCCTACCAATCGTAACCACAGCCATCTCGACGCCGGCGCCCTCGCTCTCGCCTTTGGCGACGAATGGGTGCTCGTCGCTCCCGGCTACGGCAAAGGCTCGGGCGAAGGCGCCTTCTGGCAGTCGGGCGGCTCGCGCTGGACCTATTTCTCCAACGCCACCGAGTCCCACGCCACGCTCCTCGTGAACGGAAAAAACCAGCGCTTCGACCGCGACGCCCGCGCCACCATCACCGGTTTTTTCAGCTCTCCCGATTGGAACGCCACCACTGTCGATCTCACCCGCGCTTATTCCGACGTCACCTCGCTCACCCGCGAAGTGCTCCATCGTCGTGGCGACTACATCCTCGTGTTCGACACCGCGACCGCCACGCAACCCGTCACCATCGAATGGCTCGCCCAGTTCCGCACCGATCCCATAAAACCCAACAGCAGCACGCTTCTCGCCGAAGGCAAAAACGGCCGTCTCCTCACCACGCTCCTCGCGCCCGCCGAACAACTGACGCTTCGCGAACCCACCACGCCGAAAGTCGACGTCACCCAAGGCCGTCACTTCACCTATGCCGCCAAGCAATCCGGCGAAGCCCTCGGCTTCACCGCACTTTTCCAACCCGTCCCGGCCGCCAAAACCACATCCGCACTGACCACCCGCGTCACCGGCAACCACATCGAAATCTTCGGCGAAGGTTGGACCGATCATCTCGCCCGCTCTGAAAAAACCTCCGAGCTCCGTTTCTCTCTTACATCCGACCAAACCACCGCGCACATAAGCGCCCGTCTCGCTATCATCCGCACGACCTCCGCCGGCATCGTCTCGTTCATCGCACTGGATGCCGCCTCGATTAATCTACCCGGCCTCTCACGCACCTTTGGCGCTCCCAAAAACCTTACCGGACAACGCAACGCCGACGGCACCTGGACCATCTCACAGTAATCACCTCCGCCGTAGGGGCGCGGCTCGACCGCGCCCGCTCCGAAATCCCCCATCCTGCCCTTTCATCCTGTCCATCCTGTCGAAAACCATGCCCCTCCGCATTTCCGCCCTCCTCGCCTCTCTGCTCTTCGCATCAATCCTCACCGCCGCCGATGAACCGAAGCGCAACCCCAACTATACCGGCCCAAGCGCGCCCACCGAGATTCTTCCCGAACAGTCCGTCCCGGCGAACCACGTCTTCACGCATCCCGGCATCCTCCACAGCCAGTCCGACCTCGACTTCGTCCGCTCTCGTCTCGCCGCCAAAGAAGAACCCTGGACGTCCGCCCTCGCCGCCATGCGCACAAGCGAGTTCACCCAGCTCGCCTACAGGCCCAAGATCATCCCCGTCATCAATCCGCACGACAACTCCGTCGGCTACCTGATGAAGGACGCGTCCGCCGCTTACGGTCATGCCCTGCTCTGGGCCATCACCGGCGAACGCGCCCACGCCGACAAAGCCATCGAAATCCTCGATGCCAGCGGCGACCAGCTCGTCGAAATCCAGATCGGTCGCAGCGACCAGGGCAAAGTCACCGCCGGCTTCGTCGGCGGAAAATTCGCCAGCGCCGCCGAGCTCATCGCACACTACCGCCAGCCCGATGGCTCCACCGCAGGCTGGCCGAAAGCATCCGCCGATCGTTTCCGCAAAATGCTGCTCACCGTGTTTTATCCGCGCGTGGAAACCTTCAAGCCCACGTTCAACGGCAACTGGGACGCCTGCATGATCGCCACCATGATGTCGCTCGCGGTCTTCTGCGACGACCAGCCCAAGTTCAACCGCGCCGTCGCCTACTACCTCAACGGCCAAGGTCACGGCTCGCTCACCCACTACATCTACGCCCACGGTGAAAACCAGGAATCCGGCCGCGACCAAATCCACGGCCAGATGGGCCTCGGCTCCCTCGCCGCCTCCGCCGAGATCGCCAAGAAGCAGGGCCTCGATCTCTACAGTGCCGCCGACAACCGTCTCGCCGCCGGCTACGAACACATGGCGAAATACCTCGCCGGCCACGATGTGAAGATCGTCGGCCCCGTGCCCATCAGCCCGCACGGCCGCGATCGTTTCATGCCCATCTTCGAACTGGCCTACCAACACTACGTCATCGAAAAGAAACTCGATCTGCCCTTCCTCCGCGAAGCCGCCGAAAAACACCGCCCCGAGGGCAACGACCTCATCGTCCTCCAAAGCTGGGGCACGCTCACCAACTACCGCGGCCCCGCGATCAAATCCCCCTGACACTCCGCCGTAGGGGCGTGGCTTGACCACGCCCGCTCCGTTGCCATCCAATCGCAGCTCTCCCTTCATGAAAAAGCTTCTGCCCCTCTGCGCCGCCCTCCTCCTCGGCTGCGCCTCGACCTACGCCCAGACTCCGACTATCGCCCCCGCAACGGCTTCGCCCGCCACGGACGCCCGCGTGTCAGCGATCAAAGCACTCCAAATTCCCAACGGCACGATCACGTTCGCGCAACGTGACGAGTCGCCGACGTTCACCGCGCCCGACGGCAAAGTTCAAAACAACCTTCCGCCGCGCACCATCGTAAAGCTGGTGCTCAACCCCGCCAAAGGCTCCAACATCAACGTCGAGCTCTGGCTGCCTGATGCGGAAAAATGGAACGCCCGCTTCCTCGGCCTCGGCAACGGTGGCTCCGCCGGCCGCATCAATCCCCTGAGCCTCGCCTGGCCCGCCGCCAGCGGTTACGCCGTCGCCACGACTGACATGGGAACCGCTCCCAACGCTGACTCTGGCGTCAACAACCGCGAGGTTTGGAAAGACTTCGGCTTCCGCGCCACTCACCTCATGACGGTTGCCGCCAAACAGATCATTACCGCCCACTACGGCAAAGCCCCCGAGTTCTCCTACTTCAACGGCGGCTCCACCGGCGGACAGCAAGGCCTGCAGGAAGCGCAACGCTACCCCCAAGACTACGACGGCATCATCACCGCGATCCCCGCGCATTGCCGCACTCCGCTGCACGCCTACTTCCTCTGGAACGATCAGATCCTCAAAAAAACTCCGTTCACCAAAGAGCAGGAAGCCGCCGTCATCGCCGCGGGTAACGAATACATGGCCGCACGCGAAACTCCACCCGTCGCCGGCAAGTTCGTCTCCGACCCGCGCTACACCGGCAAAGACGCCGAGGCGGTCATCGCGCTCGCACTGAAAAAAGATCCGTCGCTCACGCCCGCGCACGCCGACGCCCTCCGCAAACTCTTCGACGGACCCAGGCACACCGTTACCGGCGAACGCATCTTCAACGGCATCCCGTTCGGCAGCTCCATCAGCTCCGCCCACGGCCACCTCTATCTCTTCAAGTGGGTTTTCGGGGCGAACAAGAAACTCGAAGACATTAATTTCGGCAACGACATCGACACCTATACCGCCGCGCTCGGGCCGTATCTGAACGCGGAGAACCCCGATCTGAGCGCCTTCGAAAAACGCGGCGGCAAAATCATCATGACCTCCGGCTCCGTGGATTCCATCGTGCCCACACACGCGACGCTCGATTACTACGAGCGCGTGATCACGCATGTCGGCAGCCTTGAAAAAACGCAGTCGTTCTTTCGCTTCTACATTATTCCCGGCATGGGCCACGGCGGCGGTCCCGGCATCCAGAACACACCCAACCTGCTCGATGTCGTGCGCGCCTGGCGCGAAAAAGGCACCGTCCCCGAAATGCTCCACGGCAAGCGCGTCGTGAACGGAAAAACCGAATTGGAAATGCCGCTCTACCCCTATCCGGCCAAAACCGGCTGGGACGCCGCGACCTCCAGCTTCAAGGCCGTGGACGGCCCGCGCGGCGGAGTCGAACGCGTCGCCCCCGCCTTCCGCCCCGCCGCCGCCGAATAAGGCGGAGGATTATTTCGCTACCCTCGTCGAGGTCGCGCGCAGGCGCTCGACCTTGACCGCCTCGCTGGCATGGGAGCGAAGATCCGCCGTATCCTCGGCTGTAAGTCCGCGAGGCACAAAACTCGCGGGCGCCGAATCCGCGTTAAACATCACCTGATACCAAACGACGGCACCCAGATATTTGCCCGCTATACTGGTGTGCTTGGCGTCCAGCAGAAGCTTGGGTTCGCCGGTCGCCGGCTTCGACCAACTCCAGCCCGCCCACAGACTGCCCGACTCGTCGGGCAATTTCCCAACAGGCGGATTTTTGAAGTCAAAATTCGCATCCGCCACGAAGGTCCAGCGAGGGCTCTTGCGCGCCAGCTCCATCGCGTCACCCGAGGGAATAATCCGAAACCCATTTTCCGCCGCGAGCTGGTGATAAGCCGCGCGCAGACCTTCATACATCTTCTGTTGAGTCATGTTTTCTTTGCCCTGAAAGAGAGGGTGATCATCGCGGTAAATCCAGGTCTCCTGAACAACGATCTCCGCCTGGGGCGCAAATTTGCAGATGGCCGCAATGATCTGGTCAACGGCGGGATGATAGGTCTCAGGCTTGTAGCTATCAAAACTCGCCTGCTGGATCGTCACGATTTCCCAAGCCTGCGCGGCCAGCGCTTCGGGCAGGCTTACGGTCTCCCGACCCGGCAGATTAAACACTGAACCATTTTTATAGAGACGCCCTTTCGGATCGGCAGGATTGGCCAGCGCGGCAGCAAGATACTCCGCGTGGCGCGCCAGCGTGCAATCGCCCGGATTCGCCCGACCGAGCACGAGTGTCTTGCCGCCTGCCTTCGCGAGATCGGGCAGATAAGAGAGCGGATAGTCGGCAAAGCTGTTGCCGATTGTCAGAAGCTTGAGCGATTCACGCTCGGCCGCCGACAGCGTCACAGCCGAGACAAACAGGGTGATCGCGAGCGCGAAAATCTGGCGAGAGCGGACTAAAGAGGAGATCATAAATTTATCTTAGAAAATCACCGCTTCCCAAGGGCGCAGACACTCCCCATCGACGGCCCCGCAATTAGCAAACAACGGCGTTCCCGCCGGCACCACCACCGGCCACGGCTGCGACGATCCGCCCCAGTTGAGCACCACGGTCACGGTCGGATGTTCACCCCATGCGCCTCGCCGGTAAGCGAGCACGTCGCCCGACTCGGTGATCGGCGTGAGTTCACCGTAAACGAGCGACTTCACTTTTTTGCGCAGAGCGAGCAGTGCCGCGTAACCGTGAAAGATCGAAGTCGCATCCGCCTCCGCGCCCGCCGCATGAAGCGGCCGATGCACATTCGCCAGGGTAATCCACGGTTTCCCTTCACTGAAACCCGCACCTGCCGTGGCGTCCCACGGCATCGGTGTGCGGCTGTTGTCCCGACTGTCGCGGCTCAACACAGCCAGCGCTTCGGCGGACGTTTTCCCCTCCGCGATCATCATATGATAACGGTTCACCATCGAAATGTCCCGGTAGTCCTCGATGGAATCGAACACCACATCGGTCAGGCCCAGCTCCTCGCCTTGAAAAAGGAACGGCGTCGCCGGCAGCGTCAGCAACCAAGCAGCGAGCAAAGTCGCCGAGGCATAACGGTGGTTCACCGGATCGCCGAAACGGGAGATAATCCGCCGCGAATCGTGATTGCCCAGTGTGACCGTGAGCCAGCTCTTCCCGCGCGTGACCCGGTAGAGTTTCATAAACTCCGTGAAGTGCTCGCGGCCCGATTTGCACCCATGGAAGTAAAAGTAGAAACAGCCGTTCAGTTCGCAACGGTCGTAAGCAGTGAAATCGAGCGTGTTGGTCGAATCGACCCACCACGTCTCGCCGACCGAGTAGAGATCTTTGCATTCGAACACCTCGCGGTTCATCTCGCGCAGGTAGTCGTGCAGCGGCGGCTGGTTGACGCCATGAGTGTCGAGTCCGATCAATTTGTCCGTGTTTCCCGGTGGGCGCGGCACGTCGGGATAACCCTCGGCCTTCGCCACCATGTTGATGACATCGAGACGGAAGCCGTCCGTGCCACGGGCGACCCACGTATTCAGCACATCATGACACGCCTTTCTTACCTCCGGGTTCTTCCAGTTGAGGTCAGGTTGCTTCCGCGAAAAACAATGCAGGTAGAACTGGCCGGTAAGTTCGTCCCACTCCCACGCCGGCCCCTCGAAGACGGATTTCCAGTTGTTGGGCAGAATGGGCTTTCCGTCGGAATCGAAGCCTTTCGCATCAACCCAGTGATACCAGTCCCGCTTTGGATTGGTGCGCGACGAGCGGCTTTCGATGAACCACGCGTGCTCGTCCGAAGAGTGATTGAGAACCTGATCCAGGATGAGTTTGAGTCCGCGCTCCTTCAGGCCCGCGGTGAGTTTCAGGAAGTCGTCCAGCGAACCGTATTCAGGGCCGATCGCCTCATAATCGGATACATCGTAACCGTTGTCGTCGTTGGGCGAGGCGTAGATCGGCGAAATCCACAGCGCATCCACGCCAAGGCGTTTGATGTAGTCGAGTTTGCCGGTGATGCCGGCGAGATCACCGACGCCGTCACCGTTCGAGTCGGCGAAACTGCGCGGATAAATCTGATAAAAAACAGCTTCTTTCCACCAGGCGGCGGATTCCGGAACAGAGGACAACTGCGACATGAATTTTAAAGATTACGGCACGGGCGTTGCCGGCACGACGTCGATGAATTTGACCAAATCCAGTTCCCGCGTGAGCGGACGATCCGGAGTCGGTTTTTGATCGAACAAGATGGCCGTGATGCGAGTTTTCGGTGGAGAGACCTGGGGCGCGCTCACACGCATCACCCAGCCCTCCGGCTCCTGGGTCGCCGCCTGAAACCAGAACTGGCCGGTCGTGCCATAGGGCAATACACGGTCCTTGCCGGACAGGAGTTCAACAACGAGTTCCTTGATCACGATTTTGACCACGACATTTCGACGGGAAAAATTGAACAAACGAATCGTTTCAACCGGATGGCTTTCCCAGGAATCATCCACGATCTGCAGCGCCAGCTCGGCTGAATCAGGGCGCTCCGCCATAAATAGCAGGAACGGGCCGGTTCCGCCCAGGTTCACATCGGCAACGGTAACACGCCGCGGTTTGGCTTCGGAGTTCTCGGCTGGCTGCAAACGGTAGAAGACGATCCGCCCGCCCGCCGGCACTTCGTTAGGGATGGATAACCCGGAAGTCGCCGCCGTGACCTGCACAGCCTTGCCGCGCAAATCGTAAAACACATCCGGAACGTCCGCGCTGATCGCGAGGGTTCGAAATGTGGCGGGCGAAGGTTCAGGCTGTGCGTGAGCGTCCGGTGAAAAAAACGAGACAAGGCACAGCACAACCACAAACGAAAGAGCGGAGCGGGCGCTGGAAATAGAATTCAAATATCGTTCGAGGAAAGCCATCGGAAGGAGATGATTTTGTAGCGTCGGCCGAATTTTTTATTGTCGGCATTCTGCAGCGAGGTCGGTGACGCGATCGCCGGATCACCCGCCGCAGAGCTGCTCGCGGCATCGTTCATATATTCAGGGAGGCGCTGGACGACGGCTTCACACCAAGCCCGGCCGGAAATCTCGGTGGTGACGGGGTTTTGCGCCTCACCATACGTGCGAATCGTAAACGTATCCGACCGGGCGCTGAGTCCGCCGCCAATCGCGGACAGGATGTCGGCTTGAGTGACAATCTGCGGAGCAAAGTTGGCTCGCGAGCCGTAAGGAGCGACTCGCGACACACCCCCTTGCATCAACTGAACATCAAAATCCGGATAGGAACTGTTGACCGGATCGATCGGATACAGGGGCGCATCGTTAAAAGGAGCGGTCGCCGCATTCACCGAGACAGAGGTATCGAGCGCAGCTTGGAGCACGCCTTTGATTCGCTCGTCAACCAGACTGGTCGGGGCAGCGTTGTCCACCAGACGACGGTTCACAAAATCAGCCAGCGAAACAAACGGACCGCGATTGCGAATCTCGGCGACGATGCTGGTCGCAAGTTGGGCGATCTGCGCTTCGTCGAGAGCCCGGTAACCTTGCCAGGGTGCACTGGCCGAATTGGCCGGAGTCGTCGGCTTGGCGAAACGAGGCAGCGCCGCTTGCAGCTTCGTCGAGGTCGCCGTGGACCCGCTCTCCGGAATGTAAGTGAGCTGGTTAATGCCGCCCAACACCGCTCGCCAGGCCTGCTCCGAAGTGGAGTTGATGTTGAAGCCGCCTTTAAGCAGCAGGTTCGCGGCCGCCTTGTCGGCATCGTGAAGATCGACTGCGGCAGCCGTGCCATATTTCACATGCCGGGGATTCGGGAGAAGATCGGAGACGGAGGTCGAAGCAACCACCGAGGCGTCCGCAGCCGTGCCGGTTCCGCGGTTCGGCACGGAGGATACGAAGTAGCGATCCCACAGAACCCGGTTCAGCAACCAGGAGACGTCGTAGTAGGAAGTCATCTGCGTATTGGGTGGATTATCCACACTTGAGGTCATCGTGTAGGGCACGAGAACCTGATCACGCCGGTTCACAAAATGAAAATCGGCCAGGCTGTTTCCTATCGGGTAAGCAGGATAGTTGCTGTGCAAAGAAAGATTGGCGTGCTGCAGCTGGCCGATGCCCAGCAAGGGCTGCGTATCGGGCCGGAAATCGAACAGCGTGGTATCCACGATTGCCGTGCTCGAATTAAGCGACGTTCCGGTAGAGGCCCGCAGACCACCGGTGTCCAGATTTATGACCGGCCAGTTCTGAAATCCGCTGGATGATTGGAAATTCAGGACGTTGTGTCCGCCGGGCGTGGCGATGTGAAGACCTGCGCGCGGGTTGGTTTGAGCGATCCAGCGCACATTGGGATAGTTGGCTGAGCCGTCGACTTGATAGCCAAAACCCATCCGAAGCTCGCATACCAAGGCGGGCGTCGGATAGATCGCGCCGCCGATCAATGGATCAAAAAACGTAGACGCCAGTTGTCCGGCCGCGCCCCCCTGCCAGTAGGGTTCCGGATTAAGCCTCGCTGGGGAGAGTCCGCAGATAAACTGGTGCCACTGATAATTATTGCTCCCGTTATTATCTAAAAAATTGGCCGCACCCGACACGCCGACCGAAGCAACCTCGCCCAAATACGCGGCGATTCCGGAGCCTCCACCCATGCCGCTCGCCTGAAATGTTCCGGTCAAATCAGCGGAGGTAAACGAAGCCGATCCCGCCAGCACATAGCCCAAGGCATTAAATCCATTGGTAAGCGTGTTGCTTGGCTGGCCGGCAGTCGGAGGACTTGGAGTCGTGTAAGCATCTCCACCCGTAGGCAGTGTAAACACCAGACTGGCCCCCGGGGGAATACCGCCGGCCGGAAGCTGAACTTTGAAGCGAATGTAGGTGGTGGTGCCTGTGGTCAGAAGATTTTTGGTGAAATTGATATCCTGTTTCGTGACGCCATCCACGGCGATACGGGCCAGTGTGCGCGGAGTGGGCGCAACCGAATCTCCGAAGCGACGTATGATGCCCACCTCGTAGGTATGCTGGGGGATCGTAGAGGTGTAAGGATTCCAAAGCACCACCATCGGGAAGACCGCCAGCCTGATCGGACTGTTTACTGCAACGCCCTGAGGAGCTACGAACTTCATACCCAGCGCAACATATGTCATCACCGGTGCGATCCCGATCCTCGTGGAAGTGGGCAGAACCATCTGCGAAGTCGGCAAGACCCCGGACGACGACATCGTTTGGGCAAACGACCGGAGCTGCCCCCAGCTCGGCACGCCAAAAGAGTCGGTGGACACGGTATTCTCCGGCGTGAACAAGTAATCACTGTTCAACGGACTCGCTGCGCCTGTGGCCAGCACGGCGGATAAATCCTTCTTCAATCCTCCTGCATAGGCGTCTGCCAGCACCGTGGTCGAAGACGCCGTGAGATCGTGGAAACGCACCTTCAATGCGACCGGTAGCGTGGTCGCCGCCGTCGGCGTGAGCATCGAGAGTTGCTTGGGCGAAACCAGATTGGGCAACGTCGTCAAAGCGGGGTCGTAAGCGGTCGTGCCGATCAAATCGGTGGCGTTGGTGCCGCCGACTTGGTTTTGCCTGTCCATCAATTCAATCGCCGTGCGCTGCGCGGAGACAAACGCCTGCGGAGCCTGTGCGGCCGAGGCCATCGGGAGGTTGACGCGTGCCTTCGCGCCTTCATCACCCACCCACCATGCGTAACGACCGATGGGAGCCGCCGTGGTGAGACCCGGAACGGTGCCCGCCGCGGCGTTGATCGGCACCAATGGCGCGGCGACGTAATCGCTGGGCGCGGTGGCCGAATTGGCTCCCACCAGCAGCGCCTGCGTGTCCGCCGTCGCCGGCGTGGCGCTGGCCGTCGTGAGATCAACCGCGCTTGCCGGAGTGTAGGTGATCGACGACGGAGCGGCGACGATGTGCCCGTCGGCACCCACCGTC
This sequence comes from Rariglobus hedericola, assembly GCF_007559335.1. NCBI lineage: Bacteria > Pseudomonadati > Verrucomicrobiota > Opitutia > Opitutales > Opitutaceae > Rariglobus > Rariglobus hedericola. The sequence goes on from NZ_VMBG01000001.1 coordinate 1,954,467, forward strand.
GCAGTCGAGGACGGATCGAAGACGGTGCCTTCGTTGCCGCTCACCAGCCAGTTGAGCAGCTTGGCCTGCGAACCTTTGGCATCGGCGTTGGCACCGGTGAGAGTCGCGGGAATTTGCGAGGGCTTCAGCGCATAGGTCGTATCCACCGGCGCACCGTTGCCATACGCCCCGAGCCAACGCCCATTCACATTTGTGGCGGCGTAGGTGTTCGTAACCACCCAAGCTGCGTTCATATCCGCACGCGCCGTGGTGCGTTGATCGGGCCCGGTGAATTTCTGCAGCTGCCCCACCGCGATGTTGAGCGCCATCAGCGCATTCTGGCGCGCCTGCGAGATCTGCTGGTTGTTGCTGGCAACCTGGGTTTCGACGCGCGTGAGCGAAGCCAGCGACACCAGCAGCAAAACCAGAAAGGCCAGCAGGGTAATGGTGATGAGTAAGGCGAAGCCCGACTCGCGATGCCGACGCGCGCCGTTCACTCCGCCGATCACTGGGGTGTGATGATCGGGAATCATTCTTAATCTCCATCAAACAGCCTGTTTCCCGAGTAGCCACCTGCCAGGTTTTCAAACAGTTGAAAGCGCATCAATTTCAACCGAACCAGCACCCGGCCACTCTCGGGTTTCCCGCCTTTCTCAGTATTTGTTCTTTTCCGAAATCATCGGGAAATCATCTGTTCGAAACGGCCCCGCCGGGAGGCCTCCACCATTGTAGAGATTGCACAGCGGGTTGTTCGACCAGGCGTAGCGCACCGCAACGGGCTTCGGCACCTGGGCGCTGCGGACCACCACGGTGTCGCCGTCGATTCTGGCGTCGGCCCACTCCCACTTGCGGTCTTCGCCGCAGATCGCAAAACCTTCGAGTTCCCCACCGGGACTGTTGCGCACGAGTGGAGCCGCATTGGGCTCACTCGAAACCGGCTTCGCCACCAGACCGCCGTGCGTATGGGTAAAGCGCAGGCGGATCTTGTCCGCCTCGACGACCATCGCCGAATAAACCGGCCCCGAGTAAACAAGATCGCGACCATAGGTCTTCGCCAGCGCGATGCGGGCAAGACGGTCGCCCACTTCCATTTTGTTAGCCGGATGGATGTTCCACTCCTCGCCAATGTCGATCAGGATGGCTTGGCCCGTGTTGGGCAGTGACAGCGCCATCGACTGCGCCTCGCGCAACTCGGCCTGCCAGTCGTTGCCAGGCTTCTTAGGACGCGCCTGAAAGTTCGCGACCTGACAGTAGTAGAACGGGAAATCCCCCTGTCCCCACTTCGCACGCCAGTCTTTGATGAGCGCGGGAAACTCGGTGCGGTATTGATAGCCCCGGTTCCAGTTCCCCTCGCCCTGATACCAGATCGCACCGCGCATGCCGTAAGGAATCACGGGGCTGATCATGCCGTTGAACAGATAACTCGCCACGTTCTGCGGATCATACGGAGTGGCCGTCGGACGCGCAGGCAACGCGCTCAACGCCTCACCCTTCAACGGAGGCAGAGCCGTCTCGACCTTCGCGAGCCACTCACCTTTCAGCATGTAATGATTCCCTTGGAAACGTCCCTTCGCCGCAATTTCAGCGCCTTTAGCCGGATTAAAAATGCGCACGGCCAAAACACCGTCGCCCGCCATCACCAAATTTCCGCGTATGCCGTAGCGATGCGCCACATCGGTCAGATCGCTGGTGCCGATTTTCCGTCCGTTCCAGTAGATCTCCGCGTAATCGCGAATGCCTTCGAGAAAGAGATCGATGCCTTTTCCGAGGACGACGTCTGCAGACGGCACCGGGATCGTCTTGCGCAACCAAATCGCGCCGCCTTCGGGAATCCCCGCCGTGTCCAACGCGCCGGGCAACATCACCGGTTTCCAATCACTCGTATCAATGCCCGCTGCCGCGAAGACAGGGGCATCCGCGGCGCGGCGGTCTTCGCGACCGAACTTCGTCTGCCACGCCTTGTGGTCGGCGACATAGGTGTCGAATGCCAGCCGCTCCGCCCGCGCGCGATTCGCGCCTTCGGTAATGCCAGGGTCGGACGCGAGCGCCTCGCGGCTCATCCACGTTTCGATGAACGTGCCGCCGATGCAGCTGGTCAGTAATCCCACCGGCGTCTGCAATGTCTTCTGCAGGTTCTTGCCGTAAAAATATCCCACCGCACTAAAGGTTCCCGAGGTCTGAGGCCCCGCGATCACCCACTTGCCCTCGACGTCCTCAAGAGGCTCGGCGGACGTCGCTTTCTTCACGCGAAATTCGCGCAGCTGCGGATTCGTCGAGTTGGGCACTTCGGTCTTGGCGATCGGAAAAGCCGACAAGGGAAAATCCATATTGGACTGCCCGCCACACAACCAGACTTCGCCCACGAGGACATCACTCGCGACAAGGCGGTTGCGGCCCTGCACCACCAGTTCGCGAGGCTCCGCGCCCTCGGCCTTCAGATTGAGAAACACCCGCCAGCGTCCGTCAGCGCCCGTGGTGGTCGTCGCCTTGGCCTTGCCCAGCGTAACCGTCACGGACTCACCCGGCTCGGCCTTGCCCCACACCGGCACGCGCTCGGATTTCTGCAGCACGGCGCGGTCGGAGAACAGTGCAGGCAGTTTCACATCGGCGTGCAGAACGGAGGCAGCACACAACGAAAGGAAGAGAAAGGGGTATTTCATAAGATCAGAAAAATGTGAGGTGAGCCGGACGTGGAAAATAGGGAACGGGCGTGGTCAAACCACACCCGTTCTGAGTTAGATTCTATTTCAGCGGTGCCAGCCAGTAGGGGCTCTGATTCGCCAAAAATCCAACCGCATCCACAAACACGCCCGCGGTCCAACCCATCATCGACGGCGGCACCTCGGTCGCGGAGGCATCCGCCTCACCGGTGACAAGGTTGACCGGGTTGATGAGATAACCGGCCTCACCGACCGTGTGGTGCGAGCCGTCGAGCACGTTGTATTTCTCCCAAAGATCGCCGGTCGCCGCGAAGGCGCGGCAAACGCTGGCGATGTATTTCTCGGCAATGCGGCGTGCTTCGGCCTGGTAGCCGTAGCGCTCGAGCCCGCGGTAAACCAGGTGCTGGATGCACGGCCAGCCGTTCGGATGATCCCACTGGTAGGGACTCGGCTTGGCACCCGGCGCGACTGATGAAACGCCGAATGCAAACTCCAGCTTCGGCAGCATGTTTTTCACCACCGCCGCCGCCTGCTCGGGCGTGGCCAGTCCGGCCCACAGCGGCTGGAATGTCGCGGCGCTCACCACGGTGCTCCGGCGTTGGTTGACATGGTCGTAATCAAAGAACCCGCCCCGCTCCGCGTCCCAGCAGTAAGTGTTGATCAGGTCGCGACGTTTGTCCGCGCACGCCTGCCAGTGCGAGCGGTCGGCGCCCTCGGTCCAGCGGGTAAGCAACGTCTCCAGCAACCAGAGCGTGCTGTTCAGGTCGGCCTGGCAGAAATTCGCGCAGTGTTTGTCGTAGCGCGAATTCAGATCCCAGCCGGTCTCGCACTCGGCCATGGTGCGCGAGGCGAGGTCCACGTTGTCCTCGGCCTTCGCGTCGGGTAACCCGAGACGGTGCTGCACCGTGGGGAAAAACTCGATGAGCTCTTCGTGCGTCGCGTGATTGCCGTGATGCGAGAGTCCCGTCGAGGTCATGCGGCGGGTCGTCCAGAAGGCGTGCTCGAGTTTCAGCATCGGCACGGCGTCGCGGATCAACGTCGTGTCGCCCGTGGCATCGGCAACGAGCCCGACGAGCGGCCCGAGGTAAGGCGGCTGCGAGCGGCTCGTGTAGTAGGTGCGATTGCCATTGGGCACGAAGCCGAGGCGCGCCACCAGCGAGAGGAGATTGCGGGTGTTGGCCACCGCCAGGTCCGGACGTCCGGTGCCGAGCAATCCGAGCGCGGTGAAGTAAGTGTCCCAGTAATACAGCTCTTGGAACGCATCTTTGCGGCACGGGATCGTGTAGGGATGCGGCAGGCCGATCAGCGTGCCTTCGTCCTTCGGACAGGAACGCACGGTGTCATCCCAGTGCGTGGTAATGAACGTAGTGACATCGGCAATACTGGCGGAAGCAAATGAAGCAGTGGGAGCAGTCATGTTTGAAAAATAAGCCTGGATGAGCGGACGAACGCGCACGTGAAGACGCGGACAGGGCAAAGGGGAACCTTACGTATGCCCCCTCGTCCACCTAAGCCAAGGAACCCTCGATTCAAATTATTGAAACGACTGTAATCGAGGGCCCCGGTGCCGGCGACACTCAGAGCGTCGCAGCTAACTCGGCCGAAGTCATGATCGGGAAGTTGTTCGCCTTGAGCCAGTCGATGAGTCGCACAAACTCATACCAACGCGCATCGGTCCAGTTTCCGGGATGTCCCTGAATCACGAAGAACTGGCGGCCCGAGTAACTCGACAAGTAGCCGCTGATAAATTTCTCCGGATTCGGGACAAACGTGGGCGACTCAATGTTCACCGCGCCGACCCGGTCGAGAACACGTTTGCCTGCAGGACGAGCCAGATCGCCGTAAAGCCACGCATTCATCGCTGAATCTTCCGACATCACCTGCACCGTGGTGTTGTCGAAGGCGTTCTCGGGCGCGCCGAACGCAGCGAATTGAAAGCCGAGCTTGGTCATCGCCAGCGTCTGCGAGGTCGTGAAGCGGTTTTTCTGATCGGTGTAAGTCGTGCCGTTGAACTCCTGGCCGACATGATCGTAACCGTGAAACCAGAACTCCGCGATGCCGCTGTTCCTCAATCCCTGAATGTAGGAAATGTAGGACGGCGTGCCGATCTCCAGCGACTTGGCGATCAAGCCGACGGAGATCTTCATCTGCCGGGCCGTGGCGAAATCGCTGACTCGACGCCAGCCCGCCGGCACGTTGCCACCTCCGGTGCTGAGATCGTCGAGCTTCAGCACGATCGGCACGCGCGGGATGCCGGCGGCCAGCAGGGCAAGCGGCGGAGCACCGGCCGCCGTGATCACGACATTATCCACGTAATAATGGTAAGTCGCGGAGACATCGCTCGTGCTAAAAACAATGCGGTCCACTGAAGTAACGGCGGAACGCAGGCTTTGGTTGCTGAGTTTCAGCACATCGTTGACGTAAACATCCGCCTGCGTGGTCGCTGGATTCACGATCACCTTCACGTTATACCAGACATTCGCAGGGATCGCCTGGATGAACACGTTGGTGCCGGCTCCGTTTTTATAGACGAGGTTACCGCCCGAGGTAAGCACCTCGACCGCCGTCGTTGTAGTGCCGGCCATCAGCGCCATGCGATGCCCCTCGGCCGTGCCGGTCTGACGGAACGACCAGCTAGCGGAAAGGCGCGAAGACAACGGGACAAAGGTGGCGTAAGCCTCGCCCTTGGTCGTCGTGCTCGCGTCGTAGAACTGCATGCTCTTGTCCGTCGCACTCGGCACTTCACGCACGGTGAGCGCGGTGCTGGCCATTCTCACCCAGCGCAAAGGTGAGCTGCCGGTGGTCATCGTATTGAAGTTCTCCGAAAACGCCGCCGGTGCCTGTGTGATGGCGATGTCGTTGATATAAAAATGCCATGTCGCCGACGCATCGCTGGTGCCAAAGCGAATCGCATCGAAGCTGGTCGTAGCGTTGCGGAAACTCGCACCGGTCAACTTGCGAATGCCGCCGACATACACGTCGGCCTTGAAGGTCGCGGGGTTCACATCGACATCGACGTCATACCACACGCCCGAAGGGATCGCCTGCAGGATGTGATTGGTGCCCGCGCCGTCGCGATAAACCAGATTTCCGCCGATCGTGTAGAGCTCGATCGCCGAGAGCGTGCCTGAGCGCAGTGAAACAAAGTGTCCGTCCGCCGTGCCGTTCTGTCGGACGCTGAAGCTCGCGGTAAAACGCGAGGTCTGCGCCGGGAATGTTTTCGTAGCCTCGCCGTGCCCTGCGGGATTGGGATCGTAGAACTGCATGCACTTGTCGGTGACGCTGGGGATGTCGCGCACGGTGAGCGCGGTGCCGGAGTTCACGATCGTGAAACCCGTCGGAGGCGCGCCAGTCGTCATTGTATCAAATGTCTCGACCATCACCGCCGGCCCCGCTTCAGGGACGGCGTAACCGGTCCCGTAGCCGGTGGGTTTCACGAGGTCGAACGCCCCGGTGGGATTACCGATCTGGTAGGTGATCTCGTCGTAGAAAATTTCGCGACTCTCGCCGGTCGTGTAGTTGGCGCTGTCCCAGCAATACGGGCCCCACTTGATGTAGGCGCCATTGGTCATGAGCGTGTCGTTGGTCCACGCGCCGTTGCCTAGATTGATGCCGGTGAAACTCGCGGTGGGCGCGGTCTCGGGCGCGCCGTCCAGCCACGCTTTCAGCACGCCGGTGTTGTTACGCGCAAACTTCACATAGAGCACGACGTCGTGCCACGAACCCTTGGCGAGCTTGGCCGCGAGCGTCGTCTGCACGGTCACGGTCTTGCCGCCGTCACCGACGCCGTAAGCGCCTTCGAGATACATGCGCCCGTCAGCCTCGACGCCGACGACGCAGGTGATGTTGGTGTTGGGCAGGCTGCCGTGCCACGCGTGAATCTGGCCGAGCACCATGGTTTTTCCGGGCACCGGAAAACTCGCCGGCATGTAGAAACTAAAACCATACCAGCCCTCGCTGGTGATCTTGGCCGAGCCTGACAGGCCCTCGACGCTTTTACTGGCGCGAGTGCCGTTGTAGTTCGCCGCGTTCCATACAAAGCGATGAACCTTCGTGCCCGCACGTGCGGAGAAACCGGATGGAGTGACGACCTCGGACGTGTTGCCCGGGACGATCTCGATGCTGAACGGACTGCTGACCGCACCATCTTCAAAATCCTCGGCGTAGAGCTGCGCACGCAGCGCAGAAGAACCGAGGACGCAAAAACCAACCAGCGCGACGAAGCCGCGCGAACGGAAGAATTCGTAGATCATAGGGGTAAGGGGTTGACCGACGCGCGCACCCTACGACTCACACGCCGCAGGCCAAGGTGCACGGCTTTCAAACCTTTGAATGAACGTGAAGCCCGCGTTCGGTGATTGCCGAATCCGCCGCACTGGCGTTCGGTGTGGCACCTCAAGCCCATGCCCCGTCGCATCACCATCCGAGACATCGCCGCGCGCGCCGGAGTTCACTTCTCGACCGTCAGCCTCGCGTTGCGCAACAGCCCCAAGCTACGTCCCGAGGTCTGCAAACGCATACGCATGGTGGCCGACGAACTCGGTTACGTCCCCGATCCCGCGATGGCCGCCCTCACCGCCTATCGCAACAGCACGCGTCCCGTAAATTATCAGGCCACCCTCGCCTGGGTGAACAACTGGCCGGTCCAGTCCGAGCTGCGTCGGATCAAAACCTTCGATCTTTATTTCCAAGGCGCCCTCGAGCGTGCCAGCCAGCTCGGTTACCGCATCGATGAACTGTGGTTGCACGGTCCCGCGATGACCGCGCACGCCGCCCACGCCATTCTCAAGGCGCGCAACATCACCGGCCTCCTGCTCGCGCCGCAGCCGTTCGCGCACACTCCGCTCGGTCTCGATCTCTCGGGGTTCTCTCCACTCGCCTTCGGCTACAGTCTGCAGCCGTCCAACCTGCACGTCGTCACCAACCACCAATACCAATCCGCCTCCCTCATGATGCGCAGTCTCGCCGAGCTGGGCTATCGTCGCATTGGACTTTTCTTGCGCTCCGACTGGGACGAGAAGGTCAACGGCAGCTACCTCAGCGGTTTGCTGTTCATGCAACATCACCTACCCCTCGCCGACCGCGTGCCGCCCCTTCTCACCAAGGAGGGCTTGGAGGAGGAATTCGTCACTTGGTTTAAACGACACAAGCCCGACGTCGTCGTCGCGGTGGATCGCGCGGTGCGCCCGTGGATCGAAAAAACCCTGAAGCTGCGCATTCCGCATGACGTCGGTCTGGCTAATCTCAACGTGGATCCCAAAGACCCGTGGCTCGCCGGCATTTATCAAAACGACCGGCTGATCGGCGCCACCGCCGTGGACTTTCTCGCGGGCATGCTGCAACGCAACGAACGCGGCGTCCCCGCCACGCCCATCCGCACGCTCGTCGAGGGCGAATGGAAACTTGGACCCAGTGTGCGCGATGCCACCGCAGACCGCCCCGCGAAGCCTCAGCGGCGTAAACGGCGCGCGAGCTGATCGACGTAGAGTGACTGCGGTTGCAGCGAGTCGCCGCGGCCTTCGCCTTCGACAAAAGCGCCTTCGTCGGCCGAGACCTTCGATGCCGGTCCGCGCGTTCCCACGATGTAATTATCGCGCAGTCCCTTCGTCAGGATGAGCACTTGTTTGCGCGTAAATGAGGAGTCCTCCCACGGCACCGTATCGGTGGAATAACGCAGTCCGTTCAAATTCCAAAAAACCGACTGCGTCGTGCTCATCCCGTGCATGGGCGTGCCGCCATACGGACGGAAATTCGCCTCAAACGAATCTCCGTCGCAGGTGACATTATCGATGAGATTCGCCGCCGAGAGATACATGTGAAAATCTGAAAACAGCCGTCCGTCCTTCGCCGTGCAGTGGTAGATCACGTTGCCGCTGCTCGTCATCAACCCGAAGTCGAAATTATGCCGTCCACCCTCGGCGCGAGAGTCGCGGATCAGCCCGTCGTTGCCGTGCAACACATACATGTAGCCGTTGCCGCCGCCGCCGCGGTATTGCGGAAACCCGATGTCGCAATCCGCCACGGTCATGAATCGCCCGCGCCCCATGAGCACGCCGTTGGAGAGTAGATGGATCTTAGGGTCATTGCCGTCCGGCGCATACGTGTGCACGCGACGCAGCCAGCAATTCTCCATGCCTTCGAAGGCAATCGCGTAGGATTGATGCACGTCATACGGCCCCGTGCCGGTTTTCTCGTAGCCTTCTTCCTTCGACCAATCGGTGGCCGGATGTTGTTTCATCCCGATCGAAAAATCCTCCAGGCCCGTCTCACGCAGCGTATGTCCGCCGATTTTTTGCACACGTGCTCCATCCGCGGTTCGCAGCGGCAATCGTGTCGGCACGTCGAGGACCAGCGTGTTCCCCTCCACCGCGACGATGCGTCGGGGATAGACCAGCGTGAGGTTGTTACGCTTTGCCTTGGGCGTTTTCTCATCGACGGTCCACTTGCCGGTCATGCCGGCTTCTTCGATGAATCGAGGAGTCGGATCACTGCGCACGATCACGAAATCCCCCGCCTTAAAAATCGTCCCGTCCAAGACGGCCACGCGCAACGAGGGCTTGATCACGTCGCCCGCCAATACACTGGCCGTTCCCTTGGCCGCATCAGCGAACCACCACGGCGAATCCTTCGCTTTCACTTGGATGACGCGCTTCGCACGCATGTCCGTCGAATCGTTGAACACAAACGTCCGTCCCGTCCCCGCTCCGCGCAACACGATGTGGTCGCCTTCCACACGCAACGCCGCCATCGCTCCCGCCGGCGGAGCCACGCGGTAGGTTCCTTCGGGCAGATACACCACGCCTCCACCCGCCAGCATCGCCGCGTCCAACGCAGCTTGGATCGCCGCCGTCGCATCCTTCACTCCACTCGCATCGGCCAGAAAAGGCGCCTGCGTCACATCGATCACCGGGCCCTTCACCTCGGGCAGCGCGAGTTCGCCGCGGTGATAGCCTGCATAGGAAAAATCATGGAGATACCGGCCGTCCGCGTCGGCATATCCGGGCGCCCATTTTTCCGGATAAAGCGTGGAGCGCCACTCCGCACCGGACGCCGAGGCCACCGCCAAAATTCCCAGAAGAATGCGGCAGACAAAAGCAGGAGGAATGGTCGAGGCTGGGGAAGAAGAGGCGGTCGGGGTATTCATCAAGGCACGGTAAGGATCGATTCAGCGCGACCGAAGATCGACGAAAGTCAAATTGTTGAAGCCTCGCGTCACCACCCGGATGACGCCCGACACACTCATCAGTTCAACAATTTGACCAGCCCCTCGCTTTTTAAGCCGGTCGATTGGGTTTAGGTTCGCCTCATGCCCCACCTGTGTCGCCCCCCACGGCAGCTTACCCCGTCGCCTTTGCGCGCCTTTACCCTGGTCGAACTCCTTACGGTCATCGCCATCGTCGGTATCCTTGCAGCCATTTTAATCCCTGTCGTCGGTAATGTCCGCAAGAGCGCCCGCACCGCCAACTGCGTTCGCAATCTCTCCAGCACCGGCGTCGCGTTCCAACTCTACGCCGCCGACAACAAAGGTCTTTATCCCGCCCTGCGCTTTAAGAACAGCAATGCGGGCGTCGCCGGCACCAACCCCACCGAGGACAACTGGCAGGGCGAACTCAGCCCCTACCAAAGTCGCACGGTCAAAGATTTCAGCCAGCTCAAGGCCGGCAGCGATGCCTATGCATTTTGCCCCGAATTCGTTTCAACCTATCAAGACGACGCCAAGTGGAAGAGCACCATCACCACAACCGGCGGTTACGGTATGAGTCCCAACCTTGGCACCGGAGGAAATCCTTGGGACATTCGATTCAAGGCCACCCAAATCGCCCGTCCCGCACGCACCATTCTGGCCGGAGACAGCGGGAGTTATCACCTGAATGTAGTCGGGAGCTGGAAAGCCGACACGTCACAGCTGGGCGGATACACCAGCGGCGACCCCGTTCGTCATTCCGGCAAGGCCAACTACCTCTATGCCGACGGTCATGTCGCCACCCTCGACTCCGACGCCGCCTTGCTCGCCCTCCTTAATCCCTGATGCCCCGGTCTCCCATGCGTTCGCTTTTCTTCGCCCTCACTGCGCTTGCCTGCATCGCCCCTGCGTTGCGCGCACAAACACCTCCGCCCGCTCACATCGTTCCGGTTGTATTCAAACTCGACGACGTCCGCACCAACGACAGCGGCTACCTCTCCGACCGCTGGCGGAAACTGCTCCCGCTCGTCCGTGAACGCCAGATCAAGCTCTCCCTCGGCGTCATCGCCAACTCCCTCGAAAATCCCAAGCCCGCCTACATCGCCTGGTTAAAGGAAATGCACGCCACCGGCCTCGTGGAATTCTGGTTTCACGGCTACGACCACGGCGTCCGCAAGGTCGGCGACGTCGAAGCCGCCGAGTTTACCGCCCTCACCTACGGGGAGCAGAAGGAGCGTTTCGATAAATCCCAGAAACTCGCGCAGGAAAAACTCGGCTTCACCTTCCAGACCTTCGGCCCTCCCGGCGGCGGAAAACTCGCCGCCACCGATGCCGATCTCGACGCCACGGCCAGGGTCCTCACCGACGATCCGTCGATGAAGGTCTGGCTCTATCCCTCACCCATCGACGCACGCGGCGAAAAGCTCAACGCCGCCGGCAAGGTCACCGTCCTTGATCGCGTATGGGCCGTGAACATAGAGCAACCGCTCTTCGTTCCCAATTCCGAAAAATTCATCGCCGGCTACAACAAGCACGCCGCCAATCGCCGCTACTTCATCCTTCAGGGCCACGCCAACAAGTGGGATGAACCCCGCTGGGCCGAGTTCCTGAAGATCGTGGACTACATCACCCAAAACAAAATCCCGACCCTGCTTCCGACCGAACTCGCCGCTTCGCTGAAGACCTCCGCATCCAAGAACTGACCCCACATCCTTTAAAAAATGAAGACCTCCCTCCACCCGCTTTCACTCGTTTTACTGTCAGCCATCACGGCCCTCTCCGCCCACGCAGCCAATCTCGCATGGAGTCCTTCCGGCACGTTCGGAGGCACCGTCAGCGCCCCCACCGGATCCGGCGGCGCCGGGACTTGGGACACCACCAGCGCATTTTGGAGCAACAGCTCCGGCGTCGTCGCCTGGAATAATGCCAACGGAGACACCGCTATCTTTGGCGGCACCGCTGCCACCGTCACACTCGGGTCAGACATCACGGTCAATGACATCACGATCACTCCCGCCAGCTACGTTATAGCCAGAGACACCGGCAACGCTTTTTCTCTAAATGTAACCGGCACCATCACCAATGCTAATGCCGCAACCATCACCGCCAAACTCAGCGGATCTAGCGGGCTCACCAAATCCGGCATCGGCACCTTGGGCCTCTTTGGGACGGTGGCCAATACCTACACCGGCAACACCGTGATCAATGCCGGCACCTTGCAGCCACGCGCCAACGGAGCACTTCCCACGGGAACGACCGTCATCATCGGCACCGGAACCAACGTCGCCACCTTGGACGTGCGAGTGAGTCAAACCATCGCCGGCCTGACCACCGGAGGCACCGGTGCCGCTACGGTCACCAATAATCAGACCAACGGCACCACCACATTGACCGTAAGCTCCACCAGCACCGACTCCACCTTCAGCGGTGTTATCAAGGACGGCGACGCCACGAAATTTATCGCCCTCACCAAGTCCGGCTCCAGCACGTTCACACTCACCGGCGCCAACACTTACTCTGGCGCCACCACCGTTAACGCCGGCACCCTCGCCACCGGCTCCACCGGCACATTTGGCGGAGGCAATGTCTCCGTTGCCGCCGGTGCCGCGCTCACCTTTGGCAACAACGCCTCGATCGGTGATCTTAAAGCCCTCACCTTCGCCAGCACGTCCTCCATCGCGCTCAATTTCACGGGGGCCGAAACCGTCGGCTCGGTCTTTAATTCCGTCACCGCCACGTTTCTGGCCGACGGCACCTACGACGCCACCGGCCTCAACAACTTCTTCGGCGTATCGGCGTTCTCGGGCACCGGTTCCCTCACCGTCTCCGCGATCCCCGAGCCCGCCACCGTCGCGATGCTCGCCGGTCTCGCCGGTCTCGGACTCGCCGCCACTCGCCGCCGTCGCCACGCCTGAGCCGTCCTCGTTCGCCGACGATGCACGTGCTTCCTCAAGTCGATAGCTCCCCTTCACTCCCCCGCACGAAGCGGGTCTTTTTCGCGCTTAACGATTACGAGCGCCGCGTATTTTTCCCCGAATATCTCGCGGCCGAGCTCGACGCGCTCAACGGCGAAGCTCACTGGCGCACCGACGAACTTCCTTCACCTGCTTACTGGCAGACGATGATGCAGGAACTGCAACCAGACGTGATCGTCTCGTGCTGGTCCACGCCGGCCGTCCCATTCTCTCTCGCCAACGCCGGTTCTCCGCTGGCCTACGTCTGCCATCTGGTCGGCTCCGTTCGCAATCTCGTGCCGCGCACCTTTCTCGAACGTGGCGGTCTTCTTACCAACTGGGGCGACATCGCCGGTAAAACCGTCGCCGAACACGCCTTGCTGCTCGCCCTCGCCGCCTTGCGCAACCAACCCGGCTGGCGCCCGATCATCAACGGCCCAAAGGCCGTTCCCTGGCGTTCCGGCACCATGCGCCTGCAACCCCGCTCCCTTTACGGGCGTCGGGTCGGCATCCACGGCTTCGGCCATGTTGCCCGCGCGCTCATACGTCTGCTCCAACCGTTTGATGTCGAAATCTCCGCCTACTCCGCAGGTGTCCCCACCGGCTTGATGCGCTCCGCCGGTGTCACCCCTTTCACTTCATTGCTCGAACTCGCCACACGCAGTGAAGTGTTTTTCGATTGCGAGGCACTCACCCCGCAAAGCACCGCCAGTATCAACGCGACCGTGCTCGCCGCGCTCCCCGATGATGCCGTCTTCGTCAACGTCGGACGCGGCCCCGTCGTCGATGAACCAGCGTTGGTGCGTGAAGCCGCTAGCGGACGCATCCAGGTCGCGCTCGATGTCGTCTGCAAAGAGCCCATTGATCCCGCCTCACCGCTGGCCTCGCTGCCCGGAGTGATTCTTTCGCCGCATATCGGTGGCCCCACATTCGACCATTTCCCCCACTGCGGACAACGCGCCTTGGAAAATCTCGCCCGCTATCTTCGCGGCGAATCGCCGGAAGCCTTGATCACCCCCGAGCTCTACGACCGCTCCACCTGAACGCCGTCCCGCGTTCCCCACACTTTGCTTTCGCACGCACTCCGCGTGTGCACGTCACCCCCATGTCTGCCCCCATGAACACCCCCAAACATCCCCACCTCCGTAGAGCCCTTGTGGCACTGACGTTGTCCGCCCTGTTCACCACCGTTCCCGCCCGCGCCATCAACGCCATCGTCAACGACGCTTTCACCAGCGACACCGCCCCGTGGACTCTCCAGCGCGCCTCGGGCATCGGCATCGACGCCAACCTCACCAGCAGCCTCGGCTGGGGTCGCGTCATGATCGGCTACGGCGGCACCTCCAAGTCGCATGTGAATCTTGAGCATACGCTCAGCCAGCCGCTCGTCACCAACGCCTACTACACCATCTCCTTCGACGCCTACTCCTCCGTCAACAAGTCGATCGACGTCCTCCTTCGCAACACCTCGGCGATCTACCACTCCTCCTACGGCGTGGCCCTCACGACCGCCCCCACCCATTTCAGCATTACTTACCAGCACACCGCGGCCACGACCACGGATGTGGACCTCAGCTTCCGCATCGGCGGCAACACCGCCACCTTCTACGTGGACAACGTCGTCGTCACCCGTCAGGGCCAGACATCGTCGCTGATGACCCGGACCTCCCCCACCGCCCCGTGGACCTTTCCCTCGGTTTCCGTTAACATCAACGGCACGTCCAACCCGGTCCAAACCAAGCCCTTCAAAGCCGACGCCTTCGACTTCTCCTACGCCGGCTACAACTACGGCGAACGCGAGATCTTCGTCGGCATCCCCACCGCCGCCGACAACCCCGCGTGCGTCCAAACTATCGTCGCCGCGCAGAACACCGACATCACGCAAAAAATCATCGACGCCATCGCCGCCTTGCCTGCCACCCTCGGCGGCACGGTGAATATTCCCGCAGGAAACTACTTCATCGGTGAAAACAAAATCGGCGACGCCATCGTCGTCTCGAAAAACAACGTCGTGATCAAGGGCGCCGGCATGGGCCTGACCATCCTCAACGTCCATCCCACTTATCATTCGGCCGCACTCGTCGCCGACCGGCAGGATGCGACTTTCGGAAAGGCCGTGATCAATTTCGTGCTGCCCTTGTCCAACGGCAACGACAGCGGCGACTGGATCAACGGCAACGTGCTAAGCAACGCCGCCTTCGTCACCGTGCCCATCCTCCTCGGTGACAAACTCATCACCGTATCCGATCCAAGCAACACCCTCATCGAGGGCGCGACCGTCAACATCCGCCAGATCATGTGGCCCGCCTTCGTCGAGGCCAACGCCTATGTCGCCGGCGCCACCAAACCTTGGAAGTGGACGACCTACAACGCCGCGAACGAACCGCTCTTCAACGTTCCCAAATACGGCTTGAGCTACATTCGCAAGATCGAGAAGCGCGAGGGCAACGTCCTGACCCTCGACATCCCACTCCCCCATGCTCTCGACCCCGCCAACAAGGCAAATGCCACGGACAAAGGCATCACCGTCGTCCCCCGCGCCCTCTCCAACTTTGTGCAAAACTCCGGCCTGCAAGACCTGTCCTTCGCCGGAACCGCCGAGGACGGTGTCAGCAGCTCCGAGTCCTCCATGGGCACCACGGTCATGGCCACCGGCCTGATGAACGGTCTCTTCAAAAACGTGTCCGTCCTTAGTTTCCGCAGCCTCGGACTCGCCACGGGCTTCTCCGTCAACACGTCGTTCATCAACTGCTCCGTCAGCAACGCCGCCAACTGCGGCGGTGGCGGCGCCGGCTACGGCTTCTACATCCGCGGCCAGAATCTCCTCTATAAAAACTGCTTCGCCGACAACGTCCGCCACGGCTACACCACCGCCGCCCCGCAGACGTCCAATATCGTCATCAAAAACTGCTCCGCCCTGAACTACCGGTTCAATACCGGGATCAACACCGGCGAGACGGTTGACGACACGCACCTCCAATATTCCCACGGCATCCTCTGGGACAACCACTACTCCAAGGGCGCTGGCTTGATGATGGTCCATCGTGGCAATCAAAGCGGCCTCGCCTATCAGACCTGCGGCTGGGGCATCGTCTGGAATTACGAAAACGAGGGCATCAACCCCCTCAGCCCCACCGGCAACGACCTTCGTCGCAACCTGATTGGCATCACCCCCGGCCTCTTCGGCATCGTCGTCGGCGCACACTCCGCACACGGCCTCGGCCTCGTCACCAACGTCCAGAGCAAGACAAGTCCGGGCATCCGTGTGGCCGACAACTACACCCGCATCAACGGCGACAACATGCAGCCCGCTGACTGGGGCTCTGCCATTACCTCCGCAGCCGCCCAGGTCGGCGGCGGCTCCAAACGCGTCCTGTTCGAACACTCCGGCTCCCCCGTAGCCGAGTCGATCTACGACATCCAGTTCGCCCAACGCGCCAAAGTGCTGCCCCTCGTCCCGTAATTATCCAAGCTGCCCGTAGGGGCGCGCCTAGTGCGCGCCCGCTCAGTCTCCTCCACCCATGAAACACCGCCCGCTCCCGTCCTTCGCCTTCACCGCTTTCGTCCGCCTCGGACTGATCGCCTTGCTCGCCCTCGGGAGCGGGCTCTTTGCCGCCAACTCCCAACTGCTCGTTAAAAAACCCGACGGCTCCTGGAATTTCCCCACGCTCACAGTCGGCGGAAAATCTTGGAACGCCGGCACCTTCGATTTCTCCTACGCCGGCTACCACTACGGCGAACGCGAAGACCTCACCGGCATTCCCGCCGCCACGCAGACGATCTCCGCTGCCGCCAACGAGGATATCACCGACAAACTCAACGCCGCCCTCGCCGCGCTTCCTTCCGGCGGCACCGTAATTATTCCCGCCGGCACCTTCCGCATCGGCACCGGCGGAAAGTCCGTCAACGTCACCACTGACAACACCGTGATCAAAGGCGCCGGCATCGGTCGCACCACGCTCCAAGTGGACGCTACCTACCACGCCGCCGAAGCCGCCGCCGACCGCCAGAACGCCGCGTTCGGCACCGGCGTCGTCAATTTCCAAAAAGCCGAAAGCTCCTCGTGGCACTACGCCCGCGCCACCGGCGGAACCACCGTGAAGTCTCCGGTCACGCTCGGCACGCGCACGCTCACCGTCGCCAGCGCCGCCGCGCTCAACGTCGGCGATCAAATCGTCATCCGCCAGATCATGTCGGAAAAATTCGTCCGCCAAAACGCCTTCAATCCCGCCAAGGCCCCGCGCGCGCTCCGCTGGACCAACTACGATTCCGACAACCAGCCCAAGTTCACCGACGCCAGCCACGCCTTCGCCTTCCTCCGCTGCATCGTAGCCAAAAAAGGCGACGCCCTCCTCCTTGATGTGCCCATCCCCCGCGACCTCGATCCGGCCGAGATGGCCGTCACCGTCTCGCCGCTCTCCGTCGAACTCCTTCGCAATTGCGGACTCCAAGACCTCACCTTCACCGCCGCACCCGAGGAAGGCGTGACCACTCCCGAGTCCGACATCGGCACCACCGTCGCCATCAAGGGCCTCCACAACGGTCTTTTCAAAAACGTCGAGATCGCATCCTTCCGCACCCAGGCGTTCATGACTTCGCACTCGGTCAACGTCACGTTTCTCAACTGCATCGCCGCCAACGCGCACAACAGCGGCGGCGGCGGTTCCGGCTACGGCTTCTACATCAAGGGACAAAACCTCCTCTACAAAAACTGCACCGCCAGCCAGACGCGCCACGGCTTCACTACCGCCGCGCCGCAGACCAGCAACATCGTTATCAAGGGCTGCAAATCCCTCGACTCGCGCTTCAACACCGACATCACCACCGGCGAATGTGTGGACGACACGCACCTCAAATACGCCTACGCCATCCTCTGGGATAATCATTACTCCAAAGAGTCCGGCCTGCTCATGGTGAATCGCGGCACGCTCAGCGGCGACGCCTACGAAACCTGCGGCTGGGCCATCGTCTGGAACTACGAAAGCGCCGGCCTTAACACCCGGAGTTCAACCAACAACGATCTCCGCCGCAACCTGGTCGGCGTCACGCCCGCCGAATTTGGAATCGTAGTCGGTGCCCACGCCACCACCGGCCCCGACGGCATCCGCGTGCAAGACGGCTACGCCCGTTTTCCCGCCACCACCCAAGGCACCCGAATCACCACACCCGATCTTCAGGTCGGCCCCGTCTCCAAACGCGTCCTCTTCGAACTCACCGGCCAACCCGTCACCGGATCGATCTACGACATCCAGCTCGCCCAGCGAGCCAGGTTGCTGCCTTGAGTCGCATTCCGCGCCGATCTCAGTCGTGCTATTGAATGACATGGAAAAGCGTTCCCGCCCGCGAAAAAATCGCCCAATGTGCGGGTGTATGCACCCCCTGCGCCCCGTCCGTTTACTGGCGATCTCCGCCTTTCTTTTCACCGCCTGCCTGCAGGCCCAGAACATTCTCTTCGTCGGGAATAGTTTCACCTTCGTCCCCAGCCCGCTCGACATCGGCACCGTCACCGATCTGAACGCAGGCAAACCAGGCGGCGTCCCCGCCATCTTCGAGGTCCTCGCTGTCGCCGGCGGTAAAACCCCGACGGTCTCCATGGAAACCGTCGGTGGAAAAACCCTTCAGTTTCACTACGAAACCAAAAGGGAGCTCATCGATAAAGCGTGGGACATCGTCATTCTCCAGGATTACAGCACCGGCCCTATTCCCGAGGCGAACGGCGGCACCAAGTCCTTCGATTCCTTCCGCGCCCACGTGCCGAAACTCAAAGAGTTGTTCACCGCCCAAAACCCCAAGGTCAAAATCTGGCTCTACGAAACCTGGGCGCGTCCAGATGTCGTCATGAAGGGCCGCTTCGCCACTATCGAGGACATGCAGGCCGGCCTGCGCTCCGCCTACTCGGCTGCCGCCAAGGACAACGCCCTGCAAGGCTGGGTCCCCGTGGGCGACACGTTCCTCGCCGCGGTAAAACAAGGTCTCGCCGACAACCCCGCCACACCCGACTCCGAGGGGCCGCTCAAAATCTGGGGCAAGGACAATTACCACCAGAGCGCCATCGGTGCCTACATCTCCGCGTTGCTCTTCTACGGACGCATCTACGACGCCGACCCGCGCGACCTCCCGTCCGACAACGCCGCCGCCGTTCGCATCAAGCTCTCCACCGAAGACAGCAAAAAACTCCAAGCCCTCGCCTGGGAGCAGCTACAACTCGTGAAGCAACCCTGAGCGTTAAGAGTTATACGGAGGGCGGGCGCCTTCCGCCTCGCTAAGGCGCCCCATTCTATTGTGAGAACGTAGCCATCCTTCCGGTTTTTATCCGAGTGGCTAGGGTGTGGATACGCTCCGAGTTACCCCTTGGAAACCCTCCACCCCTTCCGGCCATGCGTTCACGTTCCCGCGCTTTCACCCTCATTGAGTTACTGACCGTCATTGCGATCATCGGAGTTCTTGCCGCCGTCATCATCGGCAGCGTCTCCAAAGTCCGCGACGCCGCCCGCCGCTCCACTTGCGTCAGCAACCTGCGTCAGCTCGGTGCAGCCTTTCCTCTCTACGCGGCAGACAATAACGGATTTTATCCTGCGGTCCGCCAAGCCACCTATCCTTATCCGGGAGATGCATCCGGATCCTACAAGAAGCAAAACCCGCCTCCCGGCGTTAATCCTTCAGGCGAAAACTGGCAGGTTGAAATCAGCCGTTACATCATCCGCGAACAGACCACCATTCAGCAGGTTCAGAATGCTTACGGCACATCCAACGTCGCCCACTGCCCGACTTACGACCTCCTGTTCAACACGTCCGCAACGATGTCCTCCCAAAGCAACATCAGCACCGCCGGGTATGGCATGAATCTGAATATGAAATGTAGGGGGTGTTAACTACAGCGCCGGCACCTGGGCTTGGAAAACACCCGCCGGTTTAAAGCCGCTGCACTCACCACCCCGTCAAAAACCGTTCTCGTCGGCGACAGTTCCGAATTCTTCATCAACGTGTCCACCGCCTGGACCGTGGACACCTCGCACCTCGACGGCTACGGAAACGGCGCGCCCAAGCGTCACGGCGCCAGCGCCAATTACCTGTTCGCCGACGGCCACGTGGAAAGCCTGACGCCTGAAGCCGCCATCATCGTCGCGGCCTTCAGAAACTGACCCGCAGGGTCACTTTAGCTCGCCCACGATCGTGAACTCCTCACGGTCGTGGTAGAGATGACGCACGCGGATATTCGTCGCGCAACGCGAGAACACCGAGTCCGGCGAACGCACATCGCGTAACAACGCCAGCGGGTCCACTCGACCGAATTTCAAAATAATCACAAAACGCCGGCACCAACCGCGTTCCAACCACGGCTGTATCAGGTTCTCCATGACGTGATGCGGCTCCTCGACGAGGTCGCAGAACATCCAGTCGAACACTTGGTCCGGCGCCGGACGGAACGTAAACGCGTCCTCCATGCGGTGCTCGATCTTGTAGTTGTTATACGCGCCGCCCTTGAGCGGACCATTGTCCACCGCGACGATCTTCGCTCCGCGCTTGGACGCACTGTAACTCCACCCACCCGGCGCCGCACCGAGATCGGCGACCGTCTCCTCAAACCCAGGCTCACGCCCGAGCACGATGTAAGCCTCTTCGATTTTCAGATAAGAACGCGACGGAGCCTGTTCGTCGTCAGCCATGCGGCGCTGTCCGCCGAAGAATGCCTCGCGCGAAACATACGCCCGCTTAAAATCCACGAAGAACACATACAACCCTCGCAGTTGGGCCACACCGCGCGGCTTGTCCGCCACCGCCAGCCTGGCGACCCGGCTCATGCGCTTCTTGAGGTTTTCCTGAACCATCTTTTCAACACCTTTCACGCGACGACCGAGGCCGTCCATCTCGGCGGCTTCTTCAAAGAGAAACGGCCACTCGCCCTCAAAACGCTCGGTCTTGGCCGACGCCAGAAATTGTTCCGTGATCTTCGCCGCGAGCGCATTCACCGAATCCGCCGCAATCTCCACCGGATCAAACAGGGCCATCTGCGGAAAGCACAGATCGGGCAGCTCGGTCTTCGGGCCACCTTCCGTCCGCACCCAACCCGCGCCTTGTTCCACCGGTGAAAAACCATGCGTGCTCAGCTCGCCGGCGAGCAGGTCCGTGAATCCGGGTTGGCAGGTAAAAATCATTGGAGCCGCAGCGTGCCGCGCGTGCCACGACGCGGCGAGAAATTTTACTTCACAGTCGATTCGCTCAACCGCTCCCAATCAGTTCCGGTGTTGAGCATCCCTGAAAGTTAATTAGTCGTAGTATATCTGATTAGCGGTCCGCCCCAAATTCACTCCAAAAAAACACCCATGAAAACACTCCGTCTCTCCCTCGCCCTGATCGTCGCCTCGTTCGCCTTCGCCAACCTCGTTCGCTCCGAAGAAACGAAACCTGCAGGCAAGCCCGCCAAGTGCTGCGAAAAAGCCGCCGCCGAAGGCAAGAGCTGCACGCATGGTTGCTGCGCGGCCAATGCCAAGGATGACAAAAACTGCGAGAAATGCGGCGGCAAAAACGAGGCGAAAGCCGAGAAGGCCATGTAATCCAGGCCTTGGCACCACGCCATCGGTTTCAACATCAACCGCGCCTCTTTTCCGGCGCGGTTTTTTCATGTCCGAATCCCTGCAAGTCCCAATCCTCCAAACCCCATCAAGCGCAGTTACCACACAAACCGGTTTGTAACTTAATAGGTTACAAACCGGTTTGGACGCAAACGCCGCCTACCCATTCCGCTCGCGGCCGGTTCGCATTCTCGTGTGCACACGTTTCAAGGTAGTTCACACGCGCCGCCCGCGCATGCGACGATGTCTTTCAGGCTGGTTTCATCGGTGTGCTCCCGGAGCTTCGTGTAGTCTACCGGCCGCGGGCGCAGCGCGTTCCAGCGGGCGATGTCGGCATCCGTCATGACCTCCTCGCGCGGAGCCTGTGCGTAGGCTTTGTCACCCGCATCTTGAAGCAGCGAAACTCCCGTGAAGAGCGTGCGGTTGGCCCAGATGAAATCCGCCACCGCCGCCCACTCGTCGGCGCGCACCGTGCAGGTGTTCGACACGTTATGATGCAGCCCCGCGCTGCGCGACAAGGGATCACCGCCGGGAATCACCCAGGCTTGCTGCACGAGCATCACGAGTTGGAGGAATTGGAGCGCGTTCAAATCCTTGCGCAGAATTGCCCCTTCCGGCGCCGACACGGGGAACGTGATCACATCATCCGTCTGCGGACTATACACGGAGGGCTCGGTCATCTGCGCGTTGATAGACTTGAAGAACGCGTAAATCGGTTCCTTGCGATTCGCCTGCACCCGACGGAAATACTGACGCGCGTGATGCGGGTGAATCCCCGACGCCGCATCGAGCAACAACGAAGCCGTGCCCTCCGGTTTGCACGTCGTGATCTTCGCGGCGTGCTTGATGCCGAGCACTTCCGCCACGAAACGATTGGTCGCACGGCAGAGGTTGGCGCCTTTGCGCAGAATCTCGGGATCAAAGAGGACGTTGGGATTATCCATGAATCCACAGATCGACACCCCCAGCAGCGCATCATGTTCGTTGATGAGGCGCGTCACCGGTCCGAGATACGGCATGTCGGTGTAGGCGGCCTGCAACGTGCCGATGGTCGTCGCGGCGATGCACGCTTCATAAAAACGCTCAGGCGTGGTCGCGGCGCGTCCGTTGATCGTCGTGAGATTGCAGTGCTGGAAACCCGAGAGGCGCGCCATGCCGGGCAGGTCGCCCTTGTAGCCCCAGGCAAAAAGCTTCGAGAGTTCCTCACCCGAAAGTTCCCAATCGATGACCGGCAGCAGGTTGATCTCGGCGCACGGATTGCAACCCGCCTCGGGATGGTCACAGAAAAAGAATCCGGGCTCGCCGAATTCCTTCTGCGCTTTGAAGAGCCGGTGGAAGTGCACGGCGTTGTCCTCGTCGCGCGCGAGCGCCGCGGAGTTGTTCGAGGCGGAGCGCTGCGGGTTGGTCTCAAACCAGTTGCCCGTCTTCGCATCCATCATCTCCTCATCGTCGGGCGAGAAGAGACAGATTGTCGCCGAACGACGGATACCGCCCGCGAGCACGGCCTTCGCCGTGAACATGTTGATGTCGTAAACCTCGATGGGCCGTAGCGAGCGTCCCGTAGCTCCGTCCAGGATGGCTTCGATGCGAATGAGCGCCTGCTTAAGCGGAAGATGCCCGGGCGCCTTGCCGCCGGAGGTGCGCAGGTGGGCTCCGCGCGGGCGGATGGCGGCGTAGCTGAACTCGATTTTTTTGCCTTCGTAGAATGACTGGAAAAGCGCGTGCAACGCATCGGCCCAGCCTTCGATGGTGTCCATAACATGAAAATGCCACACCGGCAGATCGTGCGCCGACGCGCGTGCGGGCAGCGGCGGCAAGAGCGCGATGTGATGCTTCTGCACGGAGAATCCGACGCCGCAGCCGCTCAGCAGCAGGAAAAAATACTCACGAAAAAACTCCACGCGATCCACGTTGGAGAAGCTGCAATTGAACATGCGGCTGTTGTTCGAGAGGATCGCTTCGCCGCCGAACTGCATCGACCGCATACTGGGCAACACGCGCTTCGCGGTCACATCGGCGAACACACTTTCGATCACGTCACCGAGCGGGCGTGCGCTGAGCATTTTCTCGAGTAGCGTGGCATTGTCGCCAGCCAGCGCGACAAGCGACGTCGGTAGCTTGGCCGGAAAACGTTTGTCCAGTTTCGCGGAGAAAAATGACTGGTGCATTTCCATCACGCGCTCGACGCCTTCGGCGAACGTTTCACGGCGCCCCAAGTCGGCGCGGTGACGCGAGTATTTGGC
The DNA here is from genome assembly GCF_007559335.1 of Rariglobus hedericola. Lineage (NCBI taxonomy): Bacteria > Pseudomonadati > Verrucomicrobiota > Opitutia > Opitutales > Opitutaceae > Rariglobus > Rariglobus hedericola. The sequence goes on from NZ_VMBG01000001.1 coordinate 1,978,059, forward strand.
CATCGCTATGTAATCGGCGAGACCGCTCTCGTTGTAAGTCGCAAGGCGCGTGAGCGCGCGACGTTCGCGATAAAGCATGTAGGCACGCGCGACTTCCCAATGGCCGGCGCCGGCGATGGATTTCTCCACGGAATCCTGCACTTGCTCGATGGTCGGATGCAGACCCTGGCGGTAGTAAAGTTCGAGCATCTGCGAAACCGCCTCGGCGATTTTCGTGGCTTCGATAAAGCGGTCGCTGTCCAGGCCGAAGCACGCGAGCATGTCGTCGCGATAGGGATTTGCGTCGTTTTCCGTATGAACTTCGCGAAACGCGAGTGCGATGGCCCGGGTGACTTTGTTTTGGTCGTAGCGAACGCGGGAACCGTCGCGCTTGATGACCTCGCGATCAGCGGCGGCGATGTGACGCTGGAGGACTTGCGAACCGTGGCGCGGTTTAATGGCAGCGTGCGGGGACAGTGGGGAACGAGACGCGGAATTCATGGGGATGCGGACGGACGGAACAGGTTTGAAATATACACAGAAAACGCAGGAGTGCGGCTTCCGATGGATTTATGCTCCCTGCGTGCAGGCCTCGGTTTTACCGAAATAAAACGACTGCGGCCGGGACATGAGTCACGAGACATTCCATTAACCGGCCGGTCAAACTACCGCATCCCCCATATCCCGGTTATTACCCGATGTTCTGAACCGGTTCAGAACATCGATCTGCTGTTTCCGCTAACAATGCTCAGCCACAAAAAAAGCGCACCGAAGTGCGCTTTTGGAAATGAAGAGCGGGCTGATCAAAGCCGTTGCAGGTGGAAACCGCCGTCCACATCGAACGCCGTGCCGGTCGTGAACGGGAAGCGGTCCTCGGCGATCGCGCGCACGGCACGACCGATGTCCTCCGGCTTGCCCCAGCGGCGGATGGGCGTGATCCCGCGTTCATCCTGCAAGATGAGCTTGTCGTATTTTTCCTTCACGGCACCGGTCATGTCGGTGGCGATCACACCCGGGCGGATTTCGTAAACGTTGATGCCATCGTTGGCCAAACGGTCGGCGAAGAGTTTCGTCATCATCGCAAGGCCGGCCTTCACCATGCAGTAGTCGCCGCGATTGATCGACGCCGTGTAAACCGAGATCGAGGTGATGTTCACAATACGGCCGCGGAAACCTTCCTCATCCGTCCCCTGCGAGAGCATCTGCTTGGCGACGAGTTGCGTGAGAAAATACGGTCCCTTGAGGTTGATGTTGAACAGGCGGTCAAAACTCTCCTCACCGGCGTCGAGCAAGTCGGCGCGCACTTTTGGAGCCACACCGGCGTTGTTCACCAAAAGATCGATGCGCCCAAACTGCTGCACGGTTTCCGCCACCAGCCGCTCGCGATCCGCCGCCACGGAAACGTCGCCTTGCACGATGAAACCTTCGCCGCCCGCACCCTTCACGAGCTCAAGCGCCTCGGCCGCCGCTTCGGCGTTGCCGGCATAATTGATCGCCACGCGATAACCTGCGCGGGCGAGCTCGATGGCGATACCACGGCCGATGCCGCGCGATGCTCCCGTAACGAGTGCGGATTTTTTAATCATGAGATCAGGCAACGCAGCGCGTGCTTTCGCGGCAAAAGCAAAACCACGTCCCGACAGCACATTCCCGCCAAACGCTAGCACGAATCCGGAACCCAACGGGCTGAGGCGTAATTAAAATCAGCGGCGAACCGATCGCCCAAACCTCTGTCCATCGTTGCGGATAGATTATCCACACAACCCTGATTCCTATTACCATATTATGAAAACGTCCCTACTGCTTCCCCTGCCCTTGATCGCTCTTTTCTTCGCCGGCTGCTCGAAGAACCACGATGCAAACGATACCACTCCGGCCCATTCACCCACGCTTTCCGAGCGCGCTGATTCCGCCGCAGAGAAAACCAAGGATGCAGCCGTCGATGCCAAGGATGCCGTTGCCGCCAAGCTTACCGAATGGAAACTCACCCCGTCCGACATCAAGTCCGACCTCGAAAAGTCCGGCCGCGTGGTGCGTGAGAAAACCCTCGCTGCTGGCGAGAAGGTCGGCGGAGCCCTCGACAACGCCCGCATCGTCACCGTCATCAACGGCAAGTTCGTCGCCGACAGCAATCTCTCCGCCCTCAAGATCAACGTCGATGCCGACAACGGTATCGTCACCCTCACCGGCGAAGTTGCCACGCTTGATCTGGTCGGTCGCGCCGTCGCCGTCGCTCTCAATACCGATGGCGTCTCCCAAGTTATCGCCCTCTTGAAGGTCGAAAGCGCCGAAGTCGTCGTCCCCGCCGCCGACAAGATGTAATCACTGTCGATTACCTTACGTTCCTTAAAGAAGGCCGCCTTTGGGCGGCCTTCTTTTTTTGTGAATGCACCGCACACACACAGACACTCACGTCTGCCGTTCATTATTAAGCACACACGTGGCAGCCCGCTGGCAGTGGCGCGTCAGACAACGTAAATGTGCGCTCACCGCAGTTCTAAAAAACGCGCGAGTTCCTTCAGCGCCACATTCGCCGCCTTCGTATATCCGCGTTTCACTTCGCGAGAGACGGCCTGCAGTTTCCCCGCCTTGCGATCCGCCTTCGGATCGACGTGACCCACCAGCGCATCGCCCGACAGCAAGGGCAGCGCGTAGTAGCCGCGTCTGCGCCGCAACGGTGACGTATATACCTCCCAGGTGTAATCGAAACCCCACAGCGCCCGCGTCACCGTGCGGTCGTAAATCAACGGGTCCAACGGTGCCAGCAGTCGCGCGCTGGCCGCACCCGCAGACGTGATTCCGCCCGCAGCACGTTCAATCAACTCCGCATCAGATCTGAGCGCATACAACAGCGGCGCGCCCTCGACCCGAATCGGTTGCACGAGGTCCGCCACGTGCGCGAGTTCACCGCGCTTGAGCGGGGTAAGTCTGCGCTGACGGAGCTTCAGCAACGTCTCCCAGCGCGCAACTTCGTCCGGAGAGGCCGCGCCTTGGCGCAACACCGCAGCCGGCAACACCCGCTCCGGCAGGTCGTAAAGCCGCCGCCCCGCCTCGCGCCTCGCGATTAAAATGCGTCCGTGGAAAAAGAGCTTTTGCAACGTGGCTTTCACCAGCGTCGCTGTTCCCCACGTGCGCACGCCTGCACGCGGATCATCGATCATATCCGATCCCAGCGGACCCCGTGCCGACAACTCCGCCAGCAAACGCGGCGCCAGTTCCGCCTCGCGCGCCGTAAGTTTCCCCGACCACGCGCCCGCCCGCCGCGATCGCGCCCGCATCGCCACCTGCAGGTAGGGCCACGCGGAGTTTTCCAACACCACCAAAATTCCCGTCGAAGGCAGATGATGTTCGAACGCCGTCCGCTGCTCCGCCGCCAGTGACGCGGATTCTCCGTGCACAAATCGCAATAGATCACCTTCGCGATACTCGCTGAGTCGCGAACGCAAAATCAGATCATGCATGCGCCCGCAGACATTGATCGGATCGATCTGCACATACCCATGATGCGCCAGCACGCCCGCGATCGATGCATGCGCCTCGACCAGCCCGAGTGCGTGCAACGCAAACCAGCGCGCATGCCCGGGGCTCAACTTAATCGGCTCGGGCAGCAGAGTCTTCATCCGGCAAACAACTCCACCAGTCCCGTGCGAAAGCTCACCGCGATGGCGTTGAAATGATTGCACTCGGGGAACCGCGCACCGCTCACCGTGAGTTCACGCACCGGCCGCGCCGCGAGTTGTGCCTCCAGCAAATCCAGGTCGCCCGTCATCGACTGCGAGTCCTTCAAACCCACGCTCAAAAAGAGCCTCGCGGGCAACGCCTCATCCCTGTCCTGCAACACTACCAACGGTGCCAACACCGCGCGTTCGCCCCACCAGATCGATGGCGACGCCGCCAGCACGCGGTTAAAGAACGGCTGCGGCTTGAACAGCGCATGCAGCGCCAGCAACCCGCTCAGCGAATACCCCGCGATGCCGCGAATCTCCGGATGCACCGGATAACGCCGCGCCAATTCCGTCCACACCGTGCCCGTTAAAAACTCCAGAAACGCATCCGCCCCGCCCGCATCCGGCGCTTCCGTGATCGCCACCGGCGTGTAGTCGCGCGAACGCTTGTTGCCCGGCTTCCCATAGCTCGCGCCATAACCGATTCCGACCAGCAACAACGGCGGCAACGCGTGGGTCTTGGCAACCACCTTACGCGCTTTGCACAAGTCCGCAAATTGATCGTCGCCATCCAGACACAGCACCGTGATCCACGGCTCGCCCGCATCCGGTTTGGAGCCTTCCGGCAGATCAACGTAGATCGCGTAATCCGTCCCCAATCCAGAAAGATGAAACGCGGCAGGCACCGGTGACTTCGACATACATCTAAAGGAGCACGCCGCGCATGAAGGTCAAATCCCCCGCCTTGCGCCCTTCCCGCGCATTCCCACATTGAACGCACCATGTCCGCCGACTCCCTTTCATCCGCGCCCGTCCCGCCCATTCCCGTTCATCCCGCCGGCCCGCTCCCCGGCCGCTACCGCCACTACAAGGGCAAGGAATACCTCGTTCTCGGCGTCGCCCGCCATTCCGAGACCGAGGAGGAACTCGTCACCTATCGGCTTCTCTACGGCGACTACGGGCTCTGGGTCCGCCCGCGCGCCATGTTCCTCGAAACCATCGAAATCGACGGACGCATCCAGCCGCGTTTCGCCTACGTCGGCGCCGAATAACTTTCGCTCGCGGCCATTACTCCTCGACGCATCCCGCCTCGGTCGCAAAGTCGTTCTGCGTATGTCCGGCCTCCCCCGCTTTCTTTCCCTCTCGCTGCTCTTTGCTTTCACCGGACTCGTCGGCTGCCGCTCCACGTCTCCGGCCCCCCTGCCCACGCCCGCCAGCACCCTTCCCAGACCCGCGTTAGCACCTGCCCCCGCCCCGCAGCCTGTCGTGTATCCCGTCATGCTCGGCATCGATGTGCTGGAGGCGACCGGCTTCCGCGCCATTGCCGGTAAAAAGGTCGGACTGCTCACCCATCCCGCCGGCGTCAACCGTCGCGGCGAAAGCACCATCGATGTTCTCCGCCGCGCGCCTAACGCCCGCCTCGTCGCCCTCTTCGCCCCCGAGCACAGCCTCAGCGGCGACGTGAAGGCCTCCGTCAATTTCGAGGACGTCATCGATCCGCGCACCAAGCTGCCCGTCTATTCGCTGCACGGCAAAAACCGTAAACCCACCCCCTCCCAGCTCAAGGGCCTCGATGCTCTCGTCATCGATCTGCAGGACATCGGCGTGCGCAGCTACACTTACAACGTGGTCATGCGCTACGCGATCGAGGCATGTTTCGAAAACGGCGTCGAGGTCATCGTTCTCGACCGCCCCAACCCCCTCGGCGGCTTCAAGGTCGACGGTCCCATCCTTGATCGCGAATGGTTCAGCGGCGTCGGTGCTTACCAGATGCCTTACGTCCACGGTCTCACCATGGCCGAGATCGCCCGCCTCGCCGCCAGCGAACCCGGCATTCTCGCCGTTCCTGAATCTGTCCGCCGCAAGGGCCGCATCACCCTCGTTCCGATGCGCGGCTGGAAGCGTTCGATGCGTTGGCCCGATACCGGCCTGAAGTTTATTCCGACCTCGCCGCTCGTCCGCGATTTCCCCGCCGTGATGGGCTACGCCATGATCGGCCTCGGCTGCGAATACAGCGGTTTCAAACACGGCGTCGGCACGAGTTTCCCTTTCCGCGGACTCACCTTCAAGGGCGTGACCGCCGACCGCCTTATTCGCGATCTCAAGGCTTTGAACATCGCCGGTCTTTCCTATCGCAAGATCACTGTGCCCGATGCCGCCGGCAAACCCAAGGAGGGCGTCTACGTCGACGTTTCCGACTGGCAGGCGTGGCGTCCGACCGAGCTCAGCTTTGAACTCATGCGCCTCGCCTGTCGCTACGATCCGCCCAACCCGTTTCTCAAAGTCACTTCGGTGCAGGCGCGCAGCTTCAACATCCACGTCGGCTCCACCGCGTGGTGGACCGCTCTCAAGCGCGACGGCGCCAACGTGAACGTCGAGGCCAACATCGCCGCCTGGCGCAATCAGGCCCTCTCCTACCAGCAGTTGACGCGGAAATACTGGCTCTACAACTAAGCCTCGGTTCGCCAAAAAAATTCGTAACCAGCAGGAGCGAATAGCCTCTGGTGAGTAGCACGCCTGCTACCTCTTTTTATATCCACTCGTTACCCGTCACGACCGACTCGTTACTTTTCTCCATCTATGAATCGCAAACTTCGTTACGGCATGATCGGCGGCGGACGCGGTGCCTTCATCGGCGCCGTCCATCGCATCGCCGCCTCCCTCGATAACCAGGCCGAGCTCGTCGCCGGCGCGTTCTCCTCCGACGCCGAGCGTTCCAAGGCTTCCGGTGCCGACTTGTTCCTCGATCCGGCGCGTGTCTACGGCTCCTACGCCGAGATGGCCAAGCTCGAGAGCCGCAAGCCCGCCGGCGAACGCCTCGACTTCGTCGTCATCGTCACACCCAACCACCAGCACTTCCCGCCCGCGCAGCTGTTCCTCGAAAGCGGCTTCAACGTCGTCTGCGACAAGCCCGTCACCTTCAACCTCAAGGAAGCGGTCACCCTGCGCAAAATCATCGCGAAGACCAAAAAGGTTTTTGTCCTTACCCATAATTACACCGGCAACGCCATGGTGAAACAGGCGCGCCATCTCGTGAGCACCGGTGCGCTTGGCGATATCCGCAAGGTCGTCGTCGAATATCCGCAAGGCTGGCTGTCCACCGCCCTTGAGAAGACCGACCAAAAACAAGCCGCCTGGCGCACCGACCCCAAGCGCAGCGGAGCCGCCGGCTCGATGGGCGACATCGGCACTCACGCCGAAAACCTCGCCCACTACGTCACGGGTCTGAAAATCGACTCTCTCTGCGCCGACCTCACCGCCTTCGTGAAAGGCCGCGCCCTCGACGACGACGGCAACATTCTCCTCCGCTTCAAAGGCGGCGCCAAAGGCATCCTCCACGCCTCGCAAATCTGCGTCGGCGAAGAGAACAACCTTAGCCTCCGCGTTTACGGCACCAAGGCCGGACTCGAATGGAAGCAGGAGCACCCCAACCAGCTCGTCGTCAAATACGCCGACAAACCCACCGAAGTCTGGGGCCGCGCCCAAGGCTACAACGCCCCCGCCGCCAACTCCGCTACGCGCACCCCGCCCGGTCATCCAGAAGGTTATCTCGAAGCGTTTGCCAACATTTACCGCGAAGCCTTCCGCGCCATCTCCGCCGAAGTATCCGGCTTGCGCCAGCCCAAGGATCTCGACTTCCCGACCATCGAAGACGGCATCGAAGGCATGGCTTTCATCGAGACCGTCGTGAAGTCTTCCAAGCTCGGCGCCAAGTGGGTCAAGTTTCCCAACCCGTAATCCTCTTCAATCAAGCCAGCAGGCATGTCGGCGGGCTTTTGTTATCATTTCAAATGCGCAGGCTCCGCGTCATCGCCTTCTTCATCTTCGCAACGCTTGTCCCGCTCTCGGGACAACCAGACCCGACCGAACGCGTTTCCCACCTGCCAGAGGCAAACCCCTACCGGGCCGTCGCCCTGCGCTGGCTTTCTCTACCCGAGAGTGACCGCGAGGTGCTCTCTAACTGGCTGTCGCCCGACGCCTCCAAAGAAAATGCCTCCGCACCGCTCGACGCATCACATCAGGTGATCGCACGCGCCCTGGCCAACGACCTCGCCGCCGCCTCAAAAATCGGCGCCTCTCAATCCGAACTCTGGCCACCCAAGCAAGACCCCAAAAATCCGGATAATCCCTTCCATCTCTTAATCCCCGATGTCGGTGCCATGCTCGATCTAGCGCGAATCACGACCAAAGTTGCCGACACTTCGCCGGCCGCCGACGCCATTCCGCTCTACGCCGCGACCGCCCGTTTTGGTCGCGACATTCGCTCCGGTGCCACACTCATTCAGGGTCTGACCGGCGTTGCCATCGAAGGAATCGCCTCCGCCGGGACGGCCCGCCGTCTCACCGCGTTCTCACCGCAAGAACTCGAATTGCTCTCCTCCACTTGGCGCCAGCTCCCTCAACCAGCCGGCATCGAACACGCCCTGCAATCAGAGCGAAATGTATTTTTTATACCCCTGCTCGAGCGGATCATCCTGCCGGGATTACTCGCCCTCCAAGCGGAGGGCATCGACACACTTGATGCCTCCTCGGGCTCCGCAGTCTCGCCTGCGCTCAAAAACCTCCGCCTCAGCGGACTGATCGACGCTGATGGTGAGCAGCTCATCCATCTCGAAAACATTGCCACCGGACACTCGTTCTCCGTCACCAACAAACGATCCGCCGAAGGCGTGAAATTGATCCGCTTCGACGCCAAATCAGGGCGCGCCTGGATGCGCATAAATGGCACGCCCGCCGTGCTCGACCTCCAGTCGAAACAATTCGTATCAGCACGCGACGATATCGCCCGGTTGCGAAAATTCCTCGGCGAAGACCTGGGGAATGAGCCGCCGTCAAAGACTCCTGAATGGGTGCGTCGCGCCCTCGCCCATCCCGACGGGCCCGAAGGCTATGCGATCGATCTGATTGAAGAATACGACCGGCGCATGGCCGAACAGGTCCTCAGTGCCCAACAAAGTAAAAAGCCTCAACCCGTGACGCCCGCCCCATCCACCGATCCTCTGCTTGCCATGATCATGCCCACAATCAGTCAGGTCGCGCGCACCCTGAACGCCGCCTCACTGCAACCCACCTTGCTTGAGGCTGCCATCCGCCACCGTCTCGGCCAGTCCGGTGCCACTCCTCCCGACCCATGGGGGCTAAAAGGCTCCGCCGAGACGACCGCGCCTTTTGCGTTCGAAAAAACACCCGATGGCGGTTTCCTGCTCCGCTCCGCTTACGAGAACCGCAGCGGTGAACCTTACACCTACAAATTCGGCGCGCCCGACGCTGGCGTTCAGCGAAAGCCCAGCTCTGCCCAATAATGCTCCGCGCGTGAGGACCGATGCAGAATAAACCATCTCAACACCTCCTGGAATTATACGCGTAACGCTGCGGTCAACGCCGCCATCCACCGGCGAAGCTCGGCGCCAAATGGGTCAAGTTTCCCAATCCGTAATCCCCGCCCTGCCCACAAACACAAAAAAGCCCCGGCCACTTAGCCTGGGCTTTTTCGCGCCGGATGCTTAAGCGCGTTTGCTCAACACGGCCTTCTCGTAGGCCTTCACTTCGCCGATCCACGCCGCGCCCACCGGGGCGTTCTCACGGCGGCAGAACTCGTCCCAGACTTCACCGAAGGGCAGCGTCTTGAGTTCTTCCATCAGCGCGAGGCGCGTCGTGTTGTCCCCCGCCGCTTCGGCCGCGCGCAGTTGCTTCGCCGGCTCGAGCAGTGCGAGCAGCAGCGCCTTCTGCGCCGAGCGCGTCCCGATCGTCCACGCCGCGATGCGATTGATGCTCGCATCAAAGAAATCCAACCCGATAGCCGTGCGCGGCAGATACTCACCACGCACCAGCTCCTCGAAAATCGCCTTTGTAGGATCATCGAGCGTCACCACATGGTCGCTGTCCCAACGCACGCCGCGGCTCACGTGCAGCAGCACGCCCGGAACGTATTGCATCACCGCTGAAATCTTGTCCGCGATCGTCTCCGTCGGGTGAAAGTGTCCGGCATCCAGACAGAGCCATTTCTGACGCGTGACCGCATACCCCATATAGAACTCATGCGAACCGACCACGTAGCTTTCAGAGCCGATGCCAAACAGCTTGCACTCCACCGCGTCCACGTTGTGCGACTCATCGATCTTCTCCGCAAAAATCGTGTCGAGCGACGATGCCAGCCTCTCACGCGGCGCCTTCCGGTCGGCGGGCAGATCCTTCTGGCCGTCCGGTATCCACACATTGGTGACAGCACGCGAACCGAGCTGCTTGCCCGCGGCCTCAGCGATCTTGCGACACGCTATGCCGTGTGAGATCCAGTAATCGCGCACCGCCTTGTCGGCGCTGCTCAGCGTGAATCCGTCGTTCGCCAGCGGATGCGAAAAATAGCTCGGGTTAAAATCCATGCCCCACGCCTGCGCCTTGCACCAGTCGATCCACGACTGGAAATGCTCCACGCCATAATCGCTGCGCTCCACCTTCTTGCCTCCAAGGTCTGCATACAGCGCGTGAAGGTTCAGTCGTTTTTTCCCGGGGATGAGCTTTGCCGCCTGCTCCAGATCCGCACGCAGCTCGACAATCGTGCGCGCCTTGCCCGGATAGTTGCCGGTCGCCTGAATGCCGCCGCCGGAAAGTCCGGCGCCCGGTTTTTCAAAGCCTCCGACATCGTCCCCTTGCCAGCAATGCAACGAAATCGGCGTCGCCGCCAACGTGGCCAGAACGCTTTCAACATCCACGCCCAGCGCGGCGTAACGGTCACGGGCCTCGGCAAAAAACGAAGTGCTCATAATATACAGAATGATACGGGGGTTTGATCGGGGTTTAGCGTCTCATATTAGACCTATTTTAGCGTCTTGTGAATGCACCCAATGACTCTTTTCATATAGAAATTGAGCCATCCTGAAACTCACTTCTCTCGTTACCTTCCGCGCCCTCGTGAAGCGGATATCTGGGGCGTTGCGGTAACGGGTGGCGGCCGACTTAAAAGCCCTCCGTCCGCCCCGTATCCACCTGCGGGTCACCCCGCCGATCACGCTTTTTCCTGGGATCACGGTCGCGTCCTCGGGGCCTGGCAATGGGTGGCTATCACCGCTGGTCGCGGTTGGTTTGAATCCGCCCGCCAACCGCTCACCTCCGTTTCCAAAGGCGATCTGCTGCTACTCTTCCCCGACGAATGGCACCGCTATCGCCCCGACCCTGAAACCGGCTGGACCGAACTCTGGTTGGAGTTGCAAGGGCCCGCACTCGAGCGCCTCCAATCCGCCGGGATTCTTTCGCCCGATCAACCCGTGCAATCTTTCACCGGCACTTCGGCCGAATCGCTCCTCACGCGATTGCACGCACGGCTGCGCGAAAACGAATCCGGCTTTGATCCCGAACTCACCGGCTGGGCGTGGCAACTGCTCACCCAACTCGACACCGTCCGCCGGCAAGTCAACGCACCCGAAAGCGATATCGCACGGGCCATTCGCCGTGCCGAAGTCCTGCTCGCTGAACGCCTCGAAAATCCACCCGCCATGCCCGCCCTCGCCCGTGAACTCGGAGTGGCCTATTCATATTTTCGTCGTGAATTCGCGAAGCAAACCGGCCTCGCTCCGCACGCCTACCTGCTCCGCCTCCGCTTGGAAAAAGCCCGTCGTCTCCTCGGCAACGGCACCGCACCATTGAAAGACATTGCCGCGCAACTCGGCTTCAGTTCGCCCTATCACCTCTCTGCCGCTTTCAAGCAGGCGTTCGGCACGTCACCAGCCCACTGGCGCCGCCGGCCGGTTAAAACATCCAGTTAGACAAAGGCGCCGGGATTTGACGCCTGCCACTTTCCCCCGTCACCGTATCCACTCCATGAACCCCGCATCCCCTCGCTCGTTGGCACGACTCAGCGGCCTGATTCTCGCCGTTGTCCTGCTCACTCCTTCTCTTTTTTCCGCTGAGCGCGAATCGCTCAAACTCCTTGCGATCGGCAACAGCTTTTCCGACGATGCCACCCGACTCCTCCCACAAGTCGTCAAGGCCGCCGGCAAAGAGCTCATCATCGGCCGCGCCAGCATCGGCGGTTGCCCGCTCGAACGCCACGCGCGCCACCTTAAAGAAGCCGAATCCGGCAATCCCAACGGTCACGCTTACAAGGGCGCCACCGACCCCAAGACCGGAGAGAAGCGCGACATGTCACTCCCCGAATTACTCTCCGCTCAAGCCTGGGATGTCGTCACTATCCAGCAATGGAGCCAATTGAGTTTTAAGCCCGAGACCTTTCAGCCCTTCGCCGACGAACTCATCGCCGCCATCCATAAATACGCGCCCACCGCCGAGATCGTCGTCCATCAAACCTGGGCCTACCGCGAAGATCACGACTGGTTCAAAAAAGACGACGGCTTCACCCCCGCCAAGATGTATACCGGCCTGACCTCGACCTACAAAAATTTCGCCGACGGCAAAGGCTTCCGTGTCCTCCCCGTGGGCGATGCCCTGAACCTCGCCCGCCAGACCCCGCGCTGGACCTACGTCACGGATCCGAATTTCGACTTCAAAAATCCTCCCGCCGGCCAGCTGCCCGATCAGCGCACCAGCCTGAACATCGGCTGGCATTGGAAGAAAAACAAAGCAGGCGCCACCGCCTTCACGCTCGACGCCATCCACTGCAACCCCGCCGGCCAATACCTCGGTGCCAACGTCTGGTATTCGATACTCTATCAGACCGACACGCTACCCGATTCCTACGCGCCCATCGGCATGACCGCCGAAGACGCCGCCGATCTCCGCGCCCACGCCCTCACCGCCGTCAAAGCCGAGCGCGCCCGCGAAGCCGCGCTGCACCCCGTCGTCGCCAAATAATCTCAGCCTTCCGCCTTAACCGCCACCGTTCCATCGGCGAACTCCGCCGCCAGCCGCTGTCCTTTTTGGACCGCGGCTTTTTTCTGCACCGGCTTCCCGTCCGCATCGCGCATGATCACGAACCCGCGATTCAAGACCGATGCCGGACTCGCCGCCTGCAAGCGTTTCCACAACGCCAGCAACCGCTGCGACTCCGACTCCACGCGCCGCTGCGGCGAACGCTCGCGCAACAACGACCGCACCTCGCTCAACCGTTGTCTCCTCGTCTGCACCGTCGCACTCAGCGCCCCGCTCAACCGGTTCGCCAAATCATCCAGCCGTAAAAACCCACGCTCCACCTGTGCCGATGGTGCCAACAAACGCAGCCGCGACCGCGCATGATCCAGACGATCGGCCGCTGACTCCAACGCCGCATCGACATGGTGATTCAAATCCTCATCTAACCGCGCCGCGCGCTCCGTCGCCGCGACGAAGCCGCTTGAGATCAACTCCGCCGCCGCACTCGGCGTCTCCGCGCGCACGTCCGCCGCGAAGTCACCGAGAGTAAAATCAATCTCGTGCCCCACCGCCGAAATAATCGGCAACCGGCACGCCGCCACCGCCCGCACCAGCGGCTCCTCGTTGAATGCCCACAAGTCTTCCAGCGAACCGCCGCCGCGCCCGATCACCAGCAAATCAAAACGCACCCCGCACGCCGCCTCATCCTGGGCGAGCTGCAACATCTCGATTATCTCCGCCGCCGCGCCATCACCCTGCACCTTGGCCGGTAGCACGACGACCCGCCCTCGCCAGCCACGACGAATCAATATCCGCAAAAAATCCTGCACCGCCGCGCCCGTCGGCGACGTGATAAAGCCCACCGTCTGCGGCATCGCCGGAATCGCCACTTTGTTTTCCGCCGCGAACAGCCCTTCATCCGCCAGCCGTCGCTTCAGCGCTTCAAATTCTTTCTGCAATCGCCCCACGCCGTCCTCGATGACCGCACGCACGATCAGCTGGTAATTCCCACGCGCCTCATAAACCGAGATCTCGCCATAGACGACCACCTGCAGCCCGTCGCGGAGCTTCACATCCTGTCGCGCCGCATCCCCGCGAAACATCACGGAGGAAAGCTGCGCCCCCGCATCCTTCAGTGAAAAATAAACATGCCCGCTCGCCTGTGCCCGCAAGTTGGAGACTTCGCCCCGAACCCACCCCGGCCGAACTTGCGACTCCAGCACCGTCTTCACCCGCCGCGTGAACTCACTCACGCTCTCAATGCGCGCACTGCTATCGATCAAGTCGTCCGGGAGCGGCATGTAATCAACTCGGTCTTTTTACCTTTACCACTAAGCATAAGCGTTGCATCCCGCAGCCTGCCAACCGCCACTCCCGACCGTCAAGCGTCAGTCGATTCTGGTATATCAACTCAGAAATGAGCTTCCGTCCGACCTCTCGGTGATTAAGTTGCCCCCGCAGGCATGAAACTCTCCATCATAATTCCTTGTTACAACGAAGTCGGCACCATTCGCACAATCGTGGACCGAGTGCGCTCGGCCCCTGTAACGCACAAGGAAATCATCATCGTCGATGACTGCTCGATTGATGGCACCCGCGACATTCTCCGTATCGAAATCGCCTCACTCGTCGACCGCATCATCTATCACGATGTCAACCAAGGGAAGGGTGCGGCCTTGCGCACTGGTTTCGCCGCCGCCACCGGCGATGTGGTAATTGTCCAAGACGCCGATCTCGAATACGATCCCAACGAATACCCGCGGCTGCTCGCACCCATCGAAAGCGGCCGGGCCGACGTGGTTTTCGGCTCCCGGTTTTCCGGCGGCGACGCCCACCGCGTCGTTTATTTCTGGCACATGGTAGGCAACAAGCTCCTCACGCTGCTTTCCAACATGTTCACCAACCTCAATCTCACCGACATGGAAACCTGCTATAAGGTTTTCAAGCGCGACGTGATCCAGAAGATCGAGATTAAGGAGAACCGCTTTGGCTTTGAACCCGAGATCACCGCCAAGGTGGCCAAACTCGACATAGTCATCTACGAGGTCGGCATTAGCTACTACGGACGCACTTACAAAGAGGGAAAGAAGATCGGCTGGCGCGATGGCTTTCGCGCCTTATATGCAATCATTAAATACAACATGTTTCGATGATTCACGCTGCGTGGACCCGGCTGCCTTTCATGGAAATTTATCGCCTGCATCTGATCATCCCAAGCAAACAATCGGTCCGCCAACACGCACACACATGACGGATGCCCAAATGAACATCGGCTTCGAGCTTACAGCTGCAGGGCAAATTACTTGGGCCTCGTTTCCATGAAATCGCTGTCCGACTAACTCCGATCCGATGACCGCTCCCCCTATTGTTCCAGCTTGCGCCAACGGATCGGCTTCTTCGGTAAAAATCGTTTTGATCGCCAGCGCCGTCCTTATTTTGGGGCTGCTTTGGACATGGATCAACTATTGCGCATTTCCCAGCCTGTCATGGAACGAATGCCGCCTCACCCCCAGCTTCATGGTTGCTGCCGGCGCAAACACATATCCCGCTCCCAACGAAGGTCCTGTCACCACTTGGATCTACGGCCCGGTTCCTCTGCTACTGCAACTGCCGGCTACTTTCGCGCCCAGCGCCCTCTCCGCGCTGCTCATCGCAGGTGCGCTCAATCTGTTGTATGTGCTAGCTCCGATCTGGTTTGTAATACGTGCACTCGGCAGGGATGAAATCTTAACGACTCAACTCACAGCCTTGGGCCTAGCACTGGCAGCGTGGCCTTCGGCCAGCCTTTCGTTTATTCAAGCGGACAATCAAGCCGTCTCGCTAGGACTGCTTTCCCTAGTTATATTACATCCGGCGAATGCCAGCAAAGATGGCCGACGCCTCTGGCTGGCAGCTGGAGCCGCAACACTTTCCTTATGGTGCAAGCCCACTGAACTAGGCCCCGTCCTTGCACAGTTAATATGGATAAGCTGCCATCAACGGCTCTCCGGACTGATCGCCCACATCGGGAGGTGCCTCGCCACCGGCGCCGCTGCCGGCGTGGTCTTCCTCTTAGCGTTCGGTGCTCCCGGACTGATTTACAACATGTTTGTGATCCCATCCCGAATCCCCTTTGAAAACATCTGGAGCAAGGCTACCCATCCCTTGTATTTTTCTTCTACGATTATGTGCGTCTTTGTGCCCCTGCTTATTTTGGGACTCGTCGGTAAAAAAGTCTTTAATACGGAGCGTCCGCTTTTTTTATACAGCCTGGCTTTTCTTGTTTCCCTGCCATTCAATCTACTCGGTTTCGCAACGGTGGGCGGAAACATAAACTCTCTCCACGGATATCTTTATCTGATTCCAATTACCGCTATCTGGCTGGCACGAACGCTTGGGCGCTCAATCAATATCCCTTCTTGGGGCGTGTTGATGGCAAGCCTCATTATCTTTGGATTTCAAATAGTATTGCTCGGGAATTTTTCCATTAAGCCGCAAACTGAATTACCAAAGCAAGGCGAGGCAATTGCCGCCCAGCTTGAGGGTCTGGTCTATTTCCCGTGGAATCCGTTGATCACCTATTTCACGGATAAAACATTTTACCACGCAGACGATGGCCTGGCCACACGCTCCCTCATCGGATCACCAGTGATCGGAACGGCGTTGAGCACACATCTGCCGCCCCGCCTCTGCGTGGTCGCCTATCCTCGTTTTTTGGTCAAAGGTTTTTACCGTTCTTATTGCCTTCCGTCTTACGCTAAAGAAGACCTCTTTGGGCTCTGGACGTTGTTTTCATGGCCGCCTCCCGCCGACGTCCATTCAACACCATGAAGCCTCTTCCAACAATTGCCTTGGTCATCCCAGTGTTCAATGAAGTGCCTGTCCTACCAGAGCTTTTCCAACGCTTGGAAGCCCTTTTCACTTCCACGCACGACATCAACTGGCTCGTGGTTTTCATCAACGACGGCAGCCGCGACCATACGCGAGACCTTGTCGCGGCCCAAATCGCCCGGGATTCTCGTTTCAGACTCGTGGATTTCTCCCGTAATTTCGGCCATCAGGCCGCTCTTACAGCCGGACTGGCCAGCATCGCCGAGGCCGACGCCGCCATCACCATGGATGCCGACCTGCAGGATCCACCTGAGCTTATTCCGGAGATGATTGCCGCTTGGAGAGCCGGCGCCGAGGTCGTGCTCGCCGTGCGCAGGTCGCGCCAAGAAACAGGATTTCGCCGGATAGGCTTTGATTTCTTCCACAAGGTCTTCAGCCACCTCATAGACTTCCCCATTGAGGCCAACACCGGCACTTTCGGCCTTCTTGGTCGCAACGCAGTCAATGCATTCAACCAATTGTCTGAAAAGCACCGGTTTTTCCCAGGCCTGCGGAGTTGGATAGGCTTTCGCCATGCCGAGATTTTGTATGATCGTAACGAGCGTGCCGCTGGCACGCCCGCCGTCACACTGCGCAAACTTGTGCGCTACGCATTGGACGGCATTTTCAGTTTTTCCCACCTTCCGTTGAGGGTGCTGACCTATGCGGGTATCTTGATCGCGGGTCTGGGTTTTGCCGTGGGATCGTTTTTTGTCGTCCGTCGTATTCTGGGTATCGAGGTTGCCCAGACCGGGTTCACAACCTTGGTCACCCTGGTCCTCTTTTTAGGTGGAGTTCAGCTCATCGGCATTGGTGTGCTGGGCGAGTATCTCGGACGTATTTATGACGAGGTAAAACGCCGCCCTCACTATATCGTAAAAAGCAGGATCGGTTTTGATTAAGAAACTCCTAATCCTTATCGCGTGCGCCGTAATTGGCGTGACTCTTGTCCGAGCTGGACACCTTTTTCTATTTAGCCTTTTCATGGTCTATGACGATGAAGGATACGTCCTCATCTCGCTGCGGGATTTCGGCACGCATGGATCGCTCTACAATCAGGTTTATTCACAATATGGCCCGGCGTTTTACCTGATCTACGACACACTGCATCGACTGTTGGGATTCGCATGGAACAATACGACCGGACGCTGGATCACTCTGTTTAACTGGACTTGCACCGCGTTTTTTTGCGCATTGTTAGTGCGACGTGCGCGCGGGTCATGGCCTGCCGTTTTTTGCGTTTTTTCAGGAGCCTTTAGTTTTCTATGGATCATGGCCCGGGAGCCCATGCATCCCGGCAGCACTATCGCGCTTATTGTCGCCGCCACAGCCTGGCTTGGCTGGGAAATGCTGCGCACGGGCCGCATTAACGGATTCGGTATCGTAACCGGTGTCGCCGGGGCACTTCTCGCGCTGATAAAAATCAACGTCGGTGTTTTTCTGATCCTCAGCTCTGTATTCTGGCTGATACTTAGCTTACCTGCGGACCGAGGGCGTCAGCATCACATACTTCTAGGTGCATTGGGATTGTTACTGCCCATGATCCTTATGCAAAGCCGGATTGCCGATGGGTGGGTGCAAACTTTTGCGGCAGTGTCCGGACTATCCATTGCCGGAGCCATCTTGGCCGTTACATCAACCGCGCAACGTCAACCGGCCGGACTCGCGGCATGGGGCTGGCTTGTAGGTGCCGGCATTACGGTGGTTGTGACGGCTACCGGTCTGCTGTTGCCGCGCGACACGAATCTAACCGAACTTTGGCACGGGGTCATCGTGGCCCCGCTGAAACATCCCGGGGTGTATGCTTTCTCCCCCACTTGGTTCCCCGGAACAATTTGGACGGCGATCGGAGCAGTCGGACTGCTGTTAATCATCTGTCGCCTTCCTCATGATCACCGAATCACCCAGTCGGTCGCGTGGATCAAGATTCTGGCGACAATTGCATATGTCTTTTTTATTTTAAGAGACTTGGTAGTGGCACCGAGTCCTTTGGCTTTCAATTATGGACTGCCACTAGCCGGTCTATTTGCATGGCCGCTTGATCGAGAAAAACGCGATGCGCAGCCTGCGAATCAGGCGCGAGCATGGCTTGCGCTGCTTCTGGTTTTCCAAAGTTTACACGCTTTTCCCGTGGCAGGCAGTCAGTTGACTTGGGGGGTTTTTCTTTGGATCCCACTAATGGCCCTTGGATTTGAAGAAGCCGTAAATAATGTCTCACTGAGGCTTCCTTCGAAAATTGGGGGCCGGGCACAAGCCGCCCTGTTGGTCTGCATGATCGCCCTTTCCGCTTATTTGACCCTCAGTTTCGTAAAGCTGGGGGATTTCGCCCGAGATGGAGGCGAGGCTTTGGAGCAGCCCGGAGCCGAGCAAATCTACATGCCCGCCAACTACAGTTCGGCCCTGCGCATCATCTCTGAAAATGCCCGGGTGCACGGCGACATGCTTTTTAGTCTTCCTGGTTCCTATAGCTTCAATTTGTGGTCGGGACTAGAAACCCCTACGATGACCAACGCCACCCATTGGTTTTCACTTCTCACCGAAAAGCAGCAGATCGAGATAATCGGGAGACTTGAGGCGGCCAAACGTCCAATCTTGGTGGTCCAACAAATGATCTTATCAGATTTAATCCAATCAGGTTTTCGTCCACATGGGCTGCTGATGGATTATCTACGAAATCATTTTCGCCGATGCTTTACGATTGAGGGCACTTCGTTCTGGGTGCGCAAAGGAAGGTCCATCGCGCCAGTTTCGACTGCTACAGTATCAACCTCGGCGGATACCGTCAATTTGGCTCTTATATTGGCTCCACATGAAGGCAAGAAGGTGTCTCGAGCCGAACTATGGATCATCGTGGAAAAACCGCAACGAAAGCTAACCCTCGATGCTTCACAAACAAAAGTGACCGTTACTCCACTCAATGTCGACGGCACCGTGTCCGGCCCCACCCATGCGGTAGATTGGCCTTGGACCAATAACCAAATCGCACGGATCACGCTCACTTTTAGCACTCCTTCAAAACTTCCGCCAGATCACATGCTCGAAGTCATTCTGTATGCCGATAACGGTCAAAGGCTGGCTTCCGCCCGCATCATACCTGATAGCGGTGCGGAACTCGCCACGGGAAATCGAGTAACACCTTAGCGTCGACGTGCGACGAGCACAAGGCTTACGCCAAATGGAAAAGGTATCTTGACCATCGCCAGCTCTACAAATACCCGCTTAAGCATCCCGTTCAACCAGCTCGGCGGCAACCGGTCCTCCGAACGCGGCCGGTCCTCCCGCAAAGGAAACCTGCGGCGCCATTTGCGCACCAGCCAGACAGCCGGATAAACTACAATATTGGTGTAGTTCACCTGCAAGACCTCCCACTTGGAATCATCAAAAAGCGTTCTGAGCTGCGCACGATGATAACGCCGGTAATGATGCAAAGCCTCATCCCAATCACTCCATAGAGCCATGCTTGCGGGCACCGTGATCACCACAATGCCATCTTTCTTAAGCAGGCGATGAAAGCCGCTCACCACCGCTGCATCGTCAGGCACATGCTCCAGCACATCGAGAGCAGTCACATAATCGAGCGACTCATCAGGCAGCGGCACACGATCGCCGGCAAGACTCAAAATCTGCTCTGAGCCGAACCGCGTTTTAAGAATGCGCAAAGCCTCCTCATGATCATCCAGCACCATGACCCTGCAGATGCCCTGCATCTCTTGGGCAAAAAGACCTGTTCCCGCTCCACAATCAAGCAGCAGGTCCTCGCGCCGCGGAGGACGGGCGCGGCTGATCCACCGGCGCACCATTTCTCGTTTACCAGCATAATACCAGTGAGTGGGCTCGATGCGTTCTAAGTTTGCGTATTCTTCGGCGTTCATGGGAACGGTTCGTGGATTGACGAGAGTCCAAGCAACACAAAGCTCTGTCCACGTTATTGTCGCCCGCCGCATGCCTCTTCCGAGCCGCTCCGCTTTTATCACCGCCTGTGTCGCCATGCTGCTGGCGTTCCACTTCTGGCTGGGTGTAAGCGCTACGTTTGAGAAATGTGTGACCAACGATGAAACCGCCCACCTCACCGCTGGATATAGCTATTGGAAGTTTAACGACTACCGGCTTCAGCCCGAAAACGGCAACCTTCCGCAGCGTTGGGCCGCACTTCCCCTTTTATTTCAAAAACCCCGACTGAAACCCGCTGACCGCCCGCTTTGGTGGGAAGTCTCCGACGTTTGGATGATCAGTAACGCGTTTTTTTTTAAATCAGGAAACAACACCGACTTCATGTTGGCATCCGCCCGCGCGATGATGATGCTCTGGAGCGTCGCCACGGGTCTGCTCGTATTTATTTGGGGCCGACGCTTATGGGGAGATGCAGGTGGCTTACTGGGATTGGCCCTTTATGTGTTTTCAGCTACCACGCTGGCACATGGGCCACTCGTCACCTCTGACATGACGGTAACATTTTTCCTGCTGGCCGCAGTAGGTGCTTATTGGCGTCACATGGAGCATATGAACGCCGGGTCCGTCTGCCTCAGCCTAGTAGTTACTGGTATTGCCGCAGTGGCCAAGTTCTCTTTCCTGATACTATTACCTGTCTACGGGATACTGATTCTCTGGCGACTGGCTGAATCTACTCCGATTAGCATCGCATGGGGCCGAAAAGTTTGGCTTGCCCAAACACTTAAGTCTCGAGCTGGTTATATTTTAGTATCGGTCATACTTCACGCAAGCACCGCTTGGTTTGTCATATGGATGTCATTTGGGTTTCGGTTTGACGCATGTGGATCCACAGTTCCCTCGCTTACTCAATATTACATGTCCTGGGATATGGTAATGCCAACCCATGGGTTCTGGCATGTGCTCATAAGCGTTTCACGCAATTGCCATCTATTGCCCGACGCCTACCTCCAAGGATTTTCCTATGTTTTACATGCCTCACAAGAACGCAGTGCCTTCTTAAATGGAGAATACAGTAATACAGGATGGGTCTCTTTTTTCCCGTTCACATTTCTTGTCAAAACTCCGCCTGCCGAGCTACTCGCGATAGTTCTCACTGGTTGTGCCATCATTGCGCACTGGCGGGCGAAATGTTTATCACTCGCCAATGTCCGGCGCGTCGCCCCCCTACTGGTTTTATTCGTTGTTTACTGGGCATTCTCTTTGACCAGTAATTTAAATATTGGTCATCGCCACATTTTACCGGTCTACCCAG
Organism: Rariglobus hedericola; assembly: GCF_007559335.1. Taxonomy (NCBI): domain Bacteria; kingdom Pseudomonadati; phylum Verrucomicrobiota; class Opitutia; order Opitutales; family Opitutaceae; genus Rariglobus; species Rariglobus hedericola. Next base: position 1,999,557 of record NZ_VMBG01000001.1, read on the forward strand.
CGCTGTTTATCATCTGTGGACTGCTGGTGCGTCCGGCTGCATCTGCAGTTATAAAATGGCTAGCGGGAACCATCATAGTCATTGCAGCCATAACCGCCTTCAACAGCTACCCCAACTATTTATCCTATTTCAACTTTATTTGCGGCGGCCCCACCCAAGGATATAAGCACTTAGTAGACAGCTCACTAGACTGGGGCCAAGACTTGCCCGGCTTGCAACTCTGGTTACAAGCCCATCGCAAACAAGACGAGAATGTTTATCTATCCTACTGCGGAATGGGAAATCCGCGCTATGAGGGGATCCAAGCCGACACACTCTCGCCGTTTTATGATAATCACCAGCAGAAAAATTGGATTGAACTACAGCCTGGCCTATACTGCATCAGCGCAACGCTACTTCAAGACACTTACAGTCCATGGCGCGGGGCTTGGACATTGCAACACGAGCAGTCCTATCAGATGATGCTTCACCGCATCCGACCAGAAATTGCTGCCGGCAAACGCTCCTCCTTAATCACACAATATGGAGACAGTGATGCACAAGCAGTCTGGGCTCTGGACCGTCTTCGCTTTGCCCGACTTACCACTTATCTCCGCCTACGTAAGCCGGATGCGATGGTTAACTACAGCATTTTGGTCTATAAGTTGAGCCAGGATGAAGTATACACCGCAGTTGACGGATCGCTCAGTTCCTTAGCTCACATGATTGAAGATACGGTTAACTCGCCCAAGCCCTGACCAAGCTCAGGGCAAATTTTTCAGCCATAGCACCAAGGAATTCGGATCAGCGGTATCCATAGTCTTCACAGTCGTTGTCGTGGTTGCTAAAGACTTGGCCTTGGCATCCTTTTTATCCTGCTCAAGCCGAGTTGCAACCCATGCTTTAAATATCGGTTCATCCACAGATAGCACACGGCTTAAACGCACAAGATAAATCGGCGAAAATGCCTTTTCTTCAATAAGTTCCAATTTTACTCCTGGTCCTAGATCATCAGAAACCGAGACAAAACGATTGCCAGTCTTTATATCGAGACCTGCGCGCTGCACCACCAAGACTTCATCAAAACTGTGTCGCTTGAAATGAAAAATAAATTCATCGGGGCGATTAAGTAATAACGCCGGGTTTACACAGGACTTACGATAAAGAAACCACTGAAGACCAGAATTGTTATCAATCGCCAAAGCTGTCTTTTCACCCAAACCGCGAACATACCCCGCAATCCAATTCGTAGTCCGTGCAGCGAAATTTTCCTGAGTGAATCGATGCATGGCCGATGAAGGCACCGTGAAGCAAATTATATACAACCCCGCAATACTAGCCAAAACACGCCAACGACCGGGATTGCCCACCAACTTTGGAAGCACAAAAATGACACAAAAAATCAACAACAATTGAGTAGGCAAACTCAACCTTCGAATAATCGGGTCATCCCAATGCCCCCAAAAATAACATAGCATAATCCCCGTATGCACTATGAGAGTAAGAACAAACAAACAGGCTACCGCTTTCTCCGGCTCACGAATGAACACCTGAAGATGTTCTTTATAGAGCATCAAAACAAAAAACCCAACAGCAGGCAAACCAACCAAACCAAGCAACCATGAACTCGGTTGAGTTCCATCGAAACTAAAAAAGAAATTCATCGCATGCCCAATATTATTATAAAAATAACGTAAGGCGAAAGGGGTCGTCGCACCCGCAACATCTGCCATTTGCCAGCTACCTTCCGAAAGGTCGAAGACCTTGTGCTGCAAAGGATAAATTATCAATAGAAGCGGAGCCGCCAATAATGGCCAAGGTATATTAACCCGCCCCCCCTTCCACCATAGATAAAGAATAGATACCGCCACCGGAAGCAAGAAAAGCACTGATTCATAGCGCGTTTGAGACAACAGCACTCCGGAAAGGGCAAACGCACATAATCGGTCGTCATCGTCAGGCCGTTCCGCATACCGAAGTCCAAGCCAAAATGTAACCGTAATCATTGCAATATTTAGAAGCTCGAAGCCCCCACCTACTGCATTCTGAGCGACCAATGGAATACCGCATAAAAGCAACACTGCACCTACGCCGGCCCATGGACCACCCAGCCGTCGGGCTAACAAAAACAAGAACGAAATCAAAACAAGTGAAACAAAAGCATTAAGAGCAAAAACATTCCCTACACGATACCCAGTAAAATCATGAACCAACGAAAGCAATAAAGGAAAAAATAGTGGACGCTTGTCCACAAAAACCTGCATTGGTATGAAATTACCCGCGTATTCATATCCGCGTAGCACCACCGCAGCCTCCCGCTCAAAATGCATTTGCATCGCCGTCGAACTCAACACGACCTCGTCTGCTACGATCTTAAATTCATGCCGCTCGTGCAAATGCAGAAAAATCGTTGCGGAGATGATCAAAAGTAACACCCCTCCCATTTTCCTCCAGAGCAGAACCGACAATCGGACATCGCGGAGGCTCCGAACCAGATAATAGAGGAAAAGTGCGAATGCCCCGAGAATTGACCAATAACCGTAATATCTCACCAATTCGACTGCCTTGGCCGGAGAAAAACTAAAAACACCCAAGATCGCTGAAAAAATGCATAATAAAATCAGCAGAACAAGACGATGTGACATCATATAAGAGAACCGTCCATAACTTATCCGGACGATGAATGATCAAAAGTTGAAATAATTGGCGCAAATGAAATTTATTTGCGAATCTTAATCAAATTATTAAAAACAAATAGACCGACCGACTAGATTGAGAATCAACAATTCAAAACGCTACCAAATACCTCAATTGAACACAGAGTCTATTGACCCTCATTTATTTTCCACCAGCTGCAAAACAAAACATTAATAATTATCAAAAAAAAAGCCGTCTGTATATAACAGACGGCCGAAAATAAGATTATACCAGCTTATTGGGAGTAGGTGACTGTGCGGGCTCCAGCAATGCTGTAAACTGTGATCGTAACACCTTGGGTGTAAGCAGCGGGATAGGCTTCATTAGCCACAGTATTTAGTGCTTTAATGTAGTTAGAGGAACCCACCAAATTTGCGATAGCTGCAGTGGAAGTGCCGTTTTCGAGGAAATATTGGTCGGCAGCAGCACCCAGCTGGCGCATATTATTCGCAACAGCTTTATCTTGCGAGGAGGCGCGAACCTTCTGGAAGGCAGGGATGGCCATGGCGGCGAGGAGGCCGATGATGACGACCACGATCATGATTTCGACGAGGGTGAAACCCTTGTTGGAGCGAATATTTTTCATATGAATCCTAGGATGTATGTTAAGGCTCAAAAGCGAGCAGTTCCAAAATGCATAGACTAGGCCAACTTACTCGCAAGGCGGAATTGGTTAGCTTTTTGTAAAACGAACTCGTTAAAAGCAAACCGATTACTTCGCCTTCTTCTTGGCTACCGGCTTTTTGGCAACGGTAACCGTCTTCTTTTTAGCCGGTGCCTTCTTCACCGAGACCTTGGTCTTGGACGCCGTCTTCTTAACCACAGCTTTCTTCTTAACCGCCTTTTTTGCAGCAGGCTTATCAACTTTGGGTTGGGCGACCAAGGCAGCCACATTCAGGACTTCAGCATCCTTCCAGAGCTTCTCGAGCGCGTAGTTGGCACGCTGCTCAGGCGTAAAGAGGTGCGTCATGATCTGGTAGGCGTCCACTACGGTCCAGCCGCTGCCATACGTGCCCACTTCCATGCCCGCGATCGGATGTTTTACCTCATCCAGCACGCGCTCAACCTCGATGCGCAAGGCGCGCAGATGCGGTTCGGAGTTACCCGTGGCCAGCACGATGTAGTCGGTGATCGTGGACTTCGCGCTCACCTTGAGCACGCGCAGATCACCGACCTTTTTTTCATCAAGGGCGCGGACCAGCTGCTTGAGCAATAGAAACGTGGAATCAGACGGAAGCGTGTTCGACATGTTAGATAGAACGATAGAGGCCGGTTTTCTCGATATACTCAACCGTCTTGTGAGGAATCAAAAAATCCACCGGTAATCCGGTCGCGATGCGTTCGCGCACCTCGGTGGAACTGACTTCCAGCAAATGCCCTTGGCACCACCTCAAACGCAGTCCCGCAATATCCGTGCGTTCGGATTTAGGCCAGCCCGGCCGCGCCAAAACGATGAACTCAACCAGCTTCACCAATTCTCCAATCTCACGCCACAAGTGCAGCCGCTCCAGTTGATCCGCTCCGATCACCCAGGCGAGTTCATCATCGGGAAACTGGGTGCGCAGGTATCTCACCGTATCAATCGTGTAGCTGATCCCGCCTTTGCGAATCTCGTGATCTGAAATTTCAAAACGCGCATCGGTTGAAACCGCCGCGTGCAACATGGTCAGCCGTGCATCCGCGGAAGCCCTCACGGCGCCCGGTTTTAAGGGCGCCTGAGCCGCCGGCACGAAAACCAACCGATCAAGCCCGCCGTGCTCATAAGCATCCTGTGCCGCGACCAAATGGCCGAAGTGCACTGGATCGAAACTGCCCCCCATAAAACCAATCTTCATCGCCCGCCAAACAATCCATCCAAGCCGAACGCCGCAAGGCCGCGCTTCCGGCCACTGCTCTGCTCACCGACAATTCCCATCGTATTGGTTAGTGAGCGGAAAAACTTTTTCCCTACTCCGCTGAAAACCGTCGCGCCAGCGTTTGCGTTTCCTGCAAACTCAGCCTCCCCTTTTTCAACAGCATGAGCTTCGACTTCGACACCGTTCCGCAGCGCCTCGGCACTGACTCGCAAAAGTGGCAGAAATACGCCGACAAAGACATTCTCCCGCTTTGGGTGGCTGACATGGATTTCCGCTCATCACCGGCGATCATCGCGGCCCTGCACGAACGCGTGGAGCACGGCATCTTTGGCTACGCCCGCCCCGTCGCCTCCACCGTGAGCGCCGTTACCGATGCCCTCTCCTCACGTTACGGCTGGACCATTGATCCCTCGTGGATCGTCTGGCTGCCCGGTCTCGTCTGCGGACTTAATGTCACCTCGCAGGCGTTTGCCCAACTGGGAGAGGAAGTCCTGTGCCTCACGCCGGTCTATCCGCCGTTTATGACCGCTCCTAAAAACAGCGGCCGAGTCTCCATCACCGTGCCGTTCGCCTTGAACTCATCGATCTCCCCCGCCCGCTGGGACATCGATTGGGATGCGCTTGAGAGCGCCGTAACACCCAAAACCAAACTCTTCTTCCTGTGCAATCCGCACAACCCCCTCGCCCGTGTCTGGCGCCGCGCCGAACTCGTGCGTCTCGGGGAATTCTGCGTGCGTCATGACCTGATTCTCTGCTCCGACGAGATCCACTGCGACCTCATCCTCGACGCATCGCTTCCGCACATTCCCACGGCGACTCTTTCGCCTGAAATCGCCGCCCGCAGCGTCACCCTGATGGCACCCAGCAAGACCTACAACGTCCCGGGCCTAGGCACTTCGTTCGCCGTCATCCCCGATGCCGCACTGCGTGCACGCTTCGTGCGCGCGACCGCAGGCATCGTGGCCGAAGTGACCACGCTCGGCTTTGCCGCGTGTGAAGCCGCCTACCGTGATAGCGAAGAATGGCGTCAGGATCTTCTGGCCTATCTACGCGGCAATCGCGACTTCCTCATCGATTTCCTTGCTCGCGAACTTCCCGGCCTGCACATCGCCGCACCCGTCGAAGCAACTTATCTAGCTTGGATCAACATCGAGTCGCTTAAGCTGACCGATCCCATCGCGCACTTTGAACAGCACGGTGTCGGCCTCAGTGAATGCGCTTTCTTCGGCGCAAAACGTGGCAGCCACGTGCGCATCAACTTCGGTTGTCCGCGCGCAACCCTGACCGAGGCGCTGAAACGCATGAAAGCCGCCGTCGACGCTCTCCGTTAATCGAGGATCCGCTTCCGCCATGCCGGATCGGGCAACGGCGTGGGGTGATAACGCCCGAATATCCGGTAACGCGTTCGCGCGATGATTTTGTAAACCACGTCGCGTAAGGAAGCCGGCACGACGCTCAATACTCCCGCCAGTTTTCCATAAAAACCACCCAACGTTCCCAGCGCTTTCAACGCACCGGTCGTCCGCAAATAAAACGGGGTGTCGGCACGCCCGAGGTCCTCAATAAATACAATGCTGTCGAAATTGCCGGCATCGAGCCCATGTCCACGCAGAAAATCCTGCCCCGTGCGGCCCTGCAGCGGCGCAAACATCAGAACGCCCCGGCGATCATTTTTGAGCATAAAACGCATCACTGCATTACAAAGCCCGCATTCCCCGTCGTAGAGTAAAACGGGTTGTGACGGGGCGGCTTCCATAAAGCCCGACAGTGATCGTTTCACTAACGACGCGCCAATGTCATTTTTTAGGGCCTCTGCCGCTGATCATCCTAGCTCGCGGCGGACGATCCGTCCGGGCAGATCGGATTTTGCATTTGTCGCGCGCGTTCCAAGGGGCAACGTGCAAGACGATCTTCGTCCATGCGCATTGGCCCTCACCTCCTTTCCTCCAACTTATTCCTGTCTCCGCTGGCCGGATACACGAATCTCCCCATGCGGCTTACCGTGCGGGAACTGGGCGGGCTTGGCTGGGCAACCACCGACTTGGTCAACGCCCGTTCGCTCATCGAGCGTAATCACGTCGCCCTGAAACTGGTCGAATCCAGCGCTGAAGATCGCCCGCTCGCCATCCAGCTCTTTGGCTCCGTGCCCGAAGAAATGCGCGATGCCGCCGTCATCTGCGAGCAACTCGGAGCCCAGTCGGTGGACATCAACATGGGTTGTCCCGTGAAAAAGGTCGTCAAGATCGGCGGCGGTTCCGCCATGATGACCGAACTCGATAAAACCGCCGCACTGGTCAAAGGCATGATCGACGCCGTCAAAATCCCCGTGACCGCCAAGATGCGCCTTGGCTGGGACGACGACAACCTCACCGCCCCCGATCTTGCGCGCGTGCTTGAGGACACCGGTGTCGCCGCGATTTTTGTCCACGGCCGCACGCGTGCCCAAGGATTCGCCGGTCAGGTCAATCTCGCCGGCATCCGGTCCGTCGTGCAGGCCGTGAAGACGATTCCCGTGATCGGGAATGGCGATGTCACCACACCCGAAGCCGCCAAACACATGATCGAGCAGACGGGCTGCGCCGGCGTCTCCATCGGACGCGGCGCGTTCTACGATCCTTGGATTTTCCGCCGCACCGACCACTACCTGCGCACCGGTGAACTGTTGCCCGAGCCCTCGCTCGACGAACGACTGCGCGTCCTTCGCCGCCACTTCGAGCGTTACTGCGAATTCTACGGTGAGGAGCGCGGCTCCGTGCATTTCCGCAAAGTCGCGCCGTGGTATGCCAAGCGTTTTGGTCCGGCCAAGCCCTTCAAGGCGCGCATCATCACCATCAAATCGCGCGCCGACTTCGAGGCCGCGATCGCGGAGTTCCTCGAGTGGCGCAAGCCGTTCTGCGATGAGAACGGTGTATTGAAACCTCAATACGCCCCGGGCGCGATGATCGCGTCGTTCATGCGTGATCCCGACGATCCTGTATTCTCCCGCGAATCAATCCCCGTGCCCAAAGGGCCGGTGGATACCTGGTAAGCGCTCAATACGATTTCTCGGCAAAAACGCCGGACGCTGTGCGGAAAATCAACTTCTTCCGCCCCACATCCAGTCCGTCAAAAATGATGCCTTGAGTGGCATCGACCATTTCACCCGGGCGAACCAGACGATTATTGATGATCGCGCGCGGCGAGGCACCGTCGACGACACCGGTGATACGCGCCTCTTCCACCCAGGCACGGAGGGCCGCGGTCTGCGCTGCATTGGTCGGCCCCCTGGGCTTATTAGACGACAAAACCGGAGCCGGCATCTGCGAAGGTTGAATGGGCAGCGGGGCGATTTGCGGACCGGCGCCCTGAGTGTCCGTCCCGACGACCTTAATAGCTGCCGGCTGCGCTGAAGTGGCCGCGGGATTCGTCGAGGCAGACGCTCCCGCCGGCGACGCATCGCGATACATGAAAAAGTAAATGGCGGCCCCAAAAATGACCGGCACGGCAATCAGCACGCTGATCACCACCACCATTTTTTTAGGTGAACCTTTGGCCGGAGGTTTGGATCTCGCACCGGCCGGAGGTAAAACCACGGGAGGCGGCGGCATCACCGAAACCGCACGCGGGATCGGCGGCGGTGCCGAGACCGGTTTCACGACGACAGGCGGCAAAGCTCCGACCAGCAGTGATCCCGGAATCTCGGCCGGCAGCTGAATCGATGCCGCAGATACAATCACCGGTGGCGGCGGAGGAATAGGCGGCACCGGCGGCAATGCGGGCAGCGGCGCACCCGACGGCGCTTCGATCGCACCCGGAGCCAGTGACTTAAGCTTCAACCTCGGCACGCCCGCCGAATCTTCGACAGGGGGCATGGTGAACAATGAAGGCGTCGTGGCAGGAACGCTCGGAACCGATGGTGCAGGCTCAATCACCGCGTCGACCTTTTGTGCTTCGGGCTCGGATGTAAGCTTGGGCTTAAGCCGAAAACGCACGGGCGCATCCGTCGATTCAGCAGGAGCCGCTATCACCGGCGTTTCGACGGGAGCTGGCGTGGCATCCACGGCAACCGGTGCGGCTGGCGGGACAGGCAGAGTCGGCTCGTCATCACGCTTGCGGGGCCGCAGGCGTAGTTGAGGAGGTGGTGACTCGTCGCTCATGATGGCAGGAAAATAGGTTTTTTAGAGATGAGCGGAATCAAATTATTAGCAGAACCGCCCCATTCGCATTGATTTTCGCGAGAAGAGAGAGCCATTGGCGTGCCGACCAAGGGCTCTCTGCGATGATTCCTCTCAGGGACGATGCCTGTCCGCGTTAGCGACGGCCGCGAAACCCGCCTCCGCCCGAACGGTTGCCACCACCGGGACCACCGGATTGACCACCTCCGCCCCCTCCACCGCGCTGACCAGATGAACCCTGCTGCGGACGACGGCCGCCACCACCGCCTCCGCCGCCACCACCAGCGGGTCTACGCTGCTGTTGCTGGCCTTTTTTCGGATACGAGGGGTTCATGACAAACGGCTGATAAGGGAAACCCTCAAGACGGAGCTCGGGGATCTTCGCACCGATGAAGCGCTGGATGTCACGGATGTCGTCGGCGTTCTCCGGCGAGACGAGCGTGAACGCATCGCCCACGGCCATCGCACGACCCGTGCGACCGATACGGTGGACGTAATCCTCCGGGTTTTCCGGCACATCATAGTTGATGACGTGGGTTACGCCGGCGACATCGATGCCGCGTGCAGCGATATCCGTGGCGACCATGATTTCGTATTTGCCGCTTTTAAAACCGGCGAGCGCCTCGATGCGCTGATTCTGGGAACGATTCGCGTGAAGCACCGCAACGGTGTGCTTGGCAGCCTTGAGACGGGCGGCGATTTTATCGGCTCCGTGTTTGGTGCGGCTGAACACCAGCACACTTTGGAAATCGGTTTTTTCGAGCAGCGCGACCAACAGGTCGAACTTCTGGGCCCAGGCGACGGGATAGAGAGCGTGATTGACCGACTGGTTGACGGAGCGATTGACGCCGCATTCGACGCGATCGGGGTTCTTCAACGCGAATGATGCGACGGCAGCAATCTCCGGAGGAACGGTCGCCGAGAAGAACAGCGTCTGGCGGCCTTTCGGGCAGCGGGCGATAATGTCTTTGACCACAGGAAGGAAACCCATGTCGAGCATGCGGTCCACTTCGTCGAGAACGAGAATCTCGATGGTGTTGAGCGAGAGTTCGCCGCCCTTGATGTAGTCCATCAGGCGACCCGGAGTGGCGGAGATCACATCGACGCCGCGCTTGAGTTCGTTGCGCTGGGCACCGTAACCAACGCCGCCGAACAGGGCGACCGTGCGGATATCGGTATGGCGTGCGAAATCGCGGAACGCCGTCTCGACCTGCGCAGCGAGCTCACGCGTGGGCTCAAGGACGAGCACACGGGGCGCGCGGCCGTGGGTGCCGAGCCGGGAAAGAATGGGAAGGGCGAACGCGGCGGTCTTGCCAGTGCCGGTTTGAGCGGAGGCGATCAGGTCGCGTCCGGAGAGCACCACGGGAATGGCGCGCAATTGAATGGGAGTCGGATCGGTGTAACCGGCCGAGACAACGCCTCGGAGGATATCCGGAGCGAGATTGAGATCTTTAAAGGACATGGATGCAAAAACGGGTCGGACTGAATACCCGCGCACAAAGGCGCCGGCAGAGGGACGCGCGACCCGCGCGCCCACGGACAGGCGAAATGCCCATCCTAAAAATGTGACCACCGAAGCGGTCGGAATTTGAAAAACAAAAAGGGCGAGTCGCAGTTAGGCGACTCGCCCTCGAAAAGTTCGTGATCAGCCATTTAGGCCGAAACAGAATTAGTAACGACGATCGCCGCCGCCGGAGCGGCCGCCACCACCGAAGCCGCCACGGCGTTCGCCGCCGCCGCCGCCACCGAAGCCACGGCCACCGCCGCCGCCGCCACCACCGAAGGAACGGCCAGCGCCTTCCTCTTTCGGACGGGCTTCGTTAACAGTGAGAGCGCGGCCGCCGAGATCGACGCCGTTGAGCTTCTCAGCAGCAACCTTGGCCTCTTCAGGAGAAGAGAAAGTGACGAACGCGAAACCGCGGGGGCGGCCGGTCATTTTGTCCATGGCGACATAGACGTCGGTGACGTTACCGAACTGGCCGAAAGCCGAGCGGAGCTCGTCTTCGGAGGTTTTGAAGGACATATTGCCAACGTAGAGTTTGGAACTCATAGGATGATTCGTCGATTCCCGTCCGCTGCCAGTCCGTTCCCGACTATCGGGTTTCAAATCATCCCGGGTCCAATACCCACTGACGACTCACCAGTTCCTGTCATCTAACGCTTCTCTGACGATAAGCCTCATGAGATGAGCTGTAATTTCATAAACGCAATAAAAATCGCGACATACCATATCCATGTTCACTGAATAAAGAGCAGCAACACGTTTGAAATCAGGCATTCCCTGATTCTTGTAGAGCCTGTTCGCCACGCCGCGATTTAATCACCGCGAGCACATATTTTGGCCTTATTTGCGCCATTCCGCCTCTATTCTTTTATTTTAATCCCATCTAGCTTTGTGAAAACCATTCACACTTCCCCTCAACCTGCCCCAGAAGCTCGCAGCCAACGCTCGGAACGCTGGATTGTCATCGGCTGGGCCTTGATCGCCGTAAAATGCACCGCCCTGTGGTGGCTGATCGAAACCTATCACGTGCCGATTCATCCCATGTGGCTGGTCGGCCCCACCGTATTATTCGGTTTACTGGCGACCGCGCTGTATATCTGGAGAGATTAATTCGCCCAACATGCCCCACGTTCCCGGACTTCGCAGCGAATACTCACTCACCGGCCGTCTGGTCCATTTCGGCCGGATGCTCGATAAAATCCGCCTTCAATCAGAAGGCCGGCTGCCGGCGGATTATCAGTCCAACCTCGGCATCGGGTTTGACGGGCGCACCTGCAGTTTCCTTGGGATTGATTACGCCACGCTGAAAACACGCACGCTCGCGGAGGGCTGCGATGAAGACGTCTTGCATTGGGCTCACGCCGAAGGTGGCTCACGTTCGGACGAACAGTGCACCATCTGGAACCGTTTCATGATGAAGCTGGGTTGGCGCGACGATCGCACGCCCGTCCTGCTCGAACGCATCGCTTCGAGCGGTCTCATCGGCAAACAGATCGAGACCATGTTTGATTTTAACGATTTCGACGAAGGTCGTGATCCCGTGACTGCTCGCTCGTGGGAACTCAATGAACCTCGCGTGCTCCTCCTGATGGGCGTCAGCGGTAGCGGCAAGTCCACGGTCGGCCGGCTGCTCGCCGATTCGCTCGGCTGGGCATTCATCGATGCGGACGACCTTCACCCGCCCGCCAACATCGCCAAACTCTCCGCCACCATCCCGCTCACCGACGCCGACCGCGCACCTTGGCTGGCAAATGTCCGACGCCACATTGATGCTTCGATCGCCGCGCGCAAAAACACCGTGCTCGCCTGCTCTGCGTTAAAAGCAACCTACCGTGAGTTGCTGGTCGACGACCCCGGCTGCGTGAAACTCATTTATCTCAAGGGCTCACCCGAACTCCTCGCTGCGCGTCTGTCCGCCCGTGCCGGACACTTTGCACCGCCGGCTCTGCTCACCAGCCAGCTCGAGACCCTTCAAGCGCCCCGGCATGCATTGACGCTCGATGTCTACGCGAGCCCTGAAGCTCTCGTCTCGTCGGTCCGGCGTCACTACGGGATCTGAGCTGTGTCCGCCGGCATGGTAAAAAACATTGTGCGCTCCATCGGCGTGCCGCTTGCTGTGCGCTCATGGCACGCGGCATGAAATCCAACAAGAAGAGCTACACCGTTTATTTTGCGAGCGAGCTTTTCAGCCTCAAGCACCTCATCGGCAACGCCTATCTGGCCGAGGCCATTTACGAGAAATCCCACGGGAAATATCTCTGCGTTCTCCCGCAAAACATCGAGCAACGCCGCACCACCGCCCACAGTATCCGCGACGTGGATATCCGCACGCTGCTGGCCTGCGATCTCGCGCTCTTCAACTACGATGGCACCGAACTCGATTCGGGCACGGTGATCGAATTCATGTTCGCCAAGTTCGCCGACATCCCGGCGGCGATTCTTCGCAGCGATTTCCGCCACGGCGGCGACCAGGTCGGCGACCCGTGGAACCTCATGTCGAGTTTCTATCCGCGCACGACCAGCGTCGTGGTCAACAGCATCGGCCTCTACAAGACCGCCACCCAGACCCGCCGCCGCGCCACGACTAATCGAGCCAAGGCCGACGAAGTCGTGCGCCTCGCCGGACAACACAGTTCGGCCGATGCCCAAAAGATGTGTGAACACATCGCCGAGGCCTGTGTGCGCGCCCTCGATAAAGTCACCGCCATCGAGCCCGTCATGCCCAAGCATCTGCGCGAGGAAGTCTATCAATGGCTCGCCCTCATGCCGAATCTCAAAGGCAACAAAAAGGATCTGCGCCGCGAACTGGAGATCATCCTGAAGAACAAAGTGGAGCGTGACTTGCTCTGAGCGGTCTACCGCCATGCTGCACATTCTCAATCATCCGCTCGGCGCCCACATCATCACGCAGCTGCGTGATCGCACCACGCCACCGGCCACGTTTCGCACGCTCTGTTACCGCATCGGACTCTTGCTCGCGCTCGATGCCACGCGCGATCTCGCTTTGAAGGATGAGGTCGTCGAAACCCCGCTCGAAAAACACACCGGGCAAGCCCTCGCCAAGCCGCTTGCCGTCATACCCATCCTCCGCGCGGGTCTCGGCATGGTCGAACCCTTCACGGATTTGTTTCCCGATGTGAGCGTCGGCTATGTCGGTCTGGAGCGAGACCATGAAACCGCGCTGCCGCGCAGTTACTACCAGAAGCTCCCTCCCCTCGCCGATAAACGCGTGCTCGTCGTCGACCCCATGCTCGCGACGGGCGGTTCCGCCGTGCTTGCGCTGGATGCGTTGATCGCCGCCGGCGCCACCGATATCAGCCTCGTGTGCATCGTCTGCTCGCCCGAAGGCGTAAAGGTCGTCGAAGCCGCTCATCCGACCGTGCCGATTTTCACCGCCGCCCTCGACCGCGAGCTCAACGCGAAGAAATACATTCTCCCCGGCCTCGGCGATTTCGGCGACCGCCTCTACGGCACCTGATCACGCGCCAATCGCGACCGCATCGTCGAACCGCACCACCGCCCTCGCCTGCGCACGCGACTCGGCCAGCGACACCGTGAAACGCACTTCCCAATCGTTAAGCTCATCCTTGTCCACGAGCATCTGGGCAACCGGCCACGACAACACGCCATCCGCATCGCGCTCCTCCGCGAAATGCGTGTGCTTCGCCGCACGTCCTTCCGGGTCCAAGCGGAAACGTCCGCGCGCATCGAAGTAAGCGCCAAACGCCTTCTCAATCCGTTTCGCCTCGGGTGACATCAACGTATTCTCACCCTCGGCCAACGCCTCTCCCGTCGTGAGCCGGGATGCCGCGCTTTCCCAATCCCGCGCCGCGACTTCCTGCAAAAACCCAAAGATCGCCGTGCGCACCAAGCGTCGGAACGCCACCGCATCCCGCGTGATGTCGTAGCTCGAAGGACGCGCCGGCTTATCGCCCGCCAGCTCCGCCGCCACGTAATCCGGATCACGCAACCGCTCCCACTCTTCCAGCAGACTCGAATCGATCCCGCGGATCAGCTCGCGGAAATACGTTTCCATTTCCACGACTTCCTCGGTCTTCGCGTCATCCGGCACCGTCTGCGCGAGCACCTTCCACACCTGCGACAGATGCCGCAACAACAGCCCCTCGCCGCGTTGCAACCCGTAGTCGCGCACGTAATCGGCAAACGACATGTAGCGCTCATACATTTCGCGCGCGATCGACTTCGGCCGCACGTTCTCCTGCCCCACCCACGGATGCACCGCCGCGAACGCATTGAACGTGTCGTATAGGAATTCCCGCAGCGGCTTAGGATGCTCGATGGTCTCCAACTTCTCCATACGCTCCTCGTAAGGAATCCCCTCCGCCTTCATCTGCTCGACCGCATCGCCCTTCAAGCGGCTGACCTGCTGCCTTAAAATCTGATCCGGATCCTCGACGATGGCCTCGCACAACGTGAGCACGTCATACGGATAATCCGGCGACGCCCGGTCCAGCAGCTTCACCGTATCGAGCAGGTAGAGCGACAATGCCTGGTGCAGCGAAAAGTCATCCTGCAGTTCCACGTTCACCCGCAGCTTGCGCCCCGTCGCCGTCACCGGAATCCACGACACGATCTTCCGCTCCAGCAACGCGCGAAACAACTGGAACGCCCGCTTCCACAGCCCGCGTTTTTTGTGCGGCGTCTCATGACAGTCCGCGATCAGCTGCCGCATCACTTTGCAGCCGTCCTCATCGCGCCCGAGCACCTGCAACAACATCCCATGCGATACATCAAACCGCGACACCAACGGCTCCGACGGCGCGACCATCAGCTTCTCGAATGTCTTCGCGTCCCAACCCACCTCGCCATCCGGTGCACTGCGTTTGGCCGCTTTCTTTTTCTTCGGATCCTTTGCCGCCTTTTCCTCCGCGCGTTTGTTTTCGATCACGTGCTCCGGCGCCTGCACCACGACATAACCCACTGTGTCGAATCCACGTCGTCCCGCGCGTCCCGCGACCTGACGAAAATCCCGCACGCTCAAAATCGCCGCTTTCTTCCCGTCGTATTTCCACAGCTGAGTAAACACAACCGTTCGGATCGGCACGTTGATCCCCACACCGAGCGTATCGGTGCCGCAGATCAATTTGAGCAGTCCCTTCTGCGCGAGCTGCTCCACGAGGATGCGATACTTCGGCAGCAGCCCCGCGTGATGCACGCCCACGCCATGCCGCAGCCAGCGCTTCACTTCCTTGCCATACGGACTCGTGAACCGCACGCCCTCCAAGGCAGTCGCGATAGCCGCCTTTTCGTCCTTCGAACACACGTTGAGGCTCATCAGGCTCTGCGCCGCCTCCGACGCCGCGCGCTGCGTGAAATGCACCAGATAAACCGGCGCACGCTTATCCTCCAACAACGCCGCCAGCCGCTCGACCAGCGGCGTCTCCGAATACTCGAACTCCAACGGCACCGGACGCCGGTCGCTTTTCACCGTCACCGTCGGCGCGTGAGTGATCCGTGTGAGTTCCTTCTCGAAAAACTCCGTCGATCCCAGTGTGGCCGACATCAGCAAAAACCGCGTCCACGGCATCGTGAGCAACGGCACCTGCCATGCATAACCACGCTCCGCATCCGAGTAGTAGTGAAACTCGTCCATGATCACGACCTTGATGGCCGCCGCGCGCTCGCCTCCCGCCAGCGCGAGATTGGCCAAGATCTCCGCCGTGCAGCACAAGATAGGCGCATCGGAGTTCACACTCGCATCACCCGTCATCATGCCCACGTGATCGGGACCGAATTCACGACACAGCGACAAAAATTTTTCGTTCACCAACGCCTTGATCGGACACGTGTAAACCGACCGCTGCCCCGCACAGATCGCCTTGAAATGAAACGCCGCCGCCACGAGCGATTTCCCCGACCCGGTCGGCGTGTTGAGAATCACATTCCGCCCCGCAAACAGCTCCAAAATCGCTTCCTCCTGCTCGGCATAAAGTTCAAGCCCGCGCTCCTTCGATGCCTCTATGAAACGGTCGAGCACGACATCCGCCACCGGAAACCCGGTGAGAGGCGTGAGAGGAGCAGGTGCAAGCGGCAAAGACATGTCGCCCCACAAGGGCGGGCCTCCGCCGGAGTGACAAGCTCGGTGGTATTTTAGCTGCTACCGCAAAAAGTTTTTCAGGATTTGGGATCGGCATTGCATTCACCCAACGTTGTCACACAGGTCGTTGTTAACCAGTGAGCAATCCAGCCCCCACTAAATCCCTACCCTTCGAGATTGTCCTGCCGCCCGACTCCACGTTGCCGCCCGGACACTTTTTTTGCGATGGCCGGGAGTTGCTCATCGCCGATCATTTGGCGCTGTTCGCGGTTTTGGGCCCGACCCACGGCGGTAATGGCGTAACGACGTTTGCACTACCGGATAGACGAAAAGAGGAGCAGGATTTGGCGGGTAGTCGTTACGCTATTTGCGTGACCGCCCCTTCCACCGCCGACGGGCAGATACCAAACACCGGCCAAACGCCGCTGCGAAATGGCCATCTCGAAGGCGCACTCGCAATCTGGCACTCGTTGTCTCCCCGAGTGGGCCTCGCGGCATTTAACTTCGCTCCCGCCGGGTTTGTCTCGTGTGACGGCACTCACCTGGAGGTAGAAAAATATCCGGACTTGTTCGGTTTATTGGGTGCGCGATTCGGCGGCGATGGGGTGAGCACTTTTGCGACGCCCGACTTGAGCGCACTGCGTGAATTCACGGCGACGCTTCCGATCATCTCAACCGAGGCGAACAACGATCAGGATGTCCTCGGGGTGATCCGCAACGCGGGCGGTTGCGGCAATCTAGCCGCTTATCACCGATGCGATGGCACTCTGCTCGATATCACCGCCAACACCGCGCTTTACGCTCTGCTTGGCCATGCCTACGTCGTCGCGCCGCTTGCGATGCCTCCCGTCGCCGCCGAGCCGAATCCGCCTTGGTGGAAAAAATGGCTGGGCGCAAAACCCCAGGTCACTCGGCAGACAGTGCAGAGCACTTTCGCCCTGCCGGATTTGCATGCGCTGGAAGCTTTGTCGGGGGAGCGTTACTTGATCTGTATTTCGGGATTTTTCCCCTCGCGCACCTCCACTTAAGGGAGGCAGCACTGGACCGGATCGTGGTGTAAAGCCGCGCCAACAGTTGGATAGACCGATGACGAAATCCCCATCGCCAACACGGGAGCAGCACATCTGCATGGTTCCCCCGGTTATACTCGTGCGCGAAATTTCCACGCGCCCGTCCGCCGGTTGACACCGTGTGCACCGACCCGCTTCGTCAGCGGCTTATGAATCCTTGGCTGGCTCTCGTTATCGGTCTGGTCGTTCTCTATTTCGGCGCGCAAGCGCTCGTCAAAGGTGGTGCAAGTCTCGCGCTGCGGCTCGGGCTTACGCCTCTCGTGATCGGGCTCACGGTCATGGCGTTTGGCACCAGCAGTCCCGAGATGGTGGTCAGCGTGCAGGCCGGTCTCACCGGCAACGGTGCGATCTCCATCGGAAACGTGGTCGGCTCCAATATCTGCAACATCGCGCTGATCCTCGGCCTGTGCGCGCTGGTCACTCCGCTCACCGCAACCGCACAGGTGATCCGCCGCGAAGTGCCGATCATGATCGGCGTGTCGGTTGTCGCGTTGCTCATGTTGATGGACGGACACCTCGCCCGCTGGGAAGGCGGCATCCTGCTGGCCGGCCTCCTCGTTTATACCGTGCTCACGGTGAAACAGGCGCGCGCCGAAACAGCCGCCACCAAAGCCGCCAAAGAATACACGGAAGAGATCGGCCCCAAACCCGACGGGCTCGCCAAAAGCATCGCGCTCGTCATCGGCGGACTCGGGGCGTTGATCGTCGGCTCGCACTTCTTCGTAACCGGTGCGGTGACGCTCGCCGAATCGTGGGGCATGAGCCAGGTCGCCATCGGCCTGACCATCGTGGCGGTGGGCACCAGTTTGCCCGAGCTGGCGACTTCGCTCGTCGCCGCGCTCAAGAAGGAAAGCGACGTGGCCATCGGCAACGTGGTCGGCTCAAACATTTTTAACGTGCTCGGCATTCTCGGCATCGCCGCATTGATCAAACCGATCGACGCACCCGGCTTGGAATGGGGTGACTTGATTGTGATGCTGGTGATCGCGATCGCCCTGTTGCCACTCGCCAAATCCGGCGGACGCGTGAATCGCTGGGAAGGCGCCGCGCTGCTGGCGTCTTACATCGGCTACACGACATGGCTGCTGCTGCGCACGGGCGGGAGTTGAGCCAAGCGCGTCAGGGCACGGAGCGGCCGCCGTCATCCAAGGTGAATTCATAAACCCGGGTGTCACCGATTTCAGAGTTCAGCAAACGCATCACATCCGTATGGGACAGTGGAATGATTTCTTCGTGCGCGGGCCGGCCATTCATGTCGCTACGCTCGGGATAGCTGACCACAATCTCGATCTTCACAATACCTTGGTTGGTGGGCAGCTCATGCACGCGAATCGTGCCCCGTAATCCGACGGCATTCTGATCGTCCGGACGGGCCGGTTTGACCAACACGTTACAGCCGTCCAAGTGGCGGAATTTTTCGAAATCAATATCCATGGGAACGAGGAGTTGTTCCCTCCATGGTGGCCCAAGAGACGACGAGGTTCCCGCCATGCCCCTATTCCGCATTGATTCGCAGGACCTGATTCGTTAATTCCTTGGCTTCTTATGGGACGCCAATGGCTTCACGCGAAACGCGCTATCGTTAACAACAAAAAAGGTCAGCTCGTCGGCGGGCTGGTGAAAGAAATCACGGTCGCCGCCAAAATCGGCGGCCCCGACTTGGGCGCCAACTCCCGACTGTCTGCCGCGGTCGAAAAAGCCAAGAAGGCCAGCGTCACCCGCGACGTGATCGAACGCGCCATCAACAAAGGCGCTGGCATCGGCGGCGAGAAGATGGTCATGGACCACATTGTTTTCGAGGGCTATGCCCCGCACAAGGTGCCGATCATCGTAGAAGTTTATACCGACAACGTGCAGCGCACGACGCCCGAGATGCGCGTCTTGTTTAAGAAGGGCATCCTCGGCACGGCCGGCAGCAACAAGTTTTTGTTTGAGCACGTCGGAATCGTCGAAGCGCATACGGTGGCGACCGATGTGGATCTGGAAGGCGCGGCAATCGAAGCCGGCGCGAACGATTTTGAGGCCATCAGCCACGAGCAGAACGACGACATTCCAGAAGGCACAACCGGCGCGCGTTTTCACACGGATCGCACGCAAGTCCACGCCGCCTCGACGTGGTTGAGCGCGAATGGCTGGACGGTCGTCACGAGCGAAATCGGTTACGTCGCCAAGATGTTTCCCGAACTCACTGACGAATATCGCGTCGAAGTCGGCGAGTTCCTCCAGGCGCTGGAAGAGCACGAAGACGTGCAGCGTGTGTGGGCGGCGGTGAAATAATTTAGTCCGCAAAAAAGCCGCGTCGTGAATGACACGGCTTTTTTGTGCACGGATGCAAAGCGAACTCTGACGGATCAAGCGCCGCCGCTGCCGCCGGCGGGTTTGTGTTTGAAGGCGGCACGGAAGCTTGCGGCGATGTAGTCGCGGTTCATGCGGGCGATGAAGTCGTGGCTGATGAGCTTCGGGCACGCGGCGCTGCACTCGTATTGGTTGGTGCAGTTGCCGAAACCAAGCTCGTCCATCTTGGCGACCATGTTGAGCACGCGGGTGTCACGCTCGGGCTGGCCTTGCGGGAGGAGTCCGAGCTGCGAAACCTTTGCCGAGACGAAGAGCATCGCGGAGGCGTTTTTGCAGGCGGCGACACAAGCGCCGCAGCCGATGCACTGGGCGGCATCCATCGCGAGGTCGGCGACGTCCTTCGGGATGGGCGTGGCGTTGGCGTCCTGCGCAGAACCGGTGCGGATGCTGATGAAGCCGCCGGACTGCTGAATGGCGTCGAACGCGGAACGGTCCGAGATGAGATCCTTGATGACCGGGAACGGCTTGGCGCGGAAGGGCTCGATGGTGATGATCGAGTTGTCCTCGAAGCTACGCATGTAGGTCTGGCAGCTGGCGACACCGGTGTGCGGGCCGTGGGGCTTGCCGTCGATGACGAGCGAGCAAGTGCCGCAGATGCCTTCACGGCAGTCGTGGGCGAAGGCGATGGGGTCCTCGCCGATGCGCTCGAGCTGGTCGTTGACGACGTCGAGCATCTCGAGGAGCGACATGTTCGGGTTCAGATCCTTGGCGGGATAATCGACGAACTTGCCGGCTTGGTCCGTGGCGGCTTGGCGCCAGACGCGGATGGTGACGGAGATGTTTTTGGAAGTTTCGGCAACCATGATGGGTGTGCTTTTGAGTGGTTAGCGTTGGGTGTGGCTGCGCGGCTTACTTGTAAGAGCGCGTGCTCATCTTGGTGAACTCGTAGTTGAGCGGCTCGATGTTGCGGAGCGGGATGTTGCCTTCGCCTTGGAATTCCCAGGCGGCGACGTGGGCGTAGTTGACGTCGTCACGTTTGCACTCGCCGTCCGGATACTGGTGCTCTTCACGGAAGTGACCGCCGCAGCTTTCTTCGCGGGTGAGCGCGTCGCGGCACATGAGTTCACCGAGCTCGATGAAGTCGGCGACGCGGTTGGCGCGCTCGAGAGCCTGGTTCATGTTGTCGCCGGAACCTGGGACGTTGACGTTGCTCCAGTATTCCTCGCGAAGGGCCTGGATCAGGCGAATGCCTTCTTCAAGGCCCTCCTTGGTGCGGGCCATACCGCAGTGGTTCCACATGATGAGACCGAGCTTCTTGTGGTAGTAATTGACGGGCTCTTTGCCCTTGGCGGCAAGGAGGCGCTTGATGATGGAGGAAGCGTTTTCCTCGGCGGCCTTGAACTCGGGCGCGTCGGTGGACGGGCGGGAGTTGGGCTTCACGGTGGCGAGGTAATTGCCGATCGTGTAGGGAACCACGAAGTAACCGTCGGCCAGACCCTGCATGAGCGCGGAGGCGCCGAGGCGGTTCGCGCCGTGATCGGAGAAGTTGGCTTCGCCGAGCACGAAGAGGCCCGGGACGTTGGACATGAGGTTATAGTCCACCCAGAGGCCGCCCATGGTGTAGTGCACAGCGGGATAGATGCGCATCGGCTGCTTGTAGGCGCTCTCGTTGGTAATCTCGTGATAGATATCGAAGAGATTGCCGTAGCGTTCCTTCACGGCGGCTTCACCGAGTTCGAGGATCTTTTCGTCGGAGGGGTTGTGAAGGTTGGCGCGGTTGGCGACCTGCTTGCCGTAGCGCTGGATGGCTTCGGCGAAATCGAGGTAAACACCGAGGCCGGTTTCACCGACGCCGCGGCCTTCGTCGCACATGCGCTTGGCGGCACGGGAGGAGACGTCGCGCGGGGCGAGGTTGCCGAAGCTCGGGTAGATGCGCTCGAGGAAATAATCGCGGTCGGCCTCGGGGATGTCGGCCGGCGGCTTTTTGCAGTCGGCGGCTTTCTTAGGAACCCAGATGCGTCCGTCGTTGCGGAGCGACTCGGACATCAGCGTGAGCTTCGACTGATAATCGCCGGACACCGGAATACACGTCGGGTGAATCTGCGTGTAGCACGGGTTGGCGAAGCAGGCGCCGCGCTTGTAGGCACGCCAGATCGCAGTGCAGTTGGAACCGCGCGCGTAGGTGGAGAGATTGAAGACGTTGCCGTAGCCACCGGTGCCGAGGATGACGGCTTCGCCGGAGTGACGGTGGAATTTGCCCGTCACGAGGTCACGTGTAATGACGCCGCGGGCGTGACCATCGACGACGACGAGATCAACCATCTCGTGCTGCGTGATGAGCTCGACCGCGCCCGCGCCTACCTGCTTCGAGAGCGCGGAATAGGCGCCGAGCAGGAGCTGCTGACCGGTCTGACCGCGGGCGTAGAACGTGCGGGACACCTGCGCGCCACCGAAGGAACGGTTTGCGAGGAGACCGCCGTATTCGCGGGCAAAGGGGACACCCTGCGCAACGCACTGGTCGATGATGTTGACGGACACCTCGGCGAGACGGTGGACGTTGCCCTCGCGAGCGCGGTAGTCGCCGCCTTTGAGCGTGTCGTAGAAAAGGCGGTGAACGCTGTCGCCGTCGTTCTGGTAGTTCTTGGCGGCGTTCACGCCACCCTGTGCGGCGATGGAATGCGCGCGGCGGGGCGAGTCGTGAAACACGATGCACTTCACGCGATAGCCGAGTTCGGAAAGCGTGGCGGCGGCGGAAGCGCCGGCGAGACCGGCGCCGATAATGACGACCTCGTATTTACGCTTGTTGGCGGGGTTGACCAACTTGAGGTTGGACTTGTAGGTGCGCCATTTGTCAGCGAGCGGGCCGGGGGGAACGTTGGAATTGAGAGTGGCCATGACGGGTAATGATCAGTTGTGGGCGGCGGGGGCGGTGACGGGGAGGCCGGCGGAGATCTGCGCAGCGGCAGAGCCTTCAGCAGGTTTCGCGATGCCGGTGAGGATCGCGCCGGGGATGATCAGGTTGCCCAAAAAGTAGAAGACCACGATGAGGGTAACGACTTTGCGGAGGCAGCACGCCCACGTGCCGTTGCGCCAGCCGATGGTCTGGAAGAGCGACTCGATGCCGTGAAGGAGGTGCACGGAAAGCAGCGAAGTGGCGACGATGTAGAAAATCGAGACAACCGGGTTTTGAAACCCGAGGAAGATCATGCTGTAAACGTCGTGAACAACCTCGCCCTGCTTCGCGAGGGTGATGCCGAGTTCCTTGGCGTCGTGCTGCATCGTCCAATTAAAATTGGACTTGAAGGTATCGTGGTCGACGACGCCGAGCGTGAAGTGCGCGAGGTGATAAAGAATGAAGAAGAACACGATCACACCGGACCAGCGCATCGCGCGGGAAGCCCAGGTGGCCTTCAGCCATTTCTTGACGCCATAGGCTTCATGACCGCGGGCGGCGCGGCTTTCCATGGTGAGGACGACGGCGGCCCAGATGTGGAGAGCGGCGGCAATGAGCAACACGATGCGCACGATCCAGAGCGCCGGCCCGAGCGACTGCAGGAAGTGCGCGTAGCCGTTGATGTGGTCGGGCGACAGGAAGATCTGGAGGTTGCCCACCAGATGGCCGAACACAAAGCCCACGAGCACGAGGCCCGTGATGGCCATGATGAATTTTCGTCCGATGGACGAAGAGAAGAGGTTACCGATAAGGCTCATCGCGAAGGTTGGTCAGGGTCGAAACAGGGTCAGTGGGTCAACAGATTCAGCCGGACATTCCTAGATGTCGACTGACGTGTAACCCGTAGGGCGCACGCCCAACCTTGTAAAGGCATCGCTCAGCAGGCTTTGACAATCATCTCGTGTATTAGTCTCACTAACCTGCCCAAGAAGCCTGCATCCCGATGCACGATCACACACATCCTGATTTAAACAGGCAGGGCGCGTCGTGTTGCCTTCGTCCGGCAAGCGACGCGACGTGGTTCACGGCACACCCTGACGCGGGCCGTTTTTTATTTGGTTAAACAATTTGATATCTTCATCCAGCGTGAGTTGCGCGGCATTAATACCGGCGGCCCAACGCGCACTGTTCGCAGTATCACCCGCGCCAGCTAGAAGATAAGCCACCACCAATCGAACGCGCTGGGGGTAAGATGCAACGGGCTGCGAAAGCCCCTGAATCATCTCCAAGGCCGCCGGCCTTGAGCCCAACTGATAGCTTCTCAACGCACGGGCCGCGATCATCGCTGGCTCCGTCTTCAGGGTCTCATCGGTCAACCATTCACGGGTAGGAGCATCCACGGACCCCACCAGCACGCCCAACAAAGCCGTCCGTGCTTTCACGGACGACGCAGCCAACGGAGTGCGCGCCCAATTACGGTAATGCTCCAGTGCGGCATCTGCCTCACCCAGACTTTCCGCAACCGCTATTAAGTCGGCCCGCACAGTCTGGTCTTCAGGCTTCAACACCACAATACGCGCCAGCGTCACCTCCAGCTGTTCCATCCATGAAAACACATGGGCCAGACGCACCAGCACCTGAAGCGATCCGACGGATTTGCCCGCCGCATCGATTGCCCGCTGCCATGATTTGGCCTCGGCCTCGGCGGCGGCCGAACCGCCTTCCTGCCGGATATCTTGAGCGGCAAACGCATGATCGACCAAGCTCGGCGGCAACACGCCCCACGCCCCGGCCTCGAGTGTTTTTTTCAAGACCGGCCAATCCCTGGCGCTGGCGGCACACTCCGCCCACACGCTCAAAATCACCGGATGGCTGCGCGTCGCCTCCGGCAGTGTTTCAATCCACGCCAAGGCAACCACGCCCCTCCCGTTCGCCTGCAACCAACGGCATAAATCCGCTGCATCCTGTGACGATGGATCCGGCTGTGCCTGCATGTGCTTCACGAGATCATCCAACCCGGCTCCGTTTTTCGCGGGCAGAACGGCCTGCGCCACCTCGGTAATCGTAACAGATAATCTGCCCGCTTCCATCAGGCGTAACAAAACCAGCGTGGCCTTGATCTGCATCGGGCCCGTGCGGGCGAGTTTTTCCAATTCCTGCCTGGCCGCGCCACGATCCTCGGCGCGGGCACTCAAGATATCGAGCGCAGCCAGATTGAACCGCGCACGCACGTTGGCCGGATCGCTTTGCACCAGATCGAGCAAAGCCGCCCTCAACGCCACCTTGTCGCCCTCGGCCAGCGCCAGCGCGGCGACATAACGCTTGTAGTCGATTTGAGTGCGCCCGGCGGAGGACACGCCTGCCACGGCCTCACGCACCGTCTTGAGATCGCCAAACTGTAACGCCGTGTTGGCCAGACCCAACCAGTTGGCATCATTGCCGGGTTCGCGCCTCGCGACTTCACGCCACTGGAAGAGTGCCTCGGGAGATTTTCCCAATGCATAAAAATCCGCCAGCAACCGCCTCGCTTGAAAATGATCGGGGTGCAGCTGGACGACTTGCTCGTAGAGCAACTGGGCCTGTCGGTAATCCTTGGATGCGATCAACTCGCTTGCCCGACTCAGCGCTTTCTCGGTTCCGCGCTCCTGGAGCTTCGGCCATCCCCAAAAGACAGCTAGCAACACCAGTAATACAACGCCCCCCAGCAGTCCCAAACCCCACTGCCAAGTGCGGTCGCCCTCCTCCTGCATATGATCCGCCGCGTCCGGAAATCGGGACCAAGGCAAACGGGGCAAGCGAGGAAAACGCATGATATCAAAGACCTATGAGGGCACTTGATCACTTCAATCACGATCTTGGAGTCGCATTTCAGGACTCAAACTCAAACCCTTGTTCCCGTAAAAAAATATAAATAACCCGCTCATTTTAAATCTCATACAAAAGCAGCCCATCACTTTAAGGCCGTTGCCTGATTTTTATCTTCACCCTAACAACCCACCAATACTAGGGTGTATTACCTAGATGAACCTTATGAAGCATAACTATGACTTTGGATTTCTGCGCAGCTGCCGCGCAGGGATGCTGGTCTGTGGTGCACTGGGTGCTCTGTTGTCTTCAGTTCAAGGTCAGACGGCTGTCACGGGCGTCACGTATGGAACCACCGTGGACAGCAGTAACTCGACAGCGGACAACATCCGTTATCTTAACACCTATACGCCAGTTGCTACGATCTCGACTGCGGCGGGCTCGTATAAATTCGATGGGCCACTGGCCGACAGCGTTTACATCCGCCGGAATACGAGCTCGGGCAATCCCAACAACTCCAGCGTTTTTTACCAGTATCAGAGCGATAGCAACGGGGTCACCAGCGTGTATTCCAAGGGCGACACCACCCCGACGCTGAGCGAAGTGATGTTGAGCAACGACCTTACCCAAGGCTTGCGCAACCCCTTCGCCAACGATGGCGGCACCGAGTCGCTCACCAGCAACATCGAGCGTATCGATTTTCGCTACAATGGCGGCTATACCGTGCAAGCGGGTGATTCGCTTGTATTCTTCGATTTGGAAAACGTCGGAAATTTCGGTGACGGTTTTCGCATCGCGGCGGTTACCTCATGGGGAACTTACAACGGCACCTCTGCCCCCACCGCTTACGCCAATTCAGGACTGCTGATCGACCCCGATTCTTACGGCTCACCGGTCGCCACGCCCTTGGGCGGCAATGCCAGTTACGTCCGTTCCACCACCACCAACGGTGACAATATCTCCAGCAATCAGTCCGTCACCTTTCTCGACTCCAACACCGGCAGCGCAAACAGCAGCGACCTTTACCTGGTTGGTATCATGATCACTTTTGCTGATCTCGGCATCGCTCCAGGCACGGTCATTCAGGGCTTCTCCTTGATGGCGGGCGATGTCGCCGCGACCACTTCGGGCAGCCTGCTCAACTGGAACAACTCCAGTGTTTATAAAACCGACACCGATGCCACCACTTGGGGCAACGTGGACTTCATGGGCTTTGGCGGACAGATTTCCCGCCCCGTGCCGGAGCCGGCCACCTATGGAGTCATTTTCATGAGTCTGTGCACCGGCGGATTTCTGCTGCGCCGCCGTCATTTCGCCCGCCGTTAAGCGGGAACGAAATCAACGGGCCAGCGGCTTCAGCAGTGCGAATTTCCCACTCGCGGCCGGAGCGATGAACCGGCGGCGAAACGCCACCACACGCGAGCCTGCCCCGAGGACGGCGGCCAACGCAGATTCCACCGAAGCGGGCGCGACTGCATCGGCCACGTAATGGAAATCCCAGCGGTTTTCCGACGTCTGGATCAGGCTATAATGCCAGCAGGCGAAATCTGCCGGCAGCGCTGCATCGATCTCGGACGGCGATACCAACGAGCCATCGGGACGGAAATAAAGTCCGCCTTCACGACCTAGCAATCGATACCCCGTCGGCGTGCGGCGAACGATGTCGCCCGTATGATAACGTAACAGCGGCATCGCCTCGCGGTCGCGCGTGGTCACAAAAATCTGAAACACATCGGGCAGATCCCGGAAGGGCGCGAGCTCGACAAACACGTTCTCGTCGATGACGCGAGAGTCGTCCTTGAACGCCTCGCCAATAAAAATGTAACCCGCCTCGGTCGATCCATAGAGATCGACCTGCGGGGCGGGAAACGCCTCGGCGATCCGCTTTGCATGCTGAACACTCGCCTTGCCGTAAGTGAGGATGACGACCTTGACGCTCGGGACCTTGACTCCGCGCTTTTGCACGGCTCTCGCCAGCAGCGAAAGGTAAACCGGCTCGCCCTCGATCACCTCGGGCTGCACCGCTTGAACCTCGGTCACGATGCGATCCCATTCGCTTTCAGGAAACACGAACGGATCGCTCGTCAGATTGAGATACACCGTGCCGTCGAAATACCGGTGCGGGAACGGCTGATCCTCGTAAGGACAGATGTTGCTGGAGCAACCCACCGGCGCGAGAACGCACTTGCGATAGGGTCGATCCGCATAAGCCGCGAGCAACGCATGCGCCCGATAAGCCCGGGCGGTCTGTGAGTTCCACCAGCCGTCCTCCATGATGACGGTCATCGGCGACTGCGTGGTGCCGCCGGTCGACTCGTATTCAAACTTCCGTGACGCGAGACCGCGTTCGATCACCGCGTAATCGTCAAAAAATGCCTGATGCCCGCGCTCGACGATCTCCTTCTTGGAGAGAGCGGGAATCTCGCGATAGCAACCCCATTGAAGAGGCTCGGAGTGCAGAGGAAAGCGTTGCGTGTAGAGCGGGCTGCGCTCGTAGATCTTGCGGATCTCCGACTCTAGGGAAACAGGCAACCGACCATCGGTGACGGTCTCCAAAAGGTCGGGGTGATTGGCAAACGTGGGCGCGGACTGCATGTCAGGAAGAGCGCAGGCTATCCCTCGTCACAAGCCTGTCAAATGCCGCAGGCCGATGGTTGGCACTTACCGGCCGGCCTTCATTTCCGCCCACACGGGAGCGAATAACAGCAAGGCGTTTAAGACCAGTGAATGCGTGATGCGGCCTGACCGGGCCCAGGCGTATGCTTCGTCCACAGGTAAAGTCGTCACCTCGATTTCCTCATCCGCATCCCACTCCTGCTCAGTGGTGCGCACGCAGCCCTCCACCAATACGAGATGGCAGCGATTGTTCAGAATCGCAGGATTGGGATTCACCGAGCCCAATAACCGCGAGGACTTCCCTACGTATCCGGTCTCCTCCTGCAGCTCTCGCACGCCGGCCACGACCGGATCTTCTCCCTTATCGATCACACCACCCGGAATTTCCCAGGAAAAATCATTCGTGCCGTAGCGGAACTGATTAACAAAAACGAGATGCCCGTCCGGTGTCAGCGCGAGCACATTGACCCAATCCGGTGCATCGATGACCACGAACTCGCGTTGCGTGCCGCGCACCGGATGGCGGAATTCGACGCCACGCACATCAAAAATGCGAGTGGCCGCGAGCGAACGACTGGCCCCTTTTTCCCAACGAGACGGCGATCCTGATGAATGATTCATGGGCAAAAAAAACCTCCCGGCCTTGCGGGGCGGGAGGTCGGAAATTTCGGAGGGCCGAAATTACTTTTTGGCGGGCAGCTTGATCTTCTGACCGACCTTGAGCTTTCCAGCGTCAACACCGGGATTCACAGCCTGCACATCGGCGAGGGTCGCACCTTGGGCGCGAGCGATCTTGGCGAAGGTGTCACCCGATTTGATGATGTATTCATCGGCACCGGCGACCACCGGACCGGCGGCAGCTTTGCCAGGGGCGGCCTTGGTAACCTTGGCTTCCTGAACCTTGGTGATCTCACCACGGATGTTGCCCAACTCTTGAGCGACCTGCTGGAAAGCGGACTGGGTGTCAGTCGCGAGCTTGTTGATGTTGCCGGAAGCCTTGTCGGCGGAGGCGGCGGCATTGCGGGCCTGGCCTTCAGCTTCGTCGATCTTGAGGCTCAGAGGTTCGACTTGGGCGGAAATTTCCTTTTTGGCCGAGGAGATCTTGGCCAGAGCCACGCCGGAAAGCACGAGGGCAAGAACGCCGACGATTACGCCAGCGACCGGCAGATAGCTGTTATTCTCACGAGAGATGGTATCCATTTAGATAAAGAAGATTGAACGGTGAGCGTTAGGTGAAAAAAAAGCCTAAGCAAGCAGAGATTGGGTCAACTTGTTCAGACCAACATCATATAGCCCAGAGTTTACGTTGACAGGTCGTCTTTTACAGGGCCCTTATCTGCCCCCTCGGGGTGTAGCTTAGCCTGGTAGAGCGCCTGGTTTGGGACCAGGAGGTCGTAGGTTCGAATCCTATCGCCCCGACCATTTCCCACAAAAAAGCCCGCCATTTGGCGGGCTTTTTTGCGAATAGAGGGCCAAGCAAGATCACTTAAAGCTAATCGAAGGAACGCTTTCCGTAGATTTAACTGAAGCCGAATCTGTCGCGGCAGGCAGAGACGTGCGCAGCATGGAAGCGCGATCAGCCCACTGGCCTTCGGGATCGATCACCGTAACCTGTTCGATCAAACGAACGGCTTCAGCCGTGTTGCCTGTAACGGCAGCCATGGAAGCGAGATGGTAGGTCGCTTCGGAACGGATGACTTTCCCGAACGAGAGATCGGCCGAGATTTGCTTCAAGGCGGCTTCGCCATCGGCGTTCGCACCGGTCTGCACGGCGGCAATCGCCGAGCCAAGCCGGGCGCGCTGGCCAAATGTATCGGATTTCAGGATACCAGCGGCCTTGTCGTAGGCGGAGCGGGCATCGGCAAAGTTGCCGGCGGCATACGCCTGGTCGGCGAGGCGGAGTTGGGCGAGCCCGCCAAGGATATGGTCACCATGCGAGGCGACGAAGGACTTGAGCTGATCGTCGGTGGTCGCAGCCGCGTAATCGGCGGCCACAGCCTTCTCTTGACGCGCGTGGATGACCTCATAAGCGCCCTTGCCGAGAATCACGACCAGCACGAGTGCGCACGCAGCCAGAACGGAGCGGGAGTTTTTGCTCCAGAAGATGCGCAGGCGGTCTTCAAACGTGGGAGCCAGGTAGTTTTCATCGATCGAAACGAGATTGCGGTCATCGCCGGAGGAAGGGGAAGAGGCGTGCTGGGGGTGCGTGGACATGTCTTAAAATTGAATGAACCGTGACCGAAACACATCGGCCGGATGGCGTAAAGGCGGGATTCTCCCCTGCCCCCCTGCAATACCGCGGAAACTCAGTCGAACACGACCGTCTTGTTTCCGTAAACGAGCACGCGGCTTTCGAGATGCCACCGCACCGCCTGGGCGAGCACGATTTTTTCGAGATCTCGACCTTTGCGCACAAGATCTTCGACGCCGTGACGATGGGTCACCCGCGTCACGTCCTGCTGAATGATCGGACCGTCATCGAGCACGGCGGTCGCATAGTGCGCGGTGGCTCCAATGAGTTTCACGCCTCGCTCGGCCGCTTGGTGATAGGGCTTTCCGCCGGCAAACGCGGGCAGGAATGAGTGATGAATATTGATCACCGAGCGTGAAAATTCCTTCAAGAAATCGTCCGACAACACCTGCATGTAACGCGCAAGGATCACCAGCTCGACATCCAGCGAGCGCAACAAGGCGAGTTGCGCAGCCTCTGACTCCGCCTTCGTCGCCGCAGTGACGGGAATATGGTGAAACGGAATTCCGTAGCCTTGAGCAATGGATTCGAGCTCCCGGTGATTGGAAATAATGGCGACCACGTCACAGGTGTATTCGCCCGATTTCCAACGGAGCACGAGGTCGTGCAAACAGTGATCAAACTTGGAAACAAAGATCGCCACACGAGGGCGATGAATCGACGAGATCACGCGGGCCTGCATGCCGATGGACGCGGCAAACGCATAGAACGCCACCGTGTCGGCCGAAGCAGCGCCCTCTGACGGAACCCATTCAATACGCTGAAAAAAAACACCGGAGACCATATCCCGATGCTGGTCTGCGTGGATGATGTTGCCTCCCTGTTCAAAAATCCAGCCGGCCACACGCGCCACCAAGCCCGGCCGGTCAGGGCCGTGCAACAAGGCGACTAACATGGGCGCGGTGGTGGCGGACGACATCGAGACGACGAACCGTTAGACGAACGCCACGTTGCCCACGTATTTCTGGATGGGGCGAACGCCCACGCGCTTGTTCTTGAGCGCTTGGATACCCAGAACCGCGGCTTGCGCGCCGGTGATCGTCGTCATGATGCACACACTGTGGGTGTAGGCGGCCTGACGGATCTTGTTTTCATCCTTACGGGGAATCATGCCGCCGGGCGTGTTGATCACGAGCTGGATCTGACCGTTCTTGATCATGTCCACGGCCGTGGGGCGGCCCTCATCGATTTTGCAGAGGCGATTCACCTTCACGCCGCTGGTCGCGAGATGATCGGCGGTGCCGCTGGTGGAATAGATGGAGAACCCGAGGCCTTCGAGCTGACGGGCGATGTCGACAACGCGATCCTTGTCACTGTCTTTAACGGAGAGGAACACGTTGCCCTTGACCGGGAGGCCGGGCTTGGCGGCGGCCTGAGCCTTGGCGAAAGCAATACCCAGATCTTCATCGAGACCCATGACTTCGCCGGTGGAACGCATCTCGGGCGACAGCACGATGGCGGCACCCGGGAAACGAACGAACGGGAATACGGCTTCTTTGACGCACCAGTGCTTGGGCGTCTGCTCGCGGGTGAAACCGAGATCCTTGAGCTTGGCGCCGGTCATCACCTTGGCGGCGAGTTTGGCGAGGGGAACACCGATAGCCTTGGCAACAAACGGCACGGTGCGGGAAGCACGCGGATTGACTTCAAGGATGTAGAGTTGGTTGTCCTTGATCGCGAACTGGACGTTCATGAGGCCGATGACCTTGAGCTCCTTGGCGAGCGCGTAGGTGGCCTGGCGAACGGTGTTGAGCATGTCCTTCGACAAGGTGTGCGGAGGCATGACCATCGAGGCATCGCCGGAATGCACGCCGGCGAACTCAATGTGCTCGAGCATACCGCCGATGACGGACGTCTCACCGTCGCTGATGCAGTCCACATCAAGCTCGATGGCATCTTCGAGGAACTTGTCGATGAGCACGGGCTTGCCGGGCATGACATCGAAGGCCTGGCGCACGACATCGCGGAACTCCTGTTCGCTGTAGACGATGAACATGCCGCGTCCGCCGAGCACGAAGCTGGGACGGAGCAACACGGGGAAACCAATCTCGTGGGCCGAGGCCAACGCGTCGGTTTCATTGAGCGCGGTGCGGTGCGCGGGGGACTTGAGGTTGGTCTTTTCCAGAATGGCGGAGAACAACTTGCGGTCTTCGGCGGCTTCGATCGATTCGGGGGAGGTGCCGATGATATTGACGCCATTGGCCTTGAGCTGGGTGGCAAGGTTGAGCGGGGTTTGTCCGCCGAACTGCACGATCACACCGTCGCACTTTTCCTGCTGATAGATTTCGAGGACGTCTTCGAGCGTGAGCGGCTCGAAGTAGAGACGATCAGAAGTATCGTAGTCGGTTGAA
Organism: Rariglobus hedericola; assembly: GCF_007559335.1. Classification (NCBI taxonomy): domain Bacteria; kingdom Pseudomonadati; phylum Verrucomicrobiota; class Opitutia; order Opitutales; family Opitutaceae; genus Rariglobus; species Rariglobus hedericola. The sequence goes on from NZ_VMBG01000001.1 coordinate 2,032,086, forward strand.
ACAGTCTCTGGGTTGGAGTTCACCATCACGGTCTCGAAACCGATCTCACGAAGGGCAAACGAAGCGTGGACGCAGCAGTAATCGAACTCGATACCCTGACCGATACGGTTGGGGCCGCCGCCGAGAATCATGATCTTTTTCTTTCCGTCCTTGGACGGCATGACCTCGTTTTCGTCGCCGTAGGAAGAGTAGTAATAAGGCGTGAAGGCCTCGAACTCCGCCGCACATGTATCCACAAGGCGATACGTGGTGTTGATGCCGCGCTTCTTGCGGTCGGCGCGCACGGTATTCAGGTCGCTCTTGAAGAAGTGGGCGAGCTGCACGTCGGAAAAACCAAATTGCTTGGCGCGACGGAATGCCTCGGGCGTGACGGATGCGAGCGTCTCTTTCTTGAGCGCCTGCTCCATCTCGAAGATCTCGTAGAGTTGCGTGAGGAACCAAAGATCGATCTTGGTGAGATCGAAAACCTGCTCGACGTTGTAACCGGAGAGGAAGGCGTAGCGGATGTAGTAAACGCGCTCGGCATTGGGCGTCGCGAGTTTGCTGCGGATGGTCTTTTCGTCCGGCAGTTCATCGCCGCCCCATTTGCCACCGCCGCCGCCAAAGCCGCGCGCGCCGGTTTCGAGCGAACGCAGGCACTTCTGGAAGGACTCCTTAAACGTGCGGCCAATGGCCATGGCCTCGCCCACGGACTTCATCGCGGAAGTGAGCGTGGCGTCGGCATCAGGAAATTTCTCGAAGGTGAAGCGCGGCATCTTCGTGACGACGTAGTCGATGGTCGGCTCGAAGCTGGCAGGCGTGAGGCGCGTGATGTCGTTGCGCAGTTCGTCGAGAGTGTAACCGACGGCGAGTTTGGCCGCGATTTTCGCGATGGGGAAACCGGTGGCCTTGGACGCGAGCGCCGAGGAGCGGGACACGCGCGGATTCATTTCGATCACGACTTGGCGGCCAGTCGCGGGATCGAGGGAGAACTGGATATTGGAGCCACCCGTCTCGACGCCGATTTCACGGATAACCGCAAACGAGGCGTCACGCATGACCTGAAATTCCTTGTCGGTCAGGGTCATCGCGGGAGCAACCGTGATGGAATCGCCCGTATGCACGCCCATCGGATCGAAGTTCTCGATGGAACAGATGACTACGCACTGGTCCTTGTGGTCACGCATGACCTCCATCTCGTATTCCTTCCAGCCGAGTAGACACTCTTCGACGAGCACCTCGTGGACGGGAGAAAGATCGAGGCCGTTGGCAGTGATGCGCTCGAACTCTTCGCGATTATAGGCGATACCGCCGCCTTGTCCGCCGAGAGTGAATGACGGACGGATGATCAGAGGGAAATTGCCGATTTTTTCGGCGGCGGAGCGGGCTTCATCCATCGTCTTGACCGTGAGGGAACGGGCGACGTCGAGGCCGATCTTCACCATAGCCTGCTTGAAGAGCTCGCGGTCCTCGCCCTTGTTAATTGCATCGGGCTTGGCGCCGATCATCTCGACGTTGTGCCTCTCAAGGATGCCCGCCTTGAAGAGCTCCATCGAGAGATTCAACGCAGTCTGTCCACCGAGCGTCGGGAGCAGAGCGGAGGGCTTCTCTGCCTCAATGATTTTCTCAAGACTGTCGATGGTAAGCGGCTCGATGTAGGTCACATCGGCGAACTCGGGATCGGTCATGATCGTGGCCGGGTTCGAATTAACCAGAATAACACGGTAACCCTCTTCCTTCAAGGCCTTGCAAGCCTGGGTTCCGGAGTAATCGAATTCGCAGGCCTGACCGATAACGATAGGGCCGGCGCCAATGATGAGGATGGACTTAAGATCGGTGCGTTTGGGCATGGACGTGAGTGCTTGCGAGGTTGGGACGCACCTGCGGCGGGGCAAGCGGAAAGGCGGGAAGTTCCCACCAAGTCACATGACTGTAAATTAGCCCTATGGAAAAAGGGTGCCATCCAGGCAGGCCACCCCGGATACCTAAGCCTTACTTGAGCAAGCGGGCCATATCCACGCCCAGCACTTTGGCGGCAGATATTTTGTCTCCGCGACAGGCATTGAGCACCATCTCAACATACTGGGCTTCCTGCACCGCGAGATAATCGACCAGCTTGGGCCAGTCCTTGACCTCTTTAAGGCGCAGGGGAAGCTGCTCCGCAGAGACGCGACGGGTCGCGGTCGTGGCGGCGATTTTAGTCACCAACTGGCTCAGCTCGGATAAATTCCCCGGCCAATGATAAGCCTGCAACGTGTCGAGCGCGTCCTCGGTGAACTCGATCAGATTCGCATCGAACGCGGGATTAGAGGCCGTGCTCAGGAAAAACTTAACCAGCAGCGGAATATCCTCCAACCGATCCCGCAGTGGCGAAAGCACCACGGGAAGGGAGGCGACACGATAGAACAACTCGTCGTTAAAATTACCCTCGTCGGTGAGTTTTTCGAGATCCTCGGTCGTGGTGCAGATCAAGCGGAAGCCATGAGCCGTATTGCGCAACACGCCCACGAGCTCCTGTTGGGTTGCCAACTCAAGCTTATGGAGATTTTGCAGCAAAAGGGTGCCACCGCGGGCCTTCTCGACCCAAGCGCCGCCGGCGCCGTTATGGCCAAGCAACCCATCGCGGAAATCTCCCGCCGAACTCAGACCGCAGTCGATGCGCACCAAGGGCGATTCGGGAGACGCACTGCCGGCATGCAGAATTTCCGCCACCGTCGTGCGACCCGTGCCGCTCTCGCCTTGAAGAAGCACCGGTGTGCGAACCGTCACCAGTTTTTTCACCTGCTGAACCAGTCGTTTGTTCGCGGTGCTCTGCCCCACCAGACGATTTTCAACGTCACCCGCCTTGATCGCGGGAGAAGAAGACGCATTGGCGCGCTCGGCGTGGAATTGCTTGAACTCCAGTCCTCGCTTCAACGTGGCGATCAGCTCGTCCACGCGAAACGGTTTCTGCATGTAGTCGAACGCCCCGAACTTCAAAGCTTGGATGGCGCTCTCGGTGCTCGCGTAAGCGGTCATGATCACGATCACCGCGCTGGGATCGTAGATCTTGAGTTGCTTGAGGAGCGTAATGCCGTCCATCGGCTTCATGTCGATATCGGCCAGAACCAGATCGAACTTCTCGATCTTGTAGCGGGCGAGCGCCTTTTCTCCATCCGTGGCGAAAGCGGTGCTGAAGCCGGTTGGCTGAATCACCGCATCCAGCATTTCGTGGATGGAAAGAAGGTCGTCGACGATGAGAACGGAAGGCATGGAAAAACGCTGAAAAGGCGTTAACGAATCGAAAAACGCAAGGGCTTAGAGCCTACTGCAGGCCACCGGCGACAGCACCGAGTTGGAAGATGGGGAGGAACATCGCCATAACGATGCCGCCTACGACAACACCCAGGAAAACAATGAGCATCGGCTCGATCAGCGAAGTGAGCGATGCGACGGTGGCCTCACTCTCCGTATCATAGAAGTCGGCGATCTTATTCATCATGCCATCCACATTACCCGTGGACTCACCCGCCTTGACCATGTGCTTCATCATCGGAGGAAAGAAGGTATTGGTGGCAAGAACGTCCGACACTTGCCCGCCCTGGCTGACATGCTTGGAAATTTCTTCGCACGCATCCTCGATTTGCACCTTGTTACTGGCGGATGCGACGATCTCAAGCGTGCGCAAGATCGGCACACCTGAGCGCATCAGCGTGGCGTAAGTGCGGCAAAAACGGGAAAGCGCAATTTTGTGGGACAATCCGCCAATAATGGGCGCCTTCAGCATCATCACATCCTTCATTCGACGTCCCCTCGGAGTGGCTATAAATTTGGCCCCGAAATAATAAATTCCAAACGCGCCCAATCCCAGTGCCCACCACCAAGCCCTGAGGAAGTCACTCAGATCAATGAGCATTTGCGTGGGAGCGGGAAGCTTGGCTCCGAAGTCCGCAAACATCGCGGCAAACACTGGAATAACAAAAATCAGCAGCACGTTCACCAGCGCGACCGCCAAACCGATAACGGCGATCGGGTAAGTCATCGCCGATTTCACCTTCTTGGTGAGCTTGACGGTGGATTCAAAATAGACCGCAACCTTGCTCAAAATCTCGGCCAACGCGCCGGAGGCCTCACCCGCCTCGATCATTGAAATGAAGAGCGAATTAAAAGCGCGCGGGAATTTTTTGACCGCCGAGGAAAATGAATTACCCGCGGAAATATCGATGCGCACATCGCGAATGATAATACGGAACGCGGCATCTTCAGTCTGGTCCTGCAAGGCCTCCAAGCACTGCACCAACGGCAGACCGGCATTGAGGAGCGAAGCGAGTTGTTGCGTGAAAAGCGCGAGTTCACCGAGAGGCAATTTGTATCTAAGTGCCTTTTTCTCGAGCGCCTTCTGCTTGGCGAGCGTCTGGGCTGCTTTAAAACCCTGCCCCTTTTGAGTAGAACTAACCGTAGGACGAGCCGCCGTGCTCTGACCTGCAGGTGCGGAAGTGATGAAAGCCATTGCCTGCACAAAAAAGCGCGCCCCCTCGTATCTCGCAATCCCATTCCCCTCGGCATTCTGTAAAAAACCCCTGAGAAACGGTCCAACTTCTTGATATGGAGGCCAGCCAAAGCTTGACCTGCTCCCCTGCCCGTTGAAGCTCTGCGCCGAACTCTTCGCGGTCGTAGTTTAGAGGTAAAACTCCTTCCTTCCAAGTAGGTGTCCCGAGTTCGATTCTCGGCGACCGCACCAATTCTCCCCTATTCCTGAGGGAGCTGCGCCCAGGCGCTTTGGAGTTACCGTATTTTATTTCATGCATTCCCCTGCCCCTACCCGTTACGACACGCCTTCGATCTATCGCCGCTGCGGTCGCTCCGGCATCCAGTTGCCCCTGATTTCCCTCGGACTTTGGCACAATTTTGGTGGTGTCGACACCTTCGAAAATGGCCGCGCCATCGTGCGCCGCGCCTTCGACCTCGGCATCACCCATTTCGACCTCGCCAATAACTACGGCCCGCCGCCCGGCTCCGCCGAGGAGAACTTCGGTCGCATCCTCGCCGCCGATCTCTCCGCACATCGAGACGAACTCATCGTATCTACCAAGGCCGGCTACCATATGTGGGCCGGCCCCTACGGCGAATGGGGCTCGCGCAAATACCTCCTGTCATCCCTCGATCAGTCGTTAAAGCGGCTAAAGCTCGATTACGTCGATATCTTCTATCACCACCGCCCGGATCCGAACACCCCGCTTGAAGAGTCCATGGGCGCGCTCGCCCACACCGTGCGCTCAGGCAAAGCCCTCTACGTAGGGCTTTCCAACTACAAACCCGAGGAAACTGCCCGCGCCTCCAAAATCCTCCGCGATCTCGGCACGCCCGCACTCATCCATCAGCCGGTTTACAACATGTTCAACCGATGGATCGAGCCCGCGCTCCTCGATACGCTTGAGACCGAGGGCATGGGCTGCATCCCGTTCTCTCCGCTCGCCCAAGGTCTGCTCACCAACCGCTACCTCACCGGTATTCCCGAAGACTCCCGCGCCGCCAAAGCCCACGGCTTTCTCAAGACCGAGCAAGTTTCCCCCGCCGCCCTCGCCAAAATCCAAAAGCTTAACACCCTCGCCCAGGCCCGCGGCCAGTCCCTCGCGCAAATGGCGCTCGCCTGGACCGTGCGCGACAAGCGCGTGACCACCGCCCTCATCGGCGCGAGCAAGGTCTCGCAGTTGGAAGATAACTTCGCCGCGCTCAAAACCTTGGATTTCACCTCGGACGAGCTGGCTAAAATCGATTCGATTCTCGCTTGAATCTGGTCCTTTTCGAAGCCGACGAACTGAACGCGCCCCTGCCGCGTTCCGATCCACGGGCGCGGCATATTCTGGATGTTTTACGTCGCGGAGAAGGCGATGTTTTTGACGCCGGCTTCGTCAATGGACCACGCGGCAAAGCCACCGTCGCCGCGATCAATCCCGACTCCCTCGCACTCACCTTCGCCTGGGACGCCCCGCAGCCTCCCCTGCCCCCGACCACGCTGCTAATCGGCCTCCCGCGCCCGCAGACTGCCCGCGACATCCTGCGCGACGCCACGACCCTTGGCGCAACATGTATCCACTTTATCGCGACAGAGCGCGCCGACCGCAACTACGCGACCAGCTCCCTCTGGACCTCCGGCGAATGGCGGCGACACTGCCTCGCCGGAGCCGCCCAAGCCTTTGACACCCGCGTTCCCGAAGTCACCTGGACGCACACCTTGGCCTCCGCCCTCGGCACCCTGCCCGACTCCTCCACCCGCCTAGCCCTCGATAATTACGAGGCTTCCACCCCCCTGCAGGTTTGTAAATTAACAAGTTATAAACCTTCTGAAACCAATGCTGATCAAATTCTTGCATTTGGTCCAGAGCGTGGATTCGGGAGCTTGGATCGAGACAATCTTCGCGCCACAGGGTTTGCACTGGTTCATCTCGGTCCGCGCGTGCTGCGCGTCGAAACCGCGGTCATCGCCGCCTTGGCGATCCTCCGAGCCCGTTAAAGCATCGCCGTCCGTCGGAAAAAAACCGTCGTCGGCTGGCGCGCCCCCTTGCCCAATCGCTTCACGCATTCCCAGCCGGCCGGCGGCTCCAGCGTGACTTCACCGGGCATCTCGAACACGACCACCGGGTCGGCATCGGTCGACCACCAGCAGGCCATGCGCGCAAAGAGCTTCGGGCCGACATCGGAGATCACTTCATAAGGCGGATCGATGAACACGAGATCGGGCGCCTCTCCGGCGGCCGGTTCCCACGTGAGCACATCCATCGCAAGGAGCTTCAAATTGTCCGCCTGACGCGCGGCGCTTTTGGCTACCGTCGTAATATTTTTCCGAATACAATCCGCCGCCCTCGGGTTCTTCTCAACAAACACGCCGCTTTGTGCACCGCGACTGAAGGCTTCCAGCCCGTAGGCTCCGCTACCGGCAAAAAGATCCACGAAACGCGCGCCTGGCAACCGTGCCGCCAGGCTGGAAAACACCGCCTGCCGCATCCCGTCCGTTGCCGGACGGGTCACGTCGCCCTTGGGCACCTGCAACGTGACTCCGCGCGCGGCTCCTCCACTGATGCGCATGACTCGTGAACCGCCTGACCCTTACTGCTTCACCGCCGCCTCGCGATACTGGATGTAGGCGCTGCGCACCGCGATATAGGGATCGATCGCGTCTTTGCGCGGCGCGTCGTAGGCGTTGAGGATGTCGGGCAGAGAATTGAGTCCGCTGACGACCTGCACACCCGTTTGAATTTCCCAAGTGTAGCCTTCGACGTTTTCACGCAGGTTCCAGTTGATCGGATTCAGGAAGTAATCGCCCACAAATCCCACGGTGTCACGCGCCGTGCCCGGACCAAACACCGGGAGCACCAGATAGGGTCCCTTGCCGATGCGCCACACACCGAAGGTCTGGCCGGTATCCTCGCGCGGAATCTGCGCCAGCGAAGGGACATCGTCCGAGATCCGAATGAAGCCACCGAGACCGGCGACGGTGTTGACGGCGAACTTGCCGGTTTCGAGGCCGGCGCGCTTGAACTTGCCCTGAAGCGCACTGTTCACGAAACGAATCGGAAAGCGGATGTTGTCGAAAAAGTTCCGGATGCCGGAGCGCACCGGTGTCGGCACAACCTTGGTGTAGCCCTTGGACACAGGGCGCAGCACGTAATCGTAGAGACCGTCGTTGAATTTGAAGACCGCGCGGTTGACCGGTTCAAAGGGATCCGAGACCTGCACGACCGTGTAGTCATCCATGTCATCAACCACCGCGGGATCCGGCTGGGCGGGAGTTTCTTGGGCAAACAGAGCGGGCGCGCCGGCGAGCAAACAGCCGGCGGTGAAGATGAATGGACGAATAAAAGACTTCATTTGGCAGGTTCCTGGGAAAGGTTTTTCTCGAGTGCGGTGATGACGGCGGCAGCGCCTCCTTTTTGGAAGATCGGGTCGAGCTGGGAGCGCCAGTTGGCGATCATGCTCACTCCTTCGATGATCACATCATAAATGCGCCAGCTGTCACCGGCTTGCTCGACGCGATAAGTCACCGCGTATTTTTTACCCGCATAATCGATGGTGGTGGGCAATTCGCGCAACGCAGGGCGCGCCGGATCGGGAACGATCGCCTTCGAATAGGTGATGCCGGGACGCTCGCCAGCTTCGAACCGGTTCGCGTAGGTGCGGATGACCAGATCGGTGAACAGGTGCGTGGCGGTCGTTTTCTGTTCGGCGCTGAACTGGCGCCAGCCCGGTCCGATCGCACGGCGCGTGATCGTCTCGAAGTTGAAATATTTCTCCAGCACCGGACGCACGCGCTCGGCCAACGGTGCGGCGGAGGCCTGCTTGTCGTAAGCGATGGCCATCACTTCATCGACTGCGGTGTTCAACATCTCCGCGGCCTCGGCGGCACGGGCCTGCGGCAATGAAACGAGCGAGACGGCGACAACGGTCGCGAACGAAAGACAATGACGGAGGTTCATGGAGTGGTCGTGGTCGGAGGAGTGGTCGTCGAAGGAGTCGTTTCTGCGGCTGGTTCGGCAGCCGTCTTGGTCTTGTCGCTAACATTGCCGAAGGCAAAGCGGCTGATGAGCGACTCGAGGTCGACGGTCGACTCGGTGTCGCTGATCATCGCGCCGGATGGAAGCATTTCATCATCGGAGCCGGGAGAAAGCGCGAGGAACTTATCACCGATCAGTCCGCTCGTCTTGATCGAAGCGATGGAGTCGGTGGGGAGTTTGACGTCTTTACGCACGCTCAGTTCGACGACCGCACTGTAGTCCTCGGGATTGAGCTTGATGGAATCGACACGGCCCACCGGCACACCGGCGATGAGCACATTACTGCCGGGATTGAGACCACCGGCGTTGGTAAAGCGCGCCTTCAACGTGTAGGTGTCACCGCCCAGCATCGCGCCCGCGCCAATGCGCAGCGCGAGGTAGGCCACCGCGAGGAGGCCTGCGAGGACGAATACACCAACGATCAGTTCCAATCTGGACTGTTTCATAAATCTTCTCCCGACATTACGGTTTCACCACGACGGAGCGCCGCGATGGAGTCTCGCAGGCTCGCCGCGCTGTCGCGGAATGCGCACACGGTAGGATCGGCGGACCTGCTAAAGGCCTCCGGCGTTCCCTGAAATTGCATGCGACCTGAATCGAGCAAGGCAACCTGATCGCTGGCGACGAGCGCCTCGGGCAGATCGTGGGTCACGAGCACCGCGGTGAATCCGAACTGGCGCTGATACTTCACGATCATTTCAAACACCCGGTTGCGACGGATCGGATCAAGGCCGGCGGTCGGCTCGTCAAAGAGCACCAGTTCGGGACGCGTGACGATGGCACGGGCCAGGGCAAGGCGCTTTTGCATGCCTCCGGAAAGCTGCGCCGGGAAACGGTCTTTATGCTTTTCCAAGTCGAGTTGACGCAGCGCTTCGAGCGAGCGCTCGCGAATTTCCCGGTTGGGAATCTGCGTGGTCTGCTCGAGCGGAAGCGCCACGTTTTGCAGAGCCGTGAGTGAATCGAGCAACGCATTGCTCTGGAAAAGATAACTGCAGCGACGGCGAAATTCCACGCGCGACTCCGCGTCCTGGGCGTTGAGTGAATGGCCGTCGAAACAGATGTCACCCGCGTCCGGCCGCACGATGCCGGCGAGACATTTTAAGAAGACGGATTTGCCGGTCCCGCTCTTGCCGAGAACCGTGACCACGCTGCCACGCGGCACGGCGAGATCGACGCCGGCCAGCACGACATTTTCGCCGAAGCGCTTGTGCAGGCCGCGGACGTCGAGAAACAGATCGGTGCCCGTGGCGGTATCCGCGGTGCTCATGGTGTTTTCACCAGCAGCGAGGTGATCAAGTAATCAGCGGCCAGCACGGTGATGCTGGACAACACGACGGCACGAGTCGTCGAGGCGCTCACGGCGCGGGCACCGGTGGAGTTGCGGCGCAGGTGGGCGTTGAAACCGTTGTAAGCGCAGATCGCGATCGTCAGCAGTCCGAAGACCGCCGCCTTCGTGAAACACTCGCGCACATCCTGCGGACCGACGGCGTTGTGCACCGCTGACCAATACACGCCTGGCTGCAAGTTCAACAGCACCGAGCCGGAAAGATAACCGCCAAATAAACCGACGAGGGAGAACACCGCCGCATGCACGGGAAACACGATCAGCGCGGCGATGAGTCGGGGGGAAACCAGATAAGCATGCGTGCTGGCACCCATCGTCTCGAGCGCGGCGATTTGCTCACTGTTGCGCTGAATGCCGAGTTCGGCGGCGAGCGCGGAACCGGCCTGGCCGACCAGCATCAACGCCGCGAGAACCGGCGCGAGTTCACGCACCAACGTCAACGAGACCAACGTGCCGAGCAGCCCCTCCGAGCCGAATCGATTGAGCACATAATATCCCTGCAAACCCAGCACAAGCCCGGTGAACAAACCCACGATCAGGATGACCGGCAGGCAGCGCACGCCTTGCTCGTAGATGGCACGGATGACGCGTCGCCCGAGCTTGCGCGAACCCACGGCAGCCGTGAACGACCGAGCCGTGAACAGGGTAAAGTCTCCCAGTTCATGAACTACGGAAAGCGTATGCTGGCCTAGAAAGCGCGACATGAAAGCGGTCAGCAAAGCCAACTCATTGGCGACACGCAAGATCGCGCGCGCCGATTCATTTCACCCTTCCCAACTACCGACGGACAATGGCATTGGGCTAAATTTATGCACCGTCTGAACCCCTAAACGCCCACGCGAATGATGAAATGCTAGAGGCATCAACCGGATCGAACGGATGATGCCTGCCTCGCCAGCCGGCTCAGGAGTTGAACGAGCCGGCTTCGAGGGCGAAGTAAGCGGCGGCGTTGTCGTAGCAGATATCGCTCACGAGTTTCCCCACCGATGCTTCGTCGGCCGGAATGAGACCCGCCTCAACATCCGCCCCGATCAATGCACAGAGGATGCGACGGAAATATTCGTGACGCGGATAACTCAGGAAGCTGCGCGAGTCCGTGAGCATGCCGACAAACTTGGACAACAAGCCGAGTTGGGAAAGCGCGTTAAGCTGCATTTCCATGCCCTCTTTTTGGTCGAGGAACCACCAACCCGAGCCGAACTGAATCTTGCCCGGGGTAGTGCCATCCTGAAAATTTCCGGCCATGGTCGCGAAGACGTAGTTGTCGGCTGGATTCAAATTATAGAGCACGACCTTCGGCAGCTGGTTGTCGCGGTCGAGCGCGTCGAGGTAACGCGAGAGCGCGCGCGCCTGCGAAAAATCACCGATCGAATCCACGCCGGCATCGGCACCGAGGCGTTTCAACAGGCGGCTGTTGTTGTTGCGCAGGGCTCCCAGGTGGAGCTGCTTCGTCCAGCCGCGTTTCGCGTCGAGCTGGCCGAGGTAAATCATGATGAACCAGACCCACTTCGCGGTATCCGCAGTCGTGGCGGCGGCACCGGAACGAACAGCGTTGAAAATCACCTCGGCTTCGGCGCGCGTGCAGTCGGCGTCGGGAAGATTTTCTAAACCGTGGTCGGAGAGACGTCCGCCGATGGAGTGGAAAAACGCGTGGCGTTGATCGAGGGCCTGAAGCAGTGAATCAAGCGAGTCGACCTTCACGTCGGCGCGGGCGGCGAGCTGGTCGGCCCAGGCGTTGAACACGGCGGGCGCGGCGACGGCCATGAGTTTGTCGGCGCGGAAGGTCGGATACACGCGAGTCTCCAGACCGGACTTCGCGATGGCGACGTGGTGCTCGAGCGAGTCGGCGGGGTCGTCGGTGGTGCAGACGACGGCGACTTTGTTCGCGGTGAGGATGCCGTGGGTCGAGAGCGCGGGCTTGGCGAGCTCGGCGTTGGCCAGTTCCCAGATGAGCGGGGCGTTGGTCTCGTTAATGAGAAGATCGATGCCGAAGTAGCGGCGCAGTTCGAGGTGCGACCAGTGGTGCAGCGGATTGCGGAGGAGCTGCGGAACGATGCGGCAGTAGGCCAGAAACTTATCGTAGTCGGACGTAGTGTTGCCCGTGATGAAATCCTCATTCACGCCGGCCGCACGCATCGCGCGCCACTTGTAATGGTCACCGGCGAGCCAGATCTGCGTGAGGTTTTCGAACTTACGATTCGCGGCGATTTGATCCGGCGGGAGGTGGCAGTGATAGTCGTAGATCGGCTGCGGCTTCGCGTAGGTGTGATACAACAAACGCGACCATTCGGTGGTCAGCAGGAAATCGTCGTGGAGGAAAGCGGAGGCGACGGACATGGGAATAAAATGAAGGGGCTTCGAATTAACGAAGCCCCCAAGGGGTTAAGTAAATCAGGAGACGAGGTTCGCCTTGATATAATCAAAGCTCTGCTTGATGGAGACGAACGGATCACCCGGGCAGGTATCCTGCTCGACGATGAACCACTCGCAGCCACCGGCCTCGGCCTCGGCGATGATGCGTTTGAAATCGAGCGTGCCGGAACCGACTTCGCAGAAGTTGGCTTCACCCGATGGGTTCACCTTGAAGTCCTTCAAGTGAATGAAAGGCGTGCGGCCTTTAACGCGTTTGACCCACTCGACGACATCGCCGCCGCCGCGCTGGACCCAGAAAACGTCGAGCTCCGCGACGATGTTTTCGGGCGAGGTTTCATCATAGATGCGCTCGAGGAAGGTCTTGCCGCCGGCGGGACGGTAGAACTCGTGGGCATGGTTGTGGTAGCCGAGCTTCATACCGGCGGCGCGAAACTTGGCGCCGGCGATATCGAGCTTTTTTATGAGCGTGTTGACGTGCTCCGGATTGTCGAAATCGATACCGGCCGGAAACGGATACGCGGTGAGTTTCGTGCCAAGCGCGGCGAGGCGGGCGATCACGGACTCGGTTTCATCAAGAATCTTTACGCCCGGTTCGTGCGTGGCGCAGATGGTCAGTCCTTCGGCTTTACACATGGCGACAAGCTCGGTCTCGGGAATCGGGCCAACGCCGCTGATCTGCACGGCGGTGTAACCGATCTCGCGCACCTTCTTCATGGCGGCGGCGAACTCGGGCGCGGTTTTGCAGAAATCGCGGAGTGTGTAGAGCTGGATGGCGACTTGGGAAATTTTCATGGGATTAAGGATAGAGGATGGCGGACGTTTTATTTGACCATGGACTTGGCGAAATCGTCGTTGGTGATCTTAACGACCTTCTTCTTTTTCTTCGAGGCCTTGGAGGTGGCGATCTTCGCCTTGAGGAGACGCTCGTATTTTTTCCCGTCGATCGGAAAGGTGACGGCCTTGTCGGTCCAGGCGGACATCAGCATGGCGTTGGCGAGCTCGACGGAGCGAATGCCCTCGGCCGCAGGGGCGACCAGCGGAGTGCCATCAAGAATGGCATCGGTGAAGTTTTTCAGAATGCCGTTGTGCTGATCGCCGTGGCTCGGAGCCGGGATGTTGACTTCCCAGACTTCGGGACGGCCGAACGCCTGGTCCGTCGTGCGGCTGAATTCGCCCATCTCCTGCACGTTGCGGGTATAGGTGATTTTGTCTTTCTCATAGACGACCTTGCCGCGCTCGGCGGTGATCTCGAGACGGTTGGTGCCGGGGGCCTCGCCCGTCGACGTGATGAACACACCGGTGGCGCCGTTCTTAAAGGTCATGATGGCGGTGACGTCGTCCTCGACCTCGATGTCGTGATATTTGCCGAACTGGCAGTTGGCGCGAAGGGTCACGGGCAGGCCGAACATCCATTGGAAGAGGTCGAGATTGTGCGGACACTGGTTGAGCAGCACACCGCCACCCTCGCCGCCCCAGGTCGCACGCCAGCCGCCGGAAGCGTAGTAGGTCTCGGTGCGGAACCAATCGGTGATGATCCAGTTGACGCGGCGGATTTCCCCGAGCTCGCCGCTCTGGATGAGATCACGGATCTTAAGATAATAGTGATCGGTGCGCTGGTTGAACATCGCGGCGAACACCTGTTTTTTATTGGTGTGGGCAGCGATGAGGCGCTCGCAGTCGGCGCGATGCACCGAGATCGGTTTCTCAACCATGACGTGCAGGCCGGCCTTGAGCGCGGCGATGCCGATCGTGGTATGATCATAGTGCGGAGTCGCGATGAGAATCGCGTCAATGAGGCCGGAAGCCATCATCTCGGCGGCAGACGAGAAGCCCTTGACCTGCGGAACGCGGGCCAGCTTCGCGGGATCGGAATCCGCCACGGCGGTGAGCTCGAGACGGCTGATTTTGCCGGCGAGAATTTGATTGGCGTGGGTCGAGCCCATGTTGCCAAGACCAACGATACCAATGCGAACTTTGCTCATGATGGATAGGTTGAAGAAAAACGAGAGGGGGAATAAAATGCCGTCTAGGGGAAAGGCAGAGTGCTATCGAAAATCTTGCCTTGGCGAGCGCGACGGCGAGTATCTGCAAACAATTTCATGGCCGACCCCATTCCTGCGATCCCCGCCAGAATCACCTTGAAGCAAGTCGCCGCCGAGGCCGGCGTGCACGTCTCCACGGCATGGCGTGCGCTCAAAAACGACACCTACGTCGACCCCGTTAAACGCGCACACATCCGCGCAATCTCAACACGCCTCGGCTACGTGCCCGACCCGATGCTGACGGCCCTCAGCCACTACCGGCGCAAGCAGCACACGCCGGCCTATCGTTCGACTTTTGCGTGGGTGCACACGTTCGCCGAAAAACACGGCTGGCAGGACTCGATTCATCTCAAGGCTTACCACGAGGGCGCGACGGCGTTTGCCGCATCGATGGGTTACAAACTGGAGGAGTTCTGGCTGACTGAACCCAACCTGAGCCCAAAGCGCGCACGCGAAGTCTTGCTCGCGCGAAATATCCGCGGGCTGATTTTCTGCCCGCAACCTTCGGCCAAAATGGAATTGAAACTGCCCGTCGAAGCGTTTGCCGGCGTAGCGATTGGCTATTCGGTTGAGTCACCACGACTGCATGTCGTGGCCAATCACCAGCACAGCTCCACGCTCACGTGCCTGCGTGAGTTGTGCCGGAAGGGCCACAGTCGCATCGGCATGGTGAGCGCGTCGGAAACGCTGCGCCGCGCCGAGCATAACTTCGAGACGCCCTACTGCTTGTTTCGCGACGCCCAGGAAGATCATGCAAAGATTCCGCTCTTCATGATCGATGGCCGCGACGAGCCGGCCGTGGTCAACCCGTGGCGCGATCGCTTTCTCGCCTGGGTGGATAAATACCGTCCCACCGCGATCGTCTCCACGGTATCGGAAGTGAAGACCTGGCTCGAGGGCGCGGGCTACGACGTCCCCGGCGATATCAGCATCGTGACGCTGTCGCGCATTTTTGATTCCGATTGGTCGGGCATCGACCAGCAGGAAAAGGAAATCGGCGCGCGCGCGGTGGAGTTGCTCATCAGCTTGTTTCAATCCGGCGAACGCGGCGTGCCCGCAACACCCCTGCGCCTGCTCATCGAAGGTCGCTGGATCGAAAACGGCACGGTGAAAAAACTTGGTCCGCCGGTGACCGAACTACTGAAGCGGCTCTCGTAGGCACAAAAAAGCGCGTCCGGCATGGACGCGCTTTTTTCATGCAGTAGTCGCTGCCCGTCCTGTTCAGACTTTCGGGCCACCCTGCGCCAGACTGCGGGCGCGGAGACGGAGGCCGTTAAGGCGGATAAAGCCGGTGGCGTCGCTCTGGTTATACCAGCTCTTCACACCTTCCATCGAAGCGATCTTGTCGTCGTAAAGTGAATACTTCGATTTGCGACCGACGGTGATGATGTTGCCCTTGTAGAGCTTGAGACGGACGGTGCCGGCAACGAATTTCTGACTCTCGTCAATCATGGCCTGAAGCATTTCGCGCTCAGGGGAGAACCAGAAGCCGTTATAAACAAGCTCGGCGTATTTCGGAATGAAACCGTCGCGAAGATGTTCAACTTCGCGGTCAAGAGTGAGACTCTCGATTTGTTTGTGGGCCTGCATGAGGATCGTGCCGCCCGGGGTCTCATAGACGCCACGGCTCTTCATGCCGACAAAACGGTTTTCAACGAGATCCACGCGGCCGATGCCGTGTTTGCCGCCGAGCTTGTTCAGGGTCTTGAGCACTTGCCCAGGGGTGAGCTTCTTGCCGTTGACGGCAACCGCATCGCCCTTGGCGAACTCAATCTCGACGTATTCAGGCTTGTCCGGCGCATCCTCAGGCGAGACGGAGAGTTTAAACATCTCCTTGTTGGCTTTGGTCGTCGGGTCGAACCACGGATCCTCGAGGATGCCCGCCTCGTAGGAAATATGGAGGAGGTTACGATCCATCGAATAGGGCTTTTTGAGCGAGGCTTCGACCGGGATCTTGTGCTTGGCGCAGTAGGCGATCATCTCGGCGCGACCGGGGAACTCGGCGCGGTAGTTCTCCATCTTCCAAGGGGCGATGATGTCGAGATCGGGGGCGAGCGCCATGTAGGTGAGCTCGAAACGGCACTGGTCGTTGCCCTTGCCGGTGGCACCGTGGGCAACCGTATCCGCTTTTTCCTTACGGGCGATTTCAACCTGGGCCTTGGCGATGAGCGGGCGGGCGATGGAGGTGCCGAGGTAATACTGGCCTTCGTAGACCGCGTTGGCGCGGATCATCGGGTAGATGTAGTTCGTGGCGAACTCCTCGACCAGATCGAGGGTGTAGTGCTTGGAAGCACCGGTGGCCTTCGCCTTCTTATCGAGGCCCTTGAGTTCCTCTTCCTGGCCGACGTCGGCCGCGAAAGTGATGATCTCCGCATCGTAGGTTTCCTTGAGCCACTTGACGATGACGGAGGTGTCGAGACCACCCGAGTAAGCGAGAACGATTTTCATGGTAAAAGAGGAAGCGGTTGTGAGCCACCGCACGCAGCTGCGCAAAGCAAAACAGAGCCGTAACCATCCTGTCTCAATCCACCGCCCTACCCGCCGCCAAGAACTCCATGAATAACACCGATGTAAAAATGGCGTAAAAAGTGCTTCTACCAGAAAGCCCGTTCCGAGCATGCGTTCTCCTTCACGCCCCACTCTTTCCGCCGCCGGATTTACCCTGCTGGAGATCATGGTGGTCGTGACGATGATCGGCCTGCTGTGTGCCATCGCGGTTCCGGCCTACCGCAAATTACAGCGTCGCAGTGTTAATACATTAACGAGCAATGAACTGCGGGTCGCCTCCGGAGCGTTGGAATATTATGTGACCGATAAAGGCATCTGGCCGCCCGATGGCGATGGCGGCATACCAGCCGAGCTTATCGGCTACCTGCCTCCACCTGATCGCTGGAATAAACCGACGCCGATAGGCGGATCCTGGTCTTGGTCCATCAACACCGACGGAGCCGCCGCGGCCCTGCGCATCAATAATTTTACGGCTCTGGATGATCAGATCGCGGCTATTGATCAGATGATCGACAACGGCGACACCTCCAGCGGCACGTTATTCCGTTCCGGCCAGTCGCTGATCTACGTTTTGCAACAATAGACCAGCAGTCCTGAAAACAGCGCGCCGCGCCCTATCAGCCGCGAGCCTGATTGGACGCCAGAGTGGCCATGATGGCCTTCTGAATGTGCAGCCGGTTTTCCGCCTGATCAAAAATGATCGAGCGTGGATTATCCAAGACCTCCTGGCTGACTTCCTCGCCTGGATGGGCCGGCAGGCAGTGCATGAACCACGCGTCCGGCTTGGCGGCAGCGAAGACCTCGGCCGTGACGGCATAAGGCGACATTTGCGCGATGCGCTGCTTGGTCTCCTCTTCCTTGCCCATGCTCACCCATACGTCGGTGTAAACGACGTCGGCATCCTTCACCGCCTCGAGCGGATCGGTCGTGAAATGGTAATCCTTGGCGAGCCCCTCCTGCTTGAGCAGCGCATCGATTTCGGGCGACGGCTCGAAGCCTTTGGGGCCGGAGAGCGAGATCTTCATTCCGAAGAGCGCCGCACCGAGGATCCAGGAGTTGGCCATATTGCAGGCCGTATCGCCCAAGAACGCGATCTTGCGACCTTTGAGCGAACCGAGGAGATCGCCGCCCTTTGGCGCCCAGCGTTCGGCCAGCGTAAAGGCATCCGTGTAAATCTGGCACGGGTGCAGAAAATCCGTCAGCGCATTGATCACCGGAATGGTGCCGCTGGCCGCGAGACGCTCGACTTCGGCGTGTTCGTAGGTGCGAACGATCAAGCCGTGCACAAACCGCGAAAGCACCTTGGCCGTGTCCTCAACCGACTCACCACGGCCCAGTTGGATGTCGTTCTTGTTCAGGAAAAGCGGATTGCCGCCGAGTTCGTGAACACCGACTTCAAAGGACACACGTGTGCGCGTGGAAGACTTCGAAAAGATCAGCGCCCACGTCTGATGCTGAAGCACCGGGGGCGTATGACGACCCCGCTTGGCTTTAAGGTCACGTGCCAGCGCGAAAACTTCCGCCACTTCGTGTGGCTTGAAGTCGGTCTCTTTGAGGAAGTGCTTCATGAAAAAAATGAAGCGGACAGGCTTGGCCATTCGCTCCGCTCCTACGAGAGCAAAATACAGGCCGCTTGTTTACTTTTTCGCGACAAACACCGAGCGCAGAATCTCGACGGAACTCGCGAGCTCGTCAGCCGTTGCATTGAGCGGAGGCAGGAGCCGAATCACATTGCCGCCAGCGGAGGGCACGAGCAGGCCCGCATCACGCAACGCCGCGACATACGGAGCCGGATCACTGGCCAGCTGAATGCCCACCATGAAGCCACGTCCGCGCACGCCCAGCACTTGCGCCGGAAAATCCGTCGCCAGTTCCGTTAAGGCCTCGATCCACGATCCGCTTGCGCGGCTAACCTGCTCCATGAGCTTCTCCTTCTCGATCACGTCGAGCACGGCAAGCGCCGCGGCACAGGCCAGCGGAGTGCCGCCAAACGTCGTGCCATGCATGCCCGGCTGGAAGAGATCAGCCGCTTTTTCGCCGATCCAGATCGCGCCGATCGGGAAACCGCCGCCCAGCCCCTTGGCCATGCCGATCGCATCCGGACGCACTCCGGCATGCTCGTAGGCAAAAAACTTTCCTGTGCGACCCACACCGCACTGCACTTCGTCGAGCATGAGCAGGAGATTGTGCTGGTTGCACAGTTTGCGCAGGCCCAGCAGGAACTCGGTCGTGGCGGAATTCACGCCGCCTTCGCCTTGGATCGTCTCGACAAAAATCGCCGCGGTCTGGTCGTCGATCAACGCCTCGAACGAGGCGAGATTGTTGAGTTCGCCGAATGCGAAACCGGGCACAAGCGGACGAAATCCTTTCTGGATTTTTTCCTGCGGGGTCGCACTCATGCCGCCAAACGTGCGGCCGTGAAATGCGCTCTTCGCGCAGATCACTTTGTAGCACTTGCCCTCTTCGCCACCGGCCTTGGTCGCACCATGCAAACGCGCGAGCTTGAGCAGACCTTCGTTGGCCTCGGCTCCGCTGTTACAGAAAAATACCCGGCCCGGTCCGGCATAGCCGACGAGACGGCGTGCGAGTTCGCCTTGGTTCGGATTGCGGAAAAGGTTGCTCGTGTGAATCAGCTCGCCGGCCTGGCGCTGCACCGAGGCCACCCAATGCGGATGGCAATGCCCGAGCGCGCTCACCGCGATGCCCGAGGTGAAATCGAGGAACTTGCCGCCCTGGTCATCCCAGACATGCGAGCCGCTGCCGCGCACGAGCGTGAGCGCGGGGCGTCCGTAGTTTTTCAGAACGTGCGCGTCGTAGAGATCGGCCGTGCTGGTGCGAACGACATCGGGGCGGTTGCTCATGGCTGAATCAACCGTGCACGATCTCCGTGCCAATGCCGGAGTCGGTGAAAATTTCCATCAACAACGAATGCGACTGGCGCCCGTCGATGAAGTGGACGCGCTGCACGCCCTCTTGAAGCGCGCGCACGGCGCTCATGACTTTCGGGCGCATGCCCTTGTCGATGACACCCCTCTTCTTGAGGTCGTCCACTTGGGAAATTTTGAGCGTGGAAATCAGCGACTCCGGATCCGACGGATTCGAAAGCAGGCCGGGGACGTCGCTCATGTAAACGAGGCGGCGGGCGCGCAGGGCACTGGCCACGCGGCCGGCAACCAGGTCGGCATTCACGTTGTAAGGTTTGCCGTCGAGCCCTTCGGCCACCGGCGAGATCACCGGAACGTTGCCGTCGGCGATTTCCTTTTTGATGAGCTTCACCTTCACCTCGGTGACTTCGCCCACATAGCCGAGATCAACGGCGTTGCCATTGTCGTCAACGAGCAGCTTTTCGCACACGAGCACGCTGTCGCCGGCGAGCCCCTTGGGCTTGGCCTTGGCCAGCGAAATGGCATCGCACACGTCCTTGTTCACAACTTCATCGAGCGTCTTCTTGACGATCTGCACGCTGGCCTCGTCGGTGATGCGCATGCCATTGGGCGCGAACTGCGATTTCAAGCCCGAGGCTTCGAGCGCCTTGGTGATCGCTTTGCCACCGCCATGGACAACGACGACGTTGATGCCCACGGCTGCGAGGAACGCGATGTCGTAGGCCACGCGGTTGCGCACCGCGGGATCTGGGTCGTCCATAAAGCTGCCGCCGTATTTGACTACGAAGGTCGAGCCGCGAAAATCTTGGATGTAAGGCAGGGCTTCTAGGAGCACCTTCGCCTTGGTGGTGATTTCAGTTACGTTCACTTATCGGTGTTGGAGTAAACACGGGTAAATCACGCGTGGCCGGCATTTCCATCTTATTTCTCAACCCGACGCGGGAATTAACGCCTTCGGCACGCGCCAATCAAAGAATCGGCTTCACTCCGCGCGCCGTCGCGCCACTTCTGAACGCGTGCCCAGCACCGCCCTTTCCTTCTCTTCCCGTGACGAACATCGTGCGTGGCTCGCCACGCAATCCGCCCTGCCACTCGGCTTCCGCGTGGGCACGGCACGCTTCGACTTCATGCCCAAGGAAGCACCCAAGCCCGCGAAGATGACGCTCACGCTCATCGCGTTGGATAAACCCACGCCGGACTTCGCCGCCATGTTCACCAAAAACGCCTTCCCCGGCGCCCCCGTGATCGTCGGCCGCCAGCGCCTCGATGAACCCCTGCTCGGCGCGATCATCGTTAATAATAAAATTTCCAACGTGTGCGCGCCCGGTGGCGTCGAAACCTCGGAACGCGTGTGCGTCGAGACGGCAAAACTCCTCGGCCTCCCCGCGACCGCTGTGCTGCCGAGTTCCACCGGTGTGATTGGCTGGGGCCTGCCGGCCGACGACATCGTGGCGAATCTGCCCAAAGCCGCCGCCGCGCTCGCCGCCGGTTCGATCATGCCCGCCGCCGAAGGCATCGTGACGACTGATCTTTACCCCAAAGTCCGCAGCGCCGCCGTCGGCGCGGGCCGCATCGTCGGCATCGCCAAGGGCGCGGGCATGATCGAGCCCAACATGGCGACGATGCTCGTTTACATCCTCACCGATCTCGCCGTGCCGCGGGACACGTTGCGCGCACTGCTTACGAAGACGGTCAACGCCAGCTTCAATCGCATCAGTATCGACAGCGATACCAGCACCTCGGACACCGTTGCCCTCGTCTCGTCGAGCCTCGTGCCCTGCGATGACCTCGCCGCGTTCGAAAACGCACTCGCGCTTGTGTGCCGCGACCTCGCCGAAGACGTCGTGCGCAATGGCGAAGGCGTGCGTCACGTAATCCGCGTCGAGGTGAAAAATGCCGCGACCGCCTCGCTCGCTTGCGCGCTCGGCAAGGCGATCGTGAACGCGCCGCTCTTCAAATGCGCCGTCGCCGGTAACGATCCGAATGTCGGCCGCCTCGTGCAGGCCATTGGTAAACACGTCGGCGCGCATGCACCCGAAACCGATCTTTCCAAGCTGCGTGCAAGCATCGGCGGCATCGAGATTTTCGCCAAGGGTGCGTTCCGGCTGAATCCGGAAAAAGAAACCGCACTGGTCGCCCACTTGAAAAATGCGGAACTTTACACGAGCAAGCCGTCCGCCGATGGCGTGTTCGCCGCGACGGTGGATTATCCGCCGCACGAACGCTGCGTGGAGATCGAGGTCGACCTCGGGAGCGGTCACGCCGCAGCCACGATTTTTGGTGGCGACCTCACACATGAATACGTGAGTGAGAACGCGGATTACCGGAGCTGATCCTCCCAAAACGGCGGCGAATTTAACGCAGAGGCGCAGAGGACGCGGAGACACGCAAAGCACGGACGCGCTGTTGTCGCCGCGTGCGTCTTTCTTGAGTCTCTGCACCTCTGCGTCTCTGCGTTAAAACCTCTTTCGCTCTAGGCACAAAAAATCCGCCCTCTTTTGAAGGGCGGATTTTGAAAACGTTCCTGACAGCTTAGCGCTTCGAGAACTGGAAACGCTTGCGGGCGCCGGGCTGACCGGGCTTCTTGCGCTCTTTTTCGCGCGGGTCGCGCTTGAGGTGGCCGGCCTTTTTGAGGGCGGCGCGAAGCTCGGGATTGAGCTTCTGGAGGGCGCGGGCGATACCGTGGGCGGTCGCACCAGCCTGGCCGGTGACACCACCGCCGGCAACGTTGACGTCAACGTCAACCTTGTCGCGGAGCTCAACAGTTAGCAGGGGGCGGAAAGCCTGCTTCGAGAAGTTCTCGTGGGAGAAATAGGTGTCGAAGTCGCTGCCGTTGGCAGTGAGCTTACCGGTGCCTTCAGAGAGGCGAACGCGGGCAGTGGAGGTCTTGCGACGGCCGGTGCCGAGATAGATGGTCTTTTCAGCGCTCATGGTAATCAGACGGAGGTCTTAACGGGGCTCTGGGCCTCGTGGGTGTGGTTCGGGCCGGCGAACACGCGGAGCTTGGTGAGCATGTCACGGGCAATGCGGTTCTTCGGCAGCATGCCTTTGACGGCGTGCTCGATGATGAAGGCCGGATTCTTCTCACGCATCTGCTGCATGGTCTTGTAGCTCTCGCCACCGACGAAACCCGAGAAGAACATATACTTGTTCTGCTCTTCCTTCTTGCCGGTCAGGACGACCTTCTCGGCGTTAATGATGACAACGAAGTCGCCGGTATCGACGCTCGGGGTGTAGGAAGCTTTATGGCGGCCGCGGATAAGGTTGGCGGCTTTGACCGCGAGACGGCCAAGGACGGCGCCCTCGGCATCGATAAGATGCCATTTGGCTTGCACAGTCTCTTTTTTGGCGAGGAACGTTTTCATGAGAAAAGAGGCGGATTGCGAAGGTTTGCCCGAGAGGTGTCAACCCCTCTTTTGGCCTTGTGAACAAAAAACCCGCCCTGCCGTTGCCGGCAGGACGGGCCCGAGGGTTTTCGATCCGTGAATCGATCCAGATTAGAAACCGACCGACAGGCCGAGGAAGAAAACGACCTGATCCTGGTCAGGATTGAGGTTCTTGTCGTCAACCGAGGTGTAGTTCACGCCTAGGGTGAGCTTGGCGGTGTCGCTGACCTGATAAGGAAGCGCCACCCCGGCGCCCCAGTAGGTGTAGTCATTGCCCGGGATCTGGACGTAGCCGAGAATGGCCGAGAAATCCAAGGACACGCCGAGCTTGGGGATCGGGAGCTTGTAACCGATCGAGCCAATGTAAGAGGACACTTCGAGATCGAAGTCGTAGTAGTAGTAAACGCTGGGGCTCAGGAGCAGGTTGGTCTTGATGCCGGCGGAAACCTCCGTGGTGTCACCCTGGCTGCCACCATTGTAGGTGTAGCGGGTCACGCCGAGGTCGGCGGAAAAGATTTCAGTGATCGGGCGGGTGTAGCCCAGATAAAGATCCGCTTCGGAATCGAAGGTAGCCGTGGCGTTATTCTGGCTGATGGCGTCGGAATACCACACGCCGGCATAAAAATCGCCATAAGAAGCCTCGATGGAAGGCTGGATGGAGGCATCGGCGAGCTTGGCGCCACGGAACACGTAATCGCTAACATACGTGACATCAAGGCTAACGGCCAAGGAGGAGGCGTTGGAAGCATCCTGAGCGGAGGCGGACACACCGGCCGCAAGAGCTGCGACAGCGAGGATCATCTTTTTCATTTTGGTGTAGTTCTTTGGTTTAGTGGTTCTGTCGGGTTTCCGGTCAGGGACCCAGCAAACGCATGCAAAGAACTACCAAGCATCCTTCAAGTCTTTACTCGGGGGTCACGCCGCCACCGCCACGAGGTAAAATCCACTCTAGGCGCAGAACCCTGTGGCAATCGGGCAGGTATCTCTCAACTTACCGCCATGCGTAGCTATTTATATTTAACTGCCGCTGTGGGAGCCATTGGCGTGATGGCAGGTGCCTTCGGTGCCCACGCCCTGAAAGATACCCTGATCACCCATGGAACTACATCCACTTGGAACACAGCAGTGTTATACCATTTAATTCACGCCCCGGCCTTGCTCGCAGTTTGTTTTCAGGCCTTGGACAAAAATGCCGCGACTTCATGGCTGAACAAGGCCTGCGCCGCCTGGATCACGGGCGTGGTCCTGTTTTCGGGATCGCTATACTGGCTCTCACTGGGAGGTCCTCGCTGGCTGGGACCCGTGACTCCGCTGGGCGGACTATTCTTAATTTTAGGCTGGCTGTGCGTGGCCGTCGCCGCCGCCA
This sequence comes from Rariglobus hedericola, assembly GCF_007559335.1. NCBI lineage: Bacteria > Pseudomonadati > Verrucomicrobiota > Opitutia > Opitutales > Opitutaceae > Rariglobus > Rariglobus hedericola. Next base: position 2,056,501 of record NZ_VMBG01000001.1, read on the forward strand.
AGCACCCAAAAACGTCATAAACCCCGCAGCGCTTCATGGAGTTGCCCGCTGATTTACTGTCCGTGCTGGAAGCCGTGCGCCAGACTGCCCGTCCCCGACTGGCCGGAGGGTGCGTGCGGGATTCACTGTTGGGATTAAAACCGAAGGACTTCGATATTGAGGTCCAAGGCGTGGATTTTGATGAACTTCAGGCCATTTTATCACCTTTCGGCGCCACCGACGTGGTCGGCCGCAGTTTCGGGGTGATCAAGCTCCGGCTCGGCTCCATCGAATACGATTTCAGCCTGCCCCGGCGTGAATCCAAGACCGGCGCCGGTCATCGTGGATTTGCGGTCACGCCCGACCCGTTGCTCAGCGATGCCGATGCCGCCGCCCGGCGCGATTTCACGATCAACTCGATCACCTGCGATCCGTTCACCGGCGAATTGTTCGACCCGCATGGTGGCCAACGTGACCTGAACGACCGCGTCCTTCGTCACACCAGCTCCGCTTTCACCGAAGACCCGCTGCGCGTCCTCCGCGCCTTTCAATTCGCCGCACGCTTCAATTTCACCCTCGCTCCAGAAACCGCCGCGCTTTGTCGCAGCATGGTGGATACCTATAGCGAGCTTCCCGTCGAACGCGTCTGGGGTGAATGGGATAAATGGGCCACGCAATCCATCCGTCCTTCCCGCGGTCTCGATGTCCTCGAAGAAACCGGCTGGCTCGTCCACTTCCCCGAGGTCGCCGCTCTGCGCGGCTGCCCTCAAGACCCCGAGTGGCACCCTGAGGGCGATGTGTTCACCCACACCCAACATTGCTGCGACGCCCTCGTGCAACTTCCCGAGTGGCGCGACGCCCCGCCCGCCCGCCGTCGTATCTTGCTCTTCGGCGTGCTCGCCCACGATTTCGGCAAACCCGCCACCACCGCCCAATCCGAGGTTCGCGGACGCCTGCGTTGGCGCAGCCTTGGTCACGAAGCGGCCGGCGGCCCCATCGCGGATAACTTTCTCCGTCGCATCGGCTCGCCTCACGCCATTCCAGAAGCCGTCCGTCCGCTGGTCGTGCTGCACCTCGCCCACCACCATGGCGCCGACGAGTTCAGCGACAGCCACATCCGCCGCCTCGCGCGCAAACTCCACCCCGCCACCATCGACGATCTCTGCGCCGTGATGATCGCCGACAGTCTCGGCCGCCCCCCGCTCACCGGCCCCGAGAACCTCGTCCTCATCGAAAAACTTCGCACCCGCGCCCACCAGCTTTCCCTCCGCATCGCCCCGCCCCGCCCGATCTTGCTTGGCCGACATCTCATCGCCCTCGGCCACCGCCCGAGTCCCGGTTTCACCGCCATCATTCACGCCGCCTTCGAAGCCCAGCTCGACGGCGCTTTCGACGACGAAGCAACCGCCCTCATCTGGTTGAGAAATTATTTGCAGAACAACCCCGGCTCCGAGCCGTGACAAACCGTGCATCCGCGCTTACCTTGATCCCACTTTTTTTAAAATCATGCCCAACCAACTCGACCAGCTGAAACAGTTCACCGTCGTCGTTGCCGATACCGGCGACTTCGCCTCCATGAAGGAATTCACCCCGCGCGATGCGACCACGAATCCCTCGCTCATCCTGAAGGCCGCCGGCATGGCCGCCTATGCGCCGCTCGTAGATCAAGCGATCAAGGACGCCGGCTCCTCCGCCGACATCGGCCACGTGATTGATCGCCTCCTCGTTAATTTCGGCCTCGAGATCCTCAAAATCGTCCCTGGTCGCGTGTCCACCGAGGTCGATGCCCGACTTTCCTTCGACACCGCCGCCACCATCGCCAAGGCCCGCGAGATCATCGCCCTCTACGAAAAAGCCGGCATCGGCCGAGACCGTGTTCTCATCAAGATCGCCTCCACTTGGGAAGGTATCAAAGCCGCCGAGCAACTCGAGAAAGACGGTATCCACTGCAACCTTACGCTCCTCTTCTCGTTCGCCCAGGCCGTCGCCTGCGCCGAGGCCGGCATCACGCTCATCTCGCCTTTCGTCGGCCGCATCCTCGACTGGCACAAGGCCAAGAAGCCCGACGCCAACTTCGCCGGCGCCGCCGATCCGGGCGTGATCTCCGTCACCCATATCTACACCTACTACAAAAAATTCGGCTACAAGACCGAGGTCATGGGCGCCTCCTTCCGCAACACCGGTGAGATCGTCGAACTCGCCGGTTGCGACCTCCTCACCATCGCACCTCCGCTGCTCGCCGAGCTCAAGGCCTCCGAAGCTCCGCTCGTCCGCAAACTCGACCCCGCGAAGGCTCCTTCCGCCGACCTCAAGAAGGCCACCTTCACCGAGGCCGCCTTCCGCTTCGCCCTCAACGACGACCCGATGGCCACCGAAAAGACCGCCGAAGGCATCCGCCTCTTCTCCGCCGACATCGTGAAACTCGAACAGCTTATCGCGCAAAAGCGCGGCTGAGTCTGTCGCACGCGATCCTCGCGTCCAACCAAAGCCCGGCGTTTCCACACGCCGGGCTTTTTTATGGCCAAAGACAGAAGTCACGTTGACAAGCACTCCCCGCGGGCCTGCCTTCATGCTCACCTCGCGGACGCGATTCCCCTTCGACGTTTGCAGGCATTTTTCGACATGGAAGACGGTATCAATTTTATCCAGGACCTCGCCATCGTGCTGCTCGCCGCCGGCCTCGCCGGTTCGCTCTGCAAACGCATCGGCCTCTCCGTCATCGTAGGCTACCTCGCCGCCGGCCTTGTCATCGGCCCCTACACGCCGCCGTTCTCTTTCGTCACCGACGTCGCTCGCATTCAAACGCTCTCGCAGGTCGGTCTCGTGTTCCTGATGTTCGCGATCGGTCTCGGGCTGAGTCTCACCAAGCTCGGCCGCATGGGCCTTCCCACGCTCATCGCCACCGGCCTCGGCGCGTTTCTGATGCTCAACCTCACGCAACTCCTCGGCGTGTTCGTCGGCTGGACGTCCATGCAGAGCCTCTTCATCGCGAGCATGTTTGTCGTCTCCAGTTCCGCCGTCATCGCGAAGATTGTGAGTGAACTTAAACTCACTCACGAAGGCGCCGCTCAACGCGCCCTCGGCATCACCGTGATGGAAGACGTCGTCGCCGTCGTCATGCTCACCATCCTCGCGAGCCAGACCCAGTCCGGCGGTGGTGACGGCGCCAGCGTCGGCACGCTGCTTGCCACGATGAGCGCCTTCGTCGTGCTCCTCGTCGGCGCCGGCCTGCTTTTTGTCCCCCGCCTGCTTCGCCGCCTCGAAGCCCGCGCCGACGCCGAACTCCAGACGATCATCGTCGCCGGCGTTCTTTTCCTTCTCTCCATCGCCGCCGCCAAAGCCGGTTATTCGCTCGCCCTCGGCGCCTTCCTCCTCGGCGCCATCGTCGCCGAGATGCCGCAAAAAGTCGGTGTCGAAAAATCCTTCGCCGGCATGCGCGATCTCTTCAGCAGCGTCTTCTTCGTGTCCATTGGCATGATGATCGACGTCCGCCTGCTGTTCGGCGTCTGGCCGCTCATCCTCGGCCTCTTCGCCTTCGTGATGATCTGCCGCCCCATCGCCTGCGGGCTCGCCATGGTCATCTGCGGCACGCACCCGCGCGAAGCCCGCCGCGCCGGCCTGCTCCTCACGCCCCTCGGCGAATTCTCATTCATCATCGCCCAGCTCGGCGTGAGCAGTGCCGTATTGCCCGCTTCGTATTACCCGCTGGCCGTCGGCGTCTCCATTCTCACGGTGCTCGCCACCCCGCTCATCAACCGCAACGCCGGTCCGCTCCTACGTTTTGCGGAACGCATCGAACCCCGCTGGCTCACCCGCGCCCTCGAAGCCTACCACGGCTGGCTCCAACAGGCTCAAAACGGCAAATCCTCCCCGCTCGCCTGGAAACTCATCCGCAGCCGCATCCCGCAGATCGCCATCGAAATGCTGGTCACCTCCGGCCTGCTGATTTTCTCAGGCCAGATTCTGGCGTTTATCGAAGGTTCATTCTCTTCCGAGTGGATCGAAACCGTGCGTCTCAACTACATCTTCTGGGGTGTCATCGGCCTGATCGTTCTCGTGATGCTCGTCGCCCTCTGGCGCAACGTCACCGCCATCGTCATGATCCTCGCCGAGAGCCTGGGCGAAGGCACCCGTCTTCCCGCCAGCGTGATCTACAACGGTCTCCGCGCCATCTCCGCCGTGCTCCTCGGCTACTGGCTCTACGCCATCCTGCCCATCAACGCCCTGCCCGGCTGGGGTTGGGTCGTCATCGGCGCGGCCGCCCTCGTGGTCGTCGCGATCTTCTCCAGCCGCCTCGTTTACTGGCACAGCACGTGGCAATCTTCCGTGCAGGACGTCCTCCGCGAAGACCCCGACCGTCCTTCCGGCGTGCGCACCGAAGCCCGCAACGCCCTCGACCAGGGCCTCGAAGGCTGGGACATGCGCCTTGACGACTACACCGTGCCCGACGACGCCGCCTACGCCGGCAACGACCTCGCCCAGCTCGCCATCCCGTCCCGCTTCGGCTGCTCGGTCATCGAGGTCGAGCGCAACGGCTACGTCATCACGCGCACCGGCCCCGACCTCCGCATCTATCCGGGCGACAAACTTCTCCTCCTGGGCAAAGACCAGGGCCTCGCCGCCGCCCGCGATTTCCTTCAAGGGACCACCAAGACCGTCGATGAAACCTCCGACGAATTCAGCGGCTCCATCCTGCAAACCCACGCCGTTCCCGCCGGCCCGCATACCGGCAAAACCCTCGCTCAACTCCAGATCGCCCGCGAAACCGGCGTGCGCGTCGTCGGTATCCACCGCGACAATACCAAGATCATCAACCCCGACGGAAACCAGTCCCTCCAGTCCGGCGACAACCTCCTCGTCGTCGGCACGCTCGAAGAACTCCGTTCCTTCCGCCGCTGGCTGCGCGGCGGCGGCGAAACCATCCCGCCGTTCCCCGTTTCCGCATAACCCGCTCCGGCATGATCCGCGCCTTCCAATGGGACCTCGGCCGCCAGGTCGAGCGTCTCGGCTTTCTCCTCGACCAGCTCCCCCGTTACGCCGACTGGGGCTATCAGGAACTCTACCTGCACCTTGAGGACTCGGTCGCTTACCCAAGCCTGCCCGGCGTCGCCCGGGCCGACGCCTACACGACCCGCGAATTCGAAAAACTCGTCCGCGCCGCCACCCGCGCCGGCATCAAGGTCGTCCCCATCGTCAACCTCCTCGGCCACACCCAATACCTCATCAAAGACCCGTCGCTGCGTGACCTCAACGAGCTCCGCGCCCCCGACGGCACTCCGCTCGACCGCGGACAAATCTGCCCGCTCCACCCGCGCACACTCGAGGTCGCCGAAAAACTCCTCCGCGACATGGCCCCGTTCTGCACCGCGGGCAAAGTCCACGTCGGCCTCGACGAATCCTTCCACCTCGGCAAACACCCGCTTTCCCGCGCCGAAGTGAAACGCATCGGCCTTGCGTCGCATTTTTCTGGATACGTAAACCGCCTCCACACGCTTGTCCAGCCGCTCGGCCTCCGCATGGGTCTGTGGGCCGACATGCTCGCGCTCATCCCCGACGCCATCCCGCAACTCCCTCGCGGCTTGATCGCCTACGATTGGTATTATTATCCGTTCCCGCGCCACCCGCGCATGGAGCTGCACAACTACGCCGACTACGACCTCGCCCCCGCCTTCGCGAAACAAGGCATCGAATACTGGGGTTGTGCGATGAACGGCGGCTTCCGCCACGAACCGCTCCCCGTTTTCGGCGAACGTCTCGCCAACGCCCAATCCTGGTGGCGCCGCTGCCGTCAAACTCACGCCGGCGGTTTTCTCATGACCGGCTGGGAACCGCAACGCCTCGCCTTCGAAATGCCCATGGTCGTGGACGCCGCCGCCGCCTGCCTCTGGTTGAATCCCGAGATCGACGACCACGCCGGCATGCTGGCCAAAGGCTTCGAACGCGTCTTCGGCAAATCTGGCTCCCGCGAAGCCGCCCGCGCCGCACTCGCCTGTGACGAACACGCCTTCGCCGGCTACGCGAAATGGGAAACCCATGATCGCTGGGACAACCTCGCCGGCCCCGAAGGCCCCGGCCGCGCCGAGCGCAGCGCGAAGTTTTTCACCCGCCTCGCCGCGAAGCCCAACCTCCCCGCCCCCTTCTCCGCCAGCGCGTCGCTCAACGCCTACCTCGCCGCCCGCGAATCTTTCATCCGACAAGCGACCCGCGACGTCCAAAAACTCCGCCGCTACCACACCACCGGACAAAAGCAGTTTGTAACTTATTACGTTACAAACTGTCTTAAGCCGCTCGATTTGTTTGAATTAAAACTCTCAAAAGCGCGCCTAAATGCCCGTGAAATCTGGGCCCGCACCCGCGATCCGCGTGTGCAATCGCCCTACGCCGATATCCTTGATCGCGACGCAGCGCGTTTGAAAACGTGGCGCGCCTGGCTCAACGCTACCGCCAAAAATTCCGCCCGTGCGCTCGACGCCTCGCCCGTCCACGGACGCTGGCAGCTTACGTTCATCGTCCACAACCACGCGCCCGCGCTTCAGAAAATTCTCGTCGAACAACAGTCCGCCGACGGCACGTGGAAAACCCTCGCCGAACGTTTCACCATCGAGTTCCGCGCCAAAGCCGCCCGACCCCGAGCCAACCTCAAACGCGAGTTTTCCGTCTCCATCGATTCACCCGCGCTCCCACTACGCATCGCGTTGCGCGGAATCGGCGAAGTCACCGTCGGCCAAGTCACGTTCACCGACGGCGTCATCATTTTGCGCCCGCAAGACTGGCCCGTGCGTGAACGCCGCGCCCTCGGCACGCCGGCACCGACTTCTGGCTTTCCCGATCTACACCTCGGCAGCAACCGCGATGCCGTGTCGCTCGTATTCTAGTTCGCATTCCCACCGATGTCAGGCTGCCCGTTTAACTCTACCCCTTCCGCTACTCCGCCACCACCGGTGTCGGCTTCCGTCGAAGACGAACTCGCCTTCCTCTCCGAAGCGCATCACGGCCACATCCTCGACGAACGCCTTGCCGTCTGCCGCGCCGCCCTCGCCGCGCAACTCCCCGCTCCGCTCACGTCCGCCGAACTCACTTGGGCCGGCCGTATCGCGTGGCGCAATCACGCGCGCTGCATCGGCCGTCACTACTGGCGCAGCTTGAACGTGCGCGATCATCGCCACCTCGACTCCGCTGATCAGATCGCCGCCAGCCTGCGCGAGCACCTCGAATTCGCCCAGGCCGATGGCAACGTGCGCTCGGTGCTCACGGTTTACGCACCACCCGACCATCCCGGTGGCCCCGCGCCGCGCATTTGGAATCACCAGCTCTGCTCCTACGCGGGCTACCGTCACCACGACGGCACCATTCTTGGTGATCCAAAAACCATCGCTCTCACCGACCACGCCCGCGCGCTCGGCTGGGAACCACCCTCAACTCCCGGACGCTTCGATCTGCTCCCTTGGATCGTCTCGGGACGCGATGGACGTCCGCACCTTTTCCCGCTTCCCGCCGGTCTCGTGCGCGAAGTGCGCCTGCGTCATCCGCAGTTCGCCTGGTTCGAGCAACTCGGCTTGCGCTGGTATGCCGTGCCCGTGATCAGCGACATGAGCCTGCATGCCGCCGGCACCGATTATCCGGCTGCGCCGTTCAACGGTTGGTATATGGGCACGGAGATCGGCGCGCGAAACCTGGCCGACACCGACCGCTACAATCTCCTGCCGGTCATCGCCGAAAAACTCGCGCTCGATCAGCGCAATCCTCGCAGCTTGTGGAAAGATCGCGCGTTACTCGAACTCAACGCCGCCGTGCTGCACTCCTACGAATCCGACGGCGTGAAACTCGTGGACCACCACACCGCCTCCGCCGAATTCATAAAATTCTGCGAACGCGAAAAGACCGCCGGCCGCGAGGTGTCCGCACGCTGGGACTGGATCGTGCCGCCCATGTCGCCCGCGACCACGACGGTGTTTCACACGCCGATGGCCGAGTTTCCCACTACACCCGACTTCCACGCGCAACCGTCCGCATGGGCATCGGCGGGCGCGACGGCCGCGGAGAAATCTTAAAGCTTCGCCTTGATCGCTCGCGCCGCTTCAAGCGCGGCATCCGGCGTCTTCGCAGTCACCGTGAAGTGGCCCATCTTGCGGCCGATACGCGGCTCTTTTTTTCCGTAGAGATGGAGCTTCGCGTGCGGTTCGGCCAACACCGCGGACCAGTTGGCATCGCCCACGAGCGCGCCGTTGTCCCACTTCCAGGCGTCACCCAGAATATTCACCATAACGACCGGCGCCACGACCGACACGTCGCCGAGCGGCAGTCCGCATACGGCGCGCACGTGTTGCTCGAACTGCGAGGTCACGCAAGCATCGAGCGTCCAGTGTCCGGAGTTATGCGGACGCGGCGCGAGTTCGTTGACGAGGAGTTCGCCGCGATCCGTCAGGAACAACTCGATCGCCAGCAGTCCGACCACGTTGAGCTTTTCCACGATGGCGAGTGCCAGCTTTTCAGCATCGGCCTTGACCGCATCGCTGATGCGCGCCGGCACGATGGAAAAATCCAAAATGTGTTTCGTGTGGATGTTTTCCGCGACGGGGAAAATCTTCACTTCACCGTTGCTGCTGCGCGCCACGAGGACCGACAGCTCGCATTTGAAATCGATGAACTTCTCGATGACGCAGCGCTGCTTCGTGAACGACTCCACCGCCTTGGACAGCGTCGCGTCGTCGGAAACCTTGATCTGCCCCTTGCCATCATAGCCGAAATCGGCGGTCTTCACGACGCACGGCAGGCCGATTTTGCGGATGGCGGCGGCGAGGTCATCACCCGCTTCTACCTCGGTAAACGGCACAGGAGAAAAGTCGTTTTTGCGCAGCCAGTTTTTCTCGCGCATCCGGTTCTGGCAGGTCTCGAGGACGTTCCAGTGCGGATGAAGCTGCACGTATTTTTCGATGCTCCAGAGCGGCTCGGCCGGGATGTTTTCGAATTCGTAGGTGAGCACGTCGACGCTCTTGGCAAAGGCCGTCAGTGCCTCGATGTCGGTGTAAGGTTTGTTCGTCTCCAGTGCCGAGACTTCGCCGGCCGGACCGTTGGCCTCAGGCTCATAAATGTGCACGCGATAGCCGAGACGCTCCGCCGCATGGGCGAACATGCGGCCAAGCTGGCCGCCACCGAGAACACCAATCGTTTTGCCGGGATGAATCATTTTAACGCAGAGGCCGCAGAGCACACGGAGAAGACTTCAGAAGATCAATCCCTCTGTGCTCTCCGCGCACCTGGTGTTTAAATCAGGGCAATTTCGCCGCCAGCACCTTGCTGGTCTGTTCGGCACGGAAAGCATCGAGGGCCTTCTTCACCTTTTTGTCGCCACCCGTCGCGAGGATGGCGGCGGCAAACAGCGCGGCGTTGATCGCACCGGCCTTGCCGATGGCAAAAGTCGCCACGGGAATGCCGCCGGGCATTTGCACGATTGAATATAGTGAATCGACGCCCTTTAGCGTGTGCGACTCCACAGGAACACCGAGCACGGGCAGCGGCGTGAGCGCGGCGGTCATGCCGGGCAAGTGAGCGGCGCCACCGGCACCGGCGATGATGACCTTGAGGCCGCGTTTTTCGGCGGTTTTCGCGTAGTCATACATCTTGTCGGGCGTGCGATGCGCCGAGACGACGTGATGCTCGGCGGCGATGCCGAGGGCTTTGAGCGTCTGCGCGGCATGCTCCATCGTGCTCCAGTCCGACGTGCTGCCCATGATAATGCCGACAAGTGGCTTGGCCATAGACGAGAAGCGATAAACCATCCGGCGCCTCCTCCGCAAACCGGTTTTCACGGTGACAGCGCGAACCACCCCGTTAAGGTGGGGTCTTACCTGTTCGATTCAGCATGAAAAACATCCGCTCCACCCTCCTCACCTCTCTCTCCCTTGCCTCGCTGGCATTCGGCCTCTCCGGCTGCAGCACCGTCGCCCTCGACGAATCCGGCGATAAATCCGCCGTCTATCAGCTCAACGAATTCCGCATGGTGCTCAACACCACCGCGCCCGTCGCTTTCGCCGCCACTCAAAAGGCCTTCCGCGAATATGATCTCTTCGAAACCAAGAGCGAACTGAACACCTACGATGGCGAGCTCTACGCCCGCTCCCGCACCGACGACAAGGTCTTCGTGAGCGTCTCCGAAATGAACAGCAAGCAGACCTTGCTGCGCATCCGCTGGAGCACGACCGGCGACAAAAAGAACTCCCGCGCCCTCTACGATCTCATCGAGCGCAACCTGCGCTAATCGATTACGATCATTCCCGTGGCCTTTACGGCCGGCATGAGTGCACAAAAAAACCGCGGACATGACGTCCGCGGTTTTTTGTTGTCAGGATGAAACGGTCCGGCGCTTAGCCGATGTAGCCTTCTTCGCCGTGTTCGGAGGTATCCAGACCGGCGGCCTCGACCTCGGGGGTCGGACGCAGACCGATGGTTGCCTTGACGATGAGGGCAATGATGGCGGTGGCCACGACGCTCCAGACGATGGTCAGGGCGCAGGCTTTGAGCTGGGCCATCACGAGACCTTCCTTGAGAGGACCGACCACGGAGTTGATCTTCTCGTCGGCAAACACGCCGGTGAGGATAGCACCCATGGTGCCGCCGACGCCGTGCACGCCGAAGGTGTCGAGCGCGTCATCATAGCCGAGGATCTTCTTCAGATAGGAAACCGCGATGAACGGAACGATACCGGCGAGCACGCCGATCAAGACGGCCGAGTTCATGGAGACGAAACCGGCGCCGGGGGTGATGACCACCAGACCGGCAACGATACCCGAGCAAAAACCGAGGACGGAGGGATGGCCCTTGAGGACCCACTCAGCCATACCCCAAGTGAAACCGGCGATGGCGGCGGCGAGGGTCGTGGTGGCGAAGGCGTTGGAAGCGATCGCGTCGGCGCCGAGGGCGGAACCGGCGTTGAAACCATACCAACCGACCCAGAGCATACCGGTGCCGACGGTGCAGAGCACCAGCGAGTGCGGAGGCATCGGGACTTTGCCGAAGCCGTTGCGCTTGCCGAGGATGATACAGAGAACCAGTGCGGACCAACCCGAGGTCATGTGCACCACGGTGCCACCGGCGAAGTCGATCGCCTTGATGCCGGCGCCGGCGTTAAGGATGCCCGACATAAAGCCCGTGCCGCTCCACACCATGTGCGCGAAGGGGAAATACACCGCGAACATCCAGAGCGTCACGAACACAAGGACCGAGATGAACTTCATGCGCTCGGCGATCGCACCGACGATCAGGGCCGGCGTGATGATGGCGAAAGAGAGCTGGAACATCGCCCACATCGAATCGCTGATCCAGTAGTAACCGGCGCCGACGTTGCCTGGCTCCACGCCCTTCAAGAACGCGAAGGTGGCGTCACCGATGAACGCATTGCCGCTGCCGAAGGCCAGGCTGTAGCCGATAGCCCACCACAGGATGGTGACCAGACCGGCGACGCCCATACACTGGGCGAGGACAGAGAGGACGTTCTTCTTGCGAACCAAGCCGCCGTAGAAGAGAGCCAAACCGGGTAGCGTCATGAAAATGACCAGCGCTGTGCTGACCATCTGCCATGCATTGTGGCCGGGACCCGGTCCGGGGATCTTCGACGCGACGTCAGGCGTGCGCGCCGTGTTGTTCACGTAGGCCTCGAGGTCGGCGAGGCGCTGTTCAATGGTCGGCTCAGCCGGCGCGGCGGCGGGTGCGGCTTCCTGAGCCTGCAAACCACTGGCGCAGGCCAGCACAGATACAAGTAGAGCCCCGAAAACCAGGGATTTTAGACGATGCAGGGATTTTAACATGATGTTATTGAGTTAATTGAAAATAAAAACGTTCCCCTTCACACCCCGATACCGGAGATGAAAATGGCATGCTTCAATTTCATAAAATGAACAATTTTCATACAGCAGCACAAATGCCAGCCGCCGCCACACTGCGATTTTTGAGCAAAAATCATCTCAATTACTCATCTAATGCAGCTATCGGGCACTTATTTGAGTCATCGCGCATTTTCATGTATCCCTTCGCGCAACTCCGCTGTCTTCGGAGCACGATGGAAATCTACCTGGTTTGGACCCTCACGATTGTGCTCACCGTCATCGGCCTCGCCGGCGTGGTGCTGCCTTTGCTCCCGGGAACCACGCTGATCCTGATCGCGATGGTCGCACACAAGCTCCTCCTCCCGGGCGATGTCTCGTGGGTGATCATCGGCTGGATCGCCGGCGTGTGGCTGCTCTCCGTGATCGTGGATTTTGCCGGTGTGCTACTCGGCACCCGGCTTTTTGGCGGTGGCAAATGGGGTATGATCGGTGCCGGCGGCGGTGCGATGATCGGCATGTTTTTCTCCCTGCCCATGCTGATCCTCGGAACCGTGATAGGCGCGGTGGCCGCGGAAAAACTCATCGCCGAAAAATCCAACCGCGCCTCGCTACTCGCCGGTGCGGGCGCTGCCGTCGGCTTTTTAATCTCAACCATCGGCCGCCTCATTTGCGCGGTGGTGATGATCGCGATTTTCCTACTCGGCGTGTGGCACGCCTACGAAGCCACCAGCCACACTCCCACGTTCTAAAAAATCGCTCACACCGCGCGGGCATGAACGACTGCCCCGCGTTTTAAGTAAGCATCGAACCGCGAGGCCACCACGCGCACGAAGGGCAGTCCGGCCTCGGTGATGTAAACACCGTGCTCATCGCGAACCACGATTCCATCCGCCTCGAGATCGGCCAACGACGCCAATTCCGGCGCATAGCGGATCGACACATCCACGCCGAGCTCCCGCGAAAGCGCGTAAAAATCCAACCGGTGATCACACATCAGGCGCATAATCAGCATCTGCCGGCGACGATCCTCATCACTCAGGCACCAGCCGCGCGCGACGGGCAGTTCTCCCTTGAGCAACGCCATACGATAAGTCGCCAGGCTCTTGTGGTTCTGCCGGTAGCCATCGGGCGTCGTTGAAATCGCCGAGATCCCAAAGCCATACACCGACGCACCGGCGCGCGTGCTGTAGCCTTGGAAATTACGATGCAGCGTATGATCGCGCACCGCGACGGCCAGTTCGTCCCGCGGACGCGCGTAGTGATCAATGCCGATTTCCACATAACCGGCGGCGAGCAAACGCTCCTTGGCGAGGAGTTGCATCCGCAGCTTTTCATCGACGCCCGGCAACTGTCCCTGCTGGTCGAAGATCCGCTGCGCCGGTTTGAGCCCCGGAACATGCGCGTAACTAAAAACCGACAACCGCTCCGGAACCAGCCCCAGCACATCGTCAATCGTGCGGGCAAACGTGGAGACCGTTTGTTTGGGCAAGCCGTAGATGAGGTCGATGTTGATCGAGTTGAATCCCGCATGCCTCAACAACGTGACCGCGCGCTCATTCAACACCTGCGGCTGCACGCGATGAATTGCTGTCTGCACGGCCGGATCGGTATCCTGCACACCAAGTGATGCCCGCCGCGCGCCGAGATCGCGCAACGCGTCGATTTGATCGAGGTCGAGATGACGCGGGTCGATCTCGACCGCGATTTCGGCCGTGTCGTTGAACTTAAAGGCATCGCGAAAAATACGGCCGAGCCTCCGGAGCTGCTCAGCCGATAAAAACGTGGGCGTGCCTCCGCCGAGATGCAGCTGGGTGACTCGCCTCGCCGGATCGATCAACGGCGCGGTGAGCGCGATCTCGCGCTCCAGATCATCGAGATAATCATCGGCCGCGGACTGGCGGGTGGTGACGAGATTCGTGCAGCCGCAGAACCAGCAACGACTGGCGCAAAACGGCAGATGCACGTAGAGCGAAAGCGGACCCGCACCGAGCTGGTTGTCGCATGCAATCAAATCCACGGGATCAAACACGGCACGATCAGTCGTAAAAAGATTCGCCGTGGGATACGAGGTGTAGCGGGGAACAGGACCGGAGTATTTCCGCAAGAGATCAAAGTCGGCGGCGGCCGGCGTGACAGAAAACGCATCAGTCAAAAGGGAGGAGACCATGGTGGTGTCGGTAGGACGCCCGGCATCTTGCCTGAAATACCTTTCGCCGGCTCCGCAGCCATTGAAAATGGCTGCGCGGTTTTTGCATCCCCCGCGCGCACAAAAAAAATCGCCGGCATCCATAATTATGGATGCCGGCGAGTCGGGCTTTTCTTCTTCGGTGAAGTCGGATTACAGGCGGCAGATCAGCAGCTCGCGCTCGTAGATCATTTCCTTCGGCAAGTGATCGTGGAGATCGATGAAGAGTTCTTCATGGCCGATCACCTCGGTGCGCCAGGCGGCACGATCGACTTCCTGCAGCGCCGTGAACTGTTCACGGGTGAAATCACTGCCGGTCCAGTCGATCTCGTCGTAGCGCGGCTGCCAGCCGATCGGCGTCTCCTTCGCGAGGGCACGACCGCGGGCGCGTTCAACGATCCACTTGAGGATGCGCATGTTTTCACTGAAGCCCGGCCAGAGGAACTTACCCTCCGAGTCCTTGCGGAACCAGTTCACATTAAAGATACGCGGCGTCTCGCTGAGCTTCTTCTGCATCGAGATCCAGTGGCGGAAATAATCGCCCATGTGGTAGCCGCAGAACGGCAGCATCGCGAAGGGATCGCGGCGCACTTTGCCAATCGTGCCGGCGGCGGCGGCCGTCATCTCGGAACCCATCGTGGCGCCCATGTAAACGCCGGCACTCCAGTTGAAAGCCTGGTAGATGAGCGGCATGGTCGTCGCGCGGCGTCCGCCGAAGATGATCGCGCTGATCGGCACGCCCAAGGGCGACTCCCAATCCGGATCGATGGTCGGGCACTGCACGGCCGGCGCGGTGAACCGCGAGTTGGGATGCGCGGCCTTGGCGCCGGTTTCCTTGGCGATGGCGGGAGTCCACTTGTTGCCCTGCCAGTCGGTGAGCTCGGCCGGAGCCTTGTCGGTCATACCTTCCCACCACACGCCACCCTCGGGCGTGAGCGCGACGTTGGTGAAGATCGTGTTCTTCGCGAGCGCGGCCATCGCATTGGGGTTGGTCTTGTCGGACGTGCCGGGAGCGACGCCGAAGAAACCGGCCTCGGGATTGATCGCGTGCAGGCGGCCGTTGGCATCGGGTTTGATCCACGCGATGTCATCGCCGACGGTCCACACTTTCCAGCCCTTGTCACGCAGGGGCGCGGGCGGGATGAGCATGGCGAAGTTGGTCTTGCCGCAAGCCGAGGGAAACGCGGCGGCGACGTAGGTTTTTTCGCCCTTCGGATCCTCGACGCCGAGGATGAGCATGTGCTCGGCCATCCAGCCCTCGTCGCGCGCCATGTTGGAGGCGATGCGGAGCGCGAAACACTTTTTGCCCAGCAGCGCATTGCCGCCGTAGCCTGAACCGAAGGACCAGATCTCGCGCGTCTCGGGAAAATGGACGATGTATTTCTCCTTGTTGCACGGCCACGAGACATCCGCCTGACCTTCGGCCAGAGGCGCACCGACCGAGTGCACGCAAGGGACCACGCGTTTCTCGTCCTTGTCGATTTCCTTGAACACCGGCAGGCCGATGCGGGCCATGATGCGCATGTTGACGACGACGTAAGGTGAGTCGGTCAGCTCGACGCCGAGCTGCGAAAGCGGGGAGCCCACCGGACCCATGCTGAACGGCAGCACATACATCGTGCGACCGGCCATGCAGCCCTTGAACAGGCCCTTGAGGGTTTTGCGCATCGCGAACGGATCGACCCAGTTGTTGGTCGGGCCGGCGTTGGTTTTGGAAAGCGAACAAATGAAGGTGCGGTCCTCCACACGGGCGACATCGCTCGCATCGGATCGTGCGTAATAACAGCCGGGCCAGAGCTTTTCGTTGAGTTTCGTCAGCGTGCCCGCCTCGATCATCTGAGCGCACAGCGCGTCGTTTTCCTCCTGCGAGCCGTCAACCCAGTGAATGGCGGCGGGCTGCATCAAGTCGGCCATCTTGGTCACCCACTTGAGGAGATTGGGGTTCTTGCTGAGCGGCTTGGAGTGTAGGCGGGCTTTCATAAGGAGGTGGTTATACTGGTTTCGGTTGGTCCCTTGAGTAAACCGGAATCGGACCCGGTTGACTGCGTAGAATTAGCCCATCCCTACGCAGTATTTGTCCTACCTTCAGAATCAACCCGCCTCAGGGCGCCGGCTCGATGTGGACTGACACGTCCGAGATATGCAGCGTCGAATGCACCAGCGCATCCTTGACCGCATGCGCGATGTCATGACCGGCATACACGGTAAGCTCCGGATCCACTTCGACGTGAATATCCACCAGATGGCTCAGACCGCTTTTGCGCACACGACATTTATCGATGCCATGCACACCGGCCACCGCGGACGCGACGGCCCGCACTTCCTTTTCGAATTCCACGGGCACCGCCGTATCCATCACATCGCGGAGCGCGCGGTTGAAAATATGCACGCCATTAAAAACCACGACTGCGCACGCCACCAACGCAGCCCAGTCATCTGCCGCCTCGTAACCGGGCCCACAGATGATCGCGATCGCGATGCCGATAAACGCCGCGGCCGACGTGATCGCATCCGAATAATGATGCCACGCTTCCACGCCGAGTCCCGTGCTGCCCTCGGCCTCGCCGGCACGCGCCATGCGTCGCGAGAACCACCACTTCACGGCGACAATCCCCGCGAGCAACGGCAACGTGGCCCAGTGCGGCGTGCGATGCGGGGTCACGATCTCATGCACCGCATGCACCCCGATCCACGCCGCCGCCGCAAAAATAAACAAGGCGACCGCCATCGCCGCCAGCGGCTCGGCCTTGCCGTGACCATACGGGTGATCCTCATCCGGCGGTCGCGCCGCCACGCGAAACCCCGCCCACACCAGCACCGAAGAAAACACATCCATCAATGACTCCACGCCATCCGCGATGAGCGCATAGGTGTTGCCGAGAATGCCGCCGGCGAACTTCACGACCGCCAGCAGCAGATTCAGCGCAATGCCCCGCAGCACCAATGCCGCGCTGGCTTCGGCGCGGTGCTGGATGCTTTTAGGCGTGGATCGTTCGGCCATGTGCCGACGAAAAACGTCCAGTCGATTTCTCAACGCAAGTTGTTTAGGCATGACTAAGAAACCTTGGTCACCCGCTCGTTTGCGACAGTGTGAATTCCGCAGCCATTGACCGTCCAAGGACGCTCGCGCAGGCTGCCAGCTTCCTTCTCCATGACCCCGCCCGTCGCTCCGAGTGCGTCCTCCAGTGCCTTTCGCCGCCATCTCTGGCCGCTCCTGCGACGCCACCGCTGGGCCATTATCGCAGCTGTCATTTTGGTAAGTCTCCACGGCGGCGCCATGACGCTGCAGAACGTCTATCCGAAGTGGCTTTTTTCTGAAGTCTTGGAGCCCAAAAATCTCGCCACCAGCGAACGCTGGCACCGACTCGCCTGGCTCATCGCCGGATACCTCACCGTATCGATTTTCCTGCGCATGATCCTGTGGCATTGCGGCTACCGGATTTTCACCTGGGCTCGCGAACGCATCGTGTTCTCGTTGCGCGCGCAGTTTTTCCGCCACGTCAACCACCTGTGCCTGCGGTTTCACGGCGAGCACCACTCGGGCGAATTGTTCAGTTATCTTTTCGGCACACCGCTGGCCAACGTCATGCAGTTTTTCCAGCAGACTTCACTGCTGGCACCCGGCGCCGTCATCGTGATCGTCTCGACGCTCGGCCTTTTCTGGCAATGGGACTGGCCGATCGCAGTGCTGCTCACCGTGCTGTGCGCGCTCAGCTTTTGGATCATGATCTATGCGCGCAACCGCATCAAAATCATCCAGACCGATTACCAAAAAACCGAAGGCGCGGTCAGCGGTCGCGTGGCCGATCTGCTCCGTGGCAACAAGGCCGTGAAGCTCCACTCGATGGAATCTTCCATCAGTGTCGATTTCGAACAACAGGCCGAGCTCATCGGCCGCAAATCCTATGAGCGCGACGTCCGCAGTCACGTCGAGTGGATGAAGCAGGAAACCCTCACCTACTTCGGCTACGTATCCTTGCTCGCGCTGTGCACGTGGCGGTATCTCGACGGCCAGATCGACCTTGGCATCGTTGCCGCCTGCCTCGCCGCTTACAGCGGGCTCAACTGGCCGCTGCAGCAGATATTCAACTCCGTCACCTTGTGGGCCGGTTGCTCCGCATCGCTCGATCGCATAGGCACCGTGCTCGACACCGCCAGCACCACACCCGATCCGGTCTCGCCCGTGCCCGTCCCGAAGGAGCCGGGCGAACTTCGTTTCGAACGCGTCTCATTCCACTATGCCGACGGCTCGCCGATCCTGCACGAGCTCGATCTGGTGATTCCCTACGGGCATCGCGTGGCCATCGTCGGCCCTTCCGGCGCGGGCAAGAGCACGTTGTTGCAACTCCTCCTTCGTCTCTACGATCCGGCACAGGGGAACGTCCGCATCGCCGGTATCGATGTCCGTGATATCGCCGGTCGCGATCTGCGCCGTCTCTTCGGCGTCGTGCCGCAGGACACCTTCGTATTCCGCTCCACCTTGCGCGACAACATCCGCCTCGCCCGGCCTGATGCCGATGACGCGGCCATCCGGCGCGCCTGCGAACAAGCCAACGCCTGGGAGTTCATCTCACGCCTGCCCGAAGGTCTCGACACGCCCGTCGGCGAGGGAGGCTCGTCGCTTTCCGGCGGCCAGCGCCAACGCATCGCCATCGCGCGTGTTTTCCTCGCAGATCCGCCCTACTTCGTTTTCGACGAAGCCACCAGCGCGCTCGACACGCTCAGCGAGCAGCTCATCCAGGAAGCCATCGAGAAAAACCTCACGGGTCGCACCGCGCTTTTCGTCGCCCACCGGTTGTCCACCGTAAAGAACTGCGACCGCATTCTCGTGATGGAAGCAGGCTCCATCGTTCAAGACGGCAGCTACGACGAATTACTCGGCCGCCCCGGCCTGTTCCGCGAACTTGTCCACGGACAACAATTGCGCGAGTAACCGCACGCCGCTTAATAACCGCCTTCGTGACGATCCGCACCCGCATCCTGCTTGTTTACCTGCTGTTGATCGGCGGCAGCTATCTCTACCTGGTCTCGTGGATTCTCGAAGGCATTCGTCCGCGTTACCTCGAATCCATGGAGGAGTCGCTGGTCGACACCGCCGCCTTGCTCGCCTCGGTCGTCGAAACGAGCTCCACCGGCACCACGCCCGATGCCGCGCAACTGCGCACCGCGGTCGATGGCGCCCATCGCCGCCAGCTCGACGCACTCATCTACGGCATGCGCAAAACCTCCATCGACCTGCGCGTTTACGTGACCGATGCACAGGGCATTGTGCTCTACGATTCCGACGCGGGTCACGACGAAGGCGTGGATTATTCCCAGTGGCGCGATGTGGCGCGCACCCTCGCCGGCTCTTACGGGGCGCGCGCCACCCGCGACGATCCCGACGACGAATCCTCCCTCGGCATTTACGTCGCGGCGCCGATCCGCTCCGGTGACGCCATCATCGGCGTGCTCGCGGTCGGCAAACCCACGCGCAACATCAACGAGCTCGTCGCCGTCGCTCGCACCCGCGTGTTGCTGGCCGGTTTGATCGGCGGCGTGTTGGTGATCAGCGCCGGCATCGCGTTCTCCGTGTGGCTGACGACGCCACTAGAAAAACTCACCGCCTACGCCCGCGCCGTGCGTGACGGACGCCCCGCCACCCTGCCCCGCCTCGCCGGCCGCGAGGTCGGCGACCTGCGCCGCGCCTTCGAAGAAATGCGCGCCGCCCTCGAGGGCAAAGACTACGTCGAGCGTTACACCCAAACCCTCGCCCACGAGATCAAAGCCCCGCTCTCGGCCATTCGCGGCGCCGCCGAACTGCTCGCCGAGGACGCCGACATGCCGCCGGACCAACGCGCCAAATTCCTCGCCAACTTGCGCTCCGAGTCCGCCCGCATCCAGCAGATCGTGGACAAACTTCTCCAACTCGCCGCCCTCGAAGCGCGCAAGCATCTCTCGGACGTGGAGCCCGTTGATCTGAATTCGCTGGTGCGCGAAGTCGCTTCCTTCGGCGAACCCACCCGCACCGCTCGCGGACTCACCTTGATCCTACCCTCCGCCGATACCGAAAAGCTCATCGTTAAAGGCGAAAAATTCCTGCTCACCCAGGCACTTTCCAACCTCCTTCAAAACGCCGCCGAGTTCACGCCCGCCGGCGGAACGCTGACATTGTCGCTCACCCGATCCGCCCGACACGCCGTGATCACGCTCGACGACACCGGCACCGGTATTGCCGACTACGCACTACCCCAGGTATTCGACCGGTTTTATTCGCTGCCGCGTCCCGCCGGCGGAGCCAAGAGCACCGGCCTCGGCCTGAGTTTTGTGCGCGAGATCGCACACCTGCACGGCGGCGAGATCACCGTCGCCAACCGCCCCGACGCACGCGGCTGCCGCGCCGTGCTCACGTTGCCGGTGTAGCGCGATTTTCAGTTTAATTCATCGGGACTTCACGCCCGCTTCATACGCGTTTCACATAGCTCGGGCAGACTTCGCGGCGATGAAACGCTTTGCCCTCCTCCTGCTCTTTCTCCCGGCCGTCTTATTCGCCCAAAACGACGACTCGGCCGATTCCACGCGCGACAAAAACCTCTCGCCTTACTTCTGGGTGCGCAACGCCTCGCCCGGCGCCGACACGCTTCCGCTCAAGTCAACGCACGTCGAGGCCACACTCGCCGGCGTCATCGCCGATGTGAGCGTGACGCAGGTTTACACCAACACCGGCACCACGCCCATCGAGGCGATCTATGTGTTTCCCGGCTCCACCCGCGCCGCCGTGCACGGGCTCACGCTCACCATCGGCGAGCGTCGCATCGAAGCCCGCGTGCAGGAACGCCAGCAAGCCCGCCGCACTTACGAGGCCGCCAAATCCGCCGGAAAAACCACGTCTCTCCTCGAACAACAACGTCCCAACGTTTTCCAAATGAACGTCGCCAATATCCTCCCCGGCGACGAGGTGCGCGTGGAGTTGCGCTACACCGAACTGCTCGTCCCGACCGACGGCGTCTACGAATTCGTTTATCCCGGCGTGGTCGGCCCTCGCTACTCGAAGACCGCCGCCGCGAACGCCTCGACCGACGACACGTGGGTGCAGAATCCTTATCTGCCGACGCAGACCAATGATCCCACCGCGTTCACGCTCACGGTCAACTGTCTCACCGGCGTTCCCCTGCGCGAAGCCGCCTGCTACACGCATCGCACGTCGATTGTGTATGCCGATCCCTCGCGCGCCCGCATCACGCTCGATCCGTCCGAGACCACCGGCGCCAATCGCGATTTCATTCTGCGCTACCGGCTCACCGGCGAAGCCCTGCAAGCCGGTCTCCTCGTGAGCGAGGGCGCGAACGAAAACTTCTTCCTCGCGATGATCCAGCCGCCCGCGCGTCCGGTCGCCGCCACGTTGCCACCGCGCGATTATCTTTTTGTCGTCGATGTCTCCGGCTCGATGCGCGGCTTCCCGCTTCAGACCACGCGCACGCTCCTCCGCCAGCTCTTCCCCGGACTCCGTCCGCAGGACACGTTCAACGTCCTGCTCTTCTCCGGCGACAGCCGCACGCTCAGCCCGCGCTCACTGCCCGCCACGCCCGCCAACCTCGAAGCCGCCCTCAATCTCCTCTCCGGCCAGGACGGCGCCGGCGGCACCGAATTGCTGCCCGCGTTGCAGGCGGCCTTTGCATTACCGCGCCAAGAAAACCTTTCGCGTATCATCACCGTGATCACCGATGGCTACGTGGACGTGGAGGCCAAAGCATTCGATCTCGTGCGCTCGCACGCCGATAAGGGCAACGTTTTCGCCTTCGGCATCGGCTCCAGCGTCAACCGTCACCTCATCGAGGGCATCGCGCGCGCCGGTCAGGGCGAGCCGTTCATCGTGACCGATCCCGGCGAGGCCGAGACCGTCGCCAAGGCCTTTCACAACTACATCGCCGCGCCCGTGCTCACCGCCGCCAAACTGGAGATCACCGGTCTCGACGCCTACGACATCGAGCCGCGCAGTCTCCCCGACGTGTTTGCCCAGCGCCCCGTGATCGTCTTAGGCAAATGGCGCGGTCCGCGCACCGGACAACTCACCTTGCGCGGTTTGACCGGTGCCGCTCCGTTCGCGGCCACGCTCGATCTCGCGAAGGCCCAAAGTATTTCCGGCGGCGGTCTGTCCCACCTGTGGGCGCGCCATCGGATCAGCCAGCTGATGGACGACATCTCCCGCGAATCGACGCCCGAACGTATCGCCGAAGTCACTACGCTCGGTCTCAGCTACAACTTGCTCACGCGCTACACGTCATTCGTCGCCGTGGACGAAATCGTGCGTCGCACCGGCGCAAATCTCACCACCGTCAACCAACCCGTGCCACTCCCCCAAGGCGTTGCCGCGAGCGCCGTCGGCAACAGCGGCGGTGGCAACATCCCGACTTCGCCCGAGCCCGGCACGTTCGCCCTGATGATCACCGCCGCACTGATCATTCTCATCCCGGTCTATCGTCGTCATCGCAGCCAACGCCCGCAGGCATGATCCGTTTTTTCCAGACCCGCGCCTGGGTCGCACTCGCCCTGCTCGCCGCCGGCTGGCCCGTGTTGAACTGGTATGCGCTGCGCCTCAACGACGGCTCCGACGAACCGTGGGGACTCGCCGCGCTCGCCGCCGCAGCGTTGTTCGCCCCGTGGCGTGGATGGCGTGAGCCGCTGTCGCCGCGACGGCTCGCGTGGCTCTGCGGATTTCTCGCTCTCTACGTCGTGGCGTTCCCGTGGATGCCGCCGCTGATCCGTGCGTTGCTGCTGGTCACGGCACTCGGACTTGCCGCATCGGATCGCGGTTTTCCCGCCGCGTGGTGGGGACTGTTGGTGTTGTCACTGCCCGTGGTCGCGACGCTGCAATTCTACCTCGGCTATCCGTTGAGATTGCTTACGACCCAGCTCTGCGTGCCGTTGATCGCCCTCGGCGGACACACCGCGCGCGCCGTCGGCACCACGCTCCACTGGGCTGGCGAACGCGTCGTCATCGATGCACCGTGCAGCGGCATCCGCATGCTGTGGACCGGTCTTTTCTTCGCCGCGTGCCTCGCCTGCTGGCACCGGCTCGATGCGAGGCGCACGTTCACGCTCATGCGCATCGCCGGCCTCGCGCTGTTTCTCGCCAACGTGGTGCGCGCCACGCTGCTGTTTTTTATCGAGACCGGTTTATGGTCCGCTCCCTCCGGCAGTCATGAGGGCGCCGGCCTGCTCTGCTTCTGCCTCGCCGCCGGCGTGGTGCTCTGGATCGGAGAACGTCTCGCCCATCGCCCGCACGTGCACGCCATCGCATGAAACTCTACCTCCTCTTTTTCTGCGCGTGCATTGTCGCCTCAACACGCCCGATCTGGCCGGACGCCGATGCCGACTCCACTCGCTCGACGGCTTCGCGCGCATCCTTCCCCGGTTGGGCCGCGGGACCGGTTTCGCCCGATTGGGAAAAACTAACGCCCTCCGCCCGCGACGCCCGTTTCGCCAAAGATTTCCCCGGAGAAACCGGAATCTTTAGCGATGGCACCACGACGTTTGTCGTCCGCTGGCTCGATCATCCGACCCGTCGTCTGCACCCCGCGTCCGATTGTCTGCGCGCGCTTGGCTACGACATCACCCCGCGACCGCTCCGCGAAAAAGCCGACGGCACGCTCTGGAGCACCTGCGAAGCCACGCGCGACGGCGCGACCGTGCGCGTGCACGAACGCCTGCTCGGCTCCGACGGACGCAGCTGGACCGATGTCTCCACCTGGTTCTGGCACGCGAGCCTCCGGCGCGCCGCCGGACCGTGGTGGGCGGTGACGGAAATCACCCCGATCTCCGGCCCGAGTCGCCATTGACCGCGTCGCCTGCGCCATCATGCTGGGGTTAACCAGCTCACCATGGCGTCCACGAATATTTCCATCGGCACCGATCCTGTTAAACAATTCTCCGTGTTTGCGGAGAACCGCGTCGGCCGTCTCTACGACCTCACATCGCTCCTGAAGGACAACAACGTCCACATCATGGCGCTCACCGTGCTCGACACGACCGACAGCTCGATCCTCCGCCTCATTGTCGATGATCCGGACAAGGCCCGCGAGCTGATGATCAACAATGATTTTCCTTACACCGAGGTCGACGTCCTCGCAGTCGAAATCAGCGACGAAGCCGATCTGAAGGAAGTGCTCAAGGCGCTCCTCGAGGCCGAGATCAACATTCACTACATCTACAGCTTCATCAAACGCCCCGACGGCAAGTCCGCCCTCGCGATGAACATCGAGGACGCCGACGTCGCCGCGCAGTCGCTCAACACGCACGGCTTCAAAGTCCTCACTCAGCGCGATATTTCGCGCTGAGTGTTTTCCGCGCCACAGCGATTTACTCCGCTGCCCTCGGTGCTTTTTTTGCCTTGGGTTTGGCCGCCGCACTTCCGGCGGCTTTTTTAGCGCCGGCCTTCGATGTCTTCGCGTTGATCCACACCGAGCCGTCCTTCGGGTTTTTGTTCAGCCAGAAGATTTCGTCCGCATGTTCGACGAATGTCGGCTTGTGTTCCTCGGTCGCGGGCAACGCCAGGCCCAGTTCCGAAATGACCACGAGGAAGTGCTGCAAGTCCTGGCCGAGCGTTTTCGCCAGATAACCGACTTCAGCCGACACACCGGTGCCGCGCTTGTTGGGGTTCAACAAAAGCCTAATTCCGGCGAGCGCCGAGTCCCCCGAGAAGGGAACGGCCTCGGCGGGAACAGCCGGTGTCTCCGTAAGGGCCAGCTCAGGCGCAGCTTCCGGTGCAGATTCAACCACTGCGGAATCTTGGGTAATCGGCTCAACCATCGCCGCCGTTTCAACCGCCGGTGCTCCGTCTTCCGCCTTCTGTTCTCCGTCCTCTGTATTCCGTCCTCCGTCCTCCGTCCTAGGCGCACGCACTTCATCCCCGTTGATCCAAATCGCGTTACGGCTGTCCTTGTTCAACCAATACACAAACTCACCGATCGCCGTCTTGACCGGCTTATCGTTGGCGGTTTCCGGCACCGTCAGACCGACGGCGATGAACATTTCCACGAGATCGTTTTCCGACTGCTTAAAGGCGCGGGCGAGATAAGTGATGCTGCCCGAATAACCCGGTCCGCGACGATTACGGCGCATCTGCGCACGCACGGCGGCCAGAAACTCCTCGGCTTCGGGTGGCAGTTCTTCCGTCGAAACCGTTACAACTTCCTCCGCCTGTCCTCCGTCCGTCTTTTGTTCTCCGTCCTCTGCCTTCGGCCCGTCCTCAGTCTTCTGTCCTCCGTCTTCCGTCAGCTTGGCAGCCCGGGCCGCAGCGGCGGCCTGAGCGGCTTCGCGGGCGGCTTGCGCAGCCGCCTGCTGCGCCAGACGACGCGCTTCGTGTTCCGCACGACGGGCGGCTTGCTCGGCTTCACGGGCAACACGGTCAGCCTCGCGCTTCGCCTTCTCCGCCTGCTCGGCGGACGCTTCCCCGGCCAGCAACACGGCGGTCGGATCGCTCGGATCAAGCGGCTTCGCCTGGGCGACACGAAACACCGGACGCGGTTTTTCTCGGGTGTTCAAGAAGAGCTCGTGGCGGTTGTTAAGATTGAGCCAGTAGAGTTCGCCTTCGAATTCCAGATGCACCGGCGCGTCGTCTTCGCGCTCGGGGATGACGAAGCCGCACTCCTTGAGCGCGCCAATGAGATCGCCTTCCGATTGCTCCCAGCGCTTCGCCAGGAACGTGACGCCGACCGACTGGCCCGGACCGCGCTGGTTTTTGCGGAGGTGAGGTTTGATCGCCTCGAAGAACGTCGGCAGGTCGTCATCGAGATTGTCCCAGTTGTCCCAATCGTCGCCCTCTTCGGCGGCATCCGGATCGGCGTCGCGCTCGGTGTCGCGCAGCTTGCGAAAACCATCCTCGGGCGCGGCGGTTTCAGAAACGAGCGTGGACGGTTTTTCAGCGTGCGCATCACCGGCCGCACCGGTGGCGTTGCCGGCGAATTTCGCGGCGAACTCGGCACGGAGTTTCTCCGCCTCGATCTTCGCGGCGGCTGCGGCTGCGCTTTCGAGCGTCCAGTCGCGCAACGTGGTGCGGCGGGCGACGCCGTTGAAGGCCAGTGCGTTGTTCGAAAGCGTCTCGTAGCTGATGATCTCCCACTCGTCCTTGCCGAGCTGGTTCAGGTAGGACTCCAAAAGTGCGGGAGTAGCGAAGCCATGCGGGCCGCTGGTGATATGCTTATATTCCCAAAGAGACATAAAAGTGGTGTTGCCGGGGTAGCGCTAACAACGCATCCCAAATGACTTCCCCCTTGCGAGCCTATAATCCGGCTTAAGCCCGTTCCTAAACCCATGAAATCGCTTCGTTTTCTCCTCGTCGCCGCCCTCACCGGCACTTTTCCGCTCTTCGCGCAGGACGCCACTCCCGCCCCGTTCACCATCACCGCCGTGCCCGTGCACGCCCAGGCCCGCGTCGCCGCCGTGCAGGTGCGCGTCACCCCCGACCACGCCGACTGGACCTACGCCACCGGTGAAACCGCCAAATTCACCGTCACCATAACCGCCGACAATGAACCGCTCACCGGTGCCACCGTGCGCTACAAGGTTGGTCCCGAGATGCTTCCCACCGACGAGAAAACCTCCCCGCTTCCCGCCGGCGGCCTCGTCATCGACGCAGGCACCATGAAAGAGCCCGGTTTCTTGCGTTGCGCCGTCACAGTCGAGGTCGCGGGCAAAACTTATCGCGGCCTCGCCACCGCCGGTTTCTCGCCCGAAAAAATCCAGCCCACGCAGACCGATCCCGCTGACTTCGATTCGTTCTGGGATTCCGGCAAAGCCGAGCTCGCCAAGGTTCCGCTTGAGGCGCGCCAGACGCTCCTGCCCGACGCCTGCACCGACACCGTCAACGTTTACCACGTCAGCTTCCGCAACATCGGCGGCACTCCTTGGAATAAACTCACCGCCCGCGTCTACGGCATTCTCTGCGTGCCCAAAGCCCCCGGCAAATACCCCGCCGTCCTCGGCGTCCCCGGCGCTGGCGTGCGTCCCTACACCGGCATGAAGGATCTCGCCGCCCGCGGCGTCATCACGCTCCAGATCGGCATCCACGGCATTCCTGTCAACCTGCCTCAGGAGCTCTACGACCAGCTCGGCACCGGCGCGCTCAACGGTTACAACAGCTTCAACCTCGATAACCGCGACACCTACTATTACCGCCGCGTTTATCTCGGCTGCGTCCGCGCCAACGATTTCCTTGTATCCCTTCCTGAATACGACGGACAAAACCTCGCCGTCACCGGCGGCAGTCAGGGCGGACAGCTCTCCATCGTCACCGCCGCCCTCGACTCGCGCGTGAAGGCGCTCGCCGCCTACTACCCCGCGTATTGCGACGTCACCGGCTACCTCCACGGCCGCGCCGGCGGCTGGCCGCACATGATGCGTCCCAACGACAAGACCGGCGCCCCCTCCGGCGCGGCTACCCCCGAGAAAATCGCCGTCACCGGTTACTACGACGCCGTCAACTTCGCCCGTCGCCTCAAGGTCCCGGTGCACTTCGCCTGGGGCTACAACGACGAGGTCTGCCCGCCCACCTCGCTCTACGCCGCCTACAACACCATCACGTCCCCCAAGCGCCTGCTCCTCGCCCTCGAAACCGGCCACAACACCGTCCCCGAGGAAAACGCCGCCAGCGACACCTGGCTGCTCTCCCAGCTCGGCGTGAAGTAAACCTGCGGATCGCGCACCTCCGATGCTTCAAAACGGTAAATCTCCCAGCGCTATTCTGATAGCGGGAGCCGGCATCGGAGGTCTCGCCACCGCGCTTGCGCTGCAACAGCGCGGCATTCCCGCAATCGTGTGTGAACGCGCACCCGAGCTTCGTGAAGTGGGCGCTGGATTACTACTTTCGCCCAACGCCGTTCGAGTTCTTCAACTATTCGGGATTTTCGAGGATGCAGTCTCACGCAGTCGCGTGATCAACGAGTGGCAGATTCTGAATCCGCACGGTCGCCCGCTTCATCGACTTCGTCCGACCAACCGCGACCAACTGCCAGCCCTCAGTCTGCACCGTGGAGATTTGCAAAACCTCCTGCGAAGCCATCTCTGCGCATCTTCAACGAAGCTCGGCGTCGAAGTGAGTGATTTTTCCGAAACGCCGGAGAGCGTTCAACTCACCTCGACCGGAGGTGAACAGCTTGAAGGCCCCGCGCTCGTTGCCGCCGATGGCCTCCGGTCGCGTGTGCATCACATCACCGAAGGAGGCGACCACTTGCGCGATTGCGGCTACTCCGGCTGGCGCAGCGTGGTCCCTTTTATTCCCAAAGGATATGAAGGCGATTCGCTCAGCGAATCCTGGGGCGAAGGAAAACGGTTTGGCATTTCCCCGTTGGGTGACGGCCGCTGTTATTGGTATGCGACCGCCAATCACCCGGCCGGCCTCGCTGCTTCCCCGTCCTCTCGCAAACAGGAATTGCACAAATTATTCGGCCACTGGCACGCCCCGATTCCGGAGTTGATCGCCGCCACCGAGAACGACCAGATATTGCTCAACCCGATTTTTGACCGCCCCGCCCGCATGAAAGCAACCGGCGCGTCCCGCGTGACTTTGCTCGGAGACGCCGCGCATCCCATGACGCCCAATCTCGGCCAGGGTGCCTGCGCCGCGTTGGAGGATGCCTGGATTCTGGCTCGTGAAATCGCCGCGGCACCCAACGTCATCGACGGCCTGCGTCGTTATGAGACGCTTCGCAGCGCACGCGTTAAATGGATTTCTCGCGCATCACACGCTCTTGGCACCGTCATCCAACTGGAGAACCCCTACGCCACGTCCGTGCGCGACTTCATCCTGCGACTCACCCCGGGATTTCTTAGCACGACTACAATGCGTCCGCTTTTTTCGTTTCGAGGCTGAACGGTTCACGCGTGTCCGCGCCACCCGGCGCGAACGAGGTCAACGCCCATCCCGCCAGAAAGATTGCCAGCCCCGCAAAGGCCGGAGCGATGTGCAGCACATCCAGATAGCCGATGATGAAATGCACACCGATCGCCGTGGCAAAGCCGGTGCCGCCCGCGAACAACATCACTTGCTTAAAACTCCTCGTTGCCGGCGCGTGGAAAACCACCGCCAGAATCACGATGCCGATGGATAACAACCCGCCGCCAAAACCCGCCCGGTCATGCGCGATCAACGGAACCAGCCGGTTCGATACTCCGCAGATTTCCAGGCGCGTCATGCCGATGTAGCGGAGATCCGTCATCACAAAAACCTGCGTCATCCCCGTGATCGAAATGACTATTCCCGCCGCAACCAGCCCGCCTCCGTAAAGCAGTAACAAGCGCCGCCCGAGCAAACCCGTGCGACCTTCCTCAACGAATCTCCGCTTGCGCAAAAACGTCCCCACGCCGCGCTCTTGCGGGAGCCGGCTCCAGGCCTTCGCCATACCGGCCACATAAATTGGCAACAGACACAAAGTGGCCACGCCGTGCCATTGATCGAGATAGCCGTAAGCCAGATACGTCAAAAAGCTTCCGAAGCCCGTCCCGCCGGAAACCGCTAGCGTCCACCACGCCCAAGCCTCGCCTCGTCGAAGAGGGAAGGCCACCAGCCACAAATAAAGCGCCCCCATCGATAAGAGGGCCCCGCCAAACGCGGCCCGGTCATGAAACATGAAATTCACCAATTGCGGATTCGAGACCAGCGCCAGTTGTTTCGCATCCATCCCCAAGTGCGCCACATCATGCGGGAGAAAATGTCCGGTGAGGCAGAGAAAGAGCGCAAAACCTCCCGACCCCGCAAGCGCCACACCGGTCAACGCCAGCAAGAAATGTCCGTCGCCCAACAAGGCTTCGATCACACCGCGTTCATCCCGCGAACTCTCTCCGCTGATCTCTCTGCGATGACTCATGGCACACGCAGCGGTTTCACCCCGTGATCCAAAAGATAGGCATCCAGTCGCCTGGCGAGCACCGGCCACTGATGCGACGAAACCGAAGGATAAAGATGATGCTCCAAATGATACGTATGCTGGAGGAAAATTTCCGGAATCCACCGGCCGCGCACGGCATGGGTTTGCTGAAGCACATTCTCACCCTCGGCCCGATGCGGCAGCCAGACCGTGGCCAGTGGATACAGCCAGCTGCTCGTGAAAACCAAGCCCACATAAACCAGAAACACCGGCGTATGAGTCCACAGCAGCAGACTCATGCCCACCGCGCCTACGATGAATGCAGCCTCAACCAGCATCCACCGGCGCTCGTCCAAACGTGCCCTCCCCCAGGCCCAAACAAACAAACGCGGCTGCAAGGTCACGCCGTCCAATAGCGCGCGCCACCAAGTCATATGCGCAGCGCGGCCCTCGATATCATCGTGCTCGGGAAACCTCCGGTGATGCTGCAAATGCGCAAGCCGAAACGCATGACCGCTGCGCAACACCAACCCTTCGATAACCGCCAGTAAAAGCTCATTGAGCCAGCGCGGTAATCCCAAGGTGCGATGCACCAGATCATGCGAGGTCGAAACGTAGGTGATAAACATCAGCCCCGCTACGGACAACACCGCCGGCATCCACCAGCCTTGAGTCGCGAATAAAACATACGCTGCAAAACAAACCAGAGGTCTTGCCACGGACAATATCCGCTGACCGTCCGTGACGTGGAGCAGGTCGCGCCCAAGATCCTCAATTCGTGGTAACACCACCTTGGTATCGATGGACGATTCCATCGCCGGAAGCTGAGTGGTTTCTCCTCACGCGCCAAGTCATCACTTCGTGGCCTACCAGCTCGGCGTGAAGTAAGCCTTTCCTGCTGACGCAAAAAAGGCCGGACCCGAGAAGGGTCCGGCCTTTTTATTTAACTGCGCGCCGTGCTCAGTGACTCGATGCGACCCATTGATAGATGGAGTCTAGCGCCTGCGTCACCTGTTGCAGCACGTTATGCTTCGCCAGTCGCTCCGCAGGAGTCCGCGCCTTGTCGGGATTCATCATGCTATGCATGTAGTCATTATTGGATGACTTCGCTTTTTTCGCCTTGTTACCGAGCGGGAACAGCTTGTCAGGAACGATCAGCCCGCTCTCTCGCGCGACCGAGTAAGCCTTCCACAACGCGGGAATGTCGCGCACCTGTTCATCGCCCGCGCCACCGTGCTTTCCAGCGGGATCAAGCTCCAGCAAACGGAACGCCACGCGGTCCTGCTCCGAACGCGGACGCGTGGTGTTAGGCAGCACGTCGGCCAGTTTTTTCCAGGCGTTTAAATAATCGGGGTCAGCAGCGACCGCCTTCGTGAAATACTCCGCCGCTTCCTCCCAGCGCTCCTGTTCCATGCGCAGGTAACCGAGGAGATAATGCACCTGCGGTTTCGCATCTGGCTTGGCCGCCATTTCCTTGAAGACGCGCTCAGCCACCGCTTGCGCATCCTCGCCTGCGAAGGCCTGTTCGCAGCCGAAACAATGGCTTTCAACGCGACCGAAGCTGTCGGGCATCAGTTCAAACGCCCGCTTGTAGTGCTCCATCGCCTCGGGAAGGCGGTTCTCTTCGGCGAGCTTTCGCGCCAGTCGTGACTGGATGCAATACGCGTCGGAGAACGACTCCAGCGCCCGTTCGTATTCCTTGATCGCGCGGTCGATAAGTCCAGCCTCCGCGATGTCATCGGCGTCCTCCGAACGGCGGATGGCTGCCAGCACACCGGCGAGGAACTCGGCCTGTTTGGCGTCGTTTTTCGCCAGCGCCACATCGCGCAACACCGCGTAGGCCCGCATACGATCACCCTTGGGTTGCTCACCGTCGGAGGGATCGGTCGCGATCGCTTTTTTCACCGTCGTCTCGGCGTCGGCGATTTTTCCGGCGGCCAGTTGCAACGACGCCAGCCAGATCAATGGACGCTCCTGATAGTGATCAGCCGCCCAGAGTTTTTCCAGAAACGGGATCGCCTTGTCGCCCTGCAAACGCGTGTAGAGCGCGTAAGCCGGATCATAGCCGGAGTTGTCGATCAAGTAAGCTTCCAGAATCGCGATCGCTTCGTCGCCGCGACCCGTGGCTTGCAACGACTCCGCCGTCACCAGCGCCAGCGGACGCCAGTTTCCGGAACTGCCGCGATTCAGATAATGCACCAGATCCGCCTGCTGCCAGTTGGGCGAATCCGCGAGCAACGCAAGGACTCCGGCATGGTTGCCGCGACGCGCCATCACATCGGCCAGGTCCATCGTCAGCTGCTGCAAATCAACGCGCTCCTCATAACTATCGCCCTCGGAATCCGCATCCACGCGCATGCCGCCACGCTCGCGAGCCTTGGGTTGCACCGCGAGGCGGCCGCGCAGCATGTCTTCGATCAACGCATAGTTGCCCGCCTTCAACTGAATCGCTGCGTAGGTGTTGAACACTGACCCACCCTGCGCCCAGAGCGGCGACGAGGGATCCTTGAAATCGACGGTCAGCTTATCGCTCCATTCCTTCTCCAGCTCGGGGCGGGACAAGACCTTCGCGAGAAGCAGCAGGCGGCCGGCCGACTCCCGCCACTCCGCGCTCCATAATTTTTCCTGGTTCGTCGGACGCGACGCCAGACTCGCGGTCAGCAGCGGCAGGCCTTCGTCGATTTTTTCTTCGCCGATCAACGCCCACGCATGCCTTGCGTGCCAGATGCGCGCCGGCTCCGAATCCTTGGGCGCATCCCCGGCCTGTTTGGCGGCGAACTCCGTGAGCTCCGAACTGCGGCCCGCCATACCGGC
Source organism: Rariglobus hedericola (assembly GCF_007559335.1). Lineage (NCBI taxonomy): Bacteria > Pseudomonadati > Verrucomicrobiota > Opitutia > Opitutales > Opitutaceae > Rariglobus > Rariglobus hedericola. The sequence continues at coordinate 2,089,143 of NZ_VMBG01000001.1, forward strand.
CAGATGGATCAACTGGCTCCAGCCTGCGGTTTTTTCTCCACCGGCCGCGGTTCGCAGGGCGAGATTCCACACGGCCACCGCCGCATCCGGCGTCAACCGCGCATGATAAGGCAGACCGGACTCAGCGACTCCGTAGGTAGTCATAAAAACCGTCGCTTCATCCACGCGTCCCGTGATCGCCAGCGCATACGCCACCGAGGCCAGCGCGCGCTTCTGCTTCCAATCAGATCCACCGGTCTTTTTCTCCGTGAGGTCGGGGAACTGTTTTTTCAACCCGTCGAACAACGCGACCAGTTCGGCGGCCGCCGCTTTATTCACCGATGAACCCCGCCAGCCGACCAACGACCACGGCACACGCTTCGCCGGCAGCTTGCCCTCCAGCAACAGACGCCGTGCTAGTCCGCCCGTGCGATTTTCCGGCTCCAACTGAACGTCGACCGGCAACTGGTAAACCTCGGTCAACAGTTTTGCAGCCTCGGCTTCATCCACCCACGACAACAAGTCGGGCACCGTGATGCTGCGATAATCCATTCGGGTTTCGCCGCCGAATTCACCCGCCAGATCAGGATCCTGCATGGCCTCCTGCCACTGCCGTTCCTGACCATTGAAACCATAAAAATATCCCAACGCCCCGCCCGCCTTGCGCAGCGCCAGCTTGCGCTCCGCCTCGGGCGAAACCGTGTCCTGCTGCGCCGCTTGAAACTCGGCATTCAGGCGTGCGTGTTCTTTTCCAAGCTTGATCAGCTCGGCCAGTTTTTCCTCGCCGCCGTAGCGCGCCGCGATCTGCGCACGATCGGCCGGACGATACGATTCGATCTCCTCGCGAAACGCCGCCACGCGGTCCGCCGGAGAATCCGCCAGCCACCGGCTCAAACTTTTCTCCAATTGCTGCAACTGCTCGGATGCATTGCGCGCCTGCCAGTCGGAGCCATCGGCCGATTTCATCGCCCGCAACGTGCGGACGGTTTCAACGAGTGATTTCCGCTCCACTCGCAATTCCTCAAGCACCTTCGGATCCGTCACCCCCAGCACCAGCGCCTCGATTCGAGCGAGTTTGCGTATCAGGTGATCGGTGGGATTTTCCGCCAGCGAAGGAGCCGCCGCCGCCCACGCCGCCGCCTGATCGCGCGCCCCGCTCCATTGCGAAGGCTCGCTGCCGACCCCGAACACCGATCCCGTGCGATAGGGCTGATAATCGCCCTCGGGCAACGGCTTCCAGCCCAGCGAAACGCTCAAGGGCTCCGGCACCGAAATCTCTGCTTTGTTGGACTGGGCCGGACACGCCGGCCCAGCCAGTAACGCTACGCCCAAAATCGGTCCAGCCAGACGATTCATCCATCCTCCGCCCAACTCCATCATGCGATAATTGCTCATAAATCAGGGGGTTAAAAAACGCATCCCTACTACACCAATCCACGCAATGAATTGGCAACAATAACATCCGCGTCCCGTCGTTTTATTTCGTTACCGCCGCCAAAAACCACTCGAGCGAATACCACGCCAGCTGCCCCGACGGTCCGTGAGGATTAAAATCACACGCGTGCGTCGCCCACGGCAGCGACACGAACGCATTCGGCACGCCGAGCCCGTCAAGTTTCGCGTGCAGGCGTTCGCTCTGCTTGTTCCACACCATTGAGTCCATCTCGCCGTGCACCATCAGCGTCGGCAGCGCGTTTTCCTTCGTCGCGATCAGATAAGCCGACGCCGTCCGATACGCCTCGGGAGCCTCGTCCGGCGAACCGCCGAGATATTGGCGCAAGAGTTTCACCGCATTCAAAATATCGTCCTCCCGCGAAAAGCCCCACGCGAACACCTGGTCGTGCGGACCATAAAACGACACCACGCCGCGCACCGCCGGATCCGGCCGACCATAGCCGACCGACGACGCGATTTGCCCGCCCGCCGAACGTCCCATCAACACCAGCCGCGTCGGGTCAATTCCGAGTTCGGCCGCATGCGCCTTCAAATAAGTGATCGCCGCGACCACATCATCCGCCTGCCCCGGCCACACCGTTGCCGGAGCCAGCCGGTAACTCACCGCCGCCACCGCATAACCCAGCCGCGCGAGATGATGATTCACCGCCGGAAGTTGCCCGCGATCCCCGCTGTCCCAACCGCCACCGTGAATCATTACAACACATGGCGCCGGCTTCGTGCGTCCCACCGCCCGATAAAAATCCATCGGCAATCCCGCCGCCACATCACGCGTCTCCACTGCCACCGGTTCGTCCGAACGCGCCACCAAGCCGCCCAGTGAAAACGGCGCGCGGTTCATCTCCACTTTGCCAAACGCCGACCCGAGTTTCGCCGGCAACGTCTGTCCGATCACCGCCGCCAGCACCACCGGTCGCCACATCCCCACCGCCGCCACCACGCAGATTCCGATAATCACGACACGCAGTTCCCCGCCCCACACCCACGCACACCCACCGACCGCCACCGGCAGTAAAAACAAAAAATGCCCGAACTCACCCACGAGGATCGACGTCATCCAAAGCCAGATCGTCGGCGCGCGAAACCACGTCAGAGAAGCCGCCCCCGCCAACACCACCGCCAACACCAGCAACGTCCATCGCAACATATATGTTGCTACTACGCCCTGAAACCACCTGCGGGTGCAAAATGTTTTGTGCCTCGGCCCCCGCCCGCGTTCACTGCCCCGCCATGCGCCGCCTCGACCAGCTCCTCGCCAACCTCGGTTACTGTTCCCGCCGCGAAGCGCGCGACTGGATCAAGAAGAACGCCGTCACCGTGAAGGGCAAAGCCGTCCGCGATCCCTCCGACAAAGCTCACGCCGCCGACGTCCTCATCAACGGCGAGCCGCTCGACCACCCCGAAGGCATTCTCCTCGTCCTCAACAAACCCCTCGGCTTGGTCTGTTCCCACGACGAACGCGAAGGCCCGCGCGTTTACGATCTACTCCCCGAACGCTGGCGCGCCCGCAATCCCCAGGTCACTTCCATCGGCCGTCTCGATAAGGACACCTCGGGCCTGATCCTCCTCACCGACCAGACCGAGCTCGTCCACAAATACACGTCGCCCAAGCACAAGGTCCCCAAGCTCTACCGCGCCACGACCGACCGCGATCTCACGTCCGACCTCATCCCGCTCTTCGCCGCCGGCACACTCGTCCTCGAAGGCGAAGACGATCCCTGCGCTCCCGCCGAACTCCGCCTCTTTCCCGACGCACCGCGCACCGCCGACCTGATTCTCACCGAGGGCAAATATCACCAGGTCCGCCGCATGTTCGCCGCCACGGGTGCAACTGTCCTCACGCTCCACCGCGTCCAATTCGGCAACCTCACCCTCGGCGATCTCGCCCCCGGCGAATTCCGTTCCGTGACCGTCGATGAGATTTAAATCTCTGCTCTTTCTCCCCGTCACCGTCTGCGCCCTCTTCGACGACGAATCCGCCGTCAGCCTCTCCCCCGTCGTCGTCACCGCGACCCGCAGCGCGCAATCCACCGACACCCTGCCCGTCGCCGTCACTGTCTTCACCGCCGACGACCTCCGCTCCTCACCTTCGCTCGCGATCGACGACACGCTTCGCACCGACCCGTCCTTCAGTCTTTTCCGTCGCACCGGCAGCCTCACCGCCAATCCCACCGCGCAAGGCGTCTCGCTCCGCGGACTCGGCCCCAGCGGCGCCAGCCGCTCCCTCGTCCTCCTGGATGGCGTGCCGCTCAACGATCCCTTCGGCGGCTGGGTCGCCTGGACCAAAGTCCCCAAGCTCGCCCTGTCCTCCGCCGAGATCGTTCACGGAGGCGGCTCCGGCGCCTGGGGCAATTCCGCCCTCGGCGGTGCCGTGCAACTCCTCACCACCCCGCCCTCCGGCAACCACGCCACCGTCGAAGCCTTTGTCGGCGACTTTGACACCCGCGGCGGCGAAATTTCCGCCACCGGCTCAACCGCCGACAACCGCCACAGCGTCACCGTGAACGCCGCCGCCTTCGCCACCGACGGCGTTTACCTGATCCGCAATCCGGGCGCCATCGACCGCCCCGCCGACCTCGACTATCAACGAGTCCAAGCCTCCTGGCGTAGTGCCATTACCGATACACTCGACCTCACCGTCACCGGTCGCCTCTACACCGAAGACCGCGGCAACGGCACTCCCTTCCAGCGCAACTCCTCCGACGAAGCTTTCCTCTCCGCCGCGCTTACCGGCTCCGACACGCGCGCCTTCACCTGGTCCGCCGTCCTCTACATCCAAGACCAGTCGTTCGCCTCCTTCTTTTCCTCGGTCAACGCCCTCCGCACCGCCGAAACTCCCGCCAACGACCAATACGACGTCCCCGCCACCGCATTCGGCGGCGCCTTCACCGCCACCTGGATCGCCGACTCCGATGCCGTCACCACGCTCGGCATCGACACACGCCACGTTGAAGGCGAAACCCGCGAGCGCTTCAACTTCGCCCTCGGCCCCTTTGATCGTCGCGCCGGCGGAGAACAAACCTTCGCCGGCCTCTTCGCCCGCCACGACCGAGCGCTGACCTCCACGCTGCACGCCTCCGCCGGCGCCCGCCTCGACACCTGGCAAAACACCGACGGCTTCCGCCGCGAGTCCGGCCCCGTCCCGCTCAACCAAACATTCCCCGACCAAGACGGCGTCGAGTTCAGCCCCAACCTCGGCCTCGTCTGGCAACCCGCGCCCGACTTCCGCGCCCGCGCCTCCGCCTACCAGGCCTTCCGCGTTCCCACGCTCAACGAATACTACCGCCCCTTCCGCGTCGGCACCGTCACCACCAACGCCAACCCCGACCTCGTCCCCGAAACGCTCACCGGCTTCGAAACCGGTCTCGATTTCGGCCGCCCCGACGCACCCTTGGGCGCCTCGCTCACCGCCTTCGTCAACGAGCTCTCCGACGCCGTCACCAACGTCACCATCGCCCCCAACACCCGCGAACGCCACAACCTCGACCACGTCCGCGTGCAAGGCCTCGAAGCCTCCCTCCGCACCCGCCCCCACGCCACACTCGAACTCTCCGCCGCCTACCTCTTCACCGACGCCCGCGTAACCTCTCCCGGCCCCGCCGCCCCCGCGTCGCTCGACGGCAACCGCCTCGCCCAAGTCCCCCGCCACACCCTCACGACCTCGGCGACTTGGAATGCTCCGTTCGCCTTGCATCTCACCGCCCGCGCCCGCTGGTTTTCCGCCCAATACGAAGACGACGAAAACACCCTCCGCCTCGCGCCCGCCACCACCGTCGATCTCGGCGTCTCGCGCCGTTTCGCGAAGTGCTGGGAAGTTTTCGTGGCCATCGAAAACCTCTTCGACACCGAAGTCGAAACCGGCCGCACCACCGCCGGAGTCGTCAGCATCGCCCCGCCCCGCTGGTCCCGCGCCGGCCTCCGCTACGACTGGTAAAACTCAAAAACCAAAACACGTAACCCATTAAAAATCAAAGACCCAAGCCTATTTGTAACTTAATAAGTTACAAATAGGCTCGGCCCGTTTTCACCGCCATGTCCGCCGTCCCTCCCCGTTCCTTCGCCCGCTATGTCGCGCTTGGCGACAGCTCCACCGAAGGCATCGACGATCCCGACGGACACGGTGGTTATCGCGGCTGGTCACAACGTCTCGCCGAGTGTCTCCACGCCACCACGTCTCCAAATCTCCACTACGCCAACCTCGCCATCCGCGGACTCACCACCGCTCAAATCCGCGCCACCCAACTCGACGCCGCCCTCGCGATGCGCCCCGACCTCGCCACCGTCTTCTGCGGCACCAACGATGTCACCGCCCCGCGCTTCGACTCCGCCCGCGTCGCCGCCGACATCGCGCATATGCAGCGAGCCCTTGTCTCCTCCGGCGCCACCGTCCTCACCTTCACGCTTCCCGATCTCACGCCGCTCATGCCGCTCGCGCGCCTGATCGCCCCGCGCATCGCCGCGCTCAACCACACCCTCGCCGAGGCCTCCCGCGCAACCGGCACGATCCTTGTCGATTTCGCCGCGCACCCGGTCGCCACCGACGCCCGCCTCTGGAGCGAAGACCGCATCCATGCCAACTCCGCCGGTCACGCACGCATCGCCGCCGCCCTCTCCCACGCACTCAATCTTCCCGACTCCGACGCCACCTGGAGCGCACCCTTTCCCACGCCTCTCAAGTCCACCTTCGCCACCCGCCTCGGCGCCGAAGCCCGCTGGACCACCCGCCACCTCCTCCCGTGGTTCGCCCAAAGTATCGCAGGCCGCTCCTCCTCCCAAGGCCGCACCCCCAAACGCCCGCACCTTACTCCGCTCTGAAATTCCCCGCAGGGCTTTACGTCGCGCAAGCGGACTGTTTATGTCTGCGCCACACATGTATGAATTTCCTATCACCGGCGCGCAGAAAACCTTTCTCCGCGGCGTCGGCCAAACTCTCGATGCTTCCGTCAAAGTGGGCAAAAGCGGCCTGACGCCCGAGTTCTTCACCGAGCTTCAAAAAAATCTCAACGCACGCGAACTGGTCAAAGTCCGCTTCGTCGCCGCCGAGCGTGACGAACGCGCCGAACTCGCCCCCCGCATAGCCGATGAAGGTCGTTGCCTCTTCATCAGCGCCGTCGGCGCCACCGCGCTCTTCTTCCGTCAGAATCCCGATCCCGCCCGGCGCGTCATCGATCTGACCTGATCGGTCAGGATTCCGTCTTAGCGCCTTCGCGTCTTTGCGTTAAAACTTCGTCCATGTCCGCTGATCCCTCCAACGTCCTCAGCTCCTACGGCTGGGATGACGCTTGGGCCGCCGCCTTCGCTCCTCACGCCGCCATCGGTTACGAACCCGCCCGCGTCGTCGTTGAGCTGCGTCGCCACTACTATGCCGTGCAAACCGCCGACGGCGAAGTCCTCGGCGAACTCACCGGCAAGTTCCACCACGCCGCCGACCGCGACGCGCAATCCTACCCCGCCGTCGGTGATTGGGTCGCCGTGCAAATCGCCTCCGACCGCCAGCGCGCCCAGATCCACGCCCTCCTCCCGCGCCGGTCGTGCTTTTCCCGCCAGGCCGCCGGCGAACGCCAGGTCGAGCAGATCGTCGCCACCAATATCGACACCGTGTTTCTCGTCAGCGGACTCGACGCGAACTACAACGCCAAGCGTATCCAGCGCTTCTTCGTCGCCGCCCGCGACAGCGGCGCGCAACCCGTCATCATCCTCAACAAGTCCGACCTCTGCGAAGACGCCGAAACCATCCGCGCCGAGATCGAACTCCTCGTCCCCGGCATCCCGGTCGCCATCACCAGCACCTACACGCGTAAAGGTTTAAAAAGCCTCACCGAAACCTACGCGCTCCCCGGTCGCACGCTCGCGTTCGTCGGCTCCTCCGGCGCCGGCAAATCCACGCTCATCAACCGCCTCCTCAAAGACAGCGATGCGATGCCCACCGCCGAGGTCCGCGAAAAAGACAGCCGCGGACGCCACACGACCACCCGCCGCGAACTCACGCAGACGCCCACCGGCGCCCTCGTGATCGACACGCCCGGCATGCGCGAATTCCAACTCTGGGACGCGAAGGAAGCCGTCGAAGACGCCTACCCCGACATCGTCAACCTGGCCGCGCAATGCCGCTTCAGCCGTTGCACCCACCTCACCGAACCGGGCTGCGCGATTCGTGCCGCCCTCGACGCCGGCACGATCCCCGCCGAACGCCTCGACAGCTATTTCAAACTCAAAGCCGAACAGGCCGCCAAAGCCCCCAAGCAGTTAAAACCCGGCGCCCACGCGAGTGCTCCGGGTTGGCGCAAAAAGGCCGCGGAAGCCAAAACCCGCCCCTTCCGCCACCGCCAGCACAACGAGGACGAATAAGCCGGCCTTGGCGGGTTACACCCCATACGCCACGCCGAATTATTCCGTTATGCTCAGGGCACGGAACGCTGCGGGCGGTGCTATACACACGCCCATCCTGGGGTGATTCACGTCTCCCTTCTGAAGACGCGAACGCCTCACACGGCCTTATCCGGCTTAAACATCCATGAAATTCACATCTACCGTCGTCGCCGCCTTTCTCGCGTGCTGCGCCAGCCTCGCCACCCACGCCGAAACGGAACGCCCCAAGGAGGACTTCGGCCCCGAAAAAACGATCCAGGACGTATCGCATATCTACATACAAAATCTGCAGGGCGAGAAACTGGGCCGCATCAAGGATCTCGGCATCGATCTCACCAACGGCCGCATCATCGAGGTGTTCGTCGTCTCCGGTGAATTCCTCGGCATGGGCGGCAAGGTTGTCGCCGTGCCCCCGCTCGCGCTCGTCACCAACATGACGAAGGCCGTCTATTACCTCGATGTCACCCAAGAGGAGTTCAAGGCCGCTCCAGGCATCAATCTCAAGAAATGGACCGACTACGGCCGCAGTGATCGCGTCACCGCCACCTACAAGCATTTCGGACAGGAGCCTTATTTCCTGCAACCCGGCGAAGTATCCGATCGCTCTGCCAGCCGCCCCAAGGTGCCGCTCGGTTACGTCCAGCGCTCCAGCAAGATTCTCCGCCTGCCCGTGAGTAATCTTAATAACGAAAAGCTGGGCTCCGTCGCGTCCCTCAAGCTCGACATCGACCACGGCACCATTGGCAACGTCATCGTGCGCGGACCCGGCTTCGACAAGACCAAGAGCGTCATCTCCCCCACCGCGCTGAGCTTCAATGCCACGCACACCGGTCTGCTGCTCGACGACACCAAGGAGGAATTTGCGAACCAGCCGCAAATCGTCGTCACCCCGGCGGGCAACGGCCAGGAAGCCAGCTCCGTCGAAGAGGCATACAAGGGCCCGCGCACGTCCTCCGCGCTTGAACAGGGTCGCTCCTACGCGGACATGGATCGCACGGCGTTGATCACCCGTAACCTCCGCTCGGCCCGCATTCAGGGACTCGCCGTGAAAGTCGGCACGCTCGATGGCCGCATCACCCTGCGCGGCACGGCTAACTCCGAGAATGACAAGCGTCGCGCCGGCGAAGTCGCCATCGCCGCCTCCAGCATCGAAGTCGTGGACAACCAGCTCACCGTCACCGCTCCCGCCCGTCGTTAATTCCCCGGGTCCGATGCGTATCGGTAAAATAAAAAGGGCCGGGCAACCTAGCGTTGTCCGGCCCTTTTTGTGTCCGCCTGAAGCGGAGGTGCTGAAATCTAACCGCGCGCCCCCGATGAATCCCTAGCCCGCCTCGTCCCAACCATCTGCGGCAGCCGGCGCCTCACCCATCACCTCGCGCTTCGCCTGCTCATAATCCACCTGCAGAACATGCGGCGGCACGCGTCCCGCATCTAAGGCCAGCTCCCGCGTGCGCACACGCACGCGCTCAAGACCCTCATCCTCTGCGACGGGATGTAAGTTTGTGTCGAAGTTCGGTGACGAAAGGAGGGACATAAAAAAAAGCGACCGCCCGAAGGCGGCCGCACAACTCTGACGGAGAGAGGACGCGAGGGCCGTTGATTTACGACTTAACCGTCATCTCGTTGTTGACCGACTTCACGCCGCGCACGTCTTGCGCGAGTTTGGTGACGAGGGATTTCTCGGCATCTGAGGAAGCGACGCCCGTGATGGTGACGACGCCGTCGTTGGTCGTGACCTTGGTCTTCAGGGCGCTGGTCGCCTTGTGGCTAAGCAGGGCATACTTCAACTGGCTGGTGATGGAAGCGTCGTCCATTTTATCACCGACGGTTTCGCCGGTGGCCGGCTTGTCTCGGATGACGATCTCGTTGTTGACCGATTTCACCCATTCGATCTCGGCGGCATAAACACCGGTGAGCGTCTTTTGGGCGAGGTTATCGGCAAAACCGGTGAGCGTCACGACGCCATCGATCACGGCGACCTTGGTATCGGCGGCGCTGACGTTGGACTTCACCAGCAGGCGGCTGCGGATTTTCAGCGCGATCCACGAATCCGAATGCACGGGATGCTTGGGCTTCACGACGATTTCATTTTCCACGCTCTTCACGCCGGGAAGATTCTCCACCGTGTCGGCGGCGAGGTCCTTCTCTTCCTTGTCCTCGACGGTGCCGGTCAGCGTGACGACGCCATCATGGGCCTTCACCTTCACATGGTCATCAAGAATGGTGCGATAATTGTAGGACGCCTTGGCGGCATCCTCGATCTTGCGATCGTTTTCCGACGAGGCGAACAGCACGACGGGCGCAGAGGCCAGAACGAGCAAGGCTGACAGGGTTTTGATTTTCATAGGCTAAGACAGAACAGCCTACAGACTTCGCCGGCCGGACCATATGGGGCCTTGCCCTACCATCCTTCAAATAATCGTGCGTAAGAGAGAACCGACCGTTTCCGCGCTGCAAAATCCGTCCTTTTCACGATCAATATCGACAGCGTTAAACCTCAGCCAGACCGCCCAGATCCGGAAAACCCGCCGCTCAAATTGAAGGCTATTCGCAATTTTCTATCCGGAAGAGAGATTTTGACGTTGCGGCCTCTAAAAATAAAACGAGTTCCTAGCACAGGCATGAGCATAACTCCGCAGACGATACCACCTTTCGGCCCCGGCGCCAAAAGCCGCCCGAATCCGGCACGGGTGCTGGTCTATTCCGCCTTGCTGGTGATTCTGGATTTCGTCTCGGGTCCGCAATACGCCGTGTCCGTCTTTTTCGTGCTGCCGGTGATTTATGCAGCCTGGTATCAGGGCTTCCGGTTCGCCTGCTTCCTCGCGGCCGGACTGAGCATCATGCGCTTCATGTCCAATTGGGCCTGGGGTTTCCCCATGAGCCACGACACCGCACTCGTGAACAACGTGCTGCGCGCCGTGACGTTGATACTCGTCGCCTTCCTGACCGAGCAACTCGCCTCCCAGATGCGCGCACTCAAAACGCGCCAGGAGCGCCTCGAATCGCAACTCCCCATCTGCCCTGAATGCGGACTCGCCTGCCGCCACGACGGCCAGTGGGTGCCGCTCGAAGACGGCACCATGAATCTCTCAAAAACCACGCCGCCCAAGAGCCTGTGCCCTGAGTGCGAGCGCCGTAACTACGACGTGCAGCCCGGCTAAAAGCCACCCGGCGCTTAGGCGCGGGTGACTTCTTTGACCGGATACTGGGTGACGGTGAGGCCCTTGGCGCCACGGCTGCCAATCGCGAGATCCTTCAAGTCGAACTCGAAGTCTTTCACGCGCGCCGAGCAGCGTCCGCTGAGCTGGATGCGCACCTTCGTCGGAATCGAATCCTGATTCTTCGTTTCGTCGAAGAACACCAGCTTGGAGCCTTCGCTCGCGGCGAGGTTGTAAACCTTCTCGCGCGTGGTGCCGCCGAGTTGGAAGCGCTTGGCGAAGGCTTTGCCGCTTTCCTTGTCCTGATAGATGACGGTGTAGAACCGGTCGTCGCCATCCTTCGGCAAGATGTGCAGATGGCGGATGTCTTTTCCGACAAACACCTTGTCGGCGACCTTAACGACCTTGCACGTCGCGTCGCCCATGAAGGCGACCACGTCATCCAGGATCGTGCACTCGACCACGAACTCATGCTGGCGCCAGTTGAGACCCACGAATCCTTCCTCGCGGTTGACGTAGAGTTTCTGGTTGGCGACCACGACCTGCGCGGCGCTGATCTGCTCGACTTCGTCGCAGGTGGTGCGGCGCTTGCGGCCCTTGCCGTATTTTTCCTGCAACGTCTCGAACCACTTGATCGCAAACTCGGTGAGGTGCGCGAGGTGGTGCTTGGTCTGCTTGATGTCGTCCTCGATGGCCTTGATGGCTTCGTCGGCCTTGAAGCGGTTGTAGGCGGAGATGCGCTTGATGCGGATTTCCGTCAGTCGCGTGACGTCCTCGTCGGTAACCGCGCGGCGTAGTTTTTTCACGAAGGGTTTTAATCCCTCATGGATCTCGGCGAGCACGCTTTCCCACGTTTTCGAAGTCTCGATGCGGCGGTAAACGCGTTCTTCGATAAAGATGCGTTCCAGGCTGTCCCAGTGCCACTGCTGCTCGAGTTCGCCGAGCTTGATATCGAGTTCCTGCTTGAGGAGCTGGACGGTCTTGTCGACGGAGCGGCGGAGGATTTCGGAAACGCCGAGAAACACCGGCTTGTCCTGGCCGTCGATGGTATCGATCACACACGCGGCGGGCGAAATGGACACCTGGCAGTCGGTGAACACGTAGAGCTGGTTCATCACCTGGTCGGCGTCGGCACCCTGCGGCAGGTGGACGATGATCTCGACCGACTCGGACGTGTTGTCGTCCACGTGCTTGACCTTGATCTTGCCCTTCGCGTTGGCGGCGAGGATCGACTCGATCAGCGAGGTCGTGGTGACGCCGTAAGGCAGCTCGGTGATGGCGATCTGGTGTTTGCCACGCGACTCCATCTTGGCGCGAACCTTCACCTTGGCACCGCGCTCGCCGTCGTTGTAGTCGGCGAAGTCGGCGATGCCGCCCGACGGGAAATCGGGGACGAGTTTGAAGCGTTTACCCTGGAGGTGGTTGATCGCGCAGCGGCAGATATCGTTGAAATTGTGCGGCAGAATCTTGGTCGAGAGACCGACCGCGATGCCCTCGGCTCCGTCGAGGAGGACGATGGGGAACTTGGCGGGCAACGTGACCGGCTCCTTGGCGCGTCCGTCGTAGCTGGACTGCCAGACGGTGGTCTTCGGATTGAAAAGGACTTCGCGGGCGAAAGCGGTCAGGCGGGCCTCGATGTAACGGGGCGCGGCCGCGTCGTCACCGGTGAGGAGGTTGCCGAAGTTGCCCTGCGGCTCGACAAGGTAGCCGCGCTGGCCCATGCCGACGAGGGCGGCGCCGATGGATGCGTCGCCGTGCGGATGGAAGCGCATGGCCGCGCCGACGATGTTGGCGACCTTGTGGAAACGCCCGTCGTCCTGCTCCCAGAACGTGTGAAGGATGCGGCGTTGAACAGGCTTCAGACCGTCGTCGATGTGCGGAACGGCTCGGTCCAGGATGACGTAGCTGGCGTATTCGAGAAACCACTTCTGGTAGGAATGCGCGAGCGGAGCGTTGTCGTTGTTCTTGGGAACCTCGGCTTCGGCGGCGACGAGTTCGACCGCCTCGACTGGAGGCGCGGCGGACTCGGGCGCAGGTTTACCGGCGAGCGGAAGCTCGGGCTGTTCGTCTTTGGGATCTTTGCGATTAGGCATCTACTGAAAGAAAAAGGTTCAGGCTTCGACGAGGTCTTTTTCGACCCGCAGGTTGCCAATGATGAAGTCCTGGCGGTCAGGCGTGTTCTTACCCATGTAGAACGTAAGCAGGCCTTCGACGTCGTGGAGGCGGTCGAGGGTGACTTTCTCGGCGCGCATGTTTTCGCCGATGAAATCTTTGAACTCGGCCGGGCTCACTTCGCCCAAACCCTTGAAGCGCGTGATCTCGGCGCTCTGGCCGAGTTTCATCAGCGCGGCCTGTTTCTCGGCCTCGCTGTAGCAGTAGCGCGTCTCCTTCTTGTTGCGCACGCGGAAGAGCGGCGTTTCGAGGATGAAGAGGTGGCCCTGCGTAATCAGCTCGGGGAAAAACTGGAGGATGAACGAGAGCAGCAGCAGGCGGATGTGCATACCGTCCACGTCGGCGTCGGTCGCGATGATGACCTTGTTGTAGCGCAGGCCGTCCATGCCATCCTCGATGTTGAGGGCGCTTTGGAGGAGGTGAAATTCCTCGTTTTCGTAGATGACCTTTTTAGTGAGGCCGAAAGTGTTGAGCGGTTTGCCCTTCAACGCGAAGACAGCCTGCGTCTGCACGTCGCGGCAGGAGGTGAGCGAACCGGCGGCGGAGTCGCCCTCGACGATGAACAGCGAGCTGTCCTCGGCGCGCTTGTCCTTGCCGTCGAGGTGCACGCGGCAGTCGCGGAGCTTGCGGTTGTGCAGCGAGGCTTTTTTGGCGCGTTCGCGGGCGAGGTTGCGGATGCCGGAGAGTTCTTTGCGCTCGCGCTCGCTGTCCTCGATTTTGCGCTTCATCGCATCGGCGGCCTCGGGGTTGCGATGGAGCCAGTTGTCGAGGTGCTGCTGGAGGAACCCGCCGATGAACTGGCGGATCGTCGGGCCTTTCGGGCCGAGGTCGGTGGAGCCGAGCTTGGTCTTGGTCTGCGACTCGAACACGGGCTCCTGCACGCGCACGGACACGGCGGCGATGATCGACTGGCGGATGTCGGCGGCGTCGTATTCCTTTTTGAAGAAATTGCGGATCGTCGCGACGAAGGCCTCGCGGAAAGCGGCGAGGTGCGTGCCGCCCATGGTGGTGTGCTGGCCGTTGACGAAGGAGTAGTATTCCTCGCCGTAGTGCGCGCCGTGGGTGATCGCGACCTCGATGTCCTCGGCTTCGAGGTGGGCCATCGCATAGAGCGGCTCGCCGGTGAGTTTTTTGGTGAGCAGATCCTTGAGTCCGTTCTCGGATTTGTAGGCCTTGCCGTTGAACGTGAGCGTGAGGCCTCGGTTCAGGTAGGCGTAGTTCCAGAGCATCTCCTCGATGAACTCGTTGCGGAACTTGAAGTCTTTGCCGAAGAGTGCCTCGTCGGGCGTGAACTCGATGATCGTGCCGTTTCGCTCGGCGGTCTTGGCGACTTTGTTGTCCTTGGTGATCTTGCCCTGCGTGAACTCGACGATCTTGGTGTCGCCTTCACGGATGGCCTGGGCGCGAAACGAAATGGAGAGCGCGTTGACGGCCTTCTGGCCGACGCCATTCAAACCGACGGATTTCTGGAACGTCTCGCTGTCGTATTTCGCACCCGTGTTGATGATCGAAACGCAGTCGATGAGTTTGCCGAGCGGAATGCCGCGGCCGTAGTCGCGGACGCGGAGGGTGCGGTCGTTGAGCTCGATCTCGATCTTCTTGCCGTGCCCCATCGTGTATTCGTCGATGGAGTTATCGATGGTTTCCTTGAGGAGAACGTAGATGCCGTCCTCGGCGTTGGAGCCGTTTCCGAGACGCCCGATATACATGCCGGGACGCAGGCGGATGTGCTCGAGCGGCGAAAGGGTCTTGATTGAATCTTCGGTGTAAGCGTTGGCCATGAGGGAGCGCGGAAATTTTTAACGACTGCGGCCAAGGCAGGGACGCTCCTCCGCTCTGACAAGGTAAAAGTTCCCGCGGGCAGCAGGCTTGCCGTTACCGTTCGCCTCATTACCCTGAGCCTACCTCCCATGAAAAAACTCCTGATCATCCTCGGCAGCCTGCTCGCACTTATGGTCATCGGCGCGTTCATCGCCTCGTTTTTCCTCGGCTCCATCGTCACCAAGGGCGTCAACACCTTCGCCCCCAAGATCACCGGCACCAAGGTCACGCTTGATAGCGCCTCGATCTCCCCGCTTTCCGGCTCCGGCACGCTCAACGGCCTGTTCGTGGGCAATCCCGAGGGATGGAAGAGCGACAAGGCGTTTTCCTTTGCCAAGGTCCACGTCAGCGTCGTGCCCGGCTCGCTCCTCGGCGACCACATCGTCGTGAAGGAGGTCCTCATCGACGGACCCGAATTCGTTTACGAGACCAAGATTATCAGCAGCAACATCAAAGAGCTCCTCAAAAACATCGAAACCAACACCGGTGGATCAGGCGATAAACCCGTGGCCGATCAACCTGTCAGCAAGGACGGTAAACCCCTCAAGTTTGAGGTGAAGAGCTTCCGCTTGGAAAACGCCAAGGTCACCCTCGGCGCCGGCCCCACCGCCATCACGGTTCCGATGCCCCCGCTGGTCCTGACCGATCTCGGCACCAAGGAAGGCGGCATCACCGCCGACCAGCTCGCCACCAAGGTCGTAAGCAACATCCTTAGCAACATCACCGTAGCCGTCGCCCAATCCGCGATGAATATTGGCAGCGCCAGCGGAGCCGCCGCCGGCGATGCTACTTCAGGAGCCGCCAAAAAAGCCGGCGACGGCCTCAAGAAGCTTTTTGGCGGCGACAAGGACAAGTAATCGCCACGCATCTGCATGGGCAGCGGTGCCGGCCCTTGTCCTGCGGCGGGACTGGCGGCACCGATTACGCTAGTCCCCTGCCACGATTGCTGATGGACTTTCCCTTTTAACGCCACCGACCACCTTTCATCCACGTCACCCACCATGTCCGATCATTCCCACGCGGGTAAACACGAGGAAAAGTTCTCACCCTGGCTCTTCATTGCCACGATCATCCTGTCGCTGGGCGCGCTTTACGGCGCGCTCGCCCTCATCGCACCCGGCGTCTGGGCCACGCAAATCGCCGCCGGCTGGGTGTCATTTGTCATCGTTTTCGCCTCCATCCACACGGTCGCGGGCATCTTCGAATACTTTTTCCACCGCTACATCCTCCACGCGCCGCTGATTCCCTTCCTCAGCTACTTCTACAAACAGCACACGCGCCACCACGCCCTCACCCACATCGGTTATCACCGCTCCAAGGTCACCAACGCCGAGGTCCCCGGGTTCATCGATAACGAGCCTGTCGCCGACAACACCCACATCGCGCGCAACACCTTCCCCATCGAGGAGGAAAAACAGCACGAGGCCTCTTATTTCCCGTGGTATTCGTTGATCATCTTCTCGCTGGTCGTCACTCCGCTGCTCGCCCTCGGCCAGTGGATTTTTCCCAACGCCCCCATGTTCCTCGCCGGCTACCTCGCGGTCGCCTTCTCCCTCTCGCTCTACGAACTCATCCACGCCGTCGAACACTGGCCGCAAGACACTTGGGACCGCATGATCGAGCACCCGCGCTACGGGCGCATGTGGCGCAAGGCCTACGCCTTCCACCTCCGCCACCACGCCGACATCCGGTGCAATGAAGGCATCTCCGGCATCTTCGGCCTGCCCCTCGTTGATTTTGTCCTCGGCACCTACGTCGATCCCGAGACGCTCTACACCCACGGCGAAAAGGTCCATGCCGACCAATTCAACAGCCCTGAGCCCCGTTTCGCCTTCATTCGCTGGCTCGACCGCAAGGCCGACGAAGCCGTGAAAAACCGCCGCGCCGCCGCCCGCGCCGCCTGAGCAAAACCACCGCAGACTTGACCCGCGCCCGTTTTCGGGCCTTTTCAATTTCGTCTCAATGAACCTCGGCACCACGACCATCGCTTCCCAAGCCTCCGCCTACTCCTCCGTAGTCGCAGTCGTCGTCGTGTCCGTTACGTGCGCGCCGCGAGGGGCTTGAGCGAATAACCATTTCGCCCCCTCCGGTGCCATACCGGAGGGGGCTTTTTTGTGCCCTTGTCCGGTCCGGCACACGAGGGGGTGGCCAACAAAACCACCCGCCATGAAAAAGACCGACCTCCTGCAAACCGCATTGCGTTTCACGCAACCGCTCAACCTCCGCACCGAACTCCGCCCGGGAATTACGCGTCCATTCTTCGAAACGCCTCGACGTCCCGCCGGACATGACATGCTCATGCTCACTACACATCCCGATCTCCTCCCCGAGACCGGCACCGCCCAACCACGCGACCTTACCTTCTTCAACCTCGACCGCCCGTGAATCCGCCCGACGACGTTCTTCCGCCCGTGACCTCCTCCCAACCCGTATATCGCTACGCCGCGCGCACCGCCGGCATGAAGCCCAGCGCCATCCGCGAAATCCTCAAGGTCACCGCCGCGCCCGACGTCATCTCCTTCGCCGGCGGACTACCCGCCCCCGAGCTCTTTCCCGTAGAAGCCGTCGCCCGCTCCGCCCAAGCCGTCCTGCTTTCCGCCGACGGTCCTGCCTCCCTTCAATACGGAGTTACCGAGGGCCACCTGCCTCTCCGCCAATGGGTCGCCGCCCATCTCGCCGAGACCGTCAGCCTCTCCGTCACGCCGGACGACATCGTCATCACCCACGGCTCCCAACAGGCGCTCGATCTCATCGCCAAGGTTCTCCTCGACCCGGGCGACCTCGTGGTGACCGAAAACCCCGCCTACCTCGGCGCCCTGCAGGTCTTCCAAGCCTATGAAGCCCACGCCGTCGGTCTCGCCTCCGACGCGCACGGCCTGCAACCCACCGCCCTGCGCGCCTTCCTGGAGTCATCACCCGTCCGTCCGAAACTGCTGTATTTGATTCCCAACTACCAGAATCCGACCGGCGTCTCGCTCACCGCCGCCCGCCGCGCCGAGATCGTCCGGATCGCCGCCCACTTCGGCGTGCCCGTCCTCGAAGACGATCCCTACGGCGCCCTGCGTTTCTCCGGCGAAGCCCAACCCGCACTCGGCACCTTTCCGGGCGCCCGCGACTGCCTCTACCTCGGCACCTCCAGCAAAATCCTCGCCCCCGGCCTTCGCGTCGCCTGGCTCGCCGTGACCGATGCCGGCCTCCGCGAGAAAATCACCTCCGCCAAGCAGGCCGCCGACCTGCAAACCTCCTCTTTCACCCAGCGCCTCGTGCACCACTACGTCAGCCAACCCGGTGCGCTCTCCGCGCATGTGGAAACGCTGCGCAGCGTGTATGCCCGCCGCCGCGACTTGATGCTCGCCGCCCTCGAACGCGAACTGCCCGCCGGCTGCACCTGGACCAAGCCCGACGGCGGACTGTTTCTCTGGGTCACCCTCCCCGCGTCCATCGACACGACCGCGTTGCTCCAGATCGCCGCCCGCGAAAAAATCGCCTTCGTCCCCGGCGCCCCGTTCTGGGTCGGCGAGCCGGTTCGCAACACCCTGCGCCTCAACTTCAGCAACTCCACCGAGGAACGCATCGAGACCGGCATGGCCCGTCTCGGCGCGGTCATCCGCGCCGCGCTCTAACCCGCGCCGCCTCGTGCGCGCTTGCGCTCGGGGCGCGGGAAAGCGAGCCTTTGCCCATGAGCTGGACCGCACCGTTACGCCCTCTTTTCCGCGCCGGCGAAGGCCTGCTTGATCGCGTGCTCTGCCTGCTCGGCGCCGTGGCGTTCTGCCAGCTGCCCGAGTTCATCCAGCAATACCTGCAACGCCTCGGCGGACGCCTCGACGAGGCCCGTCGCCAGCTGGCCGAGTTCGAAGTGGTCGCCCGCAGTTCCAACCTGACGCTCCCCCAATTCATCGAGCGCACGTCGACCAACACGGACACCGCCGTCGCCAAACTCGGCGGTGTCATGCAAGGCACGATCGACCGCGTCAACGAACTCGCCACCGCCGAGTCCTCCCTGCGCAACGCTTCCATCTGGGAAAAACCCTTCGTCTTCTTTGCGCACCTCGACCGATCCATCGCCAGCGCCACGCTCGACGTTTACCGCCCCGCCGTGCCCACGACCACGGAAGGCCTGATCTACGCCGCCGCCGGCATGATCACGTTCCTCTGCATTTATCACGGCTGCGTCCGCTACCCGATTTCCGCTGCAGTCAAAAAACGCGCTGAACGCCGGACCTCCAAAATCCAGGCACCGAAACAGCCGACGCCTTAATTTCGCAGCGCCGGATCTGCGGCGCACAGGGCGGGCACGATCAACGGCGCTCGCTGCGCAGCCATTTTACATCCGCGTAAAACGTCCCGAACGGCACGAGACTCGCGAGCATGATCAACGCCGCGCGTTTCCACGACCAGTCGTGTTCCAACCACGCCTGCACCGTTGCCGCGATGTAGGCGAGAAACAGCACGCCATGCGCCATGCCGACGACACGCACGGCCTGAGGCTCGCCCCAGAAATATTTCAACGGCATGGCGACGCCAAGCAGCACGAGGAATGAGACGCCCTCGAGAAAACCAATGACACGAAGACGACCGATGGTGGTGGTAAGCAGATTCATGGAACGCGAATACGAAACCACGAACGTCCGCATGTTCCCGCCAACCCTCAATGCCAAGTTTCCCGTGTCGCACGGATACAACCTGAGCAACGCGGGTTATTACCGCACGTTATCAGGATGCGGATGTGTGAAGGGATGAGTCGCAGCGTTGACCGCAGGCAGGCGGACACTTTCACTCTGCCCGCAGTGCCGCCCGCCCGGGTGGTGGAATGGTAGACACCAGAGACTTAAAATCTCTTGATCGTAAGGTCGTGCGGGTTCGAGTCCCGCCCCGGGCACCAGTTTTTAGATTGGCACGGCACCAATCGAAACCGTGCGCGCCCCCCTCGGCGTATCAGCTGCCGATGTAGGTTTGAATGGAACGCGCCGGAATCGTGCAGGCGAGTGCGTCGGCGTCGGTCTTCAGCGTGAACTGCACGGCATCGTCCGTTTCGTTCAGCACCACGATCGCCAGCGAACCATCGGGATTCATAAAGGCCACCGACGACACACCCGGATGCGGTTTGCCCGAGGCGATGCGTTTAGCACCCGGCTTCACGAAGCGGCTGAAATGCCCGATGTAATAAAACGAGCTCTGGTAATGCACCTCGCCCGTCTCGTGATCCACCAGCACCGGAGCATCACACCAGTTGCCGACGTGATTCGGGCCGCCGCGCGTATCCAGGACCATGTTCCAGTCGATCCAACCGCATACCCAGTTGCGAATGTCGCCGATCATGTTGCGCGCATAACGCTCGCCGCGGTCCCACTGGCCGAGCTTCACGCCGCCTTCCCAGCAACCTTCGGTAAACAAAATATGTTTGTCCGGAAATGCCGCGTGCAGTGCCGAGGACTGCGTGAAGTCTTCGCTCACATACCAGTGCAGCGCCGCGCCCCACACAAAACGCGCCGTCGCCGGATCCGAGAAAATCGGCGTCGCGCGCTCGACGAGCAGATCACGGTTATGATCCCACACCAGCAGCTTCACGTCCGCGTGTCCGGCCGCATGCAGCGCCGGGCCGAGATGGTCGCGCACGAAGTCGCGCTCCTCTTCCGCCGTGTAAAGGCACGACTCCCACGTCTGCTTGGCGGCCGGTTCGTTTTGCACCGTCACGGCCCAGATGGGGAGCTTTTCCTCGTCGCGCATCGCGGTCACAAAACGCGCCATCAAGCGCGCCCAGGCATCGCGGCATTCGGGCCGCAAGCCGCCGCCTTGAAGCATGGTGTCGTTGGTCTTCATCCACGCCGGGGGACTCCACGGAGAAGCGAGGAAACGCAACTTGTCACCGGCGATGGCGCGGGCCTCATGCAGCAACGGCAGCACCCAGTTACGCATGGGCGCGAGATCGAATGACTTCAGCTCGAAGTCTCCCGCCGTCTCGGCCAGTGACCAGGGATACAGCGAAAAATCGCAGCTGTTGATATGCGTGCGGGCGAGCGTGTAGCCCAGGCCGTCCTTGGTGTCGTAGTAACGGCGCAACACCTCGGCGCGCTGCGAGGGCGTCGTTTGCGACAACGCCCACGCGGCGGACTCGGTCAATGCTCCGCCAAAGCCTTCCATCGTCTGGAATTGCTCCGCCGGATTGCAATGCAACACGTGCTGGCCGGCGCTCAGACCGGGCGCGAGCAGGCGCGGCGGCGGCGCCACGGAAAGGCGGCGGCCGTTGTCACGCGCCGTCTCGACGACGGACCACGAACGACGGGAACCGGGAGCTGAGGACGCTTTGGCGACCGGGGTCGCGATTTCGGAAACGAGGCTCATTTTACAAGAAAGGGAACGTTATCGATGCTGGCGCCGCCCTTGCCGTCGCGAACCGTCGCGAATAGGCGGTAAGGACCGGTTTTCGTCGGAGCGACTCCGGCGACGGCCAGACCTTCACTGCGGGTGATGCATCCGGGAATGCTCGGCGGGACAGCCTCGTCATCGCCGCCTTCGCGACGATCGGTGCTCTCGGCCACGACCGTCCACTCGACGGTGAGCGTGTCCTTCTCCGCATCGGTCGCCTCAAGCAATCCGGTGAACGGCTGCCCGGGCTTCACAATCGCCTCGCGCAAATCCGTAGTAAATTTACGGATACGCGGGCTGCGGTTTTCCGGCCACTTGCCCGTCCAGGCATACGACATGGCGTCGATCGACGGCATTTTCTCACCGGTCGGCGCGAACATGCCATACCACGTCGAGGTGGTTTCCTGTTTGTTGCCCCACACAAAGGCGTAGCTGCCGATGCAGGTGCCGTGGCTGTCTTCCATCACCATCTTCTGGGTGCTGTAATAATTGGCCGCCTTCTCCTGGCTGGATTGTTCGATGGGCGCATTCCACGAGGTGTGACGCACCTCCCACGCTCCGACCGGACCGAATTCGGTGAGGACAAACGGCTTTTGCCAGCCCGCCTCCTGCAGCGCCTTGCCCACGCCGGCCGCACTACCGTAGGCGTTCACGCCGAGGATATCGATCGCGGTGTAATTTTCCATGAGCGCCTTCACTTTGGCGCCGCCGGCACCGGCGATGACCGTCATCACAGGATGGTTCGGGTCCTCTTGCTTGATGATCTGGGCGAGCACTTGAAGCTCCTTCCAAATACGCGTGTCGCGACCATCCGCGGTCGGACCTTCCATCTCGTTGCCCAAACCCCAGACCAGCAGGCTGGGCTCATTGCGATAACGGCGCACCAGGCCGCGGACATACTCGCGCTGCTTCTCCAGCTGCGCCGGGTCGCTGTAATTAAAACCGTGGCGCTCGTGCTGGAGCCAGATGCCGATGGTCACGGCAAGATCCAGCTCGCGCGCCTGATCAAGCAGGCTTTTGCCGTTGGGACCTTTGTGATCGAGGTCGTCGGCGCCCCAGGTGCGGAACGAGTTTCCGCCCATCTGAACGAGCAGCTCAAGATGACGCTGGCCACCGACGCCATTGATGACGAACGGCCGGCCGTTGCGTAGCAGCTGCCACTGACCATCCGCACGACGCTCCAGCGCGACCTTGGAGGATGGTTGCACGGCGGGCGCGGCCACGGCCGCAGGGGAAACGGGGGAGGAAAGGCTCATAATTAAACACGCGATGGGGAACACATGGGTGAGCACGGCAAAGCCGCGCATGACGGGGCGGGGAGGTAACATCTGGACTGCAACGTGCAGCTAAATCCGCAGCGAGTAAAGGAGTTTTTGATGCATAAAATTGCATAACACTTAAAACCCTCAAAACCTCGTTTTATTGCGGTAAATGCGACTTATGGTGCACAAAGTTTCCGGCCACATTTCGCATTGCTCCCCCGCCGGATGCATTCTTTCTTCACGGCAATCCCAACGGCATGCCCAAGCCCAACCAGCAACTCATCGCAACCAAGCTGAAGCTCTCCCGCGCCACCGTCTCGCGCTGCTTCACCAACCACCCCGGCATCAATCCGCAGACGCGCGCCAAGGTCTTCGCGCTCGCCTCCAAGCTGGGCTACTCCCCGCTCGAAAAAGCCAAGCCCCGCGCCCACGCCGAGCGCCTCAAACTGCTCGATGTCGCCGTGTTGATCTGCGTCGACCTGCCTAATTTCGACAACACGGCCTACGGCAATCCCGGCGAAGAAATCCTCACCGGCGTCACCGAGTTCGCCCGCACCAAGAAGATCAGCCTCGATCTCCATTATGTGAAGCCCGAGGACCTGAGCCTCGACAGCCCGTCCTACCGCCGGATCACCCCGATGCGTCGCCGACGCTGGAAAGGCGTGCTCTTTATTTATCCGTTTCCGCAGACAGTCATGGACGAGCTCATGGCGAAATACCCGTGCGTTTCCCTCGTCGAACAATACGGCACCACCGGCCTCGACTGCGTGGACGTCGATCACTTCCGCGGCGTCAACAAGCTCATGGATCGCCTGCTCGCGCACGGCCATCAACGCATCGGTTTCTTCACGCATCACTACGATGTCGAGGCCAGCTGGGCACTCCGCCGCCACAGCGCCTACATGGAAAAACTGTTTTCCCTCGGCATGCCCTACAACCCCGACGACGCGCTCAACATCGGCCAGCACAACAAGCTCGATTACGATGCCACCCACCAGCGCGCCCTCGAACTCACGCGCAAGGGAGTCACCGCCTGGCTGTGCGCGTCCGACTACGAAGCCTACCAGCTCGTGGAATTCTTCAAGAAGAATGGCCTATCCGTTCCCCGTGATGTTTCCGTCACCGGCTTCGACGGCATTCGCAAGCCCGCCGGCGCCCCTCTCCTCAGCACCGTGCAGGTCCCTTATCGTGAGATCGGCGTCACCGGCGTGAAACGCCTGTCCGACCTGATCAACCGCCGCTTCGATTCCACCCAGCACATCCTGCTGGACTGCGCTTTGCGCGAGGGCGAAACCATCGCCGCTCCGCGCAATTCAGCACTCTGATTTCGCGTTCGCGGAATCCTGCACCGCTCAAAAACCGGTCGCTCACCGCGAACATTGTTGCATAAAGTTGCAGAAATCAGCTTGACGCGCCCACGGCCATTACGCATGGTTTTTAACGTTAGCCGCCCCGTCTGTTTTCCAACCCTCATCCCCCCATGAAACCCGGCCTGCTTCTTTCCGTGACGTCCTGCGTCGTCGCCTCGCTCCTGCCCCTTTCCGCCCAAACTCCGGACGCCACCCCGGCGCCCGCCGCCGCCACCACCCCGGCCGCACCCAAGCTCGACTTTGGTGACAACGGCTCCGCCACCATCACCGGCAAAGCCTGGGCCGCCCACGCCGCCAAAAACGTCGCCGAGGTTAAGGGCTACGTCGCCCGCGTCCGCGAGCTCTACGAAGCCACCGCCATCCAGCAGCAGAATTCGCTGACCGCCCCCGTCCCCACCGACGACAAGGAAAAGGTTCACTCGTATTGGGCCCTCAATGACGTCGGCACGTCCCTCTTCATCCTGGGGCAGACGCTTGAGCAATCCGGCGACAAGGCCGGTGCCCTCGCCGCCTACAAGACGCTCGTGGACAAATTGTCCTTCGCCCAGTGCTGGGACACCAAAGGCTGGTTCTGGCGTCCGTCCGAAGCCGCCCGCGCCCGCGTGAAGGCCCTCGAGTTCGACGCCGCCGAATAACCTTCGCCGTTTTTCGTTTCCCTTCCCCAAGGCCGGACCGCGTGTCCGGCCTTTCTGCTCCCGCGCCCGCACCCCCATTTTCCCGCGGCATTGCTTCGCTCCATGTCCCGCCAGCCTTCACGTTTCAAAATCATCTTCGAAGCCGCATCGCCCGCGGTGTGGGTGCTGTTGGTGATCGCCGTGCTGACGACTCTCTACGTCTGGCAACGTCCCGCGCGGCGCTACGACGGTCTCATTTTCTGGACCTCCGCACGCGCCCACACACCTGCCTACGCACCGCTCATTGAAACTTGGAATCGCAACCACCCGGTGGATTCCAAGGTGAACATGTTGCTCCTCGATTACGGCGCCTTGGAGCGGCGCATGTTGTCGGGTTTTCTCTCCGGCACTCCCGTCTCGGATCTAATCGAGGTCGAACGCAACATCGCCGGCCGCGCCTTCACCGGTCCGGTCGAGGATGTCGGTTTTATCGACCTCACCGACCGCCTTCGCAACGAGGGCCTGCTCGAAAAAATCAACGCGCCGTCCTTCGGTGCGTGGACATCTCGCGGCCGCATCTTCGGCCTGCCTCACGATGTCCACCCCGTGCTCCTCGCCTACCGCGCCGATATCGTTGAAGCCGCTGGCATTGATGTCTCCACCATCGAAACCTGGGACGACCTCATCCGCGCCTTTCGTCCCCTCATGAAAGACTTCGATGGCGACGGCCGCCCCGACCGTTTCATTCTCAACTTCTGGCCCACCAACGCCGACATTACGTTCGCGCTTCTCCTCCAGGCCGGCGGTCAACTCTTCGACGAACACGACCGCCCCGTCATCGACTCCGAGATCAACGCCCGCGTCATCACCACGCTCGCCACCTGGTCTACCGGTTCCACCCGTATTTCCGTGGACGCCCCCGAGTTCTCCGCCGCCGGAAATCAACTGCGCCTCCAAGGCACTGTCATCGCTTCCGTCATGCCCGACTGGCTCGCCGGCGTCTGGAAAATCGACCTCCCCGCCCTCTCCGGAAAAATCAAACTCATGCCGCTGCCCGCATGGACACCCGGCGGCCGCCGCACCAGCGCGCAGGGCGGCTCCATGCTCGGCATTCCCAAAACCTCCCGCGACCCCGAAGCCTGCTGGGCCTTCGCTAAGGAACTTTATTTGTCCCCCCAGCTCGCCGCCGAATCCTACCGCGCCCTCAGCATCGTCACCCCCGTAAAGCAATTTTGGTCGCTCCCCGTGTTCGACGAGCCCGACGCCTACTTCGCCGGACAACCCGCCGGCCGTCTCTTCATCAACCAGGCTCCCAACGTCCCCGTCCGTTCTTCCTCGCCTTACGGCTCACTCGCGATGGCCCGCATAAACGACGCGATGCTTTCTCTCGTCACCTACATCGAGGCCACCGGCGAGACCGACGTTGAAAAACTCCTCCCCGAAACCCGCCGCCTGCTCGCCTTCGCCCAGGCCCAGGTCGTGAAGCAGATCGATCGCAACGTCTTCCTGCGCCCTGCAACGAACGCCGAGAAACCCGCCGCATCCAAGTAATGAATACGCCGGACCAACCACGTCGCCGCTTTCGTTCCGAGCCCGCCTGGGTGCCCTGGCTCTTCCTTTCGCCGTTCATCATCACGATCACCGTCTTCCTCGCGTGGCCGCTCCTCCAGTCGGTCCTGCTTTCGATGCAGCAAACCTACGGACCCAAAACATCCCGCTGGGTCGGCATAGACAATTTCACGTTCCTCCTCACCGATCCGCTCTTCTGGAAGGCGCTGCGCAACACGCTCATTTTCTCCTGCGGCTCCGTCTTCCTGCAGCTCCCGCTGTCTCTCGGCCTCGCCCTGCTGCTCAATCGCCCCGGTCTCAAGGGTCGCGCGTTCTTCCGCCTCATCTTCTTCGCTCCGTCGCTGGTGGGCCTTGTCTTCGTGGGCCTGATGTTCGCCCTCATGTTCGAGAAGCGCACCGGCATCATCAACGTCACGCTTCACGCCCTCTTCGCGTCGTTCAACCCCGAGTTCCCGTGGCTCCAGGAATACGTGATGCCCGCGCTCATTCTCGCCGCGCTCTGGCTCTACGTCGGGTTCAACATGATCTACTTCCTCGCCGCGTTGCAGAACGTGCCCGCCGAGCTCCTAGAAGCAGCCGCTCTCGACGGCGCCGGTCCGTGGGATCGTTTCCGTCACGTCGTCGTTCCTGAAATCATGCCGGTCGTCTCCTTCGTCGTGCTGCTTTCGCTCCTCGGCAGTTTCCAACTTTTCGAACTGCCGTTCATTCTGCTCAACGGCCCCGGACCCGACAACCGCGGCCTCACGATCGTGATGTATCTCTACCAGACGGGTTTCGTCACCGGTGACCTCGGTTACGCCAGCGCCATCGGCTGGATGCTCGCACTGATGCTCGGCACCTTCGCCCTCGGCCAGAGGCTCTGGATGAAAAAGGAGGAAGCCAAATGACCGGCGACCTCAGTTTCTCCGCCCGGCAAAGGCTCCTGCTCATCCCGGTTTACACGCTGCTCGTGATGGCCGCCGCGCTCACACTTGTGCCGTTCATCTGGATGGCTTGCGCCGCCTTCAAGGGTAACGCCGATTTTTTCTCCTCCGTTTTTCTTCCACGTGGCGACGGCTTTCTCGGCATCGCCTGGGACCGCCTCACCGTCGTCAATTTCAAGCGTCTCTTCACCGAACTCAGCATCGGCAACGCGCTGCTCAACTCGTTCTTCCTGTCATCGGTCAGCGCGATCGCCGCCACGCTTTGCTCCGCCGCCGGCGGCTACGCCCTCGCCAAGTTCCGCTTCGCCGGTCGCGGCTTCGTGCTGAATCTCGTGCTCGTCGCCCTCGTCATCCCCGGCCCGCTGCTCATGGCCCCGGGCTACCAGCTGATCTACAAGCTCGGGCTGCTCGACACCTACGCGGGCCTGATCCTCCCGGGCGTCGCGCCCGCCTTCGGCATTTTCCTTTTCCGTCAGGCCACCATGAACGCCATTCCGCACGAGCTCCTCGAAAGCGCGCGTATCGACGGCGCCGGCGAGCTTCGCATTTTCTTCACGTTGGTCCTGCCGCTTCTCCGTCCGATGATCGGTGCGTTTCTGATGATCACGTTCCTCGGCACATGGAACAACTTCATCGGCCCGCAGATCATCCTGCAGTCGCCCGAACTCTTTCCGCTTTCTGTCGCCATTAATCAACTACGCGGACTCTACGGCCAGGACTACGGCATGATCATGTCGGGCACGCTGGTCTCCATCGCGCCGGTGCTCTGCCTCTTCCTCCTTCTCCAGAAGGAATTCATCGCCGGCCTCACCAGCGGCGCCGTCAAAGGATAATTTTATGAAAACCCCACGTCTGCTCCTCGCCCTCGTTTTCACTTTCGCAGCCTCCATGCTCCCGGCCGCGCCGTCCAAGGTCGCCATCGTCTCCAAGGGCGCCGGCTACGAACTCCAGTTCAACGGCCAGCCCTACATCGCGAAGGGCGTCACCTTCAGCGGCAGCGGCGGCCCCGCCAATTATGAGAAGGACATGGCGCGTCTTGCCTCCATCGGCGTGAACTCCATCCGCACGTGGGGCGTTGGTGACGACACGCTACGCCTCCTCGATGCCGCCCACAAAAACGGCATCACCGTCATGGTCGGTCTCTGGCTTCGCCACGGCCGTCCCGGCATGGAGGGCGACGACAGTTTCGACTACACCAAGGACACGTCCGGCGTCCGCAAACAGCTCGACGACACCATCGCCGCCGTCCGCAAATACAAAGACCATCCCGCCGTCCTCGTCTGGGGCGCCGGCAACGAGGTCATCCTCAACTGCCCCAACGACGCCGTGAAGGAGGCCTACGCCAGGTTCCTCGAAAAGGTCGTGCAGGAAATCAAGAAGACCGATCCCAACCACCCCGTCGTCTCCGTCGACGCCTGGACCGTCGGCCTGTCCTGGTGGGAAAAATACGTCCCGTCCCTCGACGCCTACGGCATCAACGCCTACGGCCGCGGCCTCATCGGCCTCCCCGGCACGCTCGCCAAGGATGGCGTCAAAAAGCCGTGGTTCATCACCGAGTTCGGCTCCCAGGGCGAATGGGACGTGGGCAAGGACGACAACGGCGTTCCCCGCGAGCCCGACGACGAGGAGAAATACAACGTCATCACCGCCGTATGGTCCGAGGGCTTGAAACCGCAGATCGACGCCGGCCGTTGCCTCGGTCTTTACGTGTTCAACTTCAGCGCCTCCTTCGACCACACCAACCTCTGGCTGGGCATGTTGTCCGGCGAACGCTCCCGTCCGCCCTTCCACGCGGTCGAGGAAATCTACACCGGAAAAAAATCCGACGCCGTTCTGCCTCACGTTGTCGGCATCGCCGTGCGCGACGTGCAGGTTCTCTCCGACGGAACCTGGGCCACCGTGAAGTTCATCGTCAAAGATCCCGAGTCCAAGCCGCTCGACATCTCGTTCGCCTACCTCAACCGCAACGCCGCTTCCCGCCACGAGCGCGACGCCGTCAACATCGTCGAATCCAAGGCCGGCCCCGCCAAAAATATCTGGCTGGTAAAGATGCCCAAGATCAAGGGCTCCCTCAAACTCTACGCCATCGTGAAGGACACGCGTAACAACCTCGTGACCGCCACCACGTCGGTGAAGGTGCCGTAAGCCTCCAGTCATCTTCGTATCCACACCATGTCGCGCCTTCTCATCCTCCTGCTTGCCGCGTTCGCTTTGATCGCGCGCGCCGCGGCCGCCGTCGAAGTCGTTTCCACGGGCGAGGGTCGCTGGGAACTGCGCGCCGACGGCCGGCCCTACGAGATACGCGGCGTCACCTTCAGCGGCACCGGCGGACCCGCCGCCTACGATCGCGATTGCGAAAAACTCGCCGCCATCGGCGTGAATACGATTCGCACGTGGGGTGCCGGCAACGACACGCCCGCACTCCTAGATGCCGCGCACAAACACGGGTTGCGCGTCCTCCTCGGTCTCTGGTTCCGCCACGGCCAGCCGGGCGCGGAGGCGGATGACAGTTTCGATTACACGAGGGACACCGCCGGCATCGCCAGCCAGCAGGCGGCGATTCTGAAAAGCGTGCGCGCTTACAAAGACCATCCCGCGCTCCTCGCGTGGGGCGTCGGTAACGAGGTGTTCCTCAACCTTCCCAACGACGAGGCCAAGACCGCCTACGCCCTCGCGCTCGAAGCCGCCTGCCGCGAGATCAAGCTCATCGATCCCCATCATCCGCTCATCGCGGTCGACGCTTTCACGAAGGGCGTTTCCTGGGTCGAGCGTTTCTGCCCGTCCGTCGATGCGCATGGCATCAATATCTACGGGGCCGGCATTGCCGCGTTGCCCGCCGCCCTCGCCAAGGCCGGTTCCACGCGCCCGTGGTTGGTCACCGAATACGGATCACGCGGCGACTGGGACACGCCCAAGGACAAAAATGGCGTCAAACTCGAATCCTCCGATGACGAAAAATACCGCGTCATCACCGATGCCTGGAATAAAACCATCACCCCCCAGCGCATCGCCGGCCGCTGTCTCGGCCTGTTCGTTTTCAATTACAGCAACTCGCTGAGCTACACGAATCTCAAGCACGGCCTTCTCCTCGGCGAATCCACACGTCCGGCCTGGCACGCCGTCCGTGAAATCTACCTCGGCGAGAAACCATCGGCACCACTCACAAGCGTCACCCGCTTTCGCGTCATCTCGCGCGATGATGCGCCCGCCGGCTGGATGGCCGTTGAAGTCACGCTGGCTGAGGCCACCACAAAATTCCCCGCCATCACTTTCGCCTGCAACTTCCGCTCCGCCGCCACCCGCTCCAAACGCGACGCTATCATCTCGCTCGAATCCAGACCCGGACCCAGCCCCGACATCTGGTTTATCCGTCCGCCGGACATCAAGGGTCCTGCTAAAATTTACGCCCTGCTCACCGACGCGTCCCATGTCGTGGTGACTGCCACCACTTCGACCATCTTCCCGTGAACCGGCCTGACCACCTATATTTTTGATTTTCAGCATAGCATTCAGACCGCCTTAAACCGCCCGCTTTAACCCTCCCTCCCTCCCATCGCCCTCCGCCGACATAGCAATTGCCTAAACAATTGCTCGAAATGTGTTCGCTTCATTCATCAACCTGACTGGACAAGCACCGAGCTTCCCGCTCGTGTGTCTTAACCCCTCTTTTCCCACCCGCCCCGGGCACCCAACGTAGTCCTCCCCAAACTACACCCTTTACGCTTTCCCATCATGTCTGACTCCACCGAAGAATCCGTCCCCGCACCGGCCCCCGAGACCGCCGCTCCCGTCTCCTACGAAGCGTCACCCGTCGGCCCCGAACAGATTGATTACTGCCGCCAGGTTTACGCCGCCATCCAAGGCGAACTCTCCAAGGTCATCGTCGGCCAGCAACAGGTCGTCGAAGAGATCCTCATCGCCATCTTCACCCGTTCGCACGCGCTCCTCGTCGGCGTGCCCGGCCTCGCGAAAACCCTGCTCATCTCGACCCTCGCCGACACGCTCGCCATGTCGTTCAAGCGCGTGCAGTTCACGCCCGACTTGATGCCGTCCGACATCACCGGCACCGAGGTCATCTACACCGATCCGCTCACCCAGGAGCGCTCCTTCAAGTTCATCAACGGTCCTCTCTTCGCCAACATCGTCCTCGCCGACGAAATCAACCGCACACCTCCGAAAACCCAGGCCGCCTTGCTCGAGGCCATGCAGGAGCGCCGCGTTACTGTCGGTGGCAAAACCCACAAGCTCCCCGCCCCGTTCTTCGTGCTCGCGACCCAGAATCCGCTGGAGCAGGAAGGCACCTATCCTCTCCCCGAGGCGCAGCTCGACAGATTTATGTTCCTCATCCGCGTTGGCTATCCGTCCGACGAGGAAGAGCTCGAAATCATGAAGCGCGCCTCCGCCAAGGGTGAACAACCGCAGGTCGTCATCGACGCCGAGCAGGTCATCGCCCTCCAGGAGATCGTGAAATCGATGCCGGTCGCCGACCACGTGTATCACTACGCCAAGGCCCTCGTCCGCGCCACCCGCACCGGCGAACCCGACGCACTGGAACCCGCGAAGAAATGGTTGAGCGTCGGTGCCGGTCCCCGCGCCAGCCTCTCGATCATCACCGCCGCCAAGGCCCACGCCGTCATCCACGGCCAGAACCATGTCGGCTGCGAAAACATCGCGGCGGTCGCCCACGCGATCCTGCGCCACCGTATCGCCGTGAACTTCACCGCGCAGAGCGAAGGCGTCACCACCGACGCGGTCATCACCGAGCTCCTCCAGCTCATCCCCGCCAACCAGCCGCTAGCCTGAGTCCGTTCTCCGCCGTCGGTCTTCAGTCACCTGAAGTCCGTCTTCCCGTAGTCTGTCCTCCGTCCTCTGTCTTCAGTCATGGCCGCCACGCATACCCTCCTCGACCCCGACACACTGTCGCGCGCTGAACCGCTCGGTCTCTTCGCGCGTCGCGTCGTCGAGGGCTATCGCGTGGGCGAACATCGTTCACCGTTCAACGGCTTCGCCATCGAGTTTTCGCAACACCGCGAATACTCGCCCGGCGACGACCCGCGCCACCTGGACTGGAAGATCCTCGGCCGTTCCGACAAGTATTACATCAAGCAATACGAACAGGACACCAACTTCGTCGCGCACCTCCTCCTCGATGGCAGCGCGTCGATGTCGTTCGCTTCCGGCACTGTATCGAAAATCCAATACGCCCGCGGACTTGTCGCGTGCTTGAGCTTCCTGATCCTCCAGCAACGCGACGCCGTCACCGCCACGATCTTCGACGACCGCCCGCGCGAGACGTTTCAACGCACCGACAGTCTCGGCAAGGTCCACCAGCTTTGCACGCAGCTCACGAATTTCACCCCCGCCCGCCCCGGTAATCTCCGCGCCTGCCTTCAGGATTACGCCGCCCGCCTCAGCGCCCGCGGCATCGTGGTGGTCATCAGT
This sequence comes from Rariglobus hedericola, assembly GCF_007559335.1. Classification (NCBI taxonomy): domain Bacteria; kingdom Pseudomonadati; phylum Verrucomicrobiota; class Opitutia; order Opitutales; family Opitutaceae; genus Rariglobus; species Rariglobus hedericola. The sequence goes on from NZ_VMBG01000001.1 coordinate 2,121,643, forward strand.
GATCTGCTCGATGATCCGGCCGACCTCCTGCAAGGCCTGCGTCGCCTGAGCCTCACCCGCAGCGAGGTCATCGTCTTCCAAGTGCTCGACAACGAGGAGATCACGTTCCCGCTCGAAGGAAACGTCCGCTTCATCGGACTGGAAGACGACTCGCGCCTCCAGACCAACCCCGCCGATCTGCGCAAGAGCTACCTCGCCGCGTTCAACGAGCATCAGAAGGCCGTCCGCCGCGCCTGCGAACAATGCGGCGTCCATTATACTCTCTGCGACACCAGCCGCCCCCTCGCCGAGGCCCTGACCGGTTACCTCGCTTTCCGCTCCAAAGCCGGCTGACCCCACCGCACCCGCGATGCAATTTTTAGCCCCAGCCGCCCTCGCCGGACTCGCCGCAGTTTCCCTGCCGGTGATCATCCATCTGCTCAACAAACTCCGCATCCGCGAAGTGCGTTGGGCCGCGATGCGTTTCCTTCTGGCTGCCGCGCAGAAAAACCAACGCCGCGTAAAAATGCAGGACCTCCTGCTGCTCATCCTGCGCTGCCTCGTGCTCGCCTTGATCGTGTTCGCATTCGCCCGCCCCACCTTCCAGGCCGTCGAAAAATCCAGCCTCGTCGCCGGCGATCCGCTCACCGTCATGGTCCTTCTCGACCAGTCAGCCAGCATGGGTGCCAGCGATGGTGTAGAGACACGTTTCGCCGCCGCGCGCACCGCGACTCTCAGTTTCCTCGAGGAACTTCCCTCCGGTTCCGCCGCCGGCCTGTTGCTCGTCAACGATAGCTACGCCAGTCCCGTCTCCCGTCCGTCCCGCGATCTCTCCCTGGTTCGTCGCAGTGTGGAACTCGCCAAGATCACCGACCGTGGAACTGATTTTCAACCCGCCCTCCGCGCTGCGATCGAGGCGTTGCGCAATCTGCCCGGCCGCCGCGAAATCCATCTCTTCACCGACAACCAGCTCTCCGGCTGGCGCACCCTCGAGCCCGTGCGCGAATTTCTGAAGACCGCCCCCGACATCAAGGTCTTCATCGTCACCCCCGGCGCCGGCTCCGCCAGCACCGGCAACCTCGCCATCACCAACCTCAAGCTCGACACCGCCATCCCCGTTGCCGGCCAGCCCATGCGCGTCCTCGCCGAGATCACCAACCACGGCGAAGCCCCCGTGGATGGCGTGCGCCTTACCCTCTCGGTGGACGATGATGCCCCGTCCGCCGACGCCGTGGTCGGCCAGCTCGCCGCCGGTGGCACCCGTTATGTGCCGTTGCTGGTTCGTCTGCCGGGCACCGGTTTCCACACGCTCACCGCCGCCTTGCCCTCCGACCGTCTCGCCTTCGACAACCGCCGCACGCTGGCCCTCGAGATCGCGCCGGCCCGTGACGTGCTCGTCGTCGAATCCCGCCGCGGCCCCGCCCCGTGGCAGGGCACCGGGCACTTCCTCGCGAGCGCACTCGCTCCCGTCGATGAAGAAGCAGCCTCGCGTCATTATCTCCATGTCACCCGCGTCACCGCTGCCGATGTCGATGCGTCCAAATTGTCCGGCTACTCCGTGATTTTTCTCGCCGGCGCCGATCCGCTGCTGCCCGCCGCCGTGACCGGGCTCGCCCAGTTCGTGCGCGATGGTGGCGGTCTCGTCGTCATGCCCGGCGATGCCACCCCCGCCGACTTGTTCCTCGATGCGCCCTGGCCGGACCTCCTGCCCGCCTCCATCAACCCGCCTTCCGCCCCGTCTCAAGGCACCATCGAAGCCGGACCTTATAACAATCCCCTGCTCACCCTCTGGAACGATCCCGCCTCGGGCAACCTCTCGGCCGTGCGTTTCAGCAAGGTCTTCTCGCTCGATCCCGTGAAGTCCGCCGAGGTCTCCACCGTGCTTCGTCTCGCCGACACGACCCCGGTGATAATGGAGCGCACCGTTGGCAAAGGCCGCGTGGTCCTGTTCGCCGCGCCCCCCGTCCCCACGTGGACCAATCTCCCGCTGCACCCCGCCTTCGTGCCGCTCGTCCACCGTCTCTACGCCGCCACCGCGCACACCTCTTCGCTCAAGCTCAACCTGGCCCCCGGCGATACGTTCCAGGCTCCCGTGCCCATCGAACAACTCAACCGCGATGTCTATGTGCGCGGTCCCGGTGAGAACGCCAAGATCGTCGCCGTCGGCCGCACCGAGCTCGTCGGCACGCAAGCCATGCTTCGTGTTCGCAACACGTCCGACGCCGGCCGCTATACCGTTTACGTCGGCCAGAATGAACGCCCCGATTTCTACTTCGCCGTTCAATCCCCGTCCGACGAATCCGACCTCAAGACCGCTCCGTCCGACATCCTCACGACTGACGTCATTCCCACGGCCACCGCCGCGGGCGCCTCTGCACCGGCAGCAGTCGCCGCGCCGTCGGGCCCGCTCCTCACCGCACGGCAGCTTTGGATGATCGCCCTCGCCGCCGCCGCTTTTCTTTCCTGCACCGAGCTCATGCTGGCCCTTCGCTCCAGCCGCTCCCGCTAACGCCCCATGGACTGGCTTCGCACACTCTTCTACCCCGGCTCCACCAGCAGCAGCGGCTCCACTTCGCTCACGTTTGAGGGCCTCGATCCCGGCTGGGCGCTCATCGGCTGGATCGTCTTCGCGCTCGTGCTGTGGTGGCTGCACGCCCGCCTGATCTCTAACACCCCGCGCGTCAAACGCGGGGTCATCGTCGGCCTGCGCCTGCTTTTTGCTGCAGCGTTGCTCTTCGCGGCCACGCGTCCCGTGCTCATCACCACGCTCGTCGAGAAGGTCCGCCAAAAACTCATCGTGATGGTCGACGCGTCCGCGAGCATGGACCTCGCCGATTTGCGCACCTCGCCCGAGGACCGCGCCCGCGCCTTGATCGCCTCCGGCAAGCTTTCGCCCGATGGCGGCCTGTCGCAAACCGTCCCCTCCGACGCCGCCCGCCCCACCCGGCGCGACGTCGTCAAATCCATCGCATCGAACGGAAAACTAAACCTCTGGTCGCAGCTCAATGATCGCGCCGAGCTCGTGTTCTACACCTTCGGCCATGACGCGACCGAGACGCCCCCGCCCGCTTCCGGCACCGATGGCGTTGCCGCCGCCAAGGCCTTCTTCGACGCACTTCCCGCCAACGACCAGACCACCGCCCTCGGCGAAAGCCTCCGCCAGATCCTCGACCGCCACCGCGGCGAGCCGCTCGCCGGCGTGTTTGTCATGACCGACGGCGCCAACAATCGCGGCCTCGCCCCGTCCGAAGCCGCCGTCTCCGCCCGCGCCGATGGCATCCCGCTCTTTCTTTACGGCGTCGGCGTCACCGAGCCCAAGGATGTCGCGCTGACCTCGGCCGACGCCCCGCGCATCGCGTTCCTTAAAGAGCGGGTCAACATCCGCGTCCGCCTCACCGCCAATGGTTTTGAAGGCCAGCCCGTCGTCGTCTCGTTGCGCGATCCCGCCGTCCCCAATTCCGCCCTGCTCGCCGAGAGCACCGTCACCCTCGCCGCCCGCGGCACCGTTGACACCGAGCTTTCCTTCATCCCCGAAAAAGCCGGCGAGATCGCCCTCGAAGTCGCCTCCAAGCCCCTCGACGGCGAGGCCAGTGCCGACAACAATGTCACCACGGTTCGGATACGTGTCATCGACAACCGCGTGCGCGTTTTCATGATCGACCAGGAGCCCCGCTGGGACTGGCGCTACCTGCTCGACTTCCTCCAGGATGACCGCCGCCTGACGCTCAAGTGCGTGCTCCTCGACGGCGACCCGAGCCTGCTCAAGCTGCCCAACACCCCGTTCATCGCCGAGCTGCCCAACGACCGCGCCGCGCTCTACGACAGTGACATCATTCTCCTCGGCGACGTCGATCCGGCCCGTCTCGGTCGCGAGCGCATGCAGCTCATCCGCGAGTGGGTGGACCAGGCCGGCGGCGGTCTCGTTTTCCTGGCCGGCCCCAACCACAACCCCCGCTCCTATCTCGGCACTCCGCTGGAGGCGCTGCTTCCCGTGGTCCCGCTCTCCGGCCCGGTTGACCAGCTCATCGCCCGCCATCCCGAACCGGTGCAACTCGCACTCACTTCATCCGGCGCGCGATCCCCGCTCCTTCGCCTCGCCGAACGCGAAAGCGACAACACCGCCGCCTGGCGCCAGTTCGCCGGTGTTCGCTGGACCGCCAAGGTCGCCCGCGCCCGTCCCGGCGCCGAGGTGTTGCTCGTCGATCCCTCGCCCTCCCGCGCCACGCCGAACGGCCCCGGTCCCGTGCTCGCCCGCCAGCGTTTCGGCCGCGGCGAAGTCATGTATTTCGGCTTCAATGAAACCTACCGCTGGCGCAGCAGCCTCGGCGGAAAATACTACTCGAAAATCTGGAGTCAGATTTTCCAGGCCCTCTCGTTGGAGCGTCTCTCCGGCGCCTCGAAACAGGTGCAGCTTCGCGTTGACCGCCCCGAATACCAACTCGGCGAACGCGTCGTGATTTCCGGCCGTCTTTACCAGCCTGACTTCAAGCCGTTGATCGCCGACGTCGTGCCTGCCCGCGCTTCGTTCACCACGGCGAATTCGCCTGATCCGATCCAACAGGAGGTCATGCTTCGCCCCGTGCCTGAAGAGGCCGGCGGCTACCGCGCGGAATTCACCCCCGCCGTCCCCGGACGCTACAAGTTCTACACGATGCTTGATCCGACCGCGCTCGTTGAACTCGACGTCGTCGAACCGCGTCTCGAACAGTCCGACGCCGCCATGAATCTCGCGTTGCTCGACGCCACCGCGACGGCCTCCGGCGGCCGTCTCCTCCGCGAAGAGAATCTCTTCGAACTGCCCAAGCTCCTCGAAGACAAGAGCGGCAGCGTCACCTCACTCAAGCGTCTCGAACTCGCCTACTCGCCCGTTCTCATGGCGCTGATCCTCCTCTTCGCCTGCGCTGAATGGCTCGTGCGCCGCCTCAACCGACTGAAGTAACATGAGCGCGCCCCTCTCCACGTCCGCCCTTCCCGCTCCGCTCCGTAATGCGCTCACCCGCGTCGCCGGCAAACACCTCGCCTTGCAGGTGCTCATCGGCCTCGCGTGGCTGGTCATCTCCGCCGCGCTCCTGCTGGTCGCCCAGACGTTGCTCGATCGCCTGATGGATTTCCCCCGCGCCGTTCGCGTCGCGTTTCTCGTGCTCGACGCGGGCGTTCTCGGCGCGGTGTTTTATCGCAAACTCATCCGCCCATGGCGCCGCCGCTGGCATGCCACGGATGCCGCCTTCGCCATCCAGCGCCAGTGGCCCGCCCTCGGCAGCCGCGTCATCTCCGCCGTCCAGCTGGCCAACTCCTCCGCCGATGGCCGCGGCGCGGGCTCACCGCTGCTCGTGCAGGCGCTCGTGCAGGAAACCGCCGCACAAGTTCCTGCTCTGCCCCTCGGCCTCGTCGTCCCCGCCAAGCCCGCGGTCCGTCGCGTATTCACCGCCATCATCCTTTCCGCAACCATCGCCGCGCTCGCCTGGTGGCAATGGCCGCTCGCCTCCGTGCTCCTTCGCCGCGTCGCCCTGGCCGACATCCCGCTGCCGACCAACACCGTGGTCGAAGCCGAAACCCGCGACCTCAATTCCGCCGCCGGCTCCAATGTCACGCTCTCCGCTTTCGCCCGCGGCGTGATCCCTCCCCAAGGCCGTCTCGAACTCGCCCTCGCCGGCGGGGAACGCCGCACGATCCTTGTCCGGCCGGACAACGAAAACCCCGCGCGCTTCGCCTTCGTTTTCGAAAACATCCAGAAATCCTTCACCTATCGTTTCTATCTCGGTGACGGCCGCGGTCCGGTTTTCAAAGTCACCGCGCTCCCCGCCCCGTTGCTCGAACAGGCCGAGTTCATCCAGGAGTTCCCCGCCTACACCCGCCGCCCTCCGCTCCGCCAGCCCGCCGGCGCACTCACGCTTTTCCCCGGCTCCAAAATCCGTGTCGTTGCCCAGGCCAACCAGCCCGTGAAGTCCATCGAGCTGCGCTTCGCCGGTGACGACGCCCCCGCCGCCATCCCGCTCTCCGTCGATGCCGACGCCCCCAAGGTCGCCCGCGGTGAATTCACCGTGCCCGCCGCCGGCTTCACCGGCCTGAGCCTGCCTCTCGTGAGCGCCGAGGGCATCGCCTCGACCGACAGCACGGTTTACCCCGTGCGCATGGAGACCGACCGCGTCCCCACCGTGCGTATCGACGAACCCACTACGTCGTCCGAAACCATCGTCTCCACCGCGCGCCTCGCCGTCCGTGCCCGCGTCCGCGACGACTTCGCCCTCGCCAAGGTCGAGCTCGTCACCGAGGTCGCCGGCGGCGCGCAATCGCGACGCCTCCTCACCGTCGGCGACAACGGCGTGGTCAGCCACACGTTCATCCCCGTGTCCGAAACACCCCCGCTCACCGAGGGCGCCCAGCTCACCTGGTGGATCGAGGCGACCGACAACAACAACGTCACCGGCCCCGGCATCGGCACCAGCGAACGCAAGCAGCTCGCCATCGTGAGCTTCACCCAAAAGCAGGAAGAAATGCTCAAGCGCCTTGAGGAAACCTCCCGCCGGATGGAAGATGTGGCCCGCCGCCAGAGCGAAGTGCGTGGAAACCTCGGCGATGCCCTTCGCCGCAACGACGAGAAAACACCCTGATCCCGCCCCATGAAAACGTCACACACCCGCCGCCTCACCCTCGCCGCCACCTGCGTTCTCCTCGCCACGATCAACGCCCGCGCCGCCGATGAATCCCTGCGCCCCATCGCCTTCCAAAACGGCGTCAACCAGCAGTCACTCGGCACCGAGACCGCCGAGCTCTCGCGCGACATCACCGACCTCATCGAGGAGCTCCAGCGCAACGGCTTCCCTCTCCAGAGTCTCAGCGGCCTCACCGAACTCGCCGCGCAATTAAACGCTCTCGGGGGCACCGAGATGACCGCCATCGCCGCCCGTCTCCGCAAGCTCGGTGAAAACGCCCAGGCCGATCCGCGCGCGACCGCCACCGAGGCCTACGTCGCCCAGCAGGCCATCGAAGCCCGCCTCAAATCCCTCGCACGCCAGATCTCCATCCAGCGTCTCCGCGAAGAAGCCGTCCGCCGCCTCGAAGCTCTCATCGCGCGCCAGACAGCCATTCAACGCGAGACCAAGGCCATCTACGCCGTCAACCCCGATGCCGAGCGCCGCCGCCTCTTGGAAAGCGACCAATCCGGCATGGGCGATGATCTCACCACCTTTTTCCAAACTGGCGAAAACCTCGTCGGCCGCCTCCGCGAAAAAGACGCTCCGGCCGGACAGGCCGCGCCCGCCACCCCCGACACGACTGGCTCCTTCACCCAGCGCGTCAACGGCACCTACCTCGCCAGCCTCTCCACCGAGGCCCTCGATCACATCAAGGGCCAGCGCTACGTCGACGCCTTCCGCCGTCAGGACTACCTGATCGCCGAACTCCGCAAGATCCTCGTCAGCACCCTCGAAAGCATCCCCAAGGAGCAACGCCTGGCCAACGCCCTCCAGCAGGTCTCCGCCCTCCGCCAACAGGAGGAAGCGAACAATCAAAACAAGAGCGCCACCCCCGAGTCCAAGCAAGAAGCCGCCGATCGCGCCAAAAACCTCGCCGATCAAGTCGCCTCCGTCAGCCCCGAAGCCTCCAAGGCGCTCAACGACGCCCAAAAGGCCCTTAACAACGAAAAACCGGACGCCAAGTCTGACGCCAAACCAGACAAACAGCAGGCGTCCGCGGATCAAAAACAGCCCAATAAATCCGATCCCGCCAACCAGCAAAACCAGCAGCAACAGGCGAATAACCAGCAACAAAACGGCCAACAGCAGCCCGGTCAGAAACAGCCCGACTCACAACAAGGCCAGCAAACACCGGATAAAAACGGTCAGCAACAAGCCCAGAATGCCCAGCAACAGCCGGGCCAACAGCAACCGGGTCAGCCCGATAAACAGGACGGCCAACCGCAGGACAAAAATGGTCAGCAACAGGCTGAACAGGGTCAGCAAAAAGGGCAGCAATCCGAGGCCGGCAAAGCCCTCGCCACGGCCGAGGACGCTCTGCGCAAGGCGCTCGATAGTGCTCAAAAAGAAGCCCAGGCGCAAAATGGCCAAGGCCAGCAAAATCAGGACGGTCAAAAACCAGACGGCCAGCAGCAAGCCGGCCAGCAAGGTCAGCAGCAGAACGGTCAACAGCAGGCCCAAAACGGCCAGCAGCCGGGGCAGCAACCAGGCCAACAACAAGGCCAGCAACCAGGCCAGCAATCAGGTCAGCAGCAGGGCCAGCAACAAGCGGGACAAGGTGCCCAGCAACAACAAGGTCAACAAAACGGCCAAGGCCAGCAAACCGCCCAGACCGGCCAGAACGGCCAATCCCCCAATCCCAATCAACAGCAGGGCCAGCAATCGGGCACCGGCGAGGGCGGGGACGCCCAAGACCAGATTGCCGGACACGGCCCCGAAGGCACCGGCCCCGCCCAGACCGTCGGCGCCCTCCGTCGCGAAGAACGCGAAGCCTTCACCGCCCTCCAGGGCGAACGCTACCCCGCCGAGTATTCAGCCTGGGTGCAGCAATACTGGCGTAACCTCGCCCAAGAACAATGAGCACCGTTACTGTATCCACTATTCGGACACGCCTTCCACGCCAGGGCCACACGACCCTCGCCGCGTTCGCCCTGTGCCTTGCCGCCGTGCCGTTTTTCACCCCGGCCGCCTTCGCGCAAAGCGAGGCGGCTTTCGGTAGCAGCGAACGCAAGGGCGCCACGCTCATCGGCATCTTTTACGACCTGAAACAGACCCAGCAGCGCGAGCCCATTCCCGAGTTTGCCCGCCGCTACACGCCCTCGCTGGATGAATTTCTCGTCTCCGGTTTCGACGAAGCCCTGCTCAACCGCTACTTCCGCGCCGCCCTCCCGCTCTACACCACCCAGCTCGCGGTCCCCATGATGAGCGCCAGCGGCGCCCCCAAGGCCTTCGGCGTCGAAAACGTCGTGAAACCCAGCTACTGGGTCATCCACTACAAAGGCCAGATTGCCCCGCCCACCGACGGCACCTACCGCTTCGTCGGCAATTTCGACGACCTCCTCGTCGTCGCCATCAACCGCAAGGTCGTCCTCGATGGCAGCCGCCCCGACACCAAGTTCGCCCGCCTCGGCTGGAAGGAACCCGCTGACAAAGGCCCCCGCGTCGCCGCCAACGAACTCTCCAAATATGGAGACTGGGTCGTCCTGAAAGCCGGCCAGCCCGTGGACATCGACATACTCATCGGCGAACGCCCCGGCGGCCAGTTCCACGGCCTCCTCCTCTACGAAAAGAAAGGCGAAACCTACCCGCCCGCCCCCAACGGCCGCGCCGCCCTCCCGCTCTTCCAGCTCGCCGAAAAACCCACGCCCAACAACCAGATCCTCACCGACCGACCGCCGTGGAAATGCTTTAATTAACTTCCCGGCCCGCTTCTTCCCCGGCCTCCCAGCCCCGACACACCGTCGGGGCTTTTTTCATGCCCGTTTTCGCTAAATGCCTGCATCTAACCCGCAATCCAATTTGTGCAACTTAATGCAATTTAACTTGCGGCGAACAGGGTCCCGCTCCATTGATTGCCTCGTTCCCCGACACCCCATCGTTCGATTTACCGTTCCCCATGAACTCCAAACGTCCGTCCGTTTCGTCCTTCAGCGTCGCCCTCGCCACGCTCGCACTCGCCACGATTAGCACGCCCATCTCCCTCTCCGCTGCCACTGTAATTTGGGGCGGCTCCTCGGGTGAATACACCACAGGCGCCAATTGGACCGGCGGATCCGTTCCCAACACCGCCGGCGGCGATACCGCAGTCATCAACGGTGGTGCCGTCACCTATACGGCGGGAGGTGACCTCGCCATCAACAATGGCGGCACCCTCCAGATCAACGGCGGCAGTTGGACCCAAGCAGGCGGCATTTCCTGGATTCAGCTAGGGGGCGGCACGCTCCACGTCACCGGCGGCGCTTTCAATCAAGGCACGGCCGGCAACCTGAATCGCAACGCCACATCAGCGATTATCGTAAGCGGCGGCACCGCCAGCCTGAATGGCAATTATACTTATGAAACCGCCGCGACCGGCACCCTCTCCATTTCTGGCTCCGGCACCGTCAACATTGGCGGAGAGTTCAGCCCAATCAATACCTTCACTCTCTCCGGCGGCACACTCAACATAGGCACGTTGATCTCATTCTCCAACGGGCCGGGCACCATTAACCTTTCGGGTGGCACCATCAGCGTAAACGGCGCTTCCGGGAGCTCAGGTTTTTACGCCGCAAACGCATCCCAAGGCATCAACTTCAGCACCGGCTCTTCGGGCACCGTTGTCATCAGAAACTCAAGCGTCGCCGCCACGTCAGGCCTCTTCACCAACGGAAGCATTCAATACAACGGGACCAACAGTGCATCCCAGTTCAATGTCGCCCAGGTTGGTGGGGATGTATTCATCACCAATATCTCGGCCATCCCCGAGCCCTCCGCCTACGCCGCATTGGTAGCACTGACCACGCTCTGCTTCGCAGTCACCCGCCGCCGCAAGCACGCCTGAGCAATTCCGCAGGACACTCAACTCCATCCGCCCGGTGTCGTTTAATCGACACCGGGTTTTTTGTGCCCTCATCACAAACCACTCTCAACATGCGGCATCCGCGCCTTTCATTAATTATGCACTTTTATGCAATTTTTATTGCATGTGCGAGGATTCGGTTTCTCTTTCATTGCATACTGGTCATCGTGACCTGCACCCCTGCTTAGGTTCACCCCGCCCCCGTTTCAGAGTCATTCCATGCCCCCGCGCCGGATACATACCCGCTCCCGTGATCGTGGCTTCGCCCTGATTATCACAATCACGCTGCTCGCGTTTCTCGTGCTGCTCCTGGTGTCGCTCGCGTCCCTCACGCGCGTTGAGACCCAGGTTGCCTCCAACAGCCAGCAGCTCTCGCAAGCCCGCCAGAACGCTCTCTTCGCGCTCAACATAGCCTTGGGCCAGCTTCAAAAAGCCGCCGGCCCCGACCAACGCGTGACAGCCGCCGCCGAGATTTTGAGCAACACAGACCCGACCAAAAAAAAGTGGACCGGCGTCTGGGATACGCGGTCGGCCAATTTGTCGAATCCTCCCGTCTGGTTGGTCTCACAGGCTACCCAAGCTGCCGCCGATGCCCCGAACAACGCGGTTCCGGCTCCGACCTTGGCGGCCGGTGTCATGAGCAGCTCCACCGCCGTGCAGCTGGTGAGCTCGGGCAGCGCCAATACGAACTCCTCCGTGCCGGCCGAAGCGGGCAACGCGGTGGTCGTCCCCGTTCAGGATATTACCTCCAGCGCGGCTCCCGGTGTCACCGGTTCCCCCACCGTCGGACGCTTTGGTTACTGGGTTGGGGACGAGGGTATCAAGGCGAGGGTCAATCTCACCGATCCCTATCTTGGGAAAAACGACGATATTTCCCGCATCAACCGGGTCGGGTCGGCCCAGCGCAACGCGTGGGAACTATTCAGCGGCCCGACGTCGCCAACGCCCGCGACCACCGATCCCGCTACGGTCCTGACCTCCGCAATGATGGATAGGGCCACTCGCATGCTGAGTGCGCAGCAACTCAAACTGCTGGGCGATACCGACGCGGTAGCCACAGACACGCTGACCAAGATCTCCACCGCCCGGTTTCACGACTACTCGCTCTGGTCCGCCGGCGTGCAGGCCGATGTCAGAAACGGCGGACTCAAGTGGGATCTGTCCACCGCCTTCGATCTAAGTGAAGCTCTTTTCAAGACATCGGAATTCGGGGATAATGCCTGGCCACTGGTCGACAACAGTCAAAGCACGCAAAAAGCGCCGTCCGGCAACGTCTCTCCCATTCTGGCTTGGAAAACGACCTCGGGCGTGTCGCCCCACAACGTCTCCTTTGTCTTTTCACCGCTGGTTGAATTCAACAATGCAGGCACTCAGGATCGGGAATATCTCCGCGGTCCCACTTGGCATCTACTGCGCAGTCATTACCGGCTCTATCAAACGCAGACCTCGCCGACCAATCCCACCGCCGTCAACGCCCGGGCGGCGTATCCCAGTGGCAAAGCCGTCGGCTACAAGCTCAACGACCAGGATGCGATGCCGTCGATCTACGCGGTGTCGACGGGCTACGGAGCCATCGCAAAGGATCCCAATCTCAACGCCTTGCTTACGGGTGGGTCCACCTACGTGCCTCGCCCGACGCAAGTGGGCTTGGACCCGTATATCAACCGGGTGATGATTCGCTATGGCGTCAGGACCGTCCAGCGCCAGGTCGTCAACACCGGCCCCACAGACCCGGCCTATCCCGCGTCGGCAACTGTGTATGCGGTTCAGCTCGTGATGCAGCCCATCGTCGTGCTCCACAATCCCTACGACAAAGATCTGGTGCTTGGTAACTACAGTGGGAAGACCTACTCGTTCGCCTCCGGCCTATCGAGCCAAGTCGCCGGAGTCATCCAGACCGGCGCGACCGGCACCACTGCGGGCATACCCTTTGCCATTAAGACGATCATCAATGGCTACGACCGGACCACTGCGGACGGCGTCGTGAACACAAACTCGTCAGGAAGTAACATACAGAATTTCGCCCAATCGAGCCGCGGCTCGAATTGGCCGACCTACAACCTGTTTATCCCACCCATGACCCTCAAAGCCGGGGAACTAAAAATACTCTATCCTCAAACCGGCGGAAATTCACTGCTGGTCAAGCCGGAGGGGGCAAATCAGGCGGCTAGGAACGCGGTCGATGCGACCCGCGTCCTGATGGGCGCGACTCCGAATACGCAGGATGGCTTTGTAATCCCATTCCTAACCAATCAGCCGAACAACAATCCCGTAAACCCCAATCTCTGCTCTCCACTGCGCACCGAAATCATCAGCGCGACCGACCTCACGAAAGCTGTCCGAGGGATCGACAACACCGCTCCTCCCGTCAACCCCAACAACTACGCCGCCGAAGTTTGGTGCAATAATCTAGGGGACGATATCAAAGTCGTCTTTAACTCCGCTGGCGGTGACATGGAGATCAAATACGGACTGGAGGCCAGCAGCGGCGATGATGCCTATAGCTTCGAGTGCCCGCTAAATTATCAGATCAGCATCTATGGCCCGCCCTTCCGCAGCAATAACACGGACCCGAGTGGCATCGACCAAAAGACCGCGGCCTACTACGATTACTACGTCAACGGCATCCGCGCCGACAATGCCCAGCGCCCCAGCTATTCCATCACGGCCGGCTCTTGCTTCAGCGCCGCTCAGTTCTTTTTCGCGTTGGATTATTACGCCAAGCCGGCGGACCATCCCTCTTCTAAAGCTAGCCGTTCTTTCATCACCAGCAATCCCGTGGCCTTTGAGCAATATGGCCGCTCGATGGGAGACCAGACCGCCAGCGGTGTGACCAACGGGACCAGCGGATTCCCAAAGACCCCTCCTGCCTACCAGGTCGAATTTCGTAACACCTACGGTCCGAATTTCACCGACGACGTCGCCTTGTCCAACAACAGTCCAATGTGGGGCCCGACCAATGGAACCAATCCGGCCCGCGGCAGCTTGGCGGGAACAGGTGCGACCGGCCAAAGCTGGCTCGACGGCAGCTCGTCCGGATTGAGCGAACTCCCGCTGATCCATGTGCCCACCCGCCCGATGTCGTCCCTGGCGGAATTCCAGCACGCCAATATCACCACTTACGGCTACCAGCCGTATTTCTCGACGGGTAATTCATACGCGACGCCCTATGTCCCGGCCAATTCCACCGTGAATCCGGTCGGCTACTACAACGGAAAGTCCAATCCCTACTTCCTGTATGACATGAGCTATTTGATGAACGACGCCATCTGGGACAAATACTTCTTCTCGTCCATCTCGCAGGAAATGAGCGGAGGCACCAGCGGTGCTTGGAACAACACCGATACCACCCTGACCACCGCGATCACTCGCTGGCTCGACGGAACGCGGGCAACCCCCATGGCCAACAGTCGTATGATTCCCTATGACGGCGCTACCACCGCGGCCTCCAAACTGTCCAACCTGCAAACGGCCTACCGCCAGGCCGCCGCCTCGCTACTCACGCGGGGCAGCTTTAATATCAACTCACAATCCATCGATGCCTGGGCCGCTGTTCTGGGTGCGGCCCGCGATGCGAACATGGTCGCCAAGGGAGGCGCCACCACCAGCCTCATCAACGCGGCGGCGGTGCCCAGGATGACGCCGGCCAACAGCACCTCGCAGCGCGACAACAATCCTCTTTCACAGAATAGCTGGACCGGATTTGCCACGCTCACGGATGCGCAAATCCGCCAGCTGGCCACCAACGTGGTGGCCGAAATCAAACGGCGGCAAGCGGGCACCACCTACACACACTTTGGCAAGATCGCGGGATCCTCGACTCCAAGCAGTTCATACACGGGTCCGTTCCGTTCCTTGAGCGACTTCATCAATCGCAACCTTCTGAACGACCTGGGTAGCGGGACCACCTCCACCGGCGCGAAGGGCGCGCTTCAGGCCGCCTTGGACGAGGCCGGCAACGCCAATTCCCCCAACTATAAATTTTACACGGGGTCCTCCTACACTGCCGGCAACAAGGGCGATGCTTCCGTCGCCCAAGGCACTTCCGGTTGGGCGTTCAAATGGGCCACCAGCACCAACTCGAACAACGATTACCTGGCCGGCCAGGGTCCCACCGCGTCGACCGCATCAGGCTTCATCCTGCAAGCCGACGTGCTGCAGCAGATCGGACCGTTCATCTCCGCCCGTTCGGATACGTTCACCATCCGGAGTTATGGGGAAAGTGTGAATCCGGTCACCGGCGCCTCAATGGGCAAGGCCTGGTGCGAGGCGGTGGTCCAACGTTTACCGGAATATATCGACCAATCGGATCCCGCGCTGACGGCGACCAGTTACACCAAGCTAGGCGTGGCACTGAAGGATGCCACGCCGGTGTATAACCCTGCGACCGTGGGCGACCCGAGCTTGACGCCCGTGTCCATCCTATCGACGGCCAACCAAAACTTTGGCCGTCGGTTCAAAATGGTGAGTTTCCGTTGGCTTTCGCCCCAAGACATATGAACCGTTCCCCATATCGCATCCTGAGTCTCATCCTCGCCACTTTAACCCTGTGGTCAGGCCCGGTGTTTTCGGCTGAAAAGGAGCCGGCGCCGGTAATCACGGTCAGATTCAAGGCGCTCAGCGTGTCTGGCGCGCTTCCGGAGGGGCTCGACATCGTCATCAGCCCCAAGCAGCGCCTGCATTTGAATGTCCCGTCGACCTATATCGAGTCGGCCGTCAAATATACCGGCCCCGCGGATATTTCTTTCATAAAACCGGAGGGCAAACCGAGGGAAAATAAGCCGGCCGCAGGAACCCCAAACGCCTTGACCGAGCCCCAGGTTCTGGCGACGACCAGCATTGCTCCACCGGGCGGAGACTACCTGCTGCTCTTCGCGGGAACTCCCGACACAAAGCTGAAGGTCATGGCCATCCCGTTTTCGGCCGCAGATGCTCCCTTGGGCAGCTGTCTTGTCTGGAATCTGACCTCGCGCGCGCTGGGCGTCTCGCTGGGCGGGCAAAGGGAACTGATAAACCCCCAGTCCCGGCAATTGTTCAAACCGACCATGTTGTCTCAAGACTACGTCGATTTGAGGGTCGTCGACGAATACCAAGCCAAGCCTAGGCTTTTGGCGGGCGGGCCACATTTCCTACCGGCCCACACACGACAACTGTTCTTCATTGTCGAACGAACCCCCGGAGAAGCGCCGGTTCTGGTCAAGGTGGTCTCGGAACTGCCCGAGTCCCTCGCCAAATTGGAATCCGCGCCCCGCCGCTAACCGCAGTCGGTTTTGGGGCGCGCACGCCGCTTGGGCGATGTCCTGTTTAAATCAATTCGCGACATAATCATCGAGGAGAAGTCCCTGCTCGAACAAGGTTCGGGCTCTTGATGCGGTCACGGTTTCTTCGCTCTGTTGTCCATAGCTCCTAATCGTCGCGCACGACGGCGCTGACGATTCCTACCTGCCTCTGGGCGTGTTCAAAGAACACAACGGCAAACCTCTGCTCATCGCCGCGGCTGACATTTCAACCGCGCCAACGCCCGGCAGATTTTCCTCTTGTCCTCATCCGATAATCCCAGCGCGCGAGTAAAAATGCAGGCGATCACCAATCTGATCCCGCAGCCTCAATCCGCGCGCCCCGCCACGTCGACGATCGTCGCCTCCGCTGAGCAGTTTAACCTGAGAAAGTGCCCCGAGGCGTAAAAGGGCCGGGCGCCAGAGCCCCGCCCGCATCAGTTGACCGGCTACGCTCCCGCATCTTGATCCTGAAAATAAAAAACCCGGGATGCCGGCGGACTTGCCGCCAACATCCCGGGCCCCATTTTTCGTCGTTCCCTGACGAAAGTTTTATCGCTCCACCTCAGGCGGCGGAAATCCGGCGGCGGCGCGTGAACCAGGCGCCGGCCAAAGCCAGCCCGCCTGCCAGTGCCGCGTAGGTCGAAGGCTCCGGCACGGCCGACAAACCGCTGACCAGCAGATCGCCGGTGCTCACGTTGAGCGTCAGCGTCTGCATTCCGTCGGTGAAGGTGTAGACACCGCCGCTCAGCGAAAAAGCGCCGGCATAAACACCAGTCGCCGTGACCGAAGTAAAGACCGGCAGTGCGTTGAAAGCCGCACCGCCGAACAGGTCGAAACTCGCTGCATCACCGAGGAAAGAACTGAAATTAATGACCAAGGCTCCGGTGCCGGTAAACGTGCCGGCGGCGATATTGACCGCATCGTAAGCCGTGCCGCGCGTGCCGGCGGACAGGACTTGCAACGTCGTGGTGCCATTCATCACGAGACCATTGTTGAAGGTCAGCACTCCGGTGCCGCCTTCCGTGCCGCCGGGCGTGAGAAACGCGCCGCTGTTCACCGTCGTCCCACCACCGATAATGCCCGAGCCGCCGAGTGTGTTGCCCGTGCTGACGGTGACCGCACCGGTCGCGGCGGTCTGGTTGCCGTTGATCAGCAGGATGCCGCTGGTCGCGTTGCTAAAGGTCGTCGTGCCGGTGTAAGTATTGTTGCCGGAGAGGATCAGCGTGCCCGCGCCGCTCTTCACAAAGCCGTTCAATGAAGAGGTGCCGCCGCCCACGCTGATCACGCCGGAGAGCAACGCACTGTCCCCGCCGACGCCTTTTTCAACGTGGATGTAACGGTTGAAATTGGCGGAGACGTTGTCACCCAAAGTAAAGTTGTTGGTCAGCTCGACTTGGTTGTCCGCAGTCGATGAGCCAAACACCATGGGCGTTATACCGGTGCCCATGAAACTGCCCGCGCCCCATGTCAGCGCGCCGGCGGCGACACCGGTGTTGTTCGTCAGCGTGAGCGTGAGCTTGCCGCCCTTCGCCGCGAAACCGCCGTTGGCCGCCCAGTCGAGCCGGCTCGCACCCGCGCCGAGCTGGCGCGTGATCGTGCCCTGGCCTTGAAGGATGGCGAAGTTGGTGCCGCCGCCCGCCAGATTGATACGGGCCGAGGAGGCCAGCACACCGGAGTTGGAAAGCACGCCGCCGTTGATCTGGGTCGTGCCGGTGTAGGTGTTGGTGCCGTTCAGCGTCCACGTGCTGTTGGTCAAACCGTTCTTGGTCACGGTCGTCACGCCACCGTTGTCGAGGATCGGTCCGAGCGTGCCGCCAAACGCGTCCGCAGTCGTGCCGAGCACAAAGGCTTTCGCGCCCGCGCCGGTGAACGTCGAGGTGCCCGTGAAGTTGAGGTTGCCCGTGCCGGTGTTGGTGAAGGTGACACCACCGGTGGTGCCGGTGAAATTGAGCACGCGGTCGGTGGTCTCGCCCGTGCCGGTGTAGTTGAACGTCACGGCATTGGAGCCGGAGCCGATGTTAATCGTGCCATCGCCGATGGTGACCGGTGCGCCCAGGCTGCTGGAGGCGGAACCGCCGGACACCTTGTTGACTGAAGAAACGGAGAGCGTGCCGTTTTGCAGCGTGGTCTTGCCGCTGTAAGTGTTGGCGCCCGACATGATCACTGTGCCGCCGCCGGTGCTGCCAACGATGAGGTTGTTGGCACCGGTGAGCACGTTGTTCTGCATCGTCAGAATGCCGCCGCCACCGCCGAGGCGGTAGTTGCCGCCGTTGCCGGCCGTGAGGCTGTTGCCCGTGTAGGTGCCCGAGCCACCGACAAAGGAACCGAGGAACCAGTAGCTGGACGAAGTGAAGAGGGAGTCGATGCCCGTGACGGAACCGATGCCGCCCGTGCCGGTGTAGTTAAGTCCGAATACACCACCGGTGGAGCCGCTGTTGTCGGTCAAAGTCGGAAACGAAACAGGCGTGAAGGCCACGCCGATACCGCCACCGGCCGCCGTGATGCTGATGGCCTGGTTGGAGCCGATGTTGGTGCCCGCGCCCAGCAGGAGGTTGCCGCCCGCAATGGTCACGTTGTTGCCAACCACATTCTGGCCCAGCGTGCCGGTCGCTCCGACCGAGAGGGTGCCGGCGTTGATCGTGGTGCCGCCGCTGTAGGTGTTCGCCCCGCCCAGAACCCAGCGACCACCCTCGGATTTCACGAGACTGATTTTGCTCGCTCCGTCGGGATCGCCAATGATGCCCGAGATCGTGTTCGCACCGGTGTTCGTGCCTTGAAGAGTTAGCGTCTTGTTGCCGGTGGCGGCAGTGATGTTCGACGTGAGCGTGAGCGTGTTGGCCGCCGTGGCGCTGAGGCTGCTGATCGTCGCGCCGCCGGTGCTGCCGGCCAGGTTGATCACGCGATCACTGGTGGAAGCGGCCGAACCGTTGTAATACAGGCTGCCGGAATTGGTGCCGGAACCGATGTCGATCGTGCCGTTACCCACCGTGGTGACGGCGCCAAGACTGCTGGAACCGCCGCCCACGTTTTTCAGAGAGGTGATCTGCAGGATGCCGCGGGAGATCGTCGTCTTGCCGGTGTAGGTATTGGCGGTGCCGCTGATGTTGTGAACACCTGTGCCGGTGGACACGCCATTGGTGTTGTTAACCGTGATCGCGAGATCGCCGCCGCCGGAACCGTTCGAAATGATGCCCGAGTAATCGTTGGTGTAGGGGGTCAGATAGCCCAGCGTCCACATGCGTGTGGAGCCGGAGCCGGCGTTGCCCGCGACCGCCGCCGCGACCGAATACTTGTGGGCGTTATAGACGTTCCATGTCTGGTCGTCTCCGAGCGTAATCGTGCCGATGGTGGCGGCGAGGGTCGGATCGCCATTGCTGCCGTTGATGGTCAGGCCGCCTGCGCCAATCGTCAGACCGGGGGAACCGGTGCCCGCGAGCGTCAGCGTGCCGCCGGTATTGCCGCTGCCGACGGACGCCCCGTTGATGACAATCCCAGCCACGGACTGCGCCGCCCCAAGCGTGACCGTATAACCCGTGTTCCAATTATTCGCCGTGCCCGAACCGTCATTGGCCGAAAATACCACCGTATCCGAACTCGTGATCGTCGCGGCGGTGGTCGCACTCGTTCCATCGATGAGCGTGCCCCAGAACGCCGAGGCGCTGCCACCTCCCCAGTTGCCGGCCAGCGTCGTCGCACCGCTGCCCGTCGTCGCTGCATTACCATCCCAATAGTAAGTCGTCTGGGAAAAAACCGGGGAGGTCAGCAATCCGACAGCCGGGCAGACTGAAAGCAAAAGCGCACTCAGGCGCGAAAGATAACGAATGGGGGTATTCATGGGAAAACTACAAGAGATGCGTAACGATGGGGATTCGAAGCGGCACAACCGGCAGGGGACGTCGGCTGAACAGGAACGGTCTTAGCCGCGACTTGAGGGAAATCACCGATTTCGCGATTGAACACGTTCAATATTAATGCAACTTTATGAACATGCCCCAGCCTCCCTCCTTGCGTTCGCTTGCCACGCTCACCGGTTTCAGCCTGGGCACCGTATCCATGGCGTTGCGCGACGACCCGCGTATCGCCCCCAAGACCCGGGAGCTGATTCTACGGACTGCGACCGCCCAGGGATATAAGCCCGATCCCCTTCTCGCCGGCCGCATGAACCACATCCGCCGCCGCTCCGCCACCCGCGCCCCGGTCAAGCTTGCCCATGTCGTCGCCTGGAACCACCTCGGCTCCTATTACGAATTCGGCCCGTTCCGCGACTTCAAGGCGGGGGCCGCCGCCCGTGCCGCCGAGTTCGGCTATGAGTTTGAGGACTTCCTGCTCGACGATGTGTTTATGCATCCGCAACGCCTCGCCGGCATTCTGCGCACGCGCTCCGTGCCCGGCGTGCTCATCGCCCCCGTGCAGCGGCCCGAGATCATCCACGCACGCCTCGCCGCCGGCGATCCCTGGCTCAAACTCGATTTCACAGCCTACGCCACCATTGGCTATACCCTCAACCTTCCGCGCATTTCCCGCACCGTCCATGATCACGCCGCAGCTGTGGAAATGGCCTGCTTAAAGCTCTCCTCCCGCGGTTATCGGCGCATCGGCTTGGTGCTGAGTGAAATCATGCATACACGCGTGCATCGCCGTTGGCTTGCCGGCTGGGTTTGCTCGCAAGCCGATCTCTCCAAGGCCCCTCGTCCCTTGATCGCCGGCAATCTTACCGATCCGGCTGTTTTTGATCGCTGGCTAAAACGCGAAAAGCCCGACGTCATCATCACCTGCGATTGGGATACCGTCAGCGCACATCTCCAACGACTGCGCCTCGGCACGCCCGACGATATCGGTCTCGTTGATTTGCAATGGCTCTCACCCGACTCGGCCCGCGCCGCCGTCGATCAATCCAATCACGAGGTCGGTGCTGCCGCCGTGGATATCATCCTCGCCCAGATCAACCGCCATGAACGCGGCGAACCCGCCATACCTAAAACCGTCCTGGTGCCGGGTCGCTGGATCGAAGGCCCGTCCATCCGGCCCGCCACTTGATTTTCGCTCGCACTTGCGCCCGATCACGCCGCCGGCATCGTGCGCTCCATGACCTTGCCCCGACTCCTTGCCTCTTTTCTGCTCGTCCCAGCCGCCTTAACCACCGCAGCCGAACAGCCCGCCCGCGACGCCCGTAAAATCTACGCCGAATTCTGCGCCAGCTGCCACGGTGCCAACATGGAAGGCGGCTCCGCTCCCAGCCTCGTCTCCGGACAATGGCGCTACGGCGGCGATGACGCGGCCCTATCCACCAGCATCCGCAACGGCCGCCCCCAAAACGGCATGCCCGGCTTCGGCGCTACCGTATCCGAAAAAGAAATACGCGGTCTCGTCGTTTTCATCAACGAGCAGGCCGGCCAGGCCTCGTCGCGCCGCACACCCGCCCCCAGCCCCTCGGCCGATACCGTCGCCACCGGAAAACTTCATTCCTTCCGCGTAGAGACGGTCGTCAGCGGTCTCCGCGAACCTTACGCCATCGCCTTCCAACCCGACGGACTCGTCCTCATCACCGAAAAACGCGGCACTCTCCGCGTGGTTGAAAAGGGCGTCCTCCGCCCCGAGCCCGTCTCGGGTCTCCCCGCCGTGGACAGTGGCGGCCAGGGGGGATTGTTCGACGTCGTCCTTCACCCTGATTTCGCCCGTAACGGCTGGATCTACCTCGCGTTCTCCGACCAGCTAAAGACCGAGCCCAACCGCGGCGCCGTCATGACCACCCTCATTCGCGGACGCCTCAAGGGCAACACCTGGACCGATCAGCAGATCATCTTCCGCGCCCCCGAGGAAACCTTCCGCCACGGCGGCAACCACTTCGGCGGCCGCCTCGCCTTCGATAAAAACAACTTCCTCTTTTTCTCCATCGGCGAACGCGGCAATCAGGTCGACGCGCAGAACCTCACGCTGCCCAACGGCAAAATCCACCGCCTCCACGACGATGGCCGCGTCCCCGTCGACAATCCTTTCCTCAAGACCCCCGGCGCCATTCCCTCCATCTGGAGCTACGGCCATCGCAACCCGCAAGGGCTCCGGTTTCATCCGGTCACCGGCGAACTCTGGGAACACGAACACGGCCCGCGCGGTGGCGATGAACTCAACATCATCCAACGCGGCCTCAACTATGGCTGGCCCCTCGCGACCTTCGGCATGAACTACAACGGCACGCCCATCACCGACGTCACCGCGCGCCCCGACATCCAGCCCCCCATTACTTATTGGCTTCCGTCCATCGCTCCGTGCGGGCTCGCCATATACACCGGTGACCGCTTCCCGAAGTGGAAGAACCAGCTCTTCGTCTCTTCGCTCGCCGCGCAAGAACTTCGCCGCCTCGAGGTGAAAGACGGCAAGGTCATCGACCAGGAAATCATCTTCAAAGGCCTCGGTCGCCTGCGTGATGTAGCCAACGGTCCCGATGGCCTGCTCTACGTTCTATTGCAGGATCGGGTCGCACGTCTCGCGCCCGCGGCCGAATAATCAGCCAGCCGCGCAGGCGGATCGTCTCGCAAGGCCTGCACCGTTTGCGACCCGGCCGTGTTTTCGCGTTGGCCCGGCCACACGCCATCCTTATCAACAAGCCAACACCGGCATGGATATCCCGCTGCTCATGTATCTCGCTCCGTTCTGCCTCCTCTTTGAGGGCTGGCAGCTCGTGATCGCTGAGCGCCACATCGGGCTCAAACAAATCGAACAAGGCGTCGACCCGCGGTCCCGCGGTCCGGGTGAACTGCTGTCGTTTGCCTGGGGCATGGGCATCGTGTGCTACTGGGTCTGGATGATCCTCATGCTCATCCCCAAGGATGGCCGCGCGCAGGTCGTATGCATGCTGATTGTTTCACTGCTCGGCTACTCGCTGCGGCGCAACTCGGGCCTCAAGTGGATCCTCGTCATCCTCACGGTCGAAGGTGCCATCCGCATCGGCATGATCGTCTCTCTCATCAGCGGCATCTGGCGCTCGCTTTAACCGCCTCCCGCATGCCGTCGTTCACTGAAATCCGCCGGCCCTCGCCAAACTTTTCAGCCACCCCCGCCCACGAAAAACTCGGGGTGTGCTTCCACCATAGCGTGATGGATTTCGAGGCCACCATCCTGCACATGCTCAGCCCTGAAAGCCGCGTCAGCTACCACGTGCTCATCGGAGCCGACGGAACCCGCGCCACGCTCGTGCCTGACGATCATGTCGCCTGGCACGCCGGCGTATCCAGTTTCCACGGACGCAATAACTGCAACGCTTTCCTCCTCGGCGTCTCCTTCGCCGTCGACACCCGCACCACCCCGCTAACAACCGCGCAGATTGCCAGCGCCCTCGACTGGCTAGCCCCCCGCTGGCTCCGCCACGGCTGGACTCCCGCCTGCATGACCGACCACCGCCAGGTCGCCCCCGGTCGCAAAGACGACCTCGCGCCCCGCGAATGGCTGCGGCTCCTTGCCGCGATCAGCGAACACTTCCTGCCGGTCGTATGATCACATAGGCCACCCGTTCGCAGGCGCTCTGCTTCTTCAACTTAAACTTATCCCTTAATCTGCTCGCGCAATGCGCCGAGCCTCACGCCTGAAACCGCCGTGTCTCGCCCTTGGGCACCGGCTCAGCGAACGACTGGTTGAAAAACTCCTGCGCCGCCGTAATCAGCTTCGCGCATTGCGAATAATTTCCCGCCCACGAATTTGGCAGTCGCACGGCCTTGATGGTGCCCTTGCCCACATGATCGGGCGCGGCGTCATCGGGAATGATTTCGATCGAAAATTTTGGATCACGCGTGTGCACCACATAGTGCCGTGTCCGTCCTTCCTCCTCGCGCTCGATCCGTATGAAGTTAGCGAAATTCATTCGGTTTATATCCAAAGCTTAACCCGCGCCGGCCCGACGAAAACCCTAAACTTAGCCCCGCAACCATCAACCCGCGGGGCGTGATGGTCGCACGCCTTCCGACCCTGCCATCGCCTGATTCGGGATCGCGCGGCTTTCCGCCTTGAGAATACCCGGCGTCCATCGCACAAAACTCCCGTCGTGGACGCCACCCTATGAACCATCCTGAAGAGGCCCCGAAACTATCCAAACTGCCGTTCATCGCCGGTGATCTCGTGTTGATCGCCACGGCAGTCGTCATCGCCCTGCGCAGCGCAGCGCCGATCACTCCCGGACCGCTGCTCGCCATCACGATCTGCGTCGTCGCCGGCTCCGCGCTCCTGGTGATTCCTTTCCTCGCCAACTACGCGCGCCGCCAGGATGCCGAGCTCACCGAACGGCAAAACCAGATCGCCGCCCTCGCTCGTATCACCTCCGATTCCGCCGAGCAGCTTAGCATCGTCGCTTCGGGGCTGAACGGCATCGCCGAGTCCTCCAAGCACAACCTTTCCTCCATCGAAAAACTCCCCGCCAAGCTGCAGGAGCGCATCGACGGCCTCACGCAACAGCTCGCCGGCTCCGCCCTTTCCGCGCACTCCTCCGTCAAGGAAGACGTCACCCGCCTCGAAGCCACCGCCGAGAAAATCTCCCGCACGCTGGCCAAGCACGAAACCGCTTCCAAGACCAAGAGCGACACGCTGGCCGGCATCGAAAAAGACCTAGCCGCCGCCCTCGCCCGCGCGACTGCCCAGCTCGAGTCCTTTGCCTTCGCGACGACTCTCTCGGTCGAAAAAATCACCCGAGCCCCGGCCCCCGCGCCGGCCGAAAAACCAGCCCGCACAAAATCCTCCCGCCCCCCTTCGCCTGCGCCCACGGAGACCGCACCCGTCACCGAGCCCGAAACCGTCACCGAAGAACCGGCGACAATTGCACCCGTGGTCGTTCACGAAATTCCGGCCGAACCCGCGCCGCCTGCACTGGAACCCGTTGTCGAACCGACACCCGCCATGGTCACTGCAGTCGAAGAAACGCCCGCCCAACCCGCCTCCATCACCGAGACACCTTCCGTCGTCGTTGAACCACCCACCGAAGAGGTCTTCACTCCGTCCGAACCCGAGGCCGCCGAGGTCCCTGTCTCCGAACCCGAAGCCCCGAAAGCACCGCGCGCCCGCAAACCCAGGGATGATGACTCCGGCTTCGACTTGGGCCTCACCCCCGAGGCACCTGAAGCCACTGAGAGCGCCATCACCTCCGACGGCTTCACCCGCTTGATCGCCACCGCCTACATCGGCATCGGCAACAAGCTCTTCATCCGCGGCGAAGGCCCGGGACTTTCCTGGGACAAGGGCGTGCCGCTCCAATTCGTTTCCATCGGCAAATGGCGCTGGGAAACCCCCGACGCCACCGCGCCCATCAAGGCCAAGCTCTACAAGAACGATCAGGTCGAATGTCTTGGCCTGAGCTCGCTCACGCTCGAGCCCGGCCGCCAGCACGAGGTCAACGCCGGCTTCTGATCCGTAACGCAGGAGCGACTCTACGCGGCGATAACGCACCCGCACGCCCCCGCGTCCATAAAAGTCCGCCTCGCCATCCACGCCGTTTCCGTCCTCTGTCCTCCGTTTTCCGTCCTCCGTCCTCTGATTTATGTCATCCGCCCAACCTTTGCCCAAACCCGTCTCCGGCCAACCCTGCTCCTGCGGCAGCGGTATTGATTTCGCACTCTGCTGCGAGCCGATCATCAGCGGCAAACGCCCCGCCGCCACCGCCGAGCAATTGATGCGCGCCCGCTTCACCGCGCACGTCGCCAACGAGAATAAATTTCTTCATTACACCTACCTGCCCAGCTCGCGCCAGCCGTTCGTCGAGGATGACGGCGTGGGTCCGCTCGGCTGGACGAAGCTCGTCATCCACTCGCACGAGCCCGATGTGAAACCCGGCATCTCCTACGTCGATTTCACCGCCTACTACGCCGAGAAGGAAGCGACCGGCGCGCTGCACGAGAAGTCCGAGTTCCAACTCATCGACGGCAAGTGGCTTTTCACCCGCACGCTTCGCCAGGGCCCCGCCCCCATCAAATCCTCCGCCCCCAAGGCCGGTCGCAATGATCCGTGCCCTTGCGGCAGCGGCAAAAAATACAAGCAGTGCTGCCTCGGCAAAGCCTGATCGCCCAACCGTTCCAAACGCAAAAAAAACCGCCCGAAGTCCGGGCGGTTTTTTTGCGTTTAAAACGTGACGTGAATCGAGGCTTCTTAGCTCAACTGTCCTCGAGCTTCACGTTGTGCTTCTGCAGAAACGGCACCAGCTCGGCCACGCCGAAGTCCGCCAGAATCTTCCCGTGCCAGTCGAGCGTGGGCACGCGTGGCTGGCCGGACTTGCGCTGCATCTCGGCATATTCGTGCGGATCCTCGCTCACATTGATTTCGCGGTAACCGATACCGTGCTCACCCAAAAATGCGGTGACCTCAGTGCACCAAGGGCAGCCGGGTTTGATATAAAGGAGCGGGAGTTTTTCAGCGGTAGTCATGGTAAAATGGGGAGGTTGGGATTGCTCCAATCACAGTGCGAAAAGAACGCCAAAAGTTCCCTCGTCGCAACACGATGGCCTCAGCGTTTGCGACGCACGAGGATGCTGTAACCTTCCATTTGCGGGTGAGCCGACTCGAAGAAAACGAGGATTTTCCCCTGCGCCTCGACTGCGGGCAACAGCTTGAATTTAAGCATCGGCGCATCGCCCGGCGACGGCCGGAATTCGCACGCACCTTCCGGCTGAGAACGTTCACCGGAAAGATTCACCACCTCGGCCCACACGCGCAACCGGCCGTCGCTCAGCGGATGAATCTCCACGCGGTCGATCTTGTATCCAGAACCCACGACAACGCCTTGCTTGATGTCCTTCGGGCTGAGCACGAGACCGCTCCAGCTGGAAACGGTGAAACCCGGCATCCCTCGAAAAGCGCTTTGCATGAGCACTTGGTGCTGCTGGCCGCCTTTCAGCAAAAGATCCCGCGCCTCCAACGCGGCCTCGGTGCGCTCGGGCAGCACTTCCACCGGGATCACCTCGGGAACCACGGCCACCGCAGGAGCCGGGGCCGCAGGCGCCGTCACCGTTTTTGCCGTGGGTGCCGACTGGCAGCCGGCGAGTAAAATCAGGAGTGAAAGTGGCCAGATAAAGCGCATAAAATTAAGCAGGAACCCCGGCCGCACGGACCGTTTTTCCTACAGCCACCTCACGCCCTCGCGCAATTTCCGTCGAGCCTCTTTTCAGCCCAAGCCGCGTTCGACCGCCCAATCAATCGTGATCGGACCGTCCTATCACCGCCACGATGCAGGCTGATACACATCGTGCTTTCACACGGTAATAAAGAGTGACAACCGCTGGCGCATAAAATGCATTCACGCTCAAAGATTAAGGGTTACACCCTAGCCCCGTAGCCGAATTTTATTATTCACCGGAAAAGCGAACGATTCCCCGCGATCAGACTCTGTCCCTTTCATTCCCTTATCGTGATCCGTCTTTTCCAAAAAAAGTCCGCGCAGCTCAAAGAGTGGTGGCATTTCACCACCGAGATGAACCGTGACCTCTGCAAGCTCTTCGGCGGCTTGCTGGCCGCGGTGGTGCTCGCAGGCGTGGTTTGGATTTTCGGCAAACCTTTCTGGCAAAAGTGGCGTCAGGATCAGGCGCTCGCCAAAGTGGAGGAGTTTGCCGCCCGCAACGATTACCGCAGCGCCCTGCTCGCGTTGCGTCGCGCGACCGAAATCGATCCCAACGATTTCCGGGTATGGCGCGAAGCCGCCGCGTTCCTCGCGAAAATCGGCTCCCCCGAGGCCGTGGTCGCCCGCCAAAATCTCTCCCGTCTCGCGCCCGACGACATCAGCCTGCGCATCGCCCTCGTGACGGAAGCCCTGCGTTTCGGCGATGTCTCCACCGCACAAAGCGGCGTCACCGCCTTGGAGCAGGCCAGCCGACGCGACGCTGCCTTCCACCGGCTCGCCGCCGCCGTGTCGCTCGCGCTCGGTCGCTCGGCCGAATTCGAGGAGCACTTGGTCGCCCTCACCGCCGTCGATCCGTCCGACCTCGCTTCCCGTTTCAATCTCGCCGCTCTTCGACTTTGGAACATCGACCCCGAGGTTTCCCGCCAGGCCTACATCACGCTGACCGCCCTCGGTAATGAACCGTCCGTCCGCGTGCGTGCCTCGCTCGAACGGCTCAAGTTTGCCGCCGCCACCCGCGATCCCGCGCGCGTGGATACCGAAGTCGCCTCCTTGGTGCCGTTGCTGAATCCTGCGCTCACCGGCACGCTCCTTAAACGCGATACTCCGGGCGAACCGCCGGGCTGGGATGCTCTTTTGCAAGGCCTCAAAACCGCCGCCGTCACCAACCCGGGCGACGCAACGTTGCTTATCCGCTGGCTCGACGATCTCGGCCTCGGCCAACGCGCACTCACCTGGGTCGACACGTTGCCCGCGCCCATCCGCACCGACTCGCAATTCGCCGCCGCCGAGGCTGATCTCGCCGCGCGCGCCAACGATCTTCCCCGCCTGCGTGCGCGTCTCGCCGAACACGCGTGGGGACAGATTTCCGAAGAGACCATCAACCTCTCCCTCGCCGCGCGCGTGCAGCAGATGCGTTTCGGTGATCAACGCGCCCGCGCCACGTGGGACGATGCCATCATCACGACCAACGAAACCCTCGCCGGCCTGCGCATGCTCGCGCGCCTCGGCGGCATCTGGCGCGACGGTGAAGGCACCGAGCGCGCGCTTCAGGCGATCGTGGACCGCTATCCCCGCGAATACTGGGCCTGCGATGCCTTGCGCGTGCGTTACGCAGTCCGCGGCGATCTCGAAAAACTTTGGCAACTTTACCAAGCGTGGGCGCCGCGCACACCCGACAACATTCCCGTCCAGCAAACGTGGATCATGCTCGGCACCTTGTTGAAAAAGAGCAGCCCGCGTCAGCTCGAACGTGCCACCGAGCTTTACGAAAAATCCCGCCGCCCCGCCGATACCGCGACCACGCTCGCCTACGTCTCGGCGCTCTGGAGCGTCAACCGCATCGACGATGCCGCCAAGGTCATCGCCACCCTTCCCGCGTTCACGCGCAGCGAACCGCGCGTGCAGCTCTGGTTCGCCATTCTCGCCGCCGAGCAAAACCGCGACGACGACCTCAACGCCCTCCTCGCCGCCCTTCCCCGCAAAACCCTGCTTCGCGAAGAACAACAACTTCTCGATTCATCCTTGTCCGCTCGCGACCGGCGCAAAGCCGCCGCCCTTCGCAAGGCCGAAGCCGCCAAAAAATCTGCGACACCCTCGCCCTCTGCGCCCGCCGTTCCCGTGACCACCGCCACCAAGCCCGCCGCTCAACCCTGAGTCGGCGCGATCTCCGGCCAGCGCGCGAGAAACGCCATCTGCGCATCGCGGTCGGGAACTTCCTCGTAGCCTTCACGCGTCAGGAAGCGCAGCGGATAGCCCGTCTCCAATGCCGTCACGGTCACCGTCTCGCCTTCGATGGTGAACTCCGCGCGCCACGCGCCGCAGCCGATCTCCAACGTGCCCGACGCCCGCTTGCGGATGCGTCGCGTGCGATGCGGCGTGGGATCATGCGACAGCAACTCCACTAGACGCGGTGTAAAATCGATCTCCCAAGTTTCGCGCAGCCATGCGGCCTGCGTTTCGGCAGCTTCGGAGAGCGTGACCGTGAACCGCGCCGGTGCTGCCGACACCGCGTCCACCTCCGCAATCCAGCCCGCGTTCGCCTCGGGAAAAGAATCATACGCGGGCACGTAAGGTTTCACATCGAAGACCGGCGTGCCATCGACGAGATCGCACGCGCCGAGACGCAGCGTGCGGCCTTTGATACCGAGCAACCGCACCGGCGTCATCCCGAGCGGATTAGGCCGGTGAGGCGATCGCGTCGCAAATACCCCGCGACGTTGAGCCGGCCCGCGCGGTGGCAGCACCAGCGGACGCCACGTCTCGTTGCGGTGAAACCACCACAACAACCACACGCGATCAAAACCCGCGAGATCCCGCAGCGCCTGTTCGAAGTTGGACCCCGGCAGCAATTCCAGCACGTTGCACTCTTCCTCGCCGTCGACGGGCTGATGTCTCGCCTGAAATTTCACCCGCTTCTGCGTGCGAATGAATCCGATGGGTTTGAGTGTGAGAGAGTCGGTCACTGCGCACGAGCAAGCCCGTGATTCGGCCGGCGGTCTATGCTGAACTCTTCCTCGCTCCAGCCCGACAAGCTGACACCGTAATTCCACTTCTTTTATGCAAAACCGCTCCTGGCCCGCCCTGATCGGCTTCATCCTGCTGGTCGCCACCGTGTCCGCACTCGGCGGCTGGATCACCTCGACCAGCGTCACCACGTGGTTTCCCTCGCTGGACAAACCGTCGTGGAATCCACCCGGCTGGTTATTCGGCCCGGTCTGGACCGTTCTCTACGGCATGATGGCTTTTGTCGCCTGGCGGCTCTGGCGGGTGCGCGACTCGGTTCCGGCTGCACGCCGCGTGCTCGTGTTTTGGTTCGTCCAACTCGCACTCAACTGCGCGTGGTCTTTCCTTTTCTTCGGACTGCGTTCACCCGCCGCCGGCCTGATCGACATCATCCCACTGCTTGTCGTGATTACGTGGATACTCGTTTCGCTGTGGCGTATCGACCGCGTGCTGGCATGCCTGTGGACGCCTTACGTGTTATGGGTAAGTTTTGCGACCGCCCTCAACGCGTCCATCTGGCTGCGCCAGACGTGATCACGAGCCGGGTTGCGGCACGCGAGCCAGACGCGAGGAATCAAGTCCGCGCGCATCGATACGCTTGAGGAGATCGGTATAAACCGAATCCGGCAGCGTGTGTTCACGGGCCAGCACCCAGACGAGTTTTCCGCCATTTGACGCCACCACCGCCCAGCGGTAATCGGCATCAAGCTCGAGGATGAGGTAGTCGCTGGTGAACGGCCAGAAGAGGCGCACCTTCCACTCGGCATTGGTCTGGGTATTGGTCACCCACGCCTTGCCATGCCAGGTTTTTTCCGGCGCTTCGAAATTCTTGCGACGGAAAACATAATCGGCGGCCATCGTGCCGTCGGCGTGTTTCACGTAGTTGTCGGACGTGGCCACCTTGCCGTCTTCAAAGAAATTCGGGGTGTAGGCGATGACGTGCCATCGGCCCATGTAGCGGTCGAGATCGACCGACTTCACCGTGGCAAGGCTCTTGGGCGTGGTGTTTTTCATAGTGGAAGAACATCCCGATACGCCCAGTAGACCGATCAGAAGAACGGCTGCCGTGAACACGCTTCTCCGGAAGCACCTACCGCTACGCTTGGATTCAAAGGCCGTCAGGATCGTCGGGAGTGTGCTCATGGGATGAGGATTTCATCCATAGTGCCCGATCACGCCGATCGGTTCCCACCGCGGACGGATTACTCGCCCGCGTCCATCGCATCGGCGAGGGCCGCGTATCCGTTATTAGGAATATAAAACGGATCCATAATGGGCTTCACCGGCTCGGGCGCAGTAACCGGAGCGGGTGCTGCAACCGGAGAAGGCGCAGGCGCGAGGGTCAAGTCAGGTTGCGATACCGGCGCAACGATCACCGGTGCCGAAACCACCTCGGGTTCAGACGCGGACTCGATCACCGGCTCGGGCGCCTGCTCGACCACCGGCGCAGCTACGACTGCAGCCGACGGAACACTGACAACAGGAGCCGGAACAGGAACCGCCACCGGTGCAGGCGTGAGAACGGGTTCAGGTGCGGCTGCGGGCACGGGCAGGCTCACATTGGCAATCCGTTCCATCAAGGTCGCGAGCGTGGCTTCGAGTTCGTTCAAGCGCGTGGTAATCGCCACCGTGGTCGCGCTCAGGCGCTCTTCGGCTTCCGTCGCCGCACGTTCCACGCGCGCTTCGAATTGCGCCGGCGCGGAGGCCAGACGTTCGTCGAGCGCTTCGCGTTGTGACTGGGCGCGCGCCGCGGCGACGGGGAACTCCGCCAGCGTGGCGGCAAAGGCGGCGTGTTGCTCGCGCAGGCTTTCGCGCAAACCGGCTTCCATGCGATCACAGCCGGCGAGCAATTGCTCGAGCTTGGTCGCGGCTGCGGACATCTGTTCGGCCTTCGCGGCAAACTCCGCGTCTTGTCCGCTCACACGCGTTTCACGGGCCTGCGCACCGAGTTCGGCCTGTTCAAGGCGGATGGTCAGGGCCTCGACCTTTTCCTGAAACACCGAGGGCAGACGCTCTGCGGCGGCGATGCTCCGGCTTGCGAGCGTCGCGGCATCCTCCAAGCCCGTCGCGGCCGAGGCCCATTGCGTGCCCCAACGCGATGCGTTCGCCGTCGAGGTCGTCACCAGCTCCACCAACTCGTGCTGACGTTCGGCGAGCGCGGCTTCGCGGGCGTGCGCATCGTTCAACACAAAAGGCAGCACCGCGATGATCGCGCCCAGCCCCGTGCACACAATGACGCCGAGCAGCGCACCGCCCGTGAGTTCGTCAGGTGTCCGCCAGGCGATGAGCAACGCCGTGGCCAGTAACACCGCGTCGGCGGCGAGAAAGGGAACGAGGGACAGGGAGCGCGTGGGAACGGATGAACTCATACTGCAAAAATAAGGAGCCTTGTTGGTGGCGCAGCGGCCGGAGTTTTCAAGGGTGAAGGTGACGGCGCGAGACGGCGCTTTTTAGCACCGGTCGCGCCGGCGCGGTCGGATTCACCCCGTCAGTGCGGACTTCGTGCGGGCTTTCAGGCGCTGGCCTTGTCGCGCGCCAGTTCCGCCTCGATGAAATCCAGGATCTCTTTGCGCCCGCGTTTGGTGGTCGAGGAACTGGTGAAGATCTTCGGCGATACGGTCATGAAGCTCTTCATGGTGGACTTGAACAGGGCGACGTTCGACTCGACCGCGTTCATGGAAACTTTGTCCGTCTTGGTGAACACCAGCGAGAACGCGACGTCGATGGTCGACAACCAGTTCAAGAATTCGAGGTCGATCTTCTGCGGGGTCAGCCTTGAATCGATCAGCACGAACAGGTGCACGAGCACGTCGCGTTTTTCGATGTAGTTGGCGACCGCGACATTGAAATCGGCGCGATCTTCACGGTTCACCTTGGCGTAACCGTAGCCGGGCAAATCGACCAGACACCAGTTGGTGTTGATGCGGAAAAAATTGATGAGCTTCGTCTTGCCGGGCGTCACCGATGCCTTGGCGAGGGCATTGCGCTCGGTGAGCAGGTTGATCAGCGAGGACTTCCCGACATTCGACCGGCCGATGAAAGCGAACTCGGGCAGGGTCCAGCGCGGCGCCGACGCGATGGTCGGTGCGCTTGTTTCGAACTCGGCTGATTTGATCTTCATGCCCTCTAAAGGAAGACGACCGCGCCATCAGGCAAGCAATCCGTCAGGCGTGTTTCGCGGGCGCATCCCGCCGTCCGCACATAAAAAACGCCGTGAAGCCTGCACGGGCAGGCCCACGGCGCGGGTGTTAATTACTGGGAAACGCCGGGAGCCAAGGGGCGATCCGACAGCGTGAACTTGAGCGTGCCGGCGCTGTTCGACTCCTGCGCGGAGAACACGAACTCCAAGCCCGACACGGAGGGCGTCAGCGAAGAGGTGAATGCGGTGCCTTGGAACTCACGCACCATCACGCGGGGCATGTCCGAGGACTTGCGCTCATAGACCGTGACCGTCACCGCCACCGGCGAGATGATCTGGTAGTAGAGCGGCTTGCCGACCGTCGCGGTAACTTGCTGCGTGGCGCTCACGTTCAGGTTCTGCGGACCTGCGGAGGCACTCACCTGGGTGTTGCCGACGGGCACATCATAGGTGACCGGATAAACCACGACAGGACGGGGAGGAGGCGGAGTCGCGCAGCCGGCAAAAAGGCCGACGACCAACAACGCCGCACAGGAAACAAGACCGGTATATTTTTTCATATTAGAGAACGCTTGAGGTTTGATAAAACACTCGCGGGCAACGGGGCCCGATGAACTGAAGGTGTCGCGCTGCAGTTAAAGGTTCCCGTATTCCGCTTAGCGAACGTTGACCTTCACGTTCTCGCCGAGGTTTTCAGGCGCGTGGCCGGTCAGCGCCATCTTGGCGAGGCCCCACAGTTGCACGACCATGCTGGACGGGGAATCCCAGAACTGCGCGGACTCGATGACGACGCGCAACAAGACGAGATGCGGATCGTTCACGCCTTGCGGAAACCAGATCTTTGCGGCTGGCGTCCACAACTCCGTCACTTTGTCGGTATCACGCACGATATACGCGCGGCCCGACACGGAGACGTAGTTGTTTTTACCCGGCGAGGCATACGACAGACCCACCGTGCGCTCGTGGTAAATCTCCGCGACCTTGGGCGAATCAATCGAGGTGAAAAACCACAGTTCGGCTCGGTCCGCATCGAGCTGCATCGTGGCCATCGGCCGGCTGTGCAACGAACCGTCTTCGGCCACCGTGGTGAACATCGTGAAGTCGATGTCTTTGATCAATTCGCACAGGCGCGGATAACCTTCGGGGCGAAGCGTGGAGGGGGTGGATGCAAGTTGGGTCATACCCCGGCAGACCTTGTTTGTGCGCAAAGGATCGCCCCACCCGGCCATCAGGCCGTTTTCCGATGCCGCAAACAAAGGATTCGCACGCCGCGAAAAGTGCCGCTTACTCGCCGGTTCCATCACCATGTCGCGTCTCAACTTCACCTTGGAAAAAACCGCCCCCGGCTCCCGTGCCCGCGCGGCCCGCTTCACGACGCTTCACGGCGAGGTGCTGACGCCCATCTTCATGCCCGTCGGCACCCAGGCCACCGTGAAGTCGCAGACCGCCGAGACACTCCTCGCCGCCGGCTCCAACGTCCTTCTCGCCAACACCTATCACCTGCTCCTCCGTCCCGGCCCCGAGGTGTTTAAAAAATTCGGCGGCATCCACCGCTTCATGAATTGGAATCGCCCCGTCCTCACGGACTCCGGCGGCTTCCAGATTTTTTCCCTCCCCAGCGAACGCCGCATGAACGAGGAGGGCGCCAAGTTTAAGAGCTACGTGGACGGCACCACGCTCCTGCTTTCGCCCGAGGTCAGCATCGAAACACAGAAGGCCATCGGCAGCGACATCATGATGGTGCTCGACCAGTGCATCCCGTCCACCGCGCCCTACGACCAGGCCGAGGCCGCCATGCAGCTCACCCACCGCTGGGCCGTCCGCTCGCTCAACGCCCGCGGCGATTCCCCTCAGTCGATGTTCGGCATCGTCCAAGGCGCCTGCCACCCCGAGCTTCGCAAACAAAGCGCCGCGTTCCTCCGCGAACTCCCCTTCGACGGCCTCGCCATCGGCGGTCTCGCCGTCGGCGAAACCCACGCCGAGCGTTACGAGTTCACCGGCCTCGTCACCGAACACCTTCCTGAAAACCTCCCGCGCTACCTCATGGGCGTCGGCACGCCCATCGACATCCTCGAAGCCGTCCACCGTGGCGTGGACATGTTCGACTGCATCATCCCGTCGCAGCTCGCCCAGCGCGGCACTGTATTCACTTCTCACGGACGCCTCCACATGCAGCGCTCCGTCTATAAACTCCAGGACGGTCCCCTCGACGCCAACTGCGACTGCCACTGCTGCAAACACTACGAGCGCGGCTACCTTCACCACCTCGCCAAAACCAGCGAATACCTCGGCTGGCACCTGCTCGGCATCCACAACATTTCGTTTTATCACCGGCTCATGCGCGAGATCCGCGCGCACATCCTCGCCGGCACGTTCGCCGAATACTACGAGAAGAAACGCCTCGAGCTCGTCCGCGTGGACGAAGACAGCCCGCCCGTCCCGCCCAAACAGACGCGTATCAAGCCCTCCAAAAAACTCGGCGACTACGAGATCGTCACCAACCCCGCCGGCACTTCGAGCATCAAGCAGATCAGCTCCGGCGAGGTCATGCATTCGGTTAGCGGCCCGAGCGAGGAATCCCAAAAACTCTACGTCGACCAGTCGTGTCTCGCCGTGCGTCTCCTCAAGCGCTCCGACGACGACAACGAAGAGCTCGTCATCTGGGACGTCGGACTCGGCGCCGCGTCCAACGCCATGGCCGCCCTCCAGTGCTTCGAACGCGAACTCGCCGAGCGCGGCCCCGCCGTGCTCCGCCCGCTGCGCATCGTGAGTTTCGAGTGCGACCTGCACCCGCTCGCCCTCGCCACCAAGGACGCCGGCGCCTTCCCGCACCTGCGTCACCGCGCGCCTTACGAAATTCTTAAAAACCATCGCTGGTCCCACGCCTCCGGCCTGCTCAACTGGGATCTCAACGTCGGCGATTTCCTCCAGTTCCTCGAATCCTCCGCGGTCCCCGATCTCATCTACTTCGATCCGTTCTCCTCCAAAACGGACACCGGCCTGTGGACGCCCGAAGTATTCACCCGCATCTTTAACCACTGTGCTCCGAAGTCCGCCGAGCTCTACACTTACGCCGCCGGCACCGGCGTGCGCGCCGCGATGCTCAACGCCGGTTTCTCCGTCGCCGAAGGCATGGGCACCGGCCCGAAAGCCACGACCACCCTCGCCTTCACCCGCCTCGAAGCCGCGCAACACCACGCGCTCAAGCCCGTGCTTCTCGGCGAACCCTGGCTGGCCCGCTGGCGCCGCAGCGACAGCCAATACCCCAAATCTCTCCCCGGCGACGCCCGCCCCGCCTTCGCCGCCCGCATCGAAAGCCACCCCCAGTTCAAAGTCTGACCCCGCGTCTTTAGCTTCTCTCCGCAAACGACAAAACCCGGTTTGTAACTTAATAAGTTACAAACCGGGTTTTCGCTTTCGGCTTTCTGTTCCGATCAGACCGGAAAACCGTCCGTTACTTCTTAACCGGAATATGCGCGGCCTGACGCATCGCCTCGCTCTTCGAGATCTTCAGCCCGTGCGCGATTTTATTGAGCTGCACGGCTTCGGCCGGACTCAGCACCGTCGTGCGTTCCGTGCCATCGCGATCGACCCAGTCAACGCTATGCGGTTTTTGGCGGGAGGCTTTCACCAAGTCGCGCAGGAAGTTCAGTTC
Organism: Rariglobus hedericola; assembly: GCF_007559335.1. Classification (NCBI taxonomy): domain Bacteria; kingdom Pseudomonadati; phylum Verrucomicrobiota; class Opitutia; order Opitutales; family Opitutaceae; genus Rariglobus; species Rariglobus hedericola. The sequence goes on from NZ_VMBG01000001.1 coordinate 2,158,317, forward strand.
GGCTTCGGGCAGGTCGTTCATATGAGCAGCGGATTTGACCGCCCCTCCCCGCCGCGTCAACGCCCTCGTGCCCCCACACTCAGAGCGGCGCGATCGAAATCACCAGGCCCACCACCGCACCAAACACGATGTGTCCGGCAAAGTGCGAGAGAAACACCAGCGGCGTCGCCTTGCGGAATTCCGTGAGCGGATGGTTGTCCGACACGATCCACGTCAACGCGAGGCTCACCACGAGTCCGTGAAAAAAACCAAAACCCGCGCCCGCAAAAAACGCCTGCGGCCACGCCGTGAGCCCCACCAGTTGCATCAACACGGTGTAAAGCAAGCCGAACACAACCGCCGAAAACAGATACACCGCGATCCCCATCGGCAGCGCTTTTTCGCGTGAACGCGTCAACAGGCTGCCCACCGCGACAACCATGCCGCCGGTCGGCGGGCCCGCCCGTTCGATCAGGCGCATCCCCGCCCACATCGCGCCCGCGCCCAGCAGACCGGCCAAAATCGCATACAAAACCAAGTCTGACGTGAGGGTAATCGTGTTCATGATTGATCCGGGTTGAGGGGTTAAACTCGGCCGGGCCGCAACCGGCCTTTCCATGCTTATAGTATGCATCGTAAGTGCGCTGGTTCCAATCTGTTTTTCACGATCGTAACACCCCGCTCCGTAAACACGGCTCGACACCCCGCGCTCCCCACTGCTCTCCTTTGAACCATGGCCAACGCGCGTCCCGTCCATCGGTTGAGCAAAAAACTCTACGACGCCCGCGTCCCCGCCTTACGCGAGGAGTTGGTCCACCTCCAGGTCCGCCTGAAAGAAGTGCCGTCCAAGGTCCTCCTCATCCTCGCCGGTGAAGAAGCCGGCGGTCGCGGCGAGGTCATCAACACCCTCAGCGGCTGGCTCGACCCGCGCGGCGTGGAGACCTTTGCCTTCCGCCAGCCCTCCGACGAGGAACGCGAGCGCCCGCTCATGTGGCGCTACTGGCGCTGCCTCCCCGTCAACGGTCGCCTCGGCATTTTCGCCGGCTCCTGGTATACGGAGCTCCTCCGCGCCCAAGCCGACCAAGGCCTGCCCGCCGCCACCTCCGCCCATCACATCGAGCATATCCGCAACTTCGAGAAACTCCTCGTCGACGACGGCACGCTCATCATCAAAATCTGGCTCCATCTCACCAAGGGTGAACAACGCCTCCGTCTCGCCGAGCTGGCCGCCAATCCCGACACCGCCTGGCGCGTGACCGACGAAGCCCGTCGCAACCACCGCCTCCACGACCGCCTCGCCCGCTCCTCCGCCCGCCTCCGCGCCGCCACCCACCGCCCCGGCGCCCAGTGGACCGTCATCGACGCCGCCGATCCCCGCGCGCGCAATCTCGCCGTCGCCGGCCTCGTCGCCCGCAAACTCTCCGCCCACCTCAAGCGCCTCGAGGCCCCACGCCCCAAAGCCCCGCGCATCGCCGCCCCGAAGTCCCTCAAGCCCGCCGGTCTCGCCCGCCTCCTCGCGCTCCCGCTCGACCAGAAACTCTCCTCCTCCGAATACGAGGCGAAGCGCGAGAAATGGCTCGGCCGCCTCCACCGCGCCACCCGCGCCGCCCAAGCCGCCCAACGTTCCATCGTGTTTGTTTTTGAGGGCTGGGACGCCGCCGGCAAAGGCGGAGCCATCCGCCGCCTCACCAGCGCCATCGACGCGCAGGATTACCGCGTCATCCCCGTCGCCAAGCCCACCGACGAGGAAAAATCCCACCACTACCTCTGGCGCTTCTGGCGCCACGTCCCCCGCGCCGGCCTCGTGACCGTTTACGACCGCTCCTGGTATGGCCGCGTGCTGGTGGAGCGCCTCGAAGGCTTTTGCACCGAACCCGAATGGCGCCGCGCCTTCGGCGAAATGAACGACTTCGAACAGCAACTGGTCGAGCACGGCACCATTGTAGTTAAATTCTGGATGCACGTCAGCGCCGACGAACAGCTGAAGCGCTTCCGCGAGCGCGAGCACACCGCCTACAAGCAGCACAAGATCAACGCCGAGGACTGGCGCAACCGCCGCAAGTGGCACCCCTACGAGATCGCCGTCGGCGACATGCTTGCCCTCACGGATACGCCGTCCGCGCCCTGGCACCTCATCCCCGCCAACAACAAGCGCCACGCCCGCCTGCAAATCCTCAAAACCGCCGCCAAGTCCATCGAAGACGCTCTGGGGCTTTGATGGACTGCAAAATAAAAAATGCCGGGCCTGATACGGCGCCGGCGGTTTGTGGTGGGAGAGGGCTTGAAAGGGAGTCCTTACTTGCCGGCTTTTACGGCGTCGATCTTGGCTTTGTATTCTTGTTTGATGGCCTTCGCTTTTTATTTTTTTGGCGTCTTCCTTGGTCTTCTTGTCATCTTTTTCACTTCAAATTTAAAACCTTTCCTGAAAAGTAATTAAGCGCGCAATCAGACATCCATCCATCTTACCAGGCGTAAGCCGCAAACAGCCGCCACACCTTCTGTTTATGGAAGTTCCGGCTCAGCTTACAGCCCTGTAGTAATGGGAGATTTTTATCGGCGTTCGCGATCAGGAGGCCACGGCGGCTGTGCGGCCAACCAAGGTGGAAAGCTCGCTGGACGACATGCGCAGTGCCTCGGACTGGGTGGTGAGCTCGGCGGCAGCCGCGGCAGTTTCCTCGGCGGTCGCGGCGTTACCCTGTGTGACTTTGTCGAGCTGCGTAATGCTGCCGCTGATCTGTTCCAAGCCGGTGCTTTGCTCTTGTGATGAAGATGCGACTTCGATCACGAGCCCATCCACCTCGCGGATGAGCGTGACGATCTCTGCGAGGCCGGCGGCGACGCGGGTGGATAGTTGCACACCCTGCGCGCTGCGTTCACCGGCGGCGGCTATTTTATCGGCAGTCTCGCGTGCGGCGACGGCCGAACGTTGCGCGAGCGCACGCACCTCATCGGCGACAACCGCGAAGCCGGCTCCGGCTTCACCGGCGCGGGCGGCTTCGACCGCGGCATTAAGAGCGAGGATGTTGGTTTGAAAGGCGATCTCGTCGATCGTCTTGATGATTTTGGCGATCTCTTGGGAAGACTGCTGGATCGAATCCATCGCGGACTGCATACGCGTCATCTCTTCCGCACCCGTCTCGGCGGCCTGTCGGGCGGTATTGGCCGCGCGCTTGGCGGACTGGGCGCTCTCGGCATTGCGCTTGGTCATGCTGGAGAGTTCTTCAAGCGTGGCAGACACCTCTTCAAGTGAAGCCGCCTGTTCGCTGGAGCCCTCCGCAAGGGATTGGGACGCGGAGGTTACCTGGCGCGCCGAGGTGGTGTTGGTCGCGGACATCTGATCGAGTTTGGCGATGATGACCGCAAAGGGTTTCGGGATGCTGCGCGCGACGATTACAGCGACGATCACCAGACACAAAAGCGCCATGGCTGATCCCACCAGCAAGGTCCCCTGAAATTGGGCCATCGAGGTGGCTGCCTCTGCATTGATCCTCACCGCTTCGGCCGAAAAAACATCGGACAATTTGCCCATGGAGATTTCCAACGCACTGAACGATGTGCGGAATTCAGGCATGGATGTCTCCACGGCAGGAAGATCATGGGAAGCCAGCCGGACGAGTTCGACGGCAAGTTTCAAATAGGCATCAAGCGGTGCTTTCACATCAGCGATGGCGGTCCGCACCGCCGGCGGCAGATCGAGCGCTTCATTATCGGCGAGAGCGCGGCGGAACTCGTTGGCATGCTCGGTGACATCCTTGGCAACCTCGGCCAGACCAGCCTTGTCATTCCGGCGGGCATCATCCTGAGACAAGAGCACATCGCCACGCAGCGCATCATGCATCATGTCGGCTTGCTGGTGGTTTTGCAGTCCCTGAAAAGTGGTGACCACCGCGGCTTGGCGACGCTTGAGATCGGTGAACTTGAAATGGACTGTCGCGGTGAGTCCGAGAATGAAAAGCCCGGCGGTGCCCGCGAGGATGGCGACTTTGTGGTTAACGTTGATGGGCATGTGGGATGAGGTGTTAAAAGATCAATACGCCGCCGTCAGGCGCAGCAGAAAGAGCCAGGAGTGAGCACCGGTGGATGCTGCGCCAATATGCTGGATGTATTGCACGTCGGGCTGGAGAGAGAGCCTCTCGTCAACTGCAGCAGTGTAACTGAGCTCGAAAACGCGTTCATAGTCCCCCCCGGCAAGTCCTGATGAAAGCCGGGCGTGAGCGACACCGAAAGCCACGGTGTCGGCAGTGCGGACAGGCAGCAGACCCGTAGCGGAAACTGCGGTATCGACCGCCCAAGCAACGGCGTTTCGGTCATCGGGCGCCCCGCCGTAGCGCACGTGCGCTACGATGTTGCCGGGCTCACCGGTGCGGCCGCGCAGCGTGCGTTCGGCGATCACGTAGGCACCGTAGTTGCCATGATGAAGGTCTCCGCTAACCGGATCAGCGAAATCAGCCGAATGCGCCCAGACGCCGGTGGTGAATCGATTGGGGGAGTCCACAGGCGCAAAGCCAAGCTCCGCCATAAAGAACGCTCCATCCTCACTATTGAGCGCATAGTGGGTGCCGTGGCGATTCGGATGATCGTCCCCTGCAGCTGAGTCCAGCGAATCGCCATCGTATACCCCAGCGCGGGCGCTCCACCCGTCCTCATTCTCCCAAGCGATCCGTGCGCCGAGTGCCGCCGCGTAATATGCAGGACCGGTGTTAAGCGTGTTGCCCGATATAAAAGCGGGCCAGCCGAAGCTGCTGTTGATGAGCGATGCGCCGGACTTGGTGCCGGTAAACTCTTCGTCCGCGAGCAAAGCTCCGCTGCGTAGAGACCACAGGTCGCCCGAAACTTCAAACCACCACGAATAGAGGCGGAGGCTTTGAAAGGCCTCGGAGTTACTGGCGCCAAGGAAGTCGCCAAGAATACGATCACTCGGACCACGACCCTCGACCCAGAGCACACTGGCATAAGCTGAAATCGAAACAGGATTAGCATCAGCTCGGGCCGGAATCCAAGAGGCCTCGCCCAACACGGTTCCGTTGAGTGATTCGCGTCCCTGGCCTGCACCCCATAATCCAATGGCAGAATCAAGGATGCCCGTTGCGTCGAGAGTCAAACGGCCTGCCCCCAGAGGACGATCAAGCCCCGCATAGGCGGGCGGATTTAAGAGCCCGCAGGCAATGGCAGCAAAAAATGCGCAGCGAACGTTCATGAAGACGCTACATCGGCCCTAAAATCAGGAAATTAAGCTTCAACACCGGACGGCTTTTACATTGCCGAGCGGAGTGTTCCGATCGCAGGTGAGGCCGCGGACTGTGACCGACTCGTTTCCGCTCAAATATAGCACTTAACTTGGTGCCGCTCGCTTACGATCGTCCCTCATGCTGATGCCGCTGCAGCGCCGCGATGCAGCTCGCCAGGGTGATCGGCTTCGGGACAAAGTCGTTGCAGCCAAAAGTAAACAGTGCCTCGCGCGCATCCGTCTGCGTGTCGGCTGTCACGATCGTCACCCACACGCCCCGCGCGGCTTCGCCGGATTCACCGGCCCGCAAGCGGCGCAGCACTTCGAGTCCGTCCATGTCGGGCATGCGCAGGTCGAGCATCACCAGGTCAAAGCGTTCTTCGTGCGCCAACGCATCCAGTGCTTCGCGCCCACCCGTGACCGTTACACTGCGACAGCCCAGCGCGGTCACCATGCCTTGGAGCAACCGCAGGTTCACAGCGTTGTCATCGACGATCAGCACCCTCAGGTCGAAGCGCGGATGCGGGTGCGCGGCGGGCGCATCGGCACTTTGCATGCCCGAAACCAGCGTGGCCACGAGCGCGTCGTGGTGAAGAGGTTTGCTCAACAGCGTGTGAAAAATCGCCCGCAGGTGTCGGCGGTCGTCCGCATCCTGTGCACTCGTCACCAAACCGATCACCGCCCCCTTGGGCCATTCGGTGATGTCCACCGCCGATTCCAACACACGCGCAATCACACCTTGATCGCAATCCACCACGGCCAGATCCACCGAACTGGCGGATAACTCCTCGAGGCGGCAGGCCACCGGCACACCGCCCGCCGCCGCGATCACGCGAAACAACTCCCTCAATAATCCCGGCGTGCGCACCACGAGTCCGACGCGCCGTCCAGCGAGCACGAGCGATTCCATACGCGGCTGCACACTCGTGGTCGGCACGTTGAAACGAAACACCGAGCCGCGCCCCGGTTCGCTGCGCAGCGCAATCTCGCCACCCATTAAACGCACCAGCGAGCGGCTGATCGCAAGCCCGAGCCCCGCGCCGCCGTGCCGCCGGGTAATCGAACTGTCGAGCTGGCTGAAGGGCTGGAACAACCGCTTCTGGTCTTCCTCCCCGATACCGGGGCCGGTGTCGCGCACCGAAAAATCCAGCCACAGGCCATCGACCGCCGTCACTTCACCCGCGCGCGCCCGCACGCGCACCTCCACCTCGCCCACTTGGGTAAACTTCACGGCGTTGCCCACGAGATTCACGAGGATCTGCCGGAGCCGGCCCGCATCGAGCATAGCCACCGCGGGCACCTCGGAACCCACGTGATGCAGCAGCACGATTTTCTTTTCCGCCGCCATGCAGGCCAGCAGATCGAACACTTCCTCCAGCAACGCGCGCACTTCACACGGTTGCGGCACGAGCGGCGGCGGACGCGACTCCATCCGCGAATAATCCAAAATATCACCCGTGAGCCTCAGCAGCGCCTCGCCACTGGAGCGCACGGTCTGCACATACTCGCGTTGCTCGGGCGTGAGCGGTGTATCGAGCAACAGGCTGGTAAACCCGACGATTCCATTAAGCGGCGTGCGCAACTCATGGCTCATCGTATCGAGAAATTCCCCCTTGGCACGGGCGCCCGATTCGGCGCGATCCTTCGCGTGGCGCAATTCATCCTCGGCCCGCTTGGGCTCCGTCATATCGCGCAACACCGCGATGAAACACATGATGTGCCCCTCGCGATCCAACACGGGACTGACCCCGCCGTTCACCGGATAAAGCTCCCCGCCCTTACGGCAATTGATCCACTCGCCTTCCCACGCGCGCCCCGCCCTCACGGTCGCAACCAGGTCTGCCAGCACGTCCGGCGACGTGGCCTCCACTCGAAAATCATTCCAATTGCGGCCGATCAACTCCGCCGGCGTGTATCCGGTTTGTTCACACAACCCGCGGTTCACATATTCGATGCGGCTGTCGGCACCGGTGATCAGAAGCGCCGACCGGCTTTGCTCGACCGCCTCGGACAGTTTGCGAATCGTGCGTTGCTGCGCGCTCCAGCGGTGGAACAACCCGTGCACCACCAGGGGCAGCCCGAACAGCAACCACACATACAGCGCGGTCTGGAAAGCCTCTTCATACAGATGCGAAGTCCAGGCCTTCGCGGAAATATCGAGGCCCACGATATCCGGCGGAGTCATCTTCGTGGCCGCCGTATATTTGATGGGCGCATAGGCGGTGACCCACACACCGAACTCGTCTTTCAACGGCCCCTCGGTCGCCGGACGGCCGGTCGCGATGATCGATTGCAGGCCCGGCGAATCCGGCGCTTCCACAAATTCGTCCCCCGGCAGGGAAATCTGCTTCGAGCCCGCCGGCTCGGAATCCGCCAGAAAAATCACCCGGCCCGTTCCCGGCTGGGGGCGAAAAATATAGACGAAGCGCGCCCCCGGCTGCACGCGGCGCAGGTCCATCAGCCGTTGTTTGACCGCCGCATACTCCGGAGTGCCCAGATCGGCGCTGGTGCCGGTAAGGGACTTCAACTCCCCGCCCTGAAACGACACCGCGCACTTCAACGCGTTCGCCGTAAGATCCTCCAGCGCCCGCTCCTCGGCCTGATGATAGGTCAAGACGCCGCCCAACAGGCCGGCAACAAACACGACAGCGCTGCCAGCGATTAAAAAACGACGTCGGTCAAGGACAGCCATACGAGAAGGTCAGACTCGGACGCATTGCCCTGTTAGGCAACCGGCAAACCACCAATAAACACCCCATTACACGCCTGATAAACCACCCGACCCATGCCCGGCAGGCAGGCACAAAAAAGCCGCCGCAGGTTACCCTGCGACGGCATGTAAACTTAAAGATGAACGGGCCTTACTTAACGAGATGGCCGGAGACGAGCTTGGTGAGCTCGAACATGCTGACGGACTTCTTGCCGTTCAGAACGGGCTTGAGAGCGGCGTCGGCGTTGATCTGCGTGCGGACTTTGGCGTCCTGCAGCTTGTTCTTCTTGATGTATTCCCAGAGCTTCTTGGTGAGCTCCGTGCGGGGGAGAGGTTTCGAACCAACGATCACCGAAAGGACGGCATCGGGCTGAACAGGTTTGAGGAATGCAGCGTTAGGTTTGCGAGCGGTTTTTTTTGCCATAGCGGAAATTGGAATTAGGCCTGCACCGAACGAAAGCAACGTCTATTTTTAAGAGGTAAATTTCCGTTTTCCCTAGGTAAAATTAAAAACTTGCGCAATCCAAGGCGCCCGCTTCAAGCGGCCCCCATGCGGACAAACTGCTCGTGAAGCGCCGCGTAGTGCTTTTTCAATGACAACAATTCCGCGTGCGTGCCGCGTTCCACCACGCGTCCGGCGTCGAGCACCAGCACGAGGTCGGCATGGCGGATCGTGCTCAACCGGTGCGCGACCACGAAGCTCGTGCGGCCAGCCAGCAACGTCACCAGCGCCTGCTGCAAGCGCGCCTCGGTAAGCGCGTCGATCGCACTCGTGGCCTCGTCAAGAATCAGCAGGCGCGGATCGGCGAGCAATGCGCGCGCGAAACACACGAGCTGTCGCTGCCCCGCCGAAATGCCGCCACCACGCTCGCTGACCACCGTCGCCAATCCCTGCGGCAGCGAATCAAACATGTCGGCGCAACCGAGTTTCTCGACGGCGGCGCGCACCTCGGCCTCGGTCGCCTCGGGCCGGCCGAAGCGGATGTTATCCAGCACCGAGCCCGCAAAAAGAAAGTTACTCTGCTGCACCATGCCCGACTGCCGGTGCAGCGAGCGACCGGTGATGCCGCGGATATCATAGCCGTCGATCAACACCTCGCCCGCCGTCGGTAGATAAAATTTGGATACAAGATTGATGATCGAGCTCTTGCCGCTGCCGGTATGGCCGACGAGCGCGATCATCTGGCCCGGCTCCGCGGTGAAACTCACATCATGCAGCACGCGCTGCTTCGCATCGTAGCCAAACGCCACGTTCCGAAACTCCACCCGCGCGCCCCTCGCTTTCGCCAGATCCGCAGAGCTTTTCGCCTGCACACGCGGATCGGGCAGCTCGACGGCGGAAGGCGCATCCTCCCAGTCGGGTTTTATGTCGAGCAACTGGAACACGCGCTCCGCGCCCGCCATCGAAACAAGCGCCTGGTTGTAAAGATTACCCAACACCTGGATCGGTGCGAAAAATTGATTCGCGAAGAGGAAGAAGGTGATCAGCACGCCGATCTCCACCTGGCCGTCCAGCACCTGCCAGCCACCCAGCATCAGCAGGATCGCGACAAAGAACTGACTATTGAGCTCCAGCAGCGGCAGCAGAATCGCCGACGAACGCGCGGCGCCCATGCTGTAGCGTGAGTGATCCGCGAGCAGACTGCGGAAAAGGCCTGCATTGGTCGTCTGCCGCACAAAGCCCTGTGTGACGCGGATGCCGTTGATCGACTCGGCGAGCGTGGCGGTGACGCGGCTGAAGCTTTCCTGCTGTGCACGCGTATCGCGGCTCAAGCGCACACGAAAATGGTTGTTCAACAGCCACAGCACCGGCGCGAGCCCGAGCACGACCAGAAATAGCACCCAATCCGTCCACGCCATCACCGCCGCCGCGAACACCATCTGTCCCAGTTGCACGATGCCGACGAAAAACACCTGCTCGATACCGGCGCGCAGCGACTCCACATCACTGGTCACACGACTCAGGATGCGGCCGAGTTTCACCCGATGGAAAAAGCTCATCGGCATCCGGCTCACATGGTCGAAAATATCGGAGCGCATCTGTCCCACCACCATCTCGCCGATTTCCAACGCGAAGCGCTGGCGGAAGTGGAACAACCCGTCCGTGAGCACAGCCATCACGGCATACGCCGCGATCCAGCCGAACAAGGGCGAGAGCTGATGTTTCGAAATCGGGCCCGCGATAATCAACGCGGTCATCCACGCCAGCGCCGGCAACTGCGAGGCGCGTAGCAGCGTGAGCACGATCAGCCAGTTTCGCTTGCGCGCAAACGGACGCGTGTAGCCAAACAGCCGGCGCACGATGCCCCAGTCGAGCGGACGCACCTCGGCCTCGGGCGCGTCGTCTTTGGCACGCTGCACCAAGGAAAGCGGACGGCGATCACGGGGCGTGCTCATGCGTTCCCCTCCTTTTCGCGACGGAGCGCGGAGGCCTCGCCACGATCCACGAGCTGGAGATCGGCCACACTCAGATAAGGTCCGGGCACCTGCATCAACTCGGCATGCGTGCCGCGCTGCACGATGCGGCCGTTTTCCATGACGATGATAAAATCCGCGCGGCGCAACGTGCTCAGGCGGTGGGCAACGATGAAGGTCGTGCGGCCTTCGATGGCGTTTTCCAACGCTTCGAAAATCTCATGCTCCGTCTCGCTGTCGATCGCCGCCGTCGGATCGTCGAGCAGCAGGATCGCCGGCTCAAGGAGCACCGCACGCGCGATGGCCAGGCGCTGGCGCTGGCCGCCGGAAAGCGTGTTGCCGCTCTCGCCGAGCACGGTGTCATAGCCTTGGGGAAGTTTCAGGATGAACTCGTGGGCCGCGGCAATGCGCGCCGCCTTTTCGATCTGTTCCTGAGTCGCGTCGGGATGCCCGAACGCGATGTTGGCCGCGACGGTGTTGGAGAAGAGGAAACTCTCTTGAAACACGATGCCAATGCCGCGTCGCAAATCATCCAGCCTCAATTCGCGCGCATCGATTCCGTCAATCAACACCCGCCCGCCGGTCGGATCATAAAAACGCGGGATCAGGCTCATGAACGAACTCTTGCCGGCCCCGGTGGCTCCGAGAATCGCCACGCATTGACCGGGCTTTACCGTGAGGTCGATGTCGGTGAGCACAGGTCCCGCGCCATCATAGGAAAACGAAACCCGGTCGAAGCGCACCTCGCCTGTCAGTCGCGGACGCGCGACCACTCCGGGCGCATCACTGACCTCGATCGGCGCGTCGAGGATTTCAAACACGCGACGCGCGCCGACCAACGATTGCTGCACGCTGTTCACAAGCGTGGCGACTTGGTTGACCTGCCCCGAGAACTGGTCGAGCAACCCCGCAAACACCACCAAGCCCGTGCCCAGCGGCAACTCGCCCTGGATGACCAGCCAGCCGCCGTAACCGAGCAGCACGATCATGTTGATGCGGGTGAGAAAACCCACCGCCGGCGAAAACAGGCTCACCCGCCAGAAGATGCCTTGCTGTTGGTCGAGCACTTCACGGTTTTTCCTGACGAACGCCTCGCGATCTTCCTGCTCGCGGCCGAATGCCTTGGTGACCTGCACGCCCTGGATGCTCTCGGCGAAGTGCTGCACCATTTTTTCCACCAACTCGCGGCTTTGCGCGTAGCGCGGCTGGATGTAACGCGAGAAAGCCGTCGACATGATCGCCAGCACGGGCGTGGTCGCGAGACACGCAATCGTCAGCCCCGGATGCAGGCTCGCCATATAGACCGCATAGAGTGTGAGCGACACGACCATGATGACGCTCTGGATCATGACCTGATCGACAAACATCCGCACCGCCTGCACGTCACCCGTCACCCGCGTGATGATCGAGCCGGTGGTGTTGGCATCAAAAAAACGGAAGCTGAGCTTCTGGAGCTTGTCGTAAACCTCGCCGCGCAGATCGACCACGAGCCGTTGCTGCACGAGCCGGTTGATCGAAACCGTATAAAGAAAATTGAACGCCGCGCGCAGAATCGCGAAGCCGAGAATAAAGCCCGCGATCAGCAACAACACCTGCAAGGGCTCCCAGGTCTGCGGAAGTTGCACCCCGAACTTGGCGTGGGGAAAGGGCACGGGCTGCGCACCATCGCGCTGCCCGATCACCCAGCCGATGTAGTCGATGCCGAGGCCCGTGAGACTCAGTCCGCTCAACGCGAGGGTGAGCAACACCAGCTGCAACAACACGACTTGCACGCACCGCGCCCGATAGCGCCAGGCCAGGCCAAACATGCGCCGCACCAGCCGGGCATTGGAAACCGGCTCACCGGCCGGAGCAGTTTCCGGCGACACACTCACCGGCTCGTGCCTGCGGGTTGCGAGGCAGGAGCCGGCGTGCCGCCAGCCGCCGCCTGTCGCAAGGCCCGCCGGCGGCGCACTTCGGCCGCAACCGACTCAAGACGACGTTGATCGTCCACCTTCGAGCCGCCAGCCTGGGGAACCGCCGTGACGCGATTGCCTCCCGCCACCACGGGCGCATTGACGACCGGCATGGCCGACGGAGCGGCGGTGCCGATCTTGGCGATCGACAACGGCAGCGTAAATTTTTGTCCCTGATAATCGACCGTGACCAGATCACCGGCCGCATCGTAAGAGCGCACCACGAAGTCCCCGCCCTTGTCGTCCTGGCTCACCCACGCACTGCTGTTTTTGGTGCGGTCATACAGGCCGAACAGGACGCCATTTTTCGTGGCGATCATCCCGCGAAATTCCACCGACGCGTTTTCCGTGACCACGGGTGCGGCGTTGTCCGCCTGCTTGAGCATGAACGGGGAGTTGCTCGCCAAACCATCCAGCGACACCGCCGCGGCGCAGGCACCGGCGGAAAAACACAACGCGAGAGAAAGGAGAAGGGATGAAGGGGCGGACATACCTGAAGAGAGATGAATAAACCGGTGGACGTTCAGGTCAAGCGACGCCACCGCATTGCCAGAGTTACAACAAGACCCCGCTTAGAAACGCATACGCGACGCCGAAATAGATCACTAGACCGGTCACATCGACCAGCGTCGCCACAAATGGCGCGCTGGAGGTCGCCGGATCGAAACCGAGGCGCTTCAAGATCAACGGCAGCATCGATCCCGTCAGCGAACCCCACAACACGATGCCCACCAACGAAACGCCCACCGTCTCCGCCACCAGCAACCAGTGCGGGCCGTAAACATCCGAGAACATCGACCACGCCGCGATTCGCAGGAATCCCACCGCGCCCAGGATCAGACCCAGAGCCAGACCCACCGCGAGTTCGCGGCGCATCACGCGCCACCATTGGCCCAGCGTGAACTCGCCAAGCGCCATCGCGCGGATCACCAGCGTCGCGGCCTGCGAACCGGCATTGCCACCGGAGCTGATGACGAGCGGCACGAACAGGGCGAGCACCACGGCCTTTTCAATTTCGCCTTGGAAAAACGTCATCGCCGTGGCCGTGAGCATTTCGCCGAGGAAGAGCACGATCAACCAGCTCGCGCGTTTCTTCACCATGCGCCCGAGCGCGATCGTGATGTAGGGTTCGTCCAGCGCCTCGCTGCCGCCGAGTTTCTGGATGTCCTCGGTCGCCTCGGCATCGGCCACATCAAGAATGTCATCGACCGTGACGATGCCGATCAACTTGCCGCCATCGTCCGCCACCGGGAGCGCAATGCGGTCATACTTGCGAAACAGATCGAGCGCATGGGCCCGGTCATCGGTCGCGGCGAGATGCGGCACATTGCCATCCATCAGATCGCTCACTTTGCGATCAGGTGCCGCCAGCAAAAACCGCCGCACGCGCACGTCGTCGATCAGGCGCCCTTGCTCGTCGATGACATAGATCACGTTGAGCGTCTCGCGATCGTAGCCGTTTTCACGTATGTAATCCAGCGCCTCCGCCACCGACCACTCGGGCCGCACCGCGATAAAATCGAGCGTCATCATGCGTCCCACGCTGCTCTCCGGATACGCCAGCAACGCCTGAGCAACCTTGCGTTCCTCGGGTGAAAGCAACGACAGCATCTGCATCGCCACATCCAGCGGCAGGCTGTCGATAAACGCCGTGCGGTCGTCGGACGGCAGTTCATTGAGCAACGCCGCGGCCTGCTCCTGACTGAGCAATCGCAACAGCTTTTTCTGCGACACCAACGGCAGGTAGCCAAACGTCGCGGCTCCCAGGCTGCGCCCCGCACAGCGGAAAATCGAGGCTAGGTCCTCGACCGGAAGCTCGACCAGAATCGGCGCGAGATCGGTCGGCAGCCAGGGCTCCAGATATTTCCTGAGACCCGTCAGATCCTTGCGGGCCAACAACGCGGAGATATCCGCCTTGATTTGAGTTTGCGGGAGCACGCGGGAAAGTCCGTTCGGTTACGACTGGGACTCTTTGCGCGGCGCCAAGAGCTTCGCCGTGCTGGAACCGAGTTCAAACGTCTGCGTCGGGAAGGCGAACGAAAGGCCACGGGCGGTCGCGGCGCGCATGAAAGCCAGGTTCAACCGCTGCTTTAAACGCATGTGCTTCTGGAAGTCCGGATCCTTCGCGAGATACACGACCCACAGGTCGAGCGACGACGCACTAAAATCCCGGAAGAACACCATGACCGACGTCGGATCGACCTCCGGTTCAGCCAGGATGAGGGCTTTGTATTCCTCGACGATCGCATCGAGCTGCTCGGGCGTGGAATCATAGGTGAAACCGATGACTTGCTCGACGCGCCGCTGGGTGAATTTCGCGAGATTGATGACGGCCTCCGCCGCGACCGTCTTATTGGGGATGATCACCAGCGATTTGTCCGGACGGCGCAGCTTGGTGGACCGCAGTCCGATGTCTTCCACGGCGCCCGTGTGCGGCCCGATTTGAACCGTGTCTCCCAACTTGAATGGCTGGTCGATCGCCACGACCACCGAGCCGAAAAGATTCGCGATCGTATCCTGCGCAGCGAGAGCGAAGGCCAAACCACCGAGGCCTAGACCCGCGAGAAACGCCTTCACATTGGCCCCCATGCTCTGCGCGATCATCAACACCGCGAACACCACGAACACCGTGACCAGCGCCTTTTTGATCCACGGCATAAACGCCGCCATACTGCTTTTTTTCGCCAACGCGATTTCCTGCATGTGATCGAGAAACGCGCTCAACGTGCGCAAGAGCGCCCAGAAGAAGCACAGCGAAAACGACACCGTCATCGCCACCTTCAGCACCTCGTCGCCGGACGGGGGCAGCTTCAGAACCTTCAACGCCGCGAACACCCCGAGGAGCGCGATAAACGTCGCCACCGGAGACTCGAGCGCGGGAAACAGTTTATCGTCAAACGTCGTCTTGGTTTGCGAAGCCAGCTTTTTGAGGAAGCCGAAAATCCACGTCGTGACCACGCGACGCAGCGCGTAAAATAAAATCAACAGAACACCAGCGATGGCGTAGTGCTGCCAGGTGTTGCCCGAGCTGCGCACATCAAAGAGAGCCAGAATTGAATCCACCAGATGCTCGAGGAAATCCGGCACCTGCGGCTCGGGCGTTCCGGCATTCAGCGCACCCACGGCGTTGTTGGTCGTGGCAGTCTGCTCGGCGGCGGAATTCACCGGAGCGGCCGCGGACGACGCCGGGATCTGCGCAAACACGTGCGAGCATCCCATGACCAAAATAAAGAGAACGAGACTGACGCGTTTCATACCCCACCATGCTTTCGGACGCCCCTCGCTCCTGTCAACCCACCGGACCGCAACCCGGGCACCGGTCAGGTTAAAATTACCCGCAAGCCACGGGCCCCGCCCCGCCGCGAATCATTCCTTCACAGCGCCCTCTTCGACGATATCGAGATTGGGCAGCAGCTGGCGCATCGACTCATCAATCCGCCCCGCCCCGCCGCACGTTGCCCGCACCAGCATCTGCGGCCGGGGCAACGCCACCGACTGGGCCAGTTCCCCGCGCGCCAAGGCGAGCGCGCTCTTGATCAACCAGTGCCCGATGTAGTTGAAATTCTGGCACACCGTGGTGAGCGGCGGATCACTGAAGCCACTGGCCTCGGTATCGTTGTAACCGAGGATCGCAAAGTCCTCCGGCGCACTCAGCCCCAGCTTGTGCATCGCGGTCATAAAACGCAGCGCATGCCCGTCGTCGTAGCTGATCACCGCGAGATCGCCGCGAAACGCCCCCCACCGCTCCGCCAGTTGACTCATCGCCTGAGCCCCCGAGCCCACCAACCCGCAGAAATTCGGCAGATTCACCCGCGAGGTGTAGCAGGTGTAGGCGCTGAGCATTCGATGCAACACCACGTCGCCCGGCAGATCAGGCCCCAGTAACGCGATCCTCCGGTGCCCGAGCATGTGAAAATAAGTGCACAACTGCTCGGACGATACCTGCAGGCTGTTTCCAAAAATCTCCTGCTGCTCGAAGCTGTTCCCTTCGAGCCCCGGAATCACCATCGGCAGACTCACCGGCAGCGCGCACGCACGCACAAACGTGCGCACCTCGTCGATCCGGTCATGCGGAAACCACGGCAGGATAATCGCCGCACAGCCATCCGCCTCCAGCAAACGGGCTTGGGTGAGCCCATCGTTGCTGAAATCACGCACCCACGCCGAACGCAGTTCTACGTTATGCCCGGCGGCCTCATGCGCCACGCCCTGCAAAACCCGATACGCATACGCATCGTCGCCCTGCCACACGAGCACGCCCACACGTTCCAGCCCCGAGCGCGTTTCGATTTTAGTTGAAGTATGGCGCGCCACAAACGTCCCGCTGCCCACGCGCCGCACCACCGTGCCATCATCGACCAACACCTTGAGGGCGCGCCGAACCGTGAGAAAATTACACCCGTATTGCTCCGCCAGTTTACGCTCAGCAGGCAGCCGAGAACCCACGGGCAACGACCGCGCCAGTTGCCGGATCTCCGCTTCGAGATGCTGGTGCTTAAACCGGGGTTTTTCTACAGCGATCACTTCCATGGATACGCAAAAACGACCGGCGCCCCTCCTTAAGTCAATCAATTTGAGCTAAAATGCTGTGATTGTTAAACAAGCAGTTTAACATTATTAATAATTTAATTATAATAAAGTTATGTAACTTAAAATAAAATTAAATGGAGTTAACAGAAATTTGTTAAACGACTAAAAACGCGCTCTATAAAGTGCTTGCCTAGTAATCTCACGATCTGCCTACTCGGCGCATCAACCCCGCGCACAAGCGCCCGTTTCACCCCTGCATCGCCCTACCATGAAGACACCCCTGCTCTCCGCCCTCGCCTTGCTGGCCTCCGCCCCGATGGCCTTCGCCGACTTCTCGTTCACCAACGCCGGCCCATACGACTACAACAACACCGCCAACTGGAGCGGCGGCACGATCAACAACACGTGGAGCACCACTCTCACGGATAACCAGTCTATCACCTTCGCCGCCAATACCACGCTCTCGTCAGGGTTGAGCATCAACAACACCGGCCTTTTCAACCACACCTTCAGCGGCAGTGGCGCTGACCGCACCCTAACCCTTGGCGGCGGCATCTCGCTCGGAAGCAACGCGACCAACGCCAACAAAGTCACCCTCGGCAGCAACACCACCAACCAAGGGCTCAACATCGATTTGGGCGGGACTTCGCGTAACTTCTTCACCGGCACAAATCGCACGCTCGAAATTATCAATGTGGTGTCCGGAGCCGGCGGCGTCGCGGCGCAGGGCACCGGCACACTGAGATTCGCCGGCACCAATACCTTCACCGGAGCCTTTAGCTTTGGCGGGAGCGGCGTTGCTTCGAGCGTGGTCGAGGTAACCAAACTCGCCGACGGCGGGCAGGCCAGCAGCATCGGCTCTTCCAGCAACGCCGCCGACCGCCTCGTATTCGGAGGCAACAATACGGGCACATTGCGCTACATCGGTGGCGGCGATTCTACAGACCGCCGCTTCAGCGCTGGCGGTGTCGGCGCGATCTTCGACGCCTCGGGAACCGGAGCCATCAAATGGACCAATACCGCTAACGCCAGCTGGTCAGGCACCAGCGGAACCCTTCGTGCCATCACCCTCACCGGCACCAGTGCTCACGACAACACGATGTCGGCGGGATTTACCAACAACGGTTCCGGTGCCACCTCCATTCTCAAACAAGGCACCGGTCGCTGGATACTCGCCGGGACGAACACCTATACCGGTGGCACCATCGTCAACGCCGGCACGCTGGAGACCGGCCTGACCGGCTCATTCGGCGCTGGCAACGTAACGGTCGCCTCCGGCGCATTCCTGGCCACGGGCAATGCCACGTCCTTTGCCGACAACGCGACGCTCACCTTTGCCAGCACCTCCACCGCCGCCAGCATCAGCCTGAGCGCCGGCACCGATCTGCTGGGAGCTGTTTACGATTCCATCAGCGCCACCTACCTCGCCGCCGGCACCTACAACGCAGCGGGCTTGAACAGCGCATTTGGAACAACCGTCTTCACCGGCCTGGGATCGCTGACTGTCTCCGCGATTCCCGAGCCCTCCACCTACGCGACCATCGGCGCACTCGCCACCCTCGCCTTCGCCGGCATCCGCCGCCGCCGCCGCTAAATCCGCCGCAGGATTCCCTGCGAATCCACACCTTCATGGCACTACCCCGCCATCCTTCTTTGGTCGCGCCGCACCGCCGAAGCCGGAGCGAAAAAGGCTTCGCCCTGCTCATCACGATCACGCTCCTCGCGTTCCTCGTGCTGCTGCTAGTCTCGCTCGCCAGCTTAACCCGCGTCGAAACCCAGGTCGCGTCGAACAGCCAGTCCATCGCCCAAGCCCGCCAGAACGCGCTTCTCGCCCTCAACCTTGCCCTTGGCGAACTCCAGAAACACGCCGGACCCGATCAACGCGTCACCGCCCGCGCCGATGTGTTGCCTCCTCCCGCCGCAAACCACACTTGGGCCACCGTTCCTTCCGCGCCTCCGCCCGCCGTCCAGCCCACCGCAGCTCAATACACCGCCGCCCGCTCCGCCGACACCGCCAGTATCAACACCTACTGGCGCGCCTCCCGCAACCGCCAGTGGACCGGCGTATGGAAAAACCACCAACGCGACCCCTTCGACCCGGCTGCGCCCAAAAACTTCAATCCTATCCCCGGCCATCCTTCCGACGACACGCTGCTCACGCCCGCGTGGCTCGTGAGCGGCAATGAAGAGGCCGCCACGTTCTCTCCCGACACCACGCTCACGGGACTCTCCATCACGTCCCAAGCCGCCGACGACACCCTCACCGACTCTACCGGCGTCACCCACCGCCTGCTCGTCGGTCCACGCACCACCGGCGCCATCACTCCAGCCGACTTGGACCGTCTCGTCACCGCGCCGCAAAAAGAAATCCGCGCAACCAACGTCCCCGGCACCGACGGCGCTCCCACTCTCGTCGGTCACTACGCCTGGTGGGTCGGCGATGAAGGCGTCAAAGCCCGCGCCAACCTCATCGACCACCACGCCGCCACCGCCACTCCCGAAGCCCGCCGCACCCGCCTCCAGTCCGCCCAACGTCCCGCCATCGAGGCGATGACGACCACCGGCACCGATGGTCTTGGCGCCACTTACCCCGCCAATTCCCCCGATCTCCTCAACATCTTCAACGCCTCCCAGCTCACCTACCTCAGCCCCGCCGCCGCGTTTCCCGCCGAACTCAAAACGCGTTTTCACGATCTCTCTGTCACTTCACGCGGAGTCCTCGCCGACACCCGCAACGGAGGCCTCAAACAAGATCTCAGTTACCTCCTCGGTCGTCCCACGCTCGCCGATTTTCGCACCGCTCTTCAAGCCTCCTACGGCAACCCCGCCGTCGCCCCGTCGGCCGTCTCCAACTCGCTTTTTTCCAGCGTCACCACGCCCTACGCCACGCTGCCACCCGACGTTTCCAGCAGCGCGCAAAAATACTCCGACGGCATCTTCACCAATAGCGCCACGTGGGAACAGCTCTGGTCGTTCGCCAATCAAGGCGCCTCCATCGACGCCTCCGACACCGGCACGCCCCGCCTTCAAACGCGCACCCAGCACGGCCTCTCTCCGCTCATCATGCAAAGCAAGCTGTTCTACAGTCTCCGCATCGATGGCGGCACCGTCTGGGTGGACGTGCAACCGGTCGTCGTCCTCGCCAATCCCTACAACGTGAAACTCGGCCCCGCCGACTACGTGGTGCGTTTCAGCGGCACCCAACCTCGCCTGCGTTTCGGCAACTCCACCGACCCTACCGAATACAGTCTGGGCGCCAGCACCACCCCCGGCCAGATCGCCATCGCAAACGTTTTCACCGCCAACACCCGCTTCGTGCTCAGCTCCACCGGCATCGAAGCCGGTGAAGCGCTGATCTTCACCATCAGTGCCGCCGACAACCCCGGCCTGGTGGATGACCGCCTCACCTTCGACGCCACCAGCACCACCTCGGTCATCCTGAAAAACGACTTCGATCCGCTCACCGCCATCACCATCAATACCAACCAGGCCCTGCCCGGACTTGTCGCTGGCGTTACCAAAACCCACGCCGCCCTCACCGTCGGCCAGTCCGGCATGTTCACCGCGCTCTACCTCGACGCCAGCGGACCCAACGATCCAGCCAAAGCCCTCCAGTTCACCTTCGCCCAATACACCGTCGATCCCGCCAACGGCGCAGGCCTCTTCTTCCTCGTGGATCCGATTTCCAGCGGCACGCGCGTCGGCGGCGGCCTCATGAATTTCTATAACCAGCCGCCCGGCTCCGCCGCATCCACCGTCCCCCAGCAGGCTCCCTTTTATCAGGTCAACTACCGCGCCTTGTGGGTGAATTACATCTCCAACAACTCCGCCAACAACCACCCCGTCGAATTCGCCCGCACCTACGGCAAAAACGGCGCCAGCGCCCCCGTCGGCAGCCCCTTCAACCCATGGCTCGACGCCCACCACATGCGTCCCTCGCCGGGTGCCGCGACCACCCGCTGGGGCATCGTCAACCGCGGTGAAAACGCCGCCCAGGACCAGTCCGCCCCACAGACACTCACCCCGCTCTCCGTGCGCAGCACCGACGCCGGTTTCCAGAATTTTCTCTACGATCTTCCGCGCGCGGACCGCCCGCTCGCTTCGCTCGGACAGCTCCAGCATTTCAACACCGCCGGCTTCATTACCGCCACGTCGTTTCTGAGCCAGGGCTCGGTCGCCTATAACTCCGGCATCGTCCACACGTGGCAGACCAATTACCCGATCTCCAATTCCTACCCGCAGCCACGCGTCGTTCGCGACCAGCTCTTCTTCTCCAGTTCCAACTTCGGCTACCACTACGACGGTTCTTATCTCTGGAACGACATTTTCTGGGACCGCTTCTATTTCTCCACGTATCCACAAACCGGAGACTTCGACTTCGCCACCGACAAACTCGTCAACGCCCGCTACCGCCCCTTTCGCGACCTCACCACCACCCCGTGGGACGACGAAACCCAATTCCGCGGCGACGCCCGCTCCGCCGCGAGCAACCTCCTCGTCGAGGGCGCGTTCAACATCAACTCCACTTCCGTCGAAGCGTGGAAGGCCGTTTTCTCCAGCCTCAAAAACGTCCCCGTCGCCGCCGAGACCGCCACCATCGCGCCTTACACCCGGACGCTCTACCCCAAATCCACCAGCGGCTCCACCGGCTCCGGCTCCGGACTGAACGCCAATGCCTGGAATGGCTTTCGCGACCTCACCCGCGATAACATCCAGGCCCTCGCCGAGGAAATGGTTCTGCAAATCCGCAAACGCGGCCCGTTCCTATCGCTCTCCGATTTCGTCAACCGCCGCCTCACCCCGCCGGCTTCCGACCCGCACCGCATGGGTTTGAGCGGTGCACTGCAGGCCGCCATCGACCGCGTCGTCAACCAGCGCAACGACGTCACCTCGCCGCTCAACGCACTCACCCTCACCACAGTCTCCAATTCTTTCCAGGAAAACGCCTACGTTCTCCCCAACGGCCTCGCCGGTTTCCCCGGTTACCTCCTCCAAGCCGACGTCCTCTCCGCCCTCGGCCCCACGCTCACCGCCCGCTCCGACACCTTCACCATCCGCACCTACGGAGACTCCGTGAACCCCGCCACCGGCACCGTAACTGGCCGCGCCTGGTGCGAAGCCGTCGTCCAACGTCTCCCCGATTACGTCGATCCCTCCCTCGCCGCCACCGCCACTCCCGCCGCCAATTCCACCAACGCCAAATTCGGCCGCCGCTTCCACATCGTCAGCTTCCGCTGGCTCTCACCCGAAGACATATGACCGCCTCCGTCCTCCGTCCGCTGTTCTCCGTCCTCTGTCTTCTCTCCACCGTCGCGCTCGCGCAGCCCGACGCCCCCAAACCACCCAAACTCCGCTTCCTCTTCATCGACGAAAGCGCGGGCGCCTACTCGCTTAAACTCGGCACCACTTTTCGCCAGGTCAGCGCCAACCCCTACGAAATCAGCGCGCCTTACACACCCGCCGACGTCACTTCACTCGACATCTACAAAACCCTCGCCGATCCCGTCACCGGCATCCCCAAGCCGGTCAAAATCGCCAGCGTCACCCCGTCGGCCAACACCCCCTCCGCGCTCGTCATCATCACCCCGCGCCCACCCGCGTCCCCCGACGTCGCCCCCGTTTACAAAGTCGAGTTCATCGACACCAACCCAGCCCTCTTCCCCGCCGGTTCCATCCGCATCATCAACCGCAGCCCCGTTTCGATGGCCGCGCAATTCAGCGACAGCCGCGTCGTCACCGCCCCGGGCGAAACCAGCCTCGTTCAACCCGCCACCGACTCGCGCCATCGTGTGCTTTTCAAAATCGCCATCCAAGTCCAGCAAGAGGCCGGCGGCTGGCAACTCATCCAGGACAGCATGACCGTCATCCGTGCCAAGGAGCGCATGTTCGGCATCCTCGTCTATTCCCCCGGCGGCATGAAACACATGCTCACTTCTGCCGAACTCGCCGAGTTTGGCCCGCCCAAACCCGGCTGCTTCTGGCTCACGTTTTCCGACACGCCCTGAACCATCCGACATGTCCGCACCGCGTCCAAATCTCTACCGTCGTGTCACCGCGAGCGTTCCCCTCCTCGTCACGGTTGCCGTGCACGTCGTGCTCATCGCCATCGCGGGCTACTTCGTCGTCAGCGAACAAATCATCGGAAAGAAAAAATCCTTCGATGCCGCCACTGCCTCGGAACCGTCGGTCGCCCAAAAACAGGTCGAACATCGCCTTCAGGTCGCCCGCAAAGCCGGGGGCTCATCCAGCTCATCGCCCGTCTCCGCCGCGCGCATTTTCTCCACGGCCGACAACGCCCTGCAAATGCCCGCCATGCCCGATTTGCCCTCCGTCGGCGCGAGTTCGCTCAGCGGCATGGGCTTCGGCGCCGGCCTCGGCGCGATGGGCACCGGCACCGGCTACAACACCGGACTCGGCTCCCGTTCTCTCGGCGGCTCCGGGTTCATGAGCATGAGCTTTCTGGGCGTCACCAACCAGCGCGCCAGCAAAGTCGTCTTCGTCGTGGACATCAGCCCCGGCCTCATGGACATCCGCAAGGGCGGTTTCCGTGCATTCGAGATTCTCCGCACCGAAATCTCCCGACTCATCAGCACGCTGCCTCCGGCCAACTCATTTAACGTCGTCCTGTTTGACGGACAATCCATCCGGCTTTTCGCCAAGGAACTCACCCCCGCTACCGTCGCCAGCAAGACCGAGTTCTTCGAGTGGATCAAACCCATCAACGCCAGCCTTTCCTCCCTCGGTGGCAGCTCCATTCCCGGCCACGCGCCCCGCTGGACTTTCAGCCGCCCCGAAAAACTCAAACTCGACCCTGAATACGGCCCCGCCTCCTGGATTCAAAGTATCCAGGCCGCCCTCGAACAACAGCCCGACACCGTCTTCGTCATAACCGGTGGCGGAGCTGCCGGCCAGATTCGCTACAGCGACGAAAACATCGCCCGCCGCCGCGAACAACGCGCCAAACAGCTCGAAGAAATCAAGGCTTCCGGCCTCGACGTCGCCGGCATCAGCGCCGCCCGCGGCAAAGCCTTCGCCAAACTCCGCGCCGAGTTCGATGCCATCAACAAGAAGCTCGTCGCCCAAAAGAAAGATCCGTTCGTCATCCAGGACATCCGCCGCGTCCTCGCCGCCGATTTTCAAGCCGCGCTCAAGAAAGCCGGTTTCTCCCTCTCGCTCGATACCACCGGCTGGACCGACAAAAAAGGCGAACCCATCTGGACTGATTTCAGCACCAACGTCGCCACCTCCCACAATGCGGAATTCACCGACGTGATCGGCCACGTATCCAGACTCCAATACGCGCTCAAAAACCGCGCCTCCCTCAATATTTTCCTGTTCACCGGTCCCGCTGAAAAAACCGAGGCCTCCGAGAAAAACCTTTCCACCCTTTCCTCCAAAAACGGAGGCAAATTCAACCTCATCACCACCAAACGTCTCGAAGAGTTGACCCGCAAGGAGTCCTGACAACGTCAGCTTCCGGCTGACCGGCACGACTCTTTTTTCTCCCTCCTTCGCACCCGCACCACGGATGCCCAGCTACTGCTTTGCCTTCCCCCCATGAAAATAAAAAACCCACCCCAAGAGCACTCACGCCGAACGCTCCGCCGTTCGTTATCCGTCCTCGCCGTCCTGTTCGCCACCTGCGCCCCCCTGTCCGCACAGACGCAGACCATCACCGTCAACGCCAACTCCCACATCCGTGATATCCCCGCCGGCCTCGGAGGCGTCGTCGCCCTCACCACTTTCTGGAACAGCCTGTCCCCCAATTATCGGGACGACATGATCAACGCCCGCATCGGCGCCGTCCGCATCCCCGGTTATCCCACCACCGGCGCCGGCGGAAGTATCGAAGAACTGGATATGCGCGTCGCCCAGATCCTCAACGTCGGAGGCCGCCCGGTTTTCATCCAGTATATCAAGGCGGAAACCAACACCGCGTTCAAAAACAAACTCCTCCGCACCGATGGCACACTGTATCCCGCCGGCGACACCACCCCGATCGCCCAGCGTGTCGCCACCAACCTGGCGTTCCTCGTCAACCGCTACAAATCCGCCCCGTTTAATCTCACCACACAATATTGGGAAATCGGCAACGAGCCCGACATCACCGTAGACTACAAGGTATCCACTCCGCAGGAATACATCGGCTTCTTCTCCGCCGCGCATAACCAGCTCGTTGCCTCCGGTGTTCGCGGCAACGTCCTTCTCGCCGGTCCCGTCATCAGTTTTGAATACGGTTACGACACCGGCCGTGACACATTCATGCGCGACTTCCTCGACGCCTGTGGCGATCAGGTCGATATCGTCACCCGCCACGTTTACGCGACGATCTACAATTGGGAAACCACCGTCTATACCCCCTACGTGCTGCTCAACAGCAGCCTGGAAACGCTTCACTTCGACTCCAGTTTCGTCGCCGGCGGCCACCGCGGTGAAGGGGGACTGCTCAAGACCATGAACGATCACGGCGTTCCCTCCTCGGTCGGCACCGGCGTGACCGAGATGAACGTGGGCATCAACGGTGACGGAAACGGCTTCAGCTACAGCATCACTCAAGGCCTCTGGTTCCTTCTCTCCCACCACTACGCGCTGCAAAACCCGCGCAGCCTGCTTACGAACGCATTCATGTTCGACCGCGTCCAAGACGGTTATCAGGACGGTCACCTCGCGTTTTACACCAACACCAAGGCCCGCTCGTTCGCCTACTGGGCCCTCTACATGCACGGTGTCTTGACCGGCAACGAAGTCGTCGCCGCCACCAGCAACACCCCTCGGCTCGTCGTCACTGCCACCAAGGACGACGCTTATCTCTACGTTCAGGTGATCAACCGCGACACGAACAGCTACACGGCGAACGTAACCATCAACAACGCCCCGCCCGTCACCGCCGCCACGCGTTTCAATCTCTCCGCAACCGCCACTCCCGACACCGGTATCGCCACCACGCACGGCACGTCGTTCACCGAGACCTTCGCACCCATGACCGCGTCGGTCTTCCGCTTCCCGCGCACCGACGCTCCCGTTCCTCCCATCGCGACTCCGCCCGCCACCATCTCGACGGTCCTGAACACGAGTTTCGACACCGTGCCCACCGGTATGCTCACCTACGCCAACGGCTTCACGCCCGTCATTTCCGGCGGTCGTTTACAGCTCACCGGCACCACCGCCAACCAATCTTCGGCCGTCGTGTTTAAAGGCCAGGCCATGGGCGTCGCGCGCAGCCGCTTCCAAGCCCGCTTTGGTTTCAAGGTCGTCGGCACCACCGGGCAAGGCTTCGTTTTTGGCGCTTACTCCGCCAATCCGCTCGCGGTGGGTCCGGCCGGGCCGGGCCTCGGTTATGTCGGTCAAAACAACCGGCTCTGGGGCGTGAAGTTCGACAACTCCCCGAATCAGCTCAGCGTCATCTCCAACGTCACCAACGCCGCGGCCGACGGTTGGGCGACCAAGACCCACGCGGAATTGGACAACGTGGATCTGTTCGCCGTCATCGACTACGACGGCAGCGAAGGCACCGTTCGCGCCCGCCTCCACCAAGGCACCGACGCCACCGGCACGCTCATCGCCGACGTGACCAACCGTATCGGCAATCCTTCCGCCCTTCCGGTGGGCACTGTCTTCGGCTTCACCGGCGGCTCGGGTCAGACCACCCACATCGAAAGCCTCGCGATCACCATGGACTACTTCACCCCTGGCGCGGAGATGATCATCGACAATACCGCCACCTCCGGCGTCACCGTCACCGGCGCGTGGGACCCCGTGACGACTCCGGCCACCTATCACGGCACCAACTTCCTCACCGATGGAAACACCGGCAAGGGCACGAAATCCGTTCGCTTTAAACCGACGCTCCAAGGCTTCGGCTGGCGCGACGTTTACATTCGCTGGCCGCAGTCCGGCAGCTTCGCGACCAACGTCCCGATCACAGTTGTCCACGCCGACGGCACTACGGCCCCCGGCGAGATCACCGTCGATCAAACCACCGGCGCCAGCGATTGGGTCAAAATCGGCACGTGGCGTTTCGTAAACGGCTCAGTCGGCTCCGTGCAGATCAACACCACCGGCACCACCGGCACCGTCGCCGCCGACGCCGTCCGCTTCGTCAACGTCGCCGCGCCTTGATTCGCATCTCTTAATCCACCGCATCACCCGGCCGCCTCTTTTCACGAGAGGCGGCCTTTTGGCTTAACGCTAGGCCTGAAACTGAATGCATTGACCTCCCGTTTAAGTCCGCACCTCGATCGACGATTCTTTCGCTTTCTTTCCTCATGACCCTCCGCCTCGCCTCACCCTTCCAAGATCATGCCGTGCTCCAGCGCGACCAAACTCTCCCCGTCTGGGGCTGGGCATCGCCGAACACCCGCATCCGCGTCACGCTCGCGGGCCACGAGGCGCACGGCCTGAGCAACGCCCATGGCGACTGGCTCATCCGCCTCCCCGCGCTCCCCGCCGGCGGCCCCCACATCCTCGTCGTCGAAACCCCCGCCACCTCCGAATCCCTCACGATCACCGATCTCCTCGTCGGCGAGGTCTGGCTCGCCTCCGGACAGTCCAACATGGAATGGCCGCTCGATCAGTCCCGTCCGTTTACCGACGAAGCCATCGCCACCGCCGACTTCCCCGGCATCCGTTTCTTCAAAGTCGCCCGACGCACCCACCTCGGCCCGCACCGCACCGTGGACGGCTCCTGGCAACTCGCCACGCCCTCCGCCGCGCCGCTGTTTTCCGCCGTCGCCTTCGCCTTCGCCCGCCGTCTCCACCGCGAACTCGGCGTCCCCGTCGGCATCCTCAGCTCCTCCTGGGGCGGCACCATCATCGAAACGTGGATGAGCCGCTCCACGCTCGCGCACAACCCCGACATCGCCGCGTGGTTCGCCGGCTACGAAGCCCGCGCCTGGACCACCGACCGCTGGAAAACCGTCGGCGAACTCGGTGCCGACGGACGCCTCGCCAACCCCAATCTCCCCGCCGACCCCGGCCTCACCCAACCCTGGCACACCTCCGACCTCGACGACTCCACCTGGTTGTCCCTTCAGCTTCCCGCCTCCTGGCAATCCGCCGGCGAAAAATACTCCGGCATCTTCTGGTTCCGCCGCACCGTCGAGATCCCCGCCGACTGGACCGGCCGCGACCTCGAGCTCCACCTCGGCGCCGCCGACAAACAAGACATCGCCTACGTCAACGGCACCGAAGTCGGCCGCACCGGCAAGGACCGCGAAGACCGTTTCTGGAACGTCCCCCGCACCTACACCGTTCCCGCCGCCCTCGTCACCGGCCGCCGCCTCGTCATCGCCGTTCGCGTGTATTCATTTCTCTATGACGGCGGCCTCATCGGCCCGGCCCACCTCATGCGTGTCCACCCCGCCGACCAGCCCGACGCCGCGCTACCCCTCGCCGGCGCGTGGCGCTACCGCTGCGAACACAACTTCGGCGTCGTCACCGTGCCGCCCGCCGTCATGGGCCACGGCGAACCCAACTCGCCCCACATTCTTTTCGACAACATGATCGCCCCGCTCGTGCCCTACGCCCTGCGCGGCGCCATCTGGTATCAGGGCGAGAGCAACGAATCCGCCCCGCACCTCTACGCCCGCCTCCTCCGCGATCTCGTGACCGACTGGCGCGCACAGTGGGGCATTCCCTCGTTCGCGTTCCACACCGTGCAACTCACCGCCTTCCGCAGCCCGCTGGCTCACGAGCCCGACAGCAAATGGGCCCGCCTCCGCGAAGCCCAGTCCGCCCTGCTCGCGCTCCCCGGCACCGGCATCGCCGTGATCACCGACCTCGGCGAAGCGGCCGACATCCACCCGAAAAACAAAATCCCCGTCGGCGAACGTCTCGCACAAAGCGCACTCTCCCGCGACTACCACCGCGCCCTCGTCCCCAACGGCCCGCTGGCCTCCGCGTTCACCTTCAACGGCCCCTCCGCACGCGTCGCATTCACCGACACCGACGGCGTCCTCTCCACGACCGACGGCGCCGCCCCGCGCACGGTCTTCGTCGCGGGCACAGACCGTATTTTCCACCCCGCGACCGCAACCATCGAAGGCACTTCCCTCCTCGTAACCAGCCCCGCCGTGCCGTCACCCGTCGCCGTCCGCTACGCTTGGGCCGACAACCCCGAAGGCAGCAACCTCACCGGCGCCTCCGGCCTTCCCGCCAGCCCCTTCCGCTCCGATCGTTGGTAATCTCCGTGTCCTCTGCGCCCTCTGTGTTGAACTCCCCCGACTACGCCTCCCTCGTCGAACCCCGCCTCGGCAACACCATCGGACGCTGGATCTCCTTCGCGTCCGCCTGCCGTCCGCTCGGCCTCGTCGCCCTCTCGCCCGACACCCGCGTGAACGGCGACTGGGGCTGCGGCTATAATCTCGCCGACACCCACATCGTCGGCTTCAGCCACATCCACGACTGGCAAAGCGGCGGCATCCTCCTGATGCCCGTCACCGGCGAGGTCACCACCGATTGGCAGTCCCCTTTCTCCCGCGACACCGAGCTCTGCAAACCCGGCTACCACCGCGTCCACCTCGACCGCTACGGCATCACCGCCGAACTCACCGCCACCGTCCGCACCGGCGCGCACCGCTACACCTTCCCCGCCGATCTCCGCGAAGACGCCGCGATCCTCATCGACCTCGCCTCCCAATGCGGGCCTTGCGCGATGCTCGATGCCCGCCTCGTCCAAACCAACCCGCGCACCCTCGAAGGCTCCGTCATCAACGGCCCCACCATCCGCAAACCCAAGACCCACCCCGTTTACTTCGTCCTCACGCTCAACACCGACGCCACGCTGGAACCCTTCGATCCCGCCCGCGTCCAAGCCCGCCTCTCCCTCGACCGCCCCGCCGTCCCCGTCACCATCAAAGTCGGCGTCAGCTACACCTCCCTCGAAGCCGCCCGCGCCAACCTCGCCGCCGAATCCGGCGACAAAACCTTCGACCAACTCCACGCCGAGGCGCACGCCGACTGGAACACCCACCTCTCCCGCATCGCCGTCGAAGGCGGCGACGCGACCCGCCGAGCCCGCTTCTACACCGACCTCTACTTCTCCCTCCTTGGCCGCCGCACCGTGAGCGACGCCGCCGGCACTTACTTCGACAACACCGGCCCGGAGCCCCGCGTCCGCCAGATCCCCCTCACACCCGAAGGCCGTCCGCACCACCGCCATTTCAGCTCCGACGCCTTCTGGGGCGTGCAATGGTCCCTCGCCCCCCTCTGGTCTCTCGCCTACCCCGAGCTCATTGACGAGTTCTGCCACAGCCTCACCGATATGTATCACAACAGCGGATACATCCCTCGCGGCCCCGCCGGCGGCGCCGACACGTTCGTGATGACCAGCGCGCAATCCACGCCCTTCTTCGCCTGCGCCATCAACAACGGACTCCACCGCCCCTCCGACCTCGAAGAAACCTATCAGGCCCTCCGCAAAAACCATTTCCCCGGCGGCCTCATGAGCAAAGCCGGCTACGAACACACCACCTGCAAAGGCGGCGGCATCGAAGACTACATCGCCCTCGGCTACATCCCCGAAGACCTCCCGCCCGTCGGCATGCACACCCACGGCGCCGCGCAAACCATCGAGCACGCCTTCAACGACTGGGCCCTCGCCCAACTCGCCACCGCCCTCAGCCACACCGCCGACGCCACGCTCTTCACCGCCCGCTCGCGCAACTACCGCAACCTCTTCGACCCCTCCGTCGGCTTTTGCCGCCCCCGCGAACGCGACGGCTCCTGGACCGAGCCCTTCGATCCTTCGCAAAAGAAAGGTTGGACCGAAGCCAACGCCTGGACCTTCACCTACCACTCCGCGCACGACGTCCCCGGCCTCATCGAATGTTTCAGCTCCCGCGAAGCCTTCGTAGCCCGCCTCGAAGAAGCCTTCGCCCTCTCCGAAAAACAAAAATTCTTCGCCCCGCGCGATCACCACAACCTCATCCCGCTCGACTTCGGCAACGAACCCGCGCTCGCCACCGCGCACCTCTTCCAACTCGCCGGTCGCCCCGACCGAACGCAGTTCTGGCTGCGCCGCGTGATCGACACCATCAAGGCAGGCAACTCGCCTGAAGACACCTGGGGCGGCGACGAAGACCAAGGCATCATGGGTGCCTGGAACGTCCTCGTCTCCATCGGCCTCTTCAGCGCCACCGGAGCCTGCGAAAGCCCCGCCCGCTACCAACTCACCGCCCCGCTCTTCGACCGCGTGACCATCACGCTCCCCGCCGGCCGCACGCTCGCCATCACCACAACCGGCCTCACCCCCACCGCGACCAACTACACCGAGAGCATCACCTTCAACGGCCGCGCACTCACCTCACTCGAACTGCCCCACACCGCCCTTTTCGCCGGCGGTGCCCTCCACTTCACCCTCGCATCCACCCCCTCCGGTCTCACTGCCGCGTAAAGCAGAACCGCCCCCGTCGCCTCAGAGCATTCCAGATAGAATTGCCGGCGCCTGCAGTGGTTAAATCCTCAGCTCGCATGAGGCCACGCACACAAGGCGGCTCCGTAGATCCCGCGACTCCGTCGAAATGGCCGCGCCATGTATTCGCAACAACGCTTTTCCGTCATCTAAAGGCGATCTGGAGGATCATAACTTTGCATTCGCAAGCAGGTTATCCACGCAACTAGTTGCGTGATCTGCCCGTTGTGATTCCGGGCTCACCGAGTAGTATGTTCATACCCCGTTTTAGCCGTGCAGCCTGCATCGGTGCTACCTCAACCCGCAGTGATTATAATCACCATGCCTCTTCAAATCCCCCGCTTACTCCGCCCCGCTTTTTCAGCCGTCGCCCTCGCTTCGTTGACCGCCTTCACCGCAAACGCCGCCACGTTATATTGGGACACCAACGGAGCCACTGCGGGCGCCGGAGTCATCGCCGACGGCACTTGGGACACCGGCACCACTGCCAACTGGACCACCGACAGCACCGGTTCATCCGCGACGACGACCTTCACTGCGGATGATGATGTTATATTCTCCGCTGGCAGCGATGTAACCACTGCAGCTGTCATCACCAGCGGCACACTCAGCGCCAAGAGCATCACAATCGAAGAAGGTGCCCATACGATCGGGGGATCAAATATCACCATCGGCTCCGTTTCAACCGCCGGCACCATTACCGTCAACTCAGCTGCCAGTGCCACGTTGAACAACCTCGTTCTGGGAAATAACACCTCGTTCGCAGTGGAAGGCGCACTTACCTCCAACATGAATGGCGCTGGTAAAGTGCTCACCAAAACCGGCGCCGGCAGCCTGACTCTTAACGACACCGTTAGCAGTGATTACAGCATCAATGCCAACGGCGGCCTCATTATCCTTCAACGCAGCACGACCAAACAGCTCAAAGCCTCTTCCGTTAATTCCGGTGGCACGCTTCGCATTGCCGCAAACGAACAATTCGGTGGTAACCTCGCCGTCAATACGGGCGGCACCCTTGAGCTCAACGCCAACATCACCGAGACGGTAGGCAGTCTCTCCGGCTCAGGTAGCATCACAGGTGGCAGCAACTCAACCTTGGGCGCCACAGGCGGCACCTTCAGCGGAACCATCTCCGGTGATCTCAACTTCGTAAAATCCGGCGCTGGCACTTACACCTTTTCCGGAGCAAGCACATCCTCGGGTAATAATGTCACTGTGTCTGCCGGCACCTACATCCTCGGGGCCACCACCGGCTCCCTGACCTTCTACATCGGTGCAAACACCATCAGCAACAAGGTCACCGGCGCGGGCACTGCGACCTTCAACGGCACATTCGCCTTCGACCTTACCTCTGCCGTGCTCGCCGACGGCAACAGCTGGATAATCGCCGATGTCACCAACCAGTCCTTTGCCAGCACCTTCACCGTCAGTGGTTTCACCGATGACGATCTTGATAACATCTGGACCAACGGCGCCGGCCTGAGCTTCTCCGAAAGCACCGGTATCCTTTCCTACTCGGCGATTCCCGAGCCCTCATCCTACGCACTGTTCGCCGGCATGATCGTCCTCGCCGTAATCGGATTCCGCCGTCGCGTTTAGTCGTCCAAGCGATTCGCAGCAACGCGGTCAGGCTTAAACTGACCGCAAACGTCTCCGTAAACCTGCCAGCACCAATCCGGCCGCGCCCGACATCAGCGCATACGTTGAAGGCTCCGGCACCGCCGAAGCTATACCCGTCAGCGTCACCGTATCGAGCCGCACATAAGAAACAGCATTCGTATTAGTTCCATCGTTCAAAAAAATCCGGAATGTGATCGCGCTCAGATTTTGATAAGCCGCGTCCGTCAGCACGATACTGGCATTGGACCAACTCACGGCATTCACAGTGCCGACGCTCGCCGTCAATACACTGATCGAGGAGGCATAATTATCTAAACTAGACCGCACATCATACGTGGCCGCAGTCGCCGGTGCCGTGCCCGCGTTAAACGAAAACGCATAGGCGAAACTTAGATTCTGGAGATTTAACTGATAACCCGAATTCGCGTTGATCGTGAAGCCGAGCCAATCCGTGCTCGTCGCAGAGATCACCTCATCCACCAGATCGCCCGTCACAAAATAAGAGCGCACCGTCGGGCTGCCGATCATGGATGAAGTGATGGTGACACCCGCACCGTTGGCAAAAGCCTCGGGCGTCACATTGGTTCCCGTGGTCGATGCATTTCGTGAAGCCACCGTGTCGCTGGTTGTAAACGCATACTGCACCAAGGTCTGAGCCGGCAAAGATGCCGCGAACGCGAAAAAAACACAGCTAAACCTAGCTAGAATCGTGGGGTAATTCATGATGCAAACCTAACCCCAGATCCGCTCCATGCAACCCCGCGAGCCGCAACACGTTTACACCTTCCTCGTGGCAAATAACTCCGCCACAGCCGCCTCCGGCAACGCTTCACGATAAACCGCCAGCCCACCCAACCGGCCCGTAAACCAGTTGCCCATGGCTCCTCCGCGAAACACCGCGCCCACTGTGAAATCCGATCCGTCCGTTCCGCCATCATTGATCGCGTGCGGCCAGTAATACGGGTTCAACCCCGGCCGGTAATCGAGCTTTCCGTCGAGATAGACCCGCACCCACGTCCCATCGAACGTGAACGCCACCTGCCGCCACACACCGTAGTCCACCGGCGTCGCCCCGATCGCTGCCTCCATGCAATATTTGTATCCCGGTGTCGGCGCACCCGTAGCCGATACATGCCCGCACATCTGCTCCGCGCTGCTCCAGATTCCCAGATCGAGAAACAGACAATACTGCCGCGTCTCCACCGTCTCGTTCCACATGCCTGCCACCGCCTGACATTCGGGCACGCTCTTCGGCGCACGCTTCACCCACGCCACCACGGAAAACGGCTTTCCTTTCCCGTGGAAATCAAGCGCCGGACACTCCGCGCGCGCCAGATTCAGCCACTGCCCCTCACTCACCTCCATCGCATAGGGACCGACCACGCCGTCCTCCACCCGTGCGACGGGCCCAGCCATTTCCTTGAGCGCATAACGCTCGCGCCCTTCCGACCACCGCACTTCGCCCGCCTCCTCCTGAAACGTCCATCGGCACACCGGCTCCGGCAACGCCTTGACCTCCCCGTTTTCCGTCTGCGACAGACGCGGCCAGCCTGGTTCGTTTTCTCCCGAAAAGCCCTTCTCCTTCGAGCTGTTGGATGTGATCATACCCCATTCTGCTGCGTCCACCCCTCTCGCCCAAGTCCGCATTCACGCTCAGCGCAAAATTTTGATCCAATGATTAAAAGCCCCTCAGCGTTTTGATTTCAAACGGAGTAAACCGCAGCGTTCCACCCGCCAGGCCCGTCGCGTTTTCCATCAGGTCGCACTCGACCGCCTGCGCATCGGCAAATGTCGTCTCCACCACGCGCTCCGTTACGTTCACCAAGCGCCAGATCCAACCGCGCCCGTCCTCGGCCGGCTTCACCGCCGCCACCTCGATCGCCGCCGCTGCAAATTTTTCTCCAGCCAACGCGCACCCGCCTGCCACCACACGCAGCGGCGTGTTGAACGCCCTCGCCTCCGCCGTAAGCACCGCCGCATCCGCATCGCCCGCATGCGGACGCAACGCATAGCGAAAGACATGGCGTCCGAGATCGCCGTAAACTTTCCCGTCACCGCCCGCGCTCTCGCCGTCATCCGCGTCGCCTTTGCCAATTAACGCCGCGCCGGGATGCGGCACGCTGCGCAGCAACGCCATGTCGATCACGTTCCCTTTCACGCGGAATCCGTGCTTGCAGTCGTTGTAAAGCGCCACGCCGTAATCCGCCTGCGACAAATCCACCCACTGCAACGCCGCGACTTCGATTTGCGCCTTCTCGACCGATGTCTCGTCCCGCGTCGTGCGCCGGATGTGTCCGAAGGGAATCTCATAGCGCGCCTCGTCCGCGGTCACCGCCACCGGGAACCGCACGCGCAACATCATCGCCTTCTCCTGCCAGTCGGCCTCTGTCGCAAACTCCACTTGTTTCGCGCCTGCCAACAACCGCACCGTCTGCCGGATCGTGGACGCGCCATAAGTCCACGTCATCGCGATCTCCGCGCTCGGCCCGTCCACCCGCGCCACGCGTTCACGCAACACCGGACTCTCCACTGCGCGCCGCAGATAGCCACACACATCTTTCTTCGAGAGATCGTTTTCAAAATCCCACGCATCCCCCGTGTCCGCGATAATCACGAAATCGTTGCCCGCTCCGCCGGTCGCCAGCACTTCGCGACGAGCCCGCTTATCCCACATCGACTCGATCCGTCCGTCCTGCGCAAAAATCACGCGCAAATACTCATTCTCCAGCAACCGCTCCGCCGCGATCGGCACCGCGTGCTTCGCGACCGCCAGCCGCGCCGCGCCTAAGCCTGTCACGTCCGCCCAACACCACGCGCCTTCGTGCCTCACCCACTCGCGCCGCGCCCATGACAACGAATTGAACACCGTCATTTCCCCGTGCACGCCCGCGTCCACCAGCGAAGCATAACGTTCAGCCGTCAACGCCTCCAGCTCTGCCAAGATCACTACATAACGCACGTTGCACTCATCATAAACGCGCTTGATCGAAGACCCCGGCAGGATGTCGTGAAACTGGTAAAGCAGCACTTCCTTCCAAAGCCGGTCCAACGCCTCAGCCGGATACACCGCGCCGGTCCGCGTCGTCGCCAGATACGCCGCCCACTCCAGCTCGCGCAGCCCGATCTCCGCCTTGCGATTGTTGCGCTTCACCAGCGCCTGCGTCGTCAGCGTGCCTTGGTGACGCTCCAGATAAAGCTCCCCTTTCCACGTCGCGAATTTGTCCGCATCGCGGCTCCACGCCTCGAAAAACTCCGTCACCGTGCCCTGCCTCACCGCCGGAAGCCCGGGCAATTTCGGCGCGCGTCGCAGCCGCTCCAAGTGTTCCGCATCCGGACCACCGCCGCCGTCACCGATGCCATACACCATCAACGCATGCTTCGACACGTCGCGTTCCACATACTCGTTGGCGATCTTCAGCAACGACCGCGCCGCCGCCGGTCCGTTATACGTTTCCTCCGGCAGCATGTGCGTGAGCAACCGCGTCCCATCGATACCTTCCCAGTGAAACGATTGATGCCCGAACCGGTTCACCGCGTTCCACGACAGCTTCTGCGTCATGAAAAAACGATGCCCGCTCTTCCTCAGGATCTGCGGCAGCTGCCCGTGATAACCAAACACGTCCGGCTGCCAGCAGTAATCCGGCACCACCCCGAACTCGTCTTTGAAAAACTTAGCACCGTGCAACACCTGCCGCACAAACGCCTCGCCCGACGGCATCGAGCAATCCGGCTCGATCCAAAACGTCCCCTGCGGCTCGATCCGCCCCGCGCGCACCGCGTCTTTGATTTTCGAATACAGCTCCGGCTCTCGCTCCTTCATCCACGCAAACAGCTGCGGCTGACTACAGCCAAAGCGATACTCCGGATATTTTTCGAAATTATACAACGCGCTCGCAAACGTCCGCGCCCCCTTCCGCTTCGTCTCACGGATTGGCCACAACCACGCGAGGTCGAGATGCGCATGCCCGATCGCATGCACCTGCATCGCCGGTTTATCTTCATTTTTAAACCACTCTGCCAACCGAGTCCTCGCCGCCGCCACACTCGCGTCATCCACACACTCCCATCCGTCCGCGACCGCCGCCAACTCAACCCCCAACGGCTCGCGCCTCTCATCACCCGCCGGCAACGCCACCCAAAAATCCCTCAGTGTCTCCACATCATAATACAGCTGCCGCACGTCCTCGCGCACGCGCACCAGCTCCGCCAGCACCACGCGACCTTCGTCCTTCACGAAACCGAACAAATCATTGAGACCCGCATCGGCCCAAAGCTCCACGCGACCGCTCGCATCGATCGCCTCCGGCGGCACGCGATAAAGCGTCTTCCCCGGCCCGCCCAGCACCGGATCGAACGTGGATTTGATATTCGTCAGCCCGCGCACCGGCACGCCCGCGCGATCAACGACGCAGAGCTCTCCGTTCACATCGATGCACGCCACCAGTTCGTCAACGGAGCCCGCTCGCGATCCCGCCGGCAGCTGCGCCGTGAACCGCATCCACGCGCAATCAAACAGCTGTCCCGCCCACGGTTTCCCCATCGCCACCTCGGCACGTTCGCCCCGTTCCCGTTCCGCGAAGGGCACCGGTTCCGCGGTGAGCCAGCGCGTGATCGCAAGCGGAGCCACCGCGATAAACTGCGCCTCACGCACACGCTCGACCAAGGCATCAATCACACTCTGGGCATCCGGACCGGCGGCAGGGCTAAGGGGCATCGTAAAATAAAGTCCCCACTCAATCATCTGCCACGGCACTACGACAAAGTGTTCGTCATTTAACCGATTAAACACCTCCATGCTCCGCAAATGGCCGGACGCACCAACATGAGGCAAATCGCAACCGCCGCGGGCGTTTCCGTCGCCACGGTTAGCATGGCTTTGCGCAACTCCGAAAAGATCACGCCCGAAACCCGCGAAAAGGTCCGCGCCGCCGCCGCGCAACTCAACTACCGTCCCGACCCGCTCATCGCCGCTCTCTCCGGCCGCCGTCGCGAACAGAGCCCCGCGAGCATCGATATCATCGCTTACATCACCGCGTATCCGACCAAGGAGGGCTGGCGCGAGAACCGGTTCTCCCCCGCCGCCTACGAGGGCGCCTGCGCCCGCGCCTCCCAGCGCGGCTACCGCATCGAACACTTCTGGTT
The DNA here is from genome assembly GCF_007559335.1 of Rariglobus hedericola. Taxonomy (NCBI): domain Bacteria; kingdom Pseudomonadati; phylum Verrucomicrobiota; class Opitutia; order Opitutales; family Opitutaceae; genus Rariglobus; species Rariglobus hedericola. The sequence goes on from NZ_VMBG01000001.1 coordinate 2,196,305, forward strand.
GCGCGACGCCCACATGACCACGCGTCGGCTCACCCATATTCTCCGTTCGCGTGGGATCCTCGGCGTATGCCTCGCGCCGTTTCCCGACGTCGTCCCTCAGTTCCAGTTTCCGTGGGACGAATTCTGCTGCGCGGCCATCGGCTACACCATGCGCCGGCCCGCGATTCATCGCGCCTGTCCCCACCAATTTCAGGGTATGCAGCTCGCGCTTTCCACCCTGCGGCTTCGCGGCTATAAACGCATCGGCGTCGCCCTCGGAAAACGCGTCAGCAAAATCGTTGCCCACAACTGGATCGCCGCCGTCTTGATGCACCAATATGAGCACGGCCGCTCCTCCGCGACCTGCCTCATCTACGAGGAGTCCGACCGCGTGGAACTCACCGGCTGGATGCGCGACAACAAGCCCGACGCGATGATCGTTTCCGACATCGCTCTTCTCGAATGGTTTTCCGATCTCGGCATCAGCATTCCCAGCGACCTCGCGGTCGTTCCGCTCGAACGCTATCCCGGCTACGCCTGTCTGGATCAAAAGCCCCACATGGTCGGCGCCGCCGCCATCGACATGATCATCGGCATGATCCAGCGCAATGAAACCGGCCTCCCTTCCGACCCCAAGACCGTCATGGTCGAAGGCTCTTGGACGGAGGGTCCTTCCGTCAAACCCGTCGCCTGATTCCCATGGCCCGGCCCGAAAAAACCTCCGGTTCACTCGACAAGGCCAACTACGAGTTGCTCGCTGAATTTCGCTACACGTTGCGCAAGTTTCTCGGCTTCAGCGAGGCCGCCGCCATCAGTCGCGGAGTCACCGCTCAGCAATACCAGGCGCTCCTCGCCATCGAGGGTTTTCCCGGCCGCGATTGGGTCACCATCGGCGAACTCGCAGAACAACTGCGCGTCGCTCACCACAGCGCGGTCGGCCTCGTTAATCGTATGGAAACACTCAAGCTGGTCCGTCGTTCCAAATCGCCCGACGACGCCCGCTGCGTTCACGTCACCCTCGCACCCAAGGGCCGCACCACTCTCGGAAAACTCTACCTGGCCCATCGCGCGGAACTGAAAACCATCGGCCCCAAGCTGGTGGGTTTGCTTCAAAAAGCGTCTTCGGATGCCGGCCCGCCTATGGACGCGATGACGGCAACGTTCGCCAGTCCCGCCTGTTCGATGCCCGAAATCGACGACTGATTCTCCTACTTGCTGAAGGCCATGCCTGCCGGGATAATATATCGTATTACGATAAATAACTGGAAACCGTCACATGAAAATGCTTCATTGCCAGGCTTCCCATGTCACCGGTCTTCAGGAAATCCCAGATAGCCATTGCCACCGGCGGCGCGATGTTAGCCGTGTCTGCGCTCGCCTACATCGCCATGACCACGCAGGGGCTCATGTTGCTGGGCTCGTTTGGCGCTTCCGCGCTACTGTTGTTCGCCTTGCCTGAAGCGCCGCTTTCCCAACCGCGCTCGGTGATCGGCGGACACCTCTCCGCGTCCTTGATCGCCTTTGGATGCCTCATATTGTTCGGCCCGCAATGGTGGGCGGTCGGCGTCGCCACCGGTCTCGGCGTCGGCTTCATGATGCTCACGCGCACTGTGCATCCACCCGCAGGATCGAACGCGATCATCGTGTTTCTCGCCAAGCCCACGTGCGTTTTCCTGGTTTCATCAACCCTCGCCGGCACCGTCCTCCTCGTGGTCATCGCGGTCGTTTATCATCGCACCACACGGCGTCACAAATACCCGCTCTACTGGCGTGCCGTTCCGCAACCTGCCACCACCTGATAACGCAATGAGTTTCGACACCGCAGGCCCATCCGCAGCCCGCACCGCCACTTCACCTCGCACACGACTGATCCTGCTCGCCGCACTCGCGCTGCCCCTTGCCGGCCTGGCCACACTCGCCGCGCATGCGTTGCACACGTTAATCGCGTTGATCACACAGCTGGCATTTTACGGCCGGTTTTCCACTGCGTGGGTATCGCCCGAAGCACACACCCGCGGCGCCTGGGTGATTCTTATTCCCGCAGTCGGCGGCGGCTTGATCGCACTCATGGCGCGCTACGGATCAAAAGGCATTATCGGTCACGGCATTCCCGAGGTCATGCAACAGGTGCTCGCCAATCGCAGTCGCATCGGCCCCCGCGTCGCGTTGCTCAAACCGGTTTCGTCCGCGATCTCCATCGGCACCGGCGGACCTTATGGCGCGGAGGGTCCGGTCATCGCGACGGGAGGCGCGCTCGGTTCGCTCATCGGCCAGGCTCTCACCATGACGGCGAGCGAACGCAAAGTGCTGCTCGCCGCGGGCGCGGCAGCCGCCATGACCGCGATCTTTGGAAGTCCGGTTGCCGCCACTTTGCTGGCGGTCGAGTTGCTGCTGTTCGAGTTCCGCGCGCGTTCGGTCATCCCCGTCGCGATCGCCGCAGCCTGTGCGCAGGCGTTACGTTTTGTGTGGGGAGAACACGCGGCGTTGTTTCACCTCGCGGTGCCCGACAACCTGCATGCCCCCGCGTCCGCCGTCGTCGTGTTTGCAATCATCGGGATGGTTGCCGGCGTGCTCGCCGTCGCCACCAACCACGCGGTGCACAAGGTCGAGGCCGGCTTCGCCCGCCTGCCAATCCACTGGATGTGGTGCCCGGTCATCGGCGGATTCTTCGTGGGCTTGGTCGGTTGGTTCGAGCCGCGGGTTTTCGGCGCGGGTTACTCCGTAATCGGTTCGCTGCTGGAGGGGAATTTCCCACTGGCCGTCGTCGGCTTGGTGTGCGGGCTCAAGTTGCTGGTGTGGATCGTCTCACTCGGTAGCGGCACTTCCGGCGGCACACTCGCACCGATGCTCGTCGCTGGCGGCGGGCTCGGCACCTTGGTGGCTGCGGCCTGTGCCGGACTGCCGATGGCGACGATTTCACCAGGCTTGGCGGCGCTCGCCGGCATGGTCGCTTTTTTTGCGGGCGGCTCGCGGGCATTTTTCGCCTCGATCGTGCTCGGCGTCGAAATCACGCAACAAGCCGGCGTGCTCTGGCCGGTGGCCACCGCCGCAACCGCATCGCTGGCGGTCGCGCACTTGTTGTCCTCACGCTCACTCATGTCCAGTCCGGTGGAGCAACGCGGAGTCCGCGTGCCCATGGATTTTGATACCGATGTGTTTGCGCATGTCACCGTGGAGCAAGTCATGGAAACCACACCGCATACGATTTCGACGCGCATGAAAGTCTCCGAGTTGGCGGATCGCGTGGGCGCGCACGATCCCGAGGTCTGCCACCACACTGCGCTGCTAGTAACCGATGACACTGGGGAACTCGCCGGCATCATCACACGCCGGGATCTACTCAACGCGGTGGCGCAGGGCGCCGCCCAGGAAGAGGTCGGCAACGTGATGACCACTCCGGTGCTTTGCGCCTACCCTGATGAATCCCTTCATGAAGCGGTGGAGCGTATGCAACTGCACGACATCGGCCGGCTCCCGGTGGTCGAACGCGACAACCCGAAAAAATTAATCGGTTATCTGGGACGCGCCGCAGCCCTCTCCGCCCGCAGGTCTCGTTGGTCCGAAAACCACGAACAGGAAGCCGGCTGGTTCAGCCGCCGTCTGCGTTCTTGAACTACCAAGAAAACTGGTAGGGCCACTGGGATTTGAACCCAGAACCAAGGGATTATGAGTCCCCTGCTCTAACCATTGAGCTATAGCCCCGACTGTTGCGCCGCCGGCCGGACAGCCGGTGCACTCCAACGAGAAACAGGGTCGCGGGGCGGACGTAAAGCCCGCATGTTGTCCGCTTACTTTTCCGACTCGCCGTCGAACCGTTGCGGACGGCTCGGCTCATGCGCCGCCACATTCAGGCGGATCGATTCCAGGTTCTCCCGCACCAGGTCACCCATCGACTCGCAGGCCAGGTAGGCGTCGCGCCGTCCATAGTTCTCCGCCAGCGCGGCGCGCAATTCATGGACGTTCTCTTGCGGCGCGATCCGGTCTTCCGACATCACATTGAGCAGCAGGCGCAGACGCCCTTCGCTCAAGATCGCTCGCTGCAGAATGAGCACCTGTTCCTCGCGCTGATACTGCTCCGCCGTTTCGAGTCGCAGCTGTTTGACGCAAAACATCGCCAGCGGCTGGTTGCCTTTGAAAAACTGGGGACGGTAAAGATTCATGCGCCCCTCATAGCTCTGCTGGTCAAAATCCATCGAACGGATACGCACCTGCGCTCCTTCAAAATCCGGGGTGATCACCACGACGAAGTTGTAGCTGCGCATGTCGCCCAGCAGCCGCACGAAGCAGCGTTCGTTAAACTTGACCAGTTCCTTCGCGAGACGGATCGGGCTGATCTCGGGACTGCCCAGCCAGCGGTCGATGAACTCGTTGCCCGGAATGCCGGCGATGTGCTCCTCGACGAGCGTGTTGCCATGCGTGAGGTAATTAAGGCGGTTGGGAGAAAGCAGATGCTCCAGCTCCAGCCCGTAAACGCGCGAGGCGTCACCCCGCTTGATGTAGAAATAGTCGGGATTGTCGTTATACGCATTCACAATCCGGATACGAAACGGCGCCGAGTTTCCGAAGGCGCAATAATCGATGCGGTCGATGTAGAGATGCATCATCACCGACAAATCGCCGTCCACCCGGATGTGCGCATAGACGCGTTTCAGATCCTCCTGCAGCGACTCCATCTCGATCGGATCGTAGAAGACATTCTCCCAAAGCGTGGGCTTGCCCTTGGCATCCGAGAGCGGGACGGAATCCACAAAATGCCGCAACCGCTCGTAGGTCACCGGCAGTTCTCGCTCGCGCCGGTAACGGCGCAGGTAAGCGCGCAACCCTTCGCTGATCGGGTAGCTGGGCTTTTTTTGCTGCGGACGCGCGGACGTGGGCGACGTGTCTTCCATTTCAGGCGCACCGTGCGGCCAGATCACCGGCGTGGCAACGACGGAGGCGGCCCCCGGCCAACCCCTAGGATCGCCGGCGGATTGCAAAAAAACGTCAAATAGCCGGCCCTTCCGCTTTCGCCTCGTGTCGATTTTAAAGGCGCGGCAACGTTTGCGTGAAATTCTATATGCTACTGTTCGCCGCCACTGCGCTGGAGAAAATGCACGCCGTCCCGACCAAGGTCTGGATCAACATCGGCCTCGCGGTCCTCATCCTGATCGCGACCATCATCCTCATCCGCAAAGCGGCCGAGATGAACAAGGTGCTGCTCAGCGTCATCGTTTTCGTGGTGGTGACCGTCGTGGGCTTCAACTGGGTTTACTCGCGCAACGAGCCCAAATTCCTGACCCCGTTGGTTGAAAAAATCGCCCCGTTCTTCCCCTCGGCCAGCAAGCAGGCCGCCAAGGAGAAAAACGCCATTCCCCAGTAAAGTTCGGCGGCTTTTCGGACCGCCAAAACAGGCCGGTAATCGCGGTCCTGCGCTACAAATCCCCAGCCAAGCCCCGCATGAGTCGGGTTTGTGCTGATAATGAACGCATCTCGCCAAAATTGAGATTGGTCTTTGAGCGGCTATGGGTCAGTGCTTTTCCTTTTCACACTATGCCCAAGACGCACTCCGACATCGGACTCATCGGCCTCGCCGTGATGGGTCAGAACCTCGCCCTCAACATCGCCGACCACGGCTTCCAGATCTCGGTTTATAACCGCACGGTCGAGAAGACGGACAAGTTCGTTGCCGAAAACCCGAACACCCCCGGCGGTCTCATCGGTTCCAAGACCCTCGAGGAGTTCGCCCAGTCCCTCTCCAAACCCCGCAAGGCGATCATCCTCGTCCAAGCCGGCAAGGCCACCGACGCCGTGATCGACGGCCTCACCGCCGTGTTCGAGCCCGGTGACATCATCATCGACGGCGGCAACGCCCTCTGGACCGACACCATCCGCCGCGAAAAAGCCCTTAAGGAAAAAGGCTTCCGCTTCATCGGTTCCGGCGTGTCCGGCGGTGAAGAAGGCGCGCGTTTCGGCCCGTCCCTCATGCCCGGTGGCGACAAAGCCGCCTTCAAGGAAATCGAGCCCATCTGGAAGGCCATCTCCGCCAAGGTCGATAAGAAGACCGGCAAGCCCATCATGGGCGCCACCCCCGGCAAGCCCGTCAAGGGCGGCGTTCCCTGCACCACCTACATCGGCGAAAACGGCGCGGGCCACTACGTCAAGATGGTCCACAACGGCATCGAGTATGGCGACATGCAGATGATCTGTGAGGCCTACTCCCTCATGCAGGGTCTCCTCGGCCTCAAGCCCGCCGAGATGGGTGATATTTTCTCCACCTGGAACAAGGGCGCCCTCGACAGCTTCCTGATCGAAATCACCGCCGACATCCTCAAGCAAAAGGACCCGATCACGAAGAAGCCCTTCGTTGACATCGTCCTCGATACCGCCGGCCAAAAAGGCACCGGCAAATGGACTTCCGTCAACGCCCTCGACATGGGCGTTCCCGCCCCGACCGTCGCCGAGTCCGTCTTCGCCCGCTGCTTGTCCGCCATCAAGGAAGAGCGCGTCGCCGCCTCCAAGGTTCTCAAGGGCCCGAAGATCAAGAAGGTCTCCCCCGCCAAGAAGAAGGAGCTCATCAAAGCCATCCACGACGCCCTCTACTGCTCGAAGATCTGCTCGTATGCCCAAGGCTTCCAGCTCATGCGCACCGCTCAGGGCGAATACGGCTGGAAACTCAACTTCGGCCAGATCGCCCAGATCTTCCGCGGTGGTTGCATCATCCGCGCCGCCTTCCTCCAGAAGATCACCGAGGCCTACGCCCGTGACCCGAAGCTCGCGAATCTCCTCCTCGACGGCTACTTCAACAAGACCATCCAGAAGGCCCAGACCAACTGGCGCAAAGTCATCAGCCTCGCGGTTGAAAACGGCATCAGCATCCCGACCTTCTCGTCGGCCCTGAGCTATTACGACGGTTACCGTTCGGCCCGTTTGCCGGCCAACTTGCTCCAGGCCCAGCGCGACTACTTCGGCGCCCACACCTACGAGCGCACCGACAAACCCCGCGGCAAGTTCTTCCACATCGACTGGCCCGAGGCCACCCGTCCGCAGCTCGAAGCCTAAGCTTCGAACGTAGCGGAACGACAGCGTCGTTTCGTCCTCGCCTCCTTCAAGGCGCGACCTTCACCGGTCGCGCCTTTTTTCTGTCTGCGTTTTCGAGCCCGGGATAATCGCGGGTTAAACCCCATGGCTATTCGGGAGGAACAGGTATTTGATAGCGCGACGCCATTTCACCCAACGAGGGGATCTGCGTCGGGAAGCCGCCCGCCTCGGGCCACTCGATGAACGCCACCCAACACCTTCCGAAAAATCTCCGCACCGGACTGCCCGCCCGTTACCTCAAAGAACTGCGCGCTCACCTCGGCAAAAAAACGGCTGCCAACGGCGACCGCGCTCAGGGTCTCGGACGCGTGGCGTTGACCGAAGGTGCCGACGCGCTCGCGCTCGCCCGAATCCATGCCCAGTCCATGGCCGCCCTCGCGCCTTCGTTCGGGTTTTCCAGCCAGCGCAAAGACTTGATCGCCCGCGCCGGTTTCTTCTTCACCGAAGCGCTCGTGCCGGTCGAAGCCGCCCAGCGCGCCACGCGAAAAACCAACCGGCTCCTGCTCGAGCGCAACGAAACCCTCCGGCTCCACACCGCTGCCTTGGCCAAGGGCAATCGCCAGCTGGAGCGCGAGATCAAACGTCGCAAAGCCGGCGAGCTCTTCATCATCAAAGGTCGCCAGCAGTATCAGACGCTCTTCCGCGAATCGCTGGTGATGCAAAGAAAGCTGCGCCAGCTGACCCGCCAGATCATCTCCGCCCAAGAGGAGGAACGAAAAGAGATCAGCCGCGAACTGCATGACGAAGTCGTCCAGACCTTGGTCGGCATCAACGTTCATCTGTCCACCTTGGGGCGCAGCGCCTCTGACGGAATCGGAAGCCTCAAGGCCAAGATCGTCCGCACCCAGCGCCTCGTCGAAACGTCCGTCAACGCCGTGCACCGCTTCGCCCGCGAACTAAGGCCCGCCGTGCTCGACGACCTCGGCCTGATTCCCGCGCTTCTCGCATACAGCAAGAGTCTCGCTGCCCGCAAAAAAATCAAAATCAAGCTGACCGCTTTTGCGGGCGTTGAAACGCTCGGCAACAACCGTCGCACCGTGCTGTTTCGCGTCGCGCAGGAAGCGCTGACCAACGTCATTCGCCACGCCCAGGCCACACAGGTGACAATCACCCTCACGCACATTCCCGGCGCCATCCGCATGGAGATCGCCGACAACGGGAAATCCTTCGCGGTGGAGCCGGTCCTCAAAGGTCGCACCAAGCGTCTCGGCCTGATCGGCATGCGCGAGCGCATCGAGATGATCGGCGGCAAGCTCGCGATCGAATCCACTCCCCACGTCGGCACCACGGTCAGCGCCGAGATCCCCTTCAACCCTCACGCCAAATAAAATGAAATCGCTGATCACCATCTTGCTGGCGGACGACCACGTCATCGTGCGGCAAGGGCTGTGCGGACTGCTCAAAGCTGACGATAGTTTCAAGATTCTCGCCGAAGCCCGCAACGGTCGCGAGGCCGTGCAAATGGCGGCCGCGCTCAACCCCGACGTGATCGTGATGGATATCGCGATGCCCATCCTCAACGGCCTCGAAGCCACGCGGCAGATCCTCGCCGCCAATCCAGCCGCGAAGGTGATCATCCTTTCCGCCCACAGCGACGAGGCTTACATCGAGCGCATGAGCACGGCGGGCGTAGTTGGTTTTCTCGAGAAACAGACGTCCGCCGAGATCTTCACCAAGGCGATCAAGGAGGTCGCAAAGGGCCGGACCTTTTTCAGCCCGTCGATCACCCGGCGAATGGCTATCACCGCTAACGCGCTTCGTGATCGCGACGGGCTTTTAAAAACGAACCCTTCGCGACTGACCTCACGCGAGTGCGAAGTGCTGCAACTCGTGGCCGAAGGCGCCGCCAACAAACAGATCGCGGCCACTCTGGGTATCAGCATCAAGACGGTTGAAAAACACCGCCAGAACCTGATGGAAAAACTCGGGATTCATCACACGGCGGGCCTTACGCGTTACGCCATTTCCACGGGCGTGATCGAGAGCAGCGTCCAGTTGACGATCATCTGAACATCGTTGCCCACGCCTGCCGGATTCCGTCCATCGCACCCGGAGAAACCCCGTAGGGTTAGTCCGTATATCTGCTGGCATCGCGTTCGCGTAGGGTCAGGGGAGCTTATGAAATCCAACCTCCTTCTCCCGGCATCGATGGCGGCCTTTGCCATTTTCCTGCTGGGTGCCGCAACTGTATCCGCACAATCCATTCTGCTCAGCGCAGAGGATTTCGTTTTGCTCGGCGGAACATCGGTTTCGGTCGCTGGCGCCGGCCCCAACACCTATTCGAATGGGGACGTCGGCTCGATGGGCTCCATCTCCGGGTTCCCTCCTGCGACCGTCGTGAACGGCTCGACCATCCTCGGTGGCGCGGTGGTTGCCCAGGCCATGCTCGATCTCGGCACCGCCCGCACCGGTCTCAGCGCCTTGGCGACCACCTCCAATCTCACCGGTCAGGACTTGTCCGGCATGACGCTCGCCCCCGGCGTGTATGCGTTCAATGTCTCGGCCGAAATCAGCCTGGCCGGAACGCGTATCCTCACTCTGGATGCGCAAGGTCAGAACAACGTCGTGTGGGTTTTTAATATCGGCACTTCGCTGACTACCGCGGCCGGCGCGCAAATCCGGTTCGTCAACCTCGGATCCAATGGCGGCGCCGACAACGGTCTGTTCTGGAACGCCGGCACGACCATCACCTTCGGCGCGGACAACACGGTGCTCGGCAATTATCTCGCCGGCACCGACATCATCTTTGGCACCACCACGCCTTCCACCGGCAGCGGCGGCGGTCGCGCCCTCGCCCAAGCCGGCGTCTCCTTCGACGGCGCAGCCTCGCTCGACGCCCTCGGCGGTCCCGGCGGCGGCACGCTCACCGGTGGCCTCACGCTCAACGGCGGCATCGTCACCGCGAACGGCTACGTCCTGCTGAGCAGCGATGGCGCTTACATACCGGGCACCTCCGGCCTCGTGCTGATTCCCGGCACCAACTACAACACCACCAATGTCACGGTCGACGGCGACAGTTCGGATGCCTTGGCCACTCCCGCCACCTTCACGGTTTTCCAGACCATCGCGAAATTGACCGGCACCAACACCTACACCGGCGGCACGATCATCGATGCCGGCCAGCTGACCACCGGAAGCGAAAATCTTCCCGTCAACGGCAACGTGTCCTTCATCGACAGCGCCAACACCGGTGCCGCCGGTGAATTGATTTTCGATCAAGCGACGAATGGCACTTACGGCGGCGTGATCTCCGGCGGCGGCGACGTTACCAAAGAAGGCCTCGGTGATCTCACCTTCACCGCCCTGCAAACCTACACCGGCACCACCACGGTCAACGAAGGCAAGCTCATCGCGAGCCTCGCGCTCCTTCCCGCCAACGGTGACATCACTTTGGGTGCCGCCGGCACGCTGGTTCTGGACGAAGCCTCCAACGTTATTTTGAACAATGCCCTCAGCGGCACGGGCACACTTGAAAAGCAAGGCGCCGGCGCCTTGGTCATCGCCAACGCCACCACCGTGGCCGTCGACATTCAGAACGGCTCACTTTTCCTCGTGAACAACGTCGGCTCCACGACGGTCGGCACCGGCACGTTCCTGCGCGGCGAAGGCACCATCAACGGCAATCTCCTCAACAACGGCACCGTCAGCGCCGGCTCCTCGCCCGGAACGATCATCGTCGCCGGCAACTTCATGCAAGGCCCGGCCGGCACGCTCGTCGTCGAGTTCGCCTCGTCCACCTCGTTTGATCGCCTGATCGTCAGCGGCACCGCCGACCTCGACGGCACCTTGGAGCTCGTGACCCTCAACGGCTTCAATCCCGTCGGTGAGTCCTTCACCATCATCACCGCCACGGGCGGCGTGAACGGCACCTTCCCCACCGTCATCGCTCCCGCCACTCCGGCCGCGATCACGCGCACCGTCAACTACGGCACCAACGACGTGACCGTCACCTACACACAGATCCCGTTCTCCACGTTCGCCGAAACCCCGAACCAAGGTGCCGTCGGCGACGGTGCGCTCAACAACCCCGCGATCACCGATGTGCTCAACACACTCGCGCTCCCCGGCCAGTTTCCCGCCGCCTTGAACGCCCTCTCGCCACAAGGCTATCAGGTATGGTCCGACATCGCGTTCGCGCATACCGCCTCGCTCGCCAGTCGTCTCGCCCACCAGCCGCCCGCCACGCCGGGCCGTGACAACTTCTACTTCGAGGCCGGACAAAGCCGCGGACGCACCTCCGGCGACGCCAACGTCGGCTCCAACCGGTTCAACAGTGATTCCGGCCTCGTCGGCGGAAACACCTTCGTGACGCCAGACCTCACCCTCGGCGGCTTTTTTGAATACACCGACACCGACTCCGGCCTCGGTTCCTTCGGCAGCACGACCAATATCAAAACCAAGATGCCCGGCATTCGTGCCGCCTGGAAAAAAGACGCCTGGTTCGTCACCGCCGCCGCCGCGTATGGTTTCGATGACTACGAGTCCACCCGCCAGATCAACTTCAGCGGCACCTCCGCCACCGCGCGCTCCGACACGACCGGACGCCAATGGCTGGTCGATATCATCGCCGGACGTCATTTCCTGACCGGTCCGGTCTCGCTCTCACCGTTCGCCGGTTTGCAAGTTGCCGGATGGAAAACCGAAGGCTTCACCGAAACCGGTGCCGGCGCGTTCAACAACACGGTGGGCGATCAATCCGCCCGCTCGTTGCGCACGCAGCTCGGCCTCGAAGCCGCGATCGCGTTCAACGCGGGCAACGTCGTGATCCGCCCGCACGCCCGCGGCGCCTGGGTTCACGAGCTCTCCAACGACAGCCGCTCCATCGACGCCTCGTTTGGCGGCTCGAACTACTCCGTGCAAACCCACTCCCCGCAGCGTGACAGCGCCCGCCTGAGCGCCGGTTTCGATGTGGCGTTCACCCCGCGCGTCGCGCTTTACGCCGACTATTCGATCCAGACCGGCAACACGGTCGAGATCCTCGGAGAATGGCGCGGCGGCTTGTCCGTGTCGTTCTAAAACAACCCGTTCCTCTAAGGCCGCGCTCCCTTCCGGAGCGCGGCTTTTTGTTGGCCGGAAATCAGGACGTGATTATCCGTGATTACACCCATGCCTTCCACCCGCCTCAAAACCATCGCCCGCTGGGTGCTCGCGCTCTTCTTCATCGTTGCGGGGCTAAATCACTTTCGCACGCCCGACATCTATCTCGCCATGATGCCGGCGGAGATGCCGTTCAAGGAAGCCGCCAACCAGATCTCGGGCATCGCGGAAATTCTCGGCGGTATCGGTTTGCTGATTCCCTGCCTGCGCCGCGCCGCCGCCTGGGGACTCATCGCACTGCTGATCGCGGTGTTCCCCGCCAATGTGAATGTCGCGCTCCAAGGCCACATGACCGGACTCGATGCGCCCGCTTGGGTGCTCTGGCTGCGCCTGCCGTTTCAGGCCCTCTTCATCGCGTGGACGTGGTGGGTCGGCCTCAAACGCGCACGGTAGCCAGGACGCGGGATTAGGTGCGCGGCAGTTTTCCAGACGTCGCTTCAGGCGGTGGTTCGGGCAGGTCTTTGATGACCACGACACGGATCGCGCCGTCGGAATTGGGGAAGACCAGGAGCTGCAGTTTGTTTTGATCCGGACGCAGAATGGAAGTGGAGAGAATACGCTCCCAACGTCCGCCACGTTGAACCGCGAGACCCAGCGCGATGTCACTCCCGACAGACAGCGTGACGTCCACGGTGGATTGCGCGGCGATGGCGACGGGACTCGTGCCTGTTTTGGCCGCGAGCGGATACGGGCAGAGGTTCATGATGCGCACATGCTCGTCGGGCAAAGACGGTGCCCAGTCCTCGATGGGATAAAACCGAAACGGCAGAACCGCATTGGCCGGATTGCGGGTCACGATGAAGAGCACGCCTTTCCAGCTGTCGGGGCATTTGAGTTCGCCGAGAGGCTCGCGCTTCACGCCGGCTTCCGTGCGTTGCTCGCGGAAGAGCTCGATGGGCAGCGGCCCGGTGTAATCGAGCGGGCGGGAAAACGCATTGGCGGTGAGTTGAACCGAAACGTTTTCCTTTCCATTTTTCAGGAGAAAAACCGCGCGGGGGTTTACATCATCCTCGTTCGAAAAAGAGGCGCCCGCGTAATAAAAACGCAGGCTGCGGACCGGGTTTTTCGGTGACGGAGTCTGCGCCGATGCGGGGATCAACAGGACCGACAGGACGACGGCGGACAACGATGTGAGAAAAATGCGCATGGGTCAGATGTCGGCGGGCGTCAGCCAACGGAAGGAGATGATTTTGAAACGGCGTCCGAACGTCTTGTTGTCGTCCGACGAAAGCGCGGCGATGGCGGTCCATGGATCGTCGGTGACGGACACATATTCGGGCAGTCGCTGCACCACGGCTTCGCACCAAGCCCGGCCTTGGACGTAGTTGGGATCGGTGCTGGCGAGGACGGGATTAAGCACTTCGCCGTAAGTGCGGATCGTGAAGGTATCCGAGCGCGCGGAGAGCGCGGGTGCCAGCGGTTGCAGGAGGTCCGCCTGCGTGAGCCATCCGGGCACGTGGGTGGCGGTGCTGCCCTGGGCCGCCGCGTCGATCATGGAGGTCGGGCCGGCAGTCGGGATCACCGTGGTCGGACTTCCGGAAAACGCGGAGTTGATCCCCGCGTCTTCGATGGCTTGGGCCAGCGCGCCCTTCATGCGATTGTCCACCCCGGCGACCGAGCCGGCGGTGAGCGCACGGTTGACGAAGTCGGCCAGCGAGACAAACGGGCCGCGGCGGCGCACCTGCAACACGATCTGGTTGGCGAGCGCATTGATCTGCGCCGTCGTCAGAAACCGGTAGCCCTCATAGGCGTTGGCGGCCATGCCTGCATCGGTGGTCGAGGTCGAGTCGAGCACGGCGGCGTCGTTCAATGTGTAACCGGAATGCGGATACGGTGACTCGCCGGCTCGCCGGGTTGCGCCCACCGGGACGTTGTTGAGTCCGCCGAGCAGTGCGCGCCACGCCTCGACGGAGGTGGAGTTGACGTTGAACGCGCCAGAGACCAACAGGCTCGCGGCAGATTTTTGACGGTCGCGGAGGTCGGCCGGCAAACTGGCGCCGGCGCGATCATGCAAGGCGAGACGCGGATTAGGCAGCGGGAAAACCACCGGATCGGCGGACGAGGCACCGCGCGGAACAGTGGACAGATAATAGCCGTCCCAGAGTGCGCGATTGAGCAGGTAGGAATGATCGAAAACGACGCCGGTGGACTTGAAGGCGCTGAAGCCGTTGCCACTGGTGGGAATGGCTATCTCGCTCCACGGACGGCTGGGAGCATCGATCTTGGCGCGGGGCGCGGCCAGCGAATTACCCACGGCATAGGCGGGCGTGGCATTGGACGCGAGCGGAGGCGAGACGCTGCCACCCGGAAGATAAACGCCGGGATAAAGCTGCGCGTGTTGGAACTCTCCGAGGGAAACCACCGCGTGTTCCGGACGCGGCACGTTGAAGAGCGGCACAACGGATTCGCCGGCGCCATCCCACGTCGCCTGGCTCATACCGACAAACGCGCGACCGGTGGAAGGATCGCAGGGAATGGTCGCGTTGTTCGCGTTCACCGGATCGAAGGCGCCGGTGCCGAAGCCCAGGTTGTTGGCGCTCATCCGGAAGTTGTAACTGGGGTTGGTATGGTAGTATCCTTCGCCCAGACTGGTGTTCTGCATTTCGTAAGGACTGCGCGCGGAGTAAGGTGCGCGGGGGTTGTAGTCGGCCAGCCAGCGGACGGTATTGTTGTGATAGGAAGTGGCAGTGGGCAGCGTGCCCTGCGCGGTGGTTTTCAACGCCCAGCTGTGGCCGACGTAACCGACGAATGCAGGCGAACTCGCATAGGCGGGCTGGTCCAGTTTTTGGAAAATGAAATCGTCGCGGGCATAGCGCATGTGAAACGCCGTGTCGTAGAGATTGTTTTGCGTGATCACTTGCAGCGGCTCTCCCGCGCTGGTGGACAGCGTAAGCTTGTCATCGCGAGTGACGGGTTCTGTGCCCGTGCCGCTGGGCGCGCTGCTCGGCACGCCGATCGTCGAGTTGTTCCAGTCGCTCCACGAAGGCAGCGACGTGGCCGTGCTGTTATTGTTACCATGCCAGAAGTTCACCATGTATTGGGAAAGCCCGCCCGGCAGGGAAAAACTGTTACCGCCTACTATCACAGACCGCATGCCGCCGCCGTTCCAACCCCGTTGCAAGGTGTAGGCCGAATAGGTGCTTCCCGCGCTGTAATAGACGTTGTTGCGAAGCGTATAAACGTAGGCGGTGCCCGGCTCCATGTCGCCGCTTTGCACGGAGATTTCGAGGCCATTGGGCCACGGGCTGGTCACCTGCGCGTCTGCCGAAATCGCGGGGTCCACAATTTTTGGATACGCGCTATAGTTCTTGGTCGGCGATACGGCCGAGACGCGGATGAAGGTCACATCGCCGCCGTTGATGGCGTAAGTGACGCGATAGGCATGGTCCTGCAACGTGACGTTGTAAGGATTCCATAACACAATCGCTGGGTAGTAACGCAGCTCGAGTCCGCAGCCGAAAGCGGTGAGCGGCGAAACGCGTCCCTCGACATACAACTGCCAGAAAGCCACGAGTGGAAATACTCCCTGCTGGGCGGACCTGGCCGGCTCGGTCGTTCCGTCGATTTGCGGCCGCGGAGAAAGTCGCAGATTCGCATCCGTGCCGCTGGCTCCGCTCGAGAACGGCAATTGATAATACGAGCGCAACAACTGCCAGTCGGGGCCCAGGCTGGAACCCACCTGCCAGATGGGGCCGGTGGGCGCATCGGTTTTTCCCGTGCCGTTGGCGAAGGCGGCGGTGAGGTCCTGGCGCAAGCCACCGGCGAGGGAGTTGGCGAGCACGCCGCGGCTGCTGCTGGAAAAATCATGAAACCGTTGCTGGAGAAACGCCGACGGAAACGGCACGCCGCCGGATGCGAGGGAGAACTGGCGCGGCGCATACACTTTCCTCAGTTCGTCACGTAGCGTCGCGGTGCTGGCCGCCTCCAGGTCCGCGCCGGCCAGCGAAGCGGGCGCGCCCGTCGTCAACTCGACGCCCAGGCGCGCCGGCAGGCGGTGGCGCAGGCGTTTATCGGCCTCGGTGGTCGCGCCGATGGAGGTTTCCGTTTCGACAAGATTCGCGCGCGCCTTGACGCCTTCATCGCCGACCCACCAGGCGTATCGACCAATGGATACGGTGCCGCCGCCAGACTGGCCCGGCACGAGATTCGCGGTGACATCGATCGACGCCAGCGGCGCGGCGACATAACCGGCCTCGCCCAAACCACCCGAGGCGGCGGTGCCCACGGTGCCCGGACCAACCAGCAGACGCGCGGGCGCGCCGCCGATGGTGATCGTGCTCGAAAGCGCCGTCGCGTTGGTGAGATTGGCGACGGGCTGGTCCGGCTTGCGCGCAGGCGAGGCCGCGGCGGATGCAATGCTGCCATTCGCGTTCGCCTGCATGGCGGTGGCTTCGTTGCCGCTCACCAGCCAGTTGAGAAACACCGGGGCGCTACGGTCGGTGGTCGATGCGTTGGCGTTGCCCCATGCTCCGGTCCACTGGCGCGCGCCATTCACCGCCACAGGCAGACTGTTGTTGGTGCCATCACCGAGATTTGCCGTGGCGGTGATACGCTGGTCCGATCCTGCAAATTTCTGAAGCTGGCCGAGCGCGGTATTGAGCGCGAACAACGCATTGGCTCGGGCCTGCGACAGTTGCTGGTTATTACCCGCGACTTGGGTTTCCACGCGCGTGATCGAGGCCAGCGAGACGAGCAACAAAACCAGAAACGCCAGCAATGTGATCGTGATCAATAACGCGAAGCCGCGCCGGGTCCGGAAAGAAAACGAAGTGGGGAGGGATTCGCGATGGGGGTTCATACAAAATCAAACACAGGGTTCGGCACCGTCGGCGGTTTCAGGCGGCACACCTTAGAAAATCGAGCGTATGCAGGGATAAGCTGCCGTGATGATTCCGCGTGGAGCGGAAGTTCCCAAGACACGCGCGATGCTATTAATGGCACGGCGCCGCTCTTTTGCATGACCGGTTCTCTCGTCATGCCCTGCATCGCTATGAACCCCGCCCTACCCCTGTTAGGATTCATTCAGCGGAGCCGTGTCCTCCTTGCTTCAGTCGCCCTACTCTCACTCGTTTCCCACGCCGAAGCCGCGCGCGGACGACCCGTTATCAACACCGCCGGCACGACCTTCGTGGCCGATAACGGAAACCTCATCCGCGGTGCCATCATCAGCACCGAAACCGGCGTCGTGCCGGCGCTCGCCGATGTGCAGGCGATCAAAAATTACGGTCTCAACGCCATCCACTGTTACGCCGAACGCTCCGACTACGGTTATGCTGCGGGTGCGAAAGCGGCGGCGGTTGATGCTGTAGTTCAGATGACGCGCGACAACGGTCTCTACCTCATCATCACCATCGGCGGTGGCGGCGTGAACGCGTCGTTCATCCAGGATTTTTGGACATTCTACGCGCCCCGTTACAAGAACGAGACCCACGTGATCTACGAGATTCAAAACGAGCCGGTGGTGCGCGCGCCGGTCGCCGCCAGCGTGATCACGATGGAGAAAAACTCCTACACCACCATCCGTGCCGCCGCGCCCAACACGCCAGTGCTGCTGATGAGCTACACGATTTTTCAAAACTCCGCAGGCGTGCTCGCCGACATCGCCGCGCTCGGCTCCACCGTCAATTGGAGCAACGCGGGAATCGCGTTTCACGGTTACGGAGAAAACGGCGCACTCGGCACACGCACCTGTCTCGAAAACGTGATCGCCGCAGGCTATGCCTGTTTCCAAACCGAGTTCTACCGCTGGGACTGGGGCACGGGCGACTTCAACCTGGTTGACGCGCCTTCGCTTTATCAGGACATCGACCAGACCGGCGACCTTGAGCGACTGGGCGTCTCATGGCTGACCTTCCTCTCCATCGGTCGCGTGCAGGACGACACGCGTTTCAAAAACCGCATGGACGGCGCCGGCATCACCTGGTCGCACGATTTTGGTTCGTGGCCCGGCACCAGCCGCGGCGTCTATGGCAACGGCAGCGAACCGCGCGCGATTATTTCCACGGCCACCACACGCGTCGAGGCGGAGGACTTCGATCTCGGCGGCGCGGGTGTCGCCTCCTACGACACGACCACCGGTAATTCCGGTGGTGTTTACCGCACGACCGGACAAGTGGACATCCAGGCAGTCACCGATACCGGTGGCGGTTATAACATCGCCTGGATCGCCGCCGGCGAATGGCTCGAATACACGGTGCGCGTAAAGAATCCCGGTCGCTACAATCTCAAGGTTCGCGTGGCTTCATCCGTCACGACCGGCAGCCTGCGCCTGAAGCTCGGCGGCAGGGATCTGACCGGTGCCTGGAGCGTGCCGAATACCGGCAGTTACCAGACGTGGACCACGTTGACGAAGACCGTTGACCTCGTGCCCGGCCAACAACTGCTGCGCTTCGAGGCAGTGACCGCAGGCTTCAACCTCAACTGGATCGAGTTCGAACCCGTCTCTTCCGGTTTGCTGGCCAACGGCACCTACAAGCTGATCAACCGCAACAGCGCGAAAGCCATGGATGTCGTCAACGCCTCCACGGCCAACGGCGCCGATATCCAGCAGTGGGGTTACTCCGCCACGAGCAACCAGAAGTGGGTCTTCACCCATCGCGGGGCCAACCAATACACGATCACCTCCAGCCAGACCGGCAAGGCGATCGACCAGGCCGCCGGCGAAATACTCAGCGGCGATCACGTCCAGATGTATACGCTCAACTCCGGCAGCGCCAACCAGCGCTGGATTCCGATGGCCACCAGCTCGGGCTACTACCGGTTGGTCAACTCGATCAGCGGCCTCGTGCTCGAAATCGACGCCGCATCGACCGCCAATGGTGCCCGCGTATTTCAAGGTGAATACACGTCCGGCAACCACGAGCAATGGCTCCCGGGCACGCCCTGAACGCGAGCTTCGCCCATCGTCGCGATGAAGCCGCGCCCGCAGTCCGTCCGACTCCACCTCTGTCTCGCCGGCATCGTCGCGGCGGGAGTGCTGGCGGCCGGACTGATGGTTGCTCGGCCTTCGTCGCCCAACGAAGCTCCGGTCGTCGTGCGTTCGCTTCCGCTTGCATCTTCGCGGATCGCACAGGCCGAAACAGCGCCGCGCATCGCATTTCTGGATCTTAAATCACAGGTCGTCTCCGAGGCCGACCGTTACCGCTGCGGCATTCTTTTCCGCCAATGGGCCGACCGTGATTTTGCCGCCGCGCTTGAATGTGCAGACCGTCAGCCCGCCGGTCCGTGGCGTGAGGAAATGTTCGGATGGCTCGCACTGGTCGTCGCTCGATTAAATCCGGCCGAAGCCGCGACGATGGCCGACCGCGACATGAAGCCCGGTCTGGTGCGCAACGAAACCGTCATTTCAATTTTGCATCTCTGGGCGCGCACCGACCTTGCCCGCGCCACCACGTGGGCCGACTCGTTTCCACCCGGTGCGTTTCGCGACCGCGCGCTCGATGAGGTCGCCGGTTTTATGAGCGATGTGCCACCTGAACGATCTCCGAACTGAACCGTCCTCTCCGCTTTACCCCGCCGTGCCCCACCCCGTCCGGTTTCTTCATTGGCTCACCGCGCTCGCGCTCGGCCTCGGCGTTATCTGCAACGCGCAGGCGGCGCGCGGGCGTCCCGTCATCAACGCAGCGAAGACCACCTTCGTGTCCGACAACGGCAATCCGCTCCGCGGCGCCATCATCAGCACGGAGACCGGCGGCTTTCCGACTACCGCGGAATTCCAAGCGATCAAAAACTACGGCATGAACTCCGTGCATTGTTACGCCGAACGCTGGGACTACGGCTACTCGGCCGGCGCAAAGTTCGCCGCGCTGGATATCGTTGTGCAACGCACGCGCGACAACGGTCTCTACCTCATCATCACCATCGGCGGCGGAGGCGTGAACGCTTCCTTCAACGCCGCATTCTGGAACTTCTACGCCGGCCGCTACGCCAACGAGACGCACGTCATCTACGAAATCCAAAATGAGCCCGCCGCCGGCAATCCGCCCTACTCCGGTTCGACCCCGCTCATGGATATGGAGCTGGCCGCCTACACCATCATCCGCACCAAGGCCCCCAACACGCCGGTGTTGCTGATGAGTTATTCGAGTTTCCAAAACAGCGCCGGCGCGCTGCAGGACATGGCCGCGCTCGGTTCGGCGATCAACTGGAACAACGCTGCAATCGCTTTCCACGGTTATGGGGAAAACGGCCGCGCCGGCACCCGCGCCTGCCTCCTCGCCGTGCTCGCCGCCGGTTATCCGTGTTTTCAAACCGAGTTCTATCGCTGGCCGTGGGGCAAGGGCGACTTCGGCCTCGCGACCGCCAACTCGCTTTACGAAGACGTGGACGAAATGGGCGACCTCGAGCGTCTCGGCATTTCGTGGCTCTCGTTTCTCACTATCAAACGCATCACCGACGACACGCGTTTTAAAAACCGCATCACCAACGCCGGCATTCGCTGGACATCCGACTTTGGCACCTGGCCCGGCGGCACGCGCAGCGCTTACGGCAACGGCGGCGAGCCATGGTCCATCACGAAGTCGGCCACCACGCGCATTCAGGCCGAGTCCTTTGACAACGGCGGCCAGGGCGTCGCCTACAATGATAACGCCACCCTGAATTCCGGCGGTGCCTACCGCACCACCGAGGGCGTGGACATCCAGACGACCACCGACACCGGCGGCGGCTACAACCTCGGCTGGATGGTCGCCGGCGAATGGATGGAATACACCACCTACGTCACCGACCCCGGCCGCTACACGCTCAACCTCCGCGTCGCCTCGCCCAACGCGACCAACACCCTCCGCGTGAAAATGGCCGGCGTTGATCTGACCGGCGCATGGGCGTTCGCCGGCACCGGCGGAAACCAAACCTGGACCACGATTTCGAAAACCGTGGACCTCATCCCCGGCCAGCAAGTGCTGCGCTTTGAGGTCGTCACCTCGGGCTTCAATCTGAACTGGATCGAGCTCGTCCCCGCCGCCAGCGGTCTTCTCCCCAACGGGACCTATGCATTCTTCAATCGCAACACGCTCAAGGCGGTCGATGTTGTCGGCGCCTCGACTTCCAACGGTGCCAAGGTCCAGCAGTGGAACTACGGGGCCGGCCCCAACCAGAAGTGGGTCATCGCGCACCAAGGCGCCAACCAATACACGATTAAGAGCACGCAGACCGGCAAGGCGATGGACGTCGCGAGCAACACGCTGCTGAGCGGTGACAACATCGGCATGTGGCCGTCCAAAACCGCAGGCAGCCAGCGCTATTTATTCATGCCGACGGACTCGGGTTTCTACAAAATCATCGGCGTGGGCAACGGCCTCGCGATCGAGATTGCCGACGCCTCTCTCTCGCGCGGCGCACGCGTCGAGCAACGCGAATATAAAGACGGCTCTTATCAACAGTGGCTGGTCTCAGCCGATCATCCCGCGACCTATACCGCCTGGGTGAATCAGCAGTTTCCACTATCAGCAGATCGCACCAATGCGGCAGTCTCCGGCGCGACCGCGGATCCCAGCGGACAAGGCGTGTCCAATCTCCTGCGCTACGCGCTCGGGCTCACCCAGAGCGAAGCGCCTTCGCCGTCGATGCCTGTGCTGACGTCCTCGGCCTCCGGACTGGATTTCCGTTTTCGCTTCGATCCCGGGCTCACCGATGTGACCTACCGCGTCGAAGCCTCGACAGATCTTATCGACTGGACCGAGACCGTCTTCGACTCGCGACTCGATGCGTTACCGGCGCTCGTGGACGGCTGGCTGGAGATCAACGATTCCTTTGATCACGCGCAAACGCCCCGACGATTTCTCCGTCTGCGCATCCTGCGCGATTAATAACCGGCGGATTCAGCCAGCTGCCTCGACCAGATTCTGACGCTTTTTTTTGGCGGTCAGATTGCGTGCGGTTTGGCCAAGCTGCCAGATGCCGTCCAGGAGGATGCGGCGCGGCACTTCAGGAATGCCAAATTCACCGCGCGTCAGCATACCCGCGAGAAAATCTCCGGCCGCGCGGCCCACATCGTGAGACGTTTCAAAGACGCCCGCGTGCTCGACGTTGGATTCCTGAAGACTGGGCGACACGTAGGCGATGTCCTCGGGCACGCGATAGCCCGCCTCCGTGAGCCAGTCCAGAATGTGGCGGTCCACAACGAGCACGGAATCGAGCCGGTGCGATTTGACCCACTTGAGGAAGAGATCGCGGTTCGTGTTGGAAAAGGTGGTCGGGGTTTTGTCCAGCTGGAGAATCGGCAGGTCGTTCTCCCACTTGCCGGCGAAGGGAGGCGTGCGATAAGCAGCCGTCCACTGATCGCCCACACGCTTGCTGATCTCGTCCCAGTTGACGAAGCCAGGCCGACGGTAACCAAGGTGATACAACTGCCGCATGCAGTTCTGCATATTCTCGTAGTGCGACGTGGTGACACGATGGATCGCGGGACGCGCCAAAGTGTAGCCGAACGTGACTGCGGCGAAGTTTTCGAGCGACAGGCTGATGCGGCCGCAATGCGTGGGCAACGGACAGACGAGCAGCCCGCGGATACCGCGGCTTTGCAGGATTTGCGCGGCGCGGCGACCGGTCATCTTCGGCTCGCGCAGCCAAAAATCCTCCACGAGATACCCATGGCGGGCCAGGGCTTCGGTCGCACCCAGGCGATACAGTTTGAACGACTCCACCATCCAGGCATCGCGCGTAACGAAATTGGTAATCCAACCGACCGTGCCGTGATACAGGGACGGACGCGTGGCGATGCGGTAGGTGCTCAGCGCCGAGAGCATCGGATCGGGCATGTAGCCCATTTCCTTGGCGATCTCCTGGATGCGGGCCAGCGTATCGGGCTGCACGCGCGGATCGTTCTTCATGGCTCGCGCGGCAGTGGTCAGATGAACCCCCGCCTTGATCGCGACATCCCTCAGAACGATCCGTTTTTCCTTCATTCCGCCGATGGTATTAACATCTGGCGGGCCGGCGGCAATCTCATGTGCAATCCCGATGATCCCGGCGCGCAGGCGCCGGGACTTCGCTGACAAATAGCTGCTGGAGCGGGCCGCGCTCAAATCCGGCGGCGTTTGCAAACCATGACCGCGCCGATAGCGATCAGGCCGGCGAGCGCGGCGGTGGTCGCCGGCTCGGGAATGGCGGAGATGGAGAGCTGGATGCTGTTGGCCGTCTGGATAAGCTGCGCATTGTAGGCTTCCAAACCGGAGCCGAGCACCCATTGACCCGAAAACGCGTTGTCGGCGCTGAAGGAGGCGAGCGTATAAACACCATTGGAGAGCAGGCCGCCGGTGATGGAGAAGTTAACGATGTTGTTATTAAACGTGACCTGCGAAACCCCGGTGGTGAGCCCGATGAAAGCGAGGTGCTCGGAGACGTCGGCCGGCAGAATCGCCGCGGCGTTCAAGTTGATCGCGATGGTCGAACCAGTGTCGAACAGGGCGGTGCCTGTCGTGGAGCTGAGGTCGAATGTGAGGGTCTTGCCGGCGGCGATAGCCGAGCCACCGCTGGTGAGATCACCGGGGGAGACGATGGAGCCGCTGGCGAAAGTGATGCCGTTGGCGCCGGCGGGTTTGACGAAACCCGTGCCACCAAAGACCGCCGTGGAGGCGACCGAGATCGCCCCGGCTCCGGTGCCCGATCCCGTGGTGTTGTTGATCAGCAGCGTGCCTTTTTGATGGACAGTGCTGCCGGTGTAGGTGTTGTCGCCGGAGAGACGAACGATACCCAGGGCATCGGCAGCGGTGTAGATAGAGAGACCACCTGTGGTGAGGGTGCCGTCAGAGATGACACCGGTGACGTTCACATTGGCCGTGGCGGTCGTTGCCCTGAACTGGAGACGGGTCGGATCCACATAAGTGCCGCTGGCCTGGCCTCCCGTAGCCGCGCCGCTGACCGCACCGTTGATCGTAAGGGTGCCCCCGCTGGCCTGAATGCCCATCAGGTGCACGACGTTGGCATTGGAGCCGACATAACGATCAAGGACAAGGGACCCGTTAAGTGTCGTGTTGCTGTTATCGTTATACAGGAGATTTCCGCCGACGATGGAGCCATTGTTCGCAATATTGTAAAAGTTCATGCGAAGCGTGATGTCTTCGCTGGTCGTGATATTATTGGTTAAATGCAGCTGCGGAAATTGTCCGCTCGCCTGGCTCACGATGAGGCCGTTGCCCGCGCCGGCGGCACCGAAGGCGCTGTCGGATCGGGCAGTGAGATTGCCGTTCGTCAGCGTAGTTACACCGGTGTAGATGTTGTTGCCCGAGAGCGTGAGAGTCCGGTTTCCAGACGCGTAGGTGAAGCCCTGTGAGCCATCCAATGTGGCTGAAATGGTGGCGGTGCCGCTTATGCTGGGAACGGTTGTGCCGGCCAGCGTAAGCACACTGCCATTGGTCGATGAAAGGGTGTAGGTTCCGGTGCTGAAAGCGAGAGTCTGAACCGTCTGCGGCCCATCCAAGTTGACCGTCTGGGTGCCGGAAGCCGAAAAGGTGGCGGTGACGTTGGCACTGGTGCTGCCACCGGTGGCGACGGGACCGGCACCGCTGTTCCAATTGACGATATCGGCCCAGTTGCCGCCGGTGGTGCTGGTCCATGTGCCGCTTGTCTGTGCGAGAGCGACGGAGGCTGGCAGCGCCAAACCGAGGCCGCAGATGAGGGCGGACCGGATGCGCGATGGTGACAAACGCGTGTGCGCGGATTGGGGAATATTCATGGGTTGAGCGGTGTTTGGGGGAGAGCTTGAAAGTATGCGGACACGGCAGTGGCCTTGGTTGACGCCGTGCGTCGGTTAAATCGGCTTGGGGAAAGCTCAGAGCTTCTCTTGCGGGTTGATGTTTTTGGCTACAGCGGCCACGTGGCCGTCAAAATAGAGAACGTTGCGGGTCGCACCGTGGACCGATTGCTCCGGAACGGAGGCCGAGGCGGTTAATGTCACACCGATCAATGCCGCACCTTCGACATCGAGATCGAACAGCGCGACCGCCTTGGGGGGATTTGCGATTTCGTTATAGCGAAGCGATCGCACGCCATTGAGGGCGAAGGGACGCTTCAGGACACCGGCACTCGTCATCACTTGGCTCGCCATGGAATAACTGGGCGCAGGAACGGCGTCCGCCGCGGTGGGACTCGAAGGACAGACAAAAATCTTCGCAATGCCCGTTGAGGCACTTCCTTGGTTAACGCCCAAGTAAGCCGACAATTGGGAGGAAAGCGCACGAGTCGGCTTGCCGTTTTCCGCATACCACTGCGGGCTTGCCGAACTCACCAAACCGTAGAACTCACCGTCCTTGTCCTTGATTTTCTCGTAACCGGGAAGTGCTCCACGGTTGTCCGCCGCAAAGTTACTTAAAGACGTGCCGATCTGGCGAAGGTTGGAGGCGCAGGCGGTTTTCTGGCCCGCCGCCCGCATCTTGCCCACCACGGGAATGAGAATAGCGGCGAGAATGCCGATAATCGCGATCACCGTCAGTAGTTCGACGAGAGTGAAGGCGTTCTTTCGGGATGGAAAATGCGACGAGATATTCATGGGGTAAGTGGGTGGGTTTTGCCTGACGATCAGCGCATGTCGTTCACGAGCTTTCCGTGCATGCGGTATTCATACATATTCTCGCCCACTTCACGGGCTGCTTGGGTGAGCTCGACATAGGGCGTGTCGGCGACGTCCACGAAACCGATCTGATAGCCTTCGCCGTCCCAACGGCCGGTGAGCGGTTGATCGCGGAACTGGAACCAGTGCGTGCCGACGATGTGCGGGTTGGACAGCGCGCCTTGCAGAAAGCGGGTGTATGCCACGGCGCGCTCAGCCTGGGTGATACCCGTGGGCGCCAAGCTGGCGGAGAACATGCCGCGGTCGAGGATGCCGAAATGGAATTCGCCGATGAGCACGGGCATGTCGGGGAACTTGTCATTGGTGAGGTTGGCCGTGCTGTGGGCATATACGTTGACCGTGAGCACGTCGCAATACTTCAGGCTCGCATCATACAAAGCCTTGCGCACGGCGTCGGTGGAGATGAAGCGGCAACCGAGATAGAGGCGGTTGGGCGCGACGGTCTTGATCGAATCGCGGCAGAGGCGGAAATATTGATCGACCGTCTTGAGAAAGAAGACGTCAGAATCGGCCTTGAAGCCCTTCGAGTCCGGCGCCTCGGTGGCGGCCAGGACCGCGTCCCAATCTGCGTAGGCCGTGCTCCACGCGTCGTTGAATTTTTTGATCGTGGAGTATTTGGCCTTGAGGTCCTTCACCCACTCCTGCTTCGAAGCCTGCTTGGCCGGGCTCTTGATCACGGCGTCTCCCAGAACCTGGCGGCCGCGGTTGCCGAAGTTGAGTTCGTTATCGATGAAGTAGCCGATGCACAGCGGGTCGTTGATGGACTTGGCGACCTCCGGACGACTGGCCGCCTCGGTCTTCATCAGCGTCTTCATGCGGCTGATGTAGGCAGGATCGAACACATCGTAGAACTTGAGCTTGGACCCTTCGATCTTGGGCATCTTGTCGTTAAAATCGGTCAGTTGAAGCGTGTAGGGCATGCGGCCTTTCATGATCAGGTCGGCCTTGCCCCAGTCGCCGATGGTGTTGATGCCCCAGCTTTCGAGACGCTTCGCCAGCGTATCGTAGAAATCAGAGGCGTAGTCCTTCTTCCCGTATTTCTTGGCGAGATTCCAGTCGGTGAACGGAGCGGTCCAGGAGGTCACCGGGAAGGAGAACCACTTTTCGTGATCCTGGGTGCGGGTAGCGTCGGTGGACGCATGAAGCACATCGATGCCATGCGAAATAAACAGGCGGCCTTCCGGATCAACCATCCACCATTTGCCTTTGTATTTTTCGGTGCGGAAATTTCCGGTAGATTTGAGTAGCGGGCCGTTGGCCCAGCCACCGAAACGGTTCCACTCGGCGGGACGCTTCGAGGCATTCAACTCGGCGAGTTCCTTCGCATGCGCCTTCTTCAGGTCGTCATCCGAATGGATCTTCTCGGGCCAGTCCGAGTGCATGTATTGGCCGTAAATATCGATATAAGGGAAAAACGCATCACCGGCCGGAGCCGTGATCTTGTCCGGCTCACCGGTCACGCGCAGGTCGGAAAGGCGGTAGTCGGCCAGGTCCTTCTGTTTGCTCTCAAATGGCCACTGGATGAAGAACTCGATCATCGAGATCTTGTCGGAGTCCACGAAACGGGGACCCGGCACGCCCTGCGGTGCGGCATGGAGTTCGCGGTGCGGAATCAAAAGGTTCAATGTGCGCTTCTCGCCGGGATTGAGCGCGATGCCCGAGTTCACGCGGTGCAAGGTCTTCTCTTCCTTGGTGCCGCTGGTGATCTGCATGGTCAGCCGGAGCTGTTTGTCCGCGGACTTGTTTTCCACGTCAACCGCCAGAACCCGGGAGCCCGAAAGATCCCAGAATTTTTCTCCCGCCGGCGGCCGCACGATCACGCCCGAGTCCCAACCTGGATCATCAAAGCGAATGGAGATTTGCGCGGGCTTGCCTGACGACAGCTCCACTTTGGCCGAACCTTTTTTCTCAAGCTGCTCGCTCGAAATCGAAAGGGAAGCGGCACCGGCGGTGGCAACCGCGGCAAGGAGCGAGGCAAGGGTAAGGACTTTTATCATGAGGTAAGGCTTGCCGGGCAGGCCACATGGCGACGGAAACACCACGGGGTAAACTCGGACAGGGGTTGGATCGGGAGTTACCTTCGTCCGCACACCGCGATTTTGCCAGTGATAGCAAATGCTACCAGTGGCATTCTGGCATTTCGCCTCTTCTCCAGTTTGCTCCCGCCTAGGTAAATGCGTAACAAATGCCACCAGCCTGCGTCACAACTCATACCCTTCATCTCCATGAAAACTCCCTTCGCCCTGCTCCTCCTCGGTTCACTGTTGGCCTTCACTCCGGCCACCACGTTTGCACAGACCAAACAGCCCGTGCCCGAGTTGATCAACCAGGGGCTCAACGCCTACGCCCAAAGCGGCCTCAATACCGCCCTGCAAATCTGGCTTCAGAATTCCCTTCTGGACCGCGGCACTTTGCTCCGGGGCGAACTCGCCGCGCTCAAGCAGGCGGACGCAACCTACGGGTTGTTTGAAAGCGGAGAGGTCATGCACGTCGCCATCATCACGCCCCGCGTCACGCGCGTGTATTTGGTTTTATACTACGAACGCGCCCCGCTCTGGGCCTGGTTCGATCTGTATAAAACACGCAGCGGCCACCAGGTCATCTCCGATGTCTTCTTCAGCCCCAAAGTCCAGGTGATCCTGCCCGCAGACGTATCCGGCTTATAATACACCGCGCGGGCAGAGGCGGCGCGTCATCCGTCAACGACCGTTCCAAAACTCCGGCGTCATCAGGCTGGCGATCAACAATGCCATACCCGCCACCGTGATGATGCGGCTGACGATCTTGATCATTTTAAGCCGGCTGAGCACCTGCTCGTAGGTGAGCTTGCCATCCTTCATCGCCTCTTCGGCGCTCATGCGGTAATCATGCGCCCGCCACCGCATCCACACACCGCAAAGGGTGAGCAGCACGGCAAAAAGAAGCATGGCGGGATGGGAAAACACGGGGAAAAGGTAACTTAAGCCCTACGATAGTATCGGCTTAACTTTCATCTTCTAAAGCCCTCCCTTTGCCTACCGGCAAGTTTTATTAGTATTTGATTGCATCAGACTTCAACGCGGTGGCCTCGGTCACCGTGTGTGCCGCCACATGCCCGTCGACAAATACGCAGTGCCCCCGTTCGAAATGCCGCGGAGCCAGCGAGGCCACTGCGCTATCGCTGTCCACCACCAGCAGCGTGCGCGAGGGCTCCACCACCTCGGCCACGCGCACCCGGAAGTTGTAGCTGTAGTTGCTCGAGTTGGACGAAGTCGTGAGCGCTTTCACCATCCCCCGCGACGTCAGCAGGTCGTTCATGCCGTAGCCGCGGCTCACCACATTGGCATCCGTCACCGTAAACTCCGGACACTGCACATACAGGTCGTTCGCGTTCTTCGCACCTTGGATGTTCTGGGTGAATGTCCGCGCCGAATACGGACTGATCTCCACCTGCCAGTGCCCGAGCGTGTTCAGACTGCCTTTGGCCGGGTCGGCATTCGTATTTTTCGATACCGCGGGCAGGAAACCCTGATTGTCCGCCGCATATAACCGGAAAGACGCGCCCATCTGACGTAGATTCGAGGTGCAGGTGGTGGCCTTCGCCTTCGCCTGCATACGGCCCAGCAGCGGCAAAACCAACGCCGCCAGAATCGTGATGATGCAGATCACCGCCAGCAGCTCGATCAGCGTGAAGCCGCGCGTGGCAACGACAGGACGGCGGCACTTGATCCGTGAACAGGGGTATTTCACGGGACCAGTTTCCCTTTGCCTGAAAACCCACGCAAGGTCGCCCGCTCTCTACCCGTAGAGAAGCGCATCAGGCCTTGCGCTTGGTCCGCGGTTTCGGCGTCCCGGTGCGCACAGTGGTCCCGATTCTCCACTCACTCTCGACCAATGTGCGGATCGGCACCGCCGGCAGACCGCGTTCGCCGCGATGAATCATATCCACCAGAAAATCCACCGCCTTGCGGCCGATGGTGACACTGTTCTGGTAAATGCCCGAGACCGTGCGGTTCTGCTCCAGCAGATCGATGCCAG
Source organism: Rariglobus hedericola (assembly GCF_007559335.1). Lineage (NCBI taxonomy): Bacteria > Pseudomonadati > Verrucomicrobiota > Opitutia > Opitutales > Opitutaceae > Rariglobus > Rariglobus hedericola. The sequence goes on from NZ_VMBG01000001.1 coordinate 2,226,042, forward strand.
CGTAACCGATATCCTTGGGGATCTTCAGTCGCATCGTCTTCATTTGATCGAGTATCCGCCCATAGGATACGACTACATCGGGACGGTGCCGCTCCAGCCATTCCTCGAGGGCGCTTCCTTCAAGATCGTTTTGCAGCACGGGAGGCAGATCCGCCAGATCCGGATGCAGCCAGCGGGCAAGCAGGAAGCTGCTCAACCAGCTGTGGCCGACCTTCGCATCCCACTCCTTGCCGATATACATGCCGATGCGGCGGTATCCCAGGCCGTAAAGCCGCTCGATCATCATGTTCATGGAATGCGCATGATGATTCGTGATCACATGCAGCCGGGTCGGTTGCAGGCTGTAACCCAGCGCCAGCGCCGAGAACTCGCTGTAATCAAAATCGATCCAGATTCCCGGCTTGGGCTGCGGCGCGATGATCACCGCCTGAATACCACGGGCACTCAACACCCGCCGGAGTTTGTCCGGCGTCATTCCGCGGGCATGCAACCAGAACTCTTCGACGACATAGCCGAGCTCGGCCGCCCGCGCACACGCGCCCCGATGGTATTCACCGAATTCCGGAATGCGCAGGAGTTCCGCACGCACCGGCCAGTTGTTAATCCACGCAATCGTCGCCTGATAGTTGGGGCGGCTCCGCGTTTTCCGATAGGCGTTCAACGCCGTGAGCATCGGGTCCGGCCGGTAACCCATCGACTCAGCCAGTTCCTGCACACGACGCTTGGTCTCCGCGTTGAGCATCGGACTGTCGCGCAACGCCAGGGCCACCGTCGTGAAATGCAGTCCGGCCTTGGCGGCAATATCGCGGACAGTGATACGGGACGGAGTGGGCATGATGGGGGTGGCGCCGATCACGGCTTTTCCGCCGATGACTGGCAAACGCCTAATCGTGCCATCCACCCGCGCAGCTTTCATCGCTCCGCGCGTTTCGCCAGATCGCGGCGGGTGGCGAATTCCTCCGCGAAAACAAACTCCGCTTTTTGCCCGATCAGAAAATCCATGATGCGCGTGAAATTCTCGTAGCGTTCGTCGTTCCACTGCATCGGATGCCCTTGGATGACGAAGTATCCCGCGCCGCGATTGTGCGCGTAACCCTCGATGAACTCCGGATAGTTCGCCACGAAGGTCGGCTGCTCGATGCTCACCGCGAAGGCCCGGCCTAGCACGATTTTGTCTGCAGTCGCATCCGGCGGACCATACATCCACACGCGCATATCCTTGTCCTCGCCCAGCACACGCACCGTGGTCGCATCGGCCACGTTGAACGGCGCGCCAAACGCCACGAAAGGAAACCCGAGTTTCTCCCGCGCCAAGCGCTGGCTGTCGTCGAGGTGCTTCTTTTGATGCTCATAACTCGTGCCGCCGAACTCGAACATCCGCTTCTCGCCCTCCTTCCATTCCGCGTGATCCCAGCCATGCCACCAAAACCCCACGCGACCGGTGGCGCGCTGATCCTTGATCCACTGGAAATACTCGGCTTTTTCACCTTCGAGCGAGTTAGCCACGATACCCAGGTCGATTTTGATTTTACGCTCATGGGCAAAATCGGTGACGCGCTTCCAGCGGTCATGAACCTTGCCACGGCGGTCCGCCAAATCATCGAGTTTCACCACGATGGCGGACGGCGACGCGCCGCGGGTCGGATCGGCTTTGATCTCCGCCAGCCACGCGTCCACCTGTGAAAGTAGCGTCTCGCCGGCAACTTCCTCCACCAAGCTCAGATCATCGATAAAAGCCGCGCGCACCTTTCGCACGATGGGCGCGATGGAGACCAAGACCGACTGCGTGCCTTCAGGCGCGACCGCCTTTGCCACGGCTTTCCCGAACCACACGCCCGGTGTCTTGACCGGCACGCCCGGCCAGTAACGCGGAACCGTCCCGCCCTTGAGCACCTGACCAGCCGTATCGAGAAAAAGGATACTCACATTGATCGCGCCCGGCACCCCGGTAGATTTCGCCCAATACGTCAACGCGTAGGTGCTCCCCGCTTTCGCCGGCAGCACGTTGCTCGACAACTGCCACCGGTCCGCGGACGCATCGTAAATGCGCAGCCCAGCCTTCCCGAGAGATGCCGCGTCCGCAGTCACGACCGCCACATCGGCCTGGCCTCCCTTGAGCGTCCATCCGGCCAGCCCGTCCTCAAAGTTACCATTCATGAGCGGAAGCACGCCGGCCCAAGCCGGGTTGCACAAAAGGGCGGATAACCACAGGAGCTTCATGGATAGGGGTAATTGATTGCTGCATCTCCACACGTCTGCCTCACCAACCGAGATCGCGCTTCAGCGTATCGGCGAGTTGAGCGCCCATCAGGGCGTGGGTCTTGGCGCTCGGATGCCAGGAGGCACCAATGCCGTTTTCCGCCTTCTGCACTCCAAAATCAATGAGTCGCACCGGCGGGCCACCTGCCTCGTTGCTTTGCGTGATCACTTTGTCGATATAACCCAGAATCGTGGTGCGGACTTTACGCTCGGGATTCCAGTCGCCGAGCATCGTGCCCACCGCGCAATAAACCTGCGCCTTCGGATAATGGGAGCGCACGCGCTGGATGAACTGCACATACGCGGCAACCCAGCCGGCTTCCTCCGGATTCACCTTCGCGTTAAAATCGTTCGTCCCGAGGTTTATCACCACCACGTCAGGAATCTCACGCTTGAAGGACCACACCGGAGTTGCCGAATAGGGCAGCACGCGGTCGTAGAGTTCGACGATAGTATTGTCCGGCCAAAGTTTTTTCCCGGACCAGGCAATGCACACATAGTCCGCATTCACCGCACGTGCAGCCACCGCACCGTAGGCCAGCCAGGCATTCTCCGTGGCGGCGGAAAACTTCTCTTCTTTGCTGGCGGCCTCGTTGCCAAAACCGCAGCTGATGGAATCACCTATCACTTCAATGCGACGCGCGCGGGCGGGCGTCGGCAGAAGCTTCGCACCGTCATCAATCGTCAGGCCGAGCAGGTTCGTATTGCCGAGCGATGCCTCGGTGCGTTTGACCAACTCGATGTGGTGGCTTCCAGCCGGCAGGTCGCTGGCCACCGTATACACTTTTTCGCCGGCTTGCAGCGTGAGCACACCGGCCGACCGGCCATCGATCACGACCTGCCAGAGGTTGTTGCCCTTGTCGTTAAACTTCACCGAGACCGAACCTCCGGAAACGGTGAACGCAACGGTGCTGGCCGACCAGGCGGCGCGCGGAGCATCGGCCTGGCGATCATCAAAACGCCCGACGTAACGGATGAGCGAATCCGTCGGCGCGATCTCCGCGGAGAACAGCGAGGGCGCAAACGAGGAACCGGACGCCAGCAAGGCGAGACCCGAAAACAACGAGGTAAATTTCATAGGGATGGGAAACTCGAAAACAAAAACTCACGCACGTCGACGGTGCATGGTCAGAGCAGCCACGAAACCGAGGCCTCCGATCAATAAAGAGATCGTCGTCGGCTCCGGCACGGCGGAGACCGTGAGATCGCCACTTGCCTGATCAAAAACAAACGTGGTGGTGCCTGCCGCTCCGCTCCAGACGCCCGAACCGTTGTTGGAAAGATTCGCCACATAGCTGCCGGCAATGGACACCGCGGAGAAATTACCTGCCGAAACTCCCGCACCAAAATCGATGAGATCAAAAGTTCCTCCGACTGCAAAATCGCCGGTGAGATCGAGCTGCAACGAACCGCCCAGCGTCAGCGTGCTACCCCCAAACGTGATCTCGCCATGCGTGCCCGCCGCCGCGTTGAGGCCGATGGCATTCGCGCCGCTCATCGTGAAGTTCTGCGAGATCGCCACCGTGCCTGTGCTGACTGACGTGCCACCCGTATAGCTATTGAGTCCGCCGAGGGTGAGCGTGTCGGTGCCAGTATAAACGACGCGGGTCGTTCCGCTGCTACCATTCAAGATCGTGCCATTCAGATTGGTCGTGCCCGCACCGGTAATCGTAAGGTTTCCGCCGTTATATGCTGAGATCGGGGCCCCCATCGTAAGCGTGCGTCCGGACGCCACCGAAATGGTCGGAGTGCTGCCCATCATACGAATCACCCCGAATGAACCTCCGCTGGTAATGGTCAGGTTCTTTGTTGCCGACGAAAGATCGATGGAGCCGCTGGTGCCTCCGCTAACACCGATAGAGAAGGTCGCATTGCCTAACGCCAACGTGACGTCGTTACCCGGATCGACCACGCGAAGTCCGAGCACCGCAACAGAGCCGCCGGAAGCAACGCTCCCCGTGGTAGTGGCAAACGTGTTATTGAAAATGACCCAATCCGCGTTGCTCGCTGCAACGACAGCATCATTAGGAGCCGCATACGTTCCGGCCGTCCGCAAGTTGGATGTATTATCGGCTTTGATAAGGTCGGCCGCGTTCAGCACGGGCATACAGCCGGATAGACCGGAAAAAACCAGACAGCAGACTTGGGGTAGTTTCATGGGGTTTCGGTCAACCTGCTTCCATGATTCCAACGAAGCAATCAGCCCGCGTCTCTACGTGTAGAGATTCCCCGCTTACTTCCCGCCGCCTTCCTGTTGCGCAGGCTTCCCGCCCAGGCTCGCGGCATAACCTGAAGGCGTCATGAACACCGCTTTTTGCGCAACAAGGAAATCGATGATCTTCACGAACTCGTCGAACCGTGCACCCGCCCAATGCGTCGGATGGCCCTGCAGCACAAAATAGTCGCGGCCGGGATTCTTCGCATAGCCTTCGACAAAACGCTGGAAGTTGGGATTACCCACGGCGGCCTCCAGGTTCACCGCCCACACGCGATCCAGAATCGTGACCTTGCCGCCAGCGGCGAGCTTGCGCCCCGATGCATCGATCGGCGACGGATAAAGCCATACCTTCATCGCCGGATCCCTAGCCATGACTTCCGCCGTGTCCGCATCCTGATGAAGTGCGCCACCGCCGCCGGGACCAAAGGTCGCGAACTCGAAGCCGAGCTTTTCCTTCGCGAGTTTCTGCGACCGCTCAAATCGCGACCACTGCTCGTCAAAGCCACGCCCCCCGAACTCGCTGAGTTTTTTACCCGCTTCGTTGGTCCACACGGCGTGATCAAAACCATGAAACCAAAATTCAATCTCACCCGACGCCTGCCGGTCTTTGATCCATTGCGTGTAGGCCGGCGTCGCCTCTCCCAAGGTCTGGGCAATGATTCCAAAGCTCACCTTGATGTTCCGGTTCTTCAGATAATCAGCGATCTTGATCCACGACGCATGCACCTTGCCATCGATCTGTCGCAGATCATCGAGCTTAAGGATGATTACCGGCGGAGCCTTGCGCGCAGGCAATTCGGGCAGCGTCGCCGCAGCTGCGTTAGCCGTCACGACCGGCTGCACCCCGATGATCGGCCGGGCGTCGCCCGCCACGCCCGCCAGTTCAAAATCATCGAAGTCCGCCGTGCCCATCGCCGTGCCCCACGAGTGAACCCACACCGCCACGGTTGCTGCACCTTCCGGCACAATCGCCTTCAACGTGTAAGGCGTCCACTCGCCAGCCCCCTTCTTCACACCCACCGATGGCATGCCTCCCGTGTATTTTTTGGCTTCGTCCTTCACGGGCTTTCCGGCCGCATCATGGAACCATAAGTAAACTCCGCAAAAATCCCCCTGCGCCCTGGCCGAAAAACTCAACGCGAGCGCCTGCCCCGCCACGACCGGCAGCTTTGCACTCGTGAGATCGGATCCCTTTTGAGCATCGGCATCCGTAACTCGCAAACCACCTTTCCCCGTGTGTGCCGCCTCGGGTGAAACCTGCGACATGGCATCCCTGGTCACCCAACCGGTGAGACCTTCTTCAAAACCGCCGTTAGGCAAGATCGAGGCGGCAACAGCGGCCGAAACCGCCGCGCAAAATAAGAACGCGCTACAAAACAAACGCATGAAGTGGGGCATCCCTCGATTGTCCCTACGCTTGGCGCACTGACCAGCCCGCCGTTGCGCTACATGTAGAATTCCATCACCGAAACCACCCGCCCGCATTAACTGCGACGGCGGCGTGCGACCACTGCGAGCACCAGCCCCGCCGCGCCTGCCAGCACGGCATACGCAGACGGCTCGGGCACGACGGACACAACGAGATCATCCACCCCGATCGCCGACTCATGACCGCTTTGATCACTGTCCGTCCACCGGATGAAGAGCGTCTTGTCCGTCGTCCAGTTGAGATCGGTCAAAGTGAGGCTCACCGACTGCTGGTTGGCGGAGAGATTGCCATTCTGAACCGTATTGGAAACTGAACTGGGCGACGTCACGGACAGCCCCGCGGATGTTGTCATCGAAGCGGTGAGAAAGTTGGAACCATTTAAAGAGCCTCCGCTCAATCCGTATGCAAACGTCAGAACCTGCGTGGTGCTGGCCGTGGTGCGCCAAAACTCGGCCGTATACGTGATGGTAATCGCGTTGATCGTGGCACCCGTCGCGTTGGTGAAGCTCGTGCCAAAAACAATATTACCATAATTGGTCGCGTAAGACACACTGCCGATCGACCGGTCCGCATCCGCCGAATCAACGCCAAAGCTGTAAAACCCGGCCACATTTGCGTTGCTCGCCGCCCACGGTTGCAGCGCGAAATCCGTGCTCGTTCCGCCGGTTTTCGTGCCCACCCAGTTTTCGATTCCGATATTCGTCTGCGCGTTGTTGGTATCGCTCAACGTGAGCGGCGTTGAAGCCGTGAGCGTATTAAAGTTCTGTATATAATTTCCGTTGAAACTGATCTGGGCAGAGGCCGCCGTGACCAGGCAGAATAGGCCGGCAAGGGTAAGATAAACGTTATGCATGGGGTAAATATTCTCGGGGTGGAGTGAAACGAAGATGTGCGGCTCTCCATACATGACAAAACCCCCGATATACTACCTGTAGCGCATTTTCACGGCCGCGCCTTCAAGTCATGCGATCAAAGGCATCCAGGGTGACTTCGCCGCTTAGTGACTCACCCGCGAGATAACGCCGCAGATTCTCCAAAGCATGCTCTCCGCAGAGCGGATACGTCTCGAGCGTCGGTCCCGCGATGTGCGGGGACAACATGATTCCCGGTGCCGTGCGCAGCGGATAATCCACCGGCATCGGTTCGCGATGAAACACATCCAGCCCGATGCGCAGCCGTCCGGTCGCGGCCTCGGCCAGCAACGCGTCTTCGCTTACGATCTCACCACGCCCCACATTCACAAAAATCGCGTCGTCTTCGAGCAAGCGCAGAACCCGCGCATCCACCGATGCACGATTTTCAGCTGTGAGGCTTTCACAACAAATCATCACCTCACTGGAACCATACAATTCGTCCAGGCTCCTGCAGGGCTCCACCCCGTGACCGGCCATAAACGCCGGCGGCACACCATGCGAATACGCTCGAATGACCGCCGGCTTGAAGGGCGCCAGCATCGTCGCGATTTCCCGCGCAATCGCCCCGAAACCATGCAGGCCTACCCGCCGGCCGCGCAACGCGCGCGTGCGGAGCCGCCGCACTTGATCCACCGTCCATCCGCCGCGCTGCATCGCTTCGGGCCACGAACCGGCTCCACGCAGCAGCGCTAGCGTCATCAGCATCGCATGCTCGGCGATGGTGTGGTTGATCGACGAACCCCAGTTCGTAGCACGCACGCCGCGCAGGAAAGCCTCGCGCGTCAGCAGCGATTTCAGCGAGCCCGTGATGTGGCATATATACTTTAAAGAAAACTCCGGCGACATCACCCAGTCCGCCGGCAGTCGCTTCGCACTCCATGCCGTAACGACAACGGTCGGCCGCCACTCGCACAACATCCGCGCCCAGCCCTCGGGGCCCGCCGCGTCGGTATCGATATACGAACACACGTGGTCTCCAAACTCCTCCCATCGCAGGCCAGGCAAAAACAGCGCCTGCTCCCTTGTGGTAAACGCGAAGAGAATACGCTCCGTCGCCACGGCCGGTGCGCAGATTTCGGCGAGTGGCTTCATGGGTGTGCAGCCATCCGGCGTTTCAGTTGATCAAAATACAGTGAGCGCGGCACAAGCAGTTCTCCCCTGCCCTCGCCCTCGACGAAATCACTGGAATCCACTTTCGAGGCCGGACCGCTCGTGCCGATCACGTAGCCATCCCCAAATTGGTGCGAATACACCAGCACCGGTCGCTCCAGGGAATATCGCAGTCCCCTCGTGTTCCAGAAAACCGACTGCGTCGTGGTGACACCGTGCACCGGATTTCCGCCCCAAGGACGGAATGCGCGCGCCTCTAGAAAATCACCATCGCACATCACATTGTCCAAGAGGTTGGCCAGCGAGAGAAACATGTGAAAGTCCGAGCCCAGTTTGCCGTCTTTCGCTAAGCAATCCACGATCACGTTGCCGCTGGCCGACATCGTGCCGAAGTCGTAGTTGTGCCGAGCACCCTCGACGCGACAATCACGGATGAGATTGTCCTGTCCATTGATCGCGAAGCCATAGCCGTTGCCACCGCCACCGCGGTATTGCGGAAACTTGAAGTTGCAGTCGATCACCGTGACGAGCCGCGTGCGCCACAGCTTCAGAATATTGGAAAGCGCGTGGATCTTCGGATCGTTGCCCTCGGGTGAATAGGTGTGCACGCGACGAAGCCAGCAGTTTTCAGCGAAAGAAACCGCGATGGCCGCAGAGCCATGCACACCGTGTCCAACCGTCCCGGCCTTGGACCAGTCTTCTTCAGCAAGGCCTTCGCCTGGGTGCTGGCGCATGCCGATGGAAAAATCCTCCAACCCAGACTCACTGATCATGCGGCCGGAAACCTTCACGACCTGCGCGTTGTCCGCCGTGTAGAGAAATCCGCGCAGCGGAATATCTACGGTGATAACATTATCGATCGCGTCGATTACGGTGACCCGACGGCAATAGGTAAGCGTGCGGTTCTGCGACTGGCCGGGTGTCCACTTGCCGTTCATGCCAATAGTATCGATGAAGTGCTGCGTGAGGTCGTTGCGCACCACGATCAGATCCCCAACTGAAAACCCAGACACATCGTCGACGGGAATCTGCGACACCGGTCTGGGCAAATCCTCACGTATTTTCACGCCATCCACGGGCTTCCCATCGGCGTTCCAAGACACGGGAACGCGCGGCTTGAGTTCGATCACATTTTTTCCTGCCATGTCCGTGGCGTCGTTAAAGAGGAGTGTTTTCCCTGCGCCCGCACCGCGCAACACCACGCCGTCGCCACCCAAAACCAGCGCGCCCTTTGCTCCTTGAGGAGGCGCCACTCTATAGGTTCCGGCAGGCATATAAACCACCCCTCCGCCAGCGGCACCGGCGACGTCAAGAGCCCGCTGGATGGCCGCCGTCGCATCAATTTTTCCCGTGGCGTCGGCCGAATAGGGTGCATGCGTGACGTCGATTACGTTGCCCGTGCGATCAGGAATAGCCGTCTGGCCGCAGTGGTAACCCGCATGGGAAAAATCGTGCAAAAAACGGCCCGCGCTATCAGTCAAACCAGGCGTCCATTTCTCTGGATACAACGTGGAGCGCCAAGGCTCGGCCGCAAGCCGCCCAGCCAGCAATGATACCAGGCACATGAGCAAAAATGACCGACGGGAAGGGGTTAAACCGGGCGACATGGATTCACCTTATCGAGTCATCGATATCGCCGTAAACCCACGAGAGCGGCAGTTTGATCCTACCTGTAGAATAACGTCCGGCCGATCCGGCCACGGACTCATTGAGCGTAAGGATCACGATTAAACAACTTGTAGGCATCGGCCAGCGACAGCGTTTCCACATGGCCGTCGACAAACAAATAGTTTGCCTGTGCGCGATGGCGTTGAGGATCTGAACTCTCAAACGTTTCGCCTGTCGGATCGCCCGTCCAGACCGAGAGGACGTGTGACTTCGAATCCCCCGCCATGATCGTCTTGGCGGGACGCACGATGGTCACCCGCGGTCTCTGAAAATAATAATCCATTTTCCCGTTCATGCCCGTAAGACCATCCGGGCAAATGGCGAAGGGGTTACCTTCGATCCCGCCGATGGTCTTGATATCGACGCCAATGTAGGACTTCAGCTCCACCCACCAATGGGATTTGTTAGGGTTGGTCCGGCCGTCGAGATGACCGGTGTTGTAGGTGACCGCGGGATAATACCCGCGATAATCCGCAGCAAACTGATCAAGCGCCGAACCGACCGACCTGAGATTGGCCGAACATTTTGCTGTGCGGGCACTGGCTCGCATCGGTCCCAGTGTCGCGAGCACCAAAGCGGCCATCACCCCGATGATCGCGACCACGGCCAGCAGTTCGACGAGTGAGAATCCGCAATGGTCGCGGCGAGGGAGGGCCTGCACCCTGGGGCGTGGGTTCATGCGAGGAACATGGGGCCACCCTCCGCCTTTCCGCAACGCAGCCGGGATACTACCTGTAGCGCATCAAGAGGTGGAAAGCGTTTTCTGCGGACGCAGGGTTTTACCCGGCACCCACACACCGTCCACCAGCAGATGCAGCGGCATGTCCGGCACGCCGCGTTCTCCGCGATGCAACATATCGACGAGCACATCCACGGCCTTTCGCCCGATATGCGGACTATTCTGGGTGATACCTGAAATCTCCGGCGAGCTGCTCGGCACGCTCAGATTCGCAAAGCCCACATCCTTCGGCATGCGTATGCCCATCTCTAGGAGTTGTTCGTAAAACTGCTTATGCGACACAATCACATCCGGCTGCTCCTTTTTCATCCACGCCTTCACATCGTCGAGGCCAAATAACTTCACCGGCAGGATCTTCATGCCCGAAGTAATAAGTTCCTTCGCGGTCAGCACGCCGCCGAACCAGCCGTGGCCGACCTTTTCACTCCAGCTCGGGTGCACCGCCAGTCCAACCTTGCGATAGCCCAAACGGTCAAGGTTTTGCATCAGCAGCAGCATCGAGCGGAAGTGATGATTGGTCACCACGTGCAGCGCTGGATTTCTCAGGCTGTAACTCAGCGAAACCGCCGAAAATTCACTGAAGTCGAAATCGATCTCGGTGTGCGGCTCCGGCTGCGGCGCGAGAATCATTCCTTGGATGTTCCGGGCCTTCAGGATGCGTCCGAGCTTGGCAAACGAAAGGTCCTTACCGCGCATCCAAAATTCCTCCACTTCGTAACCCAGTTCCGCGGCACGCTCTTTGATTCCATCGTGGTAGTCGCGGAAATCATCGTTGGAGCGCAGGAAGCCGCGCTCGGGCCAGTTGTTGATCCAGGCAATCGTCGCCTGATAAATCGGCCGCCTCCGGGTCTGCCGGTAGGCATTGAGCGCCGAAAGCATCGGATCGGGCGAGTAGCCCATCTTCGTCGCCAATTTCTGAATACTCTTTCGCCTCGCTTCGCTGATACGCGGACTGTCCCGCAGGGCGAGGGCCACCGTGGTGAAATGCACATCCGCCTTCGCAGCGATGTCACGGATGGTAACGCGGTTGCTCATGGGGTTAAGGCGGAAGCTAGAACCACATAGACTCGACCTGCCAAACAAAACCCGCGCCCGCCGGTTTCAACGCCGGGGCAGATGCACGTCGGCGTAGTCCATGAAACGCGCCCAGTCCTCGCCCTTCAAATCGTGGCCGCCCGCACGCACATGATAGCCGATCGCGCCTTCATGCCGTGACTCGCCGACCTCCGGAAACGGTGCGGCGCCCACACCTTTCAACCCGTAAAGAGCATAGACCGGCGCCGCCTCCACGCAGGACTGAAACTCTGCCTTGGGATCGGCAATACTGTCTTCGCGTGCGCTCGCCACATAGGCCAGCCGCGGTGCGATCAGGCCAATCAGTTCATGTTGATCAACCGGCAACGCGGCCTCCCGATCATCATAAGCGTGATAATTCACCGCGAACCAGTGCGGGAAAGTCGCGTTAATCTTCTTCACTGTCTCGCACTGGCTCGTCCGTGCCAGCGCCGCTCCCGTGGTCCCCGAATCATTGCTGATGGCCAGCGCCACGCGTGCATCCTGCGCGCCACACCACAACGCGGTTTTCCCTCCGCGCGAATGCCCGGCTACCGCAAAGGCCACGCCCTTCAGCCTTGGCTGCGTCTCCAAATAATCGATCGCACGACTTGCGCCCCACGCCCAGGCGCCGATTGCTCCCCACTCGTCTCCCGCGCGCGGTTTACCCGCCGGACCGAAAACGCCAAACACACCGCTTTTGAAACCATCGTCTTTGCGATCAACCGCCACCTCGCCATTGTGGAACGCCGCCGTCGCATAACCGCGCGCGATCAAATCCCGCACCGGCCAGAATTCCGCGGGGTCTTCCTCCGCACGGTCGATGATACGTGGCGAACGGTTTACAATCAGCACGACGCAGCCTTTGATCGCCCCGTTCGTCGGATAATAAACGGTTAACTTGAAACCGCTCTCCCCGCCTCGCCCCGAGTAAGCGATCTTCACCCTCCGCCGCACGGCCGTGCCATCGAGCACGGCCGTTTCTTCCTCCAGTGGTTCAAACCGCAGATCCTTGGGCCGCTGCACCGGATTCCGTCCGTAAACCTGGTCGCGAAACAACTCCAGCACCTCGGCACGACGACCTGCCTCCCATTGTTGCGCGGTTTCAATCCGCCGGCCATCGGGCAAAGCCAGGGGATCGGGCAGCTCTGCCGCGATCGAGCACGCGAACGGGACCAGACAAAGCAAAGCCATTAACACAAACCGGCCGTTTTTAGGGGTAGCCATGGGTGCAGACAAAAAAAACGGAGGCCGCTTGTAAAGCGACCTCCGCAAGACCGGTCATGGAAACCGGTTGTTCTCAAGTCATGAAACCCCACGCGTGATCAGCGCGTGAACTTCACCGAGCGCACCTGATAGGGCGTGATCGGCAGCGCAAATTCACCACCGGCGGACTTCGCATTCGCCAAAGGTTGGCCCAGGAAATCCACCGCCGTGGCCTTCGCCTCGTCGGCTACGCCGACGGTCACTTTACCGCGACGTCCGAGTGTCTCGTGCAGACGCAGCACCCAGCCGCCATCGACCGGTTCAGCCCAGGCCGGCACCGCCGATGAAACGCCTCCCACGCGTTCCAGCCCTGCGGAAACCGCTTCGCCGGCGTAAGGAACGCACGCGGTGAACAACGTATCGGCCAGCGCCGCCGGCTGCGCGTGCACCGGGATGTCCGATGCATAACGCGACAGCGCCAGTTCGATCGTGTGCTTGCCCAAGTCTGAATGCACCGGACGATCCGGGGTCGGCCTGATCTTCGGGTGATCGTTGGCCTCCGTGACGAGCGCGCTGCGGAGCAAGCTCACGCCCACCGTGCCGTCGCGCGTGGTGAAACCATACTTCGCCTCGGTGATGATCGAGAGACCTTCGCTTTGCGCGTCGTCGCACACCGCCATCCAGCGGCTGCCGGGAACTTCCCACTGCGCCTCTTCGCGCGCATAACCCGACCACTGTCCACGTAACACACTGCCAAACGGGGCGCCATAACGCGCTTCGCGACCACGATAATCCGTCGCGAAGATACCTTTCAACCAGTGCAACGGATCGCACCAGTCGACGTCGTAGCGCACTCGCAGCGCCGTCTCACCCGCACGCAGCGAATACACCACGGTGATATGGCTCGCATGTGCGATATCATAGGAGAACGCGACGGATGCGACGAGGCCGTCATTGGTCACCACTGGCTTTCCGGCAAGGCGTGCTTCGTGACCGCTGACCATATTGCCGCGATCCACATCCCACGCTTCGAACGACGCGGGTTGATCCGGATACGCACAGAGCTTGTGGCCCGTCACGGCGACTTCATGGCCCTCGACCGTGAGGCCGATGAGCGAGCCTTCGGCGTTGAACGCCGCGCGCACATGCTCGCTCTCGATCGAGGTCGCGGTCGCCTTCGGTGCAATCACGTTCTTGATGGCCAGCACCGACGTGGGACCGCCGCTGAGCGGACCGAGTTGATAGCACAATTTACCGTCAATCCACGTGCGCGGCAGCGGCAACGGGTTGAACCATCCCTTGTTATTGCCGGCTCCCAGCGCCACGTCCGCTTCGGCGAGCGCCTTCGCGGCGAGCATCTGCAGCTCGGGAATCGCCTCGGCATATACCTCCCAGATGGAGCTGCCGGGGATGTAATCATGAAAATGCGAAAAGCTCGCGCGCTTCCAGTAGTGACGGTCGATCGGACCGAGGCCGCGCACCACGTGCACCGCTTCGAGCACTTGCAAGGCACGCTCCAGCGCACGGAACGCCGACTTGAGCGAGCCATGCGTGGTGAACACACCGCGATGCAATTCCAGCATCAGTTCGCCCGTAACGACCGGCAGATCGTTCTTCACCTCGGCAAGGCGCTCGAAGAAGGGCTCGATGTTGCCCCACTCCACGCGCGGCATGCCGGCGAGATTCGAAACCCGGCGCGCCCGCTCGAGCATCTCCTCGGTTGGTCCGCCACCGCCGTCACCGTAACCGGTCGGCTGGAGGAACTCCGGATGCACGGCTGACTGCTGGTGATGGAGCACGTCTTCGCGGATGCGTTTCACATCCACGTTTTCGTTGTAGTCGTGAATGAGCACGACGTGCGCGTTGATCTCCGCACCGTCCGGCCCCTGCCAGCGAAAGCTCGAATGAGGGAAACGATTGACGGTGCTCCACGAGAGCTTGCTCGTGAAAAACCCCTTCACGCCCACACCCGCGAGCAGTTGCGGCATGCAGCCGCTGTAGCCGAACACGTCGGGCAACCAGAACACGTCGCTGGGTGAACCGCGCAACGCCTTGAACTCTTCCTGGCCGATGCGCAGGCAGCGCAGGATCGCCTCCCCGCAGGGCACCTGGGTGTCGCCTTCGACGTAGGCCGCGCCGATCGCGTCCCATTTTTTCTCGCCGATGAGACCCTGCACTTTTTTCAGCAGCTCGGGCGAACTACGACCGACCGCCTCGTAACTCGCCGGCTGCGAATAACCGAATTTGAACTCGGGGTATTCCCTGAGCAGACGCGTCTGCGTGGACCATGAGTGCACCGCCTTGAACTCGCCCACGCGCTCGGGCCAGAGCCACACGAGGTCGATGTGCGCATGCCCCGTGAGCACGGCCTTGATCGCATCCGGCGATGCGGGAAAATCGGCATACACCTTTTTGAGTTCTTTCGCGAAGGCCTCCATTCCATCGCGGTCAAACACATCGATCGCGCGATCCAGACGATCGCACAGACGGCGGAAAAGCGGGCTCACGCGGAATGCCTGCGGGCTGTAGCGCACCGGATCCGTCAATCCCTTGGAAGCGCCGGGCTGCACCGGCTGGCCGTCCCGATACTCGGCTTCGATCAGCTCCAGCAAAACCTTGAGATCATGATAAACACTCCACGCCGTGTCGTTGCGTGTAACAAACTTCGGCGGCAGATAAAGACTGCCGGTCTCTTCAAGGCGTGCCACCTCGCCGGACAACCAGATGCCCGAGCGGATGCACACCGATTCGATCACCAGCTCGCGCACGCCGGCCGGCAGAGGGAACTGCTCATGCGCGAGATCGAGGCCCGCATACGGAACACCATCGATATAAGCGGTGGCCTCGGCCTGGTCCTCCCAGCGAAAATAGCGGGTTTCCGGACCGACCGCCTCGGGCAACGTCACGCGAAACCAACTCTGCGCATACTTGGGCCCCCAGTTGAACGGCGCCGCCGGCACCGGCTTGAAATCATCCGCGGCGACTTCCTTCACGGTCTTGAAGACCAGCGACGACGCCGTCTGCTCGACGAGGCATTCACCGGGGAGCGGACTCCAGATGAGTCTTTGCGCGCGGCGCATGGCCTCGGCGATACGGGCGGGAATGAGCTGGGTGAGAAACGTGCGGGGAAGCATGGGATTAAAGGGGCATTTATTAAGTTACCATTTTTGGTAACTTAATTAAGGACTCAAGATTATTTCGGCGCCCGTGCGGTGGACTCGCCCACAAACAGCGGCGCATCCTTGGGCTGCACGAGAGAAGGCTTTTTCCATTCGCAGCGACCGGTCATCCAGTCGACGGCTTTGAGCAGGTAACGGTCGCGGGGCGGCGTCTGCAACGAGGTCAGCGAGGGCACGAGATACGGCCCGAGCCCCTCGTCGTTGACCGCGCACACCGACACGTCGCGGCCGATGCGCAGACCGTGCTCGTGCAAGGCCCGCATCGCACCTATGGCCGCGTGCACCGTGACGCCATACACGGCGGGTGCGACCGGCTTGCCGGCCTTCAGACGGGCGGACATCAGCTTATAAGCGGCCTGCAGAGAACCATCCACCGGTGCGCTCATCAGTTCGCCCGTGAGCCCGTGTTTCTCGATGAACGCACGCCAGCCGGCGATGCGCGCCTCGATCACCGGGTTGTGCGGATGGATATTGAGGCAGTCGATGCGCCGGTGGCCGAGCGAGCGAAGATGCCCGAGCAACTTGTCGCCCGCACTGAAGGGAAAAACGATGACGGAGCGCAGCCCGAGAGCCGTCTCATCCTGGTCGAGCACCACCACCCGGGCGCGGGCCGACTGAATGCGCTTCAGGAGCTGAGGAGAAATTTTCTCGTCGGTAAATTGGAGGAGAAACACGCCGTCGAATCCGTCGAGCGCCTTGCTAAAAACCCCATCGCTGTAGTGCTCGTAACTGAAGGACCGGGCCACGGCCCCGCGTTTCTCGGCGGCGGCATACACGCCATCGCGCCACAACGCATTTTCACCGCGGAGGTTTCCCGTGTGAAGAAAAGCGATCAACGGACGCCGCGCGGGGCCGTCCGCACCTTCGGCGACTTGCACGCGGCCGGTCACTCCGCGCGAGAGCAATCCCTCCCCGGTGAGTTGCGCGAGGGCTTTGCGCACGGTGGGCCGGCTGAGCCCCAGTTCGGTCGCAAGCTGGCGTTCGCCGGGCAGGCCGCCCGATGCGTGATCGCCGTGCTGAAGCCGCTTGCGGATCAGCTCGACGGCGAGACGTGTCTGGGTGTCGGGACGGGCCATGCGGTGGTTATGAACGGAGGGCGCACGCCAGCGCAAGGCGTTCACGGACCGAAGGAGTGGAGATCGCGTCCATAAAACTCAGTCCAAACATTTCCAAGGCGCGCGATCGGTCAGGAAACGCGTTTCGTTCATCGGCAAAGGCGCCACCTGAAACAACGGAAGGATGATCTCGCCCTTGGAGGTCAGCGGATACGTTTCACCCTTTTTTTCGTAGAGCAGCAGTGCGTTAAAAATACCGCCCGGCCGTTCTCCGATGAGGATATCCAGGTCGACCGGTTTATCAGCACGCAGATCGATCCAGTCACCATATTTTGCGCCGGTATGCGCGGCCGGTTTCGGACCTTGATCCGCCAGCGCCTTCCATCCCAAGCGCGGGAACGCCGTGCTCGGCAGGTTGCCCACCAGCACCACCCGACGATTCACCGCCACGACCATCATGTCATCGGCGGCACCCACAAACCGATAGGTGCCATCCGCCGGCGGAGAGACCTGGGCCTTGTAATGCACGACCCACGCCCGCGGCTTCACGACCGCCTCGACGCCAAATGCCTTGGGAGCGGCTTCGGCGTTCATGCGCCCGGTCGCCACCTGTGTCGTGTAGAGCGGCATGCCCGCACGAAAAAAACGGTTGAACAACGCCTCGTCAAAACCCGCCACGATAAAGTCGTCGATAAACTTGGCGTAGTCGCGGCCGTTGCCGGGGATCGGCTCACGTTGCTGCGTCTGCTTCAGGTCATAAAAAATTCCCACCAACGCCGCCGCCCCACGCTGATTGGTGCCAAAGGCCGCCACCTCTTCAGCCCGCATCGCCGCCGGCAACATCAGCAGCGCCGCCAGCGCACCGGTCAGAAAACCGCCGTGCCACCAGCCCTGCCAATGCTCGGCTTCAGTCGCCATGATGGAGTTTTTCAGACGGACGCTTAGACCGGTTGCAACGCAGCCGAGGCCGTTGGCTTCACAGCAGCATCCTCGCTGGCCATGATAATATCCAGATGCGAGAGCTTCGCGCGAAACGACTCATCGATACGCGCCTGACCACCGCAACTTGAGCGCACCAGCATCTGCGGTCGCGGCAACTTGGTCGACTGGTCCACGACTCCACGCGCCAGGCCGAGTGCGCTCCGGATCAACCAGTGCCCGATGTAATCGAAATTCTGCCGGATCGTGCTCAACGGCGGATCACTGAACTCGCTGGCTTCGGTATCGTTGTAACCGACGATCTGAAAATCCGCCGGCGCACTCAGGCCGATCTTGTGCATCGCCGTCATGAAACGCAGCGCGTGTTCGTCGTCGTAACAGATCACCGCGAGATCGCCGCGAAAATCCTTCCAGCGATCCGCCAGCTGATCCATCGCCGCCGCGCCGGGTCGCACCAACCCGCAGAAGTTGGGCAGGTTTTCCCGCGACGTGTAGCAGGCATACGCGCTCAACACTTTTTGCAGCACCACATCGCCCGCCGAGTCAGGCCCCAGCAACGCGATCCGCCGATGCCCCAACGCGTGGAAATAGCCGCACACCGCCTCTGAAGCGACCTGCAGACTTCCGCCGAACACCTCCTGCTGCTCGAAGCTGTTTTTCTCCAAGCCCGGAATCACCAACGGCAGACTCACCGGCAGCGGACAATTGCGCACAAACGTCCGCACCTCGTCGATCCGGTCGTGCGGAAACCAAGGCAGCGAAATGGCCACGCAGCCCTCCTGTTGAAGCGTCTTCGCCTGGGCGAGACCATCATCACAAAAATCACGAACCCAGCTCGACCGCAGCTCCACCTTGAGCTCCAGCCCCGCATGAGCCATGGCCTGCAACACGCGGTAGGCGTAGGCATTGCCGCCCTGCGAAACGAGCACCCCGATGCGATCCGTGCCCGAACGCACTGAACGCGGGTCACTCGCATGCTTGGAGACAAACGTCCCGCTGCCGATCCGCCGCACCACCGTGCCGTCATCCACCAGTTCTTTCAGGGCACGACGCACCGTCAAAAAATTGCACCCGTAAGACGCCGCCATACTGCGCTCGGCCGGCAAACGCGCCCCCACCGGCAGCGTCTGAGCCAGCTGGCGGATTTCGATTTCGATCTGCTTATGCTTAAATTGAGGAAGTTTCACAGGGGTATCTCCGAGGGGGAACACGGATACTTAACATGCCCCAAGTAACAGCCAGAACCTCTTCCTACGCAATAAAAATATAGCAATTCGCTATATTTTTAGAATCACGAGGATTAATAACTTAATAACTTATAAATAAACATATTATGATTATGCTTTAAGCGAAAATCACCCAAATCAACCTGCCCATTGTAGCACCATCCTAAAAATAACAAAGTGCTTGCATAGCTTTATGAGCATTCCCAGCCTTAGCGGCAGAAGATTCTTCACCCCGCCTTCTCGGAAACCCCTTCCGTCCTCAGAAAATGAATACCCCCGTCGCATCGCTTGCCCCGTCCCGTCGCCGTTCTGCGAAATCATCGCGTTCGAGTGCGTTCACCTTGATCGAACTGCTTACGGTCATCGCCATCATCGGCGTATTGGCGGCAATCCTCATTCCCGTCGTTGGCAAAGTTCGCGATAACGCGAAGTCATCTCAATGCATCACCAATCTCCGCCAAAACGGCGTGGCGATTCAGAACTACGCAGCCGACAACAAAGGGGTCCTACCGGCTGCCGGTTTTTTTATTTCGGGCAGTAGCAATCGAATCTACAGCCTCTCTCCCTACGTCACCGCAGACACTCGCCATCTGCTGAATTCCATACTCCCTTACATAACCGTCACCAAATCGAAATCCTGGGACACCCAAACACTCGTCGGTCAAAGCTACGCTCCGACTTTTGACTGTCCGGCGTTTAAAGGAAACGCCGGAGAAAGCTCCTATCAAGCTGACCGATATGTTGCGGTTTCTGACGGGACCGAAATCCAACCCTGGGGTTGGCACTATAAAGCTGGCAGCGTGTTTATTACTAATCCCAAGCCACTGAAGACCACTCTTCTTCCAGCCGACAAAGTGGCCATCCGCGACCGTAGCCTCGGCATCACAGAACCCAACCACTCGGGCTATCAAAACGCCCTTTACTTCGACTGGCACGTCGGCCGCGTCGCCACGAACAACTGATCGACCACCCCTCGCTACCTCAGTCCACGCCCATGAATACCCCACGTCCGTCCAAACTCCCCCGCCCGCTCGCTTTCGCACTCGGTCTCGCCGCCTCGCTCTGCCCCTCCTTGGTTTTCAGCCAAGCCACCGGCTTCAACAAGACCGCCGGCGGCACCTACGATTACAACGACACCGCCAACTGGGTAGGAGGCACAATCAACGGCGTTTGGGATTCGTCCCTAACGCTGACCGGCGCTCAAACAATCCAGTTTAGCGCCGATACAATACTATCCACTGGATTGGATTTTGAAGCTTTTGGATCACAAAACATTGTAGTCCAGGGAACCGGCGGCGCCAGAACGATCACCCTCGGGGGCGACATCACCAGCAACGTGTCCGTCAACAAAGCAGTGACCATTGGATCAGGCATCACAGCCAACAATCTTAATATCAATCTCGGCGGCGTCACCCGCACTTTTACCGCCGGCAGCAGCAAGAGCCTTACCTTGGTTAATGTCATTTCCAACGGTGGAATCATCGCGAATGGCGGCACGATTAATTTCAACGGAATCAATACCTACAGCGGCACCACCACATTGAATTCTGGCGTGCTCAACATGAATTCAGGGACGGCCAGTTCTGCCTTGTCGGACTTCATTGTTGATGGAGGAGCCTCGCTTTTTTTCAAAAGCGATACGAACGGCAATACAGGAACCACGCGCACAAAGAGCGTGACGATGAATGGCTCAGGCAGCTCAAACGGAGCCCTCTTCACTACGACCGGCAACAGCACAGCCAACTCAAGCGACGTCATCACCAATGCCCTGACAGCATCTCAAGGCTATGCTACCATTGGAGTAAGCGCCAATGCCTTAAAAAACGCACGGCTCTCGGCCGGCAGTTTTTCTCGTGAGAGTGGAAGCTCGATTTTGTTTCGTGGCTCGAGTCTCGGCGTAAACACGCTCGCATCGCTGAGTGCCGGCGCCGCCAACATCAGTTTCACCAGCGCACCGACTCTTGTCGGGAGCGGGACGACGAACCAGACGACGATCGGCATTATCGCTGGAGCCTATGGTGACTCAACCTCGGGCGGCGACGGTAAGGCGGGTGGCTTGGTTACCTATGACTCCACATACGGCGTGCGCCTGCTAAACACCTCCACTGAATATACCGCAGCCATCACCAGCGGCCAGACCCAAGCCGACAACGTTCTCTACCAGCGTGCCTCGGGCGGTGCTTCCCAAGACATCAACCTCACGCACACGGTCACGACCATCAACTCGCTGTCGCTTAAGATCACCGGCGCAGGCACCAACTCAGGCGTCACGATCAGCGGAGACGCCGGCACCACTTTAAAAATCAACAGCGGAGCGATTTTCGCGAGCCAACAGGTCACCGCGGCTAATGCGACGGACGCCATGACGCTTTCCGTTCCCACGATAGACTTGAACGGCCACGAGGGCGTGATTCAGGTTTTCACCAACGGCGTCAGCAACGGCAATACTGTCGCACCGCTAACCATCAGCAGTGTGATTACTAACGACGGCGGCAACGGCGTTACATTCGGAGGCACAGGCCAAACCATTCTCACGGGCAGCGCGGCAAGCACCTACACCGGTGCTACGACGCTCAACAGCGGTATTCTACGGCTTAATAAATCCGTCCTCAACATCGGGCTTACGACCGACTTGGTGATGAACGGCGGCCTTCTGCTCAAAAACACCAACGCGATCGCAGATACCGCCAGTGTAACCATCAACGGCGGCACCTTCACCTTCGACAGCACCACCAGCAGCGGCAACAACGGCCATCAGGAGACCATCAATAATTTCACGATGAATGGCGGTGCGGTCAGCAACCATGGCACCGGCGCATCATTCACGATTAACGGCGATGCAACGCTCAATGCCGGCAACCTGATCATGAACCAAGGCGGCGATATAACAGTTGCCGGAATTACGACGCTAAATGGCGGACTTTTGACGGCTAAAGACTCCACCAGCACTACGGTATTCAACGGATTAACGTCTCTTAACACTGTGCATATCACGAACACGGCGAGCGGAGCCTACACCGCGATAGCATTGACCAGCAACGCCACCAACAAGGGCGCGCAACTTACTCTCAACGGAGACATTACCTTCACAGGAAACGGCACCAATACCAACACCGTCAAGATTGCCTCCACGGACTCTGCATTGGCGAATCAAGGCGTTTTTCGCCTAGAAGGCACACGCACATTTACCATTGGCAACGGCGCAGCGGCGAACGATCTCACCTTCGAAACCGCGCTTGTTGACGGCACCACCAGCGGCGGTCTTATCAAAACCGGCACAGGCACCCTCGCGCTCTCCGGTGCCAACACCTACTCGGGCAGCACCGCTGTCAACGCCGGCGGCCTCACCCTCTCGCAAACCGGATCCCTCACGTTCTTCATCGGCGCCAATGGCGTGAACAACGCTGTCACCGGCACGGGCACCGCCACCTTCGAAGGCTCCTTTAACTTCGACCTCACCGGCGCCGCCGCGATCGATGGCAACAGCTGGCTGATCGTCAACACAGCCACCCTTTCCGAAAGTTTCACCGGCACCTTCGTCGTAAACGGTTTCACCAAAACCGCCAACACCTGGACCCTCGGCAACTACTCCTTCAACGAGGCGACGGGCCTCCTGAGTTACTCGGCTGTTCCCGAGCCCGCCTCCTTCGCATTTCTCGCCGGCGCGGGCGCTCTGATCGCCTGCCTCCGTCGCCGCAAACGCGCAGCCTGAATCCTTTTTCATTTTCCCATGGTCAACGTTCCCAAACTCCTCCGCCGCGGCCTTCTGGCCGCCAGCCTCATGGCTGTATCCGCTTTATCGCTACGCGCCCAGACTCCGGCGGCATCCACCTTCGCTCCGCTTCCTCCCGCCGAGTCGATCACCACGAATTCCGGCATGGAGACCGATGCCAACGGCGACAACTGGCCCGACGGCTGGCCCCAGCTCAAAGCAGGCGGCTCCTGGGAAAATGAAGAGGGCAACCACTTCATCCGCATGACCAGCCCTTCGCCCGGCGCGATGGTCATGCTTTACACCGAGATTCCCATTCCGGCCGGCACTCAAGCCTTGGAACTCACGTGGCGCCAGCGCGTCACCGGCCTCAAGCGCGGCAAGAACTCCTGGTTCGACGCCCGCATCATGATGGAATTCATGGACGCCTCCCGCGCCAAGGTCTCCCCCGCACCCAACCCCGCCGCAACCGGTAAAGATACCGCCGGCTGGGTCACGCGCAGCGCCTCGTTCCTCGTCCCCGAAGGCGCGGTCTATCTCAAGTTCATGCCCGCCCTCTTCAACGTCGAAGCCGGCACCTTTGATCTCGACGACATCGTCATCAAACCCGTCGACGCCGCCCCCATCAAAGCCGCCGCCGATGCCGCCGCCACCGCCCGCGCCGAAAAGCTCGCCGCCCAGACCGCCGCCAATCAGGCCAAGGTTGCCGCCAAGATTGAAGCCGGTGGAGCTATTCTCTCCAACGGCAATTTCGAAACGCCCAACAAGGCCGGTGATTTCGCCGCCGATTGGGCCAAGGCCGGCACTTGGGAAACCGATGCCGATACCGGCAATCGTTTCCTGCGCCTCACCTCCACCGAGCCCGGCAAGACGGTCATGAACTTCCGCAGCGTCATCCTGCCCGCCGGCGTCAAAGCCTTCGAGCTCACCCTCCGCTGGCGCATCACCAACCTCAAGCCCGGCGAGATGGGTTGGTTCGACGCCCGCATCATGATGGACATCAAAGACGCCGCCGGGAAAAAACTCTCGCCCGGTCCCGGTCCGCTCTATTCCCGCAACAACACCAAGGACGGCGCCTGGGTTGAGCGCACCACCAGTTTCCTGGTTCCCGAAGGCGGCGTCACCCTCGACCTCATGCCGTCCCTCTTTCAAGTGAAGGCCGGCACGTTCGATCTCGACGACATCGTCCTCAAGCCCACCGACCCCGCGATCATCCTCGCCAAACAAAAAGCCCGCGAAGAAGCCGCCGCCAAGGCCCGCGTGCCCGTCGAACAGGACAACAAGGCCAAGTGGCCGCCCGCCATCAAAGCCCAAGGCAACCGTCTCGTCACCATCGACGGCGGCAAAGAAGTCTGGCTCCAAGGCGTCAACGTCCCGTCCCTCGAATGGAGCGTCACCGGCGAACAGGTTCACAAATCCGTCGTCGTCGGCCTCGACGAATGGAAGGGCAATGTCATCCGTCTACCCGTCAAACACGACTACTGGTTCGGTCGCAAGGGCCAGACCGACGGCGGCGCCGCCTACCGCGCCATCATCGACCAGTGCATCACGCTCGCCGCCAACCGTGGCGCCTACCTCGTCCTCGATCTCCACGTTTATCGCGCCCCGAAGGACGAGTATCTGGAGTTCTGGACCGACGCCGCCACCCGTTACAAGAATCACCCCGCCGTCATCTTCGACTTGATGAACGAGCCCTTCGACACGTCGTGGGAGGTCTGGCGCAACGGCGGCTTCGTGGGCGAAAAACTCACCCCTGACCAGGCCGCGTTCCTCAGCGCCGAAGACAAGGCCAAGGCCCAGGGCTTCCAGTCCCCCGGCATGCAGAAGATGCTCGATACCGTCCGCGCCACCGGTGCCAAGAACATGGTGCTCGTCGGCGGCCTCGACTACGCCTACCGCCTCGACGGCATAATGGAAGGCTACGGCCTCGATGACCCGAACGGCCAGGGCATCATCTACGCCTGCCACATTTATCCGTGGAAGAGCCAGTGGCAGAAGATGCTCCTCAACGCCGCCGCCAAATACCCGATCCTCCTCGGTGAAGTCGGTGCCGACGCCAAGAAGATGACCTTCATGCCGCTCGAGCAGCAGGAGGATTGGGAGACGTGGACCCCTGCCATCCTCGGCCTCATCCAGCACCATAAGCTCAACTGGACCGCCTGGTGTTTCCACCCCGGCGCCAGCCCCCGCATGTTGCTCGACTGGGACTATACGCCCACGCCCTTCTGGGGCCAGCAGGCCAAGGACGCCCTCGGCGGCAAACAATTCCCGCCTCCCGACCGCCTCCGCTGATACCACTCCGTAGTTAAAGCGCGGATACGACTCCACGTCGTTCCGCGCTTTTTTCACGTCCCCTTTTTCCGTCTTCGAAATGAAACTCCTTAGCTTTACGATTTTACTCACAGCTCTTCTCGCCGCTTCGTTGTCCGCCCAGACTCCCTCGTCGCGCCCGGAAAAACTCACGCTCGTCAAAGGCACCGCGCTGACGATTTCGCCCGTCGACTGGCCCCCTGTAAGCCTCGGCGTCACTCAGCAGTCCGAGGGCGCCGATCATTTTTTGCGCCTAGTTGTCCACCCGCCCGTCAAGATCGTTTCACTCTCGCGCACACTCGTCGTGCCCGCCGGCACCGATGCGCTCTCGTTGAGCTGGCAGCAACGCATTACCGGCCTGAAACCCGGTGCGCAAAATGGCGATGCCCGCCTCGCATTCGAGTTCTTCGACGCCAATGACACCAAGATCGCGGCCACGCCTCCGTTTTCGTTTTATCGCGAGAACAGCAACGGCTGGGAAAACCAGACCACCCGCATCCCCGTGCCCTCGGGCGCACGCACCTTTCGCCTCACGCCCGCACTCGTTCGCCTGGAAGGCGGCAGCTATGACCTTGGCGGAATCACGGTGACTGCCGTTACCACCGCAACCGCCTCTGCGGCCTCAATACCCGCCGTGCCCGATCCCGCCGCGGGCAACACCGGCCCCACTCCCCGAGCGAGCGGCGCGCCACCCGAACTTCGCGTGCAAGGCAACCGCCTCGTCACCGTCAAAGGCGGCAAGGAGGTCTGGCTCCAGGGCGTCAACGTCCCGTCCCTCGAATGGAGCGTCAAAGGCGAGCGCATCCTCAAATCCATCGGCATCGCCACTGACGAATGGAATGCCAACGTCATCCGCCTGCCCGTGAAAGCCGACCACTGGTTCGGCAAAGGCACCAAGCACAACACGCAGACCGACGGTGGCGCCGCCTACCGCGACCTCGTCGACCAGGCCGTCGCCCTCGCCTCCTCCAAAGGCGCCTACCTCGTCCTCGATCTCCATCATTACCGCGCTCCCCGCCCGTCCGACCTCACCTTCTGGACCGACGCCGCCGCTCGCTACAAAAACAATCCCGCCGTCCTCTTCGACCTCCTCAACGAACCCCACGGCACCACGTGGGAAATCTGGCGCGACGGCGGTTTCCTCGAGGAAAAGAAAAAGCCCGGCGATGAGGATACGTTCCTCACCCCCGAGGAAAAACTGCACAACACGCGCGGCTACGTTTCTCCCGGCATGCAGAAGATGATTGATACCGTTCGCGCCACCGGCGCCAAAAACATCGTCGTCATCGGCGGACTCGACTACGCCTACGACCTCACCGGTATCGTCAGCGGCTTCGCCCTCAAAGACCCGAACGGCAACGGTATCATGTATGCCTCCCACGTCTATCCGTGGAAAAAATCCTGGCAGAAAAAGTTCCTCGATGCCGCCGCCAAGCACCCGATCCTGCTCGGCGAAGTCGGTGGCGATGCGAAGAAGATGTCCTTCATCCCCGCCAACCACCAGGAAGACGTCGCGACGTGGGTGCCCGCGATGCTCGGCCTCATCCAGAAACACCGCCTCAACTGGACCGGCTGGTGTTTCCACCCAAGCGCCAGCCCGCGCATGTTGTCCGACTTAAACTACACGCCCACGCCCTTCTGGGGACAGCCCGCCAAAGACGCCCTCGCCGGCAAGAAATTCCCAGAACCCGCCAAACTCCGCTAACTCATCATGACCTCCATCTTCCGTCCTCCGTCCTCTGTCCTCGGTATTCTGTTCTCTGTATTCCGCCTTCCGGCCTCCGTTCTCTGTCTTCTGTCCTCCGTCTTCCTCGCCGGCTCCATCTCCGCCGCGATCGATCCCACCCGCACCGGCAGTCACGCCTACCCGACCGACCCCGCCCCCGAGGCACCCAACCCCGCCCAATGGCCCAAGGAACTGAAAGTTTCCGGTAACCGTTTGGTGGATACGGATGGCCTCGAAGTCTGGCTGCAAGGCGTAGCCATCCCCGGCCTCGAAATCCGCCCCGAAGGCCACGGCGCCGTCCGCTCCACCATCGAGGCCATCGAAAACTGGAAGGCCAACTGCGTCCGCCTCGCCGTCATCGACACCTACTGGCGCGGCGAGGGCAAACCCGGCAAGGAAACCGCCGGCCAGTCCGACGGTGGCACCGCCTACCGCGCCATCATCGACGCCGCCATCAACGCCGCCGCCAACCGCGGAGCTTACCTCGTGATCGACCTCCACGCTTTCCGCGCGCTCAAAAACGAGCACCTCGATTTCTGGACCGACGTCGCCACCCGCTACAAAAACCACCCCGCCGTCCTCTTCGACCTCATCAACGAACCCCACGGCATCAGTTGGGAAGTCTGGCGCGATGGCGGCTTCGTGGCAGAGAAGAGCAAAAAAGCCATCGATGAATCCGCCTTCCTCAGCGAAGCAGACAAAAAGAAAAACGAAGGCTTCACCTCTCCCGGCATGCAAAAAGCCGTCGAGCACATCCGCGCCCTCGGCGCCCGCAACATCCTCATCGCCGGTGCACTCGACTGGGCCTACGACCTCTCCGGCATCGTGGACGGCTACGAACTCAAGGACACCGCCGAGGGCAACGGCATCATGTATTCCTCCCACATCTATCCGTGGAAAAGCGACTGGGCTGGCAAGGTCCTGCGCGCCGCCGAGAAACATCCCATCTTCCTCGGCGAAGTCGGCGTGGATAAAGTGAAAATGGATTTCCTCCCGCTGGACCGCCAGGAAGACCCCGCCACGTGGGCGCCCGACATGCTCGGCCTCATCCAGAAATACCGCCTCAACTGGACCGGCTGGTCCTTCCACACCTGGGCCACCCCCGTGATGCTCGCCGACTGGAATTACGCGCCCACGCCCTTCTGGGGCCAGCCCGCCAAAGACGCCCTCGCCGGCAAACAGTTCGAGCTCAAAAAACTCCGCTGAGCTTCCGCATGGAGGCGGGGACACGCCCCGCACCGAAGCACTTCAGCCAACGTGATTCGACTGCGGGATATCCGGCGATCATTACGCCTTCCACCACTCTCACCCAAAATCCTCCCATACCCCTTCGGGCAAAACCGAGATCGGACTCACCGGAACACCCCGCTCGTTGCGATGCAGCTGCGCGATCACCAAGTCCACCGCGTCCGCAGCAATCGCGCCGTTCTGCGTATTGATTCCCGGCAAACCCGGCTCCGGCCGATCCACCGTCACCATGCATTTTATGCGAGGCAGGGTTCGCAGCCAGTGCAGCGTTTCCTCCGACGGATTCATGCCAAAGACCAGCCCGTCCGCCTTCACTTTTTCCAACCACGCCAAGGTCTCCGCGCGGCTCTCCGGCAACCCAAACCGCACCATCGACAAAGCCTGCCGTGGCAACGGATAATTCGCCAGGAACGCCGCCTGATGGATTCCCTGCATATGCAGCTGGTGCGGTTCGAACAACACCGCCGCCGGGCGCGCACATCCCGCCGCGCGCAGCTTTTCCACCGCCGTCCACATATTCTGGTAATGATGATGTCCCGCGCGGTGTAGCGGCGGATGAAACTCCAGGTTCCCGATCAGCGCCGACGCAAAATGCGACCAGTTCCAATCCACCGTCGTCGAGTGCACCGCCAAAGGTGACGAAAACACCACGCCCGTGATTCCGCGCGTCAGCAGGACCTTCTCAAGCCGCGCCGGGGTCATGCCGTCGGACCCCAACCAAAATTCCTCCATGGCCCAGCCCAGCTCCTCCGCCCGTCTTTTCGCACAGGCAACCGTCGTCTGGCTAAATCGGTCCCTCAACCGATCCTCCTTCAACCCGTTTACCCAAACAAACGCGATTCGCTCCCGGTCGTGAATCTCCTTGGCCATGCGAATGCGGGCCATCAACGACCCCACCCGAGGATCGGCCGAATAACCCAGCCGTTTCGCCGCCGCCTTCACACGCTCCACGGTCTCCGGCAACACCCGCGGACTCCCCCGCAGCGCCAGTGACGCCGTCGAGGCCGCCACACACGCCTCGCGGGCCACTTTCATCAGGGAACAGGGTTGGATTCCAGCCATATGATCGAACGCATTCGACACTAAGCGACTTGGCCGTGCCCAGCCAAGATTTAGTTACTAAGAGCAGCATATTGCTTCCCCTGAAAATCCCCCGGGTCGCCACCTCAGCACCGAGTCCCGAGGAAACACGCCTACCCTAACCCCTGTTATGAAAACCTCTCCATCGCGCACCCCAAGCATTCGCTCCGCCTCTTCGGTGTTTCAACTTCCCGCCACCCTGCTAACCTTCGTCGCCGCCTTGACCATCAGCCCCTCTGCGTTCGCACAGGTGGACGGCAATTGGAATGTCGATTTGGCCGGCAACTGGAGCGCCGCCTCCAACTGGTCAAGCACCCCGACCGTTCCGGGCGGCATAGGCTCCGTTGTGAATCTTACATTCGACATCACGAATAACAGCGCCGTCACCATCGACACCACCTCCCGCACGGTGGGCACGCTGACCATCGGCGATCCCGTCGCCCCGATAAAATCCTACTACTTACTCGCCTCGGGTGGAGCGACGCTGATCATGGATAACGGCGGAGCCGGCGCGGTAATCAATTACCTCGGATTCGGGTTCGATGAAATTTCTGCCCCTATCGTTCTCAACGATACCTTGACGGTTAACTCCAGTGCCAGCGGTGCCTCTGTCAGGATCAAGGGCGGCATCACCGGAACCGGAAGTGTCACGTTTAACACAGGTTCCGGTCCTAACGCGGCTGGTGGCAACACAACGACCGGCGGCATAACCGGCATCAATAATATCGGCACGATCACCAATTCCGGCAGCGGCGTCGGCATCACCTCCCTTCTCGCAGTTGGCTCCAACGTGACCGACGTCATTCAGAACAGCGCCACCAGCGCCTTGTATCTCAACGGCATCAACGCCTACACCGGATCCACGATTATCAATAGCGGCCAGTTGCGACTGAACGGAGCGGGATCGATCCTTTCCAGCAGTCCGCTGGTGTTGGGCGGCGGCACACTGAACAGCCTGCAGACGGCGGGCAGCACGCAGGCGTTTGCCTCGACGACCGTGAACCGCGGGTTTTCGACCGTCACGAACGGCACCGCCACCAACACCGTCGCCCTCGGCGCAATCACGCGCAGCACAGGCGGACTGCTGAATATCTCTTCGCTCACCGGCACCACCACCACTGCCAACACGACCGATTCCTCCGGCATCCTCGGCACGTGGATCACGACCGGCACAGGCACGTCGTTACGATACGCGAGCGGCGGCAACGGCGGTGTCATCACCGCCCACATCAGCACGGTGGCGGCTGCTAATCTATCCGACGTCACCAGTGCCACCACCAATTACTCCTTCGCCGCCAATGCGACCCAGACGGGGAATATCACCGGCAATACCCTGCAATACATCGGCTCCGCCGCGGCAGCTTGGAACACGGGTAACTTCGGCGTCACGCTGAACGGTTTGATGAATGGCGGAAACAACAGCCTGACGCAAACGGGCACAGGCATCATCACGATCGGCTCCAACAAGGAACTGGTCATCCTGAGTAATAATAACAGAGCGATCTCGTTGGCTTCCGCGATAGCGGACAATGGAGGCGGCGCTTCGGCTATCACCTATGGTGGTCCGAGCGCGGGTGTCCTCACCCTCACCGGCGGCAACACTTACACTGGAGGCACCAACATCGCCAGCGGCACCCTGCAACTGGGCAACAACACCACGACCGGCTCACTGTCGGCCACCGGCGCCATTGTAAACAACGGTGTCTTTATCATCAAACGGAGCAATGCTGTGGCTCAAGGCACGGACTTCAGTTCGGCAGCCATCACAGGCACGGGCGCGTTTACTCAGGCCGGCACCGGCACAACGACGCTGAATGCTCTTAACACCTACACCGGCGCCACCACCATCAGCGCCGGCACCCTCGCCCTGGGCGCTGCCAACCGCATCGCTGACACAAGCAACCTCGTCATGGCTGGCGGCACTTTCGCCACCGGCGGTTTCAGTGAAACCCTCGGCACGCTCACCCTCTCCGCCAGTTCGATCATCGACCTAGGTAGCGGCACCTCCGCCCTCATCTTCGCTGATAGCAGCGGCACGACCTGGGGCAGCTCGATCAGTCTGAGCTTCATCAACTTCACCGCCGGCACGGACTCCATCCGTATCGGCACGAGCAACCTGGGCCTTACCAGCGGGCAGCTCAGCCAGATAACGATCAACGGCTTGGCAGCCATCATCGACAGCAGCGGCTACCTCGTCTCCGCCATCCCCGAGCCCTCGACCTACGCCATCTTCGCCGGTGCCGGCATGTTGATCTTTGCCGGCGTCCGCCGCAAAGCCCGCGGCTCCCGCACCCTTTAAACTTAGCCGTCGGCTATACCCCCCTCCACGCCTGCCGCCGACTAAGGCGGTGGGTTCGGCTACTGCCCGTCTTTTTCCCCGCTTTCTCCCCCCGTTTTTCATGCTCACGCCCTCCTCTCTTTTTCGCCTTTGCCTCGGACTCGCCGGCTCCTCGCTGGCGATGCTGTCGACTCCGTTGCATGCCCAGCCGGCATCCGTGCCCGGCGCGCCACCCGAGCTCCGCGTCCAAGGCAACCGCCTTGTCACCGTCAAAGACGGCAAGGAGGTCTGGCTGCAGGGTGTCAACGTCCCCAGCCTCGATTGGGGCGTCAAAGGCGAAAGCCTGCTCCTCTCCGTCGCCAAAGTGGTCGACGAGTGGAAAGGCAACGTCATCCGCCTTCCCGTGAAGGAAGAGTTCTGGTTTGGCAAAGGCACCAAGCACAACACCCGCTCCGACGGCGGACAATCCTACCGAGACCTCGTTGACAAGGCGATCGCCCTCGCCTCCAGCAAAGGCGCCTACGTCGTCCTCGATCTCCATCGTTACCGCGCCCCGCGCAAGGAATACCTGGATTTCTGGACCGACGCCGCCACCCGCTACAAAAACAATCCTGCCGTCCTCTTCGATCTTCTCAACGAGCCTCACGGGATCACCTGGCAAATCTGGCGCGACGGCGGCTTTGTCGAGGAAAAGAAAAAAGCCGGCGATGAAGACGCGTTCCTCACCCCCGAGGAAAAGCTGAACAACAAGCATGGGTTCCAGTCGCCCGGCATGCAGGCGATGATCGACGCCGTCCGCGCCACCGGTGCCAAAAACATCGTGGTCATCGGCGGGCTCGACTACGCCTACGACCTGTCCGGCGTCGTCAACGGCTTCGCCCTCACCGACAAATCCGGCAACGGCATCATGTATGCCTCCCACGTCTATCCGTGGAAAAAAGGCTGGCAGAAAAAGCTCCTCGATGCCGCCGCGAAGCACCCGATCCTCCTCGGCGAGGTCGGCGCCGACGCCAACAAGATGAAGTTCATCCCGGCCAACGCCCAGGAAGACGCCGCCACGTGGGTGCCCGCCATGCTCGGCCTCATCCAGAAGCACCGGCTCAACTGGACCGGCTGGGCATTCCATCCCAAGGCCAGCCCGCGCATGCTCCTCGATTGGGACTACACCCCGACCCCTTTCTGGGGACAACCCGCCAAAGACGCCCTCTCCGGCAAACAATTCCCCGCACCCGACCGACTCCGCTGACACCATGAATCCGCTTCGCCGATTCCTCCTGCTCGCCCTCGTCGCCTGCGTCAGTGGTGCCGCTGCGCAGGCCGCAGATGAGCCGCCCAAGCCAGACACCAAACCCCGCAACTACCCCAAGGATCCCGAAGCGGAGGCCGCCCGTCCTGAAAAATGGCCTTCGGAATTGAAGGTATCCGGTAACCGTTTGGTGAATACCGACGGCAATGAGGTGTGGTTGCAGGGCCTGGCCATTCCCGGACTTGAAATCCGTCCCGAAGGCCACGGTGCCGTCCATTCGACCATCGTCGGCATCGACGAATGGAAGGCCAATGTCATCCGTCTCGCCGTGAAGGATGAATACTGGTTCGGCCGCTCCAAGAGCCAGACCGACGGCGGCGCCGCCTACCGCGCGCTCGTCGATTCCGCCGTCAACGCCGCCGCCAACCGAGGCGCCTACATCGTCCTCGACAATCATCGTTACCGCGCCGTCCGCGACGAACACCTCGTGTTCTGGACCGAGGTCGCCCTGAAATACAAAAACCACCCAGCCGTTCTCTTCGAAATCATCAATGAGCCCCACGGTATTTCCTGGGACCTCTGGCGCGACGGCGGCTTTGTTTCCGAAAAGAAAAAGGGCGTCGACGAATCCGCCTTCCTGAGCGACGCCGAGAAAAAGCAGAACCAGGGCTTCGAGTCACCGGGCATGCAGCGCGCGGTCAACCTCATCCGAACCACCGGCGCCCGCAACATCATCATCGCCGCCGGTCTCGGCTGGTCCTTCAACCTCTCCGGCATCACCAAGGGCTACGAACTCAATGATCCTTCCGGAAACGGCATCATGTATTCGTGGCACGTCTACAACTGGCACAAGGGCTGGGAAGAAAACGTCCTCGCGACCGCCGCCAAGCATCCGATTTTCGTCGGCGAGGTCGGCGCGGATGTGAACAAGATGGATTTCCTTCCCTCCGAAATTCAGGAGAATCCTTACACTTGGGTGCCGGACATCCTCGGGTTCATCCAGAAGCACCGCCTCAACTGGACCGGCTGGTCCTTCCACGCCTGGGCCACGCCCGTGTTGATCTCCGACTGGAACTACACCCCCACGCCCGCCTGGGGCGTTCCCGCCAAAGCCGCGCTCTCCGGTGAACAATTCGAGCTGAAAAAAATGCGCTGATCCGCCGGTCGCTTTTCAAATGTCCCCCTTCGTCTCCCAACGCCTTCCCGCCGCACAACGCAGCTTCGTCAGTGATTCCGTCGAATCACTTATCAAGAGCGTCTCCGCATCGATCGCCGATCCCGAGCTCGCGTGGCTCTTCGCGAACTGCCTGCCCAACACGCTCGACACCACCATCGATCACCGCATCGACGCCGACGGCCGTCCCGACACCTACGTCATCACCGGCGACATCGCCGCCATGTGGCTCCGCGATTCCGCCGCACAGGTCTGGCCCTATCTTCCGCTCACGCACACCGACCCGGCTATGCGCACACTGATCGCCGGTGTCATCAATCGCCAGGCCGACGGCATCCTGCTCGACCCTTATGCCAACGCCTTTTACCGCGACCCCGTCTTCGGAAAACATCAGGATGACCGCACCGAGATGAAGCCCGGCGTCCACGAACGCAAATGGGAGCTCGACAGCCTCGCCTACTTTTTCCGCCTCTCGCACGGCTACTGGGCCGCCACCGACGACACCGCGCCGTTTGATGAAAAATGGCGGCGCGCCGTCGCCGCCGCGTTTGCACTGCTTCGCGTGGAGCGCGCCTCGGGCGAAGAAGCCGGCGCCGTGCGCTCACCTTATTCCTTCGTGCGCGAAGGACGCGTCTGGGAATCGCTGCCCTGCGATGGCTACGGCCTTCCCAGTCGCAACTGCGGGCTCATCCGCACCGGCTTCCGTCCGTCCGACGACCTGGTTGCCTTCCCGTTCCTCGTTCCGGCCAACGCCATGATGGCTGTCGCGCTCAACCATCTCGCCTACCTGCTCGCCGTCCTCCACTGCGATGCACTCGCCACCGAAGCGCATGCGTTTTCCGCCGGCATCACCGAATCGCTCGAGAAACACGCCGTCGTCCAACATCCGGTCCATGGCGAAATCTGGGCCTACGAAGTCGACGGGCTCGGCGGCGTGAACCTCATGGATGACGCGAACATCCCTTCGCTCATCTCCCTGCCCTACCTCGGATTTTGCGCCAAGGACGATCCCCGCTACCTGCGCACGCGCGCCTTTCTCCTGAGCACGGCAAATCCGCAATACGTGGACGGCAAGGCCGCCGCCGGTATTGGCGGACCGCATACAGGCCCCGGCACGATCTGGCCGATGGCGCTGACCATGCAGGCCCTCACGGCCACAGAGGACGCCGAGATCCTCAAGTGCCTGCGCTATCTGAAGACCACGCACGCCGGCACCGGCTTCATGCACGAATCCTTCAAGAAGGACGATGCCGCCCAATTCACGAGAAAATGGTTCGCCTGGGCCAACACCCTCTTCGGCGAACTCATCGTCACTCTGCATCACCAACGCCCGCATCTGCTAAAAGCTGATCTGTCATGAAACGCACCGCCGCAGTTTTGCCCGTGACTTCCCGTCCGCAAGCACGACGCGGCTTCGCGCTGCTCATCACGATCACGCTGCTCGCGTTCCTCGTTCTTCTCCTTGTCTCGCTGGCAAGCCTCACCCGCGTCGAGACTCAGGTGGCGGCTAACAGCCAACACATTGCCCAAGCGCGTCAGAACGCCCTGCTCGCGCTCAACATCGCCATGGGTCAATTGCAGAAATACACCGGGCCCGACCAGAGAGTAACCGCTCCGGCTGATCTCAAGCTTCCCGCCTCCGTTACGATCACCCCGCCTACCTACGATTTCGGCACCAGCAGCACCGGAGGCTCCTTCACCGCTTCCGGCACCACCGGTGCTCAGGCGATTGCCGCCGTTGATGCTTACTGGAAAACCGCCGCCTCCCCCCGCAACCGGCACTGGGTTGGCGCCTGGAAAAACGCCCGCTCGGACCCCGCCACCTACAACAAAGAAAACCCCTCGGCCTTCAATCCCCTCCCCGCCAACCCCGCAGACGACTCGGTGTTGACCCCCGCCTGGCTCGTCAGCGGAAACGAATTATCCTCCACCGGTGACACCTTCAAACCTGCCGATGTCGTCACCGGCCTGACCGCCGCCAGCACGCCCTTGGACGAAATCAAAGATGCCTCCAATCGCGTTCACCGCCTTTTGCTCAAAACCTCCGCCGGCGTCACCGGCCCCGCGTCCCTTGATCGCGCGATCACCGCTCCCCAAATCACAATCAGCGCTACCAACGTCCCAGGCACCTCAGGGGCCGCCACTCCCGTCGGTAACTACGCTTGGTGGGTCGGCGACGAAGGCGTCAAGGCCCGGGCCAACCTCGTCGATTCCTACGCCGCCGCCCGCAGCGGCGAATCCGCTTCCGAAGCCACCGCCCGCACCCTTACCCGTCTTCAATCCGCCCAGCGCCCCGCCATCGAGGCCATGACCACCACCGGCTCCGACGGGCTCGCCGCCACTTTCCCCGTCAACACCGCCGAACTCCTCAAGGTGTTTTCGCCAACCCAACTTACCTACCTCAATCCCGCCGCCACTTTTCCCGACGAACTCAAATCCCGCTATCACGATCTTTCTGTAAGCTCCCGCGGCGTCCTCGCCGACGTCCGTCAGGGCGGTCTCAAACGCGACTTCACCTACCTGTTTGCCCGTCCATCCCTGGCCGACTTCCGCACCGCGCTCAACACGACCGACTTCAACGTCGCCCCCCTCGCCACCGGCAACTTTGTCCTGAGTCCTGCCGCCACACCCTACGCCAACCGGCCCGCTATACTCACCGCCAACGTGTTCGACTGCAGTTCGACTTGGGAGCAGCTCTGGTCCCACGCCAATTCCGGTAACGCCGTTGCCGGGGACCTCGCGCCCTCCCGCACCGCAACGGCCACGCAACAGGGTCTCTTCCCCGTGTTCGTTCAGGCGAAACTCTTTTACAGCCTGCGAGTGGAGGCTGATCGCACCGTCACCCTGCGCATCTACCCCGTCGTTGTATTGGCAAATCCCTACAACGTCGCCCTGTCCGGGGACTTTCTCCTCAGCTACTTCTCTCCCAATCCCTCCGTCGTCAGTGGAAGATTGTCCGATCCGGCCCCTGCTCCTGCGAGCCTGGTAAATGACGGCACCACCCGCACCAACCTGCCCAATCATTTTGTGCGCGTAGGCAATGCCCTCGCCAATGGCGGCCTTGAAAAAATCCAACTCGTCATCAAGGCCACCCGCATTCCCCCCGGCGTCGCTCAGATTTTCACGCTCGATCCCGCCGCCAACCTCACCATCGCCGGATCAAACGACACTCACACCGTCGCGATGATCAACACCTTCGATCCCTCAGTCTTTCTCACTTACCCAACCGGCCGCGCCATCGCCACCGCCCAGGGCGACACTCACGCGGCATTAATCTCAAGCGGCATGAGTGCCCGGCTCTACATGGGCAACACCACCAACCCCTCCAACCTGATCGTCAGCGTCGGCACCAAATCCCCGCAGACCTCCACCGGCGCTCCTGTCGATTTTGGTTTTGTCGTCTATCCCGTGGCCGATGGCTACCGTCGCGGTGGAGGCGTCTTCTTCACTCTGCAAGATGCCCAATCCACCCCGCAACAAGCCACATTCTACCAACTGAACTACCGCGCCTTGCTCGTGGATTACATTGGTTTCTCCAGCTACAGTGACCATCCCCTTCAGTGGGGCACGTCCTTCGGCGTCATCGGGCTGGACGGGGATAGCGACCCCAGCGGTCACCCCATGCTCGCCGCCAATCACCTCCCGCCCCTCGATGAAACTATTCCCAGCACGACCCGATGGGGCCTCATCAACAGTGGCGCCTACCCCTCGCTTACTTCGCCTCCCGCCGATATTTCCGACCCGAATACCAGCTTCAACACCCGCCTTTACGATATCCCCACGCCCGGCCACGCACTCACGTCCCTCGGCCAGCTCCAGCATTTTAACCTCGCCGGCTTTTTCCTCAGCGGCGGCAACAGCATATCCAATTCTTTTCAAGTCAACTACCCCATCGCCAACTCTTACCCGCAACCCCGCGTCCGACGTGACCGCGTATTCCATTACTCCCCGCCGTTCGGCAACCACTTCGACGGTTCCTACCTCTGGAACGACCTACTCTGGGACCGCTTCTATTTTTCCAGCTTCCCCCAAACCGGCCCGTTCGATTTCGCACAAACCAACACAGACACGCTCGCCAACGCCCGTTACACACCGTTCCGCTCCCCCGCGCTCGTTCCTTACAACGACCCCTCTCGCTTTCGCGGCCTCTACGCCGCCGCCGAAAATCTCCTCGCCGACGGCGCCTTCAACATCAACTCCACCTCCGTCGAAGCCTGGAAAGCTCTTTTCTCCAGCTTAAAAAACATCCCC
The DNA here is from genome assembly GCF_007559335.1 of Rariglobus hedericola. Classification (NCBI taxonomy): domain Bacteria; kingdom Pseudomonadati; phylum Verrucomicrobiota; class Opitutia; order Opitutales; family Opitutaceae; genus Rariglobus; species Rariglobus hedericola. The sequence continues at coordinate 2,264,062 of NZ_VMBG01000001.1, forward strand.
GCCGGCACCGACACCGCGCCCTCCGCCCCGTTCCTGCGCACCCTCACTCCGTCCGGCGGCTCCGCCAACTCCGCCAACGGCATCAGCGCCAACGCTTGGAGCGGATTACGCGACCTCACCCAGTCCGAAATCAACCGTCTCGCCGAAGAGATGGTGCTCCAAGTCCGGCTTCGCGGGCCGTTCCTCTCCCTCTCTCAGTTTGTCAACCGCCTCCTCATCGCCGGCCCGACCACCAACAGCAATTCCGGGCTCGCCGATCCCTACCGGCTTGGTCTCTCCGGTGCGCTCCAATCCGCGCTGGACAAAGTGGTCAACCAACGCGCCCACGTCCCCTCTCCCTACAACACAACCAGTGAGAAGGCCGCCTCTACCGGCACCCGTGATGGCACCGGCGTATTCAGGGGCCTCATTTTCGCCGACTTGGAATACCGCATGCAGACCCGCATCGCCGGCTATCCCGGCTACCTCCTGCAAGGCGACCTCCTCTCCGCCCTCGCCCCCACCCTCACCGCCCGCTCCGACACCTTTACCATCCGCACCTACGGCGACACGCTGAACCCCGCCACCGGCGACGTGATGGGTCGCGCCTGGTGCGAAGCCGTCGTCCAACGCACTCCCGACTACGTGGATGCCACCCCGGCCTCCTCTACGCCCGCCTCCGGTTCCGCCGCCGCCACTTTCGGCCGCCGCTACCAAATCGTCAGCTTTCGCTGGCTTAGCCCGAACGACATATGAGTCCGCGCCTCACCTCACTCCCGTTTCAGGTTTCGGGCCTCGGGTATTTTCTCCTGCTGCTGGTGATTCCCCTCTTCTTCGCCGCTCTTTCCGCCCGGGGCCAAGCCCCATCCGAGCCCCCCAAGCCCCCCGTCCTCCGTTTCCTCTTTCTTGATGAAACTGAGGGCGACTACGCCCTGAAGATCGATCGGAAGTTTAAACAGATAAGTTCTGCGCCTTACATCATCAGCCCGCCCTACACGCCCGCCTCCCTCGAACGCCTCGACATTTATAAAACCTCCACGGTGCCTGATCCCGTCACCGGTGAATTTCCCCGCCTCAAGGTCACCTCTTTCACGCCTCCGGCTAACACCACCTCCGCTCTCGTCATCGTCACGCCGCAACCGCCCGCTCCCGGCTCCATCACCCCCGGCACCTATAACGTCGAATTCATCGACAACTCCTCCGCCGCTTTCCCCGGCGGCACCCTGCGCATCCTTAATCGTGGCCATGTCTCCCTTGCCACCCGCCTTGCCAAAAACCAAGTCGTGACCGAGCCAGGCTCCGTCAAGATCATCACCCCCGACGCCGATCCCCGCGGACGCCTCCGTGTGCTCGTCGCCGTGCAAACGCCAGATGAGTGGAAACTCATCGACGACAACGTCGTCGTCGTGAAGCCCGACATCCGCGTCACCGGTGTGCTCGTTTATTCCCCGAGCGGCATGAAATTCCGTCTCGGCCCCTACATCCTCGCCGAGCGCGGCGACCCGCCTCCTTCCCATGCCTGGCTCACTTACACCGACACTCCTTGAGCCCTCTCCATTCACTACCATGACACTAGCAACGTCCATCGCCTGCCCGCCCGCCCTCGCCCGCACTTCCGATCTCGCCACACCCGAGACCTCCGGCCTTTTCACTCGCTGGATAAATCCCGCGAGCGACGTCTCCAGCTACATCCTCACCCACCGCGCCGCCCCCGTTCAGCAATCTTTCTACTACACTCATCCCAGCTGGTCCCACGACGGCCGTTTCCTCTGGTTGCGCTGCGGCTTCCCACCTCCTGGCGGCCTCCATTGCACGCAGACCCTCGGCGTCGTTGACTTCGATCGCGACGAACTTCGCGTGTATCCAGAAACTCAATTCACCGCCGAATCCGTCATGGTGGACGGCCTCAGCGGCGAGGCCTACTGGACCAACCACCTCGATCTCTGGAAACGCGGCCCGCTCGCCAAAGATCGCGCCGTCCGCGTCAACTCGTTCCCTGCCGCCCTCGACTCCGGACGCCTCGCCCTTCTCGCCACGCACCCGACGTTCTCCGCCGACCGCCGCTCGTTCAACGTGGACGCCCGATTCATCCAGTCCGACGGCTCCGCCACGGTCCACCTCGGCGAACTCGCCGCCAACGGCTCCTCGTTCAAGCTCTGGCAATCTCTTCCCGACCGCTACTTCGACCACGGCCTCTTCAGTCCCGTCGATCCCGACCTCCAACTCATCGTCCACGAATACTGGCAAGATGCCGCGCGCAAGGGCGTGCCCTTCGACGGCAACCTGCCCTACCACCGCATCTGGCTCATCCGTCGCGGCGGACAAGCCGAACCGCTCCTCCGCCAACCCGTCTCCCACAGCGGCCACGAATGGTGGTCCGCCGACGGACAATTCATCAACTATCTCCACTACGGCCACGGCGTGAAACGTGTCTGCCTCGCCACCCGCGAAGAAACCCTCATCTGGGCCGGCCACCTCTCCCACGCCCACTCCGACCGCACCGGACGCTACTTGGTCGCCGACCGCATGGACACTCCGGGCAATCCTGATTGCCACGTCCTCTTCCGCGACACCGTCACCGGCAAATGCGTCGAAATCGTCAACCGCGGCCCGCTCGCCTCGCACCTCACACGCTGCACCCACCTTCATCCGCATCCTCAATTTTGTCTCGATGATCGTTATATTTGTTACACCACCACGGTCCACGATCGCGTCGACATCGCGCTCGCTCCCGTGGCCGACCTGATCGCGCTCACCACCTGAGTTTATCCTTTTTTCACCACCGCGCCCCTCGACGCGGCAGCTACTGCTTTCCCTCAGCCCCCACATGAATACCCAAATAAAACCCCCTCTTCGTCGCCGGCCTTTGTCCGGCTTCTTGTTCGCCACCCTCGTCGCTCCGCTGGTCGCTTTATCCTCTGCAACCGCCGCGACCTATTACCAGTCGGTCAACCAAAACGGTGCCGGCAGCTGGGACATTCTCAGTTCCTGGAACACCGCCGCCGATGGCACGGGCACGGCTCCCGTGTCGATCAACAGCGCGGACGATTATGTCTGCAACGGCACCGCCTGGGTTCTCCGCACGCCTGGCCCGGCTTCCACGTTTGGCGGAAAGACCCTCACGCTCGGACCAAAGACCCATTCGCTGCTGGTGAAGAGTGGCGCGGCCCTTTCTACCATCCCCAATCTGGTCACCCAGAACGGCACCGCCCTCAAGAGCGGCTCGAACACCAGCACGCTGACCATCACGTCCTACCTGAATGTTTCCGGCACGACGTTGATCGCCAACGGAACCGGCACGAACAACCTCTTCCCGCTCACCATCGGCACGCTCACCGGCGCGGGAAATTTCAACCTCACTGGCGGCGCCACCGCCACGCTTAAACTCACGATCACCGACGCCACCAGCTACACCGGCAAGATCACGCTCACCACCGGAAAACTGGAATTCCTCAACGCGATGTCTTCCGGCGGCGCACTCGTCGTGACCACCGCGTCTGATGTCATTCTCAACCAGACGGTCACCTTCACCGGCCTGACCGTCGCCGGCGTCGTCAAGACCCCGGGCACTTACACGGCGGCTTCGCTGGGCTTCACCGGCACCGGCAGCATCGTCGTCCGCACGCCCGCGACTTGGTATCTCACCACCAGCCAGACGGGTGCGCAGGATTGGACGGTCGCCTACAAGACCCAATGGAACACCAACACCTCCGGCACCGGCGCGACCGCGCCGTCGATTAACATTGTCGACACGTATTCCGTCAGCGTCGGCAGCAACGTGCTGCGCACGCCCGCCACCAGTTCGACCTTCACGGGCGGCACGTTGAGCCTGGCCGGCTCGGGCAAGCTTCTTCTTCTTGGCACCGGCACCGCCATCAGCTCCGCAACAAAAATGGTCTCCACCGGAGGCACCATTGAAGCCGGCACCGCCGTGCGTAACCTCGATGTGGATACGTATTCGCGGCCTTCCGGAACCACCACGCTCTCCACCGGCGCCGGCGGCGTGTTGAACCTGTTCGTCGGCGATCTCTCCGGCCCGGGCAATTTCAGCGTGAGCGGAGCCGGCCAGTTCACTCCACGGATCGACCATGGCAACGCCTACACCGGCACGTTCACCGTCAATTCCGGCGCCACCCTTGCCGTGCAGACCAAGTTAGCCAGCTCCGGCCGTCTCACCGTCAACACCGGCGGCAATGTCATTCTCAATGACTGGATCTACGTCACCGGCCTCACCGTCAACGGCTCCGTCAAACCCGCCGGCGTGCATACCGCCGCCAGCCTCGGCTTCTCCGGCACCGGCAGCGTGGCGGTTTTCAACCGTGATCTCTCCGGCCCTCCGCAACTGTTCGGCGTCAACTTCGCCGGCGCGGAGTTCAGCGGCTTCGCCTTCTGGCAGACCAACGCCGCCATGTGGGACTATTACAAAAACAAAGGCCTCACCCTCATCCGCATTCCCATCAAGTGGGAGCGCGTGCAGTCCGTCGCTTTCGGGGCGGTGGACTTCACCAACCTCGACGCCTTGGTCGCCTTGGCGAACGCCCGTGACATGAAAATCATGTGGGATCTGCACAACTACAATAGTTACAGCGGCAACCAGGTTGGCTCCGCCGCCGTGCCTTACACCGCCTTGGCCGACCTCTGGACCAAGATCGCCGACCGCTACAAAAACGAACCGAGCACTTATGGCTACGACCTCATGAACGAGCCGTCCGGCACGCTCGAAAACTGGTCCGCCGCCGCGCAGGTCACGGTCGACGCCATTCGCAAGGTTGACCAGCGCAACTACGTCATCGTCGAGGGTATGTCCTACTCCAGCGCCAACCGCTGGCCCAACGTTAGCGGCTCGCTCGACATCAAGGATCCCGTCGGCCGCCTGATCTATTCCGCGCACTCCTACTGGGATTATCAGAGCAACCCTTACGCGTCCCCGGCCTACTTCGGCTCCGACGGCAACTATCGCTCCGACGACGTGCCCAATCCCAACTCCGGCATCAATCACGTCGCCCCGTTCGTCGCCTGGCTGCAAACCCGCCCCTACGCCCACGGCAACATCGGCGAGTTCTGCGTGCCCAATAATTATTACCAAGCCGGCTGGAACGAGGCCTTGGACAACTTCCTCGCCTACGCCCGCGACAACAACCTGAGCACCAATTATTGGGCCGCCGGCAACAACTGGACCACCAGCTCCACCGTCTGCCAGCCCCAGCCGTTCCCCGGCACCGACAAACCCCAGATGGCCGTGCTCGAAGCCTACAACAACTTCGACACGTGGACCAACCAGGACATCGGCACCGTCATCACCGCAGGCAACGCCTCGTATGCGGGCGGCACGTTTACCGTCCAGGGGGCGGGCTGGGACATCTGGAACACGGCGGATTCGTTTCACTTCGTTCATCAACCCGTGTCCGGCGATTGCACCATTACCGCCCGGATTGTTTCCCGCTCGGCCACGCCCGCCAATTCGGTGACCGGCGTGATGATTCGTGAATCGCTCGCGGCAGACTCGAAGCATGCCCTCATGAGCCTCACCACCAACGGCTGGGTGGACCTCGGCTACCGGCTGACCACCGCAGGCGGCAGCGGGCACTCCGGCGGCGTCTCCGGCATCACGCTCCCCTATTGGGTTCGCCTCGTGCGCAGCGGCAACACCTTCAAAGGCTACCGCGCGGCCGATGTCGGCGGCGCACCCGCCAGCTGGGTTCAGCATGGCGCGACCCAGACTATTACCATGACCGCACCGACCATCTACATCGGCCTGCCTGTATGCGGCAAATCCGGCGGCACATTGAGCACGGCCACCATCGACAACGTAACCGTGACGACACCGTGAGTTATCCGGAGGACGGACGAAGGAGCAAAACCTCCGTCCGCCCTCCCTTTTTGTTTTCCTACATGAGTTCAACCGCCTCGCTCCCTGCATCACCTCAATCATTTCCGTCCGGTTTCCTGTGGGGCTCCGCCACCGCCGCCTACCAGATCGAGGGCGCCGCCCGCGAAGACGGCAAAGGCCTGTCCATCTGGGACACGTTCTGCACCCGCGAGGGCAAGATCGAGGGCGGCCAATCCGGCGCCATCGCCTGCGCCCACTATCACCGCTGGCCCGAAGACGTCGCCCTCATGCGCGACACCAGCCTGCAATCCTACCGCTTTTCCCTCTCATGGCCGCGCATCCTGCCCGACGGCACCAACGGCCGCATCAACGAAGCCGGTCTCGCCTTCTACGACCGCCTCGTGGATTCGCTGCTCGCCGCAGGTATTCAACCTTTGGTGACGCTATTCCACTGGGACTTTCCGCAGGCCCTGTATGAACGCGGCGGCTGGCTCAACCGCGACAGCGCCGCGTGGTTCTCCGACTACGCCGCCGTCGTCGTCAAACGCCTCGGCGACCGCGTCAACCGCTGGTGCACGCACAACGAGGCCGGCAACGTCGGCGCGCTCGGCCATCACCTCGGCATCCACGCGCCCGGCGTCAGCCTCACCCACCGCGATTATTTCCGCTTGGTCCACCATATGAATCTCGCCCACGGCCTCGCCGTCGGCGTGCTCCGTGAGGGCACTCGCGGCCCCGCCCGCATCGGCCAGGCGTTCAACCACAACGTGGACATCCCGCGCTCGTCCTCGCCCGCCGACATCGCCGCCGCCCAAGCCGTCGCCTTCGCGTTCCCCAACGAAAAACCGTGGTCCTCTCATCTCTGGGTCGATCCGCTTTTCACCGGCGACTACAGCCCCGAGGTCCGAGCCTTCTATGGCGACATCGTTGACGACACCGTGCGCGCCGACGACCTCCGCATCCTGTCCGCGCCGATGGACTACTTCGGCTGGAATTACTATATGGACTGGTCGCAGCCGCAGCGCGCCGACGGCAAACCTCTCACCATGATGAAATGGCAAATGCAGCCGGAGGGCCTGTATTGGGGCCCCAAAACCCTCACCGAACGCTACCGCCTGCCCGTGCAAATTCTGGAAAACGGCCTCGCCTCCATGGACTGGGTCACGACCGGCGGCGACGTGCCCGACCACTTCCGCATCGATCACCTGCGCCGGCACCTGCGCGAGCTGCGCCGGTCCATCGCCGACGGCGCCCATGTCGAGGCGTTCTACTACTGGTCGTTCCTCGATAACTTCGAATGGGCGCACGGCTACCACCCGCGCTTCGGCCTCGTCCACGTGGACTACGAAACCCAGAAGCGAACCCCCAAAGCCTCCGCCGCCTTTTACGCCGACGTGATCCGCACCCACGGAGCCCATCTGTAATTTCTCCTACGATCGCTTTCTTCATCAGCGGCCCCGGCTCAACCGGGCTCCGATTTCTGGTTCCGCCTCGCACTCGTTTCAGCTATCATTAAATGACTCCGTCGAAAACCCCGTCGCTCATCTGTTCAAGCCGCATGACCTCCCCTGCCGCCGTCCCCGCTGGTTCCGCATCGACGCCGGATACCTCGTTATCGACCCCCGAGACTTCGCCGCTCTTCTCCCGCTGGATCAACCCGTCCAACGGCGTCGCCAGCTACGTGCTCACGCACCGCGCCGCACCCGTCCAGCAATCGTTCTACTACACCCACCCGAGCTGGTCCGCTGACGGCCGCTTCCTCTGGCTCGGCTGCGGATTTCCACCCGAGGGCGGCATGCATTCTCAGCAGGTGCTCGGCGTCGTTGACTTCAAAACCGACGAACTCCGCGTTTACCCCGAAACCCAGTTCCCGACCTCCCGCCCGTGGATCGACCACGCCACCGGCGAAGCCTGGTGGGGAAACCACTTCGACATCTGGAAACGTGGCCCTCTCGCCACCGATGAAGCCGTCCGCGTCGGCACCGTTCCTTCCAGTGCCATACCCGGCAAACTCCAGCTTCTGGCCACCCACCCCACGTTCTCCGCCGACCGCAAATCCATCAACCTCGACAGCCGCTCCACCCGCGACGACGGCGTCGCCATGTCCACCCTCGGCGAACTCCCGCTCGACGGTTCCCCCTACCTTGTCTGGCAAACGTTCGAGAATCGCACTTTTAACCACGCTCTCTTCAGCCCGATTGATCCCGACCTCCAGCTGTGCGCGCAGGAATACTGGATTGACGGCGACCGCCTCGGCATCCCGTTCGATGGCACCACACCCTATCACCGCATCTGGACCATCTGCCGCGGCGAAGAAGCCCGCCCCCTGCTCAAAGCGCCGGTCTCCCACTCCGGCCACGAATGGTGGGACGCCTCCGGCGAATCCATTTGGTATCTTCATTATGGATACGGCGTGAAATCCGTGTCCCTGGCCACCCGCGAAGAAACCCTCGTCTGGCCCGGCAACCTCTCCCACGCCCACTCCACGCGCTGCGGCCGCTATCTGGTCGCCGACACCATGGCCGACCCCGGCAACGCCGACTGCCATGTCCTCTTCTACGACACCGTCACCCGCCGCGAGGTCGAAATCGTAAACACTCCGCCCCTTTCGCCCGGTGCCACCCGCTGCGTCCACCTGCACCCGCATCCGCAATTCTGCCTCGATGACCGCTACATCTGCTACACCACGATGGTCCACGACCGCGTGGATATCGCCCTCGTCCCCGTCGCGGACCTGATCGCCCTCACCATCTGAGCCCGTCCTTATTCCACCCGCGCTCCGCCATTCGCGGCACTTCACGGGTAAAACCCCACTCCTCCGACTTCCTCAACCGCCACCCTTAACCTTGCGACGCGGCTCCCGTCCCGCACGCTTTGATCATGCCAAAACGGGTAACGATGAAAGAGGTCGCAGCGGCCGCCGGTGTCTCCGCCGCCACCGTCTCCCGCGCCCTCGGCATGGATCCGCAGATTCCCGTAGAGACCCGAGAACGTATCCAGAAAATCGCAGCCCAGCTCGGTTACCGCCCCGACCCGCTCCTCTCGGCCTTTGCCCGCCGTCGTCGCGGCAACACCTTGGGATCCGACATCACCACGCTGGCTTATATCACCAACTTTCAAACGTCGGATGAATGGACCCGAAACCCGTTCTACGCCCCGATGTTCAAAGGCGCCGCCGACCAGGCCCTGCGCAACGGTTACAAGCTGGAACACTTCTGGCTGCGCGAACCCGGCATGACCGGCGAACGCCTCAGCCGCATCCTGCATAATCGCGGCATAGCCGGACTGGTTGTCGCGCCCACCCCCATTGCCCGCAGCCGGCTTAGCATGGACTGGGCAAAATTCAGCTGCGTTACCATCGGCTACTCGCTGCTGCGGCCCGATCTTCATCGCACCACTCCGCACCACTTTCACGCCATTCTCATCGCCAGCCGCAAACTCTGGCGGCTCGGTTACACCCGCATCGGCCTGTGTCTTTACGCCAGCACCAGCCCGCGCGTGGACGACCTCTGGCTAGCCGGTGCGTTGCTCACTCAAAAACATAATCCCGCGGCCGCGCTGAAAGTCTTCCTCTTTGACGACGACACCCGGGCGCGCATCCCCGAATGGGCGCGCGCCGAACGATTGGAAGTCGTGCTCAGCGACAACACGCAGGCATTGCACGAACTCCGCCGCGGCGGCATCCGGGCCCCGGGCGAAATTGATTTCGCCACGCTCAACTGGAGTAAAACCGAATGCGAGATCGCCGGCATCGACCAACGACCCGACTCAATTGGTGCAGCCGCCATCGACCTGCTCATCGCGCAAATCCAACGCGATGAACGCGGCATCCCCGCCATGCCAATCACTTCCATGGTCGAAGGCACGTGGATCAATGGCCCCAGCCTCTCCAAAAAAGCCCGGCAGGCCTAGCACGACTCTGTTAGTCACAGCCACACCGTAATCCCGGCATTTCCCCAAGGTGTGTTGGTAGATAAGCCGCACGACGGCCCACGCACCGAGTGCAACGGCAGTTCAGTGTGCCTTCTCGCTTTCCTCGTAGAGCTTCAGCCATGGACTGACTTTATTTTCGCAAACACAACCTAGTAATAAATAGCCAGTTCTTCGACTTGGCTGCAGCTATGGAGCAAAGCACCCACAAATGCTATATTTGTTCTATAGCCAGAAAAACATCGGTTAGAAATCGCTGAATTGAATTAACAAAATTTTTATCTACCTTATTTAAAACAAGATAATTTACGCAATCTATTGCGCTCACAGACGATTGTTTAATGCCTGCCTGCACATAGCGTTATTCCAGAACTGCTATTACCCCGCTCAGCTAGCCTCTACCCCCTTCTGCTTTTCAACGCCCTCCGGTAACCCCTGCCGTCATGAAATCCACCCCCTTGCTTTCCCCCATTCGCACCCACCGGCACACCGCTGCTTTCACCCTGATCGAACTGCTCACTGTCATCGCGATCATCGGCGTGCTCGCTTCGATCATCATCCCCGTGATTGGTCGCGTGCGCGAGTCGGCTAAGAGTTCCCGATGCACGAACAATCTGCGTCAGATCGGCCTGGCGATCCAAACCTACTCTAGCGAACACAAGGGCTCTTTGCCCGCCACCGGCTTCTTTGGCGTGTCGTCCTACTACAATCGCGACGCACGGAATTTCCAAAACTCGCTGCTCACCTATCTGGATCTTAAGCCGGCATCGACTTGGTCCACGGCGGTTGATCAGAGCACCTACTCGCCGATTTTTGAATGCCCCAGCTACAAGGGAACGACCGGCGGCAAAGGCTACGTTCTCCACAACGCCAACACCACGGGCGATCCGGCCAAGGACATCAATGACACCACCGTCCAGCCCTGGGGTTTCATCCAGGACGCCGCCGGCACCAACATTTCTCCCGCTCCGCAAAAAGTCGCCAACATGCCCGCGAAAGTTTGGGCCATCCGCGACCTCGACGCCGGCTCCTTGGACGGCAGCCACCCCGGCTACCAAAACCACCTCTACTTCGACTGGCACATCGGCCGTGTCGTCGTGAGCAACTGATCCCCCTTCGCAGCCCTTACCCACTTCTGAATTCCACTCCTTTTATGAAGACTTCGTTTATGCGCGCCACTCGCAAAGCCCTGCTGTCATTCTGCGCTTCGGCCCTGTGCCTTAGCCCGCTCTCCGCCGCTACTCTTTATTGGGACACCGACTCGGTTGCTACTGGTGTCGGTGGCACCGGCAATTGGAACACAGGCAATCTTTTTTGGAACGACGCCTCGACCGGTGCAGGGATTGTATCCGGCTGGAGCAATGCCAACCGCGATACTGCGGATTTCCGAGGCACCGCCGGAACGGTAACCGTCGCAAGCGGCATCGCCGCCGGAGCAATTAACTTCAATACCGCTGGCTACACCCTCTCAGGCGCGGATATCACTCTCGGTCGCGCTTCAGGCACTGGAAACGTCACCGTTCTAAATTACGCCGCAGGCACCGGCACAAACACGGTTTCGTCCAATATCATTCTGGATGACGTCGGCACCGCCGGCACCGCCGCCAACTACACGTTCAACAACTCAGGAACAGGAGCGCTCACGCTAAACGGCAATCTCACTCTCAATTATTCTTCCGGCACTCCCGCTGGAAACAAGGTTGTAGTTTTTCAAACGGGTAATTCCGGAGCCAGCATTACCTTGAATGGCAATATAGCCCAAGGCGCGAACGGCGGAGCCTCCTCTCTCTGGAATGTGACCTATGGTCAAGGCGGCAGCTCTCAGTCGAATGCTCAGGCGATCAACGGAACCTTCTACGTTAACGGTAATAATACCTATGGTCGCGGCACCACGATCAACGGCGGCACTGTCATCGCCACCAACAACAACGCATTCGGATCCGGCACGATCACCTTTGGCAGTTCAGGTGCGCGCGGCGACATGAAACTGCTCACCGACGGCGACCTCACAATCACCAACGCGATATCGGTTTCGGGAGCCTCCACCTCACAAACTTATATCGGTGGCAATACCGCTCATGACACCACCTTCTCCGGTGCCATCAATTTGAACGCTTTTGGAACAAACGGAACACCCGGCGTCATCAGCACACCCGACCCGATTCTGACCGCAGCCACCGGCGGCCGGGTCAACTTTTCCGGAGCGCTCAATGCAACTTCGGGCATTCCTCGCGGCATCGTCAAAAAAGGTGCGGGCATCGTCGCACTGAGCAATGCGACCGGCAATGCCTACAAGGGTTATACTAAAGTAGATGAAGGCACCCTACTCCTGATGAATACTAGCGGCTCGGCGACAGGTGACGCATCACAGCTCGCGCCGGGAACGGCTGCAGTAATTGTTGCCGGCGGAGCTCAACTTGGCGGCACCGGCTTCTCCACCACGTTAGTCAGCGCCACGGCGGCTAATAGCGTATTCACTCCTGGTGACATGACCAAAGCCGGTGTCAGCTCCATCGGAACTCTGAATCTCACCGGCGGCCTGACCGCTGCCAACGGTGCAACCTTCAATTTCGACGTTAATGGCGCCAGCGTTGACGCCGTTAACTTCGGCACGGGCGCCGTATCCATGGGAGGCACCGCCACCTTCAATTTCACCAGCCTTGGTTCCGTGCTTACCGGCACCGACTACAGCCTATTCCTTGGCTCCGGCGATTGGACCTCCATCAGTTCGACGTTCATATTTAATGGTCCGGCTGGTTTCACGGTATCGTCAAATAACTTCGATGCGGCCAACCACATCCTAACCGTGCAGTTCTCCGCCATCCCCGAGCCCTCGACCTACGCCATCTTCGCCGGGGCTTCCTGCCTCTTGTTGGTTGTGGGCCGCCGCAACCGCCGCTCGGCCTAAGTCTTCCCCGTTCCCTTCCCAACGCCGGCCCGCAAAGCCGGCGTTCGGCGTAAGCCGTATCCATATTACCCCGACATGAAACCGCTCCTGCTCCGTCATCTGGCCACAATCGCCGCCGTCCTGCTCTCTCTGTCCGGTGCATCAGCGCATGCGCAAACTCCCGCCACATCCTTGCTCAAAAACTCCAACTTGGAGGCCGATGCCAATGCAGACCAGTGGCCCGATGGTTGGCCGAAACTCAAGACCGGTGGCGCGTGGCTCAACGAAAACGGCAATCACTTCATCCGACTCTCCGCCACCGAGCCCGGCAAGCTCACCAGCTTTTACTTGGAGGTGCCCATTCCCGCCGGCACTCCGGCCCTTGAGATCACCTGGCGCTGGCGTCTCAACGAAGTAAAACCCGGCGACAAACCGTGGTTCGACGCCCGCTTCATGATGGAGTTTCTCGACTCCAGCCGCGCCAAGGTCAGCCCTTCGCCCAACCCGCCCTACGGCAAAGGCACTAGCAAGGGCTGGGTCGAAAAGAAAACCTCCTTCCTCGTTCCCACCGGTGCGACGACCCTGAAGTTCATGCCGTCCCTCTTCCAAGTCGCCTCCGGCACGATGGACATCGACGACATCTCGATCCACGTCACCGACACCGCCGCGCTCGAGGCCGCCGCCAAACTCCGCGCCGAGGAAGCCGCCTTCCGTTACGTTGCTCCCGAAACCGACAACAAGGCCAAGTGGCCCAAGGAAATTCATGTGCAGGGCAACCGCCTCGTCGATCCCTCCGGCAAAGAAGTCTGGTTGCAGGGGCTCAACGCCGGCGGACTCGAAACGCTCCCCGCCGACATGCAGGTTCTCAAGTCCACTGTCGTCGGTATCGACGAATGGAAGTCCAATGCCGTGCGCCTTCCGATGAATGAGACTTTCTGGTTCGGTCGCAGCCCGCTGCAAAAAGACGGCGGAAAAGCCTACCGCGAAAAGATCGACCAGATCGTCACCCTCACCGCCAACCGCGGCGCCTACCTCATCCTTGATCTCCACCGGTTCCGCGCACCCAAGGCCGAGCATGTCGAGTTCTGGAAGGACGCCGCCGAGCGCTACAAAAACCACCCCGCCGTCCTCTTCGATCTCTTCAACGAACCCCACGGCATCTCGTGGAAAATCTGGCGCGACGGCGGTTTCGTCGGCGAAAAGAAAGGCACCGATGAATCCGCCTTCCTTTCCGAAGAGGAAAAGAAAAAGAACCAGGGCTTCGAATCCGTAGGCATGCAGGCGCTCATCGACGCCGTCCGCTCCACCGGCGCCAAAAACATCGTGATCGCCGGCGGCCTGGGCTGGGCGGGCGACCTCTCCGGCGTCGCCGATGGTTACGAACTCAAAGACCCGGACGGCAACGGAATCATGTATTCCTGGCACCAATACAACTGGCACAAGGGCTGGGCCAAGACCGTCCTTCCCGTCGCCGCAAAACATCCGATCTTCGTCGGCGAGGTCGGTGCCGACACCAACAAGATGGATTTCATCCCGCACGACATCCAGGAGTCTCCTTACACGTGGGTTCCCGACATGCTCGGCTTCATCCAGCTGCACCGCCTCAACTGGACCGCCTGGTGTTTCCACCCCAAGGCCACTCCGGTCATGATCTCCGACTGGAAATACACGCCCACCCCGTTCTGGGGCGTTTTTGCCAAAGACGCCCTCGCAGGAAAACAGTTCGAGATGAAACGCATGCGCTGAGCCTTCCGCCCCATCCGCATCCCGCCTTTTATCCCGTTCATCCTGCCTAAATTCCGAATCAGCCCTCCGCCCCGATGTCCGCTTTCGCCTCCCAACGCCCCCCCGTCTCCGAACGCCGTTTTACCAATAGCGCCGTCGAATCGTTGATCACGAAAGTCGCCGGTTCCATCACCGATCCCGAGCTCGCCTGGTTGTTTGCGAACTGCCTGCCCAACACGCTCGACACCACCATTGATCATCGCGTCGACGCCGACGGGCGTCCCGATACCTATGTCATCACCGGTGACATCGATGCGATGTGGTTGCGCGATTCCGCCGCTCAGGTCTGGCCTTACCTGTCACTCGCCCGCACCGATGCGCCTTTACGCACGCTCATCGCCGGCGTCATCCGTCGCCAGGCCGACGGCATCCTGCTCGATCCCTACGCCAATGCGTTCTACCGCGACCCGATTCAGGGCTACTGGAAAACCGATATCACGCAGATGCTGCCCGGCGTCCATGAGCGCAAGTGGGAGCTCGACAGCCTCGCCTACTTCCTCCGCCTTTCGCACGCCTACTGGACGACCACCGGCGACCTCTCGCCTTTCGACGACACGTGGCAGCGCGCGATCGCATCGATCTTCGCGTTGATCCGCGTCGAACAAAACGTCGGCGCCGATCCCACGCGCTCGCCTTACTCGTTTCAACGCATGGCGGGCACTCACCTCGGCAGCCACAGCTCCACGGTTCGCACGCCCGATTGCGGACTCATCCGCTGCAGCTTCCGCCCATCAGACGACATGGTGAAGCTCCCGTTCCTCGTCCCCGCCAACGCCATGATGGCCGTCGCATTGAACGACATCTCATCGTTACTCGCCACACTGCATCTCGACGCCCTCGCCGCCGAGGCCCACACCCAGTCCGACACGATCACACACGCGTTGGAAAAACACGCCGTCGTCCACCACCCCGTTCACGGTGAGATCTGGGCGTATGAGGTCGATGGATACGGCGCCGTCCACCTCATGGACGACTCCAATGTCCCGTCGCTGCTCTCCCTGCCCTACATCGGCTTCTGCTCGATCGACGACGCCCGCTACCTGCGCACCCGGGCCTTTTGCCTGAGCACGGATAATCCGTCTTACGCCGCCGGTTTCGCCGGCCAGGGCATCGGCAGCCCGCACACCGGCCCCAACACCATCTGGCCGATGTCACTCACGCTTCAGGCCCTCACCTCGCGTGACGATGACGAGATCATCTCGTGCCTCCACCAGCTCAAGTCCACCCACGCCGGCACCGGCTTCATGCACGAGTCGTTCAACGCCTCCGACGCCAGCCGCTTCACCCGCCCGTGGTTCGCCTGGGCCAACACCCTCTTCGGCGAACTCATCGTCACGCTCCATCAACAACGCCCCCATCTTTTGAGCGCCGCGCTCGCTGAGCCGGCGGCCGTCCTCGCCCGATGAAAGTCGCCTTTCCCTTTCTCGCCTGCGCCCTCCTGCTAGCCCCGCTGCACGCGGCGGTTTCGCTCGCCCCGTTGTTTGCCGACGGCGCCGTCCTCCAGCGCGAAAAGCCCGTGCCGGTCTGGGGCACCGCCAGCGCAGGCGAAAAGATCTCCGTTAACTTTGCCGGACAAACGCTGACGACCACCGCCGACTCCAAAGGCTACTGGCGCGTCAACCTCGCCGCACTCCCCGCCTCGTCCTCGCCGCGCGATCTCATCGTGAATGCCACCAACACCGTCACGGTCCGCGATATCGTGGTCGGTGAAGTCTGGCTGGCCTCCGGTCAGTCCAACATGGAATGGCCGCTCGCTTACTGCATCGACGCCAAGAAAGAAATCGCCGCCGCCAACTTCCCCTTCGTCCGCCAGTTCAAGGTCACCAAGACTCCCGCCTTCACCCCACAATCCACCGTGTCGGGCTCATGGGCCCCCGCACTCCCCGCCACCGCCGGCCAGTTCAGCGGAGTCGCCTACTACTTCGCCCTCGAACTCCATCGCCGTCTCAATGTCCCCGTCGGCATTCTCAACAGCTCGTGGGGCGGCACCGGCATCGATCCTTGGATCGCCCCCGACGCCTACCGCACCACACCCGAACTCGCCGCCGCTTTCGCCAACTTCGAAAAAGGCCCGCGCGCCACGGCCGAGGAAAAAACCGCCTACGAAGCCCTTCGCACCACTTGGGAAAAAGCCCGCGACGACGCCAAGGCCGCGAAACAACCGTTCAGCGAACCCGCCCCCAAAGCCCCTGCCGGCCTCCCTTCCTACCGCACCCTCACCGCACTCAACAGCGGCATGATCGCCCCCCTCGCTCCCTACGCCCTTCGTGGCGCGATCTGGTATCAAGGCGAGTCCAACACCTCCCAAGCCTCCGGTTACGCCGTCCGCCTCGCCGCCCTCGTCGTCGGCTGGCGCACCCAGTTCGCCCAGCCCGAACTTCCTGTTTACTGGGTGCAGCTCCCCAACTTCGACCACGGTAACCGAAATTCGGATACGTGGCACTGGGCCGAGCTCCGCGAAGCCCAGACCAAAGCCCTCTCCACTCCCCACACCGGCCAGGCCATCACCATCGACGTCGGCGAAGCCAAGGGCCTCCACCCCAAAAACAAAAAGCCCGTCGGCGAACGCCTCGCCCTCCTCGCCCTCGCCCGGACCTACATCATCAAAGACGTGATCGATTCCGGCCCGGTCTTCGCCTCCGCCAAACGCGAAGGCGCCGCCTACCGCGTCAGCTACCAGCCGTCCCCCTCCGCCCTCAAAGCCGCACCCGCCGGCCTCACCGGTTTCGAACTCGCCGGCGCCGACCAGGTTTTCCAGCCCGCCGAAGCCCGCATCGACGGAGCCACCGTCATCGTCAGCAGCGCGCAAGTTGCGAATCCCGTCGCCGTGCGTTATGCTTATCGCAACGCCCCTGTCGCCGGCCTCTTAAACGCCGCCGGTCTCCCCGCCGCCCCGTTCCGCACCGATACCTGGCCCGCCCCCAAGCAGGCCAAGGCCCCGCCCCCAGCCCCTCCCGAGTCGTGAGCCCGCACCGCGTCACTCCGTCCTCTGTCCGCCGTCCCCTGTCCTCAGGTCGCCGGGGCTTCGCGTTGATCATCACCATTACGCTGCTCGCGTTTCTGGTGCTGTTGCTCGTCTCCCTCGCGAGCCTGACCCGCGTCGAAACCCAGGTCGCCTCCAACAACCAGTCGCTCGCCCAAGCCCGTCAAAATGCCCTCATGGCGCTCAACGTCGCCCTCGGCCAGCTCCAGCGTCACACCGGCCCCGACCAACGCGTCACCGCCACCGCCGACCTCGCAGCCGCCGCATCCGGCGAACGTCTCACCGCCGGCTCGCCCGCATTCAACACCGTCGCCGTCAACGGCACCGTCAACGGACTTCTTCCTACCGGCGCCACCGCCTCGGTCCAGACTGGCACTCGCTGGTGGACCGGCGTCTGGGGCCGCTCCAGCACCACCTACGCAACACCAGGCGCCTCGCCCTACGATCAAACGCCCAGCCCTATCCTTCTCAACTGGCTGGTAAGCGGCAACGAAGACCGCACTTTCACTACCGACGCCAATGGCCTTGTCACCGCTTCCACAAGCGATGGACGCATAGCCGCCAACAGCCCTCCCTTTACCCCCGGAGCACCGGTAAATTGGGCTGCAGCCGGATTGGACCCCGCCACTCCCGACGGCTGGGCCGACCGGTCCGCCTACGCCAAGCTTGAGATCAAATCATCTGGCCAAAAAGCAGTGCTCCTCGTCGGCCCAAAAACTGCGGGCGATCAGGCCGCTACCAACGGAGAGGCCGCCGTTGAACGATACGTTGTCGCTCCTGTTAAAGATATCTCCGTTCCATCCTCCACCGTCCCCGGCGCGGGCACCTCCGGTAACACAACCATCGGTCGCTACGCCTGGTGGGTAGGCGACGAAGGCGTCAAAGCCTCCTACGCCCTCGCCGATCCCCGGGCCGGGAAAAACAACCCTGGGGGCGCTGATGCTGATGCCGCCGATTCACGCCTGCGCCTGATGACATCCTCCCGTTCGGGCGTTGAGCTTGTCCCCGGCTTTCCCGCTTATCCGACAGCCAACGACCCCAACTCCGCCATTCGCTTGGAGCGCCTGATGCAAATGCCCCAAGCAGTCCTGCTCGACACCACTCCAACAAGCGAAACGCAACGAAGTCACTTTCACGACTTCACACCCAAAGCAGTTGGCGTGCTCTCCAACACGCTTAGCGGCGGCCTGCGCAAAGACCTCACCCACTATTTCGAGATGTCGCAATCTGACTGGAACGCCTCCGACCTGGCGGGCAAAGGCATCATCCCCGCCACTCATTCCCCCAACTGGGGCGCCTCCGGCTACGCGCCGAAGTGGGACTGGCTCTACTCGTTCTACAACACTAACCCCTCCGTTTCGTCGCCCTCGTTGGTCGTGCGCCCGGAAACCTCCACCCAGGTTGGAATTGCCCCGGTCATCACCCAGTTCCGCATGATCGCCTTCACCGACCTCGCGATGATTGCGCCCGGAACCGACGTGCAGCGCATCCCGGCCGGGCGCTCCTATCAGCTGCCCATCCGCAGCAATGTCGCCTTTGTATTGGCAAATCCCTACAACGTCACGCTCACCGCTCCCGCCAATACCTACGAATTTGTTCTCAAGAACACCTACACCAGTAGCAACCCGCCGATCCCCGACGCCCCCAACAAGACGCCCGGCGGCCTCGTCATCGGCGCTTCTCCGCTGAGCCACGGTTACGACGAAAGCTACGGCAGTCTCGTGCTGATGCGCGCGCCCAATGACAACGTGACCAAAAGCATGCTCGATACGGTCCGCTACACGCTGCCGGCATTCAGCATCCCCCCCGGCGGAACCTGCGTGCTTTCGGTCAAAGGCAATACCCAGGTCGCGGGAGGCATCTTGCAGCCGGCCATCGGAGCCGAAGATCCCGTCGAACTTGAGCTCAACAACCTCGGAAATCCGATCGTGGCCAAGAGCCGTTATTTCACCGCGAAAAACACCCTCGATTTCACCACACCCGGTCTCCCGCCCCCCGCCACCAATCAGCCGCGAACCATCGCGTTGATGTATATTCACGACCAGGTTTTCACCACGATCACGCTTCGGGAAAAAAACAACGGTCCCATTCTCCAGCAGCTCGTCGATTGTGGCTTTAGCAAAACTGGCGAAACCACCGGTGTCGAAGGCGAGATCATCGGCAACTTTCACATCAAGTTCATGCCGCCCGCACGCCGCGACATGAACTCCGCTTCGCCGGCCGTGGTATTCCAGTATGCGCTGTTCGCCCAGGCCCGCCCCTACATGGATCTCAATCTGCGTTCCGCCACGGTTGATCACACCGCGATGGACACACCCGGCAAACTATGGACCCCCACCTCCTACGCCGGCGGCGTTTCGCGCGGCGGCGTCCAACCGGTCGCCGGCGGCTTCACCGAAAATCTAACCCCGGCAACCTGGGCGGAAAACTTTGGCCCGGAAACCCGCAGTCCGGTTGCCTCCCAAGGCATATTTTTTGATTTCCCCCGCCGCGCGTCCGGGCAGCCGCCCGTTCTGTCCATCGGCCAGCTGCAACATGCCAGTCTGACGGCGGATGATTGGCACCCGGGCACGACCATTAATTACCAGCCCGCCTACGCCGTCGGGAATTCCTACTCCTATCCTTTTGTCACTCGCGGCCAGGCAGTGCAAAGCCGCGCCAAGGGATGGTATAAGGCTCCGACGAACAACATCCGCTACTTCGATATGGCCTACCTGCTGAACACGGCACTGTGGGACGGATTCTTTTTTTCAGGCGTTCCTCAGTCAGGCGCGGCGTTCGAACCCCTCAATCCGCGTTACGCACTCCACAACGCCACCGCCCCCAATCAAGTGCGATCTCCTTATGCGTCCGCTCATCTGGTTTCCGAGGGCGCCTTTAACATCAACTCCACCTCTCACGATGCCTGGGTCGCCTTGCTTGGCGGACTCAACTCCCTTCGCGTCAACAACGACGCCGTCGCCGACGGCGTGCCCTTTCCCCGCACCCTCTGGCAACCCACCTCGAATACCTCGACGGCAAACGCAGGCGTATCAAGCTACAAACCATCGGGCACCGGCGATGATTCTTACAGCGGCTATCGCAGACTCTCTTCCGCTGAAATCAATGTGCTGGCGGCGGAGATCGTGAAACGCGTCCGTGCTCGCGGCCCCTTCGTCTCCCTCTCGCATTTTATCAACCGGTCTCTGGTCGCCGCGAGCAGCGCATTTAACTCCTCAATCAATGACGCCGATACCTCCGGTAATCTAGCCGCATCCCCTGTTCCCATGGGTCGCGGCCTCGCAGGCCCGCTGCAGGCAGCCATCGACTCAACTGCGGCCGGTATCAATACCTTTCAAACGGTGAGTTCAGACGTGGTCACCGCCAATGGCGCCGGTGCCTACGGTGATCGCCTGCTCTTCGCCGGCGAAATGTTAAGCACCCAGGCGCAGCGGCCCTTTACCACGGGAGAACCCGGCTACAATGCGCAGCCTGCCTACTTTGCGGATAAGCTGGTGGACCTTCCCAACTTGGACCCCGTCTATGGTAATGCCGCCCCGCCAGGTCCCCAGGGACGCACGTCCACCGGCATACCCGGATGGCTTCTTCAGGGCGACGTGCTCCAAGCCATCGGCCCGGCGCTTTCAGCCCGGTCAGACACCTTCGTCATCCGCACTTACGGCGAAGTCGTCAACCCGGTCGACTCCACGCAAACGCAGGCGCGCGCCTGGTGCGAAGCCGTCGTGCAACGCATTCCCGAATACGTGCAACCGACCGGTGACACCGCCGAAACGCTCCCCTCCGCCCTTACCTCACCCGACAACAAAGCCCTCGGGCGGGCCTACAAGGTCGTCTCGTTCCGATGGCTCTCCGCCGAAGATATTTAATGATTTCATGAACTGCTTCATTCGCCACTTCATACTGCCCGTTGTTCTTCTGGGCACTCTGCACGCGCAGATTCCCGCAGCCGATTTGCCTGCGGAAGAGCAGGTCTCTCTTCAATTCCGCCTGATGGCCTGGCTCGGCGACGTGCCCGCGCTGAATTACGGCCGTCATCAAAAAATCGACCTGACTGAAACCGCCACCGTTTCCGAAATACAAACCTACTCGGGACCGATTACCCTCAAATTTACGACTGCCGTGGAGAAACCGGATCCGCGCAAGCCGGCACCCGTAGTCGCGTCGGTTCTTCTCCCAAAGGATTCAAAGCGGGTAACTCTTCTCACCGTCCCGGCGGGCCGCGCACGGTATGCCATGTATGTGATCCCCGAGGATCCGGCAGGCCTGCCCGCCAAGCACACGCGCATCCACAATCTCACTACGGATCGTCTCTTGGTCGCCCTTGGCACCAACGCCCCTGTCGAACTGGCTCCAGCGACATCCGTCATAGCAACCGCAGAAGGGGCCGCTCTGGTGATTCGTGTAGCTCGCAAAACGAACGGACAGTGGCGCGAGCTTTTCAACAATGTAGTGGAAATGAGCGATACGGGCGGTCCCAACATCATGCTGATTCACGGCCAGCAAGGCGCCGGCTTAGGCATGTTCGCTGTTCCTATGTGGCCAGCCACCAAACCAGAGACCAGTGCTGCCACCCCATGATTCATCCGGCATGACCGGCTTACACATCCGAAGAACTCTTCGAGTTCGGAAACCCCAATCCAGGCCACTTCAGGCTGACCTACACGAATACCCCTTAGCAAGAGCCTGACCCACCCCCCTTTCCCCGCCGCCTCCCCAACAGGAGCGGACAGCTACCGCTTTCCCCCTGGAAAAATGAATAACCCAAAACCTCCCCATACCACCGCACGACGGACTCTCCTCCGTTCGTTTGTCAGCGTGTTTGCCCTGTCCTCCGCCGCCCTCACCGCTTCGCTCACCGCGCAGACTGCCACGGTGACGGTCGACGCATCCTCCGTCATCCGTGACGTTCCCGCCGGCCTGATGGGTTCCAACACCGGCACCACCAAAGGCGCCAAGTTCTGGCAGAGCCTCTCACCCGCCTATCGCGCCGATGTCATGACCGCGCGCATGGGCATGGTGCGCATCACCGCCTATCCCGAGGATACCTCCAACCCGGCGAACTCCATCACCCTCGCCGATCTCGACAACCGCGTGGCCCAGGTGATCAACGCCGGCGGCACTCCGCTCTTCATCCAGGCGATCAACAACATCGGCCGCACCTACAGCGACAGTCGCGACGCCATCGTCCACGCCGCCTACATGGACCTCACGGGCTCGCCCTACCCCGCCGGCAGCACCGCCACCACCGCCACCCGCATCGCCACCAACATGGCGTATCTGGTAAATCGATACAAATCCCCGCCGTTCAACCTCACCCAGCAGGTCTGGGAGGTCGGCAACGAACCGGATCTCGAAAACGTCAACTACCGCGTTCAGGACACCGCCGAATACATCGAGGACTTCCAGGCGATCCACAACCAGCTCACCACGCTCGGCCTGCGCGCCAACGTCACGCTTTGCGGTCCCGTAGTCAGCTGGGACTACGGCTTCGGCGGCTATCGCGACACCATCATGAACGACTTCCTCACCGCATGCGCCAGCCAGGTGGACATCGTGACCCGCCATACCTACGCCAACATTTACAGCTGGGAATCCACGACCGACACCGCCTACGCGTTGCTCAACGCCTCGTTTGAAACCGCACATTTCAACAGCGCCCAGTCCGGCAGTCGCGGCGAAGGCAAACTGCTCGCCACCATGGCCGCCAAGGGCGTCCCGCTCACCGTCGGCACCGGCGTGACCGAGATGAACCTGTTCCAAAACCCCGGCGGCCCCAACTACCGCCACACCATCACGCAGGGCCTTTGGTTTCTCCTCTCGGATCACTACTCGTTGTATAACCCGCGCAGCCGTCTCACCACGGGCTTCAAGTTCGACACCTACAACGACCAGCTCGCCTACTACAAACCCGACAAGTCCCGCAGCTACCCCTACTGGGCCACTTACGTCCACGGCGCGCTCACCGGTGATCAGATTCTCGCCCGCACCAGCAGCGACACCCACCTCGTCGTAACCGCCTCCAAAGACGATTCCTTCCTCTATGTGCAGGTCCTCAATCGTCACAACACCAACTCCTACACGACGTCCGTCAGCGTCACCAACGCGCCTCCCGTCACCGCGCCGACGCTCTACACCTTGAGCGCCTCCGCCACACCCGACACCGGCGTGTCCACGGCCTACGGCACTTCGTTCTCGCACACCTTCGCGCCGATGACGGCCAGCGTGTTTCGTTTCCCGCGCACCGATGCGCCTGTTCCGCCCGTAACTCCGGCCGCTCCTTCCGCTGTTCATCTCGACACCGGTTTTGATACCGCTCCCGCCGGTCTCCAGATCTACTCGGTCGGCTTCACGCCGGTCATCGCCTCAAGCCGCCTGCAACTCACCAGCACCACCCCCGCCTACTCCCAAGCCGCCGTCATCCTCAACGGCCAGCCTCTCCCCGCCGCCGTCAATCGCGCGCAGGCCCGCTTCGGTTTCAAGGTCATGCATCCGAATGCCGAGGGCTTTGTCTTCGGCGCTTACTCCGCCAGTCCTGGTGCGGTCGGCAACGCCGGCCAGGCCCTCGGTTATCAAGGCCAGGCCAACCGTCTCTGGGGCGTGAAGGTCGACAACAACCCCGACCAGATCGGCGTCGTTGCCGGTGTCGCCGATGACCTCGTCGAGGGCTGGGCCACGCAGCCGATCGCCGCCTACTCCGGTTTGGATATGTATGCAGTAATCGACTACGAGGGCGCTGAGGGCACGGTGCGCGCCCGCGTTTATCAAGGAACGAACGACACCGGCGCGTTGTGGGCCGATGTGACCAACCGCGTCGGCAACCCCGCATCGCTTCCCGCCGGCACCGTCTTCGGCTTCACCGGCGCCACCAGCAACTACACGCAGACAACCTATATTGAGAGTCTGCGCATCACCACCGCCTCCACGGTGGCCACGCCCGGCACGCCGTTCATGCTCCAGACCTGGACGGCCGCCCCGTGGAGCGCCGTCAGCGGCACCACCGCGTTCTCCGGAGCGTTCTCCCCCGATGGCATCCCCGTGACGATCGCCTTCAGCGCCCCCAAGACCGGCGTGAACGTCACCGTTCCCACCGCGCCTGTTTTCACGGGGGCAGCCGCCTCGTTCTTCGGCATAGAGGGCACCGGTTTCGGCGTCGGCAACACGGGCCTCGGCCGCTTTGACCGCGGCGAATGCTTCACGCTTCAGGCCACCCATGCCTTCGCACTTCAGGAAATCAACTGGCACGAATGCAACGGCGACGAACAGGTGAACATCCAGTGGACCCGCAACGGTGTTGCCCAACAAAGCGTGATTTCCATCCCGTCCGGCGGCGCCATTCGCAACGTCGTGCTCTCGGGCATCGAGGTCGATGCCAACACTCCGGTCGTGATTACCAACGTCAGTTCCACGACGGCCAATCTCACCGGCCGTCTCCGTGTCATCAGCATCAAGAGCGCGCTGCTTAACTAACCCATCCGCATCCTCCACCAAAGCCGGGGCGGCTCGTCCGTCCCGGCTTTTAAATTTAATGAGTCACGCCCGTCCCAATCCCTACCGCCGCATCACCGCGAGCGTTCCCTTGCTCGTCACCGTGCTGGTGCATGTCGTGCTCATTGCCATCGCCGGCTACTTCGTCGTCAGCGAACAGATCATCGGCAAAAAGAAAGTCATGGAGGCGGCCGCCGCGTCCGAGCCGTCCATCGCGCAAAAACAGGTCGAGCATCGTCTCCAAGTGGCCCGCAAGGGCGGCGGTTCCGCGAGTTCTTCCCCGGTGTCGGCCTCGCGCATTTTTTCAACGGCTGACAACGCGCTGCAAATGCCCGCCATGCCCGATCTTCCTTCGGTTGGCGCCAGCGCGCTCAGCGGCATGGGCTTCGGTTCCGGCATGGGCGCCATGGGCACCGGCACGGGTTACAACACCGGCGTCGGCAGCGGCTCCGGACTCGGTCGCGGCTTCATGAGCATGAGTTTCCTCGGCGTCACCAACCAGCGCGCCAGCAAGGTCGTCTTCGTCGTCGATATCAGTGCCGGCCTCATGGATATCCGCAAAGGCGGCTTCCGCGCCTTCGAGATTTTGCGCACCGAGATCTCGCGTCTCATCAGCACCCTGCCGCCGTCCGCCCAGTTCAACGTCGTGTTCTTCGACGACAAAAACATCCGCCTCTTCGCCAGCGAACTCCAGCCCGCCACCGTTGCGAACAAGACCACCTTCTTCGAGTGGATCAAACCCATCAACGCCACGCTCCAGACCCTCGGCACCCGCGCCATCCCCGCGAGTTCTCCTCGCTGGAAATACGAACCGCCCGAACGCCTCAAGCTCGACCCGGACTACCATCCTTCGCAATGGGTGAACGCCCTCAACGCCGCCCTCGAGCAACAGCCTGAAACCGTCTTCTTGATCACCGGCTCTTCCTGGCCCGGTCGCAAAGATGCCGTGCTCAGCGCCGCGGACATCCTGAAAAAACAAAAGGAGCACGAGGCCCACTTGGCGGACCTCAAGCGCCAGGGCCTGGATCTCGCCGCCATCTCCGCCGCCCGCGGCAAAGCCATGGCCAAACTCCGCACGGATTTCGCCGCTATCAACGCCAAGCTCCTTCAGCAAAAAAAAGATCCCTTCGTCATCGGTGACATCCGCCGTGTGCTCGCGGCCGATTTCCAGGCCGCCGTGAAAAAAGCCGGCTTCACCCTGAAGCTTGATACCACCGGCTGGACCGACAAAGCCGGCAATCCCATTTGGACGCGCTTGGACGGCGGCAAGGATGACGGCGATGACAGCCCTGTCACCTCCAAGGAAATCCAGATCGGCGCCGAGTTCACCCAGGTCATCAATCAGGTCTCGCGCCTTCAATACGGGCTGCTGCGCGAACGCGCCTCGCTGAATATTTTCCTCTTCACCGGAGCGAACGAAAAAACGGACGCGGCCGAAAAAGACCTCTCCTCGCTCACGTCCAAAAACGGTGGTAAATTCAGCCTGCTGACCACTAAACGTCTCGAAGAGCTCGCGGCCGAAAAGCCGTGATCGTTGAGTCTCGTCCCGCATGCGTCGCTTCCTTCCGCTTCTTGCACTCGTTCTTCTCGCGACACCGCTGCCTGCGTGCGCGCAAGCCGCCGGCTCCTTGATCTCGAACTCCGGTTTTGAGACCGACACCAACGCCGACGGCTGGCCCGAAAATTGGGACCGTTCATCCAAAACCAGCACCCTTGAAATCGAAGCGGACGGCAACCACTTCATCCGCATGCAAGCCACCGTGCCCGCCACGATGGTCATGCTTCATCGCACCATCGCTATTCCAGCGGGCACCCGCGCCCTTCAACTCACCTGGCGCTGGCGCATCACCGACTTGAAAACCGGCAAGCTCCCTTGGAACGACGCCCGCATCATCTTCGAACTGGTCGACGCCTCCGGCAAAAAAACCGCCACTCAGCCTGATCCCGTTTACGCCAACGAAAACACCGTCGGCTGGATCGAAAAGAAAACCTCTTTCCTCGTCCCACAGGGTGCGACGCTCCTCAAACTCATGCCGGCCCTCTTCGAGGCCGCGCACGGCACCCTCGACATCGACGACTTGATCCTCACCGCCACCGGCACCGAAGAACTCGAAGCCGCCGCCAAACTCCGCGCCGAGGAAGCCGCCTTCCTCTACGTCCAGCCCGAGTCGCCCGTCCAAGCCAAGTGGCCCGCCGAACTCCGCGTGCAAGGCAACCGTCTCGTCGATGCCTCGGGCAAAGTCGTCCTGCTCCAAGGGGTCAACGCCCCCGGCTTCGAGTCCTACCCCCGTGATACTCACGCGATCAAATCCACCCTCGTCGCCATCGACGATTGGAAAGCCAACTGCGTCCGCCTCCCCGTAAACGATGAGTTGTGGTTCGGCCGCAGCGGCTACCAATCCGACGGCGGCAAAGCCTACCGCGATCACATCGATCAGTGCATCATGCTCGCCGCCAACCGCGGCGCCTACCTCGTCCTCGAGCTCTATCGCTACCGCGCCCCCAAACCCGAACATGTCACGTTCTGGCAGGACGCCGCCACCCACTACAAAAACCACCCCGCCGTCCTCTTCGACCTCTTCAACGAACCCCACGACATCTCTTGGAAAACCTGGCGTGACGGCGGCTGGGTCGATGCCCCGAAGAAGCCCGACGAATCGGCCTTCCTCTCCGACGCCGAGAAAAAATCCAACCAGGGTTTCGAATCCGTCGGTATGCAGGCCCTTGTCGACGCCGTCCGGTCCACTGGCGCCAAGAATATCGTCATCGCCGGTGGCATCGACTGGTCAGGTGACCTCTCCGGTATCACCGAAGGCTACGCGCTCGAAGACAAAACCGGCCACGGCATCATGTATTCCTGGCATCAATACAACTGGCACACCGGCTGGGCCCGTCGCGTCCTCGCCGCCGCCGAAAAATATCCCATCTTCGTCGGCGAGTTCGGCGCCGACGTGAACAAGATGACATTTATCCCCGCCGACCAACAGGAGGCCCCTAATACTTGGGTCCCCGACATGCTCGGCTTCGTCCAAAAACACCGCCTCAACTGGACCGCTTGGTCGCTTCACCCCAAAACCACCCCAGTGATGATCTCCGACTGGAAATACACACCGAACCCCTTCTTCGGCGTCTTCGTCAAAGACGCCCTCGCCGGAAAACAATTCGAGATGAAGCGCATGCGCTGAACTCCATGATCCGCCTCTCACAGTTGCTCGCTCTCTCCAGCATCGCTCTAGGCTTACTCCTCCCCGCTCTCCCCGCCGCGCCCGAGTCCGTCCGCATCGGCGTCCTGCAACCCAAGCCCTCCTACGCCCAACCGCTCGCCGACGCCGGAGTCTCGCTCGTCGTCCTCTCCATCTCTTGGGAAAACTTCGAACCCTCCACAGGCACCACCAACCCGGCCTACATCCGCCAACTCCACTCCGACCTAGCCGCCTACCGCCACGCCGGCCTGCACGTCGTCCTCGACCCCGGCATCCAATATCCGCCCGAGTGGCTGCGCCAGCTACCCGACGCCCGCTACCAAAACCAATACGGCGATCTCTACATCGATCACGCATCCGGAAAAAACATCGCCAACACCGTCTTCAACGCCGCCGTCCGCACCCGCTACGCCGCCCACCTCGCCGCCCTCTTTCGCGAGCTCGGCACCGACTGGGCAGCCGTCCGTCTCGGAGGCGGCTGGTATGGAGAACTCAACTACCCCGACGCCACCTTCGCCAAAAAAAACAACTGCTACTGGGCCTTCGATCCCATCGCCCAAGGCACCAAGCCCGGCCTCCCCGCCGGCATGACTGCCTGCCCCGTCCCCAACTGGAAACCGGGCAAAACCTCGCCTGACCACACTTCCGCCCGCCGCTTCCTCGACTGGTATCTCGCCAGCCTGCAAAACTACCACGACTGGCAAATCACCACCGTCCGCCAGCTCTACTCCGGTCCGCTCCACATGATGTATCCTTCTTGGGGCATCCGTCCCGGCCAACTCGAAGCCGCCATCATCGGCGATCTCGGCGGCACGACCTCACCCGAGAAAAACGGCGAAATCCAACGCGGCTTCGACTTCGCCCGCTTCATCGCCGGAGTCCGTGATCCGCAGGTTTGGGTCCACTGCACCTGGCTCGATTCCAACCCCGCATGGAGCGACGACACTTCGCCTGACCCCGTCCGCTGGAGCCCGCCCAAATTCCTCGCCCACCTCGCCCGCCTGCACTCGCCCGCCCTCAACGTATCCGCCGAAAACACCGGCGGAGGCGGCCTGCCCGCCCTGGCCCTCTCCGCCCGTCGTATCCAAGAATTAAAGATAAACACGCTGTTCTGGGCCTTCGCCCCCGACCTCTTCGACGACCACCCGCCCGAACTCAAAGATCTCGCCACGTCCCTCCAAAAATAATCCCTCCGCCTCCGAACTCTGTGCCCTCCCCTCCGAACTCCGGCTCGGCTCTGTGAAAAAAATCCGACTCTGTCCGCTCCCCATGAAACGCCTTCTCCCGTTCCTCTTCCTGCTCTGCCCATTCCTTCTCCACGCCGAGCCCGCCGCATCCGTCCTCACCAACGGTGACTTCGAATCCGGCTCCGAGGGCTGGCCGCTCAACGAAGGCGCCAGCATCCAGTCCGAAGACTCCGGCAACCACTTCCTCCGCCTCGAATTCTCCGAACCCAGCCGTCTGCTCTCCGTCTATCGCTCCTTTCCGATCGACTCCTCACATCAGGCGTTCGTCTTCAGTTTCCGCGCCCGCTACGACAACATCGTCCACGGAAAAGAACAGTGGCACGACGGCCGCATCATCCTCGATTTTAAAGACGCCGGTGGCAAACGCCTCGCCAGCCCGTCGCCGCCCTACTTCAAAAAAACCTCCAAAGGGTGGATCGAGAAAACCCTCGAATTCACCGTTCCCGCCGGCGCCGTCCGCCTCGAAATCATGCCCGCCCTTTTCAACGTCAAGGCCGGCACCTTCGATCTCGATGACCTCACGCTCACTCCCGCCGACCCCGCGCCCATCATCGCCCGCCGCGAAGCGCATATCGCCGAACGCGCCGCCGACACCGCCCGCCGCGCCGCCGCCGTTAAACCCACCATCCCCGCCCCGCCCGCCGATAAGATGCCGCCAGCCCTCCGTGTAGTCGGGAATCAGATACAAACCGACACCGGCACCACCGTCTGGCTCCAAGGCCTTGCCATCCCCAGTCTCGAATGGGTTTCCAACGGCGAAAATATCCTCAAATCCACCGAGATCGCCCTCACCGAATGGAAGGCCAACTGCATCCGCCTGCCCGTCCGCGACAATTTCTGGACAGGCAAAGGCCCTTACCAAAAAGACGGCGGTGCCGGCTACCGCCAGTTGATCGAAGACGTCGCCAATCTCTGCGCCACTCACGGCGCTTACCTCGTTCTCGATCTCCACCGCTTCCGCGCGCCCGAGGAAGCCCACGTTGCCTTCTGGAAAGACGCCGCCACCCGTTTCAAAAACCACCCCGCCGTCCTCTTTGAGCTTTTCAACGAGCCGCACGACCTCTCTTGGGATGTCTGGAAAAAGGGCGGCTTTGTCACCGACGAGAAAAGCAACGCGACCATCGTCGCTGAAAACGGTGAAAAGCTCCGCGGCTTCCAATCCGTCGGCATGCAACGCCTGCTCGACACCATCCGTGAAACCGGTGCACAGAACATCGTCATCGTCGGCGGACTCGACTGGGGCTACGACCTCTCCGGCATCCTCAACGGCCACGCCCTCGATGATCGCGGCGGACGCGGTATCGTTTATTCGACGCACGTCTATCCGTGGAAGAGCGCCTGGCAGGGCAAGTTTCTCGCCCTCGCCGATAAATACCCGCTCTTCATCGGTGAACTGGGCGGCGAGGAAAAACCCATGGCCTTCCTCCGCCCCGACCAGCATGAGGATCCCTACACGTGGTCGCCCGACATGCTCGGCCTGATCCAGAAATATAAATTCCACTGGACCGGCTGGTCCTTTCACCACAAGGCCAGCCCGCGCATCTTGCTCTCCCTCGAAACTTACGAACCCACCCCCTACTGGGGCCAATTCGTAAAAGACGCCCTCGCCGGAAAACAATTCGAGTTAAAAAAACTCCGCTAATCCACGCCCATCCTTCCGTCTGTTCTCTGTCCTCTGTATTCCGTCCTCTGTCTTCTTCTCATAATGAACCGCGCTGCAACCGCCCCGATTCTTCGTCCACTCGGATCTCTCCGATTTCCCGCAAATCATCGCCGGAGCTTCTTCGCAGCCATCTTTTCGCTGGTCATTGGAGCCTGCGCGCAAGCCGCGTCCGTCGGCTGGGCCTGGACCGGCGGCGTCACCGAGTCGGTCGCCGTGATCACCGCCCGCATCGAATCCGCCGCCCCCGTTTACGTTAGTATCATGGATTCGGATACCGTTTTCTCTTCAGCCCTCACCGCGCCCATGAAGTCCGGTGCGCTCCACCGGTTTATCCTCGCCGGTCTGAAACCCGACACCGAATACCGCTATCGTTTCGTCGCCGACGACGGCACTGCGGTGGACGACGAACCCCGTTCGTTCCGCACCTTTCCCAAACCCGGCACTCCCGCCAGTTTCCGTTTCGCGGTCGCGTCTTGCGCCAAAGGAGCCAACTCCCCCGTCTTCGACGCCGCCGCCCACCAAGGCGCGCGCTTCTTTCTGCATACCGGTGATTTTCACTATTACGATATCACCGAGAATCGCGTGGAAGCTTTCCGCGACGCCTATGATTTTCACCTTTCCTCACCCCGCCTGCGCACCTTGCTCGCGACCACGCCGCTTTTTTATCAATGGGACGACCACGACTTCGGCCCCAACGACAGCAATCGAAACAGCCCGAGCAGCGAAGCCTCCCTCCGCAACTACCGTGAACTCGTCCCGCACCACCCGCTCGTCGGCGGACCTTCCGATCCGGTGGATCAGGCGTTCATGATCGGACGCGTTTATTTCATCATCTCCGATCTGCGCAGCCAGCGTGATCCCGACGGACGCCGCATGATGAACGCCGCGCAGGACGCGTGGTTGCGCGCCCAGTTACTCGCCGCTCGCGACGCCGGCTGTCCGCTGATTTTCTGGATGAGCTCCATTCCTTGGAATGGCACCGAGCTGCCTGTTGATCGCTGGCAGGGCTACTCCGCGCACCGCGCCGAAATCGCCGATTTCATCAAGGCCAACGGTCTTGCCGGTCGCGTGGCCATTCTCTCCGGCGACGCCCACATGACCGCCATAGACGATGGCTCGCACAGCGACTTCGCCACCGACGGCGGCGCTCCCGTCCGCGTCTTCCAAGCCGGCCCCATCGCCAACCGTGGCAGTTACAAAGCCGGGCCCTACAGTCACGGCGCCCGCTTCGAAACCGCCCCCGGCCAGATGCTCAATTATTTCGGCATGGTCGATGTCCAGGATGACGGAAAACAAATCCGCGTTACTTGGAGCGGACGCGATGGCTCCGATGGCATCGGCGACAAAGTCCTGCAATCCGAACGCGACGCCAAGGGCCCGATCCAATTCGAATTTACGGTGCGTTAAGCGGAGAACCCGCCGCGTCGCCGCCAACGCGTGCGGTCACTTGTCACTGGGTTCGTTTCAGGCATCGAGCGTCCGGTGTATCCGCCGGTATTCCTTCGGGCGCTGAGCCGTGTGCTGCTTGAACCACATCATGAAGTGTGAGTCGGAGCGAAACCCCAGCGTGTAAGCCACCTCCTTCACCGGCATCAGGCTGGTTTCGAGATGGCTCTTCGCGGCCTTCAGCCGTCGCTGCTCCCAGCACTTGCGCAATGTCATTCCGTATTCCGCCATAAACATCCGGTTGAGCTGCGCCTCACCCAGTCCGCTTTCCTTGCGCAGCGCCTCGTGCGGCAAGCCTTCTCGCAATGGCGCCATGTTGAGGCACCGCATCGCGCTCAACACCCGGTCGTCGCTCGTCAAAAGCCGCGAGAGATCCGCACCGCTTTGTTTTTGAATGTTAAACCACAACAGCAGCCACTGCTGGAACAGCACATGAAACGATAGGAACTGCTCATAGTCTGAAAAACAGCTGTAATACCGCGTATCCGCTTCCGGGATACTCTTTCTGACCATGCGCTCCAGCTGCGCCGCCTTGCGCTCCAGCAACGGATGCTCGCCGCCGGCGAACACCAGGCCGCCATTGCCCGACAGGATGTTTTCACCCGACGGCCACTGACACAAAAAGTGCAGCGACAGAATTCGCGCGTCCTCCGAAAACCGCTGCGTCATCTGCTCCGTCGGCACCAGCAGCCACATCCCCGGCCCCGCCTCATAGCGTTTACCCGAAGCCGTGCGCACCGACGCCTTGCCTTGGCGCACATACCACGCCCAGTAGCCGCCTTTCTCCTTGTTCACCTTGCGATCGCGATACACGGCCGGCACCTCGTGATCATAAATCCATTCCAACTCACTGTGCAGATAAGCCCACTCCCGCATGGGAAGACGCGCGTTCTGAGTGACTGCCGGATCATCCATAATGTTTAAAATATATAGTTTTTGTCGCAGTTTCTCAATTCATAAAATTTGGGATCCAAGCGGACGGCCATCACGTTGGGGATAGTTCAATCACCCCTAATCCGTCCCCTTCCGCATATGATGAAGCGCATCTCCCTCCCTGGGCTTACTATTTCCGTCCTCGCCCTAGTCGGCCCCGTGCAAGCAGTCACGCTGATGCTGGATTTCGGTCTCACTCCGGTCATCGACGATGCCGGCCCTGCAGATTCGCGCATCAACAGCCCCTACCACACAGTCAACGGATCGTTCACCGATACAGCCTGGAACCAGATCCAGACGGCGGACATCGCCTCGGGAAACTTGGTCCGGTCTGACAACACGGCCGCCACCGGAATCGCGCTGAACATCGGCGCCACCACCACCAACCTCAGCACCACGCTCAACTTGGCCAGCACCCCCAGCGGAAACTCTGCATTAGGCGGATTCACCAACACGGGCGTTTACGCCGACACCTCGGTTGGCAAAGACGGTATTTTCACCAGCGACGGCACCGGTGGCACACGCGCCGTGGGCTTTCAACTCAGTGGTCTGGCCGCCGGCACCTACGATATCTACATAACCGCTCGTAACACCAGTTTGGGCGGAAACCAGACGCAGAATCTCTACGTCGGCACATCGGCAGCCACGGGAAATTTCAACTTCAGCACCTACACCACCAAATCCCTTACTTATAGCAGCTCGTCGGTTGCCACCGGCAGCTGGACCGAAGACGCCAATTACGTCCACTTCAGCGTGTCGATCTCCTCCGGCGAAGTGCTTAACCTTGCCAGCTACGGCACCGCCGGCGCGGAACCACGCGGCTTCCTCAACTCCGTGCAGATCGTCTCGGCAATTCCCGAGCCGTCCACCTACGCTTCCTTCACAGGCATCGGCGTGCTGGCTCTCTGCATTGGCCGCCGACTTCGCGTTTCCCGCACCCCGTGATCCCAGCTATGAAAACCTACCCCTGTTTCCGTTTTCTTTCATCGAGTGTAGTGGGTTCTTTGATTTTCCCTCTCTCCGTTTTCGCCGCTGACACGCCCACTCCCGCCGTAGCGCCTCCTTCAAAGGCTCCGGCCAAATCGGTTTCCGAGGATCGCCTCATTCCCAACTACCACTCGCTAGGCGAAATCGCGAATCGCACCAACATCGTCCGCTGCGCCAATCCTGTGGACGGTATCGCCACCCGGTTGAAAGGCGCCGAACCCACCGACGCAGACCGGCAGCAGGCCAAGGCGCAGATGCAGCATCTCTATGATTTGGGCATCCGCACTGTCGTCTCACTCCAACGTCAGGAACCCCCGACGCCCGCCCTGCAAAACCCGGAATACACCGCCGTCATGCTCGAAAAGGCCGCCGCCAAGGAGGTCGGCATTACCTACGTCGCCTACTCCATGGCCAACCGCGGCAAGGATGCGCTCTCCCTTCAGTATATGCCCGACGACAAGGTGTTCACCCTCGTCGAGACCATCGGCAACGACATCGTTAAACGCTCCGAGACCGGTGGCGTGGCCTTCCATTGCAAGTCCGGCAAAGACCGCACCGGCCTGGTCGCCGCGTATCTACGAATCAAATACCAACACTGGAGCACGGACCAGGCGATCGCCGAGATGCGCCAGAACGGCCACGTCTGGAATAGTTTCCTGAAGCCCGGACAGTCATTTTCCTGGCACGAAAACCACCTGCGCTCCATCGCCGGAAAACTGTCTCCTGAATCCAAGGCGACGAGCCTGTAGTTGAAGGTTTTCATTGGAGGCGGGCATCGGCACGCTCTCCAGTCGTCGTGCTCTGTCACCTGCCCTCCTTTCTCTTTGCGGTCGCCGCGCTCTTTTTATCGGGGTGCGCCCACACGTCCGAGTATCCCGCACGCGCAGCGACTGTCTTGGGTAGCGTCCAGATCGTCCCTCCCGATGCAACGACCGACCGGGATCGAGCCACCGGCTTCACGCAACCCGGCGATGCGATCGTTTTTTCAGTTCCCGCGCCGCGCGATGGATTTTATCGCCTCGACCTCGTCTACTCAGCCGACGCCGAAAAACGCATTCCCGTCACCATAAACGGCTCCATGCAGGGCAGCCGGCTTTTCCCGAAAACCACCGGCTTCGAAACCAGATCCTTCGGGCGCATCCGTCTCCGCGCCGGCACCAACACCGTGCGCATCGGCACCGATTGGGGCTACGCCGACATCGCCTCGATCCGGATCAAGCGCACCTCGCCACCTCGCGAATTTCATCTCCGCACCACCCCGGTAAACCCCAACGCCTCGCACGAGTCCCGCGCTCTTTTTACCACGCTCACGCGTGAATTCGGGCAACGCACGTTCACCGGCCAGCACGAATCCAACCCGACAGTCCCTTCGCGCCTCGATTACATCACTCGCAACACGGGCGGAGCCACTCCGGCGATTCTCGGCCTCGATCTGATTTACTATTCACCTTCCTGGAATCAGCCCGGCGGCGACGGAGCCATTGAGGCCGCCCGCGACTGGGCGCTCAACCGTCACGGCATCGTCAGCTTATCCTGGCACTGGCTCGCGCCGCTTCACGCCGGACCGCTCATCTGGGACAGCTTCTCCACCAGCAAAACCCCTTTCGACGTCTCCCGCATCGCCGACGAATCCTCTCCCGAATACGCCGCGATCATCCGCGATCTCGATCACCTCGCCGAAAAACTAAAACCCCTTCGCGATGCCCGTATCCCCGTGCTGTGGCGTCCGCTCCACGAAGCCGAGGGCGGCTGGTTCTGGTGGGGCGCCCGCGGCCCCGATGCGACCAGGCAACTCTACCGGTTGATGTTCGACCGGTTTACCCGCATCCACCACCTCGACAATTTGCTCTGGGTCTGGACCTCCACCGACGACGATCGCTCGCTGGACTGGTATCCGGGTGATAACTACGTCGATATCCTCGCGACGGATCTTTACTTCAGTCCCGGAACCCGCGGCGATTTTTTCACTGTTTTTGACCGGCTCCGCGAACTGCACGGCGGCCGAAAACCCATCGCACTCGGCGAATGCGGTTCCATCCCCGACCTCACCGCCGACGCCCCCTGGCTCTGGTTTCTCACCTGGGATGACCTCATTAGCCGCCCCGAGCTCAATCCGGCGGACTTTGTTTATACAATTTTCCGAACACCTCGCGCGATTCTACTGAAGGGCCTCCAATCGGCTTCCCCCGCACCGCACAGTCGCTAACGTTTCGCGCTTCCCCATGCGCAATCTGCTCACCGCCCCGCTCCCCGAAAACGAAATCGCCGCGATCCTCGCCGCCACCGCCGGCCGCCCTTCGCTTCCCCTGCTGGGCGATCCCGTCTGGAGCGCCGTCCGTGATAATCCCGCCATCACCGCGTGGCTCCTGCCGCTGATCGCCCGCGCCGACGCCGAGGCCTCCGAACCGCTCCCGATCCTCACCGACGAACTTTACGCCGACTTCGCCAAGACCGGCGACCGTCTCCCCTTCGAGCGCCCCTACTTCGAACGCCGCCGCCGTCTCGGCCGCGCTGCCATGGCTGTGTTGCTTGGCGACGACGCCACCCGCACCCGCCTGCTCCCTTCGTTTATTAAAAAACTCGGCGAGATCATGGACGAGGAATCGTGGACTCTTCCCGCCCACGTCTGGAACGAACCCACCGGGAAAAATCCGTGGATGATCGACCTCTTCGCCGCGGAAACGGCCAACAACTTTGCCGATCTCCTCGTGGTCTTCGCCGCAGTGATCCCCGCCGATCTCACGCAGCGCATCAAGACCCGCCTGCACGTCCAGATCTTCGAAAACTACGTCAACCCGCGCACCACGTTTCACTGGCTCACCATCACCAACAACTGGAACGCCGTCTGCCACCAGGGTGTTCTCGGTGCCGCCCTCGCGGTTGAGGAAGACCACGCGCTCGTCGCCCGCATGCTGTCAGTCGCCGCCACCCGCCTGCCCGCGTTTCTCACTGGCTACGGCGCCGATGGCTCGACCTCCGAGGGACCCGGTTACTGGTCCTACGGCTTTGGCTGGTTCGCCGAACTCAACGCCCAGCTCGAACACCGCACACGCGGACAACTCTCCCTCTTCGAAGGCGATGAAAAAGTCGCCGCCATCGCCCGCTTCGCCCCGCAAGTGACGCTCGCCGAAGGCCATTTTGTTAACTTCTCCGATGGCGGCCGCACCGGCCGCCTGAGCTCTTCACTCCTCACTTACCTCGGCCAGCGCCTCGCCGACACCACCCTCACGGCGCAAGGCACCGCGATCTACCGCCACCAAGCCGACACCGGTCTCGATTTGGATATTCTTCGCACCGACTTCTTCTACCTCTCGCGCCTCGCGCTCCGCGTCGCCTCGACCGACGTGCTCGCCACCGCCCGCGAACCCGTGCACCCCGACGTCTTCTTTGACGACTACGGCGCCATCGTCACGCGCGGCACCGACGCCGGCGGCCACCTCTGGGAGTTTGCCGCCAAGGGCGGCCACAACGCCGAGCACCACAACCACAACGACTGCGGCAGTTTTCTCCTCAACGTCGACGGCGCGCCCGCGATCATCGAGATCGGCGCCCCCGAATACGTCCGCGCCTTCTTCAGCGACAAACGCTACGACTTCCTCGCCGCCCGCTCACTCGGTCACTCCGTCCCCTTCGTAAATGGCTGCGAACAACCCGAAGGCGCCGCCTTCGCCGCCACCATTCTCAAAACCGAAATCGGCGGTGATCGCGTCGAGTTCTCCGTGGACCTCACCAAATGCTACCCGCCCGAAGCGCGTTGCGTGAGCCTGATCCGCTCTTGGGTTTTTCAAAAATCCGCCGGCCGTATCACGATTTCTGATACCTACGAGCTCGCCGCCCCCGGCGTGATCGAATCACTCCTCATCTGCCCGCCCGCCGTCACCCGCGACGGCGCCGATGCGTTGATCACCACCCCGAAGGCC
The DNA here is from genome assembly GCF_007559335.1 of Rariglobus hedericola. Lineage (NCBI taxonomy): Bacteria > Pseudomonadati > Verrucomicrobiota > Opitutia > Opitutales > Opitutaceae > Rariglobus > Rariglobus hedericola. The sequence goes on from NZ_VMBG01000001.1 coordinate 2,302,340, forward strand.
GTGCTCCGCATCACCCCCGCCACCGGCAGCACGCTGACCGCCGTGGAAACCTGCGATTATCGCGGACACCACGGCACCGACGAGAAAGTCAGCCGTATCCGTTTTGCGCCCAACGCACCCTCCCGCTCGGGAGTCATTGCGTATGAAGTCAGCCTGCGCTGATTCAGCCGGTCCGATCATGCTATAACCCCTAAGGGCCATCGCCCTTCGGACGCCGTGCCCGCGACCGCCCGACCGGTCCGGGTCCCACGCCGGATCCACGCGCCCATAGAGCCCGATCAGGGTCATCCGCACCTTGCCCTGCGCCTGCACAAACAGCGTGAGCACGATTGAAGACAGATGATACGAATAACCCAATCCAGTGCTGTAATAAATACGCCACCAAACTCCTCATCCGTAATCTCAGGCGAGCTACCACTCATGCATTCGCCCCTAAAATAAATTATTATTATTTATTAATTATAAGCATTTTAAGAAATATTAATCCCGCAAAAAACAGTTAAATTACCGGCGCACCCACAAAAACACATCACTTGATATAGTGCTTTACAAATCACCTGAATCAATTCTATGACTACAACCAGCCTCCCCGCCCTGAGCCCCTTTTACCCCTTAAACCCATCGCGGCTTCCGACTGCGAAAATCCCGCCCTCCCATGCCCCTCCACGCTCGCAAGTTTCACTCGCTCTCCAAATTTTGCCGCTTAGGCGCGCTCGTTCTGCCGGCCTTGGCCCTCCAGCCAATCTCAGCCCAGACCACCGGCTTTAACCAGACCGGCGCCGGTCCCCTTGATTACAACACCCCCGCCAACTGGGTCGGCGGCACGATCAACGGCATCTGGGACTCATCCCTCACCCTCACCGGAAACCAAGTGGTGACCTTTGCTGCGGATACCACGTTGTCGAACGGCTTGAATTTTTCCTACGCGGGCAACAACACGCTTATTCTGCGTGGAAGCGCCGCCAACCAGACCGTCATCCTCGGAGGGGACATCACGGTCAACAATGCCTCGGGCCAGCAGATCAACCTGGGAACCACCACTGCGAATCGCGCCCTTACGGTAGACCTGGGAGGCGGCACCCGTAATTTCGTCATTAACAGCGGAAAAACACTCGGCCTCATCAACACGGCCTCGCACGGCAATATCGCCGTAACCGGTGGTGGTCAGCTGAAACTCACCGGCAACGCAGCCACGTCCGATATCTCGGTCTCAGAGGGCTCATCCCTGAACTTCGACAGCAGCTCCGGCACCGGCACGACCCGCGCCAAGAGCGTCACGCTCAACCGCAGCACGCTGTCGATCTCCGGCAACGGCACTTCCAATTCCGTCGACACCATCACGAACGCCCTGACCACCGGCTCCGGTGCTTCCACGGTGACGCTCACCGCGACCAAAAACACCCAGCTCGTCGCCGGCAGCTTTGTGCGCGGCGCAGGCAGCACTGTTCTCTTCCGTGGCACCGGCCTCGGAACCGCCTCTGTCGCGTCGGCCACCGCCGCCACCAGCAACATCGTTTTTAATTCCACCGTCGGGTTGCTTACGGGCTCAGGCTCTTCCGGCACAACGATCGGAATCATCGCCGGTGCCTATGGTGACACTTCGTCGGCAGGCAGTGGATTTGCCACGGGCGGCCTCGTCACTTACGACGCAGCCAACGGCGTCCGTCTGCTTGGTGGCTCTGAATACACCGGCGCGATCATCAACGGTCAGACCCAGCTGGATAACGTCCGCTACGTCGCGACTTCGGGTTCGCCCATCAGCCAGAATCTCACCTCCGCACTCAGCACGATCAACTCCCTCTCCTTTTCCATCACTGGCGCCGGCACCAACTCGGGTGTCACGCTTTCAGGCGACGCGGGGTCGGTGCTCAAAATCGATAGCGGCGTGATCTACGCCTACCAAGGCGTCACCACTGCAGCCGCCACGGATGCCATCACCCTCGCTGTTCCCACGCTTAACTTCAACGGCAAGGAAGCCATCCTCATCGTCTCCACCACCGGCGACTCCAACAATCGCGCCCCTCTCGCGATCAACAGCGAAATCACCAACGCGACCGGCCTCACCAAATCAGGCCCAGGCGTCGTGTTCCTCGGCGGCACTGCGGCCAACAGCTACACCGGCACCACCACCGTCAACGCCGGCACGCTCGTCCTGAGCAAAGGATCCGACGGCACCACCGCCATCACCGGCGATTTGGTCATCAACGGCGGCAGCGTGCAAAACTTGAAGAACGAGCAGATCGCGGACACCGCCAACGTCACCATCAACTCCGGCACTTATACGCTGCAATACTCCAACTTCGGCGGTTCCTATAGCGAAACCATCAACAATCTCAGCCTGAACGGCGGCATCATCAACACCGGCTTCATCGGAAAAAACAACAGCCTCACCCTTAACAATCTGGCGATTACCAACACGGCCTTCACCGCCTACACGCCGGTCATCCTGGCGGGCGGCGATACCGCTATCAACGGCAGCAAGATGGTGCTCAAGGGCAATCTCACCTTCGTGGGCAACACCACCAATACCAATACCGCGGTCATCTCGACGGCCAGCGGCCATGCGTTCAAAGGCGCAGTCGCACTCGACGGTATCCGCACCTTCACCATCGGCGATGGCGCAGCAGCGACCGACCTCACCGTCACAGCGCTCCTGACCAACAACGCATCCACCACCGGCGGCCTCACCAAGACCGGTCTCGGCACGCTCGCGCTCACCGCCGTCAACACCTACACTGGCGCGACCAATGTGAACCAAGGCGTGCTCCTCCTCGGGGTTGCCAATGCGCTTTCCACGTCGAGCCCGATCTCGCTGGGCGGAGGCACCCTCAACGCCGGCGGCTTCAGCCAATCACTCGGCACCGTCGCCCTCACCGCCAACTCGACCATCGATCTCGGCACGGGCGATGTCGCCCTCCTCTTCGCCGCCAGTAACGCCGTCTCCTGGAGCAGCTCGGTGAGCCTGAGTTTCGTCAACGTGAATGCCGGCGACACCATCCAGTTCGGCTCCAGCAACACCGCACTGACCTCCGGCCAACTCGCCCAAATCACGATCAACGGTTTCGCCGCCATGATCGATGGCAACGGCTTCCTCACCGCCTCCGCGATTCCCGAACCGTCCACCTATGCGTTCTTCGCCGGCATGAGCCTGCTCGTGTTCGCCGGCGTCCGTCGCGGAAACCGCTCGTCCCGTCAGGCTTGATTCGCTGAACCGGCGGAGGGCATCCGCCCCGCCGGTTTCCGTTTCCGCCACCCCGTTCGCGCAACATCCTCCCCGAGTCATGAGCCCGCGCCCACGCCCTTCGCCGTCAGCCCTCCGTCGTCCGTCTTTTGATCAACGACGCGGCTTCGCGTTGCTCATCACGGTCACGCTCCTCGCCTTTTTGGTTCTTCTGCTCGTCTCCCTCGCCGCCCTCACCCGCGTCGAAACCCAGGTCGCCAGCAACAGCCAGACGATCGCGCAAGCCCGGCAAAACGCGATCCTTGCCCTCAATATCGCTCTGGGCGAACTCCAGAAATACGCCGGCCCCGATCAACGTGCGACAGCCCGCGCCGACATCGGCACCGCCCTCGACGGCACCCGCCAATGGACCGGTGTCTGGGGCAACGCCTCCAACCCTCAAGGCTCGACCAAGAGCACGCCCGCCCTGCTCCAATGGCTCGTCAGCGGCAATCACACCACCGCGTTTAACGCGACCACCGCCGTCTCCGGCACGCAGACCTCATTCGGTCAGATCATCACGCCACCGGCCGCACAAACCTTCACCCCGACAAAGCCGGTTACCGGCGTCATCGCCGGCAGCGCCGCCACGACTGCGATCACCATTGATGGCACCGACGCTGTTTTACTCGCCGCCAACGGCACCGCCGGCACCACCAACGCCACCGGTTACGTCGCCGCCCCGCTCGTCAACATCAGCGTATCCCCCTCACTCGTCCCCGGCGCGGGCACCTCCGGCGCCGACATCCGTATCGGCCGTTATGCTTACTGGGTCGGCGACGAAGGCGTTAAAGTCCGGCTTAACACCGTCGATCCCAACGTAACTCCGACCGACGCGATGGCCGCCGCCGGCGTCACCGCCGACACGAATTCCCTCTATCGATTGATGAGCCCGCAACGCTTCGGCGTGGAGCTGGTCGACGGCTACGCGCAATATCCCGCCAACAACGCCTCCCTCCGCCACGTGCTGGATCAGAACCAGGCCGGCCTCATTGTCCCCGGTCTTTCCACCCAGGCGCGACAGGCCGCATTTCATGATCTGAGCGCGGTTTCCCTCACGGTTCTGTCCGACCAGCTGCACGGCGGACTCAAGCGCGATCTCACCTACGCATTCGCCCGCAACTCCCTCTCGGAATACCGGAGCGTCATCCGCGACCCGCAGCGCACGATTTCCCAAACCGCGCCCAATCCCCTGCTCTCTGGCGCCCTCGACACGAGCGTCACCGATACTCCCGCCGTCCTCGACCCCGCCTTGATCGCCGAACAAGGCCCCACCTGGGAGCAACTCCGCAGCTTTGCCCGCATCGGCGCCGACATCGACGTTTCCAACCCCGCACTTCCGCGCATCCAGCCGCGTATCCAGACCGGAACTACGCAAGGCATCTATCCCGTGCTCGTCCAGGCACGCCTCGGCTTCGTCGGCGGCAAAACCGTCGAAGGCGCCACCGCCACGATGCAGCGGTTCATCTTCCGCCTCAGCCCGGTCTTCGTTCTCGCCAATCCCTACAACGTCACGATTGCCGCCGGCAAATACCGCGTGCGCGCCATATTCGACTCCACCGGCGCCGGCTACGGCGTCTACCTCGGCAGCAATGTGGACGGCACGATCCGCACCCCGATCTGGCGCAAAACGCTGCGCGAGCTCTTCGACGGCCAGGTTTACGAGCTCAACTGCCCCGATATCGCGCCGGGCCAGGCCCGCTTGTTCACCCTAGCCGGCGATGAAACCTGGGCGGCCCAGAAAACCTACCAGTTCGATAACGAGTTCGCCGAGACCATGATCTCCCTCGACACCGCGGCGGAGGTGACCGACGACGACATCAAAAATTATGGTCTGCACGCCGTCTTCTCCGACACCGGCACGCAGAACTCCTGGCGTCCCAACGGCACGATCAACGCCGCCGGCGCGACCGATGGCACCATCACTTGGGCGCTCACCACTGCGACGGACCAGGTTTATCAACGCTTCAGCAACTTCGTTGCCCGCGGCTCCGGCGCCTCCGTTTACGACGGCGGTTTCTTCAACTCCACTGGCGACCCCAAGGATGACCCCGAAGTGCGTGGCTACTTCATGTTCAAGCTCGGCGAGTCCGGTCATTTCCAACGCACCGGCGAGCTCAATCAGATAGATATTTATCCTTACTACGCATTGGGAAACATCCGCGCTCCGATGGTCGGCCGACCCAACTGGTATAAGGACAAATCCATCTTCTCTCCGCTGACCTTCAACCAAGTATTCAACAAAAGCGTGAACAAGGAACGTTTCCAGCACTGGATGCGTTTCGGGTCCAGTGATCCCACGACCTCCGCCGAGGTCGAGTGGCAGGGCCTCCTCAAGGTCGGCAGCATGGGCAACAGCACGCCCTCGCTCCCGCAGGCGCAGATGCGCTGGCCCATGGCCGATCTCCCTCGCGAGCCCGCCGGCCCCGCCCCCGGCCTTGTATCACTTGGACAACTACAACACTTCAACGCCGGCGGCTACAACGACGGCCAGATCCTCCCCTCGGCCGCCGATCTTGTGGCCACCCCCACCACCCGCCCGTCGAACAACGAGAGCTGGCGCGCCCGCCACATCGGCAACCCCAACCCCATCGGAAATTCACGCGCCAACCCGTTTGTGCGCCGCGACCTCGTCCGCACCCAGTGGCCCGCCAACGCCACCCGCGAACCGTTTCACGATCAAAGCTACCTGCTGAATCGCGAGCTCTTCGACGGTTACTTTTTCTCCACCTACCCGCAGGATTCATCGGTCGCCGTTGATCTGAATACCCGTCGTCTCGCCAACTCTTCCTTGCTGCCGTTCCGCTCCGACATCGCGGCCAACAATCCGGAATCATTTCGCGGCAGTGCCTCGACTTTCAATTCCACTGACGCCCTGCTGCCCGCCCGCAACTTGATCCAGCGGGGCGGCTTCAACATCAACTCCACTTCCGTCGCCGCCTGGCGCGCCGTGCTCGGCTCCCTCGGCGGCACGAACTTTAACGGCGAGTCGAGTCTCACCGGGCCCTTCGTTCGCTCCATCCGCCAATCCGGTGGATCCGCCAACGCAGGCACCGGCATTTCTCCAAACTCCTGGAGTGGTTTCCGCAACCTCACCACGGCCCAGATCGATGCCCTCGCCATCCAGCTGGTTGCGCAAATCAAACAGCGCGGCCCCGCCGTCAGCTTGGCAGATTTCATCAACCGCAAGCTCGTCGCCGACACCGCGGCCAATGCACCCGACGGTCTCGCCGGTCCCATTCAGGCCGCCATCGATGCCTCCGGCGTCAACTCCGCGCTCACGAATCAAATCAAGAACTGGGACAACATTGACGCGAACATCGCGACGGCCACCGCTGCGCCTCTCTACCCCTACCCCGCACACCTTCCCGTGCATCCACTGGAAGGCATCGCCGGCTGGCTTTCGCAGGCTGACATCGTTCAAGCCATCGCCCCGGTGCTCACCGCGCGCAGCGACACGTTCCGCATCCGCACCTACGGCGAGACCCGTAATCCCGTCACCGATGAGCTGACCGGTCGCGCGTGGTGCGAAGCCATTGTCCAACGCCTGCCCGACTACATCGTTCCCTCCGAAAACGACGCCATCGCGACCGGCACCGCCCTTACAACCAACAACCGCCAGTTCGGCCGAAAATTTATCGTGACCGGCTTCCGCTGGCTCACCGCCGACGAAATATGAACGCCTCCATCCTCCGTGCTCTGTTCTCCGTCCTCTGTCTTCTGTCCTCAGTCGTGCTCGCCCGGTCCGCCGACGCCCCCGCGCGCACCGAGATTCGTTTCATGAGCTGGGAGCTCGATCAAGAGGGGCTCTTCATCACCGAAAACGGCCGCGATTACGCGCCCATCACCGCTCCCGCCTACGCCTTCGGCGCGCCGATTTTTATCAGGGCCGATTCCCCGCTGCGGATCTACCGGCAAACCATCGGCCCCGACGGCCCCGTCTACACCATCGTCGGCGAGGCCTCGCTTCCTCCGGGCTCCCGCCTCGCGCAAGCTTACTTGATCCGCCAGTCCGATCAACTCACGCCGCGCGACTACCGCGTCATCGCCATGTCCAATGACCCGGCCGCCTTCGCGATCGGCCGTGTCCGTGTATTCAATTTTTCACCACTTGAAGCGGCCGTGAAAATCGGCGCCGAATCCGTGCGCCTGCGTCCGCTGGAGTGGAAGACCCTGACCGCCGAGCCCGACCGCAAACACCGCGTCTCCATCCTCGCCGCCCTGCAACTCACCGAGAACGACTGGACCCCGGGCGTTCGCGACATGGTGACCCTGCGTGAAAACTACCGGGGCAACGTCACGCTCCTCCACACCCGCATTCGTTTCGATCAGGACGGCCCCGTCCTCCGCACACCCGATCCCCGCATGCTCATCCGGACCTCGACCGATTACGTGAATCCGCAGGAGCCCAAACTGACCTCGCTGCGCGGACCCTAGGCTATCCTCAAAAATCAAGCTCCCTTAATCCTTTAGTTATAACATATAACCTTAAACTACAGTTGTTTAATTAAATTATAGTGCTGTATTGACGACAATAAACGCTTACCTACAGTCCGTGACTGTGCCGCGTCCCCAGCTCAAGTATCAGAACGTTGAAGAAAAAATGCGAAAGTTGGTCGCATCTCTCCCGGAAGGCTCGCGGCTCCCGTCTGAACGCGAACTCGCCGCCGAGTTCGGCATTAATTTCCTGACCGCCCGCCGCGGCGTCATGCGCTTGGTGGAAGATGGTATCGTCTGGCGCAAAGTCGGCAGCGGCACCTTCGTCAGCGCCAAGAACTCCGGCCAGACCTCCACCGCGGCCAAGAGCACCGCAACCGTCCGGCTCGGCATGCTCATTCCCAAAAACAGCGACGCCTACGCCCACCGGCTCATGCAAGCCGTGGTCGGGGCGGCCTCTCAGCAGAACATCGAAATCTCTTCCTGCTGGATTAACGACTACGGCCCATCCGCCCTCCGTCAGGCCGAGTTCATTAAAAAACAAGGGTGCATCGCGACCATGCTGCCTTGGTTCGAGCCTTCCCGGTCTTACGAGGTTCTGGAGCTCGCCAAATCCGCGTCCCTGCCCGTGTCGCACCCGCAGATTCTTTACGGCTTCGATGACAACAACTCATCCATCCGCCGTTCCCGTATCGTGCTTCAAAGCGCCTGTGCCTACTTGCGTTATGACAACACGGATACCCTCGCATTCCTCGGCCCCGACGAGCCCGAAAACACCTTCCTCCAGCAACGTCTCGGCGCCTTCAGCCTGCACTGCGCCAGCAATAACATCCCGCATATCGTCGGCCTGGTGAAAGAGGGCTCCGTCACCATGAACCGTCTGGCCGAACAATGGGTCGCCCATCGCGGAAACCTCTCGATCCTCGCCTATGACGACGACTATGCACTCCGGTTCATGACCGCCATGCATCGTCAGGGTCTTGTCGCCCCCGACGATTTCCGCATCATCGGCTTCAACAACACCGAGAGCAGCCGGTTGAGTGATCCCCTGCTCACCACCATCGCGCAGAACTTCGACCACATCGCGCACCAACTCGTGGACAACGCGCTCAACCTCGCCAGAGGCAAACCCGTCCGGTTCGGCGAAATGGAAGACATGCCCTTGATCATCCGGGAAAGCTGCCGTGGACGCGCCCTGCTGGCCGCCAATCCCGACATCAAATTTCCCGGCCTCGTCTGCTGCACCGAAGACGGCATTCCGACAGGTAATGCCGGCGCCCTCGTTTCGTAACCGGCGAGCCCCGCCTCACGCAGGCACCATACCGGTGGCCGGCAGAAAGAGTGAGCTGATCGTGCTATAAAAATCCCTGCTCGTGAAGGCGCCTCGTCGCGCCTTTCTGTTAATATCGGCGGCACCATGCCCCTCCGCCTCACCGACCTGCGCACCGAACATCTCGTCAACCCGCTCGGCCTCGACGAATCCATCCCGCGTTTCTCTTGGAAAATCGCCGACTCGCGCAACGGCGCCTCGCAACTCGCCTACCAGCTCGAAGTCTCCGCCCACAACGTCGTCGTCTGGGACTCCCGCCGCATCGACGCCGACACGTCCATTCTCGTTCCCTACGCCGGCCCCGCGCTCAAGCCCCACACGCGCTACGACTGGCGCATTCGCATCTGGGATCACACCGGCACCGCTTCCGCCTGGAGCACGCCCGCTTGGTTCGAAACCGGTTTCCTCAACGCCCTCGCTCCGTGGCCCGCCGCCGAATGGATTCATCGCCCCCTCGCCGCCGCGCCCGCCGACCGCCCCGCCGCCCACCTGCGCAAAACCTTCCGCCTCACCGCCGCCCCGCGCGAAGCCCGCCTCTACATCACCGCTCGCGGCATCTTTGAACCGCACGTCAACGGACAACGCATCGGCAACGACCACCTCACGCCCGGCTGGACCGACTACCGCCACCGCCTCGAATACCTGACCTACGACGTCACCGCGCAACTCACCGCCGGTGACAACACTCTAGAGGCCCTCCTCGCCGACGGTTGGTATTGCGGCTTCTTCGGATTCAAAACCCAACGCAATAACTACGGCGATAAACCTGCGCTTCTTGCCACCCTCCGTCTCGTCGAAGCCGACGGCTCAGTCCGCTGGATCGGCACCGACGCCTCTTGGAAAACGTCCCTCGGCCCCGTCGTCGCTGCCGACCTCTACAACGGAGAAGCCTTCGATGCCCGCCTTGCGCCCAAAACCTGGCAACCCGCCCGCGTTCTCGCTTTCCCCTCGCTTCCTCTCACCGCCAAAGCCTTCGGCCGGGTCCGCACCATCGAAGAACTCGCCACCGTCGCTCTCACCCAGCCGACGAAAGGCACCCACGTCTTCGATCTCGGCCAAAACATGGTCGGCAACATCCGCCTGCGTATCCGCGCTCCGCGAGGCACGAAGATCACGATCCGCTACGCCGAAATGCTCCAGGCCGACGGCACCGTTTATACCGCCAATCTCCGCGGTGCCCGCTGCACCGACACCTACATCTGCCGTGGCGGCGGCCTTGAGACCTACGAGCCGCGCTTCACCTTCCACGGCTTCCGCTACGTCGAACTCACCGGCCTGAAAACCAAGCCGCGTCCCGACGCCGTCACCGGCCTCGTCTGGCACACCGACATGGAGTCCACCGGCACCTTCACCTGCTCCGATCCGCTCGTGAACCAGCTCCAGTCCAACATCCGCTGGGGCCAGCGCGGCAACTTCCTCGAAGTCCCCACCGACTGTCCGCAACGCGACGAACGCCTCGGCTGGACCGGCGACGCGCAAGTGTTCATCCCCACCGCCGCCTTCAACTACGACGTCGCCTCCTTCTTCCGCAAATGGACGCGCGACCTCGCCGACGGCCAGCATCCGAGCGGCGCCTTCCCCGACACCGCGCCCGACATCTTCTTCAACATCTGGCCCGACAACACCGGCGGCACCGCCGCCTGGGGCGACGCCGGCGTCATCTGCCCGTGGACTGTGTATCAGAAATACGGAGACACCCGCATCCTCTCCGAAAACTACTCCGCGATGGCCCGCTCGGTCGCCTTCCAGGAAAAAACCTCCGCCGCTCTCATCCGCCCCGACACCCACTACGGCGACTGGCTCGCCCCCGACGCCTCCGAAGCCGGCTGGGGCGCCACGCCCAGCGATCTCATCGGCACCGCCTATTTTGCCCGCATCACCGCCATCATGGCCGACGTCGCGCGCATCCTTGGCCACACCGCCGACGCCAAACGCTTCAACGCGCTCCACGCCAAAATCCTCGCCGCCTTCAACCGCCGCTTCGTCACCCCCGACGGACGCCTCGCCGGTGACACCCAGACTGCCTACCTGCTCGCGCTCGGCTTCGACCTCCTGCCCGAAAAGCTCCGCCCCGCTGCGCTCGCCAACCTCGAACGCGCCCTCAAACGCCGTAACGACCACCTCGCCACCGGCTTCGTGGGCACCCCGCTGCTCTGCCCCGTGCTCAGTCGCTTTGGACGCACCGACCTCGCCTACAAACTCCTCTTCAACGACGACTATCCTGGATGGCTTTTCCCAGTCAAAAACGGAGCCACGACCATGTGGGAACGTTGGAACAGCTGGACGCCCAACAAAGGCTTCGGCGAAGTCGGCATGAACTCCTTCAACCACTACGCCTACGGTGCGATCGGCGAGTGGCTCTACAACACCACCGCCGGCATCAGCGAACTCGCCCCCGCCTTCAAAAAAATCCTCCTGCGCCCCCAACCGCACGACAAGCTCACCCACGCCACTGCAACACTCGACACGCCCTACGGTATCGTCAGCAGCGCCTGGAAACGCACCGCCAAAACGATCACTTGGACCGTCGTTGTCCCGCCCAACACCACCGCCCTCGCCGTCCCACCCGCCGCATCACTCGACGAAGTGCGCATCGCCAAAAAACCGTGGCGAGATACCGTCGGCATCTCCACCGCGACGCACGACAACCTCCCCGCCCTCGTCCTCCCTCCGGGGCGCTACGTCTTCACGCTCCCGGCCAAATAACGCCAAGGCGTCCGCCGGCCCGGTGAGCGGTCCCGCCGCGCCGTCCTAGTCTTACGTGGTGGAGTCCGAGCGTATTGCCAGCCGGAGTCCGCCTGTTCGATTCACGGTAGAATCCGCGCGTCACCCCTATCCCGACCTTCCGGTCGTGATGGCGCGCGGTCTTGGTTAAATTGGACCTACCCATGAGAATCACCGCTCCCCTCCGCGGCGTGCTGGCTGGCTTCACGCCGTTGGCTGTTCTGTCCTCCCTCCTGTTCATCACGCCGGCGCTCAACGCCGCGCCCGTCGCCATGGAAAAATTCGGGCTTTGTGTGAGACCACAAAGCGTTTCGGATCCCGCTGCTTACTGTGATCAACTGATCGCCTCCGGAGTAAAATGGGTTCGCATCTCCCCTGAATGGGGCTCGATCGAAACATCGAAAAACACCTATGACTCCGCCTATCTGACCAAGCTGGACGGAATTGTGGATCGCCTGCACGACGGCGGCGTAAACGTCCTTTGGATACTATGCTACACGGCACCGTGGGCATCCTCCCAGCCCACCTTGGCGTGGCCCCATATTACTCGGCGAAAACCCGCCAACTGGGCTGACTGGGAGAGCTACGTCTCGTTCATCACCGCCCGCTACAACGGCAAGATTTCACACTGGGAAGTCTGGAACGAGCCCGACTTGATCGGCTTCTGGGAGGACAGTGTGGCCGACTACTACACCCTGCTCCAAAAAGCCCATGCCAAGGTAAAGCTGACCAACCCGTCCAACACCGTTCTCTTGGGCGGCCTCGCCTTGTATGACGGCACCGCCGACTCCTACGGCCTCGGAACCTTCTTCGATAGCCTCATGGCGCTCGGCGCGATCAACTATTTCGATGTCACCAATTACCACGCCTACGGTGACTACGCGCGTCACGTCAAACTGCACCAAGGCATGCTCGATGTGATCAACAAATACGGCATCCAGAACAAACCGATCTGGATCACCGAGACTGGCTACACCACCTACGGCAACACCTCCTTGGAATCCGCCAAAGCCGACCGGGTCGATCAGATCCACACGGGCAACCTCGGCTGGAGCGATGTCTCCCGCTACTTCTGGTATTGTCATAGCAACCCCGTCATCACGCCGCCCAATCCTCAGGAGGAAAACTTCGGACTGACCTCCAACGACCTCACGCCGTTCAAGGCATTCCGGCACTATCAAGCGCTCGACGGAGCCCAAACCGATTTCGCCAAGCAGGCCGCATACCCGTCGCAGGCCGGAACGTTGCACACGCTCCTCTACGTTCCCACCACCAGCGGTGACGGCAGCTATGTCACGCCATCAGGCGACGACCGGGTCATTGCCGCCACCCGCTACATGTATTACCGCGTCAACGACGGCTGGCTCTATGACGGCAACAGCGGCTTGGACCGCACCGCTTACGTTGACGTCACCTTCCTCGATACAGGTTCGGGCAACTTCACCCTGCAATACGACGGCACCGCCAACGCCTACCAGAGCGTCTCCACTGTGCGCACCAACACCGGACTGTGGAAAACCGTCACGTTCACTCTCAACGACGTGAAGTTCGCAAACCGGCAAAACAACAGCGCCGACTTTCGTTTCTCCGCCGGCAGCACCGGTCTCACCGTTCGCAACGTCACCGTGCATAAATCCTTCAACCCGGGTTCGGTCATTCTTCAAACCACGCCGGCCTACAAACTGATCGACTACGTCATCGATCCCAACTCCGCCAACGAAGCCTACAATCCGGTCGCCATCCAAGGTGGGGTCGAATGCCGGTCCATCACGGGAAACAACAAATACTTTTACTTCAGAGTCAGTGACGCCCTCGCCCGGACCGGCGACACCGCCATCAACGTCTCCATCCGTTTTTGGGATGCCGGCACCGACAACCTCGCGCTCCAATACAACGCGATCAGCAGCACCCATAAGACCATCTCGATCACCAAAACCAATACCAACGCCTGGCGCACCGTCACCCTCTCGATCACCGACGCTCAGTTCGCCAACGCGCAAAGTTACTTCAGCGACTTTCGCATCACCAATGGCTTGGATGGCACCGCCGAATACGTGAGCCGCATTGACGTTACCGTCCTCAACCAAGCTTGGGCCGTCCTCGGGACCACGCCTGATTACAAGCGGCTCCACTATGTCATGACCGCCTCTGGTGAAGCCGCCAACGTCGTCGCCACCATCGGAGGCCTGGAATGCCGCTCCATCACCGCCAGCAATAAATACCTCTACTTCCGAGCCGACGACGATCTCGCCGGTTCGGGGAATACCGACGTCAGCATCGCCATCACTTTTTGGGATGCCGGCACCGACAAACTTACCCTGCATTACAATGCCGTCGGCAATGCCTACAAAGGCGTGAATATCACGAAGACCAACACCAACGCCTGGCGCACGGTCACGGTTAACGTCACCGACGCCAGCTTTACCAACGCTCAAAACTACTCCGCCGATTTCCGCATCGGCAACGGCTACGACACCGGCCCGACTGAATACGTGCGCCGCGTCGAACTGACCGTGAATAACTAAAACGCCCGACCGCACCGCGCTCTGCCGGTGACCTGAGACAGCGAAGGAACAGGCTCCTTCGCTGCTTCAGGTCGCGTCGGCTATCACGCGCTCTTTTCCGATCATCAACGCGCTGCCGGCTCCACCAAGAACAGCGGGAACCGTTCCGGCGCCTTGCCGTCACCCATGCCAGGCGCAAGGCGCAGCCATTGTTTGCGTCCGTCGCCGTCGTCATCGTTCACGATAAAGTTCACGCGGAACGGCTCAGCCGGCACCTGCTTCAGCCCGAGCGCCACCCAAGGCAGACGCACCTGATAGCGGGTCGTCGTGCCTTCACGCGTAATCGCCAGCGCAGTCTGCCGCGTCACCCGGCTGGTTCGCAACGTGGTGCGCGGTGCCATCTGATAAACCGCGCCGTTCAACTCGCCCTTTTCAGTCAGCGCAAAACCGACCTCGCTGTAATCAGTCGGCAGCCCCGAAAGCGCGATTCCGACCTGCAAAGAATCCTGCTCCCACAGATCGGTGTCCGTGTGGCTTTGCACATGGCGGTCATCCGTCACGCGAATATCCAACACGAGCGCTTCATCGGAAGCACTGAGCCGCGCGCTTCCCGAGAGATCGCTTGTGCCGCGCCAGTTCATCTCGGGACGGATGAGCGCCTCAAAGAGATTCACCACATCGTCCCGCTTGTTCAGCTCCAGCACCAGCGGAGCAGACTCGCTGCGCGGCACCACCCGCACGCCTTCATAGGGCAGCCGGAAAACGAACGGTTGCGCCGCGTCACCCAGAGTAATCCGGCCAACCAACGCCCCGCTCGTATCAGCCTTATCGATACTGAAAACCGTCGTTAACGCAGCCTCCGCGCCCGGGCCAACTGCACCCGATTTGTCGCGGCGGGTGATTTTCAAACCCGCACGATCCGACTCCCACTCAATCGACGGAGTCAGGTTTCGTTTCAGCGGATTGCGCACTTTAACCGCCGCTTCAACATCCCGACCCGCCACCAGCGCGAGCGTCTTGGGCAGCTCAAGAATCGGCTGCACCACCGGCAACATCGCCGGGCCGCTTAACCGCAGGTAAACCGGGCGGTCCGTCACTTCGATCAACACCCCGTCGTCCAATCCGGTGATTGCCAGCGGCTCACCCATCAGATCGGTCGCGGACACTACGCTCACGCCCGCCGGACACTCGATCCACATCGGCTGGCTAAACCCGCGGGATTCATTCCACAAGACGAGCACGTTGCCCTCGCCTGCAGCGGAGCCAGCATACAGGTGCATCTGCATCGCCCCGTCGATAGGCTGGGCGCTCGTAAGATATTTCCGGCCAGAAAGCTCACGAATGACCTGACGGTAAGCCGCATAGGCGGGCTTGAGCTGAAAGTCGCGACCAGTGAGCCCGAAGTGATGCTCTTTGTCGGTGGGATCCACGCCCTTGTCGCGCAAGTTATACCAAAGATATCCCGTGAATCCAAAGGCCGGCGAGGCAGCCATTTTTTTGGCCAACGTGATCGCCTGCTCAGGCTCCCCGCCGGGCATCAACGTGTGGAAGCCGCCCTCATTCACAAAGACCGGAGCCTTGGCCAAGGCATGGCCTTGGTAAGCCGCTTCGTGTTCGCGATGGCGCACGATCATATCCGGAAACGACATGTAGTCGTGATACGCGCGGATGTCCCAGTTGCGCGTTTCCGCCGCGGCGAGGAAGTCGCGAATGAACTCCGGGTTCGGCTTGCGCTTCACCATGGCAAAACCGCCGTTCATCACTTGCAGCGTGGGATCGACTGCCTTGATCGCGGCGGCCGTGCGGTCGAACAGCGTGACGTAATCCGCAACCGGCGCATTCCAGAAACCGATGTCGGGCTCGTTCCAGATTTCCCACCAACGAATGCGCTTCTGATAACGCTTCACCGTCGTCGTGACGAACTCGAGCCACGGCTCCATCTTCGGCGCGGCCTTGTTCCAGTCGGCATGGCTGCCTTGCGGATTTCCCAGGGTGGCCCAGCGCGCAGTGAAGCCCAGCAGCCACTGCTGTTCGATTTTACGCGCATCGAGTTCATCCAGGAGCGCATCGCTCGCTTCAAAGCGCCACTGCCCGGCCGCGGGCTGAATGCCGTTCCAGTCCAGAGAATCGCGGACCATGTCGATGCCGAGCCCCGAGGCGGCGTCCAGTTCACGACGAAGGTCTTCCGGCGTGTTTCGAAACAAATGGGTGCACACTCCGTAGCGGAAAAAACGGCCGTCGCTCTTCACCGGCTCGCCAATCGTCAGCGCAAATTCATCCGCACCCAGCAAGACGCCGGCCCCATCGCGCGCTTCGAGCCGCACGCGGAACCAACCCGTCCCGGGCGAAGGCACCGCGACTACGTTTCGACCGGACGTTTTTTCCGGACGCAGTTCACCGCCGCCGCGTTTTTTCTTGAGCCAATCGTCCATCGACCAACGCACGCTCGCCACGGCTGCACCTTGCGCGCCCAGATCGAAACGGATTTTTTCCTGCCCCCCATAAACCAGGATTACGCGGTCCGCCGGTTTGATTCCGGCCGAGGGAACCGCAGGCAACGCGGCCGTGGCGACCACAGAACCGAGGCACGCGGCCAGCATCACAAAACGACAAACAAGAAGTCGGAGGCTCATAAGCAATAGACGGGGTGAGGGTAGTTAAACGAAGCGGCCGAACAATAACAGGACATCCGCAGGTAACGACCGAGCCGCGAATTCAAAACCGGCACAATCACCCAAATATCTTCCATGTAAGACGCGCGCGCGAGCTGCACGCCCGACACCTGCACACCGCGCAATCCTTACGTGTAAGATTCCAAGCGCATTGTGGGGACACCGCCCCTGCGGTCAAAAGCAGGCAGCCCCCTTACCCACCATGAAATTATTTCGCCCCCTCGTCTGCCTCGCCGCCGGCCTCGGCCTCAGCCAATTCGTCTCGGCCCAGACCACCCTCTTCTCCCAAAACTTCGACACACTCGGAGCCACGTCGCCCATCACCAATAGCACCGGCACCCTCGGCAGCGGCACAGGACAGTTCAACTACAACCTCGGCTCTCAGCAGACTCTTTCCATCGCCGACAAAGGTAGCGGCAATTACGCCGTTCGCCTCAGCGACAACAACACCGCGGCCAGCAATTCGATTATCCAAGCCAATTTCACCGGAGTCAGCACCACCGGCACGGGTAACAACATCCTCAGTGGTTCGTTCGACTTCACTCCGCTGGCTCTGGGCAACGGCTCCCGCGGAAATTTGGTCTTCGGCATTGCCACGACAAACGCGACCTCCACCGGTGCCAACAACGCCGTCCAGTTTTTCATCAATGCTGATCTGACCGTCGGCTACACCAACGGAACCACGACAACGAACGTGCCGAGTCTCACGCTGGTGGCCGGAACCAGCTACCGCATCGGCATCACCGCCGATTTCGGAAGCGCCATCCAAGACACATGGGGCTTCAGCATCACCAACACGTCCACCAGCACCCAACTTACCTCCCTTTCCGGCCTCTCGACCCGGGGAGCCAACATCACCCCAGGCTCCCTCTACTTCTCAGCCGGGACCTTCGACGCCCGCAGCTCCTCGGATCCCCACGTCGAACTCGACAACATCAACTTCACCTCCACATCCGCGATTCCCGAGCCCGGCACTTACGCACTCCTCGTCGGTGCCGGCACGCTGTTGATGGTCGGCATGCGCCGCCGTCGTTGACCGCAGGAGAATTCTACGGATTCTAAGGGCTAACGTGGGCGAACTCCGCCCTGTTTGCTCGCCTCGTTCCTACCCCTCATGGACGCCATTCCCGTCACTCAGTTCTCAGACTTCGAATACCTCACCTACCCGCATTCCAACGGCTGGGTGGACAACGGTGCCGGTCTGATCCTCGCCCGTCGCGGGCCCACGATGACCGCCTTTGTGCGTCACGACGTCGCGTCCGGCCAAGCCACCGTCCTCGCTGAAGTTTCCCACGCGAAGAATGACGCGCGCTGCGTTTACTTCGATGTCGCTGAAAACGTGCTGGCCTGCCTGAGCGAGCTCACGCTCTTCACGCTCGATCTAGGCAACGCGTCCGCGAAACCGCACGCCGTGTTTACCTTCCCCGCCGATACGAAATACTGCGAGTTGTGCAGCCTGCATCCAGAGGGGACTCATGTCCTCGTGCATGCCCATTTTGAAGGCCGGCATCGCTGCTGGGAATTTTCACTTAGCGACGACACGCATAAAGAGCTCTGGAGTTCCGAGTGGTATGCCAACCACTTCCACTACGTCCCGCACAACCCTTCGTTGATCGGCTTCAGTCACGAGGGCCCCGCTCACGAAATCGCGGACCGCGCCTGGGTCTTCACCGCCGGCTCGCCCGAGACCGCCCGCTGCGTCTTTGACCTCAGTCACCTGCCCGTCGAAAAACGCCTCAACATCGGCCACGAGTTATGGGCGCACCACGCCGATACCGGTCTCGCGGTCGCGTATGTCGGCAGCAAAGGTCGCCCGCGCGGACTCTACGAAATCTACGCCGACGGACGCCCCGCACGCCTCGTCAGCGAAGGCGACCGCGACTGGCACTCCAATATTTCCCGCGACGGCACCATGGCCGTCACCGACACGAGCGCCCCGCTAGACCGCCCGGAAATCGAATTCAGTCCTGCCGACGCCGGCAGCGACATCGTGCTCATCGACATGGCCACCGGTGCCCGTCGCGTCATCGCCCACACGCTTTCCACGCCGCATCACCCGGCGCATCCGCATCCCACGTTTTCGCCCGACGGCCAGTGGGTGTATTTCAACCAAAGCGAACCCGGCAACCAACGCTATCGCGTGTGCCGTGTGAAGATCGCTTGAGGTAATCAGGACTCCGCCCGCCGGTTCGCCGTCGGACCGTCCATCCAGGTGCCCTCGACCAACGTGACCTTGGGCGACACCGGCATGCCGATCTCACTGCGGAAAAGCTGTCCTGCGAGCATGTCCATCGCCGCCATGCCGATGCTCGTGTTGTCTTGTTGCATACCGGCGATTTTCCCGACGCGGTCGCCGAGATCGAGCGTGGCGTAGCCCACCTGCGCGGGCACACTGATCTTATTATTTCGCAGCCAGTCGAGCGGCTGATCGCGCCACACGCCGATGACCGCGTCCGGACGCGTTTTCTTCACCCATTTCAAAAACGGGCCGTCGTCGTCAAAATCCTTGAACATCATCGGGGCAATCCGAGCGCCGCCAAAACGCCACTGTGCTCCCAGAAATCCAGTGACCCAAAGATGGCGCACCCGCGCACTGTCGGTCTCGTGCATCACCAGTCCGATGCGTTTGTGCCCGAGCTTTTTCAATTGCTGGTAACACGCCTCCATCAGGCTCACGTTGTCGTGCACCGTGCGGTGCAACGGAACCTGCCGGAACGAATAACCAATCGTCACCACCGCACGATGCGCCCAGTCCAGCTCCAGTGTGTGATGATCAACCGCCAGGGGCGCGAGGATCGCCCCGCGCACTCCGCGCGCGCCGAGGATTCGATCCAGCTGACGCGAGCGAAGCCCACGATCTCCGAGCCACATCGGCTGGAGCATAAAGCCCAACTCTTCCGCCCGCTGCCGCGCCCCTTCGAATTGTTGCCGATGCGACGGATGCTGCCGCCAGTCATCCTCACCGGAATGTGAAGTCAGATACGCGACCACTTCGCCCGAGGGCGCGATGCGGCGTCCGCGACGCACTTGCACCATGAGTGCGTTCACCAGTGCATTGGAATGATAGCCTGTTTTCTGCGCGAGGTCCTGCACCCGGCGGCGCGTCGCTTCCGCCACCGACGGATGATTGCGCAATGCCAGCGATACCGTCGTGTGGCTGATACCTAGACGCGCCGCGAGATCTCGAATATTGGGGGGAGGAGACGAGGACATCTTACGTGTCAGACTGAGCAGGGGTTGAGATCAATCAGGGAAGAACGAAACTGGTCTTATCTACCCAACCCCAGTCCGGATTTCGGAAAGCCAACCGATCAGATTGCACCGCCCACTGTAAGACAAAAAAAGAAAAATCCGTTGCGATCCCTTTCGGCAACCATTCGCGATAACCCGTTTTTTTATTTACCGCAGATCCGGAATAGTCCGGCACAATCAACTACCCCGCCCGCCATGCCCCGCCCCGTCCACATCTCCTTTTCGCTGCCCCCGAAAGGCCACACCAGCACACATAAATCCGGCCGCGGTTTCACGCTGGTCGAGCTGCTGGCGGTCATCGCCATCATCGGTATTCTCGCGGCGATTATCATCCCCGTAACCGGCAGTGTGCGCGAAAGCGCGCGCTCATCCCAATGCATGAGCAACCTCCGCCAAATCGGCGTCGGGATGAATCTCTACGCGCAATCCAACAAGGGTAAGTTTGCCGCTCCCCTCGCCACTCCCGTCAACGGTCCCTCCGACTGGTATAACGATTCTTGGATGACCGCGGTCCAGCCATACTTGGAGAATCGCAAGCCCGGCATCTCCGACAACGTCGGTAAACGTGCCGCGATTTGGGACAGTGTTTTCCGCTGCCCGAGCAAACCCGACTGGGCTCTTGAAGGCGCGGGCGTCACCGACATCCAGCGCATCTCTTACAGCATGGCCACTTACAACGAGGATCGCGCCATCGCCCGCCGCATAAACGAATTCGCCAAGCCCGCCGCCACCGCGCTGATCGTCGATTCCAACACGGGCACCGTTTTCATGCCGAACACCTCCTACATGTATCGCGACTTCACCGCCCTCTGGCACAAGCAGCGCGATCAGGTGCTCTTTGTGGACGGCCACGTCGAGGCCGTGGCCAAAAACGGACTCAGCTACTATCTGGTCAAATCGACCAACATCGAAGCACGTCCGTGGTAAGCACGGCCCGCCAACCCTCCGCTCGAAGCGCCCGCCCGTGATCACCGACGAACATCGCCGGAACCATTTGGACCGCCTGGTCGAGGCATGGGACGGCATCTTTGATCCAGAAATTGTGGGCCTGCGCCACTCGGGGCTCAAATCACCGCGCAACCCGTCGCCCGCCTGCGAGGAATCCCTGCACTACGCACTCGCATTGCTGGAAATGGCCGAGCGATCCCGTCAAGGCCGCGCCGAAGCGATCATCAACCGCCTCGTCGATCCATCAACTCCGCCTGGCACCGGCGCACTCACCCTCTCGTTGATCTGGCACCGTCACCGCCGCCGGCTCCCGTCCGCGTTGACCGAAAAAATCGCGCTCAACCTGGAAAAATCGGCAACCAGTATCCGTTATTCAGATACCAACCGCAAATCCGCCGTCCCGCCCGAAGCCATCAACGAGATCTTCGTGCTGCTCTCCGCCGCCCGAATTCTCGATGACGCAACTTTGCGCACGCACGCCATCAACCGGCTCAACACGCCTGCGGATAACCGCCCTCTTCCGGCGCGCGCATCCAAGGATGTCGCCGCCCGCGATCTGGCGGTCGCCCTGGCCGGCTTTCGTGCCATTGACACTTATATTGCAGGGGCCGATGCCGCGTCACTGATTGAACCCGCCCTGCTGAATTTTCAAAACGAAATCCTGCCACCTTTGCAGCTGCGCGCCGGACAAATCCGCGGCACCGACTTGCTGGCCCTTCTCGTGGATAACGCCCTCCGCGGCATCCAGTCCGGCAGTGCCGACTCGGCCCAACGCACGTTCGCCGCGCTCTACGCCTGCGTGATGAAAATCGAATCCACTCCCGTCCGCCTCGCGGATGAAGCCGCCCTCCCCGCGCGCTAAAATCCTGCGGCTACCTTCCCCTTTTTCCGTTATGAACTACCTCCAGAAACCCTCCCGCAACTTCCTCCGGTCCGCCTTGCTTGCCGCCGGCCTCGCTCTCCTTACCACGTCGCTCTCCGCTGCCGATCCCGAGCAGGCCCTCGTCGCCAAATGGACGTTCAAGAACGGCTCGCTCACCAGCGTTCCCGGCAACATTGCCCTGTCTTCTAGCCGCCCCTTCACCCCCAAATCGCAGAAGGGCGCCATCACTCTCAGCGACCGCCAATACCTGATTGCCTCCGCGCTCAACTCGGAAAAATTTCCCGCGCTCACCAGCGGCGTGACCATCTGGGCCCGCATTCGCATGGATGCCCTGCCCACGGATTATGAGATCAATCTCCTCGGCTTGCAGGACACGCCCGACACCGGCGATTGGTCCAACATGGTCTTCTCCCTTCTCTACCGCCCCGTCGGCGGCGACGTCACCCAGGCCGGTTTCTCCTTCCTGAGTCGCACCTCCAACGGCACGCAACTCGGCGTGGGTTCATCGCGTTTCCAACCCGCGCCCGTCGGCGAATTCATCGATGTCGCCCTGGTCTTCGACCCGGCTTTCAACGCCGCCAGCATGTGGGTCGACGGCGTCCTCGTCACCAGCCGCCACCACGATGCCCTCGCGTTGCCACGCTTCGGCGGACTCGGCATCGGCCAGCTCAAATCCCCCGGCTCGCTCATGGGCGTGACCACCTATGACGAAATCCGCGTCTACTCGCGCGCCCTCAGCGAAAAAGAACTCAAGGCACTGAAACCCACGCAGGATTAACCCGCCGCCGTCATCATCATGACAACCTCCTTCATTCGCACGACCATCGCGGCCGTCGCTGCCTTGCTGCTCGGTGCCGTCGCTTTTGCCGAAGCCCCCGTGCGCATCATGCAACTGGGCGATTCGCTCACCGCCCAGTCGGAGGCGCGCAAATTCCTCTACGACAAACTCACCGCCGACGGCATCTCCTTCGAGTTCGTGGGATCAAAAGGCGGCGCCCCGCTTCGCCACGAAGGCCACGGCGGTTACACCATCGGCCCCGACGAGAGCAAGCCGGGCAGCCTCTTTGCCAACATCGAAGAATGGGTTCCCGCCGCGCGCCCCGACATCATCACCGTCCTCGTCGGCAACAACGACTACAACGGCAAGGCAGGCGTCGATCCTTCCAACGCGCCCGAGCGCATGACCGCCTTTCTCGATCGTCTGCACACCCTCGCGCCCAAGGCCACCATCCTCGTTTCCTCCGTGCTTAAAATCGCCTGGAAAGACGACTACGCCGGCCCGCTCAACCGCGCCCTGCCCGACATCATCAAACAACAACAAGCCGCCGGCCGCAGCGTTCACTTCGTGGATCTGCACACCGAGGTGGACTTGATCAAAGGCGAGCGCCCCTACGACAAACCGGGTGGCGACTACATCGATGGCACGCACCTCAACGCCTCCGGCGGAAAAAAACTAGCCGACGGCTGGTATGCGCACCTGAAGCCTCTGCTTAAACCGTAGCCTGCTTCTCCCGCCATTCCCGAGGCGTGCAGCCCATGCGCGCCCGGAACTGGCGCGCGAAATAATTCCCGTCTCCAAACCCCGCCGCCAGCGCCGCCTCGGTCACGGTCGTGTCCGCATCGCGCAACAGGTGACACGCCCGCGCCAAGCGCACTTGCAGTAAATAGTCGATGGGCGAAGTTCCCGTCACCGCCTTGAACGCACGCTTGAACGTGCTCAGCGACATGCCTGCTTTTTTTGCCAGCACGTTCAGCTCAACCGCCTCCGCGTGTTTCTCCTCGATGTGCCGGATAGCCTTCTGCACCGCCAGCAACCGCCGCCCCGCGGGTGATGCATGTGCGCCATAGCTCCGCGCCAATCGCACCACCAACTGCGTGAACAACGCCTCCACCAGCACTGTTCCGCCTTTCATATAATCCCGCGTCTCGGCTTCCAGTTCGCGCACGAGGGTCGTCACGCGCTCCAGCTCTTCCGGCGGCAACCGCAGGTGCCCCGCGAAGCCCTGCGCATCGCGATACTTCGGTTCCGATTCAAACAATGCCTGCCACCCCGCCATACGGCGTAATTCGTCGGTTGGTTCCGGCAACCGTTTCGGCAAAAACAGCACGTTCACCAATCCCAGACCGCGCACATCAGCGAACCCGTGCGGTTGATCCGGCGGAATAAAAAATACATCCCCCGCCGCGATCGGATACCGTCCCTCGGCGGTTACATGCAGGGCCGTCCCCGCCGTAATGATCGTGAGCTCTGAAAACTCATGCCGATGCACCGCCATCGCTCCTTGCTCCGGCATCGAAATGACGACGACCGGCAGTTCCTTGACAAAAAAATAATCCGCGACGCGCAGTCGTTGCATAGGAGTGAGCCGAACGTGCTAGCCCACTTCCGCAACGTCAAATCCACCTTGCTTCAAGTAGGATCGTCGTGCTCGCGATACCACGCCAGCGTCTCGGCGAGCCCGGCTTCCAAATCGTAGCCCGGCTTCCAGCCCGCCGCGCGCAGTTTGTCCGCCGATGCACGCGAGTGCCGCACATCACCGGTTCGCGGCGCTTCGTGCACGATTGTGCCCTTGCCTCCGGTCTGCGCCAGAATGCGCTCGGCTATTGCGTTGATCGTAATGCTGCCGCCGTAACCGACATTGAACACGCCCGTGAGCCCCACCGTGGATGCCGCAAAAATATTCGCCGCCACCACGTCCTTCACGAAAACAAAATCCCGCGTCTGTTCGCCATCGCCATGGATCGTGATCGGTTGTTCCGCCAGCGCACGTCGGATAAAAATCGGCACCGCCGCCGCATACGCGCTGCGCGGATCCTGCCTCGGCCCAAACACATTGAAATAACGCAGGCACGCGGTCTCGATTCGTCCCGTCGCGGCGAACAACGCACAGTAATATTCACCATCAAGCTTGGTGATCGCGTAAGGACTCTTCGGCGCCGGACGCATATCTTCGCGCTTCGGCACCTCGGGATCATCACCGTAGATCGCCGCCGAACTGGAAAGCACCAGTTTGCGCACACCGGCGGCGGACGCTTCTTCAAGCACGGTCAGCAAGCCCGTGACGTTGAGTGAAACGCACTCGTGAATGCGCTCCATCGACTCCGGCACGCTGACGAGCGCGGCCAGATGGAACACCGCGTCACAGCCCCGCACCGCCTCGCGCACGATCTCACGATCCGTAATGCAGCCGCGCACGAGGCGCACCGGCAGATCCTCGATGTTGCGCAGATGGCCCGTGCGAAAATTGTCCAACACCACGACCTCCGCACCTTGTTCGAGCAACGCACGCACGAGATGCCCGCCGATGAAACCCGAGCCGCCGGTCACGAGCGCTTTTTTGATGGATACGGCGCTCATTGGGAAAGGGCTGAGACGATTTTTTCAAAGGCCGCCGACTGCGCCTCCAGGCTGCGCACCAGCGCGAACTGATTGCGCGCACGGTCGAGGTTGTGACCGGGTCGCTTGATCTTGAAATACACGTCGCCCTGCAGGTGGTCGGTCAGGAACCGCAGACCGATCTCGTAGGTGATCACCTGTCCCGCAACGACCAGGTGCGCGCGCTCGACGTCGTTGAGCGCCGCGCCGGCTCCGGCGAGAAACCCCTCTGCCAAAGCCGCGAAGATTTCCGGCCGCGCCACGACTTGGGTGAGATCGGTTTCGTCTTCGGCCGCTGCATTCGTTGCCGAGCGCACCATATCGCCGAAGTCATACAACGAGAGTCCGGGCATGACCGTATCGAGGTCGATCACGCACACGCCGGCGCCCGTGACGTCGTCGAGCATCACGTTGTTGAGCTTGGTGTCGTTGTGCGTCACGCGCTCCGGCACGAGTCCGGCGTCCAGCAGATCGGTGAGCGTGCGCGCGAGCGGTTCTTTGCTCCGCGCAAAGGCCACGTCCTCCGCGCAACCCGCCGCGCGTCCCACCACATCCGCCTGCGCCGCCGCATCGAAGGTCGCGTAGCGGCGCGGCGTGTGATGAAACGCCGGAATCGTCTCGCTCAACCGCCCGCCCGGCAGGTCGGCCAGCAGTCGCTGAAACTCGCCGAAGGCCTGCGCCGCGGTGCGAGCCTGCGCGGCCGACTCGATTTTATCGTAGGTCAAAGCCTGCTCGATGAAGAGATACGCGCGCCACCAGGCACCGCCGTCATCGCGCACATACGGACGTCCATCGCGCCCCGGAATCACCGTGAGCGAGCGTCGCGAGGCATCGCCCCCCCCCGTCGCCGTCAGCCGCGCCTGTTGATGCGAGGTGACGCGCAGAATGTTGTCCATCAGCGCAGGCACATCGGTGAAGATGCGATGATTGATGCGCTGGAAAATATAGCGCACCGCCGTGCCGGCCTGCGAAACCGTGACAGCAAACGTATCGTTGATGTGCCCGGAACCGTGGTGCGCCGCCGCAACGGCTTCGCCGTAGATCGAAAAACGGCGCGTCAGTTCGACGAATTCAGACAACGAGGGAAGGGTCGTGGTGGACATAGTAGAAAGGGATCAGGTGTTGAGCGGCGACGGATACGCGCCGGCGGCGACGAGCGCGGCGATGGCGGCTTGCACGCGCGGTTTGTCTTCACGGTAAGTCACACCGAACCACTGGTCCGCCGTGGGCAGCACGTGCACGCTTACTTCGCCAGCGGTGAGCAGGTCGTTCACCGCGAACGGCAGATAAAACTCGGTTTTCTCCGCCGTGCCGTTGATCGCGAGAAACGCCCGCCACCGCGCATCCAGCATCGGCAGAAAATCCGCGGTGAACCCCCAGCAGTTCATCGAAACCGTGACCTCAGGCGCATATTTTTTGTCCGAACCCACGCCCACCTCGGTCGCCAGAATGCCGGTGTGTTCCTCGATGCCTTGCAACACCCCGTCGGCTCCCACCGCGCACACACCGCGCGACACCGCGCCGTGTTCGGACAACGTGTTGGCGAGCGCGAAGCCCACCATCGCGAACTCTGGCGGATGCGCCTTCGCCGCTCCCGCCGCCCGCAGAAACGTCGCGAGCCGCTCAAACGATCCCGCCCCGTAAAAGTCGTCCGCATTCACCACCGCAAACGGTCCGTTGAGTGCCTCGCGCGCGCACCACACCGCATGCCCCGTGCCCCACGGCTTCGTGCGACCCGCCGGTAACACATGTCCCTCCGGCAGTGCGTCGAGCGCTTGGAATACATAGTCCACCTGCACGCGGCCCGCGAAACGCGCGCCCACCACCGCGCGAAACTCCGCCTCGAAATCACGGCGTATGATGAACAGCACGCGGTCAAATCCCGCACGGATCGCGTCATGCACCGAGTAGTCGAGCACGGTCTCTCCGGACGGCCCCATGGGATCGACCTGCTTGAGTCCGCCGTAGCGCGATCCCATCCCCGCCGCGAGAACCACCAGTGTGAGTTGCATGGCGACCAAACGAAACAAAAAATCCATGTATGCAACAAAATATCTTGTTGCAAAATGAAGCACGCCACCCTCGTGTTTCATTTATGCCGTCCCGCTCCTCCGAGCCGAAACCCAGCAAGCGCCTCGAACTTTTTTTGCGCACCCGCGCCGTTGACGACGCCTGGCCCGTCGATCGTCCGCTGCCCACGACCCGCGAGCTGGCCAAACGCTTCAAGCTCTCCGCCGCCACCGCGTTTCGCACGCTCCAGGAGCTCTCCCGCGAAAACCTCTTCTGGCAGCACACCAGCGGACGCTTCTATCGCGCCGCCGCACGTCCGATGCTCGACCGCCCGCGTCCCGCCGCGTGCCTCATCCGCCGCCTGGAATTATGCAGCGCCCTCTACAGTGAATTGCTCGAGGGCATCAGCGCCGGCTGCGGCGAAGCGCACCGCGCCATGCTGCTTTGGCACGACGACGTGCTCGTCAACCACGCCGACCCCGAGCGTCCGCCCGCCTTCGCAGGCGCTGACGCCCAACGCCTCCTCCTCAACAGCTTCCTCGAACGCCACGGCGACGATGCCGGCGGCTTTCTTCTCGATCACGTGTGGTCCGACGCCGTGCTAAAACGCGCCGGCGACCGCCTCGCGCCCGGCGTGCTTTTGTTTCGCAAAGCCCCCGCCGGCCTCCGCCTGTCCAATGTCCGCGCCGACTTCGACGCCGCCGCGACCCAGGCGCTCGCCCACCTGCTCGGCCGCGGCTTCACCCGCATCATCCCCGTCGAACCTTTCGCCGGAGATCCCGCCGTAACGGAATTTTTCAACGCCGTGGAAACCGCCGCCCGCGCCCTCGCCTGCTCCGATCGTATCGCTCCGTCCGTCCGCGCCGGCACACCCGAAGAAGCCGCCGCCCTCATTCGCTCGCTGCCGAAAACCACCCGCACCGCCCTGCTCATCCCCGAGGACCACGTCGCCGTGCGCCTGCACACACTCTTAAAAGAATCCGCCCGCGCCTGCCCCGTCGGCCTGCTCGCCGTGATGGGCACCGGCGTCAGCGCCCGCGCCGGACTCAGCCGGATCAGTTTCGATTTCCGCGCCATGGGCCGCGCCGCTGTCGGCCTGCTCGCGGAATCAAAATCGCGCAGCATCGCCTTTCCGCCCGTGCTCCATCACGGCGAAACCACCTGATTTTCAGCCCCAGGATCGAAGCCGGACAACTGGATACAGACCACGCTCCAGCTGGATTTTGCGCGTCACCCATCGTCGAAAATCGGGACTAAAACCCCGGTAATTCACGCGCGTAAAACACCTGCGCGCTCAAAATCGATCAGCCCGCACTTAAGGCAATTTACTGGCCGCGCTCTCGCAAGTATCCAGCAATCGCACGTTCCGGAAAATTTTATCATATATAAAATTTAATATCATCATCTTACAAAATCTCTGCGCCGTTTGCGTAACCACTTACATTTAAATCTTGTAACCGGTTACATCGTTGGCCTTAGTCCTGCTAAACCTACCCCGTTCACGCTCAAAACAAGCTCATGATTCGCCTCGGTCTCATCGGTATCGGTCAACGTCTCGCTCACATGGTGACGTGCTTCAAAGCCAGCGATCCCTCGCTGCGCATCGTCGGCGTCGTGGACCCCGACCGCGAAGGCGCCCTCGCCCGCCTCCCCGAGCCCGACCGCGCCCACGTTCGCTTCTTCGACAGCCTCGATGAATTGCTCCGCGAAGCCCGCCCGGACGCCCTCGCGATCGGCACCCGCTGCAATCTCCACACGCCCCTCGCCATCGCCGCCGCCGCGTCCGGCCTGCCCCTCTTTCTCGAAAAACCCGTCTCCGTTTCGTTCGCCCAGGCCCACGCCCTCGAGCAAGCCTTCGCCCGCTCCCGCTCCGAGGTCGTCGTGAGTTTCCCGCTCCGCGTTTCCCATCTCTGCCGCATGGTCAAAGCCCGCGTCGAAGCCGGCGAACTCGGCCGCCTCGAGCATCTCCTCGGCGTGAACTACGTCCCCTACGGCAACGTTTACTTCGACTCGTGGTATCGCGACTACGCGACGACCCAGGGCCTCTTCCTCCAGAAGGCCACACACGACTTCGACTACCTCACCTACCTCGCCGGCGCACCCATCGTCCGCGTCGCCGCCATGGCGCAACAGGGCCGCGTCTTCCGCGACCGCTCCCTCGAACCCGCCGAAGGCGACGACACCCGCACCTACTTCGACAACATCGGCCGCCCCGAGACCGGCATGAACGAAGACGCCTCCAGCGCCCTCCTCGAATTCGCCAACGGTATCCACGGAGTCTATACACAGGTCTTCTACTCCAAGCACGAAGCCCAGGCCCGCGGTGCCACGCTCAGCGGACGCCACGGCACACTCCGCTTCGACTGGTATCAAAACGAGCTCCGCCTCCACCCCCACGCCGAGGCCGCCACCGTCACCGACCGCCCCCCCGAGGGACTCAACCACTTCGGCGGCGACGGCGTGCTCGCCGAAAACTTCATCAACGTCATCCGCGGCCGCGCCGCCTCCGCCTCGCCGCTCTCCGCCGGACTCCAGAGCGTTTATGCCTGCCTCGCCGCCCGCGAAAGCGCCGCCACCGGCCGCTTTGTCGCCGTCCAGCAGGTCACCGAACTCGCCCCCGCCTCCGAGATTCCCGCCGAGTCCCCCGAACCCGTCGCCGCCTCCGCCTGAGCCATCCGCCACCCACCATGGATATCCGCACGTTCTCCTCCCTCATCGGCGTCTCCACCGCCAC
Organism: Rariglobus hedericola; assembly: GCF_007559335.1. Taxonomy (NCBI): domain Bacteria; kingdom Pseudomonadati; phylum Verrucomicrobiota; class Opitutia; order Opitutales; family Opitutaceae; genus Rariglobus; species Rariglobus hedericola. Next base: position 2,332,430 of record NZ_VMBG01000001.1, read on the forward strand.
CGTCTCGCGCGCCTTCTCCGGCCGCGGTGTCGTCGGTGCCGCCACCCGGGAGCACGTGCTCAGCGAAGCCCGCCGCCTCAACTTCAGCCCCAACGTCCTCGCCGCCGCCTCTCCATGCAATCCAGCGGCGTGCTCGGCCTGTATTATAGTTTCGGCGACGAAGCCATTTTCGACTACTACAACATGGAGCTCGCGCAAGAGGTCGCCAAAGCCGCCGCATCCGCCGGCTTCGGACTCCACCTCGAACTCGCCCCGCGCCGCACGCCCGTCCCCACCGACCCCGCCGCGCAACTCGCCGCCCTCGCCGCCGGCAAAGCCATCGACGGCGTCGTCGTGGTCTCTGACGGACACGACAGCGCCCGCCACCTCCTCGCCCAACTCAAAGGCACGCCCGCCGTCATCCTCACCGGCGAACTCCACGCCGGCCTCGATTGCCTCGCGCAGGTCGTCATCGATTTCGAACCCGGCGTGCGCGCCGCCGTCGATCACCTCGTCGCCCAGGGACACCGCAACATCGGCTTCGTCCGCGGACTCGGCGACACCGCCAAACTCTCCGCCCTGCAAAAAGCCCTCGCCGCCCACGGCCTCAAGCCCGCCGACATCGCCATGCGCACCGGCCACAAAACCTTTGCCGACGGCCAGCGCGCCTTCGCCGAACTCCGCGCCGCCGGTGTCACCGCCGCGATCTGCGCGACCGACATCCTCGCCCTCGGCGCGATCCACGGCGCATCCGCCGCCGGCGTGAAATTGCCACAGGAATTTTCCATCATCGGCATCGACGACCTTGCCATCGCCGAACACTCGGTCCCCACGCTGTCGAGCATCGGCGTTCCCCGCGCAACGCTCGCCCGTGAAGCCATCGCCGCGCTCACGACCGCACTGCGCAAACCAGCCGAAGACGAGACTGCACCGACCGTGCTCCCCGTCTCAACCTACTTCATCCCCCGCGAATCCAGCGGGCCCATTTCCGCCTGAGAACATTCAACGTCAGCTTCAAAACAACACACATCATGAACACGCTCCACCGCCTGCTCGCCCTCCCGGTCCTCGCCCTGACCGTTGCCACCGCTAACGCCGGAACATTCGCCGAGATCAACTTGGTTGATAACAGCCTTGCCGACTGGACCGGCATTGTTGCGTCCGCCACCAACACCGGCGCTGGACCGGTAGACCAAATCTTCGTGTCCAACAACGACACGCGCCTTTTTATCCTCATCACATTTAAGACAAACACCAATATTCTGACGGACGGCTTTCGTCTGAACATCGATAGCGATGGTAATGCAAACACCGGTTTCCACACTTACGGAACACCGAGCATAGGCTCGGAGGTTCTTTTTGAAGGAGACACCGCTTATCGCCAGGCAGACGGAGTGTATAGCACCGGAACATCGGCGCCTTTTTCCTTGCTCATCGGGCCTTACAACCAAGCCGTCGCCGCGCTTGAGTTCGGCATCGTCCGCACAGCCATGGTCGATAGCACGCCGATCTTCCAAAGTGGCACAATCAACTTGGCGACTTATTTTGAATCGCCCGGCAGCTCCTCACTCATCGGGCCGATCAACTACACCTTCGCCTCCGCCGTCCCCGAGCCCTCCACCTACGCAGCTCTCGCGGGCATGGGCGTCCTCACACTCGCCTTCTTCCGCCGCCGCCGCTAAACCCTGAAGCCGTCGGGCGTTTTCCACCAACCGCAACTCATCGCACACGTCATGAACCACTCGTTCTCACGTCGGCGCCCCTCCGGCTTCACTCTCATCGAATTGCTCACGGTCATCGCCATCATCGGCGTGCTCGCAGGCATCATCTTCGCCGTCCTCGGCAACATCCGTCGCAGCGCCCAGCAAACCCAGTCGCTGTCCAAGCTTCGCAACATCGGTTCCGCCGCCTTGGTCTACGCGAGCGAACACCGCGGCGGCCTTCCCGTGTGGCACAATTACACCACGGGCACCTACTGGTGGCGCACGCTTCAGCCCTATATCGGCGAAGACCTCGAAGCCTTCCACAGCCCGGCCCACACCGGCTTCGACCCGTCGACTCCGGATCGTTTCACCGAGACCATGTCCTACGGGTGGAACTACGCCGTCAGCGGCCGCCACGTGGGCGACCCCAACCGTGGCAGCAACCACTCGCTGATCGTTAACGATTTCCCTAATCCCACCAAGGTCCTCATCGCCGCGGAAGCCCAGGAATCCGCCTACGGTTTCATCGCCGCGGACACACCTCCCGCCCAAGGCCGCTACGGTGAAAATGTCCCCTCCGTCTTCCTCGATGGGCATGTCGATAGCCGTCCCTACTCCGAGTTTCTACAGACCGCACCCTGGTTCGTCGGCCCCAAAGAAGTCCCCCCCTACATTCCCACTCCGTCTCCCCAATGAAACCGACCTTTCTGCTTTTCCTCGCCCTCCTCTGCGCCACCGTCTCCGCCCAAGCCCAGCCCTTCACCCAGCCCGCCGCCGCAACGACCGCCCCTGAAGGCACCGGCCTCATCGCCGCCAACGCAGCCGTCGCCAACGGCATCCTCACCCTCAGCCTCAAATCCAAGGGCGGCGAATTTACTGCCTGGACCCATGTCTTCATCGATGTCGGTCCCGCCGCCAAACCGTCCTACAACCACACCTCCGGAAAACCCGCCGGCAACGGCCTCGAAATCCTCCTCGAGGGTTCGCAGGCCTACCGGTTCAACAGCGATGATCCCCACGTCTGGTCCTGGACCCCGCTCGCCGGCGTCACCGTCGAACGCACCGTCACCGGCGACACGCTCACCCTCAAAACCGCCCTCGCCCCCCTCGGCCTGCCCTCCGGCGGCACGGTGAAAATCTTCGCCGCCACCTACACAGAGAACTACGCCGACACCCTCGACACGATCCCACGCGACACGCGTTCCTGGACCTTCACCGTTCCTAAATACAACGCCCCGCTCCCCGGTGCCAAAACCACCTCCGCCGTCACACCCCTGCCCGCCCGCACCGACGCCCGCACCGCCTTCAAAAAAATCCAGTCTTACTCCTGCTTCTACGGCCCGGGCCGCACCACCGACCTCCTCACCCGCGACGCCGCCATCATCGAAACCCGCGCCCAATCCGTCGCCGAAGTGAACGCCCTCCGCGCCGCCGGACGCCTCGCGATCGGCTACATCTCCATCGGCGAAGACTCCGAACTGCGCACCGGCGACACCAAAGGCCCCGGCGGCTACGACTCCGCCTACTTCGATCGCAACGCCGACAATCTCCCCGACAAAAACGAAACCTGGAACTCCTACTTCGCCAACGCCGCCTCCCCCGCCTGGCGCGCGCACTTCCTCGCCCGCGCCGACGAGATCATCAAGTCCCACGGCGTGGACGGCTTCTTCCTCGATACCGTCGAAACCTCCCTCAGCTACCGCGACTCCTTCCCCGCGATGGTCTCGCTCATCCGCGAGCTCCGCGCCCGCCACCCCGCCGCCGTCATCGTCCTCAACCGCGGCTGGGACCTCCTCCCCGACCTCGGCGCCACACCCGACGGCATCATGTTCGAAAGCTTCACCCTCAGCTACGACTTCGCCGAGAAACGCTACGTCACCATGCGCCCCTCCGCCTGGGACCACGGGCTCGAGGTCTGGCAAACCCTCATCCACCCCGCGCAAAAGAAGCATGGCCTCGTCGCCCTCGCGCTCGACTACGCTCCCGCTGCCGACAGTCCCGAGATCGCCCTCGCCTACGACCGCGCCGCCACGCTCGGCATGATCCCCTGCGTCACGTCCATCATGCTCGATGCGTTCTACGACATCGCTTACCAAGGCCGCACCGACGCCCGCTGGCTCTCCCCCGCCGAGACCGCCGACACCCGTATCGTAACCTTGGATACCGAGCGCAACGGCTTCCCCGCCGGCACCCGCGTCACCCCGAGCTCCAACTACGCCGACTACACCGTCGCCGCCGTGATCGACGGCGTCGCCGACAAAGACTCTCTCGGCTGGCGCGACCGCGCGTGGGCCTCCACCGAAAGCCGCACCGAGCACTCCCTTGAGTTCACCTTCCCGCCCGTCGCCTCCGCCACCGGCGTGACCATCGACTGGGCCCGCGACAACGGCCGCGCCTTTCCCGCCCGCGCCTTCCGCGTCGAAGTCCGCCCCGCCGGCCCCGACGCCACCGCCTGGACGCGCATCGCTCAAGTAAAGGACAACACCGTCGGCCGCAGCCTCATCACCTTCGATCCCGCCACGATCACCGCCCTGCGCATCGTCCAATCCGTCGCCGGCGGCGCCTCCGACCGCCCCAATCTGATGTGGGTCCAGCAAGTCAGCCTCGTTCGCTAACTGCCCCTCCGGCTACGTCAGTCCGTCTGTTCTCCGTCTTCTGCTCTCCGCCCTCCGTATTCCGCCCCCGTGCACACCCTCGACTGGCTCATCCTCGCCGTCTCCCTCTCCGCGCTGCTGATCGTCTGCGCACGCGCCGGCCGCCACATGAAAGGCGTGTCCGACTACCTCGTCGCCAGCCGCTGCGCCGGCCGCTACCTGCTCACGCTCTCCGAGGGCGCCGCCGGTCTCGGCGCCATCACCATCGTCGGCACCTTTGAAATCTTTTTTAACGCCGGCTTCGTCCCGCTCTGGTGGGGCTACTTCCTCGCCCCGCTCGGCCTCTTCATCGCCCTGAGCGGCTTCGTCATCTACCGCTACCGGCAGACGCGTGCCATGACGATGGCCCAATTCATCGAGATGCGTTACTCGCGCAAATTCCGCCTCTTCTTCGGCGCGCTCACGTTTGTCTCCGGCGTCATCAACTACGGCATCTTCCCCGCCGTCACCGTCCGCTGCTTCATGCAGTTCTGCGGAATCCCCGCCACGCTCGCCCTCGGCGGCGTCGACATCCCGATGTTCCCCGCCCTCATGGCACTCGAACTGGGCCTCGCCCTCGGCCTGGTCTGGATCGGCGGACAAATCACGATCCTCATCTCCGACTTCCTGCAGGCCGCCTTCTGCATGATCGTGTTCATCATTCTCATGGTGTTCTTCCTCTGGCTGATGCCGTGGGGCGACTTGCTTACCGGTCTCGCCGCCGCACCCGCCGGTGCCTCGATGGTGCATCCGTTCAAGACCGGCAACTCCGCCGACTTCAACACCGCTTACTACCTCATCGGCGCCTTCATGGTGGTTTACACCACCCGCGCCTGGCAGGGCACCTCCGGCTACAACGCCTCCGCCCGCTCCCCCCACGAAGCCCGCATGGCCGGCATCCTGGCCAACTGGCGCTCAATGGGCCAGAACCTCGCGCTCCTGCTCATGCCGCTCTGCGTTTACGCCGTGCTGCACAACCCCGCCTTCGCCTCGCAGGCCGCCGAGATCCAGGCGCTCCTCGCCAACATCTCCGATCCCGTCACCCGCGCGCAACTCACCGTCCCCGCCGGCCTCACCGTGCTGCTGCCCGTCGGCTTCCTCGGACTCCTCGCGACCGTGCTCGTCGCCGCCGCCCTCAGCACCGACAACGCCTACCTCCACTCGTGGGGCAGCATCTTCATCCAGGACATCGTTCTCCCCCTGCGCAAAAAACCGCTCGAGCCCGTGCAACACGTCCGCTGGCTCCGCCGCTCCTCGCTCGGCGTCGCGCTCTTCGCCTTCGCCTTCAGTCTCCTGTTCCCGCTGAAAGACTACGTCTTCATGTTCTTCGACATCACCGGCGCCATCTTCCTCGGCGGCGCCGGCGCCGCCATCATCGGCGGACTCTACTGGCGCCGCGGCAGCACCGCCGCCGCGTGGTCGGCCATGATCACCGGCGGTGTGCTTTCCACCGGCGGACTCGCCGTGCAAAGCGCCTGGCCCTCCTACCTTTCCCCGTGGCTGCAACACCTGTTCACCGACAACGCCTGGCTCCTCACCCACGCCGCCAAATTCCCCTTCAACGGCCGCGAAATCATGTTCGGTGCCATGCTCACCGCGTTGCTCGTCTATGTGATCGTCTCCCTCTGCGGGCGCACCCGTTTCGACCTCGAAACCATGCTCGGCCGCGAAGCCCGCGTCGCCCACGACCCGCTCGCCGCCCCGCGCTTCGGCTGGCGCGAACGCCTCGCCGAAACCCTCGGCAGCGGTCCCGAATTCACGCGCGGCGACCGCTTCATCTGCCGCGGCACGCTTGTGTGGACGCTCGCCTGGTGGCTCATCTTCGTCATCGGCACCCTCTACAATCTCGCTGTCGACGTGCCCGACTCCTCCTGGGCATCCTTCTGGAAATGGAACATCTGGATCAGCATCCCCATCGGCATCGGCGCAACCGTGTGGTTCCTCCTCGGCGGCATCCGTGACTTCCGCCAGATGTTCATCGACCTCCGCGCCCCCCGCACCGTCACCGCCGAAGATGGCCGTTAAATCACTCCGGTTTCCTGCCTTTATCCTGCTCGCGGTTCTCTGTGCCCATTCACTCGGAGCCGCGACCTACGTCGTCAGCCCCTCCGGGAAAAACACCGCCGCCGGCACGCTCGCCGCACCGTGGAAAACCCTCGCCCACGCCGCGACCAAAGCCCGACCCGGCGATACCGTCGAGGTCCGAACCGGCATCTATGCCGAACGCCTGCTCCTCACCCGTTCCGGCACCGCGCAGGCCCCGATTATCTTTCGCGCCCGCTCCGGCGAAACACCCGTGATCGACGGTGCCAAGCTCTCCACCGACTCCGGCTGGCTCCCGCTCTTCTGGCTCCAAGGCGTCAGCCACGTCACCATCCAGGGTTTCGAGCTGCGCAACTACTACACCGCGCAAAAAAACCGCGTGCCCATCGGCATCCTCATCAACGGCTCCGGCACAGGGGTGCGTCTGCTCAACAATCACATTCACCACCTCGGCACGACTTACACCGGCGCCAATGGAGGCGATGCCCATGGCATCGCCATCTACGGAGACGAAAACACTCCCATCCGCGACCTCGTTATCCGCGGCAACCGCCTCCACCACCTCAAGCTCGGTTCCAGCGAAGCCCTCGTGCTCAACGGCAACGTCACCGGCTTTCTCGTCGAGTCCAACACTGTCCGCGCCTGCAACAATATCGGCATCGACGCCATTGGACATGAGGACACCTGCCCCGACCCCGCGCAAGACGCCGCCCGCAACGGTATCATCCGTTTGAATACTGTTTACGGCATCAATTCCTACGGAAACCCCGCCTACGGTAAAAACCATTCCGCCGGCGGCATCTACGTGGACGGCGGACGCGACATCCTCATCGAGCAAAACACCGTTTACGATTGCGACATCGGCATCGAGCTCGCCAGCGAACACGCCGGCGAATCCACGAGCGGCGTCACCGTCCGAAAAAACCTCATCCACCACAACCGCATCGGCGGACTCTTCATGGGCGGCTACGACACGAAGCGCGGCCGCACCGAAGACTGCTTGATCGAGGAAAACACCTTCGTCGAAAACGACACGCTCCGCTACGGCAACGGGGAAATCCAGCTCCAGTTCGATGTGCGCGACACGATCATCCAAAAAAACCTCATCGTCACGAACACCCAATCGCTCGTCATCGGTAACTCCTACACCCAAAACACGGGCACCACCGTCGATTACACCACGCTCTACACCCCTGCCAAACCCCGCTGGCAGTGGAAAAACAAATCCTACTCCGGCCTTTCCGCCTGGCGCACCGCCTCCAAACAAGACACCCACTCCAAAGTCCTAAGCACCCGCCCCAAGAACCTCCCCACCGCTCCGTAGCGGAACGGCAGAACAACTTGTCGCGCGAAGGACGCTAAGTCCGCGAAGGGTTCTTAACTTACCTCCGTTCCTTCGCGTCCTTCGCGCTCTTCGCGAGACCCCTTCCTTCCCTCAGAGACTCCGTGCCCTCCGTCCTCTCTTCGCCACACTCAGTTCGCCTCCAGTTCCGTCAGCCACATGATGCCCGGTCGCTCCGGCGCACCCTGCCCCGGGCTCTGAGTCACCCGCAGCGTCTTCAGCATCTGACGCGGAAACGTGACCCGCGTCATCCGCTCGCCCGGCTTTGATTTCCAATTCGCGATCGGCAACTCCTGGCCAGTCGCCACTTCCCCAAGGATAACGCCCTCGCGTCCCGTGTAGGCCACGCCGCCTTCATGGTTCCAGTGGATGATCACTTCCTCCACCGCGACCGGCTGCGGGAATGCCAGCCGCACCCAATGCTCGCCCGGGCCGTCCTCCGACGCCCAAGCCGCCTCGTTCCACGCCAGATTCGCACCATCGGCCACACCGTCATTCAAAGCCTTCGCCGAATATCCGCCAAACGTGCTGTCCGCCGACACCTGCACACCCGGCCCGCTCGCCAGACTCTCACGCGCCGTGAGAAACACCACGCGGCACTCCTCCGCCCACCACTCCCGCCCGCCCGACGACAGCGTCATCTTCAACGTCACCGCCCCGCCCACCTTCGGACGCTCTACCGGCAGCGAAACCACTTCCTGCGCGCCCGCCGCCAACGTCACATTCTTCCGTCCTCCCGTCCACTCCACCACCGCCTCACGCGCCTCGGCGGTGTGATTCGTCACCGTAACCGCCACCGCAGTCTTCGCCTCACGCGTGACCACGCGCCGCCCCGGTCCGCTCGCCTCCACCGGCGAAACCGCACGCACCCGCACCACGCGCGAAAACTCCACGCCATTCACGCGCCACGCCACCACGCGCGTCTCCGCATCCGTCGCCGGCAACACCACCCGCAACTCCTGCGATTCACCCGCCGTCACCTTGACCGGCTCTCCTCCCGCAACGCCCACCGTGATCGTATCCGTCTTGTCATTACGCACTAAAATCCGCCACGCCGACGCCTCACCCGTGATCACCGCACCCGCCGGCGCAACATCCACGCGAAAACCCGCCGCCTGCTCACGCTCCAACGACTCCAGCGAGCGCAGCGCCGCCTTCGCCTCATCGCCGCCCGAGCGCCAGCCACCCAAAAACGCCCGCTCATCTGCGAACCGCTCCGGCGCCACCAAGTCGAGCACAAGTAACGCATGCGGCTCCAGCGCCACCGGCAACCGCGCACCCGCGTCCACCCAGCCGCCAAATCCCGTCAACGGATCCAGCCACGCCACCCGCCCGATCCCCGCCGGCATCACCAGCTCGGTTACCCGCCGCGTCTCGGTCTGATTCTGCAACGTCAGGTGCCACAGCCCGCCCGCCGCGCGACCAAACTGCTCCAACCGCACGCCCTCTGCATCCGCCAAGCGCGCCTCACGCACCGGCTCCCAGCCCGCGTCCGACACACGCCGCGTCAGCGGCACATACGTCTTAAAAAGATGCCGGTCCCGCTCCAGCAGCTTCACATCATGCCAGTAAGGATTGTCCGCCGCGTTGTGACTGAAAAAACTCGGCTGAAATCCATACGCCACGCACGTCTCGAAATACCGGCGCAACGGCTCGCCCTCGAACGTCTCAAAATCCGTGGACTGCAAAAACCCGAACGGCTTCCGCCCCGAAAGCGCCCTGCGGTAATCCAGCCGCGTCCGGCTGTTCGGGTTGTATTGCCCGCCGCTCCACCAGTCGGTCTCCTCGCCGGGAATATCGATCCAGCGGTTAATGAACGGCGAATCCACCAGCGAAAAATTCGCCATCAGGTATTTCCCGCGCGCCCGCAGCAACGCCCCGAGCGTCGCCGTGAATTCATACTGCGGCACATTCGGCGCCATCACCGGCACGCGCCCCGCACGCGTGTAAGTCCCCGGATAATCCGCCGCCTGAAACGCCGCCGCCGCGTGATCCGGCTGCACGATCGCATCCATCGAATCCAAATAAATGCCGTTCACCCGCGGATCATCCAACCACTCCGCGATGCGTTTCCATTCCGCCTCCGCGCGATTGAGTCCGTCCGGCGTTGCCCGCGCCAGATCCGGATCGCTGCTCACTTCCATGCGCGCGCCCTTGTTCCAGGGCAGGTCCATGAACTTCGTGTGGATGTCCCCATTCCCATCCCGCGCCGCGCCCGCCAATCCCGACGCTGCCAGATCGCGACTCCAACCCGAACCGAGCGCGGACAACTGCCGCACTTTCTCCAACGCCCGCGCCGGCGTGCGCGTCTCACCGTCGTCAAACGGAAGCCAGTATAGCCACGGCTCCGCATACATCAGCGTGAGAATCCCGTTCTGCTTCGCGTAATCCACATCCGCCCCGCGCTCGCCGACCTTTTCAAAAAACGAGAATCCAAAATCCTCCGCCTCCGGCAGCTTCGAGATATCCGAAAACGGCATCCACAAGCCCGAACGCGGCACGCGCCGTTCCGCATAATCCGGATACCGCTTATAAAACTCCGCCAGTGCCGCGCGAAATCCGCCTTCCTCTCCGCGCTCGACTGCATAAACCGAAAACCGGAATGTCGCCTGCCCCGGAAACTTCGCCGTCTCCGGCGTGAGCGCCAGATCGTAGTTGGCTTTCAAATACGTCGCTCCCGCGCCCAGCGCGAACACCCGCGGCTCCGCCGGATCGGTCTCGATCACCCACGCCTTCGCACCGTCTTCGACCACGCCGATCGGATAATACGACTGCCGCGCATCCAGCCCGTAACGTCCGCCCGCAAAATTCCCATACACCGGTTCATCCGTGCCGATCACGCGAGTCGTGCTCATGTCGTCCGCCCACGTTTTTCCGGCAAGCGGCAGCGCCAGCCCAGCCTCAATGCGCAACACCCGCGCCGCATCGTCGCGCAGCCAGCCCGTCACCCGCAGTTCGCCCGCACGCGGCGCATCCGCCACCAACACCCAAGAAACGCCCACCGCTTCGCCCGCCCACGCGAAATTATCGCCCTTCCGCCACATCCGCGTCGGCACCAACCCAACCGCCTCGCCGCCCGTCGCGTCGCGCAACGCCGCCTCCAACCGCGCCTCTGCCGGAAGCCCGAGCGCGCCCAGCCGTTCTGCCAGCGCCGCAAACGCCACGCCGCCGCGCACCGGTGTCCACTCGCTCAAATTCGGTCCGCCATTCAACGCCACCGAAAGCGATTTCGGCCGCATCGCCAAAAACGGCTCCATATCCACCGCTGCCGTTTCGGCAGGACGCGCCATCTCCTTCAACTTCGCCGGATCGCCCACCGCCGCCGCGCCGCTCGCCGGCCAGCGTTGCCCCACGTTCCAATCCGGCGTCGTCACTTCCGCGAACCAAGAAAACGGACGCCCGAATTCCGGCGCGCTCACGATGCACACCAACTCGCCCGCCTTCGCCTGAAACACCGGCGCGCCGATGCGATTCCACGACCACCCCGTCCCGCCCGCCGGATAGGCGTAGAACGACGGCCCCTCCACTAAAAAATCCGCCCCCGACGACGGCTCGCCCGCCTTCGGCTTCGTATCGAAATAAAACCGCATCCGCTCCGGCGCCAACGTGCCCTCGTGTTCCAAAATCACCGCCACTGCATCCGGCATCCCCGCCACGCGCTCCACCCGCGCTCCCGTCACTTGCGCATCCACCTCTTTCACCGACCCAATAAATCCAACAACCATCAGCAATCCAGTAACTAAGCCCATCCCTTGTTGCCCGTGAAACGCGGTCAATTTCATCATTTGCGTAATTAGTTACGCAAATAATCTCATCGTCAAGCCCCGACTCCTTTTTCGCCCTCCGGAGAAAGTAAATTTTGCACAAACGCCCGCCCGTGCGTTACTACTTTCACCGTTCATGGATATTAAGAAGTTCTCCGTTCTCGCCGATGTCTCCACCGCCACGGTTTCCCGCGCCTTTTCCGGCCGCGGACGCATCAAGGAAGAGACCCGCCAGCGCATTTTCGCCCTCGCCGCCGAGCACGGTTACACGCCCAACATCCACGCCCAGCGCCTCAACGCCCGGCGCACCGACATCATCGCGGTTTACTACAGCTTCAGCACCGCCGCGATTTTCGACTACTACAACATGGAGCTCGCCCAAGAGATCGCCAAAGCCGCCGCCGCCCGCGACTACACGACCAACCTCGAGCTGACCCAAAAAACCGCCGAGCCCTCCCTCGGTCTGCAACGCGCCGCGGCCGGTGGCGGACTCGACGGCATCATCTTGGTCGCCGACTCCCGCAGCGGCGCCCTCGCCTTCCTCGAGCGTTTCAAAACCCTCCCCGTCGTCGTCATCGCCAACCACGATTGGGATCTCCCCGAAGCCGCCGGCCTCGTCCGCATACACCAGGACTCCGGCATCGCCGAAGCCATCGCCCAGCTGAAAAACGCCGGCCACACCCGCATCGGTTTTATCCACGGCCTGGCCGACACCGCGAAACACGACGCCTTCCTCCACGCTCTCCGCGCCGAAGGCCTCGACGCCGACTCCGCCCCCACCGCATCCGGCCCACTCTCCTTCGAAGACGGCGAACGCGCCCTCGCCGAACTTCTCCCCACCGGCGTCACCGCCGTCCTGTGCTCGACCGACATCCTCGCGCTCGGCGCCATCAGCGGCGCGGACAAACACGGCCTGCGCGTGCCGAAAGACATCTCGATCATCGGCATCGACAACCTCTCCTTCGCCCCCTTCACGCGCCCGCCCCTCGCCAGCGTCGGCATCCCGCGCACCGAGATCGCCGCCGCCGCCGTGGAGCAACTTCACCAACTCATCGAAGACGCCACCGCACCCGTCCCCCGCGCCTCCGCCCAGTTGATCCACACGATCAACACCCGCTTCATCCCCCGCGCCTCCCTCGGCCCGGTTCTTCAGCGATAACGCGTCAGCCGTCCCGCGACATCCGCCTTCAAGCGCTCGATGTGCGCCGCGATAAACGCATTCACATCCAGCGTCGCATCCGTCACCAGCGGCGTCAGGTCCACTGCCCAGGTGATACCCGCGACTTTGTCCGACGCGTGCGACGTGTGAAACGTCGCGTTCGCACAACGCCGCCCGATCGTCGCCAGGTCGTAGCGTTTTCCTCCGCTGATCTGTGAATCGAACACCTTCAGCAAATCCGCCGCCAGCGCCGGATGCCGCCCCGAATCGAGGACCACTTTGTCCGCATCCACCAACCAATCGAGATCGCGCCACACTTCGCAGCCGAGCACGCGCTTCGGCCTGCGCTCCACTGGCAACGAGCGCAATGCCGTGAGGCAGCGCAGCAACACCGCGATGTGCGTGTCATGCTTGTCCGCCGGCTGGTGCAGATACACCACCTCGGGCGAACACGCCGAAAAAATCGCCGTCAAATCCGCCGCCACGCCCGCATGTCCCGCCTGCTTCACATCCGCGCTCGGATGCGCCAGCTGCACCTGAATCGCGTAGCTCCCGATATCGGCCGCCTTGCGCTGCTCCTCGCGACGGATCTCCTGCATTTGCTCGTCGGTGAACTGCGCATACGGTCCGATGCGCGACGATCCCGCGCCGTTCGTGACGACCACGCCGCCAAACGCCTTGTCCGCCGTCTCCAGACAATCCGAGATGCCCGCGTGCGCCATGATCTCAATGTCGTCCTGATGCGCCGCGACACATAGGTGCGTCACCGCCGCGAGGGCCGCCTCGGGCGAACGCGCATCACCGGGAACATACACATCAGCCTTGGAGTGGGAAAATTTCATGGGTGAATAAAACAGAGGGTTTCAAAAACAATTCAGCCGCAATCTCAAGCCGCGCCCACCGCCGGCAGACTCGCCGCCGCGACCGCCTGCCCGTGGCGCTTGTCCTTCTCGTCCGGCATCGCCAGCCGCACGCGTTCCGCCAGTCCGGAAAACTCGCCGCACAACACTTCGCGCGCTTTTCCCAAGATGACTTCGCCGCCCGCGCCCGACGTCACGCGACCGAGCACGAGCACATTACGCAGTTCATAAAAATCCGCGTAGTGCGCCACTGAATACCCGAGCTCCGTGCCAATGCTTTCGTAAACCGCCTGCGCGCGATCATCGCCCGCCGCCATCGACGCCTGCACCGCCACCAACCGCTCCGGCAGCGGCATCGCCTCGGGGAATTTGATCCCGGCGCGCAACGCCAACCGGTTCACGCCCTGCTGCGAGAAATACTGCACCCCACACCCGCGGTCGCCCGACCACTCGTCGGCCGGCGCACCCTCTGCGTAATCGATCGGCGCAAACGCCAGCTCGTTCAGCCAAGGCGTGATCCCGCCCTCCGGCGTCACATAACCCGCCGCCATGCTCGTGCCCATCGACACGCCGAGCACCGCATTGTCGCCGAGCGACATCGAGCCCGCCAGCGCCGTGACTTCGCCGTCGTTGACGACTTCAAACGGCACGCCGCTCCACCGCTCGCGCAGATCAAAAAACATCCGGCGGATGCTCTTCTCAAATCGGTCGCGCGGCACGCCGCGAAACAGCGACGCCACGCGCACTTCGTTGTTCACGTAAACACCCGCCGCGCTCCCGCCGATCGCGTCCACGCGCGGCAGATGGGCCGCCGCCCTCAATAGCGAATCCTGCACGCCTTCGATATGATACGCCGGGTCCGCCTGAAAATACGGGTCCCACGGAATCTCTTCCGTAAACACGACGTTCCCATCGATCACCGCCGAAACCTTGCGATCACTTCCACCCAGATCGAAGCCGATGCGGCAGCCGCTCAAATGGCGCCCCACGGCGAGCGCATCCGGCGCTTCCTTGGGCAGATCGTTCCACAGCCCCGCCTCCACCGTGAAGTCGCTTCCATACACTTCCGCTCCCATGAACCGATAGTCGAACGCCCGCGCGCCCCGCGCCGAATAAATCTTTTTTAATTCCGCCGCGATCTCCGGCGCGCCCACCACCATCACGCGACAACCCCCGCGTTGCCACAGCAGGAACTTCAGCAATCGTTCCACATAACGAAACGTGAGCGCCGCCTGCGGATGCCACGAGGGCAACACGTCACCGCGCCACACCGAGGAGCGTCCATCGGCCCGAGTCAGCGCGAGCGCAAAGGGACGGCTGCCGCGCGTCTCTTGAACGAGGACGCGGTAAGCGCGATTCCACAGCACGGCCGGAACGAAATCCGGATCAAGCGCCGGCGTAAATTGAGGAGAAATTTTTAGCATGGTAATCAAGCTCCGGGCATCCAGCGGCGAAAGGCTTCAATGGCTTCGTAATCGGCGAGACCCAACGCGTCATACGTCGTGGCGAGATCCCGGTTTTGTTTCTCAGCCTGCTGCCACGGTTCGCGCAGACCCGACGCCACCGCCGAGTGCCCGCGTTGCGAGCGATGCGGGAAAATCGCCTGCGTCTTCTGCGAGAGTTCACGCGGGCTCACCGGCACCGCCATGTCGATCTCCGCCGCGTCGCACGGCGTTTCCACCCCGTGATACAGCCACACGCGGCAGTCCGAAAACCAATCGTCACCGGCGAATCCTACACACGCATTTCCTACCAGCGAGAAACACACTCCCGCAACCGATGAGGGATCATCCCGGTCGCCAGTGACGAAAATCTGATGAGGCCGCACCTCCGCCAGCAGCCGCGCAATCGCCTCGCGATCCGCCGCCCCCGGCTTGAACTGCCGATAACGCCCTTCCTCGTAAAACGGCAGGTCGATGAACCGCACCGCCTTCTCCGCGAGTCCGCACAACTTGATCGAGGCCCGCGCCTCGCCGCGTCGCACGAGTCCCTTCAACCGCCGCACCTGCGCCGAGTCTCCCACGAACGCGGATTTCTCCAGCAACTCGCCGCGCACCACACGCGCAAATGCCTCCGCCGGTCCTGCCTCTCCGGGAAAACACCCCGCGAGATCCGACACAAAATCTGTCGCCATCAACGCGTCCGCATCCGGCACCGCGAGATTGCCCGAGGTCTGGTAAACCACCGTGACTTGGTGTCCTTGATCGACCAGCCGGCGTAGCGTCCCGCCCATGCCGAGCATGTCGTGCGACGGCTCGGGGCTGAACACCACCACGCGCTTCGACGCCGGCTCCGCCCGCTCCGGGCGATGCGTGTCGTCCGCCCCCGGCTTGCCGCCTGGCCAACCCGTGATCGTGTGCTGCAGCTCGTTAAAAATCCGGATATTCAGATCGTAAACCGATCCCTGCTCCGTGAGCAGATCCGCCATGCCGTGCTCGCTGTAATCTTCATCGAGCAGCTTGAGCACCGGACGCCCCACGGTGTGCGACAGCCACACCACTGCGCGCCGCGCCATCTCGGGCGTCCACGCAACCGGCCCGACCAGCCACGGGTGGCGCATCCGCGTGAGCGCCGACGCCGCCGACCCGTCGATGTAGAACCTCACATTCGGATGCCCCTGCAAAAAACTCGCCGGCAACGTGTCCACCGGCGCGGCTTCGACCGCCTGCGCCAGCACCCCCGCCTTCGACTCGCCCCACGCGAGGAGCACAATGCGTCGTGCATCCAGAATCGTGCCCACGCCCATCGTGATTGCATGACGCGGCACGTTGGCCTCGCCCAAAAAATCGCGCGCCGCATCGCGCCGCGTCAACCCGTCGAGTGTCACCAGCCGAGTGCGCGACTCGCGCGTCGAACCAGGCTCGTTGAAACCGATGTGTCCCGTGCGACCGATGCCGAGCACCTGCAAATCAAGCCCGCCCGCCGCCGCGATCTTGTCTTCGTAGGCGCGACACGAGCCAAACACCTCGCCGCGCGGCAACGTGCCGTTGGGCAGGTTGATCTGCGCCGCCGGCAGATCGATGTGGTTGAACAGCTGCTCGTGCATGAAGCGCCAGTAGCTCTCCGGATGATCGCGCGTCAGCCCGTAGTATTCATCGAGGTTGAACGTGATGACGTTCTTAAACGAAAGCCCTTCCTCCCGATGCATACGGATGAGTTCGCGATAAAGCCTCACCGGCGTGGAGCCCGTCGCGAGCCCGAGGACAACACCCTTTCCGGCCGCCGCGCGCTCGCGAATCAACGCGGCAATCTCGCCCGCCAGCTGACGTGACGCGGCGTCCGCATCGGCAAAAATCTCGGTCCGGATACGTTCGCGCTGCTGGGATTCGGAGGTGTGCATAAGTGGGACGGGGATAAATTCGATGCTTCCCACCCTACTCTTTCGCCGGCATATCGAGAATAGCTTTACCGCCTATGTTTTTAACAAAAACGCCAAAAAATAAAGCCCGTGCTTTTGCTTCACTCGCGACCAGCACCCGCCGCCTGCCCAGTCCGGACAGTCCGCT
This sequence comes from Rariglobus hedericola, assembly GCF_007559335.1. Classification (NCBI taxonomy): domain Bacteria; kingdom Pseudomonadati; phylum Verrucomicrobiota; class Opitutia; order Opitutales; family Opitutaceae; genus Rariglobus; species Rariglobus hedericola. The sequence continues at coordinate 2,349,419 of NZ_VMBG01000001.1, forward strand.
CCACGGCCAGCGGCGCCCCGCCCCGACCCTGCCGGAAAACATCATTTGTTTCCAACGCCGGTCGGGCACCGAGCTCAACCGGCCGCACACCGGACGCGCCATGCATCATCGCCATGTGCTCATCGTCCCGCTCCGAGGCAACGCAGTCGTCTGTGCCGACGACCGCGAGCTTCCGCTCGAACCCGGCAAGGGCCTGGTGATTCTTCCGTATCAATATCATCACTACGCGCACGCCGACAAAAACCTGCACTGGCTGTTCATCACCTTTGAATATGCGCAAGGCGTGGTGATGGAGCCGCTGCGCAACCTCACCTTTCCCGTGGATACGGAACTCGCCGGCCAGCTCGACACGCTGCTGCGCGCACAACGCAACCTCGCCGACGAAGGCCTGCCCGAGTTGCGCCTCGCCTTGCTGCTCGCGCAACTGACCCCGCCTCCGGGCCGCTCAGCGCCCGCCTCTCGCCCCAGCGCGACCATCGAACTTCAAGTTAACCACGCCGCACAAAAACTCCGTCCCGCCGCTCCCACGATCCGCGAGCTGGCCGCCGAACTCGGCATGAGCCCCAGCAATTTACGCACGCGTTTCCGCGCCTCCTGCGGCGTGAGCCTGGGCAAACACATGCGCGAACTCCGCCTCGAGCGCGCCTGCGGACTCCTGCGCATGACCTCCGCGCGCATCTCCGAAATCTCCGAGCAGTGCGGTTTCAGCTCACTCTTCAGTTTTAGCCGCACCTTCCGCACCCGCCACGGCATGTCGCCGCGCGCCTACCGGGCCAAGGCGGCGAACGATTGATCACTCGTGATCGTTTTGATCGTTAGTGGCGTTTATTTTCGCCTTCACCACTCCATCCGACATGGATGGGTCTCGTGCTCGCCCCTGAACGACAACGTCTGTTGCTTCGCATCCTTGCCGAACAAGGACGCCTGACCATTAACGAGGCTTCGTCACGGCTGGCGGTTTCACTCCCCACCATCCGGCGTGATTTTGTCGCACTCGCCGCATCCGGCTTCGCCCGGCGGGCGCACGGCGCACTGCTTCCCGTGGACTTCGGACTGGTGGAGCCCAAATACACCCGTAAAGCCGAAAAAGCCGTCGCCGCCAAAGTCCGCCTCGGCCGCGCCGCCGCCGCTTTGCTGCCGGAGCAGGGCAATCTCTTTGTGGACGCCGGCACCACCTGCCTCGAAGTGGGCCGCGTGTTGATCGAGCGTCCCGGCCTGCGCATCCACACCAATTCGATTCCGCTGCTGGCTCTAGCCAGCGAAGCCCGCGCAACCTTGATCGCTCTCGGCGGCGAAGTCCGTCCGCTCAGTCTCGCGCTCACCGGGGCACTTACCCAGCACTGGCTCGAAAATCTGCGTTTTGATGCGGCGGTGATCGGCGCCTCCGGGCTTGATGCCGCCTCGGGTGCGAGCACCACCGAGCTGGGCGAGGCCGCGGTCAAAACCGAGGCCCTGCGCCGCTCACGGCGCCGCATCCTGATCGCATTGGGCGATAAATGGAACCAGCCCGCCGCGCTTCGTTTTGCGCCGTGGGACGCCTTCAGTGATCTCGTGACCGACCACCCGTTTTCCCGCGCCGAACGCCTTGCGCTCAGTCGCAACGGCCTTCGCCTGCACGCACCGGCTATTCGCTGATTCCCGCGTCCCGCCACCTCACTTCCTTTAAAAAATGTCCGCCGCACCGCTCAAATCGCTCGATCAAAAACTCGCCCGCATTCACGCCGATCCTGCGGGTTGTCGTGACTTCATCCTGGCCGACGCCAAGGACGCGGACATGGCCTTTGGCATTGCCGCACCCGGCCCCCGCTCCGGTGAAAGCGGTTTCAAATCCCTGGCGGATTATCGCGACCAGATCCGCGAAATCGTCCGCCAAGGTCTGGTGGACATCATGCTTCTCTCGGCATCCAACGTGGAAAAACTCGCCATCGAAGAACGCTGTTTTGCAAAGAGCACGGTCACACCTGCCGCCCGGGCCAACGACACGTCCGACATCTGGGTCGTGCGCGGCGGAAAATATCCGCGACTGCCCTCGCGTTCGTTTCGCACCGCGACGCTCGATCACATCATGCACGCGCGCCTGGACGTTCCGGCCGGCACGCCCGCGACCGGCGCCGACCTCGGCCTCTACTCGATCACCTTCACCAACAACCTCGATCAGGATCATCAGGCGCTGCAGGATTACCGCGACTTCCGCATCGAGGCGGAGCGACGCGGCTTCCGCCACTTCCTCGAGGTTTTCAATCCCAACGTCGATCCCGGCATGGACGCCGCCACCGTGCCCGGGTTCCTCAACGATCATGTCGTCCGCACTCTCGCAGGCGTCGCTTCCCGCGGATGCCCGCTCTTCCTTAAAATTCCCTACAACGGTCCCGCCGCCTTGGAGGAACTCGTCGCCTATGATCCCCACCTGATCGTCGGCATTCTCGGCGGCTCCGCCGGCACCACTCATGATGCCTTCATGCTCATCCATGAAGCCCGCCATCATGGCGCGCGTGTCGCCCTCTTTGGACGGAAGATCAACCTCAGCGAACACCCGCTCACTTTCATCGGCTACCTGCGCGCCATCGTGGACGGATCGATTGCCCCCGTAGAAGCCGTGCGGGCCTACCACGGCGACCTCGCCCGACTCGGTATAAAACCGCTTCGATCCTTGCCCGCCGACTTGGAGCTGACCGATCAGACCATGAGCTATCGTTAAGCCCCCGCCCCATGAAACGCTCCGACATCAACCGCGCCTTTCGCGACGCCGCCGCGTGTTTCGCCGCGCATCACTGGACGCTGCCACCCAACGCCGCGTGGGACATCACTGACTTCGGTCTCGGCGATTTTGCCCGCCACGGCCTCACCCTCATCAACCTCGCGGAGGAGCCCGAGTATTGTGAAAAATTGATGTATGCGCGCCGCGGCCAGACCACGCCCGGCCACACGCACGCGAAGAAAAAAGAGGACATCATCTGCCGCTCCGGCGAACTCACGCTCGAGCTCTGGGCTGTGCGCCCCGGCCCCGACGCGGTGCAGCCCGCGAGTTTCACGGTTCCGGTCAACGGCTTGCCTCACGTGCTTCGCAGTGGCGAAAAACTGGTGCTTCCCGCCGGCTCGCGCGTGACGCTCATCCCCGGCATCTGGCACGCCTTCTACCCGAGCAGTGAAGAATGCATCATCGGCGAAGTCTCGACGGCCAACGACGACGTGAACGACAACATTTTCACCAACCCCGATATCGGCCGCTTCCCCGGCATCGAAGAAGACGAACCCGCCGCCCTGCGTCTTCTGTCCGAAAAGTAACGCCACCCCTTATGCCCTCTCCTCAACGCTCCGGTGTGCTCGCCGCCGGCAATTGGCTGGTCGACCGGGTCAAGACCATCGACGCGTGGCCCGCCCAGGACGCACTCGTCTTTATCCTCTCACAGACGGTGGGCAACGGCGGTGGCCCTTACAACGTCCTCAAGGACCTCGCGCGTCTCGGGGCAACGTTCCCGCTCGCCGGACTGGGCTTGCTCGGAGACGACGCCGACGGCCGCACCATTCGCGAGGATTGCACGGCGCATGGCATCGACGCCTCGCGCCTGCACACGACGTCGCTTGCGGACACGAGCTTCACCGACGTGATGACCGTGCGTGACACCGGACGCCGCACGTTCTTCCACGCTCGCGGAGCCAACGCGCTGCTCGCCCCCGCGCACTTTGATTTCAGCGGCGTCACCGCTCGCTGGTTCTATCTCGGCTACCTGCTGCTCCTCGACACCCTCGATGCTCCCGATCCGGCATGTTCGGATCAAGCCCCTCTTGCTCGCGACGTGTTGCGCCGCGCCCGCGCGGCCGGACTCCTGACCGCGCTGGACTGCGTGAGTGCGTCGCCCGAACGTTTTCGCACCGTGGTCACTCCCGTGCTGCCGGAAGTCGATGTGCTCTTCGTGAACGATTATGAAGCGGAGCAACTCACCGGTCTCGACCTCGGACGCGGCGCTTCACTCAACCGCAACTCCGTCGAACAAGCCGCCCGCGCTTTGATCGCGCTCGGCGTGCGCCGCCATGTGATCCTGCATTTTCCCGAAGGCACCTGCGCCGCCTCGATTGACGGAACCGTGGTCTGGCAGCCCGCCGTGCGCATTCCCGCCCCCCTCATCGCCGGCGCCGCGGGCGCAGGCGACGCCTTTGCGGCCGGCTGCTTGCTCGCCCTTCACGACGACCAGCCCCTCGCGGCCGCGCTGGAGCTCGGTGTCTGCACCGCGGCCACCTCGCTGCTTCACCCCACCTGCTCCGAAAGCGTGCGGCCCGCCGGCGATACCCTCGCCTTTGGTCGCGCGCACGGATTCATAACGCTCCCCTGATTTCATCCATGGCCATCCGACCCCTCGCCCCGCTCACCTGGCAACTCGCCCGCCTGTCAACCGCCAGTGAGGCACCCGCATCCACCGATTGGATACCGGCACATGTTCCGGGCGCCGTGCAGCTGGACTGGGCCGCAGCACGTGGTCTGCCCGATCACAACTACGGTCAAAACGTTCGCGCCTACGACGGCCTTGAGGACTTTTTCTGGCTCTATCGCACCACCGTGCCGGCCGTAAAACTGGCCGCCGGAGAACGCCTCGTTCTCACCGGCGGCGGCATCGACTACCACGCCGATTTTCGCGTCGCCGGACAAACCGTGCTCACCCACACCGGTCTCTGCACCCCGTTCGAGCTCGATCTCACGGACGCCCCCGCCGGAAGCCCGCTGGAAATCCTCATCCACCCCGCACCCAAACGCCAGGCCCTGCCCGCCGATCGCTCGCAAGCCGCCCACGTCACCAAGCCTGCGGTGAGCTACGGATGGGACTGGCATCCGCGCCTGATCACGCTGGGCCTGTGCGCAGACATCCGCTGCGAGGTCCGGCCCGCCGCCCACCTGCGCCACGTCGATTTCAGCTACCAGCTGGCCGGGGATTTCTCCTCCGCCCAAATCACCGTCACGGCGGAAACCAACATACCGTCGGCCTTCACGTGGAAACTCCGCGATCCCGAGGGCAACGTCGTCATAGAGTCCGCGACCCCGACCGACACCCTCGCCGCCCCACGTCTGTGGTGGACTCATGACCACGGGGAGCCGGCGCTCTACACGCTCGAAGTCACACTCACCGCGCCGGGGGCCGACACACACACTCGTCGCGTCGGCTTCCGCAGCGTGCGCCTCGTGATGCACGAAGGCGCCTGGGGCCAGCCCGCCGGTTTCCCCAAGTCCCGCAGCACCCCGCCCATAACGCTCGAACTCAACGGCCGCCGCATCTTCGCCCGCGGCACCAACTGGGTCGCCCCGGAAATTTTCACCGGCGTCATCACCGCCGACACCTACCGCCCGCTGCTCGAACTCGCCCGAGACGCGCACATGAACCTGTTGCGCTGCTGGGGCGGCGCCCAGGTTTCCAAAGAAATTTTTTTCGATCAATGCGACGCTCTAGGCCTGCTCGTCTGGCAGGAATTCCCGCTGGCGTGTAACTATTATCCGGATACGCCATCTTATCTCGCGGATCTAGATCGCGAATCCCGCGCGATCATCCGCCGCGTGCGCCAGCATCCTTCGCTCGGTTTCTGGTGCGGCGGCAACGAGCTCTTCAACGCGTGGTCCGGCATGGACGACCAGTCCCACCCGTTACGCCTGCTCAACCGCAACTGCTTCGAGCTTGATCGCGACTCGCCCTTCATTCCAACCGCACCCATCGGCGGCATGGGCCACGGTGACTACCGGTTCCGCGATGAAACGGGCCGTGATATTTTCCAGATTTTCCAAGGCTCCGCCAACACCGCCTACAGCGAGTTCGGTTGCCCCGGTCCTTCGCCCGTCGCCTACCTGAAGACCTTCATACCCGAGGCCGAGCTCTGGCCCGTGAGACCCGGCACGAGCTGGGAAACCCACCACGCGTTCAACGCCTGGGATATGGAGCCGACCTCCTGGCTCTGCACCGCCATCATCGAGCACTACTTCGGTCCCGCCACGTCGCTTGAACAACTCGTCGCCCGCGGCGAATGGCTCCAATGCGAAGGCTACAAATCCGTCTACGAAGAAGCCCGCCGGCAGGCGCCGCGCTGCTCGATGGCGTTGAACTGGTGCTACAACGAACCGTGGCCCTCCGCCGCCAACAACAGCATCATCAACTACCCCGCACTGCCCAAGCCTGCCTACTACTCCGTTCAGGCCGCCTGCCGTCCGCTCCTCGCCAGCGCCCGCATTCCAAAATTTCAGTGGAACGCCCACGAGTTGTTCAGCGCCGAACTCTGGCTCCTCAACGATCATCCCGCCGCGCAGACCGGCGGCGAACTCATCGCCACGCTCGAACACGACGGCCAACTCACCGAACTGGTGCGCTGGAATTTCTCCGGACTCGCCCCGCAGCAATCTGTCGCCGGCCCGTCCGTGCGCATGGTTCTGCCTGACACCCCGTGCGGCGAGTTCACCCTCGTCCTGTCCGTCACCGGCCATCGCGAATGGAACTCAAGCTACCGCCTGAGCCTGAAGCCCGCTCGCAGACCCGTGCCCGTCTCCACGGCGACGATGAACGCCTAAGCCATTTAACCGGGATTAAACGTTTTTTCCGTTCGCTGACGAAGCCACGCCCCTGCCTTCGCCAGCGCCTGAGCCAGCGGCACATCCCGCGGCGAGACTTCGTGCAACGTCACACCCGGCGTCTCCTGCGCGTCCACACGCCCGGCGAACACATGCACCGGCTTACCCAAGGCCACCGCCGCCCGCACCAGCGAACCCGGCCCCTTGCCTTGCAGTGAACTGTCGTCGAAACGCCCTTCGCCCGTGATCACCAGATCGGCCGCCGCCAATCGCTCTTCCACGCGCAACCAATCGCTCACCAACTCGAAGCCCGGCACGAGCCGCGCTCCCGTGGCCGCCATCAGCCCGAACGCGATCCCACCTGCCGCCCCCGCGCCCGGCGTTTCCGCCAACCCCGCATCCACTCCGCAGCTCGCGCACAACAGCACCATCATGCGCGCGCTTTGCGCTTCCAGTTTCACCAACGCCTCCGATTCCAATCCCTTCTGCGGGCCGTAAACCGTCACCGCTCCTCGCGGCCCGAGCAGTGGATTGGTCACGTCGCACGCGATCCAGATTGGCGGTAATTTCCGCAGGCGCTCCGCCTTGAGGCTCACCACGCGCGGCCACTTGAGCGGAGCTCCACTTGTCATCAACTGACCATGTTCATTGCACAACTCGAGTCCCAGCATGCCCAACGCTCCGAGCCCGAGATCACTCGTCGCGCTCCCGCCCACGCCCAACAAAATCCCCTCCACACCGCGCTCCGCCGCCGCCGCGATCAACTCGCCGGTTCCCCTGGTATCCGTGCGCCACACATCACGTTCATCGGGACGCAACAACGCCAGTCCGCTCGCCGCCGCCATCTCGATCACCGCCAGTTGTCCACCGCTCGCGCACCCGAGTCGCCGCAAAACTGCCGCCGGCAAGAGCTTCGTTTCAATCACACCAAAGCCTGCCTCAACCTCCGCCCCACGCGGCCCGGTCACACGGCACACCACCCACTCGCCACCCACCGCCTCCGTCAAAATAACCGCGAACCCTTCGCCGCCATCCGTCAGCGGACACTGCTCCACGCTCCATGTAGGCTGCGCACACCGCACCCCCACCGCCATCTCCGCGCATGCCTGCCCCGCCGTGAGTGAGTCCTTGAATTTATCCGACGCAATGAGCACCCGCATGGCCAATTTGCTTACACGCCGGCCAGCCAAGTTCCATGACTATTTGTGCGCCGATTCGATGCGCCCGCTGCATTGATGCGCGAACCATCCTCAACGGCATTAACCCTTTATCATATCCCAAATACCACCGGAATCGTGAGGTCCGCGTGGCGCAGGCTCGACCGAACGGCGGCTATCGTGTTGATGGATTCACTTACCATGAGCTTACGCACCAGACTGCTCTCCGAATTTGAAGCGCCCGAAGCCCTGCGTCGTTTCGGCAGCGGGTGGTTGAGTGGCGTGATCGGCGTTATCCTGGGACTGGCGAGTCTGGCACTGGTTTTGTCGCTCCTCGCACCCGGAACCTTCTCCACGCCGGAACTGACCGCGCTGCGTCAGGGCCCCGGGTTTCGCATCATCTTGAATGTCCTGCTAGTCTTGGCCTTCACCTGCTCGGCGTTGAGTCTGGCACTGCGTCGCCAAGGACCGCTGCTCGGCATCGCCGGCGTTTCACTCTCGCTGATCGCCGTCCTGCTCGGCGGCTCCAACGCCCACTCGGTCGTCGGTGATCCGTCGCCGGCTTACTTCGGCCTCGATTTCTTTGTGCTGCGCATGGCGTTCACCGGCATCCTGTTCATCCCCGTCGAGCGCTTGTTCGCGCATCGTAAAGAGCAGCCGGTCTTTCGCACCGAGTGGCGCGAGGATCTCTTTTATTTTCTGCTAAGCAGCATGCTGGTGCAGATCCTCACCTACCTGACCTTCGCGCCCGCACGCTCGATCCTTGCCTTCGCTCCGCTGACGGAAACCCGCGCCTGGGTGAGCGCCCTGCCGTTTGTCGTCCAGTTCGCCGTCATCATGTTTTTGACGGATGTGGTGCAGTATTGGGTGCATCGCTCCTTTCACCGGATTCCCTGGCTGTGGAATTTCCACGCCGTGCATCACTCGGCGCAATCAATGGACTGGATGGCCGGCGCGCGCATGCATTTTTTTGAAATCGTCGCGCTGCGCAGTCTCACCGTGATCCCAATGTTTGTGCTCGGCTTCGGCGCCGGCCCGATGAACGCCTACATCTTTGTCGTCTATCTCTACGCGACATTCGTGCACGCCAACATCGGCTGGAAATTCCCCGTCATCGAAAAGTTCTTCGTCACACCGCGTTTCCACCACTGGCACCACGGCATCGAAAAGGAAGCCATCGACGTGAACTTCGCGGTGCACTTCCCGCTTCTCGACAAACTCTTCGGCACGCACCACCTGCCCGAAAACCGCTGGCCGGAAGGCTACGGCATCGAAGGCCACCCCGTCGAACGCGGCTACTGGGCGCAGTTCATGCACCCATTTCGCCGGAAGAAGCCCCAACAACCGGATGTCGCCGCGGAAAAACAAACTCCGTCGGAAAGTTAATCCGCCGCAGACATTCAAGATCCCCCTGCCCGCTTCACTTACTCGGACCGCCAAATCTTAAGCGAACGCAGCACCATCGCGCCCGCCCCTTGGTCATAGGGCGAATCCATCTTCGCCTTCACCGCGACGTTGGTCAGCGGATACCAGTTCTGGCCCTTGAACGGGTTCGCGTAGCGCATCGTCTCGATGCCATCGATGAACATCGTGATCCACTCCGGATCGACCGTGACCGAGAAGACGTGGAACTCGCTGTCGAGCGTGTTCGCCAGTCCAAAACTGGACATCTTCATGTTCATCCCAGGCCTGGTGAACGTGCGCACCTGGTTCTTGCCGCCGTGCAGGTTGGTCGAGAGATCCGACGCGAACTTCCACGATCCGTTGTAACCGAAACCTTCATACACATCGATCTCCGGCGGCCACCCGCCAGTCGGCACCAGCCACAGCGCGGGCCAGGAACCGGGGCGGTTGGGCATCTTCACCACCCATTCGACGCTGCCATACTTAAACCAGGACTCCGGTGTTTTGTGTCCCGACAGCATCGTCGCGAGGAACGGATACTCCATAGCCGGTGCCCCCACTTTCATGGACTGATCGAGCCGGCGTGACGACAACACCAGCCCCTCTTCAGTGCGGCTGAAACCACCCATATCCACCGTGCCATAATAACCGGTCTCGCCATTGCCGACCTGCGTTCGGCCGTGTGCCAGCGCCGTCGAGAAAGTCATCGGGCCGCCCTTGTCGTCATAGCGGATCGTCCGCCCCGTTTCGCTGTAGGTGAGCGTGCCCAGTGGGGCGAAGGCGAGCGGTGCACGGCCGACCTCGATAGGCACGTTGACCGCGCCCGCCTTGGCTGTGATCACGATGCCGCCGCCCTGACGGGTGGCACCATCCGGAACCTGCGCCTGCACCGCCTTGAGCGTGTTGCCTTCCTTCATGTCACTCACGGCGAAACTTGCCGTCTTCGTGAGCGGATCGCCCGGCCGGAAAACCACCGGCTTCGTCGCGTCGGGCACCGCGCGACCGCCGTCTCCGTTATAGACCCGCACATGTGCAACAACGGTATTAACGCTCGGCTTGTCCAGCGTGACAGGCACATGCACCACCGTCGCGCCCACCGGCACGTCGAAATCCTCGATCCGCACCTTCGCAATCGCCGGATACTTTTTTCCACCGTCATAAATATCGCTCGCCGCGAGCTCTTGCTTGGCGATGTAAGCGTCCAGCTGCTCGGTGATGCGACCGACGGCGTCTCGCGCGGTTTCCACATGCTTGCGCCCGTCCGGAGCTGTCACCGCTTTGCCGAGCTGATCAATGGCCGTCGTGGCGGTTTCCGCATCCTTGCGGAGTCCCTGGGCTTGCTCGCGCGTCAAAGTCTGCGCCTCGAGCTGAAGGCTTAAACCGGCGAGGGCGACAACGATCACCGAAGTGCCAACCGTGCGCTTAAGCGAAATAAAGAATGGGGAAAACAAGGGAGTTAAAGGGGTTGATGGCGTTACTGCGGATGCAGGGGCTTCAGGAGCATCTCCGCCCAAAAGCATATCACATCCAGCCCTGAAACGGTGAGTCCATATCCGACTTCGTCCTTGTGTATTCCCGACCGGAAAGAGGCTCGCCCAAAGCACCGTCCGCCTCGCGTGCAGGCCGTGCGGGTTAGACCCCATGGTTGCGAGCGGACAATTGCTCCATAATCGACGTCTTCACGTCTCATCAAAATCCAACGCAATACATTATGTCCTACCAAATCAGCCCCACCACCAACTCCAAGTTCATGTTCAATCTGAAGGCGGAGAACAATCAGGTGATTCTTACCAGCCAGGTCTATGAACAGAAGCAATCCGCGCTCGACGGTATCGCCTCGGTGCAAGCCAACGGTCCGTTCTCAAAAAACTTCGAGCACCTGACTTCCACCGCCAGCGAACCCTACTTCGTTCTAAAAGCGCAGAACGGCGAAATCATCGGCAAGAGTCAGATGTATTCCTCCCAAGCCTCTGCCGAAGCCGGCATCACCTCGGTGCAAATTAACTCCCGCTCGGAAGTCATCACCACGACCGAGTGAGTTAATTCACACGCCAGCGCGCCACCCCGTTAGTTTTTTCTCGGAGCGCGAGGCGACGCCTCCGAAACCAACACCTCACGCGGCACGAATGGCAGACCAACGTCATCCGCATCCATAAATAAACGGAGACGCGTTTATGCCTCGTGAATGGACTCAAGGCCGCAGCTTGCCGGAGTCGGGCTGCGAGCTCTCACGCTGACGCGTGGTAGCCGCCATGTTGTCCACCAGGTTCGGATAACGCCGGCCGGCGGCTTTGGCGCGAGCCCGGGCCCACTCGATTGATTCCGGCGTGAGCTTGGTCTTCGTTGATGAAGCACCCGCCGTCGGCTTCGTCTGTTTCCAAGGAGGAGTCGACATGGCGGGAAGTTTTCGCGCCGACAGCTAAAGCTCAAGCCAAGCGGTGATTTCACCGGCTGTTTAATCAAACAACCCCGACTCATTGGAGCGCGCCAATTGCAGGCGATCGTCATCTTGCAATCACCGGGGGCACTCGGCAGCGTCCGCGCAATCTTCATGAACACACCCATCATTCTTACGAATTTGGAAACCGTGCCCGGCCGCAGCATCATCGAGCATTACGGCTTGGTCTCTGGCAGCACCGTCCGCGCAAAACATGTCGGTCGCGACATTGCCGCCTCGCTCAAAAATTTTGTTGGCGGCGAACTCAAGGGCTACACCGAGTTGCTCACGGAATCGCGCAACGAAGCGATCAGCCGCATGGAAACCCAGGCGATTGCGCTCGGCGCCAACGCGGTGGTGAACATCCGCTTTTCGACCTCGTCCGTCGCCCAGGGTGCGGCCGAGCTCTATGCTTACGGCACCGCCGTGCGCGTCGAATAACCCGCACCATGAACGCGGAGAACCCGGAGACGCTGGTGATGGTCCTGACCATCGCCTTCTACGTGTCGCCTTTCATTTTCATGGTGATCATGGGCTTGATCGGGCGCTCGTTGGAAAAGACCCATTTCGCATCGATCCGCACCCGCGAAGCCGCCACGGCGAAGCTTCCCGTGATCACAAGCAAGCATGGCGACTCCACATTGCGCGTGGTGAAGGCCGAGATGGTCACGGGCTCGGTGGTTGTGTCGCTGGACCACTTCAAGCGCTTCCTGGCCAGGCTGCGCATGATCTTCGGCGGTCGCGTCACATCCTACGAGACCCTCCTGGATCGTGCCCGGCGTGAAGCGACTTTACGCCTGAAGGAAAGCTGCGCGGGAGCCGACATCGTGCTCAACTTCCGCATGGAAACATCGACCATCGCCAACACTAAGGGCAAGCAAGGCGCCGGCGGCGTGGAGGTCCTGGTCTATGGCACGGCAATCACCTACGGCGGGCCGATCGCCACGCCTCCTCCGCTGGTGCCGGTGGGTTCGTAATGAAATTCGTCCAACGCGACATGGGAGCCGCCGCCGAGGCGAGTAGCGGCGGCGGCGACCGGCAGTTGGCCCGCGAAATCGGCATCATCTGCGCGGCGACCACCGCCCTCTTGCTCGCGTTGTATTTCTCCATCGGCTGGCTCGTGGACTTCACGTTGCCGCGCATTTCGGCGGAGACCGAAGTCGCTTGGTTTCGCGAATTCGTTCCCGCCACTACAGCGACAAATTTGAAACCCGAACAAACCGCCCAGGTTCGCAAACTGCAGGATCTCGTGGACCGGCTCGCCCTCGGTCCGGGCGTGCCGCGGATTCCCTTTCGCGTGGTGCTGTTTGATACGGACGAGGTGAATGCGTTCGCCTTTCCCGGCGGGACCATCGCCGTCACCCGCGGGCTGCTCGAAAAAATAGATACCGATATCGGACTCAGTTTTGTGCTTGGCCACGAGATCGGCCACTTTGTGCAACGGGATCATTTGCGCGGGCTCGGGCGCACGTTGGGCCGTGGGATTGTCTTCAGCCTGATCTTCGGCGGAGGCGGCGAGGTGTTCACCAGCCACACGGCCAATCTGCTGGATCTGAGCTATTCGCGCGCGCAGGAAAAAGGCGCCGACGAAATCGGCCTGCGCCTCACCTACGCGCTCCACGGTCAAACCGAAGGCAGCGACGCGCTCTTCCGTTGGCTGGCAAAGAAACAGACGAACTCCACCGGACTGAACCTTCTCTCAACCCACCCCCAAAGCGAAAGCCGCATAGCCGACCTCGAAGCCTACGCGGAGAAATTAAAGCGCGAGTCCCGGTAGTTGATCAGCGGCTCCGGCGAAGCGCGTTGTCCTTTTAACCCGACTCGTCCAAAACCTGAACACACGCCCTGCGTTGGCCTGCTGCTCGCACTACCCCGCTCTCCGATGAATTACCCTGTCCGTCTCCCCGTTTTCGCCGTTCGAATTTCCCGGACTTTCTTCCTGCTGGGCATGATCGCATTCCTGTTTTGCTCGCGGAACGCCAGTGCAGCATCGGCGGATGAGCACCTCTGGCTGAAGGTCGATGGTCCGCGGATTGTCACGTCCGCGTTCAGCGAAGGCGGCGAGCGTCCGTTTATTCCCGTCGGGATCGGCTATGCGCGCGACGTCATCATTCGCGCGCAGGACGATGCGGTGATGAAGTTTTGCAAAGAACGCGGCCTCAACACCGTCCGCCTCGCCTTCTACACCCGCTATTTCAACAACAAGAAAGACCGCCCCATCGACATCGAACAGCACATCAAGGATCACATCGAACCGGTGATGGTCGCCGCCCGAAAACACGGGCTCTATGTCATCCTCGACGCCCATGAATACATGAGCGCCGAGATCGACGAAGCCACCGCCCGCGAGAAACAAACGGGCAAGGGCTGGGACGAAGAAACCATCCAGCACTGGATCCAGTCTTGGGTCGTCGTGGCCAGGCACTACAAGGACGACCCCTACGTGCTCGGTTACGAATTACTGAACGAGCCGCACGACATCGCTGCCGAAGACGCCCGCAAAAACTATACCCGCTGCATCCGTGCCATTCGTGAAGTCGATCAACGTCACATCCTCATCGTCGGTAATCACAGCTGGTCTCACGCCCGCTCCTTGGAATCAACGTGGGGGCCGGTCGCCGCCACCGTGGATGCGCCTTATAACAACATCGTTTTCGCGTTTCACGATTACCCCACCGACAACCACCCGTGGATCGTCCAACGCCACATTACCCGCTTTCGCGACACCCATAACGTCCCGGTCATGTGCACCGAGTTCGGCGCGACACATTGGAACAAGAGCGAAACGGTCTGCCGCGAATTTTTGGCCGGCATGCACACCCTCTTCGCCAAGGAAGACGTCGGCTGGATGATCTGGGCGCTCAAGAAACTCGAGGACAGTCCCCGCGCTCCCTACAACGAGGTGGATAAAACCGGCCTCGGCCCGCCCCGCCAATACGACTCCTGCCCCTACAGTGACCTCTGGGTGCCCGCTGCGCGCATCATGGCCAGCCCGATGCCCCAACCCAAAGCCGGCTCCTGATCGGTGCGGGCACGTTTCAGCCCGGCCCGTGGGTGCGCAGACGTCTTATGTCGCATACGATATGACTTGGACGGACGGACTCGCTCCGGTTGTTTTTCAGTATGAAGTTTTTCAGCCACCCGCGCCTTGCCCTCGGTTTCGTATTCGTCTGCGTCTGCCTGGGTGCGCCGCTTTCCCGTGCGGCGGATTCCGACGAGCAGATCTTGGCGAATTTCCAGGTGGAATCAGCCCGCTTGAAGCGCGAAGTTCACGAAGCCGGCGAAGACATGGCGAAGGTGGCGGATCTGCAAAAACAAATGCAGGCGTTGATCAAAGAGGTGATGGGCAAAGTCAGCCCCAAGTCGCGAACCGCGTTCGAGGTCAGCCTGCAGGTGATCAATCCGCTGATGGACGGCGGCATCGTCTACACCGAGGCTCTGCAAAAATACATGGATGCGAGTGGCTTTGATTACACGTCCGCAACCAGCACCAAAATAATCGATCGCCGCCTCGAAGAACTGGCCAAGCTTGAGAAACTAAATGAGGGCCTGCTGAAGCGCGCCATCTCGCTCGAGACCGACATCGAAGCCGTGCTGAAAGCCAGCAAAATGAGCGCCGGAGAACAGGCCTCTTTCCTAAAAGGATTTCAGTCATCGATGAACGGCCGCATCGGCGCGATGCGGGCCGTGCGCACCTTGGACGCCCGTCTCTACGTAGAAGTGCGCGGCATCTACGGACAACTCCGCGAACAGCTCGGCAAGTGGGCCGTAAAAGAAGACGTGCTCACCTTCGAAGATGACGCCCAAGCCACGATCTACAATTCCCGCATCGAACGCATCAACGTCATCGCCGAGCGGCAGGAAGTTGCCCAGCGCCGAGCCTTGGACGTCAAGTAAGCTCGCCGCGTTCGTTCAGTATGGATCGGGTGAAACCGGTCCTGAAACGTAAGCTCTAATCCTTGTCCGATGGTTGGAGGGTTCCAAAGAAGAGATAGGCCTCAAAGCTAGACTAGCAGCGTAACTCCGTTGGCTCGTCGGCCCAACAGCGTGAACGGCATTAATCGTTCGGCGGCTTCCTCGTGAGTTTCTTTTCCGCCTCTTCCAGTGATTTGATGTCCGCGCGGTCAGCTTCGAGCGCTTCGGCAGTGCGGCGGTTTTCGTCGAACTGCGTGTAGCGCTGCTCGGCGATGGTTTTCATCTGCTCGTGACTGACGGAACCTGCGTTTTTCAGGATCGGCTGGTCGTTGAACTCCAGCAAGCGGTCCACGTTGCTGCGCCAGTAGTCGAGTGTGAGTTGCTTGCCGCCCTTCACGCGCAACTCGGCCTGTTCGAGAAAGAGCACGACGATGCGGTTGAGTGTATCGACCTCGTCATGCGTGAGGTAGTTTTTGGCGACGATGACATCGCGTTTGCGCACGCGGGTGCCGCTCCACGCCTGCAACGCCATGTTGGGCTGCGCAGGATCGGCCCGTCCGACAATGATCTCGGCAGCCGTATGCCGGGTGACCGCGTAGAGCATCTTATTCTGCGTCTCGGCAAAAAACTGACCGGCGACTTCGGGATCGTCGCGGTAATCGGTGCTAAGCGCGAAGAGATCGCGGACTTTCTGGTAAAAGCGTTTCTCCGAAGCGCGAATCTCGCGGATGCGAGCGAGCAGTTCATCGAAGTGATCCCAGCCGCCGGGATTTTTGAGCCGCTCGTCGTTCATGACGAAACCCTTCACCAAATACTCGCTCAAGTTCGCCGTGGCCCACTGCCGAAACTGGGTGCCGCGCGGACCTTTCACTCGGTAGCCGACGGCCAGAATCATCTCTAGGCGGTAAAACAGCGTCTTGCGTTTTACTTCACGATTACCCTCTCGCTGAACCGTCAAGGATTCCTTGACAGTTGCCTCAGCTGTCAGCTCCGACTCTTCCAAGATATTATTGATGTGAAGACTTACGTTTTGCTTGGTGCTGCCGAACAGCTCGGCAATTTCGAGCTGGGACAGCCACACGGTGCCGTATTCGACCCGCAGCTGGATGTCAGGCCGGCCGTCTTTGGACGGGTAGATAATGACCTTGGCAGGATCGCTCACAGGAGAATCAGGGCCTGGGTATCGCGGCGATTAAGCATGACGACGACGGTGCGGCTTTCATGCCACCGGGCAAGTCTGCCGTGGGGTTCGATCCGGGTGTCTCGCGAAGGACGCCAAGGGCGCGAAGGGTTCGAGCATAGGGCCATTTTTCGAATACTGAAGGCCCGACCCCGTTGGCTCGTCCGCGAGCACGGAGTCCACACCCAAGGAAACCCTACAGAATCGCCTCACGCCTTTTCCGTCCAAACCAAAACTAGCAACTAACGACCCGAACCCCGTTGACCTAAGCCCCGTCACGCAGGGAATGAGAGCGCAGGATTACCGAGAGGCAAACCGACGCCATAATCTCCTGCCCTCCGGGATTCCGCAGGGGGGCGAAAAACTCGGCCAACGGGGCGGATCCGAAACGGGCGGCTCGACCTCCGCGTCCGTCCGGCTGGCCTGCTCCCAAATACAACAATACTCGGCCCGATCCCGTTGGCGCCTCCCAACGCGAAATTGTTTCAACGCACTGCCCGTTTTAACAAAAAGGTCTCGCTCACGTCCGATTGTGAAGCCGCATAAGCTGGGGACTCAAAGGCCTCATAACCTTCCGCCTGAATACGAAACTTATGAGCCTGCCCGAACCAATGTGTTTCCCAAGTGAACTGTCCGAGCGAATGCGTCTGCGATGTTTTTTCGTCCCACCACACATCACTATCATCATAGGCGCGGCCCGGAGATACTTTGAAACTCGCAACCGGCTTCTTGGTGTCGGCATCGAGCACCTTGGCGCGCATCCGCAAACCAGGCTTGATCTCGATCAGCTGTTCTTCGGCCTTCGGACTGAGCGGCAGACCGCTTAGAAATTTGCCCCCTTGGCACGCACCGAAAACAAATGTCACCGGCTCTTCCGGCGCGCCTTTCCAAGTGAACCGACCGTCCGCATCCGTCTGCGTGGAGAAGGCCAGCGTGCGCACCTTTTTCCAGGTATCGACACCCACGTTCATGCCTGCGCACGGCGCACCGCTCTCATCTACAACCCGTCCCCGAATGACGCCGCCAGTGTGTAACCGAACTTTGAGCGGCTCGGTCAAAGGCAAGGATAGCTCCAATGTTTGCGGCTGATGAGTTAAGGATTCGACGGTGAGCGTGAACGGACCCGGTGGAAGATTTTTTAACGAGAAACCTCCGTCCGCATCGCTTTTTCCCTCAGGCGGGTTCGAGCCATGAATATCACGCCCCACCACAAGGCGGGCATTCCTCACAGGCAGGCCATTCACGTCGCTCAAAGTCCCGTTGAGCGACTCTCCACGCTTTAACGTATAAGCCCACGACCTGTCTTTCAGAACCGAATACTCCAATCCGGTGCCTCTGCGAAAATCCTCGTAGCCATAGGCCGTCGATGCCTGAAATCCCGAGGCATGGATACGGAACCCGAGCCCGCTCAAGTCCGCCGGAAAATCATCCAGTTGCCAGAAACCCTTCGCATCTGTGACCGCTTTTATTTCCCACAATGCGAAGCGATCCTCGAAGACACCCGAAGCCCCATTGCGTCCGGTTCTCCACACACGCACCTCCGCATTGCTCACTGGCCTGCCTTCCTCGTCGATGACTTTTCCGCCGATGGGCGATCCGGGCCATAGCTTCGCGAGGTAAGCCTCCGGGATTTGTAAAGCGTCTCCCTGTTTCTGCCATCTCACCGACTGTCTCGCGAACCCGGGGATGGCCGCCGTTACTCCCAAGTAAGTGATTTCCTCGTCAGGCAATGGTATCGCAAGCTGCCCCTTGGCATCGGCGCGAAGCTCGACAGGCGCATTACGATTGATGGTCACAGTCGCGACCACCGAAGCCACCGGGCGAAGCGGCTTGGTCGCATCGGTGTAGCTGATGACGAGCCGAGGATGCCGAATCGGTTTCCCCTCTTTTGCGATGTATTCCGAGCCAGGCCGCTTGGGCATCTCTGTGATCCCCGCAGGCAATGCATTCAACACGTCCAACTGAGTGACTTTGATATCGGAAGTGGTCTTCGCCTTTTCGTTAGCATGGGTCCGCTGATATGCTAGCGCATACCGTGCACCCGAAGACGTCCGGCCAATCTCTCCCGCCTCCCACCGACTCGGATAGTTGGGCGTGCGACTTGGCCGAGCAAACTCGTAGAAAACCAACATATCGTCTTCGGCCGGGTCCACGATGAACGTTTGCTGCTGGTAGACCTCTCCGTCTTCACGATTAAGCTTCTGTCGGATTTGAAGCGCCGGTCTACCCCGCCAGATCACCGGCTCAATGCTATGATTGGATTCATGGGTAAACAGACTCCCCGTTCCCAACATTACCCGGGCGATTTGAAGCAAATCCGTTGACTCCTGCAGTCCCAGATAAAATTGCAAGCCCTCCGGCGAACGTGGACGAAAAGCATCAAAATCGTAATCATCATACGACAGATAACTCTTTCCATCGTTGATGGCCGTGCTGTCGTTGATTGCGAACGGAGACGCGCCGTCAATCCACACCAACACCCGTGGTCGATACTCCACCCGGTGAATACCCGTCCACTGGTCCACCCAGGCCTCCATTTTTGTCGGTTGCGGGCTGATGCGAATCTGCCCCGCTTCTTCACGACGCGTCGATTCCTCCAGCTTGAAGTGGAGAAACCGCAATGCGCCCAGCCGCCTCAGCGTATTGTCCCTCACCCTCTCGAGTTGCTTCCGCTCCCAATCGGACAACTTCACGATCTTGTGCGGCTTGACCGCGGCCACGCGGTCATTCGCCGCCTGCACCACGTAAAAGGAAGCGGTTGCCAGCGAAACAAGTCCCAGAGCGACCACCACGCCGACACCGAGCCGCCCAATCCGACCACGCCAGGGATTAGCATGTAACAAAGATCGGATACGTTTTTCCAAAGACCGGTAACCCACCATCGGAACACCGACTGCCGGGACCGCCTGCCCACCCGCGGCGATTTCCACCAGCGTGGCGGCATAGTTCTCGCCTTCGGGCCGATGCAGCAAAACAGCATCGTCGGCCGCGCCTTCGGCCTCGGCATTCATCTGCCTAGCCGACCACGCGACCAATGGCTGCCACCAGAACACGCAGGCGCCCAGACGTCCGATCAACTGCCAGAATTGATCACCTCGCCGCCAATGAGCGAGTTCGTGCAAAAAAATCTCCTCGCAGCGCTGTGCCGTCCAGCCCTGAGCCGTTTCCGGAAGATAGACACCCGGATATACCCACCCGGCCATCAAGGGGGAATGCAGACCGCGCACAATCCACACCCGCGGACGACGCCGAAGTTTCAGCAGCGTGGCGGCCGTTTCGGCCTTCTGCTGAAAGGCTGCACCCGCGACTCGGGCATTCTTTCGCAACGTCCAAAAACCGACGCCCATGCGAGTGAATGCAATCAAACCAAAACACCCTGCAACCGCCCACCAGCCAAACACCAGCCGATCTTCCAGTTGCCGCCACGGCGTAGGGCGAAAATCCTCCATGCTCACATTGTGAAAACTCGAATGATGCCAAGGCGGCACAACCGTTCCCGCGGGGAGATCCTCAGATGCTTTTGCTTCGCGACGAGCCTTCATCTCTTCCTGCGAATACACCAGATGCAACGCGTTCGCCTGCCTCGCAAAATCCTGAGAACTTTCCTCAGACAGCGAATGCCTCCAGGCAACGCGCAACCGGCCCGTCAGCGCCGCGCCAAAATCGAACAACGGCAGCGCCAGACATCCTGCGAGAACCGCCCGCCACACCCAGCAGCGAGCTGCGGCTGAACGCTTGCGAAGCATCACCGCGCCCAGACCGCCCAGCGCCACGATCGCCAGGCTCTTCACCGCGCAAAGCAGGAATGTAGCGATAACCGGATAATAAACCTGAAAAAGGACAAACTTGGAGAGAAGCGCGTTCATTCGATGCGTGCCTCCTTGATGAGCTTCATCAGCGTGTCCGCCTCTTCCTGCGAAAGCTTCAGGTTTTTCTGGCCGAGCAGTGCGCATGCCGCCTCGCCCGCCGAATTATCAAAGAAATTTCGCACGAAAGCACGCAACGCCCCCGTCCGTGCGGTTGCCGGTGCCATACTCGGCGCATACCAATCGCGCCCGTCCGCCGACTCTTTTCGGACCAGACCCTTGTTCACCAAAATGCGCAGGATCGAACGCACCGCGGAATATGTGGGTGCATCCGTCAATGCGCCCTCGATATCGCGCGCCGTCGCCCTCTGCAGACGGACGATGATCTCCATCACCTGCCTCTCACGCTTGCTCAAATCGCCGGACAAAGGATCAGAACTCATATTGGGTGTTGAAATATCAACACCCAAGACATGTCAACAGCCATGCTGAAATTTCAGCATGCAATAAAACAAAAGCCGCGCACCGTTTCGGGTGCGCGGCTTCTTTTTCCCTAACTTGTAACATCCCGCGCTGGGTCGTAATCAGCGTGGGAAAGTGGTTTTCCAATCCGGTGTCTCGCGATGGCGGCGAAGGGAGCGAAGGGTTCGGAAAAGGTTCGGACCTTGCTTCCGTTCCTTCGCGTCCTTCGCTCCCTTCGCGAGACCCTCCCGGAAGCGGGCGCGCACGAGGCGCGCCCCTACGGTCGGAAAGGCACGCCGCGAGCGGCGGCCCTACACGATTAGCGCAGGAAGGCTTCGTGGAGGCCGCCGTCGACGGTCACGATTTGGCCCGTGGTTTTGCTGAGGCGCTTCGTCACGAGGAGGAAGTAGGCTTCGGCTTGGTCGGCAGGGGTGATCGGGCTCTTGGTCAGCGTGCGGTCGGCGTAGAACTGGGCCAGCTTCGTCACGAGGCTGTCCGTCGCTTCGTCGTCCGTGTAGGGGATCGCGTATTTCGCCAGCGACCCGATCACGCGGTCGCGGGGGAACATGGCGGATCCTTGCACGACGGTCGCGGGGGCGACGCCGTTGACGCGGACGAGCGGGCTGAGTTCGATCGAGAGTTCGCGCACGAGGTGGTTGGCGGCGGCTTTCGAGGTGTCGTAGGCGAGCGAGCCTTTTTTCGCGACGGCCGCGTTGGCCGACGTGGTGAGGACCAAGTTGCCGCGGAGGCCTTGTTCTTTCCAGGTCTTGAACGCTTCGTCGGCGACCAAGTAGCTGCCGGTGACGTTGATGTTGAAGGTGAGCGCCCACTTGTCGTCGGGGATGTGGCCGGTGGTGTCGCTGGGCACGAAGATGCCGGCGGTCACGCAGATGCTGTCGAAGCCGCCGTAGGCGAGCGCGACTTTGTCGAGCATCGCGCGGATGCTGGCGCGGTCGGTGATGTTGGCGGCGAGTCCGATGGCGGGGCCGCAGTTGGACACGCCCGTGCCGGCGACGCCGATGCCGACGCCGTATTTGGCTTCGATCTCCTTGGCGGTGGCCTGGGCGGCGGCTTCGTTGAGGTCAACGCACACGATGTGGGCGCCTTCCTTCACGAGGCGGTGGGCGGTTTCCTTGCCGATGCCGGAGCCGGCGCCGATGACGATGATGGTCTGGCGGGCGAGTTCTTTCTCGGCGGGCATGCGCTGGAGTTTCGCCTCTTCGAGGAGCCAGTATTCGATGTCGAAGGCTTCTTGCTGCGGGAGGGAGATGTAGGTGTCGATCGCTTCGGCTCCGCGCATGACTTCGACGGCGCAGTTGTAGAACTCGGCGGTGACGCGGGATTCGGATTTGTCCTTGCCCCAGGCGATCAGGCCGAGGCCGGGGATGAGGACGACGGTCGGGTTGGCATCGCGGATGGCGGGCGAGTTGGCGCGTTTGCAGGCGGCGTAGTAGGCGGCGTAGTCCTTGCGGTATTGGTCGAGGCCGGCGGCGAGCTGGGTCTTGAGCTTGGCGGCGTCGTCGGTCTGCGGATTCCAGTCGATGTAGAGGGGCTTGATCTTGGTGCGCAGGAAGTGGTCGGGGCAGCTGGTGCCGAGTTCGGCGAGGCGGGCGGCGTCGGCGGAGTTGACGAAGCGGAGGATCTTCTCGTCGTCCTGCACGGTGCCGATGAAGCGTTTCTGCTGGGAGACCTGGCCGCGGAGCCAAGGGAGGATGGCGGCGAAGGCGGTGGCGCGGGCTTCGGGGGCGAGGGAGGCGTATTTGGGTCCACCGAAGGCTTTGGCGTCGCCACCTTTGGCGGCGTATCTTTGCTCGATGTAGGCGGCGGCTTTTTCGATGAGGTCGAGGGTGCGGGTGTAGCAGACCTTCTCGTTGTCATCCCAGGAGATGAAGCCGTGCTGGCCCATCATGATGGCTTTGACGGCGGGTTGCTTGCGGGCGACTTCCTGCATGGCGAGGCCGAGCTCGAAGCCGGGGCGCATCCAGGGGACGTAGGCCATGTCGCCACCGAAGATTTCCTGGGTGAGTTTCTCGCAGTTCTTGGAGGCGGCGATGGCGATGATCGCGTTGGGGTGCATGTGATCGACATGCTTGCCGGGCAGGAAGGAGTGCAGCGGCGTGTCGATCGAGGAGGCGCGGGGGTTGAGGTTGAACGTGGTGTGGAAATACATGTTCACCATCGCGTCCTCGGCCTCGGACTTGATGCCTTTGTTGGCCTTGGCGGCATAGACCTGCTGGAGGCCGATGAGCTTGTCCTGGTAGAGGGAGGAGAAGTTGTCGCGGTTGCTGGTGCGGAGGTCGCCGCCAGAGCCTTTGACCCAGAGGACTTCGGTGGATTCGCCGGTGAGCGGGTCGTTTTCCTTCAGCTTGGAAGAGGTGTTGCCGCCGCCGGTGTTGGTGATGCGTTGGTCGCTGCCGAGGAGGTTGGAGCGGTAAACGAGGCGGCCGACGGGATCGAGGGACGCGGCCTTGGCGTCGTCCCAGAGGAAGTTGACGAATTTGTAGGAGGACATGGGGGGATTAAAAAGAGGTTACAGCCCACATTTGGTAGATTTTGATAGATTTCGACCAAAATCTACCAAACGAGCTCAATTCCACCGCTGGCAGACCAATCCAGTTTGTAACTTATTAAGTTACAAACTGGATTTTAACATTGATAACCAATAGCTTGTAATTCAAAAAGACCTCCTTGACCCCGCGTAGTTTTAAGCATGCGGGCTCGAGGATGGGCGCTGTTGCAAATGAGCACCTGACACCCGTGCGAAGAGCAGCGCAGAGCGCTCAGGTCTTCCGGATGCGGGAGTCGCGGGCGACTTTTTTGGTCTTCGGGTAGTCCGCGATTTCGTGGAGTCCGCGGCTTTCTTTGCGCTGCAAGGCGCAGGCCACGATCAGCTCGGCGACCTGCGTGAGGTTGCGCAATTCGAGCAGCCGGGAATCCACCGAGAAATTCCAATAGTAGTCCTGAATCTCGCGCGTGAGTGTCGCGATGCGCGTGCGGGCGCGCTCGAGGCGGCGCGTCGTGCGCATGATGCTCACGTAGTCCCACATCGTGCGGCGCAACTCATCCCAGTTGTGTGCGACGACCACGCGTTCATCGATGTCGCCACCGCCGAGATCAACCCACTTGGGGATTTTCATCGCGGGAAGACGGCGGGCTTTTTTCAGATAAGCATCGACCGAGATCGATCCGCGATGCGCCATGACGACGGCCTCAAGGAGTGAGTTGGAGGCGAGGCGGTTCGCGCCATGCAAGCCGGTGCAGGCGACTTCGCCGCAGGCATAAAGACCCGGCAGCGCGGTCTCGGCGGAGAGGTTGGTGGCAACGCCGCCGCAGGTGTAGTGCGCGGCGGGCACCACGGGAATCATGTCCTTGGCGATGTTGATCCCGAGGTTTTTGCAGGTCTGGTAAATCTGCGGGAACCGCGTGCGCAGGAAGGCTTCGTTGCGGTGAGTGATGTCGAGCCACACGTGGGGCGCGCCGCTCTTTTTCATCTCGGCGTCGATGGCGCGGGCCACGATGTCGCGTGGTGCGAGGTCGGCCATCGGGTGGTAATCCTTCATGAACCCGTCGCCGGCGGCATTGCGCAAAATGGCGCCTTCGCCACGCACAGCTTCGCTGATCAGAAAACGTTTTCCGGTGATCGAGTAGAGCGCGGTCGGATGGAACTGGATGAACTCCATGTTGCGCACTTCGACGCCGGCGCGATACGCCATCGCTATGCCGTCACCGGTGGCGATGTCGGGATTCGTCGTATAGAGATACGCCTGCCCCGCCCCGCCCGTGGACAACATCACAACGGGTGCCTGGAACGTGACCACGCGGCCGTCGCGCACATCGAGCGCATAGACGCCGAGCACGCGATCAGACCCGCGCGAACGCGGTCCGGCGACCTTGCGGCGCGTGATCACGTCAATCGCGAACATGTGTTCAAACATCGCGATGCGCGGCTCGCGCGAGAGGGCTTTGATGAGCGCGGCTTCGATGGCCTTGCCCGTCATGTCCTTCACGTGAAGCACGCGGCGCTCGGTGTGTCCGCCTTCGCGGCCGAGGTCGTAACCGCCGGCTTGATCGCGCGAAAACTTCAAGCCGAGATCGACCAGCTCCTGCACGCGCGCCGGACCATCGGTGATGATTTCGTGCACGACTTTTTCATCACACAGGCCGTCGCCGGCGATGAGTGTGTCGCTCACGTGTTTTCCAAAATCGTCGGTCTGCCCGGTGACCACCGCGATGCCGCCTTGCGCGTAGTTGGTGTTGGATTCGGCCTGGTTCTTCTTGGTGAGAATCGCGACCGAGTGGCCGAGGCGCGCGACCTTGAGCGCGAAGCTCAGGCCGGCGATGCCGCTGCCGATGACGAGGACGTCGAAAGAAGGGCCCGCGCTCACAGGATTTGGTTGTCGATCAGACGCACCTCATCGACCCACACGGCAATCGTCATGACGTCCTTGCCGGGAACGATTTCGCCTTTGATGGCCACCATGGAGACGAGGTCCACCACCGACACATAAATGATGCGCACGCGGCGTTGCTGGCCGATGAGATGCGTCGCCTCGGCGATCAGGCGGTCCACGCGGCGCTCGCCGGCGGCCACCATGTCGGAGGCCTTGCGGAGCGCGCGGCTGATCACCAACGCCTCGACGCGTTGGGTGTTGGTGAGGTAGCGATTGCGCGAGCTCATCGCGAGTCCGTCGGCTTCGCGCAACGTCGGCGCGACCACGATCTCGACGTCGAAATTAAGATCGATGGCCATCTTGTTGATCACGGCGACCTGCTGCGCGTCCTTCTGGCCGAACACCGCGAAATGCGGGCGCACGATATTGAAAAGTTTCGCGACCACCGTGGTGACTCCGCGGAAATGCGACGGGCGCGAGGCCCCTTCGAGCGGTTTTGCGATGTGCTCTTCCAATACAAACGTCGAGTAACCCTTCGGATACATCTCCTCCACTTCCGGCGCGAACACGTAGTCCACGCCCGCCGCTTCGCATGCGGCGGTGTCGGCCTCAAGCGGGCGAGGGTATTTCGTGTAATCCTCGCTCGGCCCGAACTGGGTGGGATTCACAAAAATCGAAACGACCACGACATCCGCGATATCCGACGCGATTTTAACGAGGCTCAGATGCCCCTCGTGCAACGCGCCCATGGTGGGCACGAGGCCGATGCGCTGACCTTGGACGCGCAGTTGCCCGACCAGCGACTGCATCTCGGAGACCGACTTGATAATTTGCATGAAACGTGGGGACGCGCGGGGTAACGCGAGGCTTGAACAAAGCCCCGCCGCCGCGCTTATTCAAGTTTTTCGCCCGATAAGTCCCTATTTTCAAACGTTCATCACATGATCCGCATCAACGAAAATTACCTCAAGCTGAAGGCTTCCTACCTGTTTTCCGACATCGCCAAGCGCGTGACGGCCTACACCACCGCCAATCCCGACAAGCCGATCATCCGCCTCGGCATCGGCGACGTCACCGAGCCCCTCGCTCCGTCCGTCCTGAAGGCCTTCCACGCCGGCGTCGATGAGATGGCCGCCCGCGCCACCTTCAAGGGCTACGGCCCCGAGCAGGGTTACGCGTTTCTCCGCGAAGCGATTGCGACCCACGACTACATTGCCCGTGGCTGCCCGATCTCGGCCGACGAAATCTTCGTCTCCGACGGCTCGAAGTGCGACTGCGGTAACATCCAGGAAATCTTCGCCACCGAGGGCCTGAAGCTCGCGATCCCCGATCCCGTGTATCCGGTTTACGTCGACACCAACGTCATGGCGGGCCGCACCGGCCCCAACCTCGAGGGCCGCTACTCGGGCGTCACCTACCTCGATTCTACACCTCTCAACGGCTACGTCCCCGCGATCCCCACGGGCGCGAGCGACCTCATCTACCTCTGCTTCCCCAACAACCCGACCGGCGCCGTCGCCACACGCGCGCAGCTCGAAGCCTGGGTCGCCTACGCCAAGGCCAACAAGGCCATCATCCTCTTCGACAGCGCCTACGAGGCCTACATCCGCGATCCGCAGATCCCCCACTCCATCTACGAAATTCCCGGTGCCGACGAAGTCGCCATCGAGTTCCGCAGCTTCTCCAAAACCGCGGGCTTCACCGGCACGCGCTGCGCCTACACCGTCGTTCCCAAGAAGCTCGTCGCCTACGACCTTCTGGGCAACTCCCACCCCGTCCACGCGCTCTGGAACCGTCGCCACACGACCAAGTTCAACGGCGTTTCCTACCCCGTGCAGAAGGCCGCCGCCGCGATCTACACCGAGGAAGGCAAAGCCGAGGTGAAGGCGATGACCGACTTCTATCTCGAAAACGCCGCGCTCATCCGCAAAGCCGTGGTCGATCTCGGCTTCACCTGCATCGGCGGCGACAACGCCCCCTACATCTGGGTCAATACCGGCACCGATTCGTGGCAGTTCTTCGACAAGCTTCTCAACGAAGCCCAGGTCGTCTGCACCCCCGGCGCCGGCTTCGGCAAATGCGGCGAAGGCCACGTGCGCATCAGCGCCTTCAACAGCCGCGCCAACGTCGAGACCGCCCTCGCCCGCATCGCGAAGGCCCTCGGCAAGTAAGCGTGTTCCCCGGCCTGCGCCTCATCGCGCAGGCCGCCCGCAAAAAAGCCCCGGCATTTCCGCCGGGGCTTTTTTTATTTCGCCGGCAACGCGGCGACTACTTCCGCCGTCAGGGCGGCCACGCTTTCGCTGAGAGCCGAGGCGAGGGCGCTGAAGTTTTTGCCGTCCCACTCCGTCTCGGGCGCGGTGAAGACTTTGCGCAGGATGATCGCGCCCGCCGGTTTCGCTTCGGTCACCTCGACCAGCGCGGAGAAACTCGCGAACGACTTGCCGTCCTGGCGCTCGCCTTCGCAGCGGAACACGCGGATCGACACGTCGTAATCGCGCTCCACTTCAAACGAGAAGGGCTGCGCATACACGCGCGACACCTTGTCGGCGCGCGCCAGGCGGCCGGCCACCGTGCGGCCGATGCTCGTCGTGAGCGGTTCGGCCCAGCGGGCGAAACTCTGGTAGGCGATTTCGTTGCCGCCTTCGCGCACGACCATGTCCTTGCCGTTCAAATACGGGGCGATCTCGATGCGTTTCAGCCCCAGCACCAGCTCACCCGTTTTGGCGGGACGCTCGACTTCCGACGGCGTGCCGGTGAGCACATAATAACGCGTCGGATCACTCGCCGGCGCCGGCACGAGCGAACAGCCGGCCAGACTCAGCACGACGGAGGACAGGACCACGCATGACAGAAGACGGACGGCGGATATGCGGCGGAGGCGGGAGGTAAAGTTCATCGGGCGTGGCAAAGGAATCACTTGGCGGGAGGAGGAGTCGGCTGCTTGCGACCCGTGATGAGGGCGCTCGGATTGCGTTCGAGATAATCGGCCAGTTCGCGCACGGCCGAGGCGGCTTCGCCGAGCCGGATGAGCGCCTGCGAGGCGTCGTCGCCGAGGCTTTGCTGGGCGTTGATAAATTTCTGCGCGGTGGCGACCGTGCTGTTAAACGTCGTGATCGTCGCGCGGATTTCGGTCAGGGTCTGCGTCATCGCTTCGCCCTTCGGTCCGTTCTGCGCGTAGTCGGCGAGGATGGCATCGAGCTTGCCGGATGCGGCGCCAAGGTTGACCAGCGTTTGTTTGACCTCGGGGGACTCGGCGAGTCCGCGCATGGAGGCACCGGCCTTGGTCCACTCGGCAATCAGGCCGTCGGTGTCCAATCCGTTGATTTTTTTGCGCGTGTCGGCGACGAGCCCCTGCACTTCGCGGGAGAGTGCCGCCAGGTCCACGCCTTTGATGTTGGTGAGGATTTCATCGAGGCTGCGCAGCAACTCGGCGCTCTTCGAAGGGACGGCGGGCATCTCGACGTATTTGGAAACCAAGTCGGGGCGCGGCGTCGCCGGATAATTCACGGGGTCGAGAAAATCGATTTCCACATAGAGCAGACCGGTCGCGTAGCCGATGACGCCGAGCTGGGCGCGCATGCCACGATCCACCAGTTGCTGCAGTTTACCGTCCTCGGTGACGTCGATCATGCCGCCCTTGCCGTCGGCGATGAGGTTGCGGTTCAGCTCGCAGGAGACCGCCACGAGCGACCCGCCGGTGGCCGGCTCGTAACGCAGGCCGATATCGACGACGCGGCCCACGCGCACACCGCGCAGCTTGACCGGCGAACCGAGATCAAGGCCGTGAACCGACTCGTCGAAATACACGACGAACCGCTCGGGCTTGGAAAAAAAGTTGATGCCGCCGAACGAAAACAAGGCGACAAGCCCAAGGACAAGCGCGCCCAGGACGAACAAACCGACGACGGCGGGACTGACTTTGGTCTTCACAGGAAAAGAGAGTTAGGCGGGAGCGGGTTCAAGGGGAAGGCTGCTTTTGCACGAGGGCGGCGGCTTTCGCATCTTCGCCGCGGCCGAGGAATTCACGCACGCGCGCGTCCTTGCCTTCTTTGACGAGCACGCGCGGGTCGCCATCGGCGATGATTCCCTTGGTCTGCTTGTCGAGCATGATGACGCGATCGGCGATGGCGAAGATCGAAGCGAGTTCGTGCGAAACCACCACGCACGTCATGCCGAGCAGATCGCGCAGGTTGACGATCAACTCATCGAGATTGCGCGAGCTGATCGGATCGAGGCCGGCCGAGGGTTCGTCAAAGAAGACAATCGCCGGATCCAGCGCGAGCGCCCGGGCAAGGCCGGCGCGTTTCTTCATACCGCCGCTGATCTCGGACGGATAATAGCTGTCGTAACCGGAGAGGCCGACTTGCGCGAGTTTCATGCAGGCGAGTTCGGCGCGCTCCGCGGCGTCGAGCGGCGTGTATTCCTCGAGCGGCAGCATCACGTTTTCCAGCAGGTTGAGGGAGCTCCACAACGCGCCGCCCTGATAGAGCACGCCGATGCGTTGCAGCATCTCGCGCTGACGGTCGCCAGAGGCTTCGTTGTAGCACTCGCCGAAAAATTTCACCGAGCCCGCCAGCGGCGGATTCAGCCCGATGAGATGGCGGAGCAGCGTGCTCTTGCCGCAACCGGAGCCGCCGATGATGAAGAAAATCTCCCCGCGCTTAACCTGGAAGTTCAGGTTCTTCAGCAACGCCACGCCGTCGTAGCCGCAATCCAAGCCGGCGACATCGAGTGCGGGTGAATCGGCGTTGGCAGCGGATGCGGAAACCGGGGCAGGCGTGGAGTTGTCGGTGTTCATACGCGCGGGATCACCAGCCAAAGATGTTGAATATCACGGCGAACAACGCGTCCGAAACGATAATCAGAAGCAGGCCCATCACCACGGCCGAGGTCGTCGCCTTGCCCACACCGGCCGCACTGCGCTCGGCGCGCAAACCGCGATGGCAACCCGCCAGACCCACGAGCACACCGAAGAACGACGCCTTGATGAGGCCCGTCGAGATGTCGGACAAATCAATGGCCGACTGCGTCTCCACCCAGTAAGCCGTCGGCGGGATGTCGAGGAGGCCCAACGACACCGCCATGCCGCCGAGAATGCCCAGGCCGCTCGCGTAGAGCGCGAGGAGCGGCATCATCAAGCCGAGCGCGACGAGGCGCGGCATCACCAGAAAATCCACCGGACGGATACCGAGCGTCTGCAACGCATCGATCTCCTCGCCCGCCTTCATGTTGCCCAGTGTGGCGGCAAACGCCGCGCCGGTGCGACCCGCGAGAATGATCGCCGTCATCATCGCACCCATCTCCCGCACCATGACCAGACCGACCGCGTCGGCCACGTAAATGTCGGCGCCAAACTGCCGCATGAGCACGGCCGATTGATACGCCATGATCAAACCGACCAGCAAACCGATGAGGCTCACGATGGGCAGGGCCATCGCACCGCATTGCTGCATCTCGTCGAGACAGTCGCGCCAGCGGAATTTATGCGGACGCTTGAGGAGACTGACCGCGCTGATCACGCATTCGCCGACGAACGTCGCGATCTCCTTGGTCTTCGCCCACACATCCTCGGCGGCCAGACCCACCACGGTGAGAAAATTATGCGAACGGTCGAAGACCATGCGCGTCTCGTTCACCACCACGAGTTGGCGCAACAGTTTTTGCAGCGCATCAGGCAGGTCGGAGAGATCGCAGTAAACGCCCTTAACGCGGCACCACTGACGCACTTCAAAAACAAACAGCAGCAGCGCACTGTCCCAGTTGCCGAGATTGCCCCAGACGATCTTCACGCGCACCGGCGAGTTGTCGCCGATCAACACCGCCCACGATGGACGCGGCTCGGTGATACGCCACACGCCTTGCAACTCTACCAGCATCCACTCGCCCTCGGTGCGCACTTGCACACGGCTGTCGGGAGTGATCGTGATGGATTCGGACATCGCAAACAGGTTGAGCGGACACGCGGCGCGAAGGAATGCAAATTTTGTATCGTTCGAAGGAAACCTCGCCGCGTAGTCTGGCGGGATGCGTTTCAACACCGTGTTGTTCGACCTTGACGGGACCTTAATGGATCACCTGCCCGCGATCCATCGCTGCTACGCGCACACGTTGCCGCAGCTCGGCCTGCCGGCCCCCACCTATGAACAGGTGAAACGCGCCATCGGTGGCGGACTCGAAAACGCCATGGTAAAGTTTATCCCCGCGGCCCGCCTCGGCGAAGCCCTCGCGATCTACCGCCCGTTCTGGGACGCCAATCTCCTCACGGGCGCCGATCCCATGCCCGGCGCGCTCGCTTTGCTGGAACGCCTTCACGCGCGCGGCATCGTCTGCGCGGTGTTCACCAACAAGCTCGGCACGTCCGCCCGCCAGGTCTGCGCCCACCTCGGCTTCACTCCGCATGTGCTTCAGGTGATTGGCGCCAAGGACACGCCGTGGCTCAAGCCGGCCCCCGAGTTCACCGCCCACGCACTCAAGCTCCTCGACGCCGATCCCGCCACGACGTGCCTCGTCGGCGATTCACCCTGGGACGTGCAAGCCGCGCACAACGCCGGTTTCCCGTGCTTTGCCGTCACCACCGGCACGCACACCGCCGACGAGTTGCGCGCCGCCGGCGCCGATGGGATTTACGAAAACCTCACCGCACTCGGGGCGGCGGAATTCCTCGTCACTTGACGGCAGGTTCTGCGAGCGCGCGATCCACCTCCATGCCGAGGGCGCGCAACGTGAGGTTGATGTCGCTCAGGAAGTAACCGAGCGCCGTCAGCAGGAAACCGATCGCGCCCATAAACAGCGCGAGGATCAAAGGCGCCGCCTCCACGCCCGCCAGCGCGCTCACGAAAATCACCACCACCAGCATGCCCGAGGTGAACATGCCCAGGGTGTTAAACATCACCGCCAGCCGCACGAATTTCGCCCGGCGGTAAAGAATACGCAGCTGCGCCTCAAGGAGCCCGCGCGTGTCGTCCTTGGCCGCGTGCGTCTGCCCCGCAAGAATGCGTGTGCGGTCCACGATGCGCCCAAGCCGGTTGGTCATGGTCAGCATCAGCGAACCCAGACCCGTGATGAGGATCACCGGAGTGATCGCCAGCTGGATCATCGGGAGCAGGGAGTTGGACTCGATCGCCATAGTCCGTCACTCCGCAGCAAATCCGCACGACTGGCAATTCCCCGCGTTTGATTTTTCCAAGGAAGCCGTGTTCATGTTCGCCGCACGTGGCCGTTTCTCCCGCCAATTCCGACAACCTGACCGGCGTTCTAGAACGCATCATTTTCTTCAACGAGGAAAATCATTACACCATCGCGGAGTTTCGTCCAGACTCAGCCGAGGACAAAGCCGCCAAGGTTACCATCACCGGGCCGCTTCCCGGCGTGCAATGCGGCGAGACGCTCCACTTGCGCGGCAGCTGGACCAAACACGCCCAGCACGGCGACCAATTTAAAATCGACTCCTTCCGCTCCGAGCTCCCGTCGAGCGTGTATGGCATCCGCAAATACCTCGGCTCCGGCCTCGTCGAGGGCATCGGCAAAGTTTACGCCAACAAGATCGTCGACGCCTTCGGCACCTCGACTTTCCGCGTGTTGAGCGAGGAATCCGGCAAACTCCACGACGTTCCCGGCATCGGTAAAAAACGCGCCTCCGCCATCAAGAAAGCCTGGGACGACCAGCGCGCCTTCCGCGAGCTCTACATCTTTCTCCAGACTTACGGCGTCACCACCGGCCAGTGCGTGAAGCTCATCAACAAATACGGTGGTGATGCCAAACGCATCCTGATGGAGGAGCCTTACCGCGTCGCCCGCGAAATCGACGGCATCGGCTTCAAGACCGCCGATCGCATCGCCATCAATCTCGGTTACGCCAACGACGCCCCGCCCCGCCTCGACGCCGGTCTGCTTTACGCGATGGAAACCCTCCAGGAGGAAGGCCACACTGCCATCCTCGAGGCCGGCCTCATCGACTACGCCGCCCCGCTCCTCGAAACCGAAGCACGCTACCTCGAAGCCCGCATCAACGCCCTCGTCGAAACCAAACAGCTCGTCCGCCACGCCCCCGCCGGCGTCGCCGCCCCGCTCCCCGGTTCGTCCCTTATCCAGCTGCCCGTCAACGACCGCGCCGAACAAAAAATCGCCGCCACCATCACCCGCCTCGGCAAAACCGGCAGCGGACTCCCCCCGATCAAGACCGATGCCGCCGTCGAATGGGCCGAGCAAAAAGCCGGCTTCACCTTCGCCGACCAGCAGCGCGTCGGCCTCAAAAATGCCCTCGTCTCCAAAATCTCGATACTCACCGGCGGTCCGGGAACGGGTAAAACCACCATCCTCCGCGCCCTCGTCGATATTCTGAAAGCCAAGAAAATCCGCGTGCACCTCGCCGCACCCACCGGCCGCGCCGCGCAACGCCTTGCCGAGACGACCGGCGGCTTCGCGTCCACCATCCACCGCCTCCTCAAATACGATCCGTCCAAAGGCGGTTTTGTTGCCAACGAGCACCAGCCCCTCGCCACCGATTTCCTCATCGTGGACGAGGCCTCGATGCTCGACACGCGCCTCGCCGCCGCCCTTCTGCAAGCCGTCCCGTCCCGCGCCCACCTGCTCCTCGTGGGTGACATCGACCAGCTCCCGTCCGTCGGCGCCGGTAACGTCCTAAAGGACTTGATCGCCACGGAGCACGTCCCCGTCACGCGCCTCAACGTCATCTACCGTCAGAAGGGCCAGAGCCAGATCGTCACCACCGCGCACGCCATCAACGCCGGCGAACCCGGCCTCCCCCCGTCAGTCAACGAGGTCGCCGCCGCCCAGGCCTGGTCCGATCTCACGTTCATCGTCGCCGACTCCGCCGAGGACTGCATCCGCAAAACCATCCAGCTCTGCACCGAGTTCATCCCCGCGCATTATCATTGGTTCAATCCGATCAACGACGTGCAGATCCTCGCCCCGATGCACAAGGGCACCGCCGGCGTGAGCAACTTGAACGTCCAGCTCCAGGCCGCGCTCAACCCGCACAGCAAGGGCCTGCGCGGCCCGCACGGTGAATATCGTCCGCGTGACAAGGTCATCCAGCTGCGCAACAACTACGACAAAAACCTCTTCAACGGCGACATCGGCGTGATCACCGCCATCGACACCGAGACCGGCACCTTGACCGCGAAGTTCGACCACGACGAACACACCTTCGATCGCGGCGAATTCGGCGACCTCGCCCCCGCCTACGCCATCAGCATCCATAAATCCCAGGGCTCCGAATACCCCGTCGTCATCGTGCCGCTGCTCAAAGCGCACTTCATGATGCTCCAGCGCAACCTGCTCTACACCGCGATCACCCGCGGCAAGAAAAAGGTCTTCATCGTCGGCGAACCCGCCGCCTACGGCATGGCCGTCCGCGCCAACGACGCCCGGACCCGCACGACCCACCTGCGCGAAAAAATCACCGGTCCCGCCGCGTAACAAATCGCGTCGCGCCCCATTTCGAGACCATGCCCGCCCGCCACTCCGCGTCATTTTTCCTCGTCCTCATCGACGCCCGTCCGCTCCAGCACGCAGCCTGGTCCGAATTCCACGCCGCCCGCAAACTCGCCGAAAAGGCCGCCCGGGATCTCCACCGTCACGAGGAAACGGATACACTTGCCTACGAGCGCTGGCTGCACGGCACGTTTCCCCAGCTCGTCACCACCCTCCGCGAACTCCACGCCGAGGTTACGCGCAAAGCGCGTGACATGCACCACGCCCAGTTCATGGCCAACGTCACCGGCCGCTCCGTCAAAAAAGTCTGGAAGGAAAACCGCGAAGACGAGGCCGACCCCGCAGCCGACGAACGCGACCACGAACCCGAATCCGAACACGAATCGTCCTCCCACTCCGACTACACGCGCGCTGACGACGATGGGGATGATGATGAGTTCGCCTCGCGACCATCCGCGCCCACGCCTGACAGTCCCGCTGCCCGCGACATCTACCGCCGTCTCGTCCAACACCTGCACCCCGACCGCGGCGGCGAGTGGACACCCGCGCGCGAAAATCTCTGGCACCAAGTCCAGCAAGCCTGGGCCGCGCGCGATGCCGATTGGCTCTCCCGCCTCGAAATCGAATGGGACACCGCCAACGACCAGATCGGCCCCGATTCCTCGTTGAGCCGCTTGCGTCGCGCCATTGCCGAGCTGCACGCCGCCCGCCGCGACACCGAACGCAAACTCCGCAACTACCGCCACTCCCCCGCCTGGCGTTTCACCTTGTCCGAGAAAAAACGCCCCCAACTCCAGCGCCGCCTGAACTCAGAGCTTCAGGAAGACCTCGTCGCCCTCCAGCGCCACCTCGCCTACCTCAACGACACCATCGCCGCCTGGGAATCACCGACTCCCTCCGAGCGCCGCCACCGCGCAAAGTAACCCGCCAGGTTACATTTCTGCGCACACCTCGTTCCGGGAACATCAGCGGTCTCTTGCCTTTCCCTTTAACCCCACCTTCCGTTTCCTCCCCCAATGAACGTTCAAGCCCGCATCTCCAAGGAATGGCGCCGCCGCATGACCATGATGGCCCTCATGCTCAATGGCTCGGCGCTCTGGTTCTGCTACGACGGTTTTATCGCCTGGCCTTCCGAGGAAGCCCGCTACCAGCAGCTTGTCACCCTCACCGCCGGCTCCCTCGCGGTGGACGAAACTCCCACCGATAAAAACCCCGAGGTCGTCCGCGCGTGGACCGCTTACGCCGCCGCCAACAAACTTCCTGAAAAACTCCCAAAGCATCGCAGCGAGGGCGACCTGTCCGGACAACGCACCATCGGTGGCATCCTTCTGGCCATCGGCCTCGGCTTCGTCGGCTGGGTGCTCCTCCAACACCGCAAGAGCGTGCGCGCCGATGGCGACATCATCACCGGTGCCGGCGGTGAAACCGTCCACCTCGACACCATCGTGGACATGGATCGCCGCAAATGGGCCAACAAGGGCATCGCCTACGCCATCTATGAAGTGGACGGCAAACGCCGCCGCCTCTGCCTCGACGACCACAAGTTCATCGGCTGCGAGGCCATCATCCTCGAGGCCGAGCGCCGCATCGCCGCCCGTTCCACACCTCCGGCCACCGATCCCACGGTGGTTTCGTAAACCGCCGGTCTGTCCGTCAGCGACGTCGCGGCGCGTATCATAAACTGGCGGACCAGGGTGCAACTGCCCTTGCACCGTTTCGCGTGTCGTTTCACTTTTTCGCGGACCCTCCGCACTTCGGCCGGGTCACAGTTTCTCCACTCCATGATCACACCTCGCCTGTTTCTGTGCGCCTTGCTGCTGCCGGTTCTTGCCGCCCGCGCCGCCGACACCCCCGCCCCCGTCACTGCTGAAGGCTTCAAGTATGTGAAGACCCTCGGCGGCATCTCCGAATACACGCTCGATGCCAACGGCCTCCAGGTCCTCGTCCTCCCCGATCACTCCGCGCCCGTGGTCACCTTCATGGTCACCTACCGCGTCGGCTCGCGCAACGAGGTCACCGGCACTACTGGCGCGACCCACCTCCTCGAGCACCTAATGTTCAAGGGCACGCCCAACTTTAATCGCGAGAAGGGCAACAGCGTTGATCAACTCCTCGAGCGCGTCGGCGCCGTTTACAACGCCACGACATGGCTCGATCGCACCAACTACTACGCGAATCTCGGCAAGGACCACCTCGATGCCTACGTCGCCATCGAGTCCGACCGCATGCGCAACCTCTGGCTGCGCG
This sequence comes from Rariglobus hedericola, assembly GCF_007559335.1. Lineage (NCBI taxonomy): Bacteria > Pseudomonadati > Verrucomicrobiota > Opitutia > Opitutales > Opitutaceae > Rariglobus > Rariglobus hedericola. The sequence continues at coordinate 2,386,415 of NZ_VMBG01000001.1, forward strand.
ACTCCGACCGCAAACCCGAGATGACCGTCGTGCGCAACGAATTCGAGATCGGTGAAAACAATCCCATCCAGGCCCTCGACAAGGAAATATCCGCCGCCGCCTACGTCGCACATCCGTATCACCACTCCACCATCGGCTGGCGCAGCGACATCGAGAATGTGCCCATCGAAAAACTGAAACAGTTCTACGACACCTTCTACTGGCCCGACAACGCCACTGTCACCGTCATCGGTGATGTCGATCCCGCCGCCGCCCTCGCGATCGTCAAAAAACATTACGGCGCCATCCCGAAGTCCCCCTCGCCCATCCCGCAGGTTTACACCGAGGAGCCCGCGCAATCCGGCCCGCGCCGCGTCACCGTCAAACGCGCCGGCCAGCTCGGCGTCGTCGGCATCGCCTACAAAACCCCTGCCGCCCGCCATGCCGACACCCCCGCCCTTCAGGTCCTCGGCTCCATCCTCTCATCGGGTAAAAACAGCCGCCTCTACCGCGCCCTCACCGACAAAAATCTCACCACCGGCGTGAGCGTTGACACGGGCTTTTTCCACGATCCGTCCCTCGCCACGATCTACGCCAGCCTCGCTCCCAGCGCCCAGCACGCCGAGGTCGAAAAAATCGCCCTCGCCGAAGTCGCTACGCTCAAAAAAGACGGCGTCACCCAAGCCGAGGTAGATTCCGCCATCAGCCAGTTGATCGCGTCCTCCGCCTACGCCCGCGACGGCGCGTTCGCCATCGCCAGCAACCTCAACGAATTCATCTCCAGCGGCGACTGGACGCTCTACGTCACCATCGACGAGGCCATTAAGAAGGTCACTGCGGCCGACGTGAAACGCGTAGCCAACGAATACTTCGACGAAGACCAAAGCACCACCGGCTGGTTCATCCCCGTGCTCCCGCCCGAAGCCGCCGCCCAGTAATCACGACGCGCCCTCCCTACCATGAAACGCACTTCTCCGTTCTCCGTCCTCCGTCTTCTGTCCTCAGTCACAGCCGTCCTCTGTCTGCTGGCCTCCGCTCCGCTCGCCCGCGCGGCCATCGCCGACCACGTCGTGCGCAGCACCATCGCCGGAGTCGATGTCGTCGCCTACAAAACCGGCGTGCAGGATGTCGTCACCTTCCGCGGCTCGCTCCCCGCCGGTGATTCGTTTTCACCGGCCGAAAACCTCGCCATCGCCACCCTCACCGGCGGCATGCTGGACAAGGGAACAACCACGCAGGACAAATTCGCCATCGCGCAAAAACTCGACGCCGTCGGCGCCGAACTCACGTTTGCCGTGGACGACACCATGCTCGTATTCAGCGGCAAGTGCCTGAGCAAAGACGTCCCGCTCGTCATCAGCCTGCTCGCCGAACAACTCCGCTCGCCCGCGTTTTCCGAAGAGGAATTCACCAAGCTCAAGAAACAGATCGCCGGCCGTCTCCAGCGCGCGCTCGAACAAACCGGCTACCGCGCCGGCCAGGCCTTCGCCGCCTCGGTGTATCCGCCTGGCCACCCCAACTACGAGCCGTCCACCGACGCCTTTCTCGCCGCGCTCAATACCGCAACCGTGGCGGATCTCCGCGCCTTCCACGCCAAATACTACGGTCCGGCCGAACTCACGCTCGTCGCTGTCGGCGATGTCGACATCGATGCCCTCAAGGCCGACGTCACCAAAGCCTTTGCCGGTTGGTCCGGCGGTGTGAAGCACCCCGACTATCCGCGCATCGCAACCGAAAAGGATTTCGAGCGCGACCAGACCGTGTTCATGGCCGACAAGCCCAACGTGAGCGTGATCCTCGGCCAGGCCAGCGGGCTCCGCTACACGGATCCCGATGCCCTGCCCCTGCGCGTCGCCACGACGATTCTCGGCAGTGGTTTCACCGGTCGCCTCATGGCCACGGTGCGCGATCAGGAAGGCCTCACCTACGGCATCGGCGCACGCATCGGCAACGACACCTTTACCGAAGGCGACTGGCGCATCATCGCCAACTTCGCGCCCGATCTCCTCGAAAAAGGTCTCGCCTCCACCCGCCGCGAATTGAAGTCGTGGTATGAACAGGGCGTGACCTCCGCCGAAGTCGACCGCACCAAGACCAACCTCGCCGGCAGCTTCCAGGTCGGCCTCGCCACGACCGACGGCCTCGCCGGCGCGATCCTCACTACGATCCACCGCGGCTACCCGCTCGGCTGGCTCGACGACTACACCAACAACCTCAACGCCGTGACGCTCGACCAGGTCAACGCCGCCATAAAAAAACACCTGAACCCCGACAACTTCGTCCTCATCAAAGCCGGCTCCGTCCCGACGATCGCGAAGTAATCCTCGTTTCGTCCTCACAAAAAAGGCCGCGCAAGTCATCGACTTGCGCGGCCTTTTTGTGGCGGTTGCTCAGACAAACGCGCCCTGCTTACGGAGCGTTTCACGCAACAATTTCGCATCGAGGTCGCGCGTCGATTTCAGGCCCAGCTTCACGCACAGCGCCGCCGCCGCGCCCGCGCCTTCGCCGATCGCCATCACCTGCGGGGTGATGCGGATCGCGGCATGCGCCTCGTGCGAACTGTCCACGCAGCGCGAGGCAATCAGGAGGTTGTCCACACCTTGCGCACGAATCGTGCGGTAGGGCACGCCATACCATTTACCTTCGGGCGGATACACGCGCTCCGTGCCTTCACCCGTGGGGCTGTGGATGTCGATGAACCAGTTGCCGCAGGCAATGCAGTCCTCGAACGGCGTCACCTCGACGATGTCCTTTGTGGAGACCGTATAATCTCCACGGATACGCCGCGATTCACGCACGCCGATGTGCGGCGCGGTCTCGGACACCACGGCATTTTCAAAGCCCGGGATATTCTTGCGCATAAACGCGGCGACCTCCGCCACCTGGCGGCGCGCCTCGACCATCGCATCGGTCACATCGCGCAGCTTCGTCGCATCCTTGCCCACGATGCGCGTCGTGTTGAAATTCCATTCGCCCGGCTTCGGGTTGCGACCGGCCAGCACGTCTTCGCGCGGCACGGTGATTTCGCCGCGCGCCTTCGCCGCCTGCCACGCTTTGGCAAAATCGGGATCGGCCTGCTTCGAAGCCACCGCTCGCTCGTCGTCGACGCCGGTCATTTTGAAGATCATCGTCATCGGCTGCACGCCGCCGTCGCTCTCACGGCCTTTGTCCGCCGGCACGCCGGCCATCACGCTGACATCACCGTCACCCGAAGAATCGATCACCATCTTCGCGAGGATGACCTGACGGCCCTCCTTCGATTCGATAATCACGCCGCGAACACGGTTGCCCTCGCGGATGACCGCCGCCGCCTGCGCAAAGAACAACGGCGTCACTCCCGAATCCACGACCAGCCGGTCGAGCGCAACCTTGGCCACTTCGCTGTCGTAGGTGCCGCCGCCACCCCAACCGTCGTGTGCGCCCCAGTGTCCTTCATTCCAACCGCCGCGCTCCTGCCAAGCGCGCACGACTTCCGCGAAAATGCCCTTCACATACGGATAAGGCATGATCGCGCTCAGGATCCCCGCAGTCCACGTGCCGCCAAAGCTGCCGAAGCGCTCGACGAGGATCGTGTTCGCGCCATTGCGCGCGGCCGAGACCGCCGCTCCGATGCCGCCGGGGCCGCCGCCAACGACCAGCACATCGCACTCGGCGATGACGGGCAACGTGCGCGCAGGCTCTTCGTAAAAACCAAGGACAGGGGTGGAACTCATGCCCACACGCTGCCACTGCGCTTCCAACTACGCCATCGGCGACGCTTGATAAAATTACATATAAAGTTGTAGTATTTAAGCATGCCGCCCGCCGCGTCCGCGCCATCCACACTCACCTTTGAAGACTGGTCGTTCCTGCACACCCGGCTGCTCTGGTGCTACGAAGGCGAAGTCGATGCGCCCAACCAACACCGGTTTTCCCAGCGCAACCAACTCTCCGCGTGGTGGATTCAAGCCGGCGCGGTCACCGTCAAACGCGGTCGTGACACTTGGACCGCGCGCGCCGGGGAATGGATGTTTTGCGGCCCGCATCCGCTGCACCAGAACTTTTCTCCCGGCGCCCGCATTCTCTCGATCAACTTCAAGCTCGAGTGGCCGTCCGGCGATTCTCTGGTCGAGCAGATCGTCGTGGCCTCCGCCGCCGGCCACCCCGCCCTCGGCAAAGCCGCCCGCTCGCTGTTGCGCTTCATCAGTCGCTGCTTCCCCGGCATCGTCACCGCGCTTCAGCCGCAGTCCGTTAAGCTCACGGACTTCTTTGAAACCCAACAGCTCTTCGCCGCCTGGACCCAGGCCTATCTGAAAACCGTGCTGGCCGCCGGCGTCGTGCCCGCGCGCATGGGCGGCCTTGATCCGCGCGTGCTCGAAGCCCTCCGCCACCTCGACCGCCACGACTGGCGCACGCCCTTCCGTGAAAAAAACCTCGCTGCCACCGCCGGCCTGAGCGCCGGCCATCTCGACCGGTTGTTCGTGCAACAACTCGGCCTCACCCCGCGCGCCTACCTGCAAAAACGCCGCCTCGAATCCGCCACCGCCACCCTCGCCGACTCCGCCGTCCCCGCCAAAAAAATTGCCTACGACCTCGGGTTTTCGTCGGCCTCGCACTTTTCGCACTGGCTGCGTCGCGCCACCGGAAAATCCCCCCGCCAGGTGCGCATCGGCACGACTTGAAGCCAGAGTTGGCTTTTTCCCGCCAACCTGCGACGGTTGCCGCCCTGTATGAAGTCCGTCCTCGAATTCAAGGCCCGCAAGGGCAAGGGCCGTATCAGCATGTCCACCGCCTACGCGCACTGGGAAGCCCGGCTCCTCGCCGACTCGCCTGTCGATTGCGTGCTGGTCGGCGACAGCGTCGCCACCGTCGTGGACGGTGAAGCCACCACGTTTGCCGCCACGCCCGAGATCATGGCGCGCCACACCGCCGCCGTGGCCCGCGGGCTAGCCGGTTCCAAGTTTCTCATCACGGACTTCCCTTTCCTCGCCGCGCGCAAAGGCATCGCCGCCGCCGTCGAGTGCGCCTCGCTGCTCATGCGCGCCGGTGCCCACGCCGTGAAGATCGAGGGCATCGACGGACACGAGGACGTCATCCGCCACCTCGTGCAATCCGGCGTGCCGGTCATCGGTCATCTCGGCCTCACCCCGCAATCCGTCCACGCCCTCGGCGGCTACAAAGTTCAGGGCAAGACCGACGCCACCGCCGCCGATCTGCTGCGTCAGGCGCAGGCGGTCGAAGCCGCCGGTGCGTCCGGCCTCGTCCTCGAATGCGTGCCGACGGATGTCGCCCGCGAAATCACCGAAGCCCTCACGATTCCCGTGATCGGCATCGGCGCCGGCCCGCACACCGACGGACAAGTGCTCGTGTTCCACGACATGCTCGGCCTGAACACCGGCTTCAACGCGAAGTTCGTCCGCCATTTCGCCGACGGGAATAAAGTCATGGGCCACGGGCTCGCATCCTACGCCAAGGCCGTCGCCGACGGCTCCTTCCCGAGCAAAAAAGAATCTTACTGAATAGTTTAAACACAGAGTTCACAGAGGACTCAGCGTCCGTTCCTTCCGACCTCCGCGATCTCTGCGTTCTCTGCGTTAAAAATCCGCCTCCCATGACCACCGCCCGCAAGCCCCGCCTGCTCTTCCTGCTCACCGGCTCGATCTCGTGCTACAAGGCGTGCTTCGCGATTTCGCGGCTCGTGCAGGCCGGCATCGAGGTGCGCACGGTCGCCACACCTTCGGCGCTAAAATTTGTCGGTGGCGCCACGCTCGAAGGCCTCACTGGTCATCCCGTCGCCAGCGATCTCTGGGAGTCCGGCAAGGCGATGGACCACATCAACCTCGCCCGTTGGGCCGACCTCGCGCTCGTCGCACCTGCGACCGCGAACACCATCAACCGCCTCTCTTCCGGCCTGTCCGACGACCTCGTCGGCAGCCTTTTCCTCGCGTGGGAAATCCAGAAGAAGCCCTGGTGGATCGCCCCCGCAATGAACGTCGCGATGTTCAACCATCCGCTCACGCAGGCCTCGCTCAAAAAACTCACCGACACCGGTGTGCGCGTGCTGCCCACCGGCTCCGGCGCCCTCGCCTGCGGTGAAGAAGGCGAAGGCCGACTGATCGAGCCCGAGCAACTTCTCGCCCAAGTCCTAGCGGAACTCGGTTCGAAAATTGCCTGAGCCGTCCGGCTGGTTGCCTCCGAATCTCAACTCTCAGCCCTAAACTCTCAACTCGATCGTGCGCATTCTCATCACGTCCGGCGCGACTCGCGAGCCGATCGACGCGGTTCGTTTCCTTTCCAACGTAAGCACCGGCCGCACCGGCGCACTGCTCGCCGACGCTCTCACAGCACACGGCCATGTCGTGACGTTGCTCCACGGCGAAGCCGCCGTCCGCGCGCAACACGTCGCGGCCTCCGAGTCGTTCTCATCGACCACCGATCTCCAGTCGCAACTCCGCCGTCTTCTCGGCACGGGCAACTTCGACGCCGTGATCCACGCCGCCGCGGTGTCTGATTATCGTCCGTCCGAGACGCGCGACGGCAAGATGTCGTCCTACGCCACCGAGATCACCTTGCGCCTCGTGCCGACGCCCAAACTCCTCCCCGAGCTTAAGCAGTGCGCGCCGCATCCCATCAAGGTCATCGGCTTCAAACTCACCGCCGGCGCCGACACCGAGGCGCGCTCAATCGCCGTTTCGAAGCTCTTCGCCGCCGGCACGGTCGACGCCGTCATCCACAACGACATGGACGACCTTGCCACCGGCGACTCGCGCCCGTTCTCCGGCTGGCGCGCCGGCACGCATACGCCCGAACCGCTAGCCGGCATCGATGCGCTGACCGCGTGGCTGCACGCATTTGTCAGCGTCTGAGCCCCGAGTTTATTGCGCGGCGGGCGGCAGGGTCTTGCCCGTGAGCACCGCTTTTTTCCACTGGGCCGCCCGGCTGAAATAGGCGTTCTGCGCGCCGCCAGTTCCATGGTGATTGGAGAGCGGCAGGATCAACGCTTCCTTCGTGCCTTTCAGCACATTGATCGCCGCCGCGACGCCGGTGGGCCGCGAGGTTTCATCAGCCAGACCATACGCGACGAGCGAAGGGACCTTCACACGTGCCGCAAAATTAATGCCGTCAAAATAACCAGCGGTGGTTTCGACTTTCTTCATGTCGCGATCCCGCGGTCCCCAGGTGGATAACCAATACGGCCAGCCAAACGCACGGCCGGCCCGAGGAGCATAATTGTCACAGCCTGCGGGCACTACAGCCATGAGTCCGGTGACCTTGGGCGAAAGCGCGGCTGTCGCGAAAGCTTGAAGGCCGCCTTGCGAAGCACCGGTGACAATCAGTGTTTTTCCATCCCAGTCGGGACGTGAAGCCAGGTATTCAGCCGCGCGCGCGCAACCGAGAAACATGCGCAGGAAGTAGGACGTCTCGCGATCCTCGCTGCCAATGTAGATGTAGTTCTTCAGCGCACCGTCCTTCAGGTTTTTGTAGAACTCGGGCGATTCGTCGATCGGCAGATCGTGCGCGCTGATGTTCAGCGTCAACCAGCCCGACTTCGCGTCGGAAACGACAGTGTTCTGATCCAGAGCGTAAACGCCGGCGAACTGGACGACGAGCAGCGCGGGATATTTACCCTCGGCCGAGGGGCGCGCGAGCTGTCCGCGCACCTTGGTGCCGCGAATGTTGTCGAGCGTGACCTTGTAATAATCGACGCCCGCGGTGTTTTTCGCGTCGGGTATTTTCTCGAGCACGGGCTTGACCGGAACCTTGGCCAGCTCGGCCAGCTTTGACTTCCAGAATGCATCGAAGTCCGCCGGCTCGGGCGCGGCGGGCTTGATTTTATCCGGTGCGTAAATCGCCCCGCCCACCGCAAGTGGAAGCGCGTATTTTTCGGGCGGCATCACCTGAATGATGAGCACGCCGGCATCGGCACGACTGGAGGACAACACCACCGGCCCGGCGCTCAGGTCGAGCTTGCCTTCGGAAACGACCACCTCGCCGTCCTTCTTGATTTTGTAGACTAAATCCGGCGCCGGCACACCGGCTTCACTCTTTAAATTGACCGTCCAGGAAACGGTTTCACCAGGTGTGTAAACGCCTGCAGCCTTGTCGGGCACGATGGTCGGAACGGGCGCGGCCGAGAGCCACAGCTGGCTGACGAGAAAGAGCGGAGCGAGGCAACGCAGAGCAAACCGACGGGGTAACGTGATCATTAAAGTGAAGGTAATTTAAGGGCGGCCACCATCGCGAGATAACCGGACGCGCACCAACTCTGGCGCTGCAACACGGGGTAAATCTCCATGCCGGCGCGCTCATGATGTTCCTGCAGTCCGCCATAAGGCTGGCCCGTGTCGGGATGAAATACCTCGATAAAACCACCGTCGCGGCAGGCCTTCGCGGCGAGAGAAACGAGTTCGCGGCGCGCAAGGTCTTCGCGCCCGCGGGCGACACAGGCCAGCGCCCACGCAGCGTTGACCTGCGGCCAGATCGGACCGGAGTGACGTCCGTATTCACCGCGTTCAGCGTAACGTGAATAGGTCGGCCACACGCAGGGAATCCCATGTGCACTGAGATGGATGGTCTCAAAAACCCGACGCGCTTGCGCCTCATCGGCGACACCGAAGAGCAGCGCAAACGCATGCCCCAATCCTTCCTGGCGGTCATCGTTGCCCGGTGCATCGACGAGGTAACGGTAACGCCCGAGTTCGTCGCTCCAGAAGCGCGTGTTAATGGCGGTGCGCAACGCCTGCGCCTTGCCTTCCCACGAGGCATTCGGAGCTACGCCGAGCGCGTCGGCCATCAGCAACGCGACGCGATACGCGCGGTAATAAAGACAGTTCGTCGAAAGCGCCTTGCACGGCATGCCTCCGCCGGTGGGAAACCGTTTGATCTTCGCCACCTCGACCCACACATGGATTCCGCTGAACGGCGGATCTCCCGCCTGCGGTGCGTAGTAGTCGGGATAACCGGCCACGCCGTCTTGAAAACAAGCGCCGCCGCGAAACAGGCCGTCGGCGGAATCAAACTCCTCGGCCTCGAAACGCGTGAGCGAATTGCTCACCGCTTCGAAGGCGAGCGCAAGAAATGTCCGGTCATTGGTAACGCCATAATGCTCCCACGCGCCCTGCGCCCAGATGATTGCATCCCAATATTGTCCGCCGATGCGCACCGTGCCATCGTCGGTGCGCTCGAGCACAGCGAGCAACGTGTCGCGGGCCACACCGGGCGCGAGGCGCGACAAGGCAAACCAGGTGTTGAAGGCCGCGTCACGCGTCCACGGGGTCACGTATTCAAGCCCCGCGATCAGGCAGGGGGCGGGCGCATCGAGCAGCCCGTCCTTGAACGGCTGCACGTTGCCCAGCAGATCGCCCACCGCGATGCGGAAGGCTTGGTCGAGTTGCGCATCGCCTGAGCGCAGACTGAGCGCGTTCGTTGCAAACGATAGAGCCATGGCGATGTCGTGATTACGGAGCGGTGATCTTGATCGTGATCGTCGCCTCGGAGACCGGGCTGGAGAGGTTGATGCCGAGACGGCGGACCTTGCCCTCGCGGGATTCATCCTTGAGGACCTCGTTCGTCACGGTGAAAGGTGCATTGCCAGTGGTGGCGATTTCAGCGCGCAGCGACTGGCCTTTGTAGGTGATGAGCCAGACGCCGGGCTTTTCCTCGCGAGCTTCGCCGTAAGTGGTGAGCGCCGTGCCGAAGACCTGCGGAGAGGTGAACACAACGCGATCCGTGATCATGAAACCACCCTTGCCCTGGCGGGAATAATCAAAGCGACGCGTCAGCTCTTTGAGCGAAGGCAATCCATAACCGGCCGTCAGGTCCAACGTGACCGAGTCGAAGGAGTCGGTGAATTTTCTCTCCTTCACCGTCGCGGCGTATTGCGAACCGCGTTTTTGCGGCTGGCCGGCGACGAACGGCACCGAGTGGCCGTAGGATGATTTCACCTGATAATCGAAGGCGTTGGGCCCCATGGTGCGGGCGTTGTAAATGGGCACGCCGGGATCGGTGATCACGGGTTCACCGCCGGTCGCGACGACAAACGTGCCGAGGTCGTTGTGACCGTGACTCACACCGTTGTTGCTACCCTTAAAGGAAACGCTGATGCCCGCGGGGCCGGCCGACTGGCGGCCCACGTATATCTGGCTTTGTTCAAACCAGTCGCGCAGGGCGTGGTCCGGCAAGGAGACGCTGCTCTTGCCCGTAACAGGCGCGGCCTTCGCGTCGAAAGACAGGATGGCGCCATAGGAATACAGAAACGCACTATAGGTCGGATCGGGATAAAACGCGCGCACGGAACCGTCGTTGAGACCGTAGCGGCGGTCAATGATGTGAAAGAGCCAGGAGCTCGGGACCTCGGCGAGTTGCGCGTCACCATAGGCTGGATACAAACCGGCCTGCATCTCGAAGCGACGAGGGAACTGGGCCACGAGGCGGATGTTGTCGCGGTCGTAGAAGTTGACCTTGCCCTTGGTCGCGACGAGCACGGCTTCGGACATCAGGACATAATGGCCGAAGCCATATTTCCAATAGCCCATGCCCTCGGGCGAATAACCGTCGGCAGGAAAGCCTTTGATGTAGAACTGCGTTCCCAACTCGGCGGCGGCGATGATCTCGGCACGCTCCTCGACCGAATCGTTCAAGGCCAGCGCGGCGCCGACGATGCCGCCGTGAACGACGGAGTTCCAGTTGTTGGGATCGATGGCCCACCACTCGGGTTTGGTCTCGCCGCGAATCTCGGCGAGGTAGTGAACGAAGAGACGCTCACGCACGCGATCGCGGATGGTTTTGCGCAAGCCGGCAGAAAGTTTGTCGCCGAGCATCGTATCCACGGCGGCAAGATTCCAGGCGGTCATGGCGGTGCCGAGATCATTACGACCAAAGGTGAATTGAACGTGGCCCGAGAGAATCCAGGTGGGCTCGTCGCAAATGGCGGCGACCTCTTTCTCGATGGCAGGAATGAAGCGGCCCTGGTTTTCCATGCCCTCGGCAATGACGAGCGTGGTCAGGCGAAAACGGCGCTGGCTGGTGACGTTGTCGATCTTGCGATCACCGCTTTGCACCGAGGCTTGGTAAGCTTCTGCGGTGATGGCTGGTATAGGCTCGTTCATGAACCGCACTGCGCGGGCGATGTTTTTCTCGCTGGTCGCGGGGTCGGATTTGAGAGCGTCCCAGATGGCGCGATCGGCCAAGGTTGGGCCGAGGCCCTTGGGTTTGGCCGGCAGACAGGAAGCAATTTCCTTCACGCGGGCCGGATCGGGCGTGAGAGCATTGGCCGATTTGGCGCCGGATGAAGGAGTGCTCGCGGCGGAAGTCGTCGACACGGAGGCCTCGACGGGTGTCAGGGAGAAGTCGTCGAAATCGGCGAGCACGGGCCGTTTGCTATATCCATGGACGGCGAGTGAAAAATACTCGGTGCCGGCGGGCGCGGTGAAGTTGAGCTGCTGACGCGTCCAGTCGGACGCATCGGGCAGGAGTTGCAAAGTGAGATCACCGTTGGCCGGTTTGATGGGCTTGCGGTCGTAGTCGTAGAATTGAACCCACACGCCGATGCCGCTGGTGGAGACAACGCGGGACCAGAACTCGAGGCGGTAGGCTTGTCCGCCGACAACAGCGATGCGCGCGCTTTGCAGCCACGAGCCGGGCGAACCGTCTTGTTGGGTAACACGCAGACCGGCTTTTCCGGTGTGCGCAGCCTCGGGTTTGACCTGACTCAGGCCGGCGGCCTGATCGTTTTTATCGAGGACCCAGCTCTCCAGGCCGGACTCGAAACCGGGGTTGGGAAACGGCAGGGGCTCCGCGGCGGAGAGGAGACCGGCGGTGAAGACGAAACTGGTGAGCAGGGAAAGGCGGGCGGGGGTAAACATGAGAAAAGGTCGTGAGCGAAGGTTACTTGGCGGACGAGAATTTAGCCTTCATCTCGTCGAGATGTTTTTGTTCGGCGGCGGCCACGGCAGGCCAGAGTTTCATGCCGTCGATGCTGTGCGTGCTGTCCACCTGCGGGATCATTTCCTTTTTGGTGGGGACCTGATTGTAGGCGGCATAGACGCCCGTGGGGGGGCAGGTCGTGTCGATGAAACCTTCCCACATGTAAACCTGGGCTTTGACGCGCGAGGCGAAATTGACCGTGTCGAAGTAGCGCGAGGTTTCGAGCACGAGTGGATCGGGGTTTCCATCGACCACGGGAACGACTTTGGGCCAGCCGGCGATACGGCCGACGACCATGCCGGTGTGGTCACACATGGCGGCGTTCATCGCGGTGATGAACGTCACGCGATGATCCAACGCGGCACCAGCCATGGACTGCGCACCGCCCTGACTGCCTCCCTCGATGATGAGCGTGTGCCCATCCCATTCCGGTTGGGAGGCGAGGAAGTCCAGGGCGCGCACCACACGCAGATACATGCCGAGGAAATAATAGGTGTCGCGGGACGAGCTGCCGTCCTTGCGGTAGTTTTTGAGGCTGCCGTTGGCGAGGTCGGCATAATAGGATCCGGGCTGGCCGTTGAGGATGCCATGCGCGTTGATCGACAGAGACAGCACGCCGCGACCAGCCCAACGCGCGGAGGCCAGCAAGTCGCCGCTACGCACGCCAGCGCCGTCAACGTAGAGGCGGGCGGGATGGCCTTTGGGCGTGGTTTTGAGCGGACGCGAATAGTAGCCGGAAACAGGAGCGCCGATGCTGTCGACCTTGAGGTCAAACACCTCGATGCCGGGGCGATCAGCGGGAGCGGGCACCGGTGTCAGCACCGGGTTCATGGGCACGGCGGCGAGGCGTTTTTTTTGAGCATCCCAGAACGCATCGAAATCGGCGGGAGCGGGCATGCTTGGTTTGATTTCAAACGGATCAATGCCGGCGGCGGCGGCAGCGACATACGCAGTCTTGCCATCTTTGAAGGTGACCTGGCATTGCAAGAACCCGGGCTCGCCCAGTGAACCGGTCACGGTGGCGACACCGTCTTTGAGAGTGATGGTGCCCTTCTGGTAAGGCGCCACCGTATCCTTGGAGATCAGGTAATCGACCGCTTGATCGGCGGCGGGTTTCTGCTGATGGAGCAACGTGATTTTGTAGGTGACGGTCTCGCCCTGCTTGTAGATGGCATCGGGGCGTTCGGTTTCCACAGAGAGCACGTAATCGACGGCTTTTTTTCCATCCCACGACGAGGCGGCATCAACGGATGCGACAAAGGAAAGAGGCAGCGCGAAAAAACAAAATGCGCGGTTAAATGCGTTCATAAAACGAAATGGAGGGTTCTCGGAATAACGGACGATTTAAAGCAATGCGTCCGAGGGGGGACGTCATGCAGCCACCTCCGGCAAAGGTGAACAAGGACACGGAGGTTCTATCAATAGAATCACCACGCGGTTTACGCATGTGATGCGCGTTGCCACGGGAGATCCTAGACCACGGCCGGCCGGATGGATTTGCCCTCGACCCACTCGCTCTCGACGAAAAACTGAAAGCGCTTGGGCGGGATGCCGCGTTCATTGCGGTGAAGCATGTCGATGAGGAAATCGACGGCCTTATGCCCGATGAGCAGATCGTTTTGATAAACGCCGGCGAGAGATCCATCGAGCGCAGTGACGCTCAGCGAGGCGGAGCCGCATTGTTTCGGCGTGATCTTCAGCAGGCGAAGAAACTCGGCCACCGTGGGATAAATATAGAGGATGACATCGGGCTTGTGGCGGCGATACCACGCGGCGAACTCCTTGCACTCGGTGGCGATCGTCGTGTCCTCGAGCACCAGCGGCGGAATCCGGTTTTCGGGAAGGAAATCGTGTTGCTCGGAAAGGAATCCGGCGCGGAAATTCTGGTCAGTGCGTTCGTCGGTTTCGCGTGTGGTCACGAAGCCGAGCCGGTGATAACCGCGGGTTCGGAGCATGCGCACGGCCAGGCGCGACGAACTGTATTGCGCGTTGGTGATCAGGTGGAGCCGGGGCCAGCTCAAGGTGAACCCGAAGCAGACCGACGAAAATTCATTCCAATCGAAATCGAGATGGGCGCGGCTGTGCGCCTGAGGCGGAATGAGCAGACCTTTGATATTGCGGGCGCGCAGCACGCTGGAGAGGCGGCTGCCGCCCAGTTCGGAAAAATAAAAGACCTCCAGTTTATAGCCGAGCTCGGTGGCGCGCTCCTCCGCTCCTTTTAAATAATGGGCAAAACCTTGAGGCCCGTGGCTCTTGATAGTGGGCGGACACAACCAGGCCAGCGTCCCCTGATGATGGATACGCTTGGAACGATTCCGGTAAACCGTGAGTGCCGACAGCATCGGGTCGGGCGTGTAGCCCATTTCCATCGCCAAATCCTGGATGCGTCGCCGCGTGGTTTCGGCCAGCCGGGGGTCATCGCGCAACGCCAGTGAAACGGTGGTTATGTGAACACCCGCCTTGAGCGCGATGTCCTGCTGTCTGACGTAGCCGGGGGTAGCCATCGCACTCTGCTAAGCCAGCCGCCGCGGCCAAATCCAAGACAATTTTTCGACACAGCCCGGCCGGAACAAGGTTTCACGTCGGGCGCAGCCGGCCTGCGATAGACATTAAAACCATCCAGAAATTTCTAATGTTAGAAATTTGAGCGGCTTGGAGGGGGCTGATCGCCGCCTTAAGCGTCGGACAACCCCGTCTGTCGCTCCTTTGATATCCCCAACGGAGAATCGATGCACGCAGGTCTATTCTTACCCCATCAGCATATGAAAAAGTTACCCTTCACGCTTACCTCCGCATTATTCCTTCTGGCCGGCGGAGTGCGTGCCCAAAACGTTTGGAACGGCGCTGGCGTCACGGGCGGCACAGCCGGCACAGATTGGACTGCTGCAGCCAACTACACGGCGACGCCCGCGTTCAACGCGACGACCGACTTGAAGTTCTCTACCATCACGAACGCATCGGGCGGCGTGACCTTATCGGCGGGAACGGGCGGCGCGTATGCGGTGAAGGATCTTTATTTCGGCGACACGACGACACTGGGAAGCGGCCAGACCAGCACTCAGGCTATCACGCTGAATGGCAATGGAATTGCTGGGCAGACAATCATCGATCTCGCAGGCAATATTTTCCTGCCCTCGACCAATGCTTCTAAAATCACACTGGGGGCCGATTTGACGCTCAATCTGAGCACCGCCGCCCACCAAATTAATTTCAAGGCCAACAGTAACGTGACCACGGTCAATACCACGGCGCCGGTTCTGGTGGTCAATGCCTTGGTGACGGGTGGTGGAGCAAGTGCGACATTTACCCCGCGGTTTTCCACTTATGGAACCAGCGGCGGCACGGCGGCCATCGTGCTCACCAATAACAACAGCTCGTTTGTCGCGACCCAGAACCGCTTCGACAACTACGTCGGTTTCACGTCGATCGGCAACGTAGGCGGAGGCAACAGCAGCATGGGTAACGCCACGACAACAAGCACGGGCACGATCAGTTTAGGCAATGGCGGCAACTTGAATTATATCGGCACGGGCGACCAATCCACGGATCGCAACCTGGCACTGACGAGCACCAACGCCCTCGGCAATTCGTCCGTGGGCACGACACTCACCTACAATGGCCAAATGACCGCCGGCAACACCGTGATTCTGCGCACCAATGTAATTGGCGGAAGCACACTGGTCATTAACAGCACCTTGGCAGACGGTCCGTCGGCGGCGGCGTTTACGATCAACAAGCAATTTACGACCACTTATTACGACACCACCGGCGCGACAGCCTCCAATGACGGCACCGGCACACTGGTTCTAGGCGGCGACAATACGTTTACAGGAGCAGTCAACATCTCGGCCGGCACCGTGCGGATCACACATGCCAACGGCTTGGGCGGCACCACCGGCGCAACGCTCGTATCAAGCAATGCTACGCTGGATCTTAACGGTCAGACGGTAGGCGCGGAAGCAGTAAGCCTCACCGGCACCGGCGTGGGCAGCGTAGGTGCGTTGAGGAACAGCAGTGCATCGGCTGCCAGCCTGGGCGGCAATGTCACGTTGACAGGCAATACATCAATCGGCGCCACCGGAACCCTGAAGCTTACCGGTGTCATCGGTGAATCCGGGGGCGTTCGCACGCTTACCAAGATTGGCACCGGCGAACTCACGCTCAACGGTATCAATACTTACACCGGCACGACCACGGTGAGCGCCGGCACGCTCGGTGGCATCGGCTCGATCTCCACGGGTGCGGCGACCTTTGCCACCGGCACCACGCTCAATCCCGGCGATGGCGCGACCACCGGCCAGTTCAGTTTCGGCGGTAATCTCGCGCTGAGCAACGACGCGATCTTCAGCGTCTCGCTCAACCAGTCAGCTGGAAATGGCTACGACCGCGTCGCCGTCGCCGGCACGACCAACATCACCGGCTCCATCCTCAGCGTCGGCTTCGGCACCAGCTTCGATTCCACCGCACAGGTCGGCCAGACGTTTAGCATCCTCACGAGCATTGGCACGCTTACCGGTCAGTTTGATCAAGGCACTTCCATCACCGCCACATCGGGCACGGCCACCTATGATTTTGGCATCAGTTATACCGGCAACATCGTGACACTTACCTTGAACAACATCTCGGCGATTCCCGAGCCGTCGACGTGGGCACTCATCGCGGGCGCGGCGTCGATGCTCGCCGTTGTCGCTCGTCGTCGCCGCCACAACTAATCAAAGCGGACTTCGATCCGCTTATTTCACTCACCGCCGCCGGAATTCAAGCCGGCAGCGTTTTACTTGATCACGATGTCGCCACCGTCGGGGAGTGCGTCGAACTGCACTTCGCCGTTTTTAACGGTCTTGGTCTGGCGGACACTTCCCTGAGTGATGGTGACGCGCTTCCACTCCGCCGGCACTGCGACGGCCAGGGTCAGCGGTTGATCGTAGAGAGCCGGGTCACTTTCCGAGGTGAGCGAAAGCCGCAGGATCGTATCCCCCGACTCGATCACGCGCACTTGGGCCGTGCGGCGTTCGGTTTCGTATTTATGATAGGAAAGCGGATCGGTCAGCCACAATTCGCCCGAGCAGGCATCCAGTTTGTCGAGCAGCGCGAGGAAGTAATTGATCGGCGCACTGTGCCAGTCACCCCCGACGCCATGAAACGCCAGATGGCGCATCTCACCCTTCGCAATGGCTCCATCCACCCAATCAATCATTTCGGCGGTTGTCTTGATTGAAAACGGCGGACCGAAAAATGGCGGACGCTCGATCATGTGGTGCTTCGCCAGCACGGCCTGGATTTCGGCTTCGCTGATTTTCCATTGCTCACGCGGAACGCCGGGCCGCGCCCAGTCGCGCAAGCGCACGGCGGGCCGGTGCGGATAAAGCCGGTCGATGACTTCGTTCGCATCGGCAATTTCACTATCAAACTCGGCGACACTTGGCGCGCCGAGATGTTTGAACGTGTGATTGGCGAGTTCGATGAGCGGACTCGCAGCCTCCTTTTCCCACGCGACTTGATGGCTCTTGTAGGGACCATTGCCGGGGTTGATGTAGAACGTCCCGGGAATGCCGCGGTTCTTTAGCGCGGGAATGGCAAACTCCAGGTGGGACGGCGCGCTGTCGTCGAACTCGACCATGAACACGGCGCGCTTCCCGTCTTTCCATTTCAGCACGCTGGCTTTGCCGGCGCCACCGGCGGCGACATTCGCTTTTGAGGCGGCGGTTTTTCGACGGTTTCCGGGGTGCATGGACGGGGCAGACATGAGCCTTGGCCTGAGGTGCCCGGTGCCACGGGTCAATCGATGTGGTTTTCGATCAATAGAACGCCTGTGCCGACGGAGCCGGTGCCAGGCGTCCGTCCACAAAAAGGGGCGCGCTAGTTATGCGCGCCCCGCGTGGCTGACGACGTTGCTTGATTTTGCAGCGTCTTACTTCGCGTGCATTTCGGCGGTGTGCGCCAGCACGAGCTTGCGCATATCGTTCCAGATTTGCGGACCGATGTCGTGGCCGCGATCGGGCCAGGTGATCATTTCCTTTTTTCCACCGAGGTTATTGTAAGCGGCGTAGCTCGCCGTGGGCGGACAGATGATGTCGATGAAGCCTACTTCCATGTGAACGGGAATCTTGATGCGCGCGGCGAAGTTAACGCCGTCATAGTAACGCATCGCTTCGAGAACCTTTGCGTCGGGTTTGCCATCGGCACCGACCGGGATCGCCTTCGGCCAGCCGGCGATGCGACCGGCAACCATTCCCGTGTGATCGGTGAGACCGGGAACATTGGAAACGATGAACGTCACGCGCTGGTCGAGCGCGGCACCGGCCAGCGAAAGGCCGCCGCCCTGGCTGCCGCCGAGGATGATCAGCGTCTTGCCGTCCCACTCCGGTTGCTCGGTCAAAAACTGTAGCGCGCGCAAAACGCGGAAATAAACGCCTTGGAAATAAAAGGTGTCGCGGGATTCGCGTCCGCGTTTGCGGTAGTCGCTCAACTCACCGACGTCCAATGCGCCGTAGTATTCGCGGGTTTCTCCGTTGGCGATGCCGTGCGCATTGATCTCGGCCACGATCATGCCGGCCTTTGCCCAGCCGGCCATCGAATCGAGATTGGCGCTGCGCACGCCGGCGCCCGGCACGAAGAGCACGGCGGGCAGGCTCTTGGGCTTGGCGCCGATCGGGCGTCCGTAAAAACCAGTCGAGGGCGCACCGATGCTGTCCACAACAAAGCTGAAGGTCTCGGCGCCGTCCCGATTGGCCGGAGGCGGAACGGAGGTGAGCTTCGTGTTCATCGGAACCGCCGCGAGGCGCTTTTTCTGAGCAGCCCAAAATGCATCAAAGTCGGCGGGCGCAGGCATGCTGGGTTTGATCGCGGCGAGATCGATGCCGCCGGCGGCCAACGCGCTGATCGCGGGCTTCGCTCCCTTGAAATTCACTTTGCACTGGAGAAAGCCCGGCTCCTTGAGGCTGCCAGTGACGACTCCTCGGCCCGCCTTGAGCGTGAGTTTACCCGTTTGAATGGGAGCCACGCCGTCCTTGGAAATCGTCCATTCGATTTCCTCGGCGTCCGCAGGTTTCTGATTCTGCTGAAGCTCGACGTTGAACGTCACGGTTTCGCCCTGGCGATAAATCGCATCCTTACGGTCGGTCTCGACCGAGAGCACGTAGTCGACGGGCGTCTTACCGTCCCACGACGACGCGGCACGCGCGGATTGGCTGAGCAACAACACTGCGCCCAACAAGGGGACACAAAGAAGGAAGAGATGACTACGCATGCGCGATAAGGCTTGGGCCCTTGGGCCAGGGTTGTGGGGACGAACGAGGTAAACCGACAGAGCCATCATTCAGGAAAAACCCGTGGAAACAAAATCACCATGGTTCTACCAATAGAACACAGCCAAGGCGCTTGTGGTGGTTAAACGGATACCTTTTTCGCCCGCTTCTGGACGTGGAGGGTTTTCCCATCGACCCATTCGCCCTGGATCATGAACTGGAATCGATCCGTCGGGATGCCGCGCTCGTTGCGATGGATCATGTCGATGAGGAAATCCACCGCCTTCCGGCCGATGATCGTGTCGTTTTGATAGATGCCGGCGAGCTGGTCGTTCTTGTTCTTCAGGCTCAGGGACGCCTGTCCGCACGTCTTTGTATCCAGTTTCAGGCGACGCATTAATTCCGGCACGGTCTCGTGCAAAAACATGACGCAATCCGGCCGGTGCTCGTCATACCAACGAGAGAACTCGTCCACTTCACTCTCCATGGAAAGGCACGTCAGCGTGAGGAGTGGCAGCCGGTTCTCCGGTTCGAATTTTCGCTGCTCGGAAAGGAAACCGGCGCTGAAATTCTGGTCAGTGCGCTCGTCACTCTCACGGGCGGTCACAAACCCGATGCGACGATAGCCGTAGTTTTCCCGCAACGCGCGGACCGCGGTGCGAGCCGAGCTGTATTGCGCGTTGCTGATGACGTGGAGCCGCGGCTCGGTGAGCGTGAACCCGAAACAGATCGAGGAGAAATGCTCCCAGTCAAAGTCGAGGTGGACGTGGCTGTTGGTTTGAGGCGGCAGCAGCAAGCCGGTGATGTTGCGGGCTTGAAGCACCTTGGAGAGACGCGGCCCGCCCAGATCGGAAAAATAAAACTCTTCCAACTGATAACCCAGTTCCTTGCAGCGCTCCACCGCGCCTTGGCGATAGGGCATGAAGGAGGAGTGCCGCTCGCCTTTTTGGGTGTGAGGATTGACCCAAGCGAGCGTGCCTTGGTGGTGAACGCGCTTCACGTGATTACGATAAACGGTAAGTGCCGAAAGCATAGGATCGGGCGAGTAACCCATTTCCTTCGCGAGGGCCTGAATACGCTTTCGAGTGGTCTCGGGCAGACGTGGATCGTCGCGCAGGGCGAGTGATACCGTCGTGATGTGCACACCGGCGCGCTCGGCGATATCGCGCTGTCTGACGTGGTTGGGGTTAACCATTGTGCTATAAGTAGAATGGCCGGTCGGAAAAACCAGTTAATTCCAAGGTGAGAGCCCCTCCCCGCGTGAAATCGCTGTCGATCAACCGGCCTGTCCGAGCAAGCGGGCAGTCAGGTGATCGTGAAACGCCGGAAGGTTTTTCCAGCTCATGGCGACGCGCGCGGTGTAGGGCCCTTCGGAATCCCTCACCGTGAAACCATCATCGGTGATGTTGAAGCGGATGATCTCGGTGTTCACGAAGTCTTCGGCGTAGGCGAGATACACCGCGACGCAGTCGAAGAGGACAGTGGAGCGTATCGCGAAATAATCGCAGTGCATCCAGTCAACGCGCGGCGCGAAGACGCAGTAGTTCTCGATCAATGCGCGCAGCGCGGGGTCGCCGGTGGCGCTCCAGATGCGGTGATAGTTTTCTCCGTCGAGCACGGCAAAGTTACAGGTGTCGAGCGGCGTGAGCAGCACATCCAGCCACGGCGCGGCCATGACGGCGCGGAAGGAATCGGGCGCGAGGCGGACGTTGGTCTCGTTACTCGCGGGCAAGCCGCCGGTGTAGCCCACATCGAAGCTGCCGAACATGCCGACGAGGCGGCAACGCGCGGCGATGTGCGGAGCGCGAGCCAGCGCGATCGCGAGATTGGGTGAAGGCGCGATGGCGATGATCGTGACCGGCACCGGCGAATCCTCGATGATCTGGATCATGCGACCGATGCCGTCCTGGGCGATTTCACCGGGATACTTGGCGAGATCGTAGCCCTTGATCCACGGCTCTTGGTTGCGCACATTAGGCGGGGTGGGAATCGAGCTTTCGCCGATACCGAGAGGAATATCGGTCCGGCCGGCAACCTCCATGAAACGAGCGGTGACGGTGCTGCGAAACGTCATGTCGCCGGCCGCCATAAGAATGAGCTTGGGATCCAGTTCGGGGCAACGGAAGAGCTGCGCGAGCGCCCAAGTATCGTCGATGTCGGTGCCGAGATCGGTATCAAGAATGACGGGAATGCGGGACAAGGTTTTCACAAAGATAAGGGAGTCGGGGTCTGCCGTAAGCGCACAAAAAATGCCGGTGGATAAAATCCACCGGCATTGGGACTAACCAGATTTTTGTCGGTTACACGCTCTTAGTTGGACCGACGGCGACGAGTCGCGGCGGCCCCGAGGGCGAGAACGCCAAAGATGGCCGCGTAGGTGGACGGCTCGGGAACGGCGGAGACGGAGAGAATGCCGGCATTGATACCCGAAGTCGCGAAAGTGAAGTCGAGACCGTTGGCGGAGCCGGTCCAGATGCCCGAACCGTTATCGGTCAAAGAAGCGAGATAAGAACCCGTGAGGCTCACGCTGCTAAAATTGCCGGCCAGGGCGCCACCATTGGCGGAGAATAGCGTAAAGCTTTCGCCACCGGTGAGGGATGCGGTGATGTTCAGGCCCAAGGTGCCGGCAAACGTGAGCGTGCCCGTGGTGCTGATCATCGTGCCATAATTAACGCCAGCAAGGCCGGCCCCCGCGATACTGATCCGATTCGAACCATTCATCGTGAAGTTGGCTCCGCTTGCGAGAGTGCCGGAATCCACCGCAGTGCCGCCTGTATAGGTGTTGAGTCCGGAGAGGGTTTGCACGCCGTCACCAATCTTGGTAATGCCTACTTTGGCGGTGACGCCATCCTTGATAATGCCTGCAAAGAGGGCCGTGGCGTTGCCATCACCGAGGGTGAGGGTCGCGGTGCCGCTGCCGGCCGCATTGTTGGTCACAAAGACTTGGGGAGTCGATCCGCTGCCGTTCAGCGAAGTGCCTGTCCCGCTGACAAGTCCATTGATGGTTTCGTTATAGCCGTTGAGATCCAAAGTTCCTGTGCCCGTGGTTGAGCCTGAGAAAATGGTCACATTGCCTTTGCCGGCCCCATTGGTAATGACTTCGGATGCACCCAATTTTACGACAATCGCACCCGTATTGAACGTGGTGGTTGACGACGTGATTCCGGTGTGAATGGCCAAACCTCCGGTAAAGTCGTTGCCCGTGTTGGACAGCGTAACACTACCACCGGCGGCCGAATTGGTGGTCTGGGTGATTTCGAGACCGAAATTACCCGTGATCTTGCCGCTAATGGTGCCTGCGGCGTTGGTGGCTATACGAGTGTCCCCGAGCAGGGTGAGCGTGCCGTGCAAGTCGGCGGCGGCACTAAAACCGATCACGCCGGTAAAGTTGCTCAAGCCAGGTCCTATGCCGCCGACATTGAAGTTATTATTAAAAGTCCCGGAGGCACCCAGAATAGCCCCGCCGGAATAAAGCACATTCACATCCCCCGTGCCGAAAGCGTTTACATTCGCGGCATTCACCTTGCCGGAATTGATGTAGGTGCCGCCGGAATACGTATTGCTGCCGCTCAAGCTCATCACCTGGCCGCCCCCACTGCCGACGCCGTTTGCAACCAGACTAACCTTTCCGGTTCCATTATCTTGGATGGAGGATGAAATGCTGGGTGTGTTGGCTGCATGAATCACAATTTGTCCGTCTACATTGTCAGCGCCGCCTGCAGTCAAAATTCCCCCGCTGATGGTCTGGGCGGTGGTGCCGGTGAAAAGAATGCCGCCTTGGGCTCCCAGGCGCAGCGTATTGCCACTGCCAATACTTACCGTGTAGGCATTGCTGCCGTTCAACTGCAGGCTATTGATATCGGTGACACCGGATGCGGCCATGGTCGATGAGCCGGAAGCCGCCGTGGTGATGGCGACATTGGCGGCTGCATTGCTCGCTATGACTGTTCCGCTTGAAAGTGTGGTGTAGCCTGTAAAAGCAACGACGTTGCCGGTTCCCGTGCCGGCGCTGTTGGTCGCCCATGCCGTGCCGCCCACAGTGGCCCACCCGCCCAAGATACCATTGGTGTTACCCGTGGAGGTCGTGATTGCGCCCGAAGCCGGTAGAGTGAAATTAACCGCACCGCCGGCGTTGGCCGTGATCGCTCCCAGTGCGAGGGTCGCCGATCCGCCTGTTCCGCTCGTCACGGAGATGGCGTTGTTGCCCTGATTCAGTGTCAGGCCGTTAAACGTCTGTGTGTTGGTTGTGCTGGCCGCTCCAGTCACGCTCAGCGTGGCGGTGGGCAATGTCGCGTTAACATTTCCGCTGTTATGAATGGCGGTGGATGGACCGCCCAGAACCAGCTTGCTTGAGGAACTGATGATATTGCTGGTCGGGGCAACGCCGGACCCGAAGTTGAGCACCAGCGAGCCTTGATTAATATTGGTGTCCCCCGTATAGGTGTTGGCGCCTCCCAAGGTGAGACTGGACGCTCCTGTCTTAGTCAGGCTGTTGGTGCCGCCATTGTTGGCGATGATGCCGTTATAGGTCGTGGTGTTGGTGGTCGAGATCGTGCCGCCCGAACCAGCGTTTGCATCGCCCAAGGAGATGCCACGGTTCGCGCTGATCGCAATGTTACCCCTGCTTTGCAGCGTGCCTCCATTAAGAACGATGAGGCCGGGTGTCGCAACTCCAGGAGCCGGAAAGCCCAACTGGCTATCCCCGCTGATGGAAAGCGTGCCGCCATTTACAGTCAGCCCCGTATAACTACTCGTCGCATTGAGCGTCAAAAGTCCCGTGCCGGTTTTGGTCAGTCGGGCGCCGCCGGTGATGCCGCTAGAGAGTGTTAGTGAAGATAACGCAGGCCCGTTGATTTCCCCCACTTGAATGGTCTGATCTCCACTCAAAACCAAAGGTGCGCTGATGGTTTGCAGGAAAAGCGAAGTATTCTTGATGCCGATTCCCGTTCCACTGCTGGCAAGCGTCAGAATCTCAGAAGCCGATCGACCAATGGTGTAGCTCCCACCCGCTCTCAGACCAAAAACCAAGCCATTCGTATTGGAGCCGCCGACGGTGAGGCTGGTGATGTTATCCGAAAGCGATGATCCCGAGCTTCCAAATGAACCAAAAATCAACGTATCACCGTTTGCCGGCACTGCTGACGTGGACCAGTTGGAACCTACATTCCAAAGATTGGACGTGTTACCAAGCCACGTTACATCGGTGGCCGAGGCCTGTTGGGATAAAGCGGCGAGACTCAGTGCTGCGAGCGTGGCGAGGTATTTCGCGTGACGGACTTGGGGATTATGCGGGGCGTTCATTGAGATGAATAAATGTCTGAGAATGAGGGCTGGATATCGCCGCATGCTTAACAGGGAATGGGGTTGCGAACGGGGTGGAGGTAAAAAAGCGGAGCTATCGCTTTGTCGTCATTACTCTGTGGTGAATACCCTAGAATTAAAGCGCGGGGATATTCTTACATTAGAACTAACGTGCTTTATCGGCACGGAGGGTCTTTATCTCAAATGGATTGAAATGAATTACCTGATTTAGGCTTCGAGACGCTGCTGAATCCGTGGAAACAGGGGAAAGCGCGCGCTCCGTGAGATCGCATTCGGTCCACGTGACAGCGGCTACGGTGGCGGAGACGGTGACCGTGGACGCACGGTCCTCGACATTGATCAGGCGAAGAGCCCAACCATTGCCGTCGTCGGCGGGTTTGATGGCGGCGAGTTCGATCGCGGGTGAATCAATAGTGAAACCCGCCATGTTTATCGTATCCAAATTTGGTGACACGACACCCGATGACGCGGAATCGACAATCGCCAGCGGTGTGTTGAGGGCACGCGCCGCGGCGGTGAGTTTGGCGAGATCGGCCGGGCCGGCGTGCGGTTGCAGCGCGTAGGTGAACGTGTGCGCACCGAGGTCGCCGTAGATGGCTGCGGCGGACGTGTCGGCTTTGTCGTCTTTCCCGATGAGCGCGGCCCCCGGATGCGGGACGCTGCGGATCAGGTTCATGTCGATCGTGTGGCCTTTGATGCGGAAGCCGTATTTGCAGTCGTTCAAGAGCGCCACGCCATAGTCGGCTTGCGAGAGATCGACCCACTGCAATGCCGCGACTTCGATCTGCGCATGACGGTGCACGGTATCGTCGAGCGTGGAGCGGCGGATGGAGCCGAAGGGGATTTCGAAGCGGGCTTCGTCGGACTTGATCGCGACGGGGAAACGCACGCGCAACATGTGCGCCGGTTCCTGCCAATCCACCGTAGTCGCGAATACAATCGAATCTGCGCCGGCCAGCAAACGGAGCGTCTGCCGGATCTCGGAATTGCCGATTCGCCACACTTGCTCGAGCTGCGCGCAAGGGCCGTCCACGAGCGCGTGCGCTTCATGCAGCTGCGGACGGCTGACGGGCTGGCGCAGGTAGCCCCACACGTCTTTGTTCGCGTGGTCGGTCTGAAAATCCCAAGCATCGCCGGTGTCGGGAATGATCACGAGGTCGTTGCCAAATTCACCGGCGGCGAGGACCTCACGGTAGGCGCGTTTATCGAAGAGCGAGGTCATGCGACCTTCGGAGGAAAACTCCGCGCGCAGGAATTCGTTTTCGAGGAGATCGGCGCTGGCGCGCATTTGAGAGCTGAACGATGAGAGTGGAGAATCGGCAAGCACGGCGGTGCCCAGCGCGGGCACGGTGAGTGGGTGCCAGCAGCCGTCGATTTTCATCCATTCGTTGCGAGGCCACGAGAGCGAGTTGAACACGACGCGAGCACCCGTCGGCGCAACCCGCGAGGCAACCGCCTCGTAGTGCGTGCGAGTGAGCGAGGCGAGTTCGTCAAGGATGAGTGCGTAGCGGGCATTGCACTCGTCGTAAACGCGCTTGATCGACGAGCCCGGCAGGACGTCGTGAAATTGATAGAGGAGCACTTCCTTCCAGAGACGGTCCAGCGCTTCGGCCGGATAAGGCATACCGGCGTGCGTAGCGGCGAGATAAGCGGCCCATTCGGCTTCGCGCAGCGCGACTTCGGCCCGGCGGTTGTTGCGCTTGGTGAGCGATTGCGTGGTGAGCGTGCCTTGGTGACGCTCGAGGTAGAGCTCCCCTTTCCAGACTGGAAATTTGTCGGCGTCCTGGCTCCACGTTTTGAAAAATTTATCTCCGGATTCGATCTTCACCGCGGGCAAGCCGGGCAGACCGGGCGCGCGACGCAGGCGTTCCAGATGCTCGGCGTCGGGGCCGCCGCCGCCGTCGCCAATGCCGAAGACCATCAGCGCGTGATCCGAGACATCGCGTTCGAAGTAATTGGTCGCGATCTTGCGTAGCGAACGCGCGGCGGCGGGGCTATTGTAGGTTTCCTCGGGCAGCATGTGCGTGAGGATGCGGGTGCCGTCGATGCCCTCCCAGTGAAACGACTGGTGGCCGAAGCGGTTCACCACGTTCCACGACAACTTTTGTGTCATGAAATAATCGTGGCCGCTCTTTTTTAGGATCTGCGGAAGCTGTCCGTTGTAGCCGAAGACATCGGGCTCCCAGCAGTAGTTGGGAACGATGCCGAATTCATCGCGGAAGAATTTTGCTCCGATCAAAACCTGACGGACGAACGCCTCGCCCGAGGGCATGTTGCAATCGGGTTCCACCCAAAACGTGCCCTGCAAATCGATGCGCCCGGCGAGCACGGCGGCTTTGATTTTCACGTAGAGCTCAGGGTAGTGCTCTTTCATCCAGGCGAAGAGCTGCGGCTGGCTGCAGCCGAAAATGTATTCGGGGTAACGCTCGATGTTGTAGAGTGCGCTGGCGAAGGTCCGCGCGCCTTTTCGGATGGTTTCACGAACGGGCCAAAGCCACGCGAGGTCGAGGTGCGCGTGTCCGATGGCGTGGACTTGCAGGCGGTCTTTCTCGCTGGAATGAAACCAGGCACGCAGCGCGTCGCGGGCGGCTTGCACACTCGCGGCATCAGCACAATCGAGTGTGGCGGCAACCGCATCGAGGTCCGCTTGCAGGCGGGCGTGGAGTTCATCGCCGGCAGGTAGGTCGAGTTGGAAATCACGCAGGGTTTCCAAGTCGTAGTAGAGCTGGCGGACGTCTTCACGGCAGGTGGCGATCTCGGCGAGGACGATGCGACCTTCATCTTTGAGGAAGCCGAAGAGATCGTTGAAGGCGCAATCGGCCCAGAACTCCACGTGGTCGCCGTCGATCACGTCGGGTGGAAGTTGCCAGATGGTTTTCGCAGGACCCCCGAGACGTTCGTCGAAGGTGGATTTGACGTTCGTCAGGCCGCGCACGGGAACGCCGCTGGCATCGACGACACAGAGCTCGCCGTTGATATCGATGCGGGCGACCAGCGGTTGTTGCTCGAGGCCGGCGGGCAACGTCGCCGTAAACTTCATCCAGGCGCAATCGAAGAGCCGGCGGCCCCACGGTTCCCCCAAGGAGGGCGCGGATTTCTGCCCGCTCTCGCGCGCGGCGAAAGGGACCGGTTCCGCCGTCAACCAGGACGTGATGCCCAGCGCGGCAACCGGTGTGTAGATGGCGGCCTGCACCTTGAGGACGAGCTCCTCCAAAGGCGTGAGCGTGGGAACCGGCAACGTGACGGACATGGCGAGCGAGGGAGTGGTTGAATGGATCGGTCTTGCCGGCGCGGACGAGCTACGCCCTGCAAGCGGACGTAACGGCGTGCCCGATCAGGAAGTGGGAGTGAGGACGATTTCGGCAGAGCCCGGGAATGCGTTGTAGCGGGCGACTCCGGCGACGACCGGCACGGTCACGCGGGATGAGCCCTGCTGCACGGCAGCCTTCGCCCAGTCAGCCGGAACGCGGGTCGCGAGGGACAGCGGAAGGTCGTAAAGCGCGGGATCGGCTTGGGTCGTCAGGGAAATCTGGATACGCTTCGGCGTGGAGGAGACTTCCTTGGCGACGGCGGTGGTGCGCGCGGTGAGATACTTGTGGTAGGCGAGCGGATCGGTGAGCCAGAGCTGGTCGCGGTTGGCGTCGAGCTTGTCGAGAACTGCGTTGAAGTAGTCCATCGGGGTGACCAGCCAGTCGCCGCCGACGCCGTGAAACACGAGGCTCTTCATCTCGCCGGACTTGATGGCAAGGTCCACCAACTGGTTCATCTCGGGGATGGTTTTATACTGGAACGGAGGGCCGGTGAACGGAGGGCGCTCGATCATGTGATTCTTGGCGAGCACGGCTTTGATCTGCTCCTCGGTGATACCCCATTTTTCCTTGGCTACGCCGGGGCGTCCGAAGGAAATGAGGCGGGGAGTTTTACGGTCGGGATAGAGCTGGTTGAGGACCTCGTTGGTCTTGACGATTTCCTCGTCGAAGATCTCGGGCGTGAGGGCGCCGTTGTGAGTAAAGGTGTGATTGGCGAGTTCGATGCCGGGAAGGTTGGCGACCTTTTCCCACTGGGCCTG
This sequence comes from Rariglobus hedericola, assembly GCF_007559335.1. Taxonomy (NCBI): domain Bacteria; kingdom Pseudomonadati; phylum Verrucomicrobiota; class Opitutia; order Opitutales; family Opitutaceae; genus Rariglobus; species Rariglobus hedericola. The sequence continues at coordinate 2,414,936 of NZ_VMBG01000001.1, forward strand.
GAAGGCCTTGTAGGGACCGTTGCCGGGGTTGATGTAGAACGTTCCGGGGATGCTGCGTTTAGTGAGTTCGGGGATGACGTTACGCAGCTGGCTCGAAGCGCTGTCGTCGAACTGGATCATGAAGACGGCGCGCTTGCCGTCTTTCCATTTCAGGACGCGCGTGCCGGTGATCGTCTCCTCGGGAGGAGCCGGGGTTTTGAGCGAGGGCTGGGCAACCGTCACTGCGGCGGGCGTTGAAGCTGCGGGGACACCGGTGACGGTCGCGGCGGTGATTTCGATTTGCAGCGTGAGCGTGGAGGCATCGGGCGTGACCGGCAGGAAGACGTGCCACTGGAAGATATTGTTATTCCACTCACGGTTGTCGTTCACTTGCTGATAGCAAAACACCGGCACATGCACGGTGGTCCGGGCACCCGTGGGACCAAAAAGCGAGAACTCGGTGGCTCCACCCTTGTGAAGAAACGGCGAGGCCGGTTTGTCCTGCGGGAAAAGCGTGACCGCACCCGTGCCCACCTGCCACTTGCCGACGCCCGTGTATTCGGCGCCGATGTTCATGACGGCGTGAAGGTGCTTCGTGCCGGCGGGCATCGCTGCGAGATCAAAGGTGACCGAGCCGTCCGCGAGCTTTACGCCCACTTGGCCGCCACCCTCGTAGTTCACCACGGCTGTCGCGCCGGTCACAGTGGCCGCGGAGACCTTGGCCTCCTTGCGGGCCTCGTTCATGACGAGCGGATATTTCAGAGTGATAGGCGCATCGACACCGTTATCGATCACCACGCCCTCGGGACTGAGTGACAACGGCGACTTGCCGGTGGCGGCAAAAACCTGCGCACCGAGAAAGAGCGCGGCGAAAAATACAGGGAGTTTGAGAGACATGACTATGCTCGTTAGGGGTTAAGCGGGGGCCAAAGAAACACCGCTTTCGTGCAGCCTGCGCAGCACGAGGTCAACGAACAGCCAAGTCTATCAGTTGAATGACGTGCCGAGAACATCTTGCAGGTCTGACGCGGGCCATTCACCGGCGAAACACCGGTCTATTCGATTGATAGAATTGTCCACCCGTTGACCCATGGAAAACGAAGCACAAAGACTGGTATCCGTAACACCCCTACCGCGCTCCGCCGTTTTCAGATATCGAGCCGTATCATTCGTCCGCCCCCTTTCCCCTACCCCTGCTTTCCGTCCATGTCCATCCACTCACCACGAGCGGCGAAAAATGATCGAGGCTTTGCCCTGCTGATCACGATCACCCTGCTGGCCTTTTTGGTCCTGCTACTCGTATCCCTGGCTTCACTCACCCGCGTAGAAACCCAGGTTGCGGCCAACAGCCAGCAGCTTTCCCTGGCTCGCCAGAACGCCCTCCTCGCGATGAACGTCGCGCTGGGCCGCTTGCAGCAACTCGCCGGCCCAGACCAACGCGTAAGCGCCACCGCGGATCTGGTCGCCGGTCGCCAGGACGCCAAGAAAAACTGGACGGGCATCTGGGATACCCGCACCGCGACCAATGGAGTCCAGATGGGTTGGCTGGTCTCGGGAACCGCAACGACGGGCCCCACTGGCGTCACGAATGCGCTTTCCGCGGCCACGGGAAACAGTCTCGTTGATCTCGCCGCCGCCAATAGCACGGGTGACACCACGGTAAGCGCAAACTGGGTCCGGGTGGAAACCGAGCCGGTTAAAATCAAAGGCGCACCCGGTTTTGATCCCACGACCGAAGTCCAAATCGGCAACTATGCCTATTGGGTGGGCGATGAAGGCGTTAAAGCGAAGGTTTCGCTTACCGATCCGTGGGAGAACCCGAGTGACGAGATTAAGAACGCCACGGGCGCCAGCAATGCCAACGCCGCCGCCTACCGGTTTCTTGGCGCACAGCGCACCGGCGTTGAGGGTGTGGGTAAAAACGCCGCAGACGACCACGTAGGCAGCGCGTATCCCTTCGACCCCACGGTCAACCCCACGGTTTATCAAGCGTTCAAGGCCACCCTGCCCAACGTGCTTTCAACCCGCCAGCTTCCCCTGGCCAACACCGCAGGCGCGACAGATCTGAGCAGCGCGATCAGGTTTCGCTTTCATGATCTGACGGCAGCGTCGCTGTCGGTGATGACCAACGTGACCGACGGAGGTCTTAAGAAGGATCTCACCTCGTGGCTCTCCAAACCCGACGGCCCTTCCAATCCCCCGCGCGATACGGACTACATTGCCAACGCCGCCACCTATATGCCGCGCTGGAGCCAGATCCGCTCGTATGCGGGCATCGTTGCCGACGGCACACCTAAGGACCCCATTCGCCAGGACGCAGAAGCCCTGCCGACCACGTCCGTCACCCTGCCTCTCGCCGCACCGAAGCAGGGAATTTATCCCGTCATCACGTATGCGCGTATAGGATACAATGTCTCGTGCGAAGGCCTGGACAAACCCATCGCGTTTCATCTCTTCCCCGTCGTCACGTTGTGGAACCCGCACAACGTCCCGATCGCCGCCCACGACTTCGAAATGCGCTGGGACGACCAGGATGCTTATAACGCCATCGTCGTCGGCAAACTAACCGCGACTGAAACCACTCAACGCACCGCTTCCTATGACAAGTGGCACCTGACCTACTCGGACGCTTTTGCCACCGCCTATCTGGCCTACTCAACCGTGACCGCGGCCGGAGTTCCGGTGCCTCCAACCAAGGCGCCTCTGAGATTCAAACTGAGAGCCCCGCAAATCGAGGCGGGACAGAGCCTCGTGTTCACCTTGAAGGATCCCTCGGCCGGTGCGGCCGACGAATACCAGGTGGTATCCAACAAAGCCCTCAACATCCTGGAACCCTACGGCCCCAACCAGTCCGACAACTCCGTGGTGATGTATGGTCCCACCATGACGGCCGCCGATCTCACCGATCGCTACTTCATGAGCAATACCGGCGGACAGCAGCAGCTATCACTTCGCGACTATGCCGATCCCACCATCGTTTATCATTGGATTCAAAACCCCAATTCCCTGGTTCGCTTTCCCCACAGCCCGATCAACGCATCGTTCCTCATCGCCAACCCGAATACGGTCACGGGCCCGCTGATCTATGTCCGCGCGTCCATGAGCCAGTCGCAGGGTCAGAGCGGCGACCTGACAAATCCCTCCAGCTGGTTTGCAGTCAACTCTCGCTGGCTCGCGCTCTTTAATCCCATCGCACCCCACGCCCTGCGCCTGGCGGGAGGAAAGACCAATTCATTTTCCTTCGGCATGGACACCCAGGGCGTCACTAGTCCGGGCCCCTCCTTTGGCAACGGCAACCGCGCCTCCATCGGACCGAATGCCGATGTATCCGCTCCGGCCAGTGACCTTATTATCCACGAATTCCTCAAGCCCGGCACGCCGCTCTTTTCCCTCGCGCAACTTCAACACGTCAACATCTCGCAGATGAACCTGTATCCCGCTTACGCCATCGGGAACTCGCTGGCTTCGGTTTACGTTCCTCGCGACAAAACGGTTTACGCAGTGGGATCCGGGCCCGCCGGCACCGTCTCGCCCCAGCAGCTACCCTTCAGAAATCTTACCCAGATTTACGATCTCTCCTACGTGTTGAACCGCACGCTGTGGGACAAATATTTTTTCTCCACCGTGCCGACGTCGCTGACGGCGACCACGCAGGTCACGACCGATTATAAACTGCCCAATGCGCGGTATGTTTTTAACTGGAAGAACAATTCGCCGACGCCGACCACGACCGAGCTCGCCGAACTCAAGACCACGGATGCCGCCGCCGCCCACCTGCTCATCAACGGCGGGTTCAACGTGAACTCGACCTCCGTGCAGGCCTGGCGCGCCCTGCTCTACAGCCGCAACAGCATCGTGACCGATCCGGCCGACGCCACTTACAAACATCCGCTTTCTCGTTACGCGGACCCGGCCGCAGGCATTAGCAATTCCACTCCGTGGCAGGGATATCGCGTCCTTTCCGACGCGCAGATCGACAACCTCGCCGTCAAAATCGTCGAGCAGGTCAAACTCCGCGGCCCCTTCCTCTCGCTGGCGGATTTCGTTAACCGGAAAATTCCTGCTCTCGGCGATATCACCAATCCCACCGGTCTCAAAGGCGCGCTTCAGGCCGCCATTGATGCAGTCGATGCCGACTCGGTGATCCTCGCCAGCAACCGCATCAATGCCCGCTCGCCCTTTACAGATAGAAACACCACCAGCGGCATCGACACGGGAATCTCCATCCTCCCCGCGGCCGGTAACGCCATACCCAAAGCGGCCGACACCGATGTGATCCGCGCGCACTGGATCGGCGACGATACGGATGCCAACGCCAACAAAGCCCACACATCGCGCGCCGCCTTCGCCCCCGGGTATCTCTCGCAGGCCGACCTGCTCATGTCGCTCGGCCCGGTGCTTACGCCACGCTCTGACACCTTCACCATCCGCGCTTACGGCGACGTGCAAAACCCCGCCACCAACGCCATCGAAGGACGCGCCTGGTGCGAAGCCGTGGTGCAACGCCTGCCCGACTACATGGAAACCCAGGATGCCTGGACCCTCCCCACGACGGGAACCAACAACGATAAATTCGGCCGCCGGTTCCGCATCGTCTCGTTCCGCTGGCTTACGTCCAACGACATTTAATTTCTCTGCCGATGAAACTCTCTTCTGTTATTTTTTACCTCGGTTTGGTTTCAGCCCTGCTGACACCAGCCCGCGCCCTCGATCTCCGCTTCATCAACTGGGACGGCGAAGATGGCGGGCTCAAATACACCAACAAGGGCAAGACTGTGACCATCCACGCGGCGGAAAGCTCTTTTTCGCCGGTCTATAAATTCGAAGGAGCGGGCCCGCTGGTTCTCTTCAAAGAAGTCATGATCGAGGGGAAGATCGTGCGGCAGACCGCAGCCACGCTCGCGGTGCCCGCAGGCTTGACGCACGCGATCGTCGTGGTGGCCGCGACCGATGCGGAGCTGACCACCTACGCCGGCATGTGGATCGACGACTCACCCGTCACCCGTCCCGCCGGCACGATCCGTCTGGTTAATTTTTCGAGCCACTCAGTCGCCTTTAAAATCGATACCTCCGAATTCACGATCGCACCGACCAGCACCGAACAAGTGCCCGTCAAAACCAATGTGCGCCGTATCCTGATGCAGGCCGCAACCCAGGTTGAAGGCAAATGGAAGGTCGTCGCCAACAACCCGCTGCCCGTGCGCTCCGGACTTCGGCTTCTGCTGCTCATGCGCGACGGCCGCCCGATGGAAGGCAGCGAGCCGAACGTGGTCGATCTGCTCTCGTTTTATGATCAGCCGCCCGCGATCCCCGAAAACGGCGTGGCCGGCGTAACCAGGTAATGATCACGCGATGAATTTTCCTCTACTCATGAACAACGCCCACCGGCTCCCGCGACTGATCGCCTTCACGTTGATGACGCTGTCTCCGCTGCTCTCGCTGCACGCGATGGAACTGCGTTTTCTCAATGTGGAAGGTCAGGAGCACTCGCTCAAGTTCACGAATAAAGGAGAGACCGTCGCCATCACCGCCGACGAGAACACACTCTCACCCGCGTATCAATTCGACGACACGGCCCCGTTGGTGCTCTTCAAAGAAGTAGTGAAGGAGGGGAAGACCGTGCGCGTAACCGCCGCCACGCTCGCAGTGCCCGCCGAACTCACCCATGCGCTCATCATCCTGAGCGCGAGCGACAAGGCGTTGACCACGTATTCCGGAGTCTGGATCGACGACTCACCGGTAACGCGTCCCGCCGGCACGATCCTGCTGCTTAACCGCTCGCGCTATTCCCTCTCGTTCAAATTGGACGCCGAGGAATTCACGCTCGAATCCAAGGGCGTCCATCAAATGCCTTTTTCGCAGGACATAAACCGCATCGTGGTGCAGGCGGACGCGAAAATCGCCGACAAGTGGGAACGTATTTTCGGCAACCCCCTGCCCGTGCGCGCGGGTGTGCGCGTGCTGCTGTTGCTGCGCGACGGACGCCCGCAGATCGGCAGTAAAACCAATCTGGTGGACATGCTCTCGTTTTACGACCGCCCGCCCGTTCAACCCGAGGCCCCGCACTCCTCGACTCAATAATTTTCCTTTCGGCACCTAGTAATCCGCCGCGTTCGCATGAAATCCATCTTCCTCCTCAACGATCCGAGCTATCCGCTGATTTATCCGAATCCACTTCCCGACGAAATCGGGCGGCGCACGGATTTGATCGGGCCGGTGCTGAGTGCCGCCAACTGGCGCACCGCCAGCGCCGAGGCACGCCAGGCCGAAGCGATTTTTTCCGGTTGGGGCATGGCGAAAATGGACGAGGAGTTCCTCGATTTTTTCCCGAATCTGAAAATCGTTTTTTATGGCGCCGGCACGATCCGCAGTTTCGCCACCGAAGCCATGTGGGCGCGCGGTATCCGCGTCACCACTTCGGCTCGGGCCAATGCCGAGAGCGTTTCCGAGTTTTCGCTCGCGCAGATTCTCCTGAGCTTAAAACGCGCGTGGTCACAAGCGCTGGCTTTCCGCGAAAAACGCACTGATCCGTTTACGCAGCCCGCGCCGGGAAATGTGGGTTCGACCGTGGGCTTGATTTCACTCGGCGTCATCGGACGCTTGGTTGCGGAACGCCTTCGCTCCTACCAGCACGAGGTCATTGCCTACGATCCGTTCATCGATCCCGAGCTCGCCGCCGAACTGAACGTCAAGCTGGTCTCGCTCGAAGAAGTCTTTGAACGATCCGATGTGGTGAGCTGCCACACACCCCTGCTCGATGCGACGCGCGGCATGTTGCAGCGCCAGCATTTCGTCGCCATGAAACGAGGCGCTTCGTTCATCAACACCGCGCGTGGCGGCGTCGTGGATGAAGACGCCATGTGTGAAGTGCTCGCGCATCGCACCGATCTGTTTGCATTGCTCGATGTGACAGTGCTCGACGAGCCGCGGCCTGATTCATTGCTGCGCACCTTGCCCAACGTCCTGATCACGCCGCACATTGCCGGCTGCTTGGGACCGGAATGCCGTCGCATGGGCCAGCTGATGGTGGACGAACTCGACCTGTATCTGGCCGGCCGTCCCTTGCGCTACGAATTGGATCAGGCACGCGCCGCAATCACCGCCTGAGGCCGGTGCAAAAGACCGGAACGAACCCGAGGATTCGTTCCGGTTCGGACGTAAAATCAACGTCAATGGAACGGAGTTCTATTATGAGAATTTTGCGCGGGTTGTTGTTTTAAAACAACGGCGCAGAAGTGCGCATGAGAGACGGGATTCTTCCGTCTTTAACCCCTCAGAAACCCCATGAAAGTAGCACGAACACCCCATCGTGCCGTCCTCGGGATGGCACTGTCTGCACTCGGTAGTCTGTTGGTCTCGGCCCCTCGCGCCCACGCGGCTCCTCCGCCCGGTTATACGCTGGTCTGGTCGGACGAATTCGACGGCTCGACGCTTGATCCGCAGTATTGGAACCACACGTATCCCGGTAATTACCGCGATGCATTCAACACGTCGGACGCGACCACGGTGGCCGGCGGCAACCTGACGATCACCACCTACACGGAGGGCGGCGTTCACTACACCGACCACCTCGACACGAAAAACAAATATCAGCCGAAATACGGTTACATGGAGGCGCGTATCCTGTTTTCGAATGCACCGGGCAACTGGTCGGCATTCTGGATGTTTGCCTCCACGGTCGGTGCGGCCGGCGATCCGCGTCTGGCGGGCGTCGAGCTCGATATCGTCGAGCACCGCGACTCCGACTGGGTTGGCACCGATATCTCGGGCAAGGTAAACTCCACGCTTCACTGGGATGGTTACGGCGCGAATCACAAATCCGTCACCGGTGGCCTGCAAGGCACGGGGCTCGGCGGCAGTTTTCATCTCTACGCGATGGAGTGGACGCCCACCTATCAGAAGTTCTTCGTCGATGGCGTGAACACGTTCACGGTCTACAACTCGGCCGCGACCAATCCCACGCCGCCCGAGGCGCCGATCTCGCAACGCAGTCAGTTCTTCATGTTGAGCAGCGAAGTGCTGAACAATAACTGGGCCGGCGTCATTCCCGCCGGCGGCTTCGGGTCCAAGGCCACCAGCGATTCGCAGATGATCGTGGACTACGTGCGGGTCTACCAAACCGCACCGGTCACACCAGCGGTTCCCTCGGGACTCGCGGTGGCCAACGTCAACCACCGAGCGATCACGCTCTCGTGGAACATGGTCGACAACGCCCCGTATTATAACGTGAAGCGCTCGCTCACCAGCGGCGGCCCCTACACCACGATCGCGACGACCGGTAAGGGTTACACGGATACAGATGTTATTCCGGACACTACTTACTACTACGTGGTGTCGGCGGTGAACGGTCCCTCACAAAGCGCCAACACCGCCCAGGTCAGTGCCGCGCCGCTGCCCGGCGATACGCACAACGGACTCTGGTCGGCGCAGATGGCGGTGAGCGGCACAGCCAGTTATTATGCAATCCGTCAAACGGTCTCCGTGACGGGCAACACCGCCTATTCGGCCGGCATTTGGGCGAAGGGCACCGGCCGCATCCGCTTTGGCGTGCGCCAGCTCGACGGCACGTTTCTCGCGAGCCAGTTCATCACCGCGGGAACGGCATGGACGTATTACCCAGCGACCTTCAACTCGGGAGCGAATACGCAGGTCACGTATTACATCGACGACTCGTCGACCACGGCCGGCACCGTTCTCATTGACGACGGATTTCTTGGGTTATCCGGCGGCACCAACCTCCTCGCCAATCCCGGCTTCGAATCCGGCAACACCGGCTGGACCATTTATCAGCCGACAGGATGGAAAATCCTTCACGCGGCAAACGTGCACAGCGGCACCGGTTCGTCGCGCGGCATCTTTAGCGGCACGGCGAGCTACGGCAACGTGCGCCAACTCGTGAACGTGACGGCGAGCACCGCGTATCAGGCGGGCTTCTGGATCAAGGGCGCCGGTCGCGTGCGCTTCATGATCCGTCAAGGCGCCAGCGGCTCCGCGCTCGCCAGCCAGTTCATCACCGCGACGCCGGCCTGGACCTACTACACGGTGCCGTTCAACTCCGGCGCCAACACCCAGGTGACGTTCTATGTGGACGACTCTTCGGGCACGGCGGGCACGGCTTACATTGATGACGGATTCCTTGGCGTGTCGGGCGGCGCCAACTTGCTCGCCAACCCCGGCTTCGAAACCGGCGCGAACGGATGGTCCGTTTCGTCCTCCGTGTGGAAGCCCGATCAATACTGAGAACCGCCTTCACGTCTTACGTCGGCTCGCGCGCGCACCGTGAACCCGGTGCGCGCGTTTCCCTGAAAAAATTTAAACCATGTCCTCCTCAAACTCCGGTCCGTCCAGCGCACCCGCAATTCCATCGACGATCCCCTGCGAATCACGCGGACGTTATTTCTCAAAAAAAATCCCCGATGCCCGCCCGTTGCCGGCGTTTTCCGATCTGCGCGCACAGCTGCCGTCGCCGATCCTGGACGCGCACCCGCAATGGATCGCGATGTATTGGAAGGCGTGGGAGCTGGCCTTCCGCAATTTCAACCAGCCCGCGCCGGGCAGCGGCTTCGTTTCCCAGTTCATCGACGCGGCTTTCAACGAGAACATTTTCCTCTGGGATACCTGCTTCATGACGATGTTCTGCAACGTCGCGCATCCGCTCGTTCCCGGCATTCAATCCTTGGATAACTTTTATGCGCGCCAGCACGACGACGGCGAAATCAGCCGCGAGATCGTGCGAGCCACCGGCGCGGATTACGGCGCGTGGGTTAACCGCGAGAATGAGCCGTTCTACAGCGCGCACGGATGGGAGGTCCCCTCGCTTCGTCGCTCTCCGGTCGTTTACATCGGGCGGGATGCGCCGCAACCCGTGCCGCGCCTCACCCTCGACGCCTTGAACAATCCGTTGTGCGCGTGGGCCGAGCTGGAAAGCCACCGTTTCACCGGCGACACGTCGCGCCTCGCGTTGGTTTACCCTGCGCTCGAACGATATTACCGCGCGTTGCAGCACTATCTGCGTCAGGGCAACAGCCTCTATCTCACCGATTGGGCGAGCATGGACAACTCTCCTCGCAACCGCTTTCTGTCCGGCGGTGGTTGCGCCGTGGATACATCGGCCCAGATGGTTCTCTTCGCCCGCAACCTGGCGGAGATCGCCGGGCTGACCGGCAACGTCGCCGCGCAGAATTCCTTCAACATGGAAGCGGACCAGCTCGGCGCCTTGATCAACACGTTGCTGTGGGATGGGGAGCGCCAATTCTATTTCGACCTGCAGGCAGATGGCTCACGGTCCCCGGTGAAAACTGTCGCCGCGTTCTGGACACTGATCGCCGGCGTCGCCGACAGCGGTCAAGTGGATGCCCTTTGCGCCGAGTTGGAAAATCCAGCGACGTTTGGCCGTCATCACCGCGTCCCCACGCTCGCCGCCGATCAAGCGGGCTTCAATCCCGCCGGCGGTTATTGGTGCGGCGCCGTGTGGGCACCGACTACGACGATGGTGATCCGCGGACTCGAACAGTGCGGACGGCATGAACTGGCGCGTGCCATCGCACTGGAGGACATTGAGGTCACCGGTCGCGTGTTCGCCGCCACCGGCACGCTGTGGGAAAACTACTCGCCTGACAGTGATGCTCCCGGAAAACCCGCGCAGCCTGACTTCGTGGGATGGACCGGGATCGGTCCGATCAAGCACCTGCTCGAACACGCCATCGGCCTGAAACCCGACGCTGCTACCAATAGCCTGACGTGGGACCTGCAGGCTGCCTCACGACAAGGCTGCGAACGCTACCGCTTCAACGGCGGAGTGCTCTCGTTGATCGCCGAGCCGGCCTCGCGCCCTTCCGAAAGTGGCACGGTCACCGTCACCACGGATCGCGGGTTCACGCTGCATTTACGGCGCAACGGAGAATCCACTGTCCACGTCCTCGCGACCGGCACGCACTCGTTCTGTTTCTAATCCGCGGCTGCCTCAGCTCGGGATACGCGTTTAACGGTTCTCGCAGGGGATCAGATAGTTTCTTGCGATAACCAACTGCACCCCCGCGTAAATCCACCTGCGCGTTGACAGTGAAACTGAGTCTCAATCATATCACTGCTCTTTATGGAGATTGATCCGCGACTTCAGCGTCCGCGCATGGCCCTCACCGAACTTCCCGCCGGTGCGGCCGGCCGGGTCTGCTCGCTAAACGGCGAGGCCGAGGTCTGCCAGCGCTTGCGCGAGATGGGCTTCTGTGAATCCGCGATCATCGAAAAAATCTCCGGACGCAGCACCCTCCTTTGCCAGATCTGCGGCATGCGCGTCGCGCTCGGTGAAGGTGTCGCGAAGTTCATCATGGTTGAACTGATCCGCGGCTGATCCCGCCCGCACCCCGACTTTATTTTTCATGGCCGAATTGATCACGCTTTCCTCACTCGCCGTCGGCGCCAGCGCCGTGTTGCGCGAGTTTCCCAAGCAGGGCGTCGCCTTCCTCCGCTTGCGCGAGATGGGCATGCTGCCCGGCACCACCGTCACACTCGTGCGCACCGCACCGCTCGGTGATCCGATCGAGATCAAGGTCCGCGGCTACAACCTCACCTTGCGCAAATCCGAGGCCGACCACGTCAAGGTGGAGCTGACATGAGCACCGCCGCCAAATCCCCCGTCTACGCGCTCGTTGGTAATCCCAACTGCGGTAAATCCACGCTCTTCAACGCCCTCACCGGCCTGAAGCAGAAGGTCGGCAACTACCCCGGCGTCACCGTCGAACGCAAAATCGGCACAGCCTTCACGCAGCACGGCCAGCCACTCACGCTGATCGATCTGCCCGGCACTTATTCGCTCGCCGCGCGTTCGCCCGACGAGGCCGTGACCCGCGACGTGCTCCTGGGCCGCCGCACCGACACCGCGATGCCCGACCGCATCATCTGCGTCGTCGATGCCACCAACCTCGAGCGCAACCTTTACCTCGTTCACCAGATCCTCGATCTCGGCCGGCCGGTAATTCTTGTGCTCAACATGATGGACGTCGCCGAAGAGGCGGGCCTCAAGATCCACACTTCGCGGCTCGAGCACACGCTCGGCATTCCGGTGATCGCCTGCGCCGCCTCCAGCGGCCGCGGTTTGATCGAGTTGAAGCTGGCCATGAGCCGCCCCGATCTCCCGCTCTCGCGCCATGCGTGGGATGTTCCCGCCGCCATCGCGCCGGCCGTATCCGAGCTGCAAGCCTCTCTTCAGGACAGCGACAAGAAACAACCGCTCATCGCCCGCGCCGAGGCGTTATTGCTGCTCACCGACCAGGACAGCGTGCGCGTCGCCGGCTCGACCCCGCTCTCCCCGCGCACTCAGGAAATCCTCGGCTCGTGGGAAAAACGCTGGGCCGCCGACGGCACCGATTGGGCCGCCGCACTCGTCAACGCCCGCTACGATAACATCGGCCGGCTCACCGCCGACATCGTCGGCGCCTCCTCCGCTCCCGCCGGTCCGAGCACGAGCGATCGCATTGATGCGTGGGTCACGCATCCCGTGTGGGGTTGGTGCATCTTCGGCGTGCTCATGGGTGTGATGTTCCTGAGCATATTTATCTTGGCGAGTTATCCGATGGACATGATCGACGGCTGGATGAGCAGCTTGTCCGGATGGGTCACCGATCATATGGCCGAGGGTGATTTGCGCGACCTGATCACTGAAGGCGCCATAGCGGGAGTTACCGGCGTGATCATTTTCCTGCCGCAGATTCTGATTCTGTTTCTCTTCATCGGCCTGCTCGAAAGCACCGGCTACATGGCGCGCGCCGCCTTCATCATGGACCGCTTGATGAGCAAGGTCGGCCTCAACGGCCGCAGCTTCATCCCGCTCCTCGGTTCTTATGCCTGCGCGATTCCCGGCATCATGGCCGCCCGCACCATCGAACAACCCAAGGACCGTCTCGTGACGATCCTCGTCGCTCCGTTTATGAGCTGCTCGGCTCGTCTGCCGGTTTATTTGCTGCTCATCGCCGCGCTCGTGCCTAACGAACAAGTCCCCGTCGGCCTAAAGGTAGGCATCATGCTGCTCATGTATGCTCTCGGCACCTTCGGGGCATTTGGCTTCGCGTGGTTGTTCAAGAAAACCCTGCTCCGCGGCGCACCTCCGCTGATGATCATGGAGCTGCCTCCATATCGTCTGCCCAAGGGACGCGATGTTGCGCTTCAGATGGTCGAACGCGGCGGTGTGTTTGTGAAACGCGCAGGCACCATCATCCTCGGTCTTTCCATAGTGCTTTGGTTTCTTGTGACTTATCCGAAATCGCCCGAAGGCACATCCAAGCAAGAATCGCTCGCGCATAGTTACGCCGGCACCGCCGGCCATGCGCTCGAACCGGCGATTGCACCGCTCGGTTTCGAGTGGCGTATCGGCATTGGATTAATCCAGTCCTTTGCCGCCCGCGAAGTGTTCAACAGCTCGATGAGCGTGATCTTCGCGGTCGAGCAGACCGATGATGAGGATGCGGATCGCGGGCATCTCCGCGATGCCTTGCGCGCGGCCGAACGCCCCGACGGCACCAAGCTGTTCACGCCGTTGATCTGTTTGAACCTGATGGTGTTTTACGTATTCGCCATGCAGTGCATCAGCACGATCGCCGTGGTGAAGCGCGAAACCAACTCGTGGAAATGGCCGCTCTTCCAGCTCGGCTATATGACCGGCTTCGCGTGGTTTATCTGTCTGGTGATCTACCAAGTGGGCCACGCGTTGGGCTATTGAGCGATTCGGGTGTAGAGTAGTCGCATGAACAACTGGCAAACCCCGCTCTCACTGCTCGTCGTCGCCCTCACTGTGGCGTTGCTGCTGCGCAGCGCGTGGAAAAAACGCCGCAAGCCCGGCTCAGGTTGCGGCAGCGATTGCGGTTGCCCCACCAGCGAGCTCAAGGCCCAGCTGAAGAAATAATCGGGTAGCTATCGCGCACCCGCGTGGTGCGCGCTCACCGGCGGCCATCGAGGCGTCCGGTGGATTCAGGGTGCGAGCGCATGTAATCGTTGATCTCACGGCGCACGGCTTGCACTTCCCACGGATCGAAACCGGGCGTGCCGCGTTTTTCCTCCAACGCCGCGCGCCGGCTCAGCAACGCATCCAAGCCTTCTTCTTCGCCGGCGGTGCCATTGAACATGTCCTGAAGCGCACGATCACATTCATCCAGTTTACCGCGTCGTTTCAGCCACACGTGGCCCGCGATCATCGCGGCGAAAAAGACCACGGCCTTCACGGCATCATAGACCGAACCGTGATGCACGGCGGAGGCCGCCATAAAAAGAGCGGCGAAGAAAAAGAAGTAACGAGATGCAAATACGAACCGCACCCACATCTCGGCGGGAGTATTGAGTCGGGTATCACGGGGGCGCATGACGGGAAGGGTTACGCGAGTGGCGGAACTGTCGCTCGCATGATCACAGTCTAGAACACGTCTTCATCGGCGCAAATCCCCACGGGACTTAACACCATGAAAAGAATGCATCCACGCGGGCACTACACGCGGCTTTTCGGCGTGCGTCCTATGGTCCGATCCGCAGGCCGCACGACGACTTCACGTCCCGCTCAGAGCGGGTGAACGCCGAGGGTGCCTTCGAGCGACTGGCGATAGGCCGGCGACTGCACCCGCTCCAATTCCGTCTTGGCGTGAATCAGGCGCAGCTTGAGCGAGAGGCGCGTAACCACCTCGGCGTAACCTTCCTGATCGAGAATGCCCTCCAGGCTCTTCACGTGATGAGACCAGAGCGTGGTCTCGTTTTTCTGCTTCGCATCGAGACGGGCCTGATACCAGTCGCTCGCCAGCATCTGCTCGCGGCCGAAGAGTCCGCGGACTTCCGGCGCGTCGAGCCCATGGCCGGCCGAAGTCTGGCCCTTGGCCATGATTTCGAGCAACGCCCGCAGTGGCGGGATCGCCTGCTCGATGCTGCCATCGGCAAAATAACTCTCGGCCACCCGCTGGTGCGTAGTGACAATCGTATCCACACCATCCGCAAAGATATCGATGTCCTGCAATTCAGGGCGCAGCATCTCGTCGGTGAACACCACATGCGGATGCGTGAACACGCGACCGAAATAGATGCGCACAAACCGCGTGGTGATGCGGTAGCCGAGGCGGCTCGCTCGCACGGTTTTCCCGCGATGTTCGAAATCGAGAAGCTTTTCAAAACAGCCCTCCGCGATGAGCTGCGGCGCGGCGCGTTCGGCGGCGCTCATGCGCGAGAAGACCTCGGGCACGAGCAGCGAGACGTCGTGATCGACGCGCACCTTCGGGCCGACGCAACCGGCCGAGGAGAGGAACACATCGTGGCCGGTGAGAATCGCCGAGACCAGCGCGGCGTTGAGATCGATGACCGGAGGAAGCGCGTTGAACGGGCTCTTGGTCAGCGCGCCTTCACTGCCGGCGCCGGTGGTCGAGGGCGACTTGCCGGTCATCGAGCTGATGAACTCCATGAAGAGCTCGGGCAGTTCGAGGAAGTGGAGCGGATTAAAACAGCACAACGCACGCACGCCGGGCTCGGGCGGATTGTTGCGGCGGCCGGGCACGACCACGTTGACCGGCGTGAGCACGGGTTTGTCCGCAGCAAGCCGGCGGCTCAGGCGCAGACCGAGATAGGCGAGCGCCGTGGCCTTGGGATTGGCCACGTCGGGCCGCACCTGGAGATAGCGCGGGTTTTTGGAGGGCTTGCCACCGACAATGCGCGGATGCGCGGACGAAACGAAATAGGCCGGCGACGCGTTGGTGGTATTCGCCGCAGCCTTACGGATGACGGCCTGCATCGGCGCAGTATAGGCGCTGAAGCCGACGGCGTCTTCGATGAACGCGAGGGCATCTCCGGTGGTGAGCGGCGCGTAATTCGACAGGAACGTGCCGGGCGTGGAGATGTCGGCCTCGGCTTGTTTGTCGTAACCGCGATGGATCGCATCGTCGGGACGCTGGAAAAGCAGGGCTTCGCAGTTCTGCACGAACTTCAGCGAAACCGGTGCGCCGATACCGGGAACCTGGGGCGCAATCGGCGCGACCACGCTCGCCGTGATGTCGTCTTCCATCTGCACCTTGGCCGCAGGATGGAAATCGTGGCGCAGGCCGAACACGCGCCATGAGCCGTCTTCTTCGTAACCGACGCGCAGCGTGTTCACGATGAGCTTGCGGCCGTCGAGTTTGAGTTCGTTGCCCGGACGACCGTTGATCGTGTCGACCGAGAAATGCGCGCGCCAGTTGCCCGCCCAGTCGGGCCGGTGGTGACGCTTGATCACGAAAACGAGTTCTTTGATGTGCTGCGGAATCGAGGCGAGCCAACTGTTGTAGACCGGCGTGTAATCGCGGCGTGACGGCGTGAGGAGTTTGATCACGCTGCCGAGCGTGCGCTCGATGCTAAGCACGGGACGCAGGTCCTTGCCCGCACGGGCGGGATCGAGAAAGCGATCGGAATAATCGCGCTCAAGCAGTTGGGTGACAGCCTCCATATCCTTGTCATGATCGGCGACGAAGACGTGGCCGGGCAGGATTGCATCGGAGATCGCCTTGGAGATTTCCGATTTGCCGCCGCCCGAAACGGTGGACGGTTTGTGGCACAGCGTGGTCTCGGGCACGGTGCCGACGAGCCGCCATTGTCCGCGTTCGCCGCGCACGGGTTCCATGTGCACGCTGTAACCACCTGGACGGATGTAGGTTTTTCCAGCGAGCAACTTAATCTCTCGGCCGGTGCCATCGACGCCCCGCCAGGAGATGCTCTGCTTGCGCAGGTTGAAATGAGTTTCTTCGGGCACGAGCACGGTGTCGACATCCTGAGTCGAAATCGCGTGGCCCTCGGCCTGCACGGCCCACAACTCCGGATCGCGCGCGATCACGGTGGCCACGGTGTAGCTCGCGTCGCCCGCTCGCGTATAGCCGGAAAAATCTTCGCCCAGATCGTAACTGGGAAACACCAGCGCGCCGCCGGCATGTTCCTCCTCGGCGAGACCGAAGAGATTCGCGGCGTAACTGATCTGGGTCTTCACCTCTTTCTTGCAGTAACCGTAATAGTTGTCGGCGATCAGCGTGACCATGACACCGCGCGCATCGCGGGCGCAGACTTTGAAAGCGCTGCCGCCATTGTAGAGTTCGTCCTCGGTCTTCCAGCACATGCCGTCACGACGCTGGCGGGGCGTGGCAAGATCCCAGTGCGGCAGACCGACGAGGTGCTTGCGCACGCCCACCAGATGCGGCGCGAGAATCACGCAGCCCGTGTGGCCGGTCCAGCCATCGACATCGAGCGCCGCATCGTTCTCCGCGAGAAACGGATCGCCAGCGTTGCCAAAAATACCTTCGACGAAATCGAGATTTGAAACCAGCGAGCCCGGCGCGAAGAAACGGATTTCCATGCGTTTCTCACCGATGAAACCCGGCACTGCCGGCACGACGAGCGGACGCAGCAGCAATGACACAATGCACTCCGCCGGCGAGGGCCGGCCGGCGGTGTAGGGTAGACGCAACAAGTCGGCGGGGTGGCGCACGGCGAGATCGAGCAGACGCGAAAACGTGAGCTTCGGCACCGCGAGTTTGTCGTCGGGCACGGGCAGTCCGCCCTCGGCGATGTGGAACACGCCCTGCGTGGTGCGGCGGTCGTTGGCGGGATTGTGCAGGACACCGTTTTGCAGGCGGTAGCTTTTCAGCAGCGGCGAATCTACGGTGTCGCCATCGACCGGCAGCGAGAGTTCGCGGGCGATGCCGGGCCGGTCTAGAATGAAGGTGCGCGAGGGCAGTCGCGGCGCGGGGCCGGTCTCGGCCAGATAGGTGTTAAGGAAATGTTGGATACGCTCGTCGACGGGCGGCAGCTGTTGCGCGAGGCGGCGGGAAAGTTCGCGTTGCTGCGCAAAAAGCGGGGCGGCGATGCCGGCCATATCCACCTCATCGTCACCGCCGGCCGACGCGCATCCGAGCATCCCGAGGCGAAGGTTGATGGCGAGGCGCAGCTTTTCAGGAGAAAGAGGGGCGGGGGATGAATTCGTGGTAGGCATGGCGCGAAAAATTATCTGAGGAAGATACAACGGATTCTAAAGCAAACGCCGAGCCGTAACCACGCATGAATTGCAAAGATTCACGCATCCAAAGCGACGCCCGCGTGACAGCCGCGCGCGCCCTGCCTCAACCCGCGAAGAGTGCCCACAACCATTGGAGCACGCGTTGTCCGTAAACGGCGAAGAGCGCGAAGAAAACGGCGTTGAACGCAAACGCCAGATAGCCCGCGAGAATGAAGCGTCCGTCCCGCTCGAGCAGTCCTCCCGCCATGATCACGATGCACAACGCCGGAGGAAAATTCGTCCCCGGCGGCAGCGGTAGCAGCAACACGCACGCGGCGACAAAAATAATAAACGCGTGCAGTTGAATGAGCAGCGGCGACGTCGTAAGCCAGAGCTGGCGGGGCTTCAGCATCACTTCCAGAAAACGCAGCACGCGACGCGCACCGGACAACAACGTGGGGAAAAAACGCGGAGGTAATTCGCGGTCCAGCAGACGCGCGGGGAGCCAGGGTTTTTGGCCGAGCGTCATGCGCAGCGCGATGAACGCGATCACCAGACCGAGCAGCGTGGACAGGCCCGGCAGCGGCAGTGGCAACAGAAACGGAATCGCCAGCAACAGCATGAGCAGGTTGTAGGCACGCCCCTGCAACACGACGATGACCTCGCGCAAGGTCACCGGACGCATGGCAAAGCCCGCGATGAGTTGCTCGAGGATCTCCGAGAGCTTGCGCGGCTGCGGACCGGGAAAAAGAACAATGACGTTGTCCGCGGCCACGGCCGATGACGGCACGGAGTCTGCGGATGGATGCGGGGGCCGGGAATCAGGTGCCGCGTTTGTTGCCATACAATTCGATATGCAGGCGATGAGCATACCGATAACCGCGCTCTTTGCAAAGTTCCCCCAACCAGGCCGAGCGTTCGCGCAGACGATCCAGCGTGATCGCCTCGGGCATCAGCAGGATTTTGTGTCGCGGGATGTCGCGACCGAGCGAGGCAATGAGCGTCTCCATCTCCTCGACGTCGGCGGGCGTCGAAACGACAAACTTGAATTGATACGTGTAACCATCGACCCACGCGCGCAGGACCTCGGGATTCCAGCGCGTCGCTTCATGGCGCGCGCGCCACGCATCCGACAGACGCGCATCGGGCGCGGAATTACCGAGCTTCGGCGACATCGAGGCGAGGTCGCAAGCGATGCCATCGGGCGCGATGGTGGCGGCCGTCTCGATCGTGATGTGGCGGCCGTCGGCCCGCAGCGCGGCGGCGAGATCACGGATGTTTTTTGCAATCATCGGCTCGCCGCCGGTGAGCACGACATGGCGGCCCGGATGCGATTGCACCTCGGCCACGAGATCGGCGACGGAGCGTTCAGTGCCCTCGGGATTCCAGGAAGCGTAAGGCGTGTCGCACCAGTTGCAGCGCAGGTTGCAACCCGACGTGCGGAGAAAAACCGACGGCACGCCGGTCAGCTCACCCTCGCCTTGCAGCGAATAAAATGTCTCGGAAATCAGCATGCGTTTTAACCGATCGCTTTGAACGGCTGGTCAGGACGCGGAGGCAGCGGGCCGTTGTCCGCATACACCGTGGGATCGACGAGGCCCGCATCAATGAACGCCTCGCGACGTTCGACGCAGGTGCCGCATGTGCCGCAATGAACCGCGCCGCCTTTGTAGCAGGACCACGTCTTCGAAAAATCCACCCCGAGCTCCACGCCCGCGGCGGCGATCCCGGCCTTGTTGATCGCGATGAACGGGCGCAGCAACTGGATGCCGGCGTAAGTGCCGAGGCGCATCGCATCGCCCATCGCGCGCATAAAATCTTCGCGGCAGTCCGGATAAATCGCGTGGTCGCCGCCATGCGCTGCGATGATCAGACCTTCGGCCCCCGCGCTTTCAGCAAAGCCGGTGGCGATGGACAACATCACCGCGTTGCGAAACGGCACCACGGTCTGCTTCATGTTCTCCGCCTCGTAGTGGCCGTCCGGAATGTCCCCGCCCGTGGTCAGCAGATCCGAGGCAAACAGACGGCTTACGAAATCCAGCTTCACGATCTCGTGGCGCACACCGAGGCTCGCGGCGGCCGCGGCGGCGAAGGGCAATTCGCGGGGGTTATGCTTAGCGCCATAGTCAAAACTGATGACCGCGGTCACGACATGGTTGGCCTGCGCCCAATGGAGCGCGGCCACCGAATCCATCCCGCCGGAACATAACACGACTACCTTCATGTCCCGTGATGGCGTCAAACTGCGCCCCAAAGCGCAAAGGCAATCTTCCTCCGTCGCGCAACCTTCCCCGCTCCTCCGCGTATTTCGCGCTTCCGTCCGCCGCCGCTTCGCGTTTCCTCGTCGTCACGTTGAACGAGCAACCCATTCCCGCCTACACCCTCATCGACCAGCCCGCCCAACTGGCCCCCTTGCTTGCCGCGTTGGATCGTGTTGACGAGGTCGCCCTCGATACGGAGGCGGATAACATGTTCCACTACCGCACGCGCGTGTGCCTGCTCCAGTTCCTCGTCGCCGGAGAGATTTTCCTCGTCGATGTGCTCGCCCCACTGCCGCTCGCCCCGCTCTGGGAGAAACTCGCGACCAAGCACTTGCTGATGCACGGCAGCGACTTTGACCTGCGCCTGTTATCCGATCTCTGCCAGTTCCGCCCGAAGAGCATCTTCGACACCATGCTGGCCGCCCAGCTGCTCAACCGCCAGCGCATCGGCCTCGCCGCATTGCTGGAACAACACTTCGGCCTGATCCTCGACAAGGAGGGCCAGAAGGCCAACTGGTCCAACCGCCCCATCACCAAGAAACTCCTCGACTACGCTGCGCTCGACGTCTGGCACCTGCCCGCCCTTCGCGACATCCTCACCCGCGAACTCGCCCAACTCGACCGCCTCGACTGGCTCGACCAGCAATGCGGCCGCCAGATCGAGTCCGGCATGATCGGCTTCCCCCGCGACGACGAAAACGACTGGCGCATCGGCCGCTCCGAACGCCTCCGCGGCCGCGGCCTCGGCGTGCTCCACTCCGTCTGGCACTGGCGCGAAGAGTGCGCCCGCACCCTCGATGTTCCTCCCTTTAAGGTGTGCAGCGCCGATCTGCTCCTCGACATCGCGTATGCGGCCGAGGATGGCGACTCGATTGAGGGCATTCTCGGCAAGGTCAACCTGGGCAAGCGCCACGCGCGTCTCGTGCAGTCCCTCGCCACCGCCCTGCGTGAGGGTTTCGGTCGCGACCCCAACACGCTCCCCCGCCGCCGCCGCTCGGAGACGGCCCCGCTTTCCCCGCAAGAAATCGCCTTGCAGGACCGCATCAAAGCCGACCGCGACCGCATCGCCGCGACGCTCGGACTCGAAGGCACGCTCATCGCGAACCGCTCCCAGCTCGCCCTCATCGCCCGCGACCCGGCCAAGGTCGATGACATCCTGTTGCCCTGGCAAGCCGACCTGTTGCGCAGCCAGCCCTCGATGCAACCCGCTTGAATTTTTTCGCCGGATTTCCCCATTTCCTGCGCTTGCCAAAGCCCAGACCACCTTACACCGTCCCCTACTCCCCTATGAAATCGAAGACCTTTCTTACCCTTGCGATTTGCGCCGTAGCCGCATCCCTTTTTGCCGGTTGCTCCACGCAGAAAACCCGTTCGGGTCGCAATAACAGCGTTCTTGGCGGCCTGTTCGTTTACAACAGCGGCAGCTACCAGCCCGTCGGACCGAACACCATCGACATCGATGGCACCAAGTATCTCGGCCGCGTGAATCCCTCGGGCACCCAAGTGTCCGCCGTCTGGGGTCTCGTCACCTTCACCGATTACTGAGATTTCAGTATCCCGATCCTTTTGACCCCGCGTCCGGCCCTGCGCCGCGCGGGGTTTTTCTTTGCCTCCGCCCGCCGATGCGTGAGGTTTTCCGCCAACCGTGCCACCGGACAACGCCAACATCGCCCGACACCTCGCACACATGGCCGCCAGCCAGCCGCTCACCGCTGCGCTCAAGGTCCCGCGCGGCCGCACGCGTGACGGCGGCATCGATTACCTCACGCTTTCTTTCGCCGAGCTCGCCGCCGAAGTCGGCGCCTGGCGGACCGAACTGACGTCCCGCGGCGTCCGCCCCGGCGACCGCGTCCTCGTCATGGTGCGTCCCGGCCTGCCGCTCATCGCCGCCGCCTTTGCCCTCTTTGCCCACGGAGCGGTGCCCGTCGTGATCGACCCCGGCATGGGTCTGAAAAGTTTTCTCTCCTGCGTCGAACGCTCCGGTCCCCGCGTGCTCCTCGGCATTCCCATGGCGCGCCTCGTCAGCCGCGTTTACCGCCGCGCTTTCCGCACCGTCGAGCTCCGCATCCCCGCCAGCAGCTCGCCCACCGACCGCCGGGCTTCGAACTCTCAACCCTCAACTCTCAACTCTCAACTCGCGGCAAATTCGCCGGACGAACTCGCCGCCATCCTTTTCACCAGCGGCTCCACCGGTGCACCCAAGGGCGTTTGCTACACCCACGGTATGTTCGACGCGCAGGTCGAACTCATCCGCACCACCTACGATATACGCCCCGGCGAAATCGACCTGCCACTGCTCCCGCTGTTCGCCCTTTTTAATCCCGCGCTCGGCATGACCACCATCGTGCCCGAGATCGACCCCAGCCGCCCCGCCACCGTCGATCCCGAAAAAATCATCCGCGCGATCCTCCAGGAAAACATCACCAGCTCCTTCGGTTCGCCCACCCTCTGGCGAAAAATCGCCGTCCATTGCCACGAGAACCACATCGCGTTGCCCACGATGAGGCGCGTGCTCTGCGCCGGCGCCCCCGTGCCGCCCGACTTGTGGGATTTGATGACGCCTGTGCTCCCGCACGGACAACTCCACAGCCCCTACGGCGCCACCGAAGCACTCCCCGTCAGCACTATCAGCGCCGCCGAGGTTATGGCCCACCACGGCGGCACCGCCGTCGCCACCCAACACGGCGCCGGCACCTGCGTTGGCCGCCCGCTCCCCGCCAACGACGTCCGTATCATCGCGCTCACCGACGCGCATCTCGCCTCGCTCGCCGACACCCGCGAACTCCCTCGCGGCCAGATCGGCGAAATCATCGTCGCCGGCCCCACCGTCACCCACACCTACGACGCGCTTTCCGAATCCACCGCCGCCGGCAAAATCCACGACCCCGCCACCGGCGCGATCTTCCACCGCATGGGCGACGCCGGTTACCTCGACGCCGACGGCCGCCTCTGGTTTTGCGGACGCAAAGCCGAACGCGTGGACAACGGCGACGGCCCGCTCTTCACCGAACAAGTCGAACCAATCTTCAACACCCACGCTGACGTCCGCCGCTCCGCCTTGGTCGGCCTCGGCAAACTCGGTCACCAACGCCTCGCCGTCGTGATCGAGCCCACCTCGCCCCAGTTTGCGACCAGCAGTGCCGATTGCCGCCGCTTCGCCCGCGAACTCCGCGAGATCGCCAAACGCTTCCCCCATACCGCCGGCATCAAACTCTTCTACTTCCGCGATAAATTCCCTGTCGACGTGCGCCACAACGCCAAGATCCACCGCCTCACCCTCGCCCGCTGGGCCGCCGACGGCGCCACCGGCTACGAGTCCGACCCCAAGCGATGACCCCCGCGCCCCCCACTTCTCCGTCCGTCACCAACCCAGTTTGTAACTTAATAAGTTACAAACCATCTGGACCCGTCCTCGTTACCGGCGGCACCGGGTTCCTCGGCCGCCACCTTGTCGAACACCTCCTCGCCGCCGGTCGCCCCGTCGCCGTGCTCGCCCGCACACCCGCCCCCGACTTGGAAAAACGCGGCGTCCGCTTCATCCGCGCCTCGCTCGATGACGAAACCGCCGTGCGCGCCGCCTGCCGCGGCATCGACACCGTTTTTCACGTCGCCGCCAAAGTCGGAGTCTGGGGCCGCTACGACGACTTCTTCCGCGCCAACGTCCTCGGCACCCGCGCCCTGCTCGCCGGTTGCCGCGAACACGGCGTCTCCCGCTTCGTTTACACCAGCACGCCCAGTGTAGTTTATAACGGATACGATCTGGCCAACGCCGACGAATCCCTTCCGCTCACCACATCCTGCCCGAGCCCTTATCCGCTCACCAAGGCCATCGCCGAGCGCGAAGTTCTCGCCGCCAATTCTGCGACCCTGCGCACGGTCGCCCTGCGCCCGCACCTCATCTGGGGCGTAGGCGATCCGCACCTCGTCCCGCGCATCCTGAAACGCGCCCGCGCCGGTCGCCTCCGCATCATCGGCGCAGGCCGCAACCGCGTTGACATGGTCCACGTCGAGAACGCCACCGACGCCCACCTCCTCGCCGAATCCGCCCTCCTCCCCCGCCCCCCAGCCCCCACATCGCAAGCGAACCCGCAGTCGAACCCGACCCAGCCAACTTGTAACTTATTAAGTTACAAGTTGGCTTATTCAGTTCCTGGAGAATGTGATCCAATCATTAATCCTACTCATTCGAGTGCCGCTGGCCGCGCGTATTTTATTACCAACGGTGAGCCCGTCGTCCTCTGGGATTGGATCAATGGCCTCCTCAACACCCTCGGCGAACCGCCCGTTACGCGGCACATTTCGCTGCGCACCGCATCCGCCGTGGGGGCCGTCTGTGAAGCCGCCTGGCGCGTCCTGCCGCTCGACGGCGAGCCGCCCATGACGCGTTTCATCGCCGCAGAACTCGCCAAAGACCACTGGTTCTCGATCGACGCCGCCCGCCGCGATCTCGGCTACAGCCCGCGCATCAGCATGGCCGAGGGCACCGCTTCGCTCGTGAACTCCTTGCGCCGCCCGTCATGATTCCGGCTGAAACCGACTCCATTTCCTTCCGTCGCCTGCTGCTTCCCGTGCTGGCGATGGCTGCGATCGTCCTGCTCTCCAACGTCCTCGTCCAATACCCCATCACCGACTGGCTCACGTGGGGTGCGTTCTCTTATCCGATCACTTACTTCGTGACCGATGTGTGCAACCGCTGGGCCGGTCCGCGGCTCGCACGTCGCGTCGCCTGGGCGGGCTTCGTCACCGGCGCAATCGCCTCGGTCAGCGTGGCGCTTGGCCAGGATGATCCTGCGTTCGGCCTGCGCATCGCCGGCGCTTCGGGAACCGCGTTCATCGTTTCCCAACTCCTCGACGTCGCCATCTTCAACCGCCTGCGCCGCCAGAGCTGGTGGAAAGCCCCGCTCTGGGGCTCCGCCATCGCCTCGACCGTGGACACCGCGATTTTCTTCTCACTCGCCTTCGCCGGCACCGGCTTCGACTGGAAGCTCCTCGCCGCCGGCGACCTCGGCGTGAAACTCCTCATGGCCGCCGCGCTCCTGGTGCCATTCCGCGCACTGGTGCGCCGACTGGCACCGACAGGTTGAATCAATAGCGACGACGACGGATCACCAGAACAGCGGCCAAACCGACGGTGCCGGCTAGCATCGCAAAGGCTGACGACTCCGGGATTACCGATACAGACGAAGCAAAAAGCTCAATTCTGTCCTCAGTGTAGATGCCGAACTGTAGGTAAATGTCTTTGAAATTATACGCCGTTAAATCCGAGAAATTCGGGATACTGGTGTCGGAAGAAATCGTGCCTTCATAATCCGTAAAATTCAGGGACCAGTGGCTGAAATTCTGGAAGCCCGGCCCAAGCGTAGGTCCGCTAAACGTAACGCCGCTTAAACCTGCGGAAAATTTATCGTTCCCAAAAACGTTATTCTGAACACCAAAGCTATGGCTGAGACTATTGGCCGCCGGAGTAGCATAGGTCCAAGTCAGGGCACCGTCATCGGCGAAAATCGTGATGTTCGTTTCCAGCAGATAGTAGTCAGCCGCATTATTGGTATCGGTGACTCCTTGTGTGGTAATGCGGGGTGCTTGAGCGGAATTATAGGTCAAGGTAATCGTGTAGAAGTCACGATCAGCAAAATTAGGAGACGTTCCATCAATACTCGTGCCCAAGTTGCTGCCAACCGAGGTCACAAAACCCGATACGATCACACTATCGGCCAAAGCCGACGTGGTAAATCCAACTGCTCCAATAAAGCCGAGAAACAAGGCACGAATACAGTTCATGCCACCCTTCTGCATAAGGCAAAAACCCTAGGCAAGAATTTTTCTGCAACTAAATTGATCCACGCTGACGCACCGCTTCGAACAGCGTGATGATCGTCGCCATCGCCACGTTCAGCGAATCCGCCTGGCCCGCCATCGGAATCACCACGCGTTGATCCGCCTCCTTCAGCCAGTAATCGCTCAAGCCATACTGCTCGCTACCCATCACGATCGCCAGCGGCCCCTTCAAATCCACATCCGTATAAAAATCCGTCGCCGAGGGCGTCGTCGCCACCGACTTCACGCCATGTTCGCGCAACCACTCGCGCACCTCCGCACTGCTCGCGATCACCACCGGCACAGAGAACAACACGCCCGTCGAGGCGCGCACCACGTTCGGGTTGAACAAATCCGTCACCGGATCGCACACGATGAGCGCATCCACGCCCGCCGCGTCCGCACTCCGCAAAATCGTCCCGAGATTGCCCGGCTTCTCGATCGCCTCGACGACCAGTAAAAACGGCGCCTTCCCGTCCTTCGCCGCCGGAATGTCCGCCAGCGTCCGTTTCCACTGCGGCGCGACCGCCAGCAATCCATCCGGCCGCTCGCGATACGCGACCTTGGCAAACGCGTCCTTCGTCAGCTCGAACACCTGCGTCCCCGTCGCCTGCGCCTGCGCGATCAGCGACGGTTCGTTCTCCCCCAGATACCATTCGGGCGAGATATACAGTTCCGTCAGCGTGATGTTTTTCTCCAACGCGCGCCGGATCTGACGGTAGCCCTCGACCATAAACACGCCCGCCTCGTCGCGCGGACGCCGGTCGCGCAGCTTCACAAGCTGCTTCACGCGCGGATTCTGGAGACTGGAGATTTTTTCGGGAGGTGTGGCCACGGAACCCACGGAAACACACGGAAATCACCCAAAAGACAAAATCCTTTTCCTCGCCGTCTGCCTTTCCGTGTATTCCGTGTGTTCTGTGGGCCAAAAATTTAAGAAAAAGTTCAACGACCGTCCCTTCGCCTATCACCAGGAGATCGAGCTGGAGATCGCCACGCTCACCAATCTCGGCGTGGGCCTCGGCCGCGTCCCGCACCCCGACGAGCCCGACTCCAAATGGGTCATCATGATCCCGTCCACGCTCCCCGGCGAACGCGTGCGCGCCCGCGTTTTTCGCAACCACAAGAATTTCTCCGAAGCCGATCTCGTCGAGATCCTCACCCCTTCGCCCAAACGCATCGCCGCGCCCTGCCCGATCTTCGGTGCCTGCGGCGGCTGCCAATACCAGAACCTCGCCTACGACGAACAACTCGCCTGGAAACGCCGTCAGGTTGAGGAGCTCCTTAAGTTCATGGGCGGCGTCGAATTTCCCGTCTCGCCCGTGATCGGCTCGCCTGTCGAATACGGCTACCGCTCCAAGATCACGCCCCACTTCAACGCCCCGCGCGGCGACGGTCGCGAGCTTCCCATCGGCTTCCTCCGTCAGGGCACGCGCTTCGACATCCTTGATGTCCCTCACTGCGCCATCGCCACTGCGCCTATCAACGCCCGCCTCGCCGAATCCCGCGCGATCGTCCGCCAGAAAGCCGCCAACGGAGACTACGCGCGCGGCGGCACGCTCCTCCTCCGCGACGCCTCCGGCGTAGTGACCACCAACTACGACGACATCGTCACCGAGACCGTCGGCGACCTGAAATTAAAATTCCTCGCCCGCGACTTCTTTCAGAACAACCCGTTCATCCTGCCCGCCTTCACCGGCTACGCCCGCGACCAAGCCGCCGCCAGCGGCGCACGTTTTATGGTGGACGCCTACTGCGGCAGCGGACTCTTCGCGCTCACCTGCGCGCCCGCGTTTGAAAAAGTCTCCGGCATCGAGATCAGCGAAAGCAGCATCGTCTTCGCCAAACAAAACGCCGCCGCCAACAACCTGACCAACGTCACGTTCCAAGCCGGCGACGCCGCCGCGATCTTCGCCGGCCTCACCTTCCCCGCCGCCGACACGGTCGTGCTGATCGATCCGCCTCGCAAAGGCTGCGACGAATCCTTCCTCAACCAGCTCTTCGCCTACGGCCCCCGCGCCGTCGTTTACGTGTCGTGCGACCCCGCCACTCAAATGCGCGACCTCAAATCCTTCCTCGCCGCCGGCTACGAGCTCACCGCCGTCCAGCCCTTCGACCTCTTCCCGCAAACCCGCCACCTCGAGTGCGTGATCACGTTGCGGAAGAAGTAAACGAGCGCGCACGGGGCGCGCCCAGCTTCGAACTCCGTTCCGCAGCCTCGCTCACACTGAATACGCCGGCCGCGCAAACTGGCCTTTGCGAACCTCCGCCGCGCTGAGATCCCGCCTGCACAGGCGCAGGAAAAAGCCCCACGACGCACCACAGGCGAGATCCATCGCCACCGTCAGCGTGTGCTCGCCCGCCGGCAGCGTGGTCGTCTTTGAAAACTCGTCGGCCAGACACGGGTTGATGCCGCCGATATCCGTGTAGAACGGTTTCCCGTCGATCCACATCCGAAACGGCCCGTCGTAGCCCAGCAGGAATTCCAGTTTCATCGCCTCCGCCAGCGTAAGCTTCGCCGCGAAATACCCGTGGCCTTCCGCCTTCTGCCAGCGCGCGTGTTCGTTGATGAAACCGTCCATCCCGTAACTGCGAACTTCGCTTCCCGCCCCATCGAGATGCGGACACGCCAGCTCCGCCAGCGACACCGCCGGCGCCGTCACCACCGGGCTCACCCGCCACGTCGTGAAAAACGGCGCCATCGCGTTCGGCTTCATGAACGGCTGCGGCGCAAACACCGGCAGCGCACATCCGCGCCCGTCCGTGATCGTGCACACCGGCATGCGTCCGTGCCCGTAAGCCAGCCGCGTGTTCCAGGGCAGCACCAGTCCCTTGAGCATGTGCAACCGCGCCGTGTCGCCGTGCAGCGTCGTCTTAAAAATCGAGGGCAACACCTTCCCGTCGCCATCCACCAGCGTGAACCCGCGCGCCGCCCCCGCCGCGCGCAAACCGCCCGGCACATGCTCGAACACCACGTCGATCTGCCCCGGCGCCTTTTTCGGATCCGGTGAGATGATCGTTTTGAGCCGGGGCATCGGCACCTCGGCACAGTTGCCATACACGAGACGATCCGCCGCCCGCGCCATGCGATTGGCCAGCACCGGAAAACCCGCCGCGCCGATGTGGATGTTATCATCCAACGGCAGATCCACCGCCGCCACGGTTTCCAGTTGTTTTACTTTCAACGCCAGCAACCGCTGCTGCTCCTGGATGCTATTCCAGCCCGCACCATCCTCCAGCGATCCGAACACCGTCGCCAGTTGCACGATCACCCACGGCAACGCCGGTTGCTTCAGATCACGTCGCACCGCCGCGACCAGCGCGCGCATCTTCTCCGTGTAAACCGCCACCGGCGGACCGCCCGCGTCGCTCTCGCCTTGATACCACAACACACCGGCCACCGGCTGGCCCGTCTCGCGGCACGACAACATCATCGACCCGTAAAGCGAATCCCCGCCCCGATCCTTCAACGCCGGGTTCCACTGCTCCATCGTCGTGCCGCCATGCGCCGTCGCGATGAGCCCCTGCGGCACGCCCGACCGCTCCAACATCTCCCGTGCAAAAAACACGCCCACGCCCACACCCCGCTTCGTCGTTGTGCGAATCGACTCGGCCTGCTCGCGAGTGAGCTGACGCGCCCCCGCGTGGCACGAGTCGGGCGACTCGCCGAGCACGTGCAACGGATCCTTCGCCAACCGCCACTCACGCCGCATCGTCAGCACCCGGATGAGCGGATGCGGTTTCACCGGCGCCGACATATCGCCCACGCCTTCCATGTTGCTCTGTCCCGCCATCAGCCAGACATCGCCCGCATAAAACTCCTTCACGCGCACCTGCTCCGCACCGCAGCGCAACGTCAGCCGATACGGCCCGCCCGCCGGCACGCCCGCCAGCTCCGCGCTAAACCGCCCGCGCCCCGCCGTCCCCACGCGCCGCGCCTTCCAGCCCTTTAGCGCACCACGCGCGCCCTCGATCGTGGCCAACACCGGCGCCACTTCCGCACTCTCGCCCGACAAACGCACCGTGGCGCCCTTGCGACCGATCCGTTGCACCACCTGCCCCTCACTCAACCCCTGTAGGATTTTCACGTTGGATAATGTTGTTGGAAATTAAAACCGCGCCCCGATGCCCGCCGCAAACCGCGCACGAGTGATCAAAGGGGTATTCCCCCGATCGATTCATCTTCCCCGGCCCAACGCAAGACGCCGAAGAAATGCCTTTTGGCGCATCCCGCTCATTTTAACGAGCATCTGGGGCAGGGACGGACCGCTGGGCCGTCCGCTCCGCCCACCGTCGTTCAGCCGTAGGGGCGAGCCTCGTGCACGCCCACCCGGGCCCCGTCTGTCTTCCGTCTTTCGTCTTCCGTCTCCCCGGTCCTCCGCCCGCCGTCCCGAGTATTCCGTCTTCCCCCCTCAGCCCGTAAGCTGCGTGCCGCCAGTCGCAGCCCGTTTAACCATCCAACGTCGCAACCGGTCAAAAACCTCGGTCATAGTCCCCTCGGGTAATTGCGTGGCCGTTTTACCATTCACGCGAATTTTATAACGACGCTCCGACCAAAGCCCTGGAGCATCAATCAGCTCGACTTTGAGCGATTCACCAGACTCCTTATCGCAAATCGAAATCCGAAACCGTGATTTTGACCGTCCCATCTCTAAATCTAGAAAAGTGCACCTAACAATTGGCAATCCACTAATCGTCAATGATCTGCCTTTTTTTAATTTAAAACGGAGTAACGATTCGTTACCGGCACCTATTAATTCTAAAAAAATGCACCCTGAAATGAGCAATCACTTCTTTTCCAATGATCTGCCGTTTTCGAGAGTGAAATGCAGTGCCGCTCAATAACACTGTTAGGCAAAAAATGAAATCACTCAGCATACTATTTCTTGCGGCCTACTTAACCGTCTTGGCCCAAGCTTTTCCGCCACGCCCACCGATACCATCGGTATTGGTTGAACCCGCATTGGCAGCGGCCA